>JADKFR010000001.1 GCA_016717345.1 Propionibacteriaceae bacterium
GGAAGCGACGAGATCGTCTGGCAGATCGAGACCGTTGGCGGACAGACCTGGACTCCCGCCGACTCAAACAGGATGCCCCACTCTCGGCGAGCATCGGACCAATGCCCTGGGCGTGGTTACCGGGGGCTGACAGCCGCAGGTCTGACAGCCCATGGCGGGCTCCTTCTGATCATGTGGTCCGCAGGGCAGCAGCCACCGCGATGAAGGCGACGCTAGGCTCGCACCGCGCTCCCGGTCCTGGGCTCCAACCTCAAGTCAGGCATCGGCTCTTGGGAAGTGGCGCCCGAACTCCAACGCCAATTCCGCTTCAAACTCCGCGGCTGTGCTCCAGGTGGAGTCACCGACTCGCCACTGAGTGCCACTCCGAGAGGTGCTCACCACCAACGCGGGTTCGGCAGTGACCGCTCTGAGCACGAAGGACCCGTCATTTGATTCCAACGCTGCGGTGATGATTGCTGCCAGCTGTTCTCCAGCTGACTCATCCGCCTTCAACGCATCGATTTCCATGACGCCAGGTGCCACGACATTCGTCATCGTTCTACTCCCGTCGGCTCCAAGTAGATAGGTTGAGAGGGAAGCGCTGCCCCCGGCCACACCGACCAACTGGAACACATGTGCCGGTTGTGTGAGACGTCGAGCGAGGACGAGTGCTTCCGAACTCACCTCAAGCTCGCCCCCCACGACGTCCGCGATCTCCCGTGATCGTGATGTGCTCCGTGCGATCTTGCCTCAGCCGGCTCGGCGCTCGGCCGCAGCCCCCAAGCTTCGCGAAGGGGCGGCCAGCCGCTGTCTTCAGACAGTAGAAAATCCAACTCTGCTGCGGTGAACTTCACTAGTGAACCTTTCTTTCGTTGAGGTCGTGACCCTAGTGTCAGCGGAACCAAGCCTCGATTGCGTCCACTTGGGTGTTGAAGAATCCAGGGACACCCTCGTAGCGCTCCGACTAGTTTGGTCGCGTCGCCTCCCACCTTCTCAAGACCGATCTGGGTGGCTTCTGGTCGAGGTTGGATTGGAACACTTCAGTCTCACCCGATGGTGGTGCCGATCGCGACCCCGGCGTCCCAAGCGCCCAAGCACCAGCCCACCGGCGGGAAGAACACGCCCGCCCCAGCGGTCAATCCGTGCGCCGAATCGTAAAGCCCTCCAGCAATGCTTCCCGAACTGAAGCTCTCGTACGCCTTCGCGCCATCAGTGAATGCCCCGAGCATGCCGCCGGCTCCACCCAGCACCTTTCCAGCGGAGCCCGAGATGATCGACGAACCTGTACCCAGCAGCCCTTGGGCGAAGGTCGACTGGGCGAATGGATCGCTGCCATCGTTGGCCATACCGCCCAGACCAGCCAAAATCTGTAAGCCTCCAGGAATCACACCGAACCCACCAGCGGGGGCCACCTCAACTTTGGCCATCACCTGCTGAAGCGAGGTCAAGGGGTTGAGGCCACCCGCGCCGACCACTTTCAGCAGGTCAATCAATGTGCCCTCGACCGATGATCCGCGCGAAAGCAGATCTACCAGTCGGTCCGGCAGTTGTGGGGTGGTGATGCCCTGAAGACCTCGGAGCGCCCGCAGGAAGTCAGGGTCAACCGAGGTCCCAGACGAACCGCTGCCCGAGTCCAGGCTGGCCAGCACCTGCTCAAGAGCTTCGGACTGAAGCGTGTCGTGCATGGCCGAAAGCGCCGCAACAACACCGCGCAGCATCGGGACCAGCGACGATCGCCATTGGGATTGAAAGTCCTCTGCGTCATGGCCGGTCCAGGAACTCATCAAGATCTGCAGGTCCAGTCCTCGGATGACCTCGTCTTCGATACGCTCGCTCTGCCTCTTGGCCAGAGTGGCCAATGCACGCAGGTCATCGGCCGAAGCGCCGAAGAACTCACTCATTTCAACCTCGTTTCAGGATAGTGGTGCAAGTGAGGGCGGGTTTGCATTGAGGTGATGCCTGAAGCACTGTTCCTGGCTGAAGCCCAGTTCAGAGAACTGGCTCATCTTTCTGTTGCCCCCGTAGTTCTGACGAGGTCCTTCCCTCGTGTTGCTTCCTTCTTGCGGTCCGCTGCGCTGCTGCGCGCCGTTCCCCATCGCCTGCTCGAACCGCAAGCTGGGGTGGAGCGCGGACGCCCCACCCACGAGCCCAAGGTCACGCGCTGGCTTGCTCCTGCTGAGTCGCATTGGTCCTCGCGTTGGTGGCAGTTTCTCGCAGCACCGAACTCACCTGACGCAACTGGCCTGTCAGGGGGCCCTCCCAATCAGAACGGAACTTGAACGCATCGGGTCCCGCCCACTGGGTTGTCCCCAACTTCGTGCCGATCGCGGTGATGATCTGTTCGATCTCCTCCGCCTTCTGATCCAGCTGAGTCGCCAGACTCCGGACTTCAGTGATGTCCATCCCGTAGTAGGACTGGCTCATAGTAGATTCCCTTCGCTCCTGCGAGGTCTTGCCTCGCCGTTCTGCCGATAAATGAACAATAGTATCAATGATGCATTGGGCGATGGGAATGGGTTCATCGCACCCACGCTGAAGTCCCACAACGGGTAGGACGTGAGCGGCGACCGGCGCGCAGACAGGTGCGCCCGGACAATGTCCGGACGCCAGGAACGAAGCGAATGCGCGAACCAGGCAAGTGCATTAGTGCGGCCTGATTGAGCCGCGCCCCAGATCATCACGGTGCCGGCTGGGGCGAACTCAATCGGGGCCAGGGTCTCGTCGGCAACCCCTAAGACCGGTCTTCCTCGTACGCTCGCCGGCATCGATCTGGCCGAGATCTCCAGCGGAAGTCGACGAACCTCAGCGGGCCGAGGTCCATCCAAACCGGAAAGGAAGGACGCCAACTGCTCAATCATGCGGGACTGCGCAGCTACGTTCACGCTGTCCCCCAGGATTGCAAGCTGCAGTTCTTGGGGCAATCCCACTTGCATGGCACGTCCGGGTGGGGATGTCGGCGAGAGCACATCCCGGGGCAGATCAAGATAGCGATAGCCATCGTCATCTGACTGTCGCAGGACGACTCGACGCTGAAAGGCGCTTGCGAATGAGACCGGCAGTGCCGCCGGTCGGTCGGCGCTTACTGCGAAGTGGATCCCGACCCCACGTCCGTCCACCAGCAGTTGTTGGAACATCGTGAGGATGGCCTGCCGGTCTGCGGAAGCTTCATAATCAGTGCGGAAGGTACCGATGCCGTCGATAAGCACGAGGATCCGTGGCTCAGCATGGTTGCCCGATACACGTCGGTACTCGAATATTGTCGCGGTCTTGGCAGCCGTGTACCGGGCAGCACGGCTGTCTGCCTCGGCTCGCAACCAGCGAAAGAGCCGCAAGATGCGCTCCTCGTCCGCGCCCTCGATGACCGAACCGACGTTGGGCAACGGCTCCAGCAACCCGAGCCCGCCACCGGCGAAGTCGATCCCATATACATGTACCCCCGCTGATCGCGGCGTAATCGAAGCCGCGATCGCAAGCGAACGAAGCGCGGTCGTCTTGCCGGAACCGCCGGCGCCGTAGAATGCGATATTGCCCTCCACGTCCGGACGGAAGAACTCGACACGCTGTCGCTGGTTCGCCGGATCGTCCAGAACCCCAAGCACCAGTTCGGTGTCACGCCGCTGATCGAGCTTGGACAGGTCGTAGGTGGGCGCCAATGCCTCGAGCCAGGGCTTTCTGGGTGCCGGGACAGCTGCCATTTTGGCCGCTCGAGACATTGTCGCCACGAGGCGGTCGATGTCGGTCTCGATATCATCGAGATTTGCGGCCCGTTCCGGCACCCGCCAGAGAACCCCGACCCCAAAGCTGAGTTCCTCAATCTCGACCGATGCGGCGATGGCTGCCTGTGGTGTCTTGGCGCCCGGGTAGCCGGCTTGGAATTGCGTAACTCGCCCCGGTCCCGTCTTGGCGGCACCTCGACCCGGTATGGCCGGGTCGAAGAACGCCGCAGTCTTCTCACCGAGAACATCGGACGAGTCATGCTCGTCCGCCATACGAAGAGCCACTCGCAAGTTTGTGTTCGCCCGAAGGTTGTCTTTGATCACGCCGGCGGGTCGCTGGGTTGCAAGGATCAGGTGCAGGCCCAGCGACCGACCGCGCTGTGCCACATCCACCACACCGTCGACGAACTCAGGCACCTCTCCGACGAGTGCAGCGAACTCGTCCACCACAATCACCAGACTCGGAGGGCAGTCGGGGTCGCCGCGCTTCTCAAGCTCCGCAAGGTCCTTGGCCCCTTTGCGGTTCAGTAGGTGCTCGCGGTGGCGCAGTTCCGCCCGGAGACTCGTCAAGGCCCGTCGAACCAAGTATGGGGAAAGGTCGGTTACAAGGCCAACCACGTGGGGTAGCTCCAAGCACTTGGCGAAGGCCGCACCGCCCTTGTAGTCGACGAAGAGGAAGGTCACCCGGTCGGGGGAGTGTGCGGCAGCCATGCCCAGCACCCAAGCCTGCAAGAACTCCGACTTACCGGCGCCAGTCGTACCGCCGACCAGCGCATGTGGCCCCTGGGAGCGCAAGTCGAGCGTGAAGACGTCCGACCCAGAATGGCCGACGACGGCTCGCAGGCTCACCGGCAGTCTCAACTGTTGCCGCACCGCACCTGGGCGTCGGTCAATCAGGGACTGGTTCTCCCGCCACCGGGCGACAACTGCATCAGAACTCGTCGCCATTTCCTGACCAGTCAACGCCAAGAGTGACACTGATCGCGGCAGGTCGGAGGCATCCTCCACCGGCACCCTGCGTCGTGGACTGGGAGAGAATCCGTCCAAGCTGGTCAGCCACGCTGGCATCGATTGATTCGACGCGCACAGGCGTCGTGGTCTCGCCTTGTCGAACTTGTCCCACCAGTGAGCCAGCGGGAGCCACCTCCAGATAGCTCCGGCAGGCGGCCGGTATCCCTGACCTCGAAGCAGCGCACCAGATGAGGTGGACCCCGACGTCCGGACCCCGCTCGGCAATCCGAGTGAGACGTGGCTGATCAACCGTCACCTCGTCCACGATGACGACCACACTCGGTAGCGTGGGCTGCTGGACCTGCTCCTCGTCCGAAACGGGGCCACGCGGTGCAGGGGCTGGGGAGCCTGCCCGGGCGTCAACCAATTCCTCCAATTGAGCCAGGAGCAACTCACCGGTCGCGGCGTCTGACGCCAGGTGGACACCCGACAAGGGCGAATGTGGCGAGGACGTGTGCGGCGTCCATTGCAGCCATCGCCAGCGGGACAACCCAACTCGAGAGGTGAGGCAGGCCACCGACACCTCCGCGGGGGAATGCATGCAGATGAGTTCGACCACAATCCCACGGGCAACACCTTCCAGCACCGCCGCATCGCCACACAGGCCAAGGGAACCGCACGAGCGCAGGTCGGCGATGACCGGTGCGTCGTCGAGGACGGCAAATTCCGCGGCGGCCGCTGTGAGCCGCGCCTCGCAGTCTGCCAGTCCTTCGCGCGCACTAGGCAGCTTCGGGACAACGTGCGGTGCGATCTCACCGAGGCCTAGCCGCAACTGGAGGAACTGCGGGTGCTCGGCGCGCCGCCACCACAGCACTGATCCCAGGCTGGCGGCCGATAACCATGAGTCGGCCACGCTCGGATGAATCATCATCAGGGCCGCCCGCTCTTTTTCGTGCGCAGTTCTGAGCTCCTGACGAATCCTCTCAAGGTTCGACTCGAAGACCAGCATGGCATCGCGCAACTGTTGGCGGGAACGAAGCTTCTGATCGATGTAGTTCCCGATTATGAGAATCGGGCTGAGCGCCACGAACACCACGCTGAGGGGATTCCTTGTCGTGAGGAACATGACTGCCCCCATGACCAGCGGCGCGATCATGGCCAGCAGCGGGAAGCGTTGTTTGTCGGGGGGTTTCGGAGCCGCGGGGAGCTCGATCTCTGTTTCTGCAAGTCGCGGGAGAACGGTGGGCGAGCGCGTGAACGGAATGTCGGTCGTGGTCAGGTTCTCCAGCCCCGACCGTCGGACCTGGACGATGGTGAGTTGCGTGTCACCCATGGTGACGACGTCGTCGGGGCCGATCCGGAAGCCGCCCCACCCGTTGCCCACCGATCAGGACGCCGTTGGCCGAATTCTGGTCGATGATCTCGACTCCGTCGCCGATGGTGACCCGGGCATGCACCTTGGACACCAACTCGTCAGCTAGCACGACGTCATTGCTGGAACTACGACCGATCAGCGAAGAGCCGAAGGGCAGGGACACTTCCCTGCCGGCCCCGGGCCCAGCCACGATTCGCAGGACTGCGGCCCCCACAGCCTGCTTTCCGGCCGCTGCCGTTGCCGGGATGACCTCGACCTGCATGCCGGACCTGAGCCCCGAATCAATCAGGGACGTTGCCGAATCGATAAGCCGCCCGTTGCCAGCGTTCGCCCTGTCGAGGGCGCGCAAGCTCACCGTATGCGGATCGACGGGGTCGCCGGGCTGAATGGGGTGTGCAGCCGCCAGCGCCGCAGCGATGTCTCCCACCGTCGCCGTGCCGTCGGCCGTGACCAGAAGATCATGTCGCTGGCCCTTGCGATTGACGGTGAGTTTGAGCTTCACGAACCGCTCCTCTGCTGCGAGATGACATTCGCCGCTGCTTCGGCATTCAACAACGGGAGATCGGCGGCCGTGACAAGCAGGGACGTCACGGCGTACTCGACCAACCGCACCCGACGGTTGACGGCGTAGCCGTCGGCGCCGCCGCGCAGCCCGTCCACCCCGATCCGGTCGAACTTGTCGCAGACGTTGTCGAGCTTGCGGTTGAACCGGGTGAGCGCCCAGCCGAGCCTCTTGGCGGCGTCCGTGGAGGACGGCACCTCGACCGCGCCTGAGCCTGGTCGGCGCAGTCGCGTCTCAGCCAGCGACAGGATCAGCAGCTTCTGGGCCGGCGTCAGCGGGACCTGACCGATGGTGGCGTCCCCTGGTGTGTAGGGGACGGCGACCGGCGTCGGCGAGAAGGCCGGGCTCGAGGTGAACAGGTTCACTTCATAGGTCGTTGATCCGGCCGAGAACGTCAGGCACATGTGGGCAAAGACGAGCGGGACGTGGGACCCGGGCGCCAACCACGACTGCATCCGTCCAGCCCTGTCGGAGAGGGTTGCAGCCAGTCGACTTCCGTCATTGGTGACCCACCACAGGCCGTTGCCGAACACGAGTCTCAAGAAGGTGCGATGCAGGTACGGGTTGTCGTCGATCGCCAGGTCACCTTCACGCCCGATCACGAACTGCTCGTCTATTGCGGGGGAATACCATTCGCCCGCGAACTCGACCCGGAGTTCATCCGGACCCAAGGGCCCGCCTTCGAGTTCCACCAGCATCATGACAACAGCTCCCCTCGCGCGGACCTCATGGCAGCCCGACCAGGCGGACGGTGCATCCCAGCCCCAAATCGAGCACGTCCCCGTGCCGCAGTCGGCGCGGGGGGTCCTGTGGCAGCGGGACGGCCGACTGACCGTGTCGGACGAGCGTGGTGCCGTTGTTGCTGCCCAGGTCGCAGCCGAACACCAGCCCGTCCATCACACGCAACACCACGTGGTTCCTCGAAACGCTTCGATCCGGGCTGGGAACCCGCAGTGTCTGGCAGGCCTCGTCCGACAGACCGGACGGCGCGCGTCCGATCACCACGGTGCCCCGAATCTCCACCTGCGCACCGTCCACTGAGACGACCCGGCCGAAGCCGTCCAGGTCGGAGGCTTCATCGACCAAAGCGGTGATCAGGGTCGCGTCGCCGACCGGCCGAGCGCGCTGCGCGGGCACCCGTGCCGGCCTGACCGGGTCCGCCGGCGCGGCATCCCGCGGGGCCGGGGACGGGGGCAGCGGCGCGATCGGTGCCGAACCGATCCCTGAGGCTGGCTCCGTCCCCGGCAGCCTCGGGGTGTCCGTCGAGCCGTCGTCGTCGGGGCGGTCATGGTCTCGGACGTGCCGCACCGCAGCCGCCTCGACCGGGCGCCGCATGGTCTGCCCCCACAGGTCGGCGAAGGGGTTCGCTTCTGACAGGTCGGGAGGTTCAGGAACCGGCTGTGGGTGGTGGTTCGGTGCGGGCGGTGGGGGGACGGAATCCGCCGGCGGAGCCGGTTCCTGGCCGACCTCGGCGACGGCGGCATCGATTCCCCAGGCGAGGCCCCCACACTGCGTCACCCCGTCGGCAAGAGGCAGGCCCGGCGCCGATTCGCACTCGCCCACCGCGGCCGACCAGCCGTCCGGGAGGTCGCACGCTTCGGCCCGCCCCCTCGCACCCTTCAAGTCGCGAACGCCGCCGCCTCCGGTGGCGCGGGCAGGTACCCCCACGGTCAGCAAGACCCGTCGCTGCCCGTTACTGACCAGGGCGAAGCCCCGGTCAGCCACTCCCTGGGACTCGAGAAAGGCAACCACGTGGTCAGGGGTTGAGTTCGCAGCCAGGAGTGCGTGAAGGGACGCCACCTCCGCCGACGCCCAGGCCGGTGACAGCCATGCAAAGGCCTGGGGCCCGACCACCCCCCAGCCGGCTCCGGGATACCAGGTCACGCCCTTCATCGGTTCGCTCCCTGCTGGGCCCCGACGCGCTGAATCCGCATCACCCGGTCGCCGAACCGCACTCGGGCACCGGCGTCGATGGAGGCCGGTGCCCGGACTGCCAGATCCTTGACTCGTCCGTTCGCCAGGACGACTTCGCTGCCATTGGTGGAGCCGAGATCTTCGACCCACACCCCCACCTCGTTCGCGCGCACCGCCAGGTGGGTCGCCGAGATGGTGCGCGACGGGTCATCGACGACCACCAAGTCGGCCCCTGGATGGGTGGTCCGGGCGGACGGCTGGCGCCCGAGAAGTGCCAGGGACCTGAGCTCGTGGGTCTGCCCGGTGTCGAAGCGCAGCACCCACGTCGGCTGCGGCGGGACGGTCGCGCCCGCCGGCATGGCCGGTGGTGCGGACGGCCGGACGTCGCCGGTCCGACGTGGTGGGATGGGGGGCGCAGCCGGCACGGGGGACGGAACGGGCCGTTGCCCCGAAGGCCGCACCTGGATGATGGCCGGTCGGGGCTCTTTCACAGGGGCGAATCGGGACGCCAATTCTGCCGCCGTGACGGGGTGGAGTGCCACATCGCGACCCAGGCGGAGGTCGATGACGGCCAGCCCCGCCCAACGGTCCTGCCAACTGCGACCGTCTTCGTCCCGCGCAACGAGTGCGAGCACAAGGGGAATCGTGCCTGCCGAGAGGACTCCCATGAGCCCCATGACGCTGGCGCGTCCCACCCCTCGCCAGCCCGGCCGACCCCCAGTCTCCACCTGAACCGTGCGGAGTCCCAGCACGAAGTCAGGGACGGCGCGACCGGCCAGGGCCGCCCATCCAGCGCCGACAAAGGCCACCAGACCGACGCCGGCTGAGATGGCGGCCGCATACCACCACGCGCGCGTGAAGGCGTCCTCAGGCACGGCATCACCGAGAAACGACAGTGCCATCGCGCCCAGCAACCAGCCAGGGATCAGGACGAAAGCGCCGCACAGCAGCGTCCGGACCAGGCGAGACCCCCTGGTCGCGGGGACGGTATCGAGAAGGTAGGGCCACGTCGGCAACGTCGTCACAACCCGTCCTCCCTCGATGGCACTCGGGACATCGTGGCATCCGTGCGCGCAACGCGGTGCCCGAATGGACTCCAACGCGGGAGCTTCGGTTGCGGAACGAGTTTCGCCGGCAGCAGCGACCTCAGGCTCAGCCGGGCGAGCCAGCGATGGCGACCCCTGAGCGGGGTGATCATCGCCTTCCGGGTGGTCTCGACCGACGCCCAGTAGCTGGCCGCCGCTTCGGGGGTTGGATCTCCCACTCCAAAGATGGCGCGGTCTGCCGCCTGAGCGACCGGCACGAGGTCGGCCCGCCCGACGGCCAGCGTCTGCTCCAGGCGGGTCGCGACCAAGGGCACTGCGTGCCCCAGATCTCGGGCCAGATCGACAACTTCACTCCAGCCCCCGGCGATCCGGGTCGTCGGCGCGCCACGGGTTCGGCGGCGGCGGCGCCGCAGCGCCTTGGCGCCGGTGATCCCGCCGACCACCAGCAGTATCAGCAGCAGCGGTGGCCCGATCCAGCGCAGCACGCCGATGAGGATGCCCAGGATCCAGGCGAGCGTCGGATTCCCTGTGTTGAAGATCCGGGAGTCGAGCTCGAATTGGGAGTCGAAGGCGCCTGGGGGACGGACCGGGTTCGGGGGTGGCACCACCACCGCGGCCGCGTCCTCGGACGTCTCGGGAGGAATCTTCTCGGGGCGCTTGGAGGGAATGAACGAGTCCGGCGGGATCGTGACCCAGGATCCGTCCCCTGCCTGGATCTCCACCCAGGCGCTGATGTCGTTGCCCTGGACCATCCCGCCGGCTGGCACGATGGCACCGAAGACGACCCGGGCCGGGTAGCCGAGTTGAGTCGCCGCCAGACCGAGCACCGCCGCGTATTGCTCGTCGCTTCCCACCAGTTGGTCCTCGCTCAGGAACATCCGGAGGCGGTTCAAGCCGTGTCCCGGCCGGAATCGCTCTTCACCCGGAAGCGTCCCGTCGCTGTAGGCCCCATTCTTCAGGCCAGCCATGACGCGCGTGAGCTGCTCCCACGCCGTCCCGTCCGAGCCGGTGAGCTTCGCAAGCCCGGGGGCGAGGACGGCGAACGAGGCGTCGCTGACGACGGGCGTGCCGCCAGGGGCGAGGGGCTCGTTGGCGACGACCGCCAACGGCACTCCACGTTGCTGGATGCTGTCGCCCGCATCCAGGGAGTCAGCCACCAATCCCTGACCGGTCGACAGGTTGTACCGGAGTTGCCGCGCGTGCTGCTTGGCCTGGTCCCCCTCGAAGGCCAACGAGACGGTCTGTCCCAGGCTGGGGACCCACGCGGCGAGATCGGCGTTACTCGCGTACCCGGCTTGGACGGTAATCGTGGCGGCACTGGCCTCCCCCACGGTCCGCGCTGGGATCTGGGAGCCAAGGCGCTGGAAGCCGGTGAAGGCCGCCCCTGAACCACCAGCTGTCGCGCTCCAGGTCGTGCCTGAATAGTCATCGAGCACAGCGATGCGCAGCAGGGACTTCTCGGCGACGCCGTTCACCTGCAGCAGATCCACGTCGTAGTAACTCTTCGGTCCCTCGCCGCTGTACTTACGGAAGCCCACCAGAGGGCTCGTCAGTGAGGGGAGCTGAACCGGCGGTTGGACGTACGTCCGCAGCACCACGCGCTGGGAGCCGCTCACCCCCGGCAACGCGGGGCCGAGCACCAACGACCCTGCCATCGCGACCGCCAAGACCCCCGCGCCCAAGATAACCCGCGTGAGATTGGTCGACCCGGTACCGATAAGCCGCCGGCGTCGATGCCACCGGACTGCCAGCCAGCCGAAGGCCAAGGCCGCGAAGCCGAATCCCTGGACGGGGGGAAGGCCGGCCGCGGGTTGGTAGGTGCCCAACAGGGTGACCCCGGCCAGCAGACCGGTCGGCAGCATCAGCGCGGGCCAGATCGAGCGGGTTCGCCGAGCGATCGAGAATCCCCCGGCCCCGGCGATCACGGCGAGCAGATACGGCAACGCCACGAACGGCCCGTCACCTGCCACCGGCGGCAACGTTGTCAGCAGTTCCTTCCACCCGTTGACGGTGATGGCGGACAGCCCGGTAAGGGTGGCCACCGACGGAATCACACCCAGGATGAGATCGTCTCGCAGCGCAATCGCGCCGCCCAGCAATAGGTAGGCAGCCGCACCCATGGCGATCACACTGAGCCAATGCCAGCGCAGCACGTTGGCCAGATGCGCGGCCAGAACGCCGAGCAGCACTCCGGCGAGGGCGACAATCAGGTACCGCGGAGAATCGAAGCTGGTGGCGAAGCCGAGGATGGCCAGCATCACGAGCCCGACCAGGAACAGTGCGTCAAAGACGTCGGCTGCTGAAGGCCGCAGCGCGACGAGTCGCGCGGTCATCGTGACCGTCCGGCCCCCCGTCGAACTCTCGGCCGACGGATCAATGATTCTCACTGGACCGATCCTCCTGACAGCACTCGAGGCAGGTCCGACAGGTCCCCGATGCCGAGCACCCGCATGCCGCCAAGCTCTCGCAACGACATGGCGCTGCCGCCATGTGCCTGGACGACGAGGGTGTTCACCTCCCGGGAGAGGTAGCTGCGAGCCTGCTGGAACTCGGTGACGGTCGCCTGCGATCCGGTGAAGAGCACGACGACGCTGACATCCGGCGCAAGACGCTGGACCTGCCCGGCCGAAGCGGCGAGGCTGCGCTCCCCCAGTTCGGCCCGAGAGAAGGTGTCCAGAGCACCGAAGACCGGCGGCTGCACCGCCACGTGGTCTCCGCACACCACGGTGAGGTCCATTTCGTCGATCAGCGCGCGGACGGCCACCGAGGCCCCGGCCGAGATGGCCATTTCGAAGTCCGCTTCGCTGCCGTAGGAGGCGGGATTGACGTCAACGACGACCGCGACGTGGGAGCGTCGAGTGTCCAGGAACTGGCGGACCAGAAAGGTCCCCGCGCCACTCGCGGAACTCAATTTCGCCGACGAACGCCAGTGGATGTAGCGGCGGTCGTCCCCTGGGACGTATTCACGCAGGGTGTGGAAGGCCAGGTCGCTCAGGGAGACGTCGTTGGTGGTGTGCCCCTCCAGGTCACGCAACAGACCCGAACCCAGCGGCTCCAACGCCACTGTGGGGGGGTGGATGAACATCTCGAGCTGTTCCGTCCAGTTCACCTCCCGACGCGCCACTCCGAACGGGTCTCCGCGTTGGGTCGTCACCGGACCGACCAGGACGACCCCGCGTCGTTGGGTGGGGATCAACGCGATCTCGGTGTGGTCGGCTTTGGGCGCCAGCAACGGCAACGTGTACCGCGCCACCGCCTGCCCCACGGGTAGCTCCAGCCCCAGGGGCAGGAGTGGCGCGCTCGCCTCGTTGACGACGTGCAGCTGCGCCGCGGCAGACTCTCCCACGCTGACCCTCCGGGGTTCCAGGTCGAGATCAACGTCGAGTCGCAGCCGTCCAACGGTGAAGAGCAGGCTCAGGGCGAACACCAGCAGGAGCACCGCGGACAGGTACGCGAATTCGAGCCAGCCCAGTCGCACCGCCACGACCCAAGCGAGCAGGGCGAGCACCACCACCGACCAGCCAAGGCCGGACACGACAGCCAACGCCGCCATGGCCCTGCGAAAGTGAGGACGAATCAGGTCGATCACGGGCGCCGCGAAGGCACCCCACCAGCCAGCCATTCGCCCCAGCAGCACCTTCGCGGACGCCCAGGGCGCCCGCCGGGGCCGACGGGGCTGCGCAGCCGGAGGCGCCTCGACGGGCGCGACGACGCGCTCCGCACGAAGGACGGTGCGATCTTCCATGGCGGGGCTGGTCCTGTTCCTCGGTATCAGCGAATCCGGTCGGCCGGCGCGGCGACCGCAGCGAGCAGGTCGTCCACCACTCGCTCGACGGTGACCCCGGAGAACTGGGCCTCAGCGTTGAGGATGAGCCGGTGACTCATCAGCGGCACCGCAAGATCCTTGATGTCATCCGGCAGCACGTACTCACGCCCTTGCGAAACGGCCCACGTCTTGGCAGCCCTGATGTAGGCCAGGCACCCTCGCATCGAGATCCCGACCTTCACGTGCCCGTGTCGCCGCGACTCCGACGCCAACTCGCTCACGTAGGCGAGGATCGCCCGGTCAACATGGACCTCGTTGGCGAAGGAACTCATTTGCGCAACGGCGTGGGCAGCGATCACCGGGCCGACCTGGGCTGCCCGATCCCGGTTGGCCGCCTGCGACATCAACTCGATCGCCACGTCGTGGTCGGGGTAACCGATGGAGGACTTCATCAGGAAGCGGTCGAGTTGCGCCTCCGGCAGCCGGTACGTGCCGGCCTGCTCGATCGGGTTCTGGGTCGCGATCACCATGAACGGACGGCCCACGCCGTGGGCGACCCCGTCGACGGTCACCCGGCTCTCCTCCATGACCTCCAGGAGTGCCGACTGGGTCTTGGGTGACGCCCGGTTGATCTCGTCGGCCAGGACGACGGTGGCGAAGATCGGACCCTTGTGAAAGTCGAAGGTCTGCTTGTGCTGGTCGTAGACCGTCACTCCGATCACGTCGGAGGGAAGGAGATCAGGGGTGAACTGGATCCGGCTGTGGCTGCCCTGGACGGTGTTGGCCAGGGCCTTGGCCAGGACGGTCTTGCCCGTGCCCGGGTTGTCCTCGAGCAGCAGGTGACCCTCACTCAGCATGCAGGTCAGCGCCAGCCGAATCACCTCGGTCTTCCCCCGGATGGCCAGTTCGACGTTGGCGACCAACTGATCGAACGTCTTGGCGAACCACGCCGCCTGCTCATTCGTGATGCTCATGATTCGGTACCCCTCATTCGATCGAACCTTGTGCTGAGTCCTTCACCGTGCTGGACGGCGAGGAGCTTGGTGAAGCGTCACCACGGGACATGATTCGATTCCACGCCGTCGCAGGTCACGTAGATCGTGGCGTCGTAACCGAACCACGCGTTCGCCGTTCCGGAGCGATCACCGGTGTAGTGCAGTGCCGAGAACCAGGGAGCAGATTCATCCTCTCGGAAGAATTCGCAAGCGTAGGAGCCGCTGAACCCGTGCGTGTCGATCGTGATCTTCGGACAGTCTCCGCTGCCGTAGTAGGTGCAGCCCGCCACTAACTCGCTACTCTTTCCGATGGTCACGGACCTTGCGGCAGCCGGGACCGATTCCGTGGCAACGGTCGACGCGCTCGGCGGCGTTGATCCAGCCGCGCTGGGCGCCGGCTGGGCCGGACTCGAGCAGGCGGCGAGGGCTCCCCCCAGCGCCAAGGCAATCCCAAGGATTGCGGCAGAGTGCCGCCAGCCCAGTTGTTCTCGTCTCATGATGCCTTTCGGTCGAAATAGTTCATGGAGTGACGTGCTTCTACCATGGGAAATGATTCGATTCCACTCCGTCGCATTTCACGTAGACCGTTGCGTCGTAACCGAACCACGCGTTCGCCGTTCCGGAGCGATCACCGGTGTAGTGCAGTGCCGAGAACCAGGGAGCAGATTCATCCTCTCGGAAGAATTCGCAAGCGTAGGAGCCGCTGAACCCGTGCGTGTCGATCGTGATCTTCGGACAATTCCCGCCGCCGTAGTAGGCGCAGCCCGACACCGTCTGCGAACTCTTCCCGATCGTCACACTCCGCGGCGGAGGGGCAGATTGGAGCTCCCTCGTCGCCTTCAGCCAACCATCGTTGCTCTCGACTTCCACCTCGAACGTACGTTTCTGGCTATAGCCGCCAAGATCGTAATCGAAGGTGTGAGTTTCGAGACCGTCCTGCGAGCCGGTCGAAGTGGTGTTGCTGCCGTTGATCCGGATCTGTCGGCGCTTACCGTTCGGATTGACCGAGACCTGAAGGTGAACTACCGTTCCGTCCGGCCCCCTGCCCTGGTCTGCCGACAAAGCCGTGGTGTCTCCGTAGGTCGTGACCGCGAGGCTCTGACTGGAGCAGGCGTCCAGTTCATTGCATAGCTTGAGGACGACGTTGCTGCTGACTCCATCGGGAGCGCCGCTGAACTCCTCCTCAAGTGGCCCGCCGTCCGGATCGACATTGGAGGTGAATGTCTTTCCATTGAACTGCACGGTGAAGACGGCCGAGGCGCCTCGGGAGCGGGGTGTGCCGCCCTCCAGCATGAAGGTGCCGTCCACGCCGGTCGGGGTGACGTCGTTGCCTGAAAAGGCCGCTGGCTTTCCGGTGGCCTTCCAGGATAACGAGGCCTCGGTCTTGTCTTCGAAATAGGCGTTCGACGCCCGTACCACGAAGTCATGGGTGGCACCATCGAGGCTTGTGCTTCCGATCCGGCAGGACGTCGCGGTGATTCCCTGGCATGCGGTGGCGGAGCCGGAGTCGAAGACCTTGTACGTGGTTGGGCCCTTTCCGTTGGGGTCCGCCGGACTCCAAGAGATCTCAACGCTGGGCTCATCGGTTTCCAGGTTGGCATTCACCGTGGAATTGATGGTGAAATCCAATGGATATCCCGTGGGCCAACCCTTCGTCGTCGCCGCCTTCTTCGAGATCCATTGGTCGTTGTGGTTGCGTGCCCAGATCGAGAAGGTCGTCTCCACATTGGCGGTCCCCGACACCGTGACAGTCGATTGACCGGCGCTCACAACTTTCGACCCCGACGGCCACTTGATCAGATACGACGTGACCGGGGTGAAGTCGGTTCCCGTCACCGGCTGCCACGACAGCGTGATCTTCTTGTCCATCGGATTGCTGGCCTTGAATCCCTGCACCTGGGTCGGCGCCTGATCGGGGGTGACCGTGATCGAAGGAGGTCCGAAATCGCTGCAGCCGGCCTTGTTACAGGCCTGCACGCGGAAGTGATACGGCTGCGCGTTCTTCAGGGGCTTCGCGGTGACGTTCGGGGTTTGGCTCTCCCATGTCGTACCGTCGACATCGTTGGAGACGACGTACTTCTCGATCCGCGCCCCGTTGTCCTTCGGCTTCGTCCACGTCAAGGTTTCGGCATGATTCTGGGCGACCTTCCCGGGGCGGGGAGCGCCCGGCGCATCAGGCTTGCCGTAGACCGAGACCGTCAGGCCGACCTGGGTCTGCCGGTCGAGGTTGGCCACGTTGGCCGTATCGCTGACGGTGAGGGTGTACTCGAGCGTGCCGGAGAACGTCGCGCTCGGAGTCACCGACCAGGTCATGGGTTGCGTGATCGTTGAGGTGGCCTCTGACCTGGCCGCATCGTTCTTGGGAACCAGGCTGACCAGGGTGTCCTGACGGTCCACCTCGATGAGGCTGTCCAGTTCCGGGAGGGTGCCGGTGATGGCGTCGCCCTGCTTGCCCTCAGCGGTTTGCGCTCCAAGGCGAGGACGTGGGGCGTTCTTCACCAGCACGGGCAATTCCTGCGAAGCGCTCGACCCGGCGACTCCGATGGTCAGGCTGCCGCGGTCCTTCGGCGCATCCACGCCGGCCACCAACGCCAGCGAGCGTCCGTCGGCGCTCAGGGTATGGCTGACGCGGTCGATCGGTGTCTTCCACTCGGCCGTGAACGTCACGGTGGCGGCGTCCGCCGGGTTGGCGGTCCAGACGTGGCACAAACTGGCCAAGTCCATGTCCTTGCCCACTTGGCCGATCCGGATCGTCTGCGGTTCCTGGGGGCAACGCAGGACGGGGGTGATCGGGCCGACCTGAACCGGGATCGATACCACAGCCTTCAGGCCATCGCCATTGAGCGACTCGGCGTCGAGGACCTCCATCGTCACCGATGCCGGCCCGACGTACCCCTCGTCCGGTTCCAGCGTGAAGTCCGTCATGGAACGGCCAAGAGTCACCTTGAGGTGCTTCGACGGCGCGGCCGACATCGACGACTCCACCGTGATCCGGACTGGTCGCTCCCGCGGAGAAGTCACGTACTCCGCGAGACTGATGGTCTTCTTCGTGCCCTGGTCGAGGGTGACCAGTCCATGGGCGTAGGGAACCCCCCCGCCGGCCGCCGGGACGTAGATCAACCCGGCGGCGACCCCGTCGTCGGCGGGATCGGCGACCTGATAGCTGATCACCTGAACCTGGGTGGTGACCGGAACGGTGACCACACCGCCCGCCACCGTGGCCGAGGGGTCGGCCACAGTGACCCTCAGGGCCGACTTGTCGGAATCCGGATCCCAGGCGTGGGCCAGCACATCCGCCACTGCGGTCTTACCGTCGGTGGTGGTTGCCACCTCGTCGCGCACCCGGGGCGGGTTGATGTAGCCGGCCTTTCCGGTCACCGCGACCACCCCGGTCGTGGTGACGTCGGCGTTCCCCTTCAGCACGTAGGAAACCTTGACGGGCTCGGCCTTGTCAGCGGGCACCGTCACCGACAGGGGGCCCTGCTCGCCGAGCAACGTGACACCGGCGGGCGGGTTCTTCAGCGGCTTGACAGCCACCTTGTCGCTGGTTGCGATGAAATCGTTCGCGAGCGCATCCACGGTCACAACGGCTCCTGGCTGCGCCGTGACCTGATCGTCGACCGCCACCGGCGGCTGGGTTTGCCCGGGCGGAACGACGGCGACCCGAATGATGCCCGTCCCCGTGCCCCCGAACTTGTCAGCCACCACGTAGCTGAAAGTGTCGGTGCCGTTGGCGTCGTCGGTGGGGAACGCTTGATAAGTGATGCCTTCGGGGGTGAAACCCAGGATCCTGCCCCGTTGAGGTCCGGCGCCCCGTTGAGGTCCGGCGGCGAGGCTGAGAAGCCAGACGGAATCCCCGTCCGGGTCCTGGCCTGAACTGGGGATCGGGATGGTGATGGTGTCACCGGAGACCGCGCGGGTCTCGATGGAGGAGGGCTCCGGTGGGGCGTTCTTGTCCTCTTCCGAGGGCTGCGGGTGCACTGTGACGAACACTGTTGCCCGATCCTGCTCGCCGCTGGGCGTTTGGGCGTAGTAGGTGATCTCAGTGTTCAGCTCTTTGGTGACCGTGGCCGGCGCCACGTAGCGCACCTGATTGCCGGAGACGTAGGCCGTGCCCACCTCTCCTTGCGCGGCGTCGGCGTTCTTGCCGGCGTCGATCACCTCGAAGGACCCGGCTCCGGGCCGCTTGAGGACGTTGGTCACCAGGCTGAGGGTCGAGCCTCCCTGGGTGGTGTCGTTGGCCAGGACCGGGATGAGGGTGCTGTCACCCGCGCGAACCTCGGCGAAGTCGTCCCGCATCAACGGCGTGTCGTTCGTCACTGCATCCAGCTGCGACACCGTCACGCTGCCCTGGACGAGGCCGCTGAGACCGTTGGTGATCCGGTAAATGACCGCGGCGGGGTTCTCGGCGAGCTCGGGTTGCAGGGACCTGATCCGCAACCACCTCCCCTTGACAACCGCCACTTCGAGAGCTTCGGGGTTGGCGGCGGCCGCGGTCTGGACCGTCAGCAGCCCGCCTGCCGGGTCGTAGTCGTTCGCGAGGACGTCGAGGAGGATCGGGGCCTGGCCCCGCACCACCGCATTGTCCGGCATCGCCACCGGGTCGTCGCCAAGGTCGTCCACGATATCGACCCGGATCGTTCCCTCATTGGCCGCCGGTGCAGTGCCGAACTTGACGGAGTAGCTGAGGAAATGCACGCCCGGCTTGGTGGCCGTCAGGGTGACCCGTCCGCCGTCGCGGTCGGTCACCGGAGGCTTCAAACCAGGTTCGCCCTTCACGTCGGCGGCCAAGGTCATGGCGGTCTGCGGCTGTCCCGGATCCACCCCGGGAATGTCGTTGAGCAGGGGCAGCACGGCAATCGGCTTGCCGACCTCCCCCCGCACAGCGTCGGCCTGAGCCACGGGGGCAATCCCGTCGGTGTTTCCGGCTCCCAGAACCTTCACCGTGACGGTGCCAGACCTCGGATCGGCGATCCCGTCGGTTACCTGGAAGTTGACCGTGCGCGTGACGGTGTCAGTTGCCTTCTCAGCCGTGTAGTCGATCTGGCCGTCGGAGGTGACCGGGACGTCCTGCCCGCCTTGGGAAGCGCTCACCACCGTGATCGGGTCACCGTCGAAGTCGCGCCACTCTCCGACCACCGGCATCGTCACGATTCCCGCAGAGCCCACGTGGAACGTCAACGCCTCAGCCAGGTAGCGGAGTCTGGGCTCCTGGTTCTCGCCGGGGGCCCGAGCCTCGATGGTCACCTTGGCGGTGGCGGTGTTGACCTGATTGCTGATCGTGTACTCGAACGTGGCGTCGGGCCCGTCCGCGGGTTGCTGGAACAGAATCGTCTGGCCGTCCGGCGACACGACGGCGGTGGCCTCACCGCTCACCTCTGAGACGTCGACGATCGAGAGAATCTTCCCATTCGGATCGACGTCGTTGTCCAGGACGTGGAGAACCGACGTTCTGCTCGGGCGGGCCCCAAAGGTATCCGGCTTGGCCTGAGGCGCCTTGTCCTGGGACTTGGTGGTCTTGGTCTTGTCTTCCTCGTCTGCCTTGCTGTCCTGCCGCGGGTCGACAGCCTTCCAGTCGTCCAGACTCTCCGCCTCGTCGAGGTCGTAGATCCTTCCGGTCTTCCGATCGTTGAGGATCAGGCGATTCCAATTCACCCGGAACACCGGATCGACGAGGCTGGATCCCAGGCCGGCTCTGCTGTCCATCTTCAGCGGTGTCCCGGCTGACTGACCGTCGCAGGCGGAGGCCACCCACCCCGGGTTGCCCGACCAGGCCGCGAAACGGCAGGTGCCCAGGCTGGCAGGAGCCGCCGGCTCACCGTTGCCGGCCTCGATCAAGGACGTGACCACGCCGTCGAAGCCCACCTGAAGCAGGCGCGTCGACGTCGCCACCAACACGGTGTCGAGGTCGTCCCCAGCTTGTTGAATCCGGGCCTCCGCGCCGACACCCTCCAGTTGCTGGGCTTTGCCGCCGGGGAGGTGGATCACGCCGCCGGCGGCGTCCAGCACCGCCATCTCGGACCCCAACGCGGCCACCTGGACCGACGTCAGGCCAGCCCCGAGGCTGCCCAGGATCGGCGCTTCGAAGCCGCTTCCTGACGCCTTCACCAGCAGCGACTTGCCGGAGGCGGTCGCGGCGTGGACAGCTCCGTCCCAGCCCACGCTGAGGCTCGCCACCGCTGTGGGATCGACCCCGCCGGGCGCCTTGTCCAGCTCGACCAGCGGCTTCGAAGCCGGGTCAAGGCCGGAGAGGTCCAGCGGCTCGGCCGACTGGTTGGTGCGGATGGCCCACACCTTGCCGGAGGCGGGTTCCATCACCGCCAGGGTTCCGCCGCGGAGATCTACCAAAGAGCCGGCTTCTACTCCCACTGCCTTGTCGAAATCGGGCTGAGCGAGCAGGGTGTCCACCGGGATCAACGCACCCTTGGCAAGGTCATGACCGACGACCGTGTTGCCGTCCTGCAGCACGTCAACCCCCGAAGGTGGCGCGACTCCCTTGGGCGCCAGGGCGAACTCGGTCGTCGACGCCGACTTGTTGAACCGCCCGAACAACGCGTCCGCGTCGCTGCTGGCCCAGATGCCCGAGTTGTTGAGATCGGGACGCTGAACCACATTCCCGGTGGCGTGGACGGCGAACGCCGCAATCACTGAGGCGACCACTGCGACCACGATCGTGGGCGCCAAGCGCCTCGCACGCCTTGCGAATGCCATCGATGTCCCCCCGGATGTTCCGACCGGCCCCATGCTATGGATAGTCAAGGGCATTGACTGACGCGAGGACGGAAATGGACATGGGACTTGAATCCCACGGTCATGGCTGGCAGCGAACCCTCACCGGCCGGGGTGCGACCACGGACCGACTTCCCTTACAGGCACTTCTCTTTGAATGATTGGTCGGCGAATGTTCCATTTGCCCTGACCACACGGACTTCAATACAGGTTGGCCCACTCGATGCCACCGGTATTTCCACCTTCTTCACCGTGGTCGGGATTGATTGCTTGTCCCCCTGCTTCCGCCATTGGAAGGAGTCGTCATCCAAAGCGCGGGTGTACTCCCAGGTGAAGGTGGCTCGTCCCGAGGTCTCGGACGCGGTGATCTCCAACGGACCGGGAGGCAGCACTGCGTCCCCGACCTGGGGGACGGGCGCGGACACCACGTCCGCAGCCTGGGGCTCAGCACTCGGCTGTCCAGAAGCGAGGGTGACGCCGACCCCGATGATGCCCACCAGGACGGCCACTGCGCCGGCGACGACCCACCAGCGCGGCTTGAGGTCAGGCAGGTCGTCCACGTCGTCAGCACCGAGGGGCTCCACAGCAGCCGCCCGTTGCCTGGTCGCTTCGGCCGGAGCGACCGACGAACTTTCCGGGACAGCTGAGCGACGGACGGTCCCCGCCGCGGGCTCCGGCGACGCCGCTTCTCTGGGCCTGGCCGCGGTCCGCCCGCCTGGGACGGCAGGCAGGTCCCGCTGGGCCTGAACCACCTGAGCGGCCTGGACCCGCGTGGCGTCGGCAGAGGGGCGATCGGGATCCGCCGCGCCCACGCTGGTCTCGTCGGCGATCACCACCGGTGTCCGCTGGTAGCGAAGGTCCTGTTCGATCGCCTGGAGCGACCGGACGAAGTCCAGAGCGCTGGCCGGCCGCATGGCGGGATCGCGCGCCATCGCAGACCGCAACAGCCGCTCAAGAGGTGCCGGCACGTTCGCGCGCCCCGTGGAGGGCGCCGGGTTGTCCCGGATCCGTCGCATCAGGGCAAAGGGTGAGTTGTCCCCGCCAGGAATCTCGAACGGTGAACGTCCCACCAGCAGGTGCCACAGCGTGGCGGCGAGGGAGAAGACGTCGGAGCGAACCGAGGCCGGCGCCGTGGCGTACAGCACCTCCGGAGGCGACCAGGGAACCGAGACGCCGGTGTCGTCGTCATCGGACTCGGCCACCTGCGCGGCGATCCCGAAGTCGGTGAGCCCCGGCGTGCCGTACTGGTTGGTGAGCACGTTGGCAGGTTTGATGTCGCGGTGCAGCAATCCGGAGCGATGGGCGGTTTCGACCGCACTCCCGATCTGGATACCGATCCGGAGCACCTCATCCACGGCGAACCGTTCGGCCCGGGCGCGCTCGGCGAGACTCGCCTTCGGGTAGTACATCATCACGATGTAGGGTCGCCCGTCGGGGGTCGCCCCGGCGGCATAGACCGGGACGATGTGGGGGTGTTCGAGCCTGGCCATGGCGTTGGCCTCGGCTGTGAACCGGGCGACCGCGGAGGCTGACAGCCCCGTCTCACGAAGCACCTTGACCGCGACCCGCCGCGACGGCATCTGCTGCTGGTAGAGGTAGACGTCTGCGTAGCCGCCTGCCCCCAGCTTCTCCAGGTAGGTCAGTCCGGGGATGTCTGGCGGCGGGAGAGCCTTGCTCACCCCGTCACCTCAAACACGAAGTCCACGACGCCGGCCAGCACCACCCGAGTGCCGGGCTCGATCATCATCGGGTCGTTGGCCCGCAACTGCACCGGCTGTTCTCCCGGCAGGATCACCTCGGTGCCGTTCGTCGACCCGAGATCCTTGACCAACACGTGCCAGAAGTCGAGGGTCACTTCAAGGTGCTGGCTGGAGATGTCCTTGGCCGGGTCGTTCAGCTTGAGCAGGTTCGGCTGATCGCCCGCGTAGCCAGCGGGCAGGCGAGGGTTGCGGCCCAGAATCAATCCGCGATCAAGGGGAACCACGTCCCCGTTGGAGAGCCGCAACACGCCCAGCGGCGGTCGCGGCGTCTCGAACGGCTGCTGCGGCGGCAACGGCTGGCCACAGACCCGACAGCCTCCCGCGTACGCCGGGCTGAGGTGGCCCTGGGGGCAGCGGGCCGCAACCACGAGGGTGTCGGACGGACCGCTGTGCCCCACCAGAGTGCGACGATCAACCGTCATCTCGGCGGCTTCTGGATCGAACGCCGGCGTTGGTGGCGCCGGGACTGGCTGGGCCTGAGGTTCATCGGAGGGTCCCCCGGCGCCCGGAGCCGGGCCCCACGGTGCCTCCTCCTCGGAGGTGGCCCAAGGGAAGAATTCGATCAGCAGACCGGCATCAGCCGGTGCCGCGGGCGCGTCCGCCGCCGGTTGCGGCTCCAGCACGCCCGGAGCTGCCGGCTGCACGGAAGGCGCCGGGTCATCCCGCTCCGCCCTGCCCGAATCGTGGAACGCAACAGGTTCGGGTTGCCACGCGGCCGCGAGCGGCTCGGCGAACCTGGCCGCACTCGGGAGTTCAGCCTCCTCTGGCAGGTCGGGGGCCGCCACGACGGGGGCCGCCACGACGGGAGCCGGCACGACGGGAGCCGCCACGACGGGAGCCGGCACGACGGGAGCCGGCACGACGGGAGCCGGCACGACGGGAGCCGGCACCACGGGAGCCGGCACGTCCGACGCCTCCGACGCCTCCGACGCCTCCGACGCAGCCGACTCGACATCGGCAACCCTCGGGAGTGCGAGCGCCTCGGCCGGGCGATCGGCCTGCTGGGTGGCGGCCGCTGCACGCACGACCCCCCAACCCAGCGGCAGGTTCGCCGAGTCCCCGCCTCCGCTGCGAAGGGTCACCGTGGCCGGGGACGCGATGAAGCGATCGGTCCAAAGCCCGCTGCCCACGACATCCGTGCCACCCTGAACGGCTCCGATGAAGTTCCCACGGACGACGACCCTCGTCCCGTCGGCAGCCCATTGCGCCACTGCGAAGTTCTTCACGGTGCGGAGTCCGGGGCTGACGAGGATCTCAAGGATCTCATCGACGTCGGTGGTGGAGAGCAACCCCTCCAGGAGCCTCCCAGCCAGCGCGTCGGTCGCCGGCACGTCCACCAACACGGCCCAGCCCGGCGCAGCAACCAGGGTGGTGTCCCCTGGGGCGTAGTACAGACGGCCCATCTCCGCTTCCGACATGGCTACTCCTGTCCCAGCCTGAGCCGAGGATGTGTGATTTCGTCGACTTCAGTTGACTCGCCGAGGGGCAGATCGATGATGATGACGGAGGTATTGTCCCGTCCGCCACCAGCCAGAGCCCGCTCCACCAGGACCCTCGTGGCAACGGCTGGGTCAGGTTCTGCGAGCGCCACCTCGGCGATCTGGGCGTCGGTCAACTCGTTGGTCAACCCGTCCGAGCACACCAGGAAGCGCTCCCCCGGGGTCTGGGGCAACACCCACAGATCCACCTGCGGGGCAGGATTCGACCCCACTGAACGGGTGATGACATTCCGGAGGCTGTGATGGCGGGCCTCAGCTTCGGTGATCTTTCCGTCCAGGATCATTTCTTCCGTTTCGGAATGGTCAATGGTGGCGCGGGCCAGCACCCCGCCGTGGCACCGGTAGACCCGCGAATCCCCCACATTGAAGACCGCCCAATGACCGGAACCCCCGACCATCACCTGGGCCAACCCACTGACCGTGCTTCCCATCCCGCTGGCATTCGGACGGCTTGCCACGTAGGCCAGCATTCGATCGTTCGCGACACGTACCGCGGCGGTGATGTCCTGTGGTTTCAGGAAGTCCGCCTGATCCAGTTCTGCGAACACCTCCGCAAGAATGGCGCTGGCCACATCGCCGGCAGCGTGCCCGCCCATTCCGTCCGCCACGGCCCAGATCTGCTTTCCCTCGAAGACGGAATCCTCGTTCAGGGTGCGTTTCAGCCCGATATCGGTTCGTGAGCTTGAAGCCACTGGTTGCATGAGCCTCCGTTCCCGGTGGCTGGCACGGATTCGGTGTCCTGAAAGATCGCCCCAGCGCTGTATTTGCGGGAACACCCTAGCAACTTGGCAGGACCGCCCATCGCAGGGCTCGACCTGTAACGGCCGACACGTTTCCCCGGGTGGGCGACTCCCCCTTACCCGCGCCGCGCGTAGAACCGTCCCAGGAAGTCGGTCCTGAAGTCCGCGAAGTCCCCTGAGTCGATGCTGGCTCGGATGTCGTCCACCAGACGCACCGTGAAGTGCTCGTTGTGGATCGTGCACAACGTGGAGGCCAGCATCTCCTTGGCCTTGAACAGGTGGTGCAGGTAGGCCCGCGTGTAGTGCGCGCAGGTGTAGCAGTCGCACTCCTCATCGATGGGACGGAAGGCCCGCCGGTTCGCCGCGGTGTTGACGTTGAAGCGCCCGTCCGGGGTGTAGAGCGCGGCGTTGCGAGCGACCCTGGACGGCATCACGCAGTCGAAGGTGTCCGCACCGGCCTCAATGGCGGCGAAGAAGTCGTCCGGCTCAGAGATCCCCAACAGGTGTCTCGGCTTGTCAACGGGCAGTTCGGAGCACACCCAGGACACGATGGTGCCGAGGTTCTCCTTCTCCAATGCCCCGCCGATCCCGAAGCCGTCGAAAGGTCGCCCCGCCACCTCCAGGGCAGCCAGGTCGCGGGCGGCTTGGCGTCGCAGGTCTTCGTACTGGGCGCCCTGCACCACCCCGAAGAGCGCCTGGTACGGCTTGTCGGCGCGTTCGGCGGTGAGGTCGTGGTGCGCCGCGAGGCACCGCACCGCCCACGCCTGGGTGCGGGCCAGCGACGATTCCTGGTAGCCGCGGGTGTTCATCAAGGTGGTGCACTCGTCGAAGGCGAACATGATGTCGGCCCCGAGTTCGTGCTGGATCCGCATCGACACCTCCGGGGTGAAGCGATGCCGGTCGCCGTTGAGGTGCGAGGTGAAGGTCACGCCATCGTCGTCGACGTGGGCCAGCCGGGTCTTTCCCTCGGCGATCACCTGGTCGTCGGCCAGGCCGGCGACGTCCATCGCGAGAACCTTCTTGAACCCCACCCCCAGGCTCATCACCTGGAAGCCTCCGGAGTCGGTGAAGGTGGGGCCGGGCCAGTTCATGAACGCACCCAGGCCGCCGGCGGCGTCCACGATGTCCGAACCGGGCTGCAGGAACAAGTGGTAGGCGTTGGCGAGCACCGCTTGCGCCCCCAGTGCGCCGACCGCCTCAGGCAGCACCGCCTTCACGGTCGCCTTGGTTCCCACGGCCACGAAGGCCGGGGTCCGGATGTCGCCGTGCGGGGTCCGGATCACGCCGCTTCGCCCCAGCCCGTTGGGCAGTTCGCTGCCCGGGACGAAACCGAAGCCGCCCTCAGCGGGCGTCACGGACGCCGAGTGCCTGGAGTTGGGCGAGGGCGACCACCCCGGCGGTGGACGTGCGCAGCACGCTCTCGGCGATCAGGACGACGTGGCCGCCGGCCGCGGCGAAGGCTGCCACCTCGTCCTCGCTGAGCCCACCCTCGGGCCCCACGATGAACATGATCTCCCCCTGTGACGGAATGCTCAGCCCGGCCAGCGGCAGGGTGGCGGTCTCGTGCAGGACCGCCGTCAGCGCGGTCTGTTCGATCCGCAGGGCGAGTTCGGCGGTGGTCATCGGCGCCGCAATCGTGGGGACGCGTAACCGGCGACACTGCTTCGCTGCTTCCCGCGCGGTGATGCGCCAGCGGGACAGCCCCCGCTCGACCCGTTCGGGAGCCCACTTCACCACCGAGCGCTCAGCCTGCCAGGGCACGATCTCGTCGATCCCCAGTTCGGTGAGCATCTCGACGGCCGCTTCGGCGCGATCACCCTTGGGCAGGGCCTGCACCGCCACATAGCGGACGGGCGACAGCTGTTCCCGCAACACCTCGGCCACCTCGATGACCAGGACACCTCTGGCGGACTCGACCACCGGGCCGCGCACCGCTGTGCCGGCACCGTCGCCGATGCGGACGATCTCGCCGACCCTGATCCGGCGGACGGCGGCAGCGTGACGGCCCTCGTCGCCCCCCAGCGCCACCCGCTGCCCGACCTGCGGCGCATCCAGGTCGCCCAGAAACAGCGGTTCCGTCATGAGAACGTCTCCTTCAGCCACCCCAGGACGCCCTTGTGCTTCGAGACCGACACCTCGGCGCGGGCCTCATCGCGCAGCGCGGCGAAGTGCCGCAGCAGTTCGCGCTGCTCCTCGTCCAGCCTGGTCGGCGTCTGCACCAGCAAAGTGACCCCGAGCTCGCCGCGGCCGCCGCCACGCAGCTTCGGGACGCCCCGGTCCGGGATGGCGATCCGGGTCCCGGACTGGGTACCCGAGGGGATGGTCACCGAGACCTTTCCCGCGTCGGCGTCGAGGTCGTCCCGCTCCGCCTCCAGGGTCGCGATCGTGATCTCCGTGCCGAGGGCCGCCGCGGTCATGGGGACCTTGACCACCACGTCGAGGTTGTCGCCGTTCCGCTTGAACATCTCGTGCGGTGCGACGGTGAGCTCGACGTACAGGTCACCCGCCGGTCCACCGCCGGGGCCGACCTCGCCCTGGGAGTCGAGGTGGATGCGATTACCGGTGCTGACGCCGGCCGGGATCTTCACATTGATGGTCCGATGACTGCGCACCCGTCCCTCGCCGGAGCATTCCCCACACGGGTGTGGGATGACGGTGCCGTAGCCGCGACAGGTCGGACACGGCTGGCTCGTCCGGATGTCGCCGAGGAACGACCGCTGAACCTGGGTGATGTCACCCTGACCGTGGCAGGTGGTGCAGGTGACGGGCTCCGAGCCGGGGTTCGCCCCAGTGCCCGTGCACTGGGGGCAGATCACCGCGGTGTCGACCCGCAGCGGCTTGGTGATCCCGAACGCTGCCTCCGCGAGCGACAACGTGAGGCGGACGAGGGCGTCCTGGCCCTTGCGGGTGCGGGACCGCGGCCCGCGGCTGCCCTGGGCGCCGAACATGGCGTCCACCAGGTTGGTGAAGTCGAAGCCCATTCCGCCGGGAAAGCCGCCGAAACCGCCGGCTCCCGAGGAGCCCAGGGGGTCGCCGCCGCGGTCGTACATGGCCCGCTTGTTCGGATCGTGGAGCACCTCGTAGGCCTCGCCGATCTCCTTGAACTTCTCGGCCGCGTCGGGGGCGTCGGCCACGTCCGGGTGGAACTTCATGGCCAGCTTGCGGTAGGCCTTCTTGATCTGCTCGGGGCTGGCGTCCCGGGAAACGCCCAGCACCTCGTAGTAATCAGTGGTCACACATCATCCTTCTGCCAGGAACCGGCCGACGTAGCGGGCGACGGCACGCACCGCCGCCATCGTCGAGGGGTAATCCATCCGTGTCGGGCCGACGATACCCAAGGTCGCCCACGCTTCCGGAACGTTGCCGTAGGCCGACGCCACCACCGACGTGGACTGCAGCGGCGCATACGGGTTCTCGTGCCCGATCCGGACGGTGACGTCGTCGCTGGAGCCCACCTCGCCCAGCAGGCGCAACAGCACCACCTGCTCCTCCAGTGCCTCGAGGACCGGCTTCACCGTGGTTTCGAACTGATCGGAGAACCTGGTGAGGTTGGGCACGCCCCCCACCACCACGCGCGAGGACGGATCTGCGCTCATCATGTCGAACAAAGCGGCGCCCGCGACGTTTCCCAACGGTCCGAGTTCGGGCGGCAGGGTCGTCAACAGGTCGGTCAAGGCATCGATTGCCCGCGGAGCGGACAGGCCCAGCACCGCAGCGTTGATCCGGCCGCGTAGGTCGGCCAGTTGCTCCACGGTGAAGCCGCTGATGTCGATCGGACGCTGTTCGACCCGGCCCGATGAGCTCACCACGATCACCAGCGCCCGCTCCGCCCCCAGCGCGACGAGTTCGAGGTGCCGAACCACCGCCCCGAGGTCGATGGGGTACTGCACGATGGCGACCTGCTGGGTGATCTGGGCGAGCAGGCGCACGGTGCGTCGCACGACGTCGTCCACGTCGAGGGCCCCCGACATGAAGGTCTCGATCGCTCGCCGTTCAGCCAGTGACAACGGCTTGACGACCCCCAGTCGATCGACGAAGAGGCGGTAGCCCTTGTCGGTGGGAATCCGTCCGGCTGAGGTGTGGGGCTGGGTGATGTACCCCTCCTCCTCCAGCACCGCCATGTCGTTGCGGACCGTGGCGGGGGAAACGTCGAGCCGGTAGCGCTCCACCAACGCCCGGGAGCCAACGGGTTCCCGCATGGAGACGTAGTCGGTCACGATGGCCCGCAGGATTGCGAGCTTGCGATCGTCGAGCATCGCGTGACCTCCCTCCCGTCCCAGCGCCTGCCGGTTGGCACTCTCAAAGGTGGAGTGCCAGTCTAACCGGCCGGAGCCGCCACCGCACCTACCCGCTCCCCCACCGCCCTCGGGCGACGGCCCACCGGGCGCGTTAGGGTGGCTCATGCCCGTAGCCCACTTCAGCGGATTCGTTCCGGTCGCCGAAGGCGTCCACGTGGGGGTGGCCGAACCTGCCGCGGTGAACATCGGCCTCGTGGTGGGAACCGAATCCGCCCTGCTGATCGACACCGGCTCCAGCCCTCAGCAGGGAGCCGAACTCCGTCGGGCCGCTGAGCAGGCGGCCGGCGTGCCACTCAGCGCGGTCGTGGTCACCCACTGGCATTGGGACCACTTCTTCGGGCTCGACGCCTTCGGAGATCTGCCCAGTTACGGTCACGAGAGCCTGCTCCAACGCGCCTCGGACCCGGAGGTGGTCGCCCTGGCGAAGGAGCATCTGGTCGAGCCGACCAGTCTCGTCGGGCCCAACCGTCCGTTCAGCCTCGCTCGGGTCGTCGACCTGGGTGGACGGCGGGTCGAGCTCGTGCACTTCGGACGCGGGCACACCGAAGGTGACGTCGTGGTG
Organism: Propionibacteriaceae bacterium; assembly: GCA_016717345.1. Taxonomy (GTDB): domain Bacteria; phylum Actinomycetota; class Actinomycetes; order Propionibacteriales; family Propionibacteriaceae; genus Propionicimonas. The sequence continues at coordinate 29,893 of JADKFR010000001.1, forward strand.
ATCGTTTCGGGATCGGACGTGATCTTCGCCGGTGACCTCCTCGAGCAGTCAGCGCCTCCGAGTTTCGGGCCAGACTGCTTCCTCAAGGAATGGCCGAGCGCGGTCGACGGCATCCTTGGACTGGTGGACGAACACACGGTGATCGTTCCAGGCCACGGCGTCCCGGTCGATCGTTTGTTCGCCTTCGACCAACGAGCCAGGATCTCCGCGCTCTACGGGCAGGTGGATCATCTGATCCGCCAGGGCGTCCGCCTCAACGACGCCTTCGAGGCCGGGGAGTGGCCCTTCGACGAGGCGACCATCCGCGCGGCGCTGCCGTTGGCGTACGCCCAACTCGCAGCCGAAGGCGTGACCCCCCGCACCACGCTCCCCCTGCTCTAGGAGCAGGGGTGAGGGCCTCCTCGGCGCTCAGCCCCCGGACTTGCGGCGGAATTCCCGCGAACCGCCTTGGCGTCCCCGCTCGGACGGGCCCTTCGGGCGATCATGACCCTCGGCGTTCACGCCGGCATCATGGCCGGCCTTCTTCTTTTCCAGCGCTTCACGCATCTGGGCCTTGAGGTCGTCATTCTCAGTCATGTGATTGCTCCTCCTGGCCGGTGGCCGGTTCGCTGCCGCTTACGTGCCTCACTGTGCCACCTACGACCAACCAGCGTCGAGGTTCAACGGATCAACTCCAAGGCGTCACGCACCGTCGTCCAGGTGTGAGGGTTCATCGCCGCGATCAGGCGCCGCCCGATCACACCCGGGCCGTAATCGACCCCCTCGTCGCAGGCGATCCGGCCACCGAACTCCCGGATCATCAGCCCGCCCGGCAGGTGATCCCACGGGAACATCGAGCGGTACGACAGGAAATCGACCTCCCCGTCGATCAGTTTCGGGTAGTCGATGCCGCAGGAGCCCCAGGACCGGCGGATGTCGACGCCGGCGTCGGCTTCGCCGCGCAGCGGGAGGTAGGTTGCGCCGAGGGGGACGTCGCGCCCGGCAGGCCGGTGCTGCATGGGCTCGCCGTTGCACACCACGCCCGAGCCACGTTCGGCCACGTACATTCGGGAGTGCGCCGGCTGCCAGATCCAGGCCCGGACGGTCTCACCGTGCCGCAATTCGGCGAGCATCACCGCGAACTCCGGCGAGCCCCGTGAGAAGTTGCGGGTGCCGTCCACGGGGTCGATCACCCAGGCGTGGTCCGCCCCGGGCAAGGCATCCAGACGGCTGGGGTCGCTGAAGACACCTTCCTCCCCCACGACGAGGGAGTCAGGATCCGCGGCGCCCAGGACACCGGCCAGGACTGCCTCGGCCTCCCGGTCAGCGACGGTGACGAGGTCCCCCGGCTTCTTCTCCTCGATGTCGCCGGAGCCCAGCGACCCGAACCGGGGCATGATGACCTGCTCGGACACCTCCACCAGCAACTCGCAGACTTCCTCGGTGCGCACTAGAGCTCCTGCCCGTCGGTGACAAAGTCGATCAGCCGTTCCACCTCGCGCAGCAGAGCCGGTTCGAGGTCACGCCAGTCGCGGACCCGCCCCAGCAGCCAGGACCAGGTGCCCGCGATGTCGGCCTGCGTGCGGGCGGGCCGGCCCAGCGCCAGGCTGGTGCCGACCTTGAAGTCCACGTCGCGCGGGATCGATGGCCACGCCGTGAGACCGACGCGCTCGGGACGGATGGCCTGCCAGATGTCGATGAAGGGGTGCCCGGTCACGAGCACCGACTCGCTGCGCACCTGAGCGACGATCCTGGTCTCCTTCGATCCGGTTACGAGGTGGTCGACCAGAACCCCGAGCCGACGGCCGGGTTCGGGGGCGAACCCGGCGACGATGGCCGGGAGGTCATCAATCCCGCCGAGATATTCGACCACGACTCCCTCGACGCGCAGGTCGGCTCCCCAGATCTTTTCGACGAGTTCCGCGTCGTGGCGGCCCTCGACGTAGATCCTCGAGGCCCTGGCGACCTTGGCCGGAGTGCTGGCGGCGACCCGGGAGCCGGACGCGTTGTGAGTTGGCTGCGACGGCGACACCCGAGGCGGCGCCACCAGGGCGACGGGGGCCCCGTCGATCCAGAAGCCGGGCCCGAACGGGAAACTGCGGCGGGCTCCCCTGCGGTCCTCGAGCACCACCAGTCCGTTCTCCCATCGGACGATCGCGCCGACGAAGCCGGACGTGGGCTCCTCGACCACCAGCCCCACCGCAACCGGGGTCTCCACGGACGGGCGCCGATGCGCCTGTTGCCAGCCGGGAGCCAGCACGTCACGGTCATAGCGGGTCATGGGCCCTCACCCTAGGCCCCTCGTGGACGACAGCCTTGTCCCGTCCACGCCCCCACTCCCGGACGCCCCCACGCCCCACTCCCGGACGCCCCCACGCCCACACCCGATACGCCCATCCGCCACTCCCGGGTCGTGCAAGCACCCGCGCGCTCGTCTCCCATGCGCCATCGACAACGCGCTTTGCGCCCCCTCCCTGACTCTGCGCGTGCAGTAGCACGCGCAAGGTCGCCTTCGGGGCGCAAAGTCGGGAAGGCGCCCGGGTCCGGAGCCGCGCAAGGACGCCTGCCGGCGCGGGCATCCGCCCGTGCGCCGGGGCTGGGGAGGGGCAGGGTTCAGTCGGCGCCGAGGTAGGCGCGCCTCACCCGATCGTCGCCGAGCAGGGCCCGTCCCGAATCGGAGAACATGATCTGGCCCACTTCGAGCACGTACCCCCGGTCGGCCAGTGACAACGCCGCCTGGGCATTCTGCTCGACCAGCAGGATCGTGACCCCTTCGGCCTGGAGTTCCCGGATCGTGGTCATGATGGTCTGGGTCATGATCGGGCTCAGGCCCATGGACGGTTCGTCCAGCATCAGCAGTTTGGGACGGCTCATCATGGCCCGGCCGATCGCCAGCATCTGCTGCTCACCACCGGAGAACAGTCCGGCGGCTTCCTGCCGTCGCTCGCCCAGCACCGGAAAGAGGTCATAGACCCGGTCCATGTCGGCCTTGACGGCAGTGCCGTCCTTGCGCGAATACGCACCCAACTTGAGATTGTCCTCAACGGTCATCTGCCGGAACAGCCGCCGCCCTTCGGGAGACTGCGCGATGCCGCGCTCGACCACCTTGTGCGCCGCGAGGCCGTCCAGCCTCTCCCCTTCGAACCAGATCTCTCCGGAGACCAGCTTGATGAGCCCCGAGATCGCGCGAAGCGTGGTCGACTTTCCGGCTCCGTTCGTGCCGAGGAGCGTGACGACCTGCCCCTTCTCGACGGTGAAGCTGATGCCCTTGACGGCGTTGACGCGGCCGTAGGCCACCACCATCTGCTTGACCTCAAGCATCGGCGCTCCCCTCGTTCTGGTCGGTTCCCGCTGGCCCCCGGTCGCTGATCGGCTCCTCGGACGGCGGCGTCCCGATGTAGGCCTCGATCACCCGTGGATCGTTCTGGACCACGTCGCCCTGGCCCTCCACCAACACGGCCCCCCGGACCAGGCAGGCGACCCGGTCGCACAGGTTGAAGATGAAGCGCATGTCATGTTCGATCACCAACACGGCCAGACCAAGATCGCGGATCCGGAAGATCAGTTCCTCGGCCTGCCTCGTCTCCTGCGGGTTCATGCCGGCCGTCGGCTCGTCCAGCAGCAGCAGCTTCGGGTCCGTGGCCAGGGCGCGAGCGATCTCAAGGCGCCGCTGGTCACCGTAGGGCAGGTTGCGGGACAACGTGTCCGCTGCCGAACTCAGCCCGACGAACTCCAGCAACTCTCTGGCCCGCTCGGTGGAGGCGAGTTCCTCACTGCGATGTCGCGGCAGCCGGAGGATCGCGTCGATGGCGTTGGTCTTGGTACGGCTGTACATGCCGACCATGACGTTCTCGAGCGCTGTCATGTTGTGAAACAACCGGATGTTCTGGAAGGTGCGCGCCATCCCTGCCCTGACGACCAGCCGAGGCTGGGGAGGCAGCACCTCGCCGGCGAACCTCACCTCGCCCGAGGTCGGCTTGTACAGTCCGGTCAGGCAGTTGAAGAACGTGGTCTTTCCGGCACCGTTCGGACCGATCAGGCCGAAGATCTCGCCGGCATGAACGTTCAGGCTGACGTCATTGACCGCAGTGAGCCCCCCGAACTGCATCGTGACGTGGGACGCCTCGAGCAGCAGGGTGGTGGCGTCCACGTGGTGTCCGCTTCCGCTGATCACCTGAGTCATAGGACGAACCCCTTCCGTTCCGGGAACAGGTGGGTGTGGTGAGTGATGAGCTCTTCCTCGATCTCCTCGGCCAGTTGCTCGTCCTCACCGTGGAATTCGAGCTGCCGACGCTCGTCGGCGATGATGCCCTCCGGACGGAACTGCATCATCACGATCATCAGCAGGCCGAACAGCAGCAGCCGGTACTCGGAGAAGAACCGCAGTTTCTCGGGCAGGAGCTTCAGGATGGTGGCGCCGATCAGGACCCCCATCACCGTGCCCATGCCGCCGAGGACCACCGCGGCCAGCAGGAACGCCGACTCGAGGAACACATACTGGTCAGGGGTGACCGACACGTCGTGGTGAGCCTTCACCGCACCGGCGACACCGGCGAGGAAGGCACCGCCGGCAAAGGCGAGCAACTTCAAAGCGAAGGTGTTGACGCCCATGGCTTCGGCAGCCAGTTCGTCCTCGCGGATCGCCACCCAGCCGCGCCCGATCCGGGAGTAGTTCAGGTTCATGAACACGACGATGATCAGGGCGATCACCATGAGCATCAGCCAGTAATAGTTGGCGAAGCGACCGATCTCGACCCCGAAGATGGTGTGGGCCTGGCCGAAGTCGAACCCGAGGAAGTTCAGATCAGGGATTCCCGAGATCCCATTGGACCCGTTGGTCAGGTTGGGTCCGTCGTTGCCATCGAGGTTGTTCATGGTGATCCGGAAGATTTCACCGAAGGCCAGGGTGACGATGGCCAGGTAGTCGCCGGAGACCCGCAAGGTCGGGGCACCGATCAACAGGCCCAAGAGGGACGCCACCACGCCGGAGATCAGGACGGTGACCAGGAACGGCGGGTGGAAGTCCACGGTGGAGAAGGCGGACTCCGAGAGGATGGCGGCCGTGAAGGCGCCGGCTCCGAGGAACGCGATGTAGCCAAGGTCGAGCAGGCCGACCAGCCCGACCACGATATTCAGGCCGAGGGCGGCCGCTGCGAAGATGAGAACCTGTGAGGCGATCGACATATTGGCGTCCGAACCGTTCTGGGTGAACGGGAAGGCGTAGGCCACGACGAAGGCCGACAGCACGAGTACTCGGTTGTTGTTCGCGGCGGCGATGCTCAACCACCCCAACACGCCCAGTTGCCGTAGCACCAGCACGACCCCGACCAGCAGGGCGCCGAAGGTGAGGAAGCTGCCGGCGTCGGTCTGGTTGAGCGCGAACGACGCCAGGAAGAGCACCGCGGCCATCATCGCGACGATCCCGACGATCTGCGCCCACTTGGGCGTCTTCACCCGGTCGAGCGTCGGCTCCGGCGAGTCGGGCAGCAGCGGTGTCCCCACCGCCGCCAGCAGCGCGCCGCCGAAGGCGACCCATCCGCCGATCTCGATGTTGATCAGGCCCTTCAACTCGATGGCGATCGCGGCCAGGGCAATCACCACCGTGGCCAGGGTTGCCAGAGAACCGGTCCTGGCGGAGGTGTTCCAGGCAATTGCCTTGGCAAAGCGACCGAGCCGCTGCTTACCCAGGAAGGGGACGACCAACAGCAGCAGTACCAGGCCGGGAAGGAGGAGGAAGAAGGACTGCAGGGGGGACGGCGCCCCGGTGAAGGTGACGTCATCGAGGGCTTCGTGGCCGTAGGCCCAGGGCAGGAACACGGACGCGATCACGGCCAGAGCGCCGACGACACTGACAACCCGAGCCGGCAGCCGGAAACGCACCTTCGTCTCGTCGCTGATGAGAGCCTTCATGCGCGGTCCACCACCTTGGCACCGAGCAGGCCCTGCGGTCGGAACACCAGTACCAGGATCAGGAGGGCGAACGCCCAGACGTCCTTCCAGGCTGAGCTGCCGAATTGGCCGGGGATGAACGTGGTTGCCATGGCTTCCACGATTCCCAGAACGAGGCCCCCGACAACTGCCCCGTTGATGTTGCCGATGCCGCCGAGAACTGCAGCGGTGAAGGCCTTCAGGCCGGCCAGGAAGCCCATCCGGAAGTCGATGTTGCCGTAGCTGAGCCCGTGGGCCACCCCGGCGAGCGCGGCCAGACCGGCGCCCACCGCGAATGCCGCCACGATCACCTTGTCGACGTCGATGCCCATCAGGCGAGCGGTGTCCGGGTCCTGCGAGGTGGCGACCATGGCGCGTCCGGTCTTCGAACGGTTCACAAAGAACCAGAGGAAGACGGTGCTGATGGCCAGCGCACCGATGGTGAACACCGCCGGCATCTGGATGGTGACGCCGCCGATCTGAATGATCTCTCCCGAGATTCCCGCGATGCTGGGAAAGGGGACGGCGCTCTTGGCGTCCGGGAAGCCGGGGATCCGGCCGTAGAACAAGCGAACAAACTCCTGCAGGAACACCGAGACGCCGATCGCGGTGATCAGCGGGGCGAGCCGGGGCGCGTTGCGCAGTGGACGGTAGGCGAACCGTTCGGTCAGCAACGCCACTGTCACCGACACGGCGATGCCGCCGAGCAGCATCAGGGGTAACAGGATCATCAGGGATGCGGCCGGACCCCAGTTCGTGGGCTGCCCCAGGACCATCCAGGTCGCGAAGGCGCCGAAGGCGCCGACCATGAAGATCTCGCCATGGGCGAAGTTGATCAACTGGACGATGCCGTACACCACGGTGTAGCCCACCGCGATCAGGGCGTACAAGGCCCCCAACGACGTCCCGTTCACCAGCTGTTGAAAGAACAGTTCCACCTAGCCACGCACCCCTCAGGTCAATGGACGAGACCCGTTGGCACCCACCCGGGGGTGGGCGCCAACGGGTCCTGCGATCACTTCAGTTCGCCGGTCTTCTTCGCTGCCCACGCGCCGTCGGTCACGGCGTAGACCGTGAGGACGCGGGAAACGGAATCTCCGAACTCGTCGAAGGCGACCTTGCCGGTAGCGCCCTCGAAGCTCACCGAGGCCATGGCCTTGATGGTGGCTTCCCGGGCCGACTTGGCGTCGGTGGCCGAAGCCAGGCTGGTCTTCAGCGCCTGGATGATGGCGTTCGCCGCATCGTAGGAGTAGGCACCGTAGGCCTCGTAGCCCTCAGCGAAGCCAGCCGCCTTGTAGCCCTCAAGGAACGGCTTGGCAGACGCCAGCGTGTCAACCGGAGCACCCACCGAGGTGGCCAGGTCGCCATTCGTGCCGCCGAGCTTGACGAACTCTCCGGAGAAGATGCCGTCGCCGCCCATCAGCGGGATCTTGAGGCCCGCTGCCTTCATCTGCTTGGACAGCGGCCCTGCCTGCGGGTACTCGCCTCCGTAGTAGACGGCTTCGGGAGCGCCGCCCTTGATCTTGGAGATGACGGCGGAGAAGTTCTTGTCATCGGGGTTGATGGTCTCAGCCGCCACCACGGTGCCGCCGCCGGCGGTGAAAGCCTTGGCGAACTCGCTCACCAGGCCCTGACCGTAGGACTTCTTGTCATGGATGGTGGCGACCTTCTTGAAGCCCTCACCCAGCAGGTACTGCGCCGCGAACGGACCCTGGACCGAGTCGGTGGTGCAGGTGCGGAAGTAGTTCGCGTTCGGCCGGGCCGGCGCCGTGGCGAAGGCCGCGCCCTGGGTCAGGCTCGGGTTGGTGTTGGCCGGCGAGACCTGGACGATCTTGGCGGCGTCAAGGACCGGAATCACGCTTTGGGCGACCGAAGAGTTCAGGGTGCCAACCACACCGACGACGGCAGCGTCGGACGCGAGCTTGGTGGCCGCGTTCTTGCCGGTGTCAGGCTTGGCCTCGTCGTCCTCGGCTGCCAACTCCAGCGTCCAGCCGGGGATGGTCTTGGCCTCGTTCGCCTGCCGGATCGCCAGGTCGACCGAGTTGCGGATACCCAGGCCGAGCGCGGACAGGTCACCCGACAGCGGTGCGATGACACCGATCTTGGCGACCTTGGCGCCTGCGGTGCCGCCGGTCGCGGCGGGCTCGCGGGAGCCACAGCCTGCGAAGGCCAGCGATGCCGCCACGATCGCGACACCCGCGATCTTGAAAGTACGTTTGTTCACATTTCCTCCTGGTGAGCAGTAGCCCTCGCTACCCTGCCGTCTGCGCGGTTGGGCAAGGCTACGTGGCAGGCATCATTTGAGCACCCGTTTGTCTCACTTTTGTTACAGCACTGTTGTAACTGCCGACCACCGGGAAAGTGACCGCACCTCCCTGGGCGGGCCCCCGCGAGCAGTCCCGACGGGCTCAATCGAGCAGGTCGCGGGAAATTCCGTCGGCCAGGAGCCGCCCAGCCACCGTCAGGATCAAGCGTCCCCCCACGAGCCGTGCCCACCCCGCTGCGATCACCCCATCGACGCGTCGCCGCTCCGAACCGGTGAGCAGGGCGACGTCGAGTCCCTCGGACAGGCGCAGCTCGAGCAGCACGCGTTCCATCCGGCGCTGGCCCGCGTCGAGCACCTCCCTGGCCTCACCAGGGCTCTCCCGCCCACCAGGCGGGTGGTGTAGGTAGCGGGATGCCGCACGTTCCACCAGCGCACTCCCCCGATATGGGAGTGGGCCCCGGGCCCGATTCCCCACCAGTTGTCGCTGCGCCAATAGGCGAGATTGTGGCGGCACTCATTTCCCGGCCTGGCCCAGTTGCTGACCTCGTAGGCACCCAGGCCGGCGCCGCTCAGGACTTCCTCAGCGATCAGGTAGTACGCGGCGTGGACGTCATCGTCGATGCCGGGCAGTTCGTGGCGCCGCATCCGCGCCGCGAGCCGGGTGCCCGGCTCGACGATGAGCGAGTAGGCGCTGACGTGGTCGGGGTCGAGGGCGAGCGCCGATTCCAGGCTCGCACGCCAGTCGGCGGGCGACTCCCCCGGGGTGCCGTAGATGAGGTCAAGACTCACCGAGGAGAACCCGGCTTGCCTGGCCCAGCCGACGACCTGCTGGACCCGTCCAGTGGTGTGCCGGCGCTCCAGCACCTCAAGAACGTGGGGAACGCTCGACTGCATGCCCAGCGAAAGCCGGGTGAACCCGGCTTCGACCAGCGCCGCCAGGTACTCGCGATCCAGGGTTTCGGGGTTGGCTTCGGTGGTCACCTCGGCGTCCGGCGCCAGCTCGAAGCGCTCCCGGACGGAGTCGAGCAGCCCAGTCAGCTCCGCGGCCGACAGCAGCGTGGGGGTGCCACCACCGAAGAAGACGGTGCGCACCGCCGGCGGGCGGCCCAGCACGTCCAGGGCCAGATCGAGTTCGGCCCGCACCGCCCGCAGGTAGGCGTCCCGGCTGGATCCGGGGGCTGATCCGAGTTCGGTCGCGGTGTAGGTGTTGAAGTCGCAGTACCCGCAACGGGTGGCACAGAAGGGCACATGCAGGTACAGGCTCAGCGGGCGATCAGCGAGTGCGTCGAGGGCGGGTGCGGGCAGTGCGCCGTCGGCCGGGGCGGCCTCCCCCGGCGGAGGTGTGGACGGCAAGACCCCGCCCGCTTCAGGGGAGCTCGAACGGCAATGGTTGGCCGTCCAGCGCGCGGCGGCAGGCGCAGGACGCCCGAGAGTCCGGCTCGCTACCAGGCATGGCAGCAATTGTCCGCTTGAGCAGCGCCTTCATCCGTTCGATATTGCCACCGAACTGGGCGAGGACTTCGGCGTGGGTCACGGCTTCGCCGCCGTCCACGCCGGCGTCGTGGTCGGTCACCAGGCAGACCGTGGTGAAGCACATGGCCAGTTCGCGAGCCACTGACGCCTCCGGCATGCCGGTCATGCCCACCACGGTGCCGCCGGATGCGGCATGCCAGCGGGACTCCGCCTTGGTCGAGAACCGTGGCCCGTTGATCACGACCAGCGTGCCGCCGTCGACCGGACGGACGTCAGCGTCGGCGGCCCCGAGCACCGCGGCGCGACCGCGCGGGCAGTACGGATCGGCAAATCCGACGTGCACCACCTGACCCTTGCCGTGGTAGACGGTGTGCTTCCGACCCCAGGTGCGATCGATCACCTGATCGGGGACCACGAACGTACCCGGGCCCAGTTCCGGACGCAGGGAGCCCACCGCGGCCGGCGCGATCACCTGGCGGACGCCCACGCTGCGCAGAGCCCACAGGTTCGCCCGGTAGTTGACCCGGTGCGGTGGAAATTGGTGTCGCTGCCCGTGTCGCGGGACGAACGCCACCCGCCGTCCGGCCACGTCGCCGATCGTCAGCGGCGCGCTCGGCGGGCCGAAGGGGGTCGAGGGCAGGACTGTGGTGGCGTTGCTCAGGAACTGGTAGAAGCCCGTGCCGCCGATGATGCCGATCTCTGCGTCCATGGTTGTCCAGCCTATTGCCCAGCCGTCGGCGCGGTCAGCCGACCTACTTCTTCTTCTCGGAGGTCTCACCCGTTGACAGGGCGGCAACGAAGGCCTCTTGGGGCACCTCGACGCGGCCGACCATCTTCATGCGCTTCTTGCCCTCTTTCTGCTTCTCCAGCAGCTTGCGCTTGCGGGTGATGTCGCCGCCGTAGCACTTGGCGAGCACGTCCTTGCGCATCGCCCGGACCGATTCCCGGGCGATCACCCGCGACCCGATGGCGGCCTGGATCGGCACCTCGAACTGCTGTCGCGGAATCAACTCCTTGAGCTTCTTGGCCATCGCCACGCCGTAGGCGTACGCCGCGTCACTGTGCACGATCGAGCTGAACGCGTCGACGGGCTCGCCGTGCAGCAGGATGTCCACCTTCACCAGCTTGGCGACCTGCTCCCGGCCGCGTCGTAGTCGAGCGAGGCGAAGCCCTTCGTCCGCGACTTCAGGGCATCGAAGAAGTCGAACACGATCTCCGCCAAGGGCAGCAGGTACCTGATCTCGACCCGGTCCTCACTGAGGTAGTCCATCCCGGTCTGGACGCCGCGGCGAGCCTGGCACAACTCCATGATCGTGCCGATGTACTCCGACGGCGACAGGATGGTCGCCCGGACGACGGGCTCATGGACCTCCGCGATTTTGCCCTCGGGGTACTCCGACGGGTTGGTCACCTCACGCTCGGAGCCGTCCTCCATCACGACGCGGTAGACGACGTTGGGCGCGGTCGAGATCAGGTCGAGACCGAACTCGCGTTCGAGACGCTCCCGCACGATCTCCATGTGCAGCAACCCGAGGAACCCGACCCGGAAGCCGAAGCCCAGGGCACCCGAGGTCTCCGGCTCGTAGACCAGCGAGGCGTCGTTGAGTTGCAGCTTGTCGAGGGCTTCGCGCAGTTCGGGGAAGTCGGCACCGTCGATCGGGTACAGCCCGGCGTAGACCATGGGATGCGGTTGCCGGTAACCGCCGAGGTCCTTGACCGCGGGCCGGGAGGCGATCGTCACCGTGTCACCCACCCGGGACTGGCGGACCTCCTTCACCCCGGTGATCAGATAGCCGACCTCCCCCACCCCCAACGACGGGGACTTGATGGGGTCTGGCGAGATCACGCCCACCTCAAGGGTTTCGTGGGTCGCCTTCGTCGACATCATGAGGACGCGCTCGCGATGGTTCAGCTCGCCGTCAAAGACCCGGACGTAGGTGACCACCCCACGGTAGGTGTCATAGACCGAGTCGAAGATGAGGGCTCGGGCCGGCGCCTTGGGGTCGCCGACCGGCGCTGGGATGTCGGCCACCACGTGGTCGAGCAATTCGCGCACGCCTTCGCCGGTCTTGGCCGACACCCGGAAGATGTCGTCCGGATCGCAGCCGACCAGATGGGCGATCTCGGCCGCGTACTTGTCCGGCTGAGCGCTGGGGAGGTCGATCTTGTTCAGCACCGGCACGATGTGCAGGTCCGCCTCCAGGGCGAGGTAGAGGTTGGCCAGCGTCTGGGCCTCGATCCCCTGTGCCGCGTCGATCAGCAGGATGGCGCCCTCGCAGGCGGCCAGCGAGCGCGATACCTCGTAGGTGAAGTCCACGTGCCCGGGGGTGTCGATCATGTTCAGCACGTAATCGATGCCGTCCACCTGCCAGGGCATGCGGACGGCCTGGGACTTGATCGTGATGCCGCGTTCGCGCTCGATGTCCATGCGGTCGAGGTACTGGGCCCGCATGGATCGTTCGTCGACCACCCCGGTCAGCTGCAGCATCCGATCGGCAAGCGTCGACTTGCCGTGATCGATGTGAGCGATGATGCAGAAGTTGCGGATCAGCTCCGCCGGCGTAGCGCCGGGACGTGGTGCAGGCATGCAGCTTTCCTGGTAGTGGGACAGCTATTCACGATAGCGTGTGCGCGCACTCCCACGACGCCCGGCACGTTTTGGCTCGGGTCTGGCTCTTTGGTAGAGTCAGTGGTCGCGTTCGTGCTCGGACGCCCCCATGCTTCATATCAGCTCAGCACCAACACCGAACAAGAGGCAAGCCCTGTGGCAAACATCAAGTCCCAGAAGAAGCGGATCCTGACCAACGAAAAGGCCCGGCTGCGCAACAAGGCTGTCAAGTCCTCGCTGCGCACCCACGTGCGCAAGTTCAACGAGGCTGTTGCCGCCGGTGACGTCGACAAGGCCCAGGCCATGGCTCGCGAGGCCTGCCGTCAACTCGATCGGGCTGCGTCGAAGGGTGTCATCCACCCCAACCAGGCAGCCAACCGCAAGTCGGCTATCGCCACTCAGGCCGCCGCCCTCTGACCTGCTGCCAAGACGCCGCCCTTTGGGGCGGCGTCTTTGCTGTCACCCCGCTGAGGCTCCCGCCCGGTGATGGGTTCCTGCCCGGCTCCCGCTAGGTTCGGCGGCAGGCAATGACGGTCAGGACGACCTGTTCGAGGGCGAACCCCGGATCGCTGGCGGCTCCCTTGATCTGAGCGTCCGCGACGGCTACCGCTTGGATGGCCCTGGCCACTCCGGTGGGCTTCCAATCATGGGATTGGCGAGCCAGGTCCTTGATCTTCCAGGGTGGCACGCCGATCTGTCGGGCGAGATCGGCGTCCCGCTGCCGGGGGTCGCGGGCATCGAGATACTTACCCAGGCTGCGCAGGGCGGACGAGAGCGCGCTGGTGATCAACACTGCGGCGACCCCCGTGGACAGCGCCCACCGCAACTTGCCCAGAGCCCCTTCAGCTCGCCCGTTGAGAGCGTCGTCAGCGACCGCAAAGCTGGTCACCTCAGCCCGACCGCCGAAGTAGCGACGGACCTGCGCGGTCGTGACCACGCCGTCCTCGCTGTCGTCCAGCAGTTGCCGGATCGCGCCGCTCACCGTCCGCAGGTCACTGCCCACGGCATCAACCAGAGCCGCGGCCGCGGCTGCCTCCACCCGGCCACCGTGGCGGCGGGCTTCCGCGGTCACAAACTGCGGAACGTCCCAGGACTTGACCGCTGGGCACTCGACCACCCTGACTCGGGCCTTCTTGAGCCGGTCCAGGACCGCTTTCCCCTTGACTCCACCGGGATGGACAAGGGCCAGCGCGAGGTCATCGCCGGGATCCGTGGCGAGCGCGACCAGGGCATCCGCCACCTCGGGGCCCAGTTCCGGGAGGTCATTGACCACCAGGATGCTGGCCGCGGCGAACAACGATCCCCCGGCAGCCTCAGCCAGGGACCCCGTGTCGGTTGTCGCGGCGCTCACCCTGATGAGGGTGGCCTCCGGACGCTCCGCGAGGGCCGACTGCACGTAGCCGTCCACCGCCCGTTCGGCGAGCAGGGATTCCGGACCGGTCACCAGAAGCGGATGACCGAAGGGAGGAGGGATTTCCACAGCAATCAGCATGCCATCGCCCGCCGACACTTCGTGCGCGACCCCGCCCTGGCGGCGGCAGTCCGAGGCACCGTCCAGGCCCTGGGACGAGCCGGCGCACAAACGAAGGCCGGGCTCGAAATGTGCCCGGCCTTCGCTTGAATTGTTCGGGGGAGGACGACTCCCGGACTCGTGTGGTCTGAGATCTGCCCGTCCGTCTCGGCGAGCGTCGGCGATGCTTCGTCGGCAATCCATCCGGAATCCACACGATCGCTTCTCTCATCTACGCCGTTCCCTCAGGTCTTGCGTTCGATGACTTCTGCGTGATTCAGGTCTACGCCTACCCGGAACCCGCCACAAGACCCCGTGGAGAAGAATCTCCTGAAGGGATCTTGAGTATCGGCGCGCCGCTTGGCGCCGGCTCCGTGGCGCCCTCGACCCTCACAGGTCGGAACCAGAACCAGTTCGTTTAGGCTCACTTCAGGAGGTAGCCGATGGACGTTCCGACAGGGTTGTGGTCCTACCTCAGCTTCGGGGTCCAGGACACTCTGACCGACGCCGGGGAACTGGTGCCCCGGCCGGGTGGCCGAGGACTCGCACCGAACCACCATCCGTCCTGCTACGCCGACGATGACGCCCTGGCCGCCAGCGTGCGGCTCCACGCCCACATCGCTGTCGACCATCTGTTCGGCGTCGCCGACGTCAATCGGCCGCTGGTGGTCGGGTGAGCATCGATCCTGTGTTCCTGCTACTCGTGCTGGATCTGGCGGGCGTCCTGGTCTTCGCCGTGGACGGCGGTCTGACGGCGCGGGCGGCCACCCGGCTGGACATCGTCGGCGTCGTCAGCCTGGGCATGATCACCGCCCTGGGTGGCGGCGTCATCCGTGACATCCTGCTGCCCGACCTTCCCCCGGCCGCGCTGCGCGATTGGCGGTACCTCGCCGTGGCCCTGGTCGGCGGACTGGTGGCCTACGCGGCATCGGAACGGGTCCATCGGACGACCGCCCGTCCGATCAAGGTCCTCGATGCCGCCGGACTCAGCCTGTTCGCGGTGACGGGTGCGTCCAAGGCCCTCGCCTTCGGCCTCGGACCCTTCCCGGCCGCTCTGGTCGGCATGATCGCAGCGGTTGGCGGCGGCACCCTGCGCGACATGATGGTCGGCAAGGTCCCAGGCATCCTCACCGGTGGCCTGTATGCCATCCCGGCGCTGACGGGTGCCGGCATCGTCGTCGTCAGTGCTGCCGTGGGAGCGGAATCCCACCTGGTGCTGCCCGCTGCCGCCCTGGTCGTCTTCACGGTGCGGATGCTTGGCCTGCACTTCGACCTGGAACCGCCCAGCGCACCAGCCCCACCCACAACCTGAGGAGACGACCCGTCATCCAGCACGCTCCAGGGTGACGCGGAGTCCACCCTCGGACCTGGACACGGCCAGGGACCCCGAGGTGTCCGTCCGATGGACGACGGAGCCGATCTCGGCCAGGAGTCGTAGGGCGTTGGGCGAGGGGTGCCCATAGTCGTTGTCGAGGCCGACTCCGATGAGCGCCACGGGCGCACCGACGGCGCTCAGGAACTCCCGGGACTGCCGAGCCGATCCATGGTGGGGCACGATCAGCACGTCCGCCGACAGATCGCCGGAAGCCCGCAGGGCGGCGGACTGCCCGTCCAGTTCGAGATCTCCGGTGGTCATCACCGAGAGCGACGGCGTCCGGATGCGCACCAGCAGCGACGCGTCGTTCTCCGCGCTGGATTCCCCCTCCCCGCCTGTCTCTGCCCCCACGGGAGTTGCCGAGAGCACCTCCACCCGGGCCTCGCCCACGCTCAGGACCAAGCCCGGGACGCCGGTGAGCCAGGGCGCCGAAGGCACAGCCGCCCGGACTGACTCCACCCCGCCGGCCGGCTGCCGAGCCGCTCCTGCCAGAATGGCGTCGACGGGCCGCCCGCCCAACCCTGCGGTGCCACCGACATGGTCGGCGTGGAAGTGGGAGATCACCAGCAGTGGCACCCGGTCCACCCCCAGCCCGGCGAGGCAGCGTTCCAGCAGCTTCGGCTCGGGCCCGGTGTCGATCACGATCGCCTGGCCCGCCGCCACCGTGACGACCGTCGCCGACCCCTGACCGACATCGCAGGCCACCACCTGCCACTGCGGCGGCGGCCACCCTGGGACGGTGAGCGGCCGCAGCACCGAGGTGACCAGCGCGAGCGCCAGCAACAGCGAGGGCCAGCGTCGTCGCAGCACCCGCTCCCCCACCGCCAGTGCGGTCAGGCAGGCCACCGTCACGATCGCCACACCACCCGGCGAGAGCGGCCACGAGATGGCGGGGGTGGGCAGTGCGGCACCGAGGTGGGCTATCCAGCACAGGGCCTGCGCGCCCCAGCCGGCAATCCAGGCCAGGACGGCGGCCACCGCAGGGGCAAACGGCGCAACCACGGCACAGGCCAGCCCGACCACCGTCGTCGGCCCGACCAGCGGCCCGGCGGCCAGGTTGGTCAGCAGGCCGACGAGGCTGACCTGCCCTGACAACACCGTGACCACCGGCTGGGTGGCCAATTGGGCTGCCAGCGGCACGGCCAGCGCTTCGGCCAGGGCTCGCGGCTGCCAGGTGGCCAGGGCGTCGGTCCAGCGGCCGGCCCACCCGATGATCCCGCCACTGGCCACCACGGAGAGGATGAACCCGAACGAGCCCGAGAGCCACGGATCGATCAGCAACAACCCGATGACGGACCACGAAAGGTACCGCAACCCCTGTTGCCGACCGCCCCAACCGAGAGCGGCCAGCCCGACGGAGCCCATCGCGGCTGCCCTCAGCACGCTGGGCTCACTGTGGCACAGGACCACAAAGGCTGCGACGCCCACCACTGCGGTCAGCCGCAGCCACCACCCCCGCACCCCCACCCGACGGGCAAGCCATAGCAGGCTGGCCAGCAGGAGGGTGAGATTGGCACCCGAGACGGCCGTGAGGTGGGTCAACCCGGTGACCTGGAAGTCCGCCTTCACCTCTGCCGTCACCAGTGAGGTGTCACCCACCACCAGGGCAGGCAACAGCGCCGCCGGTTCGGCCGGGAGCCCTGCCGCCGCCTCACGCAGCGCCTGCCGGGTGCGATGGACGGCCATTGCCACGCCATCGGGTTCCTCGATCACCAGCGGCGGTTCGCGCGCCCGTCCAATCGCGCCGACAGCGTCGTCGGACTCGGCCGGCTCCAGGCGCAGGGTCGCCCGGATCCGGCTGCCGGGCACCACCGCCTGCCACGCCTGGGCTCGTTCGCCGCCCGCGACGAGTCGCACCTGCTGGCCCAGGAGCCATTGCTGCCCGCGGCCCTCGACGCGGTCGACCCGACTGATCGACCACCAGGAGGAACCATGAGCTCCGTCGCCGACGTGGGCGCCGGGACCGACGACCGACTCCACCGTGACGATGGCGTGCTGGGCTGCGAGTTCGGCCAGGGGCCCGCCATGGACCACCGCGCTGCGCGTGCCCGCCAGGCCCGCCGTGACCAGCACGAGCAGTGCAACGGCGGTCACCAGCCACCGGCGACGGCGCAGCGCCAGCACCGCCACCGCCAACCCCCCACCGAGGGCACCCCACAGCAGCCCTGGGCTCCCCAGAGTCCCCACCCAGGTGCCGAACCAGGCCCCACCCGCCAGCACCGGCCCCCGCAGGTCGAGGGGCGCGGTGTCGTCGGCTCCCGGGAAAGGGCTCATACGCGCACGTGGGGAGCGATCTCGGCGAAGGTCTTGGCTCCGATGCCGTCGACCTCCTGGAGTTCTTCGATGCGGGTGAACCGATCGTGTTCCGCCCGCCAGGCGATGATCCGTTGGGCGGTCACCGGTCCCACGCCCGGAAGCTCCTCCAGTTGGGCCTGGCTCGCGGTGTTGAGCGAGACCTTGTCGCCACCCGAACCCGTGCCGGTGCCTGACGTCCCCGCTGGGCGCACCTCACTCCCGCTCGAGCGCTTGTTCCCGATGACCAACTGCGAGCCGTCGGCGACCACAGCAGCGAGGTTCAACTCCCCCGGCACCGCCTTGGCGGTGAGTCCACCGGCTGCAGCGATGGCGTCCTTCACCCGGGATCCCTCGTGCAGTTCGACCACCCCGGGGTGGCGCACTTCGCCCAGCACATGCACCAGGACGGTTGGTACCGCCGACGGCGTGGGGCTCGGCGTCGCGAGTACCGAAGGGGTGACCGCCGGCACCACCGGCGTTGAACGAGCCTGCAGTACGTTGAAGCCACCCCACAGGCATCCCGTCAGGACGACGATCGCCACGGCCATGAGGTGGCTGCGCGAGAACTCCCACGCCGCTCGGCCGGCTGCTCCCAGGCGTGCGATCGCCACCGGCGGCTCGGGCGGACTCTGATCCAGAGGCCCCTGCCCTCTGGTCGGGCGGGGGCCCTCCCCCGGGGTCGCGCGAGCCTCGACTCGCGGAGGCACGGAGGCGCGCCCCGCCCTCTCAGCCGGCGGGTCGGCGGTTTCGTCCCAGCCAGGTTCAGCCAGGAGACGCCTGGCCGGCACTTCGGCGAGCAGTGTTGCCAGCCGCTGCCGGACAACGTCGCTCAACACCGGATCGGGGGCAGCTCGGGCTCCGTTCATGCCCAGAAGCTTCTTCCCGGACACCCCGGCGGTAGCCACGCAGCGAGGGTCCTGTGGGGAACTCGTGGCCCGAACCGGCGTTACCCACAGATTTCAGGACCGCCGGCAGGGCCGGTAGCCTTGGCGGTCCACGTCCACCACGACAGGAGCCCCATGGCTATCGACCTCTCCCTCGCCGGGTCCACCAAGGCGCACGGCGGCTGCGGCTGTGGTTGTTCCTCCGAGGAAACCCCCGAGCTCCTCGCGCAGTCTCTGCCCAAGGTGATCCGACACGGCGCGATCATCGGCGGACTCACCAGCCTGAAGCCGGGCCGCCAGTTGGTCATTGTCTTCAGCCATGACCCGCTGCCGCTGTTGACCCAGCTCAATCGGGCCGCTCCGGACGCGGTCGAGCTGGAGTACCTCGAACGCGGCCCCGAGGCCTGGAAGTTGCAGTTCACCCGCCGCTGATCGGTGAGGTCGTGACCGGCGATCGCCTGTCACGACCCTCGCGGCCTCAGGCGGGAACGACGCTGACCAACCTCGGAGCTCGGACGATCACCTGAGCGACCGCTCGCCCGTTCAGGGCGCGTTGCACACCGTCCTGGGCCAGGGCCAACTCGGTGAGCTCCGCCTCGCTCGCGCTCGGCGCCACCTCGAGCTTGGCCCTCACCCTTCCCTGCACCTGAACCACACAGGTGACCGTTTCGGTGACCAACAGCGCCGGGTCGGCGACCGGCCAGGTCGCGTTGGCGACCGAGGGAGCGTGCCCCAACAGCTCCCACATGTCCTCGGCCACGTACGGAGCGATGGTACTCAGCGCGATCGTGATCACCTCCGCGGCTTCCCGTACCGCGGGATCGGCGGCCCCGGGCCCGCTGTCGATGGCTTTGCGGGTCGCGTTCACCAACTCCATGATCCGGGCCACCACGACATTGAACCGATGGCTGTCCAGACCTTCGGTGAGGTCCGCGATCGAACGGTGCGTGATTCGCCGTAGGGCCTGATCCCCGGCCTCCGGGTCGGTACCCAGCGGTGAGGCAACGTCCGTGGCGAGCCGGTAGGCCCTTTGCAGGAACTTCAAGGTCGACCCAGGCGAGACGTCCGCCCAGTCGATGTCGTCTTCGGGCGGACCGGCGAAGATCACGGTGGTGCGGATGGCATCCACCCCGAAGGCGTCGATCTGCTCGCCCAGGTCCACCCCGTTGCCCAGCGACTTGCTCATCGCCTTGCCCTCGTTGATGACCTGGCCCTGGTTCATCAGCCGGCTGAACGGTTCGGTGAAGTCGATCAGGCCGAGGTCGTTGAGCACCTTGGTGAAGAACCGCGAGTAGAGCAGGTGGAGGATGGCGTGCTCGACGCCACCGACGTACTGTGCGACCGGCATCCACCGCGCGACGTCGGCGGGGTCGAAGGGTCCGTCGGGGTAGCCGGGCGAGCAGTACCGGAAGTAGTACCAGGACGAATCCACGAAGGTGTCCATGGTGTCGGTGTCGCGGCGGGCAGCCCCGCCACAGCGTGGGCAGGCCACGTTGACCCAGTCAGTAGCGGAGGCCAGAGGGCTGGTGCCCTTCGGCGCCAGGCTCGCCCCCCGCAGATCGGGGAGTTCGACCGGCAATTGGTCGTCGGGCACCGGCACCTCCCCGCAGGAAGGGCAGTGGATGATCGGGATCGGGCAGCCCCAGAACCGCTGACGGCTCAGCAGCCAGTCTCGCAGGCGATAGGTGACGGCCGACCGGCCCGTCCCGGCGGCCTCCAGGCTCGCACACATGGCGGCGATGCCGGCGGCCTTGTCCGGCAGCCCGTCGAGTTCGGCGGAGTTGACGTACGCCCCGTCACCGGGGGTCGCCTTCCCGCTCTGGGCCGGATCCGCCATCCCGGTGTCGATCACGACTCGTACGGGCAGGTCGAAGGCCAGGGCGAACTCGAGGTCACGCTGGTCATGGGCGGGGACCGCCATGATCGCCCCGGTGCCGTACTCGCTCAGCACGTAGTCGGCCGCCCAGACCGGCAACTGCTCCCCGTTGACCGGGTTCGTGGCGTACACGCCCAGGAACACCCCGGTCTTGGGACGTTCGGTTGACTGCCGCTCAATCTCGGTCGCCTTCTTGGTCTGCTCGAGATAGGCCTCGAAGGCGGGCCGCTGCTCCGGCACGCACAGTTCGTCGGCGATCGGGGCATCGGGAGCGACCACGAAGTAGGTGGCGCCGTACAGGGTGTCCGGCCGTGTGGTGAAGACGGTGAC
The DNA here is from genome assembly GCA_016717345.1 of Propionibacteriaceae bacterium. GTDB lineage: Bacteria > Actinomycetota > Actinomycetes > Propionibacteriales > Propionibacteriaceae > Propionicimonas. The sequence goes on from JADKFR010000001.1 coordinate 50,417, forward strand.
CGGTTCTGCCCGGCCAGCGATGGTGAAGTCGACGTACGCGCCGACCGACCTCCCGATCCAGTTCCGCTGCATCGCCAGGACGCGGTCCGGCCACTTGCCCTCGAGTGCCGTCATGTCGTCCAACAACCGTTGCGCGTACGAGGTGATCTTGAAGTACCACTGCGTCAGCTTGCGCTTGGTCACCGCAGCGCCACAGCGTTCGCAGGCGCCTTGGACGACCTGCTCGTTGGCCAGAACCGTCTGATCCTGGGGGCACCAGTTGACGAAGCTGTCCTTGCGGTAGGCGAGACCGCGCTCATGGAACCGTAGGAAGAGCCATTGCGTCCAGCGGTAATACTCCGCATCGGAGGTGTGCAGCCGGCGGCTCCAGTCGATACTCAGCCCATAACGCTTGAACGAGCGGGCCTGGGTCTCGATGTTGGCGTAGGTCCAGTCGGCCGGGTGAGCATCGCGGGCGATCGCCGCGTTCTCGGCGGGCAGGCCGAAGGAGTCCCAGCCGATGGGGTGCATGACGTCGTACCCCCTGAGCCGCCAGTACCGCGCGACCACGTCCCCCATCACGAAGGCCTCGGCGTGACCCATGTGGAGGTCGCCGGAGGGGTAGGGGAACATGTCCAGGACGTAGCGGCGCTCCCGGGAACCGTCATCGCGCGGGCTGAAGGTCTGGTCCGCCTCCCAGAACTCCTGCCAGCGCTGCTGGGACGCGGCGGCGTCATAGATCGGACGGACAGGTTGCGTGGTCACTGCGTTCTCCTCGTCGACGTGCTGCGATCGGCATGAAAAAGCCCCCGCGAACCGAGTGGCTCGCCAGGGGCCGCCGCGACACCCGTTCCCGGGCTCGCGGCTATCGAAGCAGCAGTACTACCTCATGCACGTCGGCAGTCTAGTGGATCGCAGGACGGCGACTTGCCCGGGCCCCTTCCGACACCCCCTCCGGTATCGGTAAGGAGTGCCTTTCCTTGCTTGCGACAAGGTGTTTTATCGGTCAGGGTGGAGTCATGATGGTTTCCCTTCCGGGCGTGACGCAGCTCAAGGAACAGTCGCTGTCGTCGAAGCTGAACTGGCTTCGCGCGGGCGTGCTGGGCGCCAACGACGGCATCGTCTCGACCGCCGGCCTGGTGTTCGGGGTCGCGGGAGCAACCGCTGACCAGCGCGCGTTGCTGATCGCCGGCCTCGCCGGCCTGGTCGCCGGCGCGTTGTCGATGGCCGGAGGCGAGTACGTCTCAGTGAGCAGCCAGCGCGACACCGAACTGGCTGCCCTGGCCCAGCAACGCCAGGACGCCGACAACGACCCCGGCTACCTGCACACCCAACTTCGCCAGTACTACGTGGAACAAGGACTGCCGGACGAACTTGCCGAACGGGTCGCGACCGAGATGGGCGACGACGCCCTCGGCCACCACGCCCTCACCAGCCTGGGCATCGACGCCGACGACACGGTCTCGCCCTGGGCGGCCGCCCGCGCCTCGATGCTGGCTTTCATCGCCGGCGCCCTGATCCCGCTCCTGGCGATCCTCGTGTCCCCCACCGGCGTCCGCCTTCCCGCCACGCTCGTGGCTGTCTGGGTGGCGCTCCTGCTGACCGGCTTTGCCAGCGCCCGACTCGGAGACGCGGCGCCGTGGCGTCCCATGCTGCGGAATCTGGTCGTGGGAACGCTGACCATGGGGCTCACCTACGCCGTCGGGATGGTGGTGGGCACGCAGTTCGCCTGACCCGAGGTGGTGCCGAGCGGAGCAACTGCCGACGCAGGTCCTCCCAGGCAGTCGGCGGCACGACCCCGTTGATGAGGTTGCTGAGAATGCCGACCAGGTCCGAATCGGGCACCAACACCTCGGCACGCTCCAGGCAGATCGTCAGCATGGCGCCGTCGCCGCCCGCCCAGCAGGCCATCCCGAGGACCCCCAGCGGTTCGCCCTGCCACTCCGGCGGGCAGCGTCGCACCACGGCCGTCCAGAGCGCTCGGTGGTGGTCGGAGTTCTGGGCGGTGATGGACAGGACAGCTACCTGGCAGGCCTCCGGATCGCGCACCATGATGGCCAGTCGCGCCGCCTCGTCGTCCTCGATGCCCTGGTCGGGCCGGAAGCCTCGAATCGCCTTCCCGACCTCGGTGAGCCATTGCGTCACAGGAACTTCGGCCAGCGCGTCCCGCTGCCGCTCGATCACCTCCTGGAGGTGCTCGACCTCACTGGCCCGCGGTCCCGCGATGGTCGCGGCAAGCTCGTCGCGGGAACCCCGCGCCACCAGGCCGTGGAACACGGCCTCCGCGGTGACGCGACAGTCCCAGCCACCCAGCCTCCCCGAGGGGCCCTCAGGCCCCTCCGTCTGCCACCTGGCCCCGTCCACCAGCGTCAGGGTGCGGTGCACGCGCGGCACCAACCAGGCGTCGCAGGCGTCGAGTGCCTGCCAGCCGCCCTCGTGATCGGCGGAGTAGGCGATGACGTGGGCATCGCCGGTGGGGAAGCGGGCCCACAACCGCCCGAGCAGGTCCGGCAGCACGAAGGGCTGACGCAATGCCTCGAGGTCGACTCGGGCGGTGACCTTGACCCTCCCCTCGCAGGCCACCATGATCACCAACGACTCGACCGGCTGGAACCCCAGCAGATGCGGAATCACGTCCAGCGCCTCGACGATTGATCCCAGCCGGATCCGAGGCACGTCCTTCTCGATGCTCACCATGTCCCTGCAGTATCGGGACGGGCCGGGCGGACGTGTCAGTTCTCCACAGGGGCGCCAGGACGCAGTCGCCCTCCCCACCCATCTCGCAGATCCCCCGGTGCGGCCAGCGAGTAGCCTTGTCAGCGATGACGCAACCGCCGCAGCCGGGATGGCCCGTTGGGCCCCCTCCACAGCACCCCGCACCGCAGCCGGGGTGGCAGTCGGCGCCGCTGGGAGGTCAGTCTGCCCGTGGCCAGTCGGGTCGCGATCCGCGGCACCCCCTCGGCGCCCCGACGCCCGCCTCCGACACCATCGGGATGTACGCCCCACCGAAGTCCCGGCTTCCGTGGTTCGTGGGGATCGGCCTCGTCCTCGTGGTGGGGCTCATCGCGGTGGTGACCAACCTCAGCGGGGGCTGGCCGACGCCCCCTTCCACTGCCGGCCCCTCACCGTCTGCCTCGGCCTCGCCCAGTCCTGCGCTCAGCGGCTTCCCCTTCGCCAGCAAGGATGAACGGATCACCGGCCGCTGGGAGGTGCTCGACCGACGCTGGAGCGACGACGGCCTCCACGTCGAACTCCGGATCGCCGTTGACCGCGGCACCCTGAACTACACGTTCCTCGCCTTCGCCAACCAATCCGCCGAGGTGGCCTACCCCGGCCCGGGGAACGACAACCCGGGGCTCGGTGAGGGGATCCTCGACGCCGGAGAGGAACGTACCGGCTGGCTCTTCTTCCCCACCACCCGGGACAGCACGACGATCGTCCTCAGCGACGGGCTGGGGCGCCAACTCTCGGCGCTACTCGTCGACGCCTGAGCCGTCCGGCGTGAGCGGACGCCGGGTGGCCGCGGCTAAGGTGAGCGGCGTGAGTCGAGCCCCGGGTGACCCCCTCCGCGTGGGGATCTTCACTGATGACTTCTACCCCCACAGCGGCGGCGTCACCCGCTCCATCGAACAGCAGATCGACCACTTGGTCGCGCTCGGCCACCAGGTGACCCTGTTCGCGCCCCGTTTCGAGTTCAGCCCGCCGGACAACTGCGGCTGGGAGGCCCTCGACTACTGGCGCCTCCCCCAAACCCCCAGCTACCTGTGCTCGCTGCGGGTCGGTGCCCGGCTCGCCCGCCGGATCGCGACCGAGCACCTGCTCGACGTGGTGCACTCCCAGAACGAACGCGGATCGATCTATCTGGCCGCTCAGGTGGCCGCCGCCTCCGGAGTCCCGCACGTCCACACCTTCCACTCCAACTACGTGGGAACCCACCGCACCAGCCCGGGCAGCTCCGGGCTCAACTCGCTGACCTATCTCCCCTTGTCGGGGCGCTTGTTACGGCTGGCCTCGGGTCGGGGTGGCGCCCCTGACCTGCGGTTGCCGCCCTCAGCGGCCGCAGCTGAGGATTCCGCGTTCGCCCGCCGCGACTGGCGCAGCCTGGCCCGCCTGGCCCACGGCGTGGACGCTTTCACCTCACCGGCCCGGTACATGATCGACTGCCTCACCGATGCCGCACCCAGCTTGGCGGGCAGGGGTCATGTCGTGGCGAGCGGGGTGGCTGTGGAGTTCCCCGCGGCCACCAGGCAGCGGCCCCCGTCCTCGACCACACGCTTCGTGAGCTGCGGCAGGCTGGGGGGTGAGAAGCGGGTCGACGCCGTGATCCGGGCGTTCGGCGAACTGGGACGCGAGGACGCCGAACTCGTGATCATCGGGGACGGACCCGAGCTCTCCGCCCTCCAACAACTCGCCGCCCAGGTCCGCCACGGCCACATCCAGTTCCTTGGGCATGTGGACGACGTGTCGGACATCGCCCAGCAGGTGGCGGACGCGGACGTCTTCGTCCTGGCCTCGTACCACTTCGACACCCAGGGCATGGTGCTGGCGGAGGCTGCGGCCGCCGGAACCCCGATCCTGTATTGCGACGAACGTCTCAGCGTCGGGGTCGGACCCGACAACGCGCTGCTGACCGGCCCCTCGGTGGCCGAACTGGCCACCGGCATGGCCTCGTTGATGAACGACCCTGAGCGGCGGGCGTCCATGGCCCGGGCCTCTCGGGAACTGGGTGCCGGGCTGAGCGGTACGGCCATGGCTGAGGCCTACGCCGCGGTGTACCGCCAGGCCGGCGAACCTCACTCCTGAGGGTCGGGGCGCCGGCTCGACAAGGTCCTAGTGAGCGTCGGGGACGGGGTCGGCGGCCCGCGAGCCGGCGGCCGGGTTCTTGGCCTGGTTGCTCAGAGAGTCGGGGTGATGGATCGAGAGGATGACCACACCGCCGACCGCGATCACCCCGGCCACCAGCATTCCGAAGGCGTCCCACAAACCCACGCGGATGCCTTCCCCCAGGACCGCCATGCCGAACGTGACGGCCACGATCGGATCGGTGGTGGTCATCGACCCCACCACGATCTCCGCCGGACCGTTGGCGTAGCCCTGCTGCACCATCCAGCCGCCGATGACGTAGCACACCAGCAGGAAGGGAACCACCGTCCAGAACAAGGGCCGCTGCCAGAAGGGGCCCTGCCCGACAAGCTCGCTGATGACCTTGATGAGCGCCGAACTGAGACCGTAGAAGAAGGAACCGCCCGATGCCCACATCAGGCAGCGACGGGCCGCCGGACCGAACCTGCCGAACGCCCCCAAGAGACCGCCGATCGCGAAGACGACCAGCGAGGCAACGATGATCTGCGCCGGTGGCAGGGCGGTGTCGGGGGCAGCGGTGGTCGCCGAGATCAACGTGAACACCACGATGCCGACGATGGTCAGGGCCACCGCGCCCCAGATCTGGCGGGTCGGACGGAAGTGGTGCAGCTTCGCGGCCAGCAGCACCGACCACGGAACGGCGAGGATTCCGACCGGTTGGACCACGGTGACCGGCGCCATCATCAGACCGACGATGTGCAGCGACGCCCCGATCGCGACCAGCGACAGGCCCGACAACCAGCGGAGATTGGTGATCAGCCCCCAGAACTGCCGGAGGTTCATCGAGCGGTTCTCAGCCTGCGAGTCCACCGTCCGTCCCACGGCGAGGTGTTGGACGGTGGCGCCCCCGGCAAACAGGAACGAGGCGAACACGACGATGCCGATGGCCAGCGGGATGTTCTGCTGGAACAGCGAGAACCCAGGCGCGACAAGGGGTATCAACAGTCTCTTCCGATCCTTCGGTGCCGGGAGGCCCCCAGCCTAGCGTCCCGTCCCGGCTGCCTCACCATGACCGCCTCCTCAGCGCGCCTCCGAGAACCGGACGGCGGCCTTGAGTTGCGCGGCCACAGTCGAGCCGAGATCCAGGGGCCAGCGGTGCATCACGTAGTCCGCGGCCTCGTCGACCCGCAGCTGACGCGACGAGTTCCCCGACCGGACCCACAGCTCGGTCCCACCGGACTTGGCCGCGCGCAGGTAGACCGGACGCGGCGAAGGCTGGCACGCCAGGCGGCAGACCAGCAACTCCTCCCCGTCGACACCGGGCAGGGGCGCGAAGTCGACCGCCACCAGGGCGGCCGCGTTCTGCCCCAGCGACGTCGTCAGCAGGTCGCGCAGCCATAGTTCGTATCGGTCGGCGTCGGGTGACTTCAAGGTGGCGAAGTCGGGTTGCAGGCCGAGCGCCTGGCCGGCGTCGTCCACGCCGATCAGCAGGGTGCCTCCCTCGGCGTTGAGGAACGCCCCGACGGTCTTGGCGACGACCTGCTCCATGCGCTCGTCCTTGGCGCCGGTGTGCAGGTTGATGCGCGCGGTCGACTTGAACTCGACACGGTCCGATTCCCCACGGGCCACCAGTTCCGCCACGCTGGCCCGCAGCGGACGCTGGAAGTGCGCGGCCACCGCCCCGTAGCCGGCGATCGCCACCACGGTCATCAGCAGCGCAAGGCTGATGGTCAACACCGACCACAACGCGGTAGCAGGGTTGATCCACGAGGCGACCAGCAAGCCTGCGGAGGTTCCCAGGATCGAGATCACCACCGTCGTGGCGACCCCAAGACGGGCCCGACCGCGCAGCAGCCAGCGGGCGATCGTGCCGAGGATCCAGCCCTGCAGCAGGATCACCCGGACCCGGGGGCCCCCCCCCCCCCCCCCCCCCCCGGGGGGGGCCGGCGCGCCCCACAGGGGGGCCGGCCCACAAACCCCCCGGGCCGGCCCCCCGGGGGGGGCGGCCGCGCCGCCCCCCCCCAACCCCAAGCCGAGTGCCACGGCCAGCGCGGCCCCGGCCACGGTCATCAGGGCACGCTGGGTGGCGATCAGTTCCGGGCTGCCGGAGGAGCCCAGGAGGACGACGCCAGGCGTCATCAACGCCACCTGTATACCCAGGCCTGCCGACGGACCGGCGAGCAGGAAGGCTGCTCCTGCCGGGACCAGGAGCGCGATCGACAGCAGCGCCGCCACGAGCAGGATCCGGCGCGGCAGCACCCAGCCGTCCCAGCGGGTTTCCATGAGCCCCGACCCTATCCCGCCGCGCGCCCGCCAAGGGGCCTACCAGCCCCCACCGCCACCGCCACCGAACCCGCCACCGCCGCTGAAGCCGGAACCGCCGCTGGAGGCTGCGGTCGCGGCCTGCATCGATGCGTGCATCTGGTTGGCGAGGTGGTCCAGGGAGGTCGCGAAGTCGGGGCTCAGCAGGCTGCCGTGGACGTACCCGCTGTACCAGGTGGCGGCGGGGGTGTAGCGCCCTTGCGCCGCCAGTTCGGCGAACACCCGCGTCCAGCGCTCCGCGACGCCGAACACGATCGCGTACGGCAGGTAGCGCGAGAAGACGTCGATGCCCTCTTCGAAGCGGATCTGGTCCGCCTCGGCGGTGGTCAGATACAGCTCGAATCCCTTGGTCTGGGCCAGCACGGCCGAGCCGGTGGGCGTCCGCACCCCGAACCGGTTGTTCGCGATCAGCACGCCGGCACCCAGGATCACCAGGGCCAGCCCCACCAGCCCCCACCCGATCAGGCCGAGCAGCAGCCCGAGGCCCACGCCGAGGCCGATCAGGCCGAGGCCGCTGAGCACCGCCAGCCCCCGTACCCAGGAAGGGTTCCGGGTGAACCAGCCCAATTGCTTGGTCACCCGCTCGTAGAGCCGGGTGCGGGTGCCGTTGAGCACGTCGGCGAAGGACTTGCGCTTCAGGTCGTCGGTGGTGACGCTCGAACCCTGCGCGAAGAGGGCCGAGAGCAGGTGCGCCTCGTAGGGGTTCAGTTCGTCCCGTCCGCGCAGTTGGACGAAGGTCCAGTCCTTCTTTCCCTGCTCCTCGATCCGCAGGTGGCCGCGGACGGCGAGGTCGATGATGCTGGCGGTGATGTCGACGTCGTTGGCGGTGGCGTCGGTCAGCACGCCCAATTCCCCCGGACGGGCTCCCGGCGGCGGGGTGAAGGCGACCGCCACGGGGGCGTCGACGACGCCACGTCCGACGTTGACCGGCTGTCCGGGCGCGGGGACCACCCCGGGGGTCATTCCCAGATACACCTCATCCCGGGCACCCCTACGCACCCGACGGAACAGCGCCGCCAGCCCCAAGGCGCTGAGGGCAGCGGTTACGCCCCCGGTGAGGGGGGTCACCGGGAACATGTTGCCGACGTGGTAGCGCTTCTCCAGGCGCGCATCGGCACCGGTGAAGGTGCCCGCCGGGAAGCCGGCCACCACCTGGAGCGGGGAGCCCGCCGAGAGGTAGGACTCACTGAAGTGCGCCGAGGTGCCCTTCGCGACCGCCTCGCCGCACGGCTCGCTGAACCCCACCCCTGTCCAGCAGGCCACGCGACCTACCGGAGCCGGTCCGGTCACGTTCACCGAGACCCCGCTCAGCGGCACCTCCCAGGCATCCCCGACGGCATTCCAGTTGAACTCGTCGAGGCCGGAGCTGGCCTGCTTCGGCGCGATCAGGCCTCGAATCGAGTAGTTGATCGTGTACTCCTGGGTGCCGGTGAACGTCCGGTTCTCATTCCCGATCCGGATCAGCAGGTTGCCGTCCTGCTCCTTGGTCAGCACCTCGGCGTTGGCTCCGGTCGCGCTGGTCACCGCTCCGACCGTGACGTCCAGCATCCGCCAGTGGTCGGGATCGTCGGCGATCCGCTGCCGCAGCGGCAGGGTCACATACGGGCCGTGGCCCGGGTCGTCGCTGAAGTCGAAGGCCAGATCGATACGCACTGCCGCGGTGCCCGCAGCGTCGAGGGTTGCCTCGACGACAGGGACGTGATCTCCCAGGACGACGGCGTGTCGTCGGCGCTCGCCCTTCCCGCCACCGGCGATCCGAGCAGAACCGCGACCCCGAGCACGAGCGATACCAGAATTCGCTTCACACAGTGAGGCTACAAGGGCGGCGGCCGCGCCGACATCCCCGCACGGGGCGGCACTATCCTGAGGCCACCGGGCGAGGAGGAGGCGGAATGGACCGACAGGCAGTGTCGGCGGAACTCCTCGCCGTCATCGTCGCGATGGTCGACGACCAGCCGTGCGTCCTGACCCTCGGAGCGGTGCCCCGGCTCCCGGCCGGTCCGCTGATGCCGGGCCACCGCTCCCTCCAGGCAGCCACCCGAGCCTGGGTCGAGGAGCAGACCGGACGCCGCCTGGGCTACTTGGAGCAGCTGTACACGTTTGTGGACCTCGACGTCGCCCAGGCCACCCCGCGCAGCCTGTCGGTGTCCTACCTGGGCCTGACCACCCCGACGGCCGACACCGGCATCGGCGGCTGGCGCGCCTGGTACGACCTGATGCCGTGGGAGGACACCCGGCCGGGGACCGGGCTGCTCGAGGCGAGGATCACGCCCTCCATCCTGGCGTGGGCGGAGTCCGACCCCGTCCAGGCTGCCGAACGGCGACAGCGGTGCGCGATCACCTTCGGGTTGGCGGGTCAACCCTGGCAAACCGACCTGGCCCTGCAGCGCTACGAGTTGCTGTACGAGGTGGGCCTGGTGCCGGAATCCCCCGCTGCCTGGCGGCTGCCCGAGGCCCAGCTGGTGCCGGGCGAACGGATGGTCGGCGACCATCGGCGGGTGCTGGCCACCGGGCTGGCCCGGCTCCGGGCGAAGATCCAGTACCGCCCCGTGGTGTTCGAACTGATGGCCCAGGAGTTCACGCTGAGGCAACTCCAGGACTGCCTCGAGGCCCTGGCCGGCAAGGCCGTCCATACCCAGAACTTCCGCCGTCTGGTCGAACAGCAGGCCCTCGTCGAGGAGACGGGGGCGATGGACGCGTCCACCGGTGGCCGTCCGGCCAGGCTCTACCGCTTCCGCCGCGAAATCCTGCAGCAACGCCACGCGGCCGGCACCAAACTGCCCACCACGCGCGGCCGGTGACCCCCTGACAGGCTCGTTTGCATCCGCTTATGCTCAGATGTAGCATTGCTTTTGCTCAGATATAGCAAAAGCAACCCGGCACTCTGCCGGAGCTGGGAGTTCCGATGTCCGCCGCCCTCCTTCCCGCTGAGGCCCTCTACTCCAAGGTCGAGCATGTGATCCCGGCCGTCGAGTGGGCCACCATGGCCGACGACGTGAACGCCATCATGCGTCTCAAGGCCGAGCGGAACGCCGTGATCCTCGCGCACAACTACATGACCCCGGAGATCTTCCACGGGGTCTCCGACATCGTCGGTGATTCGCTGGCACTGGCCCGCGAGGCCACCACGGTGGAAGCGGACGTGATCCTGCTGGCCGGGGTGCACTTCATGGCCGAAACGGCCAAGCTGCTCAACCCGTCCAAGACCGTGCTGATCCCTGACCTGCGCTCCGGGTGCTCCCTGGCCGAATCCATCACCCCCCAGGACGTCCGCGAACTCCGACGCCGCAACCCCGGCGTGCCGGTCGTGACCTACGTCAACACCTCAGCGGCGGTGAAGGCCGAATCCGACATCTGCTGTACCTCCGGCAACGCTGTCGCCGTCATCGAGAGCCTCGGCGTGCCGAGGGTCATCATGATCCCCGACCGCTATCTCGCGGCCAACATCGCGCGGCAGACCGGGGTCGAGGTGATTACCCACCCCGGCGCGTGCGAGGTCCATGAGCGGTTCACGCCCACCGACATCCACCAGATCCGCGTGGACCACCCGGGTGTCACGGTGCTGGCGCACCCCGAATGCCCGCCCGAGGTGGTCGACGAGGCCGACTACGCCGGGTCGACCGCCCAGATGATCGGCTTCGTGGCCGATCGGCGCCCGAGCCGGGTCGCGCTGATCACCGAGTGCTCGATGAGCGACAACGTGGCCCAGGAGTACCCCGGACATCGAGTTCGTCCGGCCGTGCAACCTGTGCCCGCACATGAAGCGCAACACGCTGGCCAAGATCCGGCACAGCCTGGAGACCATGACCAACGAGGTCACCATCGACGACGACGTGGTCGATCGCGCGAGGGCGGCCGTGGATCGCATGCTGGCGGTGGGGAGGCCCGGCGATGACCGCCGGCGTCGCCGGGCGTCGAGGCCAACGGCCCGATCATCGTGGGCGCTGGCCTGGCCGGGCTCACCGCAGCCATCGACCTCGCGCCCCTGCCGTGCGTGGTGCTCAGCGCGGGACGGGTGAGCACCGGGACGTCGACCGGCTGGGCCCAGGGCGGAGTCGCCGCAGCCGTCGGCCCCGACGACGACCCCAGCCTGCATGCCGCCGACACGCTGGCCGCCGGGGCTGGGCTCTGCGAGCCGGACGTGGTCGCCGCGATCACCGCGGCCGCGCCGGGCGCCATCGCGTGGCTCGCCGACCAGGGCGCCCGGTTCGACCGCAACCCCGACGGGTCGTTGCGGCTCGGTCTCGAAGGCGCGCACAGCCGCCGGCGGATCGTCCACGCCCAGGGGGACGGGACGGGTGCCGAACTGCTGCGCACCGTCGTGGACCGGGCGCGGCAACTACCGTCGATCGCGCTGTGGGACCACTCCCCCGCCCGGGAGGTGCTGGTCACCGACGGCCGGGTGAGCGGGGTGCGGGTGGACACCCCCGACGGCCCGGTCGAGTTGCTCGCTGAGGTGGTGATCCTGGCGACCGGCGGGATCGGCGGCCTGTTCAGCCACACCACCAACCCGCTCGGCTCCCGTGGCCAGGGACTGGCGCTGGCGTACCGCGCCGGGGCCAGGCTGCGCGATGTCGAGATGGTTCAGTTCCACCCGACGGCCCTGGACGTCGCGGTCGACCCGATGCCCCTGGTGAGCGAGGCGGTCCGCGGGGAGGGCGCGATCCTGGTCAACGAGAACGGCGAGTGGGTACTGAAGAACCCGTTGTCGGCCCGCGATGTCGTGTCCCGCGCGGCCTGGGCTCAGCTGCAGGCCGGGCATCGGGTCTTTCTTGACGCTCGCACCGACCCGGGCCCGCGATTCGCCGAACTGTTCCCGTCCATCCACGCCACGGCCCTGCAGGCGGGGCTGGACCCCGTCCGGGACCTGCTGCCGGTTCGTCCCGCGGCCCACTACCACATGGGCGGAGTGCTGGTGGACGCCGTCGGGCAGAGCACCCTGCCGGGGCTCTTCGCGGCCGGCGAGGTGGCCTCGACCGGGCTCCACGGGGCCAACCGGCTGGCCAGCAACTCCCTGCTGGAAGCCGTCGTCTGCGGACGGGAGGTCGCCCGGCACCTGCGCGCCACGCTCGAGGCCGGCGGGTCCCCGGCACCGACCCGACCGGGCGCGGGTCAGCCCGCGTGGTCGGAGCCGACGCCGGATCCGGTGGTCGCCCTGGTTCGCCAGATCGTCAGCCGAGCCGGTGGGGTCCTGCGCACGGGAGCCGAACTGCAGGCAGGGCTCGCCGCCCTGGAGCCTCACCGGGACCACGAGGCGGGCCTGGTCGGGCAACTGGTGCTGACCTCAGCGCTGCGCCGTGAGGAGTCCCGGGGGGGCCACACCCGCCTCGACTTCCCCGCGCCCGACGAGGTGGCCCAGCATATCGAGGTCGCCACCGACTCACTCGCCCTGGAGTCCGTCCGATGAGGCAGTTACCCACCCTGGTGATCGAGCCGCTGGTGCGCGCTGCGCTCCTGGAGGATCTCGGACGGGCCGGCGACCTGACCACCGACGCGATCATCGCGGCCGACGCCACCGCCGAGGTGGCACTGGTGTCGCGGGAGCCCGGCGTCGTGGCGGGCCTCGCCTGCGCCGAGCTGGCCTGGCACCTGGTGGACCCGCGGATCACCGTCCGGGTCGAGATCCCGGACGGCGCGCCGGTCGTCCCCGGATCGGTGATCGCACGCGCCACCGGACCCGCCCGCGGGCTTCTCACCGGCGAGCGGGTGGCGCTCAACTTCCTGGGGCACCTGTCGGGCGTGGCCACGGGGACGGCCACCATCGCCGCGGCGATCGCCCACACCCGGGCGAAAGTCGCCGACACCCGCAAGACCATCCCGGGGCTCCGCTCCCTGCAGAAGTACGCGGTGGTAGCCGGCGGCGGCTCGAACCACCGCTTCGGCCTCGACGATGCCGTCCTCATCAAGGACAACCACATCGCGGTGGCGGGTGGCATCACGGCGGCTGTCTCACGGGTCCGCGAGGGTGTCGGTCACCTGGTGAAGATCGAAGTGGAGGTGGATGGGCTCGACCAACTGCGCGAACTGCTGGCGGTGGGCGCCGACGCGGTCCTGCTGGACAACATGAGCCCCTCCCTGCTCGCCGAGGCCGTCCAACTGGTGGATCGACGGATGATCACCGAAGCCTCCGGACGCATCACGCCGGTGACTGCGGTGCCGATCGCGGAGGCCGGCGTGGACCTGATCTCGGTGGGATGGCTCACCCACTCGGCGCGGGTGCTCGACATCGGGTTGGATCACGTGCGCTGACCGCCCTCCCCGTCCCCCCTCGGCCTCACAATTCCAGCGGCAACAGCACCCGGAAGCACGGACGGGCCACCCCGGTGGGTGGCCGCTGCAGCTGGCCGCCGGCAGCCTGAGCCGTGTGGGCAGCGATCTCCAGTCCCAGCCCGCTGGAGCCCACCGGACGCTGCGTCCCTTCCGACCGCGGCGTGAGACCTGGGCCCTCGTCCCGGACCTCGAGCACCGCCACGTCGTCGGTGCGGGTCAGCGACACGCTGAAACCCACCCCCTCGTCGGTGTGGGCGAACACGTTGTCGACCAGCACGTCGACCAGATCGGCGAGTTGCAGGGCGCTCAGGCGAACCGGGAGCGGCTGTCTGGGGAGCGTGGCGACCAGGACACGGCCCTGGTCCTCGGCCAGCGGAGCCCAGTAGGCGACCCGGGAGGCGACGATCGCGGTGGCGTCCGCTCCCAGCGGAGAGCCTTCCCGTAGCGGCCGGCGAGCTTCGGCGACGACCCCGTCGATGCCTGACTGGAGCACCAGGAGCGCGGCTCGCATCCGGTCGGCGGCTTCGGCGTCGGCCAGTCCGTCGACCTCCAGGCGCAGGGCGGTGGTCGGGGTTCGAAGTCGATGCGCCAGTTTCCCGACGGCTTCCCGCTCGGCGACCAGCAGGTGCCCGATCCTCTCGGCCAGGCCGTTGAGGGCCCGCGACAGCTCAACCGTTTCGGACGTGCCGGCGTCGGCTGCCCGGGCGGCGAGGTCGCCCTCGCGCAGGCGGTGAGCCACGGCCGCGACCTCCTGCAGCGGTGCTGTCAGCCGACGCGCGGCCCGTCCTGCCAGCCAGACCGCCACCAGGCACAACGCCACTCCGACGCCGAGGATGCTGGCCCAGGCGAGCGGAACACCTTGGCGCAGCTGGTCATCATCGATGGCCACCCGGACGACCGACACCCCGCCGCCGGCGAGCACCGGCACGTAGACGCGTCCGCCGGCGGCGTCCCGGACGGAGAAGGCCTCACCGCCGCGCGCGCGGGTCACCTCGGGATCCTCGGCAGCGCCCGGCCAATCGTCCCCCAGGATCGTGCCGTCGGCCAGCCGGACGCTGGCCGTCCCCGGGAACCGTTGGGTGGACGCGGCGACCGCCTCCGCCAGCTCGGAGGTGACGGGCATCCCCGAGACGAGGATCGCGATGGTGTCGGCCTGCTGGGCGGCGGCGGTCATGCCGCGGTCCTCAGCCAGCGTGCTGACGAGCAAGAGCAGCGGCACCACGAAGGAGACCACCATGGCGGTGCTCACCAGGGCCACCAGCGCGGTCAGCTGCCGACGCATCTCACGCCCCCGGGGCCGGAGCCCGCAACGACACCCCGACGCCGCGGAGGGTGTGGAGGTAGACCGGCCGGGCCGCCGATTCGCCCAGCTTGCGCCGCAACCAACTCAGGTGCACATCGACCGTTCGGTCGGCCGCCCCGTACGGCTGCTGCCAGACCTCAGCGAGCAACTCGCGGCGGGTGACGACCTCCCCGACCCGCCTCGCCAGCACCCACAACAGGTCGAACTCCTTGCGGGACAACTCCACGGCGCGTCCGGCGAGCAGGACCTGCCTCGTCGCGGCGTCGATCTGCAGCTCCCCGACCACGACCGGCCCGGCCCCCGGGCCGCCCGCCTCGCTTCGGCGCAGCACCGCCCGGATCCGCGCCTCGATCTGGTCGGCCCCGAACGGCTTGACGACGTAGTCGTCGGCGCCGGCGTCGAGCGCGCGGACGATGAGCGCGTCGTCGTCCTGGGCGGTGATCACGATCACCGGCACGGTGCTCGCACCCCGGATCATCGGGAGCAGCCGCAGACCGTCGATGTCGGGCAGGCCGAGGTCCAGGAGGACCACGGATGGTTCGGTCTCGACCAGTCGCGCCAGGCCCTCGATCCCGGTGGCGCACCGCGCCACCGCATGACCGCGATCGACCAGAGCCTGGCCGAGGGAGCGCCGGATGGCGGGGTCATCCTCGATGATCAGGACGTTGGCCATGCGCGACACCGTACCCCCGTACCTCGCGCCCGGCGCCAGGTCCGACCGGCGCCCGGCAGGGCTGAGGGGCCCACCTGCCATGATGGGGCTCGTGAACCGCCGCACCGTGCCGCTGGTGGCGGCGATCTGGGTCGTCACGGTGGCCTTGGCCTCGTTGGCCATCTGGTGGACGATCTCGAGCGCCGGGATGCGGGTGGGGCGGCAGTCCAGTACGGACTTCACCCAGCCGTCCCCGGCGCCGACCGGCGCCGGCGACGCATCGACAAGCAACTGGACCGGCCTCGGCGGGCGGATCTCTGCCCAGTGCCGGGGCGCGGACGTCGTCCTGCGCAGCGCCGTCCCTGCCGATGGATTCGCGGTCGAAGTGATCGAGCAGGCAAGCACGCGTGCGATCGTCGAGTTCGAACGCAGCGAACACGACGCCGGGTACCGGATCGAGATCAGCTGCGGGCCGGCGGGGGTCAGCTTCCGCGAGCAGTGAGGCGACCTTGACCTGCTCTTGCCGCTTCCTTGAGCTTCCCTTGAGGCACCGCTGCCTATCGTTTCTGACATGCACCTTTCACTCCCGCTCGAAGGCGGACTGTTCAGCAGCGTTGCCGGCCTCCCGCTGCACCCACTGGTGGTCCACCTCGCAGTGATCGTCCTGCCCGTTGCCGCCGCGGCCCTGGTGGCCCTGGTGATCTGGCCACGGCTCGCCCAGCGCTACGGCTGGCTGACGATGGGTGGACTGGTCGTCGGGACGATCGCCGCCTTCGTGGCGAAGGAGTCCGGGGAGGCGCTGGCCGAGCAGGTCGGGGAGCCGGCCCAGCACGCCGCCTACGGCGACGTCCTTCCGCTGGCGGCGATCGGCCTCCTGGTGCTCAGCGTGGCGTGGTTCGTCCTGCAGCAGCGGGACGCGGCGGCCGCCGGGGGACGCTCACTGCCGACCCTGGTGACCGGGCTCGTGGCCGGCCTGGCGGCGCTGGCGACCATCGGGCTCACGGTCCTGGTCGGCCACAGCGGCGCCCAGGCGGTGTGGGGGGACGCGGTGTCGGCCAGCGCCGAGGCCGAACTGCCCACCACCCCTGAACCCACCGTCCCTGCCGGGGACGCCGCCACGCCCACGCCCACGCCCACGAAACCGTCGCCGACCCCCTCAACGAGCGCGCCGAGCAGCTACACCCTCGCCCAGGTGGCGAAGCATGCCTCCGCGACGTCGTGCTGGTCGGTCGTGAATGGCAACGTCTACGACCTGACGCGCTGGATCAACCGCCACCCGGGGGGCGCCAGCCGCATCCTCGGGATGTGCGGCAAGGACGCGACGTCAGCGTTCGAGGCCCAGCACGGCGGCCAGGGACGCCCCGAGCGGGAACTGAAGTCGTTCAGGATCGGCTCCCTGGACTGAGGGGGTCGCCCGGCGCCACCGTGACCCGCACGGCGTCCAGGTCGCCGGACTGCAGGCCCTCCGGCGCCTCGGGCACCACAGCGCCGGGAGCGAACCCCGCTGCCGTCAACCTGGCCAGCGTGGCCGAGTCGGCGTCGGAGACCCGGACGACGAGGTACCGGCCCGGCGGGGCGTCGGGCAGCCGCAGGGTGTCATCGGTCGCCGGCGTGCGCCCGTCAGGCGCCGGGATCGGGTCGCCGTGAGGGTCATGGGTCGGGAACCCCAGGAGGGCATCGATGCGGTCCAGGAAATCATCGCTGACTGCGTGCTCGAGTCGTTCCGCCTCGTCGTGCACCTCGTCCCAGGAATAGCCCACCATGCCGGCCAGGAACGCCTCGAGGAGACGGTGCCGCCGCACCATGGCCAGCGCCAGCCGCCGTCCCGAGGCGCTGAGTCGCGCCGGTCGGTACGGCTCGTAGTGAACCAGGCCCTGGGAGTCCAGCCGACGCAGAGTCTCGGACACGTTGGCGGGGGTCGTGCCGAGGCGCGCGGCGAGCGCCTTGGTGGTGATCGGCGGGTCCCCCCACTCGGTGGCCGACCAGATCACCTTCAGGTAGTCCTGGGCCACCGAGCTCAGGGCGTCGACCTGCGGTCCGTCCTCGGCCACCTCACCCTCCGCTCACCGTGAGGGCGATCAGGACGAGGTTGAGGACCACAATGGCCACGACCGCGGCCCAGGCGACCACCCGCAGCAGCGCGGTGTTGGCGAAGCGACCCATCAACCGCCGCTGGCTGGTGAGAATCACCAGGGGGATGACCGCGAACGGGATGCCGAGGCTCAGCAGCACCTGACTCAGCACCAGCGCCCAGGTGGGATCGATTCCGCTGGCCAGCACCAACAGGGCCGGGGCGAGGGTGAGACCACGCCGGGCCAGCAGCGGCACCCGAACCCGCAGCAGCCCTTTCATGATGGCCGCCCCCGCGTAGGAACCCACCGAGGTGGAGGCGAGCCCGGAGGCCAGCAGCCCGACCCCGAACAGGACGCCGACGACCGGGCCGAGCGCCCTGGTGAGGGCGTCGTGGGCTCCCGGGATGGTATCCACGCCCTCCACGCCGGCCAGGCTGGAAGCCGCCAGCAGCAGCATGGCGATGTTGACCGTCCCTGCCACCAGCAGCGAGGCGATGACGTCACCCCGGGTGGCTCGTACCAGCCGTCCCAGGTCGGTGGCAGCCCTGGCACCGTGGCGGTCGCGGACCAGCGAAGAATGGACGTAGACCGCGTGCGGCATTACGGTCGCGCCCAGCATGCTGGCGGCCAGCAGGACCGTCCCCGGTCCTTCGAAGCGTGGCACCAGGCCTCCCAACGCATCCGGCCAGGAGACGTGGCTGACGAAGAGTCCGGCCACGAACCCGGCCGCGATGACACCCAACAAGCCCATCAGGACGATCTCGAACGGGCGTTGGCCGAAGCGGGTCTGAACCGACAGCAGGACCATGGACGCGACTCCGACGATCAGTCCTCCCAGCCACAACGGCAGCCCGAACAGGATCTGGAGCGCGATCGCGCCGCCCACCACCTCGGCCAGGTCCGTGGCCGCGGCGACCAGCTCCGCCTGCGCCCAGAACAACCGTCGGGGCCACGTCCCCAGCCGCGCCCCCAGCAGTTCGGGCAGGCTCTGCCCGGTCACCAGGCCGAGCTTGGCCGACAGGTACTGGACGACCACCGCCACACCGTTGGCCACCACGAGCACCCACAGCAACAGGAAGCCGTAGCGGGCCCCCGCGGTCAGGTTGGCCGCGACGTTGCCGGGGTCGACGTAGGCGACGGCCGCCACAAAGGCCGGGCCCCACAGCCACGCGACCCGGCCACGGACCCGAGTCCGCAGCCCGGGTACGGTGTCGACGGCCTCCATGAAAGTTAAGGTAGCCGAACTTTCGCGGGACGGTGTCCCTTCTCGCCTGGTGGCCCACGATTCTTCGCCTGGGCACAGCCCCGACCGGCGGCGGCCGCCCCCCGCAACGCCGCCTACCGGTGTCCGCCTCGCAAGCCGTTACCCAATTGCCACACGTTCTGGCTACCGTACGACCGTGAACGACTACTCCACCCTTGACGCTGTCCCGCTTCCGGCCACTCCTCCGGCGGACGAATCCCCCACCACCGAGCTGAATCGGCTGGGCCCGGTCTTCGCACCGACGCACCCGGTCGCGCTGGCCCCGGTGACCGCGCCACCGCACTCGGTGGACGGGTTCGTGCGCGAATTCCTGCGGGAGTTGAACACCGGCCAGGGTGTCGCACTGTCCCGCTCCACCATCAACGACCAGTACCTGGCGCTGGCGCGAACCGTCCGCCACTACCTGATGGCCCGATGGCTGGAGACCACCCGCAAGCAGCGGGAGAGCCGGTCGAAGGCCGTCGGCTACCTCTCCGCGGAGTACCTGCTCGGTCGCCAACTGGGCAATGCCCTGCTGGCCACCCAACTCAATGACATCGCCGCCAAGGCCATGGCCTCCTGTGGCCTCGACCTGGCCACGCTGCGGGCACAGGAGGTCGAGCCGGGGCTGGGCAACGGCGGCCTCGGCCGCCTGGCCGCCTGCTTCATCGATTCGCTGGCCACCATGAGCGTGCCGTGCATCGGTTACGGCATCCGCTACGAGTACGGCATCTTCCGCCAGACCTTCGTCGACGGACGCCAGGTGGAACAGCCGGACACCTGGCTGGCCCTCGGCGGGCCGTGGGAGTTCCCGCACCCGGAGTCCGCCGTCCAGGTCGACTTCGGAGGGTACACCGAGCAGTACACCGACACCGACGGCACCGCACGGACCCGCTGGGTTCCAGGCTGGAACGTCCTGGGCGTCCCGTACAACTACATGGTCCCCGGCTTCCAGAACGCACGGGTCAACACCCTTCGCCTGTGGAGCGCCCAGGCCACCAAGGCGTTCGACCTCAGCATCTTCAACGCCGGTGACTACGCCGAGGCGGTCCGCGCGCAGACGTTCGCCGAGAACATCACCAAGGTGCTCTACCCCGAGGACTCGACGCCTCAGGGCAAGGAACTCCGCCTCCAGCAGCAGTACTTCTTCGTGGCGTGTTCGCTGCGTGACTTCATCGAGCAGATGCTCGAACCGGATATCGACCTGCATGAACTGCCGCAGCGGATCATCTTCCAGCTGAACGACACCCACCCCGTGATCGCAGTACCGGAACTCATGCGCCTGCTGGTCGACGAACGCAAGTTCGAGTGGGACGACGCCTGGGCGATCACCAAGCAGTGTTTTGCCTACACCTGCCACACGCTGCTGCCCGAGGCCCTCGAGGTGTGGTCGGTCGACCTGCTGGGACGCCTGCTGCCGCGCCACCTGGAGATCATCTACCGCATCAATGACGACTTCCTGGAGGAGGTCCGCGCCGCCTACCCGGCTGACGAGATGCGGGCGCGGCGGATGTCCATCATCGCCGACTACCCCGAGCGCGCGGTGCGGATGGCCTACCTGGCCACCGTGGCCGGGGGCAAGGTCAACGGCGTGGCGGAGCTGCATTCGCAGCTGCTGCGCGACAAGGTGCTGCCCGACTTCTCCGAGTACTGGCCGGACAAGTTCACCAACGTCACGAACGGCGTCACTCCGCGCCGCTTCGTCCGGATGGCCAACCCGGCGCTGTCGGAACTCATCACCGACGCCCTCGGCAGCGGCTGGGTCAACGAACTGGAGCGCCTGGAGGAGTTGGAGCCGTACGCCGAGGACGCCGACTTCCGCGCCGCGTTCATCACGGCGAAGGCGACCAACAAGACGCGCCTGCGCAACCTGCTGCGGGCCCGCGACGGCATCGAGCTGCCCCAAGGGCACCTCCTCGACGTGATGGTGAAGCGCCTGCACGAGTACAAGCGGCAGAGCCTCAAGATCCTGCACATCGTCACGGTCTACGAGCAGCTGCTCTCGGGGAAGCTGAAGCCCGACGAGGTCCTGCCGCGGACGGTGGTGTTCGGCGCCAAGGCGGCCCCCGGGTACCGGATGGCGAAGGAGACGATCTTCCTGATCAACTCCGTCGCTCGGGTGATCAACTCCGATCCGCTGGTCGACGGCGTCCTCACCGTCGCGTTCCCGGCGAACTACAACGTCACCCTGGCCGAGAAGTTGATCCCGGCCGCCGACCTGTCGGAACAGATCTCCCTGGCAGGCAAGGAGGCCTCCGGCACGGGCAACATGAAGTTCGCCCTCAACGGTGCCCTCACCATCGGTACCGAGGACGGGGCCAACGTCGAGATCCGGCGACTGGTGGGCAACGACCACTTCTTCCTGTTCGGCATGCTCGAGCCCGAGGTGGCCGAACGACAGGCGGCGGGCTACCGCCCCCACGAGTACTACGAGTCGAATCCGCAGCTCAAGGCCACCTTGGACCTGATCGCGTCAGGTCACTTCTCCGGCGGGGATCGTGGGGTGTTCGAGCCGTTGGTGTCGAACCTGCTCTATGACGATCGCTTCATGGCGCTGGCCGACTACGAGTCGTACCTGGAGGCCCAGGGGCGGGTCGAGGCCTACTACGGCGACCAGGACGCCTGGGCCCGCTCGGCGATCCTGAACGTCGCCCGCAGCGGCTACTTCTCCTCCGATCGCTCCATGCAGGACTACATGGATCGGATCTGGTGGGGCACCAAGTCGATGCGTTGAGATCCGTCTACGGGCCGCTTCCCTGCGGGGAGGCGGCCCGTAGCAATTCCGGCCTCAGGCCTGGAGCGGCTGGTTGGTCGAATCCGGGAGGAACAGTGCCGCCACGGCGGCAACGACGAACGCGGCCCCGAACACCGCGAAGACCAGCACCGAGCCGCCCGAGACCAAGAGCAGCGGGACGCTGAGGGGGGCCAGCATCGAGGCGATCCGGCCGAACGCGGCGGCGGCACCCGTCCCCGTCCCGCGGACCCCCGTCGGATACAGCTCGGGACCGATCGCGTACAACGCGCCCCAGGCTCCGAGGTTGAAGAAGGACAGGGCACACCCGGTAGCGATGATCGCCTCGGGGGTCTGCGCGAAGCCGAACAGGGCTGCCGCGACGGCGGAGCCGGCCAGGAAGGTGGCCAACGTCGCGCGGCGCCCCCAGACCTCGATCAGCCAGGCGGCGACCAGGTACCCCGGGACCTGGGCCAGGGTGATGATGAGGGTGAACTCGAAGGATTTCACGAGCGGGAAGCCACGCCCCACGAGCAGGGTGGGAATCCAGATGAACGCACCGTAGTAGGAGAGGTTGATGCAGAACCACACCGCCCACAGGGCTGCGGTGCGGCGCCGGAATTGAGCCGACCAGATGGACGGTGTGACCGCCGGCGGTTCCGGCGAGGCGAGCGACGGGGCCGCCGCGGCTTGGGCACCGACCGATCCCCCGGCGTCCACCCCACTGCCCCGCTCGAAGGCGACGACGGCGGCTTCCGCCTCGGCGTGACGGCCCTTCAGTTCGAGGAAGCGGACGGATTCGGGCAGCCCCCAGCGGACCACAGCCGCGTAGGCCGTCGGGATGATGCCGACCGCCAGGGCCCAGCGCCACCCGTTCGGCGACGCGGGGACGATCAGGTAGCCGATCAGGGCGGCCATGATCCAACCGACGGCCCAGAATGCCTCCAAGGCCACCACCATTCGGCCGCGGATCCGGCGCGGCGCGAACTCGCTGACGAGGGTGGACGCCACCGGGAGTTCGGCGCCCAGGCCGACCCCCACGACGAAGCGCAGGGCGAGCAAGGCGGCCACCCCGCCGACCAGGGCGGAGGCCCCGGTCGCGAGGCCGTACACGAGCAGGGTGAGGGCGAAGGTCTGGCGGCGCCCGATCCGGTCGGCCAGCAGGCCGCCGAGGGTGGCCCCCAGGGCCATGCCGACGAAGCCGATCGACCCGATCCACGACAAGGTGGTCGGATCCAGCTTCCACTGCGCCGCCAGCGCCGCCATCACGAACGAGATGAGGCCGACGTCCATGGCGTCCAGCGCCCAGCCGACGCCCGACCCCACCAGCAACCTGGTGTGCTGGCGGCCGAAGGGTAACCGCTCCAGGCGTTCAGCGCGGGTCAGTGGCACCTCCGCAGCTGCGGATCGCCCGGACTCGGGCGGGACTTCACTGGTGGCGGCCATGAATACTCCGATCTCGGCTTGGCCAGATCGTAGCGAGGTCAGCCCCGGCGGCGTCTCCCCTGACGGCACTGGGACGCCGAATCCCCGCCGCCACGAATCGGGGACTTCAGACGAGCCACGGTTCAGCGGCCTTCAGCAGGCCGTACAGGGTCGCGTTGACCGGCACGTCGACCCCCAACGCCGCGCCCCGCTGGATGACCTCGCCGGCGAAGATGTCGACCTCGGTGCGCCGCCCCGCCATCGCGTCCTGGGCCATCGAGGTGTAGTTCGCCGGCCCCAGCCGGCCCAGCACCTCCAGCCACCGCCGCAGGTCCGCCTCCCCCAGCCCGACGCCGGCGGCGTTCGCCACGGCGATCACCTCGCGTTGGGCGGCCAGCATCACCTCGCGCGCCGGCGATCCCGGGCGCTGGAAGGTCGCGTAGGGGGCCTTGAGGACCGCAGAGACCTGATTGACCCCCACATTCACCAGGAACTTCCACCACAGGGTGTGCACCATGTCGGCCGGGACGTCGTAGGCGATGCCGGTCTGGTCGAAGACTCCGGCGACGAGCCGCACCGCCTCGCTGAAAGGCTCACTGTTGCGGGACTCCCCGTAGCTGATGACCCCAACGAGGTGAACCGCACGTCCCGACCGTCGCGGACGGCGTCGATGCCGGCCGAGACCGCCAGCAACACCCGTGCCTGCGGGAAGGCCTCGGCCAGGACCTGCTCGCTGCTGATCCCGTTGAGCAGGCTGAGCATCACCGTCCCTGGTCCCACCACCGGGCGCAGCAACTCGATGGCGGCCGGCAACTGGCCGTACTTCACCGACACCACCACCAGATCGGCTACCCGGGCGCTGGCGGGGTCTGCGACCTCGAAGTGGTGAGGCACCCCGTTCACCACGGTCGCCTCCCGGCGATAGCGCTCAGCCCGCACCGGGTCGGCCACCACCTCCAGTGGCACCCCCGCGGCGACGAAGCGGCTGGCGTAGGCAGCACCGATCGCACCCAGCCCGACCAGCGTGGTGTGCGCCATCGGATTCCTCTCCTCGATCCGCCCATGGACAACGGGCACCTGTATTGTCCACCGCGCTGCGGTGCCGGCGGCGCCGCGCGCGCGACCCAGCGGCGCTGAGCGTCGGGAGCCCACCGGCTAGACTGGCCCGGCCAGTCGTCCGAGCCGAAGGTACCGGGTGTCGTTCCAGCGTCTGTCTCGCGTGGGGAGAGCACTACTCCTCACCGGCGTTGGCCTGCTCTCCTCCGCCGGTTCCCTGCCCCGGGTCTCCATTACCGGAGACCTGCCGCGCTGCCTGAGCGAGCACCCGGCCGGGGCCTGGCTGGGTCTCCGCCTGAGCCTGCTCGCCCACAGCGGCGACTGCCCCCAGGGCCAGTTCGTCGCGGGGACGCACTACGCAGAGGTGGCCCACCTCTGGGTGGCGCTGTCGCTGTCCACCGTGCTGGTGGGCCTGTTCACCCTGGTCGGCGCGTTCGGTGCCGGCCTGTGGGCCCGCCGAGCGCTCGGCTCGGCGCGGGAGTGGGTGGCCGCCCACATCGCGGTGCTGACCTCCTGGGCCGCGATCGTGGTACCGGCCGAGCAGGCGCCGGTGCCGGTTGCCGTCCACCACGACCTGGACGCCATGCTTCGGCGCCAGCAACTCCGCCGAGGCCCACCGCCGCCGTTGCAGTGAGGACCTTCCGCCGACCTCGGCGGTGCCCATCCTCGTGGCCGCGCCACTCCTGTCCTCCCTCACCAGGGCTGCGGCCACGCCTCGTCGTGAACCGGAAAGAGCCACACCATGAGCAAGAAGACAACCAATCCCCCCGCCCAGCCCGGCGGCGTGCCCCAGGGCAGCCGCCGCGCGCAGCTCGCCGCCGATCAGGAACGTGCCGCCCAGGAGCGAAGGGTTCGCAACTGGGTGACCATGGGCATCCTGGCCGTCGGCCTGCTGGCCATCGTGGGCACCATCGTGTGGGCCGTGGTGAATGCCAGCCGGGCCCCCCAGGTCTCCAGCCCCACCGCCGGGACCAGCGACAACTACACCGTCGTCGTCGGGAAGGCCGACGCCCCCGTCACCCTGGCCATCTACCAGGACTACATGTGCCCCTACTGCGGCGAGTTCGAGCGCGCCAACCGGGCGGACCTGGCGAGCCTGGTCGATTCCGGCAAGGCCCGTGTCGAATTCCACCCGATGGCCTTCCTGGACCAGGCCTCGCAGGGCACCAAGTTCTCCACGCGGGCCGCCAACGCGCTGGTGACCGTCGCGAAAGCGCAGCCTGACAAGGTGTTGGACTTCAACGCGGCACTGTTCGACAATCAGCCGCAGGAGAATACCGCCGGGCTGAGCGATGCCGAGATCGCCACGATCGCGCGCGGCGCCGGGGTGACCGATGACGTGGTCGCCAGCTTCGCCTCGCTCAAGAACGCGGACTTCGTCGCCAACGCCACTTCGGCCGCGTTCGCCTCCGGCGTGACAGGCACCCCGACGGTCAAGATCAACTCCGAGGTGTTCGCCGGCAACCTCTACGCGGCGGGCCCGCTCAAGACCGCCGTCGAGGCCGCGGCCGGTGCGGCAGCCACCCCGTCCCAGACAGCCTCCCAGTGACCGACCTCCTCGACCGCGTCCACCGCTTCCGCCAGGGCAACACCTGGATCTTCTCGACGATGCTGCTGTCAGCGCTCATCAGCCTGACCGCCTCCTTCGTCTTGTCGGTGGACGCGGTCGCACTGGCGGCAGACCCGAACGTCGGGCTTTCCTGCAACATCAATGCCACCATCAGTTGCGGGACGGTCGGCAAGTCGTGGCAAGCGAGCCTGTTCGGGTTCCCGAACGCCTTCCTGGGCCTGATCGCCGAGCCCGTCGTGATTACGATCGCGGTCGCGAGCCTGGCCAAGGTGAAGTTCCCACGGGGCTTCATGCTGGCGGCCCAGATCGTCTACACCCTGGGAGTGATCTTCGCCTACTGGCTGTTCTACGAGGCGATGTTCAACATCGGGGCGCTGTGCCCCTGGTGCCTGCTCGTGACGCTGTCGACCACGCTCGTCTTCACCTCGCTCACCCACGTCAACATCCGGGACAACAACCTGTTCCTGT
This sequence comes from Propionibacteriaceae bacterium, assembly GCA_016717345.1. GTDB lineage: Bacteria > Actinomycetota > Actinomycetes > Propionibacteriales > Propionibacteriaceae > Propionicimonas. Next base: position 76,311 of record JADKFR010000001.1, read on the forward strand.
CCCCGAAGCTGCAGGCGACCCTGTCGGCAGGGCTGCGGATGGGGCTGGATGCCATGATCGTCACGGTGTGGCTCGCCGCGGTCGTCTCGCTGATCTTCTGGAAGTACGGGATGGCCGTCTTCGCCTGAGTCGCTGCGCGCGCACCGCGCGCCTCTCGACCGGCTACCCTGCCCGGGTGGAACAGGTCGGATTGTCCAGACGGCTGGGGTTGAGCGACGCGGTGTTCCTGGGCCTCGGCTCGATGCTGGGGGCCGGGGTGTTCGCCGCCTTCGCCCCGGCGGCCGCCGTCGCCGGCTCGGCCCTGCTGATCGGCCTGGCCATCGCGGCCGTGGTGGCGTGGTGCAACGCCTCGTCCTCGGCACAATTGGCGGCGGTCTACCCGACGTCCGGGGGGACCTACGTCTACGGACGGGAACAGCTCGGGCCGTGGTGGGGGTTCGCGGCCGGGTGGGCGTTCGTCATCGGCAAGACGGCCAGTAGCGCGGCGATGGCTCTGACGTTCGCCGCCTACGCCGTCCCGGCAGCCTGGCAGCGTCCGGTGGCGGCCGTGGCAGTCGCCGTCCTCGCGGGGGTCAACTACGCCGGGATCAGCCGCACGGCCCAGGTCACCCGGGTCACCGTCCTGCTGGTGCTGGCCTGCCTGAGCGTGGTCGTCGCCTCGGGGATGAGCGCCGGCGGCGGCCTGCCGGTGGTGGTGTCCCCCGTGGGCGGCCCGGAATGGTACGGCGTCCTGCAGGCGGCCGGGCTGCTGTTCTTCGCGTTCGCCGGGTACGCGCGGATCGCCACCCTGGGTGAGGAGGTGCGGGAGCCCCGCCACACGATTCCCCGGGCCATCCTGCTCGCCTTGGGCATCGTGGTCATGGTCTACGCCGTCGTCGCCACGGTCGCGCTCAGGGTTCTGGGAGCCCACGACCTGGCCCACTCCGCCGCCCCCCTGGCGGACGTGGTCGCCGCGCGAGGCTGGGCCTGGGCCGTCCCGCTGGTCGGGGTGGGCGCGGCGCTGGCATCGCTGAGCGCCCTGCTGGCGCTGATGGCCGGGATCGGACGGACCACGCTGGCGATGGCTCGCGAAGGCGACCTTCCCCGTTGGCTGGCCGCCGTCCATCCGAGGTGGCGGAGTCCGCATCGGGCCGAGCTCGTGCTGGCGGCGGCGGTGATCGCCCTGGTGCTGAGCGTCGACCTCCGCGGGGCGATCGGGTTCTCCTCCTTCGGCGTGCTGCTCTACTACGCCATCGCCAATCTGGCCGCGTTCACCCAATCCGCCGCCCAGCGACGCACTCCCCGCGTCGTCCAGGTCGCGGGGTGCGCCGGGTGCCTGGTGCTGGCAGCGACCCTACCGACGACCGCCGTCGCGATCGGCCTGGGCGTCCTGGCCCTCGGCGCCGGCTACCGGATCCTGACCCGGCGCCTGGCCCGCTGAACCGGAGGCCTGCTCGGCGGCCGAACCGGCATTGTCGTCGGCGAGTTCATCGATGATCGCGTGGTCGGCGTCCCACAGCCCACCCCGGTGGGCCGTCCGCGACACCAGGTGGCCCGATACCGGTGCGGTCATGATCTGCATCAGCACTGCCAGGGTGAGCAGCGTGAAGACCTTGGGATCCCGCAGCGTGAGGGTCACCCCCAGCAGCACCAGGATCAGGCCGAACACCGACGGCTTGGTGGCGGCGTGCATGCGGGTCATCACGTCGGGGAACCGGACGACACCGACGGCGGCCGCCAAGCAGAAGAAGGCCCCCAGCGCCAGGAAGAGTGCGCCCAGGACGTCCATCACCGCCTCACGTGTCATCGGAGTCCTCCTCTCGCAGGGCCTGGCGCCGGTCGAACACCCGACGGACGGCGGTGGGGGACGCGATCAGCCGGGCGACCCCGACCGCCCCGGTGAACCCGATCAGCGACAGCCCCAGCAGGATCGGCAGGCCGGTCGCAGTGCCGGACAGCGCAGCGGTGATGCCGACCGAGGCGATCACGACGCCGACCAGCACGTCGGCGGCGATGATCCGGTCCAGGGGGGTGGGGCCCGCCACGATCCGCCACAGGGTGAGGGCCGCCGCGACGGCGAGCATGGCCGCGGCGACCGTGATGATCACCGTCATGGCGCCCCCGTTTCTGATGCTTCTGGGAGATCCCGCCCGGTGACGTCGGCGATGTCCTGCGGGCTCCCGAACGCTCGCACCAACCGGCGCTCCAGGCCCGCCGCGTGCTCCCGCTCGTACTCGACGGCTCCCGGAGCGGACAGGTCGACGACGTGCAGGTAGAGGGTGCGGGGATGACGAGTGGTCTCGACCACCAGCGTCCCGGGGACGATCGAGATCAGTTCGGCGATCGCGACCTGGAACAGGTCGTTGTGGCTGCGCAGCGGCAGCTTCACGATCCCTGGCCTCAGGTCGAGCCCGGGCCGGAAGGCCAGCAACGACAGCTGGACGGAGGCGCGGGCCAGGTCCCACAAGGTGCTGACCACCAGCACCAGGAGGCCCCACGGGTGCAGCCGTCCATAGAAGCGGATCGGTGGGAGCCGGAACACCACCGTGATGAGCCAGCCCAGGATCAGGCCGAAACCGATATTCAGCAGCGAGGGCTCCCCCCACAGCATCACCCACACCGCCGCGAGCAGCACCACGGCCCGGCCCTGGAAGCGCCAGCGCAGGCGCCTGGTCGCCCTGGTCATCAGCCGCCTCCCCCGAGCACGGCCGCCACATAGCTGCCGTCCACCAGCGCGTGGGCGGAGCGTGCCACGAAGGCGTACATCCCCCCGGCGAACACGGTGAAGCCGAGCGCGAGTCCGATCAGCCCCACCGTGGGGGCGACCATCAGGGCGGGCAGTAGCCGCCCGGCCTGGGGGTCGTCGTAGCTGCGGTAGGTCTGCTCGCAGGCCGGCGGCAGGACCCCCCAGAACGCCCGGTTCCAGACCTTCGCCATGGCGTAGAGAGTGAGCAGCGAGGTCACCACACCGGCGATCACCAGCGACCAGGAGGTAGGGGTCCCCGCGGCGACACCGGCCTGGAGCAGGGCCAGCTTCGCCACGAAGCCGGACAAGGGCGGAATCCCGGCCAGATTCAGGGCGGGGATCAGGAACAGGGCGCCGAGCAGCGGAGACACCCGCGCCAGGCCGCCGAGTCGATCCAGCGAAGTGGAGCCGCCCACCCGCTCGATCAGCCCGGCCACCAGGAACAGGGTGCCCTGGATGGTGATGTGGTGAGCGGCGTAGAAGATGGCCCCCGCCTGGCCCGCCGGCGTGGCCAGGGAGATCCCGAACAGCATGTAGCCGATGTGGCTGACCAGCGTGAACGACAGCATCCGTTTGATCTCGACCTGTGCCACCGCACCCAGGATGCCGATCACCATCGTGGCGACGCCGGCGATCCCCAGCAGCACCGTCAGCGGCTCCGCGGGGAAGAGCAGGGTCTGGGTGCGGATGATCGCGTACACGCCCACTTTGGTGAGCAGCCCGGCGAAGACGGCGGTGACCGGGGCGGGGGCCGTCGGGTACGAATGCGGCAGCCACGCAGACAGGGGGAACACCGCGGCCTTGATGGCGAAGACGCTCAGCAGCAGCACCTGCAGGACACCGCGCACCTCCGGGGGCAACTCCTGCAGCCGCACCGCCAGTTGGGCGAGGTTCACCGTCGCCGTGGCTGCGTACACGCTGGCCAGGGCGACCAGGAACAGCGCCGAGGAGACGAGGTTGACGACCACGTAGACCGATCCCGCGCGGATCCGGTCCCGGGTGCCGCCCATGGTGAGCAGCACGTAGGAGGCGAACAGGAGGAGTTCGAAACTGACGAACAGGTTGAACAGGTCCCCGGCCAGGAAGGCGTTGGAAACCCCGGCGACCAGCAGCAGGAAGGTGGGGTGGAAGATCGAGACCGGGGTTTCGCGCACGAGTTCGTCCTCGTCCTGCCCGGTGGAATAGACCAGCACGGCCAAGGAGACCAGCGCGGCCACCAGCAGCATCACCGAGGCCAGCCGGTCGGCGACCAGCACGATGCCCAACGGACGGGGCCACGCCCCCACCCACAGGGTCACCGGCGCGGTGTCGCTGGCCCAGACCAGCACCCCGGCCACGATCACCACCGCGGCGACCGCGCTCACCGAGATCGCCCGCTGCAGGCGAGGCTGGCGACCGGCCAGGAAGGTGGCAGCCGCGCCGAGCAGGCAGAGCAGCATGGGGACGGCCAGCAGGTTGTTCATTCGCTGACCACGTCCTCTCCGGTATCGCTGAACTGCATGTCCTCGTAGCTGGCAGAGGCCGCATCCGACCTGGCCAGCTCCGAGATCCGGGCGTCCTCGATGTCGTCCTGAACCTCGTCGTGGCCGTTGATCTGGAAGCTGCGGTACGCCATGGTCATCACGAAGGCCGCCACCGACAAGGTGATCACGATCGCCGTCAGCACCATCGCCTGAGGCAGCGGGTCGCTCATCTCCGCCTTCGGCGTCAGCCCGATGAGGGCCGGCCCCCCGGCGGCCCCCGACGCCACCAGGAAGAGGGCGCTGACCCCGTTACTCGACAGCACCACCCCGATCAGGATCCGGCTGAGCGATCTCTCGGTGATCAGGTACACCCCGCAGGCGATCAGCGCGCCGCCCACGATCGCCAGGGTCAGGTTGGCCGGCATCACGTCCACCGCCGTCCGGGGATTGCCCGCGTGGACTCCGGTTCGGGCGCCGGGGTCTGTTCGTCGCGGGCCTGGGCGTCGATGCCCGCGCCGAGGCTGCGTCCGAGATCGAGCAGCATGCCGACGACAACCAGGTACACCCCGATGTCGAAGGCGGTCGAGGACACCAGGTGGATGTCGCCGAGCAGCGTCCAGCTCCCCCAGGGCGTGGCCAACGAGTCCCAGCCGGGAACGTGCAGGTGGACGTCATAGCTCTGGAAGATCAACCCGCCGAACGCCAGCGGGGCGAGTGCGGTGGCCACTGAGGCCACCAGCCCGCTGCCGAGCAGCACGCCGGCCGGGACGGGCATGGCCTCGTCCAACTCGTGGGCGCCACCGGCGAGGTAACGGATCAGCAGGGCCGTCCCGGCCACCAGGCCACCGGCGAACCCACCGCCGGGCAGGTTGTGACCCGCGATCAACAGGTAGAGCGACACCATGATCATCACCGGGAACAGCAGCCGGGTGACCACCTCGAAGATCAGGGAGCGGGAGGCGGCCGGAAGCGTCCGGCTGCCGCGCAACCAGCCGTCGAGCACGCCAGGGGCGGGCGCCGGAGCCCGACGAATCGTGCCGGCACGACCGCGCAGGAAGATGAGGCTGGCCACCCCGGTGGCCGCGATGCCGAGCACCGCGATCTCACCGATGGTGTCCCAAGCCCGGGTGTCGACCAGCACCACGTTGACGATGTTGCGGCCATACCCGAACTGGTAGGCCATCTCGTGGTACGCCTCGGAGACCGGCACCGCCACCCGCGAGCCGAGCATCAGCAGCGCCACCAGGGTGAAGGACAGCCCGGTGCCCAGCGCGATCAGCACCCGCCACCAGCGCCCGGCGGCCAGCGGTCGTTCGGTGAAGAACTTCGGCAACTTCCGCAGGACCAGCAGGAACACCAGGAGCGAGACCGTCTCGACCAGCACCTGGGTCAGTGCCAGGTCGGGAGCCCCGTGCATCCCGAACAGCAGGGCGGTGCCGTACCCGGTGGCGCCCAGCAGCAGGACGGCGCGCAACCGTCCCCGTGACGTCGCCACGAGCAGGGCGGCGATGACGGTGAAGCCGCCGACCACCACCTGTCCCCAGCCGTCGGCGACCACGACCGCCGGCCAGTGCTGCACCTGGGAGAGCGTGACGAACAGGGCGGCGGTGACGACCACCAGGATGGTGCCGACGTAGCTGGCCAGGGAGCCGCGCTGGGTGCGGTCGGTGACCTCGACGGCGAGCCGGTCGATCCCCCGCATCGTCTGCCGGTAGAAGTCGGCGGCGGCCGGCACCGGCGGGAAGGTCTGCTGGACGGCCGCGATCCGCTCCCTTTGCCAGAAGAGCCCGGCGCCCACCCCGATGGCCAGCGCCGAGGCGGCCAAGGGCAGGGTCCAGCCGGGCCACAGCTTCATGCCGTGGCTGGGGGCGCCGAGCGGCAGCGAGGAAGCGTAGGGCGCCAGCGCCTCGGTGAGTGGGCCGCCGAGAAATCCCCCCGCCAGGCCGGCCAGCCCGAGCAGCCCCGGGATCGCCACGAACCCGATCGCCGGCCGCTGCGCCACGGTGGACGGGACGAGCCCCGCCTTGGGCGCGAAGGCACCCCACCAGAAGCGCAGCGAGTAGGCGACCGTGATCGCCGAGCCCAGCACGATGACCCCGATCAACGCCCAGGCCGGGACGGGCGCCACCTGCGTCCCGTCGCCACCGAATCCCAGATTCGTGATGCCCTCCAGGCCCGCCTCCTTGGCGATGAAGCCCAGGGTGGGCGGTAGCCCGGCCATCGACGCCGCCGCGATCGCCGCAATGATCGCCGTCCCGGGCAGCCGGCGTCCGACGTCACTGAGTTCGCTGATCCGGCGGGTTCCCGCGCTGTGGTCGACCACCCCGACGATCAGGAACAGGGTGGCCTTGAAGAGGGCGTGCGCGATCACCATCGCCAGCCCGCCGAGTGCCGCCGCCTGCGTCCCCGTCCCCAGCAGCAGCACCAGGAAGCCGAGCTGGCTCACCGTCCCGTAGGCCAGCAGCAGCTTCAGGTCGTCCTGGCGCAGGGCCCGCCAGCCCCCGAGGAACAGGGTCATCGCCCCCAGCACCCAGACGGCCGGACGCCAGCCGGGCACCCCCGCCATGGCTGGCGCCAGCGCCGCGACAAGGTAGACCCCGGCCTTCACCATGGCCGCGGCGTGCAGGTACGCCGACACCGGAGTGGGGGCCGCCATTGCTCCCGGCAGCCAGAAGTGGAACGGCACCAGAGCGGATTTGCTCAGGGCTCCGAGCAGCACCAGGAGGGCGGCGATCGTGACCGGCACGCCCTCCGGAGGGGCCACGAGCAGTGCCTGCAGGCTGAAGGTGCCGGCCACCGACCCGAGAGTCAGGATGCCCACGAGCATGGCCAGCCCACCGGTGGTGGTGACGATCAGCGCGGTCAGGGCGGCTGACCGGTTCGCCCGACGGGTCGGGTCGTGGCCGATCAGAAGGTAGGAGAAAACCGTGGTCAGCTCCCAGAACACATACAGGATGATCAGGTCGTCGGCGGTGACGAGCCCGATCATGGCGCCACAGAAAGCGGTCAACAGCCCGAGACAGCGGGTCTGGGGCGGATCGTGCTCGAAGTACCAGCGGCAGTAGCCCAACACCAGCGCACCGATCCCGGTCACGATGAGCGCCAACAGCCATTGCAGCAGTCCGACCCGGAACGACAGCGTGACCCCCAGGCCAGGAATCCAGGGGTGGTTCTCGAGGAGGACTCCCCCACCAAGGATCAGCGGGGCCTGCCCGACCAACCAGCCGAAGCTCAGCAGCGGCACCACAGCGGCCGCCCAGAAGGCGCGGTGCCCCAGCACCCTGACCAACGCCGGCGCGGCCACCGCCGTCACGAGGTGGGCAAGGATCAGGGTCACCATCACTGCGTCCACCCCCGCTCTGGCCGCCCCGGGTGCCAACCGTTCCGGCGTCCCCCGGTGTCAGCCGGGTCACGCGCCCGTTCGTACCCGCACCCTACCGGCTGGGCCCGCCGATCCGGGGCCGTCAGCGCGGTGGGCAGAGGGTGTCAGGATGGCGTCAAGCTCCCCCGTCCGAGCGTCAAGGACGCGTCAAGAACGGCTGCCACCGCCTCGAGCGGTGGTGGTCTGGCAACGTGACCACAAGCACGAATCTGGCCAAACGGATCCTGGTCGGCAACCGGATGCGTTCCGACCAACTCGGTGACACCCTGCTTCCGAAGCGGCTCGCCCTGCCGGTCTACTGCAGCGACCCGATCTCGTCCAACGCCTACGCCACCCAGGAGATCCTGCTGGTACTCGCCCTGGGCGGAGCCGCGCTGGTGACCCTGACTCCGTGGATCGCCTTCGCGGTGATCGGTCTGCTGCTGCTGGTGACGTTCTCCTACCTGCAGACCTGTTTCGCCTATCCCTCCGGCGGCGGTGCGTACGTGGTGAGCAAGGAGAACCTGGGACGGATGCCCGCCCTGGTGGCCGCCTCGGCGCTGATGGTCGACTACGTCATGACGGTCGCTGTCTCGATCGCCTCGTCGGTGGAGAACTTCACCAGCGCGTTCACCGAACTCCATCCCTACGCGGTGCCGCTGTGCCTGGGCTTCCTACTCATCATCACCGTGATGAACCTGCGCGGGGTGCGGGAATCCGGCACCCTGTTCGCGATCCCCACCTACGGCTTCATCCTGTCGGTCTACGCCCTGCTGGTGGCCGGGTTCTTCCGGGTCCTGTCGGGTCAGCCTCCGGTCGCCGAGTCGGCCGATTTCGGCTTCCACGTGGAATCCACCACCGGTGCGGCGCTGGTGATCCTGCTCCTGCGGGCCTTCGCGTCCGGCTGCACCTCGCTGACAGGCGTCGAAGCGGTCAGCAACGGGGTCCCGACCTTCCGGCCACCGAAGAGCCGCAACGCGGGCATCACCCTGATCGTCATGGGGGCCCTGTCGGCGGTCATGATGGCCGGGATCGCGCTGCTGAGTACCTGGTCCCAGATCCACATCGCCGAAGAGGTTCACTCGCTGACCGGGACCCCGCAGGGCTACGTCCAGCGGACGGTGTTGGCCCAGCTCTCCGCGGCGGTGTTCGGCAACAACAGCGTGATGTTCTTCGCGGTCCAGGTGTTCACCGCCTTGATCCTCGCGATGGCCGCCAACACCGCCTTCAACGGCTTCCCGATCCTGGCCTCGATCCTGGCCACGGACGGCTTCCTGCCCAAGCAACTCGCCCGCCGCGGTGACCGACTGGTGTTCTCCAACGGCATCCTGATCCTCGCCGGGATCGCGGGCCTGCTGATCTGGGGCTTCGACGCCTCCACCACCCGGCTGATCCAGCTGTACATCGTGGGCGTCTTCGTCTCCTTCAGCCTCAGCCAGTCCGGCATGGTGGTGCACTGGCTGCGGCGGCTGCGCGACCCGGCCGTGACCGGACGCGCCACGGTGATCGGGTCCCTGGGGGTGAACCTGGTGGGTGCGGCGGCCACCGTCGCCGTTCTGGTCATCGTGCTGATCAGCAAGTTCACCCACGGTGCCTGGATCGTGGTGGTGGCCATGCCGGTGATCTGTTGGCTGATGGTGGCCATCCACCGGCACTATGCGAGCACATCCCGAAGCCTGCGACCCCGGCAAAGCGGGATCACCCTGCCCAGCCGGATCCACGCCGTGGTGCTCGTCAGCCAACTCAACGAGCCGACCTTGAAGGCGCTCTCCTTCGCACGGGCCATCCGCCCGTCCAGCGTCACGGCGCTGCGGGTCGACACCAGCCCCGAACGCACGGCGAAACTTCGGCGCGACTGGGTGGAACGGGAGATCCCGGTGACCCTGGCGGTCGTCACCTCGCACTACCGGGACCTCACCGCACCGGTGCTGGGCTACCTGAGGGCGATGCCGGTCGGACCACGCGACGTGGTGGAGGTCTTCATTCCCGAGTACGTGGTGGGCCACTGGTGGGAACAGGCCCTGCACAACCAGAGCGCCCTGCGCCTGAAGACCCGGCTGCTCTACATGCCAGGGGTGATGGTGACCTCGGTGCCCTACCAATTGGGTTCGGCCGAGCCGTACGCCGAGGAGGCCCCGGGCTCGGACACTGCGGTCGCCCACGTGGCAGGCTGACCATATGACCGCAGTGACCCAATGGGACCAGGCCCGTGGGTTGGGATCGGGGCTGTCCCGCTTCCGCCAACTCACCGGAGTCGTCGTCGCCCTGGTCGCCTGTCCACTGATCACCGCCCTGCTGCTGCCGATCCGGTCCGAGATCGGACTGCAGACCGTGCTGCTGCTGTTCGTGCTGGCGTGCGTCGTCGCCTCCGTGGTGGGTGGCCTGCCCGCCGCCGCGATTGCCGCCCTGGGTGGCTTCAGTTGCGCCAACTTCTACTTCACGCCGCCCTATGGCAGCTTCTTCGTGCAGAAGGAACGGGAACTGTGGGACCTGCTGGTGTTCCTGGCCGTGGCGATCGGGGTGGGTCTGGTGGTCGAGATCGGGGCCCGGGACCGCGTCCGCGCGGAACGGGCGAAGGTCGAGGCCGAGTTGGCCGCCGAATTGGGACGGCGCGAGCCCGGCACCCACACGGTGGCCACCGTGCTCGGCGAGGCCTTGGAGCGTTTCTCGATGGACGGTGTGGCGCTGCTGGGCCCTGACGGGGAGTCCCTGGCGGCGGTCGGTGACACGTCCGGACGCGTTTCGGGAGCCACTCCCGCCGGCCAGGGCCTGGAACTCGTGTTGTACGGCCCCGAATTGCTGGGCAGCGACCCGCGGCTGTTGGCGACCCTCGGTTCGACCGCCGGCCGGCTGTGGCGGGCCGAACTGGTCGCCGCCGAGGCCGCCCGGGCCGACGAGCTGGCCCGTGTCGACCAGCAGCGCTCGAGCCTGCTGGCCGCGGTCGGTCACGACCTGAGGACCCCGCTGGCCACCATCAAGGCGTCCGTGTCGACGCTGCGTCAGGACGACGTCGAACTCGACGAGCCTGACCAGGATGAACTTCTCGCAACGATCGAACACAATGCCGATCGCCTGGCCGAACTGATCGCCAACCTGCTGGACATGAGCCGCCTGCAGGCCGGCGAGTTGTCCGTGCGGTTCGCTCCGGTCGCGATCGCCGAGGTTCTCGTGGGTGCGCTGCGGCAGGCGGGGGGCCAGGTCGAACTCGACCTCCCTGAGGACCTGCCGCTCGTCCAGGCCGATGCGGGATTGCTGGAGCGGGTGCTGGAGAATCTGGTCGACAACGCGGCCCGGCATCTCCCGGTCGGGCAGACCGTCCTGCTGCAGGCCCGCGCGGAAGCCAATCAGGTCCAGGTCCGCGTGATCGACCACGGGCCGGGCGTCCCGGCGGCCCGCTTCGCTTCGATGTTCCAGCCGTTCCAACGTTTCGATGATCGGAGTGGGGGTGGGGTCGGCCTGGGCCTGGCCATCGCGCGCGGCTTCACGCACGCCATGGGGGGCACTCTGGTCCCCTCCGAGACGCCTGGGGGCGGGCTCACGATGACGGTGACGCTGGAGGTCGCGCGATGACCCGGCTCCTGGTGGTGGAGGACGATCAGGCCCTTCGTCGAGCCTTGGCGATCACCCTGAGGGCCCGGCACTACGAGGTCGACACCGTCGGCGACGGAGCCGCCGCCCTGCGCGCGGCCGCCGCCACGGCCTACGACCTGGTCGTGATGGATCTCGGCCTGCCCGACCTGGACGGGGTCGAGGTCATCCAGGGAATCCGTGGCTGGTCAGCCGTGCCCGTCATCGTGCTGTCGGCCCGGGAGGCCCAGTGGCAGAAGGTGGACGCCCTGGACGCCGGCGCCGACGACTACGTCACCAAGCCGTTCGGGATGGACGAGTTGCTGGCGCGCGTCCGGGCGGCCCTGCGTCGCGCTGAACCCGCCGAGGGGAACTCCGCCCCCATCGTCGAGACCCCCGCCTTCGTGATCGACCTCGCCGCGAAACGGGCGCACAAGGACGGTCGTGAGGTGCGGCTCACCCCGACCGAGTGGCACCTGGTGGAGGCCCTCGTGCGGCGGCCCGGAGTCCTGGTGCCGAGCACCCAACTGCTGGCCGAAGTCTGGGGTCCCCACTACGAGCGGGAGACCAACTACCTTCGGGTGTTCTTCGCCCAGATCCGCCGCAAGCTGGAACCTGACCCTGGCCGGCCCCGCTACTTCATCACCGAACCCGGCCTGGGCTACCGCTTCGAACCCTGAGTCCCCCCGCTCGGCCGGCCTCAGGCGGTGAGGCTGGCCCGGGCCGCCAGTTGGTCGGCGAGCAGGATGACCACGTCCACCTGTTCCGGCTTCACGCGCACCTGGGCCGTGGCCGCCGTCACCTGGAAGTGTCCGATCAGGTGCCCGTGACGGACGACGGGGATCGCCGTCACGCGGTCGGTGGGCAGGCCGTCGCGCCGGAGGTCCAACGCGATGTCACCGACCCGCAGGCTGCCGTCGCGACCCAGGAGGGCCGCGTCTCCACCTGGTTGGCCTGCGACGAACCGGACCTTCTCGACCCCGAGGGTCCGCAGGATGTGACGAGAAATGGCCTGCTCAGTGTCCTGCTGCGAGGCCCCGCCCGCAGCCAGGTCCGCGGTGGCCCGGATCCCGTCCAGGTAGCCGGCACGGTCGCTGGCCGCCGCGTGCTGCCGTCCGCCCCACAGGGCCAGTTCGGAAACAGCCAAGCCGACGAGCAGCAACAGCACGGCCAGTTCCACATCGCCGCGGTTCTCGACGTGGAAGTCGAGGTAGGGGGTTGTCAGGAAGAAGTCGAAGCCGGCCGCACCGGCCAGGCAGCTGAGGAGGCCCGCGACCCGGTCCCCGGTGGCCGCGATCCCCACCACGATCAGGACGAGGACCAGCGCGGCAGCCGTGGGAGTGATCAGGTCGCGCAGGCCGTACATCATCGCGGCGGCACCGACCGGCAACAGAGTCGCCAAGGTGCGAAACAGCGAGCGGTTGCGCTCGATCCAAGCCATCACCATACGTCCAGCAAAGCACGCTGCCAGAAGCGAATCGACGGCCCTTGCGTCAAGATCACGTCAATTCGACCGGAGGCGCCGGGTGTCCACACATGGCAGACTCTGGGGCGACTTCCAGGACGAGTAAGGACCACTGATGAGCCGACCAGCCCGGGGAAACCGCCAGCTGATCCTGACCTCGGCGCTGACCGCGATGCCGATCGGCGCCGCGACCGTGATGGTGTGGTTGCGACGCTGGATCTCCGACGACGGCTTCATCAACATCCGAGTGATCCACCAGTTGATGGCCGGACGCGGGCCGATCTACAACGTCCACGAACGCGTCGAAGTGGGCACCAGCACGCTGTGGCTGATGGCGGTGTGGCTGTTCCAGGCGGTCACACCGACCACCGAGACCGGCGAGGTGATGGTCGTTCTGGGAACGGCCCTGACCGCGCTGGCCCTGATTCTGCTCGCCGTGGGTTCGTGGGCCCTCAGCGACGGCCGGGGGGTCATGGTGCCCTTGGGCCTGCTGGTGGTGGCGGCCCTGCCCGTGGTCTGGGACTTCGGAACCTCAGGCCTGGAGACCTCGCTGTCGATGGCGTGGATCGCTGCCTGCTTCGCTGCTCTGGCTTTCCGGTTGCGGGCCCTCACGCCTGGGGTTCGGGTTCCGGCGTGGCGGCCCTGGCCGGTGGCCTGCCTGATCGGCCTGGGCCCGCTCGTCCGTCCGGACTTCGCCCTGCTGTCCCTCGCCTTCGGAATCGCCCTGCTCTGGCAGAGTGCCCGCAGCCTGTCGGGCTGGCTCGCCGCCGCGGGCGTCGCGCTGACAATTCCCGTGGCCTACGAGGTGTTCCGGATGGGCTTCTTCGCCTCCCTGGTTCCGAATACTGCCCTGGCCAAGGCCAACGGCTCGGTCGCTCAGGGCTGGACCTACGTCCAGGATTTCCTCGGCACCTATTGGCTCGGGTTCCCGCTGGCGTTCGGGGCCTTGGCCATCCTGCTGCGGATCTGGCGCTCCGGCGCGGGACCCAACGCTCGCTCCCTGTTCATCGTGCTGCCGGTCGCCGGCCTGGCCCATGCCGGCTTCGTGGTCAGTGTGGGCGGGGACTTCATGCACGGACGGTTTCTGCTCCCGGCCACCCTGCTCTGCTTCGCTCCGATCGCCTTGGTGTCCTTCGCGGGGATGGAACGCCTGCTCGTGGTGGGTACCGCGGTGTGGGCGCTGATCTGCGGTCTGGTCCTGCGCCCGGTGCTGTGGAACGGGATGATCGCCGACGAGCGCACCTATTACTCGACCTTCGTGGCCGACGTCCCCGGCGCCAGCATTCCGCTGGAGAACTGGAGTGCCGACGTCGGTTTCCAGTTGGCCCGCCGGGCAGCCGCCGACCATGCGGCCGGCGCCAGCTACTACGTGCAGATCGAGCATCCCGGCGAGCATCTCCCGCGCCCTGAACCGGGCGTGGTCGTGGTCCTCAACAGTCTCGGCGTCGCGGGAGCCGCCGCGGGGCTGGACGTCATCGTGAACGATCCGCCGTCTCTGGGTGACCCGATCGGGGCGCGACTCGTCCTCCCGCCGGACGCGACGTTCCGGGTGGGTCACGCGTACAAGCCGGAAGTCTGGGCGGTGGCCCGCTATGCCTCCGGGGATCGCTCCGTGCCCCTGGCGGGCCTGGCCGAAGCCCGCAGGACCTTGGCGTGTGCGCCGGTGGCCGAACTCCTCGAGGCGGTGTCCGCCCCGCTGACCGTCGAGGTCTTCCTGCGAAACCTGCTCAGGGCACCGCGACTCACCTTCTTGAGGATCCCCTCCGATCCCGTCTTGGCCCTGCAGTCCATCTGCTGAGCAGCTGCCGCCTTCCACGCTTCGATCATGCCCTTCCCCGGCGTGGACAATGGGGCCATGATTGTTTGGTTACCTGAGGGGGAGGTCCGGTGCGGCTGACGCGAAGCGACAGTGCGCACCCCAGACACGCCGTCGAGCCCTCCTGGCGAAAGCTGGCCTCCTGGGTCAATCGCCGCAGCCTGCTGGTCGCCGCCATCGTCCTGGCCGCCGGACCGCTGGCCTGGGTGCTCCCGCAGTCATCGTCCGCCAGCCAATCACCCGGGTCGGCCTCAGCCCTGGCAGCTCCCAGTCCCGAGGCCATCGCACCGGCCAGCGCGGTCGCTGCCACCGACGATGATGATCTGGTCATCGACCCCGAGGGTGTGGCGACGACCAGCACACCGAATCCGGCCGCCGACGGGGTGCTGATCGGGTGGCCGGTCAGCGACCACACGCCGTCCACCGGGTTCGGCTTCCGCTCCGACCCGTTCACGCACCTGCAGCGTTGGCACGACGGCGTCGACCTCGGCCAGCCATGCGGAGACCCGGCCCACGCCTCCCTGGACGGAACCGTGCTGTACGCCGGGACGGCAGGAGGCTACGGGAACCGGATCATCCTTCGCCACGCCAACCGCGGCGGTCAGACCTTCGAGACCACCTACAACCACCTCAGCCGCATCGACGTGGGGGTGGGCGACGCCGTGAAGCAGGGCGACATCATCGGACGCATCGGTTCCACGGGGCGATCAACCGCCTGCCACATGCACTTCGAGGTGATCCTGGGCGGTTCGTACGTCGACCCGCTGCGGTTCCTCACCGGTGACACGAGCAAAGCCTCCCTGAGCAGACGCGTCGGCAGCTACATGCCGGCCCCGGTGGCCTCCTCGGCGAGCGCCACGCCGAGCCCGACAACGCCGACGCCGACGCCGACGCCGACGCCGACGCCCACGCCCAAAGCCACCACCGCCAGCCCCAGCGTTACTACCCCGAGCACCACTCCCAGCAGTTCGGCCGCAGAAACGTCCGCCTCGACAAGCCCGAGCCCCCACGACGTGGAAACGACGTCACCGGCGAGCAGCGCCCCGTCGACCACGCAGGCTCCGCCGAGCAGTTCGGGAAGCAGGGAATCGGAGTCGTCCCAGGCCAGCCAGAGTTCCTCCGGGTCCGCCCAAGCCTCGGAGTCCCCCAGCGACTAAGGGCAACCAGATGTTCGGCCCTCGCCGCCTGCCGTCCCACCCCTGCTGAAGGGTGCTCCCTGCCGCGCAATGAGGGTTACAGTCACGATTGCCCGCTGGGAACCTTCTTGAAGCGGTGCTGTTCACGGCTGGAGTGGTGATGGCTGAACGGTATGGTCGACAGGATTTTGCCCGTGTGCTGAATGAGGCCCGTCAGGCCCACCACTTGTCGATCCGGGACGCAGCCCGCATCGCAGGCGTGCCCAGCGGCACCGTGCAGGGGTGGCTCAGCGGACGCCACTTTCCCATCCCGGCGCTACGCGCCAACTGCCTGCGCCTGGTCGAGGAGGTCGGCCTGGCGGAGGCGTTCGAGCCGAACTTCTGGAACGACGAAGGGTTGCCTGCCGCCCTGCGGGACGCGGGACACGCCCCCTATCTCGGCCTTCGTCCCTTCACCACTGCCGTCGCCGCCCTCTTCCACGGACGCGCCGCCGAAGTGCGGCGGCTCGCCGACGCCGTGACAGCGGCCCTGCCGAACGGGATCATCGCGGTCATCGGCGCTTCTGGGAGCGGCAAGTCCTCGATGCTGGCCGCCGGCCTGGTGGCCCGCGAGACCACTGACGGCGCGCTGGCCGGTCACTCCGTGACGATGCTGGGCCCCCAGGACCTCGACGTCGAGCCGCCCGTGACCCAGATCGTCGTCATCGACCAGTTCGAGGAGGTCCTCCACACCGACGATCAGTCCCGCCGCGCCACGCTTGAGTTCGTCGGGAGACTGGCGAGGGAGCGCGTCGTCGTCATCGCCCTGCGTTCGGACGCCTTCGCCGCAGCCTCGTCCGAGCCCGTGCTGGCCCCAGCGCTCGCCCACCCGTTCCTGCTCAGCCCGCTGTCCCGCGACGAACTTCGGGACGTGATCACCGGCCCGGCGGCCGCCCTGGGGGTGCGGGTGGAGGACGATCTGGTCACGATGTTGGTGGACGAACTCGCCACGGGCGCCACCACCTCGCCAGGCGTGCTGCCGTTGCTGTCGAATGCCCTGCTTGCCACCTGGGCAGCGGGCCAGGGGAACACCATGACGGTGGCCGACTACCGTGCCTGCGGCGGTGTGGCCTCCGCGGTCGACGAACTCGCCGAGCGCGTCTTCGGCTCCTGGAGGCGGCCGGCCAGGAAGCGGCCCGGACGTTGTTCCTGCGGCTCATCCGCTTCTCCGATGACACCCCCTTGCGGGAAGCCATGCGCGTGGACGACCTGGACGCCGCCAGTCGGGCCGTGGCCGACCTCTTCGTCGACGCCCGCATGCTCACCCTCACCGACGGGTCCGTGCGGATCGGCCATGACGCCCTACTCGAACACTGGGGACGGTTGAAGGGCTGGGTCGACCAGAGCCGGGCCGATCTGGAGGCCCTCTCCACCCTGAAGCGGGCCACCCAGCTGTGGCTGGAAACCGACAAGGACCCCGATTCGCTGATCCCCGTGCAGCGCTTGGACGTGTTCTCCGGGTGGATCGACGACCCCGGGAAGCGACGGCTGCTGACCCCCGAGGAGGATGACTTCCTCCAGGCGAGCTCCGATCATTTCGCGTCGGTGCTGGCCGTGGAGCAGCGGACGAACCGTCGGCTGCAACGCCAGCGTGGCGGGCTGATCGGCTCCGTCGCGCTGGTGAGCGCGCTCGCGTTGGTGGTAGGAGTCCTGTCCGTCCAGTCACAGCACAATGCGACCGAAGCCGCGACCCAGCGCAACATCGCACAGTCCCGCCAGGTCTCGATGGCCGCCGGGACGATCCGCTCCCAGGACCCGAACCTGCAGGCCCAGATGGCCGCGGTGGCCAGCCGCTTGGCCGACAGCCAGGAAGGACTCTCGGCCCTGCTCGACGCCACCTCGATCGACGTCCCCACCCGGTGGTTGGGAGCGGCGACGTCGGCGCTCGGCGCCACCCCGACGGGCGACGTGGTTATCCGCGCCAACGGCGACGGCACCGCCACCCTCTGGCGGGGCACGGAGTTGACCACCTCACCGGGAACCGGCTTCGTGGTCCTGGAGCAGCACACCCCCGTGTTCTCCGTCGCCGTGGCCCAACGCTCCGGGCGCCTCCTGGCGTTGTTCGCGGGGCCGGACGTCCGCGCCCTGTGGGACGTCACCAACGAGCCGCGGCTCGTCCATGACTTCCCTCGCGACGATGCCACCACCTACGCCGCCCGCTTCGAACCGAACTCCGACCGGATCGCGTTCGGTGCCGGAGACGGCAGCGTGAGCGTCTTCGACATCAGCACCCCCGAGGCCCCGACACCGATCACGGTGCTGCACCTCGACCCCGACGCCGAGGGTGTTCCGGCACCCGTGAGTTCGCTGGCGTGGGGGCCCGATGGGCTGCTCGTGGTCGGTGGAGCCGCGTCGGGTCTGGCCCGCTGGCGCCTCGACGGCGCGCCGCTCCGGCTGGCCGACCTGGCGACCACGTTCGACGGGCTCGGTCTGCGGGTGCTCGGCGTGGCGATCAACGGCTCCCATGTGGTCGCCGGGCTGCGCGGCAACGCGATGCTGCGGTGGAAGGTCGACGGAGATACCGCGACCGCCCTCGCTCCGGTGACCGGGTTCACCAGTTGGGTCAACGACGTCGCCTTCGCCGCCGATGGGTCCACGGTCATCGCCGGCAGCTCCGACCAGACCACGCGGCTGGTCGACACCACCTCGGGACAGGTGATCCGCACCCTGAACGGCCCCGCCATCGTGACCGGAGTGGCCCTCGTCGACGGGCAACCGGTCAGCGCCGCCACCGACGGGTCGCTTCGGGTGTGGCCCGCTACCAGCCCGGTGCTGCGGGCAGCGGCCAGCCCCGTCTACAACGTGGGGGCCGACGGTACCTCGACCTGGCTCGCCGCCGGCACTGGCAGTGACGGTATCGCCTTGTGGCGATGGGGGACGCGGACCCGCGTGCCGGTGCCGGCGCCGCCCCTGGATGCCGACGAAACCCAGGCGGGAGCGGTCACCGTCGCCCCCAGCGGGAAGTATCTGCTGGGCGGCACCCGGGGGGGAAACGTGCTCTCCTGGCGTCTGGACGACGGTGGAGCCACCTTCACCAGCAAGGTCGGCGGCTTGGACGGCACCGCGGCGTACCTCACCATCACCCCGGATTCCGCGTTGGCCGCCGCGATCGCCTACAACGGCACCCGGACCGGGCTGTACCGCGTTGACGAGACCGGTCACCTCGCGGTTCAGGCGATGCTGGAAACCCCGACCCCCCAACTGGCCGCGTTCAGCCGGGACGGTCGGATCCTGGCGGTGGCCCTGGCCGACAACCGGGTGTTGCTGTATTCCGTTCTCGACCCGACAAGCCCGAGCCTGGTCGCCACCCTGACGGGGTTCGCCACCGCGCCGATCAGCCTCGCGTTCTCGCCGACCGCCGAACGGCTCGCCGTCGGCGAGGACAGTGGACACGTGTCGGTGTGGGACACCACGGACCCGGCCACCCCCCGTCGGCTCCACGAACTCGGCGACGCCCACGCGTCGGCCTACGGCCTCGCGTTCAGCCCCGACGGCCAACGCCTGGCCGCAGCCACCGCCGACAACCTGATCTGGGGTTGGCAGGTCACCGACGCGCCCCGGACGCTATTCGCTCTGACGGCCGATATCGGACGGCCCTGGGACCTGCGGTTCATCGACGGAGGAAGGCGGCTCGCCGTCGCCGGTGACGACGGACGCGTTCGCACCTGGGTGGTGGAGCGGCAGGAAGCCCTTCGCCAGATCTGCAGCACGCGGGGCGCCCCCCTGACCGGCAGTGAGTGGTCGCACTACCTGCCCGGGGTCCCGACCACCGACCCCTGTTGAGCGACAGACTGAACGGGGATCGTCGGGTCACGCGATCGAGGGCAGGAGGGACTCTTCGATGAAGGCCGCGGCGTCGACCTCGCGATTCGCGTGGTCGTCACTGGTGTTCTGGGTAATCACCAGAACCAGGTCTTCATCGGGGATGACGTAGACGAATTGGCCTCCCCAGCCCCAGGCGAAGAACGTCTTGTGCCCCGCGATCGTCCGCACCCAGAACAGTTCTCCGTAGGAAGTGGTGGCGTCGACGTCGAAGACCGTGCGCTGAGCCTCCTGGATATACTTCGCCGGAACCAGTTGCTGGCCCTTCCAGGTGCCGTCATGCAGCATCAGAAGCCCGAACTTCGCGAGTTCCCGAGGGGTCAGATACAGGTTGTAGCCGCCCGAACTGACACCTTGGGGGTCCCTCCCCCAGTGCTCAGCCGTCACGTTCATCGGGCTGAACAAGTACTGGTGGACGAACTCACAGGTGCCCATCCCGGTGGCCCTCTGGATGATCGCTGAGAGCACGTGGGTGTTGCCCGTGCTGTAGGTGAAGCTGGTCCCGGGTGTGGACGCCATGCGCTGCCCCAGGACCGCCGCCACCCAGTCCGTGGACGACTCGATCTTGTACTCCGTTTCGTCCTCCGTCCAGGACAAGCCCGCCGACATGGTCATCAGATCACGGAGGGTGATGGCCGACCGGCTCGATTCCGAGCCGGTGAAGTACTCGGGGAGCACGTCGGAAACCCTGGTGTCCAGACTCGGGATGTCACCGCGTTCCACCGCAATCGCAAGTGCTGCCCCGAGGACGCTCTTGGACGCGGAATGGACATTGTTGCTGCTGCTCCGGGCGCTGCCGTTGAAGTACTCCTCGAAGACCAGGGAGTCGTTTCGCACCACCAGCACGCTGAACAGCGACGAGTTCTCCAGCGCCTCCACCCCCGCTTCCAGCCGGGCAAGGTCGATGCCTTCTGCAGCCGGCGCGGAGATGGCCCAGTCGGAGGAATCGTCCGCCGGATCGGTGTAGGTGGGGTTGGACTCGTACCACCCTGATCCGCTCCGCTGCCAGAGCGTGTCGCAGTCTCCCTCCGAGGTCCCCGTCTGAGCAACCGACGACGACCGCTCCCGGCCACCCACGACGAGGAGGCCCAGGGCAAGGACCCCGAGGAGGAAGACAGCAATCCCACTGCGCCTGCGGACGTTGGTCATCGAGACAGTCATCAGTGCCTCGACCCCTGTGCCGCGTGGGCGATTCGGGCTTCGCCAAGCATGGGACGAGCAAAGCACTCAAACCTGTGATCAGCCTGTGCCGCAGCTGACACCCGTCCCGTCGCCCGATCCGACGCCGGGTCAGTTCACTTTCCGCGGAGGCGCGCCTGATCCCCCGACAGGCTCGGCGTGTGGTCCTGGTCCTGCGACTGCTTCTGGCTGCGAGTCTGCTGGCCCGTCCCCGGGCTGCAAGTCGGGTCGACGAGCTGGACCCGGTCGCGTGTCTGCACCTGAGCCTTGGTCGTCACCGGTGCGGCGGGGGCCGGGGTCTGGAGCTGGGAGTGCTCCCGCACCCGCTTCTGCACCTGGCTGGCGACACCGGTGGGGGTGCTGGAGGGGGTAGCGGCCACGTGGATCTTCGCCTGATCCCGCTCCTGGATCTGGTCACCATTTCCGTTCGCCGCCAACGCGGTGCCGGCCGCGAGGCCGCTCATCCCAACGACGAGGGCGATTCCGACGCCTGCTGCTTTTCCTGACATACGCATTCTGCTCACTCCTTCGGTATCCGCTGCGGCCTCTGCCGCAGTAGTTCAACCTTCGCGAACAGCCATGAAACCCACGGGAATGGACGATGAAAGACCTGTCATCGAGCCGGTCGCCAGGCGATCAGCGACCGTTCTTCCCGGTTCCTGAGCCGCCAGGGCTGTCGGGCCCGTTCCCGGTTCGCCGCGGGGAACCGGTACCGGAGGGTGCCGGTGTCGGCGCCACCGGCCCCCGCGTTGGCTTCGCCGTCTGGCGGGTGGTCGCCGAGATGAACGGGGTGGGGTTGACCGCCGTCGGCGCTGCGGGTACCCGGGTTGACGGGGTGGCATCCGCCGACGGGGTAAGGACCACCGGCGCTTCCCCTCCCCACCACCGGTCCACCATCGCCCACGAACCGGCCACGATCCCGGTCATGACAACGAGGGCCAACACGACTCCGATCATCATCCAGCGGCGTCCACGCCCCGCGGGCCCGCCTGTCGAGGGATTGTGGTTCATTCGAGTGCCTCCAAGCGGTAGCCCATCCCCCGCAGGGTGGAGATTCGTTCAGCACCGAGTTTCCGGCGGAGGTGACGGACGTAGACGTCCACCACGTTGGACCCGGGGTCGAAGTCGTAGCCCCAGACATGGCTCAGCAGTTGCTCTCGGGACAGGACCTGACCAGGATTGCGCAGGAACACCTCGGCCAGCATGAACTCACGAGCCGACAGATCGACCACCCGCGCTCCGACGTGCGCTTGGCGGGTACGCAGGTCCAAGGAGAGCCCCCCATAGCTGATGGCGCCGGCCTCCGGCGAGCGATCCTCGCGCAGTCTCAACCTGACCCGAGCCACCAACTCCTCGAAGTGAAACGGTTTGGCCAGGTAGTCGTCGGCGCCCGACTCCAAACCAGAGACGGTGTCGGCCACCGAGGAGCGGGCCGTGAGGATGATCACCGGAATCTGATTGCGTCCCTCCCGCAGCCGACGAAGCACGGCGAAACCGTCCATCATCGGCAGCCCGATGTCGAGCAACACCAGGTCGAAGCTGCCCGAGTTGGCGTAGTCAACGGCACTGACCCCGTCACCCACCGTGGTCGTGGTGAACCCGAGAGCCCGCAAGCCCCGTTCGATGAAGACGGCAATCCGCGGCTCATCCTCCGCGATCAGTATTCGGGCCATCGGCCCACCTCCCCTGCGTCCGCCTCACCGGCCGACTCGACCCGGACGTCGCCGCTGGTCCCCGTCGGCACAACCAGGGTGAAGGTCGCGCCCTCCCCCGGGTGGGAGGCCACCTCCACCTCGCCGCCGTGGGCTCGGGCGATCGCCCTCACGATGGTGAGGCCCAGGCCGGATCCCTCGACTCCTCTGCCCGAGTCGATCCGGGCGAAGCGCTCGAAGACCCGGTCGAGCTCCTCGGGGCGGATCCCGACACCCTGGTCGCGCACCCACAGCCGGGCCTGCCCGTCCACCACGGCGCTCCCCAGGGCCACGACGCTGCCGGGCCGGCTGTACTTCACCGCATTCTCGGCCAACTGCAGCCAGGCCTGGGTCAAGCGTTGGGCGTCAACCGTGACCAATTGGTCGCCGGACTCCTCCAAACGCCAGGTCCGCGGTCCCAGCGCCCGAGCCTTGGCGAAGGCCTCGTCGGTCAAGTCGGACAGTTCGACCGGCATCCGGTGGACGAAATCCGGACGACGCGCCTTTGCCAACAGGATCAGATCCTCCACCAGCCGACCCATCCGGTCGGTTTCATCCAACAGCAGGGCTCGAGTTTCGTTCACCGCCTCGGGATTCTGCGAGTCCATGATCTCGAGGTGGCCCCGGGTGATCGTGATCGGAGTGCGTAGCTCGTGGCCCACATCGTCCAGGAGTTGCCGCTGGCCCGCGAACGACTCCTCCAGCCGGTCGAGCATCGCGTTGTAGTTGCGCGTCAGCTCGGCGATGTCGTCCTCCCCTCTCACCGGGAGTCTCGAACTCAGGTCGGAGGCGCTGGTTTGTCGGGTCGCTTCACGCAGCAGCCACAACGGCCGGACGAGTTCGCCGGTCACTCGCCAACCGACAAGGCCGATCAGGAGCAGCGACCCTCCGCTCAACGCCAGGTACAGCTGCCCCAATTGTTGCAGGCCGGCCTTTTCCAGGCCGAGGGCGTGGGCGATAACGAAGATGCCGGACGAGGGCTGGCCCGCCACGCTCACCGGCACAATCGCCAAGCGAACCAGACCTACCGAGGTATTCACATCCCGCACCGTCACGCTGCCGCTCGGTGCCGAGCCGATCGCCGCCAGGGCTGCCGGTTCATTCTCCAATTCCACCGGCCGGGCACCGCCGGAGTAGCCGAAGAGCTGGCCGTCCAGCAGGGCGAAGAGAGACTCGTACGGTCCGGGCACGCGATACTGCATGGCCGCGACCAGCAGGTGTCCCACGTCCGCGAAGGGGCGTCCGGTTTCCGGATCGATACCTTGGGCGTGGCGCTCAAACTCCTGGTAACCCCGCCTCAGCGAATCGTCAGCGGCACTCTCGATCCTCGCCGACTGGATGACCAGCAGGGTTCCTCCGGTCAGCGCCAAACCAAGCGCTGCCATCACCAACACCCAGAGCAAAAGACGGGACCGCACCGAACGGCTCGGGCGCACAGCGCTACGTGGTGTATTCATGGGGGATCCCCCATGGTTCTCACGTGAACGCTCCCCGCCGCCCAGTTTCTCGGAGCCGAGGTGGTGCCGGAGTAGCGTGGCCGGTGCGTGGCGCGAGAGGGATAGGGCGATTGATGGATCCGGAGCAGTCGGAGGGCCCGAGGGCCGGGCTTCCCCAGCCCGGAATGCTGGCCATGCTGCGTGACGCGTTCTTCATCGGCATGATCGGTTACGGCGGGCCGACGACGCTGGATTACCTCCAGAAGATCTTCGTGTCCAAGCGGGGCTGGTTCACCGACGCGGAGTTTCTGGACGCGGTCGGCTGGGCGCAGTTGCTGCCCGGCTCCACCGGGGCAAGTGCCATGAGCTACCTGGGGTACCGGCGCTTCGGCCACGCCGGTGCTGTCGCCTTTCCCGCAGTGTTCCTGGCGCCCTCGGTCACCGCGATGCTGGTCTTGTCCTGGGCCTACTTCAGCTACGGCCAGTTGAGCTTCGTCCAGCCGTTGTTCGTCGGACTCGGCGCCCTGGTGGTGGCGTTGTTGCTGAACGCGACCTACTCGCTGGGCCGAGCAGTCTGCCGGGGCGGGACCGCCAGGATCGTGCGGGGGCTGGCGATCGCTACGGTGACGTTCATCGGCCTGCTGGTGTTCAGCATGAACGTGCTTCTCCTGATCGCGATCGCCGGGTTGCTGGGTTTCGCCAGCGCTCGGTTCGACCGGGCGATCACGACCGCCGAGGCCATCGAGGAAGCCCCGCAGGGCCCTGATCCGATGACCAAGGGAGGGGCGGGACTGCTGCCAGCCGTTCTGGTGGCCGGGCTCGTGGTCGTCCTGCTGCTCGCCCCCGCTTCTCGGGAGCTCTTCGTGGCCTTCTTCCAGGTAGGCCTCCTGGCTTTCGGGGGCGGCTTCGCCTCCGTGGCGCTGCTGCAGCACGTGGCCGTCGATCAGACCCAGTGGCTCACCTTCACCGAGTTCCGGGACGGAATCGCCCTGGGCCAGATCACGCCCGGGCCAGTGCTGATCACCGCCACGTTCGCGGGCTATCGGGTGGGTGGGCTGGTCGGTTCGCTGGCAGCGACAGTAGGGATCTTCCTGCCGCCGGTCGTCTTGACGATGCTCCTGGCCGATCTGCACGGCAAGGTGAAGAGACTCCCATGGGTTCAGGCGGTCCTCAGCGGGCTGCAGTGCGGCTTCATCGGCCTGGTGGCGGCGATCACCGTCCGGTTCGGACTTTCCTCCCTGGGCACGTGGCAGACCTGGACCATCTTCCTCCTCGGAGCCGTCTACCTCCGGTTCTCCCAGCGCAGCCCCTTGTGGGCGATCGTTGGTGCCGTCGGGTTCTCGCTGCTGTTCATCGGCCACTGACGGGGTTGCGCCCGACGGGTTGGCGTTCCTGAGCATCAACGGGGTGGCTCTGCGGACGCCGGCGCTCCCGCGAGGTGGGCGCGCAGTTCGTCGCGGAACGTGGCCAGCGAGAAGCCGGGGACAACAGCTTCGATCTCCTTGAAGGCAGTGGCGGGCGTGAGGTTGCCGGCCGCCTCCGGGTCGATCAGCGTGATGATGTCGTCAACGCTGACGCCGAGACCATCGGCTGCCTGCTGGATGGTCATCCAGCCCTTGATATCGTCGACGGCAAGCCGTTGGGCCGACGCGATCTGCTCGCGACCTCCCGTCACCCACGCGCCGGCCAGGCTGGCCGTGCCCACCGACCCGAACAGGATGACCACGGTGGCCACGGGCGCCACCCACAGGGATGCCTTCATCACGACTCCTTCTGGACGTGCGCGGACTGTCGGCGGGTCCGGCTCTGGTCCGGTTCCGGAGACCGACTCAGCGAGGGAATCCCCAGCAGAACGGGCGCCCTGAGGGTCAGCGCACCCGGGACGGGACAGGTGGCCACACAATCCATACAGCCGATGCAGTCGCTGCTCACGAACGGCTTGGCCTTGCTGGGCTCGATCCCGACCGGGCAAGGCTTGTCGCACAGGGTGCAATCGGTGCAGGTCACGGCGGACCGGCGGAGGCGGAGCAGGCTGAACCGGCCGACGACGGCGAAGACCGCTCCCAGGGGACACAGGTAACGGCACCAGAACCTGTCGATCACCACCGAGGCCGCGGCGACGACTCCCAGAATGAGGAGCGCGATCCAGAACCCGGAGCTTTCAGCTCCGAACAGCCAATGCAACCCGAACAGCGTGACGTAAGGGTCGTAGTCGGCGAACCAGAGCTTGGCGGTGGTGTAGCTGAAGTAGAGGACCACGGCGAGCACCACGAAGCGTCCCCAGCGCAAGGCCCGGTCCAGGGTGCGGGGCAGCGTCACGCTCGGCAGGTTCAGCTTCCTGCGCACCCACGTCAGGGCGTCCTGGAGGGCGCCGAACGGGCAGATCCAGCCACAGAACGCGTTGCCGACCAGCAGGGTGGCGATCAGCAGCGCCAGCCCCAGGACCAGGTTGGAGGGATGGATCTTGCTGATCAGCCCACCGGTGGTGACCCAGGTCAGGAGCGTTTCGACCGCGCCGAACGGGCAGAGGGCATCCACGGAGGCTGCGCCTGAGGATTTTTCGAGCTGGTGCCGGACGCCGGCGACCAGGATTGCGCCGCCCACCACCAGTTGGGTGAGGCCCCGGGCGGACTTGACCCGCCTGATCTCCCGCGTCCGTCGCTGGAACCTGCTGAGCTTGGGGCGCTCTGGCGCCCGTCCCTCGATGCCCATGGTGTCCTTCCGGTGCCGGTCTGAGGAGAGCCTTTCCCAGGCACGTGAAGCAACCGTGAAGCTTCGGTGAGGATTGTGGGCTCCACGCCCCCGAATTCCTCACCTGCCCGAGCCGACGGACTTCGGTGGCCAGAATGGGCCTGGCCATGGAAGGGTGTCGCCCGTGTCCCATCGATCCGACCCAGCCTTGCTGGCCCTCCACGGCGTCCGGGTGCTCGGCGGACCGAGCGCTGCGGAGATTGCGGACCGGTTCAACCTCACCGCGAGCGACGTGCGCGGGCACCTGCTGGACGCGCAGGCCTTCGGCTGGGTCACCCGACACGACTTCTTCGGCGAAACCTGGTCGCTGACCGAGCGCGGGCGCCTCGAGAACGAGCGCCAACTCGCCGCCGAACGTGACCACAGCGGAGCCGAGGCGGTCGTTCGCGAGGCCCACCGCGCCTTCCTGCCGCTCAACCAGCGTCACGGCCTAGCCTGCACGCACTGGCAGCTGCGTCCCTCCCGCTGGGACCCGCTGACGTTCAACGACCACACCGACCCGGTCTGGGACGATGCGGTGCTGGTCGAACTCGAGGCCATCGACCGTGAGTTCTCTCGCCTCACAGCCACCCTCCGCCAGGTGTTGGCGCGTTTGGACGGCTATGCGGAGCGCCACCACGCCGCCCTCACCAGGGTTCGCGCCGGCGACCACCGGTGGCTCGACGCCCCCGACCGTCCGTCCTGCCAGCTGGTTTGGATCCAGTTCCATGAGGACCTGCTGGCCACTCTCCAGATCCCCCGCGGCACTGACGGCTGATCAGCGCGACGGGCTTGACCCCGCCATGTCGGCACCTGGACAGGTGTCGGTGACCCACGGGTGGTTCCTGCCCGAGTGTTGGATCAGGCTTCCAAGGGTTGTCGTCTGACGTCGGATGACAGGTGCAACGTGAGACCGTGGCCGACCGCCTCCATGAATACCTCGTAGTGCATCCGGTCACCCTCGACGTGAAGATGGCGGACGATCCGGTCGACCTGCTTTGCGGTGGGCGTGTTCTGCACTGAGGAGTCGGTTTCGATGACGATGGCACCGTCCTCATCGGTACGGCAGGTGCCGGACCCTCGTTCGGCCTGACCGGTGGGGAGGGCGATCACCACCTCGACGGCATCCGGGGTGGGCATTCGCCAGTAGCCCGTCTCGGTGTGCCGGGGCTCACCATCCATCCAGGTCCGCTGGATGAAGTGCAGGAACGGCTTCCCGATGTCGGTGAAGCTGATCTGATCGGTATAGGTGAAGTCGGCGATGGTGGGGTAACAGCCCACGCCAGTGCCGCACCATGTACCGACCAGATGAGCCAGGCGAGGGTCAAGTCCCATGAGTTCACTGTCCCACAGGAATGCTGTGCAAACGTCGTGCAAGGCTGTGAAACATGCCTCTCACAAGGTGGAGCTAACGGGATTCGAATGTGCCAGTTGGCCGCTTTTGCTAATCGCCCTGACAAGCTATTCTTGTGGCTGTGACTACGGGTTTCGCAACCTGAAGAATGACCCGTGGATACGGACAGAAATAGACCCATCTGGACTCTCGGTGACACTCGTTAACGCACGGCAAGGGCACGGGAATCCTCACGGGAAAGCGAGGACGCGCATGTCGCAGGCGAATGTTGTTCCGCTGCATCGTCCTGAGGCCACGCCGGCACGGCCCGAGCAGGGGAGGCGCCGACGGCGTGGGTTCGGGACGATCCGTGCCTTGCCGTCCGGCCGGTACCAGGCGAGCTACCTGGATCGGGACGGTCAGCGGCACTTGGCTCCTGTCACGTTCCTCACCAAGGGTGACGCCGGCGCCTGGATCGACATGCGCCACGCCGAGCTGCTGGAGTACCGCTGGAAGCCGGCGCCACCGGCCGAGCCGGAGAACATCACGTTCGCCGCGTACGCGGCCCGCTGGCTCGCCGAACGGGAGATCAAGCCGCGGACACGGAGTGAGTACCAGAGATTCCTTGACCGAAGGCTGATCCCCGCCTTCGGGAGCGCACAACTCCGCCTCATCCAGTCGTCCGACGTTCGGGACTGGTATCGATCCCTTGATCCGTCCAGGCCGACCGAGCGCGCACATTCGTACCAGCTCCTGAGCGCCATACTCAACGGCGCGGTACTCGACGAGCTGGTGGACGTGAACCCCTGCCGCATCAAGGGCGCCGCCGTCGTGAGGCGCGCCCACAAGATCGAGCCGGCGTCGGTGGCTGAACTCGACGCCATCGCCCATGCGATGCCTGAGCGTCTGCAACTCGCGGTGTTGCTGGGCGGGTGGTTGGCGCTTCGTTACGGCGAGATCGCCGAGCTGCGACGCAAAGACGTCGACGTGCGCAGGGGAGTGGTCAGGGTGCGCCGCGGCGTGACGTGGCCGAACGGCGTCGCCACCATCGGCACCCCCAAGAGCATGGCCGGCATCAGGGACGTCCACATCCCGCCCCACCTGATCGTCACCGTGACGGACCATCTTGATCGCCACACCGGTGCGAGCCCGGACGCTCTGCTGTTCCCGGCGGCGCGAGGTGGCAACATGCACCCTCGCACCTTCGGGAAGCTCTACGACAAGGCGCGCAACGAGGTTGGGCGTCCTGACCTTCGCTTTCACGACCTGCGCCATACCGGGGCTGTGATGGCAGCGCGAGCGGGAGCCACCCTTGCGGAGTTGCAGGCGCGCTTGGGCCACTCGACTGCCACGGCAGCCATGCGCTACCAGCACGCCTCTAGCGACAGAGACGCCGAGATCGCGAAGCGGCTGTCGGCGATGGCTTCTGCGGAGTAGCCGCCCGCGCTGCCCAAACGCTCGATCATGCTGAGGTGCGCGCTCATCGTGGATATGCACGTGATACGACCGGATGTCTGCCGAGTTGAGCATGTTCGCCATCTCACCTTCCGAGTGGTGGATGGGGGCCCGCACCTGATGCTGGCGATGGCCGAATCTGAGGGCGAGGCGACGCGAACACCCGATCAGGCAAGCAGCCCCGATTACGGCGCCGGGAACCTATGCTGGCCCACCCAGTCGTGTTCCAGGCCGAGTGGCTCGTGGACTCCCAGTACCGACCAACTGGAGGCTTCGTCGACGAAGATGAACGCCCGTGCTTGGCCGAATCGGTTCCGGCCGTATCGCACTCCGTTGCGCAGCAGACCGACCCCGGTCCAGAAGGCGTCCGACATGTCCCACTCGCCCGCGCGCTCGATTTCTCCCGCCTCCACGGTCATGCCGGGGAACTTGATCCAGATCCCGCGGTTGCCCCACATGTCGTCATCGGAAAGCCACTCGACGAGGACCTGCTCGTCGCTGAGTTTTGGGCTCGACAATGCAGCGAACTGCATATTGGGCGTTTCTCGCTCATCCTCGACGAAATCACCGCGCGGCGGGACCTCAACACAATCGGGAACCTGCTCGCGCCAGCCACTCAGCAAGGCGGCTGCGCATTCAGCCTCCGAAGCGGCCGCCATACCGGTGAGCGGCGAGGGCGGCAGTGGCCGGGCAGGCGAGCCGTAGAGCAGCGACGTCAGCCAACCCCGCGCCATCGTGGCCTCCCCGTTCCGAACACCCACACTCGTGAACCCAGTCTGTCGCACGGTCAAGGCACCTGGACGAAACGCACGGAACTGCCGCACCTCGCGCGGTCGATCGTGCCGAAGACTAGATGTTGTCTCAACGAGATGCCGCTGGAACTGTCAGTTCCAGACGCCGAAATCGAAGGCACTCCTGCCGACACAGACAGAGAGTCAGCCGAGCCACTCATCAAACTCAGTGATGTATCGGCGCGTCAGCTCGCACCTGTCCTGGCCCTCCAGATTTTCCTCAAGAGTGGTCGTCGCAGCGTTGAAAACGACGTAGCGGTTCCTGGTGCCTTGAATGAGCCCGATGCTCGACCAGTGTCCGGACGCCTGCCAAGACCAGCATGTAGCCGTGGAGGACTGATGAGTCGGGGTAACCAGCTGGTCAGCCTTTCGGTCCGCGATCGCCTGGTAGAACCGAGTCAGCTCCGTCGACGCGAGCGGTGTCGTGAACATCCAACCGGCGCCTGCTACGGGATCGTCGTCGAAGTCCCTGCCCGACACCGAGCCCGCTGACGACGAGCCGCTGGGCAGCTCGGGTGGCTCTACGGTGGGCAACGACTCGCCGATCAAGCCGCACCCCGTCATGACCAGACCCGCCATGGCTCCAACGGCTGCGAGCCTGAGGCGCTTGACCAACACGCCCTCATTCTAGGGCGGGCACTCTGCCCGGCGCGCAGTCCATTGCCATCGAGGAGCAGGTCCACGAAATCGCGCAGTTCTGATCCGGCAAGACATCCGATGTCTGCCGGCGTCTGCTGCGAGAACTGATCATGAGCGCTCGGCAGGGCTGGGTGGCCGTGGGTGTGTCCTGTAATTGGCGCTGGCTAGGGATCTGGTCGTGACCGGTTTCGCCCTTGTGGTCGGCGGGGGGGCATTCTCACGTGGCGGGCCGTGGGCGGCGGTCGCGTTGTGGCGAGGGGGGAGCGGTGCGTTGGGGCGCGGGGTGCGGGGTGGTTGGTGAGGGTGTGGGCGTCCTTCGGTGCGGGTTCGCGCTGCGGGCAGGGGGTGTTTGTTTGGGCGTCCAAGCTGGGCGGGGGCTCGGTTGCGGGGGGGTTTGTCGCGGGGGGGCTCGTGGTGCCGTCCGTCTCCGGGGGGGGGTGAGCGAGGGTAGTGGTCTTCGGGGGCCGGGGGGCGGCGGTCGGGGGTCGGGGCGTTGGGGGGGGGGCGGGGTGGGGCGCGGGTGTCAAGGGGAGGCGGTGGGGGGGGGACGGGGGGCGGGGGGCGTTCTTAGGCAACATTCCGAGGGCCTGCGTGCCCCAGCGGAGCTATGGAATCAGCAGCAGGGCCAACGCCAGGACGGCGCCCATCAGGTCGTCGAACAGATTGGGCTGGGCCTTTCCACTCGACAGGACGTGTCGGAGCCCGCACCAAGCCACCAACGCAAGCGGGATGCCCAACAGCCAGGTGGTCACCGTATGCCAGAGGCCAGGCTGGTCTAGTCCCGGAATCAGAAACGTGGGAACCAGGATGAGAATCAAGACCGGGGCAAATGCGCCGAGCCAGAGGGCGGCAGCAGTGCCCATCGGGCCGTCCTCTCCCGTTCGGAGGGGCCGTCGGTGATCTGCGAGCGACGCCTTCCATGTCTCGCGTCGGAACTCCCTTGGTGCCAGCGCGGCATCGAACGCTGCGCACAAAGGGGAGGTCATGATCGACCGAGGAAGCGACACCGTTTCATAGTCGGGCATCGGAAGGGCTCGCGACAAAACGGCCAGCCGCCAACGCACTGACATGCCCCGCTGTGCGCTCGATCTTGCTGAGTTGTGGACGCTGGCTGAGTCTGAGGAGGCGCATGCCGCGCCTAAGCCGATCGAGGCCGTGGGGCCTTGGTTCCCTGTCTTCTGGCAGCGCGAGGCGCGCCTGTCGAGTAGCTTCCTTGTCGTGCCGAATCACTGGGAGCCGCCGCCGATCTCTCGAGGCGATCCTGAGGGTGAGGACAGCTGGAATCGTCAGCCGGTCGCCGGGACCGGCGACATCGCGCGCGTGGTCGTTCACAACGCATACGAATCGGTATGGCTGGACCCGGTGTTCGACAAGCAGGCGCCTCGGATCCAGGTGGTCTCTGCGGGCCAGGTCGCCCGGCAGAGGCTTCTCGGCTGGTGGTGCAACCTGATCGGTCATCGCCCAGTTGAGGTGCTGGTCCTGGAGGGCTCGCCGGTCGACGAGCGCGTGCCCGGTGAGGAGATGGGCACGCTCATGGCGGTCGTCCTCGAGTTGACCGACGGACGCCTGCAGGAGTACGCCCTTGAACCTGTTTCACGCATGGCTTGCCGAACCTGTCGAGGCGTGGATCGTCACCAGGTCGATCGAGGCCCTGGAATGGCGCGGTTGCGTCCCACCGGCGAGCAGATCGGGTACGTGGAGTCACCAGTCCCACAACAGGTCGCAGGACCGCTGTGGTTGCGGATGTGGCTGCCCTGGAATCCCTGGGGGCCGTTTCGTGGGTTCTACATCAGCATCCTCGCGCCAGCTGGAATGCTGGCGACCTCCCTGCTCGTGTCATTGCATCAACTGGGCTGGGTGCCTCGCGCCGAGCGCTGGCTCGAACTGCCTGCCCTCGCCATCGCGGTCGACATGGTGTTCAGCAACATGTTCGGTTATCTCCGGGAGTTCCTCAAGACCTGCGGTGCCAGGTTCGATCAAGCGGAGCCGTTCGGGCAACGACCGGGGAACTCTAGGTTGTGGGAGAAGAGGCCGACTCTCTCAGCCCACGATCACTCGCAGAAAGCCCTTCGTGTCCCGACCACGCCAAACGTCCCCGAAGGCCACTCAAGCACTCGCCCGGAGTGATGAACACTGACTCATCCTTGTCTGGCCGCACCGGTGGGTGTCGATCCTGCCGAAGATGGCACGTGCGTGCCCGGCTGGCTGCTCACGAAGATCGGCTGGTAGGACGCAGTAACTCGGACTCGCCTCAGGACCGGATCTGGAGTCACCCATTTACACCGATCCCGTTTCCTTCTGCTCGACGCCGAATCCGTCCCCTCCCTCTCTTCGACGCCCCAAACCGCCCGTCCACCTTCTCGACTCTTCCGTCCTGCACCGTCCCGACTCCTTCTTTCGACTCTTCGCCGCAACCTCCTCCAACCGCAACACACAATGTGCATTGCCGGTTGGTGACGTCCCCCGGAACGTCCGCGCAAGATCAGGCGACGGGGTCGAGGCGGGTGACCTTGGGCAGGCCAGCGGCGCGTTCGGCTGCGAGGTCATGGGCGGACTGCATGGCCAGCCAGGCGCGGGCCGCGCCCACGCCAGCCTCCTCGAGGCGGACGGCGAGGTTGGGGCTGATCCGGGCGTGGCCGTGCAGGACGCGGCTCAGGGTGACCCGGGAGATGCCGAGCCGGGAGGCCGCTTCGCCGACGCTCAGCCCGAGGTCGGCCAGGACGTCCTCGCGGAGGATCTCGCCGGGATGTACCGGGTTGTTCATTGCCATCGTGTTCACCTCCTCAGTGGTAGTCCTGGTAGTCGACGAGTTCGACATCGCTGTCGATGAACCTGAACGTGATCCGCCAGTTCCCGTTGACCCAGATCGACCAGTAGCCGGCCAGATCCGCCTTCAGTGGGTGCGTCCGGAAGCCCGGGATGGCCAGGTCGTCGGGTCCTTGAGCCACGTCGAGCAACGACAGGATGCGGAGCAGTTTGGGGACGTGGGCGGCCTGGACGCCCCTCTTCGATCCCGTCCGGTAGAGCTGCTCCAGCCCCTTGTGGCGGAAGCTGACGATCACAGTTCCAGCGTATCGCGTAGCGCTACACGATACAACGAATGGTTGTCTCGATCTGAGATCCCCGGTCCTTCTGCGTCCCGATCGCCGACCACTTTGGCCTAGGGAAGGTATCAGCACGAACTCAGTCCGTGACGGGTCCGCCAAGGCCGGCCTGTCGGCTTATGGGAAGTGAGGGTCCTGTTCGGGCGAGGGCCCCGATCGGGGTCATGGAACTGGGAGGACTTCAGAAGATTTGAAGAATCCGAGGTCCGCGGCGTCCCGATCGAGGAACTCCCGGGCCTACGGGGGGCCCGGCCGGGGGCCCCCCCCCCCGGGGGGGGGGGGGGGGGGGGGGGGGGTGGGGGGGGGAGGTGACAGGAGATTTCAGCGAGTCGGTGGCCGGACGCGGCCGGCTCGCTGGCTCAAGGGGAAGAAAGTCGCGGGTTCGGTGTCCGAATACTGCCCTTTCGCCGGCTTAAGGAGGTGAGAGTCCCGCCCGGTCGTCCGGACCGGGGGTCTGCTCGTCGGCTTGGTGGCTTAGAAGGAGGTGACTAGCACGGTGATGAGTCTGAAGAAGCTGGCGGCCGGGTCGGCGTACGACTACCTGACACGCCAGGTCGCCGTGCAGGACGCCGCGGTGCCGGCAGGCGGCCTGAGCACTTACTACGCCGAGCGGGGCGAAGCGCCTGGCACCTGGGTCGGTACCGGTCTGGCAGGGCTGGGCATTCGGCCGGGCGAGGTGGTGACCGAGGAGCAGATGCAGCACCTGTTCGGTATCGGGGAGCATCCGCTGGCCGACCAGCTTCGTGCAGCGGCCTTGGCGACAGGGTTGTCTCCGGTCGAGGTGGACGCGGCGGGCAGGCTGGGGGCACCGTTCCGCGTCCGCACCAGCCCCGGCCTTGAGACCTTCCGGGGAGAGTTTGCGGCCAGTTGCCAAGGGTGGAACATCGCGGCCGGACGGCCTGCACGGTCGGCCGTGCCGGATGAGGTGAAGGCCCAGCTGCGAACCGAGCTTGGGCGTGAGCTCTTCGTACGCGAGTTCGGCCGACAGCCGACCTCGGAGCGGGAACTGTTGGGTGCGATCGTTCGCTGGTCCAAGGCTGCACCGGTGACCGTGGCCGGGTTCGACCTGTCCTTCTCGCCATCGAAGTCCGTCTCATCGCTGTGGGCGTTGGCCGATCCGCAAGTGGCGGCGTTGATCGAGCGCTGTCACCAAGCCGCCGTGCGAGCGAGCCTGGACCACCTCGAGCACCACGCGCTCTACACCCGGCTCGGCACGGACGGGGTGCAGCAGGTCGACGTGCAAGGCATGGTCGGGGTGTGGTTCACTCACCGTGATTCCCGCGCCGGCGATCCCGACCTGCATGCGCATGTGGCGATCGCGAACAAGGTCCAGACCCTCGACGGCCGGTGGCGCGCGGTAGACGCCCGCCTGGTGTACCAGGCGCACGTTGCGGCCTCAGAGGTCTACGACACGACGCTGATGGCCCAGCTCGGCGAGGTCCTCGGCGTGCGGCTGGTACCCAGGCAGGCCAGAGGGAAGAACCCGGTGTGGGAGATCGACGGGGTCGATCCGGAGCTATGCAAGGCATGGTCGTCCCGTCGCACCGAGATCACCCAGGCGGCGGCCGAGTTGGCAGCGACGTTCCGCGCCAATCACGGACGTCCGCCGACCCAGCTGGAGATGATCCATCTGGCCCAGCAGGCGAACCTGGCCACCCGTCAGGCCAAGCACGAACCCCGGACGCTGGCCGAGCAACGCGCCACCTGGCGGCAACAGGCCGAAGCCCTACTTGGCGCCGGCGGCATCGAGGAGATGCTGGGCCGCACCTTCCGGCGCGCCCCGGTCGCCACGTTCCAACCCACCCCGGCCTGGACCGAGCAGGTCGCCACCACCGTGGTGGAAGCGCTGGAGGCCAGCCGTGCGACGTGGAGGGAGATGCACGTCCACGCCGAGGTTCTACGCCAGATCCGCGGCCTCCCGATCCCCACAGACCAGCTCACGAGCATCGTTGACCGGCTGGTCGACGCCGTCCTCACCGGGCACTCGTGGTCGCTGGAGTTAGCCAGCGATGGCGTCGACGAACCGGCGGTGCTGCGTCGCCTTGACGGCCAGAGCGTCTACACCGTGGCCGGGTCGATCACCTACAGCTCAGGCCGAATCATGGCCGCCGAGCAACGTCTGCTCGCCACCGCGGCCCGCACCGATGGACGCCGGATCGACCCTGCCCTCGTCGACCTCGCGCTGCTCGAATCCACCGCCAACGGCGTCACCCTGAACCACGGACAGGCCGACCTCGTCCGCGACATGGCCACCTCAGGCCGCCGCATCCAGCTCGCCATCGCGCCCGCCGGGACCGGCAAGACCACCGCCCTCGCGGTGCTGAGGCAGTCGTGGGCCGCGAGCGGTGGCCAAGTGGTCGGGCTCGCCCCATCTGCGGCCGCCGCCGACGTGCTGCGAGAGCACCTGGGCGGCACCTGCGACACCCTCGCCAAACTCGCCCACTCCCTGACCCATCCGGAGACCGCCCCCGCCTGGGCCCAACAGATCGGACCGGACACCCTGGTGATCATCGACGAGGCCGGCATGGCCGACACCCCCACCCTCGACCTGGTCACAAGCCACGTCGCCAGCCTCGGCGGCAGCGTCCGCCTCGTCGGGGACGACCACCAACTCACCGCCGTCGCAGCCGGCGGCATCCTCGCCGACATCGCAACCACCCACGGCGCACTCCGACTGGACGAGGTGCTCCGTTTCGACGACCCCGGCGAGGCCGCTGCCACCCTCGCCCTGCGCCGCGGCGACCCGAACGCGATCGGGTTCTACGCCGACAACAACCGGCTCCACCCCGCCGACGCAGCCACCATCGGCAGCCAGGTCCTCACCGCCTGGTACGCCGACCGCCACCGCGGGCTGGACGCGATCATGCTTGCGCCCACCCGCGACCTCGTGGCCCAGCTCAACCAAGCCGCGCGCGCCGCCCGCCTCAACGGCCAGCAGGCCGGCCGTGAAGTCGCTCTGGCCGACGGCAACCACGCCAGCGCTGGCGACGTGGTCATCACCAGACGCAACAACCGTCAACTCCGCACCGGGCCCAACGAGTGGGTCAAGAACGGCGACCGATGGCAGGTCACCACGGTCCACCGGGACGGCTCGATCAACGCTCGGCACCTTCGCAACAACAGGTCAGTCCACGTGCCGCCGGACTATGTCGAGGCCTGGTGTGAGCTGGGGTACGCCACGACGATTCACACCGCACAAGGCGTCACAGCCGACACCTGCCATGGCCTTCTCGCCGGCAACGAGACCCGGCAGCAGCTGTACACCATGGCCACCCGCGGCCGGCAAGCCAACCACCTGCACGTCCAGACCACCGGCGACGGCCAGCCCGACCCGCTCGACCTCGACTCGGTCACGGACCGAACCGTCACCGAGATCCTCGAACGCATCCTCGCCCACGACGAGCAAGCCATTTCGGCCACCACCACACGAAGGCAGGCCGCCGACCCGGCCAACCAGCTGGCCCCCGCTGTGGCGCGCTATTCAGACACGCTCGGCGTCGCCGCCGAACAGCTTCTGGGCGCAGAGGCCGTCAAGAAGATCGAGGAGTGCGCGGATCAGCTCGTGCTGTGGCTCACCACCGAACCTGCCTGGCCCACGCTCAAGGGCCACCTACTCCAGCTGGCCGCCGCCGGACACGACCCGGTCGCCGTTCTCCGCGACGCCGTCCGCCAAGGCGGCCTCGACGAGGCCCAGGACGTGGCCGCTGTCCTCGTTTGGCGCATCGACCACGCACGGCACCTCCCGGCCGGGCCTCTTCCGTGGCTGCCAGGCATCCCCGCTCGGCTCGCCGACGATGCCGTGTGGGGGGGTTCACCTCACCGCACGCGCCAACCTCGTCCGAAACCTCGATCAGGCGGTCCGCGGTCGCGTCGAAGCCGACCGGCCGCTGTGGCAGGGCCACGCCGACATTCCTGAAGCACTTGCCGCCGACATCCGCGCGTGGCGCGCAGCTAACGGCATCCCCGAGTACGACCTTCGTCCGACTGGGCCGCCGGCAGGCACGACCGCCGGCATTCGCTGGCAACGCCGCCTCGACGGACAGCTCGCCGAGACGAGCCTGCCCGACATCACGGAATGGTGGGATCAGCTCGCACCGATGGCCCCACACATCGCCAACGACCCGCAGATCCGCGTTCTCGCCTCCCACCTCAACCGCATGGCCATCGACGGCGTTGACGTCCGCGCCACCCTCGCCGACGCCATCAAGGACGGACCCCTGCCGGTCGAGCACACCCTCGGCGCCCTGGCGTACCGGCTCGAACGACACCGCCCCAAGCACGCCTGGATCCCGCCCGGCTGGCCGCCGATCGTCGAGTCGCGCACGGTCCGGCGGCGGCCCGAAGACGAGCCCGGCTACCACCGGGGCCGCAGCCGCGACCGCGGCATTGACATCTGATCACCCAGTAGAAGACAGGAGAACCGCGATGACCGTCCAGGAGCGCACTCAACCCACGGAGTACCTCACCCTCAAGGAAGCGGCCGCACGCTTCAAGGTCAGCGAAAAGACGCTCCGCCGCCGGATCAGCACTGGCGATCTCCGTGCAGTCCACAACGGGAGAAGGCTGATCAGGATTGCGGAAGCGGATCTAGAGGCACTTTTCGAACCGGTTCCAAATGCTCGATCGCTGGCGTCCTGACGCCGGGCCAAGGCGACGCACAGGTGTCAGCGGTTTCCCCCTAGTCTTTGGGAAGGCTGACGGATCGACTCGGGGAAGGTGCGTTGTGTCAATAACTTCTCCTCCATTCGTTCCGGAGGAGTACCAGGCAGGTGCCCAGTCCTGGGCATCCCGGGCGATTCGAGACCTTGCGCGTGCCTTGCACCCCATCCTTGCTGAAGTCCGTGGCGAGCCTGCCAGTGACCTTCCCCGGCCCACCGAATCAGGGGGTGGGGCAGGACTCTCGTCGCCCTTGTACCGATCGATCGATGTTCAGTACCAGTTCAGCGTCAATATCGTCGAGGTGCTGGAGTTCGACGTCGACGCGTTCTTGGGCACCCTCTACTCCGTGGCGGATGAGTTCGGTGGTCAGCTCGTTCGTGGCATGTTCCAGCACATCAGCGAGGTTTCCGAGGACAACGGCCAAGTCATATCCGTGGGCGATCGAAGCATGTTTGATGCGTTCGCAGACGCCCTCGAGACGATGAACGTGGAGTTTGACGAGGAGGGGAACCACGGGCTGATCCTTCGGCACCCTGGGTCCTGCTCGGGGGGGTGCCGGCCCCGCCGGGGGGGGGGGGGGGCGCCCGCGCTGCACCCGGATGTGGCGCGCAAGTTGCGTGAGATCGGTCCAACTCCGGAGCAGGAGGAGCGGGTAAACCAAATCCTCAAGCGCAAGAGGGAGGAGTGGCGTGATTCGCGTCGTCGTAGCGAAATACCTTGAGACGGTGACGGAGAGGGAGTTCGACGCACCCCTCCTTGCTGTTCTTGCCTCCCGAGGGTGCACAGACATCCATTTCATTCATGGTTCGTATGAGTTCGGCAAGGACGTGATCGCGAAGCGAGTCGATCCTGTGACTGGAGTTCTCCATCAACTCGCGATCCAGTCGAAGGCGGGTGACATCAACCAAGCTGCTTGGCGCGACGTGCGCCCACAGCTTGAGGAATGCGGATACAACACGAGAGCGCACCCGGCTTTCGACGTCACACTGCCGCGGACCGCTGTGCTGGTCACGACAGGTCGGCTAGTTGGTGGGGCCGCTGTCGACGCCCAGGAATACAAGGCCGTCTGCACGACGCGGGGCCTCACAAACGTCGAGTTCTGGGACGATCAAACCCTTCTTGACTGGATCTGCGTCGAGCCAGGGTTGGCCCTGGCTGGGACTGAAGTGTCCAATGCTCTGATGTCCCTGCTCTCGCAGATCGATGACCACGCAATTGGCGAGCCGATGGTCGAGCGATACACACGGGGGTGGGTGGGCTCCAAGAGCAAGCTGTCGAGAGCGGCTGTGGAGGCTTCGATAGTGTGCAATGCCCTGCGTCGGACTCGCCGGCTCGATCTTGCTGCTTTGACGTCGTTGCACCTCCTTCGTGCTGCGGTCGCCGCCGATCGGCTAGGTTCTCGAGACATGGCTGAGGCCGCCAAATCCCTCTTCTGTGGCTATGGCCAGGAAC
Organism: Propionibacteriaceae bacterium; assembly: GCA_016717345.1. Lineage (GTDB taxonomy): Bacteria > Actinomycetota > Actinomycetes > Propionibacteriales > Propionibacteriaceae > Propionicimonas. Next base: position 116,174 of record JADKFR010000001.1, read on the forward strand.
TGCTCAATGAGATCGAACCACTTCTCGAAGACGCACATCGCCTTGCCGAACCCGTCATGACACTCGGCAGCAGCGACCTATCCGCTATGTGCCGCCGGCTAACCGAAATCGTCGCGCTCTTGGCGCTAACCGCGGACGGTAGCGAACTTGCCGAGCGAGCGTTCCGAGCAACTCAAGTGCTGGTTGACTCGCACCCCGGTTCGACCCGGCCACCGTCAGATGCGTTCGCCGTCTCGATTGTGCCAGTCGTTTGTGCCCTTGGTCGCCGGGGTCGTGACAGCGCTTCCGACTACCTCCGCTTGGTCGCGAGGTGGCTTCTTGACCGCCATGACGACGAACTCGGCGGGCTCGGACTGGCGAGCCTGGACGAGAGCGAGGAAGTCACAGTGGAAAGGCTGTTGGGCGGCAAATTGAGCGGGACAACGCTTGAGCGCCGCCGTCCCAGTTATCTCCTCGCCGTCGTCCTGGATCTATTCATCGTCCTCGGAGACCAGGCTCGGTACGAGGCGGTCCGAGACCAAGCTCGAGCTCTCCGAATAGTCCCGACGATGACGTACGCACACGAGTCCGAGTCGTGGTGGCTGCGTGGTGGACCAGCCGTCTGGCCGCAGCCTAATATCCCCTACGGCGACTGGGGCGCGATGCCGGTTCATCACGCGGTCTCCATTGAGGTGGCAGCAATCGACGCAGTCCTCATGGCCGCGGTCTGCCGAAGCAGACACAACGTGAACGCTATTGCCGAGGTGCTATCCAACAACCCTGAGGCAGGACGATGAAGTACCCAGCGATCGAGTTCGGCCGGGTGGAAGGATCCACATGATCCGTGTTGATGGGGAACAGGCACGCCGATTCGTCCGGCGAACTCGGCTGGCAATCGCCAACATCGGTACACGGGTCGCAGCTTGGGCTGACCCTGCACACCGGGAACCTCCGCGGCGCCGGTCGGTGAGGCCCGAGACGGCTGAGGAGCGAGCCATCAGGCAGTACGTCGAAGCTGAGTCTGTCGACGAACCCGATGATCCTGTGGAGTCCGTCGAGCTTGTGAAGCGGCACCGGGTCCTGGGCGAGAGCCATGAGATCTTCGATGTGCGCTGCAAGCGATCACGATGGTGGGTCATCACCAATCTGACAAACCTCTACAGCCAGGACGAGTTCAGAACGGCGGACGACGCCTTCTCGTTCCATCTCGGCCTGATGCTGCGGCTCTGGGAGCGAGATCGGGTGACTGTTGACGACGATGCCCGGGCAGTCAGTGAGCGCGCCTGGCGCAAGTATGAAGATGCGGTCGAAGCGATGGCCGATGCAAACGATACGGAGGACTATCAATCGGTTGGAGTGAGGCTCCGTGAGGCGATGTTGGCGCTAGTGCGAGATGAGTCGGAGCGCCCGTGGGTCGATGACATTGCGACTCGCCCGCAGGCAGCGAACATCAAGGATTGGCTTGAGATATTCGCCCTGAAGATTACGGCCAAGCGGCGCCAGAGGGCCTACCTCCGGAGCATCTGGGAAAAGGCCTGGGATTTGTCGGTTCATCTCCAGCATGACTCCAGTGCGGTGCCTTGGGACGCCGAGGTCGCCGTCAATGCGGTCAACCACGCCCTTGAGACCTACATGTACATGAAGATCCGGAGCGGCAAGGACGAGCGCGAGGCATGCCCAAGGTGTAGCTCTCATAGATTCGGTCCGACGACGGACTGGGGCGAAGATGGCGAGCTCCTATCGTGGAGCGAATGCTCGGCCTGCGGCTATGCCACGGAAGCTGAACAGACGGGGGTCATGCAGGGAGTGTGACACCCGGCCCCGTTGCGGCTCGTTGTGATCCGCCCCGGACGCCAGTTGATGGCTTCACTCAATCGCGCGGCGACCACACGGCTGGGGCCGCGGCTGAAAGGCGGCGTGGACGACGCTTCGTGCCCTTAAGTCTCACAGGAGGCTAAGGGCACGCGTCTGAGCTAAGGGCACGATAAGGGCACGCGAGCTGGTTTGGGGAGACCAATGTGCCCCTGACTAGGGGAAACACTTGGTGGAGCTAACGGGATTCGAACCCGTGGCCTCTTCCATGCCATGGAAGCGCGCTACCAACTGCGCCATAGCCCCTTGCCGTCCCGGTCACCCGAGGACGAGTCCTGATTCTAGTCAGCCGAGCGCGGATAGGGGAAATCGGGCGCCAGCCACCCTGATCCCGGACAAGGGTGGCCTAGCCGTCCAGACCGGGAGCAACCTGGTTGTACGCCTGCATCCGCCAGTACTCGCCGCCGGGCCGCATTTCGATCCAGCCGCAATTCGTCAGCCCACCGAAGCGGCGGGCGTGGCTGTAGTCAAGGCCCATCAACAGCAGGGCAGCGACCCGCAGCGATAAGCCGTGACCCACGACCGCCAGCACCACGTCGTCCGCTGCCGCCTCGACCTGATCGAGCAGCGCCAGCGCGACCCGTTGGCCGGCTTGGGTGGCGGTCTCGCCTTCCGCCGAGCGCCGGAAGTCCCGCCCCTCGCGCAACGCCGGCCAGAAGTCAGCCTCCTGCTTCCCCACCGTCTCCATGTCGAGTCCGGCCCAGGAGCCGACGTTGACTTCCCGCAGCCGGGGGTCGACCTCAATCGGCAGGCGGCACGCCGCAGCCACGAACTCGGCGGTCTGGCGCGCCCGCCCCAGGTCCGAACTCAGCAGACGCGTGGGCTGATACCCGGCTACCTGGGTGGCCATGCGGGCGGCCTGAGCCAGTCCGGTGTCGTTCAGGGGGACGTCCGCGTGGCCTTGGAACCGGCCCACGCTGTTCCAGTCGGTGATGCCGTGGCGGATCAGCAGGACCCGCGACTTCATCCCTGGGAGGCCGGGATCTCGGGCAGGCCCAGGTCGATCGGAGGGCAGTCCTTCCACAGCCGTTCCAGGGCGTAGAGGGCCCGTTCCTCGCTGTGCTGGACGTGGATCACGGCGTCGAGGTAGTCCAGCAGCACCCACCGATTTTCGCGGTCCCCCTCGCGGCGCACGGTCTTCAGTCCGTGCTTGAGCAGGGCCTCCTCGATCCCGTCCACGACGGCACCGACCTGACGCTCGTTGGTGGCGTTGACGATCAGAAAGACGTCGGTGATGGCCAACCGTTCCGACACGTCGAACGCCACCGGATTCTGGGCGAGCTTGTCCACAGCGGCTAGTGCCGCCAGTCGGGCGATCTCGATGGCGTGGTCGGTGGCGGTCATGCAGCTCCTTGAATGTGGCGGTAGAGGCCACGCTTGGCGATGTACTGCACGATACCGTCCGGGACGAGGTACCAGATCGGCAGGCCTTCGGCGACGCGGCTGCGACACGCCGTGGACGAGATCGAGAGCGCCGGCACTTCGAGCAGGTCCACCTTGCCGGCGGGTAGATGGGCGATGTCGCGATCACCCAGCGGCACCCCGGGCCGAGACACCCCCACGAAGTGGGCCAGGTCGAACAACTCTTCTGCCCCCCGCCACGTGAGGATCTGGCTCAAGGCGTCCGCGCCGGTGATGAAGAAGAGGTCGACCGAATCCCCGCGCTGGGCTCTGATGTCACGCAGCGTGTCGACGGTGTAGGTGTCCCCGGGACGCTCGATGTCGACCCGGCTGACCGAGAATCGCGGGTTCGACGCCGTGGCGATGGTCGTCATCAGGTAGCGGTCCTCAGCTTGGGAGACCTGGCGATCGGACTTCTGCCACGGCTGCCCGGTGGGGACGAACATCACCTCGTCCAGGTCGAACCGCGCCTGCACCTCGCTGGCGGCCACCAGGTGACCATGGTGGATCGGGTCGAAGGTGCCACCCATCACCCCCAGACGAAGGCGACGAGTGCCTTCCTCCGGCCAGACCAACGGGGTCTCAGTCATGCGTGCCCTTACTGTGGGGCCGCATCTTGCCCACCTGCCGGACGAAACCCAGCCCGGCCGCCAGGATGCCGAAGAACAGCACCCCGACGACCACCGGACCTGTCAGGTCGACCGGAACCACCTCAAGGAGACTCTGCATGCGGGGAGTCTAGGGCGAAGCGCACGCCCTGCGACACACCCACGGACGGCAACCCCGACGAGTCAGGGACGAACCTGGCCGGAGCCCTCGACGATGTACTTCGACGACGTCATCTCGATCAGGCCCATCGGGCCGCGGGCGTGGAGCTTCTGGGTAGAGATCCCGATCTCGGCGCCAAAGCCGAATTCGCCGCCGTCCACGAAGCGGGAGGAGGCGTTGACCAGGACGGCCGCAGCGTCGACCTGGGCGACGAACTGATCGGCACTGCGGCGATCCTCGGTGACGATCGTTTCGGAGTGCCCGGTGGTGTGGCGCCGGATGTGGTCGATGGCGGCCGAGACCGACTCGACCACGTCCGCGGCCAGATCAAGGGAGAGGTACTCGGCATCGAACTCGTCCGGACCGGCGGCGACGACCTCCTCGGAGTACCCCGCCACCGCCGGTGTGCCGTGGACGGTGACACCGGCCTCGGCCAGAGCGGCCAGCGCCCGGGGCAGGAAGACCTCCGCGATCGCTTCGTGCACCAGCAGGGTTTCGACGGCATTGCACACCGACGGCCGCTGGGTCTTGGCGTTGAGCAGGATCGCCAGCGCCTGCTCCTGATCGGCGCTGGCGTCGACGAACAGGTGGCAGTTCCCCGTCCCGGTTTCGATGACCGGCACCTTCGACCCGCGGACGACCGCGTTGATCAGCCCTGCCCCGCCCCGCGGGATCAGCACGTCGAGGTAACCGCGCGCCGCCATCATCTCGTCGGTGACGCTGCGGTCCCCTTCGACGAGTTGGACGCCCGCCGGCGGCAGCCCGGTCGCCACCAGCCCTGCCTGGAGGGCCGCGACGATGGCCCGGTTGGAGTTGATCGCCGACGACGAGCCCCTGAGCAGGGCCGCATTGCCGGACTTGACGCAGATGCCGCCGGCATCGGCGGTGACATTGGGACGGGCTTCGTAGATGATCCCCACGACTCCGAACGGCACCCGGACCTGCCGCACCCGCACCCCGTTGGGGTTCGTCCAACCGCGCACCACATCGCCGACCGGGTCGGGAAGGGACGCCAGCGCGCGCAGCCCCTCCACCATGGCGGCCAGGCGGGAGGCCGACAGCGCGAGCCGATCGATCAGGGATTCAGCCGTCCCGGCTTCCCGGGCTGCCTGGACGTCGAGATCGTTGGCCGCGAGCACCGCCGGCTCAGCCGCGGCGAGAGCCTCGGCCATGGCCGTCAGTGCTGCGTCCTTGGTGGCGCGGTTCAGCGTCGCGAACGCCCGGGAGGCCTGCCGGGCGGCTTCGGCCTGATCGAGAAAGGTCATGAATCGAAGGATATCCGGGACGCCGAGGAGGGCGCCGCCACCGATCCGGCGCCGAACGCGCGCAGTCCGAAGCGGCGCAACAGCCACCAGACGAGGTTGAACACCGCCACACAGCCGGTGACGATGGCGGCGATCGTGGTGCCCGCGTCAGGCAGCAGCAGGGCCCAGCCCAGCCAGAGCGCCTGGTTGATCACCTGCGTCACCAGGAAACCCGGTGACACCCCGACCACCCGGGGCGAGCGGACCAACGCCACACTCTGCCCGCCGTTGGCCAGCAGCGCCGGGATCAGGGCCACCGTGCCGAACGCCGAGGAGCCGGCCAGCAGGTCGACCAACAGCATCGCCCCCCCACCGATCACGCCCGGCAGCAGCACTCGAAACAGGTTCAGCCCCAGTTCACGTTGCATGAGGATCAGGATCGGAAAGGTCGCGCTCATCGCCAGCGAGTTGGGGATGATCATGTTCCACTGCCCGATGACGATGCCGTGCGCCGTCCACCCGATGTTGATGACGAGCGTCGCCTGCCAGGCCACCAGGGAAAGCCCTTCGGTGTTGCGGGTACGCATCAACCGCAACGCCTGAGGCAGGCCGAGCAGGGTCGCGGTCAGCGCCCCCAGCCAACCGAGGAGTTCGACCGCGCTCACGATGTCGCCTTGCGGGGTTTGAGGACCAGATCGTCTCGGTGGATGACCTCCCGATCGAAGTGGGGGCCGAATTCAGCGGCCAACTCGCGGGTCCCCCGTCCGATCATGGCGGGCAACTCAGCCGAGTCGTAATTCACCAGCCCGCGGGCCACGATGCTGCCCCCTTCGGTCACCAGCCCGACGGGGTCACCCGCGACGAACGTCCCCTTCACGGCGACGATTCCCGCCGGCAACAGCGAGGCCTTGCGCTCCACCACCGCGCGGACGGCGCCGGCGTCCAGAACCAGTTCTCCCTGGGTCTGGGACGCGTAGGCGAGCCACATGAGCCGGCGCGCCCGACGCTTTCCGGTGACGTGGAACAGCGTTCCCACCGGCTCGCCGGCCAGCGCGCGAGCGACGTCGGTGGCCGCGGCGAGCACCACGGGGATGCCGGAGTTGGTCGCGATCCGGGCGGCCTGGAGCTTGGTTTCCATACCACCGGTCCCGACGGTGGCACCGCGGCGCGAAGTGTCCACGTCGAGTGCGTCGAGGTCGTTCACTTCGGCGATCCGGCTCGCCGACGGGTCGGCGGGGTGCGAGGTGTAGAGCGCGTCCACATCGCTGAGCAGCACCAACGCGTCCGCCCCGACCAGGTGCGCCACCAGGGCGGCCAGCCGATCGTTGTCTCCGAACCGGATCTCGTGCGTCGCGACGGTGTCGTTCTCGTTCACGATCGGGACGACTCCCAGCTCGATCAGGCGGTTGAACGTGCGCAGGGCATTTCGGTAATGGTCCTGACGGGCCACGTCCTCGACCGTCAGCAGCACCTGGCCCACCGTCAATCCGTGACGGGCGAACAGTGAGCCGTAGCGCCCGACCAGCAGGCTCTGGCCCACCGAGGCGGCGGCCTGCTTCGAGGCGAGATCGCGGGGCCTGTGCTTCATGCCGAGCGGCGCCATGCCGGACGCCATCGCTCCCGACGACACCAGCACCACCACCTGACCGCGTTCCCGCACCTGAGCGAGGGCCTCGACGAGCCGCTCCAGCTTCGCCGCGTCCATCTCCCCGCGGCGGTTGGTCAACGACGAGGAACCCACCTTGACGACGATCCGCCGGGCACCGGTGAGCTGGGGACGCAGGACCCCGCCTCCAGCGCTCCCCGCCTGAGCGGTGCCGGCCTCACCGGTCACGGCAGGTCGTCAAGGTCGTCGGCGTCGTCGAGGCCTTCGGCGGCCACCCGGGTCAACTTCTCGGCTTCACGCTCGGCGTGGTATTCCGCGTCCTTGATGCGCCGTCGCTGGACGGCGGGGCGCGGCGCCTGGAGCCGTTGGTCCTCGCCGCGTCGGGACAGGATTTCGGCACCGATCTCGATCTGGGGGGCGAAGTCGAACACCACCGGCGACTCGCCGCCGATCGCCACCGCATCGCCGGCCAGGGCGCCCAGGGCCAGGAGTTCCTCCTCGATCCCCAACCGGGCGAAGCGGTCGGCGAGGTAGCCCACCGCTTCGGCGTTGCTGAAGTCGGTCTGGCGCACCCACCGCTCAGGCTTGATCCCACGCACCCGCCACACGAATCCGCCCTCACCATCACCCTGGCGGGCGATCGTGAACTGCGCTCCCCCGGCCACGGGCTCCGGACGCAGCACGATCCGGCGAGGCGCCGGCTTCGGTGCGTCGGCGCGACGCTGGGCAACCAGTTCGGCGAGCGCGAAAGTCAGCCCCGGCAGGCCGGCCCCCGTCTTCGCGGACACGGGGAACACCCGCAGGCCTCGCGCCATCAGGTCGGGGGTCACCAGTTCGGCCAGTTCCGCGGCGTCCGGTACGTCCACCTTGTTGAGGACGACGAGCCTGGGACGGTCCTCCAACCCACCGTGGGCGACCAGTTCGGCCTCGATCACGTCGAGGTCGCTGACCGGATCGCGGCCGGGCTCGTAGGTGGCACAGTCGATAACGTGGACGATCGCCTGACAGCGTTCGATGTGACGCAGAAAGTCGTGGCCAAGACCCCGGCCCTCACTGGCCCCCTCGATCAGCCCAGGGACGTCGGCCACCGTGTAGGTGGTGTCACCGGCCACCACGACGCCGAGGTTCGGCACGAGCGTGGTGAAGGGGTAGTCGGCGATCTTGGGACGCGCGCGCGAGATGGCCGCGATCAGGGATGACTTGCCGGCGCTGGGGAACCCGACCAGACCGACGTCGGCGACCACCTTCAGTTCGAGGGTGATGGTGCGGCTCTCGCCGTCCTCCCCCAGGAGGGCGAAGCCCGGAGCCTTCCGGGACGCCGAGGCCAGCGCCGCATTGCCAAGGCCGCCGCGGCCACCGGCGGCCACCACGAGGTCGGCATCAGGTCCCACCAGGTCGGCGAGCACCTCGCCGGTAGCGGCGTCGCTCACCACGGTGCCGTCTGGCACCAGCAGCACGACGTCCTCGCCGTTCGCGCCGCTGTTCATGTCACCGCGCCCGGGCTGGCCGTTCGAGGCCTTGCGTTGCGACTGCCGGTGGTATTCCACCAGCGTGGTCAGGTTCGGGTCGACCCGGATGATCACCGAGCCGCCGTTGCCGCCGTTGCCCCCGTCCGGACCGCCGAGGGGCTTGAACTTCTCACGATGGACCGACGCGCAGCCGTGCCCGCCGTTACCGGCCGCGACGCGCAGCGTGGCGCGGTCGACGAAGGACGGGATGGCCATGGAAACTCCTTGAACAGGGACCTGTCGAGTCTAACGGTCGCCCGTTGGGGCGCTCACCGGCACCACGCACAGACGTCGAGGGACCCGCAACCGGGTCCCTCGACGACGTGGATTTGGTGAGTGCTACTCCGCGATGGCGATGTTGACGACCCGACGCCCGCGCCGGGTGCCGAACTCGACCTTGCCCGCACGCAGTGCGAACAGGGTGTCGTCGCGACCGCGTCCGACGCCCTCGCCCGGGTGGAAGTGGGTGCCCCGCTGGCGCACGATGATCTCGCCGGCGTTGACCTCCTGGCCGCCGAAACGCTTCACGCCGAGACGCTGGGAGTTGGAGTCGCGCCCGTTCCGCGAGGCGGATGCGCCCTTCTTGTGTGCCATGTCAGCTCCTCAGCTCTCGATCCCGGTGACCTTGACCTGGGTGTAGCGCTGGCGATGGCCCTGGCGCTTCTTGTACCCGGTCTTGTTCTTGTACTTCAGGATGCGAATCTTGGGCCCCTTGGTCTCGGCGAGCACCTCAGCGCTCACCGTCACCTTCGCCAGTTTCTTCGCATCGGCTGTGACGGCATCCCCGTCCACCACCAGCAACGGAAGGAGATCGACGGACGAGCCAACCTTGGCATCGACCTTGTCGATCTCGAGGACGTCACCGACAGCAACCTTGTGCTGGCGTCCGCCACTGCGCACGATCGCGTACACGACTGACCCACTCTCAACGAACCTGCTACGTCTGGTCGGTGATCGCCCCGAATGAGGCCACCGAACGGGCAAGGCGCCGGTTTTATCCAGCACAGCGAGCACCGAGGATCAAGACTACGTGCCGGGCGTCCGGGGGGTCAAACCAGGCGGGCCTGGATGAAGTCGGTCACCTCGTCACACAGGCCACTCAGGAGCTCCGGCAGGCGTGTTCTGGCCGCCGCGCTGCGGCTGTCGGGGCCATGGCCCCTTCCCGGGAGCGTGACCAGACGCTCCACTCTGACGCCGGCCTGGGACAGCGCCGCCTGCAGCTCTGCGGCGCCGCCGAACGGGTCGCCCTCGGTCTGCAGGACCAGTGCCGAGCCGGCGACCGGAGCCAGCTCCTCGACCCGTGAACGCTCTGGCCTGCCCGGAGGATGCAACGGGAAGGCCGAGAGCACCAACCCCCGTTGGGGCTCGGCGAAACAACGACAGGCCACCCGGGCGCCGTTGCTGCGGCCCCCGACGAACAGGGGAAGGCCCTCACGCTCCAACTCCTGGCAGGCGGCCCGCCAGGCGCTGTCCAGCTGGGCCACGGGCGCCAAGGTCCGGCGTCCCGCCACCACCCAGGGCTGCTCGAAGCGCACCACCGTGATGCCGCGTGCCGGGAGTGCGTCGGCCAAACCGACCAGCTCCACGGCCCCGATGCCGCCGCCGGCACCGTGGCCGAGCAACAGCATGGCCCGCGGCTGATCGGCGGCCGCGATGTGCAGCCGCGCCAACCCTGCCGGGGTCTGGAGCTCACGGATCACGTCGCCACCCAACGGGGGTCTGGAGCCCACGAATCACGTCGCCACCCAACGGGGGTCTGGAGCCCACGAATCACGTCGCCACCCAACGGGGGTCTGGAGCCCACGAATCACGTCGCCAGTATCCTCCGCGGGGGATGCCCCACGGCCCCCGCGGCCGCGTCTCTTCCCCACCTTGCGCCCCCAACCTGACTCTGCGCCTTCCATAGCGGGCGCAAAGCCACCCAAGGGGCGCAAAGTCGGACAAGGGGTAGGCACGCAAGCGTCGGTTGCACGCCCTCGCGTCGAGCCGGCCCTGGCGCTCCCCGCGGCCCCGTCCCCCACCTTGCGCCCCCAACCTGACTCTGCGCCTCTGCGGGCGCAAAGCCACCCAAGGGGCGCAAAGTCGGGCCGAAGTCGGGCCGAAGTCGGGCCGAAGTCGAACCGAAGTCGGGCCGGAGTCGGGCAGCAGGCTGCTGCGTGCGTGCCATGCTGTCACCAACACACGGGTGAACGACGTCGAAGAGAGCGCTGATGGACTTCTTCAACCTGCACGGGCACGGGTTCGTCCGGGTCGCAGCCTGCACACTGCCGATCACTCTGGTCAACCCGCGCGCCAACGCCGAGGCCATCGTGGAACAGGCTCGCCGGGTGGCGGCCCAGGGCGCCAGCCTGGCCGTGTTCCCCGAACTGTGCCTGACCGGCTACTCCATCGAGGACCTCCTGCTGCAGGACGCCGTCCTGGCCGGCACCCTGGGAGCGCTGGAGTGGCTGGTCGAGCAATCGAGGGACGTCGGCTGCGTGATCGTGGTGGGAGCGCCGCTGCACAACCTGCACCGCATCTACAACTGCGCGGTGGTCATTCATCGCGGCCGGGTGCTGGGGGTGGTGCCCAAGTCCTACCTCCCCACCTATCGCGAGTTCTACGAGCGTCGCCAGATCGCCGCCGGGGACGACGTCACCGGCGAGATCACGATCGCAGGCCAGGACGCCCCGTTCGGCGCCGACCTCCTCTTCGCCGCCGACGACCTTGCGGGCTTCGTGCTCAATGTCGAGATCTGCGAGGACATGTGGGTGCCGATCCCCCCCAGCGCCGAAGCCGCCCTGGCCGGTGCCACCGTCGTCGCCAACCTGTCCGGCAGCCCCATCACGGTGGCGAAGGCTGATGAGCGCAAGCTGCTGTGCGCGTCCGGTTCATCCCGGCTGATCTGTGGCTACGTCTATGCCGCGGCCGGCGAGGGCGAATCGACCACCGACCTGTCCTGGGACGGACAGACGCTGATCTACGACAACGGCGTCCTGCTGGCCGAGTCGGAACGCTTCCCCGACGGACCACGGGCCAGCATCGCCGACCTCGACCTGGGCTCGCTGGTGCAGGACCGGCTCCGCCAGGGGACCTTCGACGACAATCGCCGGGCGCACGCCGACCGCACCGGGGACTACCGCTGGGTCTCGTTCTCGCTGGCGCCGCCCAGTGGCGATCTGGGGCTGAGGCGTCCGGTGGCGCGCTTCCCCTTCGTGCCGGACGACCCCGCCCGCCTCGCCCAGGACTGTTACGAGGCGTACAACATCCAGGTCAGCGGGCTGGAGCAGCGCCTGCGGGCCATCGGCCAGCCCCGGATCGTGATCGGGATCTCCGGCGGGCTGGATTCAACCCACGCCCTCATCGTGGCTGCCCGGGCCATGGACCGCCTCAACCGCCCCCGCACTGACATCCTCGCCTTCACGATGCCCGGCTTCGCCACCAGCGACCACACCAAGGGCAACGCGACCGCCCTGGCCACGTCCCTGGGCGTCACGTTCGCCGAGCTCGACATTCGTCCGGCCGCGCGGCAACTGCTGGCCGACCTGGACCACCCCTTCTCCGATGGCGAGCCGGTCTACGACGTCACGTTCGAGAACGTCCAGGCCGGATTGCGGACGGACTACCTGTTCCGGCTGGCCAACCAACGCGGTGGCATCGTGCTCGGGACGGGCGACCTGTCGGAGCTGGCACTCGGATGGTGCACCTATGGGGTCGGCGACCAGATGTCGCACTACAACGTCAACGGCGGCGTGCCCAAGACCCTCATGCAGCACCTGATCCGGTGGGTCATCAGCTCAGCGCAATTCTCCGATCAGGTCTCGGCCACGCTGCAGGCGATCCTCGACACCGAGATCACGCCAGAGCTGATCCCGACCGAGGAGGGCAAGAAGCCGCAGTCGACCGAATCGACGATCGGCCCCTACAGCCTCCAGGACTTCACGCTCTTCCACGTCCTGCGGCGCGGGCTCAACCCCGCCAAGATCGCCTTCCTGGCGATGCACGCCTGGTCGGACGCTGACGCCGGGCGCTGGCCTGCCGGATTCCCCGCCGACGAGCGGGTCGGTTACGCCCTGCCAGAGATCAAGCGTTGGCTCGAGGTCTTCTGCAAGCGCTTCTACGGGTTCGCGCAGTTCAAGCGTTCGGCCTTGCCGAACGGCCCGAAGGTGGTGCGTGGCGGATCACTGTCGCCGCGCGGCGACTGGCGGATGCCTTCCGACACCGCAGCCACTCTGTGGCTGGCCGATCTGGGAAAGGTCCCCGACCTCACTGAGTGAGCGGCGGCCGGGGACCTCCCGATCGGCTCAGGCCTCCGAGGGCTCCGGCTCCGCGGCAGCCTCGCTGGGCGCCTCGATCACGGGCTCTGGCGCCGCCTCGACCACCGGCTCCACCGGCTCGTCCTCGACAGGCTCCACCACCGCGTCGGCGGTCGCCGGATGGGCGAAGGTCGCCGCCACCACAGCCGCGAGCTCAGGGGCCGGGCTGGTCGTGCGGGTCCGGCTCGAACGCCTGGCCGCCTGCGGCGCCGCCGCAGCAGCAGGACGGGGGGACCGTCGGCCGTGGTCTCGATCGCCGCCATCAGCCGGCGCCTGGGTCGCCACCGGGGCATCGTGGATGTGGTAACCACTCCCCTTGCACGTCTCGCACGGCACGGTGAACGCCTCGGCGAGCCCCGTCCCGATCTTCTTGCGGGTCATCTGCACCAACCCCAGCGAGGTGACCTCAGCCACCTGGTGGCGGGTGCGGTCGCGCCCGAGGCACTCCACCAGCCGCCGCAGCAGCAACTCGCGGTTATTGGGCAGCACCATGTCGATGAAGTCGATCACGATGATGCCGCCGATGTCGCGCAGCCGGAGCTGGCGCACGATCTCTTCGGCCGCCTCGAGGTTGTTCGACGTGACGGTGGCTTCCAGGTTGCCCGAGTTGCCGGTGAAGCGACCGGTATTGACGTCCACGACCGTCATGGCCTCGGTGCGGTCGATGATCAGGGAACCTCCCGACGGCAGGAAGACCTTGCGCTCCAAGGCCTTGGCGACCTGTTCATGCACCCGGTTGTTGTCGAAGAGGTCGCCCTGCACCGTGCGGTCCCACCGTTCAAGGCGCTGGGCCAGGTGCGGCGCGACGTGGGTCACGTAGGCGTCGAGGCTGTCGTACGCGTCATCGGCCTGGCCGTTCCCGTCCACCACGAGCCGCGCGAAGTCCTCGGTGAACAGGTCCCGCACGATCCGGACGGTGAGCTCGGGCTCGGCGTACAGCTGCTGCGGCGCGTGGCCCGATTTCACCTTCTTCTCGATGACCTCCCATTGGGCCTTGAGCCGGTTCACGTCACGGACCAACTCGTCCTCGGTGGCGCCTTCAGCCGCCGTCCGAACGATGACCGAGGCGTCGGGACCGATCAGCTCATCGAGGATGCCCTTGAGCCGCTTGCGCTCGTTCTCGGGCAGTTTGCGCGAAATCCCGGAAAGCTGGCCCCCCGGCGAGTAGACGATGTAGCGGCCCGGCAAGGAGATGTGCGAGGTGAGGCGTGCGCCCTTGGCGCCCACCGGGTCCTTGCTGACCTGCACCAGGACGGACTGCCCCGACTTGAAGACCCGCTCGACCTTCTTCTCCTGGCCGGTCACGCCGTAGCCGTCCCAGTCCACCTCGCCGGCGTACAGCACAGCGTTGCGCCCGCGGCCGATGTCGATGAAGGCGGCCTCCATCGAGGGCAGGACGTTCTGCACCCGTCCCAGGTAGATGTTGCCGATCATGGACGTGGCTGAGGCCCGGTCGACGTAGTGCTCCACCAGGATGCCGTCCTCAAGGACGGCGATCTGGGAGTAGTCCTCGGCTTGGCGGATCAGCATCACCCGGTCGACCGACTCCCGGCGTGCCAGGAACTCGCTCTCGGAAAGGATGGGCGTGCGTCGGCGCCCGGCAGCCCGGCCCTCGCGGCGGCGCTGCTTCTTGGCCTCCATCCGGGTCGAGCCCTCGATCCCGGTGACTTCATCGGACGCGCTCCGCGTCCGACGCGGCTCGCGAACCCGGACGACGACCTCGGTCGGATCGTCCTCGGCCTCCCCGATCTCTTCGCCGCGGCGACGCCGCCGACGACGACGACGGGACGCGCCTTCGGTCGCGACCTCGTCGGACGCCTCCCCACCTTCGGCCTCTTCCTCAGCGACCTCGTCCGCCTCGGCTGCGACGACCGAGGCTCCCTCGTCGGTCTCGGAGCGGTCGTCGGCCCCGGTGGAGCGGCGACGGCGACGGCCACCACGACGGCGACGCCGCCGGCGGGTCTCGCTGCCGGGGCCCTCCCCCTCGGAGTCGCCCTCCTCGTCCTCGGCGTCCTCCGCGTCGGCGTCCTCCGCGTCGGCGTCCTCCGCGTCGGCGTCCTCAACCTCGGCGTCCTCAGCCTCTGCATCGTCAGCAACGATGTCCTGGACCTCCTCGACGGGCTGTTCGACCTCTGGTGCGGCCTGGGGCATTTCATCAGGGACCGGACCCTCGCCGTCGGCTGCCGGAGCCTCCGGGGCGGCCGGCTTCCCGGCCCCGATGGCCGCCGCCAGGCTGTCAAGGATGGCACCGGGATCGGCGGTCTCTGCCAGTCCGAAAGTCTCCCGCTTGACCCGGCTCCGCTTCGCCGGTGCCCGGGCCTGCAATTCATCGAGACTGGCGGCAACGTCCGCGTCCCGGGCCCCTGGGGCCTGCGCATCGGAATCGACGACACTCGCCCTCGTCGCACGCCGCCGCCTGGGGGGCTTGGCCTCGACCGGTGCGTCCTCGACCGGCGCGTCCTCGACGGGCGCGGTGACCGGCTCCGCCTCGGGGGCGGTCGCCGACTTCCGGCGCGAGCGGGCCCGAGTGGTCTTGGGCGCCTCCGCACTCGGCTCGACCGCAGCGCCCACCTCGTCGCGGGGAGTCTCGTCCGCCTGCACGACCGGGTCAACGCTCTCGCTGGGAGCCGACTCGACGCTCGGCGCCGCAGCGGTCGGCTCGAGTGCTTTGGGGGGCCCGGCGGGACGGCTGGCAGCCCGGCGACGCCGAGGGGGCTGCGCGGTGGTCTCGTCCGTTGGCGTGGGGGTCTCTTCATCGAGCATGTTGCTCTCCTTCAGCGGTGCCGCCGGCATCGCCTGAGTCAGCTGCCGCAGCAGCAAAGCCTGATCTGGGCGAATCCATGTCCCGCCACCACCCCCGCGGTCGCAATTACGTCGCGGTGAGGCATCAGCAGGGCGATCGGCCTGTCACGTCGTTCGCTGGACCCACGGGCGGGACCCCTGGATGGAAGCCCCTACCTGGTCGGATTATTCCACACCTGACCAATCGGGTCGACGCGACGAGCCGTAGCGTTCACGCCACGGGACAGACGAAACCCGGCGGGTCGCCGATGGAGTCCCCTGCGCCCCCTCAGCCGATGGGGATCGGGTCCACGACGCTGACACCGTCATACGTCCCGTGCGCCAGGCGCGTGTACACCGGCGGGTCGCCTGGACGGAACCCCTCGTGGACGGCACCAAGCGCCTGTACCACGTCGTCGGGACGCACCAGTGGCGAGTCGATGGCACTGATCAGGTCGAGGCCGGCGTCGGCCAGAACCTGCAGGCTCAGGATCGCCGAGCGCACGTCGAACGCCCGCATCCCGGTCTTTGTCATCCGCTGGACGCCGTACTCAGCCTGCGCCAGCAACTCGGCCACCGCCCGCTCGGCGTCTTCACGTCGCACCCCCGGCACCTCGATCCGCCACCGGGACGCGGTCAGCTGATCGCTCAAGGACCCAGAAGATGCCTCCGCCGCCGCGAGCACGACCAGACCGGTGGGCAGGGCCAGGTTCAGTTGGACGACCACCCATTCGGGGTCGAGCCGCGTGGCAAAGCCGAGCTCCAGGTATTCCGACTCACTCGCCGCCCCGGTGGGACTGGCGTTCGCGTACGAAATCCGCGGATGGGGGGAGAACCCGGACGAATAGGCCATGGGGATCTCAGCTCGCCGCAGGGCCCGCTCGATCGCCCGCCCGATGTCGCGATGGGACGCGAACCGAGCCCGGCCCCGCTTGGCGTAGCGCACGCGCAGTCGCTGCTGAGGGGGTGGCTGTTGGGGCGGTTGCGCACGGGTCACGATCGCCCACGATACCGACCCCGGAGGCGGGGTGGCGATTACCCGCGCTGCTCCTCGTCGGTGGGCAACGGTTGCGCGGTGGCCTCGGGAATCCCGGCGGCCGCCGAACCGTGCACCTCCTGATGCCAGCGCCCGAACGCAGCCACGGCGGTGGGGAGGGTGGGGAAGATCCGGTCCGCTCCGACGCGTTCGATGAACCCAGCCGCGTCCAGCTGGTCACGAACGTCAAGCTTGACCCGTGACATCGCGAAGATGATCCCCCGCTCCGTCAGCCAGCCGCGCAGTTCCTCAAGAATGTCGACGGCGGTCAGGTCCACCTCGATATTCGCCTCGGCGTTCAGCACGAACCATTCAGGGGGCGGGTTCGTGGCCTCCACCGCGGCCATGGCACGGCTCAGGAAGTTCTCGGCGTTGGCGAAGAACAGCGGCGAGTCGTACCGGTAGACCAGGAGCCCGGCCACCACCGTCGCCTGCGGGTAGTCCTCGATGTCGTGCATGCCGGCCAGCCCCGGGACGTAGCCCAGCACCCCGTCGTGGGGATTCGCGATCCGCCGGATCAGGTCCAGCAGCGAGAGCCCGACCGCAATCCCGATGCCGGGCAGCACCCCCGTCCACAACACCGCGACGAACGTCGCCAGCGCCAGCACCAGTTCGCTGCGCCGGAAGCCCGCGATCCGACGCACCTCCTGAACGTCGATGAGCCGGATCGCGGCATACACCACGACCCCGCCCAGCGCTGCGACCGGGAACGCGGCCAGCACCGGGGAGAAGACGAAGATCGTAGCCACCACCATGACGGCGGCCACCAGGGAATGCAGTTGGGTGCGGCTGCCGGCAGCGTCCCCAAGCACGGTGCGACTGCCGCTGGAGGACACGGGGAAGCCGCCGAAGAGCCCGTTGGCGACGTTGGCAGCCCCCAGGGACAGCAGTTCCTGGGTGTTGTCGATTCGCTCCCCCCGCTTGGTGGCGAAGGCGCGCCCGGTGAGGATGTTGTCGGTGTAGCCGACCACGGCGATGCCGAGCGCAGCGGGCAGCAGGGAGAGGAGCGAGAGGCTCCCCAGCGAGGGGACGGACGGGACGGGCAGCCCTCGCGGCACCTCGCCGATCAGGGTGATCCCGAACCGTTCCAGACCGCCGAGCCACACCGCCGCCGCAGCGCCCAGCATCGCCAGCAGGGGCCCCGGCCAGCGGGGCGCCCAGGCCCGCACGGCAAGCAGGCTTCCCACCACTGCGGCCGCCAGCAGCAGGGTCGGCACGTGCACCCGTCCGAGTTGGGCCACCAAGGAGGCGGTCGCCTCCCAGGGGGTCGAGCCGCTGATGTCGAGTTGGGTCAGCTTCCCGAACTGGCTGACGATCATCAGGAGCGCGATGCCGGCCATGTACCCGACCAGGACGGGTTTCGACAACAGGTTGGCCAGGAACCCGACGCGCCCCAGCCAGCCGACCAGACAGACGATGCCGACCGCGATCGCCAGCACGGCGGCGACCTCAGCGTGCCGCTGAGCCCCGACCTGGCCGACGAGGGCGCCGATCGCCGCCGCTGTCAGCAGTGCGGTCGTCGACTCCGGCCCGATCGAGAGCTGACGGGAACTGCCCAGCAGGGCGTAGGTGACCATGGGGGCCAGGACGGCCCATAGCCCCGCGATCGCCGGGAGGCCCGCAATCTCGGCGTACGCCATCACCTGGGGCACCAGGTAGGCCGCCACCGTGACGCCCGCGACAAGGTCGCCCCGCAGCCACGCCCGTTCGTAATGAACCAGGACATCCAGGCCCGGGGCCAGCTTCTGCCAGCCGCCATTGCGGCCCGCTCGCTCCACGGCGGTACGGTACTCCGCCGGCGGCCCGGCAGCGTCCACCGCAACGAACTGGGGTGCCGATCTTCCGGCGAGAACGCCAGGCCCGGCCGGGTTGCGACCGGCTGATCGGCGATACCCCCCACGGTATCGTCTGAAGGGCGAGACGACACGCCCAACCTGGTTGCGGAATTCACCTGTGGGCCCCTATGGTTTCGCCACCCGAAGAATTGTCCGGCATCGCGGCTCGGATTTCCCCTTGTGCGCCACGGAAAGCCTGCCCGGATTCGGACGAGGCACCACCACCCGTTTTCCTCGTTCTGACCAAAAAGGGGGTCCTCTGTGCCCGTGTCCAACCAATCACCTCACATCCCTGACGATCCGGAGTACCACCTGCCGAAGGATCACTGGCCCCTGCCCGAGTTGAGCAACGTGCAGACTCAGACCGGCCACCCGGCGGCGACCACCTTCGTCGACGTCCAGCAGTCCGCCGAGTTCCAGAAGTTGCGCACCTCGTTCCGCAGCTTCGCCTTTCCCACCGTCGCCGCCGTGCTGGTGTGGTACTTCCTCTACGTCTTGCTGTCGATCTTCGCCAAGGGCTTCATGGCCCAGAGCGCCTTCGGGAACCTCACCCTGGGGATGGTCATCGGCCTGCTGCAGTTCCCGACCACCTGGTTCGCGACCTGGCTCTACGTCCGCCGCGCCGACAATGTTCTGGACCCGATGGCAGCCGCGCTGCGCGAAAGGATCGAAGCCGAGGTGACCAAGTGATTGCGTTGGAGACAGTGTCGACCGGCAATCCGGCGATCAATATCGGGATCTTCGCCGCCTTTGTGTTGTTCACCCTGCTGGTGGTCATCAAGGTCACCCGCAACTCCGAAAAGAAGGCGGGGTCCTTCTACACCGGAGGCGCACAATTCTCCGGACGCCAGAACGGCCTGGCCATCACCGGCGACTACCTGTCCGCGGCAGCCTTCCTGGGCGTGACCGGCGCCATCGCGGTGTACGGCTACGACGGGCTGCTGTATTCGGTCGGATTCTTCGTTGCCATGTTGTTGGCGCTCTACCTGGTCGCCGAACCGCTGCGGAACACCGGCAAGTACACGATGGCCGACGTGCTCAGCTTCCGGATGAATCAGAAGCCGGTCCGAACAGCTGCGGCGATCTCCACGCTGGTGATCTCCTTCGTCTACCTGCTGGCCCAGATGGCCGGTGCGGGTGGGCTCGTGGCACTGCTGCTGGGCGTCACCGATCCTCTGGCCCAGTCCGGCGTGATCGCCGTCGTGGGCGCCATCATGATCGTGTACGTGCTGATCGGCGGCATGAAGGGCACCACCTGGGTGCAGATGATCAAGGCCGTGCTGCTGATCTCCGGTGGCGGGATCATGGCCGCCTGGGTGCTGTCGAAGCATGGGTTCAACCTGTCCGAACTGCTCGGGGCAGCGGCTGCCGCCCACCCTGACGGTCGGGCGATCCTCGAGCCGATGCTCCAGTACGGCAAGAGCGACATCACCAAGCTCAGCTTCCTGTCGCTGGCGATCGCGCTGATCGGCGGCCCGTCCGGCCTGCCCCATGTGCTGATGCGGTTCTACACCGTCCCCACGGCCAAGGAGGCCCGTCGCTCCGCGGTGTGGGCCATCGCCCTGATCGGCACCTTCTTCCTGTTCACCCTGGTGCTGGGCTACGGCGCCGCGGAGTTGGTCGGACGGGACACGATCCTGGCCGCCCCGGGGAAGGCCAACTCGGCAGCGCCGCTGCTCGCCCTGCATCTCGGCGGAGAGGTCCTGATGGGGCTCATCTCGGGGGTCGCCTTCGCCACCATCCTGGCCGTCGTGGCCGGCCTGACGATCACCGCGTCGGCCTCCTTCGCCCACGACTTCTTCAACTCCGTGCTGAAGAACGGCCAGGCCGACCCTGCCCAGGAGGTCAAGGTCGCCCGAATCACCGCCGTGGTGATCGGAGTCCTGGCCGTGATCGGCGGGATCCTGGCCAACGGCCAGAACATCGCGTTCCTGATCTCGCTGGCGTTCGGGGTGGCGGCGTCGGCGAACCTGCCGTCGATCCTGATGACGATGTACTGGAAGACGTTCAACACCCGCGGATCGGTGTGGTCGATCTACACCGGCCTGGTCTCTGCCGTGCTGCTGATCATCTTCTCCCCGGCGGTGTTCGCCCCGGTGAACAACGTCGCCAGCCCGCTGGCACTCTTCCCGCTCACCAACCCGACGATCGTCTCGCTGCCACTGGCCTTCATCGCCGGCATCATCGGCACGCTCACCTCCAAGGAGCTTGCCGACGAGACCCTGCAGGCCGAGATGGAGGTCCGCTCCATGACGGGTGCCGGCGCCGAAGGCGCCATCGCCCACTGAGGGACCCACCGGTGCCCCGTCGTCTCCGGACGACGGGGCACCGTGTCGTTGTCAGCGCAGGACGGTCAGCGCAGGACGGTCAGCGCAGGACGGTCAGGGGCAGCAACGACCGCCCGGTCGGCCCGATCTGGATCTCGGTGCCCAGTTCGGGGCACACCCCGCAGTCGTAGCAGCCCGACCAGCGGCAGTCGTCCACCTCCGCGCCCGAGGTCGAATCGACCCAGTCCTGCCACAGCCAGGCGCGATCCAGCCCGGCGTCCAGGTGGTCCCACGGCAGGACCTCGCCCTGCGTCCGCTCGCGCGTGGTGTACCAGGCCAGGCTCACCCCCTGGTCAGGCAGGACGCGTTCGGCTGCGGCGACCCAGCGCTCGAACGAGAAGTGCTCACTCCACCCGTCGAAATGCCCGCCGTCCCGCCAGACCTGCTCGATGACGGCTCCGACCCGGCGATCCCCCCGGCTCAGGAGACCCTCGATCATTCCCGGCTTGCCGTCGTGGTACCGCATCCCGATCGCGCGACCGTAGCGACGATCGGCCCTGATCTTCTCCTTCAGCAGCATCAGCCGACGATCGATGGTGTCCGCGTCAGCCTGCGCCGCCCACTGGAACGGGGTGTGCGGCTTGGGGACGAAGCCGCCGATGGAGATGGTGCAGCGAATGTCCCGGGTCCCCGACGCCCGGCGTCCGGTTTCGATCACCCGAGCGGCCATGTCGGCGATCGCCAGGACGTCCTCGTCGGTCTCGGTCGGCAGGCCGCACATGAAGTACAGCTTCACCTGGCGCCACCCCTGGGAGAACGCCGCCGCCACCGTGTTGATCAGGTCGTCCTCGCTGACCATCTTGTTGATCACCTTGCGGAGTCGCTCCGAGCCCCCCTCGGGGGCGAAGGTGAGACCCGATCGCCGCCCGTTGCGGCTGAGCTCGTTCGCGAGGTCGAT
Organism: Propionibacteriaceae bacterium; assembly: GCA_016717345.1. Classification (GTDB taxonomy): domain Bacteria; phylum Actinomycetota; class Actinomycetes; order Propionibacteriales; family Propionibacteriaceae; genus Propionicimonas. The sequence goes on from JADKFR010000001.1 coordinate 137,724, forward strand.
GTTGAAGGCGTCCACCCGGGTGCTCGGCAGCGAAAGCGACACGTTGCCGCCGGCGTAGCGGTCGGCCAACTGATGGGTGACTTCGCCGATCTCGGAATGGTCGGCGCTGGACAGGCTGAGCAGGCCCACTTCCTCCAAGCCGGTGGCAGCCAGACCGCGCTCGACCATCTTCCCGATGGTTTCGATGTTTCGCTCCCGCACCGGACGGGTGATCATGCCCGCCTGGCAGAAGCGGCAGCCTCGGGTGCAGCCGCGGAAGATCTCCACCGAGTAGCGCTCGTGGACGGTCTCGGCCAACGGGACGATTGGCCGGGCCGGGTAGGGCCACTCGTCCAGTTCCATCAGGGTGTGCTTGACCGCCCGCTCCGGGATCCCCGGACGGTTCGGCAGCACCTGAGAAATGGCACCATCGGCGGCGTAGGCGACGTCGTAGAACCGCGGCACGTAGACCGCGCCACACGCCGCCAGCCGATGCAGCAGCCCGACGCGCCCCTCGGGCGAACCGTCTGACTTCCACTGCCGGATGACCGCTGAGATCGTGATCGCCGCTTCCTCGCCATCGCCCAGCACGGCCGCGTCGATGAAATCCGCGATCGGCTCGGGATTGAAGGCGGCATGGCCCCCGGCGATGACGAGCGGTTCCGTCCCACGGTCGCCGGCGTGCAGCGGAATGCCGGCCAGATCAAGGCTTTCCAGCAGGTTGGTGTAGCCGAGCTCGGTCGAGAAGCTGACCCCCAGCACGTCGAAGGCCGCCACCGGCAGGTGGTTCTCGAGGGTGAACTGGGGAATTCCGGCACGGCGCATCAGGGCTGCCAGGTCCGGCCAGATGGTGTACGTACGTTCAGCGCAGATCCAGGGGCGCTCATTGAGGAGTTCGTAGAGGATCGCCACGCCCTGATTCGGCTGGCCCACCTCGTAGGCATCGGGATACATCAGGGCCCAGCGGACCTCCACGTCGCCGAAGGCCTTGGGCTGGGAGTTGACCTCCCCGCCGACGTACTGGACGGGCTTGTTCACCCTGGCCAGCAGCGGCTCCAGGCGTGGGAACAGGGAGGCGGGTGCAGCGGAGACAGCCATCGTGCGGGTCAGCGTCGCTCGTCAGTCGATCGGTGCGTGCGGAGTGGCGTTCTCGACCACAAGATCCGCCCGGTGCGCCGGATCACACTGATCGAGGTAGAGCAGTTGACCACGGTAGTAGCGGGCGTTCCCGGGATCCTCCGGATCGGGGCTGGAGCCGTTGCGGGCAGCGAGTCGCTTGTAGGACTCGTCGAAGGGAACCTCCAGCCACACCGACAGGTCCCACCGCTTCTTGGAACGCGGGCCGCAGAACTCGTCGCGGTGCAGGAACATCCCGTCGATGATCACCACGACGTCGTCGGGCGCCACCTTCCAGGGCGACACGACAGGCGCTTCCTTGCCGAGGTCGTAGGCCGCTGTCCGGTACCGTCCGCAGCCGTCGTGGGCGAGCGGCTCGAGTACCTCGTCGTTGAAGCGGTCGTAGTCGTAGCTGTCCTCGAAGTAGCCCTTGGCCGACGTCCGCCCCTGGGCGTACCGGCGCGACTGCGGGTTGAGGTAGTCGTCGAGCGAGATCCTGATGACCTCGATCCCGGATTCGCGCAGGAGGCCGGCCAGTTCATCGGCGAACGTGGTCTTGCCGGCCCCGTCCACTCCGTCGATACCCACCAGCGTCCTGCCACTGCGGGGACGGATCTTGGCGCGCAGCCACTTCAGGGCCGCTCCCGCTTCCAGCCGGTTCACAACGTCGCTGGTCATCTCACTCATCCCCTTGCCCCGGCGGGTTCCAGACACCGGGATGGATTGTTCAATGGGCCGCCGACGGGGCGGCTGGTGCCGCCGCCGTCGGAAGGCCCAAGCGACTAGCCTGCCACAGAATGGCGGCGGCAGCACCCACGGCGATCGCCACATTCACCAGGACCCACGGGCTGCCCACACCGGCCTCACGATTGAACACCTCGGTCAGATCGGTGAACGGCAGGGTGACCATCGACGTCAGATTGTTCACCACATGGAGGGCGATCGGGGCTTCGAGACCGCCGGTCTTCCACGCCAGCACCGACATCGCCACCGCCACCGTGAGGTAGAACACGTTCAACCAGACGTCCCCGGCCCCGTGCAGCAGCATGAACACGACCGCGGAAACCGCCGTGGCGACGACGAACCCGACCCGGCGTGCGGAGAACCAGGACCCCACGCAGCGGGCCAGCAGCCCACGGATCGCGACTTCCTCGCCGGCCGACTGCAGCGGCGTCGTGAGCACCACGGCAGCGATCAGGAAGGCCGACTCCGGACGCCAACTGAGGCCACCCAGCCCGCCGGTCAGCAGCGCCTCGACGGCGAAGCTGATCAGGTACAACGGGACGGCGGCCACCAACAGCCGGCCGAACAGGCGCCAGCGGAAGCGTCCCTGCAGCGACAACAGCCACCCCGGCCGCTGCTGGAAGACCAGCCAGTGCACCCCGAGCGAGACCGGGATGGCACTGGCGAGGACCAGGTTGTTGACCAGGAACAGCGCCGGGGTGATCGACCCGGACATGATCTGCTCCAGGGTGACCCGCCCGGAGTTGAGGTCGCTGGAAATGGCGATCGCTCCCAGCAGCAGGCTGAGGACGACCATGACGGCGATCAGCAGGCCCAACGCCGCCAGGGGCTTCCACCAGCGGAAGCGTGGTGCCCGGTAGAACTCGTGGAACTCACGGGCCACGACAGGCAGGGACGGTTGCGCCCGCGGGGCTTCAGGCGGCCTGAAGGGGGTGGGAACGGTCACGGTCAGCCCAGCGCGGGAAACCAGAGCGCGATCTCGTGGGCCGCGGAGTCTGGAGAGTCGGAGGCGTGGACCAGGTTCTCCCGGTTCGACAACGAGAAGTCGCCCCGGACGGTGCCGGGCGCGGCAACCACCCCGTTGGTGGCCCCGTTGAGCAGCCGGACGACCTCGATGGCTTCTGGCCCTTGCAGCACCAGCGCCACCAGCGGCCCCGAGATGATGTACTCCCGCAACGGCGGATACCACGGCTGCTGGACGTGGTCGGCGTAATGGCGATCGGCCGCCGCGGCGTCGATGCGCCGGTGCTCGGCGGCCACGATCGTCAAGCCCTTCGCCTCGTAGCGCGCCAGGATCGTTCCCACCAGGCCGCGGCGGACGGCGTCCGGTTTGAGCAGCACGAGGGTGCGTTGCGGATCGGTCATGGGCCAGAGGTTACCTCGCGCTCCCCCACGCGTCAGGCCGACCCGGCGGTCGCCCCGGGCTCCAGCCGACGTCCGAGCACGAAGGTGGTCACCCAGATCACGGCGAACGCGCCGCCGAGCCAGAACATGGTGTCGGTCAGGAAGCCGAAACCGACGGCAACGCCCTGGGTCAGCCAGCCCAGCGGGTAGCCGATCGGCCGTCTCAGCAGGGCGGCGGCGGCCGACGCCAGAGCAGCGGCGGCCAGGCCCGCCGTGAACGCGACCGGCACGCTGACGCCGGACACCTGGATCATCCCGGCCACCGCGAGGACGAAGATGATCGCCTCGAACACCAGGATCGACAGGACTGCCGAGTTCATCGGGTTCTTCGGTCCCAGCCTCACGCGTCCCCCTCCGCGGGATCGGGGTGCCGTACCAGCAGGCTGCGGGCCTCACCCGCGGCGTAGACCGAGCCGGCGATCAGCACCCCGGCGCCCGGTCCCGCCTCATCGGCGAGTTGGACGGCTGCCTCGATGGCTTCGGTCATGGTCGCGGCCACCCGCACCCGATCCGGCCCGAACACCTCCCCGGCGATCTCGCCCAGCGCGGACGGGGTGAGCGCTCGCCCTGTCGATGTCATGCCGGTCACCACGACGGTGGTCATGGCTTCGGCGAAGATCTCGAGAACTCCCCTGACGTCCTTGTCGCCCATCATCGCCACCACGCCGATCAGCGGGGTGAAGTCGAACGCCTCGGTCATCGTGTCGACGGTGGCGCGGGCACCGTGGGGGTTGTGGCAGGTGTCGATCACCACCGTCGGCGAGCGCCGTACCACTTCCGTCCGGGCAGGGGCGACCACGGCCTCCAGGCCCTCGGCCACCACGTCAGCCGCCAGCGCCCGGCCTCCCAGGAAGGCCTCCACCGCCGCCACCGCCAGGGCCGCGTTGCGGGCCATGTGCTCCCCGAACAGCGGGAGCACCAGGTCACCGAGCGGGCCGTCCGCGGTCTCGAGCCGGATCATCTGGCCACCGACGCCGGGGCTGCGATCGATCAGGCCGAACTCCATGCCCTCCCGGACGACCCGGGCCCCGACCTCGGCGCAGCGGGCCAGCAGGACGGTCGCCGCTTCGGGGGCCTGGCCGGACAGGACGGCGGTGGCGCCCTCCTTGATGATCCCGGCCTTCTCACCCGCGATCTGGGTGAGGGTCGACCCCAACAGGTGGGTGTGGTCGTAGTCGATCGGGCAGATGACGGCCACCTGGGCCGTGGCGACGTTGGTCGCGTCCCAACGACCGCCCATGCCCACCTCGACCACCGCGACGTCGACCGGGGCCTCGGCGAAAGCCACGAAGGCCAGGGCGGTCATCACCTCGTAGAACGTCATCGCCACGCCGTCGATCGCCCGCTCGTCGACCATCGCGACGTAAGGCTGGATGTCGGCCCACAGCTCGTCGAACCGCTCGGCGGCGATCGGCCGGCCGTCGATGGCGATCCGTTCGGTGAGGTCCTCCAGGTGCGGGCTCGAATAGCGACCGACCCGAAGGCCGAGGCTTCGCAGCAGGGAGTCGATCATGAGGGCGGTGCTGCCCTTGCCGTTCGTTCCGGCGATCTGAATCACCGGGCAGGCTCGTTGCGGGGCGCCCAGCAGGTCACACAGCGCCTCGATCCGCCCCAGGCCTCGAGCGATCCGGTTCTCGGGCCATCGCGCTTGGAGAGCAGTGACGATCCGGGCGTGGGCTGAGGCCGCGGTGGGCGAAAGCTGGCTCATGGTGCGCACAGCCTACCGGCCCACCCCGGAGCCGGGGCCGGCGATGTGACGCCCCCGCGGCACCTCACTACGATGCACCCCATGACCACCACACCTGCCCGGAACCTGGACGCCGCGACCACTGCCGGCGTGGGCGTACCCGAGCGCCCGGTGTTGGAGGGCTTGGAGGCCACCTGGTCACAGCGGTGGCGCGAGGCGGGCACCTATGCCTTCGTCCGCCCAGATTCCCGGGATCAGGTCTTCAGCATCGACACCCCTCCCCCCACGGTCTCCGGTTCCCTGCATGTGGGCCACGTGTTCAGCTACACCCACACCGACCTGGTCGCGCGCTACCAGCGCATGCGTGGCAAGCATGTCTTCTACCCGATGGGGTGGGACGACAACGGCCTGCCGACCGAACGTCGCGTCCAGAACTACTACGGCGTGCGCTGCGATCCGTCCGTCCCTTACGATCCGGACTTCACCCCGCCGGCCAAGCCTGACCCGAAGCGCCAGCAGCCGATCAGCCGGAAGAACTTCGTGGAGCTCTGCCACGAGTTGACCGCCGTCGACGAGCAGGTCTTCGAGTCGCTGTGGCGCTCGTTGGGCCTGAGCGTCGACTGGGACACCCTCTACGCGACCATCTCGACCGAGTCGCAGCGAATCGCCCAGCTGGCCTTCCTTCGCAATCATGCCCGCGGCGAGGCTTACCTCTCCGAGGCCCCGACGCTGTGGGATGTGACCTTCGCCACTGCCGTCGCCCAGGCCGAGTTGGAGGCCCGGGAATACCCCGGGCACTACTACCGCGTGGCCTTCGAGTCCGGCACCGGCCCGGTGCACATCGAAACGACCCGACCCGAGCTGATCCCGTCGGTGTGCGCCCTGATCGCCCACCCCGACGACGCGCGCTACGCCCACCTCTTCGGCACGACGGTGGCCTCGCCCGTGTTCGGGGTCGAGATCCCGGTGCTGGCCCACCGAGCGGCGGAGCCGGACAAGGGCGCAGGCATCGCGATGTGCTGCACCTTCGGCGACCTCACCGACGTCCAGTGGTGGCGCGAACTGCGGTTGCCGACCCGCACCCTGCTGACCCGGGACGGACGGATGCAGGCCGAAACCCCCGACTGGCTGGTCAACGCCGAGCCGTTCGGCGAGCTGGCGGGAAAGACCGCCTTCGGGGCCCGCGAGGCCATGGTCTCCCTGCTACGTGCGGCCGGCGCCCTCGACGGGGAACCCAAGCCGACGATGCGGATGGCGAACTTCTACGAGAAGGGCGACAAGCCGCTCGAGATCGTCTCGACCCGCCAGTGGTACATCCGCAACGGTGGCCGTGACGACGACCTGAAGGCGGCCCTGCTGGCCCGGGGCGACGAGCTCGCGTGGGTCCCCGACCACATGCGACACCGCTTCAGCAACTGGGTGAACGGCCTGAACGGCGACTGGCTGATCAGTCGGCAACGCTTCTTCGGGGTGCCGTTCCCGGTCTGGTACCCCCTCGACGCCGAGGGGGATCCCGACTACGCCCACCCCATCCTGCCCGGCGAGGCCGAGTTGCCCGTCGACCCGGCCAACGAGTGCCCGCCCGGCTTCACCCCCGACCAGCGTGGCGTGCCCGGTGGGTTCGTGGGCGACCCCGATGTCATGGACACCTGGGCCACGTCGTCGCTCAGCCCCCAGATCGCCTGCGGGTGGGAGTCGGACCCGGCGCTGTTCGCCCTCACCTTCCCCATGGATCTGGCACCTCAGGCCCACGACATCATCCGGACGTGGCTGTTCTCCCGGGTGCTGCGCTCCCACCTGGAACACGGCACCCTGCCCTGGCGCCGCGCGGCGATCTCCGGCTTCGTCACCGACCCGGACCGCAAGAAGATGTCGAAGTCGAAGGGCAACGTGGTGGTGCCCACCGACATCCTGGAGCGGTTCGGCGCCGACGCCGTTCGCTGGCGGGCGGCGATGGCCCGACCGGGGATGGATTCGCCGTTCGACGAGACCCAGATGAAGGTCGGACGCCGCCTGGCGATGAAAGTGCTCAACGCGAGCAAGTTCATCCTCGCGATGCCGGACAGCACCGGACCGGCCAAGATCACCGAACCGGCCGACCTGGCGATGTTGGCCTCGCTGCGCCGGGTCGTCGCCACGGCCACGGACGCCTTCGAGGCGTTCGACTACACCACGGCACTCGAGACGACCGAACGCTTCTTCTGGCAGTTCTGTGACGACTACCTCGAACTCGTCAAGGAGCGCGCCTACGGCGCCCAGGGCCTGGCGGCCGCGGCCTCGGCGCGGCAGGCGCTGCGGCTGGCGTTGACGGTGCTGTTGCGGCTGTTCGCTCCGTTCCTGCCGTTCGTCACCGAAGAGGTGTGGTCGTGGTGGCAGTCGGGCTCCGTCCACCAGGCGAGTTGGCCGGTGAGCGACGAGCTCCCGGACGCCGGGGACCCGGCGCTGCTCGACGCCGTGGCCGCCGCCCTGGTCGGCATCCGCGGCGCCAAATCGCAGGCGAAGGCGTCCATGAAGACCGCGGTGACCGCCGCCGAGATCAGCGGGCCTGCCGACGCCCTGGCGTTGCTACGGCTGGCCGAGGCCGACCTGCGTGCGGTCGGTCGCCTCAGCGGGACGCTGCGCTGGCTTCCCGGGGACGGCCCGCTGGCGATCGTCGTCGAATTGGAAGGTCAACACTGATGCCTCGCTTCCTGCGCAACCTGGGGGCGGCAGCCGCTCTCGCCGTCTCCCTGCTCGCCGCCGGATGCTCCACCGACGCCCCGCGTAACAGCGCCGGGCAGGTCACCGCCTCGGCCGACAGCGATGCGTTCGCTCTCAAGGTTGGCGACTGCACCGGCGCCCTGGGCACCGGCTCGATCGACGAGATCCCCCTCGTCCCCTGCGGCGAGCCTCACGATTACGAGGCGTACGCCAGCATGCAGATCTCGGGCGACACCTTCCCGGGGACGAACCAGGTCCAGGACCAGGCGGACACCTACTGCGCCACGGAGTTCACGAAGTTCGTCGGCATCGACTTCAAGGAGTCGAAATACTCCATCACGAACCTGATGCCCACCAAGGAGTCGTGGAGTGTCGCTGGAGACCGCGAGGTCCTGTGCCTGGCCGGCAAGGACTCCGGCAAGATCACCGGAAGCCTGCAGGGCGCCAAGAAGTAGCCACGACGCGACGATGCCCCGCCCGGGATCGGGCGGGGCATCGTCGTCGTCACTCACATCAGGTCGAGCAGCACCTCGTCGGCCTGGGCCAGCACCGCAGCCTTCGCCGCCTTCGGCGTGGTGGCCACCCGGGCCGCAGCAGCCATCTGCTGGCACTCCGCCAGGGTGTGCAGGGACAACGCCGTTCGAACCGCCGCCACCTTGCCGGGCGCCATGGACAGGCTGGAGACACCCAGGCCGGCCAGCACCAGCGCCATGCCCGGATCGCCGGCAGACTCGCCACAGACCCCGATCGGCTTGCCCATGGCAGCGCCGCCCTCACAGGCCAGAGCGACCACGTCGAGCAGAGCCGGTTCCCACGGGTTCAACAGGTCGGCCAGTTCGCCCTGCATCCGGTCGGCGGCCATCGTGTACTGCTGCAGGTCGTTGGTGCCCAGCGACGCGAAGTCGACGTGGTAGAGGATCCCCTTGGAACGGATCGCCGCCGCCGGAACCTCGATCATGATCCCGACCTTGGGGAGCCCAAGAGCCCGGACCCGCTCGGCGAACCAGATCGCCTCACCCTCGGTGGCGATCATGGGCGCCATCACCCGCACGTCGGCCCCGGTGGCCTGGTACGCGGCCGCCAGTGCCTGCAACTGCACGTCGAGCACGTCGGTGCGGATCATCCCCAGCCGAATGCCGCGACGGCCCAGTGCCGGGTTCTCCTCCGGACCCAGATCGGCGAACTTGAGGGGCTTATCAGCGCCCGCATCCAGGGTCCGGACGACGACGCGCCGATCCCCGAAGGCCTGGAACACCTCGGTGTAGGTCTGGGTCTGCTCCTCGACGGTCGGCATGGTGTCGCGGTCGAGGAACAGGAACTCGGTGCGGAACAGACCGACGCCCTCAACCGGCTGCGCAGCCGCCTTTCGAGCGTCCGCTGCGGTACCGATGTTGGCCAGCAGGGCGACCGGGTAACCGTCCTTGGTGGCACCGTGCCCCGTCCCGCCAGCCAGAGCCGCGGCACGACGACGCTTGCGCTCCTGGAGCAGTTCCTGCTCTTCCTCGGAGGGGTCCACGGTGATCTCACCGACGCCGCCGTCGATGGCCACGATGGTGCCCGCCGGGACGGAGAGGATGCCGACCGCCTGCACCACGGCGGGGATTCCCAACTGCGAGGCCAGGATCGCGGTGTGGCTCGTCGGGCCACCCGCCGCCGTGACGATGCCCAGGCAGGTCTCGGTGGACAGCGTCGCCGTCTCGGCCGGGGCCAGATCGTGGGCCGCCAGGATGCTCGGCACGGTGAGCGTGGGAACTCCGGGCTCCGGCTGCCCCAGCAGTCGCGCCACCGCACGGTCGCGGACGTCCCGAAGGTCGGTGACCCGCTCGGCCATGTAGCCGCCGAGCGATTCGAACATCGCGCAGTACTCCTCGACCGCGGACGACACCGCGTTCGTGAGGCCCTTGCCCGCCTGCAGTTGGGTGTCGATGCCCATGGCGAGCCCCGGGTCCCGGGCCATCATCGCGCCGGCTTCGAGGATCGGACGGGCGTGTTCGCTCGCCGTCGCCGCCCGGCCCTCCAGGCCGGACGCCACATCGTTCAGCACTCCACGAACCACGGCCGAAGCTGCGGCGGCGTCCGTCGTGGGAGCCTCGTCGGCGGCCGGCTTCGGTGCCGGGGTCACGACGACGAGGGGGCCTACGGCGGTGCCGGCGCTGACGCCGATTCCGTGGAAGGTGCGGCTTTCACCGTCCGTCGGCACGGACTACTCCGCGTCCAGATCGCGGGACAGCAGGGCCACCAGCGTTTCGAGGGCAGCGTCGGCGCCGTCGCCCTCGGCGGTCAACGTGACGACCTCGCCGTTCTTGGCACCAAGTGCCATCACCATCAGGATGCTACGGGCGTCGACGGGCGAGCCGTTCTCTTTGGCGATCGTGACGGGGAGTCCGGTGGCGGTGGCAGCCTGGACGAACATGGCTGCCGGACGGGCGTGCAGGCCGACCGAGGAGGCGATCGCGACAGTGCGGCTGGGCATAGAGAACTCCTTCATGAAGTGATGAGACGTATGCACAACCTACTGCCCGTGTCGGCACCGTGCGAGCATTCCTGACAGGATCGTGACCGACTCCGCCGGATGCCGGGCGGAGATTCTGCGGGAGTCTCGAACCCTGGGCCCACTGTCACCACTAGGGTCGAAGAGACGATGATGGTCTGACAGGCTGGTTACCGTGAGAGAGGGGATTCTGGGTGGTTGCCGATCCCGCTGACGTAGTCCTGGACATGCTGGCCGACACCATTGATGCGCTCAACAAGGGACACTCCGGCGACGAAACCGTGCTGGACCACCTGAGTAAGGCCTTGGAGGCCGATCGCGCCCTCAGTGTGTACGTCGATGGCGCTGACACCTTCGACCTGGTCGCGGCGCTGCCGTCGACCCAGGAGGCACAGCCGCTGTACGACCACATGGCCCGACTGGGTGCCGCCGCCTTCCCTCAGCATGTGACCATCGAGGAGGTCCCGGGCCTCGGTTTTGTGGTCTTCGTGATGATCCGCCCCGACGACGACGCCGCCCCGATCGAGGGCTTCGGCCGGATCATCGCCCTGGGCCGCCCCCATCCCTTCGACCCGGCCAGCCGCCACATCCTCGAACGGACCTGCCGACCCCTGTCGATGCTGTGGCCCCAAGCAGCCGCCGCGTTCGCCAAGGACCGGGCCGAAAGCATCGACTTCAACATCACCGGACGGGAACTTCAGGTCCTCGAACTCCTCGCCAAGGGCCTGCTGGCGACGTCGATCGCGGCCCGGCTCGACCTCTCGCCGCGCACCGTGCACAAGCACCTGGGAAACATCTACCGCAAGCTCGGGGTGCACGATCGCCTGGTCGCGGTCGGGATCGCTCGGGCCGCCGGCCTGCTGCCGGCTTCTGCCAGCGCTCCGAACCGAGGCACCCCAGACCCGCACCCGCACGACCCGCACCCGGCGTCACCGCCGCTGGGCGGCGCCTCGCACTGAGAACCAGCCGGCTCAGGCGCTCTTCTCGCGCCGCTCGGAGCGGGCGAGTTGGGCACGCGAGACGAGCCGGGGGGCGACACCGTCAGTGACGACGTCCGCTTCGACGATCACCTGGGCCACCTGCTCGTCGCTGGGCACGTGGTACATGACATTGAGCAGGATCTCTTCGAGGATCGAGCGCAGCCCGCGGGCACCGATGCCGCGCTTGAGCGCCATCTCGGCGATCGCGTCGATCGCACCCTGGGTGAACTCGAGCTCGACACCGTCCAACTCGAACAACTTGCGGAACTGGCGGATCAGGGCGTTCTTGGGCTCGACGAGGATGCGCACGAGGGCTTCGGCGTCAAGGGAGGCGACCGTGGAGATCATGGGCAGCCGACCGATGAATTCCGGGATCAGGCCGAACCGGTGCAGGTCTTCAGGACGCACCTCGGCGAACGGATTGAGGGAGGTTGGCTTACGGACCGCGGCGTCATTGTTGAAGCCCAGCGGGCGCTTCCCGACCCGCGCGTTGATGATGTCCTCCAGCCCGGCGAACGCGCCACCCACGATGAACAGGATGTTGGTGGTGTCGATCTGGATGAATTCCTGGTGGGGATGCTTGCGTCCACCCTGGGGCGGGACCGAAGCCGTCGTCCCTTCCAGAATCTTCAACAGCGCCTGCTGCACGCCCTCACCGGAGACGTCACGGGTGATGGACGGGTTCTCGCTCTTGCGGGCGACCTTGTCGATCTCATCGATGTAGATGATGCCGGTCTCGGCCTTCTTCACGTCGTAGTCCGCGGCCTGGATCAGCTTCAGCAGGATGTTCTCCACATCCTCACCGACGTACCCCGCTTCGGTGAGGGCGGTCGCGTCCGCCATCGCGAAGGGGACGTTGAGCATGCGCGCCAGCGTCTGGGCCAGATAGGTCTTGCCGCACCCTGTCGGGCCGATCAGCAGGATGTTGGACTTGCCGAGTTCAACCATCTCGTCGTCGGCCACCCGGCGCGCCGGACTGGCCGCCTGGGCCTGGACCCGCTTGTAGTGGTTGTAGACGGCCACCGACAGCGCCTTCTTGGCGGACTCCTGGCCGATGACGTAACTGTCGAGGAAGGAGCAGATCTCCTTCGGCTTGGGGAGGTCGTCGAGCAGCCCGGAGTCCGGAGACTCGGAGAACTCCTCTTCGATGATCTCGTTGCACAGGTCGATGCACTCGTCACAGATGTAGACGCCGGGGCCGGCGATCAACTTCTTGACCTGCTTCTGACTCTTCCCGCAAAACGAGCACTTCAGCAGGTCCGAGGTCTCCCCGATACGAGCCACGTCCCGATCCTCCCTTTCGTGTCATCAACCTTAACCGCAGCAATGGCGGGCCCGGAGGGACCCGCCATCGTGTGGCTCAGTGCGGAACGTCCTTGAGCGAGGTCAGGATGTCGTCCACGATGCCGTACTCGACTGCCTCCGCGGCGGTGAGGTACTTGTCGCGCTCGATGTCCTTGCTGACCTTCTCGATGGTCTGGCCGGTGTCCTGGGCGAGCATGCCCTCCATCAGGGCCCGGATCCGCAGGATCTCCCGCGCCTGGATCTCCAGGTCGGAGGACTGCCCGTAGCCACCTTCGGTGGCGGGCTGGTGGATCAGGATGCGGCTGTTCGGGAGCGCCAACCGCTTGCCCTTGGCACCGGCGGCCAGGAGCACGGCCGCCGCGGAGGCGGCCTGTCCGAGGCAGACGGTTTGGACGTCCGGCTTGATGTACTGCATGGTGTCGTAGATCGCCGTCAGCGCGGTGAACGAGCCACCCGGCGAGTTGATGTACATGCTGATCGGACGCTCCGGGTCCATCGACTGCAGGCACAGCAGCTGGGCCATCACCGCGTTGGCGATGTCGTCGCTGATCGGGGTGCCGAGGAAGATGATGCGGTCTTCGAACAGCTTGGTGTACGGGTCGACGCGTCGCACGCCGTAGGACGTACGTTCCTCCCACTGGGGGATGTAGTAGTCCATGGACGGACCGGCCGGGGCCAGGCCGCCGGGCAGGGCGGGCATGCTCATCTCGGCACCCTTCACTTGTTCGGGGAGACGGACTTGATCTGCGCCGCCCGCTCGTAGACATGGTCGATGAAGCCGTACGCCTGGGCCTGTTCCGCGGTGAACCACCGGTCCCGATCGGAGTCGGCCTCGATCTGGTCGACGGTCTGGCCGGTGTGCTCGGCGATCAGCCCGGACATCGTGCGCTTGATGTGCAGCGACTGCTCGGCCTGGATCCGGATGTCGGAGGCCGTGCCACCCAGGCCCCCAGAGGGCTGGTGCATCATGATGCGGCTGTGGGGCAGGGCGAATCGCTTCCCCTTCGTGCCGGCGCTGAGCAGGAACTGGCCCATGGACGCCGCCAGCCCCATCGCCACGGTGGCGACGTCGTTGGAGATCCACTGCATGGTGTCGAAGATGGCCATCCCCGAGTCGACCGAGCCGCCGGGTGAGTTGATGTAGAGGTAGATGTCCTTGTTCGCGTCCTCGGCGTTCAGCAGCAGCATCTGCGCGCAGATGGCGTTGGCGTTCTCGTCGCGGACCTCGGAACCGAGGAAGATGATCCGGTTGGCCAGCAGCGACTGGTAGACCGAATCGGTCATGCCGGCGGCGCTCATGCCTCCGGCCATCGATGGCACATGGGTGAGGGGTCGAAAATCGTTCACGGGAGCGAACCTACCTGCTGGCACCACCATTTCTGTGAGGTTCGCCATGCTGTTCGCTGACGGCGCAGCCCGGCGGACGAACGGGGTCCGGGGCGCGGGACGGCAACAGGGCCGCCCCGGGCGGCGCTGCTCTCGTCGGTCAGGCCTGCGTGTCGGCCGGCGACCTGGACCTCGGTGACGGCCTCGGCGGCCTCGGCCTGCCGGAGGCGGCCGCGCGTCCCACGACGTCGACCGGGTTGCCGGCGGTGTCGGTGACCGTGGCATCGGCCACGATCACGCCGAGCGCCTTGTTGCGACGGATCTCCTGCATCCAGGAGGCGACGTGGTTGTGCTCCATCATGTGCTGCGCCTCTTGCTCGGGCGTCGAGTTGTTCTGGGCAGCCTTGCGCATCAACAGCTCACTGAGGTCGGCCTGGTCGACGCCCACCTCAGCGTCATCGGCGACCTTGTCGAGGATCAGTTGCGCCTTGAGCCCGCGCCTGGTCGACGTCTCGATCTCGGCCCAGAACTCCTCGGGGGTGTCGGCCTCGTCGCCGGCCTGCTCGAGGTAGTCGGCGAGGGTGTAGCCCATCCGCTTCAACTGCTCGTTGATCTCGTCCGTGCGGGACTGGATCTCGGCGGCCAGGACCCCTCGGGCACCTCGAACTCGGTCTGCTCGACAAGCGCCTCCAGGACCTTGTCGCGACCCTTGGCCGCCTGCTCGGCCGCGGCGTAGCTCGCCACGGACTGGGACAGGTCGGCCTTCATCTCAGCCAGCGTGTCGAACTCGGAGACCAGAGCGGCGAACTCGTCGTCGACGACCGGCAATTCCTGCGTGGACACCTTGGTGACCGTGACGGTGATGTCGGCCGTCTCGCCCTGCAGCGGGCCCCCGACGAGGGTGGAGCTGAACTCCGCGGACTCCCCGGCGGCAAGGCCGGTGACGGCCTCGTCCAGCCCGTCGAGCATGCCGCCCGAACCGATCTGGTAGGAGATGCCCTCGGCGGTGGCGTCCGGCAACGGCTCCCCGTCGCGGGTTCCGGCCAGATCGATGACCACCACGTCGCCATCAGCGGCAGCTCGGTCGACCTCGCTGGTGGTGGCGAAACGCTTGCGCAGCACCTCGATGCGCTCCTCCACCTCGGCGTCGGTGTCGGGCAGCGGGTCGACGGTGGCGCTCAGGCCCGCGAACTCCGGAAGCGTGAACTCGGGACGGATGTCCACCTCGGCGGTGAACTCGACAACCTCGCCGTCCTCCAGCTTGGTGACCTCGACGTCAGGCTCGCCCAGGGGAATCACCCTCGACTCGACGACGGCGGCCTCGTAGGCAGAGGGCAGGGCGGCGTTGATCGCATCCTGGAGCACCACGCCCCGTCCGAAGCGCTGGTCGATCACCATCGTGGGGACCTTGCCCTTGCGGAAACCCGGGATGGTGACCTGCTGGGCGATTTCGCGATAGGCCTTGTCCAGATGCGGCTTGAGGTCTGCGAAGGGGATCTCGACGGTGAGCTTCACCCGCGTGGGGCTGAGCTGCTCGACTGTGCTGGGCAAGGCTGGACTCCTGATGTGGGACGTAGAAGGCAACTTGCTCATCCTAGCGAGGTCGCCACGACAGGTCACACCGGCCGGACGCGCCGTCCGCCACGGAGCGGATGACGGGAATCGAACCCGCATGGCCAGCTTGGAAGGCTGGGGCTCTGCCATTGAGCTACATCCGCGCGACGCGCAGGCGCCGGGCACAACCTTAGCGGAGCAGTCCGGGCGACTTCATCTTCGCCGCGAGCAGCGCCTGGGACGCGCTGCTGCCGATCCCCAGGAACCGCCCACGTCAAACCCTATTCAGGGGCGTTCCAGCTTTGTGCGCGGACCACCATTCCGCGCCCACTGAATTGTCAATGCGCCCCGCACCTCCCCCCCCATTTCGGGCATTTTCAATAGCCATCCCAACCCCATCCGGTCGCGAGGCGCCGCCACCATACCCCCGCCCCCGAATTCATCGGTGCCGGAATGAGCGCACGACCGCGTCAGCGGACGCGCATCCACGTCGACCTCCCGCAATTCAGCATCCTCGGCGGCCGAGCCGACCCTGATTCACTCGACAAATCGCGACCCGGCGCAATGTCTGCGCAATTCTGCCCACCCCCGGAATCCCGCGCGGCATTGCGTTTCATTGCGCTCGGCGCGCGGTGTGCGCGACGATCAAGACACCCCATTCGCCACCACGGACGGTGAGCCCCGATGCCCGACCCCACCACCATCAGCACCCACCTCCAGGCCCGCCGCGCCGGTACTCTCCTGGCCGCCGACATCGCGACCGCGAAGGTGTTCTCCCCCCAACTCGGGGCGCTGATCGCCGGGATCAAGCCGCACGCCGGCTCGTCGCGTTCGAGCATGACGGTGCCCATCGCCCCCGAACCCGAGCCTCGCGACACGATGGTGTTCGAGTCACCCGGCAACCCGTCCGAGACGTTCTACCTGCCCCGCTACCGACTCGCCACCGTGACCACCGATCGCGGTGAGCAGTTCCGCGTCCTGATGCAGAAGCAGGATCCCGGCACGAAGCTCACCGTGGTGCTGGAACCGTTCGTCCCTCCCGAGGTCCAGGCGGCCGCTCCGCAGGCCACCCCGATCGCCCACGAGGTGGAGGCCCTGCTGAGCTTCGACATCCCCGGCGGGGCGGGGATGAAGAGGGAGTGGCCGTTCACCGACCGTCGAGCCGTCGACGACGGCCTGGAACTCTCCCTCGTCCGCAACGACCTGGCCGACCGTGGGGAGATGTTCGCCGCCCTGACCAGTCCCGAGGCGCACGCCACCCTCGTGGTGCGCCGGACGCTGAGCGTCGCGGTTCCCACCGCGGCCGACGCCCCCGACCTGCTGACCCAGATCCTGGTCCCGTGGGCTCGCGAACCGCGGCTCCACGTCACCCGTGAGGCGGTGGAGCCCGAACTCGTCGTGCCGGTGCCGGCGGTCGTGCTGGACCCGCCGCCCCGCTTCGTCGTGCCCGATCCCGGGCCGGACCTGGCGATCCGCAACCTGGCGACGTTCCGCGGTCGTTCACTGCGGCGTCAGGTGGCGGGCCTGCGCGCCGAGCGGGCCCTCCTCGACCGGGTGGGCGAGCTGGAGGGAAGATTCGACCCCGCGATCCTCGTGGCCCTGCCGGTCGACCCCATCCGGGTCGTGCCGGAACCGCCCCAGCCGGCACCTGTCGAGCAGCTCTACCGCGCGACCACCCGCAGCCTGGATCAGACCGTCACGCCGTCCCCCTTCGTGTTTTCCCCGCAGCTGCACGGTTACCTGTTCGGCGACGTCACCGGGACGGCCGAACAGGGCGGGATGGCACTGCACCAGCTCGCCTTCGAGGGCCGGCACCACTCCTACTACGTGCAGCCCCAGCGTCCCGAGGTGGTCTACTACCTGCCAGACAGCTTCAAGCTGGCCCGGATCCCCCAGCGGCCGCGGGCCCCGTTGATGTCGGTGGTGTTCGCCTCCGAGGACGGGGTGGCCGAAAACTCCACGGCGATCGTGGTCTTCGCCGCCTCCCCCACCGTCTCCGACCGTCGCCTTGAGGCCGCCTCCGCCCAGCTGGCGACCCGGATCAGCGGGGTGGGCGGCACCCCGCTGGGCGTGCTCGACCTGCAACCGCTCCTGGCCGATTCGAGCCGACTGACGCTGCGGGTCTCGCTGCCCGGTTCCGCCGGCAGCACCACGACTCTGCCTGACGCCCTGATCGACCTGCGGGCCGGGTTGCAGGCCGGCTTCGAGGTGCCGCTCACGCAGTTCCAGTCCATGTTCGACGCCCTCCACAGCGCCAACCCCCACCTGCTGATCGGCGAGGTCGAGGTCCGGCTCGACCGTCCCGACCGTCCCGCCGAACAGATCCCGCTGTCGGTGCGGATGGACGATCTGGCCGGGCCCGTCCTCGACATCTCGCTGGCTGCCGGCGCCACGCCGGGTCGCCATCACGCGACGATCCTCAACGCCATCGAATCGCCGGTCCGGATGGCGGGGGTGGAAGCCTTCCTGCCCCAGCCGGACGGACCGCTGGCCTGCCTCCTGGAAGGCCTCCCCGACCCCTTGCCCGACCTGGCGGCCGGCGCCTCCCTGATGGCCGACGTCGTGCCAGGTGCACCCCCGCAGGCGCCGGACACCGAGCCGGTGGTGACGGTCACCGGCGTGAGTGTGCTGCCCGACGCCCCGGCGATCTGGGAGTCGATCTGCGAGGACACCACCTCCCACATCTCGCGGGAGGTGACCGTGAAGGCACCACCGCAGCTCTTCGCCGCGCCCGTCGACGGTTCCTCCGCGATCATCGAGCTGGTGGTCGAACTCGGGGGAATCACGGGCGGCCTGACCCAGACGATCTCGCTCAACGAAGCCGCCACCCAGCAGGTCACCTCGATCGCGGTGCCGATCGCCGACCTCGTCCTGCGCCGCGAGGACACCGGCAGTTACCGGTACCGGGTCACCACCGTCCGTCCCGACCGGGTGGTGGATGGGGACTGGAAGACCCGCTCCAGCGCGATCCTGTGGATCGTCAGCCAGGACGTCGGATGAGCCTGCGGGGGATGCCGGACTTCGGCGTCCCGCTTCAGGCTGCTGAGTTCCCGGCGTTCGAGCTCCCCGGCGAGGTCGTCGGCGTGCCGAACGGGATCTCGATCGCCCGCGACGCCGAGGGCTACCCGCGGCTCCGCCTGGAGCGCTTCCGGGGGGTCAGCCCCGACCGCCCGCCGGCCCCCTACGGGCTGCTCAGCGTGTGGCTGGTGGCCGAGGCGCCGACGCCGTCCCTGGCGACGCCCACCGCGCCGCGTGCCCGCCGGGCGGTCCCCGACCGGGGCGTGCTGCGCGTCCAGGTCGACCAGCTCGATGCCCCCGCGGGTTTGGAGATCCCACCCAGCCCGATGGCCTGGGACGGGTCGCTGACCGCACTGTGGGGAACCCGGCTGGGCACCCTGAGCACGACGCGGCTGCAGGAATGCCTCGCCGACCGTTTCCTGCCGCTGCACGCGAGCGCCGACTTCGAGGTGCGCGGGGTGGCGCCACGCCTGCCGGTCGAGGCGCGCGTGAACTGGCCGGAACTGGCCGCGGGGCTGGCCGGCGTCGCCACCGGCGCAGGCCTGGTGGGCCGGGCCACCCTGGTGTCCTGGCTCCGGACGGAGGTCCTGGCCGCGGCGGCCTCCCCGATTCAGCTCCTGTCCGGTGCAGCCCGCGAGGACGAACTGGCGGAGGTCCTCACCGACTGGCTCAGGGCCCGTTTCGGTTCACCGGCCGCGCAGCCCACCGACAACCCCGGCCCCGACGTGTTCGCGCTCAGCCTCGACCCGTCCCTGGCGGGATCCCTGCTGTGGGATCTGGCCACCCCCACCCTGACCTGGCGTCCCCTGTCGATCAGCCAGGACCTCCTCCCCCAGCTGCGCGACCTCGGTCCGGAGCTGTCGCGCTACGTCCCGGCCGGCGTCGACCTGCCCACGATCGACCTGGGATGGGCCCACCTGGACGTCCTGGCGAACCTTCCCGGCCAGCAGGTCGGGGTGCTGGCCAGCGGGGTGAACCTGCTCGCGCCGCCCCATCCGCCCCAGCGACCCCAGGCGGTCACCGCGACCTGCGAATTCACCCCGGACCAGCCCCGCGGCCAGGTCACCTTGCACCTTTCCCCGGGCGAGCCGATCACCTACCGCAGCCAGGCCTGGCTGGTGATCGAGGACCCCAGCGGCATCCGCGAGGTCACCGGACCCGACCGGGAGCGGGACGGTCAGCGGTTGGTGCTGACGCCGTCGGACTTCGGGGTCGGTTTCGTGCCGGTCTGTGTCGATGACGCGCTGCTGGAACTGGCCGACGTGGAGGTGACCCTGCGGGTCGCCGACGCCCCGGTGGGTCGTGCGAGCCTCACCCGAGGCACCCGGGATGCCGTCTTCGTGACCCCGTCCGATCCCGGGGGCACCC
The DNA here is from genome assembly GCA_016717345.1 of Propionibacteriaceae bacterium. Taxonomy (GTDB): domain Bacteria; phylum Actinomycetota; class Actinomycetes; order Propionibacteriales; family Propionibacteriaceae; genus Propionicimonas. The sequence continues at coordinate 157,396 of JADKFR010000001.1, forward strand.
TGGAGGTCCGGCTGCGCTCGACCCTGGACGGCGTCGAGCGAACCCTGGCACCGCTGCCGCTGGAGTCGTTGTGGCTCGGGCGCGCCTCGATTCCGGGGTGGGGGCCCCACACCGTCGAGATCGACGGCACCGCGTTGGACACGCCGTTGACAGCGCTGGAGATGCGCCCGGAACTGGCCGCCGACAGCGACGCAACGCCGGTGGCGCTCACCGCGGCCCAACCCAGGCGCAGCTGGCGCTACTTCACCGACGACCCCCTGCATCCGGGCTACTGGTACCGGCTGCGGCCGCTGGACGGCCCGGGCCCGTGGGTGGGACCGCTCTCCCCCGACCAGGCGCTGGTCTTGGCGGCGACACCATGAGGGCCGCAGCCCTGCCGGGAGGCGGTTACGCCGTCTGGCTTTCGGGTGACGTGATCGACGTGGTGCCGGGCGTCCCCGTCCCCGAGGGTGCCGGGAACGGACCGGAAGCCAGATTGTGGGAGTTCGGCGACCAGACCCGGCTCCAACTGGGAGCGCAGTGGCCGGTCGAGGAGAAGTGGCTGCGCAGCCACGCCCGGAACCTGTTCGCCGCCGGCCCGCTCACGGGATCGGCCACCCGCCTCCAGGTGGCCGTCACGGGCACCCCGACGCTCAGCCTGATCGCCGCCGGGCCAGCGGGCCGTGACCCGGTAACGGTCGGCGTCGTGGACACCTCGGGCTACCCGCCGTTCACGGCCGTGGTCAACCTGCTGCTGGACGCGGACGGCGCGGCGGCTGCCCGCGCGGCCGCCGACGGCGAGCGGGGGCGACTCCTGCTCACGATCACGGGAACCCTGGCAGCCGACCTGCCGCTGGTCGCCGACGTCCTCGCACAGACCGCCCTGCACCTCCACCCACCGGCTCGGGGAACCCAGGTCAGCGCCACCGCCGATCTGGCCGACTGGTTCCACCCGCCTGCGGGGGGCCCGACCGAGGCCCCTCCCCGCTCCGCCATCACCCCACCGCCCGAAAGGAACACACCATGCTGAAGTGGGACAAGGTTGAAGTCATCAACGGACTCAGCGTCTACGGCGACGACGACGACTGGACGCTGTCGTACGCCCTGCCACAGAACCCGCGGTTCCGCATCGACAACGGCAAGCCGGTCTTCAAGTTCATGAAGTACAAGTTCCCGATCGAGCGCAGCGCCACCCGCAAGGGCGGCGGCTTCCTGGTGTGTGACGTCGAGTTCGGGGTCACCCCCGAGGAGGAACTCGCCCTGCGGGAGGTGCTGCAGGAACGGGTGGATGCCACCTGGCGCGGCATGGGCGGCGCCGGCCAGGCGCCCCCCGCCAAGATCGGACGCCTCAGCTTCACCAGGGGTTCCGCCTCGGTGACCGTCCTGGATTCGTCCGGAACCCTGGTCGAGAAGGTAACCAATCCGGCCTCGCCCTCGCTCTACGGCAAGATGGTGCTGCCGATCACCGTCGAACTCTCGCCCGAAGGCGCCACCCTGCTCGAGCAGGGGTTGCAGGGCGCCGGCGGGATCGTCCAGGTGGCCTACGACCTGTGGACGCCGGTGAAGCTGCCCCCGATGACGGCCCGGGTCTGGTTCTCCGCGTCCAAGACGATGGAGTTCCACCAGTCGATCGACGTCGAGGAACGGATCTGCGCCGAGGACGACTACACCGAGGCGATCAACGAGGTCATCCGGCAGAGCGACTCCGGCGGCGTCTTCATCGATCCCGGCACCGTCACCGACCAGAAGGTGATCCAGGCCGTGACGGACTGGGCGTGGCAGTCGCTGGCCGATGCCGCCACCCGCATGGTGATCGGCGAGGTGCCGCTGCAGAACCCCGAAGAACTGCGCAAGCTCTACACCGAGCAGGATCTGGAGAACATCTCCCGCGACGTCATGAGCCAGCGGTTGGTCTCCTTCGACCGCACCTACACCCAGGACATGGTGATGGAGTGGAATCCGTCCCCGCGGGGCACCCTGCCCAACATCACCTCGATGACCGGGCCGGACGGCAACCCGTACAAGTGGGCCGACTACGCCTCCGTCGTCGACCTGAACGACCCGTTCTTCCGCACGATGACGGTCAGCATGCGGGTCAACGCCGACTTCCAGAAGCTCCCCCTGCACAGCGTCGAACTGAAGGTGGAGTACGACCCGGCGGGCCAGAACATCGTCTCCGAACCCGTCTTCACCGGCCCGGACTCGCTGGCGAGCCTCGAGGCGTTCGTCGCCAACAACGACAAGCGGTACACCTACACCTACCAGGTCAACTACAAGGGCGAAGCCCGGTCGTTCGTCTCCGAGCCCAAGGTGTCCAACGATCCCTCGCTGGTGATCAACGTCGGGGACGTGGGCGTGCTCGACCTCGACATCGCCCCGGGCGACCTGAACTTCGCCCAGGTCGGATCCGCCCAGGTCTCCCTGTGGTACCAGGAGGGCGCCGACCCGCGCCTCGAGGCGTCCTTCACCTTGGACAAGGAGCACCCGAACCATTCCTGGACGAAGGTGATCTTCGCTCCCCGCCGGGCCCCCGTCCACTACCGCGTGAAGTACTTCATGGTGGACGGCCGCGAGTTCGAAGGGGCCGAGCTCACCACCGGGGCGTCGGAGTTGCGCATCAACGACCCGTTCAGCTCCACCCGGACGATCAACATCCGCGGCTTCGGGGACTTCCAGAACCGGATCGACACCATCTTCGTGGACCTCACGTACTCCGACCACGTCAACGGCTACACCCAGACCCACTCGACCGCCCTCAACGCGGCCTCCACCTTCGACGACTGGTCCTTCCCGACGATCCTGCCCGAGGGCGGCGACCTGAACTACACCGCCAACATCCGGTTCAAGGACGGCACCGTGGAGCCGGTCCCCTCGACCCCGATCGAGGGAAACACCGTGATGCTGGGCGACGTCCAGCTCACCCAGCCGATCGTGGTGATGGCCGACCTGATCGACTTCACGACGACCAAGTTGGTGAAGGTGACCCTGCACTACGCCCACGGCGACATCGACGAGACCGGCGATCTGGTCTTCAAGACCTCCGTGCCGGGACCGCTGACGTGGTCGTTCCCCTACAGCGACAAGACCCAGAAGTCCTACTCCTGGAAGGCCACGTACTTCCTGGCCAACGGCACCAGCGCCACGATCACCACCGATGCCACCACCGAGGAGACGATCGTGCTCCCGGCGACGGCGGGGTGAGCCGGCCGTGTTGTACCTCGAAGCGCCCTTCCACACCATCGAAGGGGTCGTGGTCTTCCGCGATCACGCCGTCACCGACCAGTGGTACTTCCTGCCGGGCTCGCCGCGGCTGACGACCTCCACCGAGCCGGATCCGGACGGCCCGCCGGGCGCGCAGCGCCGCGTCCCGGCGTTGTCGCTGATCAAGTTCAAGGGCACCGCGGGCACCGGCGGCTTCCTCAACTTCGACGTCGACCTGGGGATCGACCCTGACCGGCTGGACGAGGTCGCGGCTGCGATCAAGCGTCTCGAACAGCTGCCCGACCGGCCCCGCCTGGCACCCGTCCCGGTGGTGGACGGGTCGGTGCGGCTGATGCTGTTCGACAAGCAGACCCCGCCCGAGCCGCCCCGGGACGGGACACCGCCGCCACCCGCCCCACCCCCGGAGTTGCAGTTCGTGCTCACCCTGACGCACCCGGCCAAACCGGCGCTCTACGGTGACAACCGGGCCACCTTCTCCGCCCAGCTCACCCAGGAGGGCGTCACCACCCTTGAAAAGGCGATGCAGGGCGAGCTGTCCCCCATTGGGGTCGTCTACAGCCTCGACTACCTCGGGTTGCGTCCGGCCTACCACGTCAGCGTCCACGTCGACTGGGACGCGGTCCAGAAGCACTTGGAGGAGTCCGAGACGATCAGCGTCCCGCTGATCTATTCGTCCTCGATCGAGAAGGTCGTGGACGAGCTGGTGGAGCAGCGGATCATCGAGATCACCGCCGACACGTTCGTGCTGGAGGAGGACGGCAGCGCCGTCATCGCCCGCCGCGACGAGGCCCTGGCCGACGTCAAGGACATGATCACCGAGACCTTCTTCGAGCCGACCTTGAGCCCGATCGACAGCAGCGACGACGTCGACACCGGCGTCCGCACGGCCGGCCGGGTGCTGCAGGCCATCCTCTCCGGCGGCGCCTCGGAAACCAGCCTGTTCCGCCGCAAGGAGGTCGACATCCAGCGGATCGAGAAGAAGCGGCTCGACGTCGCGATGAGCGAACGCACCACGGTGAAGCGGACGATCTTCCCCCAGGGCCACCTGTCGGGGCTGTTTCGCACCCTCACCCTGTCCGGGGTCGACCTGAGCCGTTTCGTGATCGATGTCGACCTCGACGACCCGTGGTTCCAGCGGCGCACCGTCGAGGTCATCTCCCGGGCCGAGTACAGCCTGGACTCGGTGCGCTCGGTGAACGTGACCCTCAGCTACGGCGGCGAGGTCAGGTCGGCGCTCCTCACCAGCGACGCGCCCCGGGCCACGGTCTCCTGGGCCAGCCGACTCGCCGCGGGGGCCATGATCCGCGAGGTCGACACCTCGTTCCAGGTCAACTTCGCCGGGGTGGACGGAACCGAGCGGCCCACCAGTCTCAGCTCGGCCCCGGGCAGCCTGCTCGGCGATGCGTTGGAGATCGACCCGCGGGAGCTCTACGCGATCTCACCGATCCCGGTCGTGGCGCTGTCCTACCCGTGGGAGCGCTACCCGCACGTGGAGGTCGAGGTGGCCTACGCCGACCCGGCCAACCAGATCGCGCAGTCGGACGTGCTGCTGCTGTCGTCGGAGAAGACCGAGGCCCTGTGGAACATGTTCGTCCGCGACCCGCAGCGGACGGGCTTCCGGTACCGGGTCACGCATCGGGCTCTGGACCAACGGGACCACCAGACGGCCTGGATCGAGACCGACGAGGAGCGGATCAACATCCGGGACCCGTTCCCCAACGGCCGGGTGCTCGACGTGGTGCCCGTCCTCGACTGGACGGTCGTCAAGCGCGCCTTCGTCGACCTGTCCTACCGCGACGACCCGAACGGCATCCTGGAGGAGGACTCCATGGAGTTCACCAAGGAGACCGACCAGACCCAGCAGTTCCGGGTCCGGCTGGCCGACGTCACCCAGCGCGAGGTCGGCTACCGGGTCACCCTCATCAACCTCGACGGCAGCGTGGTGGAGATCCCGCCGTCGGTGACGCTCGAGCGCCGGGTCACCCTCCGCGGCGACATGGCGGGCCACCAGGTCATCCGGATCCGCTCCCAGGCCGTCGACTACGCCGCCGTCAAGGTGCGCCAGGTCTCGGTCGACCTGCGCTACCTCGACGCCGCGCACGGCCTGCAGGTGTTCGACAACGTGGTGCTGAGAAGCGGCGCCGATGAGGCCACCTTCGAGTTCGACTACGTCGCGGACGGACCGGCCGGCTTCGAGTACCAGGTGGTCACCACCTTCACCAACAACCTCACCCGCACCCGCCCGTGGGCCCCGGCTGACGAGTCCCGGCTCGTCATCGCGGTGCCCTGACCACGTATCGAGGAGGACACCATGCTCTTGTTGGGCAGTCGCACGATCACCGTCGAAGGAATCACGGTCTTTCCCGACCACGCCGATCCCGATCAGTTCTGGTACCTGCCGGGGCCCGTCCAACTGGCCCGCCGGCCGGACGGTGACCAGGCCTTCACCTTCATCAAGTACAAGCCGGCCGCGGTCGCCGGCGGCGCGAAGGGCGGCGGTTTCGTGATGTTCCAGGTCGACCTGCGCCTGGAGAAGGACCTTGAACGGCGCATCACCTCACGGCTGCGCTCGATCGCGAAGGGCCGCCCGCGGCTGAGCGTCGTCCCCTTCGACGAGGGGACGGTGCAGTGCGTCGCCCTGAACCTGCAGGGTTCCGGCGGCACCCTCGCCCAGCCCGCCGGGGAGGGGTCCTTCCGCGCCGTCGAGCAGATCCTGGGCGCGAGCGTCCCGTCGCTGCAGGGCGACAACACCGCGGCGTTCAGCCTCACCCTGAGCCAGGAGGGCGCCACGATCCTGGAGCAGGCCTTTGAGCAGGGCGGGGCCCCGGTCGGCGTCCTCTACGACCTGAAGTTCACCGGGATGCGCCCGGCCCTGCACGTGAAGATCACCGCCGACCTCGAACGCGTCTACAACCAGTTCGGGGCGGCGGTGGACGCCCAGGTCTACTTCGTCCAGGCAGGCATCGACGTCGCCTTCGAGAAGCTCGTCCAGGAGGGCGTTATCAAGATCGAGGTGATCGACTTCGTCGGCGGTGAGGACCAGGCCGAGAAGGAACGCTGGGCGCTGGACTTCTTCAAGGAGAACCTGCTGCGGCAGTGGTTCGAGCCCACGCTGACCCCGGGTCAGGTCGCCGGGGGCCGGGTGACGGCGTCGCCGCTGAGCGAAGTGCTGCAGTTGGGCAACGCCCTGCGGCCCCCGACGACCCCGGCTCCGGAGCGTCCGGCGGCCGTCGCTCCGGCGCCCGCGCCGGCCCGTCCGGCACCCCCGACGGCAGGCACCGGCGCCGCCGACGCCACCGCTGGGCACAACCCCACCCCGCCACCGGCGGGCGCTCCCGCCGGCACCCCGCCCACCGAGGGCAGTGGGTCTCCGCCGGCCAGTGCCGCCGCCGCACCGGCGGCCGCGGTCGGCGCCCCCCGGGTGGCCCCGGCCTCCCAACCGGCCACCACGCCGCCGGCCGGGCTGTCGGCACCACCCGCCGGGGGCGGCATGCCGGCCCTGGTGTCGTTCAAGCTGCGCGCCGTCCACCAGGAGGAACGCAAGAAGATCACCCTGATCTACGACCGCTCCGAGGCCACCCAGCGCACCTACGCCCCCCAGGGCTTCTTCGGGGTGCTGGTCGCCGACCTCGACAAGCGACGGCACTTCATCGAAGTCGATCTCGACGACCCCTTCTTCCGGGTGTTCCAGGTGATCGTCGAACCCCCCGAGGACTTCGGCCAGATCGGGCTCCGCTCGGCCCAGGTCGCCCTCGATTACGGGGCTGCCGACGATCCGGCGACGATCAAGCACAAGGACATGGTGTTCGACCCCGATCACCCCGACTCGCAGTCCTTCGAGGTGTTCGTGAACTCCCGGCTCGACCTCGACTACCGCAACACCGTCCAGTACCACTTCTCCACGACGTCGGGCTGGGAGGGGTCCAGCTTCAGCTACGAACTGCCACCGGCCACCACGGCCGACCGGACGATCGTGCTGACCCCGCACGAGCACATCGGCTTCCTCAGCGTGGACGTCGTCGGGTCACGGGTCGATTGGAGCGTGATGGACTCCATCGACGTCCACCTCCGTCACGAGAGCGGTGGCAAGGTGCTGGAGAAGCAACTCCTGCTCAGCGAGCAGACCCCCGGGCCGCTGCAGTGGAAGGTGCGGACGGCCTCTCCGCAGGCCCGGGACTACACCTGGCGCCTCGTCCACCACCTCAAGGACGGGTCGACCCGGGAGTCGGCGTCGACCGAGCCGTCGCGGGCCGCCCTGCTGCCGGTGGACGACCCGTTCCCGGGCGCGCTGAGCCTGTCCTTCCTGCCGCTGCTCGATCCCACCAAGACCCGCCTGGCGTTCGTCGACATCGAATACGACGATCCCGACAACGCCTATCACCGCGAGCAGCGGCTCACCATGAAGCCCACGGACACCGACCTGGTCGGGGTGTCGATCGCGGTGATGGACCTGAAGAAGAAGGCCTACCGCTACCAGATCACCCTGGTGGGAACGAACAACACCCTCAAGAAGCTGCCCCCCGTCGACACCGAGGAGGACCTGCTGGCCGTCTCGGAACCCACCGTTGCTTAAGGAGACCTGACCATGACCAAACGAGCCGTCGTCGTCGGCATCAACGACTATTCGGTGCAGGGCTTCGGCAACCTGGGCGGCTGCGTCCGGGACGCGGACGCCATGTACCACACGCTCATCGACGCGTTCAGCTTCGACCCCGCGCAGGTCTACCTGTACAAGGACGCCACGGCCTCCTCCAGCAACATCCTGCGGTGCCTGAACTACGTCCTGCGGATCTCCGAGCCGGGCGACGTGGTCTGCTTCTACTACGCCGGGCACGGCGGCCTGCACCCCTCGGGGACGGCCGGGACCTTCTATCAGACGATCATCCCCCACTCGGGTCGGTTCATCACCGACTGGGACCTGTGGCAGGCCGCCGACCAGTTGCAGCCTTCCTGGGTGAACTTCACCGTCGTCCTCGACAGCTGCCATTCCGGCGGCATGGTGGATCCGGTCGCCCCGACGGGGGCGGTCCGTACGATCGCCAACGGGCAGGCCTTCATCGAAACCCTGGTCGGCACGATGAAGTCCGTGATCCCGTTCGGCGTCACCCTGCCGGACGTGTCCACCCTGAGCAACAACGTGCACACGGTGTCAGCGGCACCCCAGGCCACCGTCTGCTACACCGAGGCCGCCAACCGCGAGTTCGTGCAGCAGGCGAAGGCCACCCTGCTGGCCGCCTCACGCTGGGACGAGTACGCCGGCGAGACCTCGAGCCACGGGTTCCTCACCGACGCGATCCTGAACACGGTGAACTCCAGCAACTTCCAGATCACCCACTCCGAACTCCATACCGCGCTGACCCCGCTGGTCCACAACGCGGCCGGCCACGAGCAGCACCCGGTGCTGCGGGGACAGGCCAACCGGATGGACGGGGTCTTCCTTGAGGGCTTCAGCGACTCCCGCTGAGAGCGAAACTGGAGCCCCTCACCCGGCGTGCGAGGGGCTCCAGAACATCGTTGGTGGTCTGCTCAACCCTCCGAGTCGAGGATGAGCGTCGAGAGAGCTTCGGTCATCGGCTGCGACAGGTCGACGCCGTGGGCCTGGCTCGCCTTGGCCACGAACCAGCGGGTGAACTCGTCGTCGGCGGTCACCATCTTCGCGAACGACGCCAGGGGGTCGTCTCCCTCGAGGGTGACCACCACCAACTCCCCCATCGGAGTCGCCTGGAGAAAGGTTCGCTCACGAACCCCGGCAGCGCGACGCGAGGCCACGAAGTCCGCGCGACGCGTCGTGACGAGTTCGTCCATCCAGGCGTGCCACGTCTCGCTCTGCCCGGGAGCCAGCGGAAAAGCAACAGCCATCAGTGCCATCACAACTCCTTCCTGCAGCAAACCTCAGGTAAGGCTTGCCTAACAACTATCCACCCGGGGCGCGCTGGTGGATACAGCCGGAGGGCCCACCCAGGGGGAGCAGGTTTACCCAATTACCCACTCGGCGAACGAATCTGGGCTGTCCCGATCGCTGCCCTCTGGCAGGAGCTCACTCCACCCCGGGCGCGAGCAGCTCCATCTGTTCGATGACCTGCCGCACGGCACCTTCGGCCTGATCCGGCGGGTACTTGTACTTGCGGAGCAGCCGCCGGATCTTGGCCCGCAGGGAGGCCCGGACGTCGTCGCGCACCGTCCAGTCGGTCTTCACGTCGGCACGCATCATCGCCACCAACTGCCGCGCGATGTCGGCCAGCACGTCCTGGCCGAGCACGTCGAGGGCTGAGGCGTTGTCGGCGATGGCGTCGTAGGTCGCCAACTCGTCGTGGCGCAGCGGCGGGTCGAACGTCTCCCCCCGCTTCGCCTCGGCGGCGATGTCCTTGGCCAGCTCGAACAGCTCCATCAGCACTTCGGCCGCGCTGAGCTGGGAGTTGGTGTAGCGCAGCATCAACGCCCCGAGCCGCTCGCTGAACGCCCGTTGCGCGACGATGCTGGCACCGTTGGCGCGGGCGGCTTCGGCCAGGATCGCGTCCCGCAGCGCCTCGATGGCCAGGTGCGGGTTGGACGACCGCTGGGCCTGGGCGAGGACGGCCGGGGTGAGGTCGTTGAAGTTGGGCGGCGCGATCTCGGCGGCGGCGTAGATGTCGACCACCTCGTCCGAGCCGGTGGCCTCGGCGGCCAACTGCCGGAGCAGCCGGGCCACCTCCTCGGGGATCGGCTCGCCCCGGGCTTCGCGCTCGCCGGCGTCGAACTTCGCCATCCAGACCCGCACCTCTTCGTAGAAGCGCACCTCGTCGCGCAGGTCGCCCAGGGTGTCGGAGCCGGAGGCGAGCGCCCAGGCCCGTCCCAGCTGGGCGGCGAGCTGTCGGAACCGGACGGCCAGTCCCGCCTCACCCTCGGGCACCCGGTTGCCGGGGTTCTGCGGGTCCCGCAGCCAGGAGGTGAGCCCGACGGTGGCCTTCACCCAGCCTTTCGGCCCGCCCAACCGACCCCGCCAGTCGTAGCCGGACACCAACGCCCGCAGTTGGTCGACCAGCGTCCGGGCCAGTTCCACCGCCTCCGCGGCCGGCCGCCCGACCGGACGCTGCTGCTGATCGGTGGCGGAGTATTCGGCCAGGGCCGCGGCCAGGTTCTCCACCAGCGGCGCGTACGCCACCATCAGGCCGGCGTCCTTGCCGCGGAACGTGCGGTTCACCCGGGCCAGGGTCTGCATCAGCAGCGCCCCCCGCATCGGCCGGTCCAGGTACAGGGTGTGCAGCGGCTGGGAGTCGTAGCCGGTGAGCATCATGTCCTTGACGATCACCAGCTCGAGGTCGTCGTCGGGGTTCTTCAGGCGCTTCTTGATGACCGTGTTGTCGGACTCCCGCCGCACGTGGCGCCGGATGCTCCCGGTATCCGAGGCCGTCCCGGAGTACACCACCTTGAGCTTCCCCTCGGCCAGGGCGTCGGCGTGCCAGTCGGGCCGCAGGGCCACGATCTGGTCGTACAGGTCGGTGCAGATCTGCCGGGTGGCGCACACGATCATCGCCTTGCCGGGGCCGTCGATCAGCGGACGCATCCGGTCCCGCCGGGTCTCCCAGTGGCCCACGATGTCGGCCGCCAGGGTGGCCAGCCGGGCGGGGGCCCCGTAGACGGCGTTGATCACGGCCACCGACTTCTCCAGCCGTTCGCGCTCGACGTCGTCCAGCCCGGTGGTGGCCTCGTCGGCCGCCCGGTCGAGGTCTTCGGCGCTCACCTCGTCGGAGAAGCTGACCTTCACCAGCCGCGGCTCGAAGTAGACGCTCACCGTGGCGCCGTCGGCCACGGCCCGGGACAGGTCGTAGATGTCGATGTAGTCGCCGAACACCTCGCGGGTGTTGCGTTCCACCTCGCTGATCGGGGTGCCGGTGAACGCGATCAGGGTGGCGTGCGGCAATGCGTCCCGCAGGAACCGGGCGTAGCCGTCCAGGTCGTCGTAGTGGCTGCGGTGGGCTTCGTCCACGACCACCACGATGTTGCGCCGCTCGCTGAGCAGCGGATGGTCGGCGCCGGAATCCCGCTCGGCGGGCGTCCGGTTGAACTTCTGCAGGGTGGTGAACAGGAGGCCGCCGCTGGAGCGCTGGGTGAGCTCGGTGCGCAGCTGCGTCCGGGTGGCGATCTGGACGGGACGCTCCGGCAGCAGAGTGGAGGCGGTGAACGACTCGAACAGCTGGCCGTCGAGCTCGCGCCGGTCGGTGATCACCACGATGGTGGGGTTGAGCAGGTGGGTGCTGCGCAGCACCAGGTTCGCGTACAGCTCCATCTCCATCGACTTGCCCGAGCCCTGGGTGTGCCACACCACCCCGGCCTTGCCGCCCGCCTTGACGGCGGTGATCGTCCGGCCCAGCGCCTTGTTCACCGCGAAGTACTGGTGGGGCTTGGCGATCCGCTTGGCCAGGCCGAAGTCGCCGGCGTCGAAGGCGGTGAAGTGGCGCAGCAGGTCGAGGAACCGGGCCTGGTTGCCCAGCCCGTTGAGGGTGATCTCCAGGGCGGTGTCGTAGTCGGTGCCCTCGATCACCTCGCCGAGGCCCAGCGGCGCGCCGTCGTCGTCGACGTTCCAGGACGCGAAGTGGTGGAGCGGGGTGAACGGGGTGCCGTAGCCGGCGGTGACGCCGTCGGAGATGACGCTGGCGACGCAGCCGCGGAACGCCAGCGGGAACTCGGCCAGGTAGGTGCCGAGCTGGCCGTGGGCCGCTGCCAGGGTCGCGGTGCTGACGCCGGCCTGCTTGAGTTCGGCGATCAGCACCGGGAGGCCGTTGAGGTAGCCCACCAGGTCGAAGCGGCGGTGGTGCTCGACCGTGGAGACGGTGACCTGCCGGACGGCCAGCCAGTCGTTGGCGCCCGGCTCCCGTCCGACCAGCGCGATGGTGGGGTTGCGGGCGACGTTGTCGTTGTCGAGGTAGGTGACCCCCCGGTAGCCGTGCACCAGGTACTCGTGCAGCCGCCGGTTCTCGGTGATCGCGTCCAGCGAGGACGGGGTGAGGATCTCGGTGGCCGCCTGCCGCAGGTAGGTCTCGGGCACCTGGGGGTTGAGCCGCACCAGGGCTTCCCGGAACCTCTCAGGCAGGACGAGGTCGGCGGCGGACGCGCGCTCGTGGTTGATCGCGGTGCCGACCGAGGGCGCCCAGCCCTGCTCGGCCAGCACCTCCAGGGCGGTGGTCTCCCAGTCGGCTTCACTGATCAGCGCCATTCCATGCCTTCCCCCCGGCGGCCGGAGTCTCGGGTCGAGGCTATCGCTCCCCCTGGTGGCGGACGGGGCAGCACGCTCGGCCGGGCTGCTATTCCCCCTTATCGGAGGTGCCCCCGGCCGGATGGGGGTGGGGCGTCGAACAGGTGTGCGAAAAGTGTCAGTGGTGGTTCGTAGGCTGTGGGGTATGGAAGAGCAGCAGGCGCGCGAGACCCCGTCGCAGGCGCGCGCCCTCGTGCTGGAGGTGCGGGCGGCCTTCGACCAGGAGCACGCGGCCCAGGTCCGGCAGGTGGAGCTGATCGATCAGCTGTGCCGCGCGTTCTCGGCACTGGACGCCTCCGGGCCCGCGATCCCCGGGCAGGAACGGCTGCTGCCGACCGGCGCGGATGGCACCCCGCTGGTGGCCGAGCACCTGGCCACCGAACTCGCCCCGCAGCTGCGGGTGTCGATCGAGAGCGCGTGGGCGCTGATCTCGGAAGCGATGAACCTGGTGCATCGCCACCCCCTGCTGTGGGCGGCCACCCGCGAGGGGCAATTGCGGGTCTGGCAGGCCCGCAGCATCGCCCAGCTCACCGCCTCGGCAGGGCTGTCGCGGGAGGCGGCAAGCTGGGTCGATTCCCGGATGGCCCCCGCGTTGGGCCGGCTCGCGTGGGGACGGCTGAGGCGGCGGCTGGCGGGGCTGATCGTGCGCGCCGATTCCGAACTCGCCGCCCAGAGGGCCGCCAAGGCCCGGGCCGAGCGCTTCGTCCGGATCCGCAACCTCGGCGACGGGACGGCGCTGCTGACCGCGCGGGCCGAGGCGGCGGACGCGCTCCGGTTCTCCCGGCTGCTCGACCAGCTCGCCGGAGGTTTGTCGTTGGCGGGGAGCACCGACGAGCACGAGGTGCTGCGCGCCGAGGCGCTGGGGGTGCTGGCCGACCCCGAGGCGGCGGTGGCGCTGCTCGCCGGGCCGGACGGTGAGCCGGGCGGCACCTCGCGCCGGCGGCGGCGCCGGACTGCGGAGCTGGTGGTCCACTTCGCGCCCGGGGAAGGCGTGGGTCGGTGCGAGGAGCTGGGCCCGGTGCTGGCCGAACAGGTGCGCGAGTGGGTAGGACACGATCAGGTGGTCGTGCGGCCGGTGGTCGACCTGGCCGACAACCCGTCGGTGGACGCCTACGAGATCCCCGACGCGATCGCCCGGGTCGTGCGCTGGCGCAACCTCTACGACGTGTTCCCCTGGTCCGGCCGGACGTCGAGGGGCCTCGACCTCGACCACACCCAGCCCTTCCGGCACGGCCCCGGACGCCCCCGCGGCCAAACCAACCCGGACAACCTGGGGCCGCTGTCCCGGCGGGCGCATCGGGCCAAGACCCACTCCGGCTGGCAGGTCGCGCAGCCGTTCCCCGGCGTGTTCGAGTGGCGCTCGCCGCTCGGCTTCCGGTACCGGGTGGACGCCGACGGCAGTCACGAACTGGGTGCCGAGCTCTATTGGCCCCGGGCTGGTTGAGGGGTGCGGGCGGTTAGAGCGCTGCCTCGACCCGGGCTTCGGCGTCGCGGACGGTGAGGCGGCCGGACATGAGGTGGGGCAGGAGGGTGTCGCGGAGGGTGGCGGTGGCGGACTCAATGGTTGCCGCGGCGCCCTGCACCAAGAACCACCACATGGCGCCGTTGAAGGCCTGGATCACCTGCCAGCCAGGAACGAGCACAGGCTGCCAATGTCGTCGCTGGATGCGGCGCATCCGTGGTTGCCTTGTCCGAGGCTCGCCGAACGACGTCATCGATGTTTGCAATCCAGCGCCCAAGCAACCAACCAGTCCGCCGCCGAATCTACCAGGATGACGCTTGAACAGATGCTTCGTCGATCGGCGACGGCCACCGATGAGCGGTACAGGGTGCTTCCCAGGCGACATCACGTCGACAGCGCTCAAGTTCGCCACCGGCGAGCCGTCAATGTGCCCGTTTGCGGTCGAGCCACCGAGCCCGGGGAGTTCGTTCCAGACCGATCACCACCCTCCCAAGTCGGCCGAGCGCATCTTTGCGGGCGGCCCCAGGAACCCCGCCAACTCGTCCACGCCGTTGCCGGTGAGGCTGGGGAACAACTCCGCGAACCAAAGCGTGGTCGGCCGGTGTGACCCACGCGTTCGCGGCGATCTTGTCGTCGAGGGCGCCGAGGACTTCGGCGATGGCGCGCTGGGTGGGGAGGTGGTAGTTCAGTCTTGAAGCGTCTCAAGGCGTCCCGGGCTAAGGTGCCGCGCGGAAGTTCCCCTGCAGCGACAACCTGATGCCGATAGTCCTGCAAACGGCAAGCGATAGTGCAGAGTATTTCGTATCAACTCGATCCGGTCGGGTGATCTGCACAAGGCCAATTCGCTGGTTGTGCAAGTACACCCGATCTCCTGGCACCAACGCGGGAGACCCCAACGTATCGGCGGCCTTGCTCAGATCAGTCATCGTGATGATCAGTTCATCCGGCTTCAACACATAGCCTGATGGGATCTCCCCTGAGAACGTCTTGGCTCGCGCGTCTTGAAAACCACCGCCGATCCGGAAGTTGCCGGGTGTGACGACCGTCGGCAATCCGGGGTCCTCCGAAAAGTCCCCGCCCCCAAACGCGTACCCGTGCTTGACTCTCATAACCTCGCCGAAGGGGCTGCACGACACCCTCCCCAACTGCTCCCGCACCACCGCGTCCAACCGGGCCGACTCGTCCAACGCCGCCAGCAGTTCTCCCGTCAACTGCCTGATCTTCTCGTCCAGATCGACCCCGTCGTCCTCCACTGCCGCCGTCCCGACGTAGCGTCCCGGCGTCAAGGCGTAGTCAGCCGCCTTGATCTCGGCCAGGGTGGCCGACTTGCAGAACCCCGCCTCGTCGACGTACTCGCCGCCCTCGCCCCGCCAGGCCCGGTAGGTGTCGGCGATCTTCGCGATGTCGTCGTCCGACAGCGCCCGCTCGGCCCGGTCCACCATGAAGCCGAGGTTCCGGGCGTCCAGGAACAACACCTGGCCGCGCCGATCCGTCCGCCACTGCTTGTCCCGCGCGAACAGCCACAGGCACACCGGAATCCCGGTGGAGCGGAACAGCTGCGTGGGCAGCGCCACCATGGCGCTCACCAGATCGGCCTCGACGATCCGGGCGCGAATCTGCCCCTCTCCCCCGGAGTTGGTGCTCATCGAGCCGTTCGCCATCACCACCCCGGCCTGTCCCGTCGGGGCGAGCTTGCTCAGGATGTGCTGGATCCAGGCGTAGTTGGCGTTGCCGGCCGGCGGCACGCCGAAGCGCCACCTCGCGTCGTCCTCGCGGCGCGCCCAGTCCTTGATGTTGAACGGCGGGTTGGCGAGCACGTAGTCGGCTTCGAGGCTCGGGTGCAGGTCGCGCGCGAAGGTGTCACCCCAGGAGGGCCCGAGGTTGCCGATCAGGCCATGGATGGCGAGGTTCATCTTCGCCATCCGCCAGGTGCGTTCCATGTTCTCCTGGCCGTACACGCTCAACTCCGACGGGTTGCGGTGGTGGGCCTCCAGGAACTTCTCGGCCTGCACGAACATGCCGCCCGAGCCGCAGCACGGGTCGTAGATCCGTCCGGACTGCGGCTCCAGCATCTCCACCAGCACCCGAACCACGCCCGGCGGGGTGTAGAACTCCCCTCCCCGCTTACCCTCGGCGGCGGCGAACTTGCCCAGGAAGTACTCGTACACCTCGCCCAGCAGGTCGCGCGCGCGGGTGGCGCCCTCCCCGGTGAACCGCGCGGAGTTGAACAGGTCGAGCAACTCCCCCAGCCGGCGCTGGTCGACGCCTTCGCGGTTGTAGATCCGGGGCAGGGTGCCGGCCAGGGCCGGGTTGGCCTCCATCAGCGCGCCCATCGCCTCGTTCAGCAACTCCCCGACGGTCTGGGTGTCGGTGCCCTTCGCCCGGTCGGCCAGGTACCGCCAGCGGGCGTTCGGCGGCACCCAGAACACCCCGGCGCCGGAGTACTCGTCGGCGTCCTCCTGGGAGTACTCGACATCCTCTTCGCTGTAACCGCCGTCGGCCTCCAGCTCGGCGCGGATCTGCTCGCGGCGTTCCTCGAACGAATCGGACACGTACTTGCAGAACACCAGGCCCAGGATCACGTCCTTGTAGTCGGAGGCCTCCAGCGAGCCGCGCAGCTTGTCAGCGGCCTTCCACAGAGTGTCCTTGAGCTCCTTCATCGTGGTGGGACCCTGCGGGCCGGGCTGGGTGGTGGCCGGGTCAGCCGGACGTCGAGCCATGGGTCTCCTTGGTGAGGCTGAGCCGTCGGGATTCGACGGCCGTTGTCAGGTCGAGGGTGAGGGCGTCCAGGGCGCCGAGCTCCGCCACCAACCGTGCCCGCTCGCGGGCCAGGTCGGTGAGTGCCGCGCCGAGGTTCGCCCGGTCCGGCTCGGGGAGGGTGGCCACCGTCCAGCTGCGCCAGGCGCTGCCGGTGGCGGCGTTGATCCGAGCCACGACGGCGGCGGCCAGCAGCGGGGCGTCGGCGTGGAGCCGCAGGATCCGGGCCGGGGAGAGCACCAGCGAGCCGCCCTCGGCGTCCAGCACGGCCCTGGTCGCGGGGTGGACGGTGAACACGACGTCACCCGGCTCGGTGAGTTCGGCGTCGGTGCGCGCCAACAGGGCGAGCCGGTCGACCGTCCGGGGGTGGTCGGGAGGGTGGCCCAGGACCGGAACCCGCCCGGATGGCAGGCCCTCGAGGTCGAGCCGGCGGCCGGGCAGCACCCGCACCCACCCGCGCTCGATCGCCTGGGCGATGGTCACCGGCTCGGCGGGATGGTCGATCACGTCGAACCGGTAGTCGGCGAGCAGCCCGGCGGGGTCCGCCCGGCGCAGGTCGACGGCCCAGTCCGCGCCGCTGCGGGGGCGAGCGGTTGGACGGGGCGGCCGAGGCGGCACCAGCGACCCGCTGGCCGAAATCAGGTCCCGGGTCGGCACGGGGTACAGGTGGGCCCAGGCGCGGCGCCGGGCGCCCGCCGTCCCTTGCCAGGCGGCCAGCAGGTCGTCGGGCAGGCCTGCTGCGGCCTGGGCGAGGGGGACGCCGCTCAGGTCGGCGACCAGCGTCCGCCGCTCGGCCGGTGGGGTCGGATCGGCGGCGGCCAGCAGCCACAGCGCCGCCGGCTCCCGCGCCTGCGCCGGACGGAGGCCCGCCGGCAGCCGGACGATCGCCTTGACGTAGCCGTCGCGGAGCAGCTGGTCGCGCCGAGCGAGCGACTCGCCGTCCAGCGGATCGGTGAGGGTGGCCGCCGGTGCCAGGCACAGCACCACCTGGCGATCATCGAGCTGGAGCGCGATCTCGTCGAGCAGGTCGAGGTGTGCCGCCGGGCCGGCCGCCGGGTGATCGGCCGCGGGCAGCACCACGAGGTGGGCGACGGGGCCCGTGACCGACCAGTCACCGCTCCCCCGCTCGACGCTGCGGTGGCTGACGTCGGCCAACAACAGCTGGCGCCGGGTGAGCCGGTGAGCCGGGGTGGTGCCGTCCAGCACCAGCACGGGTGCCTCGATCGCCGTGGCCAACTCCGCGAGCGTGTCGACCGCGCAGCCGGTCGGGTCCATCAGCGTGGCCTCGCCGAGGTCGCGGGCCAGTGGCCCGAGCACGGCCAGCAGCAGCCGGCGGGCTTCGGCGGTGAGCGCGACCTGAGCCAGGGCGCTGTTCGGTTCGCGCAGGCGGGCCTCGACCAGCCGCCGGTGGGCCGACGGCTCGTTCCAGGCCGCGTCCACCAGCTCGTCCGCGGCCTGGGCCAGGCCGAGCAGGTCGGTGGCCGTGACCAGTTCGCTCATCAGGCAGCGATCGTCGGGGTCCTGGGCGTCGGCGAGGTCGAGCAGGTCGTCGGCCGTCGCGGCGGCCTCGGCCAGCGCGGTGCCCGTGAGGTGCCGCAGGGTGAGCAGGGCGCTCAGCGCCTCGGCCTCCCGCCGGCCGGTCGGGGCCAGCAGGGAATGCGCCGCCGCCTCGACCCGGACGTCGGGGTTGTTGCCGCGATGGGTTTCCTCCAGCCAGGCCACCACCTCCTCGCGCAGGAAGAGCTCCTGGCCGTCCCTCCTCAGGTGGGAGGTGGGGAACGGGTGCGGGGTGGCCCTGGCGCGTCGCCGCCACACCGTCACGACCGGACGCTGGACGCGGGCGAGCCCGGCGATGTCACGCATCGTCATCAGCTGGGTCATGGCCCTCCTCCGCCGTCGCCATTCCATCACGCTGCGCCGACACGCACGACGCAAAGCGGGCGATAACCCCCCTTATCAGCGACCCGCGGCCGAACTGTCACCCCTGGCCCGGAGTCTGGAACCACGACCAACCGACTCACGCAGCGAAGGAAGCCGCCATGACCGAACCGCAGAACCCGTTCCAGCCGGGACAGTTCCCGCCCGCCGCCCCACCGCCGCAACCCGGCCGGCAACTCCCGCCCGCGCCGAACCCGCTGGGACGCCCGCTGCCGAGTCAACCGCCGGCGGCCCCGCAGGGCTCCGGCAAGCGCCGGAACGTCCTGACCTCCAAGCCGGTGATCGGCGTCGCGGCCCTCGTCGTCGGTCTCGTGGTGGGCTCGTCGGCCGGAGGCGCCGGCTCCACGGCTGCCACCGTCGCCGGGTCGGTTCCGACGGTCACGGTCACCGCGGGCACTGACCCGTCCGAGGAGCCCGCCCAGGAGCCCGCCGAAGAGCCCACCGAAGAGGCCACCGAGGAGCCGAGCGACGAGCCGACCGTCCCTGCCGACACCTCCTACAAGTACGGCCAGAAGGTGAGCTTCAGCTACGAGGACGTGGAGATCAGCGTCCGCGTCGACGCCCCGAAGGCCTCGGCCAACACCTTTGACAAGGACAACCTCGAGGCCAAGCTCACCGTCTGCAACAAGGGGTCCACCACCATCGACGAGATGAGCGCCCAAGGCCTGGGGCTCTACGCCGAAGACAAGAGCGACGGCCAGTACGACCTGTACGGGGCGTACCGGACGCCGGAGTTCCCCGTCTACAGCTACGACAGCTCGAAGCTCAAGCCGGGCAAGTGCCGCACCGGCTGGGTCTCCTTCCAGGACGGCAGCAAGGCCATCCGGATCGCCACCGAGGTCAGCGACCAGACCTACTCGTGGTCGAAGTCGGGCAACTGAGGCCGCCCGTCAGTGGCCGGCCCACCGGGCGTCCTCCAGCACGTCCACCGGGGACACCGGGTGGCTGGCCACCAACGGGCGGGCCGGGGCCGGCTGGGGAGGTCCGCCCACCGGCGGCTGGCCGACGGCCTCGGCTGCCTGCTGGTGGCGCTTGTGGGCGGTGGCGACCATGAGCTTGATGCGGTTGAGCTGGTTCGTCTCGGAGGCACCCGGGTCGTAGTCGACCGCCACGATGTTGGCCTCCGGATGACGACGCCGGAGCTCGGCGAACATGCCCTTGCCGACCACATGGTTGGGCAGGCACGCGAACGGCTGGGCGCAGATGATGTTGGGCGCACCCACCTCGATCAGCTCGACCATCTCGGCGGTCAGCAGCCAGCCCTCGCCGGCACGGGTGCCGATCGAGATGATGCCGTCGGCCTTGGCGGCCAGAGCAGCCATCGACGGGGGGACGTCGAACTTGCCGTCGGTCTGCCGCAGCGCTCGGACGGCCGGCTGCTGGAACTTCTCGATCAGCCACATCGCCAACTTCTTGACGTGGTGGGAACGACGTCCGATGCCGAGGGTCTCCCACTGGTACTGCGAGGAGTACAGCGGCATCAGGAAGAACTGCAGGATGCCCGGCAGGACGGCCTCGCAGTCCTCGGCCTCCACGGCGTCCACGACGTGGTTGTTGGCGTCGGGGTGGAACTTCACCAGGATCTCCCCGACGATCCCGACCCGGGGCTTGCGGGGGATGTCCCGCAACGCCAGCGCGTCGAAGTCGGCGACGATCCGCCGGATCAGCCCGGTGTAGCCGAGGTGTCGTCCCAGCGTCTGGCTGTAGCCGCTGTATTGCAGGAACTCCTGACAGACCGTGTCCCACTTCGCGTAGAGCGCCATGGTGGCGCCGGGGCTGGCTTCGTAGGGACGCACCCGCAGGATCAGGGTCTGCAGGAGGTCACCGAGCACCAGCGCCTGGATGGCCGGGACGGCGAGCGCCGCGTCGAATTTGAAGCCGGGGTTCGACTCGAGCCCCTGGACGCTGATCGCGAGCACCGGCACCTGCGGGTACCCCGCATCGGCCAGCGCTTTGCGCAGCAGCCCGACATAGTTGGTGGCCCGGCACATCCCGCCGGTCTGGGTGATCGCCACCGTGGTGCGGTCGGGGTCGGCCTCACCGGCCCTGATCTTGTTCACCAACTGGCCGACGACCAGGATCGCGGGGAAGCAGGCGTCGTTGTTGACGTACTTCAGGCCCACCTCGACGTCGTCACTGCTGGCCTTCTCCAGCAGGTGCATGGTGAGGCCGACCTTGCGCATCACCGGCATGATCAGCCGGAAGTGGGTCGGAGCCATCTGGGGGGCGTAGATGGTGTGGGTGGCCTTGGCCTCGGTGTCGAACAGGCGGCGCTGGCTGAGCGAGCCGAAGGTGCTGACGGTCGCGGATCCGCGGCGCTCGGCGGCGGCGGCCTTCATCGAGCGAAGTCGGATGGTGGCCGCGCCCAGATTGGACACCTCATCGATCTTCAGCAGCGTGTACCGGTCACCGGCGGCTTCGAGAATCTCGGCCACCTGGTCGGTGGTGATCGCGTCCACCCCGCAACCGAAGGAGTTCAGCTGCACCAGGTGCAGGTCGGGCTGCCGGGAGACAGTCGCGGCGGCTTCGTACAACCGGGTGTGGTAAGCCCACTGGTCCCGCACCCGGATCGGCCGGGCGAGCTGGGGTTCGCCGGGCTCGATGATCGCGTCCTCGGTCAGCACGGCCATCCCGAGGCTGGTGATCAGGCTGGGGATTCCGTGATGGATCTCCGGATCGACGTGATACGGCCGTCCGGCCAGCACGATCCCCTTCACGTCATGCTCGGCCAGGTAGGCCAGCGCCCGGCGTCCCTCGGCGCGGATGTCGGCCTTCACCTGGGCGTCCTCGGCGTAGCCGGCCTCGACCGCAGCAGCGGCCTCCGCCGGCGAGACGTTCCAGTCGGCGAACACCTCGACCAGCCGCTCGGCGAGCTTGGTGGGGTTGTCGAGGTTCAGCAGCGGCGCCAGGTAGCGCACCCCCGGAGCCCTCAACCCGTCCAGGTTTCGTTCCAGGACCTGCGGGTAGAACGCCACCACCGGGCAGTTGAAGTGGTTGTCCGCGCCGGCCGACTCCCGGGCCTCCAGCGGGACGCACGGGTAGAAGATCGTCGTGATCCCCCGGGCCAGCAGACTCTCGATGTGGCCGTGGGCGATCTTGGCCGGGTAGCAGGCGTTCTCGGAGGGAATCGACTCCATCCCCAACTCGAACACCTCGTGGCTGGAGCGACCCGACACCGTCACCCGGAAGCCGAGCCGAGTCAGGATCGTGAACCACAACGGGTAGTTCTCGTACATGTTGAGCACCCGCGGGAGGCCGATCTCGCCGCGGAACGCCTTCTCCTCGGTGAGCCGCCGGTAGCCGAACAACCGGCGGTACTTGAAGTCGAACAGGTTCGGCAGCTCCGACTTCTTAGGGGCCCGTTCCGTGCTGGCACCGCGCTCGCAGCGGTTGCCCGAGACGTGCCGGGTGCCGTCGCCGAAGCTGGAGATCGTCAGCTGGCAGTGGTTCTGGCACAACCGGCAGGTGTCCAGGGCGGTGTCGACGCGGAACCCGTCCAACTCCTCGATCCCGAGCGCCTGCGAACGTTCGCCGACCTGCCAGTTGCGCTGCGCGGTGAGCGCCGCCCCGAAGGCGCCCATCAACCCGGCGATGTCCGGACGGACGACCTGCGCGCCGGTCTGCAACTCGAACGCCCGCAGCACCGCGTCGTTCAGGAACGTGCCGCCCTGGACGACCACCTTCTCGCCGAGCTGGGAGGCGTCCTTGAGCTTGATCACCTTGTAGAGCGCGTTCCGGACCACCGAGTAGGACAGCCCGGCGGCGATGTCGCCCACGCTGGCGCCCTCGCGTTGGGCCTGCTTGACCGACGAGTTCATGAACACCGTGCAGCGGGTGCCCAGGTCCACCGGCGCCCCCGACGCCAGGGCAGTGCCCGCGAACGTCTGGACATCGGTTCCCATGGAGGCTGCGAAGGTCTGCAGGAAGGAGCCGCAGCCCGACGAGCAGGCCTCGTTCACCGCGATCGAGTCGACCACGCCACCCCGGATCCGCAGGTACTTCATGTCCTGGCCACCGATGTCGATCACCGACGTGACGCCCGGACAGACCCGCTCGGCGGCCCGGTAGTGGGCCATGGTCTCGATCTCGCCGTCGTCCAGGCGCAGCGCCGCCCGCACCAAGCCCTCGCCGTAGCCGGTCACGCAGGCCCGGGCCAGGTAGGAACCGGCCGGCAACTCCTCCAGCACCCGGCGCAGGATGCCCACCGAGACCGCCACCGGGTCGTTGCTGCCCTGGTAGTGGGAGAACACGATCTGCCCGGCGGCAGTCACCAGGACCGCCTTCACCGTGGTCGACCCGGCGTCGATCCCCAGGAAGACCGGGCCCTGCGCCGAGGCCAGCTCGCCCCGCGGGACGGTCGCCAGCTCGTGCCGCCGATCGAACTCGTCGCGCTCCGCCACGTCCCTGAACAGCGGACGCATCCGGGCGCTGCTCAACGGGATGACCACGGGCGCCCGGAGCCTGGCCGTCAGATCGTCCAGGCGGTGGATCACCCCGCCCCGTCGTTCGCCGCTCGGACGGGAGGCGGTCGGCCCGGCCAGCAGGGCGGCCCCGATCGCCACGTAGAGGTGTGCGTTCTCCGGGGTTGTGAACGACGAGACCTGGGCGGCCAACGCGCGCTCGTAAGCCCGGCGCAACTCGGGCAGGAAGTGCAGCGGCCCGCCGAGGAAGACGACGTTGCCGCGGATCGGATGCCCGCAGGCCAGCCCGGCGATGGTCTGCGTGGCCACCGCCTGGAAGATCGAGGCCGCCAGGTCGGTGTGCCTGGCCCCCTGGTTCAGCAGCGGCTGCAGGTCGGACTTGGCGAACACCCCGCAGCGCGACGCGATCGGGTACAGGTGCTGATACTTGGCCGCCAACGCGTCCAAGCCCTCGGCGTCGGTGTGCAACAGGGTGGCCATCTGATCGATGAACGCGCCCGTCCCACCCGCGCAGGTGCCGTTCATCCGCTGCTCGACGACCGGGCGCACGAAGGTGATCTTGGCGTCCTCGCCGCCGAGTTCGATCACGACGTCGGCCTCAGGCACGAACCGCTCGATCGCCGCCGTGCTGGCGATCACCTCCTGGACGAACTCCACGCCCATCAACTCGGCGACGCCGAGGCCGGCCGAGCCGGTGATGGCACACCGGAAGCTGGCCCCGGGGAAACGGCCGGCGATCTCGCTCAGCAGCTCCCTCAGGGCGCCGCGGGCGTCGGCGTTGTGCCGGCGGTAGGCGCTGAACAGTGGGGTGAGCCCGGCGAGCACGACGGCCTTCACCGTCGTCGAGCCGATGTCCAACCCCAAGGTGGGCACGCTGTTCATCTCAGCCTCCGCCGCAGAACGATCGTTCTGCTCAGGGTATCCCACCCCCAGGGGGTACAGATATTCTGCTCAGGTGGACGAGCTGACGAAACGCCCTCCCGCCGCGCGGGAGGCGATCATCCAGGCGGCGATGGAACTGATCCGGGTCAAAGGCGTTGTCGGCACGTCGATCTCCGACGTGATCGCCCAGTCCGGCACCTCCGCCGGGGCGATCTACCACCACTTCGGCAGCAAGGAGCGCCTGGTGCTGGAGGTCGGCCGCACCGCGCTGGTCGCGCCGATGGCCATGATGCTGCAGGCTTCGGTCACGCTGTCCCCCATCGACCTGCTCTCCGCCGCTCTGGTGCAGGTCGCCGGCGATGAACGGACGCCGGAATTGCTGCTGCAGATCTGGGCCGGCGCCAAGTCCGACCCCGACCTGTACCAACTCCTGCAGAGCGAGGTCGCGCAGGTGCGCCTCCAGATCCTCGACTCCATCGAGCGCTGGTGCGTGCAGTACGCGCCCGAGGCCGACCCGAACAGCCTGCTGGAGATCATCATCGGCCTCGTCACGGGCTACGCCGTCCAACGGGCGCTCACGCTGGTCGCCAACCCAGCCACGTATGCCGAACTCTGCGCCCAGGTCCTTTCCACCGTCATCACCTCGGGGAGCCCGCTTCGAGCCTGAGGTGCCCTACCCCGGCTTGCCGGCCACGGCGATACTGGAGGGGTGATGGGCTCAACCTCCTTCTCGCTTGACGACATCTCGCTGGCCGCGCACGGCGGCAAGGGGGCCAACCTCGCACGGCTGACACTCGCCGGGTTCGACGTCCCGGCGTGGTTCATCATCAGCACCGACCACTACCGCGACTACGTCACCTCCAACGCGCTGGAGCCGACGATCACCACGGCCCTGGCCGGGCTGGACGGCACCGACCCCGGCGCGCTGGAATCCGCCTCGGCGACCATCCGGGACGCGTTCACCGCCGGCCGCTGGCCCGAAACGACCTGGGCGACGGTGCTCGGCCCGGCGGCGGAGTGGGCGTCCACTCCGCTCGCGGTTCGCTCCTCGGCCACCGCGGAGGACCTTGCCGAAGCCTCTTTCGCCGGCCAGCAGGACACCTCTCTCAACGTGATCGGCGAGGCCGCCCTGCGGGCCGCGGTGGTGGCCTGCTTCGCCAGCCTCTGGACGGCCCGGGCGATCGGTTACCGGGTGCGCAACGGGATCGACCAGGCGACGGTCGCCCTGGCGGTCGTCGTCCAGGTGATGGTCCCCGCTGAAGCCAGCGGGGTGTTGTTCACCGCCAACCCGCTGACCGGAGTGCGCGGCGAAAGCGTGATCGATGCCACCGTCGGCCTCGGGGAGGCGCTGGTGTCGGGGCAGGTCGAGCCGGACCACTGGGTCATCGACAGCGCGACCGGACGGATCCTCGAACGCCGGACGGGCGCCAAGCAGGCGGCCACCGTACCGCTCCCCTCCGGCGGGGTGCGACTCGTCGCCTCCGAGGCCGGCCAGGGCCTCTGCCTCAGCGACGCGCAGGTCGTCGAGATCGCCCGGCTCGGCACCCGGGTGGCGAGGCTGTTCGGGAGCCCTCAGGACATCGAGTGGGCCGTCGCCGAGGGACGGGTGCAGGTCCTGCAATCGCGAGCGATCACCACCTTGTTCCCCCTGCCCGCCTTCACCCCCACGGACCGGTCGCCGCTGGGAGTGTGGTTCTCGTTCGGCGCGGTGCAGGGCATCCTCGATCCGCTGACACCGCTCGGCCAGGACGCGATCCGGGTGGCCTTTGCCGGGGCCGCCAGGCTCTTCGGCCGACAGGTCGACCCGGTGTCCAACCCGTTCGTGCGCGCCGCCGGGGAGCGGCTGTGGATCCGGCTGGACCTGGTCGCCCGCAGTCCGCTGGGTCGGAAGGTCCTGCCGGTGACGCTGCCGATGGTGGAGCCGAGTACCGCCCGGATCCTCGAGGAGTTGCGGGACGACCCCCGCTGGGCGCCTCTCCCGGGCCACCCGTGGAGTGCGCTGCTCGGACCGTTCGGCCAGTTCCTGCTGCGGGTGCTGCCCCGGCTGCCGCGGAGCGTGCTCGACCCGGTGGGCCAACGGCACGCCTTCGAGGCGGCGGCCGAGGGGTACCTGTCCGGCGTCCGGCACACCGAGTCCCAGGCCTCCGCGATCTCCGACCCGCCGGCACGGCTGGCCGCCCGGCTGGACGGGTTGCGCGAACAGATCGGGGCGGCTCTGCAGATCCTGCTGCCACGCTTCGCACCGATCATGGGACCGGGGATCGCGATGACGTCCCGGCTGAACGACCTGGCCGCCGCGGCGGGCGAGCCCAGCCTCGGACTGGAGTGCCTGCGGGGGTTGGACGGCAACGTCACCACCGCGATGGGCCTCACGCTGTGGCGCGCCGCCCGGACGATCCAGGCTGATCCGCCGTCGCTGGCCCGCTTCATCGACGACGACCCCGACACACTGGCCGCCGCCTATCGCGCGGGCACCCTTCCCCCGGTCGCGCAGGCCGCGGTCGGGTCCTTCCTTGCCGCCTACGGCATGCGCGGGCTGGCCGAACTCGACCTCGGGCGTCCACGGTGGGACGAGGACCCCAGCCAGGTGCTGGCCACCCTGCGCAGCTACGTCCGGATCGAGCCGGCCCAGGCGCCGGACGTGGCGTTCGTCGCGGCCCAGCGGGCGTCCGGGTTGGCGATCGAGCGCCTGGCCGGGCTCCTGCCCCGGCCTCAGGCGCGACAGGCCCGGTTCCTCGCCAGTCGGATCCGGGGGTTGATGGGTGCCCGCGAGACCCCGAAGTTCACCGTCATCAAGGCGATGGGAATGGTCCGGAACGGCCTGCTGGAGAGCGGGGCCGACCTGGTCGCCGCCGGGGTGCTGGAGCGCGCCGACGACGTGTGCTTCCTGCGGCTGGCCGAACTCGACCGGGTCTGGACGCAGGACGCCGCCCACTGGCGACCGATCATCACCGCCCGACGCCGGCTGGACGACCGGGAGACGCGACGCGCCCAGGTGCCGCGGGTGATCCTCTCCGACGGGCGCACCTTCTATGAGGGGCTCGCCGACGCCGCCGACGGCGCCCTCGCCGGATCACCCGTTTCCCCTGGTGTCGCCGAGGGTCGGGTGCGGGTGGTCAGCGACCCGGCCAGTGAGTCCCTGGCCCCGGGGGAGATTCTGGTCTGCCGGGCCACCGACCCGGCCTGGACCCCGTTGTTCCTGGCGGCGGCCGGGCTCGTCACCGAGGTCGGCGGCATGATGACGCACGGGTCCGTGGTGGCCCGGGAGTACGGCATCCCGGCCGTCGTCGGCGTCCACGACGCCACCCGACGGCTGTCGACCGGCCAACGCGTCCGCCTGGACGGCACTCACGGCACCATCGAGGTCCTGGACGACCCGGGCAGCTGACCTGCCACGATCCGGCCCCGGATCGCGCTGCGCTCGAGGTAAGGGTGCCGCCAGGTCCGGCTGTCGGTCGAGGCGTCCCGATTGTCGCCGAGCAGAAAGTAGCTCCCCTGAGGTACCCGGTAGGCGCCGGTGAAGACCGAGCGTCCGGCGTACGGCTCGGCGATCCGTCGGCCGTCGATACTCACCGCGCCCTCGGGAACCCGGGCAACACACGGCTCGGGTGTCAGCACGGGCAGCTCGCGACCGGAGATCATGCCACGCCCTCTCATTGACCAGTTCGGCGCGCCATCTCCTCAACGATCCAACGCGCCGTGTCCCGTGGGCACGCCCCGGGTTCGCTGAAGCTCACCGCGAAGATGCCGGTGATCTCGGCCAGTCTCGGCACACCCCGCAGCGCGAGAATGGCGTCAGCCTCGGCCGCGTACTCGTCCCGTGGGGCCCCACTGGCGATCAGCCCCACCGGGTCCGCCTCGGCCAGAATCTCGATCAGTTCGTCCCTTGCGATGCTCACGGCGACGAGCCTAGAAGACCGGGACGGGTGGCGACGAGGGCTCGTGCCCGAAGCCGACCAGGCCGCGGCGCCGTTCGGGGGCGTGAAGCACTCGAGTCGGCGAACATGGGTGGCAGTTGTGGCCCATAGTCGGGCCACAACTGCCACCTGTCCGCCGCCACCTAGGGGAGGCGTATGATGCCGCGATCCTGCTCCCGGGCAGAAGGCAGTGCCCCCCGGCGGGGCCTGGCGGCGCATCACGTTGGCTGTGGGGAACTGGACACCGAGGAGGTCGTGGTGGGGCGGTACGACGTCGTGAGCGTCTGGGGCTCGCAGGGCGACGGTACCGGCGAACTTCAGTCGCCGCTCGGGGTTGCCGTGGACACCCAAGGGTTCGTGTACATCGCAGACACGTCGAATCACCGGATCATGAAGTTCACCGCTGCGGGCGAATCCCTCGACAGCTGGGGACACTTTTCGCCCTCGGACCATGACGAATGGGACGCCGGATTCGACACGCCGATCGGGATCGCGGTCGACCACCTCGACAACGTCTACATCGCCGACTGCCGCAACGCCCGGATCCAGCACTGGAGCTCCGACGGCGTGTTCGTCCGCTCATGGCGACGCGTGGGAAAGCACCGCGACCCTCTCTCACCGCCGGCCGGCGTCGCAGTCGATCCCTCCGGAAACGTCTACGTCTCCGATGGTGGGAACGGTCTCATCCAGGTCTTCGACGGCGACACCCTTCGATGTCAGGCCATCTGGGGCGGCTGGAGCGATTCGCCGGCCGACGGCCGGTTCCGCAGGCGCGTGGGGTTCCGCGGGATTGCCGTGGACGCCGACGGGACGGTGTACGCCACCGACCCGGGGAACCACCGAGTCCAGAAGTTCACCCGCACCGGCCGGTTCGTCGGCGCCTGGGGAGCGCTTGGTGACCAGCCCGGGCAGTTCCGGACTCCGCTGGGGGTCGCTGTCGACAGCGACGGCCACGTCTACGTCGTCGACTCACTGAACAATCGGGTGCAGAAGTTCAGCTCCGATGGCGGGTTCCTCACCGAATGGGGCCGCCTCGGGACAGCGCCGGGAGAGTTCCACGACCCGGTCGGGATCGCTGTCGCCGAGAACGGACGGGTCTACGTCACCGACGCGAGCAACCACCGGGTCCAGGCCTTCGCCTCAGCTCCTGCCCCGGGCTGACGGGATCGGACGCCGCGGTGTCGCGACCCTCTCACCCTTGCTGTCCTCCCACGCCGACGAGGCCCAACTGGTGGAAGGCGTTGGCCAGCCCGTGCTCCTCGACGTCGTCGGTGATGAGGGTGGCGATGGCCTTGAGGTCGTCGCTGGCGTTTCCCATGGCGACACCGACCGCGCACGACTGGAACATGGGAACGTCGACGGTTGCGTCGCCGAAAGCGATCGTGTCGCCGCGATCTGCCTGAAGGTGATTCAGCAGCGCATCGACCGCGTGCGCCTTGGTGATGCCGCAAGGGCCGATGTCTCCGAACAGCGCTTCGGCGCCCCTGCCACCCCAGGTGCCATGCTGCAACCCGGGGAAGGCCTCCTGGGCGGCGCGGTGGTCGTCGTAGGAGGAGAGGAGGTAGCTGACCTTGTTGACGTCGTCACGGTGGAGCTCGCCACCGAACACCATCCCGTGGAAGCCGGCGCTTGCCTTCTCGGGGGCCGGCTTGCCCTTGCGGGCCGAGTAGAGGCCCATCACGGGCGTGGCGGCGTCCTCGAAACCCTCGCTGGCGAAGAGCCCGTTGTTGGTTTCGAGGTAGAACTCCACACCGCGCTGGTGCAGCCAGCTGACCAGGG
The DNA here is from genome assembly GCA_016717345.1 of Propionibacteriaceae bacterium. GTDB lineage: Bacteria > Actinomycetota > Actinomycetes > Propionibacteriales > Propionibacteriaceae > Propionicimonas. The sequence continues at coordinate 186,985 of JADKFR010000001.1, forward strand.
CACGACACTGCTCGCCAGTCAGCGTCCGGTGCAGGACGACCTCCCCGGCGTCCTCGACGTAACTGCCGTTGCCACCGACCATGCCGTCGACGCCGATGTCCCACAGCAGGTCGGGCATCTCGGCCTTGCTGCGCCCGGTGCACAGGTAGACGCGGTGCCCCGCCGCCCGCGCGGCGCGGATCGCGGCCACGGCGGATTCGGGCAGGCGATTGTTGTAGTCGACCAGCGTCCCGTCGACGTCGAGGAAGAGAATGCGGGCCATGAGGGCTCCCTTGGGTTTGAAGCAGGAATCGGTCGACCGAGCGATCAACGGTCAGGGGTGGGGCTGACTCTGGCAGTGAGTGAGCGGGCGAGATAGACCAGCGTAGCGACCACTGACCACTGACCACTGACCACCGACAGCCGCATGGCGGCCCGGGCAGGATCGTCGGCTGCGGCGGACCGGCCGATCGTGAAGCCCCAGCTGGCGCCCACACCCCAGCTCGCACAGCCGATGAACGCCACCCACGTGGTGCCGAACACCACCAGCACACCGGCGCCCACCTCGTCATAACCCACGACGCTCCCGAAGAATTGCTCGCGACCTTCCGCGACGAAGGCGTCGAGGTCATCCTGGTTCAGTGGGCGGGAGGAGGCCTGAGGTGGCCGGGATAGGTCTCCGGACGATCGATCCGGTTTCGCAGACTCTGCTGATCCCGTTGTGGGCGCGGGCGGTGGAGCAGCGCGAGGCGGCTCCACTGGTGGTGGACCCGATTGCGGCGTCGATGGTGGAGCGGATCGACTTCGACTGGCGCAAGGTCCGGCTCTCCCGTGGCGACCTGGTCCAGTGCGTGGTGCGGCTGCGCGAATTCGACCGCTTCGTTCGTGACTTCCTCACCCGCCACCCCGACGCGACGGTCGTCCACGTCGGCTGCGGGCTGGACGCTCGCTTCCAGCGGGTCGACAACGGGTTGGTGCACTGGTTCGACCTCGACCTGCCCGACGTGATCGCGCTGCGCAGGCAACTGCTGCCCGAGTCCGACCGTGACCGCTACCTTTCGGGGTCGGTGTTCGATCCCGACTGGATGACAGCAGTGGATCGCCCCGAAGGGCAACCGTTGCTGTTCGTGGCCGAGGCCGTGCTGTGCTACTTCGAGCCGGAACAGGTCAAACGGTTGGTGATCGAACTCAGCCGGCGTTTCCCCGGGGCGGAACTGGTCACCGACATGTTCACCGCGTTCGCGGTGCGCATCGACAACCTCCACCTGCTCGCCACCCACTCCAAGGCGCGGCTGCGCTGGGCGGTGTCCGATCCTCGGGCACTGGAGGCGTGGGGTCACGGCATCCGACTGGTGGAGTCCTTCTCCTACTTCGAGGATCCCGAGCCGCGCATGGGCCTGCCGTCCTGGTTCGCTCGGCTACCCCTGCTGAGCCGGTCCGCCAGCATCCAGCGTTACCAACTCGGCACGACAGCGCTTCGCGACCCCTCGCCACAGTGACCTGAGCATGGAGCTACCTCGGCGTCACCCGGCCCACCTCGAGAGCCTGAATTGCTCATTGACTGACCCTGTCGTTCACCTCACTCTGGTGGCGGTCGACCGCGAAGCGGAGCCTCCGGCGGCCCGCCACCCGAATGAACGTGAGGAGGTTGCGATGACCCTGACGGTCCCGACCCGCGTCGGCCCGCTCACCGTGGACGTGCAAGGGGCCGACGACCAGCCGACGGCCCTGCTCTGGCACAGCCTGTTCGTCGATTCCCGCACCTGGCTGCGCACCATCCCGGAGCTCGTCCTGGACCGGCGCCTCATCGTGGTGACCGGCCCCGGCCACGGCACCAGCGGCGACCCTGGACACCGCTACACGATGGAGGACTGCGCGGACGCGGCCTCCGAGGTGCTGGACGCTGTCGGCGTCACCGGGCAGGTCGACTGGGTCGGGAACGCCTGGGGCGGCCACGTCGGGATCGTGTTCGCCGCCCGCCACCCGACCCGGCTCCGCACGCTCGTCACCGCCGGGACTCCGGTCCACGGTTACACCATCCCCAGCCGGCTCCAGACGTTGCTGCTGACGCTCATCTACCGGGCGCTGGGGCCGGTTCCCTTCATCACCGACGCGGTGGTCGAGGCGCTGCTCTCCGAACGCACCCGCGCCGGCGACGAGGCGGCGGCCGAGATCGTCCGCGATGCCTTCGTGCGGGCGAACCGGCGGGCGATGACGAACGCGGTCATCTCCATCTCCCTGCGTCGCCAGAACCTGTTGCCAGTCCTGCCGAGGGTGCAGGTACCCACCCTCTTCATGACCGGGACCTCACATCCCGACTGGTCCCCCGGCCAGATGCTGGCCGCGGTCGCCCACCTGCCACGCGGGGAGGCCCATGTCATCGACGGACCGGCCTACCTCGTGCCCTTGGAGGCCCCGGCTGACTTCACCCGCGACGTGCGCGCCTTCTGGGCCGCCCACCCTGCTGACGCACGCGATACCACGTCCGACAGGTGATCACGTCGCGCCCAGGCAGGCCACGTCTGGGGTGATCCGGCGCCGGCGCAGCTAGCGTGAAAGGGTCGTCCCGAGCGCATTCGGTGACGCGTCGCGGGGAACGGAGGTTTCGTGGCACGTGCACTGCTGGCAACGAAGCTGCACGTCCCGAGGGCTCGTCCGGGACGGGTGGCGCGTCCCCGTCTGCTTGAGCGCTTGGGCTCGGGCGGAGCCGCGAGGTTGACCCTGGTGTCGGCCCCGCCCGGCTTCGGAAAGACCACTCTGCTCGCCGAGTGGGCGCATTCCGACGCGGTCGTGTCACGGCGCCTGGCCTGGATCTCGCTGGATGCCGGGGACAACGATCCCGGCACATTCTGGTCGTACGTGGTGGCGTCGCTGGAGGCCGTCGTGCCCAGCCTGAGCGCGGCCCGGCGAGAGCTTGAGGTGGCCGGTCAGATGCCCACGCCACAAGGGATCGTCGCGCTGCTGAACGAGCTGGCCGAGGCGACGGACGAGGTCTGGTTGGTCCTCGACGACTATCACGTGATCGACGACCGCGGCGTCCAGGACGGTGTCAGGTTCCTGCTCGAGCACCTGCCGCCCCAGGTGCACGTCCTGATCAGCGCCCGCGCCGACCCCGACCTCCCGCTGTCGCGCTGGCGGGTCCGCGGCGAACTGGTGGAAATCCGGGCCGCGGACCTGCGGTTCACCCGCGAGGAGGCGGGTGACTACCTGCGAGCGGCCACGGGGCTGGAGCTCGATGCCGCCGACATCGACGCCCTGGGGGAGCGCACCGAGGGCTGGATCGCCGCACTCCAACTGGCGGCCCTCTCCCTGCGTGGACGGGAGGACGCCAGGAGCTTCATCAGGCGGTTCGCCGGTGACGACCGCTACATCGTCGACTACCTCATGGACGAGGTGCTGGCGCACCAGCCCGACCACGTCCGCGAGTTCCTGCTCCTCACCGCGCCACTCGATCGGCTCACCCGTGACCTGTGCGACGAGGTCACGGGGCTCGGTAACGGCGGCTCCCTGCTGCCCTACCTCGAGCGGGCGAACCTGTTCGTGGTCCCGTTGGACGACCAGCTGACCTGGTTCCGCTACCACCACCTGTTCGCCGACGTCCTCCGGGCGCGGCTGCTCGCCGAGCGGCCCGCGGTGGTTCCGCTGCTGCACGGCCGCGCCAGCGGCTGGTACGAGGCGAACGGCTTCGTCGACGACGCGATCCGGCACGCGCTGGCCGCCCGGGATCATGACCGCGCTGCCCGCCTTGTCGAGCTTGCCCTGCCCGAGGCGCGCCGGGATCGCCGGGACACCGCGCTGATCGGCTGGCTCCGGGCGCTACCAGATGAGGTGGTCAGGCGGAACCCGGTGCTCCTCACGTTCCAGGGCTGGACGTACCTCGCCGCCGGCGACCTCGAGGCCATGGAGTCCCGACTCGACCGTGCGCAGAGCTTGCTGGCCGGTGTCCCGGCCGGTTCGCCGTCACCATGGGCCGAGACCGACGAACTGCGGACGCTGCCGGCGACCATCGCCATGTACCGGGCCTCCCTGGCCCAGGCCCGGGGCGACCTGGCCGGGGTCGCGCGACATGCCCGCCGGGTGCTCGAGGTCGCCGGGCCTGACGACCACTTCTGGCGAGGGGCCGCCTCCGGTTTTCTCGCCCTGGCCGCCTGGTCGCAGGGCAACATCGCCCTCGCGGTGGAGACCTTCACCGCGGCGGTGGCGAGCCTGCACGCGGCGGGGGCATTCGTCGACGAACTCAACAGCACCGCGCTGCTGGCGGAGATGTGGACGGTGGCCGGGCGGCCCGGCAAGGCGCGGGAGCTGTGCCGGCGGGCGCTGTCGGCGTCGGAGGCTCTCGGGCTGGGCGCGGCCCGGGCGACCGCCGACCTGCACGTCGCCCTGGCCGAGCTCGAACTGGACGCGGGCGACCTGGCGGCCGCCGAGCAGCACCTCGCGGCGGCCGAGCCGCTCGCGGAACGCGAGCCGAACAGTGAGAGCCGCTCTCGGCGGTTCGTGGCGGCCGCCCGCCTCGCCCAGGCCCGCGGCGAGCACGAGCGCGCGATCGCGTTGCTGGATGAGGCGGACGCCAGCTACCGGCCGGGCTACTACCCGAACCTGCGCCCGATCGCGGCCGTGCGAGCGCGGGTATGGATCGCCGCCGGCGACCTCGCCAGAGCCGCGGACTGGGCCGCGGTGAGCGGGGTGGCGGCCACGGATGAGACCAGCTACCTCACGGAGTACGACCACCTCACGCTCGTTCGCCTCCTGCTCGCCGAGCGTCTCGGCCGGCCTGAGGCCCTGGCTGAAGCGGTGCACCTGCTGGACCGCCTGGAGGCGGCAGCTGAGAGCTCGGGCCGAGCGGGGAGCCTGGTGGAGATCCGCAGGCTACGTGCGCTCGCTCATGACCCGGGCGGCACCGCGGTCGTCCAGGCTGCGCGGCCTACGCTGGGGATTCCGGCCGAGGCGCTGACCGAGCGGGAGGTCCAGGTACTCAGGCTGCTCGACAGCGAATTGAGCGGCCCCCAGATCGCGCGCCGGCTGTTCGTCTCCCACAACACCCTGCGCACCCACACCAAGCACATCTTCACCAAGCTGGACGTCACCTCCCGTCGGGCGGCGGTCACGCGGGCTCGAGAGCTCGGCCTGCTGTAGCCGCGTCCGAGGATCACCTTGTCGGACACCTCGCACGACCGAGGTTGGTGGTCCTGCGACGAAGGGATGCCCGGGAGGAACCTCAGGAGATCAGCTGATCCAGGTAGCACCAGCGCCACGACTCGCCGGGCTCGAACGACCGCATCACCGGATGCCCGGACTTCTCGAAGTGGCGGGTGGCGTGGCGGCCGACCGACGAGTCGCAACAGCCCACGTTGCCGCAGGTGAGGCACAGCCGCAGATGAACCGGTCGCAGGCCCTCGGCCGCGCAGTCAGGACAGCCCTCCGGCGTGCGCGGCACGACGCAGGCGGGTGCGTCCTCGAGGTGGGCACAAGGTTCCGCGGAGCGGGCGAGCGACAGGTGTCCGTCGCTCGCCGCGCCCGCGCGAGCGTCCAGACGTGCCGCGATGGTCTCCTGCACGTCGAGCTGAGCCAGCACCGACGCCAGCACGGAAGGGTCCGCCTCCCCGGCGTCCCGGATGCGCAGGACAGCCGCCCGCTGGGCCTGCAGGAGCCGGAGGTACAGGCGCCCACGCGTCGTCGCGGGTGTGTTGACGTCGGCGCGTCCGAGCCGCTCCCACACCGCATTGAGCGCGGTCGTCTGGCGCTCGCGCAGGTCGACGAGGTGGCTGCGCTCGTCGTCGGACACCGTCGCCTCCACGGTGGCGAACGCTTCGCCGGTCGCCCGCTGCAGGATCATCGCCTCTTCGATGGCGTCCTCGCGGGGGTCTGGGCCCCGCAGCCCCACCCGACGTGCCACCCACGGCAGCGTAAGCCCCTGCAGGAGCAGGGTGCCGGCGGTCACCACCAGAGCGGCGAGCACGAGAACTTCACGGCCCGGAACGGCCTGCGGCAGCGACAGCGCCGCAGCGAGGGTGACCACGCCCCGCATCCCAGCCCAACCGACCACTACGGCTCCCGCCAGCGAGGGGGCGTCCGTGCGCCGACGGGTGAGGGCGTACGTCGCGAGGACGGCCGCCAGACGCACCAGCACCACGGTGGCGAGCACGGCGGCGCAGGTCGCGAGGATCAATGGCCAGCCGTGGTCGGACCCGGCGACGTCCGACCAGATCGTACGGGCCTGCAGTCCGATCAGCAGGAACACTGAGTTCTCAAGCAGGAACTGGATCGATCGCCAGGTGATCCGGCCGGCGAGCCGGTCCTCGGGGCCCTGCTCGACCTGGCTGCGGTGGCCCAGCACGAGGCCGGCCACCACCACCGCCAGGACGCCCGACCCTCCGACCTCTTCGGTGGGCACGAAGGCTACGAACGGCAACAAGAAGGTGAGTGACGTCGTGAAGTCGGTGCTGGGCAGGATCCTGAAGATGAACCCGCCGACGCGCGCCACGAGTGCCCCGATCCCGACCGCGCTGACGACGGCCCAGGCGAAGTCGCCCATCACCGCCCAGAAGGACAGCGTCGCCGACAAGGCCAGGAGCGCCGACCTCAGACTCACGAGGGCGGTCGCGTCGTTGACGAGCGACTCACCCTCCAGCAGCGACACGACGCTGCGGGGCAGGCCCACCCGGCGCGCCACCGCGCTGGCGGCCACGGCGTCCGGCGGGGCGACGATAGCGCCAAGGGCGAGCGCCGCCGGCAATGGGACGCCCAGGACGGAGGCCACCACGACCCCGACCGCGACGAGGGTGACAACGACCAGCCCGACCGACAGCCACGCGATCGAGGCGAGGTTGCGACGGAACTCCACGAGCGAGGTGTTCACCGCCGACGCGTACAGCAGCGGCGGCAACAGCACGACCAGCACGAGCTCTGGTTCAAGTTCCGGGACATGGACGAAGGGCAGCACCGACCCCAGCACCCCGACCAGCATGAGGAGCAGCGGCGCCGACCACCCCGACCGTTCGGCCGCCCACGTCACGGCGAGCACGGCGAGGGTGAACAGCGTGACGGTGACGACGAGCTCCACGCCCGGATTGTAAGCCCGGCGGGCAGCGCTCCCTCGGCCGAACGGGCAGGAGGCCCACTTCCGAAGGCCGAAGCGGCAAAGCTACTCTGATAGCCATCCGGGTAGTGCTAGGAGGACGAACAACGATGAGAGCACGCCTCCTCGGATTCGGCAGCATCGAGATCGATGGCACGGAATACGCCCACGACGTGCTGATCGACGGTGGCAAGGTCCGAAAGCGGAATAAGGCCTTGTCCAAACCGTTCCGCGGCAGCCTGGGACACACCCCGCTGTCGATGGCGGAGGACATCCCCTGGGGCGGCCACCAACTGATCGTCGGTACCGGTGTGGACGGTGCACTGCCCGTCCTTCCAGACGTCCAGAAGGAGGCGGCACGGCGAGGAATCACCCTTGTTGCCTTACCAACCGACGAAGCCTGCGAACTGGTGGAATCACTCGACCAGCGGGACGTTCGCGCGATCCTGCACATCACCTGCTGAAACCGAGTCGATGAATGCGGCCTTCGTGGTGGCCGCCAAGTCCCCGGGCGCCACCCAGAGAGTCCGACCGTCGCCGCCGACCCCTGCCCACCGTCGCCGAACCCCTGCCGGACGGGGGTCAGTTCTCGACCCCGTTGCGATGGAGAAACAGCCTGAGGTCGTCGGTGTCTGTCACGAAGTTGAACCCACCCGACGTCCCCACACCGGCGCTGTTGATCCCGACGACCTCGGCCGCGCTGTTGACGGCCGGCCCGCCGGACATGCCAGGCGCGAGATCGGCGCTGACCTCAGTGACGGGGGCGCCCGTGGGCAGCGTCTGCTTGCTGGAGACGCTGCCGGGCTTGAAGCTGGCCCGATTGAGCGTGGTGCGGTCGACGACGTCCGAGATCACGGCCGGGAAGCCGATGCACGTCACCGCCTCGCCCAGCGCCGGCGTCCCCTTGGCCAGCGTGAGTGCCGGAGTGCCCTTGAGGGAGGCGATGCGCAGCAGGGCGTTGTCGCCCTTCTCGAAGGGCTGGAAGTCGAGTACCTGGGCGGTCTGAGCCTTGGCCAGGGGGGCGTCGGCAAGGTTGGTCGGCTGAAACACCGTGATCTTCAGGGCCGGGTTGCTGTCGGCCTTCTCTCCCTCGATGGTCCAGTTCTTCACGGCGGTGTCGATCAGATCGGTACTGTTCTCATCGGTCAGATACTGGGTCACAACCGCCTCACGACCGCTCACACTGGGGTCGACGCAGTGCCCCGCGGTGGCGATCATGGCATCCTCGGACACGAAGAAGCCCGTGCACGTCACGTACGCGGTGACGAGATCGGACCAGAACGCCTCACCGGACTGAGAGTTGCCGGCGGGCACATGAACGTAAGCGGTCCACGTCATCTGGATCAACACGACCGAGCGCTCCACCTGCTCGAGCGAGGCCGTCGGGTGGGCGGCGGGCGAGGCGGGACCAGGGGTCGAGGTGACCGTCGGGATGGGCGGCGCAACGCACGAGGCAAGCAGGAGACCCGCGAGTAGTACAACCGCGTAGAGACGGAATCGCGCCATGGCCCGCTCCTCGAACTTGATCCCTCACCACTGAGGATAGAGCGGGGCGCAGGCCTTGAACAGCGGTCCGGCCAGCGACCTCATCCCAGGACGCCGGCGGCGGCCGCCCGCAGGCACCCACCATCAGCATGCCCGCCGCACCGGCGAGCACGACCAGTGCCCGGCGATTCATCGGACGCCGCCGGCGTCGGCGGCCCGCGGCCGGGCCAGGCCGACGAGCGCCCGGACGGAAACGCCGGTCAGGGCGAGGATGATGACGGCCATCGGGACGGCGTTGGTGTCGCCGCCGATGCCGGTGAGGGGGGCGATCAGCCCGGCCATGGTCCACTGGAGGAAACCCAGGACGGCCGAGCCGGTGCCGGGCTGGTGCGGGACGGCGTCCGAAGCGAGCGCCCCGGCGTTCGGGCCGATGAACCCCTGGGCGGACATGAGCACGAAGAACGCGACGATCGCGAGCCACAACGGCAGCTCGAGCCACAGCGCCCCGACGAGCAGCGCGAGGCCGGCCGCGCCGGTGAGCGCCACCCCGATCCCGATGATCGTCTCGGTACGGACCCGTCCGGCGAGGTGCGCGGCGAGCAGGGTGGCCGCGGCCAGGCCGACCGCATTGGCGGCGAAGTCGAGGGAGTACTCGATCGGGGTCAGGCCGTTCATCGTCTGCAGGATGAACGCCGACGTGGCGACGTAGGCGAAGATCACACCCATCGACAACGCGTTCACGATCAAGAACGCGACGAACCGCCGGTGGGAAACCACCTCCCGCACCGGCCGGACCAGGTCGACCAGGCCGCCGCGGTGCCGCCGAGCCTCGGGAAGGGACTCCGGGACACTGGCGAGTACGGCGAGCACCATGGCGGCGCCGAGGGCTGCCACGATCCAGAACGACACCCGCCACCCCGAAAACTGCAGGATCACCCCGCCGAGCAGCGGCCCGACGATCGGGGCAATGCCCCCCACCCCGGCAACCAGGTTCAGGCTCCGGACCAGCCCCGCGCCGCGAGCGAGGTCGACCACGACGGCTCGGGCCGTGACCATCGCCCACCCACCCGCGAGGCCCTGCACAAACCGGGCGGCGAGCATCCAGCCGATAGACGGCGCCAGCGCACACGCGACGGACGCCGCCGTCAGGACGACGAGGGACACCAGCAACGGACGCCGCCGCCCGCGGGCGTCCGACACCGGGCCGCCGACCAACTGGCCCAACGCCATCCCCACGAAGAACGTCGTGAGGGTCAGCTGAACCTGCGACGCGGTCGCGGCGAGATCGGCGCCCACGACCGGGAACGCGGGCACGTACATGTCGGTCGCCAGCGGCGCGATGCCGCTCACCAACACGACCGCGGCGAGGACCGTCCAGGCGAGCGATGGCGACCCGGCGGCACCCGGCGAGGAGGCGTCCGGAGCAGCGGCGGCGGCAGGCAGGGGCGAGGCAGAAGATCGCATGCCCCCATCACATCGGCCTGGGCGCGCGCGGAGAAGTCCCTGCCGTGAGGTGTACCCACAGGGCCCCCCACCTGGTACGCCCTGTTGCCTACTGCCACCGAACCGGCCTGCCCACTGCCAGTACCTCGCGATCCTCGCCTCCTGGGCCGCCGCTCCGCTAGCCACAGCCCACCGACCCCCGACCCCCGACACAGCAGCGTCCGGGGCAGGGGTCATCGAGGTGGTGGTGGTGATGAAGGCTCCTTGGCCGTGGTGGTCAGGTGATCCGTGTCGGGCGGTCGGTCAGGGCTGGGAAGCGGCCAGGCGCGGGCGCCCCACTCCTGGCTGGCGGCCCGGCGGGCCCGGCGGCCGCCGGGGCCGGGGGGGCGGCGGGGCCGCCTCGGCGGGGGGGAGGAGGGGGAGCGGGGGGGGGGGGCGGGGGGCGGCGCGGGGGGCGGCGCCCGGGGCCGCGCCCCCCCCGCGCCCCCCGGGGGGGGGGGGGGGGGGGCGGCGGGGGGGCGCCCGCGGGGGGGGCGGCCCCCGCGCCCCGGGCGGGCCCCGCCCGGGGGGGGGGCGGGCCGCCCGCGCGGGGGCGCCCGGCCCCCCCCGCACGCCGGGGGGCCGGCCGCCGCCGGGGGCCCCCCCCCGGGGGGGGGCCGGGCCGGGGGGGGGGGGGGGGGCGGGGCCCCCCGGGGGCCGCGCGGGGGGGGGGGGGGGGGGGGGGGGCCCGGGGCCCCCGCGCCCCCCCCCCCCGGGGGGGCCGGGGGGGGGGGGCCCGGCGGGGGGCCCCCGGCCCCCCGCGGGCCGGGCCGGGGGCCCGCGGGGGCCCCCCCCCGGGCCCCGGGGAAGGAAAAGGGGAGGAGAAAAAAAAGGGATCTCCGGCGCCCGCCGCCTCTACGGCGACTTCGCCCCCGCCCTCGTCGACTACACCGACCACGTCCTCTTCGGCGACGTGTGGCTCCGACCCGGGCTCAGCCCACGCGACCGCAGCCTGGTCACCGTCACCGCGCTGATCGCCGGCGGCAACACCGAACAACTCGAGTTCCACCTGCCCCACGCCGTCAAGAACGGCGTCACCCCCGACGAACTCGTCGAACTGATCACCCATCTGGCGTTCTACGCCGGCTGGCCCAAGGCCATGTCGGCCCTCACCGTCGCCAAGCGCCTCCTCGCCGCCGATCACCAGGAGCATCGACCATGACCACCACCTGGCCCCAAGCCACCCTGACCGCCATCGACACCGCGGACGACCTCAAGATCTCACCCCTGCGGCCCGACGCAGTGACGTTCGGAACCCCCACCTGGATCTGGTCGGTGGTGGTCGACGGCGAGCTGTACGTCCGCGGCTACAACGGCACCGCCTCCCGCTGGTACCAAGCCGCCATGGCCCGCCCGGAGGGGCGCATCCACGCCGCCGGCCAGGTGCACGACGTCACCTTCGAGGCGGCGCCGGCCGACCTCACCGACGCCATCGACGACGCCTACCGCGTCAAATACGCCAGCAGCCCCTACCTGCCGCCCATGCTCAGCGGACGGGCGCGCGCCGCCGGCGTCCGCATCTCACCCCACCACGCCTGAACCGAAACCACACACCAGGAGACCACCATGAAGACTCGCACCCTGGGCACCGACCTGCAGGTGTCCGCCCTCGGCCTCGGCTGCATGGGCTTCAGCCAGAGCTACGGCCCCGCCGGCACCCACGCCGACTCCATTCAGCTCATCCGCGACGCCGTCGACCGCGGCGTGACCTTCTTCGACACCGCCGAGGTGTACGGCCCCTACGTCAACGAGGAACTCGTCGGGGAAGCGCTCGCCGCCGTCCGCGACCAGGTCGTCATCGCCACCAAGTTCGCGTGGCGCTTCAACGCCGACGGCACCCAAGCGGGCCTCGTCAACCGGCCCGAACAGATCCGGGAAGCCTGCGAGGGATCGCTGCGCCGCCTCGGCGTCGACACGATCGACCTGTACTACCTGCACCGCGTCAACCCCGACCTGCCCATCGAAGAGGTCGCCGGCGCCGTCAAGGACCTCATCGCCGAAGGCAAAGTCCGCCACTTCGGACTCTCCGAAGCCGCCGCCGGCACCATCCGCCGCGTCCACGCCGTCCAGCCGGTGACCGCCCTTCAGAGCGAATACTCCCTGTGGTGGCGCCGACCCGAAGAGGACGTCCTGCCCACCTGCGCCGAACTCGGCATCGGCTTCGTGCCGTTCAGCCCGCTCGGCAAGGGCTTCCTCACCGGCACCATCGACCAGGCCACCGAGTTCACCACCGGCGACATCCGCACCAACATCCCCCGGTTCGCCACCGAGGCCCTTCAGGCCAACCGCGCGCTGGTCGACCTGCTCGCCGCCATCGCGACGGACCTCCAGGCCACCCCCGCGCAGGTCGCGCTCGCCTGGCTCCTCGCTCAGGAACCCTGGATCGTGCCGATCCCCGGCACCCGCAAGCTGCACCGCCTCGAAGAGAACCTCGGCGCGGCCGACCTCGAACTCTCCCCGGACGCCCTCGCCCGCATCGAGGACGCCGCCGCCGAAGTCACCATCCAGGGCGCCCGCTACCCCGAGCACCTCGAGAAGATGACCAACCTCTGAACCCAGGCCGCCTATGGGCGGTGGAGGACGAACGGCTCCCCCGGTGCCACGACGTGGATCCGGTCAGGATTGACCACCAGGTCGTACAGCACCGCGGGGTCACCGTTGAAGGGCGAGAACTCGGGTGAGTCGACCGAGCCCCAGTGGTGCAGCAGGAGCGCCGCGGTCGGGTAGGCGTTCGCCATCGCGACCGCCCCGTCGAGCCCGAAGTGCCACTCGCTGTCGGAGAAGTCGAACAGCAGGACGTCCGGCGCCGGCATGCCCAGGTGGTGCTCGGGAATGAGACGCGAATCGCCCGGAGCCCAGATCGAACCATCCGGCGTGTCCAGCCAGAACCCGCAGGCGTCCTCCTCGGCGAACACCCGCTGACCCGGACGCGGCCTTGCGTTCTGCCACGCGTGATCGGCCGGCGTCACTCGGACGCGGATCGGACCGACCTCGAACTCGCCGCCGATGTCGTGGCCGTGGCCCGGCATGCCCTCGGCGTCCATCACCGACGCGACGTAGCGCGTGCCGTGGTAGGCGCCCGTCACCGGGATCAGGTCCCGGCACGTCGGGACGCTGAAGTGGTCGTTGTCGCTGTGGGTGATCAGCACGGCGTCCAGTCGCGGCACGTCCTGCACGGCGATCGGGAAGTCGATCAGCAGCGGCATGTCGAAACCGGTCAGCACCGGGTCGATCATGACCGTCGTACCGCGCGCGTTGATCAAGAAGCCGGCCATGCCGAGCCACCACACCGTCGACAGTTCGGACGCACCGAACGCGCCCGCGTCCAGCCCCTGGGTTTCCGGGGCCATCGCCTGCCCGGCGGGGCTCACCCGGGACACGTTCCCCGGGCCCTTCGTTACGGTGTCCTGCATCATTCGCCTCCAGGTTTCCGGTCCGCGTGTGGTGCCTCGAACTCTAGGGCGTCGCACCGCAGGGACGCCCCCGGTCACCATCAGGATGTCAGGCGACAGGATCAAGCCTGCGGACGGTGGGGACGCCCGCGGCGCGTTCGGCCGCAAGGTCGTGAGCCGACTGCAGCGCCGGCCAGGCGCGGGCGGTGCTCACGCCTGCCTCCGCTCAGCGCTACTCGATACAAGCTCGGGGTCAACCACCTGCGGCGTGTGAGGATGTTCTGGGTTCCCGTGAAAAGTAATGTTTGATTCTGCGGAAAAGTATTGTTTGATGGCACGGGATGGTATTGTCTGGACGTGATCTACCGACGGCGCCTAGTCGATGACGATCTGGATGCGCTCATGCCAGACCTCCCCGCCATCGGCGTCGATGGCCCGAAGGGGGTCGGCAAGACCGCCACCGGACTGCAGCGAGCCACCACTGTCTTGAGTCTGGACGATCCCGTGGCCCTGTCCCTGGTGCGCGCCGACCCGGTCCGGGCGCTGGGTCGGCCGCGGCCGATCCTGATCGACGAGTGGCAGCGGGCGCCCGAGGTGTGGGACCACGTGCGACGTGCTGTGGACGATGGCGCGCCCGCGTCCAGCTTCCTGTTGACCGGCAGCGCCACCCCGTCACTGGGCTCCATCACCCACTCCGGGGCCGGACGGATCGTGTCGCTGCGGATGCGGCCGATGATCCTGTCCGAACGCAACCTGATGGAGCCCACAGTGAGCCTGGCTTCCCTGCTTGAGGGGGGACGCCCCCCGGTGCAAGGGGACTGCCCCCTGACCCTGGCCGACTACGCCGACGAGATCGAGGCGTCCGGCTTTCCCGGTATCCGCTCCCTCGCCCCGCGTGCCCGCCGGACCCAACTCGACTCTTACCTCACCCGCGCCCTGTCGCGTGACCTGAGCGACGAGCAGGGCGTCACCGTGCGTCGACCCGACAGCCTGCGCGCGTGGTTGACCGCGTACGCCACCGCCACCGCGAGCACCGCGTCCTGGGAAACCGTCAGATCCGCAGCGAGCCCCGGCGACGCCGACCCTCCCAGCAAAGCCACCACCATTCGCTACCGGGACTGGCTGACTGCGCTGTGGCTGCTCGACCCAGTGCCCGCCTGGTTGCCCTACGGCACCGCCCTCAAGGGCTTGACCAAAGGACCCAAACACCACCTGGCCGACCCCGCCCTGGCCGCCCGGCTGATGAAGGTCGGCGCATCAGCACTGCTCGACGGCGAAGGCCGCGTCCTGACCGGTTCGCCCGCCTCCGCCCTGGGAGCGCTCTTCGAGAGTCTGGCCACCCTCTGCGTGCGCGTCTGCGCACAGACCGCGGAAGCCACCACCAGCCACCTCCGCACCGAACGCGGCGAGCACGAGGTCGACCTGATCGTCGAACGCCACGACGGCAACGTCCTCGGAATCGAGGTCAAACTCGCCGCCACCATCGACGACAAGAACGTCCGCCACCTCCACTGGCTTCAAGAACACCACGGCCCCCAAGTGAAAGACCAAATCGTCCTCACCACCGGACCCCACGCCTACCGACGTCCCGACGGCATCGCGGTCGTCCCCCTCGGACTCCTCGGCCCCTGACCCCCACCACCGCGCTGGGCCGTCAGGTCCGCGGGTATCCAACCACGCGGTTGGCCCAAGCGGCAGCGGCCACCCGCACCGCACCCTGACGCCCGCGATTCCATCCCGCGCGACTGATTGACCTCAGTAGGTGGCCAACCCCCGTGCGCGGAAGATGCCGCGGACCCGTCCGACCAGTTCCGGGGTGGGCGGCTTGGTGTCGGCCAGCTGATAGGCCATGCCGAGTTCCGTCCACTTGGCGCTGCCCATCTGGTGGAACGGCAGGATCTCGACCCGGGTCACCGCCGACAGCGACGCGGCATAGTCGGCGATCGGCTCGATGGTCGAATCAGCGTCGGTGAGGCCCGGGACCAGGACGAAACGGATCCAGGTCTCCACCCCCGCGGCGGACAGTCGACGGCCGAAGTCCAGGGTGGGTTGCAGAGCGCGTCCGGTGACCTTGCCGTAGGTCACCTCGTCGCCGGCCTTGACGTCCAGTAGGACCAGGTCGATGTCGGCGAGCATCGCGTCGTCGGCGTGATGCCCCAGAAACCCCGAGGTGTCCACGGCGGTGTGGATGCCCAACTCCTTGGCCCCGGCGAGGACGCGACGGACGAAGGCCGGCTGGGCGAGGGCCTCACCACCGGACAGGGTGATCCCGCCGCCGGTGGCCTTGAACACCCCGCGATAGCGCTTGATCCGCTTGAGCAGGGCGCCGGCCTTCACCGGCAGGCCGTGGCGGGTGCTGATCGTGTCCGGGTTGTGGCAGTACAGGCAGCGCAGCGGGCAGCCGGCGACGAAGGTGGTCATCCGGGTGCCGGGGCCGTCCACGGCGGTCACCAGTTCCCAGGAATGGAGCATCCCGATCTCACCGGTGCGCTGGCCGAGCAGCAGGTCGGAGCGGCTCAGGTGCGCCACGACCGGGATTCCGCTCAACTTGGCGGCTCCGACCGGCGAGGCCTCCTCGCTGGGTGGTTCGGGCAGCGGCGTCCCCGGCTCGGTGGCCATGGGGAGCTTCCGCTTCTTGCCGTACTCCCGATCGCCACCCTCGCCGGCAGCCCCGGCCCCTGCAGGCAGGGTGACCGGGGCTACCTGGTGCGACATGTCAGACAGACTCGTGGAAGGTCCGGGACAGCACGTCCAACTGCTGTTCGCGGGTGAGCTTGGTGAAGTTCACGGCGTACCCCGACACCCGGATCGTGAGCTGGGGGTAGTTGTCCGGGTTCTCCATCGCGTCGACCAGCGTCTCGCGGTTCAGCACGTTGATGTTCGCGTGATAGAGGCCCTCGCTCATGCCCGCGTCCAGGATTCCGACCAGGTTGCTGATCCGCTCGGCCTCGGTTCGCCCGAGGGCGGGCGGGGTGATCGTGTTGGTCAGCGAGATCCCGTCGAGGGCGTCGGCGTATTCGAGCTTGCCGACACTCAACATGGACGCGATCATCCCGTGGGTGTCGCGTCCGTTCTCCGGGTTGGCGCCGGGAGCGAACGGCGTCCCCGCCTGGTGCCCGCAGGGGAACGAGCCGGTCGCCTTGCCGTAGACCACGTTCGAGGTGATCGTCAGCACCGACTGGGTCGGGACGGCGTCCCGGTACAGGCGGATCGCCCGGATCTTGTCCATCACGGTCGAGACCAGCAACTGGGCCAGCTCGTCGGCACGATCGTCGTCGTTGCCGTACATCGGGAACTCCCCGACCGTCCGGTAGTCGATCACCAGGCCGGTCTCGTCGCGGATCGGGGTGACCTCGGCGTACTTGATCGCCGAAAGCGAGTCGGCCACGATCGACAGCCCGGCGATCCCGCAGCCCATCGTCCGGACGATCTCGTCGTCATGCAACGCCATCTCGATGGCCTCGTAGGCGTACTTGTCGTGGGAGTAGTGGATGATGTTCAGCGCCTCGACGTAGGTGCCGACAGCCCAATCGAGCATGGCGTCGTACTTGGCCCAGACGGTGTCGAAGTCCAGCGGTCCGTCGCCCTCCACCGGCGCGAAGCCGCGGGCGATCAGCTTGCCGGACATCTCGTCGCGACCGCCGTTGATGGCGTACAGCAGCGCCTTCGCCGCGTTCAGGCGGGCCCCGAAGAACTGCATCTGCTTGCCGATCGCCATCGGCGAGACACAGCACGCGATCGCGGTGTCGTCGCCCCAGTGGCACCGGATCTCGGCGTCCGATTCGTACTGCAGCGCCGAGGTCTCGATCGAGATCAGGGAGCAGAACTCCTTGTAGCCGGCGGGCAGGGCCGCGTCCCAGTAGACGGTGATGTTCGGCTCGGGGGCCGGGCCGAGGTTGCGCAGGGTCTGCAGGAGGCGGAAGGACGTCTTGGTGACCAGGGTGCGGCCGTCGTCGGCGAAACCGCCGTCGGACCAGGTGGCCCAGTAGGGGTCGCCGGAGAAGATCTGGTCGTAGTCGATGGTCCGCAGGAAGCGGACGATCCGCAGCTTGGTGACCAGCGCGTCGATGACCTCCTGGGCCTCGGTCTCGGTGAGCAAGCCGGCGGCCAGGTCGCGCTCGGCGTAAATGTCGAAGAAGCCCGACAGGCGGCCGAAGCTCATCGCCGCCCCGTCCTGCGACTTCACCGAACCGAGGTAGGCCAGGTAGGTCCACTGCACCGCTTCGACGAAGGTCGCGGCCGGACGGGACAGGTCGAAGCCGTACTGCTCGCCCAGGTTCTTCAGCTTCTTCAGCGCCTTGACCTGTTCGGAATGCTCCTCGCGGAAGCGGGCCCAGTCCTCGCTGAACGGCTGGTCGACGACCGAGTCCTTGTCCTTCAGCTTCTCGGCGATCAGCCGGTCCACCCCGTACAGGGCGACGCGGCGGTAGTCGCCGATGATCCGGCCGCGGCCGTAAGCGTCCGGCAGGCCGGTGACGATGTGCGCGCTGCGCGCCGCGCGGATCCGCGGGGTGTACATGTCGAAGACCGCTTCGTTGTGAGTCTTGCGGTACTTGGTGTAGATCTCTTTGACCCGCTCGTCGGGCTCCAGCCCGGCCTCGCGGATTGCGGTTTCCACCATCCGCCAGCCGCCGGAGGGCATCATCGGACGCTTCAACGGCACGTCGGTCTGCAGGCCGACGATGACATCGTCCTCGGCGCAGATGTACCCGGGCGGGAACGCGTCCACGTCACCGGCGATATGGGTCTCGACGTCGTAGACCCGCTTGGCCCGCTCGACAGCCAGGTAGTCGCGCTGCAGCGTCTCCCAGACGTTCAGGGTCTTGGCGGTCGGACCGGCTAGGAACGACGCGTCCCCCTCATAGGGGGTGAAGTTGGCGAGAATGAATTCCCGGACGTCGACCTGGTCGACCCAAGGGCCGCGCTGGAAGCCCTCCCAGGGGTCCTCGCTGGTCACCGGAGTCCGCACGTCTGCACCAGCGGTCATGTTCTCTCCTCGCTCGGGGCTGGTTCGTGTCCAGTCGAGTCATCCTGCCCGCCGTCTCGTCAGCCGATGCGAGCGTACTCCTCGTGCGGCATTTTGGTCGTGTGGTCAGTGGAGTGGGTGGCCACCTGACCGAGCTCCACGCCGGACAGGGCAAGGTGTGGGCGAGTGCACCCGTACGCTGAGGTCGATGGATCCGTCCGAGGAGGTCGCGATGGCGCAGCAGGCACAGCAGACGGAGCCGGCCAAGCAGGCGTGGACAGCCACCAGGTGGCCGATCCTGGCGGGCGCACTCCTGGTGCAGTTGTCCCTCGGCGGCGTCTATGCGTGGAGCACCTTCGCCAAGGCGCTGCAGTCGGAGCAGTCCTTCGGTCTCTCCCACGTGGCAGCGACCATCCCGTTCGAGACCGCGATCGGCATGATCTTCCTCGGCTCCTTCCTCGGTGGCAGGATCCAGGACAGGAGGGGCCCCCGGGTCGTGGGACTCGCGGGAGTGACCATCTATGCCTTGGGCATCATCCTGGCCAGTTTCGCCGGGAGCGCCGACTACCTGTGGCTCCTGATCCTCGGCTACGGCGTCCTGGGTGGATTCGGTCTGGGCCTGGCGTACATCGTCCCGATCGCCCTGCTGCAGAAGTGGTTCCCCGACAAGCGCGGCCTCATCACCGGCATCGCCGTGGCTGGGTTCGGCTTCGGTGCCGTCATCACGTCCCCGGTCGCCCAGGCAATGATCTCGGGCAGCCCGGAGTTCGCGCGAACCCCCACGCGGGTCTTCCTCTATTTCGGCCTGGCCTACCTGGTGGCGGGTCTGTGTGGCGCAGCCACGTTCAGGAACCCACCGCCCGGGTACGCCGTGGGCGCTGCCGTGACCGAGTCCGGTAAGCCGAAGGTCACCCCCGGCCCGGACTTCACCCAGGCGGAGGCGTTGCGTACGCCACAGTGGTACATGCTGACGGCCATCCTCGCCATCGCCGTTCTGGGCGGCATCTCCCTCGTGTCCCAGGCTGCGGCGACGGCGACCGCAGTTGCGGGCTTCAGCGCCGCCGACGCCGCGACCCTGGTCGGGGTGATGGGCCTTTTCAACGGCGGCGGCCGGATGCTCTGGGCGGCGGTGTCCGACAAGCTCGGCCGGATGCGGACGTTCACCGGGATCCTGGTCATTCTGGGGGCGTCCCTCCTGGTGATCCCGCACGCCGGTAGCCCGGTGCTGTTCTACGTGCTGGCTGCGCTGATCTATCTCTGCTACGGCGGCGCCTTCGGCACGATGCCCTCCACCGCGGGTGACTTCTTCGGCCTCAAGAACGCGGGTAGCATCTACGGCCTCATGCTCATCGCCTGGTCGATCGGCGGCGTGGCCGGTCCGCTGCTCAGTTCGGCGATGATCGGAACCACTCCCGACGGCAACTACGTGCTCGCCTTCTCCACGGTGGGCATCATCGCTCTCATCGGCGCGATCCTGCCGTTCCTCACCAAGCGGCCGAACGTGCCCGGGGATCGGCCCCCGGCACGGAGGTGACCTAGGTCTGTGGTGCAGGGCATCTTCTTACCGTTGGTCTCGCACCACCCGCCAACGGCACCTCCCCGGGCACCATCGCCGGTTGGGGAAACGACGACTTCGGTCACTTCGCTAGCCCCAGAAACGGTTTCTTGGGGCTTAGATGGGACTTCAGATGTCCGCTCCTGTCCCTAACCCCGGCCCTCATAGCGGGGACTAGCGAAAGGGTGAACCTGTCGCCCCAGCATTGGTCGATTCATATCGAATCCGATAAGATGGAGGGATGAGGGTTGACACCGACGAGCGCAACGAGATCGCTGCCGCCATGCGCCGTGGTCTCCAGCAGAGCGGTCTGACCCAAGCCGCGTTCGCGGTGCGCCTGGGGACCTCTCCCACGAGGTTGTCGACCTACCTGTCCGGCAAGACTGTTCCCTCGGCGGCGATCTACCTGCGCGCTCTCCGACTCGGTGCCGCGTTCGACCGGGTTCATAGACAGGGACTCACGACGCCCGACGCCACTGCTGCTGCGGTGGACCAGACCCTGAACGCCGGCGATGAGGACTTCGCCCTGCGTCTGGTGCTGCAGGCGCGCGACGACGTCCGAGGTGGCGCAACGCAACCCGCCGACCTGCGGCAGGTGTGGGCCCACCGCGCTCGACGGATCACCGACGAACGTTTCGACACGCTGCTCCGAGCGATCATCGCCCACGAGCTCGGCGACGAAGCCCCCGCGTGGGCGAAAGACGCGCGACTGGACCGCGACTGGGTCGTGGCCGATCCGTTCCGGGACGAGGACAGCATCAGGGCGCAGACACCGGACTGGCTGGCGCACGCTCGCATCTTCATCGCCCAGCGTGGCCTGGTGACGGTATGACGGATGCCGTCGAATTCACCCGCGCGGACATCGAGGGGCTGTTGACGCCCTTGCCGCGCGGCTCGAGGCTCAGGGTGTTGCGGCGACCGTGTACCTGGTGGGCGGCGCCGCGATCGCGCTCCGGGGCATCTCCTCGGACCGACGGACAGCCGACGTGGACGCCCTGATGCTGCCCGAGGAACAGGTGTTGGCGGCGGCTCGGCAGGTCGCTGCAGAACGAGGAATCCGCTCCACCTGGCTGAACTCGGCCGTGCGACCCTACGGCCGCCGCTACCCGAGACCCTGCAGCCACCACCAAAGCCTGGACTTCAGATCCGCACCGCTCCCGACGACCACCTCCTGGCCATGAAACTCATCGCCGCCCGGGGTCAACGCGACATGCGCGACATCATCCCCTTGGCCCGACGACTGGGACTGGCCGGCGCCACCGAACTGGCCGAACTGGTCATCACCGTGTAAGGACCCGCCGCCATCGAACACGTGCATGGCGGCTACGACGACCTGCTC
Organism: Propionibacteriaceae bacterium; assembly: GCA_016717345.1. Lineage (GTDB taxonomy): Bacteria > Actinomycetota > Actinomycetes > Propionibacteriales > Propionibacteriaceae > Propionicimonas. The sequence continues at coordinate 208,258 of JADKFR010000001.1, forward strand.
CTGAACTGCGCGGCGGTCGAACGACTCCTCCGCCACGAAGGCCCACCGATGTGGCCACCAACGTGAACGCACGGGTCCACTGACGCCGATGCCTGACCCGAAAGATCACGGCCGGCATGGGCGACGGGCGGACCTGGAGCGCCAACTGGCCGGCCTCCGGGTGGAGAACACGCGGGCGACTTCGTCCTCAAGGGGGGAATCCTGCTCGCCGTCTACGGAGCCCGACGCCCCACCACGGACGTCGACTAGGGAAACGCTGATCAGTGGCGCTACCCGGCCTCGGACGGTTTGAGCGGGGTCTGGGATCGCTGGGCGGCGACCTCGGCTTACCTGTTACCGCCTTCGGCCCCTTGTTCCGGGCTTCCGGGCCGGGTTTGGGGCAGGCTGCCGCCCGGGTTACTCGGTCGTGACCGCGGCCGTGAGCCGAGTCTGGATCACAGCTGCTCGGGCTGTCATGAGCAGGTTCGCCGAGGCGAGCGCGATCTGGAGCCGGTTGAGGTTCTTCGCCAGTCCGCGGTAGCGGGTCTTGGTGAACCCGAAGTCCCGTTTGACGATCAGGAACACGTGCTCGACCTTGGCCCGGATCGACGCTTTGCGGGACTCGATGGCCTGCTCGTGCGGGTGCATCGCCTTCAGGGCCCCTTTGCGGGCCGCGACCTGCCACGTCACCTTCGACAGGTGCGGGTCGCTGGTGACCTCGGGACGCTTCTGGACTCCCTGGTAGCCGGCATCGGCGTACACCACCTGGTCATCGGCTCTGACGAGGTGGGTGATCTCGTCCAGGTCATGAACGCTCGCCGCGGTGACCGTCACGCTGTGGACCAGGCCGGTCCCCCGGCGTCCACCCCGGCGTGGGCCTTCATCCCGAAGTACCACTGGTTACCCTTCTTGGTCGGGTGCATCTCCGGGTCCCGGCGTGGTGGCGTTCTTCGTTGAGGTGCAGCGATGATCGCATCCACGACGCCGCCCAGCATGATCAAAACCGCCGGCCTCGCCGCGGTCAACCAGGCGAGCACCGCCTCGCCCAGCTTGTGACGCTCCAGAAGTGACGGAAATGCAGCAGGATGGTGGGTCGCGTCGGGTACCTTGCTGGCCGCGGCCCAAGTCGAGCCGCATGAACTGCCGCACGCGAACGAGTCGCTGACCTGGTCCCTCGACACCCTCATCGGGGGGGGGGGGGGGACACCCCGGGTGGAACCACACCTGCAGCAGGTACATCCGCAGCATCGTCTCCAACGGCACCGGCTTCCGGCCGCGCTTGTTGCTGTAGTAGTGCGGCTCGATCAACGCGATCCAGTCCGCCCACGGCACGACCGCGTCCATCTGCTTGAGTAGAATGCTTCCCGTGTTCGGGGTGGGTGGGCCCGGGGGGCCCGGCGGCCGGGGGGCCCGCGCGCGGGCCGCCCGCCCCGCGGGGGGGGCCGGGGGGGGGTCCCCCGGCCCGGCCGGCCGGACCCGCAGCGCCGCTGGGTGTACTCGACATCGGACAAGCTGGGCTGAAACTCTGGTCACCAACCACCATCTTACCTAGCCAGCGCCATATTTACAGGTGACGACACCCATCGGCCACCCAGTCCCTGCGGTCAGGAGTCGCTCATTGATCAGCGTTTCCCTAGTCAGACCCACATGATGGTCGGGGCGACAGGACTCGAACCTGCGGTCTCCTGCTCCCAAAGCAGGCGCGCTAGCCACTACGCTACGCCCCGAAATACCAGCGGTTCAGTGTAGGGCCTCGCGATCCCCTGCCCAACTTGGACGGTCAGCCGCTGACCAACAGCCAGGCAATCGGTGCCGGATCGACCAGCTCACCACTGGCGTAGTCCGCGAGCAGTTGCTGACTGGCCCCTTGAGCAGTCGAGGCCGCCTCAGCAGCTTCCGGCCACCCCTCGGGCACTGCCTCGAGCAGCCCCACCAGCAGGGCCTGGCTGGTCGGGTCCAGACCCAGGGGGTACCCGGGCAGGCCGGCACCGAGCCGTCCGATGACCGCCGCCAGTGCCGCAGCCGTCCCCGCCGTCCGCCGTCCCGCGACGACCTGCTGTTCGAGTCCGGCGACCCCGACGCCGACCGGGACGTTGTCCAGGCCGGTCAGGGCATCCGCCGCGCCGAGCGTCGCGGCGGCCAGCGCCGCCAGGGCCGCCACTCTGGCGTGACCGGGAACGACGGGCAACTCCGCGACCTCACGGACGGCCTCGGCGGCCATCGCCCGTTCCCCCTCGGCGAACGCGCGTTCACTGCCGAACGCGATCGCGAGCAGGTCGCCACGCGACGTCCAGTCCACACGGTCCAACATGTCCTCCGCCTGCGCCGTCCGACGCACCAGACCGGACTGCAGGGCGCGGTGCACCACCAGCGCGCCCGCGGGTGTCAGGCCTGGTCGTGCCAGGAGACGCTCGGCAAGGCTCGCCACGATCTCAGCCAGCGGTGACGCCACGTGCAGCACGACGTCGGTGACGCCGCGGGGGCCGTGCACGGCGAGGTGGTGCCTGCCCGCCGGAGCCGTCACGTCGACCATCGAACCGGTGACAGCGTGCGTCACGACCACTTCGGGGCCCACGGCCACCCCCAGATCGGCCAGTGGCGCGCTCCACGGTTCGCCCGCGTTCAGCCTGGTGGGGGCGAACCACACGGGGAGCAGCCCCGTGAGCCCGCCGACGCCGGCCATCACCTGAGCCCGCAACTGGACGACGTGGCGTCTACCCGGCACCAGCCCCCCGGGGGTGATCGTGAGGCGCACCGTCCGGCCATCCCCGGGGTCACGGGCCACCCTGAGCTCGGCCTGAACCGCCTGCACCACCAGGACGGGCCCCCGCGCGCAGGTGGGCAGCACCACCAGGAGGCCGTCCGCCCCGCCTGGCCACAGCCACATCGAGTGCTCCGGCGAGGCTCGGACCCAGAGGTCGAGGCGGACCGGTTCCACCGGCTCGTCGGGCACCTCGACGACCCACCGCAACTGGCAATGTTCGGCGACGCTCACCCGCTGCCCGATCGACAACTCTCCGAGGTTGCCCTCGTGTTCGACCACATCGAGGTCTGTGAGCACCTCGATGAAGTCGGCTCCCCCGGCCAGTGAGAGCTCCACCTGTCCGGACAATCCACCCGGAGACAGGGTCACCCCGCCGCTGGGCGCCACCCGCACCAGGCCGCCCTGCCACGCCAGGCTCACCGGCGACGCTGGCATCGTCCGCACCAGAACAAGTGTCGAGCTTCGAAGTCCTGCACGCTCACCAGGCGGTCGCAGACCAGACATGGCTGCCCTGCCCGGCGATACACGTACACCTCGCCACCGTGGCGATCCACCCGCGGCGCCCGCCCGGTGGCGTCCGGCCCGTGCTCGGGAAGCACCGTGTCGATCCGGCCGTCCCTGACTCCCAGCGGCATCAGGGTGGTCAGGTCCGTCCAGATCCGGTTCCACCGGCGGCGAGTGACCTCCCGGCCAGGAGTCAGCGGATGCAGGCGCTGCCGAAACAGCACTTCGCAGCGATAGATGTTGCCCACCCCGGCGCAGACGCGCTGGTCCATCAGCAGCGACGCCACCGCGCGGTCGGAACGGCTCACCCTGGCCCAAGAGGACGCCATGGCTGCGTCGCTGCGCAGCGGGTCGGGCCCCAGCGCCGCGGTGACGCCCGCCTGTTCGGCCGGGGTGATCAGGGCGCAAGTCTGCGGTCCCCGCAGCTCCGCCGCCTGCTCGCCGTTGTCGATGCGCAGTCGCAGGGTGTCGCCGGCTGCGACCGGGACCGCCGGGCCGAGCCGGAGCTTGCCGATCAGCCCGAGATGGACGTGGACCAGCAGCTCTGTGTTCACGTCCGAGCCGAAACCGATGAACAGGTTCTTGCCGTAGGCCTCGGCGCCGGTGAGCACCTGCCCGTCCAGCAACGCGGCAGCCTCGGCGAAGCGTCCCTGCGGTGAGGAGACGCGCACCACAGACCCGGCGAACGCTGCGGTCAGCTCACCGGCAAGGCGATGGGTGACGTGACCTTCCGGCATCGGGCTCCTTGTCCTGGACGGGTCTGACGAGTGTACGTGGGGCTCCCCCAGCCCTGGCGCAGGCGTGGGCGCGGGCGATTTCGGAGGCCCGGTGATGCCCGACACGACCACCTCCCGGGGCCTGAGCGTGGAGCGAGATAGGGTCCAACGGTAAGCCGGCAGCTGAGTAGACACCCCGAACTCCCAGATGAGGAATGCTGATGTATCCCGCCAACATCACCCGCCACGAGGCCGCTGCGCGCGCCCAGATCATCTCGTCCCACAGCTACCAGGTCATGGTCGACCTGTCCGGCCGCCCAGCTGATGCCGCCGACGATGGCTCGGGAGCCACGTTCGTCTCCAGTTCGGTGATCGGTTTCAGCAGTACGGGCGGTAGCAGCTTCGTCAACCTGATCGCCGATCGGGTGCTCACCCTCACCCTGGACGGGGAGCCGCTCGCCCCCGAAGCCTTCGCCGACGACAAGGTGTCCTTCAGCGTGGAGGCCGGGCCCCACGAACTGGTGGTGGTCGCGGTGTGCCGTTACAGCCGCACCGGGGAGGGCCTGCACCGCTTCACCGATCCGGTGGACAACCAGCAGTACATCTACAGCCAACTCGAGACCGCCGATGCCCGCCGGGTCTACGCCTGCTTCGAGCAGCCCGACCTCAAGGCCACCTTCCAGCTGACCGTGATCGCCCCCCTGCAGTGGACGGTGCTGTCCAACTCGCCGGCGGTTGCCCCCGTCCCGGAGGCGGACGGGCTGGGACGGTTCAGCTTCGAGCCCACACCACCGATCTCCACCTACATCACCGCGCTGATGGCAGGGGCCTTCCACACCGTCCACGACACCTACACCGGCACGGCTCGGGAGATTCCGCTGTCGTTGTCATGCCGGCAGTCGTTGGTGCCGTACCTCGACGCCGAGCGCCTCTTCACCACGACGAAGAACGGGTTCGCCGTCTTCGAGAAGCATTTCGGGGCCCCCTACCCGTTCGCCGACTACGCCCAGGTCTTCGTCCCCGAGTTCAACGCCGGCGCCATGGAGAACGCGGGCTGCGTCACGATCCGCGACGAATACCTGTTCCGCTCGCGCACCACGAACGCCGCCTACGAAGCCCGCGACAACACGATCCTGCACGAGTTGGCCCACATGTGGTTCGGCGACCTGGTGACGATGACGTGGTGGGACGACCTGTGGCTCAACGAGTCCTTCGCCGAGTGGGCCTCGCACTTCGCCCAGGGCGAGATCCGCACGCGCACTGGAGTCGGGGACGATCCCTGGGCCACGTTCGCGAACTCGCGCAAGACCTGGGCCTACCGGCAGGACCAACTGCCCTCGACCCACCCGGTGGCCGCCGACATGGTCGACCTGGAGGCTGTCGAACTCAACTTCGACGGCATCACCTACGCCAAAGGTGCGTCGGCCGTGCGGCAACTGGTGGCCTTCGTCGGCGAAGAGGACTTCCTCGCCGGCCTGCGGACGTACTTCGCCCGGCACGCCTGGGGCAACACCCGGCTGTCCGACCTGCTCGACGCCTTGACCCAGAGTTCGGGCCGGGACCTCTCTCGCTTCACCTCCGATTGGCTCCAGACGTCCGGGGTCAACACCTTGCGCGCCGAGTTCGAGACCGACGATGCGGGTCGTTTCACCCACTTCGCGATCCGGCAGACCGCCACCGACGCTTGGCCCACCCTGCGCCAGCACCGGCTCGCCGTCGGTCTCTATTCGGACGTCGAGGGACGGTTGGTGCGGGTCGCTCGAGTCGAGACCGACATCTCCGGCGAGCTGACCGAGGTGCCGGAACTGGTCGGCCAGCCGCAACCGGCCCTGGTGCTGCTCAACGATGACGACCTCACCTACGCGAAGATCCGCCTCGATCCCCAGTCACTGGCGTGCGTGGTGGCCCGGATCGGCGACCTTGATTCGTCCCTCGCCCGCGCCCTCTGCTGGAGCGCCACCTGGGACATGTGTCGCGATGCCGAACTCAGGGCTGCCGACTTCGTCACGCTCGTCCTGGCCGGCGTCGGCGTCGAGAGTGACCTCACCGCGGTCGGCGCCGTCCTCAACCAGGCCCGGACCGCCATCGAGTACTACGCGCCGCCCGTCACCCGCGACGACCTGAACGGACGCTTCGCCCGCGGCCTCGCCCGGCTCCTCAAGGAGGCAGCACCCGGCTCCGATCATCAACTCGCTTTCGCGCGCGGCTTGATCACCTCGGCGTGGACCCAGCCCGTCATCGAAGTGATCCAAGCCTGGGCGAACGGCACCGAAGCACCCCAGGGCCTGGCGGTCGACACCGACCTGCGCTGGCAGATCATCACCCAATTGGCGCGCCGCGGTGTGATCGGGGAGTCGGACATCGCCGCCGAACTCATCAACGACGCCACGGCCTCCGGTGCCGAGCGGGCCGCCGGGGCGCGGGCCGCGCTCCCGACCCCCGAGGCCAAAGCCTGGGCCTGGCACGCTGCCACCGCGGACCCGGACACGCCGAATGAGACGCATTACCAGATCTGCTCGCAGTTCTGGCAGGTGGGTCAGGACGAGGTACTGCGCCGCTACGTGCGGGAGTACACCGATCTCGCCCTCGCCATCTCTGAGGGACGCGAAGGCTGGTCCCAGCGGAGTTCAGCGATCCGCCAGCACGTGCTCGGCCTGCTGTTCCCTCGCCCGCTGATGGACCGTCCGACGCTGCAACTCCTGGACCTGTGGCTGCATGGCACGGCGCTGTCGGATTCGGTCAGCCGGCTGGTCGGCGAACGCCGCGACGATGCGGAGCGGGCGCTGCGATGCCAGGAAGCGGCCACCGCCTGAGGGTCAACCCCTGCGGCGCCTCGTCGGCAGAGCGGCGGCGCCGTCGGGTGGAGGTGCCGATGCGCAGGCCGTGCTAGCTGGCGTCCCCGTCCTTCGATCGCCAGCCGGGTCCCATCACAAGGGCCACGAAGACCCCCGCGATGACGAGCGGAACGAACAGGATCACGGTGAGAAGTTCCATCGTGCTCGGCTCGTGAACGGCCGGCCAGGACGGCAGGGTCTCAAGAATGACCTGCGCAGGGAATGGAAGCATGCCCACAGGCTAGTGGACCTGGGCTAGATTGGCGGTTCGAAGCCGGCCACGTCCCACTGGTGAAGGCCGTCGGAGACACAGGAGCGACCGCGTTGAGTCAGCCACCCACTGGCAGCCCCGACATCGAACCCGTTCGAGTCATCATCGACGAAACCGAACTGGCTCGGACGGTGGCCCGCATGGCGCACCAGATCCTGGAGGCCAACCGGGGGGCGGCCAACCTGTTGCTGCTCGGAATCCCCACCCGAGGCGTCTGCCTGGCGAACCGTTTGGCCGCCCTGATCGAGCAGATCGAGGGTGCGCCGGTGAGGGTCGGGCAACTCGACATCACCATGTACCGCGACGACCTGCGTCGTCATCCGACCCGGCTCGTGGGCCGGACGTCCATCCCGGGAAGCATCGACGACGCCGTCGTGGTGCTGGTCGACGACGTCCTGTTCTCCGGACGGACGATCGCCGCCGCCTTCGACGCGCTGCGCGACCTCGGGCGGCCACGAGCGGTCCGGCTGGCCGTCCTTGTCGACCGGGGGCACCGGGAGTTGCCGATCGCCGCTGACAACGTGGGACGCAGCATCTCCACCGCTGCCGACGAGCGGGTTGCCGTCCGGCTGAGCGAGGTCGACGGCTACGACCGGGTCACCATCGCACGCGTGAAGGAGGGCCAGCCGTGAGGCACCTGTTGAGCACCGGAGACCTGAGCCTGACCGAGGCCGAAGCCATCCTCGACGTTGCCGAAGAGATGCAGCAGGTGCAGACCCGTCCGGTGAAGAAGCTGCCGACCCTGCGCGGTCGCACCATCGTGAACATGTTCTTCGAGGACTCCACCCGCACCCGCACCTCCTTCGAGATCGCGGGCAAGTGGCTGTCGGCCGACACCATCAACGTCTCGGCGAAGGGGTCGTCCACCTCCAAGGGCGAGTCGCTGCGGGACACGATGCTCACGCTGGACGCCATGGGAGTCGACGCCTTCGTGATTCGGCACTCCTCCTCGGGAGCCGTCGCGCAAGCGGCCGGGTGGGTCCGCGCCCACGTCGTCAACGCCGGGGACGGCCAGCATGAGCACCCGACCCAAGCGCTCCTGGACGCCTATGCCATCCGTCGCCACTTCCGAGCGTTGGGCAGGGAGGGCTGGCAGGGTAAGCGGATCGCGATCGTCGGGGACCTGCTGCATTCCAGGGTGGTGCGCAGCAACGTCCTGCTGCAGCGGACGCTGGGGGCCGAGATCGTCCTGGTCGCGCCCCCGACCCTGTTGCCCACCGGGGTCGAATCCTGGGGGTGCGAAGTCACCAGCGACTTCGACAGCGTGCTCGAGGGCGTCGACGTCGCCATGATGCTCCGCGTCCAACGCGAGCGGATGGCAGGGGGCTTCTTCCCCACCGCCAGGGAGTACGCCGACGGCTACGGCCTCAGCCTGGAACGCCTCAACCGGCTCAAGCCGGGCGCCGCGATCTGCCACCCAGGGCCGATGAACCGCGGCGTCGAGATCTCCAGCGAGGCCGCGGACGCGGCGAACTCGCTTGTCCTCGACCAGGTGGCGGCCGGCGTCGCCGTCCGCATGAGCGTGCTGTACCACCTGCTGGGTGGGTCCGACGAAGGAGAGACCGCGTGACATCCCTACTCATCACCGGGGCGGCTACCGCCGATGGCACTCGGGGAGACCTGTATGTCGTGGACGGCGTCTTCCGGGACCCCGCCGACGCCGGAGCCGGAGTCGAACGAATCGACGCTGACGGCTTGCTCGCCCTGCCTGGGCTGGTCGACCTCCACACCCACCTGCGCGAACCCGGACGCGAAGACGCCGAGACGGTGGATTCTGGGACTCGGGCCGCCGCGCGCGGCGGCTTCACCTGCGTGCACGCCATGGCGAACACCGACCCGGTCACCGACACCGCCGAGGCCGCCGAATACGTCGCCGCCCTCGGTGAGCGGGACGGGCACTGCCAAGTCGTCGCCGTGGGAGCGGTGACCAAGGGGCTGGGCGGAGAGGAACTCGCCGAGCTTGGCCTGATGGCCGCGTCGAAGGCTCGCGTCCGGCTGTTCTCCGATGACGGACGCTGCGTCTCCGACTCCCTGCTGATGCGCCGCGCCCTGACCTACGTGAAGCCCTTCGGCGGGCTGATCGCCCAGCATTCCCAGGATCCGCGACTGGCGGGTCCAGGGGCGTGCTGTCACGAGTCGGAGATCTCCGGCCGGCTCGGTCTCACCGGCTGGCCTTCGCAGGCCGAATCGGTCATCGTCGCCCGCGACGTCCAGTTGGCCGAACTCACCGATTCGAGGCTGCACGTCTGCCACGTGTCCACCGCCGAGAGCCTCGACGTGATCCGCTGGGCCAAGCGCCGCGGCATCAAGGTGACAGCCGAAGCGACGCCCCACCACCTCTTCCTCGACACCCCCTTGGTGGAGGGCTTCGACACGACGTTCAAGGTCAACCCGCCGCTGCGCACGTCCGAGCACCTCGAGGCACTGCGCGAGGCCCTCGCCGACGGGACCGTCGACACCGTGGGAACCGATCATGCCCCCCACGCCCGGCAGGACAAGGACCATCCGTTCGACATCGCCCTGCCCGGGATGCTGGGCCTCGAACAAGCTCTGGCCGTGGTGATGGAGGTCATGATCAACCCGGGACGGATGGATTGGCCCACGCTGGTCGATCGCATGTCCACGACGCCGGCCCGTCTCGGGCAGGTGGCTGGACAAGGACGACCGATCGCAGTCGGGGAACCTGCGAACCTCGTGCTGGTCGACCCCGCGGCCAGGGCCGCCGTCGACCGGGACGCGTCGGCCTCCCGCTCCCGCAACAACCCGTACCACGGGCGCGACCTGCCGGATCCGGTGGTCGCCACCCTCTGGCGGGGTGACGTCACCTATCGGCGCTGATCCCCGGCTCGGCCCGTCAGGAGCGCGACTCGCAAGGCTGGATCGTTTCACGACTAGACTGCGGCGCAACACGAACGAACGGGGTCCGCGATGGCCAAGCAGCGTGCGAGCGTCAAGGATGTCGCGCAGCGTGCCGGGGTTTCCGTCGGAACCGTCTCCAACGTCCTGAATCGGCCGGAGACCGTCACCGAGCGGACGCGGCAACGCGTGGAGACCGCGATGGCGGACCTGAACTTCATGCGCAACGCTTCGGCTCGCCAGTTGCGCGCCGGTGTCTCCACGACCGTGGGCGCGATCCTGACCGACCTCGGGAACCCCTTCTACACCGAGATCGCCCGCGGCATCGAGGATCGGCTGGCGGTGGACGGCCATGCTCTGATGGTGTGCAGCACCGATGAGGACCCGCAGCGGGAGGCCCGCTTCGTTCGCCAGTTCGCCGAGCAGGGGGTCCGCGGCATCCTGGTGACCCCCATGGTGTCCACGCCGGACCGGCTCCGCGAACTCGCCACCTTCGGGATCCCCTCGGTCCTCATCGACTCACGCAGCGATACTCACGCCTCGGTCGGGGGGGACCACGTGGGAGGCGGCCGGTTGGCCCTGGAGCACCTCCTCGCCCAAGGACACCGGCACATCGTGTTCCTCAACGCCGACAAGCACCTTCAGCAGTCTCGCCACCGGCTCCGGGGAGCCGTTGAGGCCATCACGGCGGCGGGTCTCGATCCTGGCACGGTGTTGCAGGTGGTCAACCTGTCACAGCCGACCGCCAGCGAGGGCGAGCAGGCGTTGATCAAGCTGCTGGAAGGCCCTGAGCCGCGTCCCACCGCCCTCTTCTGCATCAACGACATCGTTGCCCTGGGCGTGATCAGGGGACTGCGAACTCGGGGGCTGCGCATCCCGCAGGACGTGGCCGTGGTGGGCTACGACGACCTCTACTGGGCTTCGGAGCTGATGACCCCGCTCACCTCGGTGCGGCAGCCGATGCGCCAGATCGGCTGGGCGGCCGCAGATCTGCTGCTGAGGGACCCTCTGGGTGCGACGCACACCGTGTTCCCGCCGGAACTCATCGTCCGCAAGTCCTCGGACTACCAGCGTCCGGCCGACTGAGGCTCAGCCCTTCAATCCGTTCTGTTTCGCTGCGGCACTGCGGGCCACAGCGAGGCGGCGCGGGCGGTCTCCTCGGGCAGCGGGACGGGCCTGCCGGCGGCGTCTGCACAGACCAGGACGGTCTGGGCCCTGCCGAGCACCAGGCCCGGCTCGAGCGGATCCTCAACCTGGGCGACCAAAGTCATCGACGTGCGCCCCAGGGCGGCGTACGCCGTCCGGACGACGTACGGCTCGATCCGGTGGGTGATCTGCCCCCGGTACTCCACGTCCTGGCGCACCACCATCCACGTCAGGTCGTCCTGAGCAGCCTGGTGCATCCGGGTGCGATCGGGATCCGCGGGGTTCATCCTGATCCGGGCTTCAGCGAGGTAGTCGAAGAGCTTCACGTTGTTGACGTGTCCGTAGGAATCCAGATCCGACCAGCGCACGGACAGGTCGTGGTGATGGGCCGACTCCCCCACCCGGTACCGGGCCAACTCACGCAACGGCTCGCTGTCGCGCTGCTGGTCGGCGAACCAACGGCGCTCCGCCACCGTCAGTCGTCGGGGACGGTTCGCTGCGAAGTCGAAGACGCACATACCCGTGCGTGCCCGCGCCATCACCTCCCCGGCCTGGCGAACCTCGTAGGCAACCCCGTAGCGTGCGGCACCCACCTCACAGACGCTCACCTCGACCGTCACCGGCTCGACCGAATACTCGATCGGACGCAGGAACTCCACCGCATGGGAGACGACCACGGCAGAGGTCCCGAGCAGATGAGCGTTCGGGCCGGCCAGCAGGAAGGCCACGCGGGCTTCCTGCAGGTAGTCGACGACAAGTGCGTTGTTGATGTGCCCCTGGGCGTCCAGATCCACCCACCGCATCGGAACCTCGGCGACGTAGCCGCTCACGCCGCGTCGTCACCCTCGTCGGGGTACAGTCCGGCGACCTGCTCAGCGAACCGCTGCGCCACCGTGGCTCGACGAACCTTCATGTTGGGGGTCACGCCCCCGTCGTCCACGGTGAACTCGGTGGGCAGGATCGCGAACTGCTTCACGGTCTCCCAGCGCTCGAGCTTGGCGTTGGCCGTCTCCATGAACCGTTCAATCGTGCGCCGCAACTCCGGATGCTGGGTGAGTTCCTCGTAGCTGAGGCCGGCCAGGTCGTGTCGAGCCGCCCACTTCGCCAGATTGTCACGGTCCATCGTGAGCAGGGCACCGATGTACTTGCGTCCGTCCCCGACCGCCACCGCCTGGGACACATACGGAATGGTGGCGGCGATCACCGTCTCGACCTTGACGGGGGCGACGTACTTGCCGCCGGAGGTCTTCATCAGGTCCTTCTTGCGATCGGTGATCGTGAGGTAGCCCTCGGAGTCCACCTTTCCGATGTCACCGGTGTGGAACCAGCCGTCGACCAGCACCTCGGCGGTGTGCTCCGGATCATTGTGGTAGCCGCGCATCACACCGGGCCCCTTGATGAGGACTTCACCGTCCTCAGCGATCCGGAACTCGGTACCTGGCAACGCGGGGCCGACCGTCCCGAAGCGCGGCTTGGCGGGAAGGTTCACCGAGGCGACAGCGCTCGTCTCGGTGAGTCCGTACCCCTCAACAACGAGGAGTCCGGCTGAGTAGAACCACGCCTGCACCTGCGAGCTGAGCTTGGCCGAGCCGGAGATGAAGAACTTGATGTTGCCACCCACCGTGGCCTTGAGCTTGCTGAAGACCACTCGATCCGCGAGCTGATAAGCGACCCGCATCGCCGGCGGCAGTGGCTTGCCGGCCAATCGGTACTCTCGGCTGGCGCGGCCCACGGCGAACGCCCAGCGGGCGATCCGTCCCTTCACACCGCTGCGCGGGGACGACAACATGACGGCCGCTCGGACCTTTTCGAAGATGCGGGGGGCGCCGCACATGAAGTCCGGCTTCACCTCTCCGAGTCCCTTGACGATTCGATCCACCCGGCCGTCCACCGCAGAGGCGAACCCGATCGCCATCTGGCAGGCCAGCAAGGCCTTGCCGAACACGTGCGACAGCGGCAGCCACAGGTACTGCAGCGAATCCTCGTCGATGATGCCCAGGGAGTCGACCGCGAACCCCTCGTAGGCCCAGCTCCGGTGGACGAGCTCGACGCCCTTGGGCAGTCCAGTGGTTCCCGAGGTGTAGATCAAGGTCGCCAGAGTGTCACCGGTGATGACCTCGGCGGCCTCGGCGAGAGCCTGGGGATGCTCTCGGAGTGCCGCCTCGCCTCGGGCCTGGAGTTGGCTCCACGACAGCACATGCTCGCCGTCGCCCTCGCCGTCCATCAGGATGACGTGGTGGACGGCAGCACTGGCGTCCGGTTCGGCCTTCAGCTTGTCGGCCTGGTCGGCGTTCTCGGCGAACACCACCACCGCCCCGCAATGACGGACGATGTGGTCGAAGTCGGGACCCTGGGTGTTCGGGTAGATGGTCGTGGTGGCGCCGCCGGCGAGGTTGATGGCCAGGTCGGCCAGGACCCACTCCAGGCGAGTGTTCGCCACGATCACCACGCGCTGTTCGAGGCTCAGGCCCAGTGACAGCAACCCAGCCGCCAGAACCTGGGCGCGGTGTTGGGTCTCCCGCCAATCGATCGACGTCCAGATCCCAGCGGGGGTCAGGTACCTGAAGGCCTCTTTGGTGGGGGTGCGGGCCACCCGCCAGGCGAGAACGCCTCCGACAGTGGTCGGTTTTCCCGACAGCAATTCCTCAACCACGGACATCTGTGGGCCTCCCGAGCGCGTCGCGGACTGGTGAAGGCAGTCTAGGTGTGACACCATCCACCGCGGTAGGAAGCCGCGCACGCGCGGCGGGCGGCAAACAAGTTGAACGATAAACTTTCTAGGTTTAGGATGGGTTCGTGGGTAATCTTCCAGAACCGATGACGACGGAGCCGAAGTGGCTCACCGCTGATCAGCAGCTCGTATGGCGCGCCTTCCTCGACGGGATCGCGTACGTCAACGAACGACTCGAGGACGAACTTCGTCCCTTCGGGCTGGACTTGGGCGAATACGAGATTCTGGTGCGACTGTCGGAATCGCCGGACCATCAACTGCGGATGTCCGACCTGGCCGGACAGGCCCGACAGTCCCGCTCCCGACTCACCCACACCATCACCCGAATGGAACGCAAGGGACTTGTCTGCCGAACCGCGTGCCCGGTCGATCGGCGGGGCGTGATCGCGGCGATGACCCCCGCGGGGTACCGCCTGCTGAAGTTGGCTGCGCCCTTCCATGTGGAGTCGGTCAGGCGAGTTCTGGTCGACCCGATTGCCCCCGAGGACTTCGAGTGTCTCGGGCGCGCCATGCGCTCCGTCCTCGACTCCGTCGACTGAGTCGGCGCCGCGAGCCCGCGAGGAGACCCGTCCACTCGCAGGCTGGCATACTTGCCCCTTGCGGCGTGCGATGGTGCGCACCCGAACGGCCCTCGCACATCGACCGGAAGATCTCATGCCTGAATTCGTGTTCACCATGCACAACGTGCGCAAGAAGCTGGGCGAGAAGCTCGTGCTCGACAACGTCACCCTGTCGTTCTTCGAGGGCGCCAAGATCGGCGTCGTCGGCCCCAACGGGGCCGGCAAGTCCACCATGCTCAAGTTGATGGCCGGCATGCTGCGCCCCGACAACGGCGACGCCATGCTCGCCAAGGGCAAGAGCGTCGGAATCCTGATGCAGGAGCCACCGCTGACCGAGGACAAGACGGTGCTCGAGAACATTGAGGAGGCCGTCGCCGAAACCAAGGGGATGCTGGACCGGTTCAACGAGATCTCCGTCGAACTCGGCGGCCCGGATCCGGACTATGACGCGCTCCTCACGGAAATGGGCCACCTGCAGGACGACCTCGATCACCGGCAGGCCTGGGATCTGGATGCTCAACTCGAGCAGGCGATGGACGCGCTGCAATGCCCGCCCGGCGATTCGCCGGTCGACATCCTGTCCGGAGGCGAGCGGCGCCGGGTGGCGCTGTGCAAGTTGCTGCTGCAGCAGCCCGACCTGCTGCTGCTCGACGAGCCCACCAACCACCTGGACGCCGAAAGCGTGAACTGGCTGGAGGGCCACCTCAAGAACTACGCAGGGGCCGTTCTCGCGGTGACCCACGACCGGTACTTCCTGGACAACGTCGCCGAGTGGATCTGCGAGATCGACCGGGGCCAGCTGCACCCCTACGAAGGCAACTACTCGACCTACCTGGAGACCAAGAAGTCGCGCCTGCAGATCGAGGGCAAGAAGGACGCCAAGCGCGCCAAGATCCTGGAGCGCGAACTGGAGTGGGTGCGGTCCAACCCGAAGGCGCGTCAGGCCAAGAGCCGTGCCCGGCTCTCCCGCTACGAGGAACTTGCGGCCGAGGCCGAGCGGAACCGCGACATCGACCTCGGCGAGATCAACATCCCGCCGGGCCCGCGGCTGGGAGCCAACGTCCTCGAGGCCTCGAAGCTCACCAAGGGATTCGGCGATCGGGTGCTGATCGACGGCCTGAGTTTCACACTCCCCCGAGCCGGCATCGTCGGGATCATCGGCCCGAACGGGGTCGGAAAGACCACGCTGTTCAAGATGGTCATCGGCGAGGAGAAGCCTGATTCCGGCACGCTGAGAGTCGGCGAAACGGTGAAGTTCTCCTACGTCGACCAGAGCCGCGCGGGCATCGATCCTTCGCGAAACGTCTGGGAGGTCGTCTCCGACGGCCTGGACCACATCAAAGTGGCCAGCTTCGAGATGCCGTCGCGGGCCTATGTCGCCTCGTTCGGCTTCAAGGGGCCGGATCAGCAGAAACTCGCCGGCGTGCTGTCCGGTGGTGAGCGGAACCGCCTGAATCTGGCCCTGACGCTCAAGATGGGCGGCAACGTGCTGCTGCTTGACGAGCCGACCAACGACCTGGACGTCGAGACCCTGCAATCGCTGGAAGATGCGTTGCTCGACTTCCCCGGCTGCGCCGTGGTCATCTCCCACGACCGGTGGTTCCTCGACCGGGTCGCCACGCACATCCTGGCCTGGGAGGGAACGGACGCCGATGAGGCGAATTGGTTCTGGTACGAGGGCAACTACGCCGACTACGAGGAGCACAAGGTCGCCAGGCTCGGCGTCGAGGCGGCTCGCCCGCACCGGACGACGCACCGTCGCCTGACCCGCGACTGAACCCCGCCCCCGGGCGTCACACTCCGGGTCACGTTCCGGGGGGTCCGGTGGCTCCGGGGGCCCTGGGCTGGCTCCGGGCTGGCTCCGGGCTGGCTCCGGGCTGGCTCCGGGCTGGCTCCGGGCCTGCGATGCAACGTCGGCGAAAACTGTCAGTGGCTATTCGTACCCTTGTTCGTATGGAGTTGGAAGCGCAGGAGACCGGCCAAGCACTGGCGGTGATCGAGCGCGTTCTGGACGGCATCGACCACCTGCAGCGCACGCGGGCACCCGATCTCGAACTGCTGGACGTGCTCGCGGCCGCCGTCCGGGTCAGTGGCCGGTTGACGGTGCTCACGCAGCGGGTGGCCGCAGAAGTTGAGGCATCTCGGGCCGCCGAACACGCTTACGGCACCTCGACGGTGACGTGGCTCGCGGACGCCACGAGACTCACCCGGCGCGAGGCCGCGGCACTGGTGCGGGCAGGCGAGGATCTGGCGCGGTTCCCCGCCATTCAGAGAGCCTCGGCTGAGGGTCACGTCCTTGCCCAACAGGCGCAGGCGATCATGCGCGTCCTTCGCGATCTGCCCGAGGAATTGCCTCAACCCGCCTTCGAGAACGCCCAGTCATTGATGATCGAACAGGCGTCGCAGTTCAACGCGGTGGAACTCGGACGGCTTTCGCGACACCTCTTGGAGGTTGTGTCGCCCGAACTGGCCGATGAAGCGGAAGGCAAACGGCTGGAGCGAGAGCACCGCGTGGCCCAGCGCAACCGGCACCTGACCTTCAGCCGAGACGGTCAAGGGTCGGTGCTGATCCGAGGAAGCCTGCCGATCGTCAGTGCTGAGCCGCTCATCAGGATCATCGACGCGTACGCCGCCCAGCAGCGACGCGCCTTGGAGGTTCTGGATCCTCTGGCCGAGGTTCCATCGCCCGGGATGCGACGCGCTGACGGACTGCTGTCACTGGTGCAGCGTCACTCTCTTGAAGCCTTGGCTCCTTCCCATGGTGGAGACCGGCCACGGATCGTCGTCACCGTCTCGTATGACAAGCTGCTCAAGCGGTGTGTCGATGCCGGGCTGGTGTCCTCTGGGGAAGCGATCGGGGCGGCAGCGCTGCGTCAGTTGGCCTGCGATGCCGACCTGCTGCCGGTCGTCCTCAGCGGGAGCTCCGAGCCGCTCGATGTCGGACGGACGCAGCGTCTCGTGACACCGGCGATTCGGGCAGCACTCGAGGTCCGCGACGGCGGCTGCGTCTTCCCCGGGTGCGACCGGTCCCCGTCGGACTGCCACGCCCATCACCTCAAGCCCTGGTGGCAGGGCGGCGTGACAGCGCTCTCGAATCTGGTTCTGGTCTGCCCCCATCACCACAACATCGTCGAACCTGGACACGACCCGACCGCACAACGCTGGTCAATGCGGTTGGACGTCAACGGTGTGCCGGAGACCATTCCACCCCCCTACGCGGATCCCACCCAGCGACCGCGCCACCACGCGCGCCACAGCCGACACCCTGCAAGTCAGGTAAGTGGAGAGGATGCCGACGTGCCGCGGTAACCAACAGCCGACACCCAACAACGTCGGGGCTACCGAAGCATCGCGCGGGCCACACGCTCCCTGGAACTGGCTTCGACAGCGTTTGACGGGTGTCGACTGCACGGACTGCCAGCACGGACTGCCAGCACGGACTGCCAGCACGGACTGCCAGCACGGACTGCCAGCACGGACTGCCAGCACGGACTGCAGCACTGACTGCCAGCACGGACTGCCAGCACTGACTGCCAGCACGGACTGCCAGCACTGACCGCCAGCACGGACTGCCTGCGCTGACTGCCTGCACAGACCACGTGAGACGCGTCGAGAGGAAGGAGGCCAGGTCCGCTTCCTGGCGAGATCAGGTGCGTGGGCGGCGGGTGAGGGTACAGGCGGGACGGGCGAACGGACAGCCGCCAAGGCCGTCACCGACCCCGGGACCTTGATCACCCATGGACCGCCAGGCCGCCTAACCCAACCCGTCACCTACTCGTGCAGCAGTCCCCCATCCCGGGGCCGACAGCACGGTACTCGTCGGAGTCGCGCAGACCAATCCGCCGAACTGGGCCACCGACACGCTGGGGGTGTCCACGGGTGACGGATTCGGGATCCATGCCCGCAGCGGAGCACTCGCCCACGAAGAGACCGTCAAGACCGCACGGCACGGGAGCCTCGTGCACGACTGCGATGCACCGTCCTGCTTGTCGGTGCCGCTGGGTGTCCACTTTTCACCGGCGAAACTGTTCAGTTTTCAAGCGGAGTCGACACTGCTCGGCCCTGGTGAGCGTCGGACACGGCCCGATCCTCGGCGTCCGCCATGACAACAGCAACTCCCGCCCTGGCCTCCGCAAGAGTGTCCACTCAGCGACACCTAGTCGGCACCGCTGGAAGCAGGTGATTGCCAAAGCCGGCCACCAAGGAAGGTGGCCTCCACAGCCGGCCGGCAAGGAAGGTGGCCCCCACAGCCGGCCGGCAAGGAAGGTGCTCCCCCGGCACTCGCCTCTCAGCTCCGCCTACCGGCCACGCAGGATGCACCGACACTTTCCGGAGCTGGCCACCAAGGAAGGTGGCCTCCACAGCCGGCCGGCAAGGCAGGTGGCCTGCAAAGCCGCCACCAAGGCAGGTGGCCTCCGCCCACCGGCAGGTGGCCTCCACAGCCGGCCACCAAGGCAGGTGGCCTCCACAGCCGGCCACCAAGGCAGGTGGCCTCCACAGCCGGCCACCAAGGCAGGTGGCCTCCACAGCCGGCCGCCAAGGCACGTGCTCCCCCGCACTCACCTCTCGAGCTCCGCCCACCGGCCACGGAGGATGCACCGACACTCTCCGGAGGCGGCGAGGCGGCCTTGGGTTTCGGTCGCCTTGGGTTTCGGTCGCCTCGGGCACGCGACCGTCCCCCGTCACGCGACCCGCGACCCGCGACCCGCGAACAACCCAGGGCACAGGACCAGCCCTGGGCACGCGACCGTCCCGTGCCCCCGCTCGCCACGACCCCATTCCAGGCGCGCCATCGTCCCGGGCAGGGTTGGACACCCGCCCGGGACGATCGGCCTCTCAGCCCGCCAGGGTCTCCTGTCGCTCCAGATCACGCAACTCCTCATCGCCGTCGTCCGACTCCGGGTCAGCGTCAACCGGCTCGACGCGCCCCGGCGGCTCGGGCGCGCGGCGCACCCGGTGATACTTCGCCGTCCCGTGGGTGAGGTCATGTCCCACGCTGCTGGCCTCGATGGTCAACTGCTCGTGCTCGACACCGTTTCCGTCCACCCAACGCTTGGTTCGCAGCCGACCGACGACCACGACCGGGTCGCCCTTGGTCAGACTGCACTTCACGTGCTCAGCGAGCGCCCGCGAGCAACTCACGCCGACCCAGGTCGTGTCCGCATCGCCCCATTCCCCCGACCGCAGGATCCGCGGCGTGCAGGCCATGCGGAAGTTGGCGAAGGCCACATTCGAATTGACCGGTCGATACTCGACCTCACTCCCCACTCTGCCCGTCATCCACACTTGTGCTTCCATGTCGTCCTCCCTCAATGCTGGATGACTCAAGCTTCTGCACGCATCCGGGGAAGTGCTCAGCCAACCCCCCGGACTGTGGACAACTCAGGGCAACGAGACGTGGGCCAGGCCGCAGGCCCATGCCCCTGTGGACAACCAGCGCCGCACCGGCCCCAGAGGAGCACGGACCCGTCAGCGACCGTGCAGGGCCACCCGGACGCCGGCAATCGCCCGCCCGTGACGGTCCAGTTCATCCTGCACGGGCTCGAGGATCTCCCGCGACGCGACCCCGCGAATCGCCTCCCGCAGGGATTTCTCTGCTGCCCGGGCCTTCCAGGAGGCTCCGAGGCCGACCAGGGCCCGACCGAGCACGGCCAGAAGGACGCCACCGACGACCCCTCCCAGCAACAGCCAGGTAGGTAGCGGAACCGAATTCCAGGTCAGGGCGGGAAGCTGCGGAAGACCCAGCCACGCCAACACCGGACCGCTGAACAGCCATCCGATTCCAGCCACCACCGCCAGCGTGAGGATCCATTGCAGAACGCGGAAGATGGTCCACCACCAGGTTCCCTCCGCGGTCTTCAGGTCTGTGCTCGCAATCGCCTCGTCCAACCGGTCGCCGAGACGATCCTGGTGAACAATCGCCGCGCGACGCACGGCGGCCACCCAACCCGCCGGCAGGCCCTCCGAGGCGGCTTCCGTGATCCCCCGCAGCGCACGTTCGGTATGCGCCCTCTGCACAGCCCCTGCCCTCGGCAGCGAGGTGCGGTTCGTCTCGGTGGGACTGTGTTGCTTCGGGCCCAGATCCAACCGCAACCGCTTCAGAGGGTCCGGACGGAACTTGGTCAGCCAGGTGACAAACGGCCACCCGGTCGCGCTGCTCCCGCGCTTGACCCAGGCACGCCGGACGCCGTCCACCACGACAGGGACGCCGGCCGCATCCCCCAACGCCGTCACCAGCTGCTCCCTGGCTCCCTTACCGAGCCGCGAGGGGCGAACGTCCCCGAGCTCAGCAGCGAGGCTCGCGGCCACCACCTCCACATCGGTGCTGAGCCGCTTCAGCGACGCCCGTTTGGTCGCCACGATATTCGCCAGCATGTCACGCAACTCTCCGACGCCGGTGCCCTGCAAGGCAGAAACGGGCATGACGGGGGTCGCCTTCAATCCTTCGCTGGTGAGCAGCCTCCGCAGGTCGGAGACACAATCAGCCAGCGCTGCCGGCGCCAGGCGATCGGCCTGGTTCAGGACGACCATCATCACATCGTCGTACTGCGCAAGGGGCTTGAGGTAGCGGTCATGCAGGGCCGCGTCGGCGTACTTCTGAGGGTCGACCACCCAGATCAGCCCATCCACCAAGGGGACGAGCCGGTCGACGGTGACCCGGTGAGCAGTCTCGGTGGAATCGTGGTCGGGAAGGTCGATCAGCACCAACTGCGAAAACCTCCCGGAGTCGGCGATCAGGTGCCGCCGTGGCACATCCAGCCAATCGAGGAGATCGTTGGGGAGCGTGGCACCCCAGGCCACGGCCATCGCCCGGGACGTGGTCGGGCGGCGGACCGCCACCTGGGCCAACCCGGTCTGGGTGATGGCATTGAACAGGCTCGACTTCCCAGACCCGGTGGCACCCGCCAGCGCGATCACGGTGTAGTCGCCACTGAAGGCCACCCGCTCGCCCGCCCGACGGACGACGGCTCGCGCGGCGTCAACGATGTCGGCCTCACACCGTCCGTCCGCCGCCTCGACCGCCTCGGCGAGGCCGGCGAGCCGAACGCCCAATGCGGGCGCGGAGGTACTCATGACGTTTCCTGCGGATCAAGCACCACGCCCAGAACCGGTTCGGTCGCCGGCTCGCCGGTGGTGATCGGGAGCGGAGCCCGGGCGGCCATCAGTTCCGACGCGGCTGCCGGCGGGCTGGGCACCGCGGACACGACTTTGGGCCTCACGCGTGCCACGGCCTCGACCGCCTCAACGACGAGGCCGGCCTGCTCGGCCCGAACGTCGATCGCGTCCACCTCGGCGAGGTAGCGAGTCAGTTCGCGGGCCATCAGGGCCTCAACCCGCCCGTCCAGTTGGGTCTTGGCCTGCTTGGCCAGACGCCGGACTGCGTCCTCCCCGAAGATGGCCTCCAGCAGCCGCTGGGCCAGCACGGCGGTACCGCCCGCGACGCCCAACTCGGCCCCGACCAGACCGCCGGTCTGGGAGAAGACCAGGATCATCAACGCGACGCCGACACCGTTCACCCCGAGCGCCCAGAATCGAGCAGCTGAGCGCTTCGATGCTCCCACCGAACTGACCAGGCCCATGACATCGGCCTGCCAATCCCGGATCGCCTGCTGGGCACCGACCTCGAATTCGGACGACGCCCGAGAAAGGTCCACCCGGGCGGACGCCAGCACCTGACGCCCAGCAGGATGGGACTGCCAGGCCGAATGGGTCCGCCGGGCGGCCGCCTCGCCTTCCTCGCGGATGAGGACCTCCATCCCTGACTCCACCGCCAGCCGAACGTCGACGGCCTGCTTCGGCTCGCCCCTGACGGCAGCCATCAGCCGATCGCGAAGCGAGCCGATCTTCTGCTCGACCGCCCGGAAGAATTCTCCGGTCCCGACGAAGTCGTGCCATCTGGCCAGGACTTCGCCGCGCAGCAGCGTCCCATCGGCGGTCTGCACCGAGACGGTGCGGACGGCCTCGGCGAACGAGGCCTCGGCATCGCTGCGCAACAGCTCGCTGGCGGTGGCCTGGGCGCCGATCGCCTCCGTGACCGGGCCGGACAGCCCGACCAAGGAGCCGATCGCCCCGTCCAGCGTCTGCAGCACGACCGCGTGACGCGTCGCGGCATCGGCAGCCAACTCCGCAAGCCAGCCCCGAATCGGCTCGATTGCCGACACCGGCAAAAGGCCCCGGGCGTCGACCGATGTCTCCGGAACGGCGAAAAGTGGTGAGGTGGCCAGTCCCCGCTGCACCATCATCTGCCCCAGGTGGGCCGGCACCTCACCCATCGCGGCAGGGGGCACCCGGTCGAGCACGACGGCCACCACCGCCTGCCGCTCAGCCGCCGAGCGAAGGTATTCCCACGGCACCGCGTCGGCGTAGCGGGCGGCCGACGTCACGAAGAGCCACAGGTCGGCGGCCGCCAGGAGTTGGCCCGCGAGCGCGCGGTTCTCGGCCACCACCGAATCGACATCGGGGGCGTCCAGGATCGCCAGCCCGCGCGGCAGGCTCGGCTCGGGTACCACCTGCAGGGTGCGGGCGTCCGCCACACTGTCGTGGCTTCGGGCGAGGCCGGGAAGGATCCGATCGGAGGCGAACCAGTCGGCATCCTCGGGGTGGTGGACCAGCACCGGTGACCGGGTGGTCGGACGGATCACGCCCGGAGCGCTCACCACCCGTCCAATCACCGAGTTGACCAGGGTGGACTTCCCGGCCCCCGTCGATCCCCCGACCACCGCGAGCAAGGGCGCGTCCAATCGGGCGAGTCGCGGCAGCACGTAGTCGTCCAGTTGCCCCACCGCGCCACGCACCCGGGCGGCAATCTCATCGCGCTCGGGGAGGTTGAGGGGGAATCGCACTCCGGCCAGGGCGTCACGCAGGAGCGAGAGGGACTGCGAGAGCTCCTCGGCACCCATGCTCACTCCTAGCCTCCAGGCGGCCCCCAGGTCGGGTCGACCACCGAATAACGCTGCGATCCTACTGGCGGCGGCTGCCCGGGCGTGGCCGCGGGGTCGGCGAGTCCGCCCGCGGGCGGCCCACCGGGTTCGGACGTGCCCGCGAGCGGCCGGCGGCGGAGCCGCGGCAGGCTGAGCTTGAGCCCACGAGGATCGCTGATGCCCACCGTCCGCAACTCACCGACCCGTTCGATGAGCTCCTTGGCGCGCAGGGCCGCCGTGGCATCCACGACCCCCTTCACCTCGGCGTCGCGAAGATAGGCGAGTTCGGTCACCGCCCGTTGCAGCGACACCGTCGCGATCAGGGCCGTCCATCCTCGCGTCAACGCCACCAGCAGCGAGCGCCACCGCGAGCGCTGCCGCGAGAACACGAAGGGGTCGGTCGGTTCCAACCAGCCCATCTGCACGTAGTCGGTGAGTCGCACGCGGATCAGGTGGCCCTGCTTGAGCACCTGCCGCACCACGTAGACGACCGCGGAGAACACCATCGGAACCGCCACCAGGAAATAGATCATCACCTGAGCGTCACCCGAGGTCAGGGTCGCCTGCGAATTGAAGACCATGTGCAGCAACGCCGCCGTTCCATAGCCGGCCAGCGGCGCCAGCACCCGGACGACCTTGCTGTGCGTCCGCAGTGCCACCGCCACGCCGATCGCCGTCATCATCGTGAAGAGCGGGTGGCCGAAGGCCGTCCAGAAGCCACGGAGCCACACGATCTGAGCAATCGCCGCGTCGGCATCGCCGACCTCGATGGTCTGCGAGGCGTAAACGATGGCACGGGCGTAGTAGATGATGTTCTCGGTGAACGCGAATCCGGCACCCGAGAGCCCGCCCATCACGATCAGGGACACCTTCGACACGAACCGGTACCGCGCCAGGATCGCGAGCCAGAACAGCACCGTGGCCTTGGCGGCCTCCTCCACGAACGGGGCGACGAAGACCGCAGCCCGCGCGCTGGTGGCCGGATCGAAGTCGCCGGTCACCGCCATCTGCTGCGCGGCCCAGGAGTTGGCGTAGTACGAGAGATAAGTGGCTACGCTCGCGCCCCACCCCAGGGACAGGAACCACACGATCCACCGTTGCGGACGGAACCGGTCCGCAGCCAGGAACACCACGACCCAGAAGACCAGGGTTGAGGTCGCATACCAGGCGGCCTGCCGGATGGCACTGGGGTTGACCCCGGGCACGACGCCCTCGTTCACCTCCTTGTCGGCGGTCACATCGAAGAACAGCGACGCCAGACAGGCCGCGAAGACGATCACCATCCCGACTGCCAGCCACGTCCACCACGACGTCACGATGCGTTGGGGAATCGGCAGTTGCTCCCTGGCCGGGTCGGGCAGCTGATTACGACGGCGTGCCCTGACGGCCGGGAGGGAAGTCATGTCGCCCAGACTACAAGCGGACGACAGGCAGGCACCCGCCCGTGCGACCCACCGCGTCCACTCCCCTCGCCAGCTCCCGGGCCAGGGCCAGGGCCAGGGCCAGGGCCAAGGCCAGGAGGCAGAACATCTCCGCTTCGCTTGTATGGAGTCACACTGGACCGTACAGTTTGATCGTGATGACAGCGACCGACCGCCGGGCGGCAGCCAAGCGTGAGCAGATCCTCACCGCGGCCACCCGACTGTTCGTTCGTCACGGGTACGGCGGCACCTCAATGGATGCTGTCTCCAGCGAAGCCGGCGTCAGCAAACAGACCCTCTATCGCTACTTCCCGAGCAAGGCCGACCTCCTGTCGGCCTTCATCACGACCGAGCTGGCACCCCATGAGGTGTTCGCCGCCGTCCCAGCCGAACCCGAGACCGAGGCGGAGTTGCGCCAGTCCTTGGTCCTGCTGGCCCAAAGCGTGACGGGTCGACTGCTGCAGCCCCCCATCACCGCGGCGTTACGACTGGTGATCAGCGAGGCCTTCCGCATCACCGAGTTGCGCGATCTGGTGCGAACGGCCCTCCCCGGACAACTGCTGGAAGTCGCCACCCGCCAGCTCGCGCGGGCGGCGACCCTCGGACTCATCCGAACCACCCGACCCGACCTCAGCGCCCGGCTCTTCGTCGGGTCGGTGTTCAGCTATGTCGCCCTCGATGGCTTCCTCCGAGTCTCTCCGCTGGCACCCCCTCCGGTGGCGGACCTCGAGTTTCTGGTCGACGCTTTCCTGCTGAGCGTGGCGATCGAACCATGAACCGCTTTCTGGTGGGCTGCCTGAGCCTGGCCCTGCCGCTCGCCGGCGTCGGCTGCACAGTGCCCAGCCACGGTTCCAGCCACGGTTTGCGCCTGCAGGCCACCGTGGACGAGGACGTCGTCACCGTCACCGTCCCGGTGCTCGCGGTGCCCACCGTGGACCTGAACGCCGGTTTCGCTGCCACTGACCGGAGCACCGCCGTGAAGGCCACCCCCGCGATGACCACCCCCGCGATGACCACCGCCCTGCAGCTCGGGTCATTTCCAGGGGTGGCCTCGGTGTCGGTGAGCGAGGGCGACACCGTCGCGGCCGGGCAGGAACTCGTCCGCCTCGATGACCGTCTGCTCGCCGCCGGGGTCAAGGTCTCCCAGGCGGACGCCGCCGCAGCCAGGGCGCAGATCGGGGTCCTCGAGGCCGCCTTGAACGAGACGCATGACAAGGACGCCGAGATCGCCGACAAGCGTGACGACGTCAACGACGCGATCGACAAGCTCTCCGACACCCGCAGCACGCTGAAGGCCAATCGAAAGACCCTGGAAGAGCAGCGCGCCCTGCTGGCGAAGCAGAAGCACGAGGCCAAGGAGGCGCTGCGCCTGCTCCCCCCCGAGGGCACCGTCCCCTGGCCACCCGGGGTTCCGACCCGGGAATCGGTCGAAGCCGGCATCAAGGCCCTCAAAGCCGGAATCAAGCAGATCGACGCGGCCCTCAAGCAGATGAAGAGTGGACTATCCAAGATCGACGACGGCCTTCAGCAGGCCGGCGACGGGCTGGGGAAGCTCGATGACGCCACCGACAAGGTGGCCGACGCCCGGGCCCAACTCATCCGACTCCGTCGCCTGGCCCTGGTGGCCGCCGACCTCAGTGGTGTCGTGGTGGACCTTGCGAAGGCCCACCGCACCGAAGCCACGGTGCGCTCACCGGCCGCGGGAGTGGTCACCCGGGTCGCTGCCGTGGGCGACCACCTCGCGCCGGGTGCCGCGCTGGTGGTGCTGAGACGAGCCGGCGACGCCACTGTGACGACCTGGCTCTCCCCCGCGCAGGTAGCCGGGATCTGTCTGGACGACGAGGCGACGGTGCACGCCGACTGGATGGGCCCTGACACCGTCATCGCGGCCCGGGTGAGCCGGATCGCCACGCGCGCGGACTTCCCTCCCACCTCTCAGGCCACCGACGAAATCCACCTGACCCGGGCATTCGCCGTCCAGCTCAGCAGTTCCGAAACCCTGCCCGCGGGGACTCCCGCCACCGTCACCATCCAGCCCTGCCGGGATACCCCATGACGTCTCCCTGCGCATCAAAGAACCGCACGAGAATCGAAGGTGAGCACCATGGCCGAAGGTAGTCACAAGAGACCGCCGGTACCGGTCGTCATCCTGGTGGTGCTGCTGTTGGCCGGCGGCGGCTTCTGGTGGTGGTGGACGACCAACCACACCGAGGTCGTCGACACCACCCTGCGCGCCAGCGGGTCGGCCGAGTCCCGGGAGTACCAGATCACCCCGGCGATGACCGGACGGGTGACGAAGGTGAAGATCGCCGAAGGCGACACCGTCAAGGCCGGGGCCGAACTCGTCCGCCTCGACACCAAGGCACTCACCCTCCAACTCAACCAGGCCAAGCAGGGCGTCAAGGCGGCCGAAGCCGCCGTGACCAACGCGAAGAACGACGACGATGCCACCGCCGCTGACGTGAAAGCAGCCCAGGCACGACTCGCGCAGGCGAAGGCTGCGGTGGACCTCGCGAACGTGCAGGTGGGGTATGCCGTGGTCAAGGCCCCCCGCGCCGGGACCATCGTCAGCCTCACCACCAACGTGGGTCAGAACGCTGCCCCCGGACGAACGGTGGTCACCATGGTCGATCCCTCGGACGTGTTCGTCAGGGTCTTCGTCCCCGAGCCCCGGATCGGAGAGGTGAGCGTGGGCCAGCAGGTCACTGTGAGCAGCAGCTCGACCCCCGACATCACCGGGACGGTCACCTTCATCGCCAGTACCGCCGAGTTCACCCCCAACACCGTCCAGACCGAGGATCAGCGCGTGAACCTCGTCTTCGAGGTGCGGGTGCGCCTGGACGACACCAGCCAGATCAAGGCCGGGATGCCCGCGGACGTGGCATTCGGCTGACATGACCCTCTCCGACAACAGCCCGGAGCCGGCGGCGATCCACGTCCGCGGGCTGACCAGGACGTTCGACGCGGTCACCGCGGTGGACGCCCTGGACCTGGCTGTCCCCACGGGTGCGGTCTTCGGCCTGTTGGGCCCGGACGGGGCCGGGAAGTCGACCCTGATCCGGATGCTGGCCACGGTGCTGGCACCCGACTCGGGCGAGGCCGACGTTTTCGGGCATGCCGTGAACAAGCAGCCCGGCGCCATCACCGGCCGGATCGGCTACATGTCGCAGCAGTTCTCGATGTATCCCGACCTGACGGTGGCCGAGAATCTGGAGTTCTTCGCCCGGCTTCGCGGGGTACCGAAGCCGCTGCGCCGGGAGCGGGCGGCGAGCCTGCTGACGAGCATGGGGATGGCGGACTTCACCTCACGTCAGGCCCGCAAGCTGTCGGGGGGCATGAAGCAGAAGCTGATGCTCGCCTCCACCCTGATGCATGAGCCGGACCTGCTACTCCTGGACGAGCCCACGACCGGAGTCGACCCGGTGTCGCGGCGGGAGTTCTGGCGGATCCTGGGCGACATCCACGCCCAGGGCAAGACCGTCCTGGTCGCCACCCCCTACATGGACGAGGCGGAGCGGTGCACCCACGTGGCGTTCCTCGATGCGGGCGTGGTCCGCCATCAGGGCACGCCAGAGGCGCTCAAGGCCTCCGTCCCGGGCACCCTGGTGGAAGTTGCTGCCGAGGATCCGCGGGCCGCCCTCGCGGCCCTCCAGGGACGCCCCGGCATCGCCTCCACGCACCTGCTGGGCGACACCGTTCGCGTCCTGCTGCACGAGGGCGAACCCGTCGATCTCGACCAGTGGCTGGCTGACGCCGGGGTCGCCGCGCTCGCCCGTCCGATCCCCATGGACATGGAATCGGTGTTCGCCTTCCTGGCGGACGCCCGCTCCAGCACCGGCCTGCCCGAGGAGGTGCCGGCATGAGGGCCGCCCTCGACCGCATCGGCGCCATCACCGCCAAGGAGTTCAAGCACCTCATCAGGGATCCCCGAGCCCTGGCGCTGGTGCTGCTACTGCCGATCGTGCAACTGCTGCTGTTCTCCTACGCCATCAGCTTCGACGTCAGGAACGTCCCCACCCTGGTCATCGACCAGGACCGGACCCCGGCCAGCGCCGAGTACCTGCGCAACTACGAGGGGTCGAACTTCTTCTCGATCGTCGCCCATGCCGACAGCGTGGCCGCCGCCACCGCGGCCTTCGACCGCAACCAGGCCCGTATCGCGGTGGTGGTACCCGCCGGCTTCGGACGCCAACTCGCCGCCGGGGCCACCGCATCCGTGGCTGTCCTCGTGGACGGCAGCGAACCCAATTCGGCGCGGGTGGCGCAGGCCTATTCCAAGGCCCTCAACCTGCTCTACGACCAGCGGGTGGCCGTCTCCTGGGCTGAGACTCAGGGCCTCGACCTCACCAGCCTCGGTTCCCTGCAGCCCCAGATCCGCACCTGGTACAACCCCGAACGTCGCTCCTCCGACTTCCTGATCCCCGGGCTGATGGCCGTCATCCTCATGATCGTCACCGTGCAACAGACCGCGGTGACGCTGGTTCGCGAACGAGACCAGGGAACCGGGGAGCAGATGGCGGTCAGCCCGCTGCGGCGCGGTGAACTGATGATCGGCAAGCTCCTTCCCTGGACCATCCTGGCGTTCCTGGACGTGGTCGCCATCGTCGCGGTCGGGATCGGGATCTTAGGCGTCCCGCTGCGGGGGGACCCGGTCGTGCTCGCGGTGGCGGCCGTCCTCTTCGTCTTCGCGAGCCTGGGGATGGGGCTGGTGATCTCGGCCTTGGCGCCCACGGTGGACACCGCGAGCATCACCGCCCTGCTGGTCGCCTTCCTCCCGTCCTTCCTCCTGTCGGGCTTTGCGTTCGCCCTGGACCAGATCCCGCTCGTCCTGCAGTGGATCGCCTCCGCCTTCCCGGCGCGGTACTTCGTCACCGTCTCGCGCGCGGTCTTCCTCAAGGGCGCCGGCTGGTCCGAAGCCTGGCCGGAGGTCGTCTCGCTGGGCATCTTTTCGCTCGTGGTGCTGACCTTGGCCTCGGCGCTGCACTCCAGGAGGTCGCGATGAGCCTCAAGCGCATCCGACTGCTGATCTGGAAGGAGTTCCGGCAACTGCGGCGGGACCCGCTCCTGCTGCGCTTGCTGATGCTGATGCCGGTGGCGCAGCTCGTGCTGTTCGGCTACGTCGTGGCCGCCGATGTCAAGGATCTGGCCACCGCGGTCGTCGATCTCGATCGCAGCGCAACCTCGCGCGTGATCACCGACGCGTTCCGGGGGTCCGGGTACTTCTCGATCGCCGCCCGTCCGGCCAGCGAGGGCGAGCTGCAGCCACTGCTCGACCGGGGAACGATCCGGGTTGCGGTCGTGATTCCCGAGGGCACCCAGACCCGGCTCCAGAACGGCGAGGCGGCCTCGGTTGGAATCATCGTGGACGGATCCGGACTCCCAGATCTCGTCGGTGGCCAGCGGCTACGCGGCCCAGGTCATCGCCGGGCTGAACGCCGAACGCGTCGCGCAGCAGGCGGGCACCCTCTCCCGACCTGGGATCGATGCGCGGGTCCGGGTGATGTTCAACCCCACCCTCGATCCGATCAACACCATGATCCCCGGGCTGGTCGCGGCGATCCTGATGATCTCGCTGATGGCGATCATGTCCCAGGCGGTCGTGCGCGAACGCGAATCCGGCACCCTGGAGCAGATGTTCGTCACCCCCATCCGTCCCACCGAATACCTGATCGGCAAGGTCACGCCGTACGCCCTGCTCGCCTGCGCCCAAATGGCGCTGGTGGCCGCGGTCGGGATCTTGTGGTTCCGGGTGCCCTTCAACGGGAACTTCTGGGTGGTCCTGCTGGGGTTGGGCCTTTTCATGCTCACGTCCATCGGAATGGGCCTGCTGGTCTCCCTGGTGTCCAAGACCAGGCATCAGGCGCAGCAGGCGGTGATGTTCCTCATGATCCCGATGATGATCCTGTCGGGATTCGTGTTCCCGATCGAATCCATGCCGGCGGCGATCCAACCCCTCAGCGCCCTGCTCCCCCTCACCCACGCGCTGATCGTGCTGCGCGGGGCATTCGTCAAAGGCAGCGATCTGGCCTCGTTGGCCCAGCCCATGCTCGCCCTGACCGCCTTCGCGGTCCTCATCTTCGGTTCCGCGGTGCTCGCCACCAGGCGCCGGCTGACGGAATAGGGGACGCCATGGAACGGATCCTGCGACCCGCCGGCCCCGGCCGCCCCGGCCGCGTCGGTCCCAACGCCCAACCCGGACGCCTCGGCCGCCGTCAGCGTCCGCGGGCTGGTGAAGCAGTTCGGGAGCTTCACCGCCGTGAACGGCATCGACGTGGACGTGCCACGCGGCCAGGTGTTCGGTTTTCTCGGCCCCAACGGCTCGGGCAAGACCACCACCATCCGGATCCTCACCGGGAGTCTGGCGCCGACCCATGGACGGGCGCTGGTGCTCGGCGAGAACGTGGCCCGGCATCCCGAGCGGGTCCGGCCCCGGATCGGCTACATGTCGCAGAAGTTCTCGCTGTTCGAGGACCTGACCGTTGACGAGAACCTGAAGTTCTACGCCGGGGTCTACAACCTCACGCCGGACCAGTTCGCCGAGCGCCGCGAGTACATCATCGACATGGCCGGGCTCCGCGGACGCGAGCAGGAACTCACCCGCAACCTGTCGGTCGGTTGGCGTCAGCGGCTGGCGTTGGGCACGGCCACCATTCACGAACCCGAGCTGGTGTTCCTCGACGAGCCGACCTCGGGGGTCGACCCCGTCGCCCGCCGCCAGTTCTGGGACCTGCTCTACGAGCTCGCCGGGCGAGGGATCACCCTCTTCGTCACCACGCATTACATGGACGAAGCCACCCACTGCAATCGGCTCGCCTTCATCTACGGTGGCTCCATCATCGCCGCCGGTAGTCCGGCCGAGTTGCGCGCCGCCCATGGTCCGGGCGCGTCCCTGGAGGACGTGTTCGTCGGGTTGGTCGGAACCCAACGCGATCCCGGCTCAGGGTAGGGCGCCGGTACCGCCCAGCCCAGTGCCGCCCAGCCCCGGTAGCGCCCAGCCCCGGTAGCGCCCAGCCCATGCCGCCCAGGCAACAATGGCCTCATGACGATCCCGGGCCTTCCCCACCTCGACCTCCGCGACCTGACCATCCCTGCCGCTGTCGCCACGTTGGCCGCCGGACGATCCGTCCACCCCGTAGGGGACACCGAGTACGGCACGGTCACCTTCTCGGTGGACGAAGGGGCCGAGTTCATCACCTACGGCCCCCCGAGCCGGGAGTTCCGGCCCGCCGACGAGGCCTCGCGGCTGGCGTGGGCGTCCCCTTACGTCGCGGTGCCAGCGGTGCTGGGCCACGGGGAGGACGCCGACGGCTACCGCTGGCTGCATCGGACCGGCCTGCCCGGGGTATCGGCGGCGGCCGAAGAATGGCGGCAACGCCCCGAGACCGCGGTGCCCGAGCTAGGCGCCGCGCTGCGGCGTTTCCACGATCGGGTTCCTGCGGCGGATTGCCCGTGGGAGTGGTCCATCACCGGCAGGGTCAGCCAACTACCCAACGGCGCCTACGCCTTCAACTGCTGGCCGGCCCTCGACGAGGTGGTCTGCCACGGAGACGCCCGGACCTCCCATTTCCTCTTGGACAGCGACGGCCACTGCGTCGGCTACCTGGGGCTGGGGCGGCTGGGGGTCGGGGACCGCTGGGCGGACCTGGCCGCGGCGCTTCAGGGCCTGTCGTCGACCGATGGCGACGGCTGGCGCGACGCCTTCCTCGCCGGCTACGGCATCGCCTTGGACACCCACAAATTGGAGTTCTACTCCCGCCTATGGAACGCCGCGTACTAGCCCGCCGGGATCACCAGCAGCCAGCTCGCCGCGAGCCACACTGCCCCGGCGGCGACCAGCAGCCAGCCGCCCAGCCACCACCAGCGCGGGAAGTGCGTGAGGCCGGCCAGTTGCGCCTCGTCGGAACCGGGGCCACCCGGGTGCGCGCAGGCCTCCAGCACCGTGCGGGCACCTGCCAGCAGCAACAACCAGGCCAAACCGGTAGCGAACCACGGCAGCCACCGGGTGGGGGTGTACCAGGCCAGGAGGGCCAAGCCCACCCCGACGGCCAGCGCCACGAGCGCGCCCACCAGGTTGCGCATCCGTACCAGCATCACCGCAGCGCCGAGCGCGAACAGCCAGATCACGAGCACCGACCGGCCGTGCCCGATCAGCACCGCCGCCGCCAGCCCCGCCAGCGAGGGCGCCGGGTACCCCGCCAGCAGGGTGAGGACCATGCCCGGACCGCGCGGCCGGCCGCGGCTCAGCGTGACCCCGGAGGTGTCCGCGTGCACCCGGATTCCCTGGAGGGTGCGTCCGGTCAGCGCACCCAGGACGGCGTGACCGGCCTCATGCACGAGAGTGGCCAGCATCCTCACCGGCCGCCAGGCGAGTACCACCAGCGCCAGGGCCACGGCGCCGACCACCAGCACCTCCGAGGGAGCCGGAACGGCGGCGGTCTGCCACCACCGACGCCACAGCTGCCAGAGGGTCTCCACCCCTCCAGTGTGACGTGTAGCGCTTGTGAGTGCCCTGTGACGACTAGTCCGGGAGCGTCACCTGACCGGCCAGGTGGCTGCGGACGACCTCGACCATGTCGATGGAGTCAGCGTTCAGGAGCCACTGGATCTGAGCACCGTCCATCACGGCGACGAACTGCTGGGCGGCCACCCGGGGATCGAGTCCCTTGCGCAGCTTCCCTGCCTTCCCGGCCTCCTCGAAGGCCACCGTCAGTTCCTTGATGAGCGTGCGGTAGCGGGAGACGAAGTAATCGTGGGACGGGTGTGAGGCAGGCGTGGACTCCGCCGCCAGCACACAGAACAGTTCCACGAGGTGGCGCCGCTTGGCGTTCCGCCCGACCAGCGCCAGCAGGCGCTGCAGGGTTTCGACCCCGGTCGTCTCACCCAGGCCGAGCCACTCCGCGTCCACTTCGTCCCGGTAAGCGAGCACGGCCTGCAGCAGGGCTTCCTTGGTCGGGTAGTGATGCAGGACCCCGGTGTGAGTCAGGCCGACCCGGGCGGCGACTTCGCGCAACGAGGTGCCCCGGTAGCCGACTTCGCCGAACAGCGTCATGGCGGTCGACAGGATCTCCCGCTTCTTGACGCGACCCTTGGCGTAGCCCTTCTTGCCCCGGTCGTCACCCGTCGAATTGGCTGCTTTGCTCACCCCAGATCCTGACATACCCGCGGGGCCCGGTGGTTCAGGCCGCCAGCCCGTCTCCGATTCCTGGGCAACGACTGCGGCGCCGGCGCCTGATTCCGGAACGACGCCCGGACGCAGAGACCCTGGCGTAGCGTGAGCGCCGTTGTGCACTCCACCAGAAGGGAACCCCATGAAGCGTCGTTTCGGCATCGTCCTGGCCGCCGCCGTAGCTCTCGGCTTGAGCCTCCCCACCGCGGCCGCCCAGGCCGCGCCGGTTGCCGTCAGCCCGAACTACCTGGCAGCCGGTGATTCGATCACCACCGGACTCGGGGTGTCTTCGGCCCAGGCGTTCCCCAGCCGTCTGGACGCAGCCAGCCGGAAGCTCACGCTGGCGAATGTGGCCACGCCGGGGGCCGGACTGGCCGCGGTCGGCGCCCAACTGGCCCTCTACCCGGGCGATAAGGAGGCTGTGACCAAGATCACCCTCACGGTGGGCGCCAACGACATCCAGTGGGTCGACATCCTGCTGGCCTGCCTCAATCAGCCGGTCGGGTCACCGTGCGCCCAACGGGTCGTCGCCCCGCCGGCCACCACCGTCCAGAACCTCGTGGACGCGGGATTCGTCGGCCTCCCCGCCGGCGTACAGACCCTGCTGGCAGGGGCTCACCAGGCGTACCCGAACGCACGCATCCACGTCGCCGGGTACTACGAGCTGTTCGGGTCACACAAACGCACCTGCCAGTTGGGCAACGGCTACTTCATCACGGCCGCCGACAAGGCCTGGTACAACGCCACCATCCTGCGCCTCAATGCCGTCCTCAAGGGGGCCGTCGCCGCGACGAACGCCAGCGTGCCCGGCTCGCCGATCACATACGTCAGCGTCGCCTCACGCTTCAACGGGCATGGTCTGTGCGACTCCGCCACACCGTGGGTCATCGGGTCGGAGAATCTCGGTGCCGCCGGTCACCCGACCGCCAAGGGCCAGCAGGCCTACGCCAACGCCTTGTTCGCCGCCGGCGTCCGCTGACCGATTGACCTCCACCAACCGCTGAGAACGCCGCTGGCGGCCCCCTTGGGGGGCCGCCAGCGGCGTTCTCAGCTCACGTCAACAGGCGTCTTCAACTGCTGAAGCCGAGCTCCACTCCCCCGGCATCCGTGGCGGTGATCACAAAGCTGGTCGCCGTCAGGTCCGCCATCAGCGTGGCGGTGTTGCCGTTCTTCGACCACGTGATCCGTAGCTGATCAGCAGGCGTCACCGCCACCTCACAGCTGGCATCGAAGCCGAAGGCCCCGAAGGTGTTCCGGAACCGCAACAACTCCAGCTGGCGCTGCACGACCGGTTGGAGCAGGCCGGCCGCCACGTCGTCCGGCGACAGGTTGGTGCGGTTGATCTCCTTGTGGCCACCCGATCCGGCCTTCTCGACCGCAGCGTGGTTGTTCCTGCCCGCAAAGAGGTCGAGGTACCAGACCTGGGGCTTGCCGGGCATGAAGAGCTGGATCGCGCGGGCCAACAGCATCCGGGCATCGCTGTCCCCCAGCGCGCTGTAGTAGGTGGCGTTGACCTGGTAGTAGATGTTCTTCGCGCCGTGCAGGTCCTTGACGTAGCCGCCTCGACCCTTGATGGTGTCGATCAGGGCCTGGATGCGTTCTTCGTCCAGCAGCCCCTTCAGGTCGAGCAGCGGGATGCCGTCGTGGCAGCCCAGCATGTTGACCGTCCGGATGCCCTTGCCGAGCAGATCGCCGATCCAGCCCTTGAGAGTGGTTGCGTCCTGGCGGTCGAAAGCGTCGATCAGCAGCCCGGGAAGGAAGAAGTCGTAGGTCATGAAGCCCTTGGCCGCAATGGTTTCGTGGATCTTCTCCGCGTAGGTGGAGTGGATCTCCGGCAGCAGCTTCAAGCCGCGCTGATCAGCGAGCTGTTTCACCTTGCCCAGGACATCCCAGGTGCCGGGATCGTTGAGGAAGTTCTTCAGGCCCGGTTCCTTGGGGGCGTAGGCGAAGGCGTCGAGCCGCACGATCTGAGCCCCGTACCCGGCGAGCTTGTCGAGTGTCTCGGCGTAGAAGTCCCACACCAGCGGGGACTTGATGTTCAGGTCCATCTGGCCCAGATACCGACGCTTCGACTCCACGAGTTCCACCACCGCGTCGCGAACGTCTTCGTAGCCGGTGAAATCCGCCTCGGACGGCTTCTTGCCTTCCCGGATCGCCGTGGCGACCCGTTCCGCCAGCAGCTCGGCGCGGCCGTACTGCAGCCCCGCGGCGTGCATCAGGTCCTGGGTGTCGGGGGCGGTGTACCGCACCTCCTGGTAGAAGGTGTTCCAGTAGGGCTTCTCACTGCCGTCCGGCAGGCGCACCATCAGGATCGGCAGCCCGGGCTTGCGGAAGAACATGTCCTTGATGAGTTCGGCGTCCGGCTGGACGTAGCCGTCAGCGGTCATCTCGCCGTGGCCGGCCCAGAACGCGTTCCAGTCGATGAAGAAGTCGGCGTACTTCGACCGCTCACCCTTGGCCAGGATGTCCTGGAACTGCGGGGAGAGCACCGAGGCATGGTTGAGGATGAAGTCGAACTTGAAGTCGATACCCTCCTCGGCCAGCGCCGGCAAATCGTCCGGGGTCGTGAACCGATCGCTCAGGTTGTAGTCGATCACCGAGAAGCCGCGGTCCAGGTCGGTATTGAAGATGCTGGGGAGCAGGTAGGCGGAGCTGAACACGTCCTTGAGTTCGGGACGCCGGACGAAGTCCACCAGATCCGACAGGGTGCCCCCGATGCTGTCGGGATACACGTTCAGCATCGGCCCTGCCGCCGGCAGGTCGGCGCCCATCGCCTTCAAGTACTCGTCGTACTCAAGGAGCCCGCCGCCCTTCGCCACGATGATGAGCGCCTTGCGCGCCTGGGATCGGAGTTTCGCCTGCTCCAACTCCAGCACCACCGTGGTGAACGGGCTGTCCACCGCACCGTCCCGGCTGCGCGCCCGGCGGTGCGCCAAGGTCTCCTCCGGGGTGCTGTTGAGCAGGATCGGGATGTCGACACCGGTCAGGTAGTCGTTGTTCCCGTGGGTCCATTCGACGACGATCACCTGCGTGTCGGTGACGTCCACCTCGTCGTACCACAGCGCGTCCGGCGTCCGCCCCATGCGCTTGAGCATCAGGGAGCCAGCCCCGTCGTGGAACGCCGCGAGGATCCGGCTGATCTCAGCGAAATCCACTTCGGCGGGCGTGCCCAGATAGCCGGCCAAGGCCTTGCGCCCCGCCTTCTGGTAGGTCGTCAGCCAGGGGTGGGTGGCCACGAAGGTTGCGTCCGCGTCGCGATCGGAGGCTTGAAGATCGGCCAGGGCGGCGCGCACGGTCGGGTCATAGCTGCCCGCCGCCACCAGGCCCTGGAGCCCGCCGGCGCGAAAGACGCGCAGGCGTTCGGCATCGTTGGCGGAGGGAACCCGGCGCGGGTAGTTGTCCCCCGAGAGCACGTACGCGCCCACGCCGAGGGCGTTCAGCCCGTAGGCCAACAACGACCCGGTCTCCGACTTCCCGACCCCCGAACCGCCGTGGACGGCCACGACGGCCCGGTGGTGGGGTGAGTCGGCCAGAAGTGGTTGGAGCGACTCCCACAACGGGGGGAAGATCGCCTGGGCCTTGGCCACGTGATCGTCGGTGATCTGGACCTTGTCGCCTGGCATGTCCCCTGTGGGAATGGCGTTGAAATCCGTTACTGCCGGGAAATTCGCCCGCATTGCCGTCCTCCTGGCTACTGGTGATTGCAAGCTCCAGCAGCCTATCCAAGATGGTCTCGCGCAGAGGCGAAACCCGTCGCGAGACCGAGCTCGTCGCAACGTCAGGTCGAGATTCCGTCCAACCCTCAACCATCCAACCCTCAAGGCCGACTTGAGGCGCCGAAACGAGGCTAACCCCTTGTCAGAGAGGTTTGACTGGTGCGGCCTTCGCGCCGGAGTCTCAAGGGGAACCTTGCCCCTTTCAGGGGGGATAGGTAGGAAACCGCTTATGAAGTATTCCTCGCGAGTGGTATCCGTGATCATGGGAGTGGCCCTGGTCTTCGGGCTGGTGGGTACGGGGGTTCCTACCGCCGTCGCCGCCACGACCACTGAAAGCGCCAAGAAGTCCTTCATCGCGAGCATCGTCAGCGCAGCGCAGAGCGCCCAACGCCAGTGGGGCGTGCCGGCCTCGGTCTCCATCGCCCAGGCCATCGAGTCCACGGACTACGGGACCAGCAAGCTGGCGACCCAGGCACGCAACTACTTCGGGATCAAGTGCCGGGCCCAGATGACCGCGGGGGGCTTCGCCAGCCTCGCCGCAGCACAGGTCGGAAAGCCATACGTGCTGGGTGCTGAAGCGCTGGCCTCCAACCCCGATCCCAAGAAGTTCGACTGCTCAGAATTGGTGGAGTGGCTCTATTCCCGCTCCGGTAACAAGATCACCGACCTGGCAGCTGCGCAGTACAACGCCACCAAGCCGGTCTCCGGATCGCCGCGGACGGGAGACCTCGTCTTCCTGCGCAACAACCCCGCCCGATCGAACGGCATCGGTCATGTGGCCGTACTCACCAAGAAGCTGGCCTCGGGCGACTGGGAGATCATCGAGGCCCGCGGACGCGCCTACGGCGTGGTCAAGACGACCCTCAGCTACTGGAAGCAACGCAGCTACTACGCCGGCCTGCGGCGTTCCGCCTCCTTGAAGTTCGCGGGCTCCGAGGGTGTGGCGCTGGCCTCGGCGGCGACCAACTACCAGTCCGGCTGCTTCTCGGTCACGTCGAGTTCAGGAACCGTCACGAAATACAGCAGCTACTCCTCGCTCAGCTATTCGTTCAAGGACCATGCGTCCAGCATCGCCAACGACTCCGCGTACAAGGCCGCACGGGCGGTGATCGCAGATCTCCCCGCCTTCATCGATGCCGTCGCCAAGGTCGAGGAGCCGAACGCCGCGGCCGCCTACGCCAAGACCATCAAGTCCTTGATTTCCAGTGAAAACCTCACCGACTACGACGTCGTCCCGATGAACGTGATGCTGCTCTCGGGCGCCAAGGGCCCGAAGGTCACCGCGCTGCAGCACCTGTTGGCGCACGCCGGCTCGACCGTGAAGGCGACCGGTGCGTTCGACGCCGCCACGGTCACCGCGGTCAAGGCGTTCCAGTCCACCAAGAAGCTCACCGTGGACGGCGAGGTGGGCCCCATCACCCTCAGCGCGCTGATCTCCCAGATCGGGTCGGGCGCCAGCGGCAGCCGGGTCAGCGCGCTGCACGCCCTGCTGTCCGGCTTGGACTACGAGACCACGAGCGGAGCCTCCTTCGGGGCCGCGACACAGGCATCGGTCAAGGCCTTCCAGACCGCTGCCGGGCTCACCGCCACCGGGGTGGCGACCACCAACACCTGGGCGAAGCTGTTCATGGCCCTCGACCCGGCCCCCCAACCCACCGTCAAGGGTGGCGCGACCCTCGGGGCGACCCTGAGCGCCGTCTCCGGCACCTGGGGCCCCGGCACTGTCGACCTCTCCTACCAGTGGTACCGCGGCAGCACCGCCATCAAGGGCGCCACGTCCACCACGTATGTCGTGCAACCCGCGGACGTGGGCACCGCCCTCAAGGTGGCTGTCACCGGGACCAAGTCCGGCTATGTCGCCGTGACCCGCACCTCAACCGCCACCGCGCAGGTGCCCCCGGCGGCACTCACCGCGACCCCGATTCCGACCATCACCGGCACCCCGACCGTGGCACAAACCTTGACCGCCGGGCCCGGCACCTGGGGCCCCGCCCCGGTCACCTTGGCCTATCAGTGGTACCGAGGCACCACCGCCATCAGTAACGCCACGACCGCCAGTTACGTCGTCCAGCCCGCCGACGCCGGCACCGCCCTCAGGGTGGCTGTCACCGGGACGAAGCCTGGGTACACCACGGTCACCAAGTCCTCGACCGCAACCGCAGCGGTTGCCAAGGCCACCCTGAAGGGAGCGACCCCGGCGATTGCCGGCACCCGGAAGGTCGGTGCCACCCTCACCGCCGGCCCGGGCACCTGGAGCCCCGGAGAAGTGACACTGTCCTATCAGTGGTATCGGGCCTCGACTGCCATCTCTGGGGCCACCAAGAAGACCTACCTGCTCACCAAAGCGGACAAGGGTGCCAAGATCACCGTCCGGGTGCGGGGAACGCTGACCGGGTACGTCACGCTCGACAAGCGCGCAACGGTCAGCATCGCCTGAGCCTGGCAGCGTCGGTCACCAGGCGCGGTTGGCGCACTTCGCCGTGATGGAGAACGGGAGCAGGCTGCCGTTCTTGGCGCCGTCCTCATAGACCATGGCCTTGCCCGCGACCCGATAGGTTGTGCCGGAGCTGGTCAGCACCGCCGAAGCTCCCTTGGCGGGCTTCGCGGCGTCGAAGCTGAGCTTCCTGGTGATGCCTTCGCTGTCCTCTCCGAACGCACCGGCCAGCGTGGACACCGCGCCCGCTCGGGGGGTGAGCACGACCGTCAGATCGACTGTGCCGAAGAAGTCGTTGTTCACGTCGGCCAGGACAATCGTCGGGGCACCATTCACGGTCGCGCAGGTCCCGACGAAAGCGTCAGAGACCGTGTTGGAGAACAGGGTCATGCTGCCGGACGCCTTCACGGCGGGCTTGCTGGGACTCGGACTGGGCGTCGGCGTGCCCGTCGCCGACGGTGTGGGTGAGGCGCTCGGCGTGGGCGAGAGCGGCACGGCGGTGGCGGTGGCGGGCGGCTTGGTGGTCGCGAACGAGTCACCGCCGAGCCAGGCGCACGCGGACAGGCTCATCGTCAGGCCCGCGACCGCGCAGAGGCTGAGCACTCGCTGCGGGGTCACTCCCCCGTGTCGCCGAACTTCCACCGCAACTCCCTTCGCTCCCGCTGTGGCGGGGTCTTCAGCGTCCGCCACTCGTTGTTCCATGCTGGACCCTGACCTGCCTCAAACCCCTGGCGACGCGCCAAGGCGATCAGCATCGCGGTGCGGGTGATGCCTCGACCCGAATCCAGGACCCCATTACCCCTCCGAAGGGGATCGTCCAGCGCTGACAGGGCTTCCCGGTGAAGCGGTAGCGCCAGGCCGGACGACCGCCCGCCGAGGGGAGCTTCTCCGTCCTGGCGATGAGCCCTTCCGATTCCAGCGCGTTCGTGATCCGCGCCGTCGCAGCCGGGGAAAGCCCTGAAGCCTCGGCCATCTCCGTGCGGGTGAGGTCGCCCCTGGTGTGGAGCACCCCCAACACCAGGCGACGATTGTCCGCCAGTGTCGTGCTGGGCGTCGAGGGTCCGGTGCGAGGCAGCACGGCGACCTCCGGTTTCGCGAGGCAATAAGGGTCGTCCGCCGCCCGGTGCGAGCGCGACGCTCTCGTCCGGATCCTAGCCCCCGGGACGCGGCCGGCTGGCGGGTTCGCTCTCGACCTCCGGCGCACGGTGTGATCGGATGGCAGGGTGACTGCGCAGCGAGAGGTGCCCCGGGTCGCCGCGGATGACCTGGCGAGTGAGCTCGAACTGGTCCGGGAAGCCCGGATCGACGACCTCCTGGGGGGCGACCGCCGCCAGCCTCGCGAGGCCAGCGGCGTCCATTTCGCGAACGGCCACCTGCACGTGGTGTTCGACAACACCGCCGAGATCCTGCGCCTCAGGCCGGATTGGGACAGTGCCGGGGAGGCTCCCGTCCTGATGGATTCCCAGGCCCGCGGGGGGTACGAGGACATCACGTACCAACCCGACGCAGCGCGCTGGTACTGCCTGATCGAGGCGTCCCAGACGCCGGCCGGAACCTACCAACCAGGCATTGACGAGTTCGACGCGTCGTTTCGCCTCCTGGGAAGTCACTGGCTGGAGTATCAGGTGAAGCGCGAGAACAAGGGCATCGAAGGCCTCTCGACGCTGCGGCACCACGGCGAGGACTACCTGCTCGGGCTGTGCGAGGGCAACGCCTGCAAGAGCGGCAGCGCGGGACGCGAGCCCGGGCAGGGACGCCTCCAGGCGTTCCGGCGTGCCGGGGACCGCTGGGAGCATGCCGGCACCATCCGGCTGCCCCGGGCCGTCCAGTTCGCGGACTACGCCGGTCTGGACGTCAGCAACCACACGATGTCCGTCGTTTCTCAAGTGTCCTCAGCCCTGTGGATCGGACGGCTGAAGCCCGAGCCACGAGACCTCGGCGACCTGTTCGAGGACGACGGCCGCACCTACCTGTTCCCCCGCAACCGCACGGGCCGCATCGTGTACTGCAACATCGAAGGGGTCACCTGGCTACCCGACGGCACGCTGGTGGTGGTCTCGGACCGCTACAAACCCGACCAACAGTCGGCGCGCTGCCGCCACAAGGACCAATCCATCCATCTGTTCAGGCTCCCCACGTCCTCGGTATGAGCCCTCACGGGGCCGCGATGGCCTCCCGGACGGAATCACCGGCGGCCAGCAACTCGAGCAAACGCGCGGTGAAACGCGCCGCCGGTGCGCCGTCCACGACGTCGTGGTCGACAGTCACGGTCAGGTGCGCGATCTCCCGTTCGACGAGCTGCCCGTCCACCAGGCGTGGCCTCGGTGCGATCCCACCGAGGGTGATCCCGAGGGTGCCCGCCCCGGGGCTCAGGCCCCAGCCGGCCGCATTCGCCGTCCCCACGTTGTTGACGCCCGCCACCCCCAACCTGAGGCCCCAGCCGATACTGCGCTGCATCCAGGTCATCAGCAGGGGCGCCACGAACGCGGGCACCAGTTCCAGCCACCGCTGGCCCGCGATCGTCTTGTCGGTGGATGCCTGGGAGGCCCGGATCTGGTCGTGGATGTCCCTCAACGACGTCGCGTTCGCGTGCCGGATCGGCAGGTAGCCCACCGCCGGCTGTCCGTCGATCCGCCGCTCCACCAGCACCTCGATGATGACCTCGTCGAGGAAGACCAGGCTCCGGCCCCGACGGAAGGCGTTCAGTTCCGGGTACTCCGCAAGCGCGGTGGCCAGGCACGTCACCACGTAGGCGGTCAGCGACAACCGCTCTCCGGTCCGCTCGCGGTGGGCCCGCAGCAGGTGGCGAGGGATCGTCAGATCGGCCTCGACCAGTCCGTACATCAGGTGTCGCCGGGAGGCCAGATTCTGCCCCGCCGCCAGGGCAAGCCGGGCGCGGCTCATCCGCTCGATGCGGTAACCCCGAGGTGCTGACATCGGCAGGACCCCTCTCGCTGACCCACTCAGGGACACGGCCTCTCGAGCCGTGTCCCTGAGCATCGGCGCGCCCCCGCCAGGACTCGAACCTGGGACCGACAGATTAGAAGGCTGCTGCTCTATCCACTGAGCTACAGGGGCTACGACTCGATCGTAGCGCCACTACACCTTGGCCCTTCGTGGCTGTGCGGGTCTCCTGCGCGGAGCAGGATGGTCCCATGCTGACCACTGATCTCGCGCTGGACGCCCTGGGTCGCGTCCACGAACTCGTCCCGGCCGTGCTCGATGGGCTCTCGCCCGCCGACGTCACCTGGCGTGCCGATCCGGAGGCGAATCCGATCGGCTGGCTGGTGTGGCACCTGCTGCGGGTCGAGGACGACCACCTCGCCACGCTGGGCGGCGTCCCGCAGGTGTGGCTGGCCGACGGCTGGCACCAACGCTTCGGGCTGCCCTACCCCAAGGGTGCCCATGGCTTCGGGATGAGCTCGGCCGAAGTCGCCCTCTTCTCGATCTCCGACACGGCGTTGTTGACTGGCTACGCCGAAGCGGTGGCGGCCCAGTCCAGGCGAATCGTCACGGCCCTCACCGAAGCCGACTTCGCCAGGATCGTCGACACCCGGTTCACCCCGCCGGTCACGCTGGCGGTCCGGTTGGTGTCGGTCATGGTCGAGACGGCCCAGCACATCGGGCAGGCAGGCTATGTGCGGGGCCTCCTCGAGCGGCGACAGGGACGGGACTCGGGCTGGGCCGGCATCGGCTGAGCGCGCAGCGGGCACCGTCCAGGGGCTCAGTCGCCAACCGTGTCCCGGGCGCGTTTGACGATGAGGGGGTCTGGTTCACCGACCACCGCGTGGTCCTTACCCTCGTACTCGAACTGGCTCAAGAAGTAACGCATGGCGTTGAGCCGCCCTCGCTTCTTGTCGTTGCTGCGAATCGTGATCCACGGGGCGTGGTCGGTGTCGGTGCGCTCGAACATGACTTCCTTCGCGGCGCCGTAGTCCTGCCACCGGTCGAGGGACTCCAGGTCCATCGGCGAGAGCTTCCACCGCCTCACCGGATCGATCTGGCGGATCGCGAACCGCGTCCGCTGCTCCCGCTGGGTGACCGAGAACCAGAACTTCGTGAGGTGCGTCCCGGCGTCCACGATCATGCGTTCGAACTCGGGGACCTGTTTCATGAACACGTCGTACTCGGCCTGGGGGCAGAACCCCATCACGCGCTCCACCCCGGCCCGGTTGTACCAGGACCGGTCGAACAGCACGATCTCACCCTCGGTCGGGAAATGCTGCACGTAACGCTGGAAGTACCACTGCCCGACTTCCCGGGTGGTCGGCTTCGTCAAGGCCACGACCCGGGCGGCCCGCGGGTTCAGGTGCTCGGTGAACCGCTTGATCGTGCCGCCCTTCCCGGCCGCGTCGCGGCCTTCGAACACAATGATGTGCCGCATGCCGTGGTCCTGGCCCCAGTACTGCAACTTGAGCAGTTCGATCTGAAGCAGGTACTTCTCCTGCTCGTACTCGTCACGACTCATCAGCTCGTCGTAGGGGTAGTCCTCACGCCAGGTCTCCACGGCCCGCCCGCCGGGATCGATCAGCTCCGGATCCGGGCTCTGGCTGTCCCCGACCGTGTAGCCCTGGGCGATCAACCGGTCGATGAACTCCCGCAGGTTGTCGTCCGCTTCCGGCTGGATGTCGTCCAGGTCCAGTGGACCGTCCATTGCCCCTCCTGATCAGCAAAGCCCGGTGTCCTCGGGCCTCCCCACAGTATGAGCCCCGCCAAGCGATCGGGCGGTCAAGAGCAAGGCAATAGAGTGTTTCCCGTGAGTGACTACCTGGTGTGGATCGATTGTGAAATGACCGGCCTCGATCTGGTGACAGACGCACTCATCGAGGTGGCCGCGTTGGTGACCGACGCCGACCTCAACGTCCTCGGCGAGGGCATCGACGTGATCATCCGACCCCCGCAGGAAGCCCTGGACCAGATGGGCGATTTCGTTCGGACGATGCATGCCAACTCGGGCCTGCTGGA
The DNA here is from genome assembly GCA_016717345.1 of Propionibacteriaceae bacterium. GTDB lineage: Bacteria > Actinomycetota > Actinomycetes > Propionibacteriales > Propionibacteriaceae > Propionicimonas. The sequence continues at coordinate 253,242 of JADKFR010000001.1, forward strand.
CGAACTTGCGGAGGGGTTGAGCCTGGCGGAGGCCGAGGCCAAGGTGCTCGACTACATTCGTGCCCACGTTCCCGAGGTCCGCAAGGCGCCGCTGGCGGGCAACACCATCGGGACGGATCGATCGTTCCTCGCCCGCGACATGCCCGCTCTGGAGGCGCACGTCCACTATCGCAACGTCGACGTGTCCAGCCTGAAGGAACTGGCGCGGCGCTGGTACCCCCGGGCGTACTACAACACCCCGGCCAAGAACGGCAACCACCGGGCGCTGGCCGACATCTGCGAGTCCATCGAAGAGCTGCGCTACTACCGCGAGGCGATCTTCGTGGCCCCCCCGGGCCCGCCCACCGCAGTGCTGCGCGAAATCGCCCTCCGCCACGAAACGGCCCTGACGTCGGTGTTCGGTGCTCCCGACGCCGGCCTCGAGGGCAAGGATTTCGAATCGTCCGACATTTCCGGTTAAACTGTCCCAGCCAAGTGGCGAGTTCGATGGCGCATGGTGGGTATAGCTCAGTTGGTAGAGCTCCTGGTTGTGGTCCAGGTGGTCGCGGGTTCGAGTCCCGTTACTCACCCCATCGAAACCCCGGGCACTGCCACCCACCATCCCTGACCTTCCCCCGAGCGTTGTGAGGCGATCCCGATGAGCCATCCCTGGCGCCGCTACGTCGCCCTGGGTGACTCGCTGAGCGAAGGCCTGCAGGATCTCGCCGCCGACGGAGCCCCCCGGGGCTGGGCCGACCGTCTCGCCCAGGGGCTTGCGGATCGCTGCGGGGAGGACGTCCGGTACGCCAACCTGGCGATTCGCGGACGGCTGCTGCGTCCGATCCTGGACGAGCAACTCGAACCCGCTCTCGCCCTTCAGCCCGATCTGGTCTCGTTGTGGGGTGGTGGAAACGATCTACTGCGACCCGATGCCGATCCCGACGCGATGGCCGCCGTCCTGGAGGAGGCGGTCGTCACCCTGCGGGCCAGCGGCGCCGACGTGCTGATCGGCCTCGGGGTCGACCCGAAGGACTCCCCGGTCATCAAGTTGACCCGCAATCGCGTCGCCGTCTACAACCTGAACCTCGCCACGCTGGCGGACCGGCACGGAGCCCACCTCGTCAACACGTGGGGGATGCGTAGCCTCCGCGACTGGCGGATGTGGGACGCCGATCGGCTGCACCTCAACAGCGAGGGCCATCGGCGAGTCTCCCAGGCGGCACTGGTGGGCCTGGGACTTGACCCGGATTCGCCCGACTGGGACACCCCACTGCCGCCGGCCACCCCGCTGTCACGACGCGAGGCGATGGACTGGAATCGCATCTGGGTGCGCGACCACCTGGCCCCGTGGATCGGCCGACGGTTCCGCCGGACGAGTTCGGGACACGGACGGGCCCCCAAGCAAGCGACCTATCGACTCGTCTCCCCCGGTGGCGGCGACCCTGCTGGGCCGCGCCAGCAGGCACAATAGGCGGCATGGCGGACGCACGGCACACCCTGGGCAAACCTGCTGCGCTGAGCAGAAAGGCCGAACTCACCCTGCGCCTGGCGACCGCGGTCGGCGACGTCGCAGCGTGGGTGTCCCGCATCACAGGACGGGGCTCGGGCGCGTCCATCCGGGGCCAGGTCCTGACCAGGCTCGCACCAACCGCCTTCGCCGACCTGTTGCAGGGCCGCCGCATCCTGGCTGTCTCGGGCACGAACGGAAAGACCACCACGACCCATCTGTTGGCCGCTGCGCTTCGGGAATCGCTGGGCGCCGAAGCGGCCCGGCTGGTGACCAACGCTGACGGGGCGAACCTGCGCTACGGCATCGCCAGCGCCCTGGCCAAGAATCGGTCAGCCGACATCGCCGTCCTCGAGACCGACGAACGCGTCGTCTCCGACATGATCGCGCTCGGCCGTCCCGAGGTGCTGGTCTTCCTCAACTTCAGCCGCGACCAACTGGACCGCCACCACGAGATCAAGGCCCTCGGCCGGGCCTGGCGGGTGGCCCTCGACCAGGCAGGGGACGCCGGGCCGACGATCATCGCCAACGCCAGCGATCCCCTGGTCGTGTGGTCGTCGAGCACCGCCTCCCGGGTGGTCTGGGTCGAGGTCGCCACCCTGTGGAGTGCGGACGCTGCCCTGTGCCCCGGCTGCGGGACGGTGCTCACGCGGCTGCGCAGTGAGGGCCGTGATCGCTGGGACTGCCCCGGGTGCGAGCTCACCCAGCCGTCCGCGTCCTACCAGGTGGAAGGCAGCAGCATTCGACTTCCCGATGGGCAGGTCGTCGTCCCGGACCTGCAGGTCCCCGGCTCCTTCAACATCTCGAACGCGGCCTGCGCCTTGGCAGCGGCCGTTGAGTTCGGGGTTGATCCGGTGACGGCACTGGCGGGGATGCACACGGTCGTCTCTCCCGCCGGGCGGTTCGCCACCGTCCAGTTCGGCGCCACGACCGCCCGCCTCCTGCTGGCCAAGAACCCGGCCGGCTGGGCCGAGGCCCTGCCACTGGCCGCCTCCGACCCGGTGGTGCTGGCCATCGATTCCGTCGCCGCGGACGGCAAGGACGTCTCCTGGCTGTGGGACGTGGACTACGAACAACTGGCCGGACGAAGGGTCATCGCCACGGGCCCCCGCGCCCAGGATCTGGCGGTACGCCTCGGCTACGCGGGAGTGGAGCATCGCATCGTGCCGGATCTGGCCGCCGCCCTGGCCGGGCACCCGCACCCGGTCGACGTGATCGCGACCTACACCCCCTTCCAGCGGTTGCTCAAGATGGGAGGCCTGCGATGAGCCGGCCGGTCGAGATCGTGGTGGTCTACCAATCCTTGCTCGGCATTTACGGCGACCGCGGAAACGCCATGGTGCTGCGCAGCAGGCTCCTTCAGCGTGGCATCGACGCCGACCTGATTGAGATCGAGCCCGGGGATCGGCTACCCGCCAGCGGTGCGGTGTACCTGTTGGGCGGTGGAGAGGACGCCGCGCAGGTGTCCGCCGTGAAGTACCTCAGGGAGGACGGGCACCTCTTCGAGGCGATGGACGACGGGGCGGTGCTCTTCGCGGTCTGCGCGGGTTATCAGATCGCAGGGCAGACGTTCACGGTCGGCGAACGTGATCAGGTCATTGAAGGGCTCGGCCTGCTCGACGTCACCACCCGCCGCGGCACTGAGCGGGCAGTGGGCGAGATCCTCACCCGCTGGCAGCGGCCCGATGGCACCGAATCGCTGATCACCGGATTTGAGAACCACGGCGGGTTCACCACGTTGGGCCCGGGAGCCTCCCCGCTCGCCTTCGTTGAGATCGGCGTCGGCAACGCGAACGACGGAACCGAGGGAGCTGTGCAGGGACGGGTCATCGGCACCTATCCGCACGGCCCGGTCCTGGCCCGCAATCCCGAACTCGCCGATCACCTGCTGGAGGTGGCCCTGGGTCGGAGCCTGGAGCCGTTGCCGAATGACGAGATCACCGAACTCCGGCGTCAACGGGTCGCGGCCATCCGTCGCCAGGGCTCGCGCCGCTGACCTGGCGCAGAGGCCTTGCCCGCCCAGGCCTCGGAGGGCCCGAGGGCCCGGACTCCTCAGGGGCACGGCGCCGGAGGGCCCAGACTCCTCAGGGCTACAGCGCTGCAGCCCGCAAGCCACGAGCCACAGGCCGCCACAGGCCACAAGCCACAGGCCACAAGCCGCAAGCCACAAGCCACAAGCCACAAGCCACAAGCCACAAGCCACAGACTTCCCGGATTTGCCCAGGGTTGTCCACAGATTGCCCTCCCGCCGCCGCCGGATCCCCGGCCGCGGGCGCACGCTGGTTCGGTGAGAACACCGCGACCTTGGATTCTGCCGACCCAACCCGCCACCCGTGCGCACCTGGGTGCGCAGGGCGTCACCCGGGCGATGATCGAGACCCACGTGGCTGCGGGTCGCCTGCTGCGGCTGCGGCAAGGGGTTTACCTCGATGCTGCCGCCTGGCCAGCCGATCCAACCGGCCAGCATCTGGCCTTGGCTCACGCTGAGCTCGTCGCCCACCCCGCGGCCGTCATGAGCCATCAGACCGCAGCTCTGGTCTGGGACCTCCCCTCCCCGACCTTGATCCGCTGGCGCGAGCTCCCCATCACAGTCACGGTCCCCAGCGGCGGCGGGCGACGGGCATGGTCCCAGCCCAGCCGGCATCTGACCGGCCTGCTGCCGGGCCACCACGTGACCAAGGATCCGCAAGGTTACGGGGTCACCACCGTGGCCCGGACGGCTGTGGACCTGGCTACGCGTCAGCAACTTCCCGAAGCCCTGGTGCTCCTGGATGCTGCGGCACGACAACTGGTCGCGGCCCTCACCGTGACCACACGGCGCGCTGACTTCGCCAACCCCAGGTTGGCCAAGGTCGCGGTCGAAGCTCTGCGCGAGGTCGCCACGGTACGACGGATTGCCAGTCTGGCCCCGGCCCTCGGTCTGGCCGACCCCCGCCGCGAGACTCCCATCGAATCCCTGACCGCCGGCCACTTGGTGCTGGCCGGCCTGCCCCTCCCTGAGTTCCAGGCCGCGATCAGGTCACCGCTCGGCATGCTCTACCCGGATTGCCTCTGGCGCTCAGCCAGGTTGGTCGGCGAGGCGGACGGCGCTGTCAAATATCAGGACTCCAGCGAGTACGTGCGTGAGAAGGAGCGTGAGCAGGTGCTTCGCGACCTTGGCTTCCGGGTGGTGCGGTGGCTCGGCAAGGAGATCCTGATGCGGCCAGACGTCGTCATGGCCAGGATTGCCCACGCCCTTGAGCGCTGAAGCTGCGTGATGGGTGACGAATCGCCTTCCGGTCGGTATTGCGGCAGGTCGGCCGGTCGCAGACCAGGGATGTCGCCAGGGTGCGGGTTACCAGGCTCGTCACAGGCCTCGTAACCGGCCGGAGGGCGACGTCACCCGATCCGGCCACGCCAAGGCGGCTGATAACCCGCGCGAGGGCGATCAGTCCGGCGGGCAGCCGATTTCGCCCCGGCATCGTCGATGCGCTAGTGTTTCTTCTCGCGCGCCGCTAGCTCAACTGGCAGAGCAGCTGGCTCTTAACTAGCGGGTTCGGGGTTCGAGTCCCTGGCGGCGCACAAACGAAAGGCCCCGTGCATTGCACGGGGCCTTCGCTTTCGCTCTGGACGCTCAGCCCTTCACGCCACCGGCCAGCAGGCCGCGGACGAAGTAGCGCTGCAGTGACAAGAACACAATCATCGGCACCAGCATCGAGATGAAGGCACCCGCCGACAGCAGGTACCACTTGCTGCCGAAGCTGCCCGACAGACCGGCAATCACCTTGGTCATCGGCGAGTACTCCGTCGACGCGAAGGTGAGGGAGACCAGCAGGTCGTTCCACACCCACAGGAACTGGAAGATGCCGAACGAGGCGATCGCCGGAACCAGCAACGGCATAAGCACCTGGAAGAAGACCCGGACGTGCCCGGCTCCGTCCACTCGAGCCGCCTCGATGAGGGACGCTGGGATTTCCTTCATGAAGTTGTGCATGAGGAAGATGGCCAGCGGCAACCCGAAGATGGTGTGTGACAGCCACACCGTCCAATACGTTCCCGCCAGACCCCACTGCACGTACTGCGTGAGCAGCGGGATCAAGGTGACCTGGATCGGAATCACCTGCAGGGCGAAGACCGCGGCAAACAGGATGCTGCGCCCCTTGAAGTCGATCCACGCGAAGGCGTACGCCGCCAGCAACGCCAGGATGATCGGGATGATCACCGCTGGGATCGTGATGATGAACGAGTTCACGAACGAGTTCAACATGTTGTTGGCCTGCAACGCCTCGCCGTAGTTGTCGAGGGTGAAGGCGGGATCGACAAAGACCGTCCACCACCCTGACCGACGGATGTCGGCTTGGGGACGGAACGAGGTGATCAGCAATCCGGCCGTCGGCACCGTCCAGAAGATGGCGATCAGGACCGCGATCAGTGAGGCGGCCGGCGAGGCCAGTCGCGTCTTGGAATCCACATCGCGTTGCTCTTTCCGCGTCAGCTTGCGCGGGGTGTCGTGACTCATCGCTCCCCCTCCGAGATCCTCATCTGCCGCACGTTGTAGACGATGATCGGCGTGACGATGATGAACAGCAGCACGGCCAGGGCCGCGCCGATGTTCGGCTGGTCCTGGGTGAAGCTCTGGGTGTAGAACTCGTTCGCGATCACCGAGGTGTCGAACTGGCCACCGGTCATCGTGTACACGATGTCGAACGCCTTCAGCGTGCCCATGGCGATCGTCGTCAGGACCACGATGATGGCCGGACGGACGCTCGGGATGGTCACCCACCAGAACAGCCGCATGCCCGTGGCGCCATCAACCTTGGCCGCTTCGATGATCTCATCCGGGATGGCCTTGATGGCTGCTGACAACACTGTCATGGCAAAGCCGGCCTGGATCCAGATCATCACGATGATCAGCATGAACGTGTTCTGCGGCGGAGCCAGCAGGAACTGCTGCGGTTCACCGCCGAACATGACCACGATCTGGTTGATCAGGCCGATCTGGTTCACACCCTCGGGCTTGTACTCGTACATGAACTTCCAGATGATCGAGGCGCCCACCATCGAGATCGCCATCGGCAGGAAGATAAGGGTCTTGGCCAACTTTTCAAACGGCGTGCGGTCGACCAGAACCGCGTAGATCAGGCCCAGCACCGTCGCTCCGATGGGCACGATCAACACCCAGAAAAAGGTGTTCCGCAGGACTGTGAGGAACAACGTGTCGGTGAAGATCCGGACGTAGTTGTCGAGACCGACGAACTGGATGTTCTGGTGGTCGAAGAACGACTGCTTGATCGTCAAGAGACCCGGCCACAGCAGACCAAAGGTGATCAGCAGGACGGCAGGACCGAGGTAACCGACGACCGGCACCCACTTGGGAAGCCGCGGCCGGTCGACCACGGCGAGGACAATGCCCATCACCAGCGCGAACAGCGCAATGGCGAGGAACATCACGAAGATCTTTTCGGGAACCGTCTCAGGCTTCATCAGCCACAGCACGGTGTACTCCTTTCACATAGTACGGGTTGGGTCCGGTCACCGCAATTCGCGGGACCGGACCCAACCTGCGGGATCCTCGGGCCTGCTACTTCGCCGGCCAGGACTTTTCGATGGCGTCAGCAACGGCCTGGCTGCTCTTGTCGAGGGCAATCCAGTTCGTCATTTCCTTCCAGAACGATCCTGCACCCACGGCGCTCGGCATGAGGTCGGAACCGTCGAAACGGAAGACGGTCGCCGGGTCGGTCAACAGTGAGTAGGAGAGCTTGTCCATCGGCTGGGCCAGGTTGGCCGGGTCCAGCTTCTTGTTCGCCGACAGCCAGCCACCGGCGGGGGTGGACTTGGCCTTCGCGTTGCTCCACTCGGGGCTGGCCAGGTAGGCCTGGAAGGCCTGGACCTCGGGTCGATCCGAGAAGGCCGCGGCGAACTCGCCGCCGCCGAGAACGGGCTTCACGTCAGCGGTCTTGCCGGGCAGGTAGAAGGCCCAGACGTCGCCGTCCTCGCCCACCTTGGTGCCCTTGTCCCAGTTGGCTGCGTAGAAGGACGCCTGGCGGTGCAGGTAGCAGGTGCCGTCGGCGATCGGGAGTCCGGCCTCAGTGAAGGAGGTGGTCGCGATCGACTTGATGCCGCCCAGTCCGCCGTTGACGTACTTGTCGTTCTTCAGGATGCTGCCGGCCTGGTCAATCGCGGCGACGACCGAGGGGTCGTTGAACGGGATCTCGTGGCTGACCCACTTGTCGTAGTTTTCCGGGGTGCCGGTACGAAGCATCATGTCTTCGACCCAGTCGGTCGCCGGCCAGCCAGTGGCTCCGCCGGACTCGATACCCGCGCACCAGGGCTTGATCTTGCCATCGGGGTTGTCGGCGACGATCTTGTCGGACAACGCGATGAGCTCGTCCCAGGTGGTGGGAACCGTGTAGCCCTTGTCGGCGAACATCGTCGGGGAGTACCACACGAACGACTTGGCGTTCGCGCCCACCGGGACGGCGTAGTACTTGCCATCCACCGAACCGTAGGTCTTCCACTCCGGGGAGTAGTAGGTGTCGACGTTCTTGCTGGCCAACGCACCGGCTTCCGTCACCTTGCCGGGGTTGTTGCGAACCAAGGTCGCCAACAGGCCGGGCTGTGGGATGTAGGCGATGTCGGGCGCGTTGCCGGCCTTGATGCGGACGGGCAGCTGTGCCTCGAAGTCGCGAGTGCCCTCGTATTTGATGGTGGCGCCGGTGCAGGTCTCGAACGGCTTGTACGAATCGATGTGCGGCTGTGCTTCTGCATCGGAGGCGATCGAGGTGAAGACGCTGATGGTCTTCCCCTTGAGGTCGCCGTAATCCTTGAACGCAGCACAATCCGCGGCCGTCGTTCCCGCGGCGGTGCTCCCCGTCGTGGCCGTGCCCGAACTGCAGGCTGCTGTCACCAGAACGGCAGCCACCGATGCAGTCGCCGCAAGCGCGCGCTTCAGCGAGCGTGCATGAGACATAGGGTTTCTCACTTCCTCTATTGACGACCCCCTCCATTGGGGGTGCTGTCACTCTAGGACCCGAAATGGGCGATGTCGCGTGGTGTGGCCGATTCGTTACCGAAGTCAGCGGCCTTCGCCCCGGGTCACAAAGACGCTCCGGCCATTCCAGGGAATGAATGGTTTCACGTTCATCAGGCTGCCTGCGGGAGCGCCAGCTGGGCCTGGTTCAGCGATGCACGATGGAGCGAACAACCGCCAGGAAGGCCACCGCTCCCGCGACCGCGGCAGCCAGCAGCGCCACCTGTTCGGTCTTGAGGGCGCCATCCGTCGTCACGAAGTGGGCCTTGACCGCCTGGGCGCGCTCGGTTGCCAGACTCCGCGCGTCGGCAACCGTCCGCGCCGCGATCGCCCTGGGATGAACCTGGAGAAACAGGCTCTCAATGTTGGCGGCCAACCGGGAGCGGGCAGCGGCGATGTCGGCTTCGATCTGAGCCTTGGTGCGGGTGGTGTCGTCGGCCATGATCCCCTCCGGTGCGCTGCGATGCCGCCAGCCTATGCCAGCCGAGGTCTTCCGCGTGGGCCGCTGGGAGGGTTGGGAGCAACTGACCTAGAGTGGGGGCATGCCCGCTTTGAAGCCTGGAGATGCCGCACCGTCCTTCACCCTGCTCGACGCCGACCAGCACGCCGTGTCCTTGGCGGACTTCGCGGGTGGCCGGGTCATCGTCTATTTCTTTCCCGCGGCGATGACCCCGGGCTGCACCACGCAGGCCGTTGATTTCGACGCCGCGCTGTCCGATCTCGCTTCGGCGGGTTACCAAGTGGTCGGCATCTCTCCCGATTCGCCGGAAAAGCTGGCGCGGTTCCGCGATGCGGAGTCGCTCGGCTTCCCTTTGTTGGCCGATCCGGACAAGGAGGTCCTCAAGGCCTACGAGGCGTACGGGCAGAAAGTCCTGTACGGAAAGCAGATCGAGGGCGTGATTCGCTCCACCTTCGTCATTGACGTGGACGCCGCTGGAGCCGGGACGGTCGCCGTCGCGCAGTACAACGTCCGGGCCGCCGGGCACGTCGCCAAGCTCCGGCGGGAACTGGGAATCTGAACCTCGCCACCTGGGCAGGGAGCGCCGAGGAGACCGCGCGCCGCGGGTGGGTCAGGCGGGCGCGCCGCCGTGGGAACGGAAAAGGTTCGTCGGGTCGTAGGTGCGCTTGACCTCGACGAGACGGTCGTAGTTCTGCCCGTGGGACAGCCTCGCCGCTTCGGGATCGCCGAGGTCGTCGAAGTTCAGGTATGAGCCGGCGCTGGCGAAGGGCTTGAGTTCGGCAGCTGCTTGCCTGGCCCAGGCGATATTTGCTGAATCGTCGGCGGGGTCTTCCCAGTTCGCTTCGATTCCGACCAGGTAGGGCGCCGTCCGGTTGCCCACCGGGGTGGCGTCCTCGGGAGGATCGGCGATGGCACCGCCGTTGATCCACACGTCGAGTGAGGTCAGTGCGGACGGACGCCGGGCCGCCAGATCGACCAGCGTCGAGGCGACTTCGGGTGTCAGGTCGTGCAGGTGGGCTGACTTCCAGTAGTAACGGCGGCCCCGAGGGTAGTCCTCGTCGAACAACTGCTGGGCGGCAACCCACGGCACGACCGAACTGAAGTCGGTAAGCACCGTCCCCAAGTCCGACAGCGGAGCGCACACCCGCCGTCCTTCCTCGACATCGCCGACGTACGGTCCGGCAATGCCGACGAACGGCTTTCCCCAGAGATCTTCAGGGAAGGGTTCGGCCGCCGGGAAAGTCCAACACACCGCAATCGACCCGAACCCACGCGGCGCGCTGCCGGCGAACTCCCGCAGGTTGGCCAGCACCTGCGTCCCCTCATTGAGCGGGAAGGTGAGGAACGGCAGGTACACCTCGGGTCCGACGGGGTGGGCCCGATACTCCAGGGACGTGACCACTCCCAGATCCCAGCCCCCGCCGCGCAGGGCCCAGAACAGGTCGGGATGCTCCGTGGCGCTGACGTGCAGCACCTGGCCCTCGGCGGTGACGATGACGGCGGCCGTCACGTTGTCGCAACTCAGGCCATGCTTACGCCGCATCCAGCCGTAGCCGCCGGCCAGCGTCAACCCTGCGACGCCGGTCTCGGAGACCACACCCAGGGGAACCGCCAGGCCATGCACCTGGGAGGCCCGGTCGACGTCTCCGATCTGCGCGCCCCCCTCGACCCTCACCCGCCTGGTGGACGCATCCACCTCGACGCCGCGCATCGCTGAGACATCGATCACGAGTCCACCCTCGATCACCGCTGATCCTGCAACGTGATGGCCTCCACTGCGGACCGAGACGCCGAAACCGTGAGTGCGGGCAAAGGACACCACCTCGACCACGTCATCGGTGCCAAGACAGGACACCACCAGCGCAGGCCGGGTGTCGATCGTGCCGTTCCAGACTTCGCGAGCTGAGTCGTAACCCGCTTCACCGGCCGCGATCACCGTGCCGCGGACGCCAGCCGCCAACCGCAGCAAAGCCTCCTTGTCCATAGCGCATGATCCCGCGTCGCCGGCCGTGCGGTAAGGGCGAACAAGTGCGCATGGAGGGCCCGGGTCGAGCGATCCCGTCGGTGCCGGAGAAGGGACTTGAACCCTCACACCTTGCGGTACAGGAACCTAAATCCTGCGTGTCTGCCAATTCCACCACTCCGGCGTACCGGCCGCGAGTCTACTGGCCGACCCTGGCCTTCGCATCGCACCCGCCGACCCCGAGCCGGTAGCCTCACGCGAGTGAAGCCAACGGAATCCTTCATCTCGACCGGTCGGCTGCCTGCGCCCACGGAGGTCCGGCGGCTCCTGGATCAGACCCACCACGCGGTGGCCCAACTCAACGACGGGCACCTGTCCCAGGTCTACCGGTCATTGGCGATGGCCGACCCGGCCCGCTTCGGCCTGGCCGTGGTGGGCACTGACGGGCAGGTCCACGATTGCGGCGACGCTGCCGTGCGCTTCGCGATGATGAGCGTGGCCAAACCGTTCACCTTCGCCCTGGTGTGCGCCGAGTTGGGCCCGGAACGGGCGCGGGCCGAGTTGGGCGTGAACGCCACCGGCGCCGCCTTCAACGCGGTGGAGCCGGTGCTCCTCGCTCCGGACGGACGCACCAACCCGATGGTCAACTCGGGGGCGATCGCGGCCTGCAGCCGGCTCCCCGGAGACACCGTGGACGCCCAATGGGACCACCTGCAGTCGGGACTGTCCGCTTTCGCCGGCCGGCGCCTGGAACTGGATGAGGCGCTCTACGCCGATGTGGCAGCCACGAACGTCCGCAACCAGGAGATCACCGAAGCCCTGTACCGGCAGGGGGCATTGGCAGGAGATCCGGGCGATGCCCTCGAGCTGTACACCCGGCAGAGCTCGCTGCTGGTCAGCGCGCACGACCTGGCGGTGATGGGCGCCACACTCGCCGACGGCGGCATGAACCCCCTGACCGGGGTGCGGGTGGTGCCGCAGCGGCTGTGTCATCACGTCCTGGCGGTGATGGCCACCGCCGGCCTGTACGAGCGAACCGGGGACTGGCTCTACGATGTCGGGCTTCCGGGCAAGTCCGGCATCGGTGGCGGGATCGTCACCGTGTCACCCGGCAAGGGGGGTCTGGGGAGCTTCTCGCCGCGCCTCGATGACGCCGGCAACTCGGTTCGGGGCGTGCGGGCGATGGCCGTCCTGGCTGAAGAACTGGGGCTGGGGCTGTTCGCGTCGCGGCCGTCCTGAAGATCCCGGGAGCTCGGCTAGGACCCCTCGTCCCCGGAGGCGGGGTGGAGCGCGGGATCGTCCACGCTGAAGGTGCGCACCGGTCCCGGTGGTGTCGCCGCCGTTTCGAAGCGGACGGTCACCCGCCCCAGCCCACTGCCCCACACCCAGCCCGGACCATGACTGTCATGGACGACGTCGGCCCCGGGCATCCACCCCCAAGGGCGTCTACTCAGCGGCGCCGTGCGCTCCTCCACCACCGCCGGCCCGTCCGGGTCGCTGTCGAGGTCGAACAGGGCTTCCTGGGCGACCGACGCCAGCCCTGAGACCCCGACCCCCACCAGCCGCACCCCGGCCCGAGTGTCCAAAGCCTCCAGGAGCCCACGCGCCAGCCGTCCGATCACCTCGGGACGGTCGGTGGCGCCCATCAGCGTCCGGGAGCGGGAGATCACCGAGAAGTCCGGCAGGCGGACCTTGAGGGTGACCGTCCGCGCGAAAAGGTGGGCAGCGGCCAACCGCTCGGCAACCTGCGCAGCTTGGCGATCGGCCACGCCGGCCAGGACGGCGGGGTCGGTCAGGTCGTGTTCGAAGGTGTCCTCGACGGAGATCGACTTGGTTTCCCGTTCGGGCTCCACCGGCCGCTCGTCGCGGCCGTGGGCCAACTCGAACAGGTTCTCCCCGGCCGATCGCCCCAGCTCGCGCACCAACTCGGCCTGTGACAGCCGCTGCAGATCACTGACGAGCTGAACCCCCAGGCGGGCGAGGCGCTCCATGGTGGCGGGGCCGACGCCCGGAATGGCCCGTGCAGGAAGCGGGGCAATCGTCGCAACCTCCTCACCGACCAGAACCAGCCGCACCCCGTCAGGCTTGGCGAGTTCGCTGGCGACCTTGGCCATGAACTTCGACGAGCCGATCCCGACCGAAGCCGTCAGGCCGCCCGTCCGCCGGGTCAGTTCGGCCCGCACCTCCGCGGCCAACTCGATCAGGTCGTCGGGGACTGACGACCGCCGGTCGCCCGCTGCCAGATCGACGAAGGCCTCATCGAGGCTCAGTGCCTCCACCAGCGGCGACAATTCCCGCAAGAGTGCCATCACGATCCGGCTGCTCGCGCGATACGCGTCGAAACGGCCGCTCAGGAACGCGGCGTGCGGGCACCGGCGCCGAGCCTCGTGCATCGGCATCGCCGAACGCACCCCGAACACCCGCGCCTCATACGAGGCGGTCGAGACCACGCCCCGGTGACCCAGGCCACCCACGATCACCGGCTTGCCGCGCAGGGACGGCTTGTCGCGTTGCTCGACCGCGGCGAAGAAGGCGTCGAGGTCGAGGTGCAGGATGCTCGGAGAGGTGCGCACCTCAGCCGTCGACGGGCGTCCGATCGCGCCGGGTGTAGTGCACGAAGTCGAAGCCCTGCCGCGGCTCGCGGGCGACTTCGGCCCACAGCTCCGGGTCGATCACCGGGAAGTGGACCGACCCCGGGGCGCTGGCGTGCACCTCGGTGAGGTCGAGATCGGTCAGGTGCGGCCACGCCTGGTCGTAGATGCTGCCGCCACCGGCCACGTAGACCTCGTCATCGAGGCTGCGGGCCAGATCGAGAGCCGCCGGCCACGAGTCGACGGCGTGGCCGGTCGCCTGTGCGCCGGTGGGAAGATCCACCGCCTCTGGACGGCTGGTGACGACGATCGTGGTGCGCCCGGGCAGCCAGCGTCCGATGGCTTCGTGGGTGCGACGGCCCATGATCAGGGGATGCCCGCTGGTGACCCGCTTGAACCGCGCCCAGTCCTCGGCGATCTCGAACGGCTGGCGCTCGCCGTCCCCGATGACGCCGTTCTGGTCGACGATGGCGATCGCGATGATCCGCATGGCCCTAGACCGCGATCGGGGCTTTGATGCCCGGGTGGGGGTCGTAGTCGACAACCTCGAGGTCAGCCAGGGTGAACCCGTCGATGCTCGTCACCGCCGGGTTCAGCACCAGCCTCGGGAGCGGGCGCGGCTCCCGGGTGAGCTGCAGTCGGGCCTGGTCGAGGTGGTTGGTGTACAGGTGGGCGTCCCCGAGGGTGTGGACGAAGTCACCCACCGCCAGGCCGGTGACCTGAGCCATCAGGTGCGTCAGCAGGGCGTAGGAGGCGATGTTGAACGGGACGCCGAGGAAGATGTCGGCCGACCGTTGGTACAGCTGGCAGGAGAGCTTGCCGTCGGCGACATAGAACTGGAAGAAGGCGTGACACGGCGGCAGCGCCATCTCGGACAGTTGCCCGACGTTCCAGGCCGACACGATGTGGCGGCGCGAATCGGGATTGGCCCGGATCGACTCGATCACCGCAGCGATCTGATCGACGTGACGACCGTCCGGGGTTGGCCAGGAACGCCACTGGTAGCCGTAAATCGGGCCGAGGTCGCCGTTGGCGTCAGCCCACTCGTCCCAGATGGTGATGCTGTTCTCGTGGAGCCAGGCCACGTTCGTGTCACCGCGCAGGAACCAGAGCAACTCGCCGAAGATCGAGCGGGTGTGCAGCCGCTTGGTGGTGAGCAGCGGAAAGCCCTGGGACAGGTCGAAGCGCATCTGGTGACCGAAGACGCTGCGGGTGCCCGTCCCCGTGCGATCCGACTTCTTGGTGCCGTGGGTCAGGACGTGATCGAGTAGCTCGAGGTACTGCTTCATGCGTCCTCCTCCTGCCGCTGGGCGAGCACCTCCCGCAGTAAGGGGGCGAGAGCCCGCACCGCCCGTCCGCGATGGCTGATCTCATCCTTGGCCTGTGCTGTCAGTTCGGCGTTCGTCCCGTGCTGGCCGTTGGCGATGAAGATGGGATCGTAGCCGAAGCCGTTCGATCCCCGGGGCTCCAACACGAGCCGGCCGTGCATCTCGCCGGTCACCGTCCATTCGCGACCCTCAGGCGTCACCAGCGCCATCGCGCAGACGAACCGAGCGGTGCGCTGCTCGTCTGCAGTGTCGGCGAGTTGCCGCAGCAGCAGGTCGAGGTTCTCGGCGTCGTTGGCTTGCGGACCCGCCCACCGCGCCGAGCGGACGCCGGGCATCCCGTTCAGGAGGTCCACCGCCAGCCCTGAATCGTCGGCGACCGCCACGTGACCGGTCTCGTGCGCGGCGGCCCGCGCCTTGATCAGCGCGTTGCCCTCGAAAGTGATGTCGGTCTCCCGTGGCTCGGGGTAGCCGTCGACCTCATCCAGGCTCAGCACTCGCACCCCCAGGTCCTCCGCCGCCAGGACCCGCCGCAGTTCCACGGCCTTCTTGGCGTTGTGGGTCGCCACGACGATCCGCGGTGTCGGGGTCATCGCGCGAGCGCCTCCTGCTGCAACCGGGTGAGCGTGGCGCAGCCCACCAGCCCGAGGTCGAGCATCGCGTCCAGTACCTGGCGGTCGAACGGCTGACCTTCGGCGGTGCCCTGCACCTCGACGAAGCGCCCGTCCCCGGTGGCGACGATGTTCAGGTCGACCTCGGCGGCCGAATCCTCTTCGTAGCACAGGTCCAGCAGGGTGGTGCCCTGGTGCACCCCGACCGACACGGCGCTCACCGATCCGGTGAGAGGCTCCCCCGCCAACCGATCACGCCCCCGCAGCCAGCTGACCGCGTCGGCCAACGCCACGTACGCTCCGGTGATCGAGGCGGTCCGGGTGCCGCCGTCGGCCTGCAGGACGTCGCAGTCCAACACGATGGTGTTCTCTCCCAGGGCCCGGTAGTCGATGACGGCCCGCAGGGAGCGTCCGATCAGCCGGCTGATCTCGTGGGTGCGGCCACCGATCCGTCCCTTCACGGATTCCCGATCGCTGCGGCTGTGCGTGGCCCGCGGCAACATCGCGTACTCACTGGTCACCCATCCCAGACCGGAGCCCTTGCGCCAGCGGGGCACGCCCTCGGTCACCGACGCCGCCACCAGGACCCGGGTGCGTCCGTATTCCACCAGCACCGACCCCTCGGCGTGGTCGAGCCAGCTGCGGGTGATCCGGACGTCCCGCAGCTGATCGGGGGCGCGTCCGTCGATTCGTGTGATCGGCATACGCTCACCCTAGCGAGCACCACAGCGCAACCACCCCACTCGCCGATGTCCCAAGATGACAAACCGTATACCCCTGGGGGTATAGTGGTGACTACCACAACGAAGGAGAACACCATGTGCAGTCCCGTCCGGTGCCGCGTGTGCGGCAAGACCACCTGGGCCGGATGCGGCCAGCACGTCGCCTCGGTCAAGGCCGGGGTCCCGGCCGGCCAATGGTGTGATGGCCACGCCGACCAGCCCACGTCCGGCGGTTCGGGAGTCTTCAGCCGCCTCTTCTCTCGGTGAGCGCCCGACCGCTGCGCGGCCGTGGCACGGTCTGGCTCGCCGGACTGGCCGTGGTCGCGGTCGGCTCCCTCTCGGCCTGCGGCACTCCCACCGTCAGCACCAGCGCCGGCGCCCCCGCGGCCGCGGCACCAGCGGCCGGCGCCACGCTGTCCCCCGCCGAGTTCGCCGCAGCTCTGAAGCTACCCAACACCGTCCTGCTGGACGTCCGGACGCCGTCGGAATTCGCCGCGGGGCACCTTCCCGGGGCCACCAACATCGACGTGGAATCTGCTGACTTCGCCACGAAGATCACGCAACTCGACCCCTCCAAGACCTATGCGGTCTACTGCCGAAGCGGCAACCGCTCGAAGGTGGCCCTGGCGGCAATGCAACAGGCCGGTTTCGCCACTGCTTACCACCTCGGCGGCGGCATCACGTCGTGGCAAGCCGCTGGTGGTGACATCACCAAGGCCTGAGAGAGCGCTGGGGAACCGGCTTCCGGTCCTCGCCGGCCTTCAGCCGACCGTGTAGACCTGCTCGACCTGGGTCACAAAGCCCCCCAGCAGCCGCCGGCCGATCCCCTCGAACATCTCGGGGCTCCCGGTGGTGAGGAACTTCAGGGAACCGGGACGTGGGGCCGTGTGAAGCAGTCCCTGGTCGGTCAGGGTGGCGAAGGTCTCCTTGGCGCACTCCTCAGCCGAGGACACCAGGGTCACGTCGTCGCCGATCACATAGGAGATCACGCCGGCGAGCAGCGGGTAGTGGGTGCAGCCGAGAATCAGGGTGTCGATGGCGGATTCGCGCAACGGCAGCAGGTAACTTCGGGCGGCCTGCAGCAGTTCGGTGCCTCCGGTCACTCCCGCCTCGACGAAGTCGACGAACAGCGGGCAGGGCGCGGTCACCAACTCGACCCCGGGGACGGCTGTGAGCGCATCGTCGTAGCTCTGCGAGGTCGCTGTCGCCTCGGTACAGATCAGTCCGACCTTGCCGGTCTTGGTGACGCGGACGGCGCGCCGGGCAGCGGGCAGGATCACATCGATCACCGGCACGTCGTAGCGCTCCCGCGCATCCCGCAGCACAGCTGAGGACGCCGAATTACACGCGATGACGAGGGCCTTGACGTCCTGCTCCGCCAGGTAGTCCAGGCATTCCAGCGCGTACTCGCGGACTTCGGGGATGCTCTTGGTGCCGTAGGGTGCGCGGGCGGTGTCGCCCAGGTAGATCATGTCCTCCCCAGGCATCTGGTCGAGGATCGCCCGGGCAACGGTCAAGCCGCCGAAGCCGGAGTCGAAGACCCCGATCGGCCCGGTACGCCGTTCGAACTCCATTGCATCAGGCACTGCGGTCACGGTGTCCGACTCTATTCCTGCGGCATCATGGAGGAAACTCACGACCTGGAGGGCCATGTCCATTCCCCCCATCGACGTCACCCGCTGGGCGGCGCGCGCCTTCACCTTGCTCGACGAGGCCGGACGGGCAGTGCGAGCGCGGACGCCCCCTCCCCCTCGCCGGCCCTCCACCGATCGGCGCACCCCACCCGAGATCTGGTAGCCGGCGCTGTCACCGGGAGGTCAGGATGCCCTCCGGCGCGAGAGCAGCGTGAGGTTGGTGCGGGATGACTCGCCACTGCCGCAGCCCTTCACCGCGCAACCGCCGCAGCCCGCCGGCGGGCAGCCGATCGCCAGTGACTGGGTGGCGATCCGTCCCGTCCGGACCAGGTGATCCAGGGACGCCCGCAGGACGTCCGGCGCCACCCCGGTGCGTCGGCTCATCTCCGCAATCGAACTGATGCCGGCCTCCACCTGCTCCAACACGACGCTCAGCGGGCCGCTCACCAGAACAACCTTCCGACCTGGAAGATGACGACCGCCAGGCTCCAGGCGACCACGAGCTGCAGCGCCACCCCGAAGACCGTCCACTTGGTACCGATCTCGCGCTGCTGGGCCGCCAGGGTGGCCACGCAGGGGGTGTAGGCGAGCAGGAACACCATGAACGCGATCGCGGCGGGCAGCGGATGCCCCCCGGAGGATTCCGTGAAGTCCGCCCGCACCCGATCCCCCAGCGTCCCTGGGCTGGCCGAGTCACCCGGCTCATCCACGGCGAAGGTCTGGGCCCAGGACGAGATGACCGCCTCCTTGGCGACGAAACCGACAACCAGGGTCGAGGTCGTTTCCCAGGTGCCGAACCCGGCAGGGGCGAAGACCGGGGCGATGGCCTGGGCCGCCACCGAGTACACCGAGTCCTGCACGGCAACCTCGCCGAAGCCGGCGTCGCCGCGGGCGGGGACGGACTGCAGCAGCCACACCGCACACACCGTGACCACGATGATCCCCGACGCCGTCTGCAGGAAGCCCTTCAACCGCACCCAGGTCACCGATGCGGTGAGCCGGACCGTGGGCATCTGATAGGCGGGCAGGTCGATGACGAGTGGTTCCACCACCTCGCCCTTCCACAACGTGCCGCGCAGCAGCAGGCCCACCCCGACGATGATGACGATGGACGCCACGTACATCGCGAAGACCACCGTGCCGGCCTGGGGGCCGAAGAAGGCGGCACCGAGCATGACGAAGACGGTGAGGCGCGCCGTGCACGAGGTGAAGGGCACCAGCAGGGAGGTCAGGATGCGCTGCCTGGCCGAGGGCAGGATCCGGGTCGCGCTGATGGCCGGCACGTTGCAGCCGTACCCCACGAGCAGGGGCAGGAAGGCCCGTCCGGGCAGCCCGATCGCGCGCATCAGGCGGTCCGTCACGACGGCTGCCCTCGCCAGATACCCGGAGTCCTCCAACAGTGCCAACAGCACGAACATCAGCGCCATCAGGGGCACAAAGGTAAGCAGCATGCCCACTCCGGCGATCAGACCGTCGACGACAAGGCCTTCCACCCACGAGCCGCCGAGTCCGACCGCGGCGAACAGCGCGCCGGCTGCCGCGGAGAGCGGCCCGGAGAAGAAGCCGTCCAGGGCGTCCTGAAAGGGCGCCGCCACCGAGGTGGTGACCTGAAAGACGGCCCACATCACGGCGAGGAACAGCAGCGGCCCCACGATCGGCGCCGTGGCCCAGCGGTCGACCCGGTCCGACAGGCTGGCCTGTTGGGAGCCATGATCCAGGGTCGCCGCTTCGACCGCCGCCGACACCCAGCCGAAACGTTCGTCGTCGATCGCCAGGGAATCGGTGATCCCCTCGGGATGTGGACGGGGCTGCGGGACGGGCTCAGCGACGAGGTCTCGGACGGCCGCGGCCAGCTCATCCAGGCCGGCCCGGCGCCGCGGGTCGATGCCCACCACGGGGCACCCCACGGCGGCGGACAAGGCGCTCAGGTCGAGTTCCACCCCACGCTTGGCCGCGACATCCAGCATCGTCAGCGCCAGGACGACCCGCAGCGGCCGCTCGCGCACCTGGGAGGCCAGATAGAGACTGTGCGACAGCCTGGAGGCGTCCACGAGCAGGATGCTCACGTCGGGGCGTTCGTCGACCGGGGCGTCCACCAGCAGTTCGCGGGTCAGCGCTTCGTCCGGCGAATCCGGGACCAGCGAGTACGCGCCGGGCAGGTCGACCAGGGTGATGTCGACACGACCCTCCCCCGGTTCGCAATCGCACTCCTGGCAGGTGCAGCTGGCTGCGGTGCGCGTGGTCCGCCACACCCCGCGGGACACCTCCACGGTGGTGCCGGGCCAGTTGCCCATCGTGACCCTGGAACCCGTGAGGGCGTTGAAGAGAGTCGACTTGCCGGTGTTCGGCGACCCCACCAGGGCCACCACCGGAGCGTCCTCGCCGGCACCGAGGCCGGCTCCAGCGCTGTGACAGGTGGTCTTCATCGACGGCGGGCGGACCGCCAGCAGCGGGAGCTGCTTGAGGGCGGGCTCGGTCATGCGATCACGTCGGCTGTCAGCCCCTCCAGTACCTGTGGCCCGAGTGCGATCCGCGAGCCGCCGACCACGACCACCCGGCCGCCGCCGGCGGTCTTCTGCAGGACGGACAGGCGCGCCCCGCGACGCAGCCCGAGCGCGGACAAGCGGCATTCCGCCACGACGCACTGCGACCCGCCCACCAACAGCAGCGGTGTGTGCAAGGGTGCCTGAGCCAACGAGAAGCCTGCCATGTAGGTAAGCCTACGCTTACCTACTACGCACGGTAGGGCAGATCCCGTTTTTTGATACAAAATCCTTGCGTAACCCTCGACACCATCGGTCGTGACGCCGAGGGCGGCGGTGGATCAGTGTCCGGCTTGACCGAGAATTCCCTCGCTGAGGAACGCCAGCCACTCGTAGATTCGGTAGATGAGGCTGCGAGGATCCTCCTCCGGCAGCGCGTCGAGGGCGTCAGCGTCCTGTGGCCGCTCGATGCCCAGCCGGGCGGCCAGGGCCAGACGCAGCGCCGTGAGCAGCTTCAGCCAGTGATCCACTTCAATGGCCCGCACCTGCAAGGGGTGACGCCCGCCGTCGGTGTCCCGCAGGGCTGACATCGCCAGCTCCGCCTGCTCCAGGCGGTCGTCGCGCTGACGGGCCTGGGTGAAGCGGCGAAACTCCTGGGAGGCCTCGGCGTCCTGGGGGTACGCGTCGGGAAAGAGTCGGGTGATCACCGGATCGGCGGAGTCCAGTTCCGGGGCGTCGAACTCAGCCTGCCAGCGGACGAAGGGGTCGACATCCACGATCGCCTGGGGTTCATCACCCCCCAGCAGGGAGGCGAAGTCGTCGATGAGCTGTTCCAGCAGGCTGGTCTCGTATTCGGTCAGCCGCACCTTGATCAGCGGTCCACGCCGGCTGAAGCGCCTCACGAAGACTTCTCCAGCGTGGCCCACAGCCCGTAGGAATGCATGGCATCCACATCGGACTCCATCTGCTCGCGGGTGCCGCTGGAGACCACGGCCTTGCCCTCGTTGTGGACCTGCAGCATCAGCCGTCCGGCCTTGGGCTCGGGGTAACCGAAGTAGGTGGTGAAGACGTGGGTGACGTAGCTCATCAGGTTGACCGGATCGTCCCAGACGATGGTGACCCAGCCCAGGTCGACAGCCTGCTCCTCGGTCTCACGCACGGTGGTGACGGTGCCGCCCGCGGGAGTCCAGGGAACTGACGCAGAACTCATGCGGCCATTGTGTCACGCACCCTCGCTAGGCTGACGAGCATGGTTCCCGCACCGGATGAGGTTGCCGCCCCCAGCACCGCCCTGCTCACCGACCACTACGAACTGACCATGGTGCGAGCCGCGATGGCCTCCGGCACGGCGCACCGGCGCAGCGTCTTCGAGTTGTTCAGCCGTCGGCTGCCGACCGGCCGGCGCTACGGCGTGGTGGCCGGGGTCGGCCGCGTCCTGGACGCCGTGGACAGCTTCCGGTTCGGGGCTGCGGAGATCGACTTCCTGCTCGGCACCCAGGTGATCGATGCCGGCCTGGCACAGTGGCTCGCGGACTACCGGTTCACCGGCACCATCTGGGGCTACCCCGACGGCGAGGTGTACTTCCCGGGATCCCCCCTGCTGATCGTCGAGGGGAGTTTCGCCGAGGCGGTGATCCTGGAGACGGTCCTGCTCTCGGTCTACAACTACGACTGTGCCGTGGCGGCGGCCGCCTCGCGCATGGTGCTGATGGCCAACGACCGGCCGTGCATCGAGATGGGGTCGCGTCGGGCCAACGAGCACGCGGCGGTCGCTGCCGCGCGGGCAGCCTACCTCGTCGGCTTCGCCTCCACCTCCAACCTGGCGGCCGGCCGGCGCTACGGCATCCCCACGGTCGGGACGGCCGCACACTCCTTCACGCTGTTGCACGACACCGAGGAGGAGGCGTTCGCGGCCCAGTTGGCCACGCTGGGCGACAACACCACCCTGCTGGTCGACACCTACGACATCGAGGCCGCCGTCCGCACCGGAATCCGGCTCACCGAAGGCCGCCTTGGTGCCGTCCGCCTGGATTCGGGTGACCTGGCCGAACAGGCCGCCGACGTCCGGGCTCTCTTGGATTCCCTCGGGGCCACGCACACCCGGATCATCGTCACCTCTGACCTGGACGAGTACCAGATCGCCGCGCTGCGCGGCGCCCCGGTGGACGGCTACGGCGTCGGCACCTCGTTGGTGACCGGCTCGGGAGCGCCCACCTGCGGTTTCGTCTACAAGTTGGTGGCCCGGGCGGCCGACGACGCCCCCGGTTCGCCCCTGTTCCCGGTGGCCAAGAAGAGCCTCAACAAGACCTCGATCGGGGGGCGCAAGTTCGCGCTGCGCCGCCTCGACGAACGCGGCCATGCCGAAGCCGAGGTGATCGGCATCGGAACTCCCCCCATCAGCGACCACAACGACCGTCCGCTGCTGGTCCCGCTGGTGGTGGACGGCCAGATCGTCGGACGGGAACCGCTGGCCGCCGCCCGGGAACGTCACCGCCGGGTGCTGGCCGAACTTCCGCTGGCGGCCCACAAGATGTCACGGGGAGACGCCGCTGTCGAGACGATTCTGCTCGACGACCGGGGCACCCCCGCGGACAACCCGTACGCCAAGACGGCTTCGACATGACCCGGGCCCTGATCGTCGTCGACGTGCAGAACGACTTCTGCGAGGGCGGCTCGCTGGCGGTGTCCGGCGGAGCCAGCGTGGCCGCGGCGATCTCGGAGTTGCTCGGCGGCGCCCATGGCTACGACCAGGTGGTCGCCACCCGCGACCACCACATCGACCCGGGCACCCACTTCTCGGCCACCCCCGACTTCGTGGATTCCTGGCCGGTTCACTGCGTCGCCGGGACGGTGGGCGCCGACTTCCACCCCAACCTGGTCAACCGCCCCTTCGAGGCGGTGTTCGACAAGGGCGAGTACGCCGCCGCCTACTCCGGGTTCGAGGGTGCCAGTGCGGGCGTCGACCTGGCCACGTGGCTCGACGCCCGCGGAGTGGAGTCGGTCGACGTCTGCGGGATCGCCACCGACTACTGCGTCCGCGCAACCGCGATCGATGCGGCAGCAGCCGGGTTCACCACCCGGGTGCTACTGGAGTTGACCGCGGCCGTGGCGCCCGACCGCCTGCCGCTGACCACCCAGGCCCTGCAGGAGGCGGGGGTCGAGCTGGTCAGCAGCTGAAGGTCGTCCTACTCGGCGACGATCAGGCTGGTCTCGGGCCGGCTGGCCGTCGGGGCCGGCGCGGTGAAGCCGTTCATCACCCAGGCCAGCCGCAACGCCCGTTCGTCGACGTAGAGCTCCTCCATGGTCATCGGGCTGCCATCGGGATGGCTCAGCGGCACCCGCCAGTTGGGGTACTCATTGGTGGTGCCGGGCTGGTTCTGCGTCCGCCAGTCACCCACGGCATCAGGAAGGGCTGCGCACAGCACCCGGGCAGGGGTCGCCACCAGGTAGCGGTGCAGGGCCAGCACGATGTCCTCGGTGGTCGGCTCCTCCTCGGTGAGGAAGCCGCGCCAGCGCAGCGCGTTGATGAACGCCGCCTGCTCGCGCTCGGCCACCGCCAGTTCGGTCTCCAGGGACTCGGTGAGCAGCCCCAGGCGGTGCTGCAGCTTGACGTGCTCCTTGGCGAGATAGCCAGCCGTCGGTGGCAGGTCGTGGGTGGTGACCGATGCCAGGCAGTACTCCCGCCACTCCTGCGGCGGCAGCGGCTGTCCCTGGTGGTCGGTCTCGAACCAGGCGATGGAGGTTCCCAGGATCCCGCGGTCGCGCAGGTAGTCCCGAACCCAGGGCTCGACCACGCCCAGGTCCTCCCCCACCACCAACGCGCCGGCCCGATGCGCCTCCAGGGCCAGGATGCCCACCATCGCCTCGTGGTTGTAGCGGACGTAGCTGCCCCGGGTCGGCGGCATGTTCCGAGGCACCCACCACAGCCGGAACATGGCCATGATGTGGTCGACCCGCATCCCGCCCGAGTGCCGCAGCAGGCCGGACACCATCGTGCGGAACGGCGCGTAGGACAGGTCGTCCAGGCGGTCCGGACGCCAGGGCAGCTGCCCCCAGTCCTGGCCGGTCTGATTGAAGTGGTCCGGTGGCGCCCCGACGCTGACCCCCTCGGCGAACAGGTTCCCGTAGGTCCAGGCCTCAGCGCTTTGGGCACTGACCCCGACCGCAAGGTCACTCATGATGCCGACCCGCATCCCCGCGTCCCGGGCGGCTGACTGCGCGGAGCGGAGCTGGTTGTCGGCGACCCACTGGATCCAGGCGAAGAAGATGATCTGGTCGGCCTTCGACTCGGCGAAGACCGCCACCTCGGGCGACGAGGGCCGCCGAAGCTCGATCGGCCATTCCCGCCAATTCATGCCGTAGGTGTTGGCCAGAGCACACCAGGTGGCGAACTGGGTGATGCTGCGGCCTTCTCGTCGCAGGAAGTCGTTGAAGGCCATCCGACGGGCCGGCCGGAGACCGTGCCGGTAGATGATCCGCAGCGCCTCGAGCTTGGCGTCCCAGATCAGGTCCCGACTGATCAGCGGCTCACCCGCGAGCTTGTCCACCAGGGACGCCTTGAGCGAAGCGATCCGGGCGCGGTCCTTGGCCGAGAGCTGGCCCCACTCGGGGATGTGCTCGGGGCGGACGTAGAGCGGGTTCACGTAGCGCCGACTCGTCGGCAGGTACGGCGACGGCTCCAGCGGCGTCATCGGTTCGGCAGCGTGCAGCGGGTTCACCAGCACGTAGCTGGCGAAGTGCTGGGTCGAGGACCAGGTGCAGAGGTCGGCGAGGTCCAGGAGGTCACCGATCCCCCAGGAGTCGGCCGACCGCACGCTGTAGAGCTGGACGGCGTAGCCCCAGGCCCGCTTCTCCCCCATCGAGGCAGGGAAGCCCAGGAAGTGGGGGCTGACGACCAGCGTCGCCTCGGTGGCACCGGACTCAGTGGTCGCCTGCAGCCGGTGGTACCCCAGCGGGAGGTCGCCGGGCAGGTCGAAGGCCGCCTCGCCGATCAGGTGCCCGTCGATGGAGCGGGGTTCCACCACGTGGTCGACCTGGGCGATGTCGAGGTAGCCGCCTTCTTCAAGGCGGACGGCCACGCGCACCCAGGCGCCGTCGGGCACGTGGACGAGGACCCGCTTGCCGCGTCCCTGTTCCAGGACGGTGCAGGGTGGCAGCACCCGCGTCCAGGGACGGTCACGCCACGCCTGGAGGGCGGCTGCGGCCTTGTCCGGATCGGAGGCGTCCACGTCCATACCGGCCAGGATCGCGACCACCGTGTCGTCCTCGATCTCGGTTCGCCGGCCCTTCCAGTCCCAGAACTCGGTGGCGATCCCAAAGGCGGACGCCAGTTCGTAGAGGAACGGATTGGACAGGGGCATTCCATGCGCCTTCGCAAGCTGGGGACAAGACGCAGCAACGATAGCGGCTTCAGCCGCGATTGCCCGCTTCGAAGGCCACCAGCAACCGCCGCAGCGCGCCGGCCAGCGCGGCGCGTTCGTCCGGGGGGAGTTCGTCGAGCAGCGCCCGCTCGATGACCAGCAGGTCGGCCAGCGCCGCCTGCACCCGCTCCCGCCCCTTCGGGGTGAGCCGGACGCGGATCCCCCGGCGGTCATCGCTGTTGGGCGCTCGGGTGACCAGACCCTTGTCCGCGAGTCGGTCCACCCGGTTCGTCATGGTCCCCGAGGTCGACAGGGTGTGCCGGGTCAGCTCACTCGGCGACAGCTCGTAAGGGGACCCTTCCCGTCGCAGGGCGGCGAGCACGTCGAACTCCCCGACCTCGAGGTCATGGGCGGCGAACGCGTCCCGGCGGGCGAGATCCAGATGGCGCGCAAGCCGCGTGACGCGCGACAACACGCCCATGGGTGAGACGTCCAGGCCCGGAGCCTCGGAATGCCAGGCGGCCAGAATGGCATCGACTTCGTCGGTGGCCACGAACCCTCCTCGCTGGCACGGCGGTGTCCCGATCTGCCGACTGTAGCGCCCAACAGGCTTACGGCAACTGGTGGATGGCCAGCGGCAGCACCTGAGCGGCCCCTGCCTGAGCCAGCAGCGCGCCGGCCACCGTCATCGTCCAGCGGGTGCGGATCGTGTCGTCGACCAGCAGCACCGGCCCCTCCAGCGTCACCCCTGGTCGCAGCACCATCCCGGCGATCAGGTCGCCGGCACGCCGCGCGGAGGCGGCATCCTGACTGGGCGGCGGACCGGAAACCGCCAGGGCGTCGACCAGCGGCAGCCGGCCCACCGCGGCGAGATGCTCAGCGACCGAGGCCACCAGTTGCGGGTGGCGTCGGGACGGGACCGCGACCACGGCCGTGGGGCGCTGCCAGGTGGCCGACCAGCGCCTCAGGACCTCGACCAGGCCGGCCAACACCTCAGGCGGCGCCGGCTGGTCCTGGCGCCACAGCCCCGCCAGTTCACCGGACCAGGCAGGGTCATCGGCGAAGGCAAGCGCCCGCCCTGGGGCCAGGAAGCCGATCCTGCCCTTGCGTCCCGGGATCCCCGAGACCCAGATCTTGCGCGGCTCAACCACGACATCCAACCCGCGGAAGAACTGTCGCGCCGCCGCCAGGCTCGAACGACTCGGCGCCCGTCCCGGGGCCGGCAGGTCGCCGGTGCACACCGAGCAGCGCCCACAGGGCTGCGGGTCCGGGTCGTCCAGCGCGCGTTGCAGGAACTCCATCAGGCAGCCCTGACCGTGGGAGAACGCCCGCATCAACGCCGCCTCACGGGCACGGACCTGGCGCAAGGCCATCCATTTCGCCTCGTCGAACACCCACGCCTGCCCCGTGGCCAGCCAACCGCCGGGCTGCCGCTCGACCACTCCCTCGACGGCGAGGATCCGCAACAGGGCCTCCAGTCGGGTGCGGCGCAGACCCGTGGCGCTCTCCAGGGCGGCCACGCTGCGCACCGGCGGCCCGTGCGGGTCCTGCGGCCCGTGCGGGTCGGATGCGAGCGCCGCCAGGATCTGCGTCACCTGCTCCTGGTCGGGGATTCCGGCGGTCGCGAAGTACTCCCACACCCGTTCGTCGGACTCAGCCGGGATCAGCACTGCCACTGCCTCCGCCAGCGCCCGCCCGGCCCGTCCGACCTGCTGGTAGTAGGCCACCGGGGAGGCCGGCGAGCCCAGATGGAGGCAGAAGGCCAGGTCGGGCTTGTCGTAGCCCATCCCGAGCGCGGACGTGGCCACCAGCGCCTTCACGTCGTTGTCGCGCAGCCGATCCTCCAGCACCTCCCGGTTCTGGGTCTGGCCCGAATAGGCCTCGACATCGAGCCCTTGGCTCCGCAGGAAGGCGGTGACACGCTCGGTCTCGGCCACCGTCAGCACGTAGACGATGCCCGAGCCGGGCAGCGCCGCCAGCGCCTCGGCGACCCAGGCATAGCGCTCCAGCCCGCTCAGCGGCGGAACCACCGCGAGCCGGAGCGAGGCCCGCGCGAGCGAACCGCGCAAGGTCACCGTGGGCGCAGTGGCACTGGCGTCCAGTTGTGCCGCCACGTCGGCGGTGACCCGTTGGTTGGCGGTGGCCGTCGTGGCGAGGACCGGCGTCCCCTCCGCCAGGTGCAACAAGGTCCGCGTCAGGCGCTGGTAGTCCGGACGGAAGTCGAAGCCCCAGTCGGAGACGCAATGTGCCTCGTCGATGACCAGGAGCCCGCAGGTACCCAGCAGCTCCGGGAGCTGCCGGGCGAAGGTCGGGTTGGCCAGCCGCTCCGGCGAGACCAGCAGCACGTCGATCGCGCCCTGCCGCACCGCGGTGAGCACCTCGGCCCAGTCCTCGACATTGGTGGAATTGACGGTGGCCGCGCGGAGCCCGGCCCGCTCGGCGGCCGCGATCTGGTCGCGCATCAGGGCCAGCAAGGGCGAGACCACCAAGGTGGGGCCGGCCCCCCGCTCCCGCAGGGCCGCGGTCGCCGCCCAGTAGACCGCCGACTTTCCCCATCCGGTGGCCTGCACGACCAGGACCCTGCGCCGGTCCTCGACCAGCGCTGCCACGGCCCGCGCCTGGTCGGCCCGCGGGACGGCAGCAGGTCCGGCCATGGCCCGGATCACCCGGGCCAGGACGGCCGCCGAGGCCGGAGGCCGGGAGTCTGCCGAGCCGGTGGTGGCGGAGGTCACAGGCTCACCGAATGGTTCTCGACAGGGCCGATCCGCTTCGAGGCCGACACCGCCAGCCCGGCGGTCATCGCCATGGCCGCCATCAGGGCGCCGAAGGCGGCTCCCGGCCGGGGCCAGCCCGACCCGAGCACGTACAGGGTGCCGGCCAGCCCGGCGCACAGGCTGTTGCCGAGCGCCTCCCCGACCTGCAGCGAGGACGTGTTCCGTCCCAGCGCCGCCGCCGGGGAAAGCTGCATCACCGCCAATGACGTGCTGGCATTGGAAAGCCCCATCCCCAGTCCGCAGCCGGCCCACCCCGCCATCACCACCCCGGTGCCGGAGGCCGGCAGGAGCGTCGCGACGGCCACCGCCACCAGTCCGACCGTCGTCGAGGCGGCTCCGATCACGATGATCGTGTCCCGACGCCACCTCAGCCACGACTGCGACTGCAGCCAGGCGCCCGTCATCCACCCGAGGGAGCCGACGATCATGATGACCGCGGCCCACTGCAGCGACAGCCCCCAGGCCTGGGTGACCATCAGCGGCAGGAAGGTCTGCGCCCCGAAGAAGGCACCCGAGGTCAGGGCCCGGACGTTCACCACCGCCGACAGACCGGCCCCGATCGGCGAGAATCCCGCCGGCATCAGCGGGGGCAGGCCACCGGCCAGCAGGGCGAGGCCCAGGAGCAGCCACGCCAGCGACGACGGCTCGATCCGCTGCCCGGCCCACTGCACGGACGCTGCTCCGGCGGCCACCAGGAGGGCCATCGCGAGGTGCCGACGAGGGGTGTGGACGGCTGCGTCCGGCAGCGGCTGGGACAGCCGCAGCAGCGGCCGGGTCACCAACAACGCCGCGAGCAGCAGGACGGGCAGGACCGACCAGAACACCCAGTGCCACGACCAGGTCTCCGCGAGCCAGGCGGCCAGGGGTGGTCCGGCGAAGGCAGGGACCATCCAGGCGGCCGAGAAGGCGGTCATCAGGCTGGCCCGCTCGCGGCCGTCGAAGGCCCGCCCGACCAGCACCATCACGGCGAGGTTCATGGTGCCGCCACCCAGTCCCTGGATCGTGCGGGCCGCCACCAGCCACCCCATCGAGGTGGCCGCCCCGGCCAGCGCCAGCCCCACACCGAAGACGACGAAGCCCGCGAACAGCGGCCGGACCGGACCGAACCGGTCGGAAGCCTGGCCCGAAGCCACGATCGATAGGGTCTGGGCGATCACGAACCCGGTGAACGCCCAGGCGTACAGATCCAGGTCGCCCAGGTCCGCGACGGCGGCCGGCATGGCCGTGACCACGGCAGTGGCCTCGAAGGCGATGGCCACGACGCACAGCAACAGCCCGACGATCAGGCCGCGGCGACTCGGCGGCGCGATGGGAGCGGCGTCCATGGCGTTCCCCCGTCCTGGCCTCGTCGTGCGATGAGCACGGCATTCTCTCACGGCACCGGTAGCGTGAGGGCGACGCATCAGCTTCCCACCAACCGTCAGTGAGGTGACATGACCCAACAGCCGAGCACCACGACCATCCTCGACGAGCGCACCGAGTTCCGTCTCGACGAAGGTGACCGGGAGCGCTTCTCGCACTATGTCGACAAGGCCAAACTGACCGAGGCCATGGTGATGGGCACCCCGGTGATCGCGCTCTGCGGGAAGGTGTGGGTGCCCTCGCGCAACCCGGACCGCTACCCGGTGTGCCCTGAATGCAAAGAGATCTGGGCATCATTGCAGCCCGGGGACGGCGCAGCTGACTGAGTAGCCCCACCCCGTCCTAGGATGACGCCATGGCGACCAAGACCCTCATCGTGCTGCGACACGCCAAGTCGTCGTGGCGAACCACGCAAGCCGACATTCACCGTCCGCTGTCGGAACGTGGGGAGAAGGACGCTGTGGCTGCCGGCCGGATCCTGTCGGCCTACGACCTCGACGTGGTGTTGTGTTCCTCGGCGACCCGCGCCCAGCAGACCTGGCAGCAGGCCACGACCGGCGGGGCCACCTGCGCTGACGTCCGGGTCACCGAAGCGATCTACCATGCCTGGCCCGGAGAGCTCCTGGGGGAGATCCAGGAGCTGTCGGAGTCACAGCCGTCCGCGCTGCTGATCGGCCACCAGCCAACGCTCAGCGACCTGGTGCTCAGCCTGGCCAAACCCTCGCACCTGACGCGTTCGGTCGCCGAGCACTTCCCGACCAGCGCCCTGTCCGTCCTCACCTACCGCGGCGCCTGGCGGACCCTCGCCCACGGCAAGGCGACCCTGAAGCGCTACGAAGTCCCGCGGGACTGATCCCCTCGGGGAGTGCCCGTTCCTAGTAGCGGTAGCTGTCGGTCTTGAAGGGCCCCGCCACCGGGACGCCGAGATACGCGGCCTGTTCGTCGGTGAGCGTGGACAGCTTGACCCCGAGGGCGGCCAGGTGGAGCCTGGCGACCTGTTCGTCGAGCTGCTTGGGCAGCGTGTAGACGCCGATCGGGTACTTCTCGGGCTTGGTGAAGAGCTCGATCTGGGCCAGCACCTGGTTGGTGAACGAGTTGCTCATCACGAAGCTGGGATGGCCGGTGGCGTTGCCGAGGTTCATCAGGCGGCCCTCGCTCAGCACGATGATCCCCCGTCCGTCCGGCATCACCCAGCGGTCGACCTGCGGCTTGATGGGCTTGCGCACCACTCCGGGCAGCGCCGCCAGCCCGGCCAGGTCGATCTCGTTGTCGAAGTGACCGATGTTGCCCACGATGGCGAGGTGCTTCATCCGCGCGAGTTGATCGGCGGTGATCACGTTGACGCACCCGGTGGCCGTGATGAAGATGTCCGCGACCGGCAACGCGTCCTCGACGGTGGTGACCTGGAACCCGTCCATCGCTGCCTGCAGGGCGCAGATCGGGTCCACCTCGGTCACCAGCACCCGGGCGCCCTGGCCGGCCAAGGCGGCGGCAGCCCCCTTCCCGACATCGCCGTACCCGCAGACCACGGCCACCTTGCCGCCGATGAGGACGTCGGTGGCCCGGTTCAGCCCGTCGATCACGGAGTGCCGGATGCCGTAGCGGTTGTCGAACTTGCTCTTGGTCACCGAGTCGTTCACGTTGATCGCGGGGAACAGCAGCGAATGGTTGGCGGCCATCTCGTACAACCGGTGCACGCCGGTCGTCGTCTCTTCGGTGACCCCGAACACGCTGTTGGCCACCGCCACCCAGTCCGTCTGGGACGCGCGCAGCGTGGCCAGAACCACGCCGTACTCCGGCGAGTCGGCGGCGCCGGGCTCGGGGACGGCCCCGGCCTTGGCGAACTCCACCCCGGAGTGGACGAGCAGCGTGGCGTCCCCGCCGTCGTCGAGGATCATGTTGGGGGGTTGGCCGTTGAAGTCGAAGATCTTCTCGGTGCATTCCCAGTACTCAGCGAGGGTTTCGCCCTTCCAGGCGAACACCGGCACACCCTGCGGGTCGTCGAGGGTTCCCTGGGGCCCCACGACCACCGCTGCTGCGGCATGGTCCTGGGTCGAGAAGATGTTGCAGGAGGCCCAGCGCACCTCGGCGCCGAGCGCCTGCAGGGTCTCGATCAGGACCGCGGTCTGGATCGTCATGTGCAACGAGCCGGCGATCCGAGCCCCCCGCAGCGGCTTGGTCTGGCCGAATTGGTGCCGCATCGCCATCAGGCCGGGCATTTCGTGCTCGGCAAGGGTGAGTTCGGTGCGGCCGAAGTCGGCCAGGGTCAGGTCAGCGACGCGATATTCCACAAGGCGAGAGCCTACGTGATGCCGCAGCCGACGGGTGTGCCGGGTGTCCCGGCTACGCGTCGGAGGGGCTCAGGTCGATGTCGGGTTCCAGATAGAGCGCCGTCACCGACGGCTCGCTCGCCCGGATCGCCTCCTCGGCATTGTTGATCACCTCAGCCACCCGGGCTGCGGCCAGAGTGGGTTCAACGGCGATCTTGGCAGCCACCAGGACCTCCTCCGGGCCCAGGTGGAGGGTCTTGAGGTGGATCACGCGGTCCACCCCGTCCGCGCCGTCGAGCGCCCGGCGGATCCGTGCGACAGCCTCCGGGGTGGCCGCCTCGCCCAGCAGCAGGCTTTTTGTCTCGATGGCCAGGGTCACGGCGACCGCGATCAGCAGCAGGCCGATCATGGCGGTGCCGACCACGTCCCAGATCCCGTCATGGGTGGCCAGGGTGAGCCCCACGCCAAGGAGGGCGAAGGCCAGGCCCAGCAGGGCGGCGAAATCCTCCAACAGGATGACAGGGAGTTCGGGCGACTTGGCGGTGCGGATGAACCGGCCCCAGGTCTGACCGCCCTTGGCCGGGGTTGACTCACGGATCGCGGTGCGGAACGAGAACGACTCGGCGACGATCGCGGCCACGAGCACCACTATCGGAACCCACCACCACGGGCCCTCCAGGAGTTCGTTGGGATGACCGCCCATGATCTCCTCGTACTTGTGAAACGCCTCGTAGAGCGCGAAGAGTCCACCCAGCGAGAACAGGATGATCGAGACCAGGAAGGCACTGATGTAGCGCTCACGCCCGTACCCGAACGGGTGCTCGGCGGTGGCCTCCTTCTGCGCGCTCCGACCCCCCGTCAGCAGCAGGATCTGGTTGCCGGTGTCGGCGACCGAATGGACGGCCTCAGCCAGCATGGACGATGCCCCGGTCAGGGCCCAGGCCCCGAACTTGGTCAGCGCAATGAAACCGTTGGCGACCAGTGCCGCGACGACAGCCTTCGTCCCACCATGCGAGCTCACAGGCCAGAGTCTGCCAGACCGACGAACCTCAGGACCGCTGGCCCAGCCCGATCCGCAGGTAGGCGGCGGCGTACAGGCCCTGCTGCAGGACCGAGGCGTACCGCTCCATCGGAGTGCCCAGGGTGTGCGCGACGCGGGAGATCAGGACGTCACGAGACGTGGCCACCGCGGTCAGTTCGGCTCGCTCCTCGGCGGCCGCCTCATCGTCCTGGTCGTCGTCGATCATCACCAGGCCCGGACGCGTGGTGGGCGCGGTGTCCTCGAACGGATCGGCGAACACGTCGCGCGGAGCCACCCCTTCCAACAGCGGCAGCAGGGCGCCGGCGTCGGCCGACAGCACCACGCGGCCGCTGGCCTGGCGTAACGCCTCGGCGACCCGGCGGCTGGCCCGGGCAGCCAGGATCGAGCCGCCCCACACCAGGGGTTGGGCATCGGCCAGTTCGAGCGCCATCGCCTTGGCCGGGTTCTGGGTCACGTCCACCATCGGGGCGGACGCTTCGGCGACGCGGTCCATCGCGTCCGCCACCAGTCCGGCCTCCACGCTGGGCCCCAGACCGAGCCGGTGCAGGGCCGACAGGGTCACCACGGCGGCCGCCAGCGGATCTCCGGTGGAGGTGGGCAGCAGGGTGGTGGAGTGAGAGGCCGACTGCCTGGCCAGTGCCGAATCCTGCGGACAGGCGACCACCAGCCGGGAGCCCCGACGGACGGCCTCGAAGGCCGCGGCGAGCGACAGCCGGCTCCCACCCCCCATCACCACCACAACGTCGAGCGGACCGACCCAGCCTGGCAGCCCCAACCGCGGCCAGGCCAGGAACGGGACGGGGCAGGTCGGTTCAAGCACCGCCCGCAGCAGCCTCGACTCCGGGCCGAAGGCGATCACCGCCCGCGCGCGCTCGCTGTCGTCCAGGGCTGCCAGGGCCCCCTCAGCCTGGGTGGCCTCGCGGCGCACCCTGGCCCCGGCCTCAGCGATCGGCCGCAGCACGCGGTCGTGGTCCCGCAACACCTCGGCGTCACCGAGGCGGGAGTCGTCGAAGCCCCCGACGGTCATTCGACCGGCGCTCCCGTGCGACGCGCTTCGTCCACCAGCAGGACGGGGATTCCGTCCCGCACGGGGTAGGCGAGTCCGCAGGAAGGCAGCGTGCAGACCAGCTCCGACGCCTCGTAGTCCCACGCCAGCGAGGTGTGACACGAGGGGCACACCAGGATTTCCAGGAGTTCGGCCGGCAGTTCGCTCATCAGTGTTCCTCTCGAATGATCGCCAGCGCCCGGTCGCGCAGCGATGCCATGGTTTCGGCGTCCCTGGCTTCGACGTTGAGCCGCAGCAGCGGCTCGGTGTTGGACGAGCGGACGCTCACCCACCAGCCGTCACCCCGCACCTTGAGGCCGTCCACCCAGTCGATGGCCCCGAGCCCCTCGAACGCCGCGGCGACACGTTGCGCGGTCTGCCGCGGGTCGACGACGGTGGTGTTGATCTCCCCTGAGGAGGCGTACCGGGGAAGACTCGCCCCCAGCTGCGACATCGGTGCCTCCGCGCGTCCCACCAGGGCGAGGATGTGCAGAGCGGCCAGCATGCCGGTGTCGGCTCCCCAGAAGTCACGGAAGTAGTAATGGGCCGAATGTTCACCCCCGAAGACCGCGTGATGCTCGGCCATCAGCGCCTTGAGGTAGGTGTGGCCCACCTTGCCGACCACCAATCGACCCCCGGCGGCCTCGACGACCTCCGCCACGCTGGCCGAGGTGATCGAGTTGACGACGATGGCCGCTCCGGGCTCGCGGGCCAGTTCGGCCCGGGCGATCAGGGCGGTCACCACGGACGGGTCGACCACGTCGCCCCGCTCGTCGATGATGAAACAGCGATCGGCGTCACCGTCGAACACGAAGCCGAGATCGGCCGCGTGGGCGAGGACGGCAGCCTGGGCATCCACCAGGTTCGCGGGCTCCAACGGGTTGGCAGGATGATTCGGGAACGTGCCGTCGAGGTCGAGGTAGAGCCCGACCACCTCGACGAGCGGCGCCAGAACCGCGGGCGTGGTGTGCCCGGCCATCCCGTTCCCGGCATCCACCACGACCTTCAGCGGTCGCAGCCCGGTCAGGTCGACCAACTGGTGGAGGTGCCTGGCATAGCCGGGAAGGACGTCGAGTTCGCGCAGGCTTCCCGGAGCGTTCGCGGACGGGAGCGGCTCGCCGCTCAGCCGGACGATGGCGGCCATCAGGTCAGGGGTGATCGGCGCCGCGTGCGGCAGGCAGAACTTGATGCCGTTGTAGCCGGCAGGGTTGTGGGACGCCGTGAACTGCACCCCGGCAATGCCCAGTACCCCCGAGGCGTACCAGAGCTCATCGGTGCTGACGAGGCCGACGTCCACCACGTCGGCGCCCAGGCGCCGCGCACCCTCGGCGAACGCCAGGCTGAGTTCGCGTCCGAAGACCCGCATGTCACGGCCCAGCACGAATTCGCTCCCCGCGAGATCGAAGGCGGTGACAAAGGCCGCCCCCAGCGCCCGCGCGCCGTCGAGATCCCATTCCGGAGCATCACCGATCACCAGACCACGAATGTCGTTGGCCTTGAACACCTGCTGCTGAATCATGCAGAGCAGCCTAGTGGGCCACCGATTCCGGATCGGCGACGATCGCCAGGTGCCCCTTTCGGCGCGTGACCACCGGCTCGCCGGCAAAGACCTGGGCCCCGCCCAGCCCGACCCGACGGACGGCATCCGCCAGCGCCATCAGGTCGTCGGAGCTGTGGCGGGCGGTGTCCGCCTCGCCGGGCAGCCGGATCGCCTCCCAGCCGCGCGGCACACTCAGGCTGGCGGAGTGGGAGCGGCACAGGTCGTAACAGCCCGGCTCGGCGCGCAACGCGAGCGGCCCCAACACCGCTGTCGAATCCGCGTAGACATAGGTCAACGTCGCCACGGCAGCCTCCGAGCAGGTCGCACGGGAGCAGCGGCGGTTGATCACCCCCTCACGCTACCCGCGACCCGCCGTGGGCCCGTGGACCTCCTGCCGTGTCTTCCGGCTCCCGCCGTTTCGCCACGGCTCCGGCTCCCTCCAAGAGTGCCGGCGGAAGGGCCCGAGCCCCCGACGACCTCAGCCCCGGCGGCCCTCTAGGGTGGGGGCATGAAGCGTCGCGACCGCCACGGACGAGGGCTGCGCGGCCCCCTGGCCAGGCCCAACCCGTTGACCGGAGAGGCCATGCCGCTCCGCTACGTCACGCGTGGCGTTGCCACCTTCACGGCGTGCGTGCGAGCCTCGGTCGCTCGGATCGAGGTGTCCTGCCCGCGAGCACTGGTCGGTCTGGACATCGGCTTTGAAGACGTCCCCTCCCAGCTGGCAGGCTGGGTCGACCGCGTCCCGCTGGCCTCAGCCGTCGGCGCCCGACCGCTGGCGGGGAGCGTCCAGAAGGGCCGGATCGTGCTCTACCGCCGTCCCATCGAGCACCGGGCCAGCAACCGCAGGGAACTGGCCGCCCTGGTCCACCGAACCGTGCTCGAGCAGCTCTCGGCCATCACCGGCATCAGCCTGAACGAACTGGACCCGACAGCGGACCGGGACTGGGAGGACTGACGCTGCCTCCGCCGGGGCGCGGCCTCAGGCGCCGGTGCGGGGATCGTAGACGATCGGCAGGCCCTCGGCCGGGCTGGCCAGGGCAACGAGCGGGACGACCGCCAGGCCACGGACATCCCCCACCATGCGCGACGCCACCACGGCGGCCCGCACCTGGGTCCCGGCCCCCTTGACCCGGACCAACGGGGTCGCGGCCGCCCGCACCGGGACGACCACCGAACCGCCCGCCGGGACGACCACCTCGTCGGCCGGGCCCGCTCCGCTCCCCACGGCAACTCGCGCATCGGCGGTGTCAGGGTTGCTGAGCAGCACCTCGACACCCGCCTGCCTGCCGACGGGGACCGGCCACTGTCCGTCCGAGCCAACAGGCTCCAAGGCGGCGAGCAGGAAGGGGTCACGTTGGGCCGGTTCGGTCGCGGAATTCCCGCGGATGCCCGCGGTGATCGGCCATTGCGAGGTGAGCCGCAGGCCACCGGGCTGCTCGGCCAGGCCGTTCGTCAGGTCGAACGTGCGGGTGGCTCCGGCGGGAACCTCGACCTCCTCCAGCCCGGCGATGTCGCTGCGTCCCGAAGTACCGAGCAGGTCGACGTTGACGCTCGCCGTCCGGTCGCCCGGGTTGGTGATGACGAGTTCCCGCGAGCCCGGCCCAGCGGGGATCCCGGGGATGACCAGGCTGCGGGCGGGGGCGACCGCCGTCGGAAGCCATTCCGCCCCCAGGGGCGTGGTGCCCTCCCATGACCGCTGCCGCAAGGCGGCCGAAACCCGTCCCTGTGAGCTGGCCACGTGAAGCGTGACGGCGTCGCTGGCTGCGATCGCGGCGGCCAGGGACACCGTCGTGAGGGAATTCCCGGCCACGACGATGCCCCGGGACCCGGCGACGCTGAGGCGGCCCGACCTCCCATAGACGGTCACATCGACGGCGGCCTCGGTGGAGTCGAGGTTGGCCAGCACCAACTGGGCCTGGGCGGACGGGTTGGCGAGCACGCCGGCGAACCACTGTTCGGTGACCGGCGCCAGGCACGTCGCGGCCGACAGCCCGCGCTCCGGGCCGGCCTGGGCAGCGACGACGCTGACACCACCGGACGCCGCCGAGCGGGGCACGGTGACCACCACAGGTTCGGCACGGTCTCGCAGCACCGCCACGCCACCGGGTTCGTCGACCCGATCCGGCCTGCTGAGGGACGCCGTCCGCAGCCCTTCCCCGGTGGAGGCGGCGGCGACGGTGACCTCTGCGGAGGCGGCCTTGAAGGACTGGCACAGCAGGGAGATGGCGATGTCGTCGTCGGCGGTCACGGCGACGGGAGGTTGCTGGACGGGCAACGCCAGCGCTGCGGCAACGGCTGCGGCGAGGACGGCGATACTCACGACGATCACCCTTCTCATGCCTCACCTCCGAAGGCCCGGCGGGGCGCGGCAGCCTCAACCCGCTGCGGGGCGTCCACCCGGCGGGCGACATCGCCACCGGGGCGGCGCGTGAGGCTCGGCGCCGCCAGCACCATCAGCACCGCCAGGCCGAGCGCCTGCAGCCATGCCCACCACGGCACCGGTTGCCGCAACCCGAACTCCAGAGGTCCCGACCGCCCGGCCAGGTCGAAGGATTGACCCGGTTCTCCCGCGGCGACCTGGGCCAGCGGCTGGCCCGCCACCGTCGCCCACCAGTCGGGGTCCGCGGCCTCGGCCAGGCGCACCGTCCGTCCCACGGGAACCTCGCCGCCGTTGCCCACCAGCGTCCTGGACTCCCCCAGCACCACGGCCCGCCCCGACTCCGGGACCGGCCACACCGTGGAGGCGTCGTCGCCCGTGCCGACCCCCAGTCCGGGAGTGTTGCCGATGGCCGTCCGAAGCGCCGGGCTGCCCCCGCCCAGCCACACGTGGGAAACCCCGAGGGTCACCAGATCGTCCAGAAGGTCGTCGTCCGCACTCCCGGCCGTCAACCGGGTCACGACCGAGGCTGCCAAGGCGGCGGCCGCCGGATCGCCGGAGAGCACCGGTCCACGCTCGATGTCCCCCAGCCGGACGAAGTCGTCCTGCTGCAAGGACCACGCCACCTGCCCTTCGCGGATCTCCAGGGCCAGCGTGCGGCCCGGGGTTGCCGAGACCTGGGCGTTGCTGACGAAGGCCGGTACCGAACTCACGCGGCCTCGGGACAACTCGCTCTGCCCTGCCACCACCCACCAACCGGCCCCGAGGACGACGACGGCGCTCAGGGCCACCACCACGGACAGGGTGCCGAGGTGGCGCAACCCGAGGGTGGCGCCCCGCAACTCCCCGCCGATGCCGTCCAGCCCGACCGCCGCGGCACACACCAGGGCGCCGCCCATCACCACGATCCACGCCAGCGGCTGGGGGCGGGCCCAGGCGCCCGGAGGCACCCAGACCACGAAGCGACCCAGCGCAATGGCCACGACCGCGGCCACCGTCGCGACCACGAAGGCGGGCCCGGCCCACCTCGGACGGCGAAGCGCCCCCGCCAGCGCCACCAGCCAGAAGGTTCCGAAGACGGCCAGTGACAACCACAGCGGCGGGGCGCCCGCTGCCACCCCGCGACCCAGCAGGACGTCCCAGGGGGGCAGCGCCGCGGTCGGGGCGAGGGACGGTTCGATGCCCGTCACCAGTCGTCCGGGGTAGGCGACCAGCGTGGTCGCCCACGGGCTGACCAGGACCAACAGCGGGCTGGCGGCCATCACCGCCAGCTGTCCCCACCGCCCGCGACGCAATCCGACGATCACGGCGAGGCCCAGCACCACCACCCACAGCAGCGGGAAGGCCGCGCAGGCGAGCAGTGACCACAGCCCGAGCACCCCGGCCCCGCGCCAGGAGGGTCGAGCCACCCAGTGCGTGGCGCTGTAGGCCGCGATCGGGAGCAGCACGGTCCACAATGCTGCGGCGAGGGACCCGGTGTTCACGATCCCGCTGAGGACGGGCAGCAGCGCGTAGCAGAACGCCGCGACACCAGCGACGGTGGCGCTGGCCAGAAGTTGCCGGAACCACCGGAAGGCGGCCAGCCACGCCAGCGGCACACAGCCCAGGAGGGCCGCGGAGGCGAGCCAGTCCGGTCGCCCGGCCGTGACGAAGGAGGCAAGACCGAAGAGCCCGGCCCAGGGCGTCGGGGTGAGCGAAGCGCCCCCCGGGACCCTCGTCAGGTAATCGCCGATCAGGTCGAGCCACCCCGACGGGGCGGCAGGCAACTGGCTTCCCTGCAAGGAGCCGGCCCCGAACAGGCTCCGGCCTGCCGCCAGGGCCAGGGCTATGGTCGCGACCAGCCCGACCAGCAGCGCCGACAGCCGGGGGTCCGTGGTCCCCTGGGGGGCGAAGTCGTCGCCTGTCATCTCGTCGAGGCCGACCGTGTGGCCGCGTTCGGTGAAGGTTGCCAGCCAGGAGGAGAACCGTCCGGTCGCTGCTTCGGCCACCCGCCGCAGACCGGACCAGCGGGCCGGGCGCAGGGCCTTGGCCCGCGCCAGCGCTTCGGGGCTCGCCGCGACCGCGGCCACCCCCGCCGCCACCGAGGCCCGGAGCCGGGAGTCCGTCAACCACCGCCACAGTCCTGTCAGCTCGTCGCCGGCGCGGTGCGGATCCTTCCCGATCAGGTAGCCGAGCGCCGCCAGCAGGGATCCCAGCACCAGGCCCGCCCGGCCGAGCCACCCCAGGCCCTTGCGCTGGTGCCCGGCGGCGAGGGCCAGTCCCGCCGCCCGCGCGTCGCCGCCGTCCGGTTCGGGGCTGCGGTCCACCACATGGGCGGACGGTTCCACCGCCACCCGCGCGCCCGCCAAGGTGGCCCGCCACCCGAAGTCAATCCCCCGGTGGCTGGGCGGGAGAGTGTCGTTGAGGCCCCCGAGTTGCTTCCAGGTCGACCCCCGCACCAGCATCCCGCAGGCATCCACACCCAGGGCGTCGGTGGTCTCCAGTTGCCCCTGGAACAGTTCCCCCGGCTCGACGAGACCACGCAGGCGCCCGCCGGCGGAGAGGGTCTGGCCGAATTGACTGATCATCACGCCGG
Organism: Propionibacteriaceae bacterium; assembly: GCA_016717345.1. Taxonomy (GTDB): domain Bacteria; phylum Actinomycetota; class Actinomycetes; order Propionibacteriales; family Propionibacteriaceae; genus Propionicimonas. The sequence goes on from JADKFR010000001.1 coordinate 293,871, forward strand.
GCCCACGCCGACGCGGCTCGATCAGCAGCGGGCCGATCACATCGAACTCGGGATGCCGCTCCACCGCCGTGAGGAGGTGCCGCAGGGCATCCGGGGCCGGCCGGGCCGTGGCGCTCAGCAGCCACACCCAGTCCGCGTCGAGGTCGGCCTCCACAGAGCCGATCACGACCCGGTCCGGTTGGACGTCGGAGGCCTCGAGGGCGGCAAGACAGGCCGTGACATCAGCATGGGCTGTCGGTTCGACGACCGCCACGCACGTCACGTCCGCCCACACGGGAGTCTGGTCGTCGGCCTCGGCGTACAGCCAAGCCCACAGATCAGCGGTGTTGTCGGTCACACTGGCCCCTCGCTCGGCGGAGGTGACTCAGCCTAGCCGCGACGATGCTGCACAGCCCCGGCCGGAGCGTCAGATCGCCTGCCGCTTCAACCGGCGGCGCTCGCGTTCGCTGAGGCCGCCCCAGATGCCGAAACGCTCGTCGTGGCCGAGGGCGTACTCGAGACATTCGCTGCGGACGTCACAGGACAGGCATACCTTCTTGGCCTCGCGGGTGGAGCCGCCCTTCTCAGGGAAAAAGGCCTCCGGGTCCGTCTGCGCGCAGAGCGCGCGTTCCTGCCACCCGAGGAGGCCTTCGTCGTCTTCGCTGACCACCAGGAAAAGTTCGTGCATCCACCCTCCTCGACCCAGATTCGCTCAGGTTCCCCCGACACGAACTACATGGAGAGAATTACATGCCTGTCATTCCCGATAAGTCAACCCCGATGCATTACCATTCCGCGCCGCTCACCGGATTCTGTGGGTCCAGAACCTCGGCTCACGCCTCGGGGGGCGGCGCCGGCTTCGTGATGGACGACGTCCCGGGGTCGCCCTGGGCAGCCGCCTCGGCGGTGCGCCACGCAGCTCCGGAGGCCTCGGAGCGCTGCCAGAGGGAGGCGGTTTCACCCGGCTCTGCAGGGGCAGCGTCCACGGCCGGCAGGGCCGGAGGGGTCTGGGCCGGACGGACCTGGGGTGGCGCCGCGGTGTCGATCCGGCCCGATCCGACGCCGCGCAGCAACACCCACAACGACCCGGCGGCCATCGCCTTCAACGCCAGGTCGAGCAGGCTACCCAGCAACTCCATCAGGACGCCCAGGGTGCCCGCCGAGGCGGCGACCCCCAGCATCGAGGCCACCAGCGACAGCAGGACTCCGACGCTCACCACCCAGGCCGCGGTCTGGGTGATCAGTCGCGCTCGGGCGACCGCCGGGGCCATGAAGAAGCAACTGCAGACCAGAGCCACCAGGCCCAGGACCGCGGTCAGGTTCAGCAGCGAATCGCCGATGTCCTGGAACGCGGCGAAGACCGGTACGTCGCCGGAGGTCAGCAGCATGATCAGCCGCACCAACCCGAGGAGAAGTTGCGCCGCGATCACCGCGATCATGGCCCAACTCAGAGGTTCACGAATTCGTTTGAGGTTCTCGATCATCACGGACCAGCCTAAACGGGACGTGCGAGGCCGGCGACCAGTGTCCGCCGGCGTTCAGGAGGTCTTCACCGAACTCTCGCCTGCAGGTCAGGTTCAGGCGTAGTGCGCACCGGCTTCGGCGGTCACGTTCGCGACCAGTGCCTTGATGCGCTCGGCCTGGTCGATCGGCACGACCAGCGTCGCCTGTGGCGTCCGGACGACGACGAGCCCGGACACCCCGATCAAACCGATCACGCTGGCGGGATCGGAGTTCACCACGATGTTGTCGTGGGCGTCGAGTCCCACCACCGTCCCGGACACCGCGTTGCCGTCCCGATCATGCGTCAGCACCTCCGCCAGGCTCGCGAACCCGCCCACGTCCCGCCAATCGACGTCCAGGCCGACGGCAACGACGAGCCCGGTGGTTGCCCCGCGGGCGACCGGCTCCATGATCGCGTAGTCGATGGATGTCTTCGCCAGCGTGGGGAACACCTCGCCCAGCCGCTCGGGACGCTCGGCCAGTTCCCGCACGGCCTCATAGGTGACCGGGACGAGGACTCGGAGTTGCTCGAGGATGGTCGAGGCCCGCCACACGAACATGCCGGCGTTCCACCAGTACTCCCCCTGGGCCAGGTAGGACTCGGCCACTTCCCGGGCGGGCTTCTCGGTGAAGCCCAGAACGTGGTGAGCGCCCGGGAAGCCCGCGACCGGGTCGCCCCGGTGCAGGTAGCCGTAGCCGGTGTGGGGTTCGGTGGGCAGGACGCCCAGGGTGACCAGCGCCGCGGGGTCCGCCTCGGCGACGGCGAAGGCCGTCTCCAGCCGGGCAGCGAAGGTGTCGATCGGTTCGATCACCTGATCGGCGGTGACCTGGGCGATGACGGCGTCCGGATCGAGCTTGGCGATCACAGCCGCGGGCCAGGCGACGGCGTTCAAGGAGTCCCGACCCACCGGCTCTCCCAGGATCTGGGCCGCAGGCACCTCGGGCAGCATGGCCGCCACCTGGTCGGCGTAGGCAGCCCCCGTCACCACCCAGACCTGGGCGGCCGGCACCGAGGCCAGCGACCGCTCGAAAGCGAGCCGCAGCAGGCTCTTGCCTGCGATGAGGGGCAGCAACTGCTTCGGCGTTCCCTGACGCGACAGCGGCCACAGCCGAGTCCCCGAACCACCGGCCATGATGACGATGTAGCGCACGGTGGCGAGCCTATTGCAGGCCCCTACGATGGGGACGTGCAGTCCACAACCCTGGCGGCCATCCTCGCCGCGCGCGTCCGCAGCCAGGGCGGGAGGCCGCTCCTGACCTACTACGACCTCGACACCGGCGAGCGCACCGAGCTCAGTGCGATCTCGTTCGCCAACTGGGTGGACAAGACGTCGAACCTGCTCACCACGGTGGGGGTGGAGGCGGGACTCGTTGTCGCGCCGCTGTCGGTCACCCACCCCGGACACTGGGTCGCCCTGATCTGGCCACTGGCAGCCTGGCAGCACGGCTGCAGCTATGCGGCCCTCGCCCCCCCGCTGCCCAGCGACGCCGAACTCGCGGTGGTCGGGCCGAGCCAGGTGAGTGCCCTGATCCCGGAGGCGACCATCGCCTGCTCCCTGCATCCCCTGGGGTTGGGGCTGGCCGCAGTCCCCCCGGGCGTCCTGGACTACGCCGAGGTCCGCGCCGAGGCCGACACCCACTGGGAGGCCGGCACCGCGACGTCCGACCTCGCCTGGCGGGACGCTGAGGCCGACCTCACCCACGCCGACATCCTTGGGCTGCCCCCGGTGACCGGACGCGTGCTGGTCCGTCCGGGACGGCCGTGGCGCACCTTCGCCGATGCCATCGCGCGCCCCCTGCTGGGCGGTGGCTCGTCGGTGGTCGTGTGCGGTGCCGCCTCGCCCGACGCCCTGGCCCGGATCGCCGCCTCCGAACGGGTGACCACCGACGCCTCCGTCCCCCTGTGAAGGAGCAACGCATGAACCCCCTGAGCCGCCGTCAACTCCTCCTCGCCGGATCGGCGCTGGTGCTGGCAGGTTGTACCGGCCCGGCGATCGTCCGGCCCACCGCCTCCCCCACCGGAAGCATCCGCTCGCAGCTGGACGACGTCCTGACGATCATCGCGAACGGCTCGAACAAGCTCGGCGTGGCCCTGTTCGATCAGCGCAGCAAGGCGAGCTACGGCTTCAACGCCGACTACGCCAGCCAGAGCGCCTCCATGGCCAAGCCCATGATCGTGCTCATGGCCCAGGCCACGGCACGCCAGTCCGGGGCCGGCCTCGATGCGCAGCGAGCCGCCCAGGCAACCCAGGCGATCACCCACTCCGACAACGACTCCGCCGACGCCCTGTGGGCCTACGCCGGCGGCGCCGACGCCTACCAGTCGCTGGCGGAATCGCTCAAGCTCCCCAACACCCGCCGCGATCCGGGTCGCGGCGACTGGAGTTGGACGTGGACGACGCCGGCCGATCAGGTGCTGCTCGTGGGACGCCTGATGGAGGGCTCGCCGGCGATCGTCGAGGCCGACCGCCAATTCCTGTGGGACCTGATGGGTCAGGTCGAAGCCGATCAGACCTGGGGTGTGGGGACGCCCCGCTCGTCCTCGGTCGGTGTGCACCTGAAGAACGGGTGGGTGCAGTTCAAGTCCAGCGACAACCTGTGGGCCGTGAACTCGATGGGGCACGTCAGCGGCGATGGCCGCGACTACCGGCTCGCCATCATGACTCGCACCGCCGACTTCGACACCGGAAGGGAGACCTGCGCCGAGATCGGACGCCAGGTGTTCTCCATCCTGGGGTCGGGCCCGGTCGAACCCGCCTGACGCTCAGTCGCTGACCGTACAGACCGTGTCGAGGTCGTCGGACTGATTCGTGGACTTCTTGGTCGATGAAGCGGACGGGCTCGCGCTCGACGGCGTGGAGACCTCGGGGGTGGACGGGGCGTCCTTCGCCTCCGAGGCGGCGATCTTGTCGACCACGACCTGCTTGATCTTGGCGAAGTCGGGTTTGACCGGCTTGATCAACGGCGGGGCGAAGTTCACCGACGACATCGGCAGTGACCGACCCCTGAGCGCCAGGTCGAGCATGGCACCCAGCTGATCGCCGGGCAGGTTGGTGGCGACGACCTTCTCACTGGCCGAGGCGATGTCGTTGAACTTGGTGACCACGGTCGTCGGGTTCAGCTGCTTCACCATCGCGTTGATCACGCACTTCTGTCGCTGCATCCGCTCGTAATCGCTGGCGTACTCCCGGGAGCGGGCGAACCAGAGGGCGTGGAAGCCGTCCAACTTCACGTTCTTGCCCGGCTCGATCCAGTCGTAGACGCCCTTCGGGCCGTGGAGGCTGCCGATCGGGATGCGCTTGGTGATGTCGAGGCGGATCCCGCCCACGGCATTGATGAGATGCTCGAAGCCCTTCAGGTCGATCATGGCCCAGTAATTGATCTCCAAGCCCAGAATCTCCCCGACGACCTCCCTGGTTGACTCGGCACCGGGGTAGGTGACGCCTGGAAACAGCTTCTTGTTGTTCTCGGCCAGGGTGTAGACCGCGTTCAGGAGGCACTCCTGCGAGGCGCACCAGAACCCGTTGGGGTACTTGGCGTGGAGCGGATTACTGGCGGGGATGGGGGCCCACTGCAGGTTGCGCGGCAGGCTGAACAACACGGTTCGTCCGGTGTCGGCGTCGATGCTGGCCACGATCATGGTGTCGGGACGCATCCCGATCCGGTCAGCTCCCGCGTCACCGCCCATCAGGAGCACGTTGTAGCGGCCATGGTTGGCCTGCGTGCTGCCACCGCCGGCGAAGACGTTCTCGACCAGGTGCGCGGCACCTCCCAGCGCGGTCGAGGCCGACCACGCCACCGTCGCGGTTCCCGCCACCAGGGCAAGGGTGAGCACCCCGCTCAGCACCCGTCCCCGCGTCGACATCGCGGGCGGATTGGCGATCCGCCAGGCGTCCACCATGAGCACAGCCCAGCCGACCAGCAGGGCCGGCACCGCGAACTGCAGGATCGTCAAGGTGACCGGGTGAGCGCCCACTCCCAGCACCACGCCGCGGGCCACCAGCAGTCCCAACGCCGCCACCGCAAGCAGGGCGACCAGGACCAGCCACACGCGGACGGCGACCCTGCCGAGGCGCTTGTTACCGGCGGCGAGCTGGGCCGAACCCGGGACGATCAGGGTCATCAGGACGAGCACGACGCCTCGGCGCAGCGCGATGCCCTGACTTCGCGCTGCTGGCGCAGGCGCGGTTACCGGGCGGGTGGTCGCGGACATCGGTGGGTCTCTCCTGATCGAAACGATCTCCAGTATGTCCGGGGCAGGCAACCCCACCCGGCAGGCACGCCGCCGCTCAGTGCTGCCGAACCCGCTCCCCCTTGGCAAGGGCAACGTCACGCAGGTCGGCTTGGAAGGCACGCATCCGTTCCCGGAGGGCCGGGTCGGCGGCTCCCAGGATCCGGACGGCGAGCAGCCCGGCGTTGCGGGCGTTGCCGATCGCCACGGTCGCCACCGGCACGCCGGCGGGCATCTGCACGATCGACAGCAACGAGTCCATCCCGTCCAGGTACTTCAGGGGCACCGGGACCCCGATCACGGGCAGGGGCGTGAGGGCCGCGAGCATCCCGGGCAGGTGGGCCGCTCCGCCGGCGCCGGCGATGATGACCCGCAGGCCGCGTCCGTCCGCCCCGCGCCCGTAAGAAACCATGTCCTCCGGCATCCGGTGGGCCGAGACCACATCGGCTTCGAAGGCCACCCCGAACTCGGCGCAGGCGTGCGCCGCCGCCTCCATCACCGGCCAGTCCGAGTCGGAGCCCATCACGATCCCCACCAGGGGTTGTTCACTCATCGCCGATTCCCTTCAGCAGGTCGGCGCCGCGCCGGGCGCGCCGTGTGGTCGTCTCCAGGTCGTCCCCCAGCGCGGTGACGTGCCCGACCTTGCGTCCGGGCACCACCCCCTTGCCATAGAGCTGGACGCGGAGCTCGGGATCCGCCGCCAGGACGGGATCCAGCGCGGCCAGCAGGTCGGGATGGGAGCCACCGAGCACGTTGGCCATCACCGACCACGGGGCCCGACAACGCGTCGCACCCAGCGGCAGGTCCGCGACGGCTCGCAGGTGGTTCTCGAATTGGGAGGTGACCGCCCCGTCGATCGTCCAGTGACCGGTGTTGTGAGGACGCATCGCCAGTTCGTTGACGACGACCGAGCCGTCCCGGGCCTGCATCAACTCGACGGCCAGGATGCCGACCACGTCCAACTCCTCGGCGATCCGGACCGCCAGCGCCTGGCACTCCCGGATCGCGATCGGCGTGAGCCCGGGCGCCGGGGTCACGGTGTCGGTGCAGATCCCGTCGGTCTGGACCGTCTCGGTGATCGGGTAGGCGACGCTCTGGCCCCCCGGGCGGCGGGCGACCAGGGCGCTGAGCTCACGGGAGAAGTCGATGAACTCCTCGGCGATGATCGCCACACCCGGGGTGAGCCCGGCGAAGGGCGTCCCCGCCTGAGCCGGGGCGTCCAGTTTCCACACGCCCTTGCCGTCGTAGCCGCCCCTGGAGGTCTTGGCGATCACCGGCCAGCCGTGCTGATCCCCGAACGCGGTCAGTTCCTCGGCGTCGGCGACGACGGCGAAGGCGGGGCACGGCACCCCGAGGCTGCTCAGGTGCCGGCGCATCACCACCTTGTCCTGGGCGTGGACGAGCGCTTCGGGCCCCGGTCGGACGGCGACGCCGTCAGCCACGAGGGCGTGCAGGATCTCGGTGGGGACGTGCTCATGGTCGAAGGTGACCACATCGCAACCGGCGGCGAACTCTCGGACGGTCCGGAGGTCGGTGTAGTCACCGACGGTGACCTGGGCAACAACCTGGGCGGCCGACACGTCTGGACCCTCGGCGAGGAGCCGTATCCGCAGGCCCAATCCGATGCTGGCCGCATGCAGCATCCGGGCCAACTGCCCGCCGCCGATGATTCCGATGGTCGCCGCAGGAGTCACGCCCGCCAGCGTAATGGCAGGCCGCACCCGTGGGGACCAACGCCCGCGCCGGGGGCGGCAACGGCCCGCCAGGCCAGATCGGGGGCAGTTTGCGTTCGAGCCCCGGCCCGCGCGACGCCTCTGCCAAGATGGGCCGCATGACAACGCACATCGTCGCCATGGGTGGTGGCGGCTTCTCGATGTCCCCGTTCGGCGCTCCCACCAACCTTGACCGTTATCTGGTGGAGATCTCCGGCAAGTCGTCCCCCTTGGTCTGTTTCGCCCCCACGGCCTCCGCCGACGACCCGGTGTACATCAACAAGTTCCTTCTCGCCTACAGCACCCTGGGCGTTCGAACGATGGTGCTCACACTGTGGGGAGGCGGGTCGGCCGCGTCGGTGGCGCGGATCGCCGAGGCCGACATCCTGCTGGTCGGCGGAGGGCACACCGTCAACCTGATCGCGCTGTGGCAGGCGCACGGGGTGGACAAGGCGGTGAAGGCCCGCGCGGCGGCCGGCGACGTGGTGCTCGCGGGGATGTCGGCGGGCGGCAGTTGCTGGTACGAAGGCTGCATCACCGACTCCTTCGGCGACTTCCGAGCCTGGCGCGGCGGCCTGGGAATACTGCCGGGCAGCTTCTGCCCGCACTTCGACGGTGAAGCCGAACGCGCGCCGGCCTACACCGACGCGGTGGCGTCGGGCGATCTGCCAGGTGGCTACGGTGCCGACGACGGCGCCGGGGTGCACTACATCGCCGGAGTGCCCACGAACTTCATCGCGGAGGCTCCCGGCCAGCGGGTCTACCGGGTGATGCCCAGCGACCTGCCGACCTCGAGCGGCGTCCTGGTGGAGCCGCAGCAGATGACGCTGTTGTAGTCAGCGAAAGATCAGGCCGCGCTGCACGATGAAGTTCACCGTGGTCGCGGCCCCCTGCGCGATCACGAAGGCCACCAACTGGGCGGTGTCCACGCTGCCGCTGGTGGCCAGCAACCAGGGGTACATCAGCGCGAACAGCCCCACCTGGACGGCGAAGGTCAAGCCGTACAGGGCGACCACCGCGGCGAACCTCCGCTTGGAGGCCTCGGCCTGGAACGTCCAGCGCCGGTTGATGAGATACGCGGTCGTGGTGCCGGCCAGGAACGACAGCGACTTGGCGACGTTGGGTGCCAGCCCGAGCCACATCAGGAGCTTCAACAGCCCGAAATCCACGAGCGCGGACAGCCCACCGGTAAGGACGAACCGCGTCAGCTGAACCCGCAGCGACATCCGTCCCGGATCTTCGGCGGCGCTCATTCGTCTCGATCCGGAGGCTCGACCGCCGGCTGGTGCTCCGTCCCGAACAGCAGTTCCGTCATCACGACATGAACCCGTTCGATGTCGGGAATGTCGCTGAGGGTGACGGGCTCTTCGGCGGCGGTGGTGAGCACGAGCGTGCCGCAGCCCAGGATCCGGTCGGTCAGGCTGCGCTCGTAGGCCACGTTGTTGATGCGGCTCAAGGGCAGGTCGTGACCGGTCTGATTGATGATGCCGCGCCGACTGATGATCCGGCGCGTGGTGAGGGTGTAGGTGGTCGTCAGCCAGCGCAGGAAGGGCCAGACGACCCACGTGAGGAACACCAGGACGACCAGGACGAACTCCACGATGCCGGCAGCGGGCTGCCACTCCGGCGGAGTCAGGGCCACCAGAAACCCCGCCGCCGTGGCGCTCAGCAGAAACACGACAGCCGGCGCGATCAGGGCCTTGGCGTGGGTGCGCAGGTGGAGGACTTCAGTCTCGTCCGTGCCAAGGAACTTGTGAGGCAGACCCATGCCCCCATGGTTCCACACTCACCTGAGGTGCCAGACATCCCCGGCCGCGAACGTTCGTACACCTCCGGCGGTCCGCACCTGCAGGCAGCCGTCGGCGTCCACTCCCACCGCTTCCCCCTCGACCGAGTCGTCCGGCGACACCACGACCCTGACCCGACGACCGATCGTCTGGCACGCCCGGGAATAGTCCGGGCTCAGGTCCTCCCCGGCCGCCCACCGCCGATACCAGGCCTCGAACGCCCGCAGCACCGCCAGCACCACCTCCGGGGTCCCGACGGACGACCCCGCCAGGACCAGGGACGTGGCAGTCGGGACGGGTAGCTGGTCCGGCGTCATCCAGGTGTTCAGGCCCACGCCGATCACCACCGCGGGGCCGGACGTTGTCTCCACCCTCTCGGCCAGGATCCCGCAGACCTTGCCCTGCCCGATCAGCACGTCGTTGGGCCATTTCAGCGCCGCGTCCACGCCCGCGGTGGTGCGCAACGCGTCGGCGACCGCCAGCCCGGTGACCAGGGGCAACCAGAGCCAACGACGTACCTCCGCCCGCTCGGGCCGCAGCAGCAGGGACATCGCCACCGAACTACGCGGCGGCGCCTGCCAGGGACGAGTGAACCGGCCGCGGCCCTGCGTCTGGTGGTCGGCGATCACCACGGTGCCGGACGGAGCCCCCTCCCGCGCCAGTGCGGCGAGGTCGGCGTTGGTCGAACCGGTCTGGGCGATCGTCGTCACCTGGCACCACAAACCACCCGCCAGTTGACCGGCCAACCAACCTTGTTCAACCAGTGGCATCACGTTGGCAGACCCTACGCGAGGCAGCCCGCTCCCCGCTAAGGTCAGCCTCATGGGTATCGACTTCCACACCACCGCCGGAAAGATCGCCGACTTGGGTGTCCGTCGCAACGAGGCGCTCAACCCCAGCTCTCCAGCGTCGGTGGAGAAGGTGCACGCCCAAGGGAAGATGACCGCCAGGGAGCGCGTCCTCGCCCTGCTGGACGAGGGGACCTTCGCTGAGTTCGACCGGTTCTCCCGCCACCGCTCCCAAGCCTTCGGCATGGCGGACAAGCGGCCCTACACCGATGGTGTGATCACCGGCGTCGGCGCGATCCACGGCCGGCCCGTCTGCGTGTTCTCCCAGGACGTCACCCTGTTCGGGGGCGCGCTGGGCGAGGTGTACGGGCAGAAGATCGTGAAGATCATCGACTTCGCCATCAAGACGGGCTGCCCGATCATCGGCATCAACGAGGGTGGCGGCGCCCGGATCCAAGAGGGCGTGGTATCGCTCGACCTTTACGCCCAGATCTTCCGGCGCAACACCCTCGCCTCGGGGGTGATCCCGCAGATCTCGCTGATCATGGGGGCGGCCGCCGGCGGCCACGTCTACTCCCCCGCCCTGACCGACTTCGTCATCATGGTCGACCAGACGTCGCAGATGTTCATCACCGGGCCGAACGTCATCAAGACGGTCACCGGCGAGGACGTCACCATGGAAGAACTGGGCGGCGGTCGGACGCATTCCACGAAGTCCGGCAACTCCCACTACTTGGCCGCCGACGAGACGGACGCGATCGAGTACGTCCGCCAACTCCTCACCTACCTTCCCCAGAACAACCTGGAGGATCCGCCGGTCTTCGATGAGGAGGAGGCTGACCTCACCATCACCGACCACGACCGGGTACTGGACACCGTGATCCCGGATTCGCCGAACCAGCCCTACGACATGCACGAGGTCATCAAGCGGGTCCTGGACGACGACGAGTTCCTTGAGGTGCATGGGCTGTACGCCCCCAACATCATCTGCGGCTTCGGACGCGTCGAGGGTCGCGCGATCGGTGTCATCGCCAACCAGCCGATGGTCTTCGCCGGCTGCCTGGACATCAAGGCCTCCGAGAAGGCCGCCCGATTCGTCCGCACCTGTGACGCCTTCAACATCCCCATCCTCACCTTCGAGGACGTCCCGGGGTTCCTGCCGGGCACCGATCAGGAGTGGGACGGGATCATTCGTCGCGGCGCGAAACTCATCTACGCCTACGCCGAGGCCACCGTGCCGCTGGTGACGGTGATCACGCGCAAGGCCTACGGCGGCGCGTACTGCGTCATGGGGTCCAAACCGTTGGGTGCCGACGTGAACCTCGCCTGGCCCACCTCCCAGATCGCGGTGATGGGCGCCGAGGGGGCGGTCAACATCCTGTACAAGCGCGAACTGGCCGACGCCGACGACCCGGTGACGCGGCGGGCCGAGCTGATCGATGAATACAACGATGAGCTGGCGAACCCGTACGTGGCCGCCGAGCGCGGCTACGTCGACAAGGTGATCTTCCCCCACGAGACCCGCGCCCAGGTGATCCGGGTCCTGCGGCTGCTGCGCACCAAGCGCGCCCAGCTGCCGCCCAAGAAGCACGGGAACATCCCGCTGTGAGCACCGACGCGGGGCAGCACCACGCCAACCCCCTCATCAGCGTGGTCGGGGGGGCTCCGACGGATGAGGAACTGGCGGCCCTCGGGGCGGTCATCATCGCCCTGCGTCGCGGCCGGCCGGCACCCCACGCCCCCATGACCAGCACGGTGTCCGGAGGCTGGGGCTCGCATTGGCACACCGTCCGGACCCCACTCGTGCCAGGCCGGGAAGCCTGGCGCAGCACATTCCGAATCTAGGGGGAACTGCCATGAACGCCACCGACGACATCCTGTCCGGGATCGATCTCAACGCCCTCGCCGACTATCTGGGTACCGACCCGGACACCGCCCTGAGCGCTGCTTCGGCCGCCATCCCTACCCTCCTGGGCAGCCTGCAGGCCAACGCCTCCGATCCCGCGGGAGCCGCCAGCCTGCTGGAGGCGCTGAGCGGCCACGTCGAGGGTGCGGACCCCTCGGACCTGTCCAGCGTCGACACCGCTGACGGCCAGAAGATCCTGGGTCACCTGTTCGCGGACCAACCCGAGCGACTGCAGGCGGTCGGCGGGCTGGGAGGCTCCCTGCTCAGCAAACTCCTTCCGGTGCTGGCACCACTGGTGATGTCGTGGCTGGCCAAGAAGTTGGCCGGCGGGTCCCAGCCCTCCACCCAGCAGGCGGGCGGCGGCATCCTCGGTGACCTGCTCGGTGGCCTGCTCGGCGGCGCCGGCAGTGCGGCCGGCGGCGGCCTGGGGGGTCTGGGTGACCTGCTCGGTGGCCTGCTGGGCGGCAACGCCCCGTCGACCGGGCCCGAACCGACGCCGGCCGAGCAGACCTACGAACAACCTCCCGCCTCCGGCACCACGACGCCCGGGAAGTGGCAGATCCCGGGGGTTACCGAAGAGCCGGAATCCGCCGCCGCCGCACCGCAGACGGACAACGTGCTCGGGGACCTCCTGAACCAGATCCTGGGCCGGCGCTGAACCCGCCGCGGGTCATCCTCGCTTCAGCCTCGCCGGCGCGACTGACGACGCTGCGGCAGGCCGGGTTGGACCCTGATGTCATCGTGTCAGGGGTTGACGAGGACGCTCTCAGCGCGCCTGACCCCACCCGGCTGGTTGCCCTCCTGGCCCGCGCCAAAGCTGAGGCCGTCGCGGCGGGCCGCCCCGAGGACGGCGTCCTGATCATCGGGTGCGACTCGTTGCTGGAGTTCGACGGCGACGTGTACGGCAAGCCGGCCAGCGCCGCCCAGGCCGTCGAGAGGTGGCGCCGGATGCGAGGCGCCGCTGGGGTGTTGCGGACCGGGCACCACGTGATCGCCCGCCTCGGCGGCGCCGAACACTCGCTCACCCGGGTGGCCAGCACCACCGTCCACTTCGCCGAACTCTCCGACGACGAGATCGACGCCTACGTCGCGACCGGCGAGCCCGAGCAGGTGGCGGGGGCGTTCACCATCGACGGGCTCGGAGGCGCCTACGTGCGTTCCCTGTCAGGGGACCCGCACGCGGTGGTGGGCATCAGCCTGCCGCTGCTGCGCGAGATGCTCGCCGAGCTGGGCGTCACCTGGCACCACCTGTGGCGCCCGCCGGCCTGAACCACGCCGCGCACGACCCCTCACAGCGACGGATCCCCCCGCTCGCTGGAGGTGGAATCCCGGGAATCGGTCGCCACCCGATAGCCTTGCGTGGATATGTCTGGAACTCAGAACCTTCCCGAGACGACGCGGGCCTCCTCGATCCTGCCGGCCTGGCTGCGCGCCATGCGTCCCAAGCAGTGGGTCAAGAACGTCCTGGTGCTCGCCGCCCCCCTGGCCGCCGGCCGGCTGTTCGAACCCGCCGTGATGGTGGCCTCCCTGTGGGCCTTCGTGGCGTTCTCGCTGGTCAGCGCCTCGATCTACCTCATCAACGACATCCGGGACGTCGAGGCCGACCGGCTTCACCCCAAGAAGCGGTTCCGTCCGATCGCGGCAGGTGAGTTGCGGCCCGGGGTCGCCTACTTCCTGGCCGCGGCCTGCCTGGTCGGCAGCCTCGCCCTCGGCTTCTGGGTGAACGTCCTGCTGGGCGTCACCCTGGCGGTCTACTGGGTGCTGCAGGTCGGCTACTCGCTGTTCTGGAAGCACCAGCCGATCATCGACCTGGCCATGGTGGCCGCCGGCTTCCTGTTGCGCGCCGTCGCCGGCGGTGTCGCCTCCGGCCTGGTTCTGAGCCAGTGGTTCTTGTTGGTGGCCTCCTTCGGCTCCCTGTTCATGGTGGCCGGTAAGCGCTACTCGGAACTGAAGGAAGCTGGGCGCCGAGGCCGGCACCCGGGCGTCCCTCGAGCGGTATTCGGAGAGCTACCTGCGTGAGGTCTGGTCGGTCTCGATCGCGATCGTGATCATGTCGTACAGCCTGTGGGCCTTCGAGCAGCGCTACGCCCAACCGTTCGGAGTCGCCTGGACCGCCATCTCGATCGCCCCCTTCACCCTGGCGGTCCTGCGTTACGCGATGAAGGTCGACCAGGGTCAGGCGGGCGAACCGGAGGATGTCGTGGTGTCCGACCGCATTCTGCAGGTCCTTGCTGTGCTCTGGGTGATCCCGGTGGCGATCGCCGTCTTCGGCGTATGACCCGTCCGGTCGCGCTGGTCACCGGCGCCTCGCGCGGAATCGGGCTGGCGATCGCGCGGGAATTGGGCAGCACGCACCACGTCCTGGTGGGCGGACGGGACGCGACGGCCGTCCACGAGGTGGTCGACGCCCTCCCTTCCGCGGCCCCCTTTGTTGCCGACGTCACCGACGAAGCGGCCCTGACCGCCCGCTGCGCGGAGATCGACCGCCTCGACGTGCTGGTGCATTCGGCCGGCCAGGTGGCCTTCGGCCCGCTGGCCGAGTCGTCGACGGCCCAGTGGCGCGCCGTGCTCGAACTGAACGTGATCGCACCCACGACGCTGACCCGCCTGCTGCTGCCTGGCCTCCGGGCCAGTCGCGGCCTGGTGATCTTTGTGAACTCGGGTGCCGGACTGCAGACCTGGGCCGGATTCTCCGCCTATTCGGCGAGCAAGTACGCGCTGACCGCCCTGGCGGACGCCCTGCGCGCCGAGGAACGCGGCACGGTGCGCGTCACGTCGCTCCATCCCGGGCGGGTCGCCACCGACATGCAGGTCGAACTCAGCGCCCTGCAGGGCCGGCCCTACCGGGCTGCTGACTACCTCGATCCTGCCGAGGTGGCCCGGGCCGTCCGACTGGCCGTGGAGCTCGCCCCGGGGGCGAGCGCGGAATCGATCCGCCTCAGCTGAGCCGCAGGCCGGCCGTCAGTGGTGTTCCAGCGTCAGGCCGATCCCGAAGGCCAGCATGGCCGTCCCCGCTACTCCGTCCACGACCCTCGCACCACGACCGTGGGTGAGGAAGCGCTTCAAGGCCTGCGAGCTCAGGATCACCACGGTGAACCACGCCATCGCCATCAGGGCGTGGATCCCTGCCAACAGGGTGCCGAGCAGCACCGGGTTGTACCCCACCGGCAGGAACAGCGGCAGGAGCGTCAGGTAGAAGACCGCCATCTTCGGATTCAGCAGGTCCGTCAGGAGGCCCTTGGCGAAGGCCGCGCCCCAGCCGACGTCCTCCACAGCCACCTCGGCAATCTCGCCCAGGCCGTCCCCCCGCCAGGCGGCCCGCAGGTAGCCCCAGGCGAGCCACAGCAGGTAGGCCACTCCGGCGAAGCGCAGCACGTTGTAGGCGGCCTGGGACGCGACGAACAGGGCGGCCAGCCCGGCTGCCGCCGCAACGCCCCACAAGAGTGCCCCCACACAGATCCCCATCGCCGTCGCGAAGGCGACCGACCGCCGTCCCCGCAGGGATTGGCGGAGCACCAGAACCATGTCCAGCCCAGGGGTCAGCGTGACCACCAGGGCCATCAGCGTGAAGGCGATCACGGACTGGGCAAGATCCATGGCCGCATGGTAGCGGCCGAACCGGCTGCGCTCAGATCCAGTCGACCTTGCGGAACAAGGCGTACAGGCCCACCGTTCCGCCCAGGATCGTGACCACGCTGAGCCACAGCCCGAAGGCGTCGGCGAACCCCGGGTACGGGATGTTCTGTCCGAACCAGCCGGTGACCGCGGTCGGGACCGCGATGATCGCAGCCCAGGAGGCGAGCTTTTTCATGACCTCGTTGAGACGGGCGTCCTGCAGCGAAAGGTTGGTCTCAAAGATGCTCCCGACCACGTCCCGCAGCGACTCGGTCCACTCCGAGGCCCGGATCACGTGGTCGTAGAGGTCGTTGAAGTAGCCGTCCAGCTCGCGGGCCATGGAGTTGCCACTGGCGGCGCGATAACGCATCACGGCTGTGACGACCTCGCGCATGGGAAGCACCACGCGACGCAGCTGCACGAGGGCCTTGCGGATCCCGAAGATGCGCTGCTGCACCAGCCGGGTCTGGAGGGCCTCATCGAAGAGTTGGTCCTCCAAGGCCTCCAGGGCGTCATCCATCGCCTGAATGGCCTCGAAATGGCCGTCCACGAAGGTGTCGAGCATGCCGTAGACCAGCGCGCTGACGCCGTGCTCCAGCAGTCCGTCGGTCTCCCACCGTTGCACGACCTCGTCCAGTTCTCCGTGTTCGGCGGTACGCACCGTGATCAGGCCGCTGGCCATCACGAAGGCCGAAACCCGCGGGGTCTCCAGGTGAACCCTCAGGCCGTCCTCGACGCTCAGCCGCGTGGCATAGCAGGTCAAGAAGGTGTGACCGGGGTGGCGGGTGGCCTTGGGACGCTCCCGAGGCTCGACGGCGTCCTCGACCGCCAAAGGGTCGAGCGCCAACTCCCGGGCCAACTCGGTCAGCAGCGCGGGCTCGGGATCGACCAGATCCAGCCAGACCAGGCAGCCGGGGTCGGCCAGCAGCCCGTCCAACTCCTCAAGCGGGAAATCCTGACGGACGCTCCGACCTTCCCGCCACACCCGGCCCTGCAACGTACTCACCGGCTCAGCATGACACCTGGGACGGCTCGGGCGCGGCAGGCGCGGAACGCGCACCCGGGCGACCGCTGTCGAGGCTGCCGGCGTCACGGTCACCGCACCCACCGCCCGCTCGCTGACGGCCCGGTGAGGGCGTCGTCACAGCCGGAACCGGGCGCGAACGGATCCGGCCAAAGCGGCTGAAAGCGCTCCCGCTTGGCCATAGACTCCGACCAGACTGCCGGCGTCGCACGGTTCGATTCGAGGAGATGTCCATGCCGATCACTAAGGTCCTGGTTGCGAATCGTGGGGAGATCGCCGTTCGGGTGATCCGGGCGGCTCGGGATGCGGGGCTGGCGAGCGTGGCGGTCTACGCAGATCCGGACGCCGACTCGGTCTTCGTCGGCCTCGCTGACGAAGCCTTCGCGCTGAACGGCTTGACACCCGCGGCCACCTACCTCGACATCGGCAAGATCCTCGCGGTAGCGGAGCGTAGTGGCGCCGACGCGATCCACCCGGGGTACGGCTTCCTCGCCGAGAACGCCCAATTCGCGCAGGCCGTGATCGATGCCGGGCTGATCTGGATCGGCCCGCCCCCGTCCGCGATCGAAGCCCTTGGCGACAAGGTTCAGGCCCGTCACATCGCCCAGAAGGTCGGGGCGCCCCTCGTCCCGGGCACGGCGGACCCGGTTGCTGACGCCGATGAGGTCGTGGCGTTCGCCACCCAGCACGGGCTCCCGATCGCCATCAAGGCAGCCTTCGGCGGCGGCGGCCGCGGACTCAAGGTCGCCCGCACGCTCGACGAGGTGCCCGAGCTCTTCGAGTCCGCCACCCGCGAGGCAGTCACCGCCTTCGGCCGGGGTGAGTGCTTCGTGGAGCGCTACCTCGACAAGCCGCGCCACGTTGAGACTCAGTGCCTGGCCGACAGCCACGGCAACGTGGTGGTGGTATCCACCCGCGACTGCTCCCTGCAGCGACGCCATCAAAAACTGGTCGAGGAAGCCCCGGCACCGTTCCTCACCGACGACCAACTGGCCCAGCTGTACACCTCCAGCAAGGCGATCCTGACCGAGGCGGGCTATGTGGGCGCCGGGACCTGCGAATTCCTGGTGGGCCAGGACGGCACCATCTCCTTCCTCGAGGTCAACACCCGACTCCAGGTCGAGCACCCGGTGTCGGAAGAGGTCACCGGCCTCGATCTGGTGCGGGAGATGTTCCGGATCGCCAATGGCGAGGAGCTCGGCTACGACGATCCCGTCGTGCGCGGGCACTCGATCGAGTTCCGGATCAACGCCGAGGATCCGGGCCGCAGCTTCATGCCCGCTCCCGGAACCCTGACCGCCTGGCAACCGCCCACCGGCCCCGGCGTCCGGGTCGACGAGGGCTACAAGGCGGGGATGGCCGTCCCTGGCTCCTTCGACTCCCTGGTCGCCAAGATCATCGTCACCGGCGCGAACCGCGCTGACGCCATCGCCCGCTCGCGCCGGGCCCTGGCCGAGACGGTGCTGGAGGGAATGCCGTCGGCGATCCCGTTCCACAAGGCGGTTCTCAACGATCCGGCCTACGTGGCGGCCGACGGCGACTTCGGCGTGCATACCCGCTGGATCGAGACCGAGTTCTCCACCGTGATCGAGCCGTACGTCGGCACCCTGGGAGAATCCGAGGACGCCGACCGCACGACCTATGTGGTGGAGGTCAACGGACGCCGGCTCGAGGTCCGGTTGCCCAGCACGCTGAGTGCGCCGGTCGCCGCCAAGCCGGCCGCCAAGCGTCCCACCCGTCGCAGCACCGGGGGCGCGAAGGCGAAGGCGCCGTCGTCCAACGCCCTCAGCGCGCCCATGCAGGGCACGATCGTCAAGGTGGCCGTCACGCCCGGGGCGGAAGTCAACGAGGGCGACCTGATCGTGGTGCTGGAGGCCATGAAGATGGAGCAGCCGATCAACGCCCACCGCTCGGGCGTGATCGCCGACCTGCAAGCGGAGGTCGGAGCCGCTGTGACCAGCGGTCAGGTGCTGTGCGAGATCGTGGATCCCGCCTGAGGTTCGATTACGCAGCATCGCCCCGGCAGGTTCCTGCCGGGGCGAAGCTGCGTAATCGTGTCGAGGCCGGCGGGTCAGCGGTAGTGAGCCGCCGCGAGGGCGTACTGCTGTCGGATCTGAGCCTTCACGTCCGGGGCCGGAGCGGCAGCCAGTGCCACCGGCCAGGTCGGACGCTGCCCGGTGAGGGCCCAGGCGGCCTGCCTGGCGGCGCCGTCCGCGACGTATTCCCCCGGCACCGGAACCTGCACCGGTAGGTCGAAGACCTGGGCGGCGATGGCCTGCACCGCCGGGTTGGCCGCTGCTCCCCCGATCAGCAGCACCCGACGGGCCTCGACCCCCAGGTCACGGATCGCATCAAGGCCGGCCGCCAGCCCACACAGCATTCCCTCGATGGCGGCGCGGGCGAAGTTCTCGCGCGTGCTGTTGGCCAGGGTCAGCCCGGTGAGTGATCCCGTGGCCCCCGGCAGGTTGGGCGTCCGCTCGCCCTCGAAGTAGGGCACCAGGACGACCCCGCCGGCACCGGGTTCGGCAGCTAGAGCCAACTCCCCGAGTTCGTCGTGGGAGACGCCCAGGACGAGCGCCATGGCATCCAGAACGCGGGCGGCGTTCAGGGTACACACCAGCGGCAGGAACCCCCCGGTGGCATCGGCGAAGCCGGCGACCGTCCCCGTCACGTCGTGGACGCCTCGGTCGGTGGCGGCGAAGACCGTGCCGCTCGTTCCGAGCGAGATCACGACGTCGCCCGGGCGAGCGTCCAGACCCAGTGCCGCGGCTGCATTGTCACCAGCCCCCGCGCCGACCAGGAAGCCGTCGCCCGGGACCGCCTCGCCGGGGCCAAGCACTCGCGGTAGCGCCGCGTCGTGTCCCAGTGCCCCGATCAACAGCGCGCGATCATAGCCCTCCGCCTCGGCCGAGAAGTAGGCCGTCCCGCTCGCGTCGGAACGATCTGTCACCAACTGGGTGAGATCCGGGCCGAGTCGGGATTCACCGGCCGGGCCGTACCCGCGCAGCCGCCAGGTGAGCCAGTCGTGCGGCAACGCCACGGCCGCCACCCCGGCGGCGTTGTCAGGCTCGTGGTCCCGAAGCCAGCGGAGTTTGGTGGCAGTGAACGAGGCGACGGGGACGACCCCGGTGCGTTCGGCGTAGTCCGCGGCCCCGACCTCATCGATCAGGTCCGCCGCAGCCCCCGCCGAACGAGTGTCGTTCCACAGCAGCGCCGGACGGATCACCCGTCCCTGGGCATCGAGCACGACCATGCCGTGCTGCTGGCCACCGATCGCGACCGCGTCCACCCCTGTCGTGCCACCCGCCTGAGCGATCGCAGTCTCCAGCGCGCTCCACCATGCCTGGGGATCAACCTCGGTGCCGTCTGGATGCTTGGCCCGTCCGGTGGCCAGCAGTGCCCCGGTGTCGGCATCCCGCACGACCACTTTGCAGCTCTGGGTCGAGGAGTCGACCCCGATCACCCTCACGGCGGGCTCAGCGGGCGCCGAGCAGGTGCTCGGTCGCGAGTTGCTGCAGCCGGACGAACCCGAAGCCCTTGCCGCCGAGATAGGCGCCGGTGTCGAACTCCTCGTACGTGCTGGGATCGGCGAGCAGCTCGGCGTAGCCCTCACCCTCACCCAGGGTGGGCACCGCGAGCTCGGCCACCTTGGCAGCAGCGAGCGCCTCCTGGACCTCCGGGTCGGCCCGGAACGCCGCGGCCCGCTCTTTCAGCAGCAGGTAGGTGCGCATATTCGCCTGCACCGAATCCCACACCCCGGTCTCATCCTCGGTCCGCGACGGCTTGTAGTCGAAGTGCCGCATCCCGGAGTAGGACGGGCCGCCGTTCGGGCCACCGTTCTCCAACAGGTCGACCAGGGCGAACGCGTTGTGCAGGTCGCCGTGACCGAAGACCAGGTCCTGGTCGTACTTGATCCCCCGCTGACCGTTGAGGTCGATGTGGAACAGCTTGCCGTGGTACAGCGCCTGCGCGATCCCGGCGGCGAAGTTCAGCCCGGCCATCTGCTCATGCCCCACCTCCGGGTTGAGGCCGACCAGTTCGGGGTGCTCCAGGGTCTCGATGAACGCCAAGGCGTGGCCGAGGGTCGGAAGCAGGATGTCGCCGCGGGGTTCATTCGGCTTCGGCTCGATCGCGAACTTCAGGTCGTAACCCTGGTCGAGGACGTACTGGCTGAGCAGGTTCACCGCCTCGCGGTAACGCTCCAACGCGGCGCGGATGTCCTTCGCCGCGTCATACTCGGCGCCCTCCCGTCCGCCCCACATCACGAACGTCGACGCACCCAACTCGATCGCCAGGTCGATATTCCGCAGCACCTTCCGCAGCGCGAACCGGCGGACGGCGCGATCGTTGGAGGTGAAACCACCGTCCTTGAACACCGGGGCGCTGAACAGGTTCGTGGTGATCATCGGCACCTTCAAGCCGGTGGCCGCACACGCCGCCTTCAACCGGTCGATCTGAGAGCGCCGCTCTGCCTCGGTCGAACCGAAGGCGAACAGATCATCATCGTGCAAGGTCAGGCCGTACGCGCCAAAGGAGGCGAGCTGCTCCACCACATGAACCACATCAAGCGGTCCACGGGTCGGCCCACCGAACGGATCGGTGCCGTTGTAACCAACGGTCCACAGCCCAAACGTGAACTTGTCGGAAGGTACGGGAGTGAGGGTCACGGCGATGTCCAATCTCTCAACAGTGAGTAAATGTTGCGTTATTCAACATATAGCAGAGGGTGACCGGCCATGTCCAGAGCAGGAACCCCGCTTCCTGAGTAACCCCGTGCCCAGGAGCTGGTATTGGGTATCGAAGCCTCCAGTGAGGCTAGCCTGAGCGTTACCGGACCGTGACCTTCACGCACTTGCAACCCGCGCCAGAAGTAGTTATGTTGCGGATACCGACAAACCAATGTCCGGCGACGATGCCGGCCACCGGGCCCGACACAACGTCAGTGTCACGGCCGGGCGGAGGACTCTAGAGAGGAACCACCACATGTCGCACAGGAATCGATTCACTGCCCTCGCGGCGGCCAGCGCCCTTGCCCTCACGCTGGGCGCCTGCAGCAGCGCGAGCCCGGCCGCCACGTCAAGCGCGGCCGGATCAGCGCCGGCCGGCGCCGTCGACTGCAACGTCGGCATCACGATGCCCACCCGCAGCCTCGAGCGCTGGATCAACGACGGCGAGCAGTTGCAGTCCAAGCTCAAGGGTGCCGGCTGCACCGTCGACCTCCAGTACGCCGACAACAAGGTCGACCAGCAGATCAGCCAGGTGCAGAACCAGATCGCCGGTGGAGCCAAGATCCTCGTCATCGCCTCGATCGACGGCACCGCGCTCGGCCCCGTTCTGGAGACCGCTGCCAAGCAGGGTGCCAAGGTCATCGCCTACGACCGCCTGATCAACGGCAGCCCGAACGTGGACTTCTACGCGACCTTCGACAACTACAAGGTGGGCACCCTGCAGGGCACCTTCATCGAGGAGCAGCTCAAGCTGGCCGACACCACCAAGACCTTCACCCTGGAGCCGTTCGCCGGGAGCCCCGACGACAACAACGCCAAGTTCTTCTTCTCCGGCGCGTGGGACGTCCTGCTCCCCTACGTGACCAAGGGCACCCTCAAGGTTCCCAGCGGCAAGGCGCCGAAGTCCGATGCCGAGTGGGCCAGCATCGGCATCCAGGGCTGGGCCTCCGACAAGGCGCAGGCCGAGATGGACAACCGGCTCTCCTCTTTCTACAGCGGTGGCGACAAGGTCGACGTCGTGCTGTCTCCCAACGACTCCCTGGCGGTCGGCATCCAGGCGTCCCTGAAGTCCGCCGGCTACAAGGCCGGCACCGACTGGCCACTGCTCACCGGGCAGGACGCCGATAAGGCCAACGTGAAGGCGATCCTCGCGGGCGAGCAGTCGATGACCGTCTGGAAGGACACCCGCAAGCTCGGCGACCAGGTGTTCGCCATGATCCAGCAGATCGTCAAGGGCGAGACCGTCACGGTCAACGACACCGAGACCTACAACAACGGGGTCAAGGTCGTTCCGTCCTACCTGCTGGAGCCGGAGGTCGTCATCAAGGACACCGTCCAGACCAAGCTGATCGACTCGGGCTTCCTCAAGGCATCCGACGTCGGGCTGTGACGCCCGCGGTGGGTGGCGGTCATCGGATCGCCACCCACCGGCCACCATCAACTTCATCGGAGGTGAACCCATGGCTCCCAGCGGGCCGATCCTGCGTATGCGGGGCATCACGAAGGACTTCAGCGGCGTACGGGCACTCGACCAGGTCACCCTGGAGGTGCAGCCCGGAGAGGTCCATGCGATCTGTGGCGAGAACGGCGCGGGCAAGTCGACGCTCATGAAAGTACTCAGCGGCGTCTACCCGCACGGCAGCTATTCCGGCGTCATCGAGTTCGAGGGCCGCGAGGCGGCCTTCCGCGACATCAACAGCAGCGAGGCCGTCGGGATCGTCATCATCCACCAGGAACTGGCGCTGAGCCCGCACCTCTCCATCGCCGAGAACATCTTCCTCGGCAACGAGCGCTCCACGCGCGGCATCATCGACTGGGACAAGACCACCCTCGAAGCCGCCGCCCTGTTGGAGCGGGTCGGCCTGCACGAGAACCCGTCGACCAGGATCTATGAGATCGGCGTCGGCAAGCAGCAGTTGGTGGAGATCGCCAAGGCGCTGTCCAAAGAGGTGAAGCTGCTGATTCTCGATGAGCCGACCGCAGCCCTCAACGACGAGGACTCCGACCACCTGCTGGATCTGCTGGCCGGTCTGCGCGACCACGGCATCACCAGCATCATCATCTCCCACAAGCTGCGCGAGATTCGGCGGATCGCCGACCGGGTGACCGTCATCCGAGACGGCAAGACCATCGAAACCATCGACATGGGCGAACCCGACGCCACCGAGGGCCGCATTATCCGGGCCATGGTGGGACGCGAACTGAACAACCTCTTTCCCCCGCGGGAGCCGACGATCGGCGAGGTCACCTTTGAGGTCAAGGACTGGACGGTGCACCACCCGGTCGACACGGCGCGCGTGGTGGTCGATCACGCCAGCTTCAACGTCCGCGCCGGTGAGATCGTGGGCTTCGCCGGCCTGATGGGAGCCGGCCGCACCGAACTGGCGATGAGCCTTTTCGGCCGGCTGTGGGGAACCGGCATCTCAGGCCAGGTCTTCAAGAACGGTGTGGAGATCACCACCAGGACGGTGGACGAAGCCGTCTCCCACGGCATCGCCTACGTCACCGAGGACCGCAAGCGCTACGGGCTGAACCTGATCGGCAGCATCGCTGTCAACATCACCGCTGTGGCGCTGGCCCGGCTCGCACGGCTGGGCGTCATCGACCGGAACCGCGAGTACACCGCGGCCGAGGGCTACCGCACCAGCATGAACATCAAGACCCCGAACGTCTCGGAAGTGGTCGGCCGGCTCTCAGGCGGCAACCAGCAGAAGGTGGTGCTCAGCAAATGGT
Organism: Propionibacteriaceae bacterium; assembly: GCA_016717345.1. Lineage (GTDB taxonomy): Bacteria > Actinomycetota > Actinomycetes > Propionibacteriales > Propionibacteriaceae > Propionicimonas. Next base: position 317,876 of record JADKFR010000001.1, read on the forward strand.
TGCTGGCCGGGCCTGACGTCCTGATCCTGGACGAGCCGACCCGCGGCATCGACGTGGGAGCCAAGTACGAAATCTACGGACTGATCAATGACCTCGCCGCCCAAGGCAAGGCGGTCATCGTGATCTCCTCGGAGTTGCCAGAACTCCTGGGGATCAGCGACCGCATCTACACCATCTCCGAAGGGGCCATCACCGGAGAAGTCCCCCGCTCGGAAGCCACCCAGGAGAACCTCATGCTCTACATGACCGCCGGAAAGGCAGGCGTACTGTGACCGCCCCAACCACCGCCCCCGCGCCGGACAAGACCGCGCGGCTCACCCCCAAACTGGCCATCGACCTTCGTCAGTACGGAATCCTCGCCGCCCTCGTCGTCATCATCCTGTTGTTCCAGATGCTGACCGGCGGACGCCCACTGATGCCCGGCAACGTGAACAACCTGATCCAGCAGAACTCCTACGTGCTCATCCTCGCCATCGGCATGGTCATGGTGATCATCGCCGGACATATCGACCTGTCGGTCGGCTCCGTGGTGGCCGTGGTCGGCGCCATCGCCGCGCTGGCCATGAACCAGTGGCATCTCCCCTGGTGGCTGGCGGTCCTGCTGGCCCTGGTGGTGGGGGCCGCGATCGGGGCCTGGCAGGGCTTCTGGATCGCGTACGTGGAGATTCCGGCGTTCATCGTGACGCTGGCCGGCATGATGCTGTTCCGCGGCTTGACCCTGATCCTGCTCACCGGGGGCACCATCGGCGGCCTGCCGCCCGAGTTCATCGCGATCGGCGCCGGTTGGCTGCCACCGGCGCTGGGCGCGATCGGCAAGCTCGACGTCCTGACGTTGGCCCTCGGCGTCGTGGCCTGCGCCGGACTGGTCTTCCAGCAGCTGTCCACCCGGGCTGGACGCCGCAGGAACCGGCTCCCCGTCGAAGGCGTCGCAGTGTTCTGGGGCCGGATCGCGATCGCGGTGCTCGCGATCATGGCCCTGGCCTGGCGGCTGGCCGATTACAGCGGGACCCCGATCATCCTCATCATCCTTGCCGTGTTGATCCTGGCCTATTCGTTCGTCCTCAACCGGACGGTCTTCGGCCGTCACGTCTACGCCCTCGGCGGCAACCTGTTCGCCGCCATCATGAGTGGGGTCAAGACCAAGCGGGTCAACTTCCTGCTGTTCGTCAACATGGGCGTCCTGGCGGCGCTGGCGGGCGTGGTCAGCACCGCTCGCGCCGGCAGCGCGGTGGCCTCCGCCGGCCAGAACTACGAACTGGACGCGATCTCGTCGGTGTTCATCGGCGGGGCGGCTGTCCAGGGCGGGGTCGGCACGGTCGTCGGCGCGGTCATCGGCGGCCTGGTGATGGGTGTGCTCAATATGGGCCTGTCGATCCTCTCGGTGGACGCGGCCTGGCAGATGGCGATCAAGGGGCTGGTGCTCCTGCTCGCGGTCGCCTTCGATCTGGTCAACAAGCGCCGCAGCGGCCGCTGAACGAAAGGCGATATCCTCGCCCACGCACCGTAGGAGGTGAGGGATGGCCACCGGGACCACCGAAGACGTGCGTCGGGCGAACCTGTCGGCCATCCTCCGCATCCTCTACCACGGCGGTCCGGCCTCCCGGACGGCGCTGAGCAAGCGCACCGGACGCAACCGCTCGACCATCGGGAGCCTGGTCACCGACCTGGTCGAACTCGGAATCGTCGTGGAACGGGAGCCGGATTCGCTGGGTCAGGTCGGGCGCCCGAGCCCGGTGGTGTCGATCGGGCCGAAGCTGGTGGCCCTGGCTGTGAACCCCGAGATCGATGTGCTCACGATCGGACTGGTGGGGCTGGACGGACGCCTGCGGCGAACCATCCGACACGAGTGCGAGCGGATCCCGTCCGCGGCCGAGGTGGTGAGCATCACCGCTGCGGTGATCGCCGGGATGCAGCTGGAACTCGAGGGGCTGCTGGTGGCGGGCGTCGGCGTGGCGGTTCCGGGGCTGGTGCGCACAGGGGATGGCCTGGTCCGCATTGCCCCGCACCTCGGCTGGCGTGACGAGCCGTTCGCCGCACCGCTGGCGGCGATGACCGGGTACCCCGTCCAGGTCGCCAACGACGCCGCCCTCGGCGCACTCGCCGAACACGAATTCGGCGCCGGACGCGGGACGGACCACCTGATCTACCTCAACGGCGGTGCCTCGGGGATCGGCGGCGGCGTCATCAGCTCAGGCAGGCTGCTGGGTGGCACCTCCGGCCACGCGGGCGAGTTCGGCCACCTCCGGGTCTCCAGTTCGCCGGTGGTCGACTCCGCCGGAATCGCCGGCACCCTCGAGGCCGAAGTGACCAGGGCCGAACTCCTGGAGGCCCTCGGGCCGGGGCGGACGAACCCTGCCACCTTCGAGGCCGATCTGCTCGCAGACCGTTCGCCGGCCGTCGACGCGGTGGTGGATCGCCAGTTGGGGCACCTCGGCACCGCGGTCGCCGCCGCCATCAACCTGTTCAACCCCGAGGTGATTGCTCTGGGCGGCTTCCTCTCCGCCCTGCAGGCCTACGACCCCGCGCGGTTGGACCGGGCCGTGCGGGAATCGGCGCTGCAGCCCTCGGCGGAGTCCGTCACCATCACCCCGGCGGCCCTGGGGGCCGACCTCCTCATGGTGGGGGCGGCCGGGTTGGCGTTCGGACCGGTTCTGGCCAACCCGTCGTCGCTCAGTACGTGATCACCTGCTCGCTGGAGTGACCGTGCAACCGCCGGGCCGCCTCGGCCAGGGAGCCACTCAGCGATGGGTAGACCGTGAAGGACTCGGCCAACTGGTCAACCGTCAACTTGTGCCGCACCGCGATCGAGAGCGGATGGATCAGTTCGCTGGCCGAGGGGGCGACCACCACTCCCCCGATCACGATGCCGGTCACCGGCAGGCAGATCACCTTGACGAAGCCGTAGCCCAACGCCTGCATTTTGGCCCTGGGGTTGGACCGCAGCGGGAGGCGCATCACCAGCGCCCGGACCTTGCCGGACTCGATGTCGGCCTGGCTGACTCCCACCGTGGCGATCTCCGGGGCGGTGAAGACGTTGGACGAGACCGTCTTCAGGTCCAGGGGAGCCACCGAATCCCCTAGTGAATGCCACATAGCGATCCGGCCCTGCATGGCGGCCACCGACGCCAGCGCGAACACCCCGGTGCAGTCCCCGGCCGCATAGACGCCGCGGGCCGACGTCCGCGACACCCGGTCGACCGCGATGTGACCACTGGGCTGCAGCCGCACGCCGGCTTCCTCCAGGCCGATTCCCTCAGTGTTGGGGATGGCCCCGACCGCCATCAGGCAGTGCGACCCGACCACCTCAGCACCGTCAGCCAGGGTCACGACGACCTCGTCCCCCCGTTGCGCGGCGCCCACCGCACGGACGTTGTTGAGGACGGTCATCCCGCTGCGCTCGAAGACCTCCTGGATCACCGACGCCGCGTCGTCGTCCTGGCCGGGCAGCACCTTGTCGCGGGAGGAGACCAGCGTCACCTTGACGCCCAGGGCCTGGTAGGCACTGGCGAACTCGGCTCCGGTCACCCCTGAACCCACCACGATCAGGTGTTCCGGGGGAGCTTCGAGGTCATAGATCTGGGTCCAGGTGAAGAGGCGCCGGCCATCCGGCCGCGCGGTGTCCAGTTCCCGCGGGTGAGCACCCGTGGCCAGGAGGATGATGTCGGCCGGCAGGGTCTCCTCACCCGCCTCCGTGGTGGCGATGACCTTGCGGGTGCCGGAGAGGCGCCCGGTTCCGTTGATCAGGCGGACCCCCTCTGCCAGCAGTCGGTCGCGAATGTCATCGGACTGCGCCTGGGCCAGCGCGCGGATCCTGCGATGGACGGTGCCGAGATCCACGACCACGGCGTCCTTCAGGGGCCGTTCGGAGTCACGCAGTTCGAGGCCGAGTTCTTCGGCCCTCCGGATCCTGGTCATCACCTCCGCCGCGGCGATCAACGTCTTGCTGGGGACCACGTCGGTCAGCACGGCCGAACCTCCCACCCCTCGCCGCTCGACCAACGTGACGTTGCCGCCCAACTGTCGCCCGACCAGGGCTGCCTCATAGCCGCCAGGTCCTCCGCCGATGATCACCACGTCCGTCACTCCCGCATTGTCCCGTCCCGCTCAGGCGTCGGCAAGCAAACCCCCGAACTGCCGGGGCCTGTCGCGCAGGCCGCGCGGAAGGTTCCCCAGCAACCCCCCACCGCACGGTTCCACCCACGATCCGCGTCACCCGGAGCCGCACGTCCCCGCCTGGCCCGGGTTGGCTCCGGTCTCAGCGGGCTAGGCTGCCCTCGTGCCACGCTCCTGGATCATCGCCACGCTCGCTGTGGCCGGCGTGGGCCTTGCTGCCTCGATGGTCGTGCTCGGTTGGTCGGAGGCGACTCCCACCCAGGTCGCGCTCCTGGAACTGGCCTCCCTCCCCCTGCAACTGGCGTTCGGGATGGGGTTGTGGCACCTGCACGGCCGCGGGACGCCACCGGATGCCCGCGACCGCAGGCGGCAGGCTGCACTTGCCGGCCTGGGCTGCCTGGGGTTGCTCCTGGTGGCGGCTGCCTATCTGGGCGGACCGCGCGGGCTCGTCCACTTCGGTCAGAGCGTGGTGTGGCTGGCCCTCCTCGCCGCCCTGGTCCTCATCGTCCGCCGGTTGCCGCGGCCTCGGTTCACCCACTCCACCTTCATCGCCGACCAGGAGGCTGACGCCCCCGCCGGGCCGGGTGACGAACCGCTGTTCGACGGCGAATAGCCCGGCGCCGGAGCGTACCGCGCCGCCCGGCTCCTGGTTATAGTCGTCGGCGTGACCCAGCCGTCAGCAGACACCGCCACAGAAGCCGCCGCCGCCCTGCTCAACTACTTCGCAGTGCCGAGGATCGATCTCGCCCTGGTGCTGGGGTCGGGGTGGTCGCAAGCCGCCGATTCCCTCGGCGAGCCGCTGGGCGCCGTCCCGCTGGCGGACCTCCCAGGCTTCGAGGCTCCGGTCGTGGCCGGCCACGGCGGCGACCTGCGGCTGATCCGGACCTCCGCCGGGAAGCTCGCCGCCCTCTTCACGGGCCGCACCCACTTCTATGAGGGCCGCGGCGTGGAGCCCGTCGTCCATGGGGTCCGGACGGCGGCCGCCGCCGGGGCCACGGCCATCGTCCTGACGAACGGCTGTGGCGGGCTGAACCCGGCCTGGCTACCTGGGACACCGGTTCTGATCCGAGACCACATCAACCTGACCGGCGCCACGCCCGTGCGCGGCGCCACGTTCCTTGACCTCACCGACGCCTATTCGCCGCGGCTGCGAGCACTGGCCCGCGAGGTGGACCCCAGCCTCGACGAGGGTGTCTACGTCCAGTTCCGCGGACCGCAGTACGAGACCCCCGCAGAAGTGCGCATGGCAGCGGCCATCGGAGGCGACCTCGTCGGAATGTCCACGACCCTGGAGACCATCGCCGCCAGGGAGGCGGGCATGGAGGTACTCGGCATCTCCCTGGTCACGAACGCTGCGGCCGGAATCTCGCCCACCCCGTTGGCCCACGCTGAAGTGATCGAGGCCGGACGGGCCGCCGGCCCACGCCTGGGTGCGCTGCTCGCCGGGTTGGTGGAGAAGCTGTGAGCCCGGAACTCGACCCGGGCCTGCGCAGGTCGGCCCTCGCCTGGCGTGATGACGACCCCGACCCGGCGACCGCCGCCGCCCTCGACTCGCTGGTGGCCAAAGCCGAGGCCGGGGACGCGGCCGCCCGCAACGAACTCCAAGACGCCTTCGCCGGCCCGCTCAGCTTCGGGACGGCTGGGCTCCGCGGGCCGCTGGGTCCCGGGCCCGCGCGGATGAACCGCATGGTCGTCTCCCGGGCAGCCGCCGGACTCGCGCGCTACCTGCTCGCGCTGGGCCACGAGAACGGCCGGGTGATCGTGGGCTACGACGCCCGCTACAACTCCGCGGTCTTCGCGACCGACACGGCCCAGATCCTCGCCGGCGCCGGGCTCGCCCCCCTGCTGTGCTCCCGGGCGCTCCCCACGCCCGTGGTGGCCTTCGGCATCAAACACTTCGATTGCGTGGCGGGGGTGGTGGTGACCGCTTCCCACAACCCGCCGCAGGACAACGGCTACAAGGTGTACCTCGGCGATGGTTCCCAGATCATTCCACCCGCTGACGCCGACATCGCGGCCCAGATCGCCGCAGCGTCCCACGGCCCGCTGGGAGATCTGGCCCGCAGCGAGGACTACCCCCTGGTCGGCGACGAACTCGTGGCCGCCTACGTGGACCGGGCGGCGTCCCTGGTCCCCGCCGCGGCACCCCGGGAGCTGACCTGGGCGTACACCGCGCTGCACGGGGTCGGCTCAGCGGTCGTGGACGACGTGGTGACGGCCGCAGGCTTCCCCGTCCCGCATCGGGTGGTCGAGCAGGACCAGCCGGACCCGGCGTTCCCGACCGTCGCCTTCCCCAATCCGGAGGAGCCGGGCGCGATCGACCTCACCCTCAGCCTGGCCCGCGAAGTCGGTGCCGATGTCGCCGTCGCCAACGATCCGGACGCCGACCGGTGCGCGGTCGCCGCCGTCGTGGACGGCGACTGGCGGATGCTCAGCGGCGACGAGTTGGGCGCCCTCCTGGCTGACGACGCGATGCGCCGCGGCGTCACGGGGACGTATGCCTGCTCGGTGGTGTCCAGCACGCTGCTCGGCACCATGGCAGCGGCCAACGGCCACCCCTTCACGACCACCCTGACCGGCTTCAAGTGGATCGGACGGGTGCCCGACCTGGCCTTCGGCTACGAAGAGGCCATCGGGTACTGCTCCGATGCCCGGGCCGTCCCCGACAAGGACGGCATCACCACCTTGCTGCGCGTCCTCGCCCTGGTGGCCGGCCTGAAGGCGGCTGGACAGACCGTGGCCGATCGACTCGCCGACATCCAGCGACGCTACGGTCTCCACCTCACCTCCCAGCTCTCGTTCCGGGTCAGCGACCTCAGCCTGATCGACGCTGCCATGGCTCGGGTGCGCGCCGCCGGGCCGCAGACCCTGGCCGGCGACCCGGTGCACGCCGTCGACCTGGCGTTGGGATCGCCGCAACTGCCTCCCACCGACGGCATGCTGTTCGAGTCCGGGGTGGTCCGGGTGGTGGTGCGGCCCTCAGGCACCGAACCGAAGCTGAAGTGCTACCTCCAAGTGAAGCTCGGGGTGACCGAGAGTCAGGACCTGGACGCCGCGAAGTCCCGGGCCGGCGGGCTGATGGCGCAGGCCCGGGCCGACATGACGGTCGCTCTGGGCCTGTGACAGCCGGACCCATGAGCGAGCCGGGGGTGCGGCTGGTGCTCATCGCCGGCCCGTCCGGAAGCGGGAAGTCGCGGCTGACCCGCGCCATGGGGTGCCCCTCGCTTCGGCTCGACGACTTCTACTTCGACGCCGACCACCCCGGGATGCCGCGGACCACCCTGGGCATCACGGATTGGGACGACCCCCGCTCCTGGGACGCCGGCGCCGCCGTGGACGCGCTTCGCCACCTGCTGGCTGACGGGGAGGTTGAGGTCCCGAGCTATTCGATCGCTGCGAGCCGGCGGACCGGGACCCACCGGGTGCGTCTCGACGGGGCGCGCAGCCTCACCGCCGAAGGCATCTTCGCGATCGAATTCCTGGCCACCTGCCGGGCCGCGGGGCTGGCGCCTGAGGCGATCTACCTGGACCGTCCGGCACCGCTGGTACTGGTGCTGAGGATGCGCCGCGATCTGGCGGCCAGACGGAAGCCGCCGTGGATCCTGCTGCGCCGCGGGTTGGCCCTGTGCCGGGCGCAGCCGGACCTGCGGCGCCGGGCAGTGGCCGCGGGCTTCAGGCCGCTGTCGATGCGCCAGGCCCTGCGCGCCCTGGGGTAGGACGACGTGGAACCCGTCTACCTCACCCGCGCGAGGAGCGTGGGACGCCTCAGGAGACGGGAGCCCACTCGGGGCCGGTCTGACCCAGGGTCTCCTCCAGCTTGGCGAACAGCGGAGACGGCTTGGCCAGCGGCACCCCCGGCTGGATCGGACGCGACGCCCACACCGCCTGCTGCGAGACGTAATCGCCCTGCAGCACCGGGTAGTCAGGCCCGCCCTCCTCACTCACCGTCGCGATCTCGGGCTGGGCCGCCCAAATGCCCGTGCCCCCCAGGGCTTCGTGCACCTTCTGGGCCGCGTGCGGCAGGAATGGGGTCAGCAGGGTGTTCACGTCCGAGACCACCTGAAGAGCAGTGTGGAGCACGGTGTCACGGCGCGCCGGGTCGTCCTTCATCTTCCAGGGCTCGGTTTCCGACAGGTACTTGTTGGCCAGGCCGGCCACCCGCATCGCCTCCGAGGCCGCCTGCTTGAACCGGCAGCGCCGCAGCAGCGCTCCGACCGTCTCGAACGATTGCCTGGACGCCGCCAGCAGTGCCGCGTCCACGTCTGCCGGAGGCGTCGCAGCGGGGACCGCGCCGACGTTCTTGTGCGCCATCGAGACCGACCGATTGACCAGGTTGCCCCACTCGTTGGCGAGCTCGAAGTTGGTGCGCCGCACGAACTCGTCCCAGGTGAAGTCGGTGTCCTGGTTCTCGGGACCAGCCACGGCGATGAAGTAACGCAGCGCGTCCGGCCCGAACTCGCGCAGGAAGTCGCCGACGTAGATCACCGTGTTGCGCGACGTCGACAGTTTCGAACCGCTCATCGTCAGGTACTCGCTGCTGACCACCTCGGTGGGCAGGTTCAGCTTCCCGAAGGTTCCCGGGACGCCGCCACGGTCACCGTCCCCGTTGTGGCCCAGCAGGATGCCCGGCCAGATGACCGAATGGAAGACGATGTTGTCCTTGCCGAGGAAGTAGTACGACTCGGCGGACGGATCCGTCCACCATTTCTGCCATGCGTCGGGGTCTCCGGTGCGACGTGCCCATTCCACTGACGCCGACAGGTAGCCGATCACGGCGTCGAACCAGACGTAGAGCCGCTTCATCGGGGCGTCGCGCCAGCCGTCCAGCGGCACCGGCACCCCCCAGTCGAGGTCGCGGGTGATCGCGCGCGGGCGCAGGTCGTCGAGCAGGTTGGCCGAGAACTTCAGGACGTTGGGCCGCCAGTCCGTGCGGGCGCTGAGCCAGGTTCCCAGCGCTCCGGCCACGGCCGGCAGATCGAGGAAGAACTGCTCGGACTCCACGAAGGCCGGGGCCTCGCCGTTGATCTTCGAGCGGGGGTTCTTCAGGTCGGCCGGGTCGAGCTGGTTGCCGCAGTTGTCGCACTGGTCGCCGCGGGCGCCGTCGTAGCCGCACAGCGGGCAGGTCCCCTCGATGTACCGGTCGGGCAGCGTGCGTCCCGTGGACGGACTGATCGCACTCAGCTGCGTCTTCGGCACCACGTACCCGTTGCGGTGCAACGAGCTGAACATGTCCTGAACGACCCGGTAGTGGTTCCGGGTCGTGGTCCGGGTGAACAGGTCGTAGGACAGGCCAAGGCCCGCCAGGTCCTCGACGATCACCCGGTTGTACTTGTCGGCCAGTTGCCTGGCGGTGAGTCCCTCGTTGTCGGCCTGCACCGAGATCGGCGTGCCGTGCTCATCCGTCCCCGAGACCATCAGCACGTCATGGCCGGCCATCCGCATATAACGCGAGAAGACGTCGGAGGGAACGCCGAAGCCGGACACGTGTCCGATATGCCGCGGGCCGTTGGCGTAGGGCCAAGCCACGGCGGTCAGGATCGATGAGGTCACGAAGCAGCATCCTAGGGCACGGCCACGGCCACCGGCCGCGGGCGTCACGCCGGGTGAACGGCCCGCCAACCAGACATGTCCGGGGCCGGAAATATTCGAAAACAGACCAAGTTCCCCGGGGCAGGGCTGGGGCTTACCATGATGAATGTGACCCCCGAGTTCATACTCTTGGCCCTCGTCGTTATCACTGCGCTGGCCTTTGATTTCACCAACGGGTTCCATGACACGGCAAACGCCATGGCCACCTCGATCGCCACGAAGGCGCTCACCCCCAAAGCTGCGGTGACGCTGTGCGCCATCCTGAACCTGGTGGGCGCCTTCCTGTCCGTGGAGGTGGCCATCACGGTGACCAATGCGGTGATCCGGATTCAGAATCCGGACGGCACCCCCCGGCCCGAGTTGATGGCGGACGGCGGCCACGGCCTGCTGCTGATTCTGATGGCCGGCCTCGCCGGAGCCATCGTCTGGAACATCCTGACCTGGCTGTGGGGGTTGCCCTCCAGCTCGTCCCATGCCCTCTTCGGTGGCCTGATCGGCTCCACCATCGCGTCGCTGGGCTTCGCGGGCGTCAAGTGGATCGGAGAGGGCTACAAGCTCGACGGCGTCGTCGGCAAGGTCGTCCTGCCGGGCCTCTCTCCCCCGTGATCGCCGGCATCGTCGCCATGGTCGGCACCTGGCTGGTGTTCAAGATCACCGAAGGTGGTGGCCGCCCGCTACCAGGAATCCGGCTTCCGCTGGGGCCAGATCGGGACGGCATCGCTGCTGTCGCTGTCGCATGGCACCAACGACGCCCAGAAGACCATGGGTGTGATCACCCTCGCTCTGATCGCCACCGGCTCCTGGAACTCCACCACCGATATCCCGCTGTGGGTGAAGTTCGCGTGCGCCATCGCCATCGCCGCGGGCACCTACTTCGGCGGTTGGCGGATCATCCGCACCATGGGCAAAGGCCTCGTCGAGATCTCCTCCCCCCAGGGCATGGCCGCCGAGAGCGCGTCGGCCGCCGTGATCCTGACCTCCAGCCAGCTGGGTTTCGCGCTGTCGACGACCCACGTCGCCACCGGCTCGATCCTCGGTTCGGGTCTGGGTCGCAAGGGTGCAGAGGTGCGCTGGCGCGTGGCCGGACGGATGGGCCTGGCGTGGCTGATCACACTGCCGCTGGCCGGTCTGGTGGGTGCCGTGATGTGGTTCATCGGGCACCTCATCGGCGGGACGGCGGGCTCGATCGTCGTCTTCGTACTGATGTGCGCCGCGTGGGGCTGGATGTGGCTGCATTCGAAGCGTGAGCCGATCGGGCACCACAACGTCAATGACGAATGGGACGCCCAGCCTGCCGAGGATCGCGTTCCCGTTGGCGGGGGGGTGCACCGATGACTCAGATTGTTGCGGCCCTCGATGCCGCGTGGCGCATCCTGCTGGTCGGCATGGTGCTGGGAGCGGGCCTGCCCGCCCTGTTCGCGCTCGGAGTCCGGTCGCTGGCGTGGGGCACTGGTGGCGAGGCTGAGATCCACGAGACGGCTGCCCTGCCGAAACCCCACCCGATGGGCCGCTGGATCGCCTACCTGCTGTTCGGGATCGTCGTGATCTCCGTGCTGCTGGGCATCAGCTACATCGTCGCCCACGGGCTCGGGATGACCATCACCTTCAACGGGCTGCTGCCCGTCTTCACGCCCAAGGGCTGAGAGCGGCCAGGCGCCGGTCAGGCTCCCAGCGCTCCGAACCCGGGCAGGATCACGTCGTTGATCAGTTCGCGACGCTTGTCGAAGGGGTGGAACGCGCTCTTGGCGGCATTGACGGTGAACAGCCGCAGGTCGGGCACGTCGTAGTCGAACGCCTCGGCGAGCAGCAGCAGTTCCCGGCTCAAGGTGGTGCGGCTCATCAGCCGGTTGTCGCAGTTGACGGTGACCCGGAATCGCAGGTCGGCCAACAGCCCGAACGGGTGCTCGGCGACACTGCCGCACACCCCGGTCTGCAGGTTCGAGGACGGGCACAGCTCCAGCGGGATCCGTCGATCACGCACGTACCGGGCCACTTCACCCAGTTCCCAGCCGTTCGGGCCCCTGGTGAGGTCATCCACCAGCCGCACGCCGTGGCCGAGCCGGGACGCGCCACACAGCTGGAGCGCCTCCCAGATCGAGGCGACCCCGAAGGCCTCACCCGCGTGGATGGTGTATTCGACGTTGTGGTGCCGCAGGTAGGCGAAGGCCTCGTCGAACCGGCTGGGCGGGAATCCGTCCTCGGCACCGGCGATGTCGAAGCCGCACACGGAATCGTGGCGGAAGGCCACCGCCAGTTCCGCCACGTCGAGCGTGGGTGGCAGGTGACGCATCGAGGTGACGATCTGTTGGGCGGTGATGGCCTGACCGCGTCCGGCGCAGATCGCCATCCCTTCGGCCAGACCGTCCCGCACCGCTTCGACGGCCTGGGCCATGGTGAGACCGGCCCTGCGATGCTGCTGCGGCGCCCAGCGAGCTTCTGCGTAGATGACGCCGTCGGCAGCCTGATCCTCGACGAACTCGCACGCGACGCGGCGCAGGTGTTCGGCGGTCTGCATCACTGCGATGGTGTGGTCGAAGGTCTCCAGGTAGCGCTCCAGGGACCCGGAGTCAGCCGCCTCGAAGAACCAGTCAGCCAGCGCTTCCGGCGTGGTCGCCGGCAACTCGTGGCCGATTTCCCCGGCCAGGTCGAGGACGGTCTGTGGCCGCAGGCCACCGTCCAGATGGTCATGCAGGGTGACCTTGGGCATCCGTCGGATCAGGTCGAGGTCAAGCATCGGGGCCTCCGGTCACGTGGGTGAGGTCGGCGGGGCCGAAAGCCTGGGGCAGCAGGTCAGCCAGCGGACGGATCCCCTGCGGCGTGTCGAGTGCCAGGGACGCCCCGCCGTGCTCCCACAGTAGCTGGCGGCACCGCCCGCAGGGCATCAGCGCCTCCCCGAGCGCGTTCACGCACGCGAAGGCGAGCAGCCGCCCGCCGCCCCCGGCCACCAGGTCGCTGATCAGCCCACACTCGGCGCACAGGGTCACCCCGTAGGCGGCGTTCTCGACGTTGCAGCCCACGACGATCCGTCCGTCGTCCACGAGGGCGGCCGCCCCCACCGGATAGTGCGAATAGGGCGCGTAGGCGTGTTGGCAGAGCTCGCGCGCCCGCACCCGCAGCGCGTCCCAGTCGATCGGTGCCATCAGGCCTACTTCACGTAGGGCGTGCCGTCGGCGGCCGGTGCCCGGGTCCGGCCGATCAGCCCGGCCACGGCGACGATCGTCGCGACGTAGGGCAGCAGCAACAGGAACTGGCTCGGCACCGGTGTCGACAGCGTCTGCAACTGGGAGGCCATCTGGGTGACGAACCCGAAGAACAACGCCATGACGGTCGCCCAGATCGGGTGCCAGCGGCCCATGATCAGGGCGGCCAGGGCGATGAACCCGTTCCCCACCGTCATGTCCTTGACGAAGGCGCCGGTGGAGCCGATGGTGAAGAAAGCGCCGCCGAGACCGGCGAACAGCCCTGCGGTGAGCACCGCCGACCAGCGGATCGCGTACACGTTGATACCCACGGTATCGGCGGCCTTGGGGTGCTCCCCCACCGCCCGCACCCGCAGCCCCCACGTGGTGCGGAACAGCAGGAACCACACGACCGCCACGCACACCGCAGCCAGGTAGGCCAGGATCGTCTGGCTGAAGAAGATCGGACCGAAGAACGGGATGTCGGCCAGGAGCGGGATCCGGATCGGCTCCATGATCGGCGACCGGTTCAAGGTGGCCGAGTTGGGCTGAACCAGCTGATCGAACAGGAAGCCGGTCAGGCCGGAGGCGAGCAGGTTCAGCACCACTCCCAGCACCACCTGGTCGACCAGGTACTTGATCGAGAAGAGGGCCAGCAGCGCGCTCATCACGACCCCCGTGAGCATCGCCGAGATCAGGGCGATCGGGATCGAGCGGGTCAGCGAGCCCACGACGGCGGCGCTGAACGCCGCAGCCAGGAACTGGCCCTCAATCGCCACGTTCACCACACCCGAGCGTTCACACAGGATGCCCGCCAGCGCCCCGAGGATCAGCGGCGTGGCCACCGACAAGGTGCCTGCCAGCTGGTTGCTGACCGGGAACGGCAGGTCGCGTCCGGCAGCACCCCAGGTGAGGAAGCCGATCAGGAAGGCCAGCCCTCCGACGGTGCCTGCCAGGGCAGGCATCCGGTTGCGGAGGCGTCCGGAGAGGAACCCCGCCCCGGCCAGCAGGCACAGCACCGCGGTGGTGACCACCACGGGCAATCCGGGAACGCTGATGGTGGGCAGTTGGACCTCGTCGAAGACGTTCGACAAGGCGAAGTGAGCCTCCCCGGAGGTGGAGAAGGCCAGGTAGACCAGCAGCAGGCCGACCGCCACGATCAGCGCGCCGATGGACAGCCGGCTGCGTCGCTTCTGCGCGGATTCGACGTAGTGCTGGGTGGCCGACAGCGGTGCCTGGGGACCGGCCGGCGGGATCGTGGTGGTGCTCACTTCGAAGCTCCTGCGGGGAGGGCGGCAGCCACGGCTGGGGCTTTGCGCTGTTTGAGGAACGGCAGCAGAGTGCTCACCAGCGCGGGTGCGGCGACGAACAGGACGATCAGGGCCTGCAGCACGGTAGTGAGGGTGAACGGCGTCTTCGCCAGGGACTGCATCGCCAGTCCTCCGGCATGGAGGGCGCCGAACAGCAGACCCGCGAACACCGTGCCGAGCGGACGCGAGCGACCCAGCAGCGCGACCGTGATGGCGTCGAAGCCGACCGTCCCCACGATCCCGATGGTCAGCGGGACCGGAACCGGATCGAAGCCCGAACCGGGAGCCAGGGTGCTCATCAACCCGGCCAGCCCGGCGAGGGCGCCGGCCAGCGTCATGGTGGTGATGGTGGTGCGCGCCACACTCATCCCCGCGGTGGCTGCCGCAGCGGGGTTGGCGCCCACCGCACGGATCGCGAATCCGATCGTGGACCGCTCCAGCAGCCACCAGACGCCCGCGGCAGCCAGCAAGGCGAACAGGAACCCGAGGTGGAGGCGTCCGAAGAACAGGCTGGGGAGCGCGGCGGTGGGGAACACCTCCGGCGCGATCGGGTCGGTCCGTCCGGGACGCTGGAAGGCAGCCGTGGTGAGCAGCCAGGCCATCAGGCCGGCTGCGATGTAGTTCATCATGATCGTCACGATCACCTCGTGCGCGCCCGCCTTGGCCTTCAGGAACCCGGCGATGCCGCCCCAGATCGCACCGCCCAGCACACCGCCGAGCACGGCGACGAGCATGTGGATGCCGTAGGGCAACTGGAAGGTGAAGCCGATCCAGGCGGCGATGGTCGCGCCCCAGATCGCCTGGCCCTGGGCGCCGATGTTGAACAGGCCGGCCCGGAAACCCAGCCCGACGCCCAAGCCGGCGCAGATCAGCGCCGCCGACTGGGCTGCGGTCTCCACCAACGCAGCGGGGCTGCCGACCGCTCCGATGAACAGCGCGCTGTAGGCGGTCGACACCTTGACCCAGGCAGCACCCAGCGGCAGGGCGGGGGCGGTGAACAGGTAGGCGAACTGCGACGCGACCGCAGGATCGGAGAAGACCATCAGCAGGGCCCCCACGAACAGGGCCAGGAACAGGGCGGCAACGCTGGTGACGAGCTCGCGCCAGCGCAACGTGCGCGGACGGCGGACTGCGACCGTCGGCGGGGGGCCCTCGGTGACCGGGGGGACGGGAGCACTCACGACGAAACCTCCTGCTGGCCGGCGGCGGGCGCGGTTGCCTCTTCGTAGGGGACGCCGGCCATCATCAGGCCCAGCACGTCGCGCGGGGTCTGAGGGCCGACGATGCCCACGATCTGGCCGCGGTACATCACCATCACGCGGTCGGCCAGCGCCTCCACCTCTTCGAGTTCGGTGGAAACCAGCAGCACGGCGGTGCCGCTGTCCCGCGCGGCGACGATCCGCTTATGCAGGAACTCGATCGCGCCCACGTCCACGCCACGGGTGGGCTGGCTGGCTACCAGCAGGGCCAGCGGACGGGACAACTCCCTTGCCAGCACCACCTTCTGGGCGTTGCCGCCCGACAAGGAGGATCCGAGGTGGCTGACGTCGGGAGTTCGGATGTCGAACTCGCTGCGCCGGGATTGGGCGAAAGCGTCGATCGCTGCAAGATCCAGGGACAGTCCCTTGGAGAAGGGCGCCCGATGGAATTGGTTCAGCACCAGGTTCTCCGCGATCGTGAAGTCACCGATGAAGCCGTCATGCTGGCGATCTTCGGGCACGTAGCCCAAACCGGCCGCAATGGTCTCCCGTGGGCTGAGCGAGTGGATGTCGACGCCGTCAAGGCTGACGGTCCCCGAACTCACGGGGGTGACGCCCAGGAGCGCCTCGGCCAGTTCACTCTGGCCGTTGCCCTGCACGCCGGCCACGCACAGGATCTCGCCGGCATGGACGTCGAAGCTGATCCGGTCCACCACCACCGCTCCGGCCGGATTCACGATGGTGAGGTCCTTGACCCGGAGCCTCGTCTCCCCCACCGTCGCGGGCTGCTTGTCGACCGTCAGGCTGACTGCCCGCCCCACCATCAACTCGGCGAGTTCAGCCTCGCTGCTGCCCGGCTCTGCCTGTCCGACGATTCTGCCGCGCCGGATCACGGTGATCCGGTCGGCGATTGCCCGGACTTCCCGGAGCTTGTGGGTGATGAAGACGATGGCCTTGCCCTCGTCTCGCAGCGAGGCCATGACCGCCATCAGCTCGTCGATCTCCTGCGGGGTGAGGACCGCGGTGGGTTCGTCGAAGATCAGGTACTCGGCGTCGTTGGCAAGTGCCTTGATGATCTCAACCCGTTGCTGGACCCCGACGGGGAGGTCCTCGATGATGGCGTCGGGCTCCAACGGCAGGTTGTAGCGGGCCGAGAGTTCCTTCACCCGGCTGCGCGCCGCCCGCATGTCGAGGGCACCCAGCGAGCCCGGCTCCCGGCCCAGAACCACGTTTTCGGCGACGCTGAAGACCTGCACCAGCATGAAGTGCTGGTGAACCATGCCGATGCCTGCGGCCATGGCCTGTTTCGGATTGGCGAAGTGCTGGGGCTGCCCGTCGATCAGGATCTGTCCGCCGTCAGGGGCGTACAGGCCATAGAGCACGTTCATCAGCGTCGACTTGCCCGCACCGTTCTCCCCCAGCAGGCAGTGGATCTCGCCGGGTCGAACGTCGAGATCGACCGCATCGTTGGCGACGAAGGTCCCGAAGCGTTTGGTGATCCCCCGCAGGCTCAGTCCTCGGGGCGGCGCGGCCGAGGAATCGTCCGCGGCGGTCTGTGGCACGGCGTGTCCTTCCTGTCAGCCCCCACCCTGGCTGAACCCAACCCCGGTGGGCAAGTGCGTTGGGGGGAGACCGGCGGCCTCCCCCCAACTCCCTGCGGCCATTCGGGTGTTACTTGGGCTGGGCCTTGGATTCGATCATGATCGCACCGGAGATGATGTCGGCCTTGATCTTGTCCAGTTCGCTGCGGGTCTCGGCGGTCACCTTGGCGTCCCACTCGTGGAACGCGGAGATCTTGACTCCACCGTTCTCGAGGGTGCCGATGTAGGGATCCGAGGAGAAGGTCTTCGCCACGCCAGACTTGATGGTCTCGAAGACCGCCAAATCCATGGTCTTCTCGACTGAGGTGGGGATCACGGGGCAGTAGTCGGCAGCGCTCACGCAGCCGTCGGTGTCCACCCACAGTGAGGCGACCTTGCCACCGCTGGCCTTGGCGACCTGCAACGCACCCTCACCGGACGGACCGGCGACCGGAAGCAGGATGTCGGCGCCCTGGGCGACGAGGTTGGTGGCCTGCTGCTTGCCGCCGGCCACGTCACCGAACGGGTTGCTGCCGGGGATGAAGGAGCCGTCCTGCTTGGCAGCATTCCAGCCCAGCACCTGGACGGACTTGCCCTTCGCCTTGTTGAAGTAGCTGACGCCCTGAGTGAAGCCGTCCATGAAGATGGTGACGGTCGGGTACGGCGCCCCGCCGAAGGTGCCCACCTTGCCGGTCGCGCTGAGCGCGGCGGCCAGATAGCCGGACTGGAAGGCGGCCTGGGCGGTGTTGAACACCAGCGGCTTGAGGTTGTCGAGCTTGGTGGCCGGGCTCTCATCGACGATGGCGAAATCGATGTCGGGATTCGCCTTCGCGGCCGCGACGGTGGCATCACCCAGAGCAAAGCCGACGGTCACGATCAGGTCGCAATCCGCCTTCACCATCGCCTGCACGTTGGCGGCGTAGTCCTTGGCGTCGGTCGACTGGATCTCGTTGGTCTTGACACCCAACTGCGCCTTGGCGTCGGTCAGGCCCTTGTAAGCGGTCTGGTTGAACGACTTGTCGTCGAATCCTCCCGCGTCCGACACCATGCAGGCGGTGTAGTCGACCGCTGCCACCGACGCCGAAGCGCCCGGGGTCGCCGGGGCTGTCGTCGCGGGGGGTGGGGTCGCACAGCCACCCAGGGCGAGCGCCATGGCCCCCAGAGCGCTGGGAATGATCAAAGACTTCTTCACGAAGTGCCTCCTTGTTGACACGCGTCTTTCCTGCCAGCCGATCCGGCTCGGCACGAGGCACTGTAGTCGTCCGCACTGACGAAAGTCGCGCCACGAGCCCCGCGCTGACGGGCTGATATCGACTTGTGATAACGCACTTGCGGTGGTGGTGGGGCAGTGACTACCGGGACCGGTGGGACGCGGTCGGCCAGAGCACGTCCACGTCGGCGGCGAACGCCGCCAGGATCTGGTCCGAGGCCTCCAGCGCCGACATCTCGCCGCTTTCGACCTCTTCCTCCAAGGCGTCACGTAACGCCCTGACCCGCGGTGAGCGCCGCAGTGCGTCCTCGAGTTCGCCCTGGACCAGCGCCCACAACCACTGCCGTTGCTGGTCGGCCCGGCGGCTGTCCAGGCCGCCGCTGGACTCCAGCCGGGCGCGGTGGTCGAGGATCGCCTGCCACACCTCACCGAGCCCCTTGCCGGTGTAGGAGCTCGACGTCAGCACCTTCGGTCGGACCGCGTTGGGGTCGGAGGTGATGAGCTTCATGGCGATCGTCAGTTCGCGGGCGGCGACCCGGGCTTCGCCTTCGTGGTCGCCGTCGGCCTTGTTGACGGTGATGACGTCGGCGAGTTCCAGAATGCCGCGCTTGATCCCCTGCAATTGGTCACCGGCGCGCGCCAGCGTGATCAGCAGGAAGGTGTCGACCATGCCGGCCACCGCCACCTCGGACTGACCGACGCCGACCGTCTCCACCAACACGACGTCAAAGCCGGCGGCCTCGACCACGATCATGGATTCCCGCGTCGCCCGCGCCACGCCACCGAGGTGGCCGCCGCTGGGTGAGGGGCGCACGAACGCGTTCTCGTTGGCCGCCAACTCCCCCATCCGGGTGCGGTCCCCCAGGATGCTGCCGCCGGTCTTGGACGAGGACGGGTCGACCGCCAACACCGCGACCTTGTGGCCGCTTCCGATCAGGCGGGTGCCCAGCGCGTCGATGAAGGTCGACTTCCCGGCACCAGGGACGCCGGAGATCCCGACCCGGACCGACCCACCCGATCTGGGGCGCAGCAGGCGCAACAGATCCCGTGCCAACTTCCGGTGATCGGGGCGGCTCGACTCCACCATCGTGATGGCACGAGCGATGTGGGGCCGGGAGCCGGCGATCACGCGATCGGCCAGCTCCGCGGCCCCCATGGCCTGCCTCACGCGGTGCCCTGGTGCAGCCGGGCCTTCAGCTTGGTCAGCAGCTCCACCGCAGCGTCCGGGATCACCGTGCCGGGCGGGTAGATCGCGTCGGCACCAGAAGCCCGCAGTTCATCGAAGTCCTGCGACGGGATCACACCTCCGACCACGATCATCATGTCCTCGCGGCCGAGCTTGTCGAGTTCGGCCCGCAGCGCCGGCACCAGGGTCAGGTGACCCGCCGCCAGCGAGGAGGCCCCCACGACGTGGACGTCGGCCTCGACAGCCTGGCGCGCCACCTCTTCGGGGGTCTGGAACAACGGGCCGACGTCGACGTCGAAGCCGAGGTCGGCGAACGCGGTCGAGATCACCTTCTGGCCGCGGTCGTGCCCGTCCTGGCCCATCTTGGCGACCAGGATGCGCGGACGGCGTCCCTCGGCCGCCTCGAACTCCTCGACCAGCTGACGGGCCTGGTTGACGCCCTCGGTGCTACCGGCTTCTGAGTTGTACACACCGGAGATGGTACGGATCTGAGCGGTGTAGCGCCCGAACACCTTCTCCAAAGCGTCCGAGATCTCGCCGACGGACGCCTTCGCGCGGGCCGCGTCAATGGCCAGCTTGAGCAGGTTGCGGCCGGGATCGGTCGGGTCCTGGTTGGCAGCAGCCCAGGTGAGCTGCTCCAGGGCTGCCTGGGTCGCGGCCTCGTCGCGCTCGGCGCGCAGCTGCGCCAGCTTGGCGACCTGCTCCTCGCGGACCTTGCCGTTGTCGACCTTCAGCACCTCGGGGGGCACATCGTTCTCGACCAGATACTTGTTGACGCCGATCAACGGCTGGCGCCCCGAGTCGATCCGGGCCTGGGTGCGGGCGGCGGCCTCCTCGATGCGCATCTTCGGGATGCCGGCCTCGATGGCCTTGGCCATTCCACCGGCAGCCTCGACCTCCTGGATCAGCTCCCAGCCCTTGCGCGCCAGTTCGTAGGTGAGCTTCTCGACGTAGGCACTGCCGGCCCAGGGGTCCACCACCCGGCAGGTGCCCGACTCCTGCTGGATGAACAGCTGGGTGTTTCGGGCGATCCGGGCGGAGAAGTCGGTCGGGAGGGCGATGGCCTCGTCCAGGGCGTTGGTGTGCAGCGACTGGGTGTGGCCCTGGGTGGCGGCCATCGCCTCCAGGCAGGTGCGCGTCACGTTGTTGAACACGTCCTGGGCGGTCAGCGACCAGCCGGAGGTCTGCGAGTGCGTCCGCAGGCTCATCGACTTGGGGTTCTTCGCGCCCGACTCACGGACCAGGCGCGCCCACAGCAGGCGCGCGGCCCGCATCTTGGCGACCTCCATGAAGAAGTTCATGCCGATCGCCCAGAAGAAGCTCAACCGCGGAGCGAACTTGTCCACGTCCAGCCCGACGGCCTGACCGGCGCGGATGTACTCCACACCGTCGGCCAGCGTGTAGGCCATCTCGATGTCGGCGGTCGCCCCGGCCTCCTGCATGTGGTAGCCGGAGATCGAGATCGAGTTGAACTTCGGCATGTTCGCCGAGGTGAACGCGAAGATGTCGGAGATGATCCGCATCGACGGCGTCGGCGGGTAGATGTAGGTGTTGCGAACCATGAACTCCTTGAGGATGTCGTTCTGGATCGTCCCGGCCAACTTCTCCGGGGGCACCCCCTGCTCCTCGGCCGCCACGACGTAGAGGGCGAGGATCGGTAGCACGGCCCCGTTCATGGTCATCGACACCGACATCTGGTCCAGCGGGATGCCGTCGAACAACTGCCGCATGTCCAGGATCGAGTCGATCGCCACCCCGGCCATGCCGACGTCACCGGTCACCCGCGGGTGGTCGGAGTCGTAGCCGCGGTGGGTGGCCAGGTCGAACGCCACCGAAAGACCCTTCTGGCCCGCGGCCAGGTTGCGCCGGTAGAACGCGTTGGATTCCTCGGCGGTGGAGAACCCGGCGTACTGCCGGATCGTCCACGGCTGGTTGACGTACATCGTGGCGTACGGCCCGCGCAGGAACGGCGGGATGCCCGGGTAGGTCTTCAGGAAGTCCAGGCCTTCGTAGGCGGACTCGTCGAACAGCGGCGGCACCAGGATCTGCTCGGGGGTGAGCCACCCGTCGCCCGACGGCGCGGGAGCGCTGTCGGCCGTGGTGGGGGCACCGAGCTCGATGCCGGCGAAATCGGGGATGGCGGTCACTTCGCCACTCCAATCGTGTCCAGGGCGCCCTCAAGGAAGGCCACCACATCCATTCCGTCGAACACTTCACCGTCGATGACGCTGGTGTCCTCGGCTCCGATCTCGGTTCGGCGTCCGGCGATGTGGACGGTCTCCACGCCGGCGGCCTTGAGTGCGGTGGCGACCTCGATCGCCTGCGCTGCGTACACCTTCGCCGACGAGCAGAGGATCGCCATCTTGGCCCCGGAAGCCGCCGCTGCCGCGGCGATTTCCTCGGGGGTGCCGCCTTCGGACTCGGGGAAGTCGATGCCGGCCACCAACAGCACGTTGGAGGTGAACATTTCGCGTCCACCGAAGTCGCGGCGGGCGCCCAGGCAGGCCAGGAACACCGTCGGCTTCGCTTCGGCCGCGCTGGCACGATCCCGTAGCGCCTCGAACACCTCGGAGTCGCGGACCGGCTTCAGCCCGGAGGCCGTCACCGCGGCCCGCGCCTTGATGGCGAGCGGTTGCTCGTCCTTCAGCGGGAACATGCTGACCCCGGTGATCGGTTGCTTGCGGCTGGCGAGCCGCTTGGTGCGCTCAGCGTTGCTCGCGGCGATCTTCTCGGCCACCAGACCCGATTCCAAGGCAGCGACCATGCCGCCGGCCGCCTCAATGGCCTGGAAGGAGGCCCAGGCCTGGCCGGCGAGGTCGGCGGTGAGGTTCTCGACGTACCAGGAGCCGCCTGCGGGGTCGTTGACCCGGCCGACATTGGACTCCTCCGCGGCGATCAGTTGGGTGTTGCGCGCCATCCGACGGCTGAACTCGTCCGGGAGGCCCTGAGCGGTGTCGAACGGCAGGCAGGTGATCGCTTCGGCACCGCCGACGGCGGCGGAGAAAGTGGCGATCGTGCCACGCAGCAGGTTGACCCAGGGATCGTCGCGGGTCACCATCCGCCACGACGTCACCGCATGCTGGACGGCGCCCCGCGCGTCCGCCGGCACCCCGGAAACCTCGCCGATGCGTGCCCACAGGCGACGCAGCGCCCGCAGCCGAGCGATGGTGAGGAACTCATCAGCGCTGGCGCTCACCCGGAATTCGATCTGGCCGAACGCCGCGGCGGCGTCCACACCGGCTGCTTCGAGATCACGCAGGTACGCGACCCCGGTCGCAATCGCGAAAGCGAGTTGGTCGACGTCACCGGCACCGGCGTTGTCGTAGGGAAGCACATCCACGGTGAGCGCGCGGACGCCCGGAAGCTCGGCGAGCACCGCCTGCACCCATTCGGCGTGCGGGGTGAGATCCGGGGCCGCCCCGCTGACTGCTGCCAGCGCCAGGGCGTCCAGACCGAGGTTCCCGCGGGCCTTGGCCGCCCCCGCGTCCTTGAAGAAGCTGACCAACGCCTTGGCCGCAGCGACCTGGTCGTCGGAACTGCTGACGGCGATGGGGGCCAGGGACGGATCCACGCCGGCCAGAACGGCCCCGACCTGATCCACCGGAATCCCGTCCGCACCGACGCGCAGCCATACCGAGGTGGCACCGCGCTCGAGATCGGACACGACCTGCGCGTGGGTGAACTCGACATCGGGGTCTTCGTGGAGCGCCCGGACGTCCCACGCCGACATCTCGCCGGACTTGACGGTGGCACCCCGGGTGAAGGGCATCGCGCCGGGCAGACCCAGCGGATCCGCCGATTCGGTGTAGAGGGGTTCGATGGTCAGGCCGTCGACGGTCACGGTGCGCAACCGCTTCATGGCCTGATCGATGGACAGTTCCTTGCCTTCGGGACGTCGCCGGTTGAGGACCTTGAGGACCTCGGCCTCCCACTGTTCGCGGGTCGGGGCAGCGAAATCGCCGGCAAGCAGTAACGGCGTGTCGGTCATGGCCTTCACCCTATCCCCGCCGAACTCTCCACGCGTGTGGTCTGACCAAACAGGGAAACGTCAGCTCACCTGGCGGACCAGCGCTTCGGCGGAGCCCACCATTGTGGCGGTCTCGCGCTCCCAATCCGGCTCTTGACCACGGAAGGGCCCGGTGGCCAGCGAAATGATCACGGCTGCCGCGCGCAGCCGCAGCTGGGTGGGGTCCACCCGGGTGTCGAAGACCGGAACCCAGGCCCGGATCAGGTGGTGGATCCTCGCCTCCTGGGCCGGGTTCATCCGCTGGATCGTGGACAGGTGCGCCACCAGGCAGGCCAGATCATCCACCCGGTGCCCGGGGCCGACCGTGTCCACGTCCAGCATCCCGACGATTCGCCCGCCGGCCACGTGGATCTGGCCCTCGTGGAAGTCGCCGTGAGTGGGTTCATGACCCAGCGGGAGGGACGCCAACCCCTGGCTGATCAGCCCCGTCAGCCAGCTCAGCTTGCCCGCCAGCGACGGCATCGCCTGGGTCACCATGGCCGCGTAGTGTCCCACCGCATCGCTCCACGGGGGCCGCCGCTCGAGTTGCAGCACGCTGGCCGGCAGGGCGTCGAGCAACCCGATCAGGTCCTCCGCGCGGCAGGGATCCGAGGGGTCGAAGAGCGCCCGCGCCAGCGGGACGCCCCCGAGTTCCCTCAGCACCAACAGGTTGTCGGGAGTGGTGGCGGCCACCTGAGGAATCGGGAGGCCGGCGGCCCGCAGCAGGTCATGGCGGTGGACCACCTCGGTGAACAGCCGTTCCCGGAGCACCTTGACGTAGATCACTTCGCCGCTGACCGTGTCGGTGACCTTCACCACGGCCCGACGACGCGGCCGGTAGCCGATCATCTGCAGCGTCAACTGGGCGGGCACCACTGGGTCGGCGAAGATGCGGTGGGCGTTGCAGATCTCCGCCATCGACTCGGCGTAGGCGGCACGAGCCAAGCCGGGCAGGTCCGGGTCCTGGGGATAGAGCCACACCGCCACCTCGCGGTCCCCGTCGGCGAAGATCTCAGCCGCCGCGTCACTGGCCACCGGGCCGGAAGCCCGGGCGCTGACACCGAGCAATTCGTCTCGACGCCCATAAGGCCAGTCGACGATGGCCGAGTACGTGGCTGTTGTCGAGTGGGGCGGGTTGGCGTCGATGTGGTCGAGCGACCACTCCGCGAGCGTGCCGCCGGCATGCTGGACGGCGGCGCTGAGCAGCGAACCGACCTCGGGCGAGGTGAGCAGCGCCGAGCCGTCCGGATCCTGCAGCGTCACGATGACCTCCGCGTTGGGCTGGCAGCAGACTACTGGCCCGGCCCGCCCGATCCGAGGTTCGTCAGTCGAACCCGCGCGGCGCGTCGTCCGTCGAGTTCGGTCACCCTCAGTTCGAAGCGGGTCAGCTGGCTGGCGGCACCTTCGAGAGGCGCCAGGGTGAGTTCGGCATGGTCGTCCAGCGCCGGCAGCGTGCCCAACTGGGCCATCAGGCAGCCGGCCACCGTGTCGTAAGGCCCGTCCGGCAGGACATAGCCGAACTCGTTGGCGAAGTCGCCCAGCGTCATCAGCCCGTCGAGGTCCACCGAGGAGTCCGTGTTGGGAAGCGTCGGGACGTTCAGGGTGTCGAACTCGTCGGTGATGTCACCGATCAACTCCTCCACCAGGTCTTCGATCGTGACGATGCCGGCCGTGCCCCCGTACTCGTCCCGGACGATCGCCAGATGGTTGTTGGTCTGGCGCATCTCCGTGAGGGCCCGCAGGATCTTCATGCTCTGCGGCAGGCTCTGCACCGGACGGACCAGCTGGCTGATCGGGGCGTTGCGCTGGACGGGGTCGAGGTCGAGCAGGTCACGGATGTGCAGGAAGCCCAACACATCGTCGGAGTCCTCCCCCGCCACCGGGTACCGGCTGTGAGCGCCGCCCTGGACTCCCCGCAGCGCCTTGTAGGCCGGCAGGTCCCCGTCCAGGAAGTCCACTTCGGTGCGCGGGATCATCGCCTCGCGCAAGCTCACCTCACCGGCGCTGAACACCTCGTCGACGATCTGGCGCTCCTCGTCACCCAGGGTCGTGCTGGAGCCGACCATGGAGCGAAGTTCCTCGTCGGTGACTACCTCGCGTCCTGCCGTCGGGTCGCCGCCGAACACCCGGACGAGAGCGTTCGTCGACACCCCCAGGAACCAGATCACCGGCTTGGCGATCCCGGCGATCGCACTCACCAGCGGCGCCAGCGCCATCGCGAAGCTCTCGGCCCGCTGCATCGCCAGGCGCTTGGCGGTCAGTTCCCCGATGACGATCGAGAAGTAGGAGATCACCACGGTGATCAGCACCAGCGAGAGCGGTCCGGCGGCGGCCTGCGGCACCCCCCAGCCGACCAGGACGACCGCGAAGGCCTCCGAGAGCAGGGCACCGCCGAACGCGGCGGACAGGAACCCCGACAGCGTGACGCCGATCTGGACAGCGGAGAGGAACAGGTTGGGGTCCGCGCTCAACCGGGCGACCGTCTGGCCACGCTTGCCCCGGTTGGCCAACTGCCGCACCTGGGTGTCGCGCAGTGAGACCAGGGCCATCTCGGCCGCCGCGAACACACCGCCGATGAGGATGAAGGCGAAGATCAGCACAATGTTGCCGATGATCGAGTCCATCGCTCTCCTGACTCCCCAGCGCGGGCCGGCCCGCTGCGGCGCATTCTATCGTCACGACCCCACCCGGCCCCCGACTGCTAGCCTCGGCAGAATGGCGACCCCGGCAGGCTTCAGTTTCGCCCGCGGCAACCTCGCGAAGCTCGTCGCGGCCCCGCGCTACCTGCTCGGCGCCGTGCGGGCCCGGTTCACGCCCCGCGACCCCCGGGTCTGGGTGATCGGCAGTGCCTTCGGACCCGTGGACGGGGCCCTGGCGTTCGCCGAGGCCGCCCGCCGACTCCCGGAGCCGCCCCGGCTGGTGTGGTTGGCCGGCTCCGCCACGGAGGCCACCCTGGCCCGGGAGGCCGGCTTCGATTCGGTGCTGGGCCGGGATGGCAGGGAGGGGTTCGCCGCCACGTTGAGTGCCGGGGTGATCGCCGTCACCCACGGCTTCGGGGACGTGAACCGGTACGGGATCAGCGGAGCCGTCGTCGTCCAACTGTGGCACGGCGCGCCGCTGAAGAAGCTGCACGCCGACTCCCCTGCGGTCACGAACGCCGGACGGCTGGGGCGCGTGCCCGGGATACCCCGACTGCTGAACTGGGCGTACCGCCGGGGCACCCGCCAGATTTCGCTGCTGCCGGTCTCGTCGTCCTTCTTCGCGCCCTTCCTCCGCAGTGCGTTCAACCTCACCTCCCAGCAGGTGCAGGTCCTGGGCGAGCCACGCACGGACGTGCTGTTCGCCGGCACCCAGGCCGACCGTCTCCGGGCCGCGCGGGCGCTGCTCGAATCCCGGCTGGGGGGCCTTGGCGACTCCCGGGTGCTGCTCTACGCCCCGACCTGGAGGGACGGGGACCCCGACCCGTCAGTTCCGACGGTCGGCCAATGGCAGCGCATCGACGCCTTCTGCGGCGCCTTCGACTGCGTGCTGGTGGTGCGGCCGCACCCGCTGGGGGTGGGCGACTACACCTACCGCAGCCCGCGCGTGCGGATCCTGCCCGCTTCGGTGCAGGCCGAATCGATGCCGCTGCTGTGGGGCGTGGACGTCCTCATCACCGACTACTCCTCGATGCTGGTCGACTACGCGGTGACCGGACGGCCCATCGTCCTGCTGGCTCCCGACCTCGAGCACTACCGGCGCACCCGCGGTTTGTACGTCGACTACGACTGGCTTTCCGGTGGCCGGTGGAACGGCTCGTGGGACGAGGTGCTCGACGAGCTTCGCGGCCTGTTCAGCGACCCCGGACACCGCGCGGCGGCCGAGGCCCACAGCGGCCGGCTGGCCGCCCACTTCCACGAGTTCAGCGACGGTCAGGGCTCCCGGAGGGTCGCCGAGGCAGCCGCGGCGCTGGTCGCGGACCGCGTCAGGTCGTGACCCGGGAGCGGTCCACGGTGGTCTGGGCCCCGGCGAGGAAGCCGCGCAGGAAGCCGGCCCCCCAACTCAGGTGCATGGTGAGGAGCACGACCGCGTTCAAGGCCCGGTCCCGGCAACCGTCTCCGCCCAGTCTGGTCGCCGAGACGACCCCCACCCCGCCCAGGTAACCGAGGGCGCCCAGGTGCGCCACCGCCAGCACCGGCGATCGCCGGCCCAGGCCGAACAGTTGCGCCAGCCCGCCTGCCAGGCTGGTGGAGACGACGAGGGTCACCAACGGCGGCGGCAGGTAGCGCAGCGGGGTGCCGCGCATCTCGCGCACGAGGTGACCCCGCCAGACCCCGGTGGCGAACATCTGGCGTCGCAGCGCGTCGATCGAGGTCCTGGGCCAGTAGGTCACCTCGAGTTCGGGGGTGAACAGCACCAGGTGCCCGGCCTGCTTGATGCGGTGGTTGAGTTCCCAGTCCTCGCCTCGACGGATCGATTCGTCGTAGTAGCCGACCTCGTCGAGCACCTCCCGGCGGAAGACCCCCAGGTACGCCGAGTCGGCCTCAGCCTCCTTGGCACCGTGGTGGTAGACGCCGCCTCCGAGGCCGAACGGTGAGTTGTAGGCGCGGGCCACCGCCTGCTGAAAGGGCGTCCGGCCGCGGGCGACCATGACGCCTCCGAGGTTCGCGGCCCCCGTCCGGCGCAGGATCGCCACGGCGGTCGCGGTGTAGCCGACCGGGAGTTCGGAGTGGGCGTCGACGCGAATGACGATCGGGTGATGACTGGCGAGGATGGCCCGGTTGAGGCCCTTCGGGATGTCGTTGTCGGGGTTGTCGACCAGGCGGATCCGGACGTCGCCGGCCGCCAACTGGGCCGCGATGGTGTTCGTGTTGTCGGTGGAGGCACCCAGGGCGATCACCAGTTCCTGCTCACCCGGGTACTCCTGGGAAAGGACGGCCCCCACCGCCTCGGCAAGATTGTCGGCCTCGTTCAGCACCGGCATCACGTAGGAAACCCCCGGGTGCTCCGGCAGCGGAACAAGGGTCGGACGGGGGGCGTCGCTGGGCCGGTCGGTCACCCGGTCATTCTGGCACGCCCGCCCTGGGACGCGGCAGTGCCCGGGCCGTTCGGCCCGGGCACTGCTGATGTTGAGTCTACTAATCCAGTTTGCTGTTCATCCACGCGATCCGAGCCTTCAGCCAGTCGCGCAGGTACGTGACCTCCTTGCCCCAGCCGCCCTTGACCACCTGGACGGTGCTCAGCTTCTCGGTGACACTCCACTTCTTGAAGTTCTCCGACGCGGAGGAGGAAATCAATCCACTCTGAGTCCCCAGGAAGGTGTCCGACGACTTCAGGGCGTCTTCAGAGACCACCTTCCAGCGATCCTTGACCGCATTCGTGAAGTCAGAGTCCTCGTTCAGACGGTTGAACCAGGTTTTGGTCGACTGCTTCGCCGTGGTCGAGACCACGTTCCGCAGGTACCAGCCGGTGGAGTTCACCGTGCCGCCCGCCCGGTTGGCCGAGCCGGCCGCCAGGTCGAAGTCCCACAGCGGGCCCATCTGCAGCTTGCCGCCCTTGGGCTTCCACATGTAGACGCTCGCCCACATGTTCCCGTCGACCGGCTTCATGAGTTCCATGCCGATGTAGTAATCAACAGCTGATGGCAAATCGATGCAGGATTTCCAACCTGCGTCGTCATCCTTGAAGTTGCTGCCGAAGAGCTTGGCGTCGCAGTCGTCGAGGTAGCCGTTGATGTAATCGACCTGGGCCTGATTGATGCCCAACCCCGTGTTGACACCCGCCTTGTCGTAGTCGTTCTCGGGGTCCTTGAGGCCAACGTAACCGCGAGAACCAACGGTCACGTTCTTGTCGGCGCCCTTGCGGAAGTCCCATTCCATGATGTAGCCCGGCGTGTCGGCTCCGCTGACGCCGACGTTGCTGTCCAGGGCCTTGTACGGAATCCGGGGCACGTCCGTGTCAGGCGCAACTCGCTCGATCAGGATGTAGGAGCCACGGTAGGAGCCGTTCACCCACAGGTCTACCGGCCGCGATTCCGGCGTCCACGCGAGGTTGGTGAGCTTGGAACCGATGTAATCCGCCACCGTGTTGCGCAGCAGCGACTTGTCGTAATGGTTGGCAACGAAAGCCCACTTCTTGCTGCTGCCCATGCCACACAGGTTGGTCTTCTTGTCGATCTTGATAGTGAAGGACTTCTTGTCGAATGACCACGAATAGTTCCTCGCCCTTCATGGCGGCCGAGCGGTTGCCCTTCTTGTTGACGGTCTGCGACACACACTCGTTGTACTTCGGATCGTTCGCCTGAATCATCTTGAACTGGCCCTCGAAGTACCGCGTCCGGGTGTTGACCGA
Organism: Propionibacteriaceae bacterium; assembly: GCA_016717345.1. GTDB lineage: Bacteria > Actinomycetota > Actinomycetes > Propionibacteriales > Propionibacteriaceae > Propionicimonas. The sequence continues at coordinate 347,578 of JADKFR010000001.1, forward strand.
CGCTCCCTCATTGCTGTCGAAGTACACCTGAGGCACTCCGGTGTTCTTCTTGCCGGGTTCTGCCGCCGCCGTGATCTCGTTCGAGACGAACTGCGGCGAACTTCCTGTGATGACCCGGTACTTGTGGCTGACCTCGTAGGGGTCTGAAACCGAGAAGGTGGCCTTGCCCGCACTGGTCTGGTTCGCGCTCGCGACAGTCTTCCAGCTGGGGCTCGTGACCTCGTTGGTCATGGAGGTCAGGATCGTCAACAACTGCAGCGAGGCGCTCTGGCCGCTCTTGAAGGCTGCCCCGGTGAAGGTCGCCGTGAAGGTTTTGGCGGCTGCCGCCGGCTGGTCGAGGACGATGCCAGCGGGGGGTGCGTCCTGCGGATCAAGCTTGACGACCGACGTGAAGATTTGCTTGGTGGGGTCGTTGTAGAGGGTGTTCGCGATGCCGTTCAGATGGTCCGTATCGTTGCCGGCCTTGATCCACACCTGATCGTTGCCCACCGTGTAGCTGAACGTGTAGAGCCCCGCTGAGGAGGACTTCACGCCAGGGGCAAACCTCGTGAAGGGGCCGTCCACGCCGGTGGTCGAGGTGAACAGCGAGAGGTATGGGTATTGCCCCCACGTGCCCTCGGTGTAGGTGCCGGTCGGGAAGTCGACGGCGATGCTGAGGGTCGACCCCTTGTAGACAGTGCCGCTGGGGGTCACTGCGATGGTGGCCACGCCGGCGGCCGCTTGCGCGGTGCCGGCTGCGGCGGGTGTTATCAGGAGTCCTAGACTCACGATGCCGACCAAGGCGGCAACGAATCGGCGATTCACAATCTCTCCTCTGTGGGCTGAACGCCCAATTTTCTTGCGTGCTTGGCGCGACAGGCGAGGATGCCTGGCACCACTGTAGGTCTGGCGTCCCAGGAGTGGTCAAGCCACGCCTGACCGCACTGCTGCGAGTCTCCTGCGGCACCTGAGAGTCCGTCCAGAGCCCCCGACCGGCCCCTTTGTGTGGGACGGTCGAGGAGGTCGGACAGCTCAGAACTTGGCGATCTGGTCATTCATCCAGGCGTAGCGCTTGGCGTACCAGTCCTTGAGCCAGGCCACTTCACCCTTGTAGGTGCTGGACTTGGCCTTGTAGCGCGAACCCGAGGATCCCCACGTGGCACGGTCGTTGGCAGCCACCTGCGAATCGGTCGCTCCGGTCACGGCGGCCGGATCGTCCAGCTGGGCCACGGCCAGGTTCACGCCGCTGTTGTCCCCGTCCGACACCGCCAGGTAGTCGGCGTACTTGGCGCCCCAGCGAGCCTTCAGCGCCGCCACGAACCGCGAATCCTTCCAGACCCTGGTGAACCAGTGGATCTTGTTGGTGTTGTGGTTCGACGATCCGTTTCCGTTGGTCCACCAACCGGTGGGCAACTGGATGTTCGTGGAGCTCGGATCGTGCGCGCCGGCGCTGCGGTCGAAGTCCCAGACCGGGCCCATCTTGATCTTCTGGGTGAGCGAAGTGTAGTCGTTGATCCAGAAGAAGTTGCTGCGGTAGAAGTCCGCGTCGTTGTCCTTGGTGAACTCCCTCACCAGGATGTAGTCCACCGCTGAGGCCATGTCGAGGAAGTCCTCCCAGTCACAGGTGGCTGCCTTGGCCCATTCAGCCGTGCTCAGCGCCGTCGAGGTCAGCGAGAAGTCGGCCCAGGTGCAGTCTCCCAAGGACGTGGGATCGATGGTGCTCCAGTCCTTCTTCTTGTCCTGGCCGTACAGGATCGCCTCGAAAACGTTGATCTTCTTCGTGACCTGGGTGACCTTCTCCGTGGTCAGGCCCTCGGGGTCCAACCAGCCCTTGGCGGGGTCGTTGACGGCATTGGGTCCGGCAGCCACGGTCTTCCACTCATCCGGGTCCTTGAAGCTGAACGGCTGGCCGGAGAGCCCCTTGAAACCAGGGACGCCATCGGAAGCGTAGTGCGGGTCGTTCTCGATGACCTGCCCGTACTTCTTGTCGGCATTGACGCGGTTGCTGTCGATCTTGATCGACTGGGTGATCTGGTAGCTGCCGATGTACTTGCCGTTGATGTACAACTCGGTGAACTTCGAGTCGGCCGTCCACGCCAAGCCGTTCTGCTTCTTGCCGAGGTCGAAGGCGACCTTGGAGCGCACAAGCGTGCGGTCGACATAGTTGGCCAGCAGGATCCAGGTCCGGTCTGACTTCATCCCGAACGGCTTCTGCTTGTCGACGAACTTCAGCTTGTAGGGCTTCTTCGGCTTGGTGGCCGACGAATTGCCCCGCACCGCGATGGTGTCGAGATCGACGGGCCCGGTCACGACACCGTCGGCGACCAGGGTCGCCTTGCCCGGGTAATCCTTGCCCTTGGTCGTCGGGGTCCCGCCGCTGGTGGTCGTCACGTAGATCACGTTCTTCCCAAGGGCGGCCGGCGAGGCGGAGAACGCCACCGAGTTCGACGCGAGCGCCGGCAGGCTACCCACGGGCTCACCCAACAGGCGGTAGGTCTTGGAGCCGTTGACAGCGGTGGTGGCCTTGAGCGCGCCCGCGGCGTCCTCAGCGATGGCAGCTGGAACCGTCGTCACCGCAACCCAGGAACTGCCGCTCTTGTACTGCAGCGCGAACGCGCGGCCCGCCAGCGGGATGCTCGCCTGGCCGGCGATCTGAAGGGTGTTGCCAGCCCGGAACACCGACAGCGTGACCGAATCGGCCAAGGTGGTCACGGTCACTTCGGCGGTCGTGACAGCAGGCAGGGTCGCCGTCTTGGCGGCCACCACTCGGAACCTGCGGGAGGCCGAGGTGGTCGAGCCGTCAAGGCTGAACGTGCCATCGGCGGCCGTGGTGCCGGTGGTGAAGGTGGACCACGAGCTCGAGTACTTCTGCAGGGTCACTGCCCTGGCACCGTCGGTCCCGATGTCGCCGGTGATGGTGACGACCTGACCCGGCAGCGGCTTGGTCTGGCCCGGATAGGCCGCGACCTTGACCGCCGCGGTGAGCGGACTCGGATCGTCGGCTCTGGCGGTTGGCGGGCCGCCGCGGTGGCCCCCGCCACCAGGGCGAAGGCCACCAGGACCCGCGTGAAGATGTGTCGCACGTTTAACTCCCCCTGTGTAACGGCGCCCCAGCTGCCCCGTTCGGGCTCCCACCACAACGCGCCGTGCGTCAAGCGTAAGGGACGCAGAGGTGTGGTCTCACCATTTCGCCACTCGGTCAGGGGGGGGTGGTGTCCGCTCCTCGGACGCTTCGAAGGGTCAGGCGAATTGTCGCGCCAGGTTCTCGTCCAGGGCAGCCAGGAAGTCCTCGGTGGTGAGGAACGGCTGCGCCGGACCCACCAGGAGGGCGAGGTCCTTGGTCATCTTGCCGGACTCGACCGTCTCGACGCAGACCCGTTCAAGCGTCTCAGCGAAGGCCGTCACCTCGGGTGTTGCGTCCAACTTGCCGCGGTGCTTGAGGCCGCCCGTCCAAGCGAAGATCGAGGCGATCGGGTTGGTCGAAGTGGGCTTGCCCTGCTGGTGCAGCCGGTAGTGGCGGGTGACGGTGCCGTGGGCGGCCTCGGCCTCGACGGTCTTGCCGTCGGGGGTCATCAGGACGCTGGTCATCAGCCCCAGTGAACCGAATCCCTGCGCGACCGTGTCGGACTGGACGTCGCCGTCGTAGTTCTTGCAGGCCCAGACGTACCCGCCCTCCCACTTCATGGCCGAGGCGACCATGTCGTCGATCAGCCGGTGCTCGTAGGTCAAGCCGCGGGCCGCGAAGTCCGCGGCGAATTCGGCCTCGAAGACCTCGGCGAAGAGGTCCTTGAAACGGCCGTCATAGGCTTTGAGGATGGTGTTCTTGGTGGACAGGTAGACCGGGTAATTGCGCATCAGTCCGTAGGAGAAGGACGCCCGGGCGAAGTCCCGAATCGAGTTGTTGAAGTTGTACATGCCCATGGCCACGCCACCGTCGTCTCCGTAGTTGGCGACGACATGCTGGATCGGCTCGGAGCCGTCCTCGGGGGTGAAGGTGATGGTCAGCTGACCGGCGCCGGGCACCTTGAAGTTGGTGGCCTTGTACTGGTCGCCGTGGGCGTGACGTCCGATCACGATCGGCTTGGTCCAGCCCGGCACCAGCCGGGGGATGTTGGAGATGATGATCGGCTCCCGGAACACCACTCCACCCAGGATGTTGCGGATCGTCCCGTTCGGGGAGACCCACATCTTCTTCAGCCCGAACTCCGCCACGCGGGCCTCGTCGGGGGTGATCGTGGCGCATTTGACGCCGACTCCGTGGGTCTTGATCGCGTGCGCGGCATCGATGGTGATCTGGTCGTCGGTGGCGTCGCGGCTCTCGATGCCGAGGTCGTAGTACTCGAGGTTCACGTCGAGGTACGGGTGGATCAGCCGGTCCTTGATGAAGTGCCACATGATCCGGGTCATCTCGTCGCCGTCCAGTTCAACAACCGTGCCCAGCACCTTGATCTTCGCCATCGCCCTGCCTCTCGCCGCATCAGTCCTTGTTGGGCACAAGATAGCGAATCGCCCGATGGCCCGGTGGCAATGAACACCGAGGGGGACGCTAGCCTGTGCTCTCGTGATCGACTCAACCCACTGGCTGCTGACCCTGGTCTGCGAGGACCGTCCCGGCATCGTCCACGCGGTCACCGGAGCGATCGCCGAAGCCCAGGGCAACATCACCGAACTACAGCAGTTCACCTCGACCGAATCCGCCAGGTTCTTCATGAGGGTGCAGGTGCAGTCCGGCTTCGACCGGTCGATCTTCGAGCACTCCGTGGCGCCGGTGGCCGAATCCCTGGGCGCCACCTGGAACCTGGACTACGTGGGACGGCGGCGCCGCACCCTGCTGCTCGCCTCGAAGGCCGGCCATTGCCTCAACGACCTGCTGTTTCGGACCCGGGCGGGGCACCTGCCGATCAGCATCCCGCTGATCATGGCCAACCACCCCGACCTGGCCGATCTCGCCGCGTTCTACTCCGTCCCCTTCGAGCATGTGGACGTCACCCCGCACACCAAGGAGGAAGTGGAGCGCCAGATTCTCGATGTGGTGGCCGAACACGACATCGAGTTGGTGGTGCTGGCCCGCTACATGCAGATCCTCTCCCCGGAGCTGTGCCGGGCCCTGGAGGGTCGGGCGATCAACATCCATCACTCGTTCCTGCCCGGGTTCAAGGGGGCCAACCCGTATCGTCAGGCCCACGCCCGCGGGGTCAAACTGATCGGCGCCACCGCCCACTTCGTGACCTCGGCTCTCGACGAAGGCCCGATCATCGAACAGAACGTGCGCCGGGTCGACCACTCGATGGGGGTGTCCCAATTGGTGGCGATGGGTCAGGAGCAGGAGTCGCGCACCCTCACCGAGGCGGTCAAGCTGTTCGCCGAGCACCGCGTCATGCTGGATGGCAGTCGCACGGTGATCTTCAGCTGAGCCCAACCCCGCCCGTCCCTCACTCGACTCTGCGCCCTCCCCACCCACTCTGCGCCCCTCCCCACCCACTCTGCGCCCCTCCCCACCCACTCTGCGCCCCTCCCCACCCACTCTGCGCCCCTCCCCACCCACTCTGCGCCCCGTGAGTGACCCTGCGCCTGCTATAGGGGGCGCGAAGTCAGCTGCGGGGCGCAGAGTGGGAGAAGGCAGTGGACCGCGATCCCCGCGCAAGCAGAACGCCCGCCGGCTCAGAGGGCCAACGCTTCAGGAATGCCGACGAACTCAGGACGTCACCCTCAGCCGAAGTGACGCACTCCGGACAGGTCGACCAACTCCCAGCCCGCCTGGGGCGACCCGTCGATCACGATGACGGCGGTGTTGTCCAGATGGGCCTCACCGATCGCCTGCTGGAAGCCCCGGACGCGCGCCATCGACCACACCCTCAGCGCCGCCCCGTGGCTGACAACCATGGCGACGTCGTGGTCCTCGACGGCGACCTCACCGATCGCCGCATCGAATCTGGCGAGGAATTCATGGGCGTTCTCGCCTCCCGGCACCCGGGCTTCGAGCTCCCCCGTCCCCCAGGCGATCAGGGTGCCGATGTAGCGGGTGGCGTCGGCCGACAGCTCGTCCTCCCCCGCCGGTACCTCGCGCAGCCCGGGCAGGACCCGCAGCTCCAGTCCACGGGCTTGCGCCACGGGACGAGCGGTCTGCTGGGTGCGCACCAACGTGGACGTGTAGACGGCGTCGATCCGGTGGTGGGAGAGGCGCTCCACCAACGTCGCGGCCTGTTCCAGGCCGCCATCGTCCAGGTCGGCCCCCGGTTCGGCGGTATCCAGCACGAAGCCCACATTGGAGGCCGTACGGCCATGTCGCACCAGGATCAGACGCATGCTGCGAGACTACGCCGACGCGTCCACGGCCCTCCACCTGGACGCCGCGGACGGCGGGTGACGCGCCGGACGCCTCTCGAGACGGAGCCGTCGAACGATTCCCGCGCGGCGGTCCCGGGCGTGCACATATTCACACGTGGGCGTTGCCGGGTTGGGTCACCCCCGGTCGGGCAACACTGCTAGCGTCGGAGGCGATGCCCCGCCTTCGTCACACACTCATCGAGGAGAAACCATCGTGAGCAATCCCCCCGTCAAAGTAGCTGTCACCGGCGCAGCCGGACAGATCTGCTACAGCCTGCTCTTCCGGATCGCCAGCGGTGCTCTGCTCGGCCCCGACCAGCCCGTCGAACTCCGCCTCCTGGAGATCACCCCTGCCCTCAAGGCCCTCGAGGGCGTCGTCATGGAACTGGACGACTGCGCCTTCCCGCTGCTCAGCAGGGTCGAGATCGGCGACGACGCCACCAAGGTCTTCGACGGGGTCAACCTCGCCATGCTGGTGGGTGCCCGCCCGCGGACGGCCGGCATGGAGCGCGGCGACCTGCTGAGCGCCAACGGCGCCATCTTCACCGCCCAGGGCAAGGCCCTGAACGAGGTGGCCGCCGACGACGTCCGGGTGCTCATCACGGGCAACCCGGCGAACACCAACGCCCTGATCGCCATGACCAACGCCCCCGACATCCCCAAGGAGCGGTTCAACGCGCTCACCCGCCTCGACCACAACCGGGCGATCTCCCAGGTCGCGGCCAAGCTCAGCGTCCCGGTCACCGCGGTGAAGCACATGACCATCTGGGGCAACCACTCCGCCACCCAGTACCCCGACGTCTTCCACGCCGACGTCAACGGTGAGAACGCCGCGGCCCTCATCAACGACCAGGCCTGGGTCGAGGACTACTTCATCCCGACCGTCGCCAAGCGTGGCGCCGCCATCATCGCGGCACGCGGGTCGTCGTCGGCCGCTTCGGCCGCGAATGCCACCGTCGAGCACATGCACGACTGGGTGCTCGGTTCGGCTGAGGGCGACTGGGTTTCGATGTCGGTGCCCTCCGACGGCTCCTACGGCGTGCCCGAGGGGATCATCTCGTCCTTCCCGTGCGTGGTGAAGAACGGCAGCTACGAGATCGTCCAGGGCCTTGAGATCGACGCCTTCTCGCAGTCGAAGATCGACGCCTCCGTGGCCGAGTTGATCGACGAGCGCGACGCGGTGACGGCCCTCGGCCTGATCTGAGCCGACCCGACCCACCAGTGGACGCGAACCTCCGGGTTCGCGTCCACTGGCCTGTCGGGCTCAGGCCGCCGGGTGTTGTGACCCCCAGCGACCGCAGATTTCCGACACGCCGCAGGCCGCACCGGCCGACGGGCTAGCGTGGCGGTGTGAGTGAGGCCGGAACACCGATCGAGCTCGACGCGATCGAGCAGCGCGTCCTGGGGAGCCTGCTGGAGAAGCAGCGAACCGTGCCCGCGACCTACCCCCTGAGCCTGAACGCGCTGCGAACCGCCTGCAACCAGACCACCAGCCGCGAACCGGTCACCCACCACGACGAGCGCACCATCATCGACGCCATCGATCGCCTCAAAGGCCGCGGCCTGGCGCGCACGGTGTGGGCCGGCGGCAACTCCCGCGTCCTGAAGTTCCACCAGTTGCTGGACGAAGCCCTGTCCCTGCAACCTGAGGAGCGCGCACTCATCACCGTCCTGCTGTTGCGCGGACCGCAGTCGGCCGGTGAGTTGCGAACCCGCAGCGAACGACTCCACGCGTTCGAGGACAAGCAGGCCGTCGAATCCAGGCTCACGATGATGGCGGCCCTCCCGACACCGTTGGTCCGCGAGCTCGGCCGCCGTCCGGGGCAGCAGGATGCCCGGTGGATCCACCTCCTCGGGCCGGTGGAGGTCGAGCTGGACGCGGAGGCGCCGGCGTCCGATCGGGAATCCGTGCTGGACCGGGGCCCGGCCGCCCGCAACGCGCTCGTGGTGGCGGGCTATGACGCCGTGGCTCCCGCCTACGCCGAGCAGGTGCGTGCTGAATTGGAAGCCAAGCCGTTCGACTGCTGGCTGCTGGACCGCCTGGCGTGCCTGGCCAACGGCCCTGTCGCCGATGTCGGCTGCGGCCCGGGCCACGTCGCCGCGTACCTGGCTGAGACGGGGGCGAACGTCACCGGCTTCGACCTCTCGCCGGCAATGGTGACTCAGGCTCGGACCGACCACCCTGGGATCACGTTTGAGGTGGCGGACTTCACCCGACTGCTTCGGCCCAGGGATGCGGCGGGGTGGGCCGGCATCGCCGCCTGGTACTCCCTGGTTCATCTGGCCCCGTCCGAACTGCCGGACGCCGTGACCGCGCTCGCCCGGACCCTGGCCCCCAACGGCTGGCTGATGCTCGCCGTCCACGTCGGCACGGGTGTGGAGCACCTCGACGCCCTGATGGGGCACCAGGTCGATCTTGACCTCGTCCTGCACGATCGGGACGCCGTCCTGGGAGCCGTGGCGGCCAGCGGGTTGGTCGACGTCGAGTGGTACCTCCGCTCCCCCTACCCCGACGTCGAGACAGCCACGCACCGCCTCTACGTGGTGGCGCGCCGCCGCACCTGACCCGGCGCGGTGACCAGCCCCGGTCGCCCAAGCTAAGCTACGTATGCGTAAGTTATGGTTCCGTCCTCGGGAGTCCCCATGTCCTACCTCGGCCGACCGGCTACCACCGCCACTGCCGCCGTCCGCGAAGCCCGTGACTTCCTGTTCGAGCATGCCGCTGACTACGACGGCGCCGTCCAGGGCTTCCGCTGGCCGGAACTCACCGAGTTCAACTTCGCGCTGGAGTGGTTTGACGTCATTGCCGGCGAGCACCCTGAGCGGGCTGCGGTCACCATCGTCGATCCTGACCTCACCTCCCACAGTTGGACCTACGCCGCCCTCGCCGAGCGCTCCGATCGGGTGGCTAATTGGCTGACCGCCCTCGGCCTGCGGCGTGGCGACAGCGCCATCGTGATGCTCAACAACTCCATCGAGATCTGGGACGTCCTGCTGGGCCTGCTCAAGGTGGGCGGGGTCGCGATCCCGACCTCCACGCTCCTCTCGGCGGCAGACCTCGACTACCGCATCACCCAGGCCGGGGCGCGGTTCGCCTTCGCACCGGTGAGCCTGCACCATCGGTTCGCCGGGATCGCGGCGGACGTGGAACGGATCGGGGTCGGGGACGAAACGCCGGCGGGCTGGCACAACCTCGCCGAGGCGCAGGCCGCACCGACCGGCTTCCAGCCCGACGGGCCGACCCCGGCCGACGATGCCTCCCTGCTGTATTTCACCTCAGGGACGACCGCCAGACCCAAGCTCGTCCTTCACACCCAGGTGTCCTACCCCGTGGGTCACCTGTCGACCATGTGGTGGCTGGGCGTGCGGCCGGGCGACGTCCACCTCAATATCTCGTCCCCGGGGTGGGGCAAGCACGCGTGGAGCAACTTCTTCTCACCGTTCCTGGCCCAGGCCACCGTCTTCATCTTCAACTACGACCGTTTCGACGCCGGCGCCCTGATGCGGGTGATGGACTCCCACCACGTCACCTCCTTCTGCGCGCCGCCCACCGTCTGGCGAATGCTGATCCAGGCCGACCTGACTCAGCTCGGCACGCCGCCCCGGGAACTGGTCGGCGCGGGTGAACCGCTGAACCCCGAGGTGATCGCGAAGGTTCGCCACGCCTGGGGCGGTACCATCCGGGACGGCTTCGGGCAGACCGAGATGACCTGCTGCATCGGCAACTCCCCTGGTCAGCTCGTCAAGGACGGCTCCATGGGACGTCCCATGCCCGGCTACGCGGTCGTCCTGCTCGATCCGGTGACCGGCGAGCCCACCCTGGACGAGGGTGAGATCTGCCTGGACCTCTCGGTGCCCAACATCGCCCTGATGGCCGAGTACCTCCACGACCCCGCGATGACCGCAGAAGCCCGGCGCGGCGGCTACTACCACACCGGCGACATCGCCTCAGTCGACGCCGACGGCTACATCACCTACGTCGGCCGCGCCGATGACGTCTTCAAAGCCTCGGACTACAAGATCTCGCCGTTCGAACTCGAGTCGATCCTGCTCGAGCACCCCTACGTCACCGAAGTGGCGATCGTGCCGAGTCCCGACCCCGTCCGGCTCGCCGTCCCGAAGGCCTACGTGTGCCTGATCGGGGAGGTGGCCGACTCGCCGGAGGCTGCCGCGGAAGCCATCTTCGCGCACGCCCGGGACCGGCTGTCCGCCTATCAGCGGATCCGGATCCTGGAGTTCGTCGGCGATCTGCCCAAGACGATCTCCGGCAAGATCCGCCGTGTCGAACTGCGTGAACGCGAGGCGATCCGGGTGGCCTCGGATGCTGCGGGCAACCAGTACCTGGAGCGCGACTTCCGCTGACCCACCGGCCCGCCCGCGAGGGCACCCGGGTGCCCGACAGCGACTCAGGTGCGGGACGGGGGGACCAGCCAGGCCAGCGCGATGATGCCGATCCCGATGCTGAGCAGGACGATCGAGTCCAGCAGTCGCCCGCGGACGGCCAGCAGGCCAACCCGCTGGTTGGGCAACAGCCGCAGGACACCCCCCACCGTGATCGACAACCCGATCAGGGAACTGCCCAGCTTCCAATGTGAACTGGCCACAACGGCCAATCCGATGCTGACCCCGACCAGCACCGTCGCCAACGGCCATTGCCCCAGCACCTGCTGGGGGAAACTCTTGGGCGGACGTGGGGCCGCGTCGTGGCTCACGGCGCCGCCACCTCGGCGCGATCCACCACGTTCGACAGCAACATGGCTCGCGTCATCGGGCCCACGCCGCCGGGGATGGGGGCCACCCACGCGGCCTTCTCCCAGACCGAGGGGGCGAGGTCTCCGACCAGGCCGGCCTCGGTCCGGGTGATGCCGACGTCCAGGCAGACGGCACCGTCAGCGATCATGTCGCCGGTCACCAGGCCGGGCGACCCGGCGGCGGCCACCACGATGTCGGCGCGCCGGGTGTGGGCGGCAAGGTCGCGGGTCCCGGTGTGGCACAGGGTCACCGTGGCATTCTCAGAGCGCCTGGTCAGCATCAGCCCCAGGGGCCGACCGACCGTCGTCCCGCGGCCGACAACGCACACCTCGGCTCCGGCCAGTGGCACCTCGTAGCGGCGCAACAACTCGATGATCCCCCGGGGCGTGCAGGGCAGCGCTGCGGGCACCCCCAGAACCAACCGCCCAAGGTTCACCGGGTGCAACCCGTCGGCGTCCTTGGCCGGATCGATGAGTTCCAGCGCCCAGTTGTCGTCGAGGTGCCTGGGCAGCGGGAGTTGCACGATGTAGCCGGTGCAGGCGGGGTTGTCGTTGAGTTCCGTGATGGCGCTCGCCACCTGGTCGGCCGACGCGTCGGCCGGCAGGTCGACCCTCAGGGACTCGATCCCCACCTGGGCGCAGTCCCGGTGCTTGCCGGCGACGTAGGAGCGACTCCCCGGATCGTCACCGACCAGCACCGTCCCCAGGCCCGGACGGACGCCGCGCGCCACCAGGGCCGCCACCCGAACGGCCAACTCAGCCTTGATCTGCTTGGCGACGGCGACGCCGTCCAACTTCTGCGCGGTCATCGTCAGTGGAAGAAGTGACGCGTGCCGGTGAAATACATCGTGACCCCGGCGGCCTGGGCGGCCGCGATGGTGTCGGCGTCCCGCACCGAGCCACCGGGCTGGACGATGGCGGCGACGCCGGCCTCGATCAGGAGGGCAGGGCCGTCGGCGAACGGGAAGAACGCATCCGAGGCCGCCACACAGCCGCGAGCGCGCTCGCCCGCGCGCTCAACGGCAAGCTTGCAGGAGTCCACCCGGTTCACCTGGCCCATGCCCACGCCCACCGAGGCCCCGCCGTTGGCGAGCAGGATCGCATTCGACTTCACCGAACGGCACGCGCGCCACGCGAAGGCCAGATCGGCCAGCGTGGCGGGGTCCGCCGGCTCCCCGGCCACCAGCTCCCATTGCGCGGGGTCGTCTCCGGGGGCGTCGATCCGGTCCGGCTCCTGCACCAACGCGCCGCCCGAGATCGGCAGCAACTGCCTCACCCGGTGGGTGTAGGCCGGCGCCCGCAGGACGCGGAGGTTCTTCTTCCGGCCGAGGATCTCCAGGGACCCGGCCTCGTAGTCGGGCGCGATGACGACCTCGGTGAAGATGTCGGCGATCTGGGCGGCGGCCTCGACGCTGAGCGGACGGTTGACCGCGATCACCCCGCCGAAGGCGGAGACCGGGTCACAGGCCTGGGCCAGGCGATGCGCCTCGGCGATGTCGGCGCCCACCGCGATGCCGCACGGGTTGGCGTGCTTGATGATCGCCACCGCCGGTTCGGCGAAGTCGTAGGCCGCCCGGTAGGCGGCGTCGCCGTCGGTGTAGTTGTTGAAGCTCATCTCCTTGCCGTGCAGTTGCTCGGCCTGGGTCAACCCGGCCGGACCGGACGCAGCGGCGTACAGGGCCGCCACCTGGTGGGAGTTCTCGCCGTAGCGCAGGCCGCCCACTTTGTCCCAACTGCCACCCATCCAGGCCGGGAAGCCGTCCCCGCCCGAGGAATCGGTGAGCACGCTGCCCATCCAGGAGGCCACCGCAATGTCATAGGTGGCGGTATGCACGAACGCGGCCGCAGCCAACGCCTTGCGCTGCTCCAGCGTGTAGCCCCCGGCTGCCAACGCCGCGACCAGCTCCGGATACTGGCCGGGCGAGGTCACGATCGCCACGCTGGGGTGGTTCTTGGCCGCACCCCGGACCATCGACGGCCCACCGATGTCGATCTGCTCCACGCACTCGTCGATCCCGGCGCCGCCGGCCACGGTCTGGGTAAAGGGGTACAGGTTGCTGACAACCAGGTCGAAGGGCGCAATTCCAAGCTCACGCAGTGCCTCGCGATGGGATTCCAGCCGGCGGTCAGCCAGCAGGCCCGCATGGATCGCCGGATGCAGCGTCTTGACGCGCCCGTCCAGACACTCCGGGAAGCCCGTCACGGATTCCACCGCGATCACCGGCACCCCTGATGCCGCCAGGGTGCTTGCGGTGGACCCCGTCGACACGATCTCGACGCCGGCCTGGGCGAGGACCTTGCCGAGATCAGCCAGTCCGGTCTTGTCGTACACCGAGACCAGGGCTCGGCGAATGGGCAGGCGGTCGTTCATTGTTCCCCTGGTCGTGGCTGTCGGTGGCCAGCGCGGCATGGTCGCGGGCCAGGTCGTTGACGGTGTCGACGAGCAGCTGCCGCTCGACCACCTTGATGCGCTCGTGGAGGGACTCCACGGTGTCCTCCGGCCTCACCCGGACCGGCTCCTGGGCCAGGATCCGGCCCGAGTCGACCCCCTCATCGACCAGGAACAGGGTCGCCCCGGTCACCTTGACGCCATGGGCGAGGGCGTCCCGCGGGCCGTGCATCCCGGGAAACGACGGCAACAGCGCGGGGTGGGTGTTGACCATCACGAACCGGTCCAGGAACGCGGGCCCCACCAACTTCATGAATCCGGCGCTCACCACGAGATCGGGCTCGAACGCGGCCACGGCTTTGGTGAGTCTTTCGTCCCAGGAGGCTCGGTCCTCGCCCTTGGCGAGCGGTTCCACGAACGTCGGAACCCCGGCGCGTTGCGCGCGGAGGAGACCATAGGCTGCCGGACGGTCGGAGCCGACAGCAACGACGCTGGCCGCCAACTCCCCGCTGCGCTCGGCATCCAGGAGTGACTGGAGGAGCGTCCCGGATCCGGAGACCAGAACCACGAGGCGCAACGGCATGGCCCTACCCTACCGAGGCCGCCCGACGACGCCGTACCGCTTCCACCACCCACCAGGCCGTGCCCGCGGCACCGGCGGAAAGGACGATCAGCGGGATCGCCAGGACGACCAGTTCCGGCATCCGCGGGCCGAGATCGACCAGGCGCAGCTGACCGAAGTCCCCCGTGCCGGCCCCACACGCGAGCACCAGGACAGCCGCCGTGAGAGTGCCGGCCCCCGCTGCGACCAGGGAGGCGACCAGCCGTCCCGGCTCCCTCCCCAGCGATCGGACGCTGAGGACGCCCGACACGGCACCGGCTGCCACTCCCAGCACCAGCCACCCGAGCATCCACGCCGGAGCCACCCCCGCGGGCGGCAGTGCCCCCAGCAACGGAACCGCCGGGAGCATGCCCAGCGCCGTGCCCGACAGCGAGACCAGCGAGCCTGTCCCCACGGTGAAGCCCGCCCCCAGCGCCCAGGACAGCGCCCACAGCAGGGCGGTGGGCAGGTACGCCAAGGCGATCACGACCCACACCACGACCCCGACGGGGTCCAGGGCGAGCGCCTTCTCGATCGCGCCGATCCTGCCGGCCCCGGCGAGGGCAGCGGTCGCCAGCACCAGGGCCGCGCCGGCAAGACCCACCAGGACCCCGCCCCTGGCCCCGCGCACCAACGCTTCGACCCAGCGGGGGGCCACGTCGGCGAGCCGGATCTCCAGACCTCGCAGCGCACTGGGCAGGGCGCCTGCACAGCTGAGTACGAAAGCCACCAGAACCGGACGCCAGAGGGTGGCGCGATCCCCGACCGTCAGCGACATGACCAGGCAGACTCCGGCATACGACGCGGCGGTCAGGGCCGAGACGGCACCCGCCTGGCGGAGCCGAAGCATCACCGGAGGTGACTCCAGCCGTGCCAGCTTGGCCTGGCCGGCAGCGTAGGCCGCCGCCCACCGGCTGAGCAGCACTCCGACCAGGCTGAGCCCCAGCGGGACGAGGGTCACCTGGAAACCGCCGACGGTGATGACACCGGCGTGGGCGAGCAGCCACAGCCTGGACGAGAACTGCAACACCTCGGGTAGGGGCATCGAAATCGCGGTGAACCAGGCCAGAGTGGCCACGCCGGCCACGAGCAGCCAGCCCACCAGGGCGGCCAACCCGCCCCCCACCGCCGCGGCCACCGGCCACGGCAGGAACGGGATGGCGTCAAGGAGAACCGTCGGCTCCGAGGCCGACGGCGGGGAGGCGGCCGACAGCTGCAACGGTCGTGCGGATCGCTTGGCAGTTCTGGGCATCGTGGGTTCCATGCTGACCCACCACCCCGCCGGCACCCGCCCGGACACGCCCGGCACGGCTAAACTGGCCCGGACTGGCCCACGACGCAAGGATCATTCAAGTGACCGACCAGGGATCTTCCGGCCCCCGCCGTGCGCTGGGCCCGCTTCCGGACGACGTCCCGGCCGGCCCGCAGGGTAGCTCGCCAGCCCGCGCATCCAGAGCCTTCGGTTCGCCGGACGAGGACGACACCGTCATCGCCGGCACCAGGGGCTTCCCGCGGCTGACGGGCTCGCCGGAGTCCCCGTCGAGCCCGGCAGAACCGACCAGGCGGCTTTCGCCCTCCACACCGGTCCCGCCTCCGGCGCCGGTGCTCCCTGAGCCGGTCACCGGGCTGCCCGCTTCGGCGGGCCGGCGCTTCTCTGCCAGCGCCGAGCCCAGTGAACTGGTGGGCACGCCCCGCCGCTCGGCCGCGAGTGTCTCCAGCCCCCACTCTCCGGCCACGTCCCCCCGCCGCTCGGCCGCCAGCGTCTCGAGCCCCAGTTCCCCGGCCACCGCCCCGCGCCGCTCGGCCGCGAGCGCCTCGAGCCCCGGTTCCCCGGCCACCCCCACCCGGAGTTGGACGAGTCGTCCGGCGACGCCCGTGGTGCCGAGCTACCCGTCTACGACGCCCCCGCCGCTCTCCCAACCCACGGCGGCCATCGGCGCCGTCCCGCCCACCAGCCCCCCGGTCATCCAGGACTTCGAGGTTCCGGGCTTCACCGAGCCCGCGGTCAGTGAGCCACCGGCCGCGGTCGGCGCAGCACCGGCTGGTGAGCCGGCGACCGCGCATCGCCGTGGCGGCTCCCGGCGGGCCTTGGCGGTGATCGCCGGGGTGGTCGCGATCGGCCTGATCGTCGGCGGGGTGGTCTGGGGACTCAACCAGAACCCGAGCAGCACCCCCACCGCGAGCGCATCCCAGACTCCAGCCGCGCTGGAGCCCGTCCTCACCGAGGCGGACGTGGCCGGTCTCGCCTCCCAAAGCTGGGTGGTCTCACCGACGCCGCCGACCCCGGGCACCGTCCACCCGGTGTGCATCCCCGCCGCGGCAGAGGGCGCCCCGGTCCCGGATCGGACCGCTGAGCAGCTGATCACCTCGACCTCGACGGGCACCGACTCGATCAAGAACGTCGTCGAGACCTATGCCGACGCCGCGACGGCCGCCAAGGCCTACCAGGAACGTCTGGTCCAGGCCGGCACCTGCCCGGACACCGAGGCTCTGATCGTCTCCAGCTACACCATCAACAACCTGGCGGATGCCGCGTCCGGCACCCAGGTCCGGGTGCAGGCTGCCCAGACCGAGTACCACACCCTGGTGATCAGTCAGAGCGGCCGGAACCTGAGCCTGGTCGACGTTCTCACCACTGAGAAGTCGCTCGGCGTTTCCGCCGCGGCTCGCGTGGCCGCCAAGCCCCTCGCCCGGCTCTGCAGCGGCGGTGAGGGCACCTGCCCCGGGACGCTCAAGGTTGTCAGGGCACTCCCGGCGCCCGGAGCTGCACCGGGATGGTTGGTCGAGGCCGACCTTCCCCGGATCACGGCGGGGACGGGTCGGTGGGGTGCCACCGTCCCAGCCAAGGCATTGACGATCGTCGGTAGCCAATGCGAGGCGGTGAACCTGCAGAAGGTGACCGGGATCTCCGACGCCGCCCAGCGGACCCTGCTGCTGGCCGACGACTCGGCAGCCCCCATGGGTTTCGGGGTCGACCAGGTCACCTACACGTTCCCCGGCGACACCGAAGCCAAGAAGTTCGTGGCGACCGTGACGTCCAACCTCAAGCTCTGCCCGTCCCGGGTACCGACGGCCACCGTCCAGACGGGGGCCACCGTGAAGGGGACAGGAGCCGACAACGCGGCGATCACCGCCTCGTCCTTCGAGGTCACGCAGAAGACCGACGCGGACGGCACGTTCCCGTACCGGGTGGCGATCATCACGGTCGGAGCCAAGGTCGGCTACCTGGTCGCGAACCCCTCCTCGACCTTCGACTTCACCGATGGCCAGTGGCGGGACATCGTGCTGCGGGCCGGCCAGCGGATCAGCCAGGCAGCCTGACGGTCGTCCCGCCGCACCGACGACGTCTTCACAACGCGGCGACGATCTGGCGCATCAGTGCCGCCGTCTCGCTGGGAGTCCGGCCCACCCGGACCCCCGCCGCTTCGAGGGCCCGCTTCTTGGCCAGGGCTGTTCCCGCCGAACCGGTCACGATGGCCCCGGCATGGCCCATCGTCCGGCCCTCGGGTGCCGTGAACCCCGCCACGTACCCCACCACGGGTTTGGTCATGTGGGACGCGACGAACTCGGCCGCGCGTTCCTCGGCGTCGCCTCCGATCTCGCCGATCAACACCACGCAGTCGGTTTCAGGGTCGGCTTCGAACGCCGCGAGCGCGTCGATGTGGGTCGTGCCCACCACGGGGTCACCCCCGATCCCCACGGCGGTCGAGAAGCCGATGTCGCGCAACTCGAACATCATCTGATACGTGAGGGTGCCGGACTTGGACACCAGTCCGATGCGTCCCCTCCCGGCGATGGTGGCCGGGATGATCCCCACGTTGGACTTCCCCGGGCTGATCAGGCCCGGGCAGTTGGGCCCGATCAGGCGGGTGCTGCCGCGGCCTTGCGCGTAGGCCACGAAGTCGACCGTGTCGGCCACCGGCACTCCCTCGGTGATCACCACCGCGAGATCCAGTTCGGCGTCCACAGCCTCGATCACCGCCGCCCGGGCGCGAGGAGCCGGAACGAAGATCACCGACACGTTCGCCCCGGTGGCTTCCTTCGCCTGGGCCACGGTGTCGAAGACGGGGACCGGCCGCTCCTCGAAGGTGACCGCCTGCCCGCCCTTGCCCGGGGTCACGCCCCCGACGATGCGCGTGCCCGAGGCGATCATCCGGCGCGTGTGCTTCCCGCCCTCCGAGCCGGTCATCCCCTGGACGATCACCTTGGACGTCTGGTCAAGCCAGATCGACATTGCTCCCCCTCTCGCTGATGGCCAACTCGGCAGCCCGCCGGGCCGCGGCGTCCATCGTGTCCTGAAGTTGCACCAGCGGGTGGGCGGCTTCGAGCAGCATGTGCCGTCCGACCTCGACGGCGTTGCCGTCCAGCCGAACCACGATGGGTTTGGTCGCCCGGTCGCCCAGCATGACGAGGGCGTCGATGATGCCCTTGGCCACCTCGCTGCAAGCCGTGATGCCCCCGAACACGTTCACGAGCACCGACTTCACCTGGTCGTCGGAGATGATGATGTCGAGGCCGTTGGCCATCACTTCAGCTGACGCACCCCCACCGATGTCCAGGAAGTTGGCGGGACGGGGGCTACCCGGTAGGCCCTCCCCCGCCTTGGCCACCACGTCCAGCGTGCTCATCACCAGGCCGGCCCCGTTTCCGATCACGCCCACGCTGCCGTCCAGCTTCACATAATTCAGGCCCTTCGCCCGGGCTCGCACCTCGAGCGGGTCATCGCTGTCCTCGTCGCGGTACCGGTCCCATTCGGGATGCCGAAAGGCGGCGTTCGCGTCCAGGGTCACCTTCCCGTCGAGCGCGACGATCCGGCCGTCCCGGGTCTTCACCAACGGATTCACCTCGACCAGAGTGGCGTCGTTGGCCCGATAGACCTCCCCGAGCCGCACCAGGACGGACGCGACCGCGGCCCTGTCGGCCTCGGCGAATCCGGCCGCGGCGACGATCTCCTCCGCCTTCGCCTGGTCGAGCCCGCGTCGGGGGTCCACGGGCACCCGCGCCAAGGCCTGCGGGCGTTCCCTGGCAAGCGTCTCGATATCCATGCCACCCTCGACGCTGCACATCGCGAGGTAGCCGCGCGAGGCTCGATCCAGGAGCAGGGAGAAGTAGAACTCGGCCGCGATGTCGGCCCCTTCGGCCACCATCACCGTCCTCACCCGGTGGCCGGCGATGTCCATCCCGAGGATGTCGGCGGCCCGAGCTTGCGCCTCCTGCGGCGAACGAGCCAGCTTCACGCCGCCGGCCCGACCGCGCCCACCGGTCTTGACCTGGGCCTTGATCACCACCACGTCCGTGCCGAGCTCCTCGGCGGCCACCCTGGCCTGCTCGGGCGTGGACGCAGTGATCCCCCGCAGTACCGGCACCCCGTGGGTTTCGAACAACTCACGAGCCTCATACTCGAAGAGGTCCACCGCTGACTCCCATCTCGCCCTGGCACCGACGGGCAGCTCGCACCGGCCCGCCGGGTAGGGTGCAGCCTAGTGGAGGGCATCGCGATGTCCTCACGGCAGTCTGGTGGCCGAGCCCTTGCTGGGGTGGGCAGGCACCGGGCCGAGCCGCTCCTCCGTCGGCGACCAGTCAGCTTCCAACGATGCGACGCGGGCGATTCTGAGAAACATCCTGAGAAATGCTAAGCTAACGCATGGCTTGAGGGATTCGGGCCTCAGCCCCGCAAGAAGGTTCGACAGGAGATTCGTGAAGATCCGCGAAACGCACGCCGACAAGCCGCGACGCGCCCTCGCCGAGGATGCGTCGAGCGTCGGCGAGATTGCTGACTCCCGCCCCGGAACCCGCGGGCGCTTGGGTCGGCGAGGCTTGGCGCTCGCTGCCGTCTCAGGGATCGGGATCCTCGGGCTCAGCCTTGTTGGTGCCTCTGTTGCCACGTCCAGCGGCCTCGCCTTCGCTGACCAGCCTCCGATCAGCGCTGTCACGACCTTCGAAGCCCGCCAGGACAGCACCAGCCGGACGGCGGAACGCCCCGAACTCACCGTCGCCGAACTCGCGCAGGTGCGTGCCCAAGTGGTGGCGACGACCTCCGAACAAGTCGTGGCCAGCCAGGAGAAGGCGGCCCTGGAGGCTCGGCAGAGCGAACTCAACGACGCTGCCGAGTCCGTGACCGCCGAGGCCGACCGACTGCGCAACCTGAGCAAGTTCCTGTGGCCGACCGCTGGCAGCGTCAGTTCGGTCTACGGGTTGCGGCTCCACCCGATCCTGCACTACTACCGGATGCACGACGGTGACGACATCGGCGGCACCTGCGGCCAACCCATCCGGGCGGCCCAGTCCGGCAAGGTCGTGAAGGCCGAAATGGGCTACAACGGCGGCTCCGGGAACAATGTCCGGATCGACCACGGCGACATCAACGGTGTCAATGTGGAGACCGGCTACCTGCATATGCTCAACTTCAGCGTGAAGGCCGGCGACAAGGTCAGCAAGGGCGACATCATCGGCCACGTCGGCAGCACCGGGCTGTCCACCGCGTGCCACCTGCACTTCTCGGCCTACAAGAACGGCAGCGGCACCGATCCGATGCAGTACATCGGCTGGAACTCGGAAGCCAAGGGCGCGGCAAGCCACAACTGAGTGATCGTGGCCGCCTGAGGGCCCCGCAACTCCTACAGCTTCTCCATCGGGGCATGCTTGAGCGAAAGCCGCTTCACGCCCGTGGAACCGAAGTCGACGTCGGCCTTGGCCGCGTCCCCCTGACCCGAGGTAGCGATCACCCGTCCCATCCCGAACGTGGTGTGCAGCACGCGATCTCCAACCGCCACCGAGGGCACCGTCTTGATCGCCGGCTTCGAGCCGTAGCTGACGGTCGTGCGCCACGCCTGCTCGCTGCGTGACGCCGCCGAGGAGGCCCACGCGGTGCGGGCCACCCCGAGCCGACGCCAGTCGATCAGGTGGGCGGGGATCTCGTCGGTGAACCGGCTCGCGGGGTTGTACTGCGGCGCCCCCCAGGCCGAGCGGACGGTGGCCCGCGTCAGGTACAACCGCTGCCGGGCCCGGGTGATCCCGACGTAGGCCAATCGACGCTCCTCCTCCAGTTCGGCCCGATCCGTCATCGCCCGCTGGTGCGGGAAGATGCCGTCCTCGAACCCGGTCAAGAAAACCGTGCTGAACTCCAGTCCCTTCGCGGTGTGCAGAGTCATCAACGTGACCACCCCACCGGCTCCCGAGTCCGCGTCCGGCAGCTGATCGGAGTCGGCCACCAGGGCGATCCGTTCCAGGAAGGCCGGCAGGGAATCGTCCGGCTCGGGAGCGCCCGCCGCCAGTTCCCCGCCATCGGCGGGAAGGTCGACGGCGTGGGCGGCGGCGACGAACTCCCCCGCGACGCTCACCAATTCGACCAGGTTCTCCACCCGGGTCTGGTCCTGGGGATCACTGGATCGGTCGAGTTCGGACAAGTACCCCGACTCCTGGAGCACCGACGTCAGGATCTGGTCGGCGGGCAACTGCTGTTCGACCATCGCCCGATGGGCCTCCATGAGCACCACGAACCCCTGGATCTGCTTGGCGGACCGGGTTGCCAGCCCAGGGACCTCCGCGACCCGCTGCAGACCGGCGTAGAAGCTGATGCCTTCCGAGGCCGCGAAGGCCTCCACGACCGCCTCGGCGCGGTCCCCGATGCCCCGTTTGGGCACGTTGAGCACGCGGCGGATCGACACATCGTCACTTGGGTTGGCGATGCCACGCAGGTACGAGATGGCGTCCCGGATTTCCCGCCGTTCGTAGAAGCGGACGCCGCCCACCACCCGATAAGGCAGGCCGACCCGGATGAACACCTCCTCGAAGGCACGCGACTGGGCATTCGTCCGGTAGAAGACCGCCACCTCGCCCGGACGGCAGGCCTGGGCATCGGTGAGCCGGTCGATCTCCTCCGCGACGTACTGGGCCTCGTCATGCTCGGTGTCGGCGACGTACCCCACCAGCAGGTCGCCGTCCCCCGCCTCCGACCACAGCCGCTTCTCCGGGCGTCCCGGGTTGCGCGTGATCACCGCGTTGGCCGCGTTGAGGATGTTCTGGGTCGATCGATAGTTCTGTTCCAGCACGATGGTCCTGGCGCCCGGGAAGTCGCTCCCGAAATCGAGGATGTTGCGGATCGTCGCACCTCGGAAGGCATAGATCGACTGGTCGGAGTCGCCGACCACCATCAACTCGGGCGCCTCAACCACCGGGACACCCTCCGGCACCGACTGCACGCCACACAGCTCGCGCACCAGGGCGTACTGGGCGTGGTTGGTGTCCTGGTACTCATCGACCAGCACGTGACGAAAGCGGCGGCGGTACTGCTCGCGCAGGTCGGGGAAGGCCTGGAACAGATGCACGGTGGTCATGATGAGGTCATCGAAGTCGAGCGCGTTCGCAGCGACCAGCCGTCGCTGGTACAGCGCGTACGCGTCGGCGTAGACCTCCTCATTCGGGGTCGCCGCCGTGGATCGCGCGGTCTCGTGGTCGATCAGCTCGTTCTTGCAGTTCGAGACCCAGTTCATGACCGCCCGCACCGGGTAGCGCTTCGGGTCGAGGTCGAGTTCCCGCAGCACGAGCTGCATCAGCCGCTTCGAGTCGGTGTCGTCGTAGATCGAGAACGACCTGGCCAGGCCGAAGCGCTGCACCTCCGAGCGCAGGATCCGCACACAGGCCGAATGGAAGGTCGAGACCCACATCAGCTTCGCCCGGTTGCCCACCAGATCGACGACGCGGTGCCGCATTTCGGCGGCGGCCTTGTTGGTGAAGGTGATCGCCAGGATCGAGCCCGGATGCACGTCACGTTGGCTGACCAGGTGCGCAATCCTGCGGGTCAGGACCCGCGTCTTGCCCGAGCCGGCCCCCGCCACCACCAGCACCGGTCCGCCGGCGTGCAGCACGGCCTCGCGTTGCGGAGCGTTCAGGTCGGCCAGCAGCTCCGCCTCGCGGCTGGCCCTGCGCTCAGCGGCGGACGGACGGGGCGGCACGCCCCCGACAGCTGCCCCGGCCGCGGGGCGCGGGTCAGGGTCGGTGAAGAGGTCGGGGAACAGGGTGTCAGACATGGCTGCCCAAGCCTACGTCCCTCACGTCGCCACCTGGTCACGGACGTGCCTCGGGGACGCCTCAGGGCCATCTCAGGTCTGGGCCAGGGTGCCCGGACGGGCCCGCGGCGTTGTCTACCGCGAGTTCCCGCCTACGTTTGGGGTCATGGGTTTCTTTGCATGGATCATCATGGGCCTGGTCGCAGGCGCCGTCGCCAAGTCAATCCTCAAGGAGGGCGGTGGCTGGCTGTCCAGTCTCGTCATCGGGGTCGTCGGCGCGATCGTGGGCGGCTGGATCGGGTCGGCCGTGTTCGACAAGGGCGTGGGAAGCTTCTTCTCACCCTGGTCGTGGCTCCTCGCGATCGGCGGCTCCGTCCTGGTGTTGTGGCTCTACGGCCTGATCACCCGACGCAAGTAGCCCTTACAGACCAGCAGGCCCGGCGCTCCCCTGGCGCCGGGCCTGCTTCAGTGTGGAGGGCGGCTACACCAGCTTCCGGTCGGTGGCCCAACGGGTGAGCTGGTGCCGATTCGACAGCTGGAGCTTGCGCAGCACGCTCGACACATGGGTTTCCACCGTCTTGATCGAGATGAAGAGTTCGCGGGCAATCTCCTTGTAGGCGTAGCCGCGCGCGATGAGTCGCAGCACCTCCCGTTCGCGCTGCGACAGCCGATCCAGATCCTCGTCGATACTGGCCACGTCGATGGCTCCGGAGAAGGCGTCCAGGACGAAACCCGCCAGCCGCGGCGAGAACACCGCGTCGCCTTCGGCGACCCGTCCGATCGCCTCCACCAGTTCATCGGCCGAGATCGACTTGGTCACATAGCCCCGGGCACCGGCGCGGATCACCCCGATCACGTCCTCGGCGGCGTCCGAGACGCTGAGGGCGAGGAACCTCACCTCGGGTTCCAGGGCGAGCACCTGTTTGAGGACCTCCGTCCCCCCACCCCCCGGCAGGTGGACGTCGAGGAGGACGACGTCGGGAACCCCTGCCAGGATCGCGGCGACAGCCGTCGGCACGTCCTCGGCTTCGGCGATCACGTGAACCCGCCCCCCGATGTCGTGGCGCACGCCACTGCGGAACATGGCATGGTCGTCCACCACCACGACCCGCCAGCCGGCGGGGTGACCGGATTCGGACGGTTCCACGGGCACTGTCGGATTCATCTCGGCATCTCCAGTCTGACCTCGCTGCCCTGATCCGGGCTGGAACGAATTATCGCCTGCCCGCCCGCTCGTTTCACCCGCTCGATGATGGAACCCCTGATGCCCATCCGGTCGGGGTCGATGGCGTCGGGGTCGAACCCGGAACCACGGTCACGGATGAAGACACTGACAAGATCGGGGTCCGCCTCGGCGTACACGTCAACCCGGTCGGCTCCGGAATGGCGGGCGGCGTTCACCATGGCCTCGCGGGAGGCACCCACCAGGGCGGTGAGGTCGGGCGTCAGGTCGCAGTCGCCCACGGTGACCAGGTCGACGTCGATCCCGTGGTCGGTCTCGACGTCGAGCGCCGCCAGCGAGAGCGCCTGCACCAGGGTCGCGTCCTGCGCCGGATCCCCGTAGAGCCACCGGCGCAACTCCCGCTCCTGCCGACGCGCCAGGGAGACGACCGCGCGCGGGTCCGAAGCCCGCCGCTGGATCAGGGCCAGCGTCTGCAGCACCGAGTCATGCAGGTGCGCTGCCATGTCGGCCCGGGCATCGGCGACCAGCTTGTCGTCCCGGGCTTCGGCGAGGCTCTGGCGAACCCGGACGATCCAGGGAAGACCGGCCAGCACCAACGCCCCGGTCCCACCCGCCAAGGCCACAAGCAACCGGCCCAACTCACCCAGCGAGTCCTGCCAGACCAGCACCAGAGCCACCGAAACACCCAGGGACGCGAGCCCGAGGATCAGGGCGACCAGAGTCGTCCAATGCGCCAGCAGGGGCCCCACCCAGCGCCGGAGGCCGTTCCCGCGCTGGACTTCGCGGGTGTAGACGTGATCGGCCTGCCACCAGATCGCCGCCAGCCCAGCGGCCGCGAGTACTCCGGCCGCCAGCGCCAGGGGGTCCAGGCCCCACTCGCTGGTCTGCACGAGCCACAGCAATCCCCCGCCGAGCAGGGCCAGAGCGCCGAGCACTCCCCACTCGACCGGACGGAAGGCCGCGGGGACGCTGGATCGCCGGCCGGTGCGGGAGGCTGCCTCGATCCCTGGGGCCGCCCGGTGGCCATGAGCCCGTGGCATCACGAGCCACAGCAGCAGATAGAGGCCGACCCCCACCAGCCGCGTGCTGGCCAGCACCACGAACAGGATGCGCAGCACCTGGACCGACCACCCCAGGTGATCTGCCAGCCCCGCACACACCCCACCGAGCCAGGCCGCATTCAGCGGACGGCTTGAGCGAGGCGATTCGAGCTGCATGACGGGTCAAGCTTCACACAGCAGGCAAGCCCGCCACCTGTCCGGTGACCGGCCGGGTGATCGCCGGCGAGGGTCAGCGTTCGAGCGTCCCCGTCCTGGCGACCGATTCGTACCACAGCGCACTGGCCTTGGGCGTCCGGTTCAGGGCGGCATCGACGGCCACGATGCCGAAGCGCTTGTCGTAGCCGAAGGCCCATTCGAAGTTGTCGATCAGCGACCACAGCAGATAGCCGCGGACGTCCGCCCCCGCCGCCATCGCCGCATGGACCGCCGCCAGGTGGTCCCGGACGTAGGCGATCCGGTCCTGATCGTCCACCCGGCCCTCGACGATCGTGTCGTCGGGGCAGGCGGCGCCGTTCTCGGTGATCACCAGCGCCGTCCCTGCGGGCCCGGTGTACTCCCGGTGCAACCAGCCCAACAGCTCCTCCAGCCCTGCGGGATCGATGTCCCAGCCCATATCGGTGGTGGGCAGTCCCCGATCCACCCCGATGGCCTCGGGGGCCGTGATGTGCGGAGTGGCCATTTGCCTGCCCCGCACGACGGGCGGGGTCACGCTCTCGCCCGGGGCTGCCGCCCGGTAGGCGGCCGTGGTGTAGTAGTTGACCCCCAGGACGTCGATCGGGGTGGCGATCGCCGCCAGGTCGCCGTCTCGGACGAGGTCCGCCGTCCACCACTGGCCGAGGTCCGCCACCACATCCGCGGGGTACTGCCCGGTGAACAGCGGATGCACGAACATCCGGTTGGCGGTGCCGTTGATGCGCCTGACCACGTCCACGTCGGCGGGGTCGGACGAGGCGGCGATGGCGGGTGTGAAGTTCAAGGTGATGCCCAGCGTGGCCGCGGCGTCGCGGTCCCGCAGGGCCGCCGTCGCCTGGCCGTGGGCCAGCAGCAGGTGATGGACGGCCCGGACGGCCTCGGCCGGATCGGTGTGACCCGGCGCGTGCTCTCCTCCGGCGTAGCTGAGGAAGGAGGAGCACCACGGTTCGTTCAGCGTGGTCCAGTGGCGTACCCGGTCACCCAGCCGGTCGTGGACGGCCAATGCGTAGTCCACGAACCGCTCGGCGGTAGCCCGCGACGTCCACCCGCCGGGCAGAGAGGCCGGCAGGTCCCAGTGGTAGAGGGTCAGCCAGGGGGTGATCCCCGCCTCGAGTAGTTCGTCGACCAGGCGCGAATAGAAGTCCATCCCGGTGGGGTTGACACGATCGCCGTCCATCACGCGCGGCCAGCACACCGAGAAGCGGTAGGTGTTGAGCCCGAGACCTGCCATCAGGGCCACGTCCTCGGCATGGCGGTGGTAGTGGTCGACGCCGGCCTTCCCGTCCTCCGCACCGGCGATCGCACCGTCGACCTGGCAGAAGGTGTCCCAGATGGACGGCTGGCGCCCGCCCTCAGCGGTGGCGCCTTCGATCTGGTAGGCCGACGTGGCCGTCCCCCACAAGAAACCGGGAGGGAACGCGAGTGTGGTCATCGGTGACAACTCCTAGATCAGGCTGGGTGCCGGGCGGCGTCCAGCGACGGCGAACAGCCCCCACTGTGGCACGGTTGACCGCGTTCTGGTCGCGAAGTTCTGGAGCAATCCGGCGGAGGCAGCGGGTAACGCGGGAGCTCTCAGGGTTGTCCCGCATGGTGGCCACGGCCGCCCCGACGAAGAATGGACCCATGAGCCTCCCCGTCCGGCGCACCCGTGACCACGCCCTGGTCGCCGGCGTCTGCGCGGGACTCGCGCGGAGGTGGAACGTCGATGCCAACCTGTTGCGGATCGCGGTCGCGATCCTTGCCTTCAGCTCGGGGCTGGGCCTGCTCCTCTACGGTGCGGCCTGGTTGCTGATCCCGGTGGACGGTTCCACCCAGGCTCCCGCCCGCCGACTGCTGCCCTTCACCCGCGACTGGCCGACCCCCGCGCTGGTGGCAGCGACCGTGGCCGTCGGCATCGTCGGGTTTGGCGTCCTGGGTGGCTGGTCGGGTGTCGGGATCTTCCCTCTGCTCGTCATCGCCGCCGTGTGGCACTTCGGCATCCTCCGTCCGCGATCCCAGGCACACCCACCAACCGCCGCCGAGGTGACCCCCTACGAACGCGCAGCCCAGGCCTGGCGGCTGCGCCTGGCGGAACAGCAGGAGCGCGGGCAGGGCACAGCGCTCGGCCCGGGCGCTTCGCCGCACCCCGCGATCACGCCGCCACCGATGCTGGTACCGCAGCCAACAGCCCACCAGCCGCTGGTCACCACGCCGCTGGTCACCACGCCGCTGGGTGTCACCACCTCGGAGACGGCCCTGCGGTTCTTCGGTGATCCAGTGGTTGAGCCGGGCAGCACTCCGGTTCCCGTGCCGGCGCCCACCCCCCGCCGCTGGAGCCTGTGGTGGCTGAGCGTCGGAGTGGTCGCCGTGGGCGCGTCCCTGGTGGGGGTCCTGCAGGCCCTCGGCATCGGGTCGGGTCCGCTGCCCTACCTGGCGGTCCTCCTCGTGGGATTGGGAGTGGCCCTGCTGATCGCGACTCGCCGCGGCCGGCCACGGCTCATGCTTGCCACGACCGTCGCGGCCATCCTCGCCACCGTGGCCGCGATGGCTGTCGAGTCGGGCGAGGTGGGCCTGCCCAGCCGCCGGGTCGTGGTGTCGGCCGCCGCGGAACTCCCCGAGCGGATCGAAGACGAACTGGGCGACCTGAGCGTCGATCTCTCCCGCCTGACCTCCCTGGACCACGACCGCTCCACGACGGTGGATCTCACGACCGGCTCGCTGCGTCTGGTCCTGCCCGCCGACGTCAATACGGAGGTGACCTGGGCGGTCGAGGCGGGACGCTTCCGCGGGGCCGATGCCGGCCTGGCCGGCGTCGACCTGTCCGGAGTCGACGTCGCCACCCCCCATC
The DNA here is from genome assembly GCA_016717345.1 of Propionibacteriaceae bacterium. Classification (GTDB taxonomy): domain Bacteria; phylum Actinomycetota; class Actinomycetes; order Propionibacteriales; family Propionibacteriaceae; genus Propionicimonas. The sequence continues at coordinate 375,896 of JADKFR010000001.1, forward strand.
CGGGTGCCCCGACGCTACGGCTGCACGTGACGGTGCAGGCCGGAAACCTCGAGGTGACCCGATGAGACACGACATCGCAGCCTTCGGTGTGGGGGCGTTCGCCCTCGCCGTCGCAGCCGTCGCCCTCTGGGCGGCCTCTGGCCAGGTGAATTGGACCTGGCTGGGTCGCCTGACCCCGATCCTCCTGATCGGCATCGCCATCTCCATGTTGGCGCTGTCACGTCACCGCAGGACCTGAATTCTTCGGAAAGGAAGAAGCCATGAATGCACCACTCACCCGTTCCACCTCGGACAAGTTCATCGGAGGCGTCTGCGGGGGCCTCGCCCGGTCTCTGGGGATGGACTCCGGAATCGTACGGATCCTCGTCGTCCTCATTGCCCTGTTCACCCAGATCGGCTGGGTGGCGTACCTCGTGATGTGGGCGGTGCTGCCGCTCGAGCCCGGTGGCCCCACCGGCGTCGACGAAGCGAAGAAGTTCTTCGGCGGCGGCTCCGGCAAGGTCCCCAACAGCGACGACCTGCGCTGAGCCCCGTCGCTCAGGCGACCACGTGATCCCTGGGTCAGCCACGGCTGCTGCTCGGGTGGCTGTGCTGCCGCCGCGGCGCCTGAGCGCCCGCCGGGGAGGCGGTGGGCGGGTCTGGCGGCGAACCGCCAGACCCGCAACAGGGTGAGCGAGGGGGCGAACCCGCCCCGCCTCACCGAGATCACCGGACGGGCTGCGCTGGCGGCGTCGTGACGACCAGCCCACCCGTGGAAGAGACGCCAGGCGCCCGGCGTCCTCCTGGATTTCTCCCCACCACTACCCACTCCGCGCGGCACTATTCACCTGCGGCGTCCGGGGAATCAGTCGGCCATCGCCGACAGCCTCGCGGTCATGCCGGTCACCGACCCGAACCGGCTCTGGTGGTTGCATGTCGCCCACTCCATCGCCCGACGCTGTCAGGTGGCTGTGGGCGGAGTGTCTGGCGCTGATGAACGGCGCGACCGAGTGCCCTGGGCTACTCCCATTCGATCGTGCCCGGCGGCTTGCTGGTGATGTCGAGCACGACCCGGTTCACCTGGGGCACCTCGTTGGTGATGCGGGTGCTGATCGTCTCCAACAGTTCGTAGGGAAGCCGTCCCCAGTCGGCGGTCATCGCGTCCTCGCTGGTCACCGGTCGCAACACGATCGGGTGGCCGTAGCTGCGCCCGTCCCCTTGCACCCCGACCGATCGGACGTCGGCCAGCAGCACCACCGGGAACTGCCAGATCGCCGAATCAAGCCCGGCGCGCGTGGTCTCCTCGCGGACGATGGCATCCGCGGCCCGCAGGATGCTCAGCCGTTCGGCGTCGACGGCCCCTACGATCCGGATCGCCAGGCCGGGGCCGGGGAACGGATGCCGGTCGACGATCAGGGCAGGCAGCCCCAACTGCCGGCCCACCTCGCGGACCTCGTCCTTGAAGAGCGTGCGCAGCGGCTCGACCAGTTCGAACTCCAGGTCGTCGGGCAGCCCACCGACGTTGTGGTGGCTCTTGATGGTGGCCGCACCTTCCCCCCCGCCGGATTCCACCACGTCGGGGTACAGCGTCCCTTGCACCAGGAACGAGACCGGTGCCCCCGACGGAGCCTCGGCGATGACCTCGGCTTGCGCGGCTTCGAAGACCCTGATGAATTCGCGCCCGATGATCTTGCGCTTGGTCTCGGGGTCGCTCACCCCGGCCAGGAAGCCGAGGAACTGCTCGGAGGCTTCAACGACCTTCAGCGTGGCGCCCGTCGCTGCCACGAAATCCTGCTCGACCTGCTCGGCTTCACCGGCGCGCAGCAGCCCATGATCCACGAAGACACAGGTCAGCTGATCACCGATCGCCCGTTGCACGAGAGCGGCGGCCACCGCCGAATCGACCCCCCCGGACAACCCGCAGATGACCCGCGCCCGGCCCACCTGGGCTCGCACTTTGGCGACCTGGTCGTCGACGATGTTCGCGCTGGTCCACGTTGCACGGCAGCCGGCGATGTCCAGCAGGAAGTGTTCGAGGACCTGCTGGCCGTAGTCGGAGTGCAACACCTCCGGGTGCCATTGGACGCCGGCCAGGCGTCTGTCGACGTTCTCGAAGGCCGCCACGGTCGCGCGCGGCGAGTGCGCGTTGACCAGGAAGCCCGGCGGGGCTGCGACGACCTCGTCGCCGTGCGACATCCAGGAGGTCAGGGCCGCGGGTAGATCGCGCAGCAGGCGGCCCGGCTCGTCCACGGTCACCGTGGTGCGTCCGTACTCACGCTGCCCGGTGCGGGACACCGTGCCGCCCAGCGCCTGAGCCATCGCCATGAAGCCGTAACAGATCCCGAAAACGGGCACTCCCGCGTTCAGCAACGTCTCGTCCAACTGGGGGGCGCCCGGCTCGTAGACCGAACTGGGGCCACCGGACAGCACCACGGCCGCCGGCTTCTTGGCCAGGATCTCCGCGACGGCCATCGTGTGCGGCACGATCTCGGAGTACACCCTCGCCTCCCGCACCCGCCGGGCGATGAGTTGGGCGTACTGGGCGCCGTAATCGACGACCAGGACCAGATCGTGCTCAGGACTCATGGGCCGAAGTCTAGGGCTCCCTCCCCTGGCTCACGATGCAGGACGAAGTTGACCCTCTGGCGGACAGCGGTCTAGCATCCAGGGCATGTCATTGAACGGTCACGCAACCATGTGTTGTTGCTGCGTGCCGTCGATGGCCTGTCGTCGAATGCGTTGACCACTTCCGCAATTCGACCCCTTTCACACCATCTGACGCCTTGGGGATACTGGGTGCTGCCCGGTCTGCCCGCTTCGCTTTCGCCGCCCAGAATCTCATCAGGAGCACCATGTCACTGCATCCCGACACCCTGTCCGTCCACGCCGGCCAGGAGGAGGCCGACCCGACGACCAACGCCCGGGCCGTCCCCATCTACCAGACCACCTCCTATGTCTTCGACGACACCGAGCACGCCGCCGACCTGTTCGCGCTGCGGGTGCCGGGCAACATCTACACCCGCATCATGAACCCGACCCAGTCGGTCTTCGAGGCTCGGGTGACTGCCTTGGAGGGGGGCGTGGGCGCGTTGGCCACCGCGTCCGGGGCTGCGGCGATCACGTACGCCGTCTTGAACCTGACCTATGCCGGGGACAACATCGTCGCGCTGTCCACGCTCTACGGCGGCACGTTCGCACTGTTCGCCCATACCCTCTCGCAGTACGGCATCGAGGCCCGTTTCGTCGACCCCGAGAAGCCCGAGGACCTGGGCAAATTCGTGGACGCCAAGACCCGGCTGGTGTTCGGCGAGACCATCGGCAACCCGGCCATCAACGTGATCGACCTCGACGCCTGGAGCGAGGCGGCTCACTCCTTCGGGCTGCCGTTCATCGTCGACAACACCGTCCCCACCCCGCTGTTGGCCCGGGTCTTCGACCACGGCGTCGACATCGCGGTGCATTCGGCCACCAAGTACATCGGCGGCCATGGCACCTCGGTCGGCGGCATCCTCGTCGACTCCGGCAACTTCGACTGGACGGCCCACGCGGACCGGTTCCCCGGCCTGACGGGTCCCGACGCCGCCTACCACGGCGTTGTGTGGACGGACGCCGCCGGCCCGGCGGCCTACGTCATCCGGGCGCGGACGGTGCTCCTGCGCAACACCGGCGCGGCGGTGACCCCCTTCAACTCCTGGCTGTTCCTGCAGGGACTGGAGACCCTCCACCTGCGGATCGAGCGGCATTCGTCCAACGCCCTCACCGTCGCGAACTATCTCGAGCAGCACCCGGCGGTCGCCTGGGTGAACTACCCGGGCCTGGAATCCTCACCCTGGAAGGCGGTCGCCGACCGGGTTCTCACCGGACGAGGCTACGGCGGCATCCTCTCCTTCGGGCTGAAGGCGGGCCGCGAGGCCGGCAGTCGCTTCGTGGAAGCCCTGCAGTTGTTCTCCCACCTGGCCAACATCGGCGACGCCAAGTCGCTGGCGATCCACAGTGCCACCACGACCCACTCCCAGCTCACCGAGGAAGAACTCATCGCCGCGGGCGTCGCTCCTGAGATGGTTCGCCTGTCGCTCGGCATCGAGCACCCCGACGACCTGATCGCCGACCTCGACCAGGCTCTCGCTCAACTCTGACTCCCTTACCAGCGCACGACTCACAGAAGGAATCGACCATGGGCTACTTCAATGACGCGACCGAATTGATCGGCCGCACCCCACTCGTCCGGATCAACAAGCTGTACGGCGACTCCCAGGCCCTGGTGTTGGCCAAACTGGAGTTCTACAACCCTGCGAACTCGGTCAAGGACCGGATCGGCGTCTCGATCATCGACGCCGCCGAAGCCTCCGGCGAACTCAAGCCCGGCGGCACCATCGTCGAGGGCACCTCGGGCAACACCGGGATCGCCCTGGCGTTCGTGGGGGCTGCCCGCGGCTACCACGTGATCCTCACCATGCCGGAGACCATGAGCAAGGAGCGCCGCGCGCTGTTGCGTGCCTTCGGCGCGGAACTGGTGCTGACCCCCGGCCCCGAGGGAATGAAGGGCGCGGTCGCCCGCGCCGAGCAGATCGCCGCCGAGACCCCGGGAGCCATCCTGGCCCGGCAGTTCGCGAACCCGGCGAACGTTGAGATCCACCGCCGGACGACGGCCGAGGAGATCTGGGCCGACACCGACGGTTCGGTAGACATCGTCGTGGCCGGTGTGGGGACCGGAGGCACCATCACCGGCGTCGGCCAGGTGCTGAAGGAGCGCAAACCCGAGGTCAGGATCGTGGCCGTGGAACCGTCGGAGTCGCCGATCCTGTCCGGCGGCCAGCCCGGGCCGCACAAGATCCAGGGCATCGGGGCCAACTTCATCCCCGAGATCCTCGACCGCAGCGTGATCGACGAGATCCTGCCGCAGACCTCCGAAACGGCGGTGGCCTGGGCTCGTCGCGCCGCCAGGGAGGAAGGCCTCCTGGTCGGGATCTCCTCCGGGGCCGCGCTGGCAGCCGCCGGCGAACTGGCCGCGCGTCCCGAGAACGCCGGCAAGACGATCGTCGTCATCATCCCGTCCTTCGGGGAGCGGTACCTGTCGTCGGTGCTGTACGCCGACCTGCTGGACGCCTGAACCCGGCGTCCCTGCGTGACCATGCCCCGAGCGGCGTCCAGCATCACCCGGACACCGCTCGGGGCGGCACACCCGGGCCCCGTGATCTAGGCTGTCCGCGTGCAGTCGGACCCCGAACTCCAACGCCTTCGCGGCTCGATCGACAACCTCGACACCGCGGTCATCTGCCTGCTCGCCGAACGGTTCAAGATCACCCAGCAGGTCGGCCTGCTGAAGAAGCAGCACGGGCTGCCGGCCGCCGACCCCGAACGCGAGGTGCAGCAGATCGCACGGCTGCGCGAGTTGGCGATCCAGTCCAATCTCGACCCCGACTTCGCCGAGAAACTGCTCGGCTTCATCGTGACCGAGGTCGTCCGCCACCACGAAGCCATTGCGCAGGACGAGTGACGCACGACACCCCAGCGCCCGAGCCTCGCCGTAGCCGGGGCGCTCAACCCTGCCAGGAGTAGATCAGGATCGAGTAGGGGCCGACGGTGATGTCGGCACTGGCGCTCATGCCGTCATAGTCGTCGTCGGACGCCTCGATGTCGCGGCTGTCGGAACCGTTGAACTGTGGGCTGTAGAGCGCGAAGTCGCTGTCCAGCATCAGTTGCCAGGAGCCCGCACTGGGGAAGCCGATGCGGTAGTTCGAGAGCGGGGCCGCCGACAGGTTGGCGATCACGACGACGTCGTCGTTCACCCCGTGATCGCGCCACCGCTGGAAGGCGATCAGGTTCACCTGGTCGTTGTTGTGGATGATCCGCAGTCCCTGCCCGGTCAGACCAGCGGTCCTGCCACCACGATTGAGGCGGAGCCCGATCATGTCGCGATACAGCCGGACGATCCCCCGGAACTCCTTGTCCTGGGCCCAGGTGACCGGGACGTCGTCGCTGAACCAGCCCCCTTCCAGGAACTCCTGGCCCTGGAAGATCATCGGGATCCCCGGGGACGTGAACACCAGACCGGCTCCCAGGGTGGACCGCTTCTGGGCGTAGTAACCGGTCGGGTCGCCCGGGTCGATCTCCTGGGGGACGCGGGCCTTGCCGTTGGCGACCTCATCGTGGGACTCGGTGTAGATGACCCGGGCGAACGCGTCACCGTAGGAGTAGGCGATGGCCTGCACCGCCTCGTCGGTGGAGCGCCACTCGTCGGAGGCCACGATCAGCGCCTCCCGGACGGGATGGACGAACTGGGCGTCCCATTGGGCGTGAAAGCAGGCCCCCTCCTCCCCGGTGCTGGTGACCTCGGGCTTGGAGTGCAGGTCCTCGGCGATCAGGATCTTGTCGGGGTACCGCGCCCGGACGTCGGAGTTCACCCAGCGCATCAGGCTCCACCCCTCGGGCAGGTCCGTGCCCGACCCGTCAACGCTGCGCATGTAGGGGGTCATGTCGTACCGCAGGCCGTCGAGGTGGAAGGCGGAGAGCCACATCAGGGCGTTGTCGTGGATGAACTGGCGCACCTCGCCGCGTCCGTAGTCGGGACGGGTGTCCCCCCACGGCGTCGCTGAGCGCCAATCGTTGTAGAAATAGATGCCGCCCTTGTCGTTTTCGCTCCAGCCGTCGAACTGCCACAGGTTCAGGTCGCTGGGCCCGAAATGGTTGTAGACGACATCCTGGATGACGGCCAACCCCTTGGCGTGAGCGGCCTTGACAAGGGCCTTCAGGGCGTCTGGCCCCCCGTAGGCACTCTCCACCGCGAAGATGTGGGCCGGGTTGTAGCCCCACGAATAGTCCCCGGCGAACTCGGCCACCGGCATGATCTGGATGGCGTTCACCCCCAACGCCACCAGGTGGTCCAAGCGATCGACCATGCCGTGCAGGTCGCCGACGTCACCCTCGCCGGTCGAGGCGTAGGTGCCGACGTGCATCTCGTAGATGACCAGCTCGTTGTTCGGGGGGCAGGTGAACGCGTCCCCGTCCCAGTCGAACGCGGCGTGGTCGTAGATGACGCCGTTGCCGATCGAGTTGGTGACCTGGGCTGCGTAGGGGTCGACCCGGCTGAAGGACGAGTCACCGGCGGTGAGTTGGAAGCGATATTCGTCCCCCACCGCGGCCGAGTCGCTCAGGCCGTACCAGTAGCCATTGCCTTCAGCGGCCAGCGGCAGCGCCTCCGCGTCCCACTCGTTGAACGAGCCGATCACACTGACCGCCTCGGCGTGCGGTGCCCACACCCGGAAGCCGATACCCCCGGGGCCCACCAGGGCACCCATTCCACCCAACGGCGCGGTCGTCTGGTCTGGCATGGTGCTCCTTCTCCGGGCGGTACTGCGGGCCTGCCGTTCGCATGCTACGCCCGGACCCGACAGCCGTCCGCCGGCCGCCCTCGACGGCCACCGCGCCGAGCCCGACGGCAGCGACCCTAGACTGGTGCGGCACGCCTCCCCCTCCGAGAGCCACCATGACCATCGCCACCACCCTGCGCACGCCCGCGGTCTGGCTCGGCGTGGGCGGAGCGGCCATGGTTGCCTGGGGGAGCACCCACAACGAGTTCTCGTTCGCCGACGGCGGCTGGCCCAACCCGGTGGTTCAGGCTCTGGGCGCGCTGGTGCCGCTGCCGATCAACCGCCTCCTGATCGTCGTGGGTGCCATCGCGTTGACGTGGGCGTGGTGGCACGTGAAGCCGACCCGGGAGCGTCCCCCCGTCCACGCCGGCCTGACCCTCACCCTGTGGAGTCTGCCCCTGCTCCTGGCTCCCCCCGTGTTGAGCAACGATGCCGTCCTGTACGCCGACCTCGGGTGGATCAGGCATCTCGGGTACGACCCGTACGTGATCGGTCTCACGGCGGCGGGCGGGCCGTTCGCCCCGCAGGTCGATCCGCTCTGGGCGGGCTTCGGCGTGGCCTACCCACCGCCGGCGATCCTGGTGAACCAGGCGGTGGTGGTCGCCACCGGCATGCACCCCTACTTCTCCGTGGTCGCCATGCGGATTCCGGTGCTGGTGTCGATCGCGGTGATGGGATGGGTCATCCCGCGGATCAGCGATCAACTCGGCCGACCCCGCCGCGGGGCGGTCTGGCTGGGCCTACTGAACCCGCTCCTCGTGCTGCACTTCGTCGGAGGAGCCCACAACGACGCCCCCATGGTGGCGCTCACCCTGCTGGCGATCTGGCTCGTGCTCCGCTTCCGCCACGACGGGGTCAGCCTGCTGCTCGCCCCGATCCTGGTGGGCGTCGCGATGGCACTCAAGCAGCAGGGGGGCCTGGCGGTGGTGGCCGTTGCGGGGCTTCCGGTGGCCGCCCGCCTGGCCCTCCTCCCCCTGCCTCGTCGACTCTGGCTGCTCGGGTGGCGGACGGCGATCGCGACAGGGGTGACCCTCACCACGTTCGTGGGGATCTGCCTGGCCACCGGCCTCGGGTTCGGGTGGTTGCGCTGGCTCGACCTGATGGGGCTGGCCGGAACGCCGGCGCCCTTGGCGCTGATCTCCAAGGGCGGTGCGTTGGTCGTCCAGGTGCTGGGCGGCGACCCGGAAAACTTCCTGCGGGTCGCCGGGCTGGTGTCCACCGCGATCCTGCTCGCCGTCGGAGTCTGGATCGTGGTCACCTTCGCCGACCGTCCGCTGGCCGCAGTGGGCTGGGGATCCCTGGCCATCGCCGTCCTCGGCCAAGCCCTGCATCCCTGGTACCTGCCGTGGAGCCTGGCGTTGCTGGGACTCGTCCCGCTGACGCGGACCCAACGCCGCTGGGTGTACGGACTCGCCCTCGCGTTCGCGATCTGGAACGCGTTTCAAACGGTCATCTGGCACGGACAGCGGTGACCGTCCCGCGACCGCCCTGAGGTTCGCCGACACCCCCCGCTGTTTGCGCGGGCGTGGCAGGATCTGCACATGCGGGTAGCGATCGGTGGCAGCAGTGGTCTGCTCGGCAAGGCACTGGCCCGCCACCTCAGCGCCGGTGGCCACGATGTCGTCCGTCTGGTCCGGGGCGAGCCGTCAGCCTCTGACCAGCGCAGCTGGGATCCCGATGCGGGACGGATCGCCGGACCTGGCCTGGACGACGTGGACGCCGTGGTCAACCTGGCCGGAGCGCCGATCGCGGGCGCTCGCTGGACGGCAGCCCGCAAGGCCGACATCCTTCGCTCGCGAACCGGCAGCACGCTGACGATCGTGACCAGCCTCCACCCCGACGGACGTTGCCAACGACTGCTGAACGGGTCGGCCATCGGCTATTACGGCGACACCGGCATTGAGATCGTGGACGAACGGTCCCCGAATGGCCGGGGATTCCTGGCCTCGGTGGTCGCCGACTGGGAGGCGGCGGCCGCGCACTCCCCCGTCCCGACCGCCTTCCTGCGGACCGGCCACGTCCTGGCGCAGGAGGGGGGCTTTCTCGCCATGCAGCGGCCGCTCTTCGCGGCCGGGCTGGGTGGGAAGGTCGGGGACGGCCGCCAGTTCGTCTCGTGGATCAGCCTCGCCGACCACGTCCGGGCAATGGCCTGGCTGCTGACGGCGGAGCTGACCGGCCCGGTCAATCTGGTGGCGCCCAACCCCGTCACGAATGCCGCGTTCACCAGGGCTTTCGGGTCCCACCTGAACCGGCCGACACTGCTGCCGATGCCGCTGCCCCTGGTGCGCTTGGCGTTCACCCGGGAATTCGTCGACGACGCCCTGCTCAGCAGCACCCGCGTCCGTCCAGCGTGCCTCCTGGACGCGGGCTTCACCTTCACCCACCCCAAGCTGGGCCAAGCGTTCGCGGCGCTGGGTGATCGGTAGACTGGCCTCCCGCTGCCGAGGAGGAACGAGTGACTTGTGTCCGACGCCCCTGATCTGACGCCCGCAGGGGTGCCCGGCCCGTTCGCGGCCCTTGGACTCACCTTCGACGACGTGCTTCTGCAGCCCAACGAGAGCGACGTGATCCCCTCGGCGGTAGACACCACCACGCGAATCTCCAAGCGCATCGAGGTCCGGCTCCCTCTGCTGAGTTCGGCGATGGACACCGTGACCGAGTCACGGATGGCGATCGCCATCGCTCGCGAGGGCGGCATGGGCATCCTGCACCGCAACATGTCGGCGGAGGACCAGGCCACCCAGGTCGATCGGGTCAAGCGATCCGAGGCCGGGATGATCGACCAGCCGATCACCACCACGCTGGACGCCACCATCGGCGAGGTGGACGAACTGTGCGGCCAGTTCCGGATCTCCGGGGTGCCGGTCGTCGACACCGACCTGAAGCTGCTGGGCATCGTCACCAACCGCGACATTCGGTTCGAGGATGACCCGAACCGGCCCGTCCACGAGGTGATGACCCCGATGCCGCTGGTCACGGGCTGGCCCGGGATCAGCGGCGACGAGGCCCTGAAACTGCTCGCCCAGCACAAGATCGAGAAGCTGCCGCTGGTGGACTCCGACGGGCGACTGCGCGGGCTGATCACCTTGAAGGACTTCGTCAAGTCCGACAAGTACCCGCTGGCCTCCAAGGATCCCCAGGGCCGACTGCGGGTGGGCGCGGCGATCGGCTTCTTCGGCGACGCCTGGGATCGCGCGATGCAACTCGTGGACGCCGGGGTGGACGCGATCGTCGTCGATACCGCCCACGGCCACAGTCATGGCGTACTGGACATGATCGCGCGCCTCAAGGCCGAACCGGCCGCCGCCGAGGTGGACATCATCGGCGGCAATATCGCCACCTATGCCGGCGCGGCCGCCCTGGTGGCCGCCGGGGCGGACGGCGTCAAGGTCGGGGTGGGCCCCGGCTCGATCTGCACCACCCGGGTGGTGGCCGGGGTGGGCGTCCCTCAGGTGACGGCCATTCACGACGCAGCCCGGGCCTGCCGTCCGGCGGGGGTGCCGGTGATCGGCGACGGCGGCCTGCAGTATTCCGGGGACATCGCCAAGGCGCTGGTCGCCGGAGCGGACGCCGTCATGCTCGGCTCGCTCCTGGCCGGCTGCGAAGAGAGCCCCGGCGAGCTGGTCTTCATCAACGGCAAGCAGTTCAAGAGCTACCGCGGCATGGGCTCGCTCGGCGCGATGGCGGCCCGGGGACGCACGGTGTCCTATTCCCGTGACCGCTACTTCCAGGGCGACGTGACCACCGACGACAAGCTGATCCCCGAGGGCATCGAGGGCCAGGTGGCCTATCGCGGACCACTCTCGGCGGTCGCCTACCAGCTCATCGGCGGGCTGCGGCAGTCGATGTTCTACACCGGGGCCTCCACCATCCCCGAACTGCACGCCAAGGGCAGGTTCGTCCGCATTACCGCCGCCGGGCTGCGAGAATCACACCCGCACGACATTCAGATGACCATCGAGGCACCGAACTACACGTCGAAGTCCTGAGCAAGGGAGCAAGGCAAGATGATCGAGATCGGGCGTTCCAAGCGAGCCATGCCGGTGTACGGATTCGACGACATCGCCATCGTTCCCACCCGCCGCACCCGCGGGCTCGAGGAGGTGAACCTCTCCTGGCGGATCGACGCGCTCACGTTCGACTTCCCCATCGTGGCCGCGCCGATGGACTCGGTGATGTCACCGGCGACCGCGATCGCGATGGGCCGGCTGGGCGGGCTGGGGGTGCTCAACCTCGAAGGACTGTGGACGCGCTACGCCGATCCCCTGCCGCTGCTGGACGAACTTGCCAGGATCGACGACCAACTGAGCGCCACCCGCCGGATGCAGGAGATCTACGCCGAGCCGATCAAGGGTGAACTGATCACCGAACGCATGGCCCAGATCCGCGCCGCCGGGGTACCGGTGGCCGGGTCGCTGTCGCCCCAGACCTGCGCCGAGTTCGCCTCCGTGGTCGAGAAGGCCGGGGTCGACTTCTTCGTGATCCGTGGCACCACGGTCTCGGCCGAACACGTGTCGCGTGCCTGCGAACCGCTGAATCTCAAGGAGTTCATCTACCACCTCGACGTCCCGGTGATCGTGGGCGGCTGCGCCACCTACCAGGCGGCGCTGCACCTGATGCGCACCGGCGCGGCCGGCGTGCTGGTCGGCTTCGGCGGCGGCGCCACCAAGCGCACCCGGAACGTGCTGGGCGTCGAGGTGCCGATGGCCTCGGCGCTGTCCGACGTGGCCGAGGCCCGCCGCGACTACCTCGACGAGTCCGGCGGTCGCTACGTCCACGTGATCGCGGACGGGGCGCTGGGCAAGTCGGGTGACATCGCCAAGGCCATCGCCTGCGGCGCGGACGCTGTGATGGTCGGCTCCCCGCTGGCGCGCGCCACGCAAGCCCCCGGGAAGGGCTATCACTGGGGGCCGGAAGCCTGGCACGCCACCTTGCCGCGCGGCGAACGGGTGAAGTTCGGGGCGATCGGCTCCCTGGAGGAGATCCTGCTGGGCCCGTCCCACACCCCCGACGGCACCATGAACCTGGTGGGGGCCCTGCGTCGGGCCATGGCCACCACCGGCTACTCCGAGGTGAAGGAGTTCCAGCGGGTGGAGATCGTCGTCCACCAATGAGCGCGGGCTACGATCAGGGGTGTCCTCCTCCCGCCGCCTTGCCCCCCCCCCCCCCCCCCCCCCCCCCCCCCCCCCCCCCCCCCCCCCCCCCCCCCCCCCCCCCCCCCCCCCCCCCCCCCCCCCCCCCCCCCCCCCCCCCCCCCCCCCCCCCCCCCCCCCCCCCCCCCCCCCCCCCCCCCCCCCCCCCCCCCCCCCCCCCCCCCCCCCCGCCCTCGACCTCATCCTGGTCGCTGTCTTCACCATCATCGGTCGCGCCAGTCACAGCGAGGGCCTGTCCCTGGGTGGGATCTGGCAGACGGCGTGGCCGTTCCTGATCGCTGCGGTGATCGGTTCGCTGGCGGGCAGCCGCCTCGGTGGCGACTCCTGGTGGCGGCAGGGTCTGATCGTGTGGGTCGTCACGCTGGTGGGAGGGCTGATTCTGCGCCTGCTCGGTGGCCAGACCGCTGCCCCCGGCTTCGTCGCGGTCGCCGGCGTGGTGCTGGCACTGTTCCTGATCGGGTGGCGCTTTCTTCTCCTCCGGCCGCGTCTGGCCGCCCGCTGAGCGGAGCCCGCTGCGTTCGGCCTACCCGGTGATCCTCCTGGCATAACAGGCGCCACCGTTGTCCCGTCCGACACCGGCGCAGGCCTCCTGCGCTGCACCCTGGGAGTCGAAGCCCGTCATCACCACTGCCCACCAGCCGGGATTGAGCCCCGGGGTCACGTCGGAGTCGAGGACGTCGACGTCCACCCCCCATTCCTCATCGATCGCTTCGGCCTGCTCCCGGGCGACCGAGATGTCGTTGTCCTTGGAGATTGATTCCAGCACCGTCACCCAACTACCAGGCGCCAGAGCGGGAGTGTCGGCCGCCTCCTGCCCATCGAGCGGCTCGTCGTCCGGCAGGACGTCGGGGGTACCCGCATCGTCCACGGGCTGGCTGGCCGGGACGGTGACGACCGCCGTCCGAGTCGCCACCGGCTGGGCGGCCGCCGGGAACGAGGCCGGGCCCAGGAAGGACGTGATGACCCCCCAGAAGAGCAGCAGGGGCACCACCACGCTCGCGGCGAGGGCGGCGGCGAATGCCCCCCAGTACCGCCCACTGGGGTAGCCCAACTGCGAGGCCCGGGTGGAGTGGAGGGCGGCGGGGATCACGCCGAACACCCCGAAGAAGAGGGAGATCAGGACCGTCGGAGCCAGCGACGGGGGTGCCGGGCGGGTGTCCGGCGGAGGGAAGGCCGGCGAAGGGAAGGCGCCGTGGTACGACGGCATCGCGGCGGGCGGGGGTGGGAAGCCCCCCGCGCTCGGCAAGGCAGCGGGTGGTTGCCACGGTGCGGGAGGTGGCACTACCCCGACCGTGGGCCGGATCACGGTGTCGTCATCCACGGGTCGGAAGATCGAGTCCGCGAGCGACTGGTCCGGGGCCTCCTGCCACCGGCCGTCAGGCTGGGGACTGCTCATGGTGCCTCCTGGGTGTGATGTTCCATGGTGACGCACGGCTCGATCGACCCCGGCATCCCAACGCGCTGCGGGCCCCCACCCAGAGGTGGGGGCCCGCGGCGATCGCTGTCGCGAACCACTCAGTGGGAGTGGCCGTGGCCGCGCCCAGGCTCGTCGTCGTCCTCGGCCGGCTTCTCGACCACCGCAGTTTCGGTGGTGAGCAGCAGCGAGGCGATCGACGCGGCATTCGCCAGCGCCGAGCGGGTCACCTTGACCGGGTCGATGACACCCTGAGCGATCAGGTCGCCGTACTCGCCGGTAGCGGCGTTGTAGCCGCTGCCGTCGGGCATGTCGGCCACCTTGGAGACGATCAGGTAGCCCGGGACGCCGCCGTTCTCGGCGATCCAGCGCAGCGGCTCGGCAACAGCCTTCGCCACGATCTGGACACCCGCCTTCTCGTCGCCCGTCCTGCCGAGGCCGTCAGCCAACACCCGAGCGGCATGGACGAGGGCCGAGCCGCCACCAGCGACAATGCCCTCTTCGATGGCCGCGCGGGTCGCGGAGACCGCGTCCTCGATCCGGTGCTTCTTCTCCTTGAGCTCCACCTCGGTGGCAGCGCCCACCTTGATCACGCAGACGCCGCCGGCGAGCTTGGCGACCCGCTCCTGCAGCTTCTCGCGATCCCAGTCCGAATCGGTCCGCTCGACCTCGGCGCGCAACTGCGCGACACGGCCGGCAACCTCATCGGCCGAGCCGGCGCCGTCGACGATCGTGGTGTTGTCCTTGGTCACCACGACGCGACGAGCGCGTCCCAGGACGTCCAGGCCGACCTGGTCGAGCTTCAGCCCGACCTCGGGGGCCACGACCTTGCCACCGGTGAGGATGGCGATGTCGTCGAGCATCGCCTTACGGCGGTCACCGAAGGCCGGAGCCTTGATCGCGACCGAGTTGAAGGTGCCCTTGATCTTGTTGACGACCAGGGTGCTCAGCGCCTCCCCGTCCACATCCTCGGCGATGACGACAAGGATGCCGCCGGCGCCGATGACCTTCTCCAACAGCGGGAGGAGGTCGTTCATCGACGAGATCTTTCCCTGGTTGATCAGGATGTAGGGATCTTCGAGGATCGCCTCCATGCGCTCCGGGTCGGTGACGAAGTACGGCGAGAGGTAGCCCTTGTCGAACTGCATCCCCTCGGTGAACTCCAGCTCGGTACCGAAGGTGTTGGACTCATCGACGGTGATCACGCCGTCCTTGCCGACCTTGTCGAAGGCGTCGGCGATGAGCTGGCCGATGACCTCGTCACGAGCGGAGATGGTGGCCACGTGAGCCATGTCATCGGTCGTCTCGACGTCGCGGGCCAGGCTGCGCAGTTCGGCCTCGACAGCGACGACAGCCGCATCGATGCCGCGCTTGAGTTCGATGGGGTTGGACCCCGCAGCCACCGCGCGCATCCCCTCATGAACCAGCGCCTGGGCCAGCACGGTCGCCGTGGTGGTGCCGTCGCCGGCCACATCGTTGGTCTTGGTGGCGACTTCCTTGGCCAGCTGGGCGCCGAGGTTCTCGAACGGGTCGCTGATCTCGACCTCTTTGGCGACGGTGACGCCGTCATTGGTGATGGTCGGCGCGCCCCACTTCTTGTCCAGGACGACATAGCGTCCCTTGGGGCCGAGCGTCACCTTCACCGTGTTGGCAAGGATGTCGACCCCCCGCTCCAGGGAGCGGCGCGCCTCCTCGTCAAACTGAAGGATCTTGGGCATGTGTACGTCCTTACTTGGTGACGACGGCGAGGATGTCGCGCGCGTTCAGGAGCAGGTACTCCTGGCCGTCGTACTTGACTTCGGTGCCGCCGTACTTGCTGAAGATCACGACGTCACCCTCGGCGACGTCAAGCGGAACGCGGTTGCCGTTGTCGTCGATGCGACCGGGTCCGGTGGCAAGCACCTTGCCTTCCTGCGGCTTCTCCTTGGCGGTATCGGGGATGACCAGCCCGGAAGCGGTGGTCTTCTCGGCCTCCAGCGGCTGGACGAGGATGCGATCCTCGAGCGGCTTGATCGTGACTGCCACGTCAAAACCCTTTCGTTCGTGTGGGCCGTCGGCCCTTCAGTGGTCGGGTATTCACCAAGCCCCGGTGTCGTCGCGGTGCCACCGTGGCCGTTGGCACACTCCCAAGGAGAGTGCCAGGGCTGAATCTATACCCCGATTAGCACTCGATCAAGCCGAGTGCTAGACGCCTTGAGCGGCACCGCCGCTTACCCTGCCCTAGAGTATGGGCGACAAGGAGGGGCGGAATGGACTGGCCGGCCTCGGTGATCTGGTGGCACGTGTACCCGCTCGGCTTCGTCGACGCCGAGCGTCGCAGGGTCGAATCGGTGCATCACCGACTTCCCAAGCTCGTCACCTGGCTCGACTACCTGGTCGAACTCGGCGCCAACGGCCTGCTGCTGGCCCCCGTCTTCGACTCCGGGACCCATGGCTACGACACCCTCGACCACTTCCGGATCGACCCCCGCCTGGGCGATGACAGTGACTTCCAGACCCTGCTCGACGAGGCTCGCCGACGGGGGATCCGGGTCTGCCTGGACGGGGTGTTCAACCACCTGAGCCGCAGCCACGACCTCATCCAGCGGGCCATCAATGCCGGCCCCGACACCGACGAGGGGTCGTGGGTCAAGTGGCACGAAGGCTACCCCTGGGCCTTCGAAGGTCACGAGCGCCTAGTCGAACTCAACCTCAGCAACCCCAGCGTCCAGGATTACATCGTCGAGGTGATGAACCATTGGCTGAGCCGTGGCGTCGACGGTTGGCGCCTTGATGCCGCCTATGCTCCCGGTGCCGCAGCGTGGCGGCCGATCCTGGAACGGGTGAAGCGCGATCATCCGGAGGCCTGGATCCTGGGTGAGGTGATCCACGGGGACTACTCCGAGTTCGTGACCACCTCGGGGGTCGACAGCGTCACCCAGTATGAACTGTGGCACGCGATCTGGGACGCGTTGGCCGACGGCAACTTCTTCTCGCTGCAGTGGACGCTGGGGCGGCACCACGACTTCTGCCGAACCTTCCGACCCCAAACCTTCATCAGCAACCACGACGTCACCCGGATCGCCAGCAAGCTGACAGATCCCCGCGACGTGGAGATCGCCGCCACCCTGCTCATGCTGCTGCCGGGGATCCCGTCCATCTACGCCGGGGACGAACAGGGCTTCACCGGTGTCAAGGAGGACCACGCCTACGGCGACGACGCCGTCCGTCCACCCTTCCCGGACACCCCGGCCGGGCTGCTGCCCTTCGGCGCCGACCTCCACTCGCACTACCAGGCGATGATCTCCCTGCGCCGTCAGCATCCCTGGCTGGTGGACGCGGAGGTCACGACGTCGCAGGTCACCAACACCTGGATCACGATCACCCTGACGGGGCCGGACGCCGAACTCGCCCTCGACCTGAATATCGGCGAGGAGACGGTGGACGGGGTGGACCCGCACGGGTGGCGGATCCGCTGAGGCAGCCTCGAACCGGAACGTGCCCCTCGGTCACCCTGACGACGGACGGGGCCGGGAGGCAGCCCGGGCAACTGTCATGATGATGGCTTGTTGAGGGGGACGGTGCACATGGACGTGGCCATCGGAGGGCGCTATCGCGTCCTGTCGTCGCTGGGGCGAGGCGGTATGGGCGAGGTGTTCCTCGCGGAAGACCTCGTTCTCGGCAGGCAGGTGGCCGTCAAGAAACTCCTGGCGGATCCGGCCGAACAGGATGGTGTCGCGGCCCAACGACTGGTGCGGGAAGCCCGGTCCGCGGCGCTGATCCACCACCCTCACGTCGTCACGGTGCACGACTTCGTCACCGAGGACGAGCACGCCTACATCATCATGGAGTACGTCGACGCCCCCAATCTGGCCCAGATCATCAAGGCGACCGGGGGACTGTCCCCGGAGCGCGCCCGCCACGCCGGCGCCCAGGTGGCGGCTGGCCTGGCGGCGGCACACCACCTCGGGATCGTGCATCGTGACGTCAAGCCGTCGAACATCCTGCTCGATGCCCACGGCACCGCGAAGCTGACCGACTTCGGCGTCGCCCGCTCCATCGGAGACACCGGACTCACCCAGACCGGACACATGATCGGGTCCGTCGCCTACATGTCCCCGGAAGTGGCACGGGGAGCTCAGGCCGACAGTGCGAGCGACGTGTATTCGCTCGGGGCAACGCTGTTCGCCGCCGTCGAGGGCCGTCCCCCGTTCGCGCGACCCGGCGAAGCCAGCACCTCGGTGAGCCTGCTGGTCCGGCTCGTGACCGAGACCGCGCCGGTCAGCGCGAGAGCCGGAGCACTCAGCGACCTCATCGCCCGGATGCTCTCGACTGACCCTCAGGCGCGCCCCAGCGCCGACGAGGTGGCCAGCCAACTTTCCGCACCGGTCTCGCCCTCACAACAAGCCGTCGAGCCCGGCCCCCAGCCGGCTCCTCCGGCCGGGGTTTCAGCGCCCGCGCCGGCCGGCCCGCTCACCCTGACCGACGACCGCACCGTGCTCCGTTCCTCCCGGATCGCCTCCGAACCGCTCCCTGTCACCTCTGCCGCTCCGACAGCACCAGAACCGCTGGCGAAGGGCCCAGCGATGGCCCTGCCACCGAAGGACGACAACGAGGCCACCCGGTTACGCGGCGACTCAGAACCGGCGCGCAGACCTCACTCGACGCGCCCCCGACATCCTCTCCCGCGAGCTACGCGGTCGGGCCGCTCACCCCCAACCAGGCAGCGGTAGTGAAACGGGGTCGGCGCACCAGGATCCTGGCGGCCGCCCTGACGTTGACGACGCTGGGCGGGGTTGCCCTGGCCATCATGGGGCAGTCGGCAGACCCGGCGATGGGTTCCCTCGCCATGGACAGTCCTGTCCCGGTCTCGCTCGGCCTGCCGACGCCGGAGGCTTCAGCCACCGCCACCCCGGAGTTCAGGTATCAGGACTATTACGGCTCGCTCGCCCAGGAATGCTCCGGGGACATTACGTCCATGGACGCTTCGGTGGACGGGACCACCTTGGACCTCCACCTCTCCCTGTCCTCAAACGTTACCGACGGTGACGTGTTCCTAGCGGACCTCTCCCTCGATGCCGATGCCGATGCCGAGTACCAGATCTACGTTGACTCGTCCTCAGCCGAACTCTTTACCCCCGGGGACGACAGTTGGGACTCCCGCGGGTCTCTGAAGGGCTACGGTAACGGGCTTGACGTGGAGGTTTCGGTGCCTCTGTCGAAGCTCAAGCCCAAACAGCCCATCAGCCTGGAGGTCTACCACTGGTCCGGCGGGGAAGAATCCTCGGGCAGTTGTGATACTGCCTTGATCGAGTGACCAGCGGGTCCTCCCTGGTGCCGCCCGCCCACGCCGCAGAGAAGAGCCGATCCGTCCACGCGGAGCCGCACTGGACCTGCGGGTAGCCGACACCGGGTCATTTCGGCGCCTGCGAGCGGCGCACCACCACCGCCCGGGCGCCCGCTCCGGTGGGCGTCACCACGAGGGTCGCAGACCCAGTGCCCGCCGGTTTGAGCCGCTTCCGCAGCGCCGCCGGATCGACGTCCAACCCGCGCACCTTGATCTCCAGAGTCCCGATGTCATGGCCACGCATCCAGGCCCGCAGGACCCGTTCGTCGAAGGGCAGCACCTCAAGCACTTCGAAGCCGGTGGCGAACGGGGTGTCGACCAGAGTGTCCGAACTCAGGTAGGCGATGCCGGCGGCGACCCGCCAGCCGTCGAGCAGGGTGGCGAGCTGGGACGCCCCGCCCGCTCTGATCACCGCCGGATCCGGTTCGTAGAGGTAGGCGCCGATCCCACCGATCGCCGCCTCGTGGGGGATCCGGGGAATCGTCAACTCGTCGCCGGCGGGGAGCAGGGTCGCCACTCTCGCGCCTGGCTCCCAGGCTCCCGACCAGAGCGAGGTCTCGACCAGATCTCCCCGGTGGCTCACCCAGGTGGCCGCCAGGTCTGGCGGAATCGCGGTGTGCGCGATTCCTGGAGCCGCCTTGATGGCCCCCGTCCGGTTCGCCAGCAGACTGAGCGCGAACTCCCAGGGCGGGCTCAGGTCCTCCACCCGCCAACTCCGTCCGCGCGACGAACGCCGAGCGGGATCGAGGAACACCGCGTCGTCGGGACGCAGCAGTTCGCCGGCCACCTGCTGGGCGTCGCCGCGCTGCACCGCGGCGCAACCCAGCGCTGACCGGAGGTTGGCCGCCGCAAACACGGCGGTGACAGGGTCGAACTCGACCGCCACCACCTCCAGGCCGGCCTGCAGGAAGGCCAGGGCGTCCGCCCCCACCCCACAGCCGAGGTCGACCACCCGGGAAACCCCCGCTGCGGCGAACCGTCCGGCCCGCCAGCGGGCCACCTCGGCGCGTGTCGCCTGCTCCAGACCGGCGGCGGTGAGGAACAGGGCCTGGGCGAGGTCCCCGAACTTGGTCCGTCCACGCCGCCGCAACGCGGCCTGCTGCAACGCCGCGGCCGCTTGATCCGGCCGCCAGTGCTTGCGGAGCGCTGTCGCCGCCGCCAGCGAGGACGGATCGGCCTGCTCGCTGGCCAGGCGCAGCGCGTCCGCGCCCTGGGGGCCGACCAGCCAGCGGGCCAGGGCTTCGTCCATTCCGGCACTGTATTGCGCGGGGCGCTGCTGTGCCGGCTCGCGAGCACGACGCCGATCCTGACGGCCCCCGAACGCAGAGGGTCAAGAAGCTCCGGTGAACAATCGCCTTCGCCGGAAGCACCGCGGAAGCCGCCCAGCCCGTCGGCGGGCGCGGATGGCGCAGTCTTTGGTGCACGATTCCCGCGCGGCGAAGCGGGTCATCCACGAGCTGCTGCGCCATGGATCGGTAAGTCCCTAGCATGAGCCGCATGAAGATCCTCTCGATTGCCGCCGTGTGGCTCGGCGTCCTCATGCTGCTGGTGGGGCTGGGGGTGGGTATCTGGGGTGGCTGGATCGCCTACTGGCACTTCGCCGCCCTGTCCACCGGGCGCAGCGCGGAGTTCGACAACCCGCTGTTCCAGCTCGCCGGGGCCGGGGCCCTGCTGGGCCTCGGCGGCTTCCTCGCCGGGCTTGGGGTCGGCCTGCCGAAGCCGAAACCGGCGACCGAAGCGTCCACCGGCAAGCCTGCCGCCTGAGGGAACCCGGGCAGCTTGCTACGATGCCCCGGTGCCACTGTTCGCCGCGGGAGTCAGTCACCACCAGGTTGCCGCTGATTCCGTAGCCGCCCTCACCCGCCACACGGCCGACATCGTCGACCGCATGAAGGCGAACGACGGCGTGCACGCCGTCGTGGCGTTGGCGACCTGCAACCGGTTCGAGTTGTACCTCGATGTCGACGGCTTCCATTCCGCGGTCGACCAGTCTCTCGCCGCCATCGCCGCCAGCGTCCCGGAACTCGACGCGGCCGTCCTCGAATCCTTCGTGATCTTCGCCGGTCAGGGTGTGGTGGAGCACCTGTTCGAAGTGGCCTGCGGGCTGGACTCGATGGTCGTCGGGGAGGTCGAGATCGTCGGCCAGGTACGCGACGCACTCGCCAACTCCGACGGTGACATCAGCCCGCCGCTGCGTCGCCTGTTCCAGAACGCCCTCACCACCTCGAAGGCGGTGATCGCCCGCACGGAGTTGGGGGCCGCCGGGCGCTCCATCGCCTCGGTCGGGCTCGACCTCGCCGAGCCGCGCCTGGTCACCTGGTCGCAGGCCCGCGTGCTGGTGATCGGCACCGGCACCTACGCCCGCGTGGTGGTCGCCGACCTCACTCGTCGTGGCTGCGCCCGGGTCAGCGTCTACTCCGGCTCCGGCCAGGCTGAACGCTTCGCCGCCAGTCACCCGGTGCACCCACTCCGACCGGGCGACCTCGCCGCGTCGCTGCAGGCAGCGGACCTGGTGGTCACCTGCAGCGGAAACGGGGGCGAGGTGCTCAGCAGCGCGATCATCGCGACCAGCCGCACCTCCTCAAACGGGATCCTGCCGATCGTGGACCTCAGCGGCGGCACCGATGTCGCCATCGAGGTGGACCAACTCGCCCAGGTCGATGTCATCACCCTCGATCGGATCGGAACCCGGGTTCCCCCCGAGCACGCGTCGGCCATCCTGGACGCCCGGGACATCGTGAACCGCGCGGTGGCCACCTACTTCCATCTTGAAGAGGGCCGGACGGCCACCCCCGCGGTCACGGCCATGCGGGCGCACGTGGCCCGGATCATCGAACTGGAGATCGAGAACGCCGGGAGCCAGTACTCCCCGGAAACGGCCGAAGCCATCGCCCGATCCCTGCGCCGCGTCTCCAATTCCCTGCTGCACGCCCCGTCCGTCCGCGCCGCCGAGTTGGCCCGCGCCGGTGACCTGTCCGACTACCACCACGCCCTGCACACCCTGTTCGGGATCGTGGTCGACGCTCCGTGATTCGACTCGGCACCCGCGGCAGCCTGCTGGCACGGACCCAGTCCGGCCTGGTCGCCGACGCCCTGACCGCTACGACCGGCGAACCCGTCGACCTGATCGTCATCCGCACCGAGGGTGACGACGTGTCCGTGCCCCTCCACTCCCCCAGCCGTCCCGGTGCCTTCGTCTCGACCCTGCGCGATGCGCTCCTGGCCGGGGACGTCGACGTCGTCGTCCACTCCTGCAAGGACCTGCCCTCCGAGCCGGCCGAGGGTCTCGTCGTCGCCGCGATCCCCGCCCGGGCGGTCCCCTACGACGTGATCGTCTCCCGTCACGGCGGGCTGGCCGACCTGCCTGAGGGCGCCAGCGTGGGCACCTCCTCCCCCCGCAGGGCGGCCGCCCTTCGGCGGTCCCGCCCCGATCTTCGGATCGCGCCGATCCGCGGCAACGTCGACACCCGCCTCCGCAAGGCCCACACCGGCGAGGTGGACGCGGTGGTGCTGGCCGCCGCCGGCCTGGAACGCGTCGGGCGGCTCAGTGAGGCCACCGAGGTACTGGATCCCGCCGTCCTCGTCCCGGCTCCGGCCCAGGGCGCGCTGGCCATCGAATGCCGCACGGACGGGCGCCTGGCGCTGGACCTGGCCGGTCTGGACGACCTGCCCACCCGGCTGGCGGTGACGGCCGAGCGGGCCGTGATGCGCGGCATCGAAGCCAGTTGCACCACGGCGATCGGCGCCTACGCGGCGTGGGTCGATGACACGACACTTCTCCTGATCGCCGACCTGACCGACCATCGTGGCATCGCCCACAGCGACGTTGTGCGCTCTGCTCCCGTGGCCAGTGTCGCGGACGCCGAGCGCCTCGGTCGGGCGGTCGCCGCCAGCCTGCTGCACGTTCCGTCGCTGGCGATCAACACCCTCGCGCTCCCCACCTCCGTGAACACCGAGCCCGCGCTGCCCGCCGACCATCCGCTGTCCTCCGGGCTCACGGCTGAGGCGACGCTCATCCGCGCCTACCGAGGCGAACGGACGGCCAGCCGTCCGATCTGGCTGATGCGCCAGGCGGGACGGTCCCTGCCCGAGTACCGCGCGGCGCGGCAGGGCACTGCGATGCTGGACGCCTGCCTGACCCCGGAACTGGCCGCCGAGATCACCTGCCAGCCGGTCCGCCGGCACGGCGTGGACGCCGGGATCCTGTTCTCCGACATCGTGGTGCCGCTCAAGCTGGCCGGCGTCGGGGTCGACATCGTCCCCGGGGTGGGGCCGGTGATGGCGACACCGATCCGCACGGCCGCCGACGTCGGTGCACTCCCCGAGTTGGAGGCGGCGTCCCTGGCGCCGATCACCGAAGCCGTCCGGCTGAGTGTGGCTGAACTGCGGTCAACCCCCCTGATCGGATTCTGCGGAGCGCCGTTCACCGTCGCCTCGTATCTCGTCGAGGGCCGCCCCAGCCGTGACTACCGCCACACGCTGGCGATGATGGAGCAGGACCCGGGGTTGTGGCACGAGTTGCTGGCCTGGGTGGCCCGCACGACGGGAAGCTTCCTGCGCGCCCAGGTCCTCGCCGGCGCGTCCGCCGTCCAACTCTTCGACTCCTGGATCGGCGCGCTCACGCCGGGGCAGTACCGCGAGTTCGCCCTGCCCCACTCGACCGCCGTACTGGGCGCGGTCGCCGACACCGGAGTCCCCCGCGTCCACTTCGGCACCCGAAGCCGGCCGCACCTGCTGGCCATGCGGGAGGCGGGAGCCGACGTGATGGGCGTGGACGCCCAGACGACGCTGACGGAGGCCAACCGCCTCCTGGGCGGCATCACCCCGCTGCAGGGCAACATCGACCCGGCCCTGCTCGCCGCCGACTGGGAAACCCTGGAGGCCCACGTTCGACAGGTGCTGGTCGACGGTCAGCAGGCTCCGGGCCATGTCGTCAACCTCGGCCATGGGGTACCGCCCACCACCGACCCCGACGTGCTGACCAGGCTGGTGGCGCTCGTCCATTCCGTCCCCGACAAGGAGTCCTAGCATGGCAAAGCCGCCAGCCCCTTCCCACGCGCACGGCATCGGCGCCGTCCGGCCGGTGAACTGGGCGTTTCCGCGGGCACCCATGATCGTCTATTGGGAGCTCACCAACGCCTGCGGGCTGGCGTGCCGTCACTGCCGCGCCACCGCCATGCCGGACCCGGCCCCGGGTGAGCTCAGCACCGATCAGGCCATCGCGCTGCTGGATGAGGTGGCGCGCTTCGGCGACCCACTGCCCCACATGGTGTTCACCGGGGGCGATCCGCTGCGTCGCCACGACCTGAAGCTGTTGATGGCGGAGGCCGCGGCTCGCGGGATCGGGGTCTCGTTGGCCCCCGCGGTGACGCCGCTCCTCACCAGGGAGAAGCTGGCCGAGGTGAAAGCGGACGGGGTCCAGGCCATTTCGCTGAGCCTCGACGGTTCCTGTCCGGACAAGCACGATGGCGTGCGGGGCGTGGCGGGCACCTTCGATGCCACGATGGAAGCGCTCGGCTGGGCCGAAGAGCTCGACATCCCCGTCCAGATCAACACCCTGGTGACCTCGGTCACCGCCACCGACCTGCCCGCCATCTACGAGTTGCTGTCGACGCGCAAGCTGCTGCGGTGGAGCCTGTTCTTCCTGATCAGCATCGGACGCGGTACCCAACTCGTCGAGATGACCCCGGGGGACGCCGAAAAGCTGATGGTGTGGCTGAACAGCCTCACCCGCACGGCACCCTTCCTGGTCCGAACCACCGAAGCCACCCACTACCGCCGGATCGCCGCCCGGTCGCTGCAGCAGCGGGGAATGACGAACGAGCAGATCGAGGACTCGCCGATGGCGCGCGGCTTCGGGATCCGGGACGGCAACGGGATCGTGTTCGTCTCCAACACCGGCGACGTGACCCCCTCCGGATTCCTGCCGCTGCCGCTGGGCAACGTCAAGGACGACTCTTTGGTGGTGCTCTACCGCCACCACCCCACCATGGTCGCGCTGCGGGAGCCGGAAGGCTTCAAGGGCCGTTGCGGGTGGTGTGAGTACAACCGCTGGTGCGGCGGCTCGCGCGCCCGCGCGTATGCCTGGACGGGTGACGTCCTCGAATCCGACCCGCTGTGCCCGTATGTCCCCAAGCACCCGGCCGAGGCCGGCTCCCCGAGCGCGCACCTCGTCGGTTCGTGAGGTGCCTCGTCGTCGGTGGCGGGATCACGGGCCTGGCCGCCGCCTGGGAGGCGACCCGGCTCGGGCATGAGGTGAGTCTCGTCGAGGCCTCCGACCGCTTCGGCGGCAAGGTGTCCACCGAGGTGGCCGATGGCTTCACCATCGAGCACGGGCCGGACTCGTTCGTGGCGTACCGACCGGCCGGGCTTCGCCTGGTCGACGAATTGGGGTTGGGCGATCAGGTGCAGGCCGTGACCGGCCAGCGCACGGTCTACCTCAGGGCCGAGGGGAAGCTGCGTCCACTGCCCCAGGGCATGGGGATGGTGTTGCCCACCAGATTGGGCCCGTTCGTGACAACGCGGATCCTGTCCTGGCCCGACAAGCTGCGAGCCGGCCTCGACCTGGTGCTGCCCCGGCTGCTTGGCGAAGAGGACGTCGCCATCGGCGCCTTCCTGCGGCGCCGGCTTGGGGCCGGCATCGTCACCAAGTTCGCCGACCCGATGGTCGGGGGGATCTACGGGGCCAGCGTCAACGACCTCAGCCTGGACGCCGTGCTGCCCAGCCTGCGTGAGAACGAGGCTCAGTACCGCAGCCTGATGCTGGCGAGCCTGTCCCAGGGCCGGGCCGCTCGCGCCCAGGCGACGGGTGGCCGCGGGCCCTCTTCCCCCTTCCGCAGCCTCACCGGCGGCCTCGAGACCCTGGTGACGGCTCTGGTCGCAGCCCTGCGCGAGGCCGGGGCGGCCCTTCACCCATCGACCCGACTCGACTCCCTGGCGGACGTGGACGCCGACGCCGTCATTCTGGCCGGCGGCGTGGAATCCTCCGCCGTCCTGCTTCGGGGACCGGCCCCCGAAGCGGCCGGGGCGCTCTCGGGGATCCCGCTGTCGAGTTCGACGGTGGTGACCCTGGCCTACCCGGAGTCCGCGTTCCGGGAGCCTCCCACCCATCACGGGTGGCTGGAGGCCGGGCCGGCTCCGGTCAGCGGAGTGACCGTGTCATCGGCCAAGTGGCCAGGACGGGCCCCGGGCGGCTCGGTGCTCCTGCGGGGATTCGTCCCCGCCCGGCTGGGGGCCATCGCGGACGCCGCTGACGCCGACCTGCAGGCGAGGGTGATCGAACACGTCGGCACGGTGATGGGAATCACCGGCGACCCCAGCCTGACCCGGATCGCGCGCTGGCAAGGCGTGATGCCGTCCTACACGGTGGGCCACCAGGGCCGGGTGGCCGCGGTCGAGCACGGGCTGGCCGGCCGGCCGCGCTGGCGGGTGGCTGGATCTGCCCTGCATGGCGTCGGCATCCCGGACTGCATCGCCGACGGCCGAGCGCAGGCCGCGGCCGCGCTGGCTGATCGCTGAGACTCGACCTCCCAGCCGCCGCACAGCCGGTCGACAGGTCAACGACACCCCACGCGTCCTACCATGGCGGCATGGCAGAGATCCGCAAGTACGATCCCGCTGCTGGCAACGCGATCGCCCAGGCGCTGCGCGCAGCCATGGGCGAGCCCGTCCGTCCGGCAACTCCCGGGGAACGGCCCCCGGCCGAGCCACCGGTGACGCCCCCCACCACGATGTCGTGGGTGCGCCTCGACGTCACCAGCCCGCCACCGAAGAGTCAGCAACCCCAGGACTGAGCATCGCCCGCTAAGGTCGAGGGCATGCCTGAGCCCTCCGATCTCGCCGCGGCCATCAATGCCTCCCTCAACTACACGTGCTGGGCGGTCTACGCCCGGGCTGATGCCCCGCCGGCGCAACCGCCGACCTCTTTGAGCGGCTGGGCCGACGCCGTGGCCGCCAATGACATCACCGTCCGGGGGTTCTACGATCTGTCCGCGATGCGGGCCGACGCCGACCTGATGGTGTGGTTCCACGGTCCTGGTCCCGAACACCTCCAGTCCGCGGCCGCGCGGCTGCGTCGCCAGCTGGGCGCAGCGGCTCGCCCGGTGTGGTCGGGAGTCGGCCTTCACCGTCCGGCTGAATTCAACAAGGGCCATGTGCCGGCCTACCTGACCGGGCAGGCCCCGCAGTCCTGGCTTACGGTCTACCCCTTCGTGCGGTCCCATGAGTGGTATCTGCTGCCGGAGGCAGAGCGCCGCGAACTGCTGCGCGAGCACGGCGTGATGGGCCGTGACTTCCCCCAGGTGATCAGCAACACCGTCTCAGCCTTCGCGTTGGGCGATTACGAGTGGCTCCTGGCCCTCGAAGCCCCGGAATTGCATGATCTGGTCGACCTGATGCGCCACCTGCGCTATTCGGGAGCCCGGCGCCACGTCGCGCTGGAGGTGCCCTTCTTCACCGGTCGGCTGGTTGACGCGGCGCAGGCGCTGGAGTTGCTGCGGTGAGCTACGACGCGCTGGTGATGCTCGGGTTCGGCGGACCCGAGCACGTCGACGAAGTGCTTCCGTTCCTGGAACGGGTGACCGCCGGTCGTGGGATCCCCCCCGAACGGCTGATCGAAGTGGGGCAGCACTACCTCACGCTGGGCGGGGTGAGCCCCATCAACGCCCAGAACCGGGCCCTGCGCACCGCCCTTGCCGAACGTCTGGCGGCTCGGGGCGTGGAGACCGAGGTCGTCCTGGCCAACCGGAATTCGCCGCCGTTCGTGACCGACGTGCTGCGCGAGCTCGCCGGGCAGGGACGGACGAAGCTGCTCGCCTGGGCGACGGCGGCCTACTCGTCCTATTCGGGATGCCGGCAGTACCGCGAGGATCTCGGTCTGGCCGTGGCGGAACTTGCGGGGGCCGGGATCGAGGTGGCGAAGGTTCCCCCCTTCCCGGAGCTCCCCGGGCTGATCGAAGCGGCCAGCGACCTGTTGGGCAGGACACTCACCGCCCTGCCCGCCGAAGTGACCCGGCTCCAGGTGATGTTCACCACGCACTCCATCCCGGTAGCGCTGGCCGCCGCTGCCGGGCCCGAGGGCGCCCGCACGAACGACGACCTCTACAGCACCCAACAGCGGGCGGTCGCGCAGCGGGTGATCGGGGAGGCTGCCTCCCGCGCCGGGCTGTCCGAGGTCCCCGAATGGACGCTGGTCTACCAGTCGCGCAGCGGCGCGCCGCACATCCCCTGGTTGGAACCGGACATCAACGACGCGATCAGCCAGGCCGCCGCTGCCGGCGTGAGCGATGTCGTGATCGTCCCGATCGGCTTCCTGACCGATCATGTCGAGGTGATCTGGGATCTGGACACCCAGGCCCGACAGACTGCCGAGTCCGTCGGGGTGCGGACGCACCGCGTCCCCACCGTGGGAACCCACCCAGCCTTCCTGGACTCGTTGGCCGACTTCCTCGCCGGCTACCTCACCGACCCCGGTCGGACGCCGGGCCCCGGGGAGTTCTGCTTCGCAGACTGCTGCGCCAACCCGCGCAGCCGCCGTCCGGTGGCCCCTGGCGTGCAGCTGAGCCGGTGAGGTGACGCACCCACCACGTCAGAGCAGGGTGCAGCTCCAGCTCGCCGGACGGCCGTCGACGTAGGGCATCACGCCGTGGAATGCCGGGCCGTCGGCGAACACCAGGTCGAGCCAGTAGCGGTCGCCCTCCCACATCGGCAGTTCGTGGAGTCGATCCAGCTCCACCCACACCAGCGGGCCGTCGTCGTTGCGTTGCGGCACCTCACCCTCGTAGGCGTCGATCACGAAGATGAAGCCGAACCAGTCCTCACCGGAGGTACCGAAGCCGGGCCAGGAGACCGTCCCCCGAAGCCGCATGCTGGTCGCCTCGATCAGGGCTTCTTCACGCAACTCGCGGGTGAGGCAGGAGACCACGTCCTCGTCAGGCTCGAGCTTTCCGCCCAGACCGTTGTACTTGCCCTGGTGCTGGTCGCCGTCACGGGTGCGGTGCACCAGCAGGACGCGGCGCTTGTCGGCGGATAAGACGTAGCCCAGCGTTCCGATCAGGGGTCGCAGCGGCATCAACGGCCGTTCCGATCCGCCCCGACGAGCACGGTGGAAACCGGAAGGCCGGGGTTGGCACCGAGCTCCAGTGACGAGGGACGCAGCCCAGCGCCGACGACTTCGGAGCCCAGCACCGCGATCATGGCCCCGTTGTCGGTGCACAGGGCCGGCCGGGGTCGCCGCAGGGTGATGCCGCGCTCAGCCGTCCGCTCCTCCAGCAGCGCGCGCAAACGGGAGTTGGCCGCCACCCCACCGCCGATCAGGAGCGTGTCGACGCCGAGATGCTCGCACGCGTCCACCGCCTTGGCCGTCAGCACGTCACAGACCGCTTCCTGGAAGCTGGCCGCGACATCGGCCATTGGCACCTCCAGCCCGTCCCGCCGCCGGATTTCCACCCAGCGCGACACCGCCGTCTTCAATCCCGAGAAGGAGTAGTCGAACCGGTGCTTGGCGAGGTCCTTGGTGGCGGTCAGCCCGCGCGGGAACGCGATCGCCCGCGGGTCTCCGGCGGCCGCGACCCGATCGATCACCGGCCCACCCGGGTAGGAGAGCCCCAGCAGCCGGGCCACCTTGTCGTAGGCCTCGCCGGCGGCGTCGTCAATGGTCGCTCCCAGTTCGGTGATGTCGGAGGTGATGGAGTTCACCGCCAGCAGTGACGTGTGTCCACCGGAGACCAGCAGTGCGGCACACGGTTGCGGCAGCGGGCCGTGGTCGAGGACGTCGACAGCGACGTGTCCGACCAGGTGGTTGACCCCGTACAACGGCCGATTCAGCGCCACCGCGAGTGCCTTCGCCGCCGACAGCCCCACCACCAGGGCGCCCATGAGTCCCGGCCCGGCCGTGACGGCGATGGCATCCACCTCCGACAGGTCGATGTCCGCCGTGGCGCAGGCGCGCCGCAGCGCCGGCACGATGGCCTGCAGGTGCGCCCGGCTCGCCACCTCGGGCACCACCCCGCCGAAACGGACGTGCTGTTCGACCGACGAAGCCACCTCGTTGGCGAGCAACTCGTGCCCCCGGACGATGCCCACGCCGGTCTCGTCGCAGGACGACTCGATGCCCAGTACCAGCGGGCCGCTCACAACTTCACCGCCATCACCATCGCGTCCACTCCGGGACCGTAGTAGTCCCGCCGCCGGCTCAACTGCTCGAAGCCCAGTTTCGAGTACACCGTGAGCGCGCGCTTGTTGTCGGGTCGCACCTCGAGCAGCATCCGGTGCGCCCCGATCGCCTTGGCCCAGTCCATGCCGGTGCGAATCAGGGAACTACCGATGCCGCGGCCGCGCTCATCGGGATGCACGATCACGCGCAGCAGGTCAACCACATCGCCGGCTGCACTGAAGCTGGCGATCCCGATCAGTGCTTCCCGCAGGTCGTGGCGCGCTAGGACCAGTCGGGCCTGGTTGGTCAACTCCTCGCCCCACGCCGCCCGGCTCCAGCGCTGGGCCTTGGGGAATCCTGACTTCTCCAGCGCCATCACCTGGTCGAGGTCGGAGGCCCGGGCGTGCGCGATGATCATCGGACTCTCCTCGTGGTCACTCGAGGCGGCAGCAGGGTGGACTTGCGAGTTGCCGGCACGTCGGCGTCGGGCCGTCGCAGGTAGAGCGGCTCGAGCCCGGCGTCCGGCAGGTCGTTGGCGATCGCCGCCAGGCGTCCGGCATCGAGCGCCAGCGGAGCGTCGGTCACCGCGCCCACGCGGGGTAGTTCCGGCAGGTCCTGCGGCGACGACACGTGGGGGCCGTCGAGGCGCCGGCCGGAGGGGTCATAGCGCGCCCAGTAGTACTCCTTGCGCCGGGCGTCGGTGGCCACCACGAACTCGGCTGCCCCCACCAATCCGCCCTCGACCGCCTGGACGGCCAGGACGTCGAGGCTGCACACCCCGCGCACGGGGATCCCCAGCGTCTCGGCCAGTACCGTGGCTGCTGCGACCCCGACCCGCAATCCGGTGAACGGGCCTGGCCCGACACCGACGGCAATGGCCTCCAACTCGCTCAGGCCGGTCCCGGCCTCAGCCAGCACGCGTTGCACCAGGGGCATCAGCTGCTCGGCGTGGGCACGGCTGTCTGGCACCGATCCGCTGGCCAGCACCACCCCCGCCCCGGCCACGCCCGCGCAGACGGTCGCTGAGGTGTCGATGCCGAGCACCAGTGAGTTCATGAGTCCTCCTCCACGGCCCGCGCGAGGCCTTCCAACTCTCCTCGCACACGCTCCCACCGGGCGCCGATCGGGGTCAGGAACACCAGCCGGGTCTCGTCCTCGGGATCCAGGCTGCGGCGAATGTCGATCTCCAACCGCTCTTCGCTGAGACCGTCGGCGATCCCGGCCCCCCACTCCACCAGGGTCACCGCGTCGGGTGTCACCTCGACGTCGAGATCCTCGAGTTCGGCGAAGGAACCGAGGCGGTAGGCGTCCACGTGGACCAGTCCCGGACCCTCCCCCAACGCCGGATGGATCCGGGCGAGCACGAAGGTCGGCGAGATGATCGCCCCTTGGACTGCCATCCCAGCCCCCAGGCCCTGGGTGAGCGTGGTCTTGCCGGCACCCAGATCACCGGAGGCGATGACCAGGTCTCCGGCCCGGACCACACCCGCGAGCCTCCGCCCGAGCGCCTGCATGGCGTCGGCCGTGGGAGCCTCGATCAGAACCGGGATCGCGCGCGACAGGTGCAGGCTCGTCCCTTCCCGATCGGCCAGGACGAAACCGTGGCGGCGCCACCAGCCCACCACCTTCGGAAACTCCTCGCGGGCAATCAGGTCCGCGGTCGCCGAACCCCGCTCCGCGAGCAACTCCAGGGCGACTTCGACCATCATGGAGGCGATTCCCAGGCGCTGGTGGTCAGGACGCACCGACACGCGGGTGATCCACGCGTGGGGCCCGTCCAGGATCACGATCAGACAACCGGCCACCACGCCGTCCACCAGCGCCAGCACCCCGAAGCCCCGGGCCAGCGCAGCGGCGACGGAGACGGCCGTTTCGCTCAGCGCGGGGGGTGGAGGGTCGACCTGGGGACGGTGACCGAAGGCGGCGGCGATCACCTCGCGCAGCCGCTCGGCGTCATCTGCTCCCGGCTGGAGCAGCGTCACGCCACGGCCGTCGGCGAGACGTCCTTCGGCGATGATCACCCGGGCCTCCTCACAAAGCAACCGGCCCGCATGCTATCAGCGGGCCGGTTGCCGGGAGAATCAGGCCAGAACGCGTCAGCCCGCGCTCTGGTGAGCCTCGACGACCGCCACCACGTCGGCGAACAACGGGTGGGTGGCGCCCAGGCCCGTGACCTTCTCGGTGAAACCGGTCGCGGTCTCGGAGGCCAACAGTGCCTGAACCTCGGCCGCTTCGGTGTCACCGGGCGGGTTGAACCGAAGACCGGCTCCGACAGCCTCCAGAAGCGCAGTACGGGGCATGCCTCGTTCGGCCAGCTGAGCCGCCGGCGAGATGAACCGTTCGTTGCGGCTGAGCTTGCGCATCGGCGCCCGTCCGACCCGCTCCACCGTGTCCGGAAGGGACGGATTCGCGAACCGCTTCAGGATCTTCGCGATGTAGGCATCCTGGGTTGCCTGGTCGACGCCATGCTTGGCCACGATCAGGGAACCGGTCTCGGCCAGAACGGCGGCCACCTTGCTCCGCACCGAGGCATCAGCGAGCGCGTCGGAGATCTTGCTGAGACCAGCGGCGTAGCCGAACCACGCCGTGGTGGCGTGACCGGTGTTGACGGTGAACAGCTTGCGCTCGATGAAGGGCTCCAGATCGTCGACCCAGGTAACGCCGTCGATCTGGGGGGCCTCGCCGACGAACGGCGTCCGGTCGATGACCCACTCGCAGTAGGTCTCGACCGTGACGTCGAGTCCCGCGTCGGGGTCCTGATTGGGGACGATCCGGTCCACCGCGGTATTGGCGAACAGGGCCTTGTCGGCAAGGTCGTCACCGCTGTAGGCGTTGGCCACCTCAGCCGCGAGGATGTCCGTGGCGTTGATGGCGTTCTCACAGGCCATGACGGCCAGTTTCGCGCTCGACGCCGGGCGAGCGGCGATCCCGGCCGCGATGGCCGGGGCCACGAACTTCAGGATGTGAGCACCCACGGCCGTGGTGACCACGTCCGCCGAGGCGATCGCGGCCGTCAGCGCCTCCGATTCGGTTGCCGAGTTGAGGGCGGAGAACCCGCGGACCTCGGAGGTCCGCGGGTTCTCACCAACTTCGTGCACCCGGTAGGAATCTGCCTGCTTGAGGGTGTTGATCAATCCCTCAGCCACGTCGGCGAACACGAGCTCGTAGCCGGCATTGCTCAAGAGCAACCCGACGAAACCGCGCCCGATATTCCCGGCTCCGAAGTGCACAGCCTTCATCAGCCATTCACCCTTCCGAAGGTGTCCACGATCTCCTGCTTGGTGGTGGCCCTTTCGAGCTTCGCCACGGCCTCGCTGTCGAGGAACACCTCGGCGATCTTGCTCAGGAGTTCGAGATGCTCGTTGTTCGCCCCCGCGATACCGATTACGAATCGGACGGGGTTGCCGTTCCATTCGATCGACTCGGGGTAGCGGACGACGGAGATCGCCGAGCGCTTGATCAGTGACTTCGCCTCGTTGGTGCCGTGCGGGATCGCGAGCAGGTTGCCCATGTAGGTCGACACCGACTTCTCGCGATCGTGCATGGAGCCGACGTAGCCACCGTCCACGGCACCGGTGGAGACCAGCAGGGCGCCGGCCTCGTCGATGGCCGAGTCACGGTCCTTGGCGTCCCCGGCGAGCACGATCGAGTCCAGGGACAGGATCTCAGCGCTGGGAGCGGCCGCCACGGGAGCAGCAGCGGCTGCGACGGCGACCGGGGCGACGGCGGCGGCAACCGGGGCGACGACCGTGGCCGCCTCAGCTTTTGGGCCGGCGGCCGCCTCCTTGACCATCTCCACGACTTCGTCGTACTTGGGGCTGGCCATGAAGTTGTCCACCGAGACATGGATGGCGGACGGCGTCTTCTGCCGTGCCCTTTCGATCAGGTCCTGATGCGATACCACGACGTCGAAACTGTCATCGAGACCGGCGATGGCCTTGTTGACCACCTTGACGTCCGGGAAGCCGGCCTTCTTGATCTTGTTGCGGAGGACGGAGGCGCCCATGGCGGAGGAGCCCATGCCGGCGTCGCAGGCGAACACGATGTTGCGGATCGGGCCGGTGTGGCTGGCCAGGTCGCTGGCGTCGCCCCGCAGGCCTGCCAGGGCACCAGAGGCCTTGCCCTTGTTCGCTTCGGTCTGGTTGATCGCACTCTCGAACCGGTCGGTACCCAGCGCTTCAGCCGCCAGATCACTCTTGCGGGAAGCCCGCAGGATGACCGCAGCGATCACGAACGTGACCGTCGCGGACAGGACCACCGACAAGATCACCGCGAAGTAGGCACCCGGTGCCGTTTGCGCGAGGACCGCCAGAATGCTGCCCGGAGCCGCCGGAGCGCGCAGCGCCCCACCCAACACCATGTTCGTCGCAACACCCGTCATCCCGCCACCGATCAGCGCCACGATCAGGATCGGCTTCATCAACGCGTACGGGAAGTACACCTCATGGATACCACCCACGAAATGGATGAACGCCGCACCCGGAGCCGACGCCTTCGCCGCGCTGATCCCAAAGAACGTGAACGCCAGCAACAACCCCACACCCGGACCGGGGTTGGCCTCCAACAGGAACAGGATCGACCGGTTCCCGTACTCCGGCGACGCCGCCTGCGCCAGACCCAACGGCGTCAACACCCCATGGTTGATCGCATTGTTCAAGAAGAACACCTTCGCCGGCTCGATGATGATGCTCGTCAACGGCAACAGGTTGTTCGCGACCAGCCAGTTCACCGCGTTACTCAGGATCGACATCACACCGTTCACCAACGCCGCGATCGGGTAGAACCCGACAATCGCCATCACGAACGCCCAAATCCCCGCCGAGAACATGTTCACCAGCATCTCCAAGCCGGCCTTGACCTTGTTCTCCCACAAACCGTCCAGCCACTTCATGCTGTACGCGGCCAACGGCGCCATGATCATCGCACCGATGAACATATGGATCTGACCGAGCTGGTTATCCTCCGGCTGGGTCGCATTGAACTGAGCAATCAACACATCCGACCCGGCAATCGCACCGAACGTCGCGATCGACGCCACCACCGCACCCCGAACCCCATACACCATATGACCACCGGTATACGCAATCAGGATCGGCAACAGGTAATGAATCATCGGGCCGACGATCGACGAAAGATCAGCATTCGGCGTGAAACCCGCAGAAATAAAGAACATCGTAAAGATGCCCCACGCGATCAGCGCCGGAATGTTCGGCATAATCATGCCAGACAAGAAGGTACCGAACTTTTGGACGGCTACCCGTGCAGAGGATCCCTGCGCGGCTTGAGTCGTAGTCATGTGACTCCCTGAGTGTGCAGTTGGCACGGCGAGTCCAATGGCGCCTGCCACCATTGGCCTGTCGCGGACGACCGCGAGGAGGTCGTCTCCGGGGCACTCTAGTCGCCTGCGCGAGCTTCGTGGCGGACGCACAGCGGATGCGCAGCCCGAATTGGCAGGGAGGGGCTTGTGAATCGAATCAACCTGGCCTGACTGGGCTCTACTCAGGTCCGTCCCGCAGGGCTGCACCGATTGTCACCGGCAGTTGGTGAGCGATCCGATCAGGGGACAGCGGGCCTGCGACGCTGGCGGCAGTCATGGCCTGGATGCTGGCCGCCAGGATCGCCGCGTCGGGAGTCGGGATCCCCGCGGCCAGCAGGGCGCCGCAGATCCCGGCAAGAACGTCACCCGAACCCGCCTGGGCGGTCCATCCCGGGCCGGGCACCGCGACCTGGACGATCTCCCCCGGCGCAGCCACGAGTTGGGTGGCCCCCTTCAGCAGCACGGTGGCGCCGTAGCGCGCACTCGCCGCCATCACCGCCGCGACCGGATCGTCCTCGACAGCCCGCCGATCACACTCCAGCAGTCGGGCCAACTCCCCGGCGTGTGGTGTCAACAACACCTGAGCGCCCACCTTCCCAGGCACGTGCCGAAGGGCGTCGGCGTCCAGCACCACCGGCAGGCCCGAATCGACCGCCTCGGCGATCGCCCGCGCGGCGTTGGGACGATCGCCCCACCCGCAGCCCAGAACCCGGGACTGCACGCGTCCAGCCACCGGCACGACGCTCGGGAACCGGTCGATGACGCGCTGCGCCACCACGACGTCGCCGAGGAACCGCACCATACCGGCGCCCGCTCCGACCGCGCCTGCGGTCGCCAGGACGGCGGCCCCGGGGTACGACGCGGATCCGGCGTCGATGCCCACGACCCCCCGGGAGTACTTATCGGACAGGGGACCCGGCACGGGCCAGGCGGCCGCCACCTCGGCCGGCGTCCAACAACGCAGGTCCGGGTCGGGCAGGAGGAGTCCGATGTCGACCAGTTCGACACGCCCACACCCCGAGCGCGCAGGTTCGAGGACGTGGCACAGCTTGTGTCCCCCGAAGGTGACAGTGACCGCAGCCCGGAACGCGGAGGGTTCACCACCGGCTTCGGCGGTGAATCCCCCATCGAAGCCGGGGGGCCAAGGCGGCTCGGGTGGCATCCCTGACGGCAGGTCGACCGCCACCACGGGTACCCCCGCGGCGGCGGTTGCCAGCGCCGCCACCTCCGGCCGCAATCCGGAGCGTCCCCCGATCCCGGCTACGGCATCGATCACCAGATCCACCCGCGACAACTCGGCCTGCGCTTCGGCGGCGGTGACCGGCCGGCCGGCAGCCAGGAAGGCCGTCCAGCCCGCGGCGTGCACCGACGAGCCGGCACGCCAGGCGCTGACCCGCACGCCTCGCTTGGCGAGCCGGACGGCAGCGAACAACCCATCCCCGCCGTTGTTGCCCGACCCGACCACCAGCAGGACGCGAGCCCCGCTGGCCGCGCCACGCCGTGCCCGCAACTCGCGCAGAACCACTGCCGCCAACCCGGCAGCCGCTCGCTGCATCAGCGTGTCGTCACCCAGGCGGGCGATCGCGGTCGCCTCAGCCGTGCGAATCGTGTCGACCCGATAGGCCCCGTACACCTCAGGCCTCGCACACCACGACCGCCGCGGCGATTCCGGCGTCGTGGGTGATCGAGAGATGAATGCTGGCGATTCCGAGTTCCGCCACCAGGGCGGCGACCGTCCCGGCACAGGCGAAGTACGGCTTCCCCGCCTCGTCCTTACGTACTTCGACGTCCGTCCAGACCAGACCGCTCGGGGCTCCCAGCGCTTTGGCGAGCGCCTCCTTGGCGGCGAACCGGCCGGCCATCCGCTGCATCGAGGAATCCTGTTCCGCGGCGGTGAATACCCGGCCCAGCAGGCCCTGGCGGGCGGCCGCAGTGGTGAACCGCGACACCTGGGTCACATCCAGACCGATGCCGACGATCATGGCCTACTCGACGGTGACGGACTTGGCCAGGTTGCGGGGCTGGTCGACGTCGTACCCCTTCAGGGTGGCCAGTTCACAGGCGAACATCTGCAACGGGACGGTGGCCACCAGCGGCTGCAACAGGGTGGA
The DNA here is from genome assembly GCA_016717345.1 of Propionibacteriaceae bacterium. GTDB lineage: Bacteria > Actinomycetota > Actinomycetes > Propionibacteriales > Propionibacteriaceae > Propionicimonas. Next base: position 413,718 of record JADKFR010000001.1, read on the forward strand.
CACCCTCGGCAGCGTGAACAGGACGTCGGCGTAGGGCACCACCTCGTCGTCTCCCTCTTCCGCCAGGACGACGGTGAACGCTCCCCGCGCCCGTACCTCCTGGATGTTGGAGACGACCTTGTCGTGCAACTGGTCGCGACCCTGGGGCGGGACGATGACGAAGATCGGGATCCCCTCCTCCACCAGGGCGATCGGCCCGTGCTTGAGTTCCCCGGCCGGGAAGCCCTCGGCATGGAGGTAAGCGATCTCCTTCAGCTTCAGGGCACCCTCGAGGGCGACCGGGTAGCCGACGTGGCGTCCCAGGAAGAGGACGGACTGCTTGTCGACGAACCGCCGGGCGAGCGCCTTGATGGGGTCCAGACCGTCGAGCACCTGCTGGATCAGCGGCGGGGTGTCCGCCAACTCGCGCATCACGCGGGCGATCTCGTCGTCGAACATGGCCCCTCGCACCTGCGCCAGGTAGAGCCCCAGGAGATAGCAGGCCGCGACCTGGGTGAGGAAGCCCTTGGTCGAGGCGACCCCGATCTCGGGGCCCGCGTGGGTGTAGATCACGGCGTCGGATTCGCGCGGGATGGTGGCGCCGTTGGTGTTGCAGATCGCGATGACCTTGGCGTGCTGCTCTCGCGCGTGGCGGATCGCCATCAGGGTGTCGGCGGTCTCCCCCGATTGACTCAGCGTGACCACCAGGGTCGTGCCGGTGATGATCGGATCCCGGTAGCGGAATTCGCTGGCGATTTCGACTTCACACGCGATCCGCGTCCAGTGCTCGATGGCGTACTTGGCCACCAATCCGGCGTAATAGGCCGTGCCACAGGCGACGATGATGATCTTGTCGACCGAGCGGAGCTCGGCCTCGGGGATATGCAACTCGTCGAGCTTGAGCGAGCCGTCCGGGTTGAACCGGCCCAGGAGGGTGTCGGCGACCGCCTTGGGCTGCTCGTAGATCTCCTTGCGCATGAACCAGTCGTAGCCGGCCTTCTCGGCAGCCGAGAGGTCCCAGGTCACCTCGAACGGATGAGTGGGGGCTGGATTCCCGTCGAAGTCGGTGACCGTGACCGAATCCCGGGTGACCTCCACGACCTGGTCCTGTCCCAGTTCGATCGCCGACCGGGTGAACTCGATGAAGGCTGCGACGTCGGAGGCGACGAAGTTCTCGCCCTCCCCCACGCCGACCACCAACGGGGAATTCCGGCGGGCCGCCACCAGGCGCTCGGGCTCGGTGCTGTCGATGGCCACCAGGGTGAACGCGCCCTCCAGCCGTCCGCACACCGTCCGCATCGCCTCGGCGAGATCGGCACCCTTGGCGACCTCGACGCCGAGCAACTGGGCGGCGGTCTCGGTGTCGGTCTCGGACTCGAAGGTGATCCCCTGGGCCTCAAGCTCGAGGCGCAGGGCGGCGAAGTTCTCGATGATGCCGTTGTGGATCAGGGCGATGCGGTGATTCTGCGACACATGCGGGTGCGCATTGACGTCGGTGGGCCTGCCGTGGGTCGCCCAGCGGGTGTGTCCGATCCCGATCCGGGTGTCGGCCAGCGGGTCGTGGTCGAGTTCGGCGGCAAGGTTGGCGATCTTTCCCGCCTTCTTGCGGATCTGAAGCTCACCGGCATCGATCACCGCCAGGCCTGCCGAATCGTACCCGCGGTACTCCATGCGCCGCAGCCCAGCGACCACGACCTCCCGGGCGACGCGAGGACCGACGTATCCGATGATTCCGCACATATCTGTCACTGTAGTGCCCGGGCCCGGCAGACTAGGGCGAGTGTCAAGGGCAGGAGCGGCCGCATGAGCAGACCCGTCGTGGAGATGCCGGCGCCCGAGGACGACCCCTTCGGTCCGTACCTCACCTTGGAGCGTCGCCATTGGGCCGCCCTGGCCGCCTCCCGTCCGGACACCCTCGACTCCGAGACGCTCTCCCGGCTGCGGGGTATCGATGACCCGACCGACTCCGACGAGGTGCGCGAGGTCTACGTGGCGCTGACAGAGCTCGTCCACCTCTACGTGGCGCGCACTGGTGAATTGTTCCGGGACAGTCACGCGTTCCTCGGGCTTTCCGGACGCCGTACCCCGTTCGTGATCGGGGTGGCCGGCTCGGTCGCGGTCGGCAAGTCGACCACCTCACGGCTGTTGCAGGAACTGCTCCGGCGTGGCCCGGGTAACCCCAAGGTCGACCTTGTCACCACCGACGGCTTCCTGCATGACAACGTCACACTGACCGAAATGGGGCTGCTCGACCGCAAGGGCTTCCCGGAATCGTTCGACCGCCGCGCGCTGGTGCGCTTCGTGATGGACGTGAAGTCGGGCAAGCCCGAAGTGACCGCGCCGGTCTACTCCCACCTCGCCTACGACATCCTCCCCCGCGAACGGGTGGTGGTTCGCCAACCCGACATCCTGATCGTGGAGGGCCTCAACGTCCTCCAGCCCGCCCGACGACGCGCCGATGGGACGACCGGGCTCGCGGTCAGCGACTTCTTCGACTTCTCGGTCTACGTGGACGCCTCGGACGCCAACGTCCGCTCCTGGTACCTGACCCGTTTCAAGCGGCTCCGGGAAACCGCGTTCAGGGATCCCCAGTCCTACTTCGTCCGCTTCAGCGAGATGAGCGAGGAACAGGCGCTCGCCCGGGCCGGGCAGATCTGGGACACCATCAACGGGCCCAACCTCGCCCTCAACATCAAGCCCACCCGCGGACGGGCCACCGCGATCCTGCGCAAGAGCGCCGACCACCAGGTCACCTGGGTGCGGATCCGCAAGATTTAGGACGCTGCGGTTCAGCCCAGGCCCCCGTGCCGGGCTGCCGGCTCTACAGGCTCAGGCGCTCCCGCACCACGCCGGCCAGCCGCTGGGCGATCTCGTCCGCTTGTTCAATGGTCGCGGCCTCAACCATGACGCGCACCAGGGGTTCGGTGCCTGAGGGTCGCAGCAGGACGCGGCCGGTGTCGCCGAGCTCCCGGGCAGCGGCCGTGACCGCGGCGTTGAGCGTCGGATCGATCCCGGCGCGGGTTCGGCTCACCCCGGTGACATTGACCAGCACCTGGGGGAATCGGGTCACCACCGCGGCCAAATCGGCCAAGGACCGACCCGTTCGGGCCATTCGCGCGGCCAGGTGCAGCGCCGTCAGGACCCCGTCCCCGGTGGTGGCGAACTCGCTCATGATGACGTGGCCCGACTGTTCGCCGCCCAAGGTGAAGCCGTTGGCATTCATGGCCTCGAGCACGTAACGATCCCCCACCTTGGTCGCGTCGACCGCAATCCCGTGGCGTTTCATGGCCAGCAGGAAACCGAGGTTGCTCATCACCGTGGCGACGACGGTGTCGCTGTGGAGGGTGCGCGCCTCCTTCATCGCCAGCGCCAGAATCGCGAGGATCTGGTCACCGTCCACCACCGCACCGGAGTGGTCGACAGCCAGGCAGCGATCCGCGTCGCCGTCCAGCGCGATGCCGAGGTCGGCTCCGTGCTCGATGACTGCCCGTTGCAGCGAGCCGAGGTGGGTTGATCCGCAGTCGCGGTTGATGTTGAGGCCGTCGGGCGTCGCATGCAGCGGAATGACGGTGGCTCCCTGGGCGTCGAAGGCAGCCAGCCCGGTCAGGAAGGCAGCCCCGTTGGCGCAGTCCACCACCACGGTGAGCTCGGCAAGGCTGGAGTCGGCCCCCAGGCTCGCCACCAGATGGGCGATGTAGGCCTCGACCGCCACCGGGTCATGGGTGACCCGTCCCACGTCGGCACCGATCGGACGGGTCCACTCCGCGTCGAGTTCCTCCTCGATCGCGTCCTCCAGCTCATCGTCGAGCTTGACGCCACCCCGAGCGAAGAACTTGATGCCGTTGTCGGGCATCGGGTTGTGGCTCGCCGACAGCATGACCCCCAGATCGGCGTCGAGGTGGTTGACCAGGAAGGCGACCCCCGGGGTGGGGATCACCCCCAGGCACACCACATCAACCCCGGCCGAGGCCAAGCCGGCGATGACCGCCGACTCCAGAAACTCCCCCGAAGCCCGGGTGTCCCGACCGACCAGCGCTCGGGGGCGACGTCCCCCGAAGGCCCCCGCCTCGCCCAGCACATGGGCGGCCGCGACCGCCAGGCTGAGCGCGATCTCTGCAGTGAGTTCCCGGTTGGCGGTGCCCCGCACCCCATCGGTGCCAAACAGCCGAGCCATGCCCGAGGGCGCTTACCGCTTGCTGTACTGGGGAGCCTTGCGGGCCTTCTTCAGGCCGGCCTTCTTGCGCTCCTTGACCCTGGCGTCACGAGTGAGCAGGCCGGCCTTCTTCAGGGCCGGACGGCTGGCCTCGACGTCCACAGCGTTGAGGGAGCGGGCGATCCCGAGTCGCAGGGCGCCGGCCTGGCCGGTCACGCCGCCGCCGACGATGGTCGCCAGCACGTCGTAGGAGCCCACCACCGCGGCCGTCACGAAAGGCTCGTTCACGGTCTGCTGGTGGAGCTTGTTCGGGAAGTAGTCCTCAAGGGTGCGCCCGTTGATCTTCCACTGGCCGCTGCCCGGAATGATCCGGACGCGAGCGATGGCCTCCTTGCGACGACCGGTGGCGGCACCGGGAGCAACCACTGCCGGACGTCCGCCGGGCAATGCCACGCTCTGGACGGCCTCGGCGCGGTAGGCGATCTCGCGCTCCCCCTCGGTGAAGGGGGCGATCTCGTCGGTGGTCACGGTCTCTTCCACGATGTCGGTCACGGTGCTGCTTCCTGGAGTCACTGAGCGATCTGGCTGATCTGGTAGGGCTGCGGCTGCTGCGCAGTGTGCGGATGCTCCGGGCCGGCGTACACCTTGAGCTTCTTGATCTGCTGGCGGCTCAGCTTGTTCTTGGGCAGCATGCCCCAGACGGCCCGCTCGACGGCGTGGCGCGGGTCGGTTGCCAGCAACTCACCGTAAGGAACGGACTTCAGGCCACCCGGGCGACCGGAGTGGCGGTAGGCCAGCTTGTCGGTGCGCTTGTTGCCCGTGAGCGCGATCTTGGAGGCGTTCACGACGACGACGAAGTCGCCGGTGTCGACGTGCGGGGCGTACTGAGCCTTGTGCTTGCCGCGCAGCAGGGTGGCCGCGGTCACCGCGAGGCGACCGAGGACGATGTCCTCGGCATCGATGACGTGCCATTTCCTGGTGACTTCGCCAGGCTTCGGGCTGTACGTAGACACGGTCTTGAGACCTGCTTCCATGAGTTGTCTTCACTAACGGCAGTGCGGGATCTGCCCAGGGCAGACCACAGCGCAACAGCGCCTTAGATTACAGCGCAGGACAGGCCGGGTCAAAAGCGCCGTGGGACGTGACACCACCGTAACCGCGACGCCTTAGGGTGCCTGCATGACTGACATCCTGCAGATCCGTCACCCGGCCTCCGCCACGGAGCGAGACCTCGTGATCACAGATGCCACGATCCGAGCCCCCGAGTTGCGACAGTTCGTCATCGACGGTGAGCCGCTGGCGACCTACGACCCCGGTTTCATGAACACCGCGTCCTGCCGTTCGTCCATCACCTACATCGACGGCGATGCGGGGATCCTCGAATACCGTGGCTACCCGATCGCCGAGCTCGCCGAGAAGTCCACCTTCCTGGAGGTGGCGTGGTTGCTGCTCAACGGTGAACTGCCGAACCCGAAGCAGTTGGCGGACTGGGAGTCGCTGATCACCGAGCACCGCATGTTGCCCGACAAGCTGAAGACCCTGCTCGCCGGCTTTCCCTACGACGCCCACCCGATGTCGATCCTGATGGCCTCGACTGCGGCGTTCTACAGCTTCTACCCCGACGCCCGGAACTTCACCGACCCGCAGGCGCGCGCGCTCAACATCGCGCGATTGATCGGCAAGATGCCGACGTTGGCAGCGTTTGCCTACCGCAAGGGCAAGGCCCGGCCCTACGTCAACCCCGACGACTCCTACGGGTACTGCCACAACTTCCTCCAGATGCTCTTCAAGCAGGCCGAACGTCGCTACGTGGCCGATCCCCGACTGGTGCGCGCCGTGGAAGTCCTGTTCATCCTGCACGCCGATCACGAGCAGAACTGCTCCACCAATGCCGTCCGGTCGGTGGCCAGTTCCGGCAACGACCTCTACACCTGCACCTCCGCCGGTGTGGGGGCCCTTCACGGGCCACTGCACGGCGGGGCGAACGAAGCGGTGCTTCGAATGCTGCGCGAGATCGGGTCGGTCGACCGGGTGCCCGAATTCATCGAGGGAGTCAAGGCCGGCCGGGTCCGGATGATGGGGTTCGGTCACAGGGTGTACAAGAACTACGACCCGCGGGCCATGATCATCAAGAAGGCCGTGGACGACGTCTTTGAAGTGACCGGCGTGAACCCGCTGCTCGAGATCGCCCAGGAGCTGGAGAAGTACGGCCTCACCGACGACTACTTCGTCAGGCGGCGGCTGTATCCCAACGTCGACTTCTACTCCGGGCTGATCTATGAAGCGCTCGGATTCCCCCCGGAGATGTTCACCGTGCTGTTCGCCGTCCCGCGGTCGGCGGGCTGGGCTGCCCAGTACCAGGAGTTCATCACCGATCCCGAGAACAAGATCGCGCGGCCGAAGCAGATCTACACCGGGTACCGCGCGCGTGGCTACGTGGGGATGGACGATCGCGGCTGAGCCCGGGCCAATCGAGCGAATCCGGTTGCGGGGCCCCTAATGCGGCGGCAAGGTAGACCCCATGAGTTCAAAGTTGAGCGCTGCCACGATGCAGGTCACCAGTCCCGATGAAGTCCGCAACGTCGTCCTGATCGGAAATGCGGGTTCAGGGAAGACGTCACTGTTCGAGCAGTTGCTCAAGTCCCGACTCGTCGGGTATCGCGGAGAGAAGGAGGACGCCGAGCGCGCCGCCCAGCTCTACCTCGCCTCGTTCGTCACGGGCGAGACCCTGGTGAACCTCCTCGACGCCCCCGGCCACCCCGACTTCCTCGGTGAGTTGCGCGCGGGCATTCGCGCCGCGGACGCCGCGATCTTCGTGATCTCCGCAGCGGACGGCATCGACGGTGCCGCGACCGCGCTGTGGGAGGAGTGCTCCGCGGCTCGACTTCCCCGCATCATCGCCTTGACCAAGCTGGACGCCGGCCACGCCGACTTCGACGCCAGCGTGGCGGCCGCTCAGGAAGCGTTCGGCGAGGGCGTCCAGCCCACCCACGTCCCGACCCAGTCGGCGCCCGGCCAGATCTCGGGCAACATCGGCCTGCTCAGCCTCGAGGAGCACGACTACTCCAGTGGCGAGGTGGTCAACCGCAAGCTGACGGCTGATGACGACCACGTCGAGGCCTACCGCGGCCCGCTGATCGAGGGGCTGATCCAGGAGGCCGAGGACGACTCCCTGATGGATCGCTACCTGTCCGGAGAGGACCTCGATACCGAGTACCTGCTCGACGACCTGATGAAGGCGGTGGCGACGGCGAACCTCTTCCCGCTGGTGCCGGTGGCCTCCAACACCGGGGTCGGGGTCGAGGAGTTGCTGCGGCTCATCGAGCACGGGTTCCCCACCCCGTCCCTGCACCCCAACCCGCCGATCACCACGCCCGCCGGAGGGGCGCTGCCCCCGGCGGAGACCGACCCGGGCGCTCCCCTGGTGGCCCAGGTGATCCGCACGACGACCGACCCCTTCGCCGGGCGGCTGTCGATGGTGCGCATCTTCGCGGGCACCCTGCGAGCCGACGACGTGCTGCACGTGAGCGGGCACGGTTCCCGGTCGGCCGACCACGACACCGATGAGCGCGTGGGCCAGATCCAGGGTGCGGTGGGCATCGAACTCAAGCCGCGTCCGTCCGCGATCGCCGGTGAGATCGTGATGGTTCCCAAGCTGACCACCGCCGAAACCGGCGACACCTTGTCGAGCAAGGAGCGTCCAGCGGTCGTCGGACGGTGGGAGTTGCCCGAGCCGCTGCTGCCTCTGGCGATTCGAGCCGCCACCCGCAACGACGAGGACAAGCTTTCCGGTGCCCTGCAACGGCTGGCCGTCGAGGACACGACCGTGCGGTTGGACCGGGCCGGTGGCGACCAGCTTGTGCTGTGGACGACCGGGCAGGCGCATGCCGACCTGCTCGTCGCACGGTTGGTCGATCGCTACGGGGTGAAGGTCGAGCAGGAGGAGCTGAAGATCCCGCTGCGGGAAACCTTCGTGGCCAAGTCCCAGGCGATGGGCAGGCATGTCAAGCAATCCGGCGGCCACGGCCAGTACGCGGTCTGCAACATCGAGGTGGAACCCCTCGAGCGTGGCGCGGGCTTCGAGTTCGTCGACAAGGTCGTGGGCGGGGCGGTCCCACGACAATTCATTCCCAGCGTCGAGAAGGGCGTCCGCAACCAGCTCGAGCGGGGCGTCTTCGCAGGCTTCCCGATGGTCGACATCCGGGTGACCCTGTTCGACGGCAAGTCCCACTCGGTGGACTCCTCCGACATGGCCTTCCAGATGGCCGGGGCGCTGGCCATCAAGGAAGCTGCGAACGCGAAAGCCGTCGCCCTCCTGGAACCGATCGACCTGGTGACCGTGACCGTGGGCGAGGAGTACCTGGGGGCGGTGATGACCGACCTGTCCGGAAGGCGAGGCCAGCTGCTCGGCTCGGATTCGGAGAACCACAAGGCCATCATCAGGGCGTTGGTGCCGCAGTCGGAACTCCCTCGCTACGCCATCGACCTGCGAGGCATCGGGCACGGCTCGGGCACCTTCCGCCGCGAGTTCCACGGCTACGAGCTGGTCCCGTCCAATCTGGTGGAGAAGTTCGCCAAGAGCTGAGGTCAGTGCGCCTGGGCCAGGAACCCGAACACACCGTCGGCCATCATCTGGACCGCAATCGCCGACAGCAGGAGGCCGGCGATCCGGCTGGCCAGGATCGTCCCCGATTCGCGCAGCACCGCCTGAATGTGGCCCGCGTACCGCAGGAACAACCACACCAGCCCCATCACGGTGACCAGGGCGAGGGCGACGGTGACATGCCCGGTCGGGAAGGGCGCCTGCTGGACGGCGAGCATGGTGGCGACGATGGCCCCCGGCCCGGCCATCAGCGGAGTTCCTAGCGGCACGATGGCGACGTTGACCCCGTCATGACCGGTCGGGTCGTTGCCGCGTCCCATCAACAGGTCCAGCGCGATCAACAGCAGCAACAGCCCGCCCGCCACCTGGAGCGCCGGGACGGAGACATGAAGGTAGTCGAGGATCTGCTGGCCGAACAGGGCGAAGACGAAGATCACGCCGAGAGCCACCAGCGAGGCGCGAGTCCCCGCCGAACGTCGTTGCGCGGTGGTCAGTGAGCTGGTGAGGCCCAGGAAGACCGGCAGCAGGCCCGGCGGGTCGACGATGACGAACAGGGTCACCGCTGTGGTCAGAAACAGGTATCCGTCCACGAGCGCGACCATCGGGCCACCCTATCGAGCGCGGTGTGGCCGCGCCCACCTGGGCCTTCTCAGATGGTGTAGCGGGGGTGGACTGTCGGGGACAGCAGCCGATTATCGACGATCTCCTTGCCGAACGGGAAGCAGGTGACCGGGATCATCTTCAGGTTGGCGATCGCCAGCGGGATGCCGATGATGGTGATCGCCTGAGCCACAGCGGTGGTGACGTGGCCGATCGCCAACCAGATCCCGGCGATCACGAACCAGATCACGTTGCCCAGACCCGAGCCGACACCAGCACCCGGCTTGTCGACCACGGACCTCCCGAACGGCCACAGCGCGTAACCGGCCATCCGGAAGGAGGCGATGCCGAAGGGGATCGTGATGATGAGAATGCAGGCGACGATGCCGGCCAGGACATAGCCCAGGGCCAGCCACAGGCCGCCGAAGAGTAGCCAGATGAGGTTCAACAGGGTGCGCACGGGTCTCCTTCTGAAGTGCTGGGATCCATGTAACAGGGCGATCAGGGAAAACCTGAGCCGTCCCAACCCTGACCCGTCCCTGAACCAGCGCCCAATGGTCCCACGCGCGGCCAGCGGCCTGCTGGATCCCTGTCCGTGCGCAGGCAGCCGCACGGCTGCTGATGCCTGGCGCGTGCCGTCTGCCACGGCGGGAGGCCCCACTAGGATGCCGCCATGCACCAACCGTCGGAGTCCGAATCGAGGGCGCCTTCGCCCAGGATCCAGCGCGACGTCGTGTCCTACGTCCGGCGCAGCGCCCGGATGAACCCCTCGCAACAGCGCGCCTGGGAGGCCCTGCACCATCGCTGGGTGGTCGACCTGCCGGCGGCGCAACGAGTCACCTCGGTGGCGCCCGAGGCCCGGATCGATCCCCCATCATTGTTCGGACGGCAGGCGCCGCTGCTGGTGGAGATCGGCTCCGGCAACGGCCAAGCGCTGGCGGACCTGGCCCGCCGCTTCCCGGAGGCGAACCTGCTGGCCTTCGAGGTCTTCCAACCCGCCGTGGCCAGCACGCTGTCGACGCTCGAACGTGCCGGGATCAGCAACGTCCGGATCGTGGTCGCGGACGGTTCGCAGGCCCTGGCGGCCGCCTTGCCGGACGGCTGCGTGGCTGAGTTGTGGACCTTTTTCCCCGACCCCTGGCACAAGACGCGTCACCACAAGCGAAGGCTGGTGAACCCGACGTTCGCGGCCACCGTGGGCCGCAAGCTGGTGCCTGGTGGTACGTGGCGCCTGGCCACCGACTGGGCGGACTACGCCGAACACATGCTCGCCGTCCTGGAGGCGGAGCCGTCCCTCGTCAACACTCAACCCGGCTCCAGCCTCCGGTGGGAGCACCGGCCGATCACCAAGTACGAGGCGCGGGGGCTGGCGGCCGGTCGTCCCATCGTCGACCTGTGCTTCCGCCGCGCATGAGGCTGCGACTCGATATCGCCTATCACGGCGGCGACTTCCATGGGTGGGCAGCCCAGCCGGGGCTGCGCACCGTCCAGGGCGAGCTTGAAGGCTGGCTGGGACGGCTGCTGCGGCTGGCCGAACCCGTCACTCTGGTGTGTGCGGGACGGACCGACGCCGGCGTCCATGCCCGCGGGCAGGTCGCCCACGTCGACCTCCCCGACTCCGGCACCGAACCGAACGGGGTCGCTGTCGAACTGGCACGCCGCCTCCGGCGAGCGCTCCCCGGTGACGTGGTGGTGCGGCGGGTCAGCGTCCCCCCGCCCGGCTTCGATGCCCGGTTCTCCGCGATCTGGCGACGCTACGTCTACCGCCTGACGGATCGCCCCGCCGACCCACTCACCCGCACCATGGTCGCGCCGGTCCGGACGGCGGTCGACGTGGCTGTGATCAACGAGGCGGCCACGGCCCTGCTCGGGCTGCACGACTTCGCGGCGTTCTGCCGTGCCCGCGTCGGGGCCACCACGATCCGGCAGCTACAACTACTGGTGGCCGACCGGGTGCCGGCCGGCCACGTCGAGGTGACCGTCCGCGCCGACGCCTTCTGCCACTCGATGGTCCGCTCGCTGGTCGGCGGCCTCGTCGAGGTCGGGACCGGGCGCCGATCACCGGAGTGGCTGGCGGAGCTGGTGGACAGGGACCTGCGTAGCGGCGAGGTACCGGTGATGCCGGCGCTGGGCCTGGTCCTGGAGGAGGTCGGGTACCCCGTCCCCGAGTTGCTGGGCCAGCGAGCGACGCAGGCCAGGGCCCGTCGAGAACTGCCGAAGGAGCAGCCATGAGCCACTACTTCACCACCCCGGACGGACCCGAGCGCCGGCGTCTGGTCGGGATGCGGTTCTGGGATACCGACTGGGAGTTCGAGACGGCCAACGGAGTGTTCTCAGCCGACGGCCTGGATCCGGGCACGGCCGTCCTCCTGCGCTCAGCCACCCCCCGGCCGGGCGTCCGACGACTACTCGACCTCGGTTGTGGGTACGGCGTGCTCGCGGTGGCACTCGCCACGGCCTGCCCGCAAGCCCAGGTCGATGCCGTGGACGTCAACGACCGCGCGCTGGCGCTGTGCCGCGACAACGCCGTCCGGCACGACGTGGGCGGGCGGATCAGCGCGATGCTGCCCGAGCAGGCCGACCCGCGGGTTCGCTACGACGAGATCTGGTCCAACCCTCCGATCCGGATCGGCAAACAGGCGCTGCATGAGCTGCTGCTCGACTGGCTTCCGCGCTTGGCTCCGCAGGGAGTCGCCCGGCTGGTGGTCAGCCGCAACCTGGGCGCCGACTCGCTGCAGAAGTGGCTGATCCATCAGGGGTTCGCGTGTGAACGAAGCGCGAGCTCCCAGGGGTTCCGAGTTCTGCAGGTCCGCCCCGCAACGGCTGACGCTGGGCTCGCACCGTTCTAGGCTGATCGCGAGGCCAGCTTCGCTGCCACCACCCGCTACGGAAGGAATCCCATGAGTGACCAGACCACCCCACCCCCGGCTGAGGAGCCGGGCTTCTTCGAGGGATTGATGGCGAAGGCGCAGGAGGTGGGTGAGGACCTCAAGGAGTTCGCCGAGGAGTCCGTCGAGACCGTGAAGCACTTCGCCGAGGACCTTGTCGAGGACGTCAAGGAGTTCGCCGACGACTTCCCGGAGAACGCCAAGAAGGTCGCCGACGACACCGTCGCCGCCGTCAAGGACTTCGCCGAAGACCTCCCCGAGAACGCCAAGAAGGTCGCCGACGACACCGTCGCCGCCGCCAAGGACTTCGCCGAAGACCTCCCCGAGAACGCCAAGAAGGTCGCCGACGACACCGTCGCCGCCGCCAAGGGCCTCATCGAGAAAGACGAGGACCCCAAGGCCTGAGTCTCCACAGCGGGGGTGGTGGGAATCGGATCCCGGCCACCCCCGTTGCCGTCGCACCTCACACCCCGTCATCACCCCTTGTGAGGCCCGGGTGCGAGAGGTCTATACTCAGCCCGTTGGTTTCACGAGGGGAAACCGGTGAGATCCCGGTACTGACCCGCAGCCGTGATGCAGCCCCCAGGGGCTGCCAGTCGGAATGCCTCGCGTCTCCGCGCTCACTATCACCCGTCGTGGTCCGCGGGTTGAGCCGGGAGCGTCTCGTCGCAGGCGGACCCCGTTCATTCCGGGGACACAGCGTTGAAAGGACGCCCGTGTCTCTCCTCACACGCCGTATGGCAGCCCTCCTAATGACGGCGACCGCCGTGGCCGCCCTGTCCACGGTCGCCTCGACCTCACCGAGTCAGGCAGCCGCACCTTCCTGCGCCGGCGCCTGGGTGGTGGTGCAGCCCGAAGCGGACGCGGCGACCGCGTCCGTCGCCTGCGCCACTGAAGCCACCGATGGGGTCGTCGCCCTGCGCAGCGCCGGTTTCACCGCGGTCGGCAGCGACTTCATCACCCAGATCAACGGGCTGCCGAAGAACCCTGACTTCACCAAGAACGGGGGCGTCTACTGGGCGTTCTGCACCGCCGAGGTGGACGCAGCCACCGGCGGCATCGGCACCTGGACCTACTCCCAGGTCGCCGCTGACAAGTCCAAGCCCGCTGCCGGCAGTGCCACCGGCTGGCTGCTCACCTCCAGCATGGACGGTTGTCCGACCGTGACCAGCGTCGCGGCCGCTTCGGCCTCCGCGACGCCGACCGCGACCGCCCCCTCCACGCCGGCGCCCCAGGGAGCCCCGACGACGCTCCTGGCCGTCGGGGGGATCGTCCTCGTTGCGGCCCTCGCCCTGGGCGGCTGGTGGCTGCTGAAGGGACGGTCCCGCTGAACTCCCTGCATCCCTGGGCCTGGTGGTGCTGGGCGATCGGACTCGGGTTCGCCGCCAGCGGGACCACCAACCCGTTGCTGCTCACGCTGATCGCGCTGGCCGCCATCAGCGTGGTGATGCTGCGACGGACGAAGGCGCCGTGGGCCCGCTCGGTGGGGATGTACCTGGCGCTGGCCGGTTTCGTCCTGGTGAGCCGCTTGTTCTTCCAGGTGCTGATCGGTTCCGGTAGCGGCCCGACCGTGCTGTTCACCCTGCCGGAACTGCCGTTGCCCGACTGGGCGGCCGGGATCCGGCTCGGCGGGCCGGTCTCGGCCGAAGCTCTGATGGCCACCGTCTACGACGCCCTGCGGCTCGCCGTGATGCTGCTGTGTGTGGGGGCCGCCAATGCGCTCGCCAACCCCCGCCAGGCCCTGCGCTCCGTGCCGGCCGCCCTCTACGAGGCCTCGGTGGCGGTCGTGATAGCGCTCAGCGTCGCGCCGCAGCTGATCGAAAGCGTCCAACGGGTGCGCAAGGCCCGGCGGTTGCGGGGCGACACGGCCCGCGGCGTCAACGCTCTGGGGGCCATCGCGCTGCCGGTGCTCAGTGACGCCATCGATCGCTCCCTCAGCCTGGCCGCCGGCATGGACGCGCGCGGCTTCGCCCGCACGAACGGGCTCCCGGTTCGGGGGGCGCTCCCGGTGATGCTCGGCTCGGTCATGGTCGCCACCTGTGGGGTCTTCCTGTTGCTGAGCACCAGTGCGACCGTCGCCGCGTTGGCCATCATGGGCCTGGGGATCGCCGGCACAACCGCCGGCCTCCGCCTCGCCGGGAGGCGGCTTCGGGTCACCCGCTACCGTCGCCATCCCTGGGGGTGGCACGAGTCGGGGGTCGCCGCCAGTGGTGTCCTGGCGGGACTCATTGTCGGGGTGGTGGGTGGCCTCGATCCCGTTGCCATGATGACGCCCACCTATCCCCTGACCTGGCCGGAACTGAGCCCCGCCATGCTCGTGACGATCGCTCTCGCCATCCTCCCGCTGGCCTTCACCGCTCGCCCACGGCCGATCCCTCTCGACAGCAGCCGCCACGACGCCCCGCAGCGGACGGTCCGGCCTCGCGACGCCGAACTGGTTCGACCATGATCGACTTCGATGAGGTGACCCTCACCTACCCCCAGGCGATGCGGCCGACCCTGGATCGCGTCAGCCTGCACGTCGGTGAGGGCGACTTGTGCCTGGTGGTGGGGGCGACCGGTTCCGGCAAGTCGACCGTGTTGGGCGCCATCAACGGGCTGGTGCCGCATTTCACCGGAGGCAGGCTGCAGGGCTCCGTCCGGGTGGACGGACGCAGCACGGCCGAACACCGCCCTCGCAACCTTGCCGACGTGGTCGGCTATGTCGGGCAGGATCCGCTGCGCGGCTTCGTGACCGACACCGTCGAGGACGAGATCGCCTACGGCATGGAACAGTTGGGCATCGACCCGGTGGCCATGCGCAAGCGGGTCGAAGAGACCCTTGACCTGATGGGGATCGCCGACTTGCGCCGACGGCCGCTCACCGAGTTGTCGGGGGGGCAGCAGCAACGCGTGGCGATCGCTGCGGTGCTGGCCGCTCAACCGAAGGTGCTGGTGCTGGATGAGCCCACCTCGTCGCTGGACCCGACGGCGGCTCAGGACGTTCTGGCGGCCATCACCACCCTGGTGCACGACGTGGGGCTCACCGTCGTGCTGGCTGAACACCGTCTGGAGCGGGTGATGCAGGCCGCCGATTCGGTGATCTGGGTCCCGGGCGACGGCTCGGTGAGCGTGGGCCCGGCAGCGAGTGTCCTGGCCGGCTCCACGATCGTCCCACCGCTGTCAGCGCTGGCCCGGGTCATGGGCTGGGCCGACGTCCCGTTGAGTGTCCGGGAGGCTCGCCGCCGGGTGCAGTCCGAAGGCAGGCGGCCCGTGCCGCCTGCCGAGCCGGTGCCGGCCGCTGGTGAGGTCGTGCTCAGCGCACGCCGCCTGTCCGTCCGCTACGGCGACGTCCACGCGGTGCGCAGCGTCGACCTCGACCTCCGCGCCGGCACCGTGGCCACCCTGATGGGCCGCAACGGTGCCGGAAAGTCCTCACTGCTGTGGGCACTGCAGGGCGCCTTGTCGTGCGAGGGGGATCTGCTGGTTGCTGGACGGGACCCGCGCGGCCTCACTGCCACCCACGCCCGCCGCGTCGTGACGCTGGTCCCGCAGACAGCAGCAGACCTGCTCTACCTCCCGACCGTGGCGGCGGAATGCGCCCAAGCCGATCTCGAAAGCGGTGCTGAGCCCGGGACTGCTGCCACCCTGCTGGCCGAACTGGGCAGCTACCTGCCCGGCGAGCGGGACCCCCGTGACCTGTCGGAGGGACAACGCCTGGCGCTGGTGCTGGCCATCCAGCTCACCGCCAGTCCGCCGGTCGTGCTGCTGGACGAGCCGACGCGCGGGCTTGACTACCAGACCAAAGCCGACCTGCAGCGGATCGTCACTCGAATCGCCGCCACGGGAGCCGCCGTTCTGATCAGCACCCATGACGTGGAATTCGCCGCCGGCGTCAGCGATCGGACCATCCTGATGGCCGATGGTGAGATCGTCGCCCAGGGCACCACGCGTTCGCTGCTGACCTCCTCGGTCGCCTACGCACCCCAGATGGCAAAGGTGTTCGCACCGCTGCCGTTCCTCACCGCCGCCGACGTCAGCGCGGGCTTGTCGTGAACGCCGCGCCACGGCTGGGTGGCCGGGTCTCCTGGGCGCTTCTGGTGGCACTCGGGATGAGCCTGACCGCCTTCACCTGGCCGTTGTTCCTCTCCCCCACCTCGGCCATGTCCCCCGCCCAGGCGCCCTTGGTGTTCGCCCTGGTCCTGCCGCTGGTTCTGGCCATCGTCCTGGCCGAGATGGCGGGCGGGCGGATGGAGGTCAAGCAACTCGCCATGCTGGGCGTCCTGGCCGCCGTAGGCACCATCCTGCGTCCGTTGAGCGCCGGCACCGCCGGCTTCGAACTTGTCTTCTTCCTCATGATCCTGGCCGGCAGGGTCTTCGGGCCTGCCTTCGGGTTCGCCCTCGGCGCCATCACGATGTTCACCTCGGGGCTGCTCACCAGCGGGGTCGGGCCGTGGCTGCCCTACCAGATGCTCGCCGCCGGCTTCGTCGGGTTGTTCGCCGGATGGCTACCCCGGGCCAGCGGGCGCACCGAGATCGTCCTGCTCGCCGGTTACGGCGTCATCTCGGCGTTCGCCTACGGCTGGCTGATGGACTTCTCGTTCTGGCCGTTCGCGCTGAGTGGGGACACCCAGCTCTCCTTCGATCCCGCGATCGGGGCGCTGGCGAACCTGCACCGGTTCGTCCTTTTCAATCTGGCCACCTCGATGGGGTGGAACGCCGGGCGCGCCCTGACGAACGCGGTGGTCATCCTCGTCCTCGGCACCCCGCTGCTGAGACTGTTCCGGCGCACCGCCCGTCGGGCCGTCTTCTCCCCGGCCGAGTCCTCCTTGGACGGAATACTCCCCGCGACTCCTCGGTTGGGCTAGAACAGACCCAACACCTGTCCGACCCGAAGGAGAAGTCATGGTTTACACGCTGCCTGATCTGGACTACGACTATGGAGCACTGGCTCCGCACATCGCGCCCGAGATCATGGAGCTCCACCACAGCAAGCACCACGCAGCCTACGTCGCAGGTGCCAACACGGCGCTGGAGCAGTTGGCGCAGGCTCGCGAGAGTGGCAACTTCGGTGCCATCAACAAGCTGGAGAAGGACCTCGCCTTCCACCTCGGTGGCCACATCAACCACTCGGTCTTCTGGAAGAACATGTCCCCCGACGGTGGCGGCGAGCCGGACGGCGACGTGGCCGACGCGCTGACGGAGTTCTTCGGCTCCTTCGACGGGTTCAAGAAGCACTTCGCGGCCACCGCGAACGGCATCCAGGGGTCGGGCTGGGCGATGCTCGTCTGGGACACCCTCGGCCAGCGTCTCAATATCAACCAGCTGTTCGACCAGCAGGGCAACCTGCCGGCGGGGCAGCTGCCCGTCCTGCAGCTCGACATGTGGGAACACGCGTTCTACCTGCAGTACAAGAACGTCAAGGGCGACTACGTCAACGCCTGGTGGAATGTCGTGAACTGGGACGATGTCGCGCAACGGCTCGCGAAGGCGAAGGCGGCAGCAGCGGGTCTGTTCTGATCCCTTAGCACGCGCAAGGGCCCGGATCTCACGATCCGGGCCCTTCTGTTTCTGAGAATACTTGCGGATTTTCTCAGCTTCAGGCAGGATTGTTCTCAGAAATGGCGTACGTCCCTGGACCGCGCTGCCATCTCACGAGAGAAGTCCCTGTGAAACGAGCGACCGTGCTGACCAGTAGTGCCGTGGCACTACTCCTGATGGCAGGTGGCGCCACCACGGCCACCGCCCTGCATAAGGACGTCACGGTGACCGTGGACGGCCAAGCCTCACGGGTAGGAGCCTTCGGCTTCACCGTCGCGGACGTGCTCTCCGCCCAGGGCATCACCCTCGGCGCGCGGGACCTCGTCTACCCCTCACTGTCCGACTCCGTGGCGGACGGCCAGACGATCACCGTCGAGTACAGCCGGCCGGTGACCCTCACCGTGGACGGCTCCCCGGTCACCTTCCACACCACCGCCACCTCACTGGCCGCGGCGCTGGAGGAGATCAACCAGCCGGGGCTCCGCTCAGCACGCCTCTCGGCGGCCCGCTCCGCGGCGCTGCCCCGGGAAGGCCTCTCGATCGAAGCCACCACCGCCAAGGACGTCACCCTCATCGTCGCGGGCAAGAAGAAGAACCTGTCCACCACCGCAGCAACCGTCGAAGACCTGCTCACCGAGCAGGGCATCACTCGCGACAGCGATGACCGGGTCAAGCCCGGACTCGACGCCGGAGTCACCGACGGACTCCGGATCGTGGTCGATCGGGTGGAGGTCAGCACCCTGACCAAGAAGGAATCGGTCCCCCACGCTGTGGTCGTGCGCAAGGATGCCTCCGCCTGGAAGGGTGAATCGAGCGTCCTGACCCGCGGCAAGGACGGGACTGCCCAGCGGTCATACCTGGTGACAACGGTCAACGGCAAGGTTGAATCCACGCGGAAGACCAGCGAGAAACTCCTCACCAAGCCGGTGGCGGAGGTTCGCACGGTGGGCACGAAGGCGTCGGCCTCCGGCATCGGCCTCAACCTCGCCCGCGCGGCCATGTGGGACAAGATCGCGCGCTGCGAATCCGGAAACAACTGGTCGATCAACACCGGCAACGGCTACTACGGCGGGTTGCAGTTCAACCTGGCCTCGTGGCGCTCCAACGGGGGCCGGGACTTCGCCGCCTACCCCCATCAGGCCAGCCGCGCCGAGCAGATCACCGTCGCGAACCGGTACTACGCCAAGGCGGGCACCAGCCCCTGGACCTGCGCCTGAGCCACCCGCGTGTCGCGCCCCGGAGACGGGGTTGCCCCGCGAACGCTGGTCGCCCCGCAAACGTTGAAGGCCCGGCCCCCTGGAGGGGGCCGGGCCTTCAACGTTTGCCTGAGCGACTACTGAGCGTCGTCCACGGCGGTCTCGGCGATCGGGGCGTCGGCGGCCGCTCCGACGGGGGCGGCCTTGACCTCCTCCGACTTCTTGGCGGAAGCCTTCTTGGCAGCACCCTTCTTGCCTTCGGCCTTGGCGGGCTCAGCCTTCTTGCCCGACCCCTTGGCCTTCGCCTTGCGGGATTCCTCGACCGACTCGGTCACGATCTCGATGACCGCCATCGGGGCGTTGTCGCCCTTGCGCGGCCCGATCTTGGTGATCCGGGTGTAGCCGCCGTCGCGATCGGCGAACTTCGGGGCGATGTCGGTGAACAGCGCGTGCACGACGCCCTTGTCCGTGACCGTCGAGAGGACGAGGCGCCGATTGTGCAGGTCACCCCGCTTTGCCTTGCTGATGAGGCGTTCGGCCAGGGGCTGAACCCGCTTGGCCTTCGCTTCGGTCGTCGTGATCTTGCCATGCTGGAACAACTGGGTGGCCAGATTGGCCAGGATGATCCGCTGGTGGGCCGGGCTACCGCCGAAACGGGGACCCTTGGTTGGCTGTGGCATTGTCGTGTTCTCCTAGGGCCTTGATCAGAACTGATCGTCGTATTCGTCGGTGCCGTCGTAGCGGCTCAGGGCTGCCAGCGGATCGAAGCCCGGCGCGCTGTCCTTGAGGGAGAGGCCCATCTCGTGCAGCCGCAGCTTGACCTCTTCGATCGACTTGGAGCCGAAGTTGCGGATGTCGAGCAGATCCTGCTCGGAGCGGGACACCAGTTCGCTGACGGTGTGGATGCCCTCGCGCTTGAGGCAGTTGTACGAGCGCATCGTGAGCTTGAGCTCCTCGACCGGAAGAGCAAGGTCAGCCGCCATCTGCTCATCGACGGGCGACGGGCCGATTTCGATGCCCTCGGCGTCCATGTTCAGCTCACGGGCGAGGCTGAACAGCTCCACCAGGGTCATACCGGCCGAAGCCATGGCATCGCGAGGGGCAATGGAGCGCTTGGTCTCGACGTCCACAATGAGGCGGTCGAAGTCGGTCCGCTGCTCGACGCGGGTCGCCTCCACCTTGTAGGTCACCTTGAGGACCGGCGAATAGATCGAGTCCACGGGAATGCGACCGATCTCGGCGTCCGGATTCTTGTTCTGGACCGCGGAGACGTAGCCGCGGCCGCGCTCGACCACCAACTCCATCTCGATCTTGCCCACCTCGTTCAAAGTGGCGATATGCAGGTCGGGATTGTGGATCTCAACCCCCGCCGGCGGAGCGATATCGGCGGCAGTCACGGCACCCGCGCCGGACTTGCGCAGGTACATGACCACCGGCTCATCCTCTTCGGAGGACAGCACCAGCTGCTTGAGGTTCAAGACGATCTCGGTGACATCCTCCACGACACCCTCAATGGTCGAGAACTCGTGCTGGTTGCCTTCGATCTTGATGCTGGTCACCGCTGCGCCCGGAATGGACGACAGCAGGGTGCGACGCAGTGAGTTGCCCAGGGTGTACCCGAAGCCAGGCTCCAAAGGCTCGATGGCGAACCGGGATCGGTACTCGTCGATGACCTCTTCGGTCAGGATCGGACGCTGTGCGATAAGCATGTGACTTCCTCTCCACCGCCCACTATTTGACGGTGATTGCTCGGTGGCCCGGACGCCGGAACGTCCGGGCCACCGATCCGGTAGTACGGATTACTTGGAGTAGAGCTCGACGATCAGCTGCTCGGAGACATCGATCGTGATCTGGTCGCGGACCGGCAACTGGTGGACCAGGATGCGCATCCGGTTCGGACGCACGGTCAGCCAGGCCGGCACCACCCGCTCGTGGTGGGTCTCACGAGCCACCACCAGCGGGTGGACGCCGAGGGACTTCGGCTTGACGTCGATGACGTCGTAGGCGCTGACCCGGTAGCTCGGCACGTTGACCTTGTGGCCGTTGACCAGGAAATGGCCGTGGACGACCAACTGCCGGGCCTGGCGGCGCGTGCCCGCAAAGCCGGCGCGATAGATCACGTTGTCGAGGCGCGACTCGAGGATGACCAGCAGGTTGTCACCGGTCTTGCCCGACAGGCGAACGGCCTCTTCGTAGTAGCGACGGAACTGCTTCTCCAGCACGCCGTAGGAGTAGCGGGCCTTCTGCTTCTCACGGAGCTGGAGCAGGTACTCCGACTCCTTCGTGCGGCCGCGGCCGTGCATACCCGGGGGGTAGGCACGACGCTCGAACGCCTTGTCGTTGCCCACCAGGTCGGTACCGAGCCGGCGGGATTTCTTGGTGATGGGTCCGGTGTAACGGGCCATGATTCAAGTCCTTTCTTGCTCGGGGTCAGACGCGGCGGCGCTTCGGCGGACGGCAACCGTTGTGGGGAACGGGGGTGACATCGGAGATCGGTCCGATCTCGAGCCCCACCGCGCCCAGCGAACGGATGGCGGTCTCCCGGCCGGAGCCGGGGCCCTTGACGAAGACGTCGACACGCTTCATCCCGTGCTCCATGGCCCGACGTCCGGCAGCCTCGGCTGCCATGCCGGCCGCGAACGGGGTGGACTTGCGGGAGCCCTTGAAGCCGACGGTGCCGGCTGAGGCCCACGCGATGACCGCACCGGTCGGGTCCGTGATCGAAATCAGCGTGTTGTTGAATGTGCTCTTGATGTGCGCTTGGCCGGAGACGACGTTCTTCTTCTCCTTGCGGCGCAGCTTGGTCTTGGCGGCCTTCTGGCTCGCGGAACGGCTTGCAGTAGCCATGTTGTGTCAGTTTCTCCTGGAGTATCTCGGTGCCGTCAGGTCCCGCTCAGCGGGCCTTCTTCTTACCGGCGACGGCCTTCTTCTTGCCCTTGCGGGTGCGAGCGTTCGTCCGGGTGCGCTGACCACGAACGGGAAGGCCCATGCGGTGACGACGGCCCTGGTAGGAGCCGATCTCGATCTTGCGACGAATGTCAGCAGCGACACTGCGGCGAAGGTCGCCCTCAGTCTCATAGCTGGCTTCGATGTGATCACGAAGTGCCACGAGTTGCTCGTCGGTGAGTTGGTGGACGCGGATGTCGCCACTGATCCCAGTGGCCTCCAGGGTTTCCACGGCCCGGGTGCGTCCGATGCCGTAGATGTAGGTGAGGGCGATTTCCAGCCGCTTCTCGCGCGGCAGGTCTACCCCAATGAGGCGTGCCATCAGGCGGTTTACCTTTCAGTTCTTCGTGCCGGTCTCCCGGCCCGCGAAGGTGTCTGGCGTGATGCGTCCCCTCGCCGCCTGGCGTGGGCCCCAGCCTTCGTCCGGGGGTGGCACCGGGAGATTCCCCGGCGGTGCGATCACGTTGTGTGGGTGATGGCGACAATGCGCCGCCATCGGCTATTCAGTTGTTGGCGTTGGCCCGAGGGCCGATGTTCCGCGTCCCGCGTCAGCTACCCGTGTGGACGGAGGCCGGACGGCCTCAGCCCTGACGCTGCTTGTGGCGCGGGTTGTCGCAGATCACCATCACGCGACCGTGCCGGCGAATCACCTTGCACTTGTCGCAGATCTTCTTGACGCTCGGCTGAACCTTCATCGAGCAACTTTCTGACTCATCGCCGAGCACAGGGGTGTCCCTGTGAACGACAGGTGGTGGATTCTTGCGGTCGTGGCTACCGGTGCCGGAAAACGATGCGGCCGCGGCTCAAGTCATAGGGAGAGAGCTCCACGACCACCCGGTCGGCCGGAATGATGCGGATGTAGTGCTGCCGCATCTTGCCGCTGATGGTCGCCAGAACCTTGTGCCCATTGGCCAGTTCCACGCGGAACATGGCATTCGGCAGGGCTTCGACGACGGTTCCCTCGAGTTCGAGGGCGCCTTCTTTCTTCGCCATTACTCCCAATCGTGAGGTACGGACGCAGGCGTATGCCTGCACAGGTCATGCGAGGGTCGAGTCTAGTCCACCGCCACGACGCCGCCCAAATCGGGGAGCCTCCCCTGAGGCCTCCCAGAATGCCCGACCAGCGCGCGCTGCCGCCTCGCCAGACCACGGGGTTCGCCGCACGCGTCCGCAGACTCGGCGTAGACTTGTCCGTCGGTCTACCGTTCCGGCAAAAGGATGACTACGTGGAACCTGCTGGTGCACCTGCCCCTCTCGAACGCGAACTCGCCATCGAACAGGCCCACGTCGATCTGGTCTATCGGCATCTGGATGTCGCGACCACCTCGGCGCGCAAGGTCGCTACCCAGGGACGAACGATCTACCGCTCCGATCGTGGCAGCTACGTGCGGGAGGAGGACGGCACCGCGCTCTTCGAACGGGACGCCTTCGCCTTCCAGGCCGCCAAGCGCCTCGCCATCCTGGATGCGGAGCACGAAGGACTGGTCTTCGGGCGGCTCGATCACACTGACTCCGAGATTCGCTACATCGGACGGATCGGCGTGCGCGACGAGGAGTACGAACCCCTTGTCATCGACTGGAGGGCCAGGGCGGCCGAACCCTTCTATCGCGCCACCGCCTCCCACCCGATGGGGGTGGTGCGACGCCGCGTGCTGCGCTGCCGCAACGATCGGGTGATCGGTATCGAGGACGACCTCCTGGATGCTCAGGCGGAGCACGAGCTGGTCGTCATCGGTGAAGGCGCCCTGATGGCCGCCCTGAAGCGGGCCCGTGGGCACCGGATGCGCGACATCGTCTCCACCATCCAGGCCGAGCAGGACGAGGCCATCCGCGCCGACCATTCGGGAGTGACCGTCATCTCCGGGGGCCCCGGCACCGGCAAGACGGTGGTGGCGCTCCACCGAGCCGCCTATCTGCTCTACTCCAACCGACGGCGTTTCGAGCGCGGCGGCATCCTCGTGGTCGGTCCCAGCGGTCTTTTCATGAACTACATCGACCGCGTCCTGCCCTCTCTCGGTGAGGATTCGGTGACCCTGCGTGCCGTGGGACAGGTGGCCGGCGACGTCCTGGGGTTCGGCAGCGACCGGATCGACGGCGCGGCGGCGGCCACGGTGAAGGGCAGCCTGCGGATGCTGCCGATCCTGAAGCGGCTGATCGGGATCCCGCTGGTGGATTTCGACGCCCAGGCACCGGCCCTGCGAGTCACCGTCAAGGGCGAGGTGCTGAGCCTCGACACCGCAGCGGTGGAGCGGATCCGGCGCGACCTCCTGACCCGCATGAAGGCGAACGCCGCTCGTCCGGCTGCGGAAGCCGCCATCGCCGAAGCGCTCTACCGCCAGGTGCCCGAGGAGCTCGAGCTCGACCGCAGTGACGTCGACGAGTTGGTCACCTCGACGACCGCCTATCGGAGGTTCCTGCACGACTGGTGGCCGGACCTGACTGCCCCCACCGTGCTGCGCCGGCTGGCCGACCCTGCGGTGGTGGCGCGCGCCGGCCGCGGCATCCTCACCTCGGCTGAGCAGGAGGTGCTCGCCGCCAGCTACCGATCCGGGGACTGGTCGGTCGCCGACATCGCCCTGCTGGATGAGCTGGCCAACCTGCTCGGCCCGATCCTGGAGCCCGTGGACGGTGACGAGCCGGCACTCTTCCTCCCGGATGGCACCCGGGCCTCCGAGGTGATCACCATGGCCGACCGCCTCGCCACCGCGCGGGAGATCGACCCCCACGATGACGGCCATGACACCTTCGCCCACGTGCTGGTTGACGAGGCGCAGGACATCACCCCGCTGCAGTGGCGGATGCTACGTCGCCGGGGCGCCTCGGCCAGCTGGACGATCGTGGGCGACCCGGCCCAGAGCAGTTGGCCTGATCTTGCTGAGTCGGAGCAGGCCCTTGCCGACCTCATCCGCTCGGCCCCGCATCGCGCCTTCCGGCTCTCGACGAACTACCGGAGCCCGGCGGAGGTGTTCGACCTTGCCGCAGCGGTGATTCGGCGTCACTTCCCACAGGCTGACCTCCCGGTCGCGGTTCGGCATACCGGCGTCCAGCCGCTGCTGCTGCGCACCGTCGAGACCGAACTGCTCGACGCCCTGGAGGGGATCATCGCGGCCCTGGCCGAGCAGGTGGAGGGCACCATCGGCGTGATCGTCCCCCCGTCGCGCCTGGCAGCTCTCAGCTCCGCCGGCAGCCTGGGCGGTGCCCCCGAGGTCGGCGCCCGGGTTTCCCTGCTGGCGCCGCTGGCGGCCAAAGGCCTGGAGTTCGACGCGGTGGTGGCGGTCTCGCCCGATCAGATCGTGGCGGAATCACCAGCCGGCGAGCGTGTCCTGTACGTGACGCTGACCAGACCCACCCAACGGTTGGTCACCCTCGATGTGGGTCGATCCGGCGGAGCCTGGCAAGAATCTCTGCCGTCGCCTTCGACCGATTGAGCGTGAAGAACTGCAGGCCTGGGGCGCCCCCCGCCAGCAGGCGGTCGCACAGGTCCACCGCGATCTCCACGCCCAAGGCTCGGACAGCAGCCGGATCTTCCGCGACAGCCCGCAGCGAGCCCACCATGGCAGCTGGCAGTTCGGCGCCGGACAAGGTCGCAAAGCGCTCGATCTGTCCGACATTGGTGACCGGTTGAATGCCCGCGATGATCGGCAGTTCGCACCCGAGTGCGCGGACCCGCTCCACCAGGCGGAAGTAGGCGTCCGCGTCGAAGAACAACTGCGTCACCGCAAACTCCGCGCCCGCCTGCTCCTTGTCCGCCAGGATCCGGGCGTCGAGGTGGACGTCGTGGTGCTCGGGATGACCGTCGGGAAAGGCCGCCACCCCCACGCAGAAGTCACCGCTGGCCTTGACGAGCTTCACCAACTCGGTGGCGTTGTCCAGCCCCTGTGGATGCCGTTGCCAGGGATGCGTCGGGCCGCCCGGTGGGTCGCCACGGATCGCCAGCACATGGCTGACCCCCACGTCCGCGTAGGACGCGATGGCCCCCCGCAATTCGGCGACGGACTGGCCGGCGCAGGTGAGGTGCCCCATCGTCCGGACCGACGTCTGGGTCCGGATCAAGCGGGTGGCGTCGATGGTCCGGCTGCGGGTCGACCCGGTGGCACCGTAGGTGACCGAGACGAAGTCAGGTGACAGCGGCTCGAGGTCGGCGATGGTGGCCCGCAACTGTTCAACGCCGGCGTCGTCACGGGGTGGGAAGAACTCGAACGACATCGTGGGACGACCGCCGTCGCGCAGGAGGTCGGCGATCGTCACCAGAGTTGCAGGTCGCTCGGCGACGACGGAGGCCTCAGACATGGGGGCCACCCTAGGTGAGCCCTCGGCGGCGCGTGCCTCTAGGCTCAGCCTGTGGTCACCTTTGTTCCCGACAACCCCCTCTCCGACGAATTCCGCTGCGCTGTCAGCGAGCAACTCGACGGCTTCCTCACGCAGCGACGTGACGCCCTGGCAGGGATCGCCGACGGCCTCGAACCTTTCGTGCGGGTCGCCGACGGTCTCACCGCCGGCGGCAAGCGGCTGCGGCCCGCCTTCTGCGTCTGGGGGTATCTGGCCGCTGCCGACGCCGTGGCCGATCCCTCGGCGCTACTGCGCGCCGCTGCCAGCCTCGACCTCCTGCACATCAGCGCGCTGGTGCACGACGACGTGATGGACGGCTCCGACACCCGCCGGGGGAAGCCGTCCGCCCATCGGCAGTTCGCCGCCCAGCACCGGGAACAGGTCCTGCGGGGCAACTCCGACGCGTTCGGCCGCAGCGCGGCCATCCTGCTGGGCGACCTGTTGTTGATCTGGTCCGCCGAGATGTTCCGCCGCTGCGGCCTGCCGGAGCGTGCTGTCACGGCAGCGCAACCGCTGGTGGAGGCGATGCGGACGGAGGTGACCGCGGGGCAGTTCCTCGATATCCAGGCCCAGGCGCGCCATCCCTTGGACGCCCGGTCCGCGCCGCAGGAGGTGATGGATCAGGTCCGGCGGGTGGTGGAGTACAAGACCGCGCGTTACACCGTGATCCGGCCACTGCAGGTGGGCGCGGCGCTGGCCGGCGCCCCGGAGGGATTGCTGGAGGCGCTGGCGCGCTACGGCTCGGCCGTGGGTCGGGCGTTCCAGTTCCGCGACGATGTGCTCGGCGTGTACGGCGATGAGGCGCTGACCGGCAAGCCCGCCGGAGACGACCTGCGCGAAGGGAAGCTGACGGTCCTGGTCGCCCACGCGATCGCCCGGGCTCCTGAGGCCGAGGCCCGGCTCCTGGCCGACCTGCTCGGTAGAGCCGACCTGAGCTCCGCGGAGGTGGACCAAGCCCGCGACATCATCAGCGATTCGGGCGCCGTCGCCGCCACTGAGGACGAAATCGCGATCACGCTCGCCGAGGCACTCGAGGCCGTCGAGGCGACCCCGATCTCAGACAATGCCCGACCGGCGTTACGGGTCCTGGCGCGGATGGCCGTCGATCGGGTGTCCTGAGCGTGGGCCGGCTGCCGGTCAGCCTCTGATGGGTCGGCGCTGGTTCAGCGTCCGAAACTCCGCAGCGTGAAGCTCTGCATCCCAGGGTCGTCGCGCCACGCCTGGCTCAGCCGCTCCTTCAGGGCGGCGGTGGCGGCCGCCGGATCCGTGGCGTCGGTGATCGCGCGGGAGACGGCGACTCTCCGCGCCCCGGCCTCCAGCACCTCCGCCAGATTGTCCCCAGTGATGCCCCCGACCGCGAACCACGGCTTGGCGGACGGGTCGGACGGCGGCGCCTGGCGGGCCGCGTAGCTGACCAACTCCACCCCGCCGACCGGCAGCAGTCCCGTGCCGAAGACGGGTCCGACGGTCAGGAAGTTCACGTCCGGATCCCGCAGCGCCGCATCCACCTGTCGACGAGAGTGGCACGAACGGCCGATCTGGGCCCACGCGTGGACATGCTTTCGCGCAGTCGCTGCGGCCGGACCCCGCTCGGAGACCTGCAGCAGGTCGGCTTGGACCTCCTCGGCGACCGTGAGGGCGTCGTAGAGCGCGGCGAGCGCCTTGCGGGTGAGGACCACCTCACGCACCCGCCGGAACCCGGCGGCCAGCGCCGCGTCGCCGGCCCGCGGGTCGCGCAACTGAACGATGTCGACGCCCGCATCCAACGTGTCGCCGACGAACCCGGCCAGGTCATCGCCACCGTCCCGCAGGCCGGTGATCAGCAGCAGGCGGGCAAGCCGCATCCGGGTCGCGATACCAAGCAGGACGGTCACGGGCACAGCCTAGCCGCGCCCCGGACGCCCGCACCGGCCCCCCACCGCCCGGCGGGTCGGGCGTGGAAGCTTGGGGAAACCTCCTACACTCATGCCCAGGTCTGGACGGCCTACTTCCCCCGTGGTCCGGAGCTTGATGTGACTGTCATGAGCAATGGCGACCCGTTGGTGGGTCATGTGCTTGATGGTCGCTATGAGATTCTCCGCAAGTTGGCTCGCGGAGGCATGGCGACCGTCTATTTGGCGTCCGATCGTCGCCTGACCCGAACGGTGGCCGTCAAGGTCATGCACGACACCCTCGGTGACGACGCCGACTTCGTGGCCCGGTTCGACCGGGAGGCGCGGGCGGCCGCCCGACTCTCCCATCCCAACGTGGTGTCGGTGTTCGACCAGGGCATGGACGGTGGCCGCCCGTACATGGTGATGGAGTATGTCGAGGGAAGCACCCTGCGCCACGTCATCAGCCGGGAGGCCCCGATCGACCCGGCCCGGGCACTGGATCTGCTCCTGCCCGTCATCGGAGCCGTCGCGGCGGCCCACGAAGCCGGCATCATCCACCGGGACCTGAAGCCGGAGAACGTCCTCATCTCGGATCGTGGTCAGGTGAAGGTGGCCGACTTCGGCCTGGCGCGAGCGGTGACCGCCCAGACCGCCACCGCGACCGGGATGCTGATCGGCACGGTCTCCTACATCGCCCCAGAACTCGTCACCAAGGGCAAGGCGGACACCCGCTGCGACGTGTACGCGCTGGGCGTGATCCTGTTCGAGATGCTGACCGGACGGAAGCCGCACACCGGGGACAGCCCGATCCAGGTCGCCTACAGCCACGTCCACAACGAGATCCCCGCGCCGTCCTCCCAGATGACCTCGTCCTGGCGGGATTCGCGGAATGGCATCCCGCCCTACCTCGACGCCCTGGTCACCACGGCCGCCGCGCGCGACCCCCAGACCCGTCCCCGGGACGCCCGGGTGTTGTTCGACCACGCCAGGCAGGCCCGAGAAGCCCTCGGCCAGGGCGTGATGGACGATCCCGCGCTGACGGCCCTGATGCTGCGGACGGTCCTCGACCCGGCCGCCCAACTCACCGAACCGGTCCCCTCCCTCAGCGCCGCGGGCACCGAGGTCAGTCGGACGGCCACCCTGCGCTTCACTCCGTCCACGCCGACCAGCCCGGGCCACCCCCCGGTCGCCGACGGCATGCCGTACTACGACGACGCCCTCCCTCCTCTCACCCCGTCGGCCGTACCGGCCCAGCGACGCCAGGCGAGGCGTCGCAAGGGCGGGCTGGTGACCCTGGTGATCGTGGTGCTGCTGGCGACAGCGTTGGGCTTCGGCACCTGGTGGTTCTTCCAGGGGCGGTTCACCCCGACCCCCGACTTCGTCCAACTGACGCAAACCAAAGCCGAGGCCCTGGCCAAGGACCACGGGCTGACGCTGCGTTTCAGCTCCGAGTATTCCGAGACCGTCCCGGCCGGACAGGTGATCCGGACCGCTCCCGTTGCCGGTGCGCCCGTCCTGCACGGTGGGACGGTGGCCGCGTTCCTGTCCAAGGGGCAGGAACGCTACCCCGTCCCGTCGATGGTCGGAATGACCGTGACCGAGGCAACCGCAGCCCTCCAAGCCGGCCATCTTGCACTCGGGGTGACCAGCGAGGTCTTCGACGACGCGGCGGTCATCGGGACCGTGGTCTCGGCGTCCTTCGAGGCAGGCAAGAAGGTGAAACCGGGAACCGAGGTGGATCTCAAAATCTCGAAGGGGCCCGCGCCGGTCGAGGTCGTCAGCTACGTCAAGAAGCCGTTCGCCGATGCCAAGAAGCACTTCGAGGCCCAGGGCCTGATCGTCGAGATGAGTCAGGAGAAGTTCCACGACACGATCCCGGCGGGCTCGGTGATTTCCCAGGACCCGAGCCGCGGCAACCTGGAGAAGGGCGACACCATCAGGTTCGTGATCTCGAAGGGCCCCGAGTTGGTGGAGGTGCCCTCGGTGTCGTACAAGAGCGTCGACGAGGCCACCCAGATCCTCGAGGACGCCGGATTCAAGGTGAAGGTGCGCCACCGGACCAAACTGCTGGACGTGGCCGCCTACACCGACCCGCCCAGCAAGAGCCTGGCCCCCAAGGGGTCGACCGTCACGATCTGGGCGGTCTGACCGGCTTCACTGCCCGGCTTTCCAGGCTCCGGCCGCGCGGAGGTCGACCAGCGTGGTCGGCGTCATCTCGTTCATCCGGTTGAACGCCAGGGACCAGCCACGTTCGTGCAGCAGTCCCTCATGGATGAGGAAGCCGTGCGGCGCTGCCACAGCCCTCACGAAATCGATGGTCTCCTTCATCGCAGCCCACGGGCCGTAGGCCGGAACCGCGAGCACGTCGACGCCGGCCGGCACCGCCTCCAGCGCGTCGCCCGGGTGGAACACCGTGGGCTCGCCCTCGGCCCCGATCACCAGCCCGACGTTGCCGATCCGCGGGATATCGCGGTGGATGACCGCGTGCAGGCCACCCACGGCGGCCACCGTGACGGCCCCCAGATCGATGCTGGCATCGGCGGCCAGCGGCCGCGCACCGACCAGCGGAACCACGTCGAGCACCTGCGGTTCGACGTAGACCGCCGCCTGCGGGTTCGCGGCGATCAGGGCGGGCACCTGGGCCGGGTCCAGATGGTCGGGGTGCAGGTGGGTGACGCAGATCGCGTCCAGATCCGTCAGCCCGTGCCAGGCGGTGGAGAAGTTCCCCGGGTCGATCAGGATCCGTCGATCCGCGATCTCCACGAGAACGGCGGAGTGGCCCAGGTGGGTGATGTTCACGGAGGCCCCTTCACTCCACGCCGGCGATGGCGTGGATCACAAAGTCCATGGCCAGGGTGTAGCCGTGCGTCCCGAAGCCGAACATGACGCCGACCGCCAGGCCGGAGAGGTAGGAGTGGCGCCGGAATTCCTCGCGGGCGTGGATGTTGGAGATGTGGATCTCGCAGAACGGCACCGCGATCGCGGCGAAGGCGTCACGGATCGCCACCGACGTGTGAGTGAACGCACCGGGGTTGATGATGATGAACCGCGTCCCGTCCACCCGGGCGGCGTGCAGCCGATCGATGATGGCGCCTTCGTGATTGCTCTGGTAGGTGTCGACGCTGAGCCCGGCCGCTGCCCCCTGGGCGATCAGGGCCGCTTCGATCTCCGGGAGCGTCACCGTCCCGTAGACCTCGGGTTCGCGAGTGCCGAGGGTATTCAGGTTGGGGCCATTGATCACCAGGACGTCCATGCCCCTACTCTCCCGCTTCCGGGGCGACCGGGTCCAGCCGCACCACATCGGGCTCGGCCAACGCCGACGCGACGTCTTCGACGATCTGCTGGGGCGAGCGTCCGGCGACGGCCACCGTCAGGGTGGCTACGTCCCGATAGCACTGGGCCCGTCCGGCGAAGATCTGCGCCAGGTCGGGCCGGTTCAGCAACGGACGGCTCGGGTCGCCGCCGATTCGGCGCAGGGCTTCGGTCAGCGAGATGTCCAGCAGCACCACGTCGTGGCCGGCCAGAGCCACCCGCACCGACTCCGTGGTGACGGCCCCGCCCCCCAGGGCGAGCACCCCCGACGCACCGGCCAACTGGGCCGCGATCACCCGCGCCTCGAGGTCGCGGAACCCGGCCTCGGTATAGCCCTCGAAGATGTCGGCGATGCTCAGGCCCACCGAGGCCTCGATGACGTCGTCGGAATCGGCGAACGACACCCCCAGCCGCTCGGCGAGCAGCCTGCCGACGGTCGATTTGCCCGCCCCCATGAAGCCCACCAAGACGATCATCGCCACAGCCTAGTGCGGCTTCGGGAGGATCCGTCCGGATCCCTGGCCTCAGGCGTCGAGGACTGCTCTGCCGGCTGCTCGCATCGCCTCGATCGGGGCGGGAAGGCCGGTGAACTGCTCGAACTGCCGGGCCGCCTGGGCCACCAGCAGGTCGAACCCTCCGACCACCTGCATCCCGGCTGTGGCCGCACCCCGCGCCAAGGGGGTCGGCCAGTCGGCGTACACGGCGTCGAACAACAGGCCGCTGCGGGGTCTGGTGAGGGCCTCCTCCGCGCCGGCACCCGGGGGCAGGGTGGACACCACCACCGGCTGTCCACTGGTTGCCCACTCGGCCAGGACTCCCGGCCGCACGCTCACCTGCAACTCCGCGGCGGCCGCCCAGTCGAGCAGGTCGGCCACCTGCTCAGGGCGACGAGCGTGGACGGTGACCCGGGTTGCGCCGAGTCCCTCCAGTGCCAGCAGCGCTGAGCGGGCCGTTGCCCCCGCCCCCAGCACGACCGCGTCCTGCCACCCGGACTGCCACGCCGGCCCTAGGGCGTCCATCAGCCCACCGACGTCGGTGTTGTCGGCCCGCCAACCCCCGTCGGGACGACGAGCCAGCGTGTTGCCCGCCCCTGCCCGCCGGGCCATCGCCGTCACCTCCGTGGCGACAGCGAGGCACGCCACCTTCAGCGGCATCGTGAGGCTGAGGCCGCGCCACTGCCCGTCCAGTCCGGCCACGAAGCCCGCGAGGTCTTCCGCCTCGACCCGGTGTCGTTCGTAGCTCCAGCCGTCCAGGCCCAGGGCCCGGTACCCCGCGTTGTGCAGCACCGGCGAGAGCGAATGTTCGATGGGCGAACCCAGGACGCCGGCCTTCATGCGCGAGCGAGGAGGCCGCCGACGATCCGGCCGGCCTCGGCGCACTGCGCAGCGGAGACGTCCAGATGTGTGACCGCCCGAGCGGCCTGCTCCCCCACGACTGACAGCAGCACGCCTTCCCGGGCGGCCGCAGCCACCACGTCCCGGGCGGGTTGCGTTCCGGTGTTCAGCACCACGATGTTGGTGTGGACGGCGGCCGGATCCACGGCGTCACCGGCCAGGGCTGCGACCTCGGCGGCGAAGCCCTGAGCCGCCATGTGGTCATCGGCCAGGCGAGCCACGTGGTGGTCGAGGGCGTAGTCCGCGGCTGCGGCCAGGATTCCCGCCTGCCGCCAGCCACCGCCGAGCCGCTTGCGCTGCCCGCGCGCCCGGGCGATCGTGGCCCCGTCCGAGACCAGCATCGAACCGACCGGGGCCCCGAGCCCCTTCGAGAAGCACACGCTCACCGTGTCGAACAATCGGCCGTAGTCGGCCAGGGACACCCCGGTCGCCACATGGGCATTCCAGAGCCGGGCCCCGTCCAGGTGCAGCCCGACGCCGGCAGCAGCGCACAGCGCGGAGACGTCGGCCAGCAGGTCCAGCGGCTGCACGGTGCCACCGCCGAAGTTGTGGGTGTTCTCCAGCGCGACCGCCGCCGTCGACACCAGGTACGGCCCGGCATCCGGAGTGATCACCCGGGCGATCGCCGCCGCGTCGGCCACGCCGTCCGCCGACTCCCAGGTGCGCATCGTGAGCCCATGGAGGGCCGCATGGGCTCCCATCTCGGCGCGGGCGATGTGGGCTCGGACGTCGCACACGACCTCTTCGCCGGGGCGCACCAGCGCCCACACTCCCAGCAGATTCGCCATCGACCCGGTGGGACAGTACAAGCCCGCCTCGTGGCCGAGCAGCTTCGCCACCCGAGCCTCCAACGCCAGGATCGACGGGTCCTCGCCGTAGACGTCGTCCCCCACCGGCGCCTGAGACATGGCCTCGCGCATGCCCGGGGTCGGACGGGTCAGGGTGTCACTGCGCAGGTCGATCGCTTCAGAAGTCTTCGGCATGGAATTCCTGGATCGGGTTCACTCGCATGATCCGGCCGCTGGTCAGCCGTTCGGCGACGGTGAACGCCAATTCGAGGGATTGGCTCCGGTTCATCCGCGGGTCGCACGCCGACTCGTAGCGGTTGGCCAGATCTGCCTCGACCAGTTCGTCGACCCCGCCGACGCACTCGGTCACGTCATCGCCGGTCAGTTCGATATGGACCCCCCCGGGCCAGGTGCCCAGGGCCTCGTGGACGTCGAAGAACCCGTTGACCTCCTCGACCACCTGGCTGAACGCCCGGGTCTTGTACCCCAGGGAGGTTTCGAAGGTGTTGCCGTGCATGGGGTCGCACACCCACGCCACCTTGCGCCCGGTGTCCTCGACCGCCCGCACGATGGGGGGCAGTGCCTCGCGGATCCGCCCGGCGCCCATCCTGGTGATGAGTGTGAGCCGTCCGGGCTCCAGGTCGGGGTCCAGACGCTCACACAGCGCGACGATGTCGGCAGGGTCGGCCGAGGGGCCCACCTTGATGCCGATCGGATTCCGCACGTGCCGCAGGAATTCCACGTGCGCCCCGTCCAACTGGCGGGTCCGTTCGCCGATCCAGACCATGTGGGCCGAAGTGTCATACGGCGTCCCGGTGCGCGAATCGATTCTGGTCAACGCGTGTTCGTACTCCAGCAACAGGGCTTCGTGGCTGGCGTAGAAGTCCACGGTGCGGAAGGACTCGTTGTCGACCCCGCACGCCACCATGAAGGCCAGGGCACGCTCGATCTCGGCAGCCATGTTCTCGTAGCGGGCCTCGACGTTGGAGTTCCGTACGAAGTCGGAGTTCCAGGTGTGGACCGCCCGCAGGTCGGCGAAGCCCCCCTTCACGAAGGCACGCAGCAGGTTCAGGGTCGCCGCCGAGCGGTTGTACACCTCGATCAAGCGCTGGGGGTCCGGGATCCGGTCAGCCTCGGTAAAGGGCAACCCGTTCACGGCATCCCCGCGGTAGGCCGGCAGG
Organism: Propionibacteriaceae bacterium; assembly: GCA_016717345.1. Classification (GTDB taxonomy): domain Bacteria; phylum Actinomycetota; class Actinomycetes; order Propionibacteriales; family Propionibacteriaceae; genus Propionicimonas. The sequence goes on from JADKFR010000001.1 coordinate 448,481, forward strand.
GTCACCCCGTCCCGGGTCTCGGTGTCCTTGCTGCGTGGCTTGGCGTACTGGCCGGCGATCCGTCCGACCTTGAGGACGGGGACCTGCGCGGCGTAGGTCAGCACGACGGCCATCGACAGCAGCACGCGCAGCTTGCCCCGGATGTTCACCGCCGTCACCGACTCGAAGGTCTCCGCGCAGTCGCCGCCCTGCAGCATGAAGGATCGGCCCGCGGCCACCTCGGCGATGCGATGCTTCAACTCGTCGCACTCGCCGGCGAAAACCAGCGGCGGACGCAACCGCAGGTCGGCCAGAGCGGCGGCGAGCGCTCCAGGATCGGGGTACGTCGGCTGCTGGGCAACCGGCAGCCGATGCAGTTCCGTCAACGCTGGAATGAGGTCGTTCACGCCGGTCAGGATACGCCGGGGCATCACCGGACGCCCAACCGCGGGTCAGCTGTTCGCTGAGGGCTTCTCCGCCGGTGGCAGCTCCGGCGCGGTCGCGCCCAGGCCCGGACGGGCCAGTTCGCGCGCACTCGCCTCGGCCTGGGACAGCGAGCCGTACTTCACCGACGATCCGTAGGCGTCGATGTAGGTCTGTCCGGACAGCGCCTGGATCGCTGCCATCACCTCGTCGGTCGCCCAGCGCAGGGTGGTCCGGTCACCGATCAGGCCGGCGTACGGCGAGAAGTCGAGCGGTCTGCCGATCACGACCCGGGGACGACGGATCCACGGGATGCCGATCCGAGTCTTCACAGAGTGGGTGTCGAACATGGCTACCGGGATCACCGGCACTCCCGCCGCCAGTGCGATTCTGGCGACGCCGGTCTTCCCCTTGTACAGCCGACCATCAGGTGATCGGGTCCCCTCAGGGTAGATGCCCACCAAACCGCCGTTGGCGAGGACCTCCAGAACCGGCTCGAGCCCGTCCAGGCTCGCGCGGCCACCTGAGCGGTCCAGGGGGACCTGACCGACGGCCTTGAGGAACCAGGCGATGGCCTTGGAACCCGGCCCACGGTCACCCTTGAACAACTCCGCCTTGGCGGGGAACGTCACCTGCCGGCTCACCATGGACGGCAGCACGACGGTGTCCCCGGCCGCCAGGTGGTTGCTCGCCAGGATGGCGCCGCCGCTGGCCGGAATGTTCTCCTGTCCCGACACTGTTGCCCGGAAGAGCCACTTCACGACGGGCCGGAAGAGCCCGTCCCTGAACAATCGGTAGTACATTCCAACCTCCGTAGCCCCTGTGGCAGCACCCTAGCCGCCAGAGGCGGTGGTTGGCTGGACTGGGCCAGGGCGCGACTCGACGGACCTCGCCCTACGATGAGCGCATGCAGGTACTCGAGCACGCCACGCCCTTCCATGCCGGAATCGGACGCATCGGCGTGCTGTTCTGCCACGGCTTCACCGGATCGCCCTGGTCCCTCCTGGAGTGGGCCCGGCTGACGGCTGACGCCGGCTACCGCGTAGCGCTCCCCCGCCTCCCCGGCCACGGCACCAGCTGGCAGGAGCTCAATGTCACCCACTGGCGGGACTGGTACGCGGCGGTCGAGCGTGAATACCGGGAGTTGAGTGCCGCGTGCGACCAGGTGTTCGTCGCCGGACTCTCGATGGGCGGGGCACTGGCCCTGCGCTTGGCCGAGAAGCACCCCGGAGGCGTCGCCGGCTTGATCCTGGTCAACCCCGCGGTGGTGGGCTATCCCAATACTCGGGCGATCCCCCTGCTGTCGAAGGTGCTGCCCTCGGCGAAGGCCATCGGCTCCGACATCGCCCAGCCTGGGGTGGACGAGTACAGCTACGAGCGGACGCCGCTGCGCGCTGCCCACTCCATGCTCCGGTTGTGGGCGGATGTCCGCGCCTGCCTCGACCTTGTCACGTGCCCCGTTCTGGTCTATCGCTCAACGACCGACCACGTGGTGCCGGCCGCTTCGACGCAGTACATTCTGAGCCACATCTCCAGCGAGGAGGTGAGCGAGCAACTGCTCCATCGCAGCTACCACGTCGCCACCATGGATCACGACAAGGAAGAGATCTTCGCCGGGGCCTTGGAGTTCCTGCAACAGCATTCAGCCTGACGCAGCGATCCGTCCCAACTCGGCGCGGTACCAGCCGGTGAGGTCGTCCACAGCCCCGGCCTCGGGCGGGACGGGGAGCGACAACCCGTCCAGGAACGTCATCGCACCGGTTCTGCCCAAGCGCCGGACGGCCACGTCCACCGCCAACGCGCTGAGCGCATAGGCGGACAGGACCTCATCGTCGTCGGCCCCGGTGAAGTCCGCATCGCTGGGCAGGGATCGCGGCACCTGATGGCGGGAGAGGTGCCACACCACCCATTCGCGGTCGTAGGCGCGTGTGCTGGGGCTGTGCTCGGCGGCCACCCACTCGGCCAGCCCCTCGCGCACCCACTGCGGGCCGGCTGGGTCGCAGGGAGCGTTGGTCGCCACGTGGACGGCTTCGTGGATCAGCAGGGCGTCGAGGTAGCCCCGGCCCGCGTCCAACTGGGTGGGGTTGACCACGATCCGCGGGCTGCCGTTGTCGCAGACGGTGACTGCTGCGGCTCCGACCCCCGTCCCGCTACTCAGTGCTCGGTAGTCGGCACCGGTGGCCGGCAGTTCGACCACCAGGCGCTCGTTCCACCCGTCATCCAAACTGCCCAGGTCGCTGCGCTCGACAGCGGTGGCCGCCCTGTCCAGCCGGCGTCCCCAGTCGGTGAGTCGAGCGTTCACCAACGTGTCCGGCGCGATCACGGTGCCGCGTGCACTGGTGCGCACCGCCGTGCCACCCAGGAGCCAGACAGAGGCCCGGGACTCCGGTCGCAGCGAGCCGATGACCAGTCCCGACTCCGAGCGTTCGAAGGTCAGGACAATCAACTGGGCCGTCGCCACGGCGTCCCCAGGAACGCGCCATTGCACCTCCAGGGTGTTGGGCTGGACGGCCGGACGGAAACGCACCGCCTGGAACTGCCGCAGGTTGCCGAACAGCTGGGATCCCTGCCGGGTGGCCTCACCCGGGGCGAAGTTCGCGAGGAAGGCAGGCCTGTCCCGGCTGTCCAGGCTTCGCTGCAGGGGCCCCAGCAACTCTTCGAGCACCGGCGAGACCGACTCAACGGCAGCGGGTTGGAGCACCGGGGCAGAACCACAGCCCGAACTGGCCAGCAGGACGAGCAAGCAGGCTGACGAGCACCAGCGGCGGAGGCCGCTCACCCTCGTCGTCCTGCTCCCGGAGAGACGCACAGCGTGCCGGCGTGGGACTGCGGCGAACAGGTCAGCCGAGGATGCGTCGGGCTCCGGCCCACGGCGCCGGGTAGGACGCCAGCGTCTGGACCACCAGGTCGCTGCTCACGTTGCGGGCGTGGACGATCTTGCCCCCACCGATGTACATACCGACGTGGTGGATGGGGTGGTACCAGAAGATCAGGTCACCGGGCTTGAGTTCGTCCCGTGACACTGGACGGCCCAGGCTCGCCTGAGCCCGCGAGGAGTGCGGCAGCGAAACCCCGACGGAGCGATACGCGGCCAGCATCAGGCCCGAGCAGTCGAAGTTGGACGGCCCTGAGGCGCCCCAGACGTACTGCCCGCCCGGCACCTTGGAGACGGCGTACTTGACGGCATCGAGGGCGCGGGCGTTGACCGCTTCGCTGGAGTCGAGCTCGGTGACGTCGAAGGAGACCCGGAGACCGCTGCGAGCCTCCAGTTGCTGTCGCTGCGCCTCGGTCAGGCTGGCGACGAGGGCATCCGCCTTGGCCACCTTGTCCTTGATCTGGGTATCGAGTTCGGCCAACTGCTGGGTCTTGGTTGCCAGGGCTGCCGTCTCCGCCTCCGCGGCGCGTTGCAGGTCCGTCAGGTTGTCCTGCTCGGCTCGTTGCGACTGCAGGGTGGCGTTGAGGTTCTCGTCGACCTTGCTGGCGGTGGCCAGCCGATGAAGGAAGGTGTCCGGGTCGCTGTCGGTGAAGACCTCAATCGTGGTGTCGGCGCCGCGATTCTGGAACTGCATGAGGGTGATCTGGCGTGCCTGCTGGGTCAGGGCCTCGACCGTCACCTGCTGCGCGGAGATATCGGCGCGCAGGACCTTGAGGCGCTCCTTGCCATCGGCCAGTTGGATCTGGGCTTCATCGTAGTCTTCGCCGATTTCCCCAGCCTGCTTCTGCAGTTCCTCGACCTGCGCCTTGGCGTCGTCGATGGTCGCGGGGTCGGCTGCGGCCTGTGGCACCCCGGCAGCGCTGACCAGAACGATTGCTGCGGCGGCGGATGCCACCACCGACCTGATCACCGTGCGTGCGCCCATGGGCCCTGCCTTCCGACACCGTCGGCGGCAGCAGCCGCCTGAACTAAAACTGAGAAAACCCTAAGGGAAAGCTTGCCGGATAGCAAACCCCTCGCCCTCGTCGGCGGCTGGAGGGCCGGCTATCGCGGCGCCTTTGATGAGGCGCAACGGCGGCAGCAACCCCGAATCAGCCATCGCGCGAAGGGCGCCGATCTCGTCGTTGTCGAGTTCCACCACGGCGTCCTCAAGCGGACCCAGCAGGACCGACATCACACAATCGGAGCAGCCATCGCCGCGGACCCGGCAACCGGCGCAATCAACTCGTAGCACGTTCATGGCAACAGCGTGACGTCCGCCTGTGACAGTTTTCGTGGCCGATCTGCCACGTCCCGGTCGGCCTCCGCAGGCAGGGCCCTCCCCCCAGTCGGAGCGAGACGGCGCACCGGCAGGTTGCCGCCGTCGGGCGCCGAGCAGTACCAGGTCGGCGCGAGCAGGAACTGTCACCGCGGCCCTCTAGCGTCCCGGACATGGCCACATCAGCGCTGCAACCCAGCTTCGAGGACCTCAGCCCGGCCTTGTCCGAGGTGACCTTCTGCGTGGTCGACCTCGAAACCACGGGCAGTTCGGCCGACGACACGATCACCGAGTTCGGTGCGGTCAAGGTGCGGGGGGGTGAAGTCCTGGGTGAATTCCAGACGCTGGTCAACCCCCAAACCCACATTCCGGCCCTGATCGCGGTCCTGACCGGCATCACCGATGGCATGGTGGCCGATTCGCCGCACCTGGCCAGCGTCCTCCCGGCCTGGCTCGAGTTCGCCGGCCAGTGCGTTCTAGTGGCCCACAACGCACCGTTCGATATCGGATTCCTGAAACGTGCCTGCGCCGCGGCCGGACGGACGTGGCCGGGCAACGAGGTGCTGGACACCGTCACGCTGGCACGGCAGGTGCTGTTGCGCGACGAGGTCCCCAACTACAAGTTGTCGACCCTGGCCCACCACGTCCACGCGCGGGTGACGCCCAACCATCGGGCTCTCAGCGACGCCCGGGCGACGGTTGACGTCCTGCACCACCTGATCGAGCGGGTCGGGAACCAGGGCGTCGCGACCTTGGCCGACCTCCTCGCCTGTACCCGGCGGGTCTCGCCCCAACGCCGCGCCAAGGCCACGATGGCCACCGGCCTGCCTGCCTCCCCCGGGATCTATCAGTTTGTGGCTGACTTGCCGGACGTCGACGGAATCGTGCGACGCCAGGTGCTCTACGTCGGCAAGAGCCGCAACATCAGGGCCCGCGTGCGCAGCTACTTCACCGCGGCCGAGACCCGGCCGCGAATGGATGAGATGGTGCGGATCGCGACGGGCGTGGAGGCCACTGTGTGTCGCACCGAATTGGAGGCCGAGGTCCTGGAACTACGGTTGATCGCCGCCCATTCCCCCCGCTACAACCGGCGCTCCAAATACCCCGAGCGCCAGCATTGGGTGAAGGTCACGCGCGAGCCCTACCCCCGGCTGAGCATCGCCAGGTCCGTCAGCGATGACGGCGCGGAATACTTCGGTCCGTTCAACCAACGCATTGCCGCTGAACAGACGGTCCTGGCGCTGTACGAGGCCTACCCGATCCGGCAATGCTCCTCCCGGCTGTCGGTTCGTCGGCCCAGCCCCGCCTGCGTGCTGGCCGAGATGGGACGCTGCTGCGCCCCCTGTGAGCACGCGGTCAGCCGCGATGAGTATGGGGCCGTGGTCGAGCGGGTGAGAGCAGCCCTTTCAGTCGACGTCCGTCCGGTCGTGCGGGCTGCCCGGCCCCGGTTGCGTTCGCTGGTGACCCAGCAACGCTACGAGGAGGCCAGCGCACTGACGAGTCGCCTGGAGGCCTATCTTGCGGCGGCGATCCGGACCCATCGCCTGGCCGGCCTGGCGCGCTGTCCCCAGATCGTCGCCGGGTTCCGTGCCGAGGCCGGTTGGGAGATCCATGTGATTCGGCACGCTCGGTTGGCCGCCGCCGCCCTCGCCCGCCCGGGTGACGTGCCGCAGGAGGTGGCTCGCCACGCGATTGCCGTGGCACAGGCCGTCCCGACCCCTGTGGGCCCAGCACCGGCCGGGTTGGTGGAGGAGGCCGAACGGATCGCAGCCTGGCTGGAGCGCCCAGGTGTCCGGTTGATCGACATCGAGGGTGAATGGAGTTGGCCACTGCATGCCGGCATCGGGACGGATGCGCTGGCGACGCTCGCGTTGGGGGAAGTGGCCCCTAGGATGCAGCCATGATCACCGCGATTGTGTTCGTCACCGCTGATGTCGCCCGGATTCCGGAGGTGGCACAACACATCGCTGACCTGGAAGGGGTTTCCGAGGTCTACTCGGTGACCGGATCCATCGACCTGATCGCTCTGGTGCGCGTACGCAGCATCGATGAAGTGGCGACGACTGTCGCTGACCACCTGAACAAGGTGCCGGGGGTGGAGGGCACGGAGACCCATATCGCGTTCCGTGCCTACTCCACCCACGACCTGGAGGCGGCCTTCTCACTCGGGGCCGGCTAGCCCGGAGTCGGCCGTGGGGCGCTACTCGCTGATCGTGACCGAGTTGATGACCACGGGCTCGACGGGACGGTCCATCCGTCCTGTCCGGACGGCGGCGATCTCGTCGACAACCTTCCGGGACGCCTCGTCCGCAACCTCGCCGAAGATGGTGTGTCGCCGGTTCAGGTGGGGGGTGGGACCCACCGTGATGAAGAACTGCGAACCGTTGGTGCCAGGTCCGGCGTTGGCCATCGCCAGCAGGTAGGGCTTGTTGAACACCAATTCGGGGTGGATCTCGTCGGCGAACGTGTAGCCGGGGCCACCTGTCCCGGTGCCCAGCGGGCAACCGCCCTGAATCATGAAGCCGGAGATGACCCGATGGAAGCCGAGCCCGTCGTAGAAGTTGCCCGTGGTCTGGCGGCCGCTGTGGGGGTCGCGGTATTCCTTCGTCCCGTTCGCCAGGCCAACGAAGTTCGCGACGGTCTTGGGCGCCTGGTCGGCGAACAGGGTGATCACGATGTCGCCGTGGTTGGTGTGCAGCGTTGCGGTCTGGGCCACGTCAGCGGTCCTTTCGTAGGGGGTCTCCATCCTGACAGATTGTCTGTCGGGACTCCCAGCAGCCGAGTACCTTGGATCCCAACGAAGTGCGGACGCACCGCGAGTGAAGCATCGGAGGAAGCATGCACCGAAAGAACCTGTGCAAAGCCGTCGAAGAGGGCACCCACAACGCAATTGAGTTGGGATCGGCGGCTCTCGCCGACGCTGCGGAGCGCTTGACCCCCTTGGTCGAGCAGGCTGGCGATGTCGTGGGTCCGTGGGCGGAGGAGGCTCGTCGGGTCAGCGCCGACGTCGCCAATGATGCTTATGAGCGCCTCAAGCCGGTACTTCGCGATGCCCAGATTCGCGGCGCCCGCCTCGCCTCCGAAACCCTTGACAAGGCCAAGCCCGTCCTTGATGACGCGCTGGGCGCCGTCACGCCTGCTGTTGACAAGACCGTCAAGCGGGTCCGTCCGGTGGTGGACGACGCCCTGGGCATGATCCCACCGATCGTTGACGACGCCCGCTCGAAGGTGCAGGACGACCTGCTGCCACGCTTGGCCGACGTCCTCAAGGAAGCCGCCTCCCAGCCGTTGGCCAAAGAGGCGGCGGCTCAATTGGCCGTGGCCAGCGCCATCGTGACGAAGGAAATCGCCAAGGCACAGAAGAAGGCGGCCAAGCGACTCGCCAAGCAGGAACGCACGTGGCCCGCAACGTTGGGCAAACTGGTGCTGGCCAGCGCCTTGTTGGCCGGGGTCGTCGTGGCGGTTCGCAAACTGATGACCCCACCGACCTCGGGTTGGCACGCTCACTCCCCCTCCGACGCCTACATCGCCGATCCGGTCGCTGATCTGGTGGACGAGGTTGCCGAGACGGCGACCGAGGTTGCCGACGATGTGGTGGCGGGCGCCAAGCATCTGGCCGAGGTTGCCGACGACGTCGCCTCCGAGGCGGGGGAGGCAGTTTCTGAGGTCGCCGAGGGCGTCCAGGAGGCCGCCGCAGAGGCCGCGGACGCGACCCAGGATGCCGCGATCGACGTGGCCGAGGCCGTGGAGCAGCAACTCGATGAGGCAGCCGACAGGGCTGAAGGAGGCGATGCCAACCCTTTCGTGCCTAGCCCCTACGGAGAGGGGTCCTTCGTGGGCCCCGTACCGCCGCAGGGGTACAGCATCAAGGGCAACGCCCGGTCGAACAAGTATCACGTCCCGGGCAGCGCGTCGTATGAGCGCACCATTGCAGAGGTGTGGTTCGACAGCGCCGAGCACGCCGAGGCCGCAGGGTTCACCAAGCCCCAACGCTGAGGCATTCCTGAAAATAAGCTGAAGATCGCGGCCGCCTGTCACAAACGGGCGGCCGCGATGGCTTTCCCGGGCAGAACCACTCTGCAGGAGGAAGCCGATGGCTACGCCCACACCCCGCTCCATCACCAGCGAAGACCATGACTGGGTCCTGGCTGCCCCCTTTCGGGCCCACCTCGTTCACCTCCAGGCGGTGACCGGCCTCCCCTGGGCCGCGCTCGCTGCCCAGGCGGAAGTGTCGCCCACCCTGGTCGACCACCTGGTCTTCGGACGCCGCGGCCGGCGCGTCACTCGCCTCTCTCCCGAGAGCGCAGCCCGCCTGCTGGCTGTCACCAGCGCGGGCTTGGCCGCGCTCTCGGGAGCCTGGGTTCCCACGGCAGCGACGGCGCATCGCCTGGAGCTCCTCGTGACCGACGGCTGCTCCGTGCACGACCTTGCCGACTGGTGCCGGTTGACTCCGACGGCTCTGCTGGCGCTCCCCGAATCGCCGCGTTGCACCCGCCTCACCGAACTCCTGATGTCCGCCGCCTGCCTCCTCCGACCTCGGTTGTCCGAGCCGGACGTCGCTGCCGTGGCCGCGTGAAGTTAGGCTGCGCCCATGTCGTGGATCAGCGCGATCCTGGCCGCGTCGCTGGCCGGGCTGACCGTCGCAGTCTCTGGGACGGTCCTGCGCAGGCTTCCGCTCCCGCCCGATGAGCCCACGGTCGCCCCGTATGCCGACCTGATCTCGCGCCCCTTCAGGTGGCGAGTGGGGCTGTGGTCCCTGCTGGCCCTGGGAACCTCGTTCGCCCTCACCCCGCCCAGGCTGTGGCCGGCCTGGGCGGCACTGGGCACCGGGGGCGTCCTGTTGGTCGTGATCGATGCGCACACGCGCCTACTGCCCTTGCGATTGACGCAGGCAGTGGCGCTGGGGGCGGCGGCGGGAGTCGGGGTCGCTGCCGGCCTGAGTGACGCAGGGCAGACAACGGCCATCGCCCTCAATGCCGCCGGCGCGGCCTTGGGAGCCGGGCTCCTGTTCTTCCTCTTCTGGCGATTCGGCCAGGGCATCGGATTCGGCGATGTCCGGCTGGTGACAATCATCGGCGCCGTGGCTGGTGTCACCTCACTGCAGACGGCCATCTGGGGGCTGCTGCTGGGCACCCTTGCTGGAGTCGGGTGGGGCGTGACGGCGCGAGTGATCCGAGGTCACGACGGTCCGTTCCCTTATGGGCCGTCGCTGATGAGCGGGCCCTACCTGGCCCTGCTGGCCCAAGCCGCCCTCACCTGAGGAATCAGCCCGTCGTGGCCGCTTGAGTGGCGAGGACCCAGCGCTGGAGTACCCCAGCGGCAGCACCGGTGTCGATGGACTGTCTCGCCCGCTCCAGGTGCCTGGCGAACTGGGGAACCAGCGGTTCCTCGAGGCTCACTCCCTCAAAGGCCAGGCAGGCTGCGGCTGCGTTCAGCGTCACGATGTCGCGAACGGCTCCCGTCGCACCGGCAAGCACTTCTCGGACGATCCTGGCGTTCGTGGCCGGCTCGGCCCCGACCAGTTCCGCCGCCGAGGCCCGCTGGATGCCGAGGTCCAGCGGATCCAATTGGGTGGCAACCACCCGATGATCGTTGATCAGCCAGACGTTCGACCGGGTGGTGGTCGTCAACTCGTCCAGCCCGTCGGCGCCCTGGAACACCAGCCCGCGGGTGCCACGATCGGCCAGGACCCCCGCGACCAGCGGCGCCATCCGGGCGTTGGCGACCCCCACGGCCTGCGCCGCCGGACGCGCGGGGTTGGCCAGGGGTCCGAGGAAGTTGAACGTGGTCTGGACCTTGAGCTCCCCCCGGGCGCTGGCGGCGTGCCGCAACGAGGGATGGTAGAGCGGCGCGAAGAGAAAGACGATGCCGGCTCGGGCCAGCACGTCCGCCTGGGCCTGCGGCGGTACCGCGAGGGCGACCCCCAGCGCTTCCAAACAGTCAGCGGTGCCACAGGCCGACGACGCCGCCCGGTTCCCGTGCTTCACCACCGGCACCCCGCAACCGGCAGCCACGATGGCCGCCATCGTGGAGACGTTGACGGTGTTCGCGCGGTCTCCGCCCGAGCCGACGACGTCGACCGCCTCGGGGGTGATCGAGATCGGGGTGGCCCGCTCCAGCATGGCCGCCGCCATCCCGCCCAGCTCCGCGACGGTCTCGCCCTTGGCCCGCATGGCCACCGCGAAGCCGGCGATCTGCACGGGGGTGGTATCGCCGGCCAGGATCTGTCCCATCGCCCAGGTCGCCGACGCGGAACTCAGGTCCTCCCCCGCGATCAAGCCGGTGAGCAGATCCGGCCAGGTGTACGTCACTACGGTGCCTGGACGCTCAGCCTGGCCCTCAGCAGCTCCGCTGCCGCGGCCGGGAGCCGGATCGGGTCGACCGGGTAGGCGCAGACCGCTTCCGCCTTCGACCACGTCGCCAACCAGGCGTCGGCAACCCGGGCGACCAGGAGCAGCACGGGCGGGCAGTCAGCGATCTCGTCCTTCAGTTGATGGGCGATCCCCATCCCTCCCGACGGGGTGGCTTCGGCGTCCAGGATCACCAGATCGACCCCGCCGGCGTCCATGGCACTCAGGACGGCCGGTTGGGTGGCGACTTCGACGACGGCGAGCTCGGGAAGGTCGGCGGCCACCCGCCGCCCCAGGGCAAGACGGACGTTCTCGCGGACGGTCCGATCGTCGGAGTACAACAGGACTGTCGCGCTCGTGGCTGGCTGGTCGCTCATCGTGGTCCCTCATCTGGTGCCGCGCCGGGAACATGGCTTTCGTCGTCATGGTAACCGGTTCGGGCCTGGTCGGCGGCCCGTGCCCGACCAGACGGCGACGCGGTCGCCCGTCCGCTGGACGGTCCATTACGCGCCCATTCCTGAAATCACCGGACAGGCCACCACGTGGAGGCCGAACACGGCAAATCCGTAGGTAACCCGCACCTCGGCGGTCAGCGCCCGCGGTGGGATTCACAAGCGAGGACGTCCTTGTGGCCGCCTCGGAATCGGATTCCCCGTGTGATGGTGTGCAATCCCGCAAACTCCGGCCATAATGTCCAAATGGCACACGCATCCTCGACCGGCTCTGCAGCCGTGGTGAGCCCGGGCGGTCTGCATGCGATCGCGCCGTCGCGGCTCCACGGGGTGAAGGGGCGACCTGATCCGGTCGCCGTCGGCACCATCATTTGGCTGGCCAGCGAGTTGATGTTCTTCGCTGCGCTGTTCGCCGCCTACTTCTCGCTACGCGAGATCACGAACGCCGCCGCCCTCGCGGCGGGCACCACGTCGATGTGGGAATGGGGCACCGCCCACCTCGACAACCAGTGGTTCGGCATCACGTTCCCCTGGTTCGCCACGATCAACACCACGATCCTGATCCTCAGCTCGGTGACCTGCCAGCTGGGAGTTCACGCCGCTGAGAAGGGCGCCGTCTCTCGGAGCGGGAGCCTGTTCAACGTGGGCGGCTGGGGACTGCGGGAGTGGTACACCCTCACCTTCCTGATGGGTTCGATCTTCATCGGCGGCCAGGCCTTCGAGTACGCGAACCTGATCTCCGAGGGGTTCGTCATCGGGGTCAATGCCTACACGTCGGCCTTCTTCCTCGCCACCGGCTTCCACGGCCTGCACGTGATCGGTGGTTTGGTGGCCTTCCTGGTCATGCTGGGCCGCACCTACCTGGCCCGCACCTTCACCCATGAACAGGCCGTGCACGCCATCGTCACGTCCTACTACTGGCACTTCGTGGACGCGATCTGGGTCGTGCTGTTCGGTGTTCTGTACCTGCTTCGCTGAGGCTTCCGACAAACCCGGAGACAACCAATGAGATTCCTGACATCGTCACGGCGCCACAAGGCGGCGCGCCCCATTCTGGTCGCGCTTGCGCTGGTGCTCATCGGCGGCCTGTATGCGGCCGTGTCGCCGGCGACCAACTCCAGTGCCGACGACACCACGACCACGGCCCAGATCGCTCAGGGCAGGCAACTCTTCGCGGTGTCGTGCGCTTCCTGCCACGGCCTCAACGGTGAGGGTCTGGCCGCCGAAGGCGCGCCGTCCCTGGTCGGGGTGGGCGCCGCGGCGGTCGACTTCCAGGTCCGCAGCGGACGGATGCCGATGGCGAACCCACTGGTCCAGGCTCCCCGCAAGGAGAACACCTTCACCGACGAGGAGCGGGCAGCCCTGGCGGCCTTCGTCGCCAGCCTGGGCGGCGGGCCCTCCATCCCGACCGAGGACCAGTACACCCCCGAGGGCCTCAGCGAAGAGGCGATCGCCAAGGGCGGAGACCTCTTCCGGACGAACTGCTCCGCCTGCCACAACTTCCAGGGCAGCGGCGGCGCCCTGCCCAACGGCAAGGTGGCCCCTCCCTTGATCGGTCTCGAAGCGATCGACATCTACGAGGCCATGCGCACCGGGCCAGGCCAGATGCCGATCTTCAACGGTGCAGCCATCCCCGACACCGACGTCCAGGCGATGGTCGGATATCTGGATGAGCTGCACGCCCAGCCGTCCGCGGGTCTGACCCTCGGTGGCCTCGGCCCGGTCTCGGAAGGTCTGTGGGCCTGGATTGCCGGGATGGGCAGCCTGGTGCTGTTCGCGATGTGGATCACCTCGAAGGCGGCACGCAAATGAAGCAGGACTTGGAGCGATACCCCGTCCCCGATCCCGGTGTGCCGCACGAGGTCGAGCGCTTCACCGATGTGGACGAAGCCGCCGGTCGCCGCGCCTACGCCCAGGTGGTCGGGCTGCTGGCGCTTGTCCCCGTCCTGGCGATCGCGTTTGTCGTGGTGTATTTCGCGGTGCCGATCGACGCCCAATTCGTCCTCTTCGGGGCCCTCTTCAAGGCCCACCCCGTCCTCCTCGGCCTGACCGGCGGCCTGGCGGTGTTGTTGGTGGGCGTGGCGGCAATCCACTGGGCGCGGACGATCATGGGCGACGAGGAAGTCGTCGAAGAGCGGCATCCGGCCGGATCTGCGCCCGAGGCGCGCGCGGCAGCGGCCGAGGCGTGGAAGGTGGGGGTCGCGCAGACCGGGCTGGGACGTCGCAAGCTGATCGGCTCGGGGATCGCCGGCGGCCTGGGGATTCTGGTCGTTCCGGCGTTGGTCCTGTTCGCCGACCTGGGGCCCTGGCCCACCGCGGCCCTCCGTAAGGAGACAGTGGAGAAGACGATCTGGGCAGAGGGCGTCAGGATCGTCAACGACGTGAACTTCAAGCCGCTGAGAGCGGCCGATCTTGAGGTGGGGCAACTCGTCAACGCGCAGCCGATCAACCTCCAGGAACTGGAGGGCGTGGCGCTGCAGCAGGCCAAGGCGAAGGCCTCGCTGATCGTGGTGCGGATGGATCCCGCCTCAATCCGGGTGCCTGAGTCGCGCCAGGACTGGCACGTCAACGGCATCCTCGCGTACTCCAAGATCTGCACCCATGTCGGGTGCCCGATCAGCTTGTGGGAACAGCAGACCCACCACCTGCTGTGCCCTTGTCACCAGTCCACGTTCGACCTCGGGAACTCGGGACTGGTCGTCTTCGGACCGGCAGCCCGCTCACTGCCCCAGTTGCCCATCACCACCGATGCCGAGGGCTTCCTGATCGCACGAAGCGACTTCACCGTTCCGGTGGGGCCGAGCTTCTTCGAGCGTGACTCGTCCAGGGACTTCAAGGAGGGTGATCGCTGATGGCCAGGCCTGCCCAGGTTTCTCCGGAGGTACCGGCAGCCCAGGCGCTGTCAGCCCCCGCCGCCGCCCCCGCTGCCGGCGTCGGGGGGTGGTTCGACGATCGCGCCCCCGTTTCCGGGTTCGCCAAGAAGGCGCTCCGCAAGGCTTTCCCCGACCACTGGTCGTTCCTGTTGGGCGAAGTCGCCCTCTACTCGTTCATCATCCTGTTGCTGACGGGCGTCTTCCTGACGGTCTGGTTCAAGCCGTCCATGGCGGAGGTCGAGTACGCGGGCACGTACCAGTTGCTCCACGGCGTCCCGATGTCCGAGGCGTTCGCGTCGACGCTGGCGATCAGCTTCGACATCCGAGGCGGGCTGCTGGTTCGCCAGATCCATCACTGGGCAGCCATGCTGTTCGTGGCGTCCATGACCGTCCACATGCTGCGGGTCTTCTTCACCGGAGCGTTCCGCAAGCCCCGCGAGGTCAACTGGCTGATCGGGGTGGGCCTGCTGTCGATGGGGCTGGTGGAAGGCTTCGCCGGCTACTCGCTGCCGGATGACCTGCTCTCGGGCACCGGGCTGCGATTCGTGGACGGACTGGTGCGGTCGATTCCGATCATCGGCACCTGGGCCGAGTTCTTCATCTTCAACGGTGAGTTCCCCGGCGACCTGGTGATCCCGCGGCTCTACATGGTGCACATCCTGCTGGTGCCCGGCCTGCTGCTCGGCCTGATCTCGGCGCACATGGCGTTGCTCGTCTACCACAAGCACACGCACTTCCCCGGTCCCGGCCGTAAGGACACCAACGTCGTCGGCGGTCCGCTCTTCCCGGTCTATGTCGCGAAGGCCGGTGGATTCTTCTTCATCGTCTTCGGGGTCACGATCCTGATGGGCGCCCTGATGCAGATCAACCCGGTGTGGCTCTTCGGGCCCTACAACCCGGCCCAGGTGACCGCAGGGTCCCAGCCGGACTGGTACATGGGCTTCGTCGAAGGCGCCATCCGGATCATCCCGAACTGGGAAACCCACCTGTTGGGAACCACGTGGTCGTGGAACATCTTCCTGCCCGGCGTGGGGCTGATGGGCCTGCTGTTCACCGGTTTGGGGCTCTATCCCTTCATCGAGCAGTGGATCACCGGGGACACCGCCGAGCACCACGTGCTGGATCGGCCGCGGAACGTCCCCACCCGGACTGCCCTCGGGGTGGCGGGCATGACGTGTTACGCCATGTTCTGGCTCTCCGGTGGCAACGACATCCTCGCGACCCAGTTCGGGGTGTCGTTGAACGACGTCACCCAAGTCATGCGCGTCGCCGTCTTCGTCGCCCCGGTCATCGCTTTCATCGTCACCAAGCGCCTCTGCCTGTCACTGCAGCGCAAGGATCGCGAACGCGTGCTGCACGGCAGCGAAAGCGGCATCCTGGTCCGCACCCCCGACGGCGGCTACACCGAGGCCCACGTGCCCCTGGAGCAGGAGGAGGCGTTCATCCTCACCCAACACCACCAGCCGGCCGCGCTGGAGCCCAGCGTCGGTACGGATGCTCGGGGCGTGCGGCGTCGCGGCAAGCGGGTCGGTGGCCTGCGGGTCCGGCTCTCGCAGTGGTACGCCGACGGCGCGATCGCCAAGCCGACCGCCGCCGACATCGCCGACGCCGGCCACCATGGGGAGGCTGCTGACGCGGTGGAGACCACGCCGCCCGCCGGCGAACTCTCGGGCGCTGCCTCCTCCGGCAAGGGTGAGGGACACTGACTCCGGTCATCGAAGTCCTTCGGCACGGGGCAACGTTTCCCGCGCCGGAGGCTGTCGAAGCCCTCTACTCGGTCGCCTCGGCGGTCGGCTCGGCGCCGGAGCCGCCTGAGGTGGCGACGCTGTACGCCAACCTTTACGACCTCGCCCTGGATCGCCCGGACACCGTCGCGGTGGCCGCGACCGAGGTGGGGGAACTGGTCGGCTTCTGCTACGGGCACCGCTGGTCGTGGCAGGAACAGACCGACGAATGGTCGCTCGACCTCGCCGCCAGGCTCGGGGGCTCGGCCCAGGAGTTGGAGGGCGCCTGCACCGTCCAGTTGCTCGCGGTGCACCCCACGCTTACCCGGCAGGGTCTTGGGTTCGAAACCCTGAAACGCCTGCTGATCGCTTCCGGGTCACCCGTGCACTGGCTGCTGGTCGCCGAGGCCGAGTCGCCCTCCCGTCGGCTCTTCCGCCGGATGGGCTTTCGTCCCCTGGGCCACGGACCGCAGACCGCGGCCGGGGAACCTGGGCTGGTGCTCATCCACGGCTGAGCCGCACCGGTACCCTTGAGCGGTGCGTTTCCTGACTCCCAAGCCGAACCACGACCTGACCTACGACGATGTGTTCATGGCCCCGCGTCGTTCCTCGGTCACCTCCCGCCTTGACGTCGACTTGACCTCCACCGACGGGTTGTCGCTCCCGCTACCCCTTGTGGTGGCGAACATGACCGCCATCTCCGGGAGGCGGATGGCCGAGACGGTCTCCCGGCGCGGCGGGATCGCGATCATCCCCCAAGACCTGCCCACGGCGATCGTGGCCAACACGATCGCCACGGTGAAGGCCGCCCACGCCGCCTTCGATACCCCGGTCACCGTCCGGCCCAGTTCCACTGTCGGTGAAGCGCTGGCCCTCCTGCCGAAACGGGCCCACGGGCTCGTCGTGGCGGTGGAGGACGGGATTCCGCTGGGGACCCTGACGGCCAATGACGCCGAAGGCCTCGACCGGTTCGCGCAGGTCCATGAGGCGATGAGCACCGAACTCACGCTGGTGTCACCGGACACCTCACCCACCCAGGTCTTCGACCTGCTGTCCGTCAGTCGGCACCGCGCCGCGCTGGCCGTCGACACCGGGGGGAAGCTGATCGGTCTCATGACGTCCAAGGGAGCGCTGCGCGCAGCCCTCTATCCTCCGGCGCTCGACGCCACCGGGTCGCTGCGGGTTGGGGTCGCGGTGGGAATCTCCGGCGACGTGGAGGCCAGGGCCGCGGCCCTGCTCGCCGCAGGCGCCGACGTCCTGGTCATGGACACCGCTCACGGCCACCAGGAACGCATGTTGGCGGCCGTTGCCCGGTGCCGGGCGGTCATCGCCAGCGAGGGCTACTCCGTCCCGATCGTGGCCGGCAATGTCGTGACAGCAGATGGTGTGGCCGACCTGATCGAGGCGGGCGCCGACGTCATCAAGGTCGGGGTCGGGCCGGGCGCGATGTGCACCACGCGCATGCAGACCGGCGTGGGGCGTCCGCAATTCTCTGCCGTCCTGGAATGCGCGGAGGAGGCCAGGGACGCGGGCAAGGCGGTCTGGGCAGATGGTGGCGTCCGCCACCCCCGGGACGTCGCACTGGCCCTGGCCGCCGGGGCTGGAGCGGTGATGATCGGCTCGTGGTTCGCCGGCACCTTCGAGTCCACCGGCGAGTTGCTGGTGGGCGCCGATGGGCGACCGTACAAGGAGTCGTTCGGGATGGCGTCGGCTCGTGCCGTCCGCGCCCGGACTCGAACCCAGTCCGCCTTCGATCGAGCTCGCGCCGCCCTGTTCGAGGAGGGCATCTCAAGCTCTCGGATGTATCTCGACCCGAGTCGCCCCGGGGTGGAAGACCTGATCGACTTCATCGTCTCAGGGGTGCGAAGCTCCTGCACCTATGCGGGGGCGCGGACCTTAGGCGAGTTCAGCAACCTCGCCATTGTCGGCTTCCAGTCCCGCTCCGGCTACGACGAGGGACGGCCCCTGCACGCGAGTTGGTGACGACGCCGCCGGGTCAGCGGACGGCCAGGGGATCCGGCAGCGGGATCTGTAGTGCTGCGGACAGCTGTCGGTAGGCCTCGGTCACCTGGGCGTCGGTCGCGAACTCAGGGTCGGGGCAGACGATGTCGTGGTTGAGTCCCGCGCTAGCGGGAATCCGGTGGACGCTGAGCCGTTCCGGCGGCACTAGCCGGCCCACGAACTCCTCATTGAAGTCGTGATCGATGCTGGGGTCGCCGTCGTTGCGGATCAACAGGATCGACCCCTGCACCGGAAAGGCCTCATGCTGGAGGCGGCTCTCGGCCCAGATCTGCAGCTCCAGGAACGCCGCGATGCCCTTCAGCGAATACCGCGGATAGACCATCCCGGCCACGTTGGCGGCCCCCTTCTCCGGTGACCACCAGTTGTAGGCGTCCACCGGGGAGAGCCTCAACGCCCTGGCCATCGGTGGGACCAGCCAGCGGGGATAGCCGCCCGGACTCAGCAGCGGAGAGATCAGCACCGATCGGGTGACCTCTCGTCGCTCCAGGGCCGCCCACGTGGCCAAGGTGCCGCCTCCGGACGCTCCGAGGGCGAGGACCTGCTCCCCCAGTCCCGCCGCGATGTCGATCGAGTGATCGATGAAGGCCCGCAACTCCTCGGCGGTGATCAGCGAGAAGTCGGCTGTCATCTTGTCGGCGAGTCCGTGGTGAGGCAACCGCGGAACCCAGACGTTGTACCCCTGGTCTGCGTAGGCCCGGGCGATGAGGCGGAACTCATCGGGGGTATTGGTGTAGCCGTGGAAGATCACGACAGCCGTCTTCGCCCGCTTACCGGTGAGCAACGCGATGCTGCCGCCCTTGGCGATCAGGGGTAGCTCGGCTTCGTCCGCCAACGTCTGGTCGATCTGCGCAGCTGCGGTCGAGTAGGAGACGAAAGGTGACGGCCTCGCCCCCAGGGAGGGGTCGAGGACGGGGGTGAAGAGCAGAATCGACGCTGCCGCGGTGGCGACCAGCAGGAGGGCAACCACGATGGCAAGAAGGCGACCGAGGAGCCTCCAGATGGGCCGCATTGACATCAGGCTAGGAGTCCCCCCTCATCGGTGCCAGCGGCAGTGGCTGCCGTCGCTCAATGCTGGTAATGCCCCCGGTAGTACTCGTAGGCCCAACCGCTGAGCGCCCAGATGCCTACTGCACCCCCCAGCAACGTCAACCACCAGCCGAAGACCGGCCCGAGGATCATGAGGGCGAGCACCACTGCGCACCAGAACGGCCAAATGCTCGACGGCGGGAAGAACCCGAGTTCCCCGGCGCCTTCGATGATCTCGGCGTCCTTGCGATCTTCCAACCGCGGATCCATCTTGCGGGACTGGATCAGGAAGTAGACCGACACCATCCCGGCGAACGCGGTGCTCAGGAGCAGCACCATGGTCCCGATGACCTCGTGGGAGGTGAACCAGTAGACCGGAGTCACAACCCCCAGGAAGACACCGATGAAGATGAAGATCCAGGATTCCGCTTTCATCGCGTGACCTCCTCACGGGCGCCCGCTGAATCCAGGCCCTCCTGGACGGGGTTGACAGGTTCGTCCACCTCGGGATGGTTCACGTCGAACACCGGCGACTCCGAGCGGATCCGAGGCAATTTGGTGAAGTTGAATCGCGGCGGCGGGCTCGAGGTGGCCCACTCCAACGAGCGGCCCCACCCCCAGGGATCGTCCATCTCAACCTTGGGGGCGTTCCGGGAGATCCACACGTTCCAGATGAACGGCAGCATGGAGACGCCGAGCAGGAAGGCCCCGACGGTGGAAACCTGGTTGAGGAAGGTGAAGCCCTCACCGGGGAGGTAGTCGGCGATCCGTCGCTGCATTCCCTCAACCCCCAGCCAGTGCTGCACCAGGAAGGTGAGGTGGAAACCGACGAACAGGATCCAGAAGTGCAACTTGCCCAGGCGTTCGTCCAGCATCCGTCCGGTCAGCTTCGGCCACCAGAAGTAGAAGCCCGCGAACATCGCGAAGACCACCGTGCCGAACAGGACGTAGTGGAAGTGCGCGACCACGAAGTAGGTGTCGGACACCTGGAAGTCGATCGGTGGGGAGGCCAGCATGATGCCGGTCAGGCCGCCGAACAGGAAGGTGGTCAGGAAGCCGAGCGCCCACAGCATGGGCGTTTCGAAACTGATCGCCCCGCCCCACATCGTGCCGATCCAGTTGAAGAACTTCACCCCCGTCGGGACGGCGATCATGAACGTCATGAACGAGAAGAAGGGCAGGTTGACGGCGCCGGTCACGAACATGTGGTGGGCCCAGACGGCGATCGACAGGGCGCCGATGCTCAAGGTCGCCGCGACCAGACCGATGTAGCCGAAGACGGGCTTGCGGCTGAACACCGGCAGCACTTCGGTGATGATGCCGAAGAACGGCAGCGCGATGATGTAGACCTCCGGGTGCCCGAAGAACCAGAACAGGTGCTGCCACAGGATCGCCCCGCCGGTGGCGGGGTCGAGGATGTGCGTGCCGAGGCTCCGGTCGGATTCAAGGACCAGCAGACCGGCGGCCAGCACCGGGAAGCAGATCAGGATCATGATCGAGGTGACCAGGATGTTCCAGGTGAAGATGGGCATCCGGAACATCGTCATGCCGGGCGCACGCATCGTCATGATGGTGGTGACGAAGTTGACAGCACCAAGGATCGTCGACAGGCCCATCAGGTAGAGGCCCATCAGCCACAGGTCGCCACCGACACCGGGCGAGTTGATCGCGTTCGACAAGGGCGCATACGCGAACCAACCGAAGCTCGCCGCACCCTCCTTGGTGAAGAAGCCGCTGCAGGCGATGATCGAGCCGAACAGGTAGAGCCAATAGCTGAAGGAGTTGAGCCGGGGGAACGCGACGTCGGGGGCGCCGATCTGCAACGGCATGATCGCGTTCGCGAACGCCACGAACATCGGCGTCGCGAACATCAGCAGCATCAGGGTGCCGTGCATCGTGAAGAACTGGTTGAACGTCTCGTAGTGCACGTACTGCAGCCCCGGGAAGGCCAACTCGGCACGAATCACCAGGGCCATGAACCCGGCGATCCCGAAGTAGACGAGGGACGTGACGAAGTACATGTTGCCGAGCAACTTGTGGTCGGTCGTGGTCAGCAACTTGACGAACAATGCCCCCCACTGGCGCTTCTCGGCCTTGGGGAGGCTGGCCTCCAGGACGGTTCGGGCGGCGACACTCATCACTCATGCTCCTTCGCCGTGGGCACGCTGGGGACGGTGTTGGGATACTCGGGGGCCTTGATTTCGCCGACCTGCCCCAAGGCTTTCAGCCCATTCAGATAGGACGCGTATTCCTCGGAACTCACCACGTGAACCGTGAACAGCATCGCGGCGTGATACGTGCCGCACAACTCAGCGCACTTGCCCGAGAAGGTGCCCAATTTGGTGGGGGTGACATCGAAGGAATTCGGGTGTCCGGGAATGACGTCGAGCTTGAAGTAGAAAGCCGGGATCCAGAAGGAATGGATGACGTCGGCCGAAACCAGGTTGAACCGCACGGGCTGGTCGATCGGCAGGTAGAGGTCGGGGATCTTGTCGATCGTTCCCTGCTGATGGACCACGGCGCCGACCTGGGGGTTGGACTCCTCCATGTAGTTGAAGGTCCACGACCACTTCTGCCCGATCACGTTCACGGTGGTGAGGGGCTTGACCGCGGCGTCGGCTTTGGCCAGCACACCGTTCTGGGTGTTGACGGTGAAGAAGAACAGCACGCCGATGATGAGGAAGGGAACCAGCGTGTAGAGAAGCTCGATCGGGAGGTTGTACCGGGTTTGGCGGGGGGCTTCGCCGGCATGGCCACGACGAAAGCGCACGACCACCCAGGCCATCAGGCCCCACACGAAGACCCCGACGACCATCGACGCGATCCAGGCACCCACCCAGAGGTTCCCGATCATGGGAGCCCTGTCACTGGCAGCCTCGGGCAAACCCACGCGCTGCCATTGGGCGACGGTGTCGGCCGAGCATCCGCTCAGGAGCAGTCCCATCGCCGCCAGGGCGGTGAAGGTCAGACCCCCTGCCACCGTGCGATTGTTCCTCAGGCTCACGTCACGCCCTTCCCTCGTCGGCATGGCACGTCTTGAGCGCTCAGACTAACGCAAGAATGAGCGCTCCGGCGCCTCCTGACGAGCCGAAAAATCATGTCTTCCGGCTCGTCACGGGGTCACTCAGTTGAAGCTGTCACCGCAGGCGCAGGAACCCGTCGCATTGGGATTGTCGATCGTAAAACCCTGCTGCTCGATCGTGTCAACGAAGTCGATGGTGGCGCCGATCAGATAAGGAGCGCTCATCCGGTCGGTGACGACGCTGACGCCGTAGAAATCGCTCACGACGTCCCCGTCCAGCTTGCGTTCGTCGAGGGCGAGTTGGTATCGCAGACCGGAGCAGCCGCCGGGGGCGACCGAAATCCGGAGGGCCAGGTCGTCGACCTCCTCGGTCTGAAGCAACGACCTCACCTTGTTGGCCGCAACCTCGGTGAGGGTGATTCCCTCGGTCACGATGTCGGTATCTACGCTCATGTCTGTCCGTCCTTCCAGGGCAAGCAACAACCGCAACAACCCGACCCGACGGCCGGATATTCCACGTTGCGGCAAGTCTAGGTGGTCTGGCGCCGGGCGCCCAGCCATCCCCGAGCCACCCTGCGGGCGGCAGCGCTGACACCAGGTGGGTCCGCGAAGGGCGCGCTGATCGCGTAGGCAGCCTCCACCCCGAATGTCCGCATCTCACGTCGGCTGAGGCTGGATTCCACCGCGAACACCAGGCAGGGACGCTCGCTCGACTCGGCCAGGCCTGCCACGAAGCCGACGATGGGGCCACCCCGATTCCCGACGTGGAAGTCGGTGCAGCCAGTCACCACCACCTCCGCGGCACCCACCGTCGAAGCCAGGCCGGCGATCTCGGCACACAGGTCGACCCCTCCGGCCAACCGTCCGCCGAGGGCGAGGACGGCGGCTCCTCCGCCCCCGGCCGCCCCCGCGCCGGGGAGGTCGGGCTGCCCGACGTGAGCCAACCACTCGCCCATCGACCCCTCGGCGCGCAGCACCTCCGCCGGATCGAGTTTCGCCTCGTAGCCGCGCCGGGCGACTGCCCCGCGAAGGCCGAGCAGCGGTAGGTCGCGCTCATCGGCGCGAACCACACCGATCAGGTCGGCTCCGGCGAGCAACCGGCGATGGGCGCTCAGGGCCGCCAGCAGTCCCCTTCCCCCTTGGCCGGCCGTGATGGCGGTGAGATCGATGATGATCCGTCCTGGGGGGCTGGGGCGGGACGACAGCACTGCACCCAACCACGCCCCCACCTCCTCGCCGGATCCCCCACCAGGGTGGAGGCCCACGGCCAGGGTGTCCGCGGTGTCGACGCGCCACCGCCCGTCCGAGCGCTGCACCTGCCCGTCCACCAGACCGCTCAGGGCTTCAGCCAAAGGCTCACCACCCTCGGCCAGCGGCACCACGGCGACCATCACCTCACCGGCGGCCACCCACCCCGAGGCCAGCGCCACCCCGGCAGCGCGGGAATCGAGGTCGCCGATGGCGTCACTGGCCACCACCACGCGCAGCGCGCTCACCGGGACCGATCCCCGGCCTGGCGGCCCGTCTCGTCGTCGCTCGGGCCCGACTGGCTCGACGCCCGTGGCGGCTGTTCGTAGCGCTGGGGCTCCGTCACCTGGTCGGCCACGAGGCCAGCGGGCTCGGTGGCCAGCGGGTCGTGCCACGGGTCCCCCGAGGTCTCGTCGGGGCCAACGGCGTCCCGGATCACCTCGTCGGTGGCTGTCCGCCAGCGTCCCAGCGCCTCCCGGGCGCGCCTGGCGGCCTCGTCCGGGTCAGGTTCGGCCGCAATCGCGTCCCGTTCGGCCCGGAACGACTCGAGGTGGCCGCGGAGGGAGGCGACGACCCGAACCAGGGCCAACTGCTCGGCGGCCAGGGCGGCGTCCCGGGTGGCTGCGCTGGCGGAAGGGACACTCTGCTGCCGGCGTGCCACATCCAGGCGACGGCGGGCGGCCGCCACCTGGTCCAGTTCCCCGCGGACGGCGTGCAGTTCGGCCAGTTGGTGCTGGTAGGCCATCCCGAGCGCGACCATCGCGTCCACGTCCTCCGACGGCAGGGGTCCGGGGATCAGCGAACGCAATCTCGCCAAGAGTCCTGCCATCGCGCTCCCCTTCGTCGGTAGTGGTGTCGCTCACCCGGACAGGGCAGGGTAGTCGACGTGACCGCCGCTCCCCGGTGACCTAGGATGATCGGGTCATCGTCGCACTGCGGCCTCCCTTCCCGCGAGGCCCTCCGCTCAAGCCAGGGGTTAGAAGTGGCACTGTTCCGCCCGTCCGAGAACACCGAACCGGCCGCGGGGGATTCCACGCCCGCCACCCCGTCCGACCCCGCCAAACCGGCGAAGAAGCAGGTCCCGACACCGAGCCGCAAGGCGGCTGAGGAGGCCCGGCGACAGCGCCTCCACCCAACGCTGACGAAGAAGGAAGCCAAGGCCCAGGAACGGGGGGCGCGCAGCGCTCAGCGCGACGAGCAGTTCAGGAAGACGGAGTCCCAGCCCGGCAAGGTCCTGATCCGCGACTTCATCGACAGCCGCAAGGGGATCTCCTCGTTCGCGATGCCCATCCTGATGGGCTCCCTGCTGATCTCGTTGCTGGCGACCAGCCTCGGCACCGTGGTGGTTGCGCTCACCAGTTACCTCACTTGGTTCATCATGTTGTTGATCGCCTTCGACGTCTTCATGATGTGGCGGGCGTACAAGAAGCTGCATGCCGAGCGGTTGCCCAACGAGCCGCTGAAGGGCCTGCTCGCCTACGGCCTCAACCGGGCGATCAACCTGCGCCGGCTTCGCGCTCCGGCGCCTCGGGTCAAGCCCGGGGATACGATCTGATCCATGGCTTACTACTGGGTGACGACTCCGGAGCTCACCGAGGAAGACCAGTCTGACCTGGGGCTGGACCAGGGGTTCGACGAACAGCAGCACGCCGAAGAGTGGTTGACAGCGTCCTACGCCGAACTGGCGGACTTCGGGGTCCACGCGGTGGCACTTTTCGATGAAGGTCGCCTGGTGTACGGCCCGATGAGCCTGGAAGCGTAGCCAGACACCGGCCCGGAGCCCCGAGCGGGCCCTGGTCGGTGGCGAGGCCGGCTGCGTGCCGGCGTCACCTCCGGATTTGACTGCCTTTGTTGCGCTGATCTTCCGCTGACCCCCCCTGCCCAGCCCCCGACTGTCGATCTCGATCTCGATGGCCATCCAGACACCGTTCCCACCCCTGCCGAGGCACTGGCGGACTTCGATGTGACGGCGCGGATCGCTTCGGACGGCCTGACGCAGCGGCCGGTCTGGTCCGATTCTCTGATTTTCGTCTGTGTGTTCGAAAAGTGTCGGTGGTGGGGGGTTGGCTTGAGTCATGGCAGATGACAGGGTCTCGCTGCTCCCGGCAGGGGTGGTGCTGGGTGAGGTGGCGCGTCTTTTGGACCGGATTGAGCCGGACCGGTCGGGGTTGGCTCCGCAGGCCCGGCTGGAGTGGGTGGCTGCGGCGCGTCGGGTCGCTGGCCGGGTGGAAGCGCTCGCGTGCCTGCTGCTGGCCGAAGCAGACGCGGTCGGAGCTTCGTTGACGGCCCGGGGCACTCCGATGTCGTCGTGGCTGGGGTTGGAACACCCTCTGTCGAAGCGGGAAGCCGCTGGTGCGTTGATCCGGGCCAGGGAACTCGGCCAGCATCCGGTGGTCGCGCACGCCGCCGCCCGGGGCACCCTGGGTATCGGGCAGGCGCGGGCGATCAGCCAGGTTCTGGGCCAGTTGGCGGTCCATCTCGGACCGGAGCAATGCGACCGGGCCGAAGCGGTCCTGCTGGGCTTGGCCGCCACCATGGACGCTGACCGGTTAGGCAGGGCGGCGGGGCGGGTGCTGGAAACCGTCGATCCGCAGCGGGCCAACGAACTCAACGAATGCCGGCTGCAGCAGCAGGCCGAAACCGCTCACCGGCAGCGCCGGTTGCGTTTCTTCGGCGATGCCGGCTCGGTCCGTTTCGACGGCTCGCTTCCTCGGGTGGACGCCGAGGCGTGGATGGCGTTGCTGGATGCCCACGCCGAATCCCAACGCCGTGCCGTCGTGGAGGCCAGGGACCCAGTGGCCGAGCCCGCCACTCCCGAACAGCGACGCGCGGATGCCTTGATCGGCATGATCGGCCACCACCACCTCACCAAGCAGGCACCCACCTCAGGCGGCGACCGGCCCCGCATCCTGGTCCGGTTGGACTACCACCGGCTGGTCGGACAGGCCGCGGCCGCCGGCCTCATCAGCCTCGACGAGCCGCTGTCGGCCGGCGACCTCCGCAGGCTGTGTTGCGACGCCGGGCTGGTCCCCGCGGTGTTGGGGACCGCCAGCGAGGTCCTCGACGTCGGACGCGAACACCGCCTTGTCACCCCCGCGATCCGGACCGCGTTGACGCTACGGGACGGCGGCTGCGCGTTCCCGACCTGCCGCACCCGGCCCGCCGTGTGTGAAGCCCACCACATCCGGCCCTGGTGGGACGGGGGGCCGACGGCTCTGACGAACCTCGTGATGCTGTGCCACCACCACCACAGTCTGATCGAACCGGCCAAACACAGCACCCGAGACCAATGGGAAGTCCGTCTCGCCGCCGACGGCCACCCCGAATTCCTTCCCCCCGCCCGGCAGGACCCCCAACGACGACCCCAACGACAACCCCCACCCCACAACGGCCCCGAGCAATCCACCCAAACCCGACCACCCCCCGCAGCCTGACGGGGAGGACGGCCTCGCCAGGGAAACGGATGAGCGGAGTCATCGCGCCCCGGCAACGTGCCACGCAGCCGAAGTGGTGCCTCGCAGCCGGAGGCCGCGGCGCGCCGGACCATCCGGTGGGGGTCGTCGCGCGGGAGCCTGCGGCCGGCCCGGCCACGTGAGCAGTGCAGACCGAAAGGCGGGCACCTGCGCCCCGCACGGCCACGTGAGCAGTGCAGACCGAAGAGCGGGCACCTGCGCCCGGCCCGGCCACGTGAGCAGTGCAGACCGAAGAGCGGGCGCCTGCGCCCGGCCCGGTGAGCGGTGCGGGAGGCACCGATGACCATCGCCGACCCCTCGACGGGGGGAAAAGATGCAGACAACTCCGCCGAGGGCTGGACCGCTGCGCACCCAGCCAGACCACCCGGGACCAGACCCACCGACGCGCGCCCAGCCAGACCACCCGGGACCAGACCCACCCCGGGACCAGACCCACCCCGGGACCAGACCCACCGACGCGCACCTTCAGGCCGGCTCGGCGATCTGACTCACGCGCTCCCCTCACCCCGAGGCGGGCACAGCGGACCATCGCAGCGGCTTGGAATGGGGGGCGCCAGCGGGTCGCCGTAGGGATTGAACAAGCTCACAGTGCCGGGCGATGTCCGGCGCTATCCACCGTCCGTTTCGTCGCTGGTGGAGTCAGCGACCCACAGGTAGCTGGCAAACGCCACGACCAGCAGGCCGAGCGTCCCTACCACCGGCCGGGCTGCCTGCGCCGCGGCGACCTGCTCCTCATAGGTGTGGGTCTTGCCCGTGTTCGCGTTGACGCAGACCCCGCCCGGCTGCAGGACAGCGTCGTGACAGGTGATCTGGGGGTGGGCACCGAAGACCACCGCCCAGGCGATGCCCAGCAGCCCGAGTAGACCCAAGGCCAGATGGGCCCACCGGCGGCGGCTCATGCCTCGCGGACCGCCGGGGTGACGAATGGCGGCTTCACGACGTCGAACTGCTCCACCCTGTCTCGGACGGCGACCCCGACCCGGCTACCCAGCGGGACGGATCGATCGATCAGGGCCAGTCCCACCCCGACCGCCAGGGTCGGCGAGAAGGTGCCGGACGTCACCCGTCCGACCTGGCGGCCGTCGTCGGCCAGCACCGACATCCCCGGGCGCGGGATCCCCCGGCCGACCGCCTTCAATCCTCGCAACAACACGGCAGCACCGGCCGCCCGCTCCGCACGGAGGGCTTCGGCGCCGATGAAGTCCGGTTTCGCCCAGCCGACGGCCCACGACAGGCCCGCCTGAACCGGGGTGATGCTCGGCGAAAGGTCCTGACCGTGCAGCGGGTAGCCCATTTCGGTGCGAAGGGTGTCCCGCGCGCCGAGGCCGCAGGGCAGCAGGTCGTACTCCGCCCCCGCCCGCAGCAACGAGTCCCACAGCACGCCAGCCCGTTCGATCGGTAGGACGAGTTCGTAGCCACGTTCGCCGGTGTAGCCCGTCCGGCAGACCGTGAGGTCGACACCCCCCCACCGTCCGGTCGCGAACGCCATGTAAGCCTGCGTCACGGGCATCTCCAGCGCGGCCAGCACCTCGTCGGAACTGGTTCCCTGCACGGCGATGACGGCGTGGTCGAGGTGCTCGTTTTCGATGTGGATGCCACTGGGCGCTGCCTGGGCGAGGACGGCCGCCACCGTGGCGGTGTTCGCCGCGTTGGGAATCAGCAGGACCTCGGAATCCGAGAACCGGTAAGCGATCATGTCGTCGACCACCCCGCCCGCGGGATTGCACAACACGGTGTACTGCGCCTGTCCGGGACCGATGCGGCCCAGGTCGTTACTGAGGCACCGGTTCAGGAAGTCGACTGCTCCCGGCCCGGTGACCCGGAGCTTGCCGAGGTGGCTGACGTCGAAGAGCCCGACGGCCGAGCGCACCCGTTTGTGCTCCGCGACGACACCTGAATACTGCAGGGGCATCGTCCACCCCCCGAACTCGGCGAACTTCGCGCCGAGCGCCACGTGGCGATCGTGCAACGGCGAGCGCAGTGGTTCGCTCATGTCGTACCTCCCAGCCGGGTCGGTGGTGAAGAAAGGGCTACAGCGAAGCGCGGATCACCGCTTCGAGCCGCTCCACGGGCAGCCTAACCGGATTCCCCTTCGTGCTGGACGCCTGACTGGCAGCCAGGGCGATCCCGGGCACCTGGTCCTCCCGCAATCCGAGCGAGGCCAATCCCTTGATCCCCATCAACTGGGCGGTTTCGGCGAACCAGGCCAGCCCCGCCTCGGCAGTGGCCTCACCGGTGAGCAGTTCGCCGACCTCCGCGTAGCGGCGCAACGCGGGATGGTCGGGATCCTGGTCGGTCAAGGCCGCCACGTTCGCCCTCGAGACCGCCACCATCACAGCCGCGGTGATCGCCCCGTGGGGCGCTCCCAACAACCCGCCGAGCGGGCCGGCGAGGCCGTGCGCGGCGCCGAGCTTGCTGTTCGCCAGCGCCAACCCACTCAACAGCGAACACAGGCTGACGTCGGTGCGGGCGTCGAGGTCGGAGCCGTCGGCCCAGGCCCGGCGCAGGCCGGAGCCCGCCCGCCGGATGCCTTCACGAGCGAAGCCATCCGTCAACGGGGTGGCGAAGCCGGACACGAAGGGCTCAATGCATTGCACCAGCGCGTCCAGCCCGGCGTGAGCCGTGACGTCAGGAGGGCAACCCACCGTGAGTTCAGGATCGACCAGTGCCACCGTCGGCAACATCGACGCGGAGCGAAGGCTCACCTTGACCTGATGCTCAAGGGAGGAAACGACGGCGTTGGCCGTGACCTCAGACCCCGTTCCGGACGTCGTCGGGACGGCCACGCACGGCAACGACCGCACCGTGAGCGGGTGGCCCCCACCGATGACTTCGGCGTAGTCCAACGGGTCGCCCCCGTTGGTGACCAAGGCGGCGATCGCCTTCGCCGCGTCCAGAACCGCCCCTCCGCCCAGGCCGACGACGACGTCCGCGCCCAGCTTCCTGGCGGCCGCCGCACCGGCTCTCACGACATCGAAGCTGGGCTCCCCCGACACCGCGAATCTGGACGCGCCCGGCAGCCCGTCGAGCAATCCCGCAAAGCGGTCCGGGTTCGAGCCGGTACAGATGAAGGGACGCGCCCCGAGTTCGGCCACGGTGGGAACGAGGTGGGCGGCAGCGCCGGCGCCGAAGCTGATCCGACCGGCAGTGGCGAAGGTGAAGGTCAACACAGTGGCCAGTCTGCCCGATCGGATCCTGGCGTCACAGGGGGTTGACGACCAGCATCGACGGTCCGGACGTCCTCGGCCTCCGATTGGGCACTAGCCTTAGCAGGGTGGCGACGCTGCCGGTCGCCTGATGTCGAAAGGACCGTTCGTGCCCACTCTCGTCCTGCCCTCCGTCGCTGTGGTCCCCTCCGTGGCCAAGGACACCGACGTGCTTGTCGTAGGGCTGGCCAAGGCCTCCGGCAATGACGTCGCAGTGGGCGTCCCCGACGACGTGGCCGCCTGGTTCGTCAAGTCGGTCGGCCGTGAACTCGCCGAGGTGGCCGGCGATCTCGGCGCCTCGTCGAAGACCGCCACCACTGCCCTGCTGCCCGGCCCCAAAGGCCTTCGACTGATCGTTGTCGGGCTCGGCGACATCGACGTGACGCCCGAGCAGGTGCGCCGGGCCACTGGCGCCGCCCTGCGTGCCGCCGCTGGACTCGTCGGTGACCGCCCCCTGGTGGTGGCGATCAGCCTGGACACGATCGAGCCGCAGGTCATCAAGGGCGCGGTCGAGGGGGCGCTCTTGGGCGCCTACACTTTCCGGCCGGCAGGCAAGGGGAAACCCGGGATCGCCGGCGTGATGATCGTGACCACCAACAAGCGGCCGGAGGCCAAACAGGCCGTCGAGTTGGGCGTCGGCACGGCCACAGCGGTTTGCCAGGCACGCACCTGGGTCAACACCTCGCCGCACCTGCTGTACCCCGAGTCGTTCGCCGACGACATCCGGAGCGCTGCCCGATCGAAGAGCCTCGCCGTTGAGGTGTGGGACGACAAAGCCCTGGAACGCGACGGCTTCGGCGGGTTGCTGGCAGTGGGCGGCGGGTCCTCGCGCAAACCGCGGTTGGTCAAGGTCAGTTACGCCCCTCGGGGCGCCAAGTTCCACCTCGCGCTGGTGGGAAAGGGCATCACGTTCGACTCGGGCGGGCTGAACATCAAGACCGCCGAAGGCATGTACACGATGAAGTCGGACATGGCGGGAGCCGCCTCGGTGGTGGGTGCCATCAGCGCGATCGCCGAAGCCGGCATTCGGATCCGGGTGACCGCTTACGCTGCGCTGGCCGAGAACCTGCCCTCGGGGACGGCCTACCGGCCCTCGGATGTCCTCACGATCTACGGCGGGACGACGGTCGAGAATGGCAACTCCGACGCCGAAGGTCGGCTGGTGCTGGCCGATGCCCTGGTCAAGGCCAGCGAAGAGGGCCCTGACCTCATCATCGATGTGGCGACCCTCACCGGTGCCTGCGTGATCGCCCTCGGAGACCGGGTCGCCGGGTTGATGGCCCGCGACGACCAGACTGCCGACCTGATCCTGGACGCCGCGGAGGCGGCTGGCGAACTGTTCTGGCAACTACCGCTTCCCGAGGAGGCGCGCGGCAAGCTCGATTCCCGGGTGGCCGACCTCAAGTCGACCGGCGATCGCGCCGGTGGCGCCCTGACAGCCGCTGCGTTCCTCTCCGAATTCGTACCCCCGGCGTTGTCGTGGGCGCACCTGGACATCGCCGGCCCGGCCTTCAACAGCCACGAGCCGTACGACTACACCCCCGCCGGTGGGACGGGGATGTCCGTGCGGACCCTCGTGGCACTGGCCCATGCGCTGGCGAACTGACGGGCTGTCGATGGACATCGTGGTAACTGATCTCGTCGTCGTCGGAGCCGGCGCTTCCGGGCTGTTGGCGGCCGTCGCCGCCCGTCGGCTGGGACACGAGGTGCTCGTCGTGGAGGCGAGCGAACTGGCCGGCGGCACCACCGCCCTCAGCGATGGGCGGCTCTGGCTGCCCGGCAACCACCTGATGGCCAAGCTGGGAACCAAGGACTCCGCCGAGGAGGCGGCGGCGTACCTGGAGGCGGTCCTGGGCGCTGAGACCACGGCCTCGCCCGCTGAGCGCCGGGCGGCCTTCCTGGAGACCGCGCCCAAGGTCGGACGGTGGCTCACGTCGTCCAAGCTGTCGCTGTTCGCCACGAAGGGCGTGCCGGATCACCACGGCGAAGCTCCCGGCGCCAAGCAGCAGGGACGCGTCGTCCAGAGCCACCCGGTGGACCTGCGGATGCTGGGGGACTGGGAGGATTCCCTGCGCGGCCCGGTGGAAGCGCCGGACCTCGCCGCCCGCCTGGCAGCCCGTCTCCTCCCCCGCCACGGGAGCCGTGGCACGGGTGAGGCCCTGGGTGCGGAGTTGCTGCACCGAGCGGCCGCCAACGGGGTGGAGATCTGGCTGCGAGCCCGGGTGGTCGAGTTGCTGTCCGGTACTGGTGGGGTCGAGGGCGTGGTCGTCCGCCGTGCGATTGAGGACTCGGAGGCCACGAATGACGTCAGGGTCGTGGCCCGTCGCGGCGTCCTGCTGGCAAGCGGTGGCTTCGAGGCGAACCAGGCGATGCGCGAGGAGTACCTCCCGCTCCCCACGGACGCGTCCTGGTCGGCCTCGGGGATCGTCAACGATGGTTCGGTCCTCGCCCTGGCAACGGCTCTCGGCGCCGCGACGGCTGGCATGGACGATGCCTGGTGGGTCCCGGTGCTCATCGCGGACTCCCAAGCTCACCGGATCGACCGGGCGCGCTCGAACCCGCATGGCCTGATCGTCGACCAGGCGGGCGACCGGTTCTTCAACGAAGCAGCGCCAGGAGTCATCGCCGGGCGCCAACTGTATGAACGCAGCCGCGGGGTGCGCGCCATCCCCTCCTACCTGATCGTGGACAATCACCACCGCCAACAGAACTCCTTGGGTCCGTGGCCGGCCGGGACGACCCCGAAGCGCGCCATCGAGACCGGTGACATCGTGAAGGCGAGCACCCTGAACGACCTCGCCCAGGAATTGGGGATCGACCGCGCCGGACTGCTGGGAACCGTCGTTCGCTTCAACAACTTCGCCAGCAAAGGCCGCGATCTGGACTTCCGGCGGGGCGAGGCGACTTCCGCGCCCAAGCAGTCGGGGCGCCGGAACGTCTCCCTCGGGAAGCTGGCCAAGCCACCGTTCTGGGCGGTTCGGGTCTACCCCGGGGATGAAGGGACCAAGGGGGGCGTGGTGATCGACGCGAACTCCCGGGTTCTGGATGGGCAAGGCGCTGTGATCCCCGGCCTCTACGCCTGCGGTGGGGCCGCTGCCTCAATGATGGGACGGACCTCGCCGGGCCCGGGAGCCGCCTTGGCCGCCGCGTTCGTCGAGGCGTTCCTGGCGGTCACGAAACTCGATCCGGCCCCCTGAGGCGACGGCGCCGGATCAGGGTCGCTTGCGCGCGGCGCGCTGGCGGGCGTTGTAGTCGCGCATCCGCTGCGGGTAGCCGACAACACCGGCGTCGTAGCTGGGGAGACCGTGATCACTGGCGAAACGGCGGCCCCAGGCTGCGGATTCGACGCTCCGTCGCGTCCACTCCCCATCGTGAGCGATCAACAGCAAGGTGGCGCGCGCCATGGTCGTCGGAAGTTCGACGAAGGCTTCCACCCCGCGCCGCGTTCTCAGGAAGTCCTCCAGATGCGCCAGGGTCGCGGCATCGACCTCGCCGGTGCGCGGCGACGCGGAGCCTCGCTTGCGCCTGGAGAACCAACTCACGCGCTCCATTATCGCCCACAACACCAGTTCCACCCCGACGGCCCGTGGCCTGCGGACTCCGCCGGTCTCACTGGCGGCCCATCGGCTGCGCCGGGCGCGCGTCGCGCATGCGCGGGCTAGTCTGATCCGGAGAGAACACAGTTGTCGCCCAAAGGAGCCTGCGCCATGTCCACTCCCGTCCCTCTTCCCGCACTCGGCGAAAGCGTCACCGAAGGCACCATCTCCCGCTGGCTGAAGCGGGTCGGGGACCCGGTCGAGGTGGACGAGCCGCTGGTGGAGGTGTCCACGGACAAGGTCGACACCGAGATCCCCTCGCCGGTCGCCGGCATCGTGCTCGAGATCATGGTGGAAGAGGACGGAATCGCCCCCGTCGGTTCGGTGTTGGCGGTCATCGGTGATCCCAGTGAGGCGGCCCCCTCGGCAGCTCCGGCCGCGCCCGCAGCACCGGCGCCGGTGGCGCCCGTCCCCGCGGCCCCCGTCGCCGCCGCTCCCGTGGCTCCCCCGGCGGCACCCGCACCGGTCGCCGCCCCTGCCCCTGCGCCTGCCGCCGGGGTCGAAGTCAGGCTGCCCCAGCTGGGAGAGTCCGTGACCGAGGGAACCGTGTCACGCTGGCTGAAGAACGTCGGCGACACCGTTGACCTGGACGAGCCGCTCGTGGAGGTGTCCACGGACAAGGTCGACACCGAGATCCCCTCGCCGGCCGCCGGCGTCGTGCTGGAGATCCGAGTGGCCGAGGATGCCACCGCCGCTGTCGGCTCAGTCCTGGCGGTGATCGGAAGTCCGTCCGAAGCCGTGGCAGCCCCCGCCCCCGCGGCACCCCCGGCTCCGGCCGCAGCCCCCGTGGCACCCCCGGCTCCGGCGGCACCTCCCGCCCCCGTGGCACCCCCCGCGGCCCCGGCACCCGCTCCCGGCTCCCGCCCCCGTGGCGCCCGCGCCCGTGGCGGCGGCGCCCGCCCCGGCCCGACGGGCCAGCGATGATTCGGTGAGCGACGGCGTCTATGTGACACCGGTCGTCCGTAAGATCGCCACGGCCCAGGGCGTGGACCTGTCCGCGGTGACCGGCACCGGGGTCGGTGGACGGATTCGTAAGCAGGACGTTCTCGACGCCGCTGAAGCGGCGAAGCAGGCCGCCGCCCAGGCTGCTGCCGCTCAGGCCGCTGCTGCGGTCGCCGCCGCCGCCCCACCAGCCCCCGCAGCAGCCACCACGACCGCCCCGGCGGCCAAGGCCGCAGCCCCCGCCGCCGACGCGTCCAAGCGCGGCACCACGGAGAAGATGACCAGACTGCGTGCCACCATCGCGCGCCGCATGGTCGAATCGCTGCAGGTCTCGGCCCAACTGACCGCGACTGTTGAGGTGGATTTCACCGCGATCTCGCGCCTGCGCGCCCAGGTGAAGAACGACTTCCGGGCCCGCGAGGGCGTCGGCCTCAGCTACCTGCCCTTCATCGGCAAGGTGGCCGTCGAAGCCCTCAAGCAGTTCCCCAAGGTGAACGCCACCATCGACACCGAAGCCGGCACCATCAGCTACGCCGATGCCGAACACCTCGGTATCGCGGTGGACACCGACAAGGGGCTGCTCGTCCCCGTCATCAAGGACGCCGGGGACCTGAGCGTCAGCGGCCTGGCGAAGAAGATCGCCGACCTCGCTGCCCGCACCCGGGCCAACAAGGTCACCCCGGACGAGCTGAGCGGTGGCACCTTCACCATCACCAACTACGGCTCGGCCGGCACCCTGATGGACACCCCGATCATCAACCAGCCGCAGGTCGCGATCCTCGGTACCGGCGCACTGGTCAAGCGTCCGATGGTGATCCGGGACGCCAATCTGGGGGAGGTCATCGCCGTCCGCGACATGATGTACCTCTCGATGAGCTACGACCACCGGCTGGTGGACGGTGCCGACGCGGCGCGCTTCCTCAGCTTCGTCAAGGCCCGGTTGGAAGAGGGCGACTTTGGGGCAGAGCTGGGCCTATGAGGGCCGAGCAGGAGGTCGATCCGCGGCCGATCCAGTTCCGCTACGTCGGGATCGGCGACGAGCCGCCTCGGCTGACGGAATACCACGCCGGGTGGGAGCTGCAACGCGAGCTCCACGCCCGGGTGGCCAGCGGGGAGTGGGGGCCCCAGGTGCTCTATGTGGAGCACGAGGCGGTGTACACGGCGGGCCGCCGGACCGAACCCCACGAGCGCCCCTTCGACGGGACACCCGTGGTGGACGTCGACCGTGGCGGGAAGATCACCTACCACGGCCCCGGCCAATTGGTGGGCTACCCGATCGTGTTCCTGCCCCGCGGGACGGGTGTCGTCGACTACGTCCGTCGCGTGGAGGAGGCCCTGATCCGGCTGCTGGCCGGGTATGGGGTCACCTGCGGCCGGGTGCCCGGGCGCACCGGAGTCTGGCTCAACGC
Organism: Propionibacteriaceae bacterium; assembly: GCA_016717345.1. GTDB lineage: Bacteria > Actinomycetota > Actinomycetes > Propionibacteriales > Propionibacteriaceae > Propionicimonas. The sequence continues at coordinate 484,419 of JADKFR010000001.1, forward strand.
CGACGACCGGGGCCCTGAACGCAAGATCGCCGCGATCGGGATTCGGGTCGCCCGACAGACCACCATGCATGGCTTCGCGCTCAACGTGTCCGCCGATCTGGCGGACTTCGGACGGATCGTGCCCTGCGGGATCACCGATGCCGGTGTCACCTCGCTCGCCGACGAGGTGGACGGCCCCGCCCCGGGGCTGGTCGAGGTTGCCCGGCGGTTGGAGCCGCTGCTCGCCGAGCTCCTCAGCTTCGAGCCGTACCAGAGTTCACCCGACTGCGCCGCATTGCCCCACCCCACCCCCGCGGTCACGATGGGCCTGACGGTCTGAGCCGATAGGATGGGCTGGTGACCCTGACACCTGGCCGTCGGCTGCTCCGCCTGGAGGTGCGCAATGCCGCCACCCCCATCGAGCGCAAGCCGCCGTGGATCAAGACCACCGCCACGATGGGGCCCGACTACCGCGAGCTGCAACAACTGGTCAAGGACGAGGGGCTGCACACGGTCTGCCAGGAGGCGGGCTGCCCCAACATCTTCGAATGCTGGCAGGACCGCGAGGCCACCTTCCTGATCGGCGGCGACTCCTGCACCCGACGCTGCGACTTCTGCCAGATCGAATCCCGCAAGCCGTCCGGCTACGACACCGGCGAGCCGCTGCGGGTCGCCGAGTCGGTGGCCACCATGGGCCTGCGCTACGCCACGGTCACCGGGGTCTGCCGCGACGACCTGCCCGACCAGGGCGCCTGGCTGTATGCCGAAACGATTCGCCAGATCCACGAGCTCAACCCAGGGGTGGGCGTCGAGATGCTCGCCCCCGACTTCTCCGGCGTCGACGCGCTGCTCGACCAGATCTTCGACACCGCGCCTGAGGTGTTCGCCCACAATGTCGAAACCGTGCCCCGCATCTTCCGCCGGATCCGTCCGGGCTTCGATTACGACCTGTCGTTGGCGGTCCTGAGCAAGTCCCGCGCCCGAGGTCTGGTCACCAAGTCGAATCTGATCCTCGGGATGGGTGAGACGAGCGCGGAGATCTCTTCGGCGCTGCGTGACCTGCACGACGCGGGCGCTGAGCTGGTGACCATCACCCAGTACCTGCGGCCCTCGGTGCGCCACCACCCCATCGATCGCTGGGTGACCCCCGAGGAGTTCGACGACCTCGCCGTTGAGGCGACCGAGCTCGGATTCTCCGGCGTCCTGAGCGGACCCTTGGTACGGTCGTCCTACCGTGCCGGCAGGCTCTATCGGCAGGCGATGGACGCCCGCTCGGAGCCGACCCCCCACACCACCACTACCCAGCACGAGACCCGGAGCGCATGATGGCAAGCGAGAAGGCCAAGGCCCTGGCCGCCAAGCAGAAGGCCGACGCCAAGGCGGCCAAGTTGGCCAAGAAGAACTCCACCGACCCGCGCGACTGGGGCTGGTTCAAGCAGATCGTCGAGACCTACAAGATGACCGCGAAGGTCGATCCGCAGGTCAAGGTGCTGGTGCCCGGCGTCGCGCTCGGGGTTGCCCTGCTGGTCTCCCTGCTCGGCATCTGGCTGCAGCCGTGGTGGATGTGGCTGCTCACCGGCGTGATGGCAGGCCTGGTCGCCGCTTTGTACGTGCTGCTGAACCGGGCCAAGAAGGGGACGTACAAGCGGTACGAGGGCCAGCCTGGCTCGGCCGAGGTTGCCTTGTCGATGCTCGACAAGAAGAAGTGGGTGTACACCGCCGCCATCACCGCAACCCGCCAGTTGGACGTGGTTCACCGCGCCGTCGGACCTGCCGGAATCGTGCTGGTGGGTGAGGGCTCCCCCGCGCGACTCAAGACGCTGCTGGGGGCTGAGGCCAAGAAGCACGAACAGGTCGCTTACGGGGTGCCGGTCACCACCGTCGTGATGGGTGACGGGGCCGGTCAAGTGCCGCTGGACAAGCTTGCCGACCACCTCAAGAAGCTTCCCAAGTCGCTGCAGCCGATCCAGGTCACCGAGGTGCGGCAACGGCTGCGGGCGCTTGACGCCGTCCGTCCGAAAGCTCCGTTGCCGCGCGGTCCGCTGCCGCAGGCGAAGGGCGTCAACCGCGCCATGCGCGGCCGCTGAGCTTGCCGAGCCTGGTCAACGCCGAACGCGTCTCGATCGCCTTCGGCACCCGCATCCTGCTGGATGAGGTGAGCCTTGGCCTGTCCACGTCCGATGTGATCGGGGTCGTCGGCCGCAACGGGGACGGCAAGTCGACGCTGCTCGACCTGCTCACCGGACGCCGGGAGCCCGATTCGGGACAGGTGATCCGCACCGGCTCGGTCTCGATCGGCCATCTCGGGCAGGACGAGTCCTTCCCCACCGGCGCCACGGTGCGCGAGGTGATCGTCGGCGGCCGCCCCGACCACGCGTGGGCGGCGGACGCACGCAGCCGGGCCATCGTCACCCAACTGCTGGCAGGCATCTCTCTTGAGAGCGAGGTGGCCAATCTCAGCGGTGGGGAGCGGCGGCGGGTCAGCCTGGTCGCCGTGCTGCTGGCCGGCCACGACCTGCTGGTGCTGGACGAACCCACCAACCACCTCGACGTGGAGGCGGTCGCGTGGCTCGCCGATCACCTCAACGCGCTGCAGGGCGGCGGGACGGCGATGCTGGTCGTCAGCCACGATCGTTGGTTCCTCGACGCGATCTGCACCCGGGTGTGGGAGGTCCATGACGCCAAGGTGGACGCCTACGACGGCGGTTACGCGGCCTACGTGCTGGCGCGCGCCGAACGGGTCCGGCAGGCTGCGGCCAACGAGGCGCGCCGCCAGAACCTGATCCGCAAGGAGTTGGCCTGGCTCCGCCGCGGCCCGCCCGCCCGGACCTCCAAGCCGCGGTTCCGGATCGAGGCGGCCAACAGCCTGATCGCCGACGTGCCCGACGCCCGCGACAGCCTGCGCTTGAAGGAGTTCTCCTCGGCCCGCCTCGGCAAGGACGTCTTCGACCTCAAGCACCTCACCTTCAGCCTCCCGGACGGACGGGTGCTGCTCAACAAACTGGACTGGTCCATCGGACCGGGTGACCGGATCGGCCTGATCGGGGTCAACGGTGCGGGAAAGACCACCCTGCTGCGCCTACTCACTCACGAGCTGGAGCCGACTTCTGGACGGGTGAAGCAGGGGCGCACGCTGCGTATCGGCCATCTGTCCCAAGCGGTGACCGAACTCGACGGCACCGAACGGGTACTGGATTCAGTGAACCGGTTGAAGCGGGAGACGAAGCTGGCCACCGGGCAGGAGGCCTCCGCGTCGTCGTTGCTGGAGGAGTTCGGGTTCACCGGCGAGAAGCTGGTCACCCGGATCGACGACCTCTCCGGGGGAGAGCAGCGGCGGTTGCAGTTCCTGCGGCTGCTGATGGGCGAACCCAACGTGTTGCTGCTGGACGAACCCACCAATGACCTGGACATCGACACCTTGACCGTGATCGAGGACTACCTCGACACCTGGCCAGGGACGCTGATCGTGGTGACCCACGACCGCTACTTCGCCGAACGGGTCTGCGACGTCACCTACGCGCTGCTCGGCGATGGGCGCTGCGTGCTGCTGCCCGGGGGGATCGACGAGTATCTGGCGCTGCGACGACGCAGTCAGGCCGAAACCGTCACCTCCACCCCGGCCACCACCTCCCCCACCGCCCGGGCCTCGGCTGCGACCCGCCAAGCGCGCAAGGAGTTGGCCCGCGTCGAGAACCAACTGACCAAGGCCGCCGCCACCATTGAGAAGCTCCACCACGCGATGGGCGAGCACGCCGCCGACTACTCCCGGCTCGTCACCCTGGGAGCGGAGCTGACCACCGCCGAGGCCCAGCATGAGGAGTTGGAAGCGCGTTGGCTCGAGTTGGCTGAACTGCTGGAAAGCTGAGTCGCGACAACGGCTGGCACGGGAGACTCCAGCCGACACCCCAGCCGGTGCTGGTTCACGTGTCCAGTCCGAGACGGGTGCGGCGGTCAGGTCAGGACAGAACGGGCCGGCGACCGCTGCGGGTCAACTGATCCGACGGTACTCGGACTCGGTGGAGCCGTAGTCGGCGTAGCGACTCGCGAGGTCGGAATACTTGTCGTCGTCACCTTCGTCGGCCTCGTCGTCCTCGGCCTCGTCGACGTCATCCTCCTCGTCATCGACCTCATCGGCCGACTCCGCGGACACTGGATGATAGGTGTCTCCACGCAACTCCCGCTCCAGCGACGCAAAGTCGGTGGAGTAGGAACGGTACTTCAGATCGCGAGCGACCTTCGTCTGCTTCGCTTTAGCACGGCCGCGCCCCATGGTTTCGGGTCAGCCCCCTCGCCTGTTCACAGCGGTCGAGCCGCTTCTCTGGTTCAGATTCGTCGTGACGCAAGGGTACCCAATGATCCGACGCTCGCAAAAGGACTCGCTCAGCCCGGATGGCTTCCGTGGAGTTCAACGCCCCCACCAGCGTCCACGGCGGCGGCGCGACCCGCAACCCAGGACGCGATCCCGTGGGCCGAGAGCGAGGACTGGGCGAGCGCCACGGATTCCTCCGGCAGCAGCATGACCATGCCGACCCCCTGGTTGAGGGTGGCTTCGATGTCGGGCTGCGACACCGATCCGACCCGCTGAACCAGCGAAAAGATCGGCGGCGGCGTCCAGGTGGCCCGGTCGATGTCGACGCGAATCCCGTCCGGAAGCACGCGCGCGAGGTTGTTGGCCAGCCCGCCGCCAGTGATGTGGCTCATCGCGTGGACTGGCGTGGCGGCGATGACCTCCAGGCAGGGCTTCGCGTACACCCTCGTGGGCTGCAGCAACTCCTCACCGAGGCTGCGTCCGAGCTCGTCGACGTGCCGATCCACCGACCAGCCGGCCCGGTTCAACAGGACGTGGCGCACCAGCGAGTAGCCGTTGGAGTGGAGTCCGGAGGACGCCAGCGCCAGCGCCACGTCGGTGGGACGGACGCGCTCGGCGCCCAGGATCTTCGCCTTCTCCACCACTCCGGTGGTGGCACCCGCGACGTCGAACTCGTCGGGGCCCAGCAGTCCCGGGTGTTCGGCGGTCTCCCCGCCCAGCAGCGCCGCTCCCGCCTCGAGGCAGGCGGCGGCGATGCCGGAGACGATGGCCGCGATCCTTTCGGGGTGGACGCGGCCGCAGGCGATGTAGTCGGTCACGAACAGCGGCTCAGCCCCGCACACGACCAGGTCGTCCACGAGCATCCCGATGAGGTCGAAACCGATGGTGTCGTAGACGCCCATCGCCTGGGCGATGGCGACCTTCGTCCCCACGCCGTCGGTCGAGGTGGCGAGCACGGGGTGGTCGTAGCGCGCCAACGCCGAGGCGTCGAAGAAGCCCGCGAAGCCACCCAGCGAACCAAGCACCTCCGGGCGTCGCGTGGCGGCCACCGAGGCTTTCATCAGTTCGACGGCACGCTCGCCGGCCTCGATGTCGACACCGGCGGCGGCGTAGGCCGAAGCCTGTGGATCAACAGCCATACTTGCCTTCCAACCCCATCTGCTCGGCCCGCTCAGGCGGGATCGCCACCGGGTACACGCCGTCGAAACAGGCGCGGCACAGCTTCCTGGACGCAATCCCGGTCGAGGCCGTCAGCCCTTCGATGCTGATGTACGCCAGCGAGTCGGCACCGATCGAGCGGCAGATCTCGTCGGTGGTCAGGCCGGGGGCGATCAGTTCGGCGCGGGTGGCGAAGTCGATGCCGAAGTAGCAGGGCCACAGTACCGGCGGCGAGGCGATTCGCACGTGGACCTCCGCCGCCCCCGCTTCCCGCAGCATCCGCACCAGGGCGCGTTGGGTGTTACCGCGGACGATCGAGTCGTCCACCACCACCAGCCGCTTCCCCTCGATCACGTCACGGATCGGGTTCAACTTCAACCTGATGCCCAGCTGGCGAATGGTCTGGCTGGGCTGAATGAAGGTCCGGCCGACGTAGGAGTTCTTGACCAGGCCCTGGCCGTAGGGAATTCCGGAGGCCTCGGCGTAGCCGATCGCCGACGGGGTCCCGGACTCGGGGGTGGGGATGACGAGGTCGGCGTCAACCGGGGCCTCCATCGCGAGGGTGCGACCGATCTCCTTGCGCACCGAGTGGACGCGGCGACCCGAGATCAGGGTGTCCGGACGGGCGAGGTAGACGTACTCGAACAGGCACCCCTTGGGATCGGGCACCGCGAAATGCTGGCTCCGCAGGCCCTTGGCGTCGATCGCCACCAGTTCGCCGGGCTCGATCTCCCTGATCAGGGAGGCCCCGACGATGTCGAGCGCCGCAGTCTCGGAGGCCACCACCCAGCCGCGCTCAAGCCGTCCCAGCACCAGCGGGTGGATGCCCTGCGGATCCCGGGCGGCGTACAACGTGGTCTCGCTGCAGAAGACCAGGCAGAAAGCCCCCACGAGCCGGGGCAGCACCGTCATCGCCGCGGACGTGAGACCGTCCTGCGAGAAGACCGACAGCAGGGCCGCGACCAGGGCGGTGTCCGAGGTGGAGTCCATGTGGTCCTTGCGCGGCACGCTCGCACCGCTGTCCTGCTCGGCCAGCCACGACTCCAACTCATCGGTATTCGTGAGGTTGCCGTTGTGGGCCAGAGCGAGGCCACCGGCAGCGGCGGTTGCCCGGAAGGTGGGCTGGGCGTTGTTCCAGGTGGAGGCGCCGGTCGTGGAGTAGCGGCAATGGCCCACCGAGAGGTGGCCACGCAGGGAACTGAGGGCCGGCTCGTCGAACACCTGCGAGACCAGGCCCATGTCCTTGAAGACCATGATCCGCTCACCGTTGCTCACCGCCATGCCGGCGGACTCCTGGCCGCGGTGCTGCAGCGCGTACAGGCCGAAGTAGGTCAGCTTGGCGACCTCTTCGCCCGGGGCCCAGACGCCGAAGACACCGCAGGCGTCACGCGGCGGGTGATCGGCCTCCAACTGCTCCCATTCGGAGTCCCCGGAGCTCGTCACGTCGTCACTCTACCGGCTGGACACCGCAGAGCCGCCCACGTCCGCTCGGGCAGACGTGGGCGGCTCGTCCGGCTACTTGACCAGCCGGATGTTGAAGGGGTAGCGGTACACCTCGCCCTTATTGGCTGCCATGGCGCCCAGGATGGAGAAGATGAGCCCGATGATCGGCAGGACGATGAAGCCCAGTACCCCGATGAAGACCGCCGTCAGCACGCCGCTGATCACGTAGCCGATCATCAAGGTGATCTGGAAGTTCAGGGCCTCGACCGCATTCGCCCGCACGAAACGATCCTGCTCGCCCTTGGTCAACATGATGATGAGAGGGCCGAGGAAGCCGATCAGGATCCCCAACCAGTGCGCCATGGAGGCGGACGTGGTGTCACCGCCCGCTTGGGTTGCCGGGTAGCCGTACCCGGGCTGGGTGGCCGGCGGGTACCCGTAGGCCGGCTGGGGCGGGTAGGGAGCCGGCTGCTCCTGGAACCCGGGTGCCGCGTAGTTGCCGCCCGGTTCGGGGGCCGCGCCGCTGCCGTAGGCCTGCCCGGCGCTCTGTTCGGCGTAACCACCGTAGGGCGTGGCCGGGGGCTGGTAGCCGGCAGCCGGCGGCGGATAGCTCGGAGCCGGGGTCGGGTACGGACCGGCCGCCGGGGCATAGGGGGTGGCGGGCGGTTCCGGCAACTGCAGCAGGTCGGGGCTGGTGTCCGTCACCGCTTCGATGGCGCGCCCGGGCGGCGCGACCGAGAAGTCGGTGGCCTCGGGCGCCTCCGGGTCGGCGTCATCGAGGGCAAGCCTGGGCGCCAACTCCGAAGAGATGAGCTCGGGGACGCTGTCGGACTCGGGGACGCTGTCGGCGACGTCCGAGGTCGGGGCGTCGAACGCACCCGGGTCCGGGTCGGTGATGCCAGGTGCCGGGTCGGCAGCGGGTGGCGTCTCCGGCATGTCGGGCTTGGGTGCTTCCCAGCCGGTCGGATTGCTCATGGTTTCCTCCTCAGGAGTGACGCGCCCATTGTGTCGCAGACACCCGCAACAGAACACGGGACCACGGTGCGAAACGCCGAGCCGGCGGCTGCGGCGTGATGCTGAGGCCGGCCAGGGCCGTTGTCAGTGACGCATGGCCGTCGGGATCGGGGACTCCCAATAGGCCCTGACCTCGGCGAGGGAGAGGGCGAACCGGCCGTGGATCTCCAGGTAGCCGGTGTCGGTGACCTCCCCCAGGCGCGTGACCGGAAGACCATGCTGGGCGCACAGTTCCCGGAAGGCACTAAGCGCCGTCCCCGGGAGCGAGACCAGGACGCGTCCCGGCGTCTCGGAGAACAAGGCCACGCAGGCGTCCCCCTCGGGCAGGTCCAGGGCGACTGAGGTGTCGTGCCGCAGGCAGGACTCGACCAGCGCTTGGGCCAGGCCCCCGTCGGCCAGATCATGGGCCGAACTCAGCAGGTGACGCTGGCTGGAGGCGAGCAGGACCTGGGCGAGCCGGCGTTCGAGGTCGAAGTCGGGCACCGGGGGCATCCCGCCCAGATGGCCGTGCATCACGTCCGCCCAGGCCGTCCCGGAGAGGTCTTCACCGGTCGTGCCGACCAGCAGCACGAGGTCGCCCACCGCCACGAAGCCGGATCCGATCCGGTCCGCCACATCGTCGATCACACCGAGCATGCCGACCACGGGGGTCGGCAGGATATTGGCGCCGCCGGTCTGGTTGTAGAAGCTCACGTTGCCGCCGGTCACCGGCGTCCCCAACGCGGTGCAGCCGTCCACGAGGCCGAGGATGGCTTCGGAGAATTGCCACATCACGTCCGGGTCCTCCGGGGACCCGAAGTTGAGGCAGTCGGTGATCGCCACCGGCACCGCGCCGGAACAGGCGACATTCCGGTAGGCCTCGCAGAGCGCCAATTGGGCCCCCAGGTAGGGGTTGAGCAGGGTGAAGCGGGCGTTGCAGTCAGTGGCCAGAGCGATGCCCAGCCCCGACTCCTCGTCCAGGCGCAACATGCCGGAATCCTCCGGCTGGGCCAGCACCGAATTCCCGCGCACGTAGCGGTCGTACTGGTCGGTGACCCACGACTTGTCGGCCTGGTTGGGTGAGGTGACGACCTTGAGGAAAGTGGCCGCCAGGTCGTCGGGCTCGGTTGCCCGCGGCAGCGCATTGGCCGAGTTCGCGTTGAGCTCGTCGATCCAGCTCGGACGAGCCAGCGGACGGTGGTAGACCGGGCCCTCGTGGGCCACGGTGGCCGGATCCACGTCGACGACGTTCTCGCCGTGCCAGTCGATGATCAGGCGATCACCGTCGGTGACCTCGCCGATCACGGTCGCCAGGACGTCCCACTTGGCGCAGATCTGCTCGAACCGCTCGACGTGCTGCGGCTCCACGACCGCCATCATCCGTTCCTGGGACTCGCTCATCAGGATCTCTTCGGGAGCCAGGGTGGGATCCCGCAACGGCACGAGATCGAGGTCGACGTGCATGCCGCCCTCCCCCGAACTGGCCAGCTCGCTGGTGGCGCACGAGATGCCGGCGGCTCCCAGATCCTGGATGCCGACGATCACGCCGGCGGCGAAGAGTTCCAGGGTGCACTCGATCAGCAGCTTCTCCATGAACGGGTCCCCGACCTGCACGGCCGGGCGCTTCGCCGGTCCGTCCGCTTCGAAGGTCTCCGAGGCCAGGATCGACGCGCCGCCGATGCCGTCCCCGCCCGTCGCCGCCCCGTAGAGAACCACCTTGTTGCCGGTGCCGGTGGCGAAGGCGAGGTGGAGGTCCTCGTGCTTGAGGACTCCCACGCACAGGGCGTTGACCAGGGGGTTGCCGTAGTAGGAGGCGTCGAAAACGACCTCGCCCCCGATATTCGGCAGTCCCAGGCAGTTGCCGTAGCCGCCCACCCCCGCCACGATGCCGGGCATCACCCGAGCGGTGTCGGGGGCGTTCAGCGGGCCGAAACGCAGGGCGTCCATGACGCCGATCGGGCGGGCGCCCATCGCCAGGATGTCGCGGACGATGCCGCCCACCCCGGTCGCAGCGCCCTGGTACGGCTCCACGTACGACGGGTGGTTGTGTGACTCGATCTTGAAAGTGACCGCCAAGCCGTTGCCGACGTCCACAACCCCGGCCTGCTCGCCGATCCCGGCCAGCAACGGACCGCGCGGCGTGTTCTTGTCGAGCGCCCCGAACTTGGCCAGGTGCACCTTCGAGGACTTGTAGGAGCAGTGCTCCGACCACATCACCGAATACATCGCGAGTTCGCACGAGGTCGGACGGCGTCCGAGGATCTCGCGGATGCGCTGGTACTCGTCGGCCTTGAGGCCGAGTTCGGCCCAGGGCTGCTCGATGTCGGGAGTCTGGACGGCATGGGTAACGGTGTCGGCCACGCCGTCAATCTATCGGCTGCCCACGGTCACCGACGCGTTGCCCACTCCGGGGGGATCCGACCGCGACCGATCAGGCCGCCCGCGCGGGCTTGTGGGCCCGGCCGCGGTACCCATAGGTCCAGGGCCGCAGGAACGTCGGCACCGGTGCGTACTCGGTGTGCACCTCGTCGAGGACCAGGTCGCTGGCCGCCACCAGGCCCTGGATCGGCCGGGTGAGCCGGCACCCGCCGAACAGGACGCAGTGGACGGGCTCGAGCCGGTGCTGCCAGGCCCGAACCGAGGCGTCCGGGGCCAGGCCGTGCTCGAGGAAGTGGAACGTGCCACCGGGACGAAGTACGCGCACGACGTCACGCAGGGCCGCGTCCACGTCCGGGATCGTGCACAAGGTGAAGCAGGACACGACACAGTCCGCGCTCTCGTCGGGTACGTCCGGCCGGGTACCACGCAGGCCCGCGCGGGTGACCGGCACCCGCTGCCCAGCCACTCGCCGCTGGGCTCGTGCCCAGGCCAGGTCGGAGGGCTCGACGGCCACCACCGAGGTCACCGCCGAGGGGTAGAAGGGGACGTTCAGACCGGCGCCGAAACCGAGTTCGACGACCTGACCGTGCAGGTCGGCGCAGACCCGTTGTCGGTAGACCCGGATCACGCTGTTGTCGACGACGAGATCGTTGAGCCGTGGCGCCCCGTGGGCCCACCACCACTCCTGCGCCTGACCCCAGACCCGGCTGACCGTGGCCGCACCGTCCATGCCTCGAGCCTAGTGCGCCGCTGGCTCCCGGTTCGCTGGTGACCGGTCAGGGGTGGCCTCTCTGCCAGCTGGCATCATGTGGGCCATGGCGTCGCACAACCCGGTCCGGGCGGCCTTCGACGTGCCGCTGGATCCGGGCGAACGAACCGGTCAGCGGCTGCGCGGGGCCTTCCTCGCCGCCCCGCGGCAGGTCCTGATCGCCCCGTCTCCGCGCCTGGTGCCGGGCGTGGTGGCCGAGGCCGAGGCCGCCGCAGCAGCCGGCGGGTGGGTGGTCGGCGGACTCACCTACGAAGCCGGGTCGGCCTGGGACCCGGCCCAACGGACTCATCCAGGGGTCGGGCCGACGGCCTACTTCGAGGTCTTCGACGCCCCGCCCGTCCCCTGGCCCTCGGCTCCCCCGGCGCCCAGCCTCGACTGGTTCCCGTCCGCCCGGTTCACCGCCGGATCACCGGGCGCTGCGATCGCCGCCGTCCAACGCCACATCGGCGCCGGAGACTGCTACCAGGCCAACCTGACCGGACGGATGGCGACCGTCGCCGCCACCGACGACCTGTACCCGCTGTTCGTCGAGCTGGCGGCCCGTCAACCCGGGGGCTACGCCGTCTTCCTGCAGCACGCCGGGCTCGCCAGCGTCTCCCCGGAGTTGTTCTTCCAGACCCGGGCGGACCGGACCATCCTCACCCAGCCCATGAAGGGGACGGCCCCCGACGAGCCCGGGGCCGGTGCGGCGCTGGCGTCCAGTCCCAAGGACCGTGCCGAGAACCTGATGATCGTCGACCTGCTGCGCAACGACCTGGGACGGGTCTGCCGGCCGGGCAGCGTCGGGGTGGACGCCCTGTTCGAACTGCTGAAGCTACCGACGGTCTGGCAACTCACCTCGACCGTCAGCGGCAGCCTGACTCCTGGGATCGCCCTGAGCGACATCTTCGCGGCCCTGTTCCCGTGCGGTTCGGTGACAGGTGCCCCGAAGATCCGGGCCATGGAGATCATCGCCGCCCAGGAGACCGCCCCCCGCGGCTGGTACTGCGGCGCGACGGGAGTCATCCGTCCCGGCGGCGAGGCGATCTTCAACGTGGCGATCCGCACCGTCGAGCGTGGCAGTTCCGGCGTGGCCGGGGGAACGCTGCTCACCTGCGGGGTGGGTAGCGGAATCGTCGCCGACTCCAGCGCCAGCGCGGAATTGGCGGAATGGCGGGCCAAGACCCGCTTCCTGGGCGGCCCTCCCCTCGCCGCGTTGGAGACCCTGTTGCTCGCTGAGGGCCAGTACCCGCACCTGGCGCGGCACCTGCGGCGCTTGTCGGCGACCGATGCCGCCCTCGGGTTGGGGATCGACCTCGCGTCGGTGCGGGCCGGGCTCGCCGAACGTGCCGCGCAGTTCCCTGGGGGGCGTCATCGGGTGCGGCTCCTCGCCTCCTCCGAGGGAATCGAGAGCACCGTGTCGCCGGCTCCCGTCACCGCCCTTCCCGTCCGGCTGGCACTGGCAACCGAGCCGCTCGCGGTGGCGCCCCTGGCCGCGGTGGTCGAGCACAAGACGTCCTGGCGTTTCCACTACGACCGCCTGCGGGCCACGGCCGGGTCCGGGGTCTTCGACGTGATCTGTCACACCCCCGCGGGCCTGGTCACCGAATGCACGACGGGCAATCTCGCCCTCGAACTGGACGGACGGTGGGTGACACCGGCCGCCGGCTGTGGTCTGCTGCCAGGGGTGGAGCGCGCCGCCCGCATCGAAGCGGGCCACCTCAGTGAGGCCGAGGTCACCCTTGGCGATCTTGGACGGGCGCGACGGCTGGCCTTCCTGAACGGCCTGCGCGGCTGGTGCCCTGCCGTCCTGGTCGACTGATCAGACCAGGGCGGCCAGGAACCGCTGCACGCTGGAGAAGAAGCCCAACCCGTCGATCGAGGCGCCCGTGAGGAGTTCGACGTTGTGCTCGGGATGGGGCATCAGACCCACCACGTTGCCGCGCTCATTGGTGATGCCCGCGATGTCGTGCAGCGAACCGTTCGGGTTGACGTCGAGGTAGCGGAAAACCACCCGATTCTCACCCTCCAGCCGCGCGACCGTCTCGGCGTCAGCCTGGTAGTTCCCCTCGCCGTTCTTCAAGGCGATGACGATCTCCTGACCGTCCTCGAAGTCACAGGTCCACACGGTGTCGCGGGTCTCCACGCGGAGCAACTGGTCGCGGCAGACGAACGTCCGGCGATCGTTGCGGATCAGGGCGCCCGGCAACAGGTGAGCCTCGCACAGCACCTGGAAGCCGTTGCAGATCCCGAGCACCGGCAGGCCCTGGCCGGCCCGGCGGATCACCTCGTCCATCACAGGGGAGAACCGGGCGATCGCACCGCAACGCAGGTAGTCACCGTAGGAGAACCCGCCCGGCAGCACGACCGCGTCCACCCCGGCCAGATCGTCGCTGGCGTGCCACAGGGGCACCGGTTCGGCACCGCTGAGCTTCACCGCACGCAGGGCGTCGGCATCGTCGAGGGAGCCTGGGAAGGTGACGACACCGATCCGAGCGGTCACGGTGCCACCCGGACGTCGAAGGTCTCGATCACGGTGTTGGCGAGCAGGGTTTCGGCGGCGTGCCGGATCTGCTCCAGCACCTCCTCGCTCAGGTCACCGTCCACCTCGACCTCGAAGCGTTTCCCCTGCCGCACCGCCAGACCGGAGAAGCCGAGTCGCTGCAGGGCACCGGTGACTGCCTTGCCCTGGGGATCCAGGATCTCGGGCTTGGGCATCACGTCGACGATCACTCGTGGCATGGCGAGGAGTCTAGTGACCTGCCGGTCAGTTGCTGGTACGCCGCCAGGTAACGGGACCGCGTCGCCGCCACCACCTCGTCGGGCAACGGTGGGGGCGGGAGGTCCGAGGCCCGGTCCCAACCGGACTCGTGGGCCAGCCAGTCCCGGACGTACTGCTTGTCGAAACTGGGCAGGGCGACTCCCGGCTGCCACGCCGCGGCATCCCAGAACCGGGACGAATCCGGCGTCAGCACCTCATCGGCGAGCACCAGCGTGCCGTCGGGCCGCAGCCCGAACTCGAACTTGGTGTCGGCCAGGATGATGCCGCGGTCCCTGGCGATCGCCTCGGCGCGCCCGTACAGGGCCAGGGTGGCGCTCCGCAGTCGCTCGGCCAGCTCCGGGCCGTGGAGGGCGACGATCGTGGCGAAATCGACGTTCTCGTCGTGCTCGCCCAGCGGGGCCTTGATCGCCGGGGTGAAGATCGGCTCCGGCAGGCGCGAACCGTCCACCAACCCGTCCGGCAGGGCAATGCCGCAGACCGTACGGCTGGCCTGGTATTCCGCCCAGCCGGAGCCGGTCAGGTAGCCGCGCGCCACGCATTCGACCGGCACCATGGCCAGCGCTTCGACGATGACGGCCCGACCGGCCACCTCGGCGGGCACCTCCGTGCTCACGACGTGGTTCTCGATGACGTCACAGAGCTGGTCGAACCACCACAGCGACAGCTGGGTGAGCACCACACCCTTGTCCGGGATCGGCGTGGCCAGCACGTGGTCGTAGGCGGAGATGGCGTCGGTGGCCACCAGCAGGATCTGATCCGGACCCCAGGCGTAGAGACGGCGGACCTTGCCGGCGTGCAACAGCGGAAGTTCGAGCACGGGCTCAGCCTAACGGCGGCTCGGGACGGATCGCCTCCCGGATCATCGTCCCCCCGACGAAGGTCAGGAAGGCCGCGAACAGAATGCTGGCGACCTGCGGGGGGATCTGGTGGGCGACCCAGGCGCCGAACGGAGAGGTGACCAGCGAGGCCGCGCCCACGCTGAGCGCGGCGCGCACGTCGACATTCCGGCGCCGAAGGTTCGCCCAGACCCCCGACAGCACCCCGGGGATCATCATCACCAGAGAGGCGCCCTTGGCCACCAGGTCGCTGGCCCCGAACCACAGCATCAACACCGGGACCACGACCCCGCCGCCCCCGATGCCCAGGATGGCCGACAGCATCCCTGCCACCAGCCCCACCAGCACCAGGGCGGCGCTCAGCCCCGGGTCGAGCAGCAGTTCCGCGCCCCGATCCGGCACCACCAGCATCAACTGGACGATCATGACGCTCACGAACCCGACGAAGATCCATTGGGCCGTGCGGCGTCGCAGCCGCATCAACACGCGGGTCCCCAGCTGGGCTCCGACGACCGCCCCCACCGCCAGCAGCCCGCCGGCGACGACGTCCACGCTGCCGCCGTAGGCGTACGCCGCGACCCCGACCGCGATCGCCGGGACGATCGCCAGCAGGGACGTTCCCACCGCCCGGCGTTGCTCCATGCCGAGCACCACCACCAGCCCGGGAACGATGATGAGCCCGCCACCGACCCCGAACAGGCCGCTGAAGAAGCCCGAGAGGCACCCGACAAGCAGCAACCAGCCGACCTGCGAGGCACGCAGTTGTCCCGTCAGGGCGGTCACAACACGGAGCCGGGCCGGTACGCCGCTCCGACCGGGTGGGCTTTCGCCAGTTCGGCGACCCGGGCGACGATCCGATCCACCTGATCACCCGACGAGCCGGTCAGCTCCAGCGGGTCGGTCACCACGTCCGCCAGTTGCTCGCTGCCCAGGCCCAAGCGGGGATCGGCAGCGAGGCGTTCGAACAGGTCGTTGCGGGACGCCCCCGCGCGCATGGCCAGAGCCACGGCGACGGCGTGTTCCTTGATCGCTTCGTGGGCGGTCTCCCGTCCGACCCCAGCGCGGACGGCAGCCATCAGCACCTTGGTGGTGGTGAGGAACGGCAGGAACCGCTGGAGTTCCGCCTCGATGACGGCAGGGAACGCACCGAACTCGGCCAGCACGGTCAGGAAGGTCTCGAACAGGCCGTCCAGGGCGTAGCAGGCGTCGGGCAGCGCCACCCGCCGCACCACCGAGCACGCGACGTCGCCTTCGTTCCACTGGTTCCCGGCCAGTTCAGCGGCCATCGTGGCGTAGCCGCGCAGGATGACCGCCAGCCCGTTCACCCGTTCACAGGAGCGGGTGTTCATCTTGTGCGGCATGGCCGAGGATCCGACCTGGCCTTCGGCGAAGCCTTCGGTGACCAGTTCCTGACCGGCCATCAGCCGGATCGTCGTGGCCAGGCTCGACGGTCCGGCCGCCACCTGCACCAGCGCGGCCAGCACGTCGTAGTCGAGGCTGCGGGGATAGACCTGACCGGTCGCTGTCAGCACCCGGGTGAATCCCAGGTGGGCGGCCACCCTGAGCTCCAGCTCAGCCAGCTTGGCGGTGTCGCCCCCCAGCAGGTCGAGCATGTCCTGGGCGGTACCCATCGGGCCCTTGATGCCGCGGGCCGGGTACCGTCCGATCAGCTCGTCGATGCGCTCGTAGGCGATCAACAGTTCGTCGGCCGCACTGGCGAACCGCTTGCCGAGGGTGGTCATCTGGGCGGCGACGTTGTGCGAGCGGCCGGCCATGGCCACGTCCCGGTACTCCACGGCCAGCCTGGCGAGGCTCACCAGGACGGTGACGATCCGCTCGCGGACCAGTTGCAGGGAACTCAGCACCTGATGCTGCTCGATGTTCTCGGTGAGGTCCCGGCTGGTCATGCCCTTGTGGATGTGCTCGTAGCCGGCCAGCGCGTTGAACTCCTCGATCCGCGCCTTGACGTCGTGGCGAGTGACCCGTTCGCGGGCGTCGATGGAGGCCAGGTCGACCTGGTCGATCACGGCCCGATACGCGGCCAGCACCTGGTCGGGGTCGTCGGCGGCGAAGTCCACGCCGAGGTCGCGCTGCGCCTCCAGCACAGCCAGCCACAGCTGCCGTTCGGCGACGATCTTGCTCTGGGGAGCCCAGAGATCACGCATGGCGGGTGAGGCGTAGCGCGTAGCCAGGACGTTCGGGGTGGTCATCACCGCTCCTTTGTTCGCTCGCCGGCGGCGGCCGCCTGGGCGATGTCGGTGCGGTGGAAGGCGCCGTCGAAGCTGACCTCCGCCACCGCTGCATAGGCGGCCTCGCGCGCCGCTGTCAGGTCGTCGCCGGTGCCGACCACGGCCAGTACCCGGCCGCCCGCGGTGACCAGGTTGCCCCGGGAGTCGAGCGCTGTCCCGGCGTGGAAGACGCCCTCACCCTCCGCCCCGGTGATCACATCGCCGCGGCGCGGGGTGTCGGGATAGCCGGCGGCCGCCAGCACCACGGCCACCGCCGCACCACTGCCCCACTCCAGCGGCGGCTCGTCCGCCAGGGTTCCGGTGGCGGCGGCGAGCAGCACCCGACCCAACGGGGTCTTCAGCCGGGTCAGTAGCGGCTGTGTCTCCGGGTCGCCGAAGCGGGCATTGAACTCCACGACTCGCAGCCCCCGTGAGGTGAGCGCGAGCCCGGCGTAGACCAGGCCCACGAACGGCGTGCCCCGGCGGGCGAGCTCGTCGACCGTCGGCTGGATCACGGTGGCGACGACATCCTCGACCAGGCCGGGGGGCGCCCACGGCAGCGGGGTGTAGGCGCCCATCCCGCCCGTGTTGGGACCGGTGTCGCCGTCCCCGACGCGCTTGAAGTCCTGCGCCGGCTCGAAGGGCAGCACGGTCCTCCCATCGGACAGCGCGAACAGGCTGACCTCGGGACCGTCCAGGAACTCCTCGACGATCACCCGGCGACAGCCGGCGGCGTGCCGGAGCGCGGCGTCACGATCGCCGGTGACGATCACGCCCTTGCCGGCCGCCAGTCCGTCGTCCTTGACCACGTAGGGCGGCCCGAACTCGTCGAGAGCGGTCACCACCTCGTCCATGCTGACGCAGAGCCGGGCGTCGGCCGTCGGCACGCCGGCCGCCTCCATGATCTCCTTGGCGAAGGCCTTACTGCCCTCCAGCATCGCCGCTGCTCCGCTGGGGCCGAAGACCGGGATCCCGGCCTCGCGGACGTGGTCGGCGACGCCGGCCACCAGCGGGGCCTCCGGGCCGATCACGACCAGATCGGAGGCGAGCGACCTGGCCAGGGATGCCACCGCGGCCCCGTCCATCGGGTCCAGCGGGTGGTTGGTTCCCACCCGGGACGTGCCGGGGTTGCCGGGGGCGCAATGCACGGCCCGAACCCCGGGGTCGCGGCTCAGCGCCCACGCCAAGGCGTGCTCACGGCCGCCTGATCCGATCACCAACACGGTCAGTTCACTCACCCGGCGATCCTATCGGCGCGAGCGTCCCCTGAGCGCGCGGGCCACCTGCAGGCGCCTCCCACTCAGCCCCACCACCGGAGGGCTCCGACACCGGCCTCACCGGAGCTCAGGGCCCGCCTCGCGCTGAACAGCCACGCCAGCAGGTACGTCCGACTCATCCCGTCGTCGATCGAGCCGTCTGACAGCTTCTCGGCGGCCGCGATCGCCGCCGTGCGTTGTCATGATGAATTCCAGGCTCTGCTGAACGCCTTCTCGGGCAAGGGCCCCCGGCCGTTGACCCTCCCGACCACAGGCCCTCAATGGGTCCTCAACGGGCCTGCCGGGGTGGTCCCGGGGTCGGGAAAGACGAACCGGGCCGGTGCCCATCGCCGGGCTGACAACCAGACCCAAGCCCGCCCGGGCCAGCGCAGCCCACCAGGCAGGTACGCGCCGTCAGTTCAGGAGATCGTGCAGCATGACGACCTGCTCGCGCGAGGGCCCCACGCCGATTCCGGAGATCCGCGCCCCGACCAATTCCTCCAGGCGACGCACGTAGGCCTGCGTCGTCTGAGGGAAGTCGGAGAACTCACGACAGCCGGAGATGTCCTCGCTCCAGCCGTCCAGGTACTCATAGATCGGCTTGGCGTGATGGAAGTCGGTCTGCGTCATCGGTTGGTGCTCGATCCGCTCGCCGTTGACCTCGTAGGCGACGCAGACGGGGATCGTCTCCCAGCCGGTGAGGATGTCGAGCTTGGTCAAGAACATGTCGGTGAAGGCGTTGGCGGTGACGGCCGCCTCGACGACCGGCGCATCGAACCAGCCGCACCGACGGTTGCGTCCCGTGGTGGTGCCGAACTCGGCACCATCGGCGCGCAACTTCTCCCCGTCCGCGTCCAGCAACTCGGTCGGGAACGGACCCTCCCCCACCCGGGTGGTGTACGCCTTCATGATGCCGACGGTGCGATCGATTCGGGTGGGGCCGACCCCGGCACCGATGCAGGCGCCGGCGGCGATCGGGTTGGAGGAGGTCACGTAGGGATACGTGCCATGGTCGACGTCCAGGTGGTGGGCTTGGGCGCCCTCGAAGAGCACGACCTTGCCGTCGTCCAGGGCCCGGTTGAGGACCCGGGTCACGTCGGTGACCATGGGGCGGACGCGGTCGACGTAGCTCAACAGGTGTCGGGTGACTTCACCCGGATCGATGGCGCGGCGGTTGTAGACCTTCACCAACAGGTGGTTCTTCTGCTCCAGGGCGGCTTCGACCTTCTGGGCCAGGATCGAATCGTCGAAAAGGTCCTGAACCCGGATTCCGAGCCGGTTGATCTTGTCCGAATAGGCCGGGCCGATGCCCCGGCCGGTGGTGCCGATCCGCCGGTTACCCAGGAAGCGCTCGGTCACCTTGTCGATCACCTGGTGGTACGGGGCGATGATGTGGGCGTTGGCCGAGATCAGCAACTTGGACGTGTCGATGCCGCGGGCAGTGAGTCCATCGATCTCCTCGAACAGGACCGCCAGATCGATGACGACCCCGTTGCCGATCACCGGAGTGCTGTTCGCGTTGAGAATGCCCGAGGGCAACAGGTGGAGGGCGTACTTCTCGCCGTCCACGACGATGGTGTGGCCGGCGTTGTTCCCGCCGGAGTACCGCACGGTGTAGTCGACCCGGTCACCCAACTGGTCGGTCGCCTTGCCCTTGCCCTCATCGCCCCACTGAGAGCCGACAACCACGATTCCCGGCATGGTCTGCCCTTCATTCGCCAGCCAAGCCCGCGGCAGTGCCGGCGGGCTCTTGCGGCCTCACCTTACCGGCTCGGCGCTGGGCGACAGCGGGCGGGTGCACAATCGCCTGCTCTGGAGGCGCGCTCGGCCGCCATCGGGACCGTTGAGCGGCCGGGTTGAGTCGATGGTGCTGAAGGAAACGGGCCGGCCCCGAAGGACCGGCCCGCGTCGTTGGCTGGTGTCAGCCGATGGTCTTTCCGACGGAACGGAGGTACTGGCACGCCTCAACAATGCGCTTGGCCATGCCGGCCTCGGCCGCCTTGCCCCAGGCGCGCGGGTCGTACTGCTTCTTGTTGCCGACCTCGCCGTCGATCTTCAGCACGCCGTCGTAGTTGCGGAACATGTGCTCCACGACGGGACGGGTGAAGGCGTACTGGGTGTCGGTGTCGATGTTCATCTTGATGACACCGAAATCGACAGCGTCCGAGATCTCCTGGGCGGTGGAACCCGAGCCGCCGTGGAAGACCAGGTCGAACGGCTTCTCCTTGCCGTACTTGGCGCCGACGGCGTCCTGGATCTCCTTCAGCACCTCGGGACGGAGCTTCACGGCCCCCGGCTTATACACGCCGTGAACGTTGCCGAACGTCAGGGCGGTCATGTAACGACCCTTCTCGCCCAGCCCGAGGATCTCGATGGTGCGCAGGCCGTCCTCGACCGTGGTGTACAGCTTGTCGTTGATCTCGGCGGCAACGCCGTCCTCTTCGCCACCGACGACGCCGACCTCGATCTCGAGGATCTGGCGGGCCTTGCTGGTGAGGGCGAGCAGTTCATCGGCGATCTGCAGGTTCTCTTCCATCGGCACGGCCGAACCGTCCCACATGTGGGACTGGAACAACGGCTCCAGGCCGCGGTCGACGCGCTCCTGCGAGATGGCGATGAGCGGCTTGACGTAGGTGTCCAGCTTCTCCTTCTGGCAGTGGTCGGTGTGCACCACGACGTTGATCGGGTAGTTCTTGGCCACGACATGGGCGTACTCGGCCAGCGCGACAGCGCCGGTCACCATGTGCTTGATGGTGGGGCCGGAGGCGTACTCGGCGCCACCGGTGCTCACCTGGATGATGCCGTCCGAGCCCGCTTCTGCGAAGCCTGCCAGGGCCGCATTGATCGACTGCGACGAGGTGATGTTGATCGCCGGGTAGGCGTAGGCGCCGGACTTGGCGGCGTCCAGCATCTCGGCATACTTCTCAGGACTTGCAATGGGCATGTGAAACGGCCTCTCTCCGGTGTAGCGGGCCCGCGACATCCGCGGACGACGCGGTAACGACCCCAGTCTTGCAAAGATCGCGGCGCCGCGCGAAGGGTTTGGCGGACGCTCAGGCGTCGAGACGGGAAAGGTCCACCCGCGCCCGGCCCCCCGACAGCGCCAGGATCGCCGAGTCGAGGGCGGCAGGCTTCGCGTCGGTGTAGTCCAGCAGGATCCGCTGGCTGGTGTTGTCGCGGCCGGTCGCCACCAGGGTGGCCGACGAACCGAGCCGCCCTGGACGGACAACCAGCGCCCCCACCTGGCCCCACGGGAACCACGACGTGCCCACCAGCACGCCCTCGCGATTCAGGCCAACGGCCAAACCACCGGGCACCTTGGCGGCATCGGAGCGCGCGACCAGGAGCAGCACCAGCTGATAGATCGCCCCGACGCCCCCGATGGCGGCGGTCGAGCCGATCAGCCAGGGAGCCATTCCGGCGAAGGCGTCCGGAAACCCGAACCAAGCGGCAACGATCAACCCGATACTCAGCAGCGTGCTGCCGAGCCGCCGCAGGAGACCGCTTCGCGCCTTCTGGACCCGGGCCTGCACCAACTCCTGCTGGTAGTAGACCCCGAACTCGTCACCTGGCACCCGCCCATTCTAGAGGGGCCCCTCAGCCGACGCCCCCGCCCACGTCAGTCCCCAGTGGTACATCGCGATCGCCGCCGCGGCCCCGGCATTGAGGGAACGGGTCGACCCGAACTGGGTGATGGCCACCAGCTGCTGGCAGGCCGCGACCAGCTCATCGGTCAATCCAGGCCCTTCCGAACCGAAGACCAGGCAGCATCGCCGAGGAAGGCTCGCCGATTCCAGTGGCACCGACCCCGGCAGGTTGTCGACGCCGACCAGAGCCACCGCTTCGGTCTCCGCCCAGGCGGCCAGCGCTGCGACCGACTCGTGATGGTGGACGTGCAGGTACCGGTCGGTCACCATCGCTCCGCGCCGATTCCAGCGGCGCCGGCCGACGATGTGAACCCCCGCGACGTTGAAGGCGTTCGCGGTCCGGACGATCGAACCGATGTTGAAGTCGTGCTCCCAGTTCTGGATCGCCACCTGCAGCGGGTGCCGTCGGGTGTCGAGGTCGGCGACGATCGCTTCCAGCCGCCAGTACCGGTAGCCGTCCAGCACGTTGCGTCGGTCGCCGCCGGCGAGCAGCTCCGGATCGAGGCGGGGATCGTCCGGCCAGGGCTCCGGGTGAGGGCCCACTCCGGGCGCGCTCACAGCCGTCAGCTCGTCCTCGCTCAGGGGGGTCATGGGCGCCCACGGTACCCTGAGTGCTTGTGAACCTGATGCTCGAGCTCGTCATGCTCCCGCTGTTGCTACCCGACTGGCTGGATCCCGCCTACATCATCCACAACCTGGGGAACTGGGCGCTGTGGGGGGTCGCCCTGATCATCTTCATCGAATGCGCCATCTTCCCGGTCCTGCCGGGCGACTCACTGCTGTTCACGGTGGGGATGTTCATCGCCATGATCCCGCCGTCGATCACCTTCCCCGGGATGGTTCCCTGGCAGGTGCTGATCGTCTCGTGCGTCATCCTCACCATCGCCGCCATCGCCGGCAACGTGGCCGGGTACTGGCTCGGTCACCTCATCGGCCCGAAGCTGTTCAAGCCCCGCGAAGGCTTCTGGGGCAAGGTGTTCGCTCCCAAGTACGTCGACCAGACCCACGAACTGCTCGGACGCTACGGCAACCGGGCGCTGATCCTCGCCCGCTTCGTGCCCTTCGTCCGCACCTTCGTCACGTTGATCGCCGGCATCGGCAAGATGGACTTCCGCTCCTTCATCACCTACACCGCGATCGGCGGTGTGATCTGGGCGGTCGGGGTCACCGTCCTCGGGTTCTTCCTCGGCAACGTCCCGGTCATCGCCAACAACATCGACCTGGTACTGATCCTGATCGTGGCTGTCTCGCTGCTCCCGATGGTCGTCGAGTACGTGCTGGCGAAGCGACGAAACGACGCGGTGCCGGCGGACGAGCCGACCGACCGCGCCTGACCCGATGGCCACACCGGGCCGGGTCCGCCCTTCGGCGTGGATGCCCTCCGCGCCGGATGGACGGCCCCCAGCCGGCCCAGAGGACCTGGAAGCGGCGATCACCGTCCTGAACGGACGCCGCTGGACGGCCCTGACCGGCGCGGGGATCTCCACCGACTCAGGAATCCCGGACTACCGCGGGCCCGACTCGCGGCCCCGCAATCCCATGACGTACCAGCAGTTCGTCGGCGACCCGGGGTTCCGGCGGCACTACTGGGCTCGCAACCACCTGGGCTGGCACCACCTGCGCCACCGCGAGCCCAACCGCGGCCACCGGGCGTTGGCGAGCCTGGAGGCCCGCGGCCTCGTGGCGGGGGTGATCACCCAGAACGTCGACCTCCTCCACCAGGCGGCCGGTTCACGCCGGGTCATCGACCTGCACGGCCACTACAACGAGGTGATTTGCCTGGAGTGCGGACACCGCATCAGCCGGGCGGCCCTCGATGAGCGACTGCTGAAACTGAACCCGGGCTTCCTCGACGCGGTGGCCGCGGTCACTGACATCGAGATCGCCCCCGACGCCGACGCGGTGATCGAAGAGACCGCGAGCTTCGTGGTCGCCGATTGCCGACTCTGCGGGGGCGTCCTGAAACCGGACATCACCTATTTCGGTGAGTCGGTGCCGCCGACCCGGGTCGCTGCCGCCTACACCCTGATCGATGAGGCGGACGCGTTGGTCGTGGCGGGCACCTCGCTGGCGGTGATGTCGGGCCTGCGGTTCGTGCGGCGAGCGGCGGCGGCCGGGAAGCCGGTGGTCATCATCAATCGCGGGCTGACCAGGGGCGACAGCTTCGCCTCCCTGCGCCTCAACGCCGGGACGTCAGAGGCGCTCGGCCTGTTGGCCGAGCGCCTCTGAGAGTTTCAAGGGCCTTACTGGGGAGGCTGCTGGTACGTCGGGGGCTGGTAGGTCGGTGGCTGCTGGGGCGGGTTCTGCGCGGGCGGGTACTGCGCGGGCGGGAACTGCGCGGGCGGGAACTGTTGCTGGGCCGGCTGACCCGGAGGCCCGTAGCTAGGCGGGGTCGAGAACTGCCCTGGCGGCGGCGCTGTCGGATTCGCCTGCTGGTAGGCCTGCGGGTTGGGAAGTGCTCCCTGGCCCGCCTGCCCGGCAGCCAACTGCTGGTTCGTCGGCTCATTGCCGGGGCGATCACCGCGATCGCTGATCTCACCGAAGCTGACGTTCGGCGCCTGCCGCATCGCCTGCTCGTTGACCTCGAAGTAGGTAGCCTTCTCGAACTTGAACGGCCCTGCCAGCAGATTGCCCGGGAACGATTCGACCTGGGTGTTGTAGTTGCGCACGTTCGCGTTGTAGTAGCGCCGTCCGGCCGCAATCCGGTCTTCGGTGTCGGTCAATTCGCGTTGCAGTTCGAGGAAGTTGACGTTGCTCTTCAGGTCGGGGTAGGCCTCGACGCTGACGATCAGGTTCCGCACCGCGCCGGAAAGCTGTTCTTCGACCTGGGCCCGTTCCTGGGTGGGCGCGCCCCCGGATTGCTGAGCGAGTTGGGCCGCCTGGCTCCGCAGGGCGACGACCTGTTCGAGGGTGTTCCGCTCGTGCGCTGCGTAGGCGCGCACGGTCTCGACGAGGTTGGGGATGAGGTCGTAGCGCCGGTTGAGCTCGACGTCGATCTGGCGCCAGGATTCCTGGATCAGGTTCCTGGATTTGACGAAGCCGTTGTACAGCGAGACGCCGTACCCGCCGATGCCGACCACAATGATCAGCAGAATCAAGAAGAACCACATCATGGGTGCTTACTCCGCTCGTGGGACGCTGGGCAAAGCCAGCCTAGTAGGTGGACGTCTGGAATGGACCGGTGCCCTCAGCGCAATTCCAAATCGACAAGTCCGACGGCATACCGGTAGGGCACGCCCTCGGCCTCGATCTTCTCCCGCGCTCCGGTGTCGCGATCGACGATCACCGCCACCCCGACCACCTCTCCCCCGGCCTGCCGGACGGCCTCCACTGCGGTCATCACCGATCCGCCGGTGGTGGAGGTGTCTTCGACCACCAGACAGCGACGGCCGGCGACCTCGGTGCCTTCGATCCGGCGCTGCAGGCCGTGAGCTTTGGCGTCCTTGCGCACGACGAAGGCATCCAGGCGAGTTCCGGTCTGAGCGGCGTCGTGCAGCATGGCGACCGCGACCGGGTCGGCCCCGAGGGTGAGCCCGCCGACGGCCTCGAAGTGCCAGTCCGCCACCAGGTCTCGCATCACAGCGCCGACCAGCGGTGCCGCCACGCCGTCCAGGGTCACCCGCCGCAGGTCGACGTAGTAGTCGGCCTCCTTACCGGAGGCGAGCCTCACCCGTCCGTGGACGATGGCCAGCTTCTTGATCTGCTCGATCAGCAGGTCTCGTTTCGTCATGGCTGCCAACCTAGATCACCCGGCTGACAGTTCTCACCTCGGCGCCGCACGCGGGCCCCTTGGCGCGGCTCAGGTGAACCAGCCGCGCGCCACCGGGTCGATCGACGGACGCGAATCGGCGTCGGTGAAGGGGGCGGCGCCCCCGACCCAGGCGGTCAGCGAGCCCGCACCGACCAGGCGGTACGGAAAGGCCGCCCTCGCCACGGCCCGCTCCAGGGCCGCTGTCGGCAGGCCGCGGCTGCCGGCCAGGACCACGAGGTTGCCGTAGCGGCGTCCCTTCCAGACCGACACCTCCGCGCTCACCGCCTGCTGCGGCAACGAACGGGCGAGGCCCGCCAGGCACCGCTTCGTCCAGTCGAACGGCGCCCGGTCGCCCAGGTTCATGACCAGCTGGCCGCCCGGACGCAGGACGCGGGCAGCGTCGGCGAAGAACTCCTCCGTGGCTAGATCGGCGGGCACCTGGGCGCCGGCGAAGGCGTCCACGATGAGCAGGTCGGCGTAGGCGTCGGGCAGCTCGCGCACGCCGGTGCGTCCGTCCATCGGCCGGATCTTGATGCCGCTGTGGCGCGCCAGGGGCAGCCTGGCCCGCACCTGGTCGATCAGCGCGACATCGGGTTCGAGCACGATCTGGGCGGTGTGGGGACGACGCGCCTCGACATAGCGGGGCAGCGTCAGCCCTCCCCCGCCGAGGTGGACGACCCGAACCCGCTCGTCCGGGCGCCGCAGCAGGATCGTGGCCTCGAGGATCTCGGCGATCCGCCGCACGTACTCGAACTCCAACTTCAGCGGGTCGCTGAGATCGACCCACGACTGCTCGGTCAGTCCTGAGCGCACCACGAAGGCGCCGACGTGGATGTGGTCGGGGACGATCTCGCTCACCCAGGCCTCCCCTCGAATCAGCAGCGAGGATAGCCCGAAACCGCTTCAGCCTCTCGCTTCGCCGGACCGAGCCGCCCGCCGTCCACCCCGGGCCCCTCAGCGTCCCACTCCGGGCCCCTCTGCGGCCCACTCCCCGGGACGCCTCCGCACCACGCGTGGCGGCGAAGCCCCCCGACTCTGCGCCCCCCCGGACTTGCGCCCGCGACTCCGCGCCACCACCACCGGGACAAGCCCCGCGACTCTGCGCCCCACCGGACAAGCCCGGCGACTCTGCGCCCCCCTCGTGACAAGCCCGCGACTCTGCCACGGACGCAAGCCCTGGCGTGACTCTGGGCCCCTAGCGGCAGGCCCCGCGACCTGCGCCCCCCACCTGACTCTGCGCCCCACACCTGACCTTGCGCCCTCCATAGCAGGCGCAAAGTCACCCCCGGGGCGCAAGGTCAAGAGGACGAGGCGCAAAGTCACCCCCGAGGCGCAAGGTCGAGCACGGGCGCAGTCACCCCCGGGGCGCAAGGTCGAGAGGACGAGGCGCAAAGTCACCCCCGGGGCGCAAGGTCAAGAGGACGAGGCGCAAAGTCACCCCCTGCGCAAGGTCAGAGGCGGGCGCAGGTCACCCAGGGCGCAAGGTCAAGAGCAGGGGGCGCACAGTCACCCCCCGCTGGTCACGATGACCTGCGTCAGCCCGACGGACGCGCCGGTTCCAGGCGCCGGCCACCTCCGCTGAAGACCCGACCGCCGGCGATCTGCGCTAAGCCCCGGCCCCCGGCGAGGCCTTCACCACCTGCAGCCCGGAGCCGTCGGCGTTCACGTCGAAGGTGACGCTGTCCCCGTCCACCAGGTCACCGGCGAGCATGCGTCGCGCCATCGCGTCCTCGATCGAGGACTGCACCAGCCGCTTCAGCGGACGGGCGCCGTAGACCGGGTCGAAGCCGGTGAGCGCCAGCCAGTCCTTGGCCGCCGGTGTCGCGGTGAGGGTGATCCGCCGATCGACGAGCCGTTCGTTGACCCGGCGGAGCTGAATGTCGACGATCCGGGACAACTCCTCGGTGCCCAGCGGGTCGAACATCACCACGTCGTCGAGCCGGTTCAGGAACTCGGGCTTGAACGCCTGCCGCACCACTCCCATGACCGCCTGATGCTTGGTCTCGGCGTTCAGCGCCGGATCGGCCAGGAACTGCGAGCCGAGGTTGCTGGTCATGATCAGGATCACGTTGCGGAAGTCGACCGTCCGGCCCTGGCCGTCTGTCAACCGTCCGTCATCGAAGACCTGGAGCAGAATGTTGAACACCTCGGGATGCGCCTTTTCAACCTCGTCGAGCAGCACCACCGAGTACGGACGCCGCCGCACGGCTTCGGTCAGCTGGCCGCCCTCCTCGTAGCCGATGTAGCCCGGGGGGGCTCCGACCAGGCGCGAGACCGTGTGCTTCTCGCCGTACTCGCTCATGTCGATGCGGATCATGGCGCGCTCGTCGTCGAACAGGAACTCCGCCAGCGCCTTGGCCAGCTCGGTCTTGCCGACGCCGGTCGGGCCGAGGAACAGGAACGTGCCGGTGGGACGGTTCGGATCGGAGATGCCCGCGCGGGAACGGCGGACGGCGTCGGAGACGGCCACCACGGCCTGGCGCTGGCCGATCAGCCGCTGGCCGAGGCGCTCCTCCATCTGCAGCAGCTTCTCGGACTCGCCCTGCAGCAGCCGGCCGACCGGGATCCCCGTCCAGGCGGCCACCACTTCGGCGATGTCGGTGGCCGACACCTCCTCGCTCACCATCGGGGTCGCGTGCTTCTCGGCCTCGGTGGCGGCGTCGAGCTCCGCCTCCAGCGCGGGGATCTGGCCGTAGAGGATCTCCGACGCCTTCGTGAGGTCGCCTTCGCGTTGGGCACGATCGGCGGCGATCCGAAGCTGGTCGATGCGTTCCTTGACCTCGCCCACCCGGTTCAGCCCGGACTTCTCCGCCTCCCAGCGGGTCTCCAGCCCACGCAGCTGCTCCTTGGAGTCCGCCAGCGAGGCCTGCAGCCGGGAGTGGCGCTCCACTGAGGCGGGATCCAGCTCCTTTTCCAGCGCGAAGGCCTGCATCGTCATCCGGTCGATGGTGCGGCGCAGCTGGTCGATCTCCTCCGGCGAGGAGTCGATCTCCATCCGCAGCCGGGACGCCGCCTCGTCGATCAGGTCGATCGCCTTGTCGGGCAGCTGTCGCGAGGTGATGTACCGGTTCGACAGCGACGCCGCGGCGACCAGCGCGCCGTCGGTGATCCGGACCTTGTGGTGGGCCTCGTAGCGTTCCCGCAGCCCGCGCAGGATCGCGATGGTGTCCTCAACGCTCGGCTCGCCGACGAAGACCTGCTGGAACCGCCGCTCCAGCGCCGGGTCCTTCTCGATCCGCTCGCGGTACTCGTCCAGCGTGGTGGCGCCGATCATCCGCAGCTCGCCGCGGGCCAGCATCGGCTTGAGCATGTTGCCGGCATCCATGGACGAATCCCCGCTCGCCCCGGCGCCGACCACCGTGTGCAACTCGTCGATGAAGGTGATGACCTTGCCCTCGGCGTCACGGATCTCGTTCAGGACGGCCTTGAGCCGCTCCTCGAACTCGCCGCGGTACTTGGCCCCGGCCACCATCGAAGCCAGGTCGAGCGAGACGACGCGGCGTCCCTTCAGCGAGTCGGGGACGTCGCCGGCCACCACCCGCTGGGCCAGGCCCTCGACGACGGCGGTCTTGCCGACGCCGGGCTCGCCGATCAGCACCGGGTTGTTCTTGGTGCGCCGGGCCAGCACCTGCACCACCCGGCGGATCTCGGAGTCGCGTCCGATCACCGGGTCGAGCTTGCCCTCGCGGGCGCGCTCGGTGAGGTCGACGGAGTACTTGTCGAGGGCGGATTCGCCGCCTTCGGCCTCGGCGGAGGTGACGCGCTTCCCGCCGCGCGACTCCCCGAATGCCTTGGCCAGCGCGTCGGTCTTCGCGCCGAGGTCGGACAGGATCTTCCTGGCGTCGGTCTGGACGGCGGACAGGCCGAGCAGCAGGTGTTCGGTCGCCACGAACCCGTCCCCGAGCTGTTCGGCGCGGGTCTCGGCGTCGGCGAGGACGCGGGCCAGGCCACCCGACATCGCAGGCTGGCTGACCGAGGATCCCTGCGCACTGGGCAGCTTCGTGATGGCGCCCTGCGCGGCGGCGTCCACCACCGTGGGATCAACGCCGATGGCAGCCAGCAGCGGGCCGACGGTGTTCTCGGGCACCATCAGCAGCGCGTGCAGCAGGTGCACGGGTTCGGTGTTCGGGTTGCCGTTCGTGAGGGCCGTCCGGACGGCGGCCGAGACGGCATCGCGTGACCTGGCGGTGAGTTTGGCGGTATCCATCGCGCGTTTCTCCTTGTCACTCGGCTCTTGCTGGCATCAGGAACCGATCGGGGGCAAAGTTGAGTTCACCCGACTCAACTATCTCACCCGTCGAGGTATTCCGCGAGATCAGTTCCTGAGGGTCCGGTCCAGCCAGGACCGCAACTGCGGTAGCGGAACCGCTCCCACCTGCCTGCCGACCTCCCGTCCACCCTGCAGGAGCACCAGCGTCGGGATCGACTGCGCGCCGAAAGTGGCCTGGGTGCGCGGAGCCTCGTCCACGTTGACCTTGACCAGTTTGAGGGATCCGGCGCGCTCAGCCGCCAGCCGCTCCAGCAGGGGGCTGACGGTGCGACACGGCCCGCACCAGGGCGCCCAGAGGTCCAACAGGACGGGGACCCGGCTCGAGTCGGCCACCTGGGTGAAATCGGCGTCCCCGGCGTGGGCCACCCAGGGCAGGAACTGGTGACAGGCGGGGCAGCGCGGCTTCCCGGCCGCCGCGCTCGGCACCCGGACTCGCTTGCCGCAGGACGGACAGGTCGCGATCTCGGCCATGGCACTCCTGAGAGTTGAGCGGTACCCCCACGATAGTCCCGGCTGACCGGGGCGGGCCGCCCCTCAGGCAGCCAGCTCGCCGACCCGCCGGCCCCAGGCGCCCCGGGAGATCACCACCGCGCCCACCAGCAGCCCGACCCCGGCGAACACGCCGATGTTGTCGACCAGTTGCTGCCACCAGGCGTAGGTCAACTCGACGTCGTCCCCGCGCGGCAGCCACTTGAAGGGCGCCACCGCACCCCAGGCCACGTAGGCCAGCCCGAACCAGCGATACCACGCCGGGAGATCCCTCGCCTGCCACAGCACGACGCCCAGCGGCACGATCCAGACGTAGTGGTGGGACCACGAGATCGGGGACGCGAGCAGGCTCGTGACACCGGCCAGGCAGATCGCGAGGGGCACTTCGCCGCGTCGATGGACGGCGACCGCCGCGACGATGCCCAGCACGACCACCAGCCCCGAGAGCAGCAGGCCGCCCCGTCCGGTGTAACCCAGCAGCCGGGTCCACACGCCCATGATCGACTGGTTGGTGGCGTACACGATTCCCGAATTCATCCCGGTGTCGCCCATCGCCAGCTTCCCCCAGTAGTGGATCGAGGCCGCCGGCAGCAGCGCGAATCCGAGCCCGGTGGCCACCAGGAACGACGCAAACGCCACCAGCCCGGGCTTGCGGCGCCCGGCGAAGAAGTTGTAGGCGGCCACGACCGCCGGCGTCAGCTTGACGGCCGTCGCGACGCCGGTCAGCCACCCTTCACCCAGCACCCGGCGGGGAAGCACCCGCGGGCCGGGCATCGAGTCGAGGACGGCCGCGGCCACCAGGAAGATCGCCAACTGGCCGAACCCGAGGGTTTCGCGCACCGGCTCGACGACCAGCACGCACAGGGTCGTCGCCAGGCTCAACCGCCAGGTGGTCATCCCGAGCCGGTAGAGGACGGCGGCCAGGGCCGCCACGGACAGCACCAGCCAGGCCACGGCTGCCACGCCGAACGGCACCCACGCGAAGGGGACGGTCAACAGCGCGGCGAACGGGGGGTAGATCCAGGGCAGGCCCTCGGCGTTGAAGAAGTCGCCTCCGCTCAAGACCAGGGTCCCGGTGCGGCGGTAGACCTCCAGGTCGATCATGCCGGGATTCCACGGCCACAAGGCACCGCCGGGGATCTGGGTGCCGCCGACGTACAGCGCGGCCAGCACCGGCACCAACGCCAGCCCGGCCATGCTCGCTTTCCTGCGGACCTCCACAAACCCTCCTGCGCCCTCCGAGAAACCCGGACCAGACTACCGAGCCGGGCCGGGCGGCCACTCACCAGTACCACGAGAGCCAGCGGGTCACCCCCTGATCACCGCCATCCCCGTCCCGCCGCAGGCGGTCTACAGCGTGGCAACGTCCAGACGGTGCTGCATCAACACGACCTGGTAGGGATTCCAGGTGGACAGGGTGTACCGCAGCCTCAGGTCCTCGCCGTCTGGTGCCGCATCGAAGAAGTAGGGGGCGTACGCAGCCCCCGTCACGCCGGCCTGCGCGCCGAAGATCCGGTCGGCGATCGGGTCGTCCAGGGAGGCGCGGATGAACCGTGAGAAGGGGTCGGGAGCCATCCCGGTGGTGACCCAGTCCAACAGCCGTCGCCGCGGCGACCACGGCCCCCAGGGGTTCCGGGCGGTGCGCAGCGTGACGGCGGGTCCGATCGGGTCCTCGGGGCCGGCTCCCGCCAGCAGCAGGAAGCGCTCAACGTCGGGAACCCATCGCACCGAGAGTTCCCCGAAGGCGCCGTGGGCGACCAGCGGCCGCGCTTCGGCCTCCTGCGCCGACCAGACGGGCTCGCCGTCGCGCTGGCCGGCCCAGTACCGCACGCCCAGGTCGGACGGGCGCAGGCGCCGCGACGCCCTCAGCGCCGGCCCCGCGACGTCGAGATCGAGGACCGCCAGGCTCAGGTCACCCGCCCGGTACGGCCCGCTCCCCCAGATCCAGAGCTGCCTTCCCACGACCTGCACCGACACGTTGAGGAACGCCTCGCGCGAGAAGGTGCCCAGCACCCGGAACCGCAGCGGGCGCCGACGCCACGACGGCCCGATCGGCAGCGAGGGATCCTCAGCGCGCGCCAGCACGCTGCGTCCCATCACCTGTCCGGCCGCAAAGTGGTTGGAGGTGAAGAAGCCGTAGAACTCGCCGTCGTGGCTGAACCCGTCCAGCGGAACGTCGTACTCCCGCATGGTGACCCGCTCCCGCAGGCCGGCGCCGGTGAGCTTCAACGGCGAGCCGTGAAACCTGACCCCCGGCAGTCCCGCCAGCGGGCCCTGCGGGGTGATCTCGGCGATGGCGTCCCGGGTGGAGAGCCAGGGGCGGCGGTGCCAGTGGGTGTCGCCGCAGAGCAGGAAGCTGCGCCCGGCATGTTCGACCCGCACCCCCAGGTCGGTGCCCAGCACTCCCGAGACGGACACCGAACTGCTCAGCGTGGGTCGAGGCTCCCCCCAGGGGGTGGGCTGCAGGTCGGTCTCACCGCTCACCTGCGCGATCCGGACGGACTCGATCGGCTCGAGGGTGAAGGGCTCCGGGTCTGCGAGCCGCAGGCAGGCCAGGCGGATCCACCGGGCCTCAGCTCCCGCCCCCAGCCGGTGGTACTGGAACAGCGAGCCGGCCTCATCGACCAGTGCCTGGGTTCGACCGCCGAGACTGGTGCGGGCGACCGTGATCCCGCGGACGTCCTTGCCCTGGCCGGTGAGGTGGCGCGCCAGCGCCGTCCGCGCCTTACTCAGGAGCGGGTCGGACTCGGGCTCGTCGCGGCCGTCGGCGGGGTCGCCGCGCTGCCACGGACCCGAACCCGACGAGCGGAAACGAGCCGGGCCGTCGACGCCCGGAACCGACACCACCAGGGCGCCCGACCGGCCGGACGCCCCCGGTGACCAGCTGATGACGCCAGGCCCGAGCGCCTGATCGGTGACCGGATCCGCGCGCACCCAGGGCCGGTCGGGACGGTCCTGAGCCCGCCAGTAGTGCCACAGGCTGACCCCGTCCGGATCCAGGACGACGGCCTCCAACCGTCCGCGCAAGCTCCAGCGGTGCGGACGAAGACCCGACTCGATCAGGCTGCCGGGACCGATCACGGCGGCTTCGACGTCAGGCATCACCGGGCCAGTCTGCCCCACGACCAGTGCGGAGGATTCACCACCGAACTCGGTGGTGAATCCTCCGCACTGTCGACGCCGCAGGGCTCAGCGGACGGTGATCGCCCGCGGCTGCCGGAGCCGGACCCGTCCCAAATGAACCTCACCGGTCTGAGCCGCGGTGAAGAGCCGCGGCCCGCCGGCGCTGGCGTGCAACTGCTGGACCAGCGAGGTGAGTTGCGACACCTGCTCATGGAGGGCGTCGAGTTCGGACTCCAGCGTCAGGATCCGTCGGATCCCTTCCAGGTTGATCCCCTCGCTCTGGGAGAGGTGCTGGATGTGACGAAGCTTGGCGATGTCACGCAGCGAATAGCGGCGGCCCCGGCCCCGGGCCCGGCCCGGCACCACCAGCCCGAGGCGGTCGTAGCCGCGCAGGGTCTGGGGGTGCATCTCGGCCAGTTGGGCCGCCACCGAGATCACGAAGATCGGGGCGTCCGGATCGATCCGGTCGGGCAGCCGACTGCCGGTGGTGGTCACGAGGTCGCCTCGAACAGGGCCGCGCGCGGGTCGTTGCCACCGGCCAGGGAGGCGAAGTGCCGCAGCGCCTCGGCCGCTTCCGCGGACAGGCCCCCCGGGACCTGGACGTCGACGGTCACCAGCAGGTCGCCGGTGCCACTGGCCGCCACCACTCCCCGGCCGCGGACCCGGAAGGTCCGGCCGTTCGGGGTGCCGGCGGGGATCCGCAACCGAACCCGGTTGCCCTGCAGCGCGGGCACCTCGATCTCCGCCCCCAGTGCCGCCTCGGCAAAGGTCACCGGGACGGTCAGCGTGAGCTGGTCGCCCTTGCGTCCGAAGACCGGGTGCGGCCGGACGTGCACCGTGACGTACAGGTCGCCGGCCGCGCCGGAGTTCTCGCCGGCACCGCCCTTGGCCTTGATCCGGATCCGCTGGCCGTCGGTGACGCCCGCCGGAATCCGAACCTGCATGGTGCGGGCCGAGTGACCCCGTCCTGTCCCGCCACAGACCGGGCAGGGATCATCGATCACCAGGCCGCGGCCCCGGCAGTCCCGGCACGGCTCGGCGACCGAGAACATCCCGCTGGACGTGGACGTCTGCATCCCACTGCCCTGACAGGTGCGGCACACCTTGGGCACCGTCCCCGCCCGAGCGCCGGTGCCGTGGCACGCGTCGCAGGCGGCGTCGGAGACGGTCTGCATCGAAACTGTCGAACCCGCCAGGGCGTCGGCGAAATCGATCGTCACCTCGCCCTCGATGTCGGCACCGCGGCGCGGGCCCCGGGTCGGCGCCCGCCGCGTCCCACCGCCTCCGAACAGGCCACCGAACAGGTCGCCCAGGTTGGCGTCGGGACCGCCCCCATGGAACAGGTCCTCCATGGACGGCCCCGACCCGCCGCCCCCGCCCGAGCCCGGACGCGGGAACCGGAAGCCGCTGCCGAACAGGCTGCGGGCCTCGTCGTACTCCTTGCGTTTGGCCGGGTCGGACAGGACGGCGTTGGCCTCGGAGATCTCCTTGAACCGCGCCTCCGCGGAGGCGTTGTCGGCGTTCTGGTCGGGGTGGAATTCCCGGGCCAGCTTGCGGAACGCCCGCTTGATCTCGTCAGGCTTGGCGTCAGAGGAGACGCCCAGGATCTTGTAGTAGTCCTTTTCGAGCCAGTCTTTCGTGCTCATCGCGCCTCCTTTCGGTGATCAGGACGGGTCGGCTACCGCCACCCGCGCCGGGCGAAGCACCCGGTCGTTGAGCTTGACGCCCTTCTGCATGACCGCGGAGATGGTCGGCTCGCTGATCTCGCCCTCGTACGGCATGGCCAGCAGGGCCTCGTGGATCTGCGGGTCGAAAGCCTCCCCGACCTCCCCGAACACCTCCAGGCCGTACTTGCCGGCAATCTTCTCCAACTCGTCGGCCACCAGCTTGAAGCCGCCCACCAGTTCGTCGTGTTCCCGTGCGGCCTCGACGCTGTCGAGGACCGGCAGCAGGTCGAGCACGACGGTCTCGATGCCACCCTGGCGGGCCAGCGTCCGGTCGCGGTCAACCCGCTTCTTGTAATTGGAGTACTCGGCCTGCAGCCGCTGCAGGTCGCCGGTGCGTTCGGCGATGACCTCTTCGAGTTCGGCCACCTTGGCATTGAGGACGGGGGCCGCAGCCTCGGTCTTGTCGGTCAGGGGCGCCTCCGCGGAGTCACCTCCGGCTTCGCCTTCGGGGACGAACTGGTCGCCCAACCCGGCCGCGGGATCCGCGGGGGCCTCCCCCCGCGGATCGTCGATCGGTGAAGTGCTCACTTGGTGTCCTTACCGTCCTCGTCCACGATCTCGGCGTCGACGACGTCGTCCTCGTCACCGTGCGGGGCCTTGCCGGCTGCCGCGGAGGCTCGGCCTGCTGCTTGGCCTGGGCGGCGGCGTACATCGCCTGGCCCATCGTGGAGGCCTTGGTGTTGAGGTCGTCCATCGCGGTCTTGACCGCGTCGTTGTCCTCGCCCTTCAGCGCTTCCTTCAGCTTCTCCAGCGATTCGGTGACCGGAGCCTTGACGTCGTCGGTCAGCGCCTCGGCGTTGTCGGCCAGCAGTTTCTCGGTGCGGAACGCCAGGGCGTCCGCCTCGTTGCGCATCTCGACGGCTTCGCGACGCTTGCGGTCCTCCTCGGCGTGCGCCTCGGCCTCCTGCACCATCCGCGAGATGTCGTCCTTGCCCAGCGCCGATCCACCGGTCACCGTCATGGACTGTTCCTTCGAGGTGGCCAGGTCCTTGGCGTGCACGTGGACGATGCCGTTGGCGTCGATGTCGAAGGTGACCTCGATCTGCGGCACGCCGCGCGGGGCGGGCATCAGACCGGTCAGTTCGAAGTTGCCGAGGCTCTTGTTGTCCCGGGCGAAGTCCCGCTCGCCCTGGTACACCTGGATCATCACCGACGGCTGGTTGTCCTCGGCCGTGGTGAACACCTCCGAACGCTTGGTCGGGATCGTGGTGTTGCGCTCGATGATCCGGGTCATCACCCCGCCCTTGGTTTCGATCCCGAGGCTCAGCGGGGTCACGTCCAACAGCAGGACGTCCTTGACCTCACCCTTCAGCACCCCGGCCTGCAGGGACGCGCCCAGGGCCACGACCTCGTCGGGGTTGACGCCCTTGTTGGGCTCCTTGCCGCCGGTGAGTTCCTTGACCAGGTCGACGACGGCCGGCATCCGGGTGGAGCCGCCGACCAGGATCACGTGGTCGATCTTGCCGATCGAGGTGTTCGCGTCGGCGATCACCGCGTTGAACGGGGCCCGGCAGCGATCCAGGAGGTCCTGGGTGAGTCGCTGGAACTCGGCGCGGCTGAGCTTGGCGTCCAGGTGCAGCGGGCCCTCGGCCCCTGCGGTGATGTACGGCAGGTTGATCGAGGTCTCCTGGGCGGCGGACAGTTCGATCTTGGCGCGCTCGGCGGCTTCCTGCAGCCGCTGGCGGGCCATCTTGTCCTTGCTCAGGTCGATCCCGTGGTTGTTCTTGAACTGGGTGACCATCCAGTCGACGACGCGCTGATCCCAGTCGTCGCCACCCAGGCGGTTGTCGCCCTTGGTGGCCTTGACTTCGAAGACGCCGTCGGCGATCTCCAGCAGGGACACGTCGAACGTGCCGCCGCCGAGGTCGAAGACCAGGATGGTCTGCTCGTGCGCGCCCTTGTCGAGACCGTAGGCCAGCGCCGCGGCCGTGGGTTCGTTGATGATCCGGTCCACCACCAGGCCTGCGATCTCGCCGGCCTCCTTGGTGGCCTGACGCTCGGCGTCGGAGAAGTAGGCCGGGACGGTGATCACGGCGTGCGTCACCGGCTCGCCCAGGTAGGCCTCGGCGTCCCGCTTCAGCTTCTGCAGCACGAAGGCGCTGATCTGCTGCGGGTGGTAGGGCTTGCCGTCGATCTCGGTCGTCCAGGTGGTGCCCATGTGACGCTTGACCGAACGGATCGTCCGGTCGACGTTGGTGACGGCCTGACGCTTGGCGACCTCGCCGACCAGCACTTCACCGCCCTTGGCGAACGCGACGACCGACGGGGTCGTCCGAGCGCCTTCAGCGTTCGGGATGACCGTCGGCTCGCCGCCCTCGAGGACGGCGACGACGGAGTTGGTGGTGCCGAGGTCGATGCCGACTGCTCGTGCCATGGTGTGTACCTCCAGTGAGTCTGTGTAACGAGTTGAGCTTAGCACGCTCAACTTTGCGTCTTGAGTTCACCAGACTCAACTAGGTCCAGGCTGTGGCTATTCCGTCAGGCGGCCATCATCGCGCTCGTCAGTTGGACGATCACGGGGAAGGAGTGCCACATCTGGTGCCCGAGGCCCTCGACCGTGATCGTGGGGCCCGGGATCGCCTGCTCGCGGAGCAGCCCGTCCAGCCGCTCGTAGTCGCGGGCCCGGCACAACGAACTGCGAGCCCCCCGGGCCAGGGCGCAGCGCTCGAAGGGGGTGGACCGCAGGTCGGCCAGCAGCGTGTCACTGGCCAGCACCGACGCGATCGCCAGCAGATCCGGCGCGCTGTAGTGGACGTTGGGTTCCCGGCGCTGGCGCCTGCGCGCGTGCAGGACCCACTCGTGGTGCGAATTGGTCGAGTTGACCGCCGGCATCCGTCCGAAGTCAGCCAGGTTGTGCAGGTGCAGGGTGGCGATGTTGCGCTGGGTGATGGCGACCGGCTCCACGAGGTTCAGGGCCTCGATCCGTCCCCACTCCGCGAGCCGCGGTAGCGCCGATGCGGCCAGGGAGCACCCCGTGGAGTAGCCCAGCACGCTGATCCGGCTCCGGTCGGCGGGGTCCACCTCCTGGCCGGCGGCGTCGATGTAGGTGAGCATCAATTCGGCCCAGGAGTCGGAGCGGTGGTGCAGCATGTCCTGCCGGATGGCCGCGGGATCGGGTCGCGGAACCGGCTCATCCCCGGGATCTCGGTCAGGATCACGGTCTTGGACGACGCGTCGGCGAGGAACTGGCACTTGGCCGTCTCCCACGGGCCCAGCGGGGTGTTGAACCCCGGGAAGTAGACGAGCACCCCGGTCGACGTCTCGGGTCGCGCCACCAGGGCGTCCAGCGGCGGCAGGCCGTCGGGACGAAGGGTGAGCTGTCGAACGGGGACCGCCGGCCGGGTCAAACCCGCCCGCCGGTCCGGGGTCATGGTCAGTTGTTGCCGCACGCGAACTCCTCCTGCCCGGCATGGTAGTCGCGCCACGCCACGGTTCGCGGAGGAGACCCGCAAGGGGAAGAATGACGGACATGACTGCAGTCGTCTTCGACATGGACGGAACCCTGACCGACACCGAACACATCTGGGACGTGGTCCGCCGGCAACTCGCGGCCTCTGAAGGCCTGTCCTGGCCGGAGGAGGCCACCACGGCGATGATGGGGATGTCCACCCAGCAGTGGTCGACCTATCTCAGTGAGGTCGTCGGGCTCAGCGGGACTCCCCAGGAGGCTGCCGAACGGACGATCGACGGCATGCAGGTCGCCTACCGGTCGGGAATCGAGCTGCTCCCCGGCGCGCGCGAGGCCGTCCGGCGGATGGCCGGGCATTGGCCGTTGGGGCTGGCGAGTTCGTCGCCGAGGGTGCTCATCGATGCCGCGCTGGAGTTCATGGGCGTCAGTGACCTCTTCGTCGCCACGCTGTCCACCGAGGAGTTGGGGGGCGCCGGCAAACCGGCCCCGGACGTGTACCTGGAGGTCTGCCGCCGCCTCGGCGTGGACGCCGGCCGCGCGCTGGCCGTCGAGGACGCCCCCAACGGGATCCTCGCCGCCCATGCCGCCGGGATGGCGGTGGTCGCGATCCCTCCCCACTTCCATCCCCCCTCGCCGGACATCCTCGCGCTGGCCGATGTGGTCATCGATTCCCTGGACGACCTGACGGTCGACCTCGTCGCCGACCTGCTGGGGGGGCGCTGACATGCTGCGCGGAACCCTGCTGGCCTTCTCCCGCTCTCACCGGCTGCGGGACGTGGTCGCCGGCCTGCCGTTGACCCACCGGGTCGTCGAGCGGTTCATCGCCGGCGAGACCCTGGCGGACGGCCTGGCAGCGGCCCGCCGGCTGGCCGACGACGGCCGCCACTCCAGCATCGACGTGCTGGGTGAGGACGTCACCGACAGCGCCCAGGCCCAGGTGGCCGCACAGTCCTATCTGACGCTGTTGCGGGACGTCGGTGACGCCGGCCTGGGTCCGTGGGTGGAGGTGTCGGTGAAGCTGTCCTCCCTCGGCGGCGCGCTGCCCGGCGGAGTCGAGCAGGCGACCCGCCACGCCCGCGAGGTCTGCGAAGCCGCCCGCGCGATCGGCACCACCGTCACGGTGGACGCCGAGGACCACACCACCACCGATCAGACCCTCGGCATCGTCGAGGAACTCCGCGCCGACTTCCCGGAACTGGGCGTCGTGCTGCAGGCCGCGCTGCACCGCACGTCCCTGGACGCCCAGCGGGTCGGCGGCCCCGGCTCCCGGATCCGGCTCTGCAAGGGCGCCTACGCCGAGCCCGAATCGGTCGCCCGGCAAGAGCCCGCCGATGTCACCGCCGGCTTCATCGAGGTGATGCGGCAACTGTTCAGCAGCGGCACCTACGTGATGATCGCCAGCCACGATCCGGCATTGATCGCCGCCGCCCAGGACGTGGCCGCCGACTGCGGACGGGGCCGTGACGATTTCGAGTTCCAGATGCTCTACGGCATCCGCTCGGACGAGCAACGCCGACTCGCCGCCGCCGGGTACCGCGTCCGGGTCTACGTCCCGTGCGGCACGGACTGGTGGGGGTACTTCCTGCGTCGGCTGGCCGAGCGTCCCGCCAACCTGGCCTTCTTCCTCAAGGCGCTGGTCGGACGCTGACCCGGCGCTGAACCCGAACGCTGACCCAGGCGGGCGTCCCTACCGGGAGGCCCGCTCCAGCCCGGCGGCCAGGTCGGCGACCAGGTCGGCGGCGTCCTCGATGCCGAGGCTGAGGCGCAGCAGCCCTGGGGTGATCCCGGCGGCGGCTTGCACCTGGGGGGTCATCGCGGCGTGGGTCATCGTCGCCGGATGGGCGATCAGCGATTCGACGCCGCCCAGCGATTCGGCGAGACAGAAGTAGTTCAGACCGTCCAGCAGCGCAGGCACCGCTTCGGCGTCCACCAACTCGAAGGTGACGATGGCGCCGAACCCGTCCTGCTGGGCGGCCGCCAACGCGTGGCCGGGATGGTCGGCCAGACCCGGGTAGTGGACGCGCGCCACGGCCGGATGGCCGCGCAGCAGGTCGACCACCGCCGCCGCGTTGCGTTGGGCCTCGGCCATCCGCAGGTGAAGGGTCCGCAGCCCGCGCAGCGTGAGGTAGGAGTCGAACGCGCCGCCGGTCGCACCGAGGGAGTTCGCCCACCAGGCGAGCTCGGCGTGGTGGGCCTGGCTCGCGGCCACGATGACTCCAGCCACCACGTCGCTGTGGCCGTTGATGTACTTGGTGGTCGAATGCACGACCACGTCCGCCCCCAGCGCCAGCGGACGCTGCACGACCGGGGACGAGAAGGTGTTGTCGGCCACCACCACGGCGCCCACGGCGTGGGCTGCCTGGGACAGCGTGGCGATGTCACTGATCCGCAGCAGCGGGTTGGACGGGGTCTCCAGCCAGAGCAGGTCGACCCCGTCACGGATCGCCGCGGCCGCCTTGGCCGGGTCTTCCAGTTCCACCAACTCGAGGTCGAACGAACCCCGGCGGGCGAGGGCGTCGAACAGGCGCCACGAGCCGCCGTAGCAGTCGTAGGGGGCAACCAGCCTGCCGCCGGCCGGCAGGAGGGCGTGCAGGCAGGTGGCGACCGCTGCCATGCCGCTGGCGGTGACCACGGCACCGAACCCGCCCTCCAACTCGGCCAGCGCTTGGGCCAGCAAGCTGCGGGTGGGGTTGCCGGAGCGGCTGTAGTCGAACTCCCGGGGGGTGTCGAAGGACTCGAACGAGTAGGTCGAGGACAGGTGGATCGGGGGCACCACGGCCCCGTGGACGGGATCGGTGTTCACCCCGGCGCGCACCGCGCGGGTCTGCGGCGTCGGCTGAGTCATGGGTGCAGACCCTACCTCAGCTGCGCGGGGGCTTGGCGTCGCGACCCCCGGCCGGGTACCTTCGCGCTATGAAGATCGAAGATGTGGTCCGGCAAAAGGGCACGGACGTCGTGACCATCGACCCGGCGGCCACCGTCAAGCGGCTTATCGACCTGCTCGCCGAGTACAACATCGGTGCGGTCGTGGTCAGTACGGATGGGCGCCACATCGATGGCATCGTCAGCGAGCGTGACGTCGTCCGCCATCTCGCGACCGAGGGAGCCGGCGTCCTGGACACCCCGGTGAGCGCGATCATGACCGCCCAGGTGAAGACCTGCAGCCCGTCCGACCCGATCGAGGAGACCGCACACACCATGACCTACGCCCGTATCCGGCACCTGCCGGTGGTGGTGGAGGGCGAGCTGAAGGCCGTTGTCTCCATCGGCGACGTGGTGAAGTACCGGATCGATCAACTCACCGACGAGCGCAACCACCTGCTCGGCTATCTTCACACCTGATCCTCCCGAGGCCCCCAGGGCTGTCGCTGCGCTGCGCGCCCTGGGGCTTTCGCATGCCGTCGTCCGGCACGGGCGAGTCGCGTCGCTGGAGGAGGCGGCCGCGCTCCGCGGCGTCCGTCCCGCCGACATCATCAAGACCTTGGTCGTGCGGCGGGCCGAGGACGACTACCTCTTCGTCCTGGTTCCCGGCGACCGCGAGATCTCGTGGCCGAAACTGCGCGCCCATCTCGGGGTGAACCGGCTCTCGATGCCCAGCGCCCAGGTCGCGCTGGGCGTGACCGGCTACGAGCGCGGCACCATCACCCCGTTCGGCTCGACGCACGCCTGGCCGGTGATCGCGGACGCGTCCGTCCCCGGCCGGACGATCTCGCTCGGAGCCGGCGCGCACGGGGTCTCGGCGACCCTCTTCGCCGATGACGCCCTGGCCGCACTGCGGGCCGTCGTCGCCGATGTCACGGATCCGGTGACCCCACGCACCGACCGGGGCTAGCGTGGAGACATCAGGGATCCGCACCGGTTCACCGGCGATCAACTGAGCGGCCGGGCCCCGCCGGTGGCGTCCTGCTCGTGAGAGGTGCCACGATGCCCACCCTCCATTTCGACGAGATCGAGTGCTACAACCCCCGGGGCACCCATGACGATGTGTCGCTCCTGGCTGCCTTGGACGGCGGGGTCGAAGGCTCCGCGTGGGGCCCCGAACAGATGCGCGCCCACGGGGTCATCGACCTGACCACCCGGACCGAGGGCCAGGTGTTCTACGACCTGGCCCAGATCCGGCTCACCGGCGACTACGGCCACGACTTCGGCTCGATGACCTTCGACCTGCATTCGAGCGTCGGGCCGGGTGAGTTCTACTTCCCCGGTGAGCTCAACGCCCGCTACCGGGTCAGCTTCCGCCTTGATGCGCTGCCCGCGGCCCGGACCCACGCCCAGATCCGGCTCGTCCGGCTCACCTGCCGCGACGCGCAGGGAACGCACGACGAGGTGACGCTCAGGGTCAACGATTCGATCGTTCTCGGCCCGCGCCACGTCATGAAGACCAACTGGCAGGTGGACCTCGAGGACACCCCGATCTCGTTCAACGCCACCTGCACCGTGACCCTCAGCGAGACCTACCTCCAGGACTGGAGCGAGAGCGTCACGATCCGGGCGGACGCCCCGGTCGGCGCCGGGCAGCACGACTTCGTCGCGTCCCAACGCGGCCTGGTCGGGAGCGCGCGGTATCGGCTCGACTACGAGATCCTGGCCTGACCTGCCTCACGGGCGGGGGGGCCGACGATCGTCGGCTGGATGGTCGCGGAGGTCGTCGGGCGGGAGCGCTCAGTTGTCGGTCGCCTCGCCCAGCAGCGGCGGCTCGCTCGACCACGGGAAGGAGATCCATTCGCTGGTGCGCTTCCACACGTAGTCGCAGTGCACCACCGACTTCGGCTTCTCGTACAGCACCGCGGTGCGGGTCTCAGCCACGTGCTCCGCGCAGAAGTCGCGCACCATGCGCAGGGTTTCACCGGTGTCGGCGACATCGTCGATGATCAGGATCTTCTGGCCGGACAGGTCCACGGCCACGGGGACCGGGGGCAGCAACACCGGCATCGGAAGCCGCTTGTCGACCCCGGTATAGAATTCGACGTTGATGATGTGGAGGTTCTTGATCCCCATCGCGTAGCTCATGGCACCAGCCGGGAGCAGCCCGCCGCGGGTGATCGACAGCAGGAGATCCGGACGGTACCCGGATTCCACCACCTGCTGCGCCAGGGCGCGGGCCGCGGCTCCGAAGGCCTCCCAGGTCAGCACCTCACGCGGTTCGGTCATGGCCACATCCTGCCATCCCGCTGCCCCCTCGCTGCCCCCTACTGTCATCCCACTCCACCCTGCGCCTCTGGCCGTCGACCCTGCGCCCTCTCCCCGACCCTGCGCCTCTTTCTGTCGACCCTGCGCCCCCCTCTCTGTCGACCCTGCGCCCCCCTCCTCGACCCTGCGCCCCCTCCCCGACCCTGCGCCCCCTCCCCGACCCTGCGCCCCTCGCTGGCGACCCTGCGCCCCCTTCCCGACCCTGCGCCTGCTAGAGCACGCGCAAAGTAGCCCAAGGGGCGCAAGGACAACGGGGCCGAACACCCGGAGCGGCCCCTTGGGAGGCCTGCGCACGCCGCGGAGCCGTCCCCTAGGCTGTCGGGATGCACCGAGCCATCATCACCGTCGAGGGGCACGTGCAGGGGGTCGGCTTCCGCTGGTGGGCGATGAGCCAGGCCCGCGAACTCAACCTCGTCGGGTATGC
Source organism: Propionibacteriaceae bacterium (assembly GCA_016717345.1). Lineage (GTDB taxonomy): Bacteria > Actinomycetota > Actinomycetes > Propionibacteriales > Propionibacteriaceae > Propionicimonas. The sequence goes on from JADKFR010000001.1 coordinate 528,560, forward strand.
CGACAACCTGCCCGACGGACGCGTGAAGATCTGCGCCCAGGGCGACCTCGAGTCCGTCATCGTGATGCTTCGCCGGGCCACCGAGCAGCCCAGCACGACAGGTCGTCCAGGCTGGGTCACCGACTCCAGCTTCGAGTGGCGGCCGGTGGATCCCGGCTTGCAGCGCTTCGACTACTACTGATCAGGAGCCAGCTAGATGGCGTCTGGAACCGGGCGGACGAGCGCGGCGCTCGTCGTGGCTGCCGGCGTGCTCTATGGCACCACCGGCACCAGCCAGGCCTTCGCGCCCGCGGCGGCGGGATCGCTCAGCCTGGGAGCCGTCAGGCTCGCCGTCGGCGGGACGCTCCTCGCAGTCATCGGCCTGTGGGGGTTCTTGCGCCGCGGCGGTCCACGGCTCCCCCGCCTGTCACCGGCGGCGCTGTGGGTGGCGGTCGGCGCCGCCTGCGTGCTGGGCTATCAGCTCACCTTCTTCGCCGGCACCCGTGCGAACGGTGTCGCCGTGGGGACGGTGGTGGCGCTCGGCTCTACCCCGGCCTTCGCCGGCCTCCTCGAGTGGCGGCTGCTCCGGCGGCGACCGACCGGGCGTTGGCTGGTGGCCACCGGCGTCGCTGTGGCCGGGGTGGCAGGGCTGGCCGGCCTGGCGGGAAGTTCCGAGCCGATCAGCCCGTGGGGGCTGCTCGCCTCCGCGATTGCTGGCGCGTGCTACGCCGGCTTCACTGTCGCCATCAAGACGCTGCTGACGCGAGGTTGGGGATCGACGTCGGCCGTCACGGCGACCATGAGCCTGGGTGGTCTGCTGGCGTTCGGCATCCTCGCCTTCACCGACAACACCTGGGTAGCCCAGCCCCGAGGCCTGGCAGTAGTCGCCTGGCTAGGGGTGATGACCACCGTGGTGGCCTACCTGCTGGTCGGCGCCGGACTGGGAGGACTCTCAGCCGCCACCACGGCCACCCTCACCCTGACCGAGCCGGCGACCGCGGCGGTGCTCGGCGTGACGGTGCTCGGAGAGACCCTGTCGGGGACGCAGTGGGCCGGGATCGCAGCCATCGTGGTCGGAATTCTGATCGCCGGGACGGAACCAGCTCCTCCACCGGTGTTGAGGCAATCAGCGCTGACAGCCGCCTGATCCCCACCCCCGCGAACCAACGCGACCCGGCACCGCCGCCACCAGCCGCGTCACGGTCTCCCGTGCGCCCCGGGCCCCGCCCTCCCCACTCTGCCCCCGGCGCCCCCTCCCCCCCACTCTGCCCCCCGCCCGGGCCTCTGCCGGGCCCCCCCCCCGCCCGGGCCGCCAACGCCGCGCGGCGCAGGGTCCGGTGGACGGGGCGCAAGGTGCTGGAACGAGCGGCGTCAACCAAGGTGGCGTCAAACAGGGTGGCGCCAACCCGTCGCCAGCCAGGGTGTGACAGCCAAACCCAGATTGTGGACAGCGCTTCCCTCGTCCACAGCTGCGGGACTCAGGGGTGGAACGAACCCGACCGCCGCAGTTCACTCGACGCATGACTGTCAGGCAGACGGCGGAACTGATCCGCGAGGGCGCGACTGGCGATGAGATCCGGCGACGGGTCCGAAACGGCGAGCTCATTCGGTTGCGGAGAGGTGCCTACGCCGACGCAGGGCCAGCCACCGACACCGAGCGGCACCGCGACTTGGTGGTGGCCACCCTGGCACAATTGGACGGGAAGGCAGCTCTCAGCCACTTTTCGGCAGCCAGCCTGCACGACATTCCGGTCCCCAACGGGACGCTGTCCCAGGTCTGGGTCACCAGGAACTCCGGCGGCGGCGGGCACCTCTCACCCCATCTGCACGAGTTGAAGGCACCGCTCGATGCCGGTGACGTGGTCCAACTAGCCGGCCTTCCCGTCACGTCGGTGTCCCGCACTGCGGTCGATGTCGCGCGGCGGACACGCCCTCCGTACGGGTTGGCGGCCTGCGACCGCGCGCTGGCGTCCGGTGTCAGTCCGTCCGAGTTGACCGAGCAGGTCGAACGTTGGCCGCGGCGGCCGGGGATCGCGCGGGCACGGCGGGTGGTCGATTTGGCGAATCCCCTGAGCGAGAGTTTCGGGGAGTCATTCAGCCGTTGGGTGATCTGGCAGTTGGGCCTGCCGATGCCCATCCTGCAGTACCCCGTTGATGTCCACGGCCGACGCTACCGATCCGATTTCGGCTGGCCCGAACTGGGGGTGCTGGGCGAGTTCGACGGACGCATCAAGTACGAAGGAGCGCTGGACGACTCGAGGTCACTCGCTGACGTAGTCATGGCGGAGAAGCGCCGCGAGCAGGACCTGCGCTCACTGGGGTGGCAGGTGACGCGGTGGGGGATGGCAGAGCTCCATGAGCCCCACCGGTTGAGGTACCAGCTGGAAGCTGCTTTCCGGATCGGCGTTCAACACCGTCGCCCCTGATCGCCTGGCTACTAGTCGACGCCACTCGGGGCCACCACCCTGCACTTTGCGCCCCACCCTCTGACCCTGCGCCCCCCGGCGACCCTGCGCCCCACCCCGACCGACCCTGCGCCCCCAAGGCGACCCTGCGCCTGCAATAGCGGGCGCAGAGTCAGGGATGAGGCGCAAAGCGCGAAAACCGGACTCCCAGGCGACCCTGCGCCCCACGCGACCCTGCGCCTGCGACAGCGGGCGCAGAGTCAGGGATGAGGCGCAAAGCGCGAAAACCGGACTCCAGGCGACCCTGCGCCCCCCAGGCGACCCTGCGCCTGCGACAGCGGGCGCAGAGTCAGGGACGAGGCGCAAAGCGCGAAAACCGGACTCCGACTGACCCTGCGCCCTCCAGGCGACCTTGCGCCCCCCAGGCGACCCTGCGCCTGCGACAGCGGGCGCAGAGTCAGGGACGAGGCGCAAAGCGCGAAGGGCGGACTCCGACCGACACTGCCACCCCGACCGACCCTGCGCCCCCCGACCCGACCCTGCGCCCCACCCCGACCGACCCTGCGCCCCCCAGGCGACCCTGCGCCTGCTATAGCGGGCGCAGAGTCAGGGACGAGGCGCAAAGCGCGAAGGGCGGGCGGACGAGGCGCAAAGCGCGAAGGGCGGGCGGACGAGGCGCCGAGCGCCGCCGAGCGCCGAGCGCCGAGCGCCGAGCGCCAAGACAGGACTCCCAGCACCGACCACAGGAAACCGAGGCGCCGCGCAGCGACCCCCTGACACTGAGCACCCACAGGTTTCACACAGGAACCTGCTAGGCAACGCCCACCTGCCGCTGGGAGAGTTGCCCCATGGCCACCATGTCGCGCAACGGGCTCGAAGCCCTCACCCGTCCGGACGGAACTCCCATCCGAGTCCTCACCGTCGATGACGAGAGCAGTCTCACCGAACTGCTCAGCATGGCCCTGCGCTACGAAGGCTGGGAGGTGGCCACCGCCAACTCCGGACTGACCGCGGTCAAGGTGGCGCGGGAGACCCGTCCGGACGCGATCGTGCTCGACATGATGCTCCCCGACTTCGACGGCCTGGAGGTGATGCGCCGGGTGCGCGCCGAGCAACCGGACGTCCCGGTGATCTTCCTGACTGCCAAGGACGCCCTGGACGACCGCGTCGGCGGCCTCACCGCCGGCGGCGACGACTACGTCACCAAGCCGTTCAGCCTGGAGGAGCTGGTCGCCCGGCTGCGCGGGCTGCTGCGCCGGTCGGGAGCGACCATGACCCGCAACGAGTCCCAGCTGGTGGTCGGCGATCTGGTGCTGGACGAGGACTCCCACGAGGTGACCCGCGGCGGCGATGAGATCCAGCTGACCGCCACCGAGTTCGAGCTGCTGCGGTTCCTGATGCGCAATCCGCGCCGGGTGTTGAGCAAGGCCCAGATCCTCGACCGGGTCTGGAACTACGACTTCGGTGGCCAGGCGAACGTCGTCGAGCTCTACATCTCGTACCTGCGCAAGAAGATCGACGCCAACCGGCCTCCGATGATCCACACCATGCGGGGCGCGGGCTATGTGTTGAAGCCGGCCTCCGAATGACAGTGGCCCCCCCGCCGGCGCTCGTCCCGACTACCTCGACCGCCTCGACCGTCCCGCCCCCGCCCCTGCCGTCCCGACCGTCCCGACGACCCCGCTGGGCGCCGGGACGCTGAGCCGGCAACTGGTCCGACGGACGACGGCGCTGGTAGCGTTCGCGTGCGTCGCCCTGAGCCTGTTCACCGGCCTGGCGACCTACCAGATCCTGGCCAACAAGCTGGACGAGCAGCTCAACACCGCCGTCGGACGGGCCCCCCGGCTCGACACCCGGACGGGGCCGGGCGACCTGGCCGGGTCCGGGCTGATCCGGCTCGATTTCACCAGTGACGGCAACGGCTTCCAGCAGAGCCCGGTCACGCTCAGTGACGAGGCGCTGTCCGTCCTGATGTCGGTGGAGGAATCGCCCAACCCCGTCACCCTGGTGGTTCCACACGTCGGCCTCTACCGGGTGCTGGCTCGGACCGTCGGCGATCGCACCTCCGTGGTGGCGTTGCCGTACAGCGAAGTCAGCAAGCCGCTCACGAGCCAGCTCATCATGGCCGGCGTCCTCACCCTCGGGGCGATCGGCCTGTCGTTCGTGGGCGCCCGCCGGGTGGTGGAACGCAGCCTGCGGCCCTTGAATCGCCTGGCCGCCACCGCGAACCAGGTCTCGAACCTGCCCCTGGAATCGGGCGAGGGCATCGTCCCGATCCGGGTCGGCCCCGCTGACGCCAATCCCGCCAGCGAGGTGGGCCAGGTGGGGTTGGCCTTCAACCGGATGCTCGACCACGTCGAGGACGCCCTCGCCGCGCGGCACCAGAGCGAGACCAAGGTCCGCCAGTTCGTGGCCGATGCGTCCCACGAACTGCGGAACCCGCTGGCGGCGATCCGGGGTTACGCCGAACTGACCCGCCGCAGCGACCAGGACCTGCCGCCGGATGCCGGGCACGCGCTGAACCGGATCGAATCCGAGTCCGATCGAATGTCGGCCCTGGTCGAAGACCTGTTGCTGTTGGCCCGGCTCGATTCCGAGCCGACCCTCGACCTGCAGCCCACCGACGTCACCGAGATCGTGCTGAACGCCGTGAGCGACGCCCGCGCGGCCAGCCCCGACCACAGCTGGGCGATGAACCTGCCCGAGGAGGTGGTGATGTCACAAGCCGACTCCCACCGCCTGCACCAGGTGATCGCGAACCTGCTGGCCAACGCCCGCACCCATACTCCCCCAGGTACCCGGGTCGAGGTCGGCCTGCGCTCCGAGCCGGGCTGGGCCGTGATCACGATCAGCGACAACGGCCCGGGCGTGCCGGAGGCGATCCGGGACTCGGTCTTCGAGCGGTTCACCCGTGCCGAGGCCAGCCGGGTGCGGCACGAAGGCGGTTCGAGTACCGGGCTGGGGCTGGCCATCGTGGCGGCCGTCGTGGGTGCGCATCGGGGGCGGGTGAGCCTCGACTCAGGTCCGGGGGCGACCACCTTCACCGTCCGGATCCCGGCCGCCTGAGCCCTGACATCAGGTCACAGAGACCTGACAGCAACCCCTCAGGGGGGTCCCAGCCCCCGGCCGCATCCTCGTTCCATGACCGTTATCGCCTGCTGAGCTCCAACGCCGACGCCTACCCCTGGGTGGCGGCGACCGTCGGTTCGCAGAACGCCGCCAGCTACCAGTTGGCGACCGGCCACGCGGTAATGGCGCTCGGCGGCTTCAACGGCTCCGACCCCTCCCCGAACCTGGAGCAGCTCAAGGCCGACGTGGCGGCGGGCCGGATCCACTACTTCATCGGCGACGGGAGCGGCCTGGGCGGGCGGCAGAACGGTGGCTCCACCGCAGCGGCCGGGATCGCAGCCTGGGTGGCCGACACCTCCCTGGCCACGGCGGTCGGGAACACCACCCTGTACGACCTGAGCGGTGCCTGACATGACCACCCTGGAGGCCCGTCCCGGGGCGGCCACCCAGCAGAGGCACCCGCGTCCCCCCGGCGCCTGACGGTGCCCTCAGCCCTGGATTCGACTAGCGTCTGGGGCATGCTCCTGACTCGCGCCGCACTGGCCCGCTACGTCGACCACACCCTGCTCGCCCCCACCGCCACCCCCTCCGACGTGGCAGCGCTGCTCGCCGACGCGCAGGCGCTCGGCACCTACTCGATCTGCGTTTCACCGTCCATGCTGCCGGTCGGCGACACCGGCGGGGTGCTGGTCGCCACCGTCTGCGGCTTCCCCTCGGGCAAGCACACCCCGGCCATCAAGGCCGCGGAGGCCGCCGAATCGGTCGCGCGCGGCGCCGACGAGGTGGACATGGTGATCGACCTGGGACTGCTCAAGGATGGACACCCCGAGGCCACCCAGGCCGAGATCGCCGCCGTCCGGGCCGCCGCGCCGGCACCGACCGTCCTCAAGGTGATCATCGAGTCCGCCGCCCTCACCGATGACGAAATCGTGGCCGCCTGCCGGGCCGCCGAAGCCGCCGGTGCCGACTTCGTCAAGACGTCCACCGGCTTCCACCCGGCCGGGGGCGCCTCGGTGCACGCGGTCGAGCTGATGGCCCGGACGGTCGGTGGACGGCTGGGCGTCAAAGCCTCCGGGGGCATCCGCACCCACGAGGCTGCGCTCGCCCTGATCGAGGCGGGGGCCACTCGCCTCGGCCTCTCCGGCACGGCCGTGGTGCTGGACGGTGCCCCCGTCTCGCCGGACGGGACAGCCTGACCCGCCCGGTGGGAGCCGGCCGTCCCGGGTCAGCCCAACCCGGCGGTCGTGACCCAGGCCGCCGCTGCCTGGGGGTCGGTGGCCAGCCGTCCGCGGAGCTCGGCGAACGCCTCCTGAGTGAGGGCGGCCATGGCGGCCCCCAGGGCGAGGAGCGCCGTCGGGTGCTCCTCGGCGAGCGTGGCGCTGACGATCACCACCAGCGGGTCGGGGGTTTCGATGCCGATCGGATCCTCCAGGAGTTGCAGACCGTCCAACTCCAGGCTGTCGGTGCGCCGGAAGAGAGCCAGTTGCGCGGTGCCGTCATCGAGGGCGGCGCGGCGGGCCGCCGCGTCCTCAATCGTCCGCGTGGGCAGTGAAACGCCGTAGGCGGCTTCGAGGGCAGGCACGCCGGCGGCGTTGGTGAGCCCCCACGACGGGGTCGCCAGCACCCCCTCGCGCAGCGCCGTGCGCACCGCGCTCAGGCTGGTCACCGTCCGCTTCGGGGCCGCCCACAGCAGGGCCCCGTCGACGCCGCTGGCCCGCAGCACATTCACCTCGGGGGCCACCACGGTGGCCAGCGTCGTGATCAGCTCCTCGCTGGGTGGCGGCTCCTCCGCCGCCAGGCGCCGCTGCAGGGTCGTCCAGCCATAGACACCCATCACCAGCGGGGAGCCCTCCCCCACTGCCGCCACCGCCGTGTCCAGGGGCTGGGGCACCACGGACGCGGGCTGCTGCCGGGCGGCCAGGGCCGCCAGCAGAATTGCGCTCAACGCGTCCCCGGGCCCGGTGCCGTCCGTCCCGATGGGCAGTGGGGCGACCGGCGAGGACCGCGGCACCGGGGAAACCTGGGCACAGCCTCCGAGCGCGGCCCCGGCAAGCCCGAGCCCACCGATTCCGAGGAGTCTGAGCAGCGATCGTCGGTCCATGGGGCCAGTTTCCCCCACCCTCGCCACAGAACAAGGAGGATCCACCACCGAGAACGGTGGTGGATCCTCCTTGTTAACGACCAACTGAGCCGGCCGTGCCCTTACCGGTTACGCAGGGCCGACTGCGCGGCGGCCAGCCGGGCGATCGGCACGCGGAACGGCGAGCAGGACACGTAGTTCAGGCCCACCTGCTGGCAGAACTCGATGGACGACGGGTCGCCACCGTGCTCGCCACAGATGCCCAGCTTGATGTCGGGACGGGTCGACCGGCCCAGGTCGGCCGCCATCTTGACGAGCTGGCCGACACCCACGACGTCCAGACGCGCGAACGGGTCGTTCTCGTAGATCTTCTTGTCGTAGTAGGCGTCCAGGAACTTCCCGGCGTCGTCACGGCTGAAGCCGAACGTCATCTGGGTGAGGTCGTTGGTGCCGAACGAGAAGAACTCGGCCTCCTTGGCGATCTCGTCGGCGGTGAGGGCCGCCCGCGGGATCTCGATCATGGTGCCGACCAGGTACTTCAGGTCGACGCCGGACTCGGCGATGATCGCGTCGGCGGTCTCGGTGACGATGCTCTTGACGTACGCGAGCTCCTTCACCTCGCCCACCAGCGGGATCATGATCTCGGGCACGATGTCCCACTCCGGGTGCGCCTTCTGGACGTTGACCGCGGCCTCGATGATCGCCCGCGTCTGCATGGCGCCGATCTCGGGGTAGGTCACGTCGAGGCGGCAGCCGCGGTGGCCCATCATCGGGTTGAACTCGTGCAGGCCGGAGATGATGCCCTTGAGTTCCGTCACCTCCATGTGCATCTCGGCGGCCAGGTTGGCGATGTCGTACCCGTCGTGCGGGAGGAACTCGTGCAGCGGCGGGTCGAGCAGCCGGATGGTGACCGGGAGCCCTTCCATCGCCTCGTAGATTCCCTCGAAGTCGCCGCGCTGCATCGGCAGCAGCTTGGCCAGAGCGGCCTCACGCTGCTCGACGGTCTTCGAGACGATCATTTCGCGGATGGCCGCGATCCGGTCGGGCTCGAAGAACATGTGCTCGGTGCGGCACAGGCCGATGCCCTCGGCGCCGAACTCGCGCGCCTGGCGGGCGTCTTCGGGGGTGTCGGCGTTGGTGCGCACCTTCATCGTCCGGAAGCCGTCGGCCCACTCGATGATGCGGGCGAAGTAGCCGCTGATCTCGGCCGGAACGGTGTCGATCTTGTGCCCGTAGACGTCACCGGTGGAGCCGTCCAGGGAGATCCAGTCGCCCTCCTTGAAGGTCGTCCCGCCGAGGCTGAAGCTCTTCCCGTCCGCGCCGAAGGAGATGTCGCCCAGGCCGGAGACGCAGCAGGTGCCCATGCCGCGGGCCACCACGGCGGCGTGCGACGTCATGCCGCCACGGGCGGTGAGGATGCCCTTGGCGTGGTGCATGCCCTCGATGTCTTCGGGGGTGGTCTCCAGCCGGACGAGGATGACGTCCTCGCCACGCCGGCCCCAGGCCGCCGCGGTCGGCGGTGAAGGTGACCTGGCCACAGGCCGCCCCCGGGGAGGCCGGCAGGCCCCTGCCGATGGACACCGCGGCCGCCAGCTCGGCAACGTCGAACTGCGGGTGCAGCAGGGCGTCGATCTGCTTGGGGTCGATCATCCGGACGGCGTGCTCCTGGGTGATCATGCCCTCGTCCACCAGGTCGCAGGCGATCTTGAAGGCGGCGGCAGCCGTCCGCTTGCCGTTGCGGGTCTGGAGCATGAAGAGCTTGCCCTCTTCAATGGTGAACTCCATGTCCTGCATGTCGGCGTAGTGCTTCTCGAGCTTGTCGACGATGGCGGCGAACTGGTCGTAGACCTCGGGGTTCTCGTCCCGGAGTTGGTCGATCGTCTCGGGGGTGCGGATGCCGGCGACGACGTCCTCGCCCTGGGCGTTGATCAGGAACTCGCCGTAGAGGCCCTTCTCGCCGGTGGCCGGGTTGCGCGAGAACGCGACGCCGGTGCCCGAGGTGTCGCCCATGTTGCCGAACACCATCGACTGCACGTTGACGGCGGTGCCCCAGTCGGACGGGATGTCGTTCATGCGGCGGTAGTAGATGGCGCGCGGGTTGTCCCAGGAGCGGAACACGGCCTTGATGGCGCCGAAGAGCTGCTCGATCGGGTCGGAGGGGAAGTCGGAGCCGATCTTCGCCTTGTAGGCGGCCTTGAACTGCTCGGCGAGTTCCTTCAGGTCGTCAGCGGTCAACTCGGTGTCCAGGGTGACGCCGCGGGATTCCTTCATCTCGTCGATCAGCTTCTCGAAGTAGGACTTGCCCACCTCCATGACGACGTCGGAGTACATCTGGATGAAGCGGCGGTAGGAGTCGTACGCGAACCGCGGGTTGCCGGTCTTCGCGGCGAAGGTTTCCACGACGGTCTCGTTGAGGCCGAGGTTGAGGATGGTGTCCATCATGCCGGGCATGGACGCCCGGGAGCCGGAGCGGACCGACACCAGCAGCGGGTTCTCCAGATCACCGAACTTCTTGCCGGTCATCTCCTCGAGGCGGCCGACGTAGGCCATGATCTCGGCGTTGATGCCGTCGTTGATCGTCTCGCCGTCGAGGTAGTACTGCGTGCAGGCCTCGGTGCTGATGGTGAAGCCCTGCGGGACGGGCATCCCGAGCCCCGTCATCTCGGCCAGGTTCGCACCCTTGCCACCGAGCAGGTCCTTCATCGATGAAGAACCCTCGCTGAATTCGTACACGTACTTGTGGTCAGTCATCTGAAGCTTGATCTCCTTCAATGGGCTCCGTTGTGCCAGCCAGCATCGGTCTGCAACGAGAACATCGACGATGACCTCCCCGGGCGTCGGCGGAGCAAACCGACGCCGTGATTCGCCCCTCACCCTAGCCGGTCGGGCCCCACGGTTTCACCTCGCCCGCTGGGGGCTCCTGGGAACTGGACTGGCGGAGGTCGCGTCGGTCGCCTCCCTTGGACTGTGCGCCTCCCTTGGACTGTGCGCCTCCCTTGGACTGTGCGCCTCCCTTGGACTGTGCGCCTCCCTTGGACTGTGCGCCTCCCTTGGACTGTGCGCCTCCCTTGGACTGTGCGCCTCCCTTGGACTGTGCGCCTCCCTTGGACTGTGCGCCTCCCTTGGACTGTGCGCCCCACTGACGACCCTGATCCGCGCCGGTGCGCTCCACCACTCCCCACCGCTCTCCATTCCCTCTGCGCGCCCGCCCGTGACCTGCCCTTCCGGCGACCCCCACACCCGCCCTTTGCGGCGCCCTTCACCACCACCCCACCTCGCGCCCCGCCCGTCACCACCACCCCCACCTCGCGCCCCGCCCGTGACTTTGCGCCTGCTGTAGCAGGCGCAAAGTCACGCAAGGGGCGCACAGTGCAAGGGACGAGGGCGCGGCGATGCGATCACGGGGCCGGTCCCAGGGGAAGCCTCCACCACCAGCACCGCCGGTGCTCATATCGCCTTCCCGCGGGTTATGGGCCTCATTCGCCCAAGGTCCGGCGGTTCCGGTCGTGAAGGGGCAGGTTATGAGCCAGCGAAACTGAGGTATAACCAGCGGCAGCGCGATATCACGGCCGCCCGACCCAGCCGACCGCCTCATAACCCGAGTTAGGGCGATGTCGTTCACTCCGACGGCCGCCAGCCGGCCCAAGAGCCCCCGGACCAGAACACCCAGAACACCCAGAACTCCCAGAGCACCCAGAGCACCCGACGCACCCGACGCACCCGACGCACCCGACACACCCGACACACCCGACACACCCGACACACCCGACACACCCGACACACCCGACACACCCGACGGATACTCAGCCGGCCTAAGAAGCCCCCGGACCAGAACACCGTCCCGCCACCGGACCAGAACACCGTCACCCCCGACGGATACCCAGTGGCTCCGAGAAGCCCTCACCTGTGGCCGTAACCCGCAGCCCGGACGCCATCGAGGTGACCTCGCGCGCATCACCCTTCCATTGACGCCGCGACCCGGACGTGGTGACGTGGAAGCGATCAAGGAGGCCAGTGATGTTCCACCGCACCCCTCACGCCGACGAGTTCGCTGAGCCGGGTTTCGCTCTGCCGACGTGCGCCCTCGGGGTCGCCACCGCCGCCACCCAGATCGAGGGCGGCCACGCTGACACCACCTGGCACCGCTGGGCTGCCGAACCCGGACGGATCGCGGACCACTCAACGCCCGCCCGCGCCGCCGACCACTGGAACCGCGTCGCGCAGGACACCGCGCTGCTGGGGGAATTGGGCGTCAAGCACTACCGGATGGGTCTCGAATGGGCCCGGCTTGAACCCCGCCCCGGCGAGTTCGACGCCGCCGCGTTCGCGCATTACCGCGCCGAACTTCAGGGCCTGCGCGCCGCGGGCATCGAGCCGCTGGTCACCCTCCACCACTTCAACAACCCCGGCTGGTTCGAAGAGATCGGCGGCTTCACCCACCACCACGCGCTGACGGTCTTCGACCGCTACGTGGCGGCGGTGCTGGAGAACCTCGGCGATCTGGTCGATGAATGGATCACCATCAACGAGCCGAACATCTACGCCGTCAAGGGCTTCATCGAAGGGGTCTGGCCACCGGGACACCGCTCGCCGGGCCAGGCCGTCGCCGTGATGCAGGCGATGGCCACCGCCCACATCCGCAGCTACCGGGCGATCCATCGCGCCAACCCCAACGCCCGTGTCGGGGTGGCCAACCACCTGCGGGTGTTCGCGCCGGCGGTGAGCTGGAACCCGCTGGATCGCCTCGGCGCCCGGGCCGGGGAGTACCTGTTCCAGACCGCGGTGGTGCGTGCCATGAGTGTCGGACGGTTCCTGGCGCCGTTCGTCCAGCCCGACGAGGTCGACCCGGGCCGCTACTACGACTTCCAGGGCATCAACTACTACTCCCGCAGCGCGATCCGCAATTTCGCCGACACCACCGCCCGCAAGGCGAGCGTCAACGACCTGGGCTGGGAGATCCGGCCCCAGGGCCTGGTCGAGGTGGCCCGGTGGGTGCACACCGCCTACCCGGGGCCGATCTACGTGACCGAGAACGGCACCGCCGACGCCGCCGACAGCTTCCGTCCGCTGTTCCTCTATGACCATCTCAGGGCGATCGCCGAATCGGGCCTGCCGATCGAGCGGTACTACCACTGGTGCTTCACCGACAACTGGGAGTGGGCCGAGGGCGAGTCGGCCCGGTTCGGCCTGGTGGCCCTCGACTTCGAGAGCCAGCAGCGCACCGTCCGCGACTCGGGACGGTTCTTCGCCGACATCGCTGCGCGGGGCGGGGTCACCGCCGAGTCGTTCCAGCGCTTCGTGGCAGGTCGGACGTACCCGCGACAACGCCGCTGAATCGCCGCCGACCGGGGGATCATCCCGCGCGCGGGCCTGGTGCTAGGTTCGGGCACGACCAACCGTGGATCCTGCGAGCGCCGCGCACTGTGCCCGGTTCGCTGAGGCGTCGGCGACCGGCTCGACACCCACCAGATCCGACCTGCGCGAACGGGGACACCTGACATGACACTCGATCCGGTCGCAACGCTGATGCTCGACGAAGCCGGCGACCTGGGCGCACGGGTGCTCGTGCTGGACGAGCCCTCGCTGGCCAATCACCTCCGCAGCGCGGGCCATGACGTGGTGGCGGTCTGCGACGACCTGCTCGAGGAGCGCCGGCTGGACGGTGACCCGGCCCGGCTCGACGAGCAGGCGCTGGCCGGCGTCGAGGTCGTGCTGCTGCGGCTGCCCAAGAGCCTCGGAATGCTGGAGGACTACGCCCAGCGGATCGCGGCCTGGGGCGGGCCGCAGGTCCGGGTGGTCGCCGGCGGACGCGAGAAGCACCTCACCCGGGGCATGAACGACGTGCTGGCCAGCAGTTTCGCCGACGTCCACGCGAGTCGGGGACGGCAGAAGTCGCGCGTCCTGCACGCCGCGGGAGCACGCCCCGGGCCCAGGACGTGGCCTCGCACCACCCGGGTGGACTGGCTCGCCCTCACCGTGGTCAGCCACGGCGGCGTGTTCGCCAGTGGACGGTTGGACGCCGGAACACGCCTGCTGATCTCGGCCCTCGGGCAGGCCCGGACCGGTCGCGCGGTCGATCTGGGCTGTGGGACGGGCCTCGTCGCGAGCTGGCTGGCCCGGCGGGGCGATCAGGTGCTCGCGGTCGACACCAGCCTGGCCGCCTGTGCGTCCGCGCGCGACACCGCCGCCGCCAACGGGCTCACCGTGGCTGTGCAGCGAGCCGACTCCCTCACCGGCGTCGCCGCGCGGTCCGTCGATCTGGTCGCGTGCAACCCGCCCTTCCACGTCGGCACCACCAAGGACTCGACCCCCGGCTTCGACCTGCTGCGCACGGCCGTCCCGGCGCTGGCCCCCGGTGGCGAACTGTGGACGGTGTTCAACTCGCACCTGCCCTACCTGCCGTTCCTGCGCGCCGAGGTGGGTGACACCACCGTCGCGGCCCGCGACCCGCACTACATCGTCACCCGGTCGGTCCGCAGCTGAGCCGCGGAACTGCGACCCCGGCCCAGACGGGCATAACCCCGAAGGACACCGTCACCCCACCACTCCCGGTCGGTCCGCAGCTGAGCCGCCCTACGGCGATCCCAGGGCAGTCCGCACGGGGGCATGACCCCGAAGGACACCGTCACCCCACCACTCCCGATCGGTGCGCAGCTGAGCCGCCGTTACCATCGTGGCGTGCCGCCGACGAAAGCCACCCGCCGCGCCGCTGGGTGGGTGCCCTCCCAGCACGGCGCCTGGGCGATGCTGGCGATCCCCTACCTTGCCGGGCTGATCCTGCGGTCCCGCGACGTCGGGCTGCCGTCGTACCTGATCCCCCTGGCCGGCTTCTGGGTGGTCGGCTACCTCGCGTTCTACGCCGCCTCGTGCTGGCTGAAGGCGCCGCCCACCCGCCGGGCGGGCCAGCGTCCGCCGGCGCTCACTTACCTCGGCGGGGCGGCGCTGCTCGGGCTATCGTGGCATACAACTCCAGGTAGCTCTTCGCCACCACCGGCCAGTCGCAGTTCGCGGCGAAGGCCAGCCCGCCAGCGCGAAGCCGCTCGGCGAGGCCGGGGTCGTCGCCCACCCGGAGCAGGGCTTCCCGCAGTCGATCGACGTCGCCGGGAGGCACCAGCAACCCAGCTCCGCCGACCACGTCGGCCAGCGCGCCGCTGTCACTCGCCACGACGGGAACCCCGCAGGCCATCGCCTCGACCGCGACCCGGCCGAATTGCTCCAGCCAGCTCGGGGTCGGCAGCGACGGGACGGCGAGAACGTCCAGCGACCGGTAGAAGTCGGGCAACGCGTCCTGGCCGAGCGAACCGACGAACTCGACGCGACCCAGCAGCCCCAGCCGTTCGACCAGCGCGCTCAACTCGGCCTGCTGCGGGCCTGCCCCCGCGAGGCGAAGCGTGAGCCTCTGGTCCCCCGTCACTGCGGCCAGCAGCACGTCCACGCCCTTGTGCGGGGCGAACCGTCCCACGTAGCCAACGACCACGCCGTCTCGTCGGAGCCGCCCTGTCTGCTGCGGGACTGAAGTGGCGCACGTCGAGCCCCAACGGGATCAGCCGGGCCTTGCCGGGAAAGCCCTTGTCCTCGCAGATGCGGCCGGCCTCGATGTTGCAGACGCTGACGGCCGCAGCGCGTCGCAACGCCCACCGCTCGAACCAACGGAAGGGAACCGGGTAGCGCTTGCGAATGTTCTGCGCCGAGTAGAGCGAGTACGGCGCGCGCTGCTGCCGCAGCGCCCGCAGCGCCAGGATCTCCGCGGTCGCGAGTGCGAACGGTTCCTCGTGGAGCTCGATGACGTCCCACGTCTCACCGAGCGCCCGCCACAGCGGCTTGGGGTCGTAGACGAACAGCGCCGGATGTCTGCCAAACGTCCGGACGCCGGTGACCTGCTCTGCCGGCAGAGGCTGCACGGTGACCGCGACCCCGCCCTCGTCCCAGCGCTGGGCACTCAGGGTGACCACATCGTGACCCAAGGCCCGCAGTTCGCGCTCACGCTCACGCCACGCAGCCACGACCGCACTGTGCGAAACGCGGAGAATACGCACGTTTGCACCCTTCTGGCGGCAGAACAAGAATGTTACCCGGTCACGCGGGGACGCCCGATCTTCTGGGCCCGCTTGCGGCATGTGGGAGGATGGGGCCGAGTAGCTGACACCGACGACGTGGGGGAACACGTGCCGCTCCGAGATGTACTGAGGATCCTTGGTCGACACTGGCGGACTCTGCTTACCTGCGTTCTGCTGGTCCTCTCCGCCACGCTGCTCGTGACGCTCAGTACCACCCCCGTCTACGCGGCGAGCACGCGGGTGTTCCTCTCCTCGACCTCGAGCGGCTACGTCGTCTCGAAGGATGACCTCGGCACCTACGTCGAACTGCTCGGGTCACCGACCCTGCTCGAACCGCTTCGCCAAGGGCTCGGGCTTCCCGCTGATACTCCGATAAACGTCTCTGCCACTGTGTCCGAGCGGGCCCCCATCTTGAGCATCACCGCGCGGGCGTCGTCAGCCAAGCTCGCCACGGACACCGCCAACGCCGTCGCGCCGCAACTCGCCCTGATCGGGGGCAAGTACTCCGGACTCATCGCCTCCACCGGAGGCACGATCGAGGCGATCCCGGTTGTTCCCGCCAGCACCCCGGCCTCACCCGAAAGCCCCGACGTGCCCCGCAACGTCGCCCTCGGCCTGCTCGCGGGCCTCGCCCTGGGAATCGGAATCGTCCTGCTGCGGCACTTCCTCGACACCAGGATCCGCTCAGAGGCCGACCTTGCTGCGCTGTCGCCCAAGCCACTGCTCGGCTCTCTGCGACGCATCAGGAACGCCGACCGCAGCCCCCTGGTCATGATGACCGACCCCCACGGCTCGGAAGCGGAGGAGTTCCGCCGCCTGCGCACCAACGTGCAGTTTGTCGACGTGACGACCGGAGGCAAGCACTCGTTCGTCGTCTCGTCAGCCGTCCCGGCCGAAGGCAAGACCACCACCGCGGTCAACCTCGCCATCGCGATGGCTGATTCGGGCGCCAAGGTGCTCCTCGTGGACGGCGATTTGCGGAACCCTTCGGTCGCCAGCGCCATGGGCCTGGAGGGTGGCGTCGGCCTGACCACGATTCTGCTGGGCCGCGCCACCGTCGACGACGTAGCCCAACGGTGGGGCGACACGAGCTTGTTCGTGCTTCCGGCGGGCACGATTCCGCCGAACCCGAGCGAGTTGCTCGGGTCGGACGCGTTCGCTGACCTGGTCAAAGAGTTGCTGGCCGGCTTCGATTTCGTCATTATCGACAGCGCTCCCGTGCTCCCGGTCATAGACCCTGTGCTGATCAGCCGCCTCGTCGGCGGCATGTTGCTGGTGGTCAGCGCCGGACGAAGCAAGAAGCACGACGTGGCCGCCGCACTCAAGTCCCTCAAGACCGTGGACGTCCAGATCGCCGGCTTCGCGCTCAACCTGACCGCCGGCGAAGGCACCTACTACGGCTACGGCCATCGCGACGCCGCTGACACCGCCCAGCCCGAGAGCAACCGGCCCGCCCGACCCGCGCGGCGCGCGCCCAAGCGGGCGCGCAAGGTGGCCGCGTGAGCCACGAACGAACGTGACCTCCTCACCCGAGCGTCACTCGCGGCGCTCTTCGACGAGGAGCCCCTGAGCCAGCAACAGCTCGACGAACTCCTCGACGTCGGCGCGAACGATGTCGGGATCTGCCCCGATGCGATCTGCCACCCGCTCGACCACGCCGCGACGATCCCCTTGATGCGCCTCCCGCCAGATCAGGCCCGCGGAGCCTTGCAGCACCTGGATCGGCCCCGCCGGGATCCGGGCCACGTACACGACGCCGTCCATCTCGACGGCGGCCACGTCTCCGGGCAGGCGCAGCCAGACGCTCATCGCGAGCCCGCCGATCGCGCGTGCCGCACGCGCCACTCCTCGCGCAGCCCACGCACCGGTCGCGCGAAGAACTCCTTGACGACCTCCCGTCGAGTGGGAGTCCGTCCCATGACGATGGTCAGGTGCTCGACGTTGACGAGCGGGGCCCGGAGCACGAGCCGGATGGCGGCCCCCATTGTGGGCGCCGCCTTGATCCTGGCCCACCACTCCTCGATGCGGGTACCCCCCCGCGATACGACCTTCCACAGGTCATGATCCGAACGATCCTGGTACGCGTCGAGGTTTCCGATCGCTGCGGCGAGGGCCACCTCCGCTCCCAGCCGGGCGACCAGCTCGGTCACATCCTGTCGCTGTTGGGGAGTGGCCCGTCCCCAGGCGGAGTCGACGTCCCGCTGGCCACGGGACTTGTCCTCGGAGCGGGCGGCATGGAGCACCAGTATGACGGCCTGACCGGCCAAGCTCGGCACCGGGCAACGGGCGCCGGCGATCTGGGATTCGCCGCGCTCCCGCCACAGCTCGTCGAAAGCGGCGGCGGGCGACAGCGTGATGCCCGGGTAGTGGCGATGGACGTCCACATAGCCCCACACCTCGTGCAACAGCGTGGCGGCGTGACCGAACGGCGAGCCAGCCTCGAACCCGATCGACCAGTTCCACCCGGAGGCCGACAGTGCGCCCAGGAGCCGTCCGACCTGATCGGGGCGCACCAGCACATCGACGTCCGAGCCGACTCGCCCCTCCCAACTCACCGTGTCATCGAGAGCGAAGCCCTTGAGATGCAGGATGTCCACGGCGTTCAGGTCTGCAACCCGTTGCACTGCCGCGTGCCCCAACATCACCCGCACACTGAAGGGCACCGCGGGGCTCTCAGACGTCACCGGGTCATGCTATCTCTGCCTGTTGGGCCCCTGGCCGGGCCGCTGGCCAACTGGCCCTCTTGGCGACGTGTGGGACAATGGCCCAGGTAGCTGACGCCGACATCGTGGGGGATACGTGCCGCTCCGAGAACTACTGAAGATCCTTCGTCGCCGCTGCCCGGACCGTGCTCGCGCGCGTCTCCGGGCCAGCGAGCAGGGGCGCGGCCCGGGTCAGGAGCGACCGTGACCTCCGCGACCGAGCGGCCCGGTCTGAACGGGGGGGAGGCCGCACCGGCGGACCTCCGCCCTGACGCGGTCAACGTGCTGATGGTGTGCACCGGCAACATCTGCCGGTCCCCTGCCGCGCACCTTCTGCTCGAAGCGTCACTCCATGGCGCCGGCCCCATCACCGTCACCAGCGCCGGAACGATGGCACTCGTCGGAGAGCCGGTGTTCGCGCCAATAGAGAGACTGCTCCGCAGTCGGGGCATCGACCCTGGCGGGTTTGGCGCAAGCCTGCTCACGGAGCGTGGCGTCAGGTCAGCCAGCCTCGTGTTGGGGATGACGCGAGCACACCGTGGGCAGGCAGTGTCGTTGTCGCCTGCCGCGGTTCGGCGCAGCTTCACGCTCAAGGAGTTTGCCCGCCTTGCCGGGCAGGTACCGTCGACAGCGCTGACGGCCTTGGCCGGCTCGGCCTCACCCGCCGCCCGGCTCTCGGCGCTCACGCAGCTCGCCGGGCGGTACCGCGCCCCCGTACCAGACACCGACGACGACGTCGACGATCCCTACCGTCGAGGCGACGAGGTCAACGCGCGGGTGTTCGACGAGATCGAGCGTGCTGTGGCGACGATCGTCTCCATCACCCTCGGGCGTTGAGGCGGGCGTGGAGTTGTGGCTTGACACCGGGCAGAGGCCGCCGGCGCCGGCGGCCTCTACTGTTGACGTCCGCTCGCTCGGAGCCCGCCAGCCGCGCTCGTGGCTTCGACGAGAGACCGCAAATGCCCCACCCGAGGGCAATTCCGCAGCACGTGAAAGATGAGGCTAGAGTGCGGAGCAGCCGGAAGGGGAGGGGCCTGCTATGACGTCTCGACCCCGTGTCGCGGTTGCCCACGACTACCTGACGCAACGTGGCGGAGCCGAGCGAGTCGTGCTCTCGTTGATGCGAGCATTCCCCGACGCGCCGATTTATACCACGCTCTACAATCCGCCCGGCACGTACCCCGAGTTCGCCGACGCGAAGATCGTCACGTCGTGGCTCAACAACATCCCGCTGTTCCGCAAGGATCATCGGCCGGCACTCCCGCTGCTTGCCCTGGCAGCCAACTCGCTGCGGATCGACGCCGACGTGGTGATCGCCTCCAGCACGGGATGGGCGCACGGCTTCCCAACCTCCGGCCGTAAGCTCGTCTACTGCCACTCCCCGGCCAGGTACCTCTACCGCACCGAGGAGTACCTGGGCCAACCCGCCCGGTCGTCGCTCAAAGGCCAGCTCCTGATGGCGATGCGTCCAGCACTCGTGCGTTGGGATCAGCATGCCGCTCGCTCGGCGGATCGGTACGTGTGCAACTCCACGGTGGTTCAACGCAGAATCGCCGAGGTTTACGGCATCGAGTCCGACGTCATTGCCCCGCCTGCTGGCGTCAAATCCACCGGCAGGCAGGAGCCGGTCGAACAGCTGCAGGACTGGGCGGACGGGTACTACCTCGTCGTTTCCCGGCTCCTTCCCTACAAGAACGTTCAACGTGTGATCGAAGCTTTTCATGGAACTTCCGAGAAGCTTGCCATCGCGGAAGATGTCAACATTTTTGGGTCAGTTGTTGATTTCGTTTGTTGAGTTTGGGTCGTGTGGGGGTTTGTTGATCCAGGCGGCGGTGGGTAGGGCGAGGGGCACGGGGTGGTGGCGGACGAACCGTTCGGGGTGCTGCGTGTAGGCGTGGGTGAGGACGGTGGCCCGCTGCTCGTGGATGGTGTCGGCGTGGCCGTGGTGGACGTCGGCGGGGGTGTGCATGCCGATCCCGGAGTGGCGGTGGGAGTGGTTGTACCAGCCGAAGAACCAGGCCAGGAAGGCGCGGGCGTCTTCGAGGCTGCCGAACCAGGTCGGGAACTCGGGCCGGTACTTCAACGTCTTGAAATGCGCTTCCGAGTAGGGGTTGTCGTTCGAGGTGTGCGGTCGGGAGTGGGACTTGGTGACGCCGAGGTCGGCGAGCAGGAACGCCACCGGTTTCGAGGCCATCGAGGAGCCGTTGTCGGCGTGGATGGTCAACCGGTTCCGGTCGACGTGCTGCTTGTCGATGGTGTCGGCGAGCAGCTTCTCGGCGAGCTCGGCCGACTCACATGGTGCGACCATCCACCCGACGATGTAGCGGGAGTAGATGTCGATGATGCAGTACAGGTAGAAGTAGGACCACTTCGCCGGACCGTGGAGCTTGGTGATATCCCAGGACCACACCTGGTTAGGGGTTTCAGCGATCAGTTCGGGTTTCTTACGGGCCGGATGGGTCGCCAGGGAGCGGCGTTCCCGCACCTCGCCACGGGCCCGCAACAGCCGGTACATGGTCGACACCGAGCACAGGTACACGCCCTCGTCGAGCAGGACGGCGTGGATCTCGGCGGGCGCCATGTCGACGAACCGCTCACTGTGCAACACCGCCAGGACCTCGGCCTGCTCTGCCGCTGACAAGGCCCTCGGCTGCCGCTTGCGGGTCTTCGCCGGTGGGGCCGGTTTCGGGGACGTGCGGTGGTGCCGGTAGTGGCTGGACCGCGGCCGGCCCACCGCCTGGCAGGCGGCCGTCACCCCCACCAACGGGGTGAGCTCGAGGATCGTCTCGTCGATCACGGCTGTTCGTCGCTGCTGCTGGTCGAGATCTGATCCAGCAGAGCCGAGAGTTTTGACTGGATCTCGATCACCTTCCGGGCTGTTTCCAGCTCGCCGGTCAACCGCTCCACCTGTTTGCGGAGCTTCGCGTTCTCCTTCTGCTCCGCACTCGCCGGTGGTGCCCCCGCCGGCCGTCCCAACGCCTCCAGGACCGCCTTGTCGCGTTGGTCACGCCACGCGCTGATCAACGACGTGTACAGGCCTTCGCGTCGCAGCAGGGCACCCTTGCCGTCCCGGTCACACGCCTCGTACTCGGCCAGGATGTCCCGCTTGTACTTCGCCGTGTACGTCCGCCGGAACGCTCGCTCCGGCACCTGCGGATCAGGGACCTCATCCATACCAACAGCCTGCCCGACCGGCTTCACAGCTGTCATCGATGCACTCATTCGAGAATCCTCCTCTCCGCCCTCTTCAAGACAATAAACAGGACCGTCCTGCCGTCTCATCTAATGTTGACACAGAGGGGGACGCGGTCAAGATCGTGGAACACACCAAGCAGTTCTCCGAGGAACGCTTCGTCAAGCGCATGAGGGACGCCGTGGCCCAACTCGGCTGAAGGCCATACATCTCGGCGCCGAGCACCGAAGAATTTCCGGTTGCCCACCCAACGCTGACGCAGCGATACTGACGCCGTCGATGCGTTGGGCCACCCACGAAACACACTGCTGGATCATCCGAGTCCTCCAGGGGTGGACCAGCATTTCTGGGGGGAGACGGCGCTCATGACACTGGACCACCTGCTCACCACGAAAGCGGCAAGGTCGCGAGAGCTGTGGCGACACCTTCGCCACAGCTCTCGTCGGCTCGTGGGCGGGCTTGTCGTGGTCGACCTGATTGCCATCATCGCGGCCAGCCTGATCGCCGCTTTCGGGCGCAACAACCTGCCTCTCTTCCCCAACCTGGCTTCTGACCTGGGGCGGCTACTTCCGCCCATTGGCGCCATCGTGGTTCTGGTCTGGATGGTCGGCCTGGTGTCCGCCGGCGCGTACACCGTCCAGCGGATTGGAGCCGGGACGTCGGAATACCGGTCGGTCGTTGTTGCGTCGCTGATCACCGCCGGCATGCTGGGGATCCTGGGCTACCTGTCGCAATACCCGCTGTCGCGCGGCTTCTTCGTCCTGCAGTTCTGTCTCGGCATCCCGCTGCTGCTCATCGGACGTTCGTCCGCACGGCGCGTCCTCCATACGCTGCGCCGACAGGGCGCCCTCAAGATCCAGGTCCTCATCGCCGGTCTACCCGAGCACATTGACGACGTCGCCGCCGTGCTGGCGCGGGAATCATGGCTCGGCTACGAGGTCATCGGAGCCCTGCTGCGGGAACCTGGCCTCAGCGAGACCCGTTCCGGAATCCCTGTCGCGGGCGCGCCGGAGGACGCCCTGAGCGCGCTGCGGAAGACCGGGGCCAATACCGTGATCTTCGCCGAGGGTCCTTCCCCGGGCTCACCTGTTCAACGAGCTGGCTCGCGCACTCGAAGCCGCCGACGCCCACATGATCGTCGTGCCGGCACTCACCGACATCGCTGCCGAGCGTTTGCACGTGCGGCCGGTCGCCGGGATGCCCCTCGTGCACGTCGAAGCTCCCACCGCGCAGAGGTCCGCGCGCTGGTTCAAGCGCGCGTTCGACCTGGTTGGGTCGATCTTCCTCATTGTGGTGTTCTCACCCGTCATGCTGCTAGTGGCCGCATCGATCAAGCTATGCGACGCCGGCCCCGTCTTGTTCCGACAGGTTCGGGTGGGAATCAAGGGCGAGCTCTTCTCCTGCTTCAAGTTCCGCTCGATGTGCGTTGATGCGGAAGCACGGCGGGTCGGGCTCGCATCACACAACGACACCGACGGTGTGCTGTTCAAGATGAAGTCCGACCCGCGCGTCACAACCGTCGGGGCGCACATCCGGCGGTTCTCCCTCGACGAACTCCCGCAGCTCTTCAACGTGCTAAGGGGGGAAATGAGCCTTGTCGGCCCCCGCCCGGCGCTACCGGCCGAAGTGAGCCGATACGAGCATCACGTCCTGCGTCGCCTTGACGTCAGGCCAGGCATGACCGGTCTGTGGCAGGTTTCCGGCCGGTCGGACCTCTCGTGGAGCGACACGGTCCGGCTCGACCTCTACTACGTGGACAACTGGTCCATGGTGCGCGACCTGAACATCTTGTTGAGGACCCTCAAAGCCGTCCTGCAGCCCCTGGGCGCCTACTGAGGGGAACGCTGCCACGGAGGGGCGCGCAGGCCACCTCGCGGGGTGCCACGATGGGGCCTTGGGGGGTGCCCCTATAATGGCCCGGTGAAGCGTCGCACCGTGGTCTTCGTCATCGCCGTGGGCGCCACAGCGATCCTTGGGGCCGTGCTCGGACTCATGGCCTCGTCGCGCACTCAGGCCTTCCAAGCTGCCGCCATGGAGGGCAGGGACGCCGCGGCAGCCGCTGTCGACAGCTTAGCCAGCAACGACGCCACAGCGGCCATCGCGAAGTTCGACGACGCGGCCGCCTCGTTCGGCGCAGCCAGCGAACTCCTCGGGCCGGACTGGGCGAAGAGCGCGATCAGTGCGGTCCCCTGGATCGGTGCCCAGTTTCGCGCGGCTGACGACCTGACCATGGTCGGCCTCGGGGCTCCACCGCGGGCAAAGAACTGGCGACCATCATGCGGGACGTTTCGAGCACCCCCGCTGGCGAGACGCGCCTCAGCGCCCTGCTGAAGACCGCCCGGCCGCATCTTGATGCCGCGCTGGTGTCGCTGACAACGGTTGCCGATCATTACGCCAGATTGCCCGACCAGGGACTCCTTCCCCCGCTCGCCGATGCGGTCCGGTCGGCCAAGCAGGTCGTGGGCCCACTTGACCCCATCCTGCGGCGCAGCGACTCGTTCCTAGCCTTGGAACGGTACTTCCTGGCCACGCCCCGTCGCATCCTGATCGTGTCCCAGAACAACGCCGAGCTACGTCCCACGGGCGGGTTTATCGGCAGCTACGGCCTCATCGAGATCGGCCCCGACGGCCTGGCACTGAAAGAGTACAAGGATGTCTACACCCTCAAGGATTCCCCCCGTCGCGTCCCTGCCCCGGCCGGAGCAACAATGGCAGGCACGTATCTGCAGTTCAGGGACGCGAACTGGTGGATCGACTTTCCGACCAGCGCCCGGACGCTGCTGCAGTTCTGGCAGGACCTCGAGCAGCCGGCCGTCGACGGCGTCGTGGCCGTCGATGTGGTCGCCATGGGCGAACTACTGAACGTGTTCGGCCCGATCACCGTGAAGGAGTTCGACACCACGTTCACTGCGGAGAATCTGTTGGAGCGTCTGACGTACATCGTGGAGGTCCAGATGGCCCCGACCGGAAGGGCCCGCAAGGGCGTGCTGTCACTGCTGGCCAACGAACTCTCCCACCGCATGATGGCCATGAAGCCGGACGACCTGCTGGCAACGTCAACGGCATTGGGGAAGTCCGCCAACGAGAAGCACGTGCAACTGTATTTCACCGACTCCGATACCCAGTCGGCCATGAAGGAAGGCGGCTGGGCGGGGGCCATCGATCCCCCGGACGACACCACCGACCTGCTCGCCGTGACCAACGCGATGATTCGCGCTGCCAAGGCCAACGCGGGAGTCCGCAAGACGATCGACTACCAGGTGAGGCTCGCTACCGACGGGTCGGCCGACACCACGCTCACGCTGGGCTACTACAACGATGAAGCACACCTGAGGGGGACCTGGCGCGCCTGGTTCGGCAACTATCTGCGGGTCTACCGCCCCGTCGGAACGCAGCAGCTGACAGGTCCGGGAGAAGCCGCCGCGGCCGGCCTGATGACCGATGAGATCAGGCTCCCGGCGGTGACCCGCGCGTTCCGGGTGCACCGCGGAGACAGCCGCGAAGAAGTGATCCGCACCAGCGTTCCACATGCCTTGGCCCCGGGCAGGGCGAGCGTGGTCCCCCGTTCACCGCTAGCCGCGGGAACCGGCACACAGCCCCTCATGCCTGCGAGCAGCGTCTCGCACTACCGCCTGCTCGTTGTCCGTCAGGTCGACCTCGAGAACGTCCCGACGAGAATCTCCGTTTCGCTCCCCGCCGGCTGGCCCGTGTCGGGCGTGAGCGCGTGGAACCGGACCACTGGGGAAGCGCTCCTCGTATCGAATCACGACGGAGCCATCGAGCTTTCCACTCCGCTGAACGGTGACGTGATCGTCGACGTGGAGACGGTGCGGGGCTGAAGACCAGCATCGTCAGGCTGCCCTAAGGATCGGCTCGGCTCTGCCAAGCGGAGCCCTTCGGCAGGGGCGGCCCCTGCGCGACCCGACGCCTCAGCCGCTCATTCCCCGGTCAGCCAACTCCTGCAAGGCGTCGTCCCACAAGTGGGACGACGCCTTCGGCCTGTCCCAAGCCCACCGAGTGAACGCCGCGACCGCTTCTTGCGTCGAAATGCCGGGCTGCGGTGCCCCCACCTCGCGGCTGTGGCTTTGGTCGCTGCACGCGTGCGCGATGTCGCCTGACCGGTGCACGTCGACGTGCAGCAGCCCATGGCCCTCCTCAGGGGCGCCGGACAGCGCATACATGCCGATCTGGTTCATCGTGCTGCGGACGCCCGTCCCCGCGTTCAGCACCCGAATCTGGCCGACCTCGGGCGGATGCACGGCCAGCCACTCGAGCAGCGCCGCCACATCCTGCACCGCCACAAAGTCACGAGTCTGCTCACCGTCCCCGTAGACCAGGACAGGCTTGCCCTCCTCATCCGCGCCAGGAAGGCCGCCAGCACTCCGGTGTAGGGGTTGTGAAGGGCCTGCCCAGGCCCCACGACGTTTTGCGGTCGGACCACTGTGATGGGAATCCGTCCGGCGAACTCGGTCAGCAATGCCTCGCCCTCACTCTTCGTCTCCCCGTACACCGAGACTGGGCGGTGCTCGTCGGATTCGCGCGAGGCCGCTGGAACCGCAGTGGGGTCGTCTGTCCCCCCGAAGCTGATCGTCTGATCGGAGTGTCGATAGCGTCCCTCTCCATAGACCGCCCGAGAACTCATCGCAACGATCGGGACGCCCCAGGCGGCGGCCATCTCGGCCGCCAACCGCGTCCCGCCTACGTTGACGCGTCGGTACCGGTCGAACTCATACATCGACTGCGCGGTGCCAGTTTCGGCGGCCAGGTGGATCACGACGTCGGGGCGTTCCAGCCTACGCCAGACGCCTTCATCAGTGACATCGCCCCGCACGACGGCACCAGGAAAGGCCCGGGCGGATGCTTCGGGATCCTGATGCACCTGCTCGGACAAGCTGTCGAGGGCGGTCACATCCCACGCGGACGACATTCGGCGCGCCGTCCATTGACCGATGAAGCCTGCGCCCCCCGTTACCAGAGCCTTCATACTCACCCTCCGCTGTTCGTTGCAGTAGCCGTGAACTGTCCCGCCCTGGTGACCTGCGGGTCGAGCGCACCAACCACCAACGTGCGCAGGTAATCACCGTAGCCAGACCGCGATAAGACTTCGGCGCGGCGCAACAGACCCTCATCGTCCAAGAAGCCGCGCCGCCACGCGGCCTCCTCTGGACAACCCACCTGGAGGCCTTGGCGCAACTGGATGGTGCGGACGAAGTTGCTGGCGTCGTTGAGAGAGTCAAACGTGCCGGTATCGAGCCAGGCGGTGCCGCGCGGCAGGATGGAGACCTGCAGAAGACCGGCTTCCAGGTAGACCCGGTTGAGATCGCTGATCTCGTACTCCCCACGCGCCGAGGGGGCGAGGTTCGCGGCAATGTCGACGACCTGTTGGTCATAGAAGTAGAGGCCCGGGACCGCAAAGTGCGACCGCGGGTGGACAGGCTTCTCCTCGATGGAGACGGCCAGACCGTCCGGGCCGACCTCGACCACCCCGTACGACTTCGGGTCGGCGACCCAGTAGCCGAAGACGGCGGCCCCTGCGACGTCGCTGAACATCCGCAGCTGCGAGCCGAGACCTGACCCATGGAAGATATTGTCGCCAAGCACGAGGCACGCCTTGCCGCCCTGCAGGAAGTCCGCCCCAATCGTGAACGCCTGGGCCAGACCTTTCGGTTCTGGCTGAACGGCGTAGCTGATGGAGATACCGAACTGGGAACCATCCCCCAAGAGTCGCTGAAAGGCTTCCTGCTCGTGAGGGGTATTGATGATGAGGACGTCACGAATGCCAGCAAGGATCAGCGTCGAAAGTGGATAGTAGATCATGGGTTTGTCGTAGACCGGCACGAGTTGCTTGCTGGTACCGAGGGTGATCGGGTGGAGCCGGGTTCCCGACCCCCCTGCCAGGATGATGCCGCGCATGAACAGCAGTTTGGCACGAATGCAGCAAGCCCATGGAGTCTGACCACGTGGCCGAATCTGATCACCGGCGGAGCTGGCTTCATCGGCAGCAAATGTCGCCCGCAATGCCCGTGCCCCAACACTTGCTTCACAATCGTGCTTGGTCAATGGGCTGCGTGCGTGGAAGCGCGACCACGGATCCCACCGAGCTCAGTAGGCCCCCTGCGATCGGAACATGGCCCGCACAGTCCTCAGGATGATGGCGAGGTCGCCAGTCAGCGACCAGTTCTCGACGTAGCTCAGGTCCAACTGGATGCTCTCGGTGAGGCTCAGGTTGGAACGACCGTTCACCTGCCACAACCCGGTGATACCCGGCTTGATCAGCAACCGGCGCAAGCCCTCGTCAGGGAACGCGGCCAATTCGTGCTCCAGATGCGGTCGGGGGCCAACAACGCTCATCCGACCCCCCAGCACCGTCCAGAACTGGGGCAGCTCGTCCAGCGACATTCGCCGCAGCCACCCCCCAACCCGGGTCAGCCGGGGGTCGTCCACCATTTTGAATAGCAGCCCGTTGCCAATCGACTCCCCTTTCAGGGGCGCCAGCTGCGACTCCGCATCCACCACCATCGTGCGGAATTTGTGGATCACGAAAGGTTCCCCCTCCAGGCCGATGCGTTCCTGGCGGAACAGCACGGGACCGCCGTCGCCAAACTTGATGACGACCGCCAGAACCAGAAAGAGGGGCGACAGTGCAATGAGGGCCGACGCAGAGAACACCACGTCGAAGGCGCGCTTGAGCCGATGGCTCCAACCGCTGAATCGGGGGAGGTCAACCTGAACAAGGCCGAACTCCGCGACGGCGCGGACGTGCATGCGAGGACCAGCCACGTCTGTCAGCCGGGGGACAAAGAACAACTCCACCGGTGACCCCTCCAGACTCCACGACAACTCCCGCGTCGTGCGTTGGGGCAGCTCACGGGCCACCACGAAGGCGCCGACGCGGCCTGACGCAGCGAGGTCGCGGAGCCTGCGGTAAGGCACGCGACGCAGCCCGTCCAATGCCGCGAGGTCGGCTGGCGAAGCTTGGGCAGGTCCGTCCAACAGGCACACAGAATGGGGTACATAGCCGGCGGCACTGTTGCGACGGATACGTCGGACGACCTCAGCGGCTTCTTGGTGGCTACCGATCACCACCGTCCGGGTCACAGCACGACCGCGGACACGCAAGCGACGCAAGAACATCCGACCAATCCATCGACCCAAGACCAGTGCAACGACTCCCAGCGGCAAAGAAAACGCGAAGAAGAACCGGGAAACTTGGGCCTGGACGAGGTAGGAGCCGATCGCCAGGGCCCCGAACGCTCCTAAACTCGCATTCAGGACGCGGCGATACTCCTCGAGGCCAACGCCCGCGACGGCCTCACCGCGCGAGTCCACCAAGGCCAGTGCGGCCAGCCACAGCACGCCGACGAGCGCTGAAATGATGACCGGGTCGACTGTCACTCCCGAGAGCACCGGGGGGGCGTCACCGACGAAGCGGTAGAAGTAGGTCAGTATCAGGACCATGACCAACAAGACGGTGTCAATCGCGGCGAGAAGCATCCGGTACTTACTCCGCCAAGGGCTCACGGCAAGGGGCGGCAGGGGCCGCATGCCCTCGAAGACGTCCCTTACAGTTGGTTCGGCCTTCCCATGATCCTCGTGATCCTGCGTACGCTGCTGGCCGACCCCGCCCTGCGGCAGCGCAGGTGTACCAGAATCGATGCGATCGGTCATCTTCAAAGCGCACCTCCCCCCCGAAGGCCCAGACGCGAAGAATCCGTGACGGCTTCCCATTCTCGTCACCACCCCTCCGGTGGCCTGAGAATCAGATTCTTCCCCTGATGACCTCATCATCCCACGCCTGGCGATAGTGCCTCACCGTTTCCCATGACGATGGCCCGACGTTAGGACCGCGACTCTTCCCACACCAATCGAGTCGCTGGGAAATGGTCACTGGCCGGGCTCTCCGACAAGTCGAATCAGCCGGTCCAACTCGTCGAGAAGTTCCGCACTCACGACGTGGTCGACCTTGCGGCAGAACGGAGCCCCTGACGCAACGATCGCGGGAAGGTCGGTCGAGTCCAGGACCTTTGGCGATTCCGCTCGTTCAGCCCAAGTCCAGTCGAGGTAGCTCACCGCCGATCGTTCACGAACCGGAGTATCCCAGGAGAGGATCGTTTGCAGGAAGGCCTCATCCGGGATCAGTGAGTGGGCGAATAGCTCGTAAAGTCGCTCTCCTGCTACCGCCCGTGTCAGGACAAGGTCCAGCAGGCGCCGGTCCATCGCCAGCCACTGCGAGCCTTTGTAGCAGGGATTCTCGTCAGAGAAGGGAGCCGGCCTCCTGGGAAGGCCGATGTGTGGGCCTCTGCCTCGACGCAGCATCCAGTAGGCGGCAACCGGCTCGATTCGCTTGAAGACCCCGTGGAGTAACCGGTACCACTGGGTTCGCAGCGGCTCAGGGATGCCGTCCGACAGGAAGGATGGCAGAGGGAACCACCGATAGTTGTACCAGAGCAGCGCGGTGTCGAAGCCCCCCTCGTCACCAGCCCCCCATCGTGCGCGGTATTTCAACGGCCGCACGTCTCCCACCCAACCCCCCAACGCGAGGAAGGACCGCTCCCAGGTTTCCAATGAGCGGGCCGGGTAGTCCTGACCTGAGATCAACACCACCATGTCGGGATCCGCGACGGTTCGTGCCCACCGGAAGGCGTCCAGCGTGGCGAGGACGATCTCGAATGAGCCCCAATCAGTCTCACGGCCATGAGCCCGTACATACACCCCGGGCTCGTCGATCTCCGGCGGTTGCCTGAGGCGCGCATCATGGCTGATGAAGACGTAGCAGTCGGGGCTCGACGAACGGATCGCCCTGACCAGCCTCGAGATCTGTTCGGGTGCCCCGTGGCTCAGGACGACGTACGCGGCTCTAGCCGAGGCGGCCCGCTCCGTTCCTTCGTGCGGCAATCCGGCGGCGCTCGTCACGACTCAGCCGCACAACAGCGCGAGTGAGGACAAGTCGGCATCATCGGACCAGAACTCCCGCTCATTGGCTCATCGTACTGGGGAAGTCCCACCCACACCCAGTCGACAAGGTGCGGGATCGCGCGAGCCCACGTTCCGAGCCCACCCTGACCCGCAGCCGGTCGTCGGCTTGGCGCGGTAAGGGCACAACGGCCGAGTACTTGAGTCAGATGAGACGTTGCTTGACCGCCAGGTCGGGAAAATGAGAAACTCATTTGGAAACTTTGGGGAACATTCAACCGGGGGGTCAGGCTTGAAAGGGTCGCCATGCGGGTCGTTGCCCGATTCATCACCGCGTTCGTTCTGCTAGTCACGTCGGCGGTGTTGTTCGGGCCACCAGCGCAGGCCGTTACCGCCTTCGTTGATTCGTTCGACACTCGCAACACCACCCGATGGTCGTGGGGCGCTGGGACGTCGGTCTCCAGCGGCAGGCTGCGGCTCGCCGACACGCTTGGCGGGTCAACCGTGGCCACCCGAACCCAGTATGACCTGCAGTCGTTCCAGTTCGAGGTTGCCACGCGGCCCTCTGGTGCGGTGCTGTCGGCCTACGCAATCGATGGCAACCACTACATCGAGTGGTACTTGGATGGAAGCACCCTCTGGGGCTACGTCGATGACGCGGAAGTCTTCCGGGCGACGTGGTCCGCCACGTCACACCGGTGGCTTCGGTTCGCCGTGGACGGACGGCGGGTCGTGTTCTTCACCAGCACCAATGGAACCTTGTGGACGTCGAGAGGCACAACGTCGCTCAATTGGGATGCGACTTCAGTCACGATGGGATTGTCGGCCAATCGATGGTCAGGGAAGGCGACTTCGGGGGGGGTCGGTCTCGATAACGTGACCTTGACGACCACCGATAAGCCCACTAATACCTCCGCAAGCACTGAGGCCGCCGGCCGCTATGGATGGGGCAGCCCAGATGCGGGCTCGGAATTCGGCGATCCGTCCATCCTCCAACAAGACACCTGGGATGTCTTCTGGGGCCCCGGCTACCAGGGGAAGGGCTGGCAGTCCGGCGAAGCAGTCCAGGTTAAGGACGGCCTTCTGACGATCACCGGCAACGAACAAGGAGACACCGGCGCTGTCGGGTACTTCGGAGCCATGCGGCGTTACGGCCGCTGGGAGTCGCGCATTCGCATCCCTCAGGGCGACGGTTCCTACCACCCGGTTGCACTGCTCTGGCCAACGTCAGGGGTCTGGCCAGACGACGGAAAATCGACTACTTCGAGTCCACCGGATCGGCCGCCAAGAGCAGCTTCTCGTTGCACCACGGTAGCGGTAATCCCCATGTCACCGAGATCGGGATCGACCGCCAGTGGCACAACTACGCTGTGGAATGGACGTCGACGACGATAACCGCCTACCTCGACGGCGTTCCGTATTACAGCACGACGGAAATCAGCGCGTTTCCGCCAGGCCCTATGTGGCATTCCTTCCAACTCGACTGGATGGGATATGCCGGTTCCGTCGACACGGTCATGGAAGTCGACTGGCTAAGGTTCTACGACGCCCCCTGACCAGGTCGGTCACATCCTCACCTTGAGGGTGCTCTTCAGGTCAGCTATCGGAAGCCGGTGGCGAATCCGGAAGAGGGTCGCCAAACCCGCCGCGGCGAACACCGCACCAGGCGCCCACGGGAAGCTTTGGCCGCACTGCCACAGCGCCACAAGGGCGAGCGCGAGCGCGGGCAGCACCAGCGTAAGGGTGGGCAGTACAGCTTCCGCCCACCAACTCCCAAGACTGAAGTCCAGCCTCTTCCACGCGACGTACAGGTACCACGGCCCGGCAACGAGCAGCGGAACGGATGCGGCGACAGCGATTCCAACGGAGCTCCACAGGCCCCCGAGCCACGGCCCAAGAAGTAAGAAGAGGGCGGCCCACAGCACTTGCGGGGCAAGAAACACTCCCGGCCGCCCCATGGTGTCCCCAGTCAGGATGAGTGGGGTGACGAGGCTTTCGAGCACGAGACCACCCATCATGATCACAACCGTTGTGGCGATAACGTCCACGGGCATCGAGTCGCCCACCCAGATGCCCACGAGCCAGAAGGCACTCACGCCGATAAAGCCGGCGCTCGTGGCGATGAGTGACATGGCGGCAAACGATAGGCTTCGGGCCTTGCGCACATGCTCATCACGGTCGTCTGCGGCCAGGCGGCTGAGGGCCGATCGGAAAGGTTCCAACATCCACGCCAGCACAGTGCGGAGTCCCGAGGCAACGCGGTTGGCGAGGCTGAAGTAGGTAACCTGAACCGGCCCCTGGACGAGGCCGAGAATGATGGTCCCACCGCCGACCACCACGCCCAGCGGGATGCTGGTCAGCAATGATTTGGCACTGTAACCCAACATCATGCCCAGCGGACGAAGCGCGTCCCTTCGGAAGCTGAGATGCGCAACATGGCGGAGCACGTAGGGAATGATCATGAGCGACGGGAGTGCGGTCGCGATGGTCTCAACTACGGCGACGGCGACGATCGACTTGAAGCCCAGCGCCGCAATGAGCGTACCCACGACCCGGAAGATGAGTGTGACCAGGTGCGCGCGCTTGTCGAGGAGCAGCTGTCCGGCGCCAATCATCGCCCCAGAGAACGGCCGGGTCACGGCCATCCCGGCAACGAGCCCGCCGAGCGCGACGAGCAGCATCAGGGTGCTGTCAGACATACCGAGGATTTCAGCGTGGGAGCGCGCAAAGAGCCACCCCAGCAGCACGTAAATCGGCACGACAACGGCAGCAACGAGGACACTCCAGACGACTCCTGCTGTCATCAGCTGCGACATCGAGTATTGGCCGACACCCGCCCTGGTCCGGGAGCCAAAGTGAACGATGGCGGAATAGACCCCCAGATCGCCGTAGCCGAAGAACGAGGTCAGGGTGATCAAGAAGATCCACAAGCCGTACGGGGCAGTCCCGACGGAGCTGGCCACGATCGGAAGGAGGGCGATCCCGGCGACGAGAGACAGCATGCCTACCAACGAGCTGATGAGTACGCCCTGCACTGCCATGCCCGGTTGACGGCGGTCCTTACCGGTTCGACGCAGGACCCTAACCCAGGACTTCATTCGCCCGCGGCGCCCGGTCACAGGTTATCCGGCCCCTCACGGGGCACCTCACCGGCAATGGCGAGCATGCGGCGCCAGCGCGTGTGCCACGTGGGGGATTCGGATCTGGACTGCTCGACGGGGGTATCGAGAGCTTCAAGGACGGCTGTGACGAAGTCTTCCGTCGAGTGAGTTGTGCGCACCGTCGGCAGGCGGGGAGTCTCGAGATCCTTGCAGACCACCCACGCACCGGTGGCGACGCAGTTCCAGAACTTCGCGGGCATCAACGTGCTGGCGCGCTCGCCGCGGTAGGGCAGCACGATCACGCGGTAGGTGGCGGCAAGGCAGGCCAGCTCTGCCACGCCAATCGGTACTCCCACTTTGATCCCGGCTTCCACAAGTTGAGTGCGCAGGTCGGAATCAGCGACCGGACCCACCACATCCACGTCCACGCCACTACTGCGGAGCGCCACTAGGGCGCGCACATCCACCTCGGGCCGGACGGAACCGAAGTACAGGGCCCGCGGCTTCCGGTCCACGTCGGCGACGTTCTCGGCCTCCACGAAGGCATCGTCGGCAGCCGGCGGTACCACCTCGGCGAAATACCCGCGATCGGCCAGCACGAGCGCCATGCCCTCAGCGTCGGTGGCCAGCGCCGAATGCGCCCAGCCGGCGATCCTTCGCTCGCTGGAGCGCCACCCCAGGGGCGGGAACCAGTCGGACGGCACCGTGCTCCAGTCGAGGACGGCGTCGTAAATCACCTTGCGGACGCCGTTCCGCAACACGAAGGACTCCGTCATCCGGTCGGGCAGGTAAACCAGGGCTACGTCGTACGACGGTCGCGCCCGCGGCCTTAGCCAGTGGCGCGGGCCGAGGATCGTCACCCCCAATGGTGGCTCGCCGTGGTCTTGGGTAAGCACTTCCCGGCGCAGTGCCCGAAGCGGGAACGTGAGAACTTGCCTGATGGTGCGCGGACGGGGCTGCAAGAAGTCGACCTGCCAACCATCGTTCGCCGCCGCCACAGCGAGGGCTTGATGGCGTTGCCACAGATAGTTCCAGCGGATACTGGAAACAATCAGCAGCCTCCGAGCGGCCACCGCACTGCCGGGGTCAGCCCAAGAACCCATGGCCTCGAGGGAGTCCCCGACGCCTGCGCCCAGACTCGCACCTCGATTCGCTCTGCCACGCCTGGGCCGGTCAGGTTGGTGAGGTGGGGGCGGAGTCCCTCGCCCCGCATGTCTGGTCAGTGTCAGTCCCCTTTTACCCTGAGCTTGTGAAGTTGATCGCGCAGCACGTCGGCGACAGCCCAGAGCTTCCACTTCAGGGGCTCGCGCGGCAATTCGTCGGGCAGGGGCGGCTGCCGGTCATTCATCTCCGCGCTCAGGACCAGCTCCCGGTAGCGGCGGCGGTCACGAGCTCTCAGGTGACGACCACCTGGGGTGAGGTCGAAACCGTACGGAATCGTGCTGAAGTCGGCGTACCCCGCTGCCATCAGATCGGTGATGTACTCCTTCTCCAACTCCCTGATGGCAGCCATCTGGTCGGGGTGGTCGACAACCGCGTTCTTCTCAGAATGGACAAGATAGGGAAGGTTGCCCTCCGAGTTCTTCGGGTTCGCTGGACGGACGCCGGAGTAGTGCATCAACACCAACGGGGTGTCACCCACCATCCAGGTGCCCTCGCCACGGCTCAACGGACGTTCCTCAAGGTTCCACCATGCGACGTTGTAGGCCGGATCCCGGAGGAGGTCGAGATCGAAATAGGACGGGGCAAGATCCATGATCTTCTGGTCTACCCAATGCTGCTTGCGCGTGTCGGCAACACAATCTCGACGCAACCGAGAATCCCACCACTCAAGGAAGGGAAGCGACTCGCGAGTTGCCCCCACAAATGCCGTGTTGTAGGCACCCATCGCTTTTGAAATCCACTCGTAAAGCCCCCGGTTGTGGAGGAATCGGGGCGGAGTCAGCTGATGCGGGGTCAAGAGTGTGCCAGCGCCCGTCTGCAGTTCTTCCAAAGCCCGTTCACATGGCTGGAAGAGCCGCATGTCGGGATCGAGAAAGATCACCTGATCGGCCGACGCCAACTCGTGGATGAGCAACTGCGGCTTGAGCGCAGTGGAAAACTCTAACGGGTTGTAGAGACCCGTCAAGACGGCCAACTCGCGGGGATCGGCAATGAGGTCGGCGGGCCGCAGGATTTCGGCATCGCCAACGGCCGCAGGATCTCCGTCCACCTGAACGACCACTCGCCGGGCATCAGGATGCATTTCTTCTACCGACTGCATAAGGACGCGCGCAAGCGGGATATAGCTCTTCGTAACGGTGGTGACGAAGGTCACTGACATAATTTCCCCCCAGAATGGACGATTGGCCCGTGCAGCGCCCAACGTCACAAATAACCGGGCGCCCGCGGCCGCCATTCTACCGGCCTGCCGGGCGCATTGGAAAACCGGCTCACCACCTGGGTTGGCGAGGTGCTACCGCACGCGCCGGGGGTAGGGGCAGTGCTTGCGGAGGGACTGCCCCCGCGCTGGCCGCGACCCAACAGGGCGAGCCGCCACCTGACGCGAGCGGTCAGGCCTTGGCTAGGGCATCGGCTACTGTCTTGGCGAAGAGTTCCGAGCCAAGTGGTGTTGGAGATCCGTCGGACTCGACCAGTTGGCTGCGGGGTGCGGGATGAGCGATGAACGCGTCGTATACGTTGATCGTCGGGAGCCCCTTGGTATCGGCCCAACGCTGAACGGCAAGGGTCGTCTCACGCTGGACCGACTCGCTGGACACGGGGTCGGGATTCTGGATGAGCACCAGAACGGCCACGTTGGGATCGTGCGCCCGAATCTCCTCCAGAATGTCATTGAGTTGGCCCTTGATCTGGCTGGCGGACCCCCGATGGCCGTAGTTGATCATCACGACTTCAGACGGCTGCCACGCTCGCGCGATGCGTTCGGGTTCGGTTCCCATATTCGGGCTGGCCATGCTGGCGTTCCACACCGAAATGGCGTCATCCCCCTGCCCGAACCTCTTGGCCTTGCTGAACTCGGAAGTGGACCGGTTCCACGTCCTGTAAGAGGCAATGCGGTTCTTGGCCAGGTGATCCTTCGCCCAAACCGAGACCCACTCGTCAGAATCATTGCCTGAACCGTCGCCGAACACCATCACCGAAGCGTCGGGGGATTCGATCAGCGAGGCGACCAGCGCCAGGCCCTTCAGAGCCGGTGTCTCAGAACT
Organism: Propionibacteriaceae bacterium; assembly: GCA_016717345.1. Classification (GTDB taxonomy): domain Bacteria; phylum Actinomycetota; class Actinomycetes; order Propionibacteriales; family Propionibacteriaceae; genus Propionicimonas. Next base: position 565,265 of record JADKFR010000001.1, read on the forward strand.
CGAGGGGCTTTTCGAGGTGGTCGGTGTCCCGGGAGGGGTCGTCGTCGGGGGTGCTATTGGAACCTCGATCGTCGGGGTCGCTGTCCCAGACGCCTTGGCCGAGGGGCTCGCAAGAGTCGCTTGCACCGGCGTCCGGTACTGCACGAGGGCGGCAGCGGCGAGAAGCACGGTCGCAACGGCAAGCGCCGCCAGACCGACGAATCCCCATTGCCCCGCAGTGACATTCCCGACACCATTCCTACGCACCGTGCCAGCCTACACAGGCCCGCGGTTGCCCTCAGACGGGAGGCATCGGCTCAGCAACCTCGGGGGCACGCTCAGAACGCGCACTCCAGCCCTGGATCCCGGTCCCAGAGCACGGGGCCGTTTGTTCATGGACGCCCACAAGCCCGACCCTGCCACGGCACCTGCCAGCCTCGGCTCGCGCCAGCGACATCCGATCCGGGGAGCAGGGAACAGCGGAATAACCGCCGCGTGGGCCACCCGGCCCGCTTACCCATCGCCACGCGGTCCATGACCACGGCACCCGGTTGGAGAGCCCGCGCTGTAGGGTGACCCGCGTGGGAAATTTAGGGGGCGAATTAGTTCAGGTTGGCCCGGCTCGGGTTCTGGACATGACGATGGACGGGACAATTGAGGCCGTCGTGCGTTTGTGCGCCGCGCCCGGTTCTGCCGTGCGCACTGCCTATGCACTGCACGTTGGTGGCATCAACCTGATTGCGGAGCATCACGCCGGCTATTCGGCCGGTCTGCGGGCGGCCGACGCCGTGTACGCCGATGGGGCCGCCGCGGTTCTCCTTGCCAGGGCTGGAGGTGCTCACCGCATCGAACGAGCCGCGACGACTGATATCGGCATTCCGGTGCTGACCCGCCTCAAATCCGTCCTGAATAGACCGGTGCGGGTGGCGCTGGTGGGTGGCCCGCCAGGACTCGCCGAAAGGGCCGGTCAGGTCTTGGAGTCTCGGGCCAACGCGGAGGTGACGCACACTTCTGATGGCTTTCGACGCGACGACGAGGTTGTCGCTGAAGAGCTGCGCCGCGCCGATCCCGACGTGGTCTTCGTGGGCATGGGGGTACCCACTGAGGTCGAGTGGGCCGAGCGAATGAAATCGCTCCTGCCAGCCACGACCCTGATTACTTGCGGCGGCTGGTTCGGCTTTCTCGTGGGAGACGAGCGACGGGCGCCGGTAGCCCTGCGGCGACTCAACCTCGAGTGGGCTCATCGCCTCCTACTGGCACCCAAGCGTCTGTACCCCCGGTACGTCCAAGGCACCTGGAACACGCTGCGGCTGCTCCGCGGCCAGTTGCTCGCCCGCCGATCGACCATTGGACTCTGACCCCTGTGATGGGAGCAAGAACTTGCGATGCATTGCCGAGATTCGAACCGCCCGGGGTGGTTTCCCAAAGCCGACAGTCGCCCTCGCGCTGGCTGGTCGTCGTGCTTCGGCAGGTTGATCCTGCGCTAGGCTATTTGACTGACGACCTCTCCACCCATCACCGAATTTCGTGCCCTGGAGGCTGACTGCATGGAACTCCGCGACTACTTGGCCATTCTGCGGAAGTACTGGATAAGCATTGTTGCCGTCACTCTTTCTGGTGTCGCCATAGCGGCCCTGGCGTCGCTGCTCACCAAGCCGACTTACACCGCCACAACATCTCTGTTCTTCACCGTGCAGGGCTCCAATCCAGGGGAACTCCTTCAGGGGTTCACCTACGCAGAATCGCAAGTCTCTTCTTACGCGCAGATCCTCACGACACCGGCGGTGTTGCAGCCGGTCATCGACCGACTCGGACTCAACGTGACCCCCGCTGAACTCGCCCCCAGTGTGACCGCCGTGACAGTCTCAGGCACGGCGATCATTGAGATCGCGGTCGAGAGCCACGAACCTGCCCTGAGTGCCTCCTTGGCCCGAGAAATCGGCGTTCAGGTGGTCAGCACCGGAGAAAGCCTATCGCCGACGGACTCCACCGGCACTCGGACCGTCGTGGCAACAATCGTGACCCCCGCTGCGGTTCCGACTACGTGGACAACTCCTCGCGTACCCCTCAACCTGGCCATCGGCCTACTGGTTGGCCTGGCCGTTGGTATCGCCCAGTCGGTGTTGCGCAGCACTCTCGACCTGGCTGTGCGCACTGAGGACGATGTCGCCCGCGCCACCGAGCACTCGGTCATCGCAAAGATCCCGTTCGCTGATGACGCGGCCAAGAACCCGATTGTCATGCAGTCAGACCCACGCTCGCTCATCGCGGAGGCCTACCGACGGCTCCGCACCAACCTACAGTTCCTCGATATCGGTGGCCGCACCAACTCGTTCGTCGTGACATCCTCCGTCGCAGGTGAGGGCAAGTCGACTACGTCGATCAATGTCGCGAGCACATTGGCGGAGGCGGGCGAGTCTGTCCTGCTCATCGATGCTGATCTGCGGCGTCCCCGAATTGCACCTTTGCTTCAGCTGGAGGACGCAGTGGGTCTCACGACGATTCTTATCGGGCGTGCAACCCTAAGCGATGTCGTCCAGCCGCTCGGATCTGGGAAGCTCCACGTGCTGACCAGCGGGGAAGTCCCGCCCAACCCCACTGAGCTGCTGGGGTCTGAGGCGATGGCGCGGCTCCTGAGGGACGCCGTCGACACCTACGACACGGTTGTTCTCGACGCACCTCCGCTCTTGCCGGTCACCGACGCGGCACTCCTTTCCACACTCACCGGCGGCGCACTGATGGTCGCTGGAAGCGGCACGGTGACCATTCCGGCATCAGGGATGCCCTGACGGCCCTCGATCGCGTGAAGGGAACCGTCCTGGGGATCGTGCTCAACAAGGTCCGCACCGCTGACAGCAACAATCACTACGAGTACTACTCGTCTCACCGCGCCGAGGCCGCGCCGCCGACAGACTCAATCTCCGCGCCGAGAGTTGTCCCGTCCCGGCCCGCGCTGCCCCCTCGCGCTGCGTCGACAAGCGAAGTGCTCGCTGATCACTGAGCCGAGGTGCTATCGAGAGAGCGGGCGTGGATCGCGTTGCGACCCGAATCGCGCGAAGCGCTGGCGACCTGGGCGCCCGGCGGGCTTTCGCCAACAACTCCTCGGCCACCACTCAGGCCAACGAGGAACTGCCAGGCCAGGGGCTCTGTATGACCAGGATGACGGCCTCGGAGAAGCGCTCAGGCGGTGGGCGCGAGGGCGTCCCGGCAGACAGGGAGGGCGTCATGAGCGATTCCAGCTCGCCACAACCCGCAAGAACTGAGACGAAGCCGCGGACCGTGCACCGGGCGCGGTCACGCACCGCCCTAGAAGCAACGGTGCGTTCACGAGCCGCGTTCCGGGTCTGGTTCTATGGCCTGACCTTCTCCTATCCCCTCTTATGGATTCTTGGCGTTGCGGGCTTCTACTGGATCTTGCTCGCCGCCGGAGCTGTGGGCTACCTCGTGCGCACCCAGCTGAGTCGGCTCACTTGGGCCGTTCTCGCAGTTCCCGCCGTCCTCGTCTTGTCGGCGCCCATTGGGCTCATCGCCACCTCGGCTGACCCCAGTCGGTTGGTTGGTCTTGCTGCAAACGTGACGGTCTGGGTTGCGACTGCGGCAGTGATCCAGCTCACCGAGACAGCAGATGAGAGCCAATCCCTATCGCGGGCCCTCACACTGGTGGGGCTCGGCCAGGGTCTCATTACGATGCTTGCGGTGGTTGCATACCCGAAGCCTCTTCCAATCCCACTGCTGGAAAGTCTCGCACCACTCGTGCCCGGTGGGCTCCGCGCCTTCATGGAAAACAGCCTCTATTTTCCGAGTTGGCTCGACGGCATGGCCTACCGTTCAGCCGGAATGATGGGACAGCCGACATGGGCGGGCGCGGTCGCGATGTTGTCCTGATCGCGTCGCTGCACCTACTCGTGCGTGCACGAGAGCGCGGCCTGTGGCGATGGATCGCGATCTGTGCGCTCCCGATGACGGTTCTGTCGCTCAATCTGTCCCTTAGCCGCGCGGCGACGCTCGGAATCGCCATCGCACTGGCCGCCGGATTGATGGTCGCCGTCCGGCGGCTCCCTGGACCAGCGTATTTCACCCTTGTGATCCTGTGCGCGATCGCTGGCACGATCGTGCTGCTGACTGTGATGCCTTCGATCGTGGACTGGGCTGGCTCTGTGAATGCCCAGCGCGAGGGCTCACTCACCACTCGTAGCGAGATCTATAACGCGACGTGGCAGCTCATCACGCATCACCCATTCCCTCTCCTTGGGTATGGGGTGAAGCCGGAAGGCGCAGAGCTCGTCGCGCCGATTGCCACTCATTCCACGTACCTTGGAATCCTCTTTCGCGGCGGCATCCTTGGTCTGGCCCTCCTCGCGGTGCTGTACTTGGCCACGCTCCGAACCAGTGTCGCTGCGGCCTCGATCTGGGCCACAACGGCGTCAGTGTTCATCATCGCATGGTCTGTGTTTGAGGACATGGACCCGGGCCACCTCGTGCCTTTGGCGATCCCTTGGCGATCGCCTGGGCGCGATCCGAGCAGAAGACCACCCGAGGCCCCGAGGGCGCAGCCGGTGGCCGGCCATTGACCGAGGCTGAGGCACTTGGTCCACGGACCGACGTGATGCGACGGGCCTTTCCGTCCGCGAACCACCGTGCCCGGCCAGGACTATAAATGGACGCGCCCGAATCTCACGAAGAAGGGCGATGCGCGACTTGTCGCTCAGACCGCCTAGACTCAAGCCCGTTCAGTGCCCCCAAACTCCGAGGGAGTACGCCGACCCTGATGACGCACAACGTCCAACGGCCTGGCCATGCGGCCTCTGGTCTCGCACGTTTGTCATGAGGGCGATCTCCTTTGCAGAGTGCCGGTTGTCACTGATTTCTGTATCCAGGGGGGGTAAGACCGCATGATCTTCGAGAGTCCTTCAAAGCGCCGCTGGAAGGTGGCCATGGCCCTTCTCGGCTGCTTTGCCTTGTTACTGAGCGCGAGCATCGCCGTCAGAATAGTCTCTGATGTGCGGAGCCCGCCTATTCCAAGCCTGGGAACGCTGGATGCTGCGTTGGCAACAAAATCACCACCCCTCAGGGACAAGGGTCTGGGACTGCCCGACTACAGTCACCAATCGTTGACCCGCGCCGCCTTCATCATGCAAAGAGATGACAATAGCGTAGTCAGCCTGAAGAAGCACATATCAGAACTTGATGTGGTATTTCCCGACTGGTTCACCTTCACCGGGGAGAAGGACGCAATCGGCACGGATATCGACCCGGAGATCAAACAGTTCCTCTCGGACCATCAGCTGGAAGTCATACCGACGATCGCCAACCTCGCCCCGGGCCGATGGATGGGTGAGTCTTTAAGGGCTCTTCACAATCCAGGGTGTAGGCGGGGTCTGAATCCGCCGGTCTCGAGGAGGCTGCGGGCGATGTAGTGGGTGAGGTTCCGGAACCCGAGGGCCGAGCCTCTGAGGTGTTCCAGTCGGCCGTTCAGGGCCTCGGTAGGGCCATTCGACGTGCCGGGCCGATCGAAGTAGGCGAGCACGTCAGCGGACCGCTTCTTCAACGTGCGTCCCAGGGTGATGACCTCACGCAGGACGCCGGGGACCCCGCTGCTGACGCTGGCGATGAAGGCCTCCATGCGCGCGCGGCCCTTCGCGCGGTCGGGTTCGCGGTAGGCGGCGACCATCTGCTGGTAGACCCCGTAGGTCGCTTCGAGTTGCACGTGGTCGTCGCCCGCGAACAAGGCGTTGATGCGCGCTTGTTGTCGGGGGGTGAGCAGGTCGACTCCGGTGTGCAGGGTGCGCCGCGCCCGGTACAGGGGGTCCTGGGCGCGGCCGCGGTGGCCGTGGAGCTCCTGCTGGACACGGCGCCGGCACTGGTCCAGGGCGTCACCGGCCAACCGGACGACGTGGAACGGATCCATGACCGCGGTGGCGTGGGGCAACTCTTCGGTGGTGGCGGTCTTGAACCCGGTGAAGCCGTCCATCGCGACCACCTCCACGCCGTCGCGCCACGCCTGCGGTCGGCTGGCCAGCCAGGTCTTGAACGCCTGCTTGGAGCGGCCCTCGACCATGTCCAACAGGCGGGCCGGGCCGGTGTCATCCCTGATGGGAGTGAGGTCGATGATCACGGTGACGTACTTGTCGCCGTGGCGGGTGTGCCTCCAGACGTGCTCATCAACGCCTAAAACCTGCACGCCGTCGAAGCGGTGGGGGTCGTTGATCAGCACGCGTTTGCCCTCGGCCAGCACGGCGTCGTTGGCGGTGTTCCACGACACGGCCAACCCTTCGGCGACCCGCGCGACGGTGAGGTGCGCCACCACGATCCCCGACAGGGCCCACCGCAACGCGGTGCGGGACAGCTTCGAGCGCGGGGCGGCGGCCTGGGAGGTGTCCTGGCGCCACACGTGACCACACCCGCTGCAGCGGTAGCGACGCACCGTGACGAGCAGCGTGGTGGGCCGCCACCCGAACGGTTCGTGCGCCAACCGCCGGACCACGGTGTCCCGCGCCACGCCTTGGCAGCCGCAGCGGTGGCACCAGTCATCGGGTGCGACGACCCGACACGCGAGCACCGCCCGCCGGGCCTCGACATGTTGGCCGACAACCTCCAGGCCGAGCCCGTCCAGGCGGGTGAACGTGGTCAGGTCGGGACGCGTGAAGGTAGCGTGGAGCACGTCGGGGTCTTTCGGATGGGTGGCGTAGGAACCTCCATCATCGGAAGACCCCGACCCTGTTCAGCGCACCGACGCGCCGACCATCCTCACCCCACCGCTACACCCTCAACTGTGATGAGCCTCTTTAAGCCGCTACGTGGGGGAGCCTCAAAACAGAACGAAGTTGAGCCACCTGATTTTGGAAAAGCTCTCAGAGAACGGCCTTCGAGCGATTAACTTGGACTTCGAGCAAATCGACGCGGCATCGATGATGAGCTACCTGAAATTCCTAACCGAGCTCACCGAACTTCTCCACGCGAACAACATGGCCGTCACCATCGACGTGCCACTCGACAACGACGATTTCGACTATGAGGAGATAGGCAACATCGTTGACCTCGTCGTCGTGATGGCCTACGACCAGCACTACGAGCAGAGCAAGCCGGGCCCCATTGCGTCGCAAAGTTGGTTTACGGCGAAACTGTCGAGAATCTTGGAGGTTATCCCGCCGGAGAAGACAATCGTTGCCCTTGGTCAATACTCCTATGACTGGGACATAGACTCCGGCACGGCCGAAACCCTGGACTTCTACCAGGCCATTGATCGCGCGCGCTCCCACGAGTCCACAATCGCAACCGACGACGAATCGATCAACAGCACCTTCTCCTACGTCGAGGCGAATGGCCATCGCCACGAAGTGTGGATGCTTGACGCTGTCTCGCTGTGGAATGAGCTGCTTGTCCTGCGCGAACAACAGGTGTACGGCCTGTCCATATGGCGCACCGGATCTGAGGATGCCACGATCTGGTCCTTCTATTCGAAGAAGAACCAGGGAAATGTCGAAGTCGTGAAGAGAGTGGGCGCCCTCCGAGTCGGCCGACTATGACGGTGAGGGAGAATTCTTGAAGGTCGAATCCTCTCCTCGGGAAGGCGAGAGGGCCATCTCCGTCGAAGATGGCATGATCCGCCACTCAGTTATCGGACGCTACCCACTGGATATCGGGTGAGAACATTTGGTCACGACCCGGGCAAGAAGATCGCGTTGCCCTTCGACGACGGGCCCGATCCGGCCTACACGCCGCAGATCCTCGACGTACTGAAGAAGCACAATATCCAAGCCAGCTTCTTCGTCGTGGGCGAGCAGGCGGCCCGCTGGCCCAACATCCTCAGGAGGGCGGTGGCAGAGGGGCACACGATTGGCAGCCACACCTATTACCACACCGACGACACGCAGGTGGATGACGGCCGATTGAAGCTTGAACTGGACGCAACGCAACGGGTGATCAAGGCGATCACCCACCGAGACTCGACGCTCTTCCGATCCCCCTACATCGTCGAATCAACGCCTGAGACGTCCGACATCCTGCATCCCTTGGACGTGGTCTCCCAGCTGGGCTATCTGGTGGTGAACGCGGACATCGACAGCGAGGACTACGCGAGCCCTGGCGTTACGCACATCGTCGACTCCGTGACGAAGGGATTGGAGCAGACCGGCTCGAACGTCATTCTGTTCCACGACGGAGGTGGGGACAGGTCGCAAACCATTGCTGCTTTGGAGATTCTCATTCCCCAACTCGAGGCCAAGGGATACGACTTCGTCACACCCAATGATCTGCTCGGCGTTCCGCGCGAAGCCGTTTTGAAGGAACTGCCGGCCGGCGACGCCGTCCTCGCGGAGAACGATAGCGTCTGGATGGACGTTGCCAGCTGGGCACATGATTGGGCCTGGCGGCTCGTCAATGCGTTGTTTCTTGCGACCCTCCTGATCGGCATCTTCAGGATCGCGTTACTTAGTCTGCTGGTCGACCGATCAAGAAGGCGTGAGCGTGGTGCCATGGCCCATTTCCAGCCCTTCGTGTCGGTCCTGATTCCGGCGTGCGATGAAGAGAAGGTGATTGCGAAGACCCTGGGCGCGCTCATGCGGAGCGACTATCCAAACTTCGAGGTAGTTGTCATCGACGACGGGAGTCGCGACCACACTGGGGAAGTCGTGACGCAGATCGCAAGTCGGTATCCCCGGATCAAACTCGTCACCAAGCCCAATGGTGGCAAGTTCTCTGCACTGAACCTGGCCATCCAGACCGTCACGAGCGAGTACGTCGTGACCATCGACGCCGACACACTGGTCTTGCCGGATACGATATCGAACCTGGTGGCCCCGTTCGCTGATCCGGGCGTGGATGCGGTCTGTGGAAATATCAAGGTCGGCAATGTGAAGAACCTGCTGACGAACTTCCAGTCTGTGGAATACATCACGACGCAGAATTACGACAGGCGCGCGTTTGAAGTGGTGAACTGCATCTCCGTCGTGCCTGGCGCCACGGGGGCCTGGAAGCGGAGCAGCGTGCTTCGAGTCGGCGGGTATTCCGGAGAGACGTTGACCGAAGACGCGGATCTAACTCTCACAATGCTGGAAGACGGCTGCCGAGTGGTGCACGCGCCGAAGGCCATCTCTCACACCGAAGCACCCGAGACTGCGAAGGATCTGTTCAAGCAGAGATTCAGGTGGGCCTTCGGCGTCTACCAGTGCATAAGAGCACGAGACGTCCTTCTTCCGAGGGCAACCTAGGATGGATCGGACTGCCCAACATGTTCTGCGTCTTCCAGTTGGTCTGGACCCTCTCGCCCATCGGTGACGCCGCGGTCTTCCTCACCCTCATCACGGGGAGCCGAGCCGTAGTGGTCAGCTACCTCACCTTCCTGGCGATGGATCTAATCGCGTCCACCATCGCCTACAAGTTGGACGACGAGCCGGTCAGAGGCATGTGGCCGATCTTGATCCAGCGGTTCTATTACCGGCAGTTC
>JADKFR010000002.1 GCA_016717345.1 Propionibacteriaceae bacterium
GCTGCGAGGGTTGCTCCGGTGTGGCGCAGATCGTGGAAGCGCAGATCATTCCGAGGCCTTTGCGGCCCATCTTCGCCTCCTGGTGGAGCGGCCGCGTTTGTGCTTGTCAGAACCAAAGATCACGCTCAGCGCGGATGGCGACCCCAGCAAGATTCGAACTTGCGACACAAGGTTTAGGAAACCTCTGCTCTATCCCCTGAGCTATGGGGCCAAGCCTGACCGCGAGCCCCGAGGAACCCGAAGGGGTCCAGCGACGCACTGGTCATTGCGTGCCGGCCACGACTGACGACCAGCCGCAGCGACCACCTCAGGTTACTGGCGGTGTTCAGGTCGTCCAAATGTCGGATCGCCAGGCCAGGACCGCGCGAGGGCGAGGCTCAGGGGCCCGTCGTCCCACCCGCCCCGGCCGGCAACTTCCCCGCGAAGTCGGCCAGCAATTCGACTGTCCGGCTGGCTGCTGGATTGATGCGGGCGCTGTTGCGGATCAAGGCCACGATGCGACGCTGCGGGGTTGGATTGCGAGGACGGACATAGGCGACGTCAAACGCCGACCAGCCAAGGGCGAGCCGGGGCACCAGGGCGATGCCCACGCCCGCGGCCACGAACGCCAAGCCGGTGACGTGGTCCTGGGCGCGGGCGACATAACGTGGCGAGAACCCCGCGACCGCACAGGCGTGGCCGGCCAGGCGCGTGACGATCTCATCCCGGAAGTCGTACTGGACCCAGTCATCGGGGGCGAACTCGGCCAGGTCGGCCGTCCCGACTCGCGCCAACGGGTGTTCCGGCGGCAGGGCGACCAGGAAGTCGTCCGTCCCGAGGTCGATGCGACTGTAGGCAGGAGGGATGCTCGGTTCATCGAAAGGCACCTCGGTGTGCACCTCCACGTCGGCCTGTCCGGCCGTTTCGTCGGTGTCGGCTTCGTTGATGGACAACTCGAGGGTCAGCCCGGGAAACTCCCGCCGCAGGGTCCGCGCGACGGCCGGCATCCACGTGTAGGCCGCGGAGGCGAAGGAACGCATCGTCAGCCTGGCCGTGGCTCCCTGGCGCAGGTCCCTGGTGCGGGCCTCCAACTGAACCATGGCGTCCAGCGCCTCGCCGCAGGCCGCGGCAAGCTCGATCCCGGCCGCAGTCGGACGGATGCCGCGGCCAACCCGCTCAATCACCGGGAACCCCACCTCACGTTCCAGGGTGTGAATGTGCTGGCTGACCGTGGAGGGCGTGTAGCCCAGTCGATGAGCGGTGTCGGTGACGGAACCGCTGGCCACGACCGCCCTGAGGACGCGGAGCCGGTTGAGATCGAGCATCCCTCCATTGTGAAGCATCACCGAACGATTGTTCGGTAGAATCCGCTTGTCCCGAACGATCATCATGCGCGAACCTTGTTGTCATGATGAGTTACCCCGTCACCGACCGAGACCACGAGCGTCTCGTCCATGACCTCGACCTACTGACCCAGACCACCGATGGGATCAGGGCAGCCGGCCCCTCGCGGCATCGCTCCTGGTTCCCGCGCCCCCTCAGCTTCAAGCACTCCAAGCGCCTGGCAACCGGAGGGTCCGGCAGCTCCCTGTCCTGACCCCGAACGACTGTCTTCGCGGCGCCGTAGAATCCATTGGTCCTGGGTTCCTCATCGCAGCGGGGAGTGGTCGTGGCCGGTCAGCACAGTCCGTGGTTCGCTGTGCCCGACCCGACGCTGGGGGCCGACCACGCGGACACCGCCCGATCGCCGCAGCCTCCGTCGGCGACGAACCACGAGAGCGGGCCGACCGCCTCCTCTGAACACTGGTTCGATGCCTACCTGTTCGATCTGGACGGGACGATCCACCTCGGGGACCGCCTCCTCCCCGGTGCGGTCGAGACCGTGGCCAGGATCCGTGATCGCGGAATCCCGGTGCGATTCCTCTCCAACAACCCGACCCACTCCCCCGCCACCATCCACCAGCGACTTCACCACCTGGGTCTTGACCTCCGGCTGGACGAGGTGGTCAACACCGTCCTCACCACGACCAGGTGGTTGCGAGAGAATCGCCCAGAGGCAGTCGTCTTCCCGATCGCCGAACAGCCCGTCATCGAAGCGCTCCGGGCGGCGGGACAGCCGCTCAGCGACGACCCGGCCAGCATCGACATCGTGCTGGCAAGCTACGACCGCTCGTTCGACTACCGCAAGTTGCAGACCGCCTTCGACGCCCTGTGGTTCCACCGCCGCGCGACCTTGATGTCCACCAATCCCGATCGGTTCTGTCCCTACCCGGGCGGACGGGGGGAACCGGACGCCGCCAGCATCGTGGCCGCCATCGAGGCCTGCACTCAGACCACCTGTGAGCGCACGTTCGGCAAGCCGTCACCGCTCATGCTGGATCTGGCGCTCCACGGCACCGGAGTGCCGGCCTCGGCCGCAGTCATGGTGGGTGATCGGCTGGCCACCGACATAGCGATGGCCAGGGCGGCGGGAATGACCGGGGTGTTGGTTCTCACCGGCGACGCGGGGCTGCCGGAGGTGACCACGGCTCCTGAAGCCGAACGACCCCATCGCGTGATCAGGGCCCTGGCAGAGCTGCTGCCGACTGCCTGACGGGCCCTCCGGGGTGGAAGGAAGCCCCGGAGAAATTAAGAGTTCCTGCCCGGGGGGATGGGGCAGGAACTGTATGAAGTATGACACGAGACGGCGCCCAGTGTCACGTGGCGAGGGTCCCCGGGCTAGTGGTGCGCCACTGTGGTCAGGGGGTGGCCGCAGCTGCCTGCGCCTTCAACTCCTCCACGTCCAGCGCCTTCACCTGCTCGACCAACTTGCCGAATTGGGTGCGGTTGAGCACCCCCGGCTCGCGGAAGACCAGATAGCCGCCGCGGAACGCCATGATCGTCGGGATCGAGGCAATGTCCAATCCCCCGGCCAACTCGCGCTGGTCATCGGTATCGACCTTGGCGAAGACCACGTCGGGATGCTCGTTCGAGACCGCCTCGAAGATCGGGCCGAACATCCGGCAGGGCCCACACCAGGCCGCCCAGAAGTCCACGAACACGACATCGTTCTTCTCGACGGTGTCGCCGAAGTCCTCCAGCGTCAGCGGGACGGTTGCCATGGAGATTCCTTCCGTTGGGGTACACAGGCCCAACGCCGGGGCGCCGCCCGGATATTCCAGCGCCCGGTCAACCCATCAGGGCCGGCTTGTCAGCGCGCCACGAAGATGTGCTCCGCGAGCACGCCCGGAAGCCGGCATTCGCCGTCGCCGACCAGCACCAGGGCGCCGCGCAGAGACGCCCGCACCGGGACGCCTGGACGCACGCCGGCAGCGTCCATCGCCGCCAGCACTCCAGGATCGGACTGGATCGATTCACTCATCCGACGCACCACCACCTCATGTTCGGCGGCGTCCGCCAAGCGCACCGACAGTGCTTCGGTGCCGTCGAGGAATCCTTCCGTTGCGGCATCCACGCCCAGTTCCTCCAGTGCCGGGATCGGGTTGCCGTAGGGGGATTCGGTGGGATGGTTCAGGATCGCCACCAAACGCCGCTCGACATCGGTGGAAATCACGTGCTCCCAGCGACAGGCCTCCTCATGCACCAGGCCCCAGTCGAGCCCGATGACATCGGTGAGCAGTCGCTCCGCGAGCCGGTGACGCCGCATCACCCGCGTCGCCAACGCCAGCCCCTGGGCGCTCAGCACCAGGTGCCGGTCCGGGTGGACACTGACCAGACCGTCCCGTTCCATCCGGGCCACAGTCTGCGACACCGTCGGCCCGCTCTGCTTCAGACGCTCAGCGATGCGCGCCCGCAAGGGTGGGATCCCCTCTTCGCCCAGCTCGTAGATGGTACGCAGGTACATCTCGGTCGTGTCGATGAGGTCGCTCATTCACCCTCCTCAAGATTGAGGTCAGACTATAGCCATGGCGACTCCGGCACTTCCGCTGCGGACAGTCCACGTCCAGCCCGAACGCCTGGCCGGATGGCTGGATCGCTTCGCCGTCCGCCATGGCACGCCAACCGAACAGACCGGGGCCGACGCCGTGCGATTCCGCGCCCCCGACGGCGCTGAGGCCTCCGTCTTGTTGCGCTGGGGTCCGCTCCCACCGGGGACGACGCTGCTTGAGTACGTGGCGAGCGAGCGGCTCGTCGGTGCGCTGCTGGCCCGGCGCCGGGCCCACGCCGTCGGCGTGTTCGCTGGGTCGACCCTGCTGGAGGGTCACCATCACGCTCACTACGTCCAGGGACGGACGAAGGCCGGCGGCTGGTCACAGCAGCGCTACGCCCGGCGTCGTGAGCACCAGGCGGACAGGTCATTCACGGGCGCGGCCGACGAGGTCGCCGACATCCTGCTTCCCCACCTGGACTCACTTGAGGCCCTCGTCCTCGGAGGGGACAAGGTGGCGGTCAAGACCGTCCTGGCCGATCCGGCTTTCGCCGCGCTGCGCGCGCTGGCCGAGAACACCGCCCACCCGCTTTATCCGGTTCCCGATCCCAACAAAGGGATCCTCGCCGGCTTCGCCACCACCTTCCGGTCGGTGCCGATCCAGCTCAACGAGCTCGCTTGACGACGCCTTCCCGGGGGCTCAGCGACGCACGAAGACGATGATCGCCGCGATCAGGGCGACCAGGCCGGCCCCCGCGATCACCAGGGCAGTCCGGGTGTCGTCCAGGGCCACGTCGGGAGAGTCCGCGACGTCGTCAGCGGCGGAAGTGGGCGAGGAGGAGGGCGTCGCGCTCACCGTGGCGGAGGCCACGGGCGACGGGCTGACGGTTTCCGCCTGCGCCACGGCCAGCGGGCCCACCGCAACCGCCATGCCGACCGCCGTACCGGCAAGGAGACGACGTAACCACAAACCCATGGTCGGGAGCTTATCGGCCCGGGACGACGAGCGATCCCCAGACCACCAGCGCGATCAGCACCAACAACGCGCCGGTCACGATCAACCGCCTGGTCCGTGGGTTCACGGACCAAATCTAGGCGCTCCCGGCTACGGTGGGGCCATGGGCTCACTCTGGCTCTACGCGATCGCCATTGACGAGGTTCGTGACGTCTTCGGCGCCGACGAGGCCGACGCCGCGGCACTGCGGGCGATCGCCGCTGAGCGCTTCGCCCCGCCGCCGGCACCCCACGTCGGACTGCTGGACAAGGTGGGCCCGTTGTTCCGCCGCCAGGCGGGCAGCCCGGTGCGCCGTCCCGATCTTCCTGATGGGCTGGACGTGGAGCGATTGCTGACCGGGCGCCACGTTCCCCCGGAGCGGCTGGCCGCCAGTTGGACTCTCCTGCGGTCCTGGCTCGATGCCAAGGCGTGGTCGTCCTACGAAGCCACCCTGGACGAGGCTGCGGTCAAGGCGCTCGACTTCGACCTGGCCAGAGCCGGGGCGCCGGCGCACTTCGCGCTCGGATCCCTGCTGTCGAGGGACCTGGGGATTGCCCTGCGGACGGCACCGGGAATGGCCGCAGGCTACAGCCGGGGTACCCACGTCCTCGCCGCGAAGCAGGCCTGGGACGACGTCGTCGACCGCTTGGAGCCAACCCACCAGCAGCAGATCACCCGGCTGTTGGCTTGGCTCGGGCTCTTCGAGGAATGGACGCGGGCGGCTCCGCTGCAACGCAGGGAGCCGCCCGACCTGGTGGCCATCTGGATGGCCTGAGAAGAATCAGACGAACAGGCCAGAAATCAGCCCCTGGGCGAAGTAGATCACGAAGGCACCTGCGACGCCGTACAGCAGCCCATGGACCTCCGCAGCCTTGCCGCGCAGGATCTTGATGAGGGCGAAGCTGATGAAGCCCGCGCCGATACCCACGGTGATCGAGTAGGTGAACGGCATCAGCACCATGGTCAGGAACGCCGGGATGCCTTCCTCCGGGTCCTCCCAATCGATGTGGACGACCTGCGACATCATCAGGAAGCCGACGAAGAACAGGGCGGGCGCCGCTGCCTCCGAGGGGACCATGTTCACCAGCGGCGCCAGGACCAGGCTCAGCACGAAGGCCAGCCCGGTGACGACCGAGGCGATGCCCGTCCGGGCGCCTTCACCGACGCCGGAAGCCGACTCGATGTAGGAGGTGTTGGAGGACACCGAGCCCAGGCCACCGGCCACGGCGGCCAGCGAGTCGACCAGCAGAATCTCCTGGGTCCGAGGCGGGTTGCCCTCGGAGTCGAGCAGGTTGCCTTCAGCCCCCACGGCCACGATCGTGCCCATGGTGTCGAAGAAGTCGGCCAGCAGCAGCGAGAAGACCAACAGGAGCAAGCCGAGGAACACCCCGGGGCCCGCCGCGCCGGCGAAGGCCCCGAAGAGGTCGACCCGTCCCAGCAGGGTCAGGTCCGGCAGGGCGAAGCTGCCCAGCACCGGGATGTTCTGCATCCATCCGGTCGGATTGACGACCGCACCGGTGGCGTCCCGGGAGGCGCCGACGTGGAAGACGGCCTCGACGATGATCGCCAGCACCGTCGCGGCGCCGATGGCGATCAGCAGTGCCCCCTTGACTTTGCGGACGAACAGGGCGATCAGGATCAGCAGGCCGATCAGGAAGATGGCGATCGGCCAGCCCTTGAGGGCCCCGCCGATACCCAGCTCCACCGGAGTCCCGACGGCCTTGCGGACGATGCCGGCATCAACCAGGCCGATGAAGGCGATGAACAGGCCGATGCCGACGGAGATCGCCGCGCGCATCGAGCGGGGCACCGCCTTGAACACCGCTTTGCGGAAGCCGGTGAGCACCAGGATCGTGATGAGGACGCCCTCCCAGACGACCAGGCCCATGGCCTGGGGCCAGGTCATCTTCTGGGCGATGGTGTAGGCCACCAGGGCGTTGAGGCCGAGTCCGGTGGCGAGCGCGATCGGGAACCGGCCATAGACCCCCATGATGATGGTCATGATCCCGGCGATGAGCGCGGTCGCAGCCGCCACCGCTCCCATGGACGCGACGACCGCTCCAGGGGCCGTGATCGGCATCCCGTTGATGAGGTTGCCGGCCTTGTCGGGCACGGTGCCGATGATGATCGGGTTGAGGACGATGATGTAGGCCATGGTGAAGAAGGTCACCAGGCCGCCGCGGACCTCCCGGCCCATCGTCGAACCCCGCTTGGTGAGTTCGAACCAGGAATCGAGAGTCCGGTTGGTGGGTACGTTGGACGTTGTTTGCGTGGATGAACTGCCAGTCGACATGGGCGACATGGTAGGGCCGCGCAGCCGTCGCCTAGAGTGATGTCCGTGCCCCAGACCCCAACCCCCCATCAGCCGCTGATGGTGCAGGCGCCGGTGAGGGCATTGGATCCGGACGGCGCGGCTGTCATCACCGGGGGCACGGCCGGCTTCGCGATCGCGAGCCTGGCGTGCTGGGTCGGTTGGGAGGACCTGGCGGCGCGCGGCGACGGGTGGTACCTGGGCGTCGCATTGACGGGCCTCGGGCTGGGCGTGGTGGCGGGCCTGTTCGCGTGGACCCGCTCGCATCAGCGTCGCCGGGGGGCCGTCACCGCCGACGGTGAGCCCCAGGGAGAAACGGGCACGGCCCGCGGGGAGTCAGTCGAATAGCCACTCGTCGACGCTGATGGTGTCCCACACCGGAAGGGTGAGATCGACGGCCGCCCTCGGTTCCGGCACGTCGGAATGACCGCCGCAGCCGTGATCGCGGCTGACCAGCCGCCCGTCTGAGGGCGAGAACTCGTTCGCGCAGGCCCCGAACACCCGCCCCAGGCTGCCGCGCAGCGAGAGGAAGTAGCCACAGGTGTCGCACAGGGCGGGCGCCTGCTGGGTCATGGCGTTGTCGGGGCCACCGTCCCCGGCCAGCCAGCGTTCGGCAGCCAGGTCATGGCCCAGCGGCGAGAGGACGCGCTCGCGTCCCAGCCCCAGTTCGGCGACCACCGCCCGGAACTGGGCCCACTCGGCAGGTTCGGCGTTGACCGCATCCTCACCACCGGTGAAACCCGGTTCCAGTCGGACGTCGTCGGAGGGTGTCGGCAGCATGACTCCCGGGCTGATGTCCCCGGCGCTGATGCGCTCGGACCAGGGAACCCACGGCTGAGCGAGCAGGGCACCCTCGGCGGGGACGAGGTTCACCTCCGAGATCGTCACGACCCTGGCCCGGGAGGCCCGGACGACGGTCACCGCCCACCGCCACCCCGGATAGCCCGGATGCTTGCAGCTGAACGAGTGGGTCGCGACCCGGGTGTCATCGGCGCTGACACCGATGTGATCCCCCACCTCGAACACCCCGGCGCGGCGGACGGCCGCAGCCCGGGCGAGCTCGACCGCCCCCGCGCAGGCGGCATCAAGTTCGATGGTTGCTGCCACGTCAGAGCTCCAGTTCGTCGGCGACGGCCCGCAGGAGGGCGGCGATCTTGCCCGACACCTTGGGGTCCGGGTGCCGCCCACGGCGGTAGCCGTTGCCGATACCGTCCAGCATCTTGATCAGGTCCTCAATCAGGATCGCCATCTGTTCGGACGACTTGCGGGTCGCCTTCGAGAGGGAGACCGGGGCCTCCAGGACGCGCACGGACAGGGCCTGCTCGCCCTTCTTCCCCTCCACCACGCCGAACTCGACCTTCTGGCCGCGCTTCAACGTGGTCACCCCGGCAGGGAGCGCCGACGCGCGGACGAACACGTCCTCGCCGCCCTCGTCCTTGGACAGGAAGCCGAACCCCTTCTCGGCGTCGTAGTAACGCACCTTGCCGACCGGCATGATCCTCAGCTCCCGTCCGTCCTGGCCGACCGGGATGGCTCCGCTCGGCCTGACCAGACTAGTGGGTCCCGCCAGCCGATGGCATCCGGAGGGCCTCGTCTACGATGGGCGACATGGCTACCTGGCGGGATGGCCCCGAGTACGCGCCGCACGAGCGCCCGGAAGCCTTCGTCGACCCCCGGACGGCTCCGCTGGCCGCTCCCGTCAGCGCGCCCTCCCTGGCCACGGCACCCGCCGAGGAGCCCCTGTTCACCCCACCCCAGCAGCCCACGCCCGATCTGGCGTCCCTGATCCCTTCGGCGGGGGCGGGTCGGGATCCTCGCCTGGCCTTCGAGGTCATCTCGACACCGCTCACCAGCACGACACCGCCGGCACCGACAGCCTGGGGGGCAGCCCACGCGACCGCTCCTCCGGCATCCCCCGCCCGGACCGAGCCCGTCGTGACCGCTACGTGGACCCCCCAGCAACCCATCCCGCCGACCGGCCCGGCAGTCCAGGGATCCATCCCGATGCCGCCGCCGCTGCAGGCGCACGCCCCGATCAACCCAGCGTCGTTCCCGGCGCCGCCAGCGCCGCCCTTCTATCCACCACCGGCCCCAGGGCAACGCTACGGTCAGGCCCCGGGGCAGGTGACCTTCAACCAGGTCTGGCAGGCTGTCACCCCCGGCGTCTTCATCGCCTTGGTTGTGGGCGCCCTGCTGAGTTGGCTCTCCGTCCTGATGCTGCTGATGGCCTACAGCCTGGCCATCCGGGTTCAGTACCGGCGGCGGCTGGTGCGAATGATCCTCGGCGGCGCTGCCGGGCTCGTGGCGGCCGTGGGGGGCGTCACGTTGTGGCTCGACGACTTCTACCTCACCTCCGCCTGGGACAACGCGTCGGGAGTCGCCCAGGTCCTGTGCTGGCTCCTGCCCTTCGCGGTCGGGCTGGTGACCGCGGTGGCCCTGACGCGCGGCGAGCGACCGGAGCTGTGACATGAGCGAACCGAACCAGCCCTTCGTCCCCGCCGCTCCGCCCGCCGGGACAGCCCCGCCGGCGCCGGTCTGGCCAGCCTCCGCGCCCGCCGCTCCGCCACCGCCCGGGTGGATGCCGCCGCCACTGCCGGATTCGTCCCCGGCGGCGCCGTTCCCACCCCCGCCGGGCGGGGCGTGGCAGCCTCCCAGCGGACCTGGGCTCCCCTCGACCGCCGGCCCGCTGCCGTCCGGCGCCGAGGCGTACGCGCCGAACCCCTGGCAACCCCCGAGCGTGCCGCCACGGCGGCGACTGGGATGGCTCAACTGGGTCGCCGCCGGGCTCGTCATCGCCCTCCTGGTAGGCGGCGGCCTGCTGTGGTACCGGTCCACGGCCGGCCCGTCCGGGACCTTGCCCGGAGCCTCGACCGCGCCCACCGGCTCCGCGCGCCCCTCGGCATCACCAAGCCAGGACGTGCTCACCACAGGCGGACAACTGGGCGTGGAGCGCCCACTGAGGGCCGAGACGGGGCAGGCCCGCGTCACCGCGACCAAGGCGACCTGGGGCGATGCCGGCACGATGCCTCCGCAGGCAGGCATGACGTATCTGGTCGTTGAGTTGACGGTCGCCGGACGCCAGGGCACCGTGCCGATCGGCGCTGTCTTCACTGTCGCGGTGACAGCTGACAAGCACCGTTACGGGATCGCCTACGGCCCCCCGGCCACCCCGCTGCTGCCCAGCCGGGATCTCGGACCGGGCGAGGCGGCCACCGGACAGCTCGGCTTCCAGCTCCCGCGGGGGCCGGTGACCATCGAATTCCTGGACGCCGACGGGGTCGCGATGGGCAGCGTCGCGATCCCGGCACGATGACCGAGCCCGCCTTCCGGACGCGGCGCTTCGTGCCGGTCCCGCCCCAGGACCGGCCGCGACGCAGCCGAGATGCGGCCCGGGTTCTGATCACCGACGGCGAATCCGTCCTTCTCTTCGCCGACACCGATCCCGGCATCCCCGGCAGCCGCTGGTGGGTGACGCCGGGGGGCGGCATCGACCCGGGGGAGACCCCCGCCCAGGCCGCCGTCCGGGAGATCGCCGAAGAGACCGGACTGCACATCACCGAGTCCGACCTGGCCGGCCCCATCGGCCGGCGCACTGTCATCCACGGCTATTCCGACCAGATCCTCTGCCAGAGCGAATGGTTCTTCGTGCTGCACACGCCCGTCTTCGAGGTCGACATCGCCGGCCACACCGCAGACGAGCAGGTCACCCTCGACGGTCATGCCTGGCTGCCCATCGCCGGGCTGCCGGCGACGCCGGACCCGGTGTGGCCCGTCACTCTGTCCGCTCTGCTGGACCTCGCCGGGGCCTCCTGGTTGTGGCCGCGGGAGCTCGGCACCCAGGAGGAATCGACACTCCCAGTAGGGTTGCCGGGTGCCATTCGCTGCTGAAACCCGATCCGAGACGCCCGTCTCGGCGTCCTATCTTGAGAAGTTCCTCTGGCTGTCCCTCACCACAGCCGTTGTGATTCTCGGGATCAAGATCGCGGCGGCGGCGCTGACGAACTCGATCGGACTGTGGTCGGACGCGCTGGAGTCCATCGTGAACGTGGTGGCGGCGTTCGTGGCCCTGTGGGCCCTCAGGCTGTCGGCGAAACCGGCTGATCACAACCACGACTTCGGCCACGGCAAGGCTGAATACGTCTCGGCCGGAGTCGAGGGGTCGATGATCTTCGTCGCCGCTGCGGCGATCATCATCGGTGCGGTGATGCGCTTCATCCGTCCCGCCGACCTGGAACAGCTCGGACTGGGCCTGCTGATGTCCTTCGTGGCAACGAGCCTCAACCTGGTCGTCGGGCTGGTCCTGATCCGCGCCGGTCGGGCCCACCGCTCAATCACCCTGGAGGCGGACGGAAGGCACCTGCTCACCGACGTCTGGACCTCGGTCGGGGTGCTGGTTGGCTTGGGGCTGGTCCTGCTGACGGGCTGGCGGGTACTGGACCCGTTGATCGGCCTGGCAGTGGGGGTGAACATCCTCTTCACCGGCTACGCCCTGGTGAGCCGCTCCATCATCGGGCTGTTGGACGGAACGTTGCCCCCCGAGGACGTCGAGCAGGTCACGGCGGTGCTCGCCCAGCTCACCGGTGACCCCGCCGTCACGATCGCGAAGGTGCGCACCCGGGAATCCGGACGGCAACGCTTCGTCTACGCCACGGTGACCGTGCCCGGGGACTGGACGGTCAAACGCAGCCACGATCTGGCCGATGCCGTCGAGGACGCCGTGGACCGGGCCCTCCCGGGGACCACCACG
This sequence comes from Propionibacteriaceae bacterium, assembly GCA_016717345.1. Classification (GTDB taxonomy): domain Bacteria; phylum Actinomycetota; class Actinomycetes; order Propionibacteriales; family Propionibacteriaceae; genus Propionicimonas. The sequence continues at coordinate 11,900 of JADKFR010000002.1, forward strand.
TTCGTCCACATCGAGCCGTCGGAGTTGTGGGTCGACGGCGTGCGAACCATGCCCCCGCGGTGACCGTGTCCGCGCTGCCGTCCACATGGCCCGTGGACAATTCCTGGCGTCCCGGCGCGCGTGTCGGAGGTGGGGCGCTGGACGGGATCGCCATCATGGAGCCATGAGCGGCCTGCTCGAGGTGATTGCCCTCCACCCGGCTGACGCTGCGCGCGCTGAGGCAGGCGGAGCCGACCGGGTCGAGTTGCGCGGCGTGCTCGATGACGGTGGCCGGTCCCCCACCCCGGCTCTGGTCGCCCAGGTCCGGGCGGCCTCCTCCATCCAACTTCGGGTGCTGGTGCGGCTGCGTGAGGGCTTCGGGACGGACGGTGGCGAGGCCATCCGGTTACGTGGCCTGATGGCCGGCTACGCCGAGGCCGGCGCGGACGGGATGGTGCTCGGCTTCCTCAACGGGCTCGGGGAGGTCGACCTCGAGGTGATGAATGAACTCCTCGGTGATGGCGACTGGTCGTGGACCTTCCACCGGGCCATCGATTCCTGTCTCAACCTCGATCGGGGGTGGCAGGCCCTGGCGACCCTGCCCCGCCTGGATCAGGTGCTCACCGCCGGCTCAGCCCGCGGGGTCGACCATGGGCTGGACGAATTGGTTGACCGCGCCACGGGCAACCCCTGGGCGGCCAGGGTGATGATGGCCGGGGGCGGCCTCCGGCCGGAGCACGTGCCCTGGCTTGCGCGCGCGGGCGTTACCGCGTTCCAGATCGGCAGGCCCGCCCGGGCGCAGGGGTCGTACAAGGCGTACGTCGATGAGGGCCTGGTGCGCTCCTGGCGGACCCTCATCGACACCGAGGTCAGGCACCGTCCGTCACGGTGAGATCGACGGACGGCGCCCGCCCGGTCAAGTGGTCGACGCCTCGTAGATCGACTGGATCGAGGAATCGAGCAGCGCGTCGAACTCCTCGGGAGTCTGGTCGGCGTGCAGTCCCTCGGTCAGGGCACGGGAGAAGCTGGCGATCAGCCCGGGGTTACGGGCCAGCCGTTCGTTCGCCTCGGCCCGGGTGTAACCGCCCGACAGCGCTACCACCCGCAACACCAGCGGATGCTCGATGAACGGGGTGTAGAAGCCGTCGATGTCGGGGATGGTGAGCTTGAACATGATCGGGGTGTCGAAGGGGTCGGCGGCCAGATGGCTGCCGATCTCGTCGGCCAGGATCCGCTCGCATTCCGCCTTGTCGGGCGCCTTGATGTCGATTTCCGGTTCGAGAATGGGGACCAGCCCGGCGGCCGAGATCCGCTGCCCCACCTCGAACTGCTGGGCGACGATCGCGGCGATCCCGACCGGATCCGCGCTCTTGATGACCGAACGCATCTTCGTCCCGAAGACACGCGCGGCGGTGGCCCGGCCAAGGAGTTCGTCCAGATCCGGGATGGGCTTCATCAGCTGCACGCCGTCGGCCGCCTCCAGCAGGCCCTTGTCGACCTTGAGGAACGGCACGACGTGCTTGGTCTCCCAGAGGAAGTCGGCGGCCGGCTGCCCTTCGAAGGTGCGGTCCATCGTCTTCTCGAACAGGATGGCGCCCAGGATGCGTTTGCCGGTGAACGACGGACTCGTGACGATCCGTTCCCGCATCTGGTGAACGAGGTCGAACATCTCCGCTTCGCTGGTGTAGGCGTCGTCATTGATGCCATAGAGCCGCAACGCCTTCGGCGTACTGCCACCGCTTTGATCCAACGCCGCGATGAATCCCTTGCCATTGCACATGTGCTCGGTTTGCTGCCCGTTCATGACGCCCTCCTTGCGTCGGCGGCGACACCCACGACGAGCCCGCCGTAGCTCCACCCTACGCCGCTTCCACGGCCCTCGAAGGCCCCGGCGGCAGACTCCACCCCCGCGGTCGGGAGCGCCGGGGAGGAGCCCCCGGACGCAGCCAGGGCGGCCCCGAATGGGACCGCCCTGGCTTGGAACGGGTGGTCGGCCGTGGCCGACCCGCGTGGATCAGAAGTCCATGCCGCCCATGCCGCCGTCACCGGCCGGCATGGCCGGAGCCTTCTCCGGCTTGTCGGCGATGACCGCTTCGGTGGTCAGGAACAGCGCGGCGATGGAGGCCGCGTTCTGCAGCGCGGAACGGGTCACCTTGGCCGGATCGATGATCCCGGACTCGACCATGTTCACGTACTCGCCGGTGGCCGCGTTCAGGCCCTCCCCCGGCTCCAGGTGCGAGACCTTCTCCGCCACGACGCCGCCCTCGAGGCCGGCGTTGATGGCGATCTGCTTCAGCGGGGCCGAGCAGGAGGACAGCACGATCTGGGCACCGGTCGCTTCGTCACCGGTCAGGCCGTCGATCGCGGCCTTGGCCTTGGCCGCAGCCTGCAGCAGGGCCACGCCGCCGCCGGGAACGATCCCCTCCTCAACGGCAGCCTTCGCGTTGCGGACGGCGTCCTCGATGCGGTGCTTGCGCTCCTTCAGCTCCACCTCGGTGGCAGCGCCGACCTTGATCACCGCAACGCCGCCGGCCAGCTTGGCCAGCCGCTCCTGCAGCTTCTCACGGTCGTAGTCGGAGTCGGAGTTCTCGATCTCGCGACGGATCTGGGCGACCCGTCCCGCGATCTGCTCAGAATCGCCCGCACCCTCGATGATGGTGGTTTCGTCCTTGGTGACCAGGACGGAACGAGCCCGACCCAGCAGTTCCAGGGTGACCGCGTCCAGCTTGAGGCCGACCTCCTCGGAGATCACCTGGCCGCCGGTGAGGATCGCGATGTCGGTGAGCATGGCCTTGCGGCGATCACCGAAGCCGGGAGCCTTGACGGCGACCGACTTGAAGGTGCCGCGGATCTTGTTGACGATCAGGCCGGCCAGGGCCTCGCCATCGGTGTCCTCGGCGATGACCAGCAGCGGCTTGCCCGACTGCATGACCTTCTCCAGCACCGGCAGCAGGTCCTTCAGGGAGGACACCTTGGAGTTGGCGACGAGGATGTACGGGTCCTCAAGGACAGCTTCCATGCGCTCGGCGTCGGTCACGAAGTAGGGGGAGATGAAGCCCTTGTCGAACCGCATACCCTCGGTCAGTTCGAGGTCGAGGCCGAAGGTGTTCGACTCCTCGACGGTGATGACACCCTCCTTGCCGACCTTGTCCATCGCCTCGGCGATGATGTCGCCCACGGTGGTGTCAGCGGCGGAGATGGAGGCGGTGGCAGCGATCTGCTCCTTGGTGACCACGTCGGTGGCCAGGGTCGCCAGTTCCGCGACGATGGCCTCCACGGCCTTCTCGATGCCCTTCTTCAGGCCCATCGGGTTGGCTCCGGCGGTCACGTTGCGAAGGCCCTCGCGCACCATCGCCTGAGCGATGACGGTCGCGGTCGTGGTGCCGTCGCCGGCAACATCGTCGGTCTTCTTGGCAACTTCCTTGACCAGCTCGGCGCCGATCTTCTCGAAGGGGTCCTCCAGCTCGATCTCCTTGGCGATGGACACGCCGTCGTTGGTGATCGTGGGGGCTCCCCACTTCTTCTCCAGCACGACGTTGCGGCCCTTGGGGCCGAGCGTGACACGGACGGCGTCGGCGAGGATGTTCATCCCGCGCTCCAGGCCGCGGCGCGCCTCGACATTGAATTCAATCAGTTTTGCCATGGTTCGTCGGCAATCCTTCAGCGTCTTCGGGGGCCGGTGGCCCCGCGTGGTTGGACTTCGGTCAATGTTCTGGTCGATGCCCGCGACGGACGATCATGACGATCTCATCGAGTCAGAGTGATGGCACTCTCTACCCGAGAGTGCTAACACCATGTTTAGCACTCTGACCCGGGGAGTGCAAACAATCCCCCTCGCAAACTCGGGCTCGGGCCCCCTGCCACACTGGGCTCATGCAGCGGCGTGTGGCTCATCGGCTCCGTCAGGTCGGGAACGTCGTCAACCTCTCGACCCCCCTCGGGCTTGCCGTCGCCGCCGCGGGCCGCGCGAGGTTCCGTCGCGGGCCCCGAGGGCTGGTCCTTGCGGAGCGGTACCGGCCCAGGTTCCCGCGGGCAGGAGCCTTCACGATCGGCAATGTCGTCGTCACCGGCCGCACGGTGGAGGAGCTTGAGTCCTCGGCGCCCGGGACCACCGATCATGAGGACGCGCACGCCTGGCAATACCTCGCCACGCTGGGGCTACCGTTCCTCCCCCTCTACGGAGTGGCGTGCCTGTGGTCGTGGCTGAGGACCGGCGACTGGGCTTCAAGGAACGTCTTCGAGCGCCAGGCCGGACTGCCCGCAGGGGGTTACCACGAACATCCAGCGGATTGGACGGGGTGGCGCTCGATCCGTTCCCGGATCGGCAGGAAGACCTGACGGCCCTGAGGCAGGGTGTGGACTGGGAGGCTCAGCCGGGATCAACCCAGGTTGCGCGCGACCGTGAAGGCGAGCGCGGCCGTCCCGATCACCCAGTACCAGAGTCGCTGGTCGGTGAGCCAGGCCGGCAGGCGCACCGCCGGCCCACCGAGGAGTTCCACCACCCAGGCTGCCGCCCCCACCGTCAGGGCCACCAGCAGCAGGAAGACGAACGGGTTGGCTGCCCACGCCGCACTGACATCCAGTCGGAGCAGTGCCGCGCCCATCGTGGTCGCTCCGCAGAACGGGCACAGAGTATGAGTGACATGCCGCCACGGGCAGGGGATTCCCACCCCGGTGACTGCATAGACGCCACTCAACGCCACGCCGATGGCGCCCAGGGTTCCCGCGGCAATCAGTGCGCTGCGGGCTGAGTCGGCCCGGACTGGGGACGTTGACGACACGCCGCAATTATCGCCCCATATCCAACCGGGACACCCCGGCCGTAGGATCGGAACACCTCAACCAGGGAGAAATCATGTCCGACCAGAACTCCACCACGCCGGACTCGGGGGAAGCCGTTCCCGGTTTCCTGCCGCCCGCAACCCCCGACCAGCCAGCCCCACCCGGACCGCCTGCCTACACTCCCCCTCCTACCACGCCCTACAGCCCGCCTGCCGCCTCGGGTGGCTACGCCCCACCGCCGACTCCCGGCGCCTACGAGCCCCCCACCGGCGGCTACTCCCAGCCCCCGGGCGCCAGCTACCCGCCTCCGGCAGGGAGCTACCCCGAGCCGCCAACCCCTGGCGCCTACGAGCCCCCCACCGGCGGCTACTCCCAGCCGCCCGGCGCCAGCTACCCGCCTCCGGCAGGGAGCTACCCAGAGCCGCCCGGCCCCGGCGCCTATCCCCCTGCCTACGGTCAGGGCTATCAGGATCCAAACGCCTTCAACCCCGGCTACCAGGGCGGCGTGCTCCAGCCGGTCGGCGGCGCACCACTGGCTGAATGGCCCAAGCGTGCCCTCGGCGGCCTGATCGACTACGTCGCGGCCGGCGTGGCCATCTCGATCGTCGGCTCGGTGCTGTCCAACATCTCCAGCGGACTGGGCGGCACGGTGAACTTCGTCCTCAGTATTGGCTGGATGCTCTATCTGGGGTACTTGAGTGGAACCACCGGCATCACACCGGGACGAGCGCTCACCAAGACCAAGCTGATCGGCGAGGCCACCGGCGCGCCGGTGGGTGTCAGCAACGGCATCGTGCGCCAGTTGGCCCACATCATCGACACGATCATCTGCTACATCGGCTGGCTGTTCCCGTTGTGGGACGCCAAGAAGCAGACCATCGCCGACAAGATCATGAAGACCGTGGTCATCGACAACTCCGCAGACCCGAACGCGGGCACCATCAAGTGGTCGTGATCAGGGTGTTTCCGCGGACCTAGACCCGGATGGTGACCCCGAGCCGGCGGGCGGTGCGCTCCTTCTGACGGGAGGCGCGCAACCGCCGCAGCCGCTTCACCAGCAGGGGGTCGTAAGCCAGCGCAGCTTCGGTGTCGATCAGCGCGTTGAGCAACTGGTAGTAGCGGGTGGTCGAGATCTCGAAGCGTTCCCGGATCTCGGCTTCCTTGGAGCTTGGCAGCGCCCACCAGGCCTTCTCGAAGTCCAGGAGGGCCGTCTGGAACTCGCTGAGCCGGGCGTCAGGGGAGGCTGCGAGTGGTTCGGACATGGGCCCATGGTAGGCGCAAATCACACCCATGTCATTCCCCTGGAGCGGGGCGATCCGGCCCGCACGGTAGACTCAGCACGGTGTTTCACTCGTCGCCGCCGCCCTCGCCGAGACCCGTAAAGGATTCCTGATGCAGCAACTGCACGGAACCATCCAGCACTATGCCTGGGGGACTCACGACGCCATCCCGACCCTCTTGGGGCGAGAGCCCGATGGGCGGCCGCACGCCGAGTACTGGCTGGGCGCGCACCCCTTGTCGCCTTCCCGGACGGAGGCAGCAGCCCTCGATGCGCTGATCGAGGAGTACCCGGATTTGCTGGGCGAACGGGTCCTGGACGCCTTCGGTCCCAACCTTCCCTTCCTCATGAAGGTGCTGTCCGCGCGGCACGCCCTGTCCATCCAGGCCCACCCTTCCCGGGAACAGGCCCAGGAAGGCTTCGCGCGCGAGAACACCGCCCGCATCCCGGTGGACTCGCCGGAGCGGGTGTATTCCGACGATTGGCCCAAGCCTGAGGTCATGATCGCGCTGGACACCTTCGAGACCCTGAGCGGCTTCCGCGACCCGATGACCACCGCGGCGCTGTTCTCGGGGCTGGGTCTGGCCGACGACCTCGCGTCCGTCATCGGGCCCCTCACCGAACGCAAGGGGTCGGCCGCCCTCGCCGAGGTCTTCCTTGATGCGCTCAGCCTCGCCGGCGACCGCGCCCACTTGATCGACGTCACCGTGGCCGCCGCGATGCGGCACGCGAGCGACCCGGGGCCGGTGGGCGACTTCGCCCGTACCGCGGTGGAATTGGACGAGGTATTCCCCGGTGATCGCGCGATCCTGGCAGGACTGCTGATGAATCGGGTGGTCCTGCAGCCGGGAGAGGCCCTCTACGTCCCGGCCGGCCACATGCACGCGCACCTGCGGGGCACCGGCATCGAAGTGATGGGGAGTTCCGACAACGTGATTCGGGGGGGCCTGACACCCAAGCACGTGGACGTCAGCGAACTGGTCCGCGTCGTCGACTTCGAACCCGATGAGCCGCGGGTGCTGCGCCCCAAACGGGTCCGCGCCGGGGTGGAGCGCTACCCCACCCCGTGCCCGGAGTTCGACGTCTGGCGGGTGACCGCGGGCGCCGCGGCTGAGGTCCTGGTGCCGGGCCGTCGCTCGGCACGGATCCTGCTGGTCGTGGAGGGGAACCTGGAGGTCTCGACCGGCGATGAGTTCCTGGCGCTGGAGCGCGGCCAAGCGGCCCTGCTGGGTGCCACCGAGGACCCGGCGTTTCTGACCGGTCAAGGACTGGCCTTCGTGTCCGCCTCCGGCCTGCGGTGACGCGGCACCCCGATCTCGCCGCTCAGCTGGCTCGGCTCCAGGCGTCGCGCTCACGAGCAGTCATCCTGATCGACGGACCCGCCGGATCGGGCAAGAGCACGCTCGCCGGACGCCTCGCTGACACCTGGCCGGAGCCGATCCAGGTCGCCGGCCTGGATGACTTCTACCCGGGGTGGACGGGCCTTGCCGCGGGCTCCGCGATGGTGAGCCAGACCGTCCTGCGTCCGCTGGATCCGGGCTTCCAACGCTGGGACTGGACGCGGGACTGTGCCGGCGACTGGGTGTCGCTGGACCCGACCCGTCCCCTGATCGTCGAGGGCTGCGGGGCCCTCACACCCGACTCGAGGAGGCTGGCGAGCCTGGGAATCTGGTGCGAGCTCGACCCAGCGGAGCGCAAGGCCCGGGCCCTGGCCCGCGATGGCATGGTGTTCGCGCAACATTGGGACGAATGGGCCGCGCAGGAGGCGGAGCACTGGCGACGGCATCGTCCCTGGGAACTCGCGGACGTGACGCTGTCCGGCCCCGGTGCGCCCGACCACGACCCGAGCCGCACCGGCATCCGCGCCGCACTTCGACAACAGCCGGATCCCTGCCCGACAATGTGATGCGGGCTCGGTGAGCCCCGGCCTCCGTAGCTCAGCTGGCAGAGCTCCCGCCTTGTAAGCGGACGGTCACCGGTTCGAATCCGGTCGGAGGCTCCGGTCAGGCCCTCGACGCCTGGCGGTTCTTCCACCAGTAGCTGACCAGCAGTCCCCCCGCAATGGCGAGCGAGAGGTACAACAGGTACCGGCCGTAGGTGTCCATCACCGCGACCGCGGGCTCCCCGATCCAATAGCCGACCGCCAGGTAGCAGCCGGCTGAGACCACCGAGGACAGCGCCGAGACGGTCAGGAACTTCCGCAGGCTGGTGCCGGCTTCGCCCAGGACGGCGAAGATCACCGCGCGCGGCAGCGGGAGCGGAAGGAAGGTGACCATGATCGCCAACGTCTCGAAGCGACGCGCGAACCTTTCGGCCAGCAGGTTGGTCCGCCGCGCCCGCTCGGAACGTCCGGACCACGCCTCGATCAGGTTCCGTCCCCACAACCGCCCGGCCCACCAGTAGATCCAGTCGAACTTGATCAGTCCGAGGCTGCCCAGCGCCCACACCAGCGGCCACCAGGGATCTCCCGTAGCCGCCAGGGCACCGACCATGACGAAGCCCGACCACGAACCCAGCGACGCGAGCACGTGGGGGGCGAACCCGAGCAGGGTGGGACGCGCCACCATCATCACCAGTGAATAGACGGCCACGACCCCCAGCCAACTGAAGCAGGCGATGTCCTGGCGGGTCGGCTGGTGGCGCCACGGCAGCGCGGGATCGTCCCACCATTCGGCCCCGGGCTGGCCGGCGCCGCCGTCGGCGTCCGCGTCGGCCTGCGGGGGAGGAGTGTCGGTCACGTCCGGAGCCTACCTGAGGCCCTCCAGCCACCCGTCGACCGTCGACCGGCCGGGGCTCCCAGCCGGGGAGGTATCGAGTTGCTCGCGGCGTGGGCAGCGGGAGGCAATCTCAGCGAAATTGTGAAAAGATGTGCGGGATCGCGCGTGCGATCAACTTCCACTACGGATCGTCGGGCACGTACCTGCCCGTGGAAAGGATGTGTGGCATGGCCACCGTTAGTTTCAAGGACGCTTCCCGCGTCTACCCCGGAGCCGATCACCCGGCCGTCGACAAGCTCAACCTTGAGATCGGCGACGGCGAGTTCATGGTCCTCGTCGGCCCCTCGGGCTGCGGCAAGTCGACCTCGCTGCGCATGCTCGCCGGCCTCGAAGAGGTCAACGCCGGCAAGATCATCATCGGCGACCGCGACGTCACCGACCTGCCCGCCGAAGGACCGCGACATCGCGATGGTGTTCCAGAACTACGCGCTGTACCCGCACATGACCGTCGCCGACAACATGGGCTTCGCCCTGAAGATGGCCGGCGTACCGAAGGCCGAGCGCGACGCTCGCGTCCTCGAAGCCGCCAACCTTCTCGGCCTCGAGAGCTTCCTCGCCCGCAAGCCGAAGGCACTCTCCGGTGGCCAGCGCCAGCGCGTCGCCATGGGCCGTGCGATCGTCCGTTCCCCCCAGGTCTTCCTGATGGACGAGCCGCTGTCGAACCTCGACGCCAAGCTGCGAGTCTCCACCCGTACCCAGATCGCAGCCCTGCAGACCCGGCTGGGCGTCACCACCGTCTACGTCACCCACGACCAGGTCGAGGCCATGACCATGGGTGACCGCGTCGCGGTGATGAAGGACGGCCTGCTGCAGCAGGTCGACAGCCCGCTCAGCCTCTACGACGCCCCCACGAACCTCTTCGTCGCCGGCTTCATCGGCTCCCCGGCCATGAACCTGCTGACGGGTAACGTCGTCGAGGGCGGCGTGAAGGTCGGCGACTACATCGTCCCGGTCCCCCGCGAAACCCTGGCCAAGGCTGCTGGCGAGAAGACCCTCGTGGTCGGCATCCGTCCCGAGAACTTCCAGCTCGCCGAGGCCGGCATCGGCGTCGACGTCGATGTCGTGGAGGAGTTGGGCGCTGACGGCTTCGTCTATGGCACGCTGTCCGGGCTCTCGCCCGAACAGAAGCTGGCGGCCCAGCAGATCGTCGCCCGCGTGTCCGCCCGGACGCCACCGCATCGCGGCACCGCCGTCAAGCTGGCTGCCAAGAATCCGGAGACGGTGCACGTCTTCTCCGAGAAGACCCAGGCCCGCCTCTCCTGACGCAGCAACCCCAGCGCCGGTCGACTCTGTTCGACCGGCGCTGGCCGACGGGCGCGCCCAGCCCCGCCCAGCGCCCGCGAGGGCCTCCACGGCCCCCGGCGCCCGGCCGTCCCCCCAGCTCGGCCGACCTGGGGTGATGGTGTACAAAGGGGACGTGCCCAGGTTCTTGGCGTCGCGGCCCGACTCGCTACTGATCCCGCTGCCCTGGGACGTCCCTTTGGCCGAATGGCCGGCCGAGTACCTGGTCGCGCTGCCTCGCGGCATCTCGCGCCACGTCGTGCGCTTCATCCAGGTGGGAAGTTCGGTCTACGCCGCCAAAGAAGTGATCGAGCATCTGGCGATCCACGAGTACCGGATGCTGACCGATCTACGCCGGACCGACACCCCGGCGGTGGAACCGCTGGCCGTGGTCACGGGCCGCACCGACGACCACGGCGAACCCCTCGATCCGGTGCTGATCACCCGGCACCTCGAGTTCTCGCTGCCCTACCGCTCCCTGTTCGATCACGGCGTCCGTCCCGAGACGGTCTCGCGGCTGCTCGACGCGCTCGTCGTCCTGCTGGTCCGGCTGCACCTGATCGGCTTTCTGTGGGGGGACGTGTCTCTGTCGAACGTCCTGTTCCGCCGGGACGCCGGTCAGTTCGCCGCCTACCTGGTGGACGCCGAGACCGCCGAAATCCACGAGTCCCTCACCAACGGTCAGCGGGAACACGACCTGACGATCGCCACCACCAACCTGTACGGCGAGTTCAGCGACCTCGAGGCCGGACGGATGCTGGACGCCTCCCTGGATCCGCTGAACCTCGTCGAGTCGATCCTGAGCCGCTATCGCGACCTGTGGGCGGAACTGACCGACGCGGAGGAATTCTCCGGCCAGGAGACGTACCGCATCGAGAACCGCGTCCGCCGGCTCAACGCGCTCGGCTTCGACGTCGCCGAGCTCGACATCCGCACCTCGGCGGACGGCTCGACCATCCGCATCCAGCCCAAGGTCGTGGACGCCGGCCACCATTCCCGCAGGCTCCTGCGCCTGGCCGGTCTCGACACCGAAGAGAATCAGGCCCGCCGCCTGCTCAACGACCTCGACACCTTTCGGGCTCGCACCAACCAGGGCCATGTGGACGAGGCGGTCGTGGCCCACCAATGGCTCACCGAGTGCTTTCAGCCGGTGGTCACCGCCGTCCCCCACGACCTGCGGGGCAAGCGCGAAGCCGCCCAGATCTTCCACGAAGTGCTCGACTACCGCTGGTACGCCTCGCAACGCGAACACCGGGAGGTCCCGTTGCTGGAGGCCACCTGGGGCTACATCCAGGACGTCCTGCAGGCGCTGCCCGACGAGGCGATGGAGGCCACGACCCTGGGCCTGATGAGCGGGGAGCATCGCCAGCTCGCGAACCCCTTCGACCCGTCCCAGGGGTTCACCGACGATTCGGGCCCGATGCCGGTCGATCCGTGGGAAACCGACGATGATGACGACGTTCCCGACCCCGGCTTCCTCGACATCGAGGCTCTGCGGCGACGCGGACGCTGATCTGACCGGCGCCGGGTGATGTGCGGCCCGGACAGCCCGCGCCACTAGACTGCCCCGGGTGAGCTTCCACCTCTATGACAGTGCCGCGCGGCAGGTCCGCGCGTTCGTCCCCCTGGTTGCGGGTGAGGTGTCGATCTACCACTGTGGGCTGACCGTCCAGTCAGCGCCCCACGTGGGCCACATTCGCAAGGAGGTCGTCTTCGACGTCCTGCGCCGCTGGCTCAGCCACAGCGGGTACGAGGTCAAGGTGGTCGCCAACGTCACCGACATCGACGACAAGATCCTGGCCAAGTCGGCCGAGGCCGGAGTGCCGTGGTTCGCGCACGCCTACCGCTTCGAGCGGGAGCTGCACGATGCCTACGCCGCGCTCGGCTGCCTGCCGCCCACCTACGAGCCCCGCGCGACCGGCCACATCACCGAGATGCTGGAACTCATCGAGATCCTGCTGGAGCGGGGTCATGCCTACGTGGCACCGGACGGCTCCGGGGACGTCTACTTCGACGTGCGCTCGTGGCCGACGTACGGGGCGCTCTCAGGCCAGAAGGTGGACGAGATGGAGGCCGCGGCGGACGCCGACCCGCGCGGCAAGCGCGACCCCCGCGATTTCGCCCTCTGGAAGGGCCACAAGCCGGAGGAGCCGATCACCGCATCCTGGCCCTCGGCCTGGGGTCGCGGACGCCCCGGCTGGCACCTGGAGTGCTCAGCGATGGCGGGTAAGTACCTCGGCGACGAGTTCGACATCCACGGTGGGGGAATCGATCTGCGCTTCCCCCATCACGAGAACGAGCTGGCCCAGTCCCGCGCGGCCGGGCGTCGGTTCGCGCGCTACTGGATGCACAACGCCTGGGTCACCGCCGCCGGGGAAAAGATGAGCAAGTCCCTCGGCAACGGAGCGCTGGTCTCGGAGGTCACCAAGACCTACCCGGCCCGCGCGGTTCGGCTGTACCTGCTGGCCCCGCACTACCGGTCGGCCCTGGAGTTCTCGGACACCTCCCTGGCCGAGGCCACCGCCCAGCTGGCGCGGATCGACGCCTTCCTGCAGCGGGCCGGCGAGCTCGCCTCGCCCGCGGGCGGGAGTCAGTGGAGCCCTGAGGTTGTCGTCCCGGCCGAGTTCAGCGCGGCGATGGACGACGATCTGGGCACCCCGGGAGCCATGGCGACCCTCTTCGGAGCGATCCGGGAGGGCAATACCGCCCTCGACGCGGGGAACCTCGAGGCCGCCTCAGGGGCCTACGTCGCCGTCCGCTCGATGCTGGGCGTGCTGGGCCTCGACCCGGCGGCGCCGGAATGGGCCGGTGGTGGCACCGCCGACGACCTGCGCCCCGTGGTGGACGGTCTGGTGGCGGCGCTGCTCGACCAGCGGCAACAAGCCCGGGCGCGCAAGGACTTTGCGGCCGCCGATGCGATGCGTGACCGGCTCACCGAGGTGGGCCTCAAGATCGAAGACACCCCCCACGGCCCCCGTTGGTCGTTGGCGAAGTGAGGACATGATGGCAGGCAACAGCCAACGCAAGGGCGCCGTGCGCAAGAAGAGCAAGTCGACCCCGGCGGGTTCCGGCGGCCGGGTGCGGCGCGGCCTGGAAGGTAAGGGCCCCACCCCCAAGGCCGAGGACCGTCCCTACCACCGCGCCTATCGCGACCGCCGGCCCGATGAGCCGGGCAAGTCACCCGACCGCGCCCGCGGTGCCCGCAAACCGCCGCCGCGCAGTTCGGGGACGGCTACGGCCGGCGCGGACTGGGTGATCGGCCGCAACGCCGTCCTGGAGGCCCTGCAGGCGGGGTTGCCGGTGCGTCGCGCGTTCGTGGCCGAGGGTGCCGAGCGGGACTCGCGGCTACGCGACGTCCTCGCCTTCGCCGCCGACCACGGCATCCCGCTGTTGGCAGCCACCCGTGGCGAGCTCGATCGGCTCACCGGTGGCGGGGTTCACCAGGGCGTCGCGGTGCAACTGCCGGAGTTCGCCTACGCCGACGCTGAGGACGTGCTGGCCGACGCCATCCAGGCCGAGCCGGCGGGCCTCGTCGTGGCACTCGACTCGATCACCGATCCGCGGAACCTGGGGGCCATCGTGCGCAGCGCGGCGGCCTTCGGAGCCCAGGGTGTCATCATCCCGGAGCGACGCTCAGCCCAGATGACCGCGGCAGCCTGGAAGACGTCGGCGGGGGCGGCAGCCAGGGTCCCGGTCGCCCGGGTGACCAACCTCAATCGCACGCTGAAGACCTACGCCGACGCCGGGTTCACCGTCGTGGGCCTGGCCGGCGAAGCGACGGTGGACGTCAGCGGCTTCCCGGGGATCGACGGCCCCGTGCTGCTGGTGGTCGGCTCCGAAGGCGACGGCCTGGCCAGGCTGGTGCGGGAGAACTGCGACGAGCTGGTCTCGATCCCGATCGGCTCGGCCGTGGAATCGCTCAACGCCTCCGTGGCTGCCGCGATCGCGCTCTACGAGATCAGCCGCTCCCGCGCCTGATCTCTTCTCGAGCGTCCGCGAGCGTCCGCGATACGACAAGCCCAGCCGCTCCCGCGCCTGATCTCTTCTCGAGCGCCCGCCGGCGCCCGCCGCGGCGCCCGCGCGCCCGCTCCTCGGGGCGCGCGGGGCGCGCGCGCGGGGCGGCCGGCGCCGCGCCGTCCCGGCCGGGCGGCGGGGGGGGGGGGGGGCGAGCGCGAGCGGACGCGATACAACGAGATCAGCCGGCCGTACGCAACAAGGCAGCCTCCGCAGCTGGGCCCCAGCGCCCGTCCACCAGAGCCGCGGCGACCTGAGGCAACGTCTCGGCCAGTTCCGAGAGCCGAACCATGCCGAGGTCGTGCAGCATCGGATACACCATGATCTTGCCGCCGGAGGTCCGGTTGTTCACCGCAGCGATGGCGTCGGCGACCCCGGCCATGCCGGTGATCGCGTCGAGGGAGACGTTGGTGTCCAGCGTTCCCGCTTCGACCTTGGCGAGCATGGCCTTCATGTCCTGGATGCGGGAGCCCGACGTGCCGACCAGGTAGATGCCCTTCGTGACGATCGCGTTCAGGTCGAGCGGCGCCAAGGTGCCGATGGCGAAGCCTGCGAAGGCGTTGACGATCGCGTTGTCACCGGCCAGATCGACGGCCTGGGCGATGAGCGCGGGAGCGGGCACCATGACGGCGAGGTAGCTGTAGCCGGGAGCCAGCGGCTCGTTGCGGGAGTTGCGGAAGCTGGCCGGCACCCCGTTGGCTTCGGCCACCGGTGCCACGACCGCTGACAGGTGCGCGAGCCGGACGTCATCCACGTCCACCGCGTCCATCGAGATGCCAGGCACGCCGCTGACCGCGGTGCGGATCGTGTGCATCAGGCCCATCGGACCGGCGGCGCCCACGATCGCGACCTTGTCGCCTGGTCGCAGTTCACACTGCGCCGGGATCCGGGCGTAGCCGGCGTCGGCCGAAGCGTCGGCGGCCCCGGTGTAGCGAATCAGGTCGTAGTGCACTCGTCCAACGTCCACCTGGACCGGACGGTCGACAACGCCCCCGCCCAACACGATGTCGAGCACGCCGAACGGGGCGAGCAGCGGTCCCAGCTGCTCGATCACCTCGGCGTTGTGCCCGGCGTAGACGATGTCGTCGAACTGCTCACCCGCGAGCTCGGCGACCCCGGACGCGGAACGGACGGAGTCCCCGACCTCGTCGCTGGAAGCCGTACCGATCACGGTGACCTCTGCCGGCGCCGAGGCGGCCCGTAGGGCGGCGACACCCTGGAGGGACTGGCCGGCGTCCACCACCACCAGCAGGCGGCCACCCGCCTTGAGGGTCTGGCGCTCGCCCCACGCGTAGGCCGCCTCGACGCACGCCCAGGGTTCGATGAGGGCGACCGCCGAACTCGTCGGGGTATCGCTGACCGGGATCAGGAAGCGTTCGCCGGTGTTCGGGTCCATGATCACCCGCTCGTCGAGCACCACGTACTCCTGCAGCGCGCCCTCGAAGTTGTAGCCGAACGCGGCGTTCGAGCTGGCCGTGGGCAGGTGACGGTAGTCGGTCTGCACCAGCACCCGCTCCCCCACCCGGTGATGCCGGACGTCGGAGCCGACGGCGACGATCCGTCCCACCGGCTCGTGGCCCGGCACGATCGGGCGGGCACCCGGCTGGTAGCTGGGGATCTCCGCCAACTCGTCGGCCGACAACCCCGAGAGCACCTCGCTCTTGCGCGGGTGCCGATCGAAGGCGTGCAGCAGCTTGGTGTCGGAGAAGCAGATGCCGACGGCTTCGGTCTTCAGCAGCAGTTGGCGCGGGCCGAGTTCGTACATCGGCTTGGCCGGGTTGTGGACGACCTGCTCAGCGCCCACGAACTGGATCGCGTGCTGGGTGGCCGGGAATTCCTGGGTCACGGGTGACTCCTTCATGGGTTCAGTTGAGCATGTTCTGGCCGCCGGTCACGGGGACGGCCTGGCCGGTTTCGTAGTCCTGGTCGACGATGTAGTAGATCGCCTTGGCGAGGTCGGCGGGGAAGCACCCGCGCCGCATCGGCACCTGGGCCTCGTAGTGTCGCCGGACGTCGTCGATCGAGGTCGCGCCCGGCACCTTGCCGGCCCGCAGGTACTGCACGAACAACCCCCGCTCGGGATCGGTCCACAGCGGACCGTCGAGGTAGTTGCCCGGGCAGATCGCGTTCACCTTGACCCCGTCGGAGACGAGCTCCAGCGCGAACGACTGGGTGAGCCCGATGCCGCCGAACTTCGAGCCGGCGTAGGCGAAGTTGGCCTTCGACCCGGCCAACCCCGACTTTGAGTTGATCTCGATGATGTCGAACCAGTCGGCGGGACGAACGGCGTGCTGCGCGGCCATCACGGGCGCCACGGCGCGAACCCCCAGGAAGTACCCGCGGTAGTTCACGTTCGTGACCAGGTCGAAGTCGCTCACCGACTGGGTGAAGATCGAACCCGCCCGCAGGACCCCGGCGTTGGAGACGAAGACATCGAGGCCGCCGTAGACCGCCACCGCCTCGGCGACCGCGGCCAGCGCCGACGCTTCGTCGGAGACGTCCATCCGGATCGCGACGGCCCGTCCCGGGCCGTGCTCGGTGCACATCGCGTCCGCGTTCGCCTGCGCCCCGTCGAGGTTCAGGTCGGCCAGGATCAGCTGGGCGCCCTGGGTGATCAGTTCCTGGGCGATGCCGAGGCCGAAGCCCTGGGCTGCCCCGGTGATCATCACGACCTTCCCGGTCAGCCGACCGGCCACCTTGCTGGCCGCCACCGACTGGCGGTAGCTCTCGGCCTCCCAGTTCTCGATGAACCCGCGCTGGGCCGCGTCCATGCAGCGGACGGTGCCGAGCCGGTCGGCGTCCCGCGCCACCCGGAGGGCGTCGGTGAACGTGGCCAGGGCCGTGCGCGCCGCGGCGAGGTCGGCGCCGGCCCCGAAGGCGACCAGCCCCGGGATCACGGTGATGATCGGCGCCTTACCGTGCCGGCTGCGGTGGGCCGCCACCGCGGCGGCGAGTTCGGTGGCCACATCGCCCTGCGGAGAGGGGGTGAACACCAGCGGGAAGGAACCCGCGTACACGATCTGATCGGGAATCAGCGGCCCCTGCGTGAGGACCGCGCAACCGGCGGCGGTCGTCCAGCGCACCAGATCGCCGGCGTCCGAGGTGACGACGGCGAGTCGTTCCGGCGTGCCCAGAAGCCCGCGCAGGGTGGGGGCCACCACGTTCCTCAGGGCGGTCAGCGCCGCCGCGTCGACGGGCTCGGCCGGGGGCGCCGGCGTCGCGTCGACGGCTGCAGCAATGGTGGCCGTCAGCCATTCGGCGCGCTCGGTCAGCTCCGCGGCGGTGTTGCCCGCGACGATGATGCCATGGTTGGCGAGCAGAGTGATCGCGGGCGCGGGCCGTCCGGTGCGGACGGTGTAGTCGTGACGAGCCTGAGCCACCTCGCGGGCGAGCGGGACCCCCGGATCGGTGTAGGGCACCAGGACTGCCTCGTCTCCGAGCAACCGCGCCACCAGGTCTTCGGCGTCGGCGTTGCAGGTGAGCGCGTTGGCCACCAGCGGGTGGGTGTGCAGCACGAGGGCGTCGGGGATGAGGGCGTGGAACAGGATCTCGACGCTGGGCCGACGGCCCGACGCGTCACCCAGGCGGGCGGCGGTCGCCGCCACCTGCACCGGATCCCCCGCCACCTCGCTGTCTGAGTTCAGCGCTTCCAGCAGGACGTCGATCCGCAACGGCACCAGGTCGGCCGCGGTCAGCGTGGCCAGCGGCACGCCGCTGGGCTTGATGAACAGCACCCCGTCCAGCTTGACCGACGCGTTGCCGCCGCCGGCGCGGGAGTACTCGGGGTTCGCACCGAAGCGATGGGCGACCTCGATCAGCTCGTCAGCCATCCTGCCCTGGGCCACTGGTGTCACCACGGTCATCGGTCTGCTCCTTGAGTTCCTTGCCCGGAAGCGATCAACGCTGCCCCGAGCTTCACCAATTCGTTCCGTCGGGCCACCACGTCCCCGCCGACCGGGTCCCCGGCGTCATCGACGTATCCGGCTTCCCCGCTCTTCACCAGGGACTGATGAGCTGCCACCACGCACGTCCCTTCCCAGAACGCCTGCCTCGCGGCGTCCGACAGGGGCCCGTCGACGCAGGCCGCCTCCAGCGGGATCCGCTCGGGGGTGTTGTGTTCGGTGCCGGCCATCACGATGAGTCCCGCCTGCGTGAAGGCGTGGACGTAGGCGTCCACGCAGGCGACCGTATTGCGGACGGGGATCAGCTCTGCGGCGTAGATCCGGCGCTGCAGCAACCGCTGCGCCAAGTCAGCGGCCGGTTCCTCAAAGGGGCAGATCGGGCTGACACCGTCAGCCAGCGTGGGGTAGGTCGGAATCCCGCCCATGGCCAGCACATAGGCGTAGGCGTCGGCGAAGGCGAGCGGCACCTCCGGCACGAAGCCGGGCGTCCCCACCTTGATCAGCCGGGAGCGCAACTCCCCTTGCAGCGCCGCGGGATCGTCCAGAGCGACCCTGGACGGACCGCCGTAGGCGCGTTCCAGCACGCTGGCGCGTTCGTCGAGCGGAAGCGTGGCCAGGGCTTCCTGGAAAGCCATCGCGACGTGACGTTCCTGGAGCGAAACCCACTCCAGTGGCACCTCGCCGCGGCGGGCCACCTCGGACACGATGGCTTCCGCCGTGAGACCGGTGTTGAAGCCGACGGAAGCGAAGTGCGCTGCCAACTGGCCGACCATGGCGGTGGCCCGCTCGTCGTTGCCGCCGCGAATGGCCCGGGCCGTGGCAGCAGCCGCCGCGGGCTTGTCCCGGAACGGGTCGATCCCCTTGCCGCACAGGTACATCCGGCCCGGGTTCGCCGGATCGTTGATCCGGACGCCCGCCGCCTCCAGTTCAGGGTCCAAGGTGATGAACTCCAACCCGAAGAGCGCGACCACCCCCGCGTCGGCGGCCAGGGCCGCGAACCGCGCGTACACCTGCTGGTCGTAGAAGTTGGAGATCCCGATGGCCGCGGCCCCTTGTGCCACGGCAGCCTCAATGACGTCCGCGGCCCGGGTGAAGGCCGAGAAGTTCGGTGGCACGTGCACGTGGGTGTTGACCACTGGCGTGGTGGGTGCCGGAGCGGACGTGGTTCCCATGACTACCTTTCAGAGGGAAGGACGCGTTCGGCGGCGTCCCAGTGGGCTTCGGTCGACCCCAGCCGACCAGGGGTGTAACGGACGAGTTCGGACGAGGCGATGGCGACCCGGCGCAGGGCCGCGAGGTCCCCCGAGAGCGCCCCGCAGGCGCGGGCCTGGACGAGCAGGTTCCCCAGCGCGGTGCCTTCGGCGGGCCCGGCGACGACGGGTAGCCCGGTGGCTTCGGCGGTGAGCTGGCACAGCAGGGTGTTCTGCGACCCGCCCCCGACGATGTGGACGACGTCGACCGCGCGATCAGCCAGCGCGCAGGCCCGCCGAACCGCCCGACGGTACGCCAGCGCGAGCGAGTCCAGGATGCACCGGGTGATCAGGTCCGGATCGGGGCTGAGGTGCTGGCCCGTTTCCTGAGCCAGCGCCAGCAGTCGCGCCGGCATGTCACCGGGCGGCAGCAGCCGCTCGTCGGCCATATCGAGCACGCACCCCAGCCCGGGGAGGCGGGCGGCGGCACCGAGCAGGCCCGGCAGGTCCACGTCCCGGCCCTCGGCCCGCCAGGCACGCATCGACTCGCTGAGCACCCACAGGCCCATCACGTTCGTCAGGTAACGGACGGTGCCGTCCACACCCAGTTCGTTGGTGAAGTTGGCCTGCCGGCTGGCGTCGGTCAGCACGGGCGCGTCGAGTTCGAGCCCGACCAGCGACCAGGTTCCCGATGAGATGAAGGCGAAGCGGTCGGTCTCCGCCGGGACGGACACGACCGCCGAGGCGGTGTCGTGCGAGCCGACGGCCACCACCGGGACCGACGACGTCAGGACTCCTGGCAGGCTGTCGCCCAGCAGGGTGCCCGGCTCGACCAGCTCCGGCAGGATCCGGGGAACGTCGATGCCGTGCGACGCCTTGAGGTAGCCGCAGGTCTGGGACGACCAGGTCCGGCGCGCCACGTCCAGCAATCCGGTGGTGGAGGCGTTGGTGACCTCGGCCACCCGCCGTCCGGTCAACCAATAGCCGAACAGGTCGGGCATCAGCAACAGGTGGGACACGTCGGCCCATTCGACGCTGGACGCCTCGGCCACCAGCTGGAAGATCGTGTTGAACGACATCACCTGCAGGCCGGCGATGGCGTACAGCCGCTCGGCCGGAAAGTCGGCGAAGACCCGCTCCGGGACGCCCTGGGTCCGCTCGTCGCGATAGTTGAAGGGCAGGTCGCGGAGCCGGCCTGCGGCGTCCAGGAGGGCGTAGTCGACCCCCCAGGTGTCGACGCCGACCCCCGTCAGGCCGCCGCTGGCCGCCTGCGCCGCGTCGATGCCCCGCGTGATCTGCTCGAACAGGCCCACCGCGTCCCAGCGCAGACCGTCGGGCCGCGTCGTGGGGCCATTGGGGAACCTGGCTGCTTCGGCGAGCCGAAACCGGCCGCCTGCCAGCGTCCCCAGGATGACCCGGCCACTGGAGGCGCCGAGGTCGACCGCGGCGAAGGCGGTGGGGTCACTCATCGCCGGTCTCGCCCGCTGCTGGTGGCCGTCATGGGAAGCTCCTGAGGTTTCTGAATCGTTTCATATTCTAATCCGGCGGCCGCTGTGGGTCAAGGGCCGACGGCCCCCGGCACCGTCAGCGCACCGACAGCACAGCCTCACCGGCGCGCTCCAGTTGAACCTCGAGGTTGAACACCTCCGGCACGAATTCCCAGGCCTCGTCGGGTGCGCCTTCGGTGCCGAAAAGACGGGCCATCTCGGCCTGCCACCGGGCATTCACCGCCGTTTCGGCGACCCGGCGCTGCGCCGCGTCCAGGTCGTCGGACTCGGCATACCCGATGAGCAGGCCGTCGGGTCGCAGGAACAGTGAATAGTTGCGCCAGTCGGCGTCCCGCAGTGCCACCAGGAGCTCAGGCCAGACCTCGGCGTGCCTGGCCCGATACTCCTCGAGGTTGGCCGGATCGACGTGGCCGAGAAAGCAGTAGCGGGCCATGCAGATCAGGCTCCCCACCCGGACTGGGTGCCCCCCGCACGATCGGCGGCGATCCGGCCCAGGTAACCGGACGCGGCGAACGCCGCCATCGGATCGGCCGGCAAGCCGCGGGACTCCCGCCAGGCCGCCAGATCAGCCCGCACATCGGTGTAGAAGGCGTCCATGAACACCCCGTTCGCCCCCAGCACGTCACCGGCGGCCTCAGCCGCCGCCAGGGCGTCGCGATCGACCAGGAGCGCCTTGGCGGTCATCTCCTGCACGTTCAGCACCGAACGGATCTGGCCGGGGATCTTTTCCTCCACGTTGTGGCACTGATCGAGCATGAACGCGACCGGCGAGCCCGGACCATAGCCGCCCCCGCGGACCACCTCGAACAGGATCCGGAACAGCTGGAACGGATCCGCCGCCCCCACGATCAGATCGTCGTCGGCGTAGAACCGGGAGTTGAAGTCGAAACTGCCGAGCTTGCCCAGCCGCAGCAACTGCATCACGATGAACTCGATGTTCGTGCCCGGCGCATGATGCCCGGTGTCCAGGCACACCAACGCCTTCGGGCCAAGGGCGGCCACCTGTGCGTAACTGGTGCCCCAGTCCGGCACGTCCATGTGATAGAAGGCCGGCTCGAAGAACTTGTACTCCAACACCAGCCGCTGGTCTTCGCCGAGGCGGGCATAGATCTCCGACAGCCCCTCAGCCAGCCGGTCCTGCCGGGCCCGCAGGTCGACCTGCCCGGGATAGTTGGAACCATCCGCGAGCCAGATCTTCAGGTCGCGCGAACCGGTCGCGTCCATGATGTCGATGCATTCCAGGTGATGGTCGATCGCCCGGCGCCGGACGGCAGGATCCACATGGGTCAGGCTGCCGAACTTGTAGACGTCCTCCTGGAAGGTGTTGGAGTTGATGGTGCCCAACGACACCCCCAGCTCCGCGGCGAACGCGCCCAACGCCGTGTAGTCGTCCACCTTGTCCCACGGGATGTGCAGCGCGACGGACGGTGCCAGCCCGGTGTAGGCGTGCACCTGCGCGGCATCGGTCAGCTTCTCCTGGACGGTACGCGGGGTGCCGGGCGTGCCGAACACCTTGAACCTGGTCCCCGAGTTCCCGAACGCCCACGAAGGCAGCTCGATGGCCTGGGTGGCCAGTTGGTCGGCGATGGACGAGAAGGCGGTCATGACGGTTCTTTCGGGGAGTGAGGCAGTGGGCTGATCAACGGAATCGAGCGGGGTGCTGTGCCCGGCCGGCGCCTGCCGGCCGGGCACAGCGTGGTGCTTCAGGCCAACTCAGAAGTTGAAGTTGGCGATGTTTTCCTTGTTGAACCGGTACGGCTCGCCCAGCAGGACGGTCGCGTCGGCGCCGACGGTGTACTCCTTGTCGCCGGCCTTGAACTTGTCGCCTTCCTTGCCGGTGATCTCACCCTTGGCCAGAGCGGCCGCCGCGTGGGCGGCGAGCGCGCCGAGCTCTTCGGGGTTCCACAGGGCGAACTCGGTGACGGTGCCGTCCTCGACGAACTTGCGCATCTGGTTCGGGGTGCCCAGACCGGTCAGGGCAACCTTGCCCTTGGCCTTCGAGGTGGACAGGTAGCGGGCCGCGGCGGAGATGCCGACCGTGGTCGGGGAGATGATGCCCTTCAGGTTCGGGTGCGACTGGAGCAGGGCAGCGGTCTTGTCGAACGAGGTCTGGTCATCATCGTTGCCGTAAACGGTGTCCACCAGCTTGATGTTCGGGTGGCTCGCAGCGAACTCCTTCTTCATCATGTCGATCCAGGCGTTCTGGTTCGTGGCGTTGGCCGACGCGGACAGGATCGCGACCTCACCGGCATCGCCGATCTGGCTGGCGATCATGTCGACCTGCACCTTGGCGATGCCCTCGGCGGTGGCCTGGTTCACGAACAGATTGCGGCAGTCGGGGGTGGTGTCGGAGTCGAAGGTGACGACCTTCACCCCGGCAGTCATGGCTTCCTTCAGGGCGTCGCAGATCGCGGACTTGTCGTTGGCCGAGACCAGCAGCGCACCCACCTGCTGCTGCGCGGCGGTGTTGATGTAGGACACCTGACCGGCAGGATCGTCGCCCTTGGCCGGGCCCACCTGGGTCACCGTGCCGCCGATGGCTGCCACTGCCGTCTGCACGCCCTTGAAGGAGGTGTCGAAGTAGGCATTGCCGAGGTTCTTGGGCAGGAAGGTCATCGTCAGATTCGCCGTGGCGGCTGGGGACGAGGCCGCGCCACTGGCAGCCGGCGCCGTCGTGCCGGAAGAACAACCGGCGGCCAGCAACAGGCTCGCCGCAGCGAGACTGGCCAGCGTGCGGAGACCCGCTCGAGACTTACCAAGCATGATGGGTAGTTCCTTTCGTTTGGCCGGGTCCGACAGTGGACCCGACGGTGGTTGGGGCGAGCCCCGGTTCGGATTTCAAGCGGTCTTACTCTGGATGGACCCGGGCACCGGCCGGACCCGTTTGGACTGCACCCAGTTCATGACACTCCCGGCGATGACCGAGAGCACGAGCAGGACGCCGGTGATGATGCTCACCACATCGGAGGTGACGTTCACCAGTTGGAGCGCCTTCGACAGGACCCCGATCAGCAGGACGCCGGCGACCACGCCCGACAGCGCACCCCTGCCGCCGAAGACCGATACCCCACCCAGCACCACCGCAGCGATGACCTGCAGTTCCATGCCGGTCGCATTGTCGCCCCGGGCGGAGGTGTAGTAGAGCGCGTAGTAGATCCCCGCCAACGCAGCCATCACCCCGGACAACACGAACAGGATCACCCGGGTGCGCTCGGCGTCGACCCCGGAGAACACCGCCGCGTCCTTGCTCAGGCCGATCGCGAAGACCCCCCGCCCGAATGGGGTGAAGTGGAGCATGATCACGAAAGCCGCCAGCAGGAGGACGAAAAGGATCATCACCACCGGGATCCCCGTGGTGCCGATCCTGGCTTTGATCAGCGCGGTCCACCACTTGTCGAACTGGGTGATGGCCGTCGTTCCGAGCAGTCCGACCGCGATCCCGCGGTAGAGCGCGAGGGTGCCGATCGTCACTGCCAGCGCCGGCAGCCCGATCCGGGTGATCAGCAGGCCGTTGACCAGCCCGCCGATCGCGCCGACAGCCAGGGCGATCAGACCGGCCACCGCGATCGGGATCCCCATCTGGGAGCAGAGCCCGACCGTCACGCTGCTGAGGCCGACCATCGAGCCGACGGACAGGTCGATGTCACCGGCGATCATGACCGGCGCCATCGCCAGGGAGATGAACAGGATCGGAGTGATGTCGAAGAGGAGGTAGCCCATGGTGGTCGGCGTGGCGAACTTCGGGACGATGACCGAAGCCACCACCAGCACCGCCGCCAGCAGGCCGATGATCGCCATCTCCCGGTTGAGAAGGACCCGGCGCCAGGCCGGGCGGCCGTAGGCGGCGTAGGTGCGCTCGATGGCTGCGGGCTGAGTCGTGACGCTGGTGGTCATGCTGAGACCCTCTCTGCGAGGAGGCGTTTGGCCTGCCGGTTGGCCAGCACCCGGTCGAGGATGATGGCGCCGATGATGAGCGCGCCCACCACGGCGCGTTGCCAGAAGTCGGGGATGCCGAGGACAGGCAGGGCCCGGTTGATGGTGAGCAGCAGGTAGGCACCGAGGACGGCACCCAATACCGTCCCGCTGCCGCCCACGATGGCCACGCCGCCGATCACCGCGGCGCCGATGGCCTGCAGTTCGAAGCCGTCGCCCACTTGGGAGTTGATCGTTCCGTAGCGGGCGGCGAAGAGCACGCCGCCGAGACCGGACGCGGCACCGCTGGCCACGAAGGCGACCAGCACCCGCTTGGTCTTCGCCAGCCCGTAGAGTTCGGCGGCGTCCGGATCGGACCCGATCGCGTAGAACTCGCGTCCGCCCCGGGTGTTGGCCATGTACCACCCCACCACCACCAGGATCGCCATGGCGAGAATCGTCAGTACCGGGATGGTGAGGATCTGCTGGGTGCCGAGGGCGAGGAAGTCGTCGGGCATGTCGGAGGCGTTGATCCGGTTGCTGCCGGTCCAGGCGACGTTGATGCCACGGAAGGCGTACAGCGTGCCCAGGGTGATCACCATGGCCGGCACCTTGCCGAAGGCGATCAAGGCCCCGTTCACGAGCCCCAGCAGTGCTCCGAAGGCGATCCCGACCGCGAACATCAACGGCACGGGGAAGCCCGGCATCGCCACGAAGAGGGTCCCGACCAGGTAGGCGGTGAGACCGACGATCGACCCCACCGACAGGTCGACGCTGCGGGTGATGATGACCACGGCCTGCCCGATCGCGACCACAGCCACGATCGAGGGCGTCAACAACATGTCCCGCCAGCCGTCCGGGCTGAACAGGAAGGCGGGGTTGCGGACGGTGGTCGCAACCACCACCAGCAGCAGCGCCAGGAAGATGCCGGTCTCGCGGGAACTCAGCAGGGACCACAGCCGAGATCCGAGGCTGACACGTTCGGTGGTGGCGGACACGGCGCTCACTGGACTTCCTCGCCTGAGTGGGTAGCTGCGAACATCACGTTCTCCGCGGTCGCTGAGGCGCGGTCGATGGCGGCGGTGAGGTGCCCTTCCCGCATCACCAGCACCCGGTCGGCCATCCCCAGGACCTCCGGGAGTTCGGAGGAGATCATCAGGATCGCCAGGCCCATGCCTGCCAACTCCGACATCCGGCGATGCACCTCGGACTTGGTGCCGACATCGATGCCGCGCGTCGGCTCATCGATGATGAGCACCTTGGGGTTGGCGGCCAGCCACTTGGCGAGCACCACCTTCTGCTGATTGCCGCCCGACAGGGTGCCGACCACGGCATCCAGAGAGGCGGTCTTGACCTCCAACTGGCGGGCCCACACCCGGGCGGCCGCATTCTCGGCCCCGGTGGTGATGAGGCCCCCTCGGGTGAGGGTGCCGCGGATGGCATCGGTGATGTTGGACGCAACGGTGGCATCGATCACCAGGCCCTGCTTGCGCCGATCCTCGGGCACCAGCGCCAGCCCCTGCTTCATCGAGGCGCTCGGCTTTCCGGCCGGCAGCGCCTTGCCGTCGATCGTCACGGTGCCGGTCTGGTACGGATCGACCCCGAAGATCGCCCGCGCCACCTCGCTGCGTCCGGCGCCGACCAGGCCCGCCAGCGCCACGATCTCGCCGGAATGCACCTGGAAGGAGATGTCCTGGAACACTCCCGGCTGGGTCAGCCCGGTCACCTCCAGCAGCGGGCGTCCGATCTCGGCCGCCACCTTGGGGAAGAGTTCGGTCACGTCGCGCCCGACCATCATCCGCACGATCGAGGCCACATCCGTGTCGGCGATCGGGGTGGTGGAGACGTAGCTGCCGTCCCGCATCACGGTGACGGTGTCGCACAGCGCGAACACCTCGTCGAAGCGGTGGGAGATGAAGAGCAGCGCCCGGCCCTCATCGCGCAGGCTGCGAGCCACGGCGAACAGCCGTTCCACCTCAACCCCCGACAGCGCCGCGGTCGGCTCGTCCATGATGAGCGCCTTGGCGTCGAGGGAGATCGCCTTGGCGATCTCGATGATCTGCTGGTCGGCGATCGACAGGCCCTCGGCCGGGCGGTCGGGGTCGATGGCGACGCCGAGCCGGGTCATCAACTCGACGACCTCGGCGCGCATGGCCGCGCGGTCGATGCGACCGAATCGGCCCACGGGCTGGCGTCCCATGAAGACGTTCTCGGTCACCGACAGGTCGGGGAACAGCGTCGGCTCCTGGTAGATCACCGCGACGCCGGCGGCCTTGGCCTCGGCGGTGGTGCGGAACTCGACCGGCTTGCCCTCCATCTGGAAGGTGCCGGTGTCCCGGGCATACAGGCCGGCCATGATCTTGACCAGCGTGGACTTGCCGGCGCCGTTCTCA
The DNA here is from genome assembly GCA_016717345.1 of Propionibacteriaceae bacterium. Taxonomy (GTDB): domain Bacteria; phylum Actinomycetota; class Actinomycetes; order Propionibacteriales; family Propionibacteriaceae; genus Propionicimonas. The sequence continues at coordinate 38,917 of JADKFR010000002.1, forward strand.
CCCACCAGGGCATGGATAGAACCTGGGTACATCGTCAGTTGTGCATCCCGGAGGGCGACCACGGCGCCGAAACTCTTCGACACGTCGCGCAACTCCAGGGTGGGAGTCGACTGTCCGTCCACCCACGGCCTCCTCGCCGCAGATTGAAACGTTTTACTTCTCGGGGAGAGATTAGGAGGACGATGCGGGGTGTGTCAACCCCTTGGAGGCGAGCCCGCCGAAGATCGCCGCACAACCAGGGTCGGGGTGAACCGCACGGTCTCGTGGCTATGTGGCTGCTCGGCGTCGGCGGCCTCGATCTCAGCCACGAGGAGCTCGGCGGACTTGCGGCCGATCTCGGCCCGTGGCTGATGCACCGACGAGATCGGGACGGCCGCAGCCGCAGCGAAGGCGATGTCGTCGTAGCCGACCAGCGCGATGTCCTCTGGCACCCGCAGTCCTGCTGTCACGAACCCCTGCAGCAGGCCGATGGCGATCAGGTCGTTGGCCGCGAACACGCCTGTGGGCCGCTCGCCGTCGGGCAGGGCGGCCAGGTCGCCGGCGGCTGCCACCCCGGCGTCCAGGGTCAGGCCTGGGGTGCTGACAGCCAGCAGGGTGGCGTCACCACCGGCCTGTTCGACCGCCAATTCGATCCCGCCACGCCGGTCGCGGACCTGGGTCAAGGTGCTCGGGCCGCCGACGAAGGCCAGTCGGCGGTGCCCCTGCTCGATCAGGTGCCGACCCGCCAGACGGCCGCCGACAAGGTCATCCACCCCCACCGAACAGAAATCGGAACTGATTCCGGCGCGGTCCACGATCACCACGGGGATCCCGCGGCGCCGCAGGGCCAGCACCCGCTCGGCACTGTCGCCCACCGGGGCGAACAGGACGCCGCCGACCCGCTGCTGCTCGAAGCGGTCCAGCAAGGTCAGTTCGCGGGTCGGCTGTTGGTCGCTGTTGCCGATCTGGACGGAGTACTGCTCGCGGTAGAGCACTTCCTCCGCGCCTTTGACCACGTCGGTGAAGAACGGGTTGGAGATGTCCATGACGACCATGCCGATGGAGCGGCTGCGTCCGGCCCGCAACTGGCGCGCTGATTCGTTGGGGACCCAGCCGAGTTTTGCGATCGCCTCTGCGACCCGAATTCTCGTCGGTGCGGTCACTCGGTCGGGGGCGTTGATGACGTTGGACACCGTGCCCACCGACACCTGGGCAAGCCGTGCCACGTCCTTCATACTCACCGAGTTCTTCGGCCCCATGATTTCTCCCCAGCTCGCCTCGGTAACGATTAGATCACAGATTTCGACCATTGAACCGTATCAATACTGGCCGGGACGCCAGCCCATCGCGGCGCCCGGCCCCGGCGCTCCGATTCTCGTTCCAGAGGCCGTGCCCGGGTGGCCACCGCCGGCCCCGACCCGTCCGGGCGGGTTCTCGGTAGAGTTGCCGGGTCGCCCAGTCCAGGAGAGCTTCCGTGTCCGACTTCGCCAGCACCGTGTCCAGCATCTACACCCAGGCGCTCGGGGTGATCGAGGCGGTCGAACCTCGGATCGCCGCCGCCACCCGCGCCGAACTGGCCGACCAGCGCGGCTCGCTCAAGTTGATCGCCAGCGAGAACTACGCCTCGCTGCCCGTGCTGATGACCATGGGCACCTGGCTCAGCGACAAGTACGCCGAGGGAACCGTTGGCCACCGCTTCTATGCGGGCTGCCAGAACGTCGACACCGTGGAGTCGGTGGCCGCCGAGCACGCCCGGGAACTGTTCGGGGCCGAGTACGCCTACGCCCAGCCCCACTCCGGCATCGACGCCAACCTGGTGGCCTACTGGTCGATCCTCGCGCACCGGGTCGAGTCCCCGGCCCTGGCGAAGCTGGGCGCAAAGACCGTCAACGACCTCACCGAGGCCGACTGGGAGACGTTGCGCCACTCCTTCGCCGAGCAACGGGTGATGGGCATGAGCCTGGACGTCGGCGGCCACCTGACCCACGGCTTCCGCCCGAACATCTCAGGAAAGATGTTCCACCAGCGTTCCTACGGCACCAACCCCACCACCCAGCTCATCGACTACGACAAGCTGCTCGCCGACGCCAGGGAGTTCAAGCCGCTGATCATCGTGGCGGGCTATTCGGCCTACCCGCGCCGGGTGAACTTCGCGAAGATGCGCGAGATCGCCGACGCGGTGGGCGCCACCCTGTTCGTGGACATGGCCCACTTCGCCGGACTGGTAGCCGGGAAGGTCTTCACCGGCGAGGAGGATCCGGTCCCCTACGCCGACGTGGTGGCGACCACCACCCACAAGTCCCTGCGGGGGCCGCGCGGTGGGCTGGTGCTGGCCACCAAGGAGTACGCCCCCAGCGTCGATCGCGGCTGCCCCATGGTGCTGGGCGGCCCGTTGGGCCACGTGATGGCGGCCAAGGCCGTCGCGCTGGCCGAGGCCCGGCAGCCTTCCTTCCAGACCTACGCCCAGGCTGTGGCCGACAACGCCAAGACCCTCGCCGAAGGACTCTTAAGGCGCGGCGTCACCCTGGTCACCGGCGGCACCGACAACCACCTCGTGCTGCTGGACGTCGGTTCCTTCGGCCTCACCGGACGGCAGGCCGAATCCGCGCTGCTGGATTCCGGCATCGTCACCAACCGCAACTCGGTGCCCAACGACCCCAATGGCGCCTGGTACACCACCGGCGTCCGAATCGGGACCCCGGCGCTCACTTCGCGCGGCTTCGGCGCCGCCGACTTCGACCGGGTCGCCGAGCTGATCACCGAAGTCCTCCGCGCCACCACGCCGGTCGCCACCGCTGCCGGCGCCCCCGGCAAGGCCAGGTATTCCCTGGCCGACGGGGTGGCCGACAGGACGATGGCGGCCGCCGGTGAACTCCTGGACACCCACCCGCTCTACCCGGGCCTGGAGCTGTAGCCGCCCGTCCCCAGCGATCACCCCGCTCACGCGCCGGGTGTGAGTAAAGGCGGCCACCCACCACCGCCCCACGCCCCCAACAGGCCCAGGCGCACCACGAACGCCAGCAACCACTCACCGGCAGGCCTGGCGCTGATGTCGCCATGTGCCCCTGGCCACGACCTGCGCGACCAACCGGCCACCCCGAGCCACCCCGGCTCACCCCGAGTCGCCCCGGCTCACACCCGCCCGGGCGTGAGTAGAGGCAGCCACCCACCACCGCCCCACGCCCCCAACAGGCCCAGGCGCACCACGAACGCCAGCAACCACTCACCGGCACACCCGGCCAACCCGGCGCCGGTGTCGCCATGTGCCCCTGGCCACGACCTGCGCGACCAACCGGCTCACCCCGAGCCACCCCGGCTCACCCCGAGGCGCCCCGGCTCACACCCGCCCGGGCGTGAGTAGAGGCAGCCACCCACCACCGCCCCACGCCCCCAACAGGCCCAGGCGCACCACGAACGCCAGCAACCACTCACCGGCAGGCCAAGCCGGCGATCATCTGGTGGTCAGGGGGAGCCCCGACGCTTCCCGGGACTCCTCAGCGGAGGCTGGTCAGGCCCGAGCGCCAGTCATAGGTTCAAGTCATGAGCACTGCCTCTCCTGAACCCACTGACGTCGGCCCGGCAGCCGGCGGCAACCATGCAGCCACCGATGCCGATCGTGATCACGTGGTCACGCTGGTGTCCGAGGCCCACAACGAGGGCCTGCTGTCGCGGGACGAACGCGACCGCCGGATCGCCGCTGCCCGCACGGCCGCCACCTTCGACGACCTGGTCCCCCTGACCCGCGACCTGGTCAGCGCCGATGGCCGGATCGTCCGGCCCGCGCCCGCCGTGCAGGTTGATGCGGCCGACCCGACCCAGGCGGCCGATCAAGTGATCGCGATCTTCAGCGGCACTGAGCGCAAGGGCAACTGGCGGGCCCGCCCGAACACCTCCGTCCTCGCGGTGTTCGGGGGCGCCAAGCTCGACCTGACCGAGGCCACCTTCGAAGCCCACACCATCACCATCAACTGCTTCTGCCTGTTCGGGGGCGTGGAGGTGAAGGTGCCCCACGGGGTCGCGGTCACCAACCAGGCCTTCGGAATCTTCGGCGGCGCGGACGTGAAGGTCACTCCGCCGCAGCCGGGCGCCCCGGTCGTCATCCTCAAAGGAGTGGCGCTGTTCGGAGGCTTGGAGGTGCGCAACCCGAAGCTGAAGAAGCGTCGCGGCTGAGCCCTACAGTGGTCGGCATGGACGGACCGTTCGACACCGACGCCGGGTGGCAACCCCTGTCGCCTCGCTACGCCCCGGCCAGGGCCCTGAGTTCCGCGCTGCTCAATGGAGTGTTCAGCGTGATCGCCATCGCGGCAGCGACAATCGTCCAACCCCCGTCGATGTCCTGGCTCGCGTGGCTCGTCGCGATCGGGACGTTGGGGTGGACCGTTTGGCGCGGGATCCGGGCCTGGCGGTGGGTGCAGGCCTTCGGCTACCAGCGGCGCCAGGACGATCTCCTGATCCGCTCGGGGTTGTGGAGCCGCGCGCTGATCGCGGTCCCCTACGGACGGATGCAGGCGGTCCGCGTCCATTCCGGACCGCTGGATCGCCTGTGGGGCCTGGCCCGGGTCACCCTCGTGACCGCCAGTGCGGAGAGTGCGGCCACGATCCCGGGGCTCGCCGACAGCGAAGCCCGCCGCCTGCGGGACGAACTCATCGAGGCCGGCGAGACTCTGGCCCTGCCGCTGTGAACCCCGAGTCTGCGCGCCCGAGCGCGCCCAGCGACGTTCCCGACAAACTGGTCGAACGCCCCCATTGGCTGACCCCACTGATCCGGGGCTGGGTCGTGCTGCTGGCGGTTGCCATCGCCTTCGGACGCGAGCTGATCCCGAACGGACGCGAACCCACCCGGTTGCCGCCCCTGGAATGGCTGGCGGCGGCCGTGGCCGCAGCGTTCCTGGTGGCCGGTGCCGCCGGCTTCGTCACCTGGCGGTTCACCCGCTTCGTGATCGACCACGCGGAGGTGAGGGTCGACACCGGCGCGGTCTTCCGCTCGTCGAGGCGAATCGCCTTCGAGCGCATCCAGTCCATCGACGTCATGCAGCCGTTCGCGGCCCGGCTCTTCGGCTTGGCGGAGGTGCAGATCGACGTCGGCGGCGAGACCACGAAGCTCCGCTACCTCTCTCGGCGCCGCGCCTACGAGGTGCGTGACTACCTGTTGGCACGCTCGCACGGCTACCGGGTCACCCCGCAGCAGACCGCGCCTGAACAGAGTCCGACCGCGATCCTGGCGGACCTCCACGCCAGCGACGAAGTGTTGGTGCGGGTACCGGCCACCACGCTCCTGCTGGCCGCCGTCACCTCCCACGAATTCTTCGGGATCCTGGTGTCCGGCCTGGGTGCTGGAGCCTTGGCCTGGTGGTTCCAGCAGCCCTGGCTAGCTTTGGGCCTCGGCATTCCCACGCTCAGCAGCCTGGTGGGCTTCGTGGGACGCCGGGTCACCGGCCAGTTCAACTACACCCTCAGCAGGCGCCCCGCGGGCTTGCGGATCTCTCGTGGCCTCACCAGCCTCACCAGCCAGTCGCTCTCGGCCCGCCGGGTCCAGGCCGTGCAGATCAGCCAGTCGGTCGCCTGGCGCGCCCTCGGCTACTACCGCATCGACCTCGAGGTGCTGGGCTGGGGTGAGCAGACCGATGATGAGAACACGTCCGGAATCAGCACGATCATGCTGCCGGCGGGGAGCGCCGACCAGGTCAGGGTGGCGCTGGCTGCGTTGTGGCCCACCGCCGACTACCGCAGCGTTCAGCTGACGCCCGCCCCCCGCCGAGCCGGGTGGCTGCACCCCTTCGCGACCCCGTTCCTGGGGTGGGGGTTCGACGAGCAGATCGTTGTCACGCGCCACGGCTGGCTGGTCCGGCGCTGGCAGGTGGTGCCGCACGTCCGCGTCCAGTCGTTGCGGGTCAGCCAGGGCTGGTTCTCACGACGGTTGGGTCTGGCCGACCTGCACGTGCACACGGCCGGGCAGCAGCTCGCAGTCCGGGCTCTGGGGACGGACGCTGCCCGGCTGGGAACCGCGTGGCCGGCCCTGATCGACCTCGCCGGCAACCCCGTCGCTCAGGAAGCGCCCGGGCCCGAAGCCCGCCTGGCTGACCAGGCAGAAGCGACCATCTCGTCGACCGAGTAGCGCATCGCCCAGTCGAGATCGGCTGCCGCCGCGGTGCCCTGGGCGACGATGCGGGCGGGGTCGCCGGGGCGGCGCGGCGCCAGGTCGGGGGTGAACCCGATCCCGGTGACCCGCGCCATGGCGTCCATGATCTGGCGAATGCTCAAGCCCTCACCGCTGCCGAGGTTGTACGCCGGGCGCAGGTCCCGTCCGGCCTCCAGCGCCTGGGCCGCGGCCACGTGCGACGTGGCGAGGTCGCCGACGTGGACGTAGTCGCGGACGCAGGTTCCATCAGGGGTCGGGTAGTCGTCACCATTGATGCGGGGGGTCCGTCCGGCCAACAGGGCCTCGATGACCAGCGGGAACAGGTTGTGGGGGCTGGCGTCGTAGACCTCGTCGGTGGCTGACCCGACGACGTTGAAGTACCGCAGGCTCACCCCGCGGAAGCCTTCACTGGACCGGGCCACATCGTTGATCAGCCACTCCCCGATCAGCTTGGACTCGCCGTAGGGGGACTCCGGGTGGTGAGGGGAATCCTCGGTGACGAGGTCGGTCGACGGAGTCCCGTAGACCGCGGCGCTGGAGGAGAACACCACGTTCTTCACCCCGGCGTCCAGCATGGCCGTCAGCACGCTCGCCGTCCCGGTGACGTTCTGAGCGTAGGTGTGCAGTGGCTGCTGGACGGACACCCCGGCGTACTTGAAGCCGGCGACGTGCACCACCCCGGAGCACCGGTTCTCAAGGAGGACCTGCGTCAGCAGGGCGGTGTCCAGAATGTCACCCTGGATGAACTCGACCCCGGCGGGCACGAAGCGCGCCAGGCCGGAGGAGAGATTGTCGAGGACCACCGGGGTGATTCCTTGGGCCTGGAAGGCCCGCACCACGTGTGCTCCGATGTAGCCTGCCCCGCCGGTCACCAACCATGTCGTCACGAGTGGTCAGTCTAGGTGAATGCACCGGCCACGCGCGCGTCGGCTCGATAGGGTGACCCCCATGACCTACGTCCTGGGAATCGACATCGGCGGCTCCGGCATCAAGGGAGCTCCGGTTGACCTCGTCACTGGCGACTTCGCCGCCGAACGGGTGCGCATCCCGACCCCGGCCGCCTCCACGCCGTCCAATGTGGCCGATGTGGTGGCCGAGATCGTCGCTGGCTTCGCCGATCAGATCGGCGACTCACCGATCGGCATCACCATCCCGTCGGTGGTGACCCATGGGGTCACCCGCTCGGCGGCGAACATCGACAAGTCGTGGATCGACGCCCCCGCGGAGAAGATCTTTGCCGAACGTTTGGGACGTCCGGTGGTGCTGGTCAACGACGCGGACGCCGCCGGCATGGCTGAGGTCCGCTTCGGAGCGGCCAAGGACCACCCGGGACTGGTGCTGGTGACCACGTTGGGCACCGGCATCGGCAGCGCGCTGATCTACCGCGGGGTCCTGGTGCCCAACACCGAACTCGGCCATATCGAGATCGATGGCTTGGACGCCGAGACGCAGGCGGCGGCGTCGGTGCGCGAGCGGCTGTCGCTCAGCTTCGACCAGTACGTGCCGCGACTGCAGCGCTACTACGAGGTTCTGGAGTCGCTGTTCTGGCCGGACCTCCTGGTGGTGGGCGGCGGGATTTCGAAGAACTCCCACAAGTTCCTGCCGCAACTTCGGCTGAAGACGCCCATCGTGCCGGCGCAACTGCGCAACAAGGCGGGCATCATCGGCGCGGCGGCGCTCGCCGTGGCCGAAGCGGAGCACCCGGACCCGCTCGCCTGAGACGGGCGAGCGGCGCTCACATCCGGTCGGGGGCCTCGATCCCGAGCAGGTCGAGGCCCGCGGCCAGCACCTGCCGCGTCGCCGCACACAGGGCGAGGCGCGAGGTGCGGACCTCACCCTCGCTGCGCAGCACCGGACACTGCTCGTAGAAGGCGCTGAGCGCCCCCGCAAGCTCGTAGAGGTACCCACACAGCCGGTGCGGCTGCAACGTCTCGGCCACGAGGTCCACGATCTCCCCGAACCGGGAGAGTGTGAGCGCGAGTGTCTGCTCGGCCGGCTCCGTCAGCACGGTGACCTCGGAGTAGGCATAGTTCTCGGCCTCCGCCTTGCGCAGGATCTGGCACACCCGGGCATGGGCGTACTGCAGGTACGGCCCGGTGTCGCCCGTCGTGGCGACCATCCGGTCGGCGTCGAAGGTGTAGTCCTTCTGCAGCCCGCTGGACAGGTCGGCGTATTTGATCGCGGCCAAGGCGACCGAGGGGGACGCCTCCGCTTCCGCAGCATCGAGCAGGGAGTTCAGCGTGACCGCATTCCCCTCCCGCGTGGACAGCTTCTTGCCGTCCGTGCCAAGGACCTGGCCGAAACCGACGTGCTCGCTCAACACCCCCGCCGGCAGGTAGCCGGCCAGTCGCCCGACCGCGAAGACCTGCTCGAAGTGGTGGGTCTGCGGCGTCCCTACGACATAGATCAGCCGGGTGGCGTGCAGCGTCCCCACCCGGTGCCGCAACGCGGCCAGGTCGGTGCAGGTGTAGCCGAAGCCGCCCTGCGCGTTGCGAATGATCGCCGGTGCGTTGAACCCCTCGACGAAAACCACCAGCGCACCGGCGTCCACCACCGCGAGACCGCGGGTTTCCAGGTCCTCGGCGACGGGGGCAAGGTCGGCGTTGTAGATCGACTCCCCCGCCAGGTCCGCGTCGGTGAGCAGCACGTTCATCCGCTGATAGGTCGCGTTGAAGCCCGCCAGGGAGATGTCGATCAGCTGTTGCCAGATCCGACGGGTCTCGGGGTCGCCGGCCTGGAGCGCGACCACGCGGTCGCGGGATCGGCCGGCGAACTCGTCCGACTCGTTGAGGTGGGTGTTGGCGCGCTGGTAGAGGGCCTCCGCCCCGGCCAGGTCGAGCCCTCCCACGTCCATGCCCTCGTCGAGGATCTGCTCCACCAGCATCCCGAATTGCCGCCCCCAGTCACCGATGTGGTTCTGGGGGATCACGACGTGACCGGTGGCCCGCAGCACCCTGGTGAAGCAGTCGCCGATGATGGTGGAGCGCAGGTGCCCCACGTGCATCTGCTTGGCCACGTTGGGCGAGGAGTAGTCGACCACAACCGTCTGGGGACTCGCCGTGGTGGCGATTCCGGCCCGCGGATCGGCCAGCACCTGGGAAGCGACCCGCGCCAACACGTCAGCGCGGATCCGAAGGTTGATGAAGCCGGGGCCTGCGATCTCCAGCGGCTCACACAGGTCGGCCAGGTCGATCTGGGAGACCAGTCGCTGGGCCACCTCGCGCGGGGGGCGTCCCTCAGCTTTGGCGAGCCGGAGCGCCAGGTTGGTCTGGTAGTGCCCGAATTGGGGACGCGTGGCCGGGCGCAGTTCCGGGTCGATCCCGGCAGCTTGGGTCAGGCGGGCGGTCAGTTCGACGGGCAGCGACAGCATGGTCGCCATTTTCTCACGCTCGTCGGGACCCTCCGACCAGCCAGGGACGCCGTGACACCACGTCCCAGACCAGCTTCAGGTTGGCCGCCACCTCTCGTCGCGCGCCGTGCGCCCACGTCCGGGGGCTGCTTCGGGCCGTGACGTCCCCCACCCCCCAGGCGTCCAGCCCGAGCATCCGACAGATCGCCAGGGCGCGGGGAAGGTGGTAGCGCTGGCTGACCACGATCACCCGGTCGGCCCCCCACTGGACGCGGGCCCGCTCGCACGAGGCATAGGTGTCGAGGCCGAGGGGGTCGGTCACCAGCACGGCCTCGGGAACCCCCTTGTCCCGAAGGTAGGTCCGCATCCCGGCGGGTTCGTCGTAGAACCGACTGGTCCCGTCCCCGGACAGGATGATCCGCTCGACCCCGCCGCGTTCGTACAACGCCAGCGCCACGTCGAGGCGCGCCTGCAGGAACCGCGACGGCCGGCCATCGGCCAGCACCTCGGCGCCCAGCACCAGGAGGGTGGGAACCACGGGAGCCTCCGGCAGGGACACGATGCGCCTCCGGGTGGCGGTGTGGATCGCCAAGGCCAGCACCAGCGGCGTCACCGCGGCCGAACCGGCCAGGACAATGGCTACCCGGGACGCCACCTGTTCCCTCATGTGGCCAGCCTAGGCGGCCGTCGGCCTCCCGCGCAGAACCCTGCGGGGGGCAGGTGCCCCCGAGCCGGTCCGGCTCACGTGGTAGATTCTTCCGATCCGGGGCCGCTGCGTCATCGCCCCGCGTGGGGGGAGTCTCGGCGTGGTCAACGGTCGATGGGTGCGGCGATTCGCTGCGATCGTCGGCGTGATCGGTACGTCGCTCGCCCTGACCAGTCCCCCCGGGAGCGCAGCTCCCGTCGCTTCGGAGGCTCCCACCGCCCTCCGCGTCACCGCGCGCTCAACGCTGGCGATGGTGAGTTGGTCCTCACCCAGGGTCGCCTCGTGGCTCGTCGAGGTGGCTGACGACCTGGACTTTGCCGGCGCTCGCCGGATCGAGGAGAGCCAGACCCTGACCGCGCTGGCCGGGCTGACCCCCGCCACGGGCTACTTCGTCCGAGTCTCCTCCCGGGACGCGAGCGGCGCGGTGATCGGAACCAGCACCGCGGCACGCTTCACCACCCGCCCCGCCGACTACCCCAGTCCCGCCCCCACCGTCGCCCTGGAGCCGCGTTCCGCCACGGCCCTGGAGGCGAACTGGACGGCCGTCCCCCTGGCGAGTGGTTACCAGGTGGCGCTGAGCACCGACCCGGCAGACGCCACTCCGACCCTCGTGCCGGCGGAGGGGCTCACCACCACCTTGGCCAAGCTCGACCAGCGCACGACCTACCACGTCCGCGTCCGGGGCCTCGACGGCTCCGGGGCCGCCGTCAGCGACTGGTCGATGCCGGCCAAACTCGCCACCGTGGACTCCCTGCCGATGCGGGTGGCCAGCTACAACATCAAGTGCGCCAACTGCAGCCAGGGCAAGTCCTGGGCCGAGCGACGCACTGCGGTCGTCGCCACCATCAAGGGCCAGCAGCCTGACGTGCTCGGGGTCCAGGAGGCGTCGCAGGGGAACATGACGGGAACCAAGGTCGCTCAGTTCGAGGACCTGATCCGACGACTGGGCAATCCGTACGCGCTGACCAACTCCTACCGCTACAACTGCGCCAACTCCAAGAGCCCGAATCACTGCCGTTACGTCGATCGCGGATCCGGGATGGAAAACCGCATCATCTACAACACCACGACGATGGAGCTGGTGAAGCAGGGTTCGGAGAAGCTTCCCACCACCTCGGCGGCGAATATCGACCGGTACCTGGCGTGGGCGATCCTGCGCCAGAAGGCGACCGGCAAGGAATTCCTGTTCGCCAACACCCATCTTGAGCCCTCCTCCAGCTTCCAGAGCCTGCGGGTCCGGCAGACGTCCGCCATCCTCAGCCACCTGAAGGCGCTGCGGGGAGGCTCCCTGCCGACGATCGTGGTCGGCGACTTCAATACCCACAAGTGGATCGCCGGGGGCAACCGGCCCTACGACCAGATGCTTGCCAACGGCTACCTCGACCCGCTGGGCAACTCCTACAAGAGCCACTGGACGGCACCGGGCGCCTTCGTGGAGAAGCGGATCCGCACCAACTATTCGACGTCCAATCGATTCGAGCGCAAAGCCCCGCGCCTCCCCTATCTCAACGGCACCTACCTCGATTACATCTTCGTCACCAGAATGCGGGTCAGCGAATGGGAGACGGTCGTCAAGGTTGACGCGCGCGGCAACTTCGTCGGCCTCATTCCCTCCGACCACAACATGATTCGGGCGACCGTCTGGTTGCCCTGAGGGCCGCGTCAAAACCATTCACTCTCGATTGAGAGTTGATCGGCGCGCCTCCTTGACGAACTGGTGCCCTGTTAGGGTCGCGACTCATCGAGGAGTCCCCCTGGGAGGTGTGCCCCATGCTGGTTCGGTTCCGACGCCGGGTGGCCGCGTGGACGGTCGCGCTCGCCACCGTCCTGCTGCTGGTGTCGGCGACCCCAGCCCAGGCAACCGCCTCGCCCACCGGCCTGCAGGCGGTGAGTACGAGCACCAGTGCGATCGGGCTCACCTGGCGGGCGGTGTCTGGAGTGAGCAGGTATCGCGTCCAGTACTCCACCTCGTCGTCGATGACCAACGCCACCTACCGCCGCTTCAGCGGCACCGCCGGCGAACTCGGCGGCCTGGCCTCCGGGACCACGTACTACCTCAAGGTGCGCGCCATCACCGCGGACGGGGCCAACCTCAGCGACTACTCCGCCGCCATCAAGGTGCGCACCCGTTCCGCCGGGGACTACCCCTACCTCAGCCCCATCGGGCTGGCAGCCACCGTCCGCAGCGACACGGAATTGGCGCTGACCTGGACGGCGCGCGGCGCTGAGGGCCGCTACCGCCTCAGTTGGGCCACCACCTCGGACTTCAGCGACCCGCACTACGAACGTGTCAGCGGCACCAAGGCCACGCTGGACGGGTTGAAGCCCGGCACCACGTACTACCTCAAAGTCCGCGTGATCACCCCCGACGGGGGCAACCTCAGCTCCTACTCCTCCGCGATCAGCGCCCAGACGCAACCGGCGAGCCCTGCGCCCACGCCGGACGCGTTCAGCCTGGCCGCGCCCAAGGGCCTGGCCGTCAGCGAGAGCGTGGGCACGGGGCTCCGGATCATCTGGCAGGCGGTGTCCACGGCGCCCCGCTACCGCGTCCAGTACGCCACCGCGGCGACGATGGCGGGGGCCAGCTACCTCCAGTCCGCCGACACCAGCCTTGAGATCGCGGGCCTGTCACCCGGGACGACCTATTACCTGAAGGTCCGGGTGATCTCGACCGCGGGGGCCAACCTGAGTGCCTATTCGGCGGCCATCTCGGTGAAGACCCCCACGGAGGCGGCGACCACCTACTTCAGCCCGGTGGGTCTGAGCGCCGATGGGCAGACGGACGCGAAGGTGACCGCCTCCTGGACGAGCCGTGGTTCCGGGCTCTCCTACGAGGTTCAGTACGCCGACAACAGCGACTTCACCGAGCCCCAAGCAGAACGGACGGGCGGGACCAGCACCACGCTCACGGGCCTCCAGGCGGCCACGCGGTACTACCTGCGGGTTCGCGTGGTGACCGACAGCGGAACTCCGAACAGCGCCTTCTCCTCGGCGGTCCGCACCTCGACGACATCGGCCACGCCGGCCCCGCTCCGGGTCGCGAGCTACAACGTGCGCTGCGCCAACTGCTTCGCCGGGCTACCCAACGAGCTCACCTGGTACCAGCGTCGCGACACGGTCGTCGCCACGGTACTGGCTCAGAAGCCCGATGTGATCGGGCTGCAGGAGGCCTCGCAGGGCTGGTTGAAGGACAGTGCCGGCAAGCCGGTGAGCCTGTCGCAATTCGAGGACCTGGTCAACCGGCTCGGCAGTCCCTACAAACTCACCAACTCCCACCGGAACAACTGCGTGAAGTCGACCACCCCCAGCAACTGCACCTACTCCGACCGCGGCGCCTCCCAGGGCGTCAAGATCGTCTACAACAGTGCGACCCTCGATCTGGTCGACGAAGGGTCGCTTCGGCTGAGCGAGATCGACTCCTCCGACAACGATCGGTACGTGTCCTGGGCGATCCTGGAGCTGAAGCAGTCAGGGAAGCGCTTCTTCTTCGCCGACACCCACCTCGAACCCACCGCGGACGCCTCGGGACAGAGTGCCTACTTCAGCCTCAGGGTGAAACAGACCAAGGAGACGCTGGCCGAGGTCGCCAAACGCAATCCGGACAAGCTGCCCACCTACATCGTTGGTGACTTCAACTCCCACAAGTGGACGACCCCGTCGAACGGCCCGTACGACGCCATGAAGGCCGCCGGGTACGTCGACCCGCTCGGCAATACCTATCGCTCCACCTCCGTCGCGTCAGGCGCCACCGTCCAGCGACGGATCCGGACGAACGTCAGCAGCTACAACGGTTTCGTCCGGAAGGCGCCCAGCTTCAGCTACCTGAACGCGACGTACCTGGACTACATCTGGACCTCGGCCGGCATCGCCGTCCCCGAATGGGAGACCGTGGTCAACCTCGATTCGGCCGGGAACTTCGTGGGCGTGATCCCCTCCGATCACAACCTGCTGCGAGCCGACACCGTGCTGCCGTGAGGGGTGTCAGCCCAGCCCCATCAGGCGGTCGATGACGCGGGCGGCACTTTGTCCATCGTCATGGCTGTTGAAGCGCTGCTGCCAGGCCCGGTAGCGCTCGGTGTGGCGGGCTGCCTGGGCGTCCAGATCCCGTAGCGCGTCCACCACCTCGTCCTGCAGGGACAGGACGGGCCCGGGGGCGACCTCGGACAGGTCGAAGTAGACCCCGCGCACCGAATCCCGGTACTGGTCCATGTCCGGGACGAAGAAGATCATCGGCCGACCCGTGACCGAGAAGTCGAACATCACCGAGGAGTAGTCGGTGATCATGGCGTCGGCCGCCAGGAAGAGGTCGGTGATGTTCGGGTAGCTCGTCACGTCGATGACACCGTCCAGGACGACGTCCGCACCGTGCTGGATGGTGCGGGAATGGCCCCGCAACAATAGGACGTAGTCGTCCCCCAGGGCCGCCACCATCTGCTCCAGGTCCAGGAACGTGACCATGCCGGTCTGGTTGTCACGCCAGGTGGGCGCGTACAGGATCGCCTTCTGCTCCGGCCGGATTCCCAGGAGTTCCCGGACGGGTTCCCGGGCGGCGTTGACGAGGTCGTCGTTGCGCGGATACCCCTCCTCCCAGATGTCCTTCGTCCAGCTGTAAGCGGTCTTGAAGATCTCGGTGCTGTGGCGATTCTGGGACAGCAGGATGTCCCACTTGGCGCGCTCGCCCAGCATCGAACGGCGCGACACCGGATCCATGGCAGGACGGTCCAACCCGATCCGCTTGAGCATCGTGCCGTGCCAGGTCTGGAGGACCACCTGACCTGGGCGGTGCGCGAAGCTGTTCTTGAGCCACTCGTTGGTGATGACGAAGCGCGAGGTCTGGCGAGCGTCCCACCACGCCGTCGAGCCGTGGGGAACGGCGATCGCCCCCTCCGGCACGGCGACCGAATGATCCATCACGCCCCAATAGCGCGGCAGGTCGGGGAAGCGTCGGGCGACTTCGCGATCCAGCGCCAGCGGATTGCAGGTCACCTGCCTCCCGTTGAAGCTCTCGAAGTAGAACTGCTCCTTCAAGGGCAGGTCCGGGCCGTGGAAGTGGGCCTGCAGGCGCCGCTGATGGTAAGAGCCGATCTCGTCGGCTTGGAGCGGTTTGCTGATCTGCACCGCCAACCGGCGGCCGCCGCCGACGCCGACCGAGGCGTTGAACAGGCCGCCCGAGACGAGGTGCGGTGCCTGGTCGATGATGCTGGGGGCGCAGGCGATCCGGAACCACTTCCCCTCGGCGGTGTGTCCCCGCAAGGTATAGCGTCCCGACATCGGCGGTCGCGGCTCGGCGCCCCAATTACTCGTCAACCATTCACACGTCCCGGTGATGACCCGGTCCGGGCCCACGCTGTACCGAACCTGCCGCTCCGCCCGGGCGCCCACGAAGTCGAGCCGCGCCCCGGTCAGGTCGCCCAGGACGAAGCCGGTGAAGTGCAGCGTCGGGTGAGACCCCATCTCCATCTCGACGGCGGTCAGGACCATCATCGCCGCGCAGTCACGCAGCCGAACAGTGCCGCCCGGTCCGGGGTACAGGAACGGCGGCTCGTCGGGCCACACGGTGTGGGCCTCCGCGTCGAGCGACGTCCGCACCTGATGCGTCCGGCCCTGGGTGTCGGTGGCGACGAGTTGGTAGCTCAGGATCGGGAGCGCCTGCCCCTCGAGTTCGGGGCTGAAGAGTCCCTCGTCCTCGTCCGGATCATCGAGACTGGTGGGGCCATCGGGGCGGATCACCGGGAGCCGTCCACTCACCCGGATCCGGCCGTTGTGAAGGCGGTGGGTGTCGAGGACTGTCCCTCCCTGCGGGGAGACCAGCTCGGCATGGCTGAAGGAGGTCCGGCTCAGCACCAACTCGGCGCTGAAGTCCCGGCCGTCCAGGCCCGCCTGTGCCGCCAGGACATGCGGCCTGCCGATATCCAGGCAGAGGCCCTCGCCACGTCCACCCCAGGTGGGGGTGACCTGCACCTCACCGAAGACGCGGCTCAGCAGGTGATGGGCCGAGCCGAGCGCTCCCCGCCGCTTCAGCGTGCTGCGAGCCGTGTGTCCGTCGCCGGACACTTCCACCACCCCGCGCCAACGACGCCGGCGGTCAGCCAGCCCGACGGCCTCGGCCACGTCCAGCTGCGCGACGAAGCCGGTGTTGGAGTAGTCGATGTCAGAGAACTTCAAGCGGGTGTTGGCGAGTGGCTCGCGCGCGGGCTGCACTGTCGCCTCAAGGCGTGGCATCCCAGGCGACTGCAGCCACACCCGGATCCTGGGTGGCGCGTCCGGGTGACCGAATCCCCGCTCGTAGGCCCAGCCGGTGACCTCATAGCGACCGCCCTCCAACCAGTGGGCCCTGGAGACCACGGCGACCCAGCCGAGTTGGCGGTGGGTGGTCTTGTTGACTACCGTGCGCACCAACTGCCGCGTCGCGTGATAGCCCCGCTGGACGCGCGGATCCTTGGACGCCGACAGGCGGCCGGGGATCCGACGGGCCAGTTGGATGTAGCGGCTCAGTCGAAAGTGCACGGGATGACTCCTTCTTCCTTCGGTGGCCCCAGCCGACGACTCACGTCAGGATCAGGGCCTCGCTGCGTGCCTTCTCGATGATTCCGGCAATGGCGATCGACTCACTCGCGCGGAGTTTGAACGACTCCAGGGAACCCCCGCGGATCATGGAGGCGAACTCGGCGAGTTCGTAGCGCAGCCCGTCGCCGTCGAACTTGTAGTAGTACTTCTTGGTCGCGCGGCTGTCTTCGAAGCGAGCCTCGAAATACTCGGTCAACCACCAGGGCGCGGGGACGTAAATGTAGCCGCGGCTGCCGGCGACCACCAGATCGCCCTCGGCCTTGACCCCGATTCCGGTCCGCGCCGAGGCCGTGGCGTGCGGGTACGTCAGGTCGATGCGGGAGAACACCTCGACCTGAGAGCCGGCAGGGCGCAGGGACGTCGTCCGGATCGAGGAGTACTCCGTGCCGATCAGCTTGACCGCCGCCAGCAGCGGGTAGGTGGCCAACTCCGAGATGCTGCCGCCGTCCGGGGCCTCCAGTTCACGCCCGGACTTCACCAGCTTGGTGAAGGTGGCATCGACGGACCGGATCCGGCCGATGGACCCACTGCGGGCCACGGCCACCATGCGCTGGAAGCCCGGAGCGAAGGCGGTCTTGATCGCCTCGAGCAGCACCAGCCCGCGCTCGGTGGCCTCCTGGAAGAGTTCCCTGGTCTTCGCCTCCGACAGGGTCATCGGCTTCTCGCACAGCACATGCACGCCGGCGGCCAGCGCCTGCCGGACGTAGCCCTCGTGGGTGGCGTGCGGACTGGCGATGTAGACCGCGTCGACCGCCTCGAGCATGTCCTCGTAGTCCTTGTCGGCACGCTGCAATTCGAGTCGGGTGGCGAAGTCCACCGCCTTGTCGTACGTCCGGGAATGGACGGCCTCGACGCTCACGCCGCTGACGAAGCGGGCCTCCGCCACGAACCGCGCCGCGATCCGTCCCGCGCCGACCACGCCGACCCGCAGCACCCCGGAGTTCTCGTTGCGCAACTGGGTGCTGGACACCCCCTTCGTCCGATCCAGGTAGACCACCTTGCAGTAGTCGCCGAGGTAGTCGAACTTGCCCAGCCAGTCCGAGCCGATGGCGAAGATGTCGATCCCGTGCTTCTGGATGTCCTGGACCTTCTGGCCCTCGTACTCCTCGATCACGATCTCGTCGGCGAGGCCCGATTCACTCACGTTGCGGATGCGCTCCATGAGGCTCTGGGAGACGTTGAGTTTCCCGCGGGAATCGTCGTAGTTCTCGGTGGTGACGCCGACGACGAGGTAGCCGCCCAAGGCACGCGCCCGCTCGAGCAACCGGCGATGGCCGTCGTGGAAGAGATCGAATGTGCCATAGGTGATGACCTTGACCGGGGGCGCCGGCGCCACGTCACCCGCATCGACGGTGACAGACCCCGGGGCGGGAGGCTCATTCGGTAGCATGACCCCAGAATAGGGGGTCACGGCGGGTGCTGCGGAGTGGTTGCGCGGGACGCTCCGACTCCAAGGACTGCCCGCGGCGAAGCGGCCCCGGCGAGACCGGCGCCGAATCGAGACGAGCCCACCAGAAGCACTGAGGATTCGTGCCGTTCTCATACGGTTGCAGCGCTCGGTTGAGGCAGCGTCGTGGTCATGATTGCATCGGACTGAAGTGATCTCGCAGTGGGCCGTCCGGCTGGCTTTCACGGCACAGAGGTAACCCGCCTCCTCTGGTACGGCCTCACCAGCCAAGGGAACTCTGCTTAGATTGCTTGTAGCTGGATGAGAGGAGCCCCCGTGACGATCAGAAAAACCGCCGTCAATTTGTTGAAGAAGACCGGCACCCTTGGCTACGCCCGCAAGGTCCGGACGAGGCTGACCGCCCGCCCCCCCGTTCGCATTCAGCCTCGGCACGATCCGACGCCCCCGATGCAGCCCTTCCCCGAGGCCCGCTACTTGTTCGCGGTGGGCGCCATCCCCCGGCTCTATGCCGGCCGAACCGCTTCGATCTTCGCAAAAACCAAGCTCTTCTACGAGCTTGCCGGGGTGAAGTCGGAAATCCTGACGATGAATTTCTCGGGTGAGCTCGACGACATCATTCAGGCCGCCCGCGATCGCGGGGCGCTGAGTGAGGGCGTGAGCGTGGTCAACCTCCATGACTACTTCAGCCAGCAGGCCGAGTTCCAAGGGCAGCCGATCACCTACCCCATCGAAGAACCCGGCATGGACGCGGTTCGGGACCCCGACCAAGAGGTATACCGCTACTTCGAGAACGGCGTGTATCGGCTTTATAAGAGGTTCGACGGCGTCGGTCGGCTAATCATTCGGGATTACTTCAACGACAATCGCGGACGTGTCCGTCGCGACGAATTCTATCCAAGCGGCGTTGTCCGTCGGAGCACATTCTTTGACCTCCACCACAACAAGCCGCGCCAAGAAGTTTACTACCGCGCAGACGGCAGCGCTTACATGAACCAGTGGCTAGTCCTCGAGGGCGACCCGCTTACCCCGCGGGTCGAGCGGATCACCCTGTTCGATCCTGACGGCAAGCCCAGTGAAGTGCTCACCTCGCCCATCGACCTGATCCATTTATATCTGGATCGGGTGATTGGCACTGATCATGTCTTCCTGACCGTAGAATCCCGACGGGCAGATCCGGAGGTGCTGAGCTATCAGCGGCCTAACGTCAAACAGCTGTACGTGCTCCACAACCCACACATCGTCCCGCCGTTCAACAACCCGAAACGGATCAGGCCCAGTTACAAGCAGCTTCTGGAAAGCTCACGGACCGTCGGGTCGGTGGTCTTCCTCACCGACGCGCAACGCGCCGACGCCGAGGCTAAGTACGGAGGCCGAGACAACTTCGCCGTGATCCCCCACGCCGCGCGGCGAGCGACACTGGATCCTTCGATCACGCGCGACCCCAACTTGGTGGTCATGCTGGCACGACTCGATCCGCAGAAGCGGCTGGTAGATGCCATCTACGCGTTCGCTCAGGTTGTCCAGCAACTCCCGGAGGCTCATCTGGAGATCTATGGCCATGGCCCGGACAAGGCCAGCCTGGAAGAGTTGATTCGCAAGCTACGGCTGGAGAACTCGGTGGCCTTGCGCGGGTACACCAACAACCCGTCCAGAGTCTACCAAAGCGCGGCCATGTCGCTGCTGACCAGTGCTTTCGAAGGCTTCGGTCTAGTCATCCTGGAAAGCCTGAGTCACGGGTGCCCGGTAATCTCCTACGACCTCAAGTACGGTCCGTCGGACATCATCAGCGACGGCGTGAACGGCTTCTTGGTACCCAACGGCGATGTCGGCGCTCTCGCCCGGCAGGTGATCGCGGTGCTCACGGACGCGACGCTGCGCCAACGCTTGTCGGTCACTGCTCCGTCCGCGGTTGAAGGCTTCACGCCGGAGGTGTTCATGGCCCGCTGGTCGGCTGAGTTCAACCGGCTGGACGCGCAGGGATGGCAGTGACTCCCGACCCGAGCCCCCTCCCGATCCGTCTGGCCCGTGCGGTCGTGCGCCGGGTTCGCCATGCCGGACGACGGCCAACTACGGCCAGCAGCACGCCCAAGGCGGCACGGCGGAGCGACCCTACTCCGCCGATGCAGCCGTTTCCGCCAGGCATGGTGATCTTCGCCGTCGATGGTGTTCCGCGGGTGCACGGTGGGCGGACGACCTCCATCCTCACCAAGGCGCGGCTGTTCAAGGAGAAGGCGGGCAAGGATTCGATCTTGGTCACCCTCTATGACTCCTCGCAGATCGACGACCTCGCTCACGAGTTCACCGAGCGGGGGATCCTTAGCGAGGGCTTGACCTTGGCCAGCCTGCACGACTTCTATCCGGACTACACAGAGTTCACCGGAGTCGTGGTCGAACACCCCATCGAGGAGGTCGGACTCCAGCACCGGCTAAATTCCGACAAGGGCACGTACGAATACTTCGACAACGGTGTGCTAATCATGTCGAAACGCTTCGACTATTCGGGCCGGCTGATCGTCCGTGACCACTTCAACGGGGCCCGCACTGTCACCCAAAGCGACGAGTTCTGGCCTGACGGTAGCTACCGACGTCAAGTGTTCATGGACTTGTATTACGGCGTCGCCCGGCAAGAGTTGTCCTTTCGCCACGACGGCACCCTTCGACTCAACGTGTTGTGGGCGGTCAACCCGATCACAAGAGTACGAAGTCCAGAGCGGGTCACCCTCTTCGATGCCGAGGGCCGGCCTGAGCGGGTGTTGCCCAGATTATGAGGAGATTTTGCACAGTTGCCTGGACGAACTGGTCGGCGACCAGCCCGCCTTCATCTGCTGCGAGGCGCGCAGGATCGATCCGTGGCTGCTCAGCTACCACCGCTCCAACGTCAAGAAGATCTTCGTTCTACACAACGCCCATATCCGCCCGCCCTACAACCGGATCGGCCAGATCCGGCCCATCTACCGTCCGCTGTTGGACAGGCGACACGATGTCGACGCAGTGGTATTCCTAACTGAGGCCCAGAGGGCTGACGCCGAGGCGCACTTCGGGCACACTGATGGGTTCTATGTGATACCGCATTCCGCTGCGCCAGCGGCGCTGGACCCGCAGGTTGTCCGCGACCCGAACCGGATCGTGATGATGGTCCGGTTGGACCAGCAGAAGCGTTTGCCGGATGCCATCAAGGCCTTCGCCCTCGTGCACCGCGACTTCCCCGCCTGCCGGTTGGAGATCTACGGCCGGGGCCCGGAGGAGGCGGCGCTGCGCACCCTGATCGAATCACTGGGCTTGGCCGGGTCAGTGATTCTAGCCGGCTACACCAACGACCCCAGCAGCGTCTATCAGTCCGCGGGGCTGTCGCTCTTGACCAGCGCCTACGAAGGCTTCGGTTTGGCGGTGCTTGAGAGCCTCAACAACGGCTGCCCAGTGGTGTCCTACGACCTAAGATACGGTCCGTCCGACATCATCAGCCACGGCCAGAACGGCTTCCTGGTGACTAACGGCGATATTGCGGCGCTCGCCGACCAGATCAAAGCCGTGTTGGCTGACCCGGAATTGCTGCACCAACTCAGTGAGGCGGCTCCAATGGCAGCTGGTGCCTTCAGTGAAGATGCCTTCGTCGCCCGCTGGTCCGGCCTTTACAACACGTTGTCGCGGACGCTGCGGTCTGGCGCCAGTTGAGTTAGGTGACGCGTCTCTTCATCACGAGCCAAACACCCGCCACAGCGGCGACTGAGATTAACCCGACGCCGAGAATCCACGGCAGTGGATCGGGCCCACCCCCACCGAAGTCGACGGGCGTGCTGGACGATCCCGGCGTCGGAACCTCCGAGCCGGGAGCAGGACCTGTCGAGGCCGCCTCTGTGGGGGTGGGTACTGCCTCTGGCGTCGGCGGTGCAGACGTGGCCTTCGGGTTCGGGTTGCGCATCAAATCCGGCTCGTCGCTTTGACCCGACCATCGCGACGCGGGGACGCTTGTCCAGGTGCCCGAGCCGTACGCGAACTGGAACGCTCCTCCCTCGGGCTGCCCATCCGTTCGGTCGATCCGGTACATGACCGTGAAGGTGTCCTTGTGTAGGTCAGTACTCAGCTGTGTGGTGACGTTGGTTCCCTCGACGATGAGCGGTCCAACAGCCACATTCTCCCCCTCGCTGCCCAGCACCAAGATCTTGGCGAGACTGACATCCACATCGCGTTTGAATACGAGGGTGACCCAGCCAGGGCGGGCCGAAAGCTCAGCACGTGGCTGAGGGTCACTTGCAACGATGAGGGAATCGCAATAGGCACGCGGAGCACCTACGAATGCCACAAGAATCGACACTAAGGCAACGATCACGCCCCTGATTGCTCCCATGGCAACGCCTCCTTGGCTCAATGCGTGTAGCGGTTGGATCCGATGCGCGTTTCGGCATGTAGGGACATTGTACCTCGATGACAGCTGTGAGGCCGGACGGGCAGTCCGCTGTCATGGATCAGGTTCCTGATCCGCAGGTGCCGGAGCGCGCGTTCAGGTGGACGTACACGGCGATGCGCACGAAGCAGCCCGCAAGGTGATCGAGATCCAGTCAACTCTCGGCTCTGCTAGATCCAGTCAACTCGGCTCTGCTAGCCAAGGTGCCCCTGTCGGGGCGCCTGTTCGGGGCGGAGAATGGGGGCGTGCGGCTGTCCGGTGACGCTGTGTTCCCTATGGTCCGTTGAGGCCGTGGCCTAGCCGGGTGCGGGGGCTGCGTGGTGGGCCTTTCACTGCTGCCGTTGAGCGCGAGGACTAGATTCCTTCGGTTTCTGCCCTGGCAGCCCTTCCGGACAGTCGCGCCTTGTCAGCCGATGTTTCTGCGGTCGGAAGGGGGTCGTGATGGCAGTTGTTGAAGACGATGAGCAGATCATCGCCCGGGTCGCGGCGTTGGATGTCGGTAAGGCGGAGGTGGTGTGTTGCGTCCGGCTCCCCGCACCGGATGGTGGCCGTCGCCGGGTCCAGGAAGTCACCACCCATTCCACGATGGTCGGCTCGTTGACCGAGCTCGCGAACCGGCTGGTCACCCTCGGGGTGGAGCGGGTCGTGATGGAGGCCACCAGCGACTACTGGCGGCCACCGTTCTATGTGTTCGAAGCCCACGGGCTGGACCCGTGGCTGGTCAACGCCCGTGACGTCAAACACCTCCCGGGACGGCCGAAGACCGACCGGCTGGATGCGGTGTGGCTGTGCAAGGTCGCCGAACGGCAAATGCTGCGCCCCAGTTTCGTCCGCCGCACGACATCCGCCGGTTGCGGGACCTGACCCGTTACCGGGTCGACCTGATCGCTGCCCGCACGGCGGATAAGAACCGGGTCGAGAAACTCCTCGAAGACGCCTGCATCAAGGTCTCAGTGGTCGTCTCCGATCTGTTCGGGGTGTCGGGCCGGGCGATGCTGGCCGCGATCCTGGCCGGGGAACGCGACCCGAAACGGCTCGCGAACCTCGCCAGTCCCGGCTGCGGCTCAAGCTGGGTCAACTCGAAGAGGCGTTCGCCGGGCTGGCGATCGGGACGTTCACCGCCCACCACGCATTCCTACTCACCACGATGCTGGACCGCATCGACAACACCAGCGTCGACATCACTACCCTCGACACTCACATAGAGGCGCTGTTGGCCCCTTTCGCTGACACCGTGGCCCGGATCGACGAAATCCCCGGTATCGGTATCACCGGCGCGGCAGCGATCCTGGCCGAGATCGGCCTGGACAGGACCCGGTTCCCACCCCGGCCACCTGTGCTCCTGGGCCAGGTTCGCCCCCGGCATCAAAGCCAGCGCCGGCAAAACCAAAGGCAACGGAGCCACCGGCCGCGGCAACCCCTACCTGGCCCGCACCCTGGGCGACGTCGTCACCGGCGCCGCCCGCACCAACACCTTCCTCGGCGCCCGCTACCGACGCATCGCCCGACGACGCGGTGGGAACAAAGCCGTCGTCGCCGTCGGCCGATCCATCCTCGTGATCATCTGGCACCTACTCAGCGACCCCAACCTCCGATTCCACGACCTCGGCGCCGACCACTACGACCAACACGCCAACCCCGCCAGAGCCACCCGCGGGCACGTCAAAGCCCTCGAAGCCCTCGGCTACCAAGTCACCCTCGCACCAGCCGCCTGAACAGACCCAACACCAACCGGCTCCGATCCGCTCCGCCGGCGCACCAGCCTGCCCGTGGTCACCAACCATTCTCGGACTAGTGGTGATCTTGCCCCGGGCTGGTCCCTCGTGCGTGCCGGTGCCAGATACCGGTCGATCGTGGCCGCGGACATCCCTTCGAGTTCAGCGCGGACCTCGACGCTGTACCGGTCACGGCCCACCATGAGGGAGCCTTCGGCTTCCATCGCGTCCAGCCAGCCGGTCATCCCCTGGGCCAGGTACTTCCCGCAGGACCCGCCCGCCGTCGCCCACACGACCTGTAACACCTTCACGGCGTCGTAGGAGTACTTGCGTGCCTTGGTCCGGCGCCGGTCGATCACCGCGATCGTCGCGGTGGCACGGCCCTTCGGCTGCCGGAGACGGCCGCGCAGCTGCTGGCGGGCATGGTCCCGGTTCCAACCCGTGACCTCCACCACCTGATCCAGGACCCGGCCCTTGTCCTTCTTCGACGCCCGCGCATACGCCTCGGCGTACTTCTTCGTGACCTCAACCCGTGCCGACAACGACAGATCCTTCACCCTCACACCCCATCGTCGCCGAGCCCAGCTTCCCGGGGGAAACCATCTGAGGCACGACCCCTCACTACGCGGGGACTAAACGTGAGTCTCGTCGGCGATGTGCCCTTCAGTGCGTGAGTCGCTAGTATGAAGCGAAGAAGATTGTGCCTCGGGGGTCGCGTGCCCTGATTCGCGGCGCTGCCATCAACGAGAGATTGATGATGAGGAAAATCCGAGTACGAGCCCAGAGTGGCGTCGCTGTGGCCTTGGCGGCGGTTCTCACCCTAACCGCCGCCGGGGTCGCACAGGCGGTCACCTTCGACACCGACGAAACCAGTCAAGTGAGGCTGGCGAGCAGCAGTGACTGCCCCACCATCGCAAAGCCGGAACCCTTCGAAGCCTGGTTCAACATTGAGGACATGAATCGACGCGGCTTCGTTGATCCCAAGAACCAAACCCCGTGGCCGTTCGCGGCGAAAGCTCGCCCAAGTGATCTGCGGTGCCGAGACCAACTCCAAGATCAAGATCGGCATGTTTTTATCAGGGCACTCGGAACAATGACCGAGGAAAGCCTCGGCGCACGGCCCGAATCCGACACCGAGGTGATCTACGATGCCCTCGAGTACGTGCACAAGAACCGCGGCGTTGAGATCGGCCTCGTCCTGGACGGCGGCACAGTCAGCCCGAGTTCGGCCAAGAACCTGATCACGAAGAGGCTCGCCCCGATCTCGAAGATCTTCTGGTGCTTGAACGGCTGCTTGAACACTAACGCGCCCTCGGTCTTCCCGTACTCGGTCAACCACGAGAAGTTCATCACGGTCAGCGACACAAAGTGGGACTCGGGAGTCGACCCGGTTGTCTACTCATCGTCTGGCAACTTGGCCCGCAGCCAGATCCGCAACTACTTGCAGGAGGCGTCGCTGCTCTACAACGATGTCAAGCTCTTTACCTTGTTCACCCAAGCGCTACGACACAATGGTGGCCTGCGTGGCCACCGGGTGCGCGAGCAGCAGCGACTTTCCCGCGGGTGTGCAGTTGGTAAAGACCGCGGCATCTGGGTCGATCCCTTCTACCGTCACTGGACCGACGCGGACCGCGGCACGGCCGTGTCCTTCAGCCCTCAGCCGTCGACCGCTGAGGACCATTACATCCGACAGTTCGATGGCGTCGACTGTGCCGTCGACAAGAAGATTCGGATCGGAATGGCGCAGTTGACCGACTCCAAAGCAACACAGATGGTGAACGCCCTGGTCCGACTCAAGAACCGCGGATGCGATGTCAAGATGTTGCTAACTCAACAGGGCGGTTCCACCACAATCTCCCCAACAGTGGTGTCGCTGCTCAAGTCGGCGAACATTTCAGCCAGGTGCACGGCTGTCGCGATGCACACCAAGATGATCTTGATAGGCCCGATGACCAACGACTCCGGTCGGGTTCTGTTTGGTACAGCCAACATGTCTACTTCGGCGCTCCGCTACAGCGAGGAGCACGTGATCACAATCGACAGCCGCCGAGCCTCCCCGGCATTCGCCGATTCCATTCGCCGCGTCTACGGGGTGTACATGGCCGCCTGGACCGAACTGAACAAGACCAGCAAGAGCTGCGGGTAAGGCGATAAGCATGATCCAACACATAGTCGGCTTCCGTGAGGCCAAGAACGCTCGCTCTTGGTTTGCCACGCTGTTGATAGCCGTTTTCCTCGTCACGACTTCTGTTGTGCCAGCCGTCGCAGCTCCGGGAACCCCTGCCAAGCCGAGCGTGACCTCGGTGGGCTCCAACGCTATTCGGGTCATGTGGACCGCCGTCAGCGGCGCAGCCAAGTACACCGTGCGCTACTCGACCACTTCGAGCTTCTCGTCCTTCAAGGATCGAGAAGCCACCGAAACCTCGATGGTCATCGAGGGCCTGACCACCGGCACCACCTACTACGTGGAGTTGGCCGCCGTCGACTCCAGCGGAGCCACGTCGTCGTTCAGCTCTTTCGCCAGCGCTAAACCTGCGCATCAATTCGCGGCGCCCAGCGCGCTGCTGGCCGAGAATGTAGGCGGCACCGCGATTGAGCTGACCTGGCCTAACGTGCCTTTCTCCCCGGGTTACCGCGTGGGCGTGTACTCCTCTGGGAAGCCAACAGTCTATTTCTCCACCATCACCGAACGGGTCACGCTCACCGGCTTGAAGAAGGGAACCCTCTACTACATCAGCGCCTACGTTGAGCAGCCGGCCATGAACGGGCTGCCAGCCTTGATCATGAGCCCGCGGTCAGCTGAGGTCCAGGTGACCACCTCGACGTATGACCTCGCGGCTCCCAGTGACCTGGCCTTGGTGGGACAGTCCTCCTCCAGCGTGAAACTCGCCTGGACGGCTCCGGACGGCATGCAGGCCGATTGGCAATACCAGGTTAAGCGCGCGCTGAACGTCGCGACGACCACCGAGGCTGCCTGGTCGGGCCCGATTGCGGGCACCAGCACCACCCTCAGCGGACTCACGGCGGATACCGCCTACTACGTTCGGGTTCGGGTCATTGACTCCGCCGGAGTCCAGCGTAGCGATCTGTCCGATTCGATAATGGCCAAGACAATAGTCCAGACCGGCCTATTGACCGGCACGATTAGCGGAGCGCCCGCAAGGGATGTGGTTGCTGCCGCGTATGACAGCTCTGGTGAACTCGTGCAGCAGGTAGATCTCACAAAAGACGGCGTCTACTCGTTCGTGGTGAGGCCCGGTTCCTACCGGGTGCAGGCCATCAACATCGGAACCGGCAACTTCACCAGCGTATGGGCCAGCGCCACGGGGAGCGGCGCGATGGTCCCCTCGGCGGCGCAGCCTCTATCGGTCACCCTCAACGGCACCACGTCGGCCCCTGAGGTCAAGCTCTCGAGCGGCGGAATCGTGAAAGGTCGCATCGTCGAGCCCTCCGGCGAGCCGGTCCCGGATGTCGACGTGACGGCCTTGTCGGCGGTCACCTCAGAGCGCGAAGTGATGGCTCAGGCGATGACGGATGCTGCCGGTAACTACACGCTGAAGGGGCTATCTACAGGGGATTACTGGCTTCGAATCAAATACTCGACCGACGGCTTCCTGACCCGGAGCGTGTTCGTCTCTGTGCAAGAGGGACAGACCCTCACCACCGACGCCACCCTGGACCTGGCCAGCTTCCGAAAGTCCTACGGATCTTATGTCAAGGGAACGAAGACAGTCGGCAAGACCGTCTCCGTCACTGCGACCGCCTGGTTGGCCGGGAGTTACCCGACCACCCGTGCCACGATGACGGTGCAGTGGAAGCGCAACGGGGTCCCAATCAAGGGCGCCACCAGCTGGACCTACAAGCTCACGTCCTCCGACAAGGGCAAGAAGCTTTCAGTGACCGCGACCGCGACCCGCTACGGCTACCAGACGGGAAGCTCGACCTCGTCCTCCTACACGGTGAACTGACCTCGAAAGGGGAGGGCCCGGCCCGGATCAAACAAGACGACTATTACCACTCTGTCGCTTGGCTGGCCTGTCCGACTATCGTTGGGCAGCTCCTGGAGTGTCTTGCGGTCCACCACGCCGGTCCACCACGCCGGTCCACCACGCCGGTCCACCACGCCGGTCCACCACGCCGGTCCACCACGCCGGTCCACCACGCCGACCTGGCGTGGTGGACCGGGTGCTGCAGATCGTTGGGCCTGCCCGGGGTCCGGTGCAGGAGAAGGTCTGCACCACCCCTCCAGACCAAGGACAGAAACGGTGCCGTGACCTACCGAACCGGGAATTGCAGCGCCCCAGCAGGTTTCGACGGCGCCTGGGACGCTAGCCCGCCTTCCGTCGCGACCTGCCGCGGCTTCATGTTCGTCGACCGGTCCACCGCGTAAGTGTCTCCGGACTAAGTGCCTCCGGACTCGCAGGCGCCTCCTTGTTCGTACTGGTCACGGACAACGCACACTCTCGGAACTCCAGAGCTCCACAATGTGGTCTGATCAGGACCCCAAAAATGGGACAGATCCCACACGCGAGACAAGATTGAGACCCTCGTGCACACGCCCGCGTCGACGGCCGGCACGTTCCAGCTCGGTCCGTGTTATCTGGAGGCGGCCATAGGCTAGGCTTCATCACCGCTCGCTCCGCCAAGGACTTCCCAAGTGGCAGCAAGCAGAACGTGGCGATAACCGCAGCCTGACTCCGGTCCGGCTGACGGACTCCCCGCCGAACACCCGCTTTCAGCGTGAGGCCTCGTAGGCGGTGACGACTTCGGCGGTGGGACCGTCCATGACCAGTTCGCCCTTGTGCAACCAGATCACCCGATCACAGGTGTCCCGGATCGAGGTCATGCTGTGCGAGACCAGGAAGACCGTGCCGGCGTTGTCGCGGATCTCGCGGATCCGTCCCTCGCTGCGGGCGCGGAAGCGCTTGTCACCGACGCTGAGCGCCTCGTCCACGATCAGGATTTCGTGCTGCTTCGCCGCGGCGATGGCGAACTTCAGCCGCGCCTGCATGCCGGAGGAGTACGTCCGCATCGGGAGGTCGATGAACTCCTCGAGTTCGGCGAAGGCGACGATGTCGTCGCGCAGGCTCTCGATCTCGCTCCGCTCGAAGCCGAGCGCCAAGCCTCCGAGCACGATGTTGCGGTCCCCGGACAGGTCAGGGAGCAGCGCGGCACCGACGCCCAGCAGGTTGGGACGTGAACTGGCGAACACCGCGCCCTCGGCCGGAGGGGTGAGGCCGACCATGGCACGCATCAGGGTGGATTTGCCGGAACCGTTGGCTCCGATGACGCCGATGGACTCGTTCTCGTAGGCCACGAAGGACACGCCCTTGAGCGCGTGGACGGTGCGGACGCCCCTGGTCGTGCGACCGAGCTTGGAGGCCCCGACGGCCTTCCCGCTGGCGAAGACCTGATACTTGACGTGGACCCCGTCGACGATGACGACGGGCGTGCGCTCATTCGCGTCCATAGCGCTCCTCGGCGACCCAGAAGAAGATGAAGCCGCCCACAAACGTGCAGACGCCCCACAGGGCCGTGTAGAGCCAGAACATGGGGTTGTACGAGGCGTGGGTCATCAGCAGCGACCTGGCGATGTCCAGCACCTGGTAGATGGGGTGCCAGTTGAAGAGCTGGATCACCGCCGGATGGTTCGCGAAGAGCTTGTCGACGTTGAACAGGACGCCCGAGGTGTAGAAGAGGATGCGCGAGATGAACGGCAGGATCTGGGTCAGGTCACGGAAGTGGACGGTCAGCCTGGCCGTGATGAACGCGACGCCGGTGTTGAAGAGCGTGTAACTGATCAGCAGCACCGGCAGCAGCAGCCAGTCCCAGGTGGGCCAGTGGCCGAGCACCATCAACACGATCGCCATCACCGCGAGCATCGGGCCCTGGTTCAACAGCTCCTGGACGGCCACGGCCAGCGGGAGGGCGATCCGGGGGAAGGCCAGCGATTGCACGAGGAAGCGGTTCCCCGTGATCGCCTTGGCCCCCTGGCTGAAGCACTTCGAGAAGAACTCGTAGAGGAACACCCCGATCACCACGTACGCCGGGTAGTCGTCCGGGCGGTTACCGCCTTGCAGCACCCCGAAGATCAGGCCGTACACCAGCGCGTTGAGCAGGGGTTTGAGGAACAGCCAGACGGCCCCGAGCCGATTGTTCTGGTTCTCCACCGAGATCCGGTACCGAGCCATCGTGATGATGAACTGGCGTCGCTCCCAGACCTGGCGCAGGTACGAACCCAGCCGGGGCCGGGCTCCGACCCGCTTGAGCCCATGCGCGGCAGCCAGTTCAGACATGCTCATGGCGCACTCCGCTCCCATCCCCGATGCGCGCCGCGCCGAGCGGCACAAGATCCGGACCGAGCTTAGTGGACTGCTCTCTCAGGGTCACTTCAGCAACTCAGCGGCAGCTCAGCGCCGATGCTCCAGGTAGTAGCGCACCAGGGACTGGGTGGACGGATCCTGCGCGGCCAGCGCCGCAGCGTCACCCGCCACCGCAGGAGCGATCTGCATCGCGAGCTGCTTGCCCAGCTCGACGCCCCACTGATCGAAGCTGTAGACCCGCCACACCACGCCCTGCACGAAGATCTTGTGCTCGTACAGCGCGATCAGCTGGCCGACCACCGACGGGGTGAGCGCCGGCGCCATGATCGAGGTGGTCGGACGGTTGCCCTTGAACACCCGGGCCGGGACGATCGCCTCGGCGGTGCCTTCGGCGCGCACCTCGTCGGCGGTCTTGCCGAACGCCAGCGCCTTGGTCTGGGCGAAGAAGTTCGCCAGGAACAGCTCGTGGACGTCGGCGTCGCCGTCCTTGGATCGGGTGCGCCGGCGTGGCGACGGCGATGAAGTCGGCCGGGATCAGCTGCGTGCCCTGGTGGATCAGCTGGTAGAAGGCGTGCTGGCCGTTGGTGCCGGGCTCGCCCCAGAAGATCTCGCCGGTCTCGGTGACCACGTCGCTGCCGTCCGTCCGGACGCCCTTGCCGTTGGATTCCATGGTGAGCTGCTGCAGGTAGGCGGCGAAGCGATGAAGGTACTGGGCGTAGGGCAGCACCGCGTGGGCGCCGGACTTGCAGAAGTTGACGTACCAGACGTTCAGCAGGCCCATCAGCGCGGGAACGTTGCTCTCCAGCGGAGTCTGTTCGAAGTGGCGGTCGATGACGTGGAAGCCGTCCAGGAAGTCCGGCGAAGCTCTCCGGGCCGATGGCGACGCCAGCGGGGTCCCGACCGCGGAGTCCACCGAGTAGCGCCCGCCGACCCAGTCCCAGAAGCCGAAGGCGTTGGCCGGGTCGATCCCGAAGGCCGCCACCTTGTCGAGGGCCGTGGAGACGGCGACGAAGTGCTTGCCGATGGCGTCCAACTCGGCCTCGGCCGACTCATCGATGGCACTCACGGCACGCAGTTCGCGCAGCAGCCAGTCTCGGGCCATCCGGGCGTTGGTGAGGGTCTCCAAGGTGGTGAAGGTCTTGGAGGCCACGATGAACAGGGTCGTCTCCGGGTCGAGTCCCTTGGTCTTCTCGACCACGTCGGTGGGATCGATGTTGGAGACGAAGCGGCACTCCAGGTGCTCGGCCACGTACGGCTTCAGCGCCTCGTAGACCATCACCGGGCCGAGGTCGGAGCCGCCGATGCCGATGTTGACGACCGTCTTGATCGGCTTGCCGGTGACGCCGACCCACTCGCCCGAGCGGACCTTGTCGGCGAACGCGTACATCTTGTCGAGCACCTCGTGGACGTCGGCGACGACGTCCTGGCCGTCGACGACCAGGCCGTCGGTCCGCGGGCGCCGCAGCGCGGTGTGCAGGACCGAGCGGCCCTCGGTGACGTTGATCCGCTCGCCGGCGAACATCGCGTCCCGGCGCTCCTCCAGGCCCACCTCCTCGGCCAGCGCCACCAGCGCCGCCAGGACGTCGTCGTTGACCAGGTTCTTGGACAGGTCGACATGGAGGTCGCCGGCGGTCCAGCGTGAAGCGCTCCGCCCGTCCCGGATCGGCCGCGAACCAGGCGCGCAGGTCGGGTTGGGTCGAGGCAGTGGTACAGCAGCGGGAGTGGTGGCCAGGCCGCGGGTGCTCGGTCGGATCGAC
This sequence comes from Propionibacteriaceae bacterium, assembly GCA_016717345.1. Lineage (GTDB taxonomy): Bacteria > Actinomycetota > Actinomycetes > Propionibacteriales > Propionibacteriaceae > Propionicimonas. Next base: position 71,262 of record JADKFR010000002.1, read on the forward strand.
GGGTGAGGCCCCTGCCGGGTCAGCCTAGCGGTCGCCCTGGCGACAGCCCGGCCGCTCAATCGGGCGGTGAGGGGCGTTCGTCGAAGGCGGCCTGCGGTCCCGCCGGGCAGGTCACCCAGGCACGTAGGCCCTCATCGCCAGGCGCCCGGCGCGCAGCGGATCGGGGCCGAGGGCGTCCGCCATGGCAGCGGTCAGCCTGGCCAGCCCGGGCCGATCACGTAACACCCCGCCTGGGCCGGGGTAGGCGGCGTGGAAGTCGTCGAGGGGCAAGCCCTGTGGATTCGTGACAATCACCGGACGCGTGGTCGCCAGGAAGTCGGTGGCGACGCTGGAGATGTCGGTGATGAGGACGTCGGCGGTCGCCAGGCAGTCGTTCAGCGACAGCTCGGGATGCCGGGCAACGATCACGTGGTGCCCCCGGTCTCCAGCAGGGACTCGACCTCGGCGATCGCGCCCAGCATGGACGGCCGAACGACCCCGCTGGCGGGGTGGGGCTTGAACCACAACGACGCCTGCGGGAACTCGGCCAGCACCTGCCGGACCAAGGCGGGCCCCATCACGTCGAGGGAGGTGTGGCTGGTGTGGTCGTAGTAGCCCTCGAAGGTGGGGGCATACAGGACGGTGGGCCGGGCGGCACCCGTGGGGCCGACCGGAAGGTGTTCCACCTGTGGCCGTCCGATGATCACGAAGCGGTCGCGGGGAACGTCCACCCCCGCCGAACGGTAGCGCTCGATCGCTGCGGGGCCGGCCACCCAGACCTCGTCGAAGGCTCGCGCCTGGGCATTGGCGCTGGTGGCCTTGTCCGAATCGCCATGCAACAGCATCACGTGGCGACGCGTCGGGTCGCGCAGCAGGTGGGCGTTCTTCTCGCCGTAGGCCAGGTAGAAGGCGACCGTGATGCTCGGCAGGGTGAGCCGCTCGACGTGCCGGGTGCTGGGCGCGTAGACCACCGGGACCCGGGTCGGCACCAGCGGCCGCAACTGGCTGGCTTCGCGCACCACCATCAGCCCGTTCAGCGGGGTGGCCTCGAAGACCGGGGCCCACTGGTTGACGATGTAGCGCGACTGCGCAGCCCCCAGCGACACGTACACCAGGTAGGTGGGGTCGCCCGCGCTGAGTTCAGCGAGGAGGGCCGCCTCGTCGTCGGCCTGGCGCGAGAGCAGCCGACGGGCCTCCCGCGACCGCCACGGGCCGCCGCCCAGGGGGGCCGGCGATCCCCGCAGGACGAGCCCCCAGGGCAGCCATGGCGCGTCGGCGGCGGCCAGCGCCTGCGACCAGGGCGGCACCCTCGTCAGCGAGCAGGAGGTCCGGCGTCCCCACCCCGCCGGCGTAGAGGCGCGGCGTGCGTTGCAACGGCGGGCCGGCTGCGCGGCGCTTCCGGGGGGAAAGCGCAGCGGCGGCGCCGAACGCCACAGCCAGGTCGCCAGGGCCCCCAGGGCGATCCAGACGACGTGAACCAGCAGCACCGTCAGCGCAAAGCCGATCCAGGCCGGTGCCGGTGCGGGAAGTCAGGGCGGCGGCGATCAGGCTCTTCACGAGGCGCGCACCTGGTCGGGGCGCGGGCCCCCCAGACCCACCAGCCTGGCTCCATGGGGCAGTCCACCGGGTCACCAGCCAGTCCAGCACGGCGCCGAGCCAGCCGACAGCGACGACCGGGGCACCGGTCAGCCGCCGGCCAGCAGCGCCAAGGTGGTGCTGACCATGAGCAGCGCGAGTGGCCGGCTCCTGCCCGGGGTGACGGCCAAGCCGGCCGGCAGCCAGGCGGCCGGCCGGGCGGCTCGGGCCACCTCTTCCCATTCCGGAGCCGGGGCGCGTCCGAGGCTCGCGATGGATCTGCCGCGCTTCACGCGCCAGCCTAGCCCGGCCAGACTAATGGGCTCTCTCAGGCGCGAATCGCAACGTGAACGTGGTCGAAGTGGTTGGCGGTGATGCCCCCACGGTTTGCCATGTGGCGCCAGTGCGGCGTCCGGGGAGTCCAGATCTGCTGCTCGAAGATGATGTGGTCGATGTTGAAGGCCTTGGCGTGGGCGATCAGGTAGTTGGCGATCCGGTGGCCCAGCGCACTCTCGGCGCCCGGGGTGAGCATGATGTCCAGCGCCCGCCCGTTCTTGTGGAAGGGCAGCCCGCCGGCCCGCCAGCCGCCGTAGGAGTTGACGCCCGGGAACAGCGCACACACGGCCCGGTGGATCCGGATGGTGTCGGCCCGCAGCCGGCTCTCCACCGCGGAGCCCTGCTTGCACGGGGCGGCCGACACGCCGTCGGCTACAGCAGCCGGAGCGGTGTCACTGAGCTTGTCGGCCAAGACCCACCCGGTGGCCTTCCCGGCCTCGACCTTGCGGTAATCGCCCTTGATGGTCGAGGTCGCCAGCACCTTGGTGCCGGCGCTGATCGACGCCAGGACGCTGGCCTTGGACGACGCTGACTGACGAAGGTTGAGCGAACCGGTGGTGTAAAGGGGCGTCACGCTGGCCAGGTCGGCCACGGCCTCGTCCAGCTTGCTCTGGCTCAGTTGGTGCACCTGCACCGTCCGGACCGCGCTGCGATCCAGCACTGTCAGGTCGCGTCCCTGAGGCGAGGCGGTGGGTGCGTCGAGGACGACCGACGATGTGGAGTGACTGAAGGCAACAGTTCCGGTGGTGGCGGTGATGGCCAGGGCTGCGATCCCGATTCCGGCTCGCAGCGCGACCTGATTGCGCGAACGCGCGGCCACGCGGCGCGGCGTCGAGGTACCAGCTGCGCCGACGGCGAAGGCCGCCAGGGGCTCGCTCTCGCTCGGCAGTGCTCCACGCCGGGGTTCGTACATCTTTGTCCTTACCTTGGTCACCGTCGAACGACGATCAACTTTCCTCAGAATACTCTAAGAAATCCTCAGGATGCAAGGTTGACGTTCAGGATTCCGGATCGGCGCCGCAGCCGCTACTCTCCGAACTGCCCATGAACACCGGAGCGGGAGGTCCCATGAGACTGATTCTGGCCACGCTGGGATGCCTGCTCGCCCTGATGGCCTGGGTGGGCGCCCCCCTGGCAGCCACCCCGGCCCTCGCGCAGCCGCTTCCCGTCGCGCCACAGGCCTCCCCGAGCCCGACCCCGACACCCGCCGCCGTGAGCCCCGCCGCGAGTCGCGGCCCCCAGGCCGACCCGGAGGGCGACAGCGTCGTCCGGCTGGCCATCGTCGTGGGCGTCGGACTGATCGGCACCGTGGTGCTGCTCCTGATCGTGGGCGCCCTGGCCCGCCGTCGCTACCGCCGCCCGGAAGACCCCGAGGATGAGTGAGCCGTCCCTGACGCCTCGGCCGGCCGGGACCTCCCGCCTGGCGTGGGGCCTGGTGATCGTGCTGGGCCTGGCCGTGGTCGTCCTGGCCGGACTGGTGGCTGTCCGCGACAAGGAGGTGGCCGACCTGCGCGCCCAGCTTCCGGCTGCAGCGAGCCCGGGCCCCTCGGGGACAGCCACCGCCTCGGCAGCACCTTCGGCGAACGTGCAGGCCGAGGAACTCATGCGGTCGCTTCCCCGCCGCCAGCAGGGCGATCCGCGGGCCCTCGGTCGCCTCGATGCCCCCGTGGTGATGATCGCCTGGAGCGACTTCCGCTGCCCCTTCTGTGCCCACTGGGCCACCACCACCCTTCCCGACCTGCAGCCGTACCTGGATTCCGGCTCGCTGCGGGTCGAATTCCGCGACCTCGTCCTGTTCGGCGACCAGTCGAAGGCTGCCGCTGTCGCCAGCCGGGCGGCCGGGCAGCAGGGGAAGTTCTGGGAGTTCAGCGAGGCCGTCTTCGCCGCCGCGCCGACCAGCGGTCACGCCACCCTCACCAGCGACGACCTGGTGGCCTTCGCGAGGACGTCCGGAGTGCCCGACCTCACCGCCTTCGCCTCGGCCCTGGAGGACCCGGAGTTGGCCGCCGCGGTCGATGCCGAGACCACCCAGGCCCAGTCGATGGGGCTGAGCGGGACGCCGTTCTTCGTGATCAACACCACCGTGGTGTCGGGCTCTCAGCCGCTGGACGTCTTCACCGCCGCCATTGAAAGCTACGGCGGGAAGAAGGCCTAGACCCCTACTCGACGGTCGTTCGCCGAAATTCTGAGAGCCTGGTAGGACGCTCCCGAGTTGTGCGAGCATCTGAGCCAGGGGAGCCTCGCGATCTGCCCTGGGGGACGCGATGACCCTCAACCGCGAGGGAGGGACACATGAAAACGATCATCACCCGGGTCCTGGCCATCATGCTAGGCCTGCTGCTGTTTGCGCCGGTCTCGACCCAACTCGCCACCGGGGCAGTGACACTGCGTCCGGCGACGATCAGCGTGTCGCCGGCCACGTACGTCGTCGGGGGGACGGTCACCATCACGGCGGACTTCCCGACGGCGACGTATGACGGACTGCCGTACGGCAACAGTCCCGTCGTCACGCTCTATTCGGACCTCGGCGGCACCTTCCAGCCCGTCCCCGGGCAGACCGGGAAGACGTCCAGCAGCGGCGGCGTGTACGCGTTCAGCTACACCGTCACCGCGCCTCAGAAGGTCAAGGTCATGAATGACCCCGGCACCTACGCCGGCGGGGGCCAGGTGACCACTCCGGAGTTGACGCTGACCCCTCAGGCCCCCGGGTCTGTCGTCCTCAAGCAGGGGACGATCAGCGTGTCCCCGAGCTCCTACTACACCGGTGACACTCTCAGCGTGAAGGTGGACTTCCCCACGTCCTCGCCGTATGGCGCCTCCCCGATCCTCACGCTCTACCAGGACCTCAACAACGGCAAGGGCTTCGTGCCCGTCGCCGGCGCCCAAAGCAAGACGTCCAGTTCCTCCGGCGTCTACACCTTCACGATGATCGTGACCCAGGCCCAGTCGATCAAGGTGATGAACGACAAGAGCGCCAGTTACATCGGCGGGCTCCAGGTGACAACACCGGTCGTCCAGCTGACCCCGAAGCTGCGCCAGACCGGTGAGCTGTTCATGAGCCGGATCGGTGCCACCACAGGCGTCCAGGTCACCGGCAAGCTGAGCCCGGGCATCGCCGGCCAGCCCGTGGCCCTGCAGAACCTCTCGGGCAGCACCTGGAAGCAGGTCGGCGCCACGATGGCCTCGGACGCCGACGGCAACGTCACCATGGACGCCACCCTGTCCCTGCTCGCGCTCACCAGCCAGTACACCGCCAGGCAGTACCGGCTGGTCGGGGCTGCGTCCGGCGCCTACGTCCAGGTCACGTCGCCGACGATCAAGTTCATGGCAGGCCCCACCCAGCTGGGGACCAACGTGATGCGGATCCGGACCGCCAAGAACGTCTACCCGTCCACCAAGGGCGTCGAGATCCCCGGCTCCGTCGTCATCGAGAAGGGTGCGGTGGTCGGTTCGCCGCTGCCGCTGGAATACATCGACCTGCGCGGAAGCTCCACAGCGGGGTACGACAAGAAGCCCTACAAGCTGAAGTTCGCCAGCAACGTCAAGCCCTTCGACGGGCTGTCCGAGGGCAAGCGGTTCAACCTCTTGGCGATGTTCCTCGACAATGCCCTGGTCCGCGACAAGATGGGTCTCGACCTGGGCCGCAAGCTCGTGCCCAACCTGCCTTGGACGCCGGGTGGCGTGTACACCGAGGTGTTCGTCAACGATCTGTACGTGGGCGCCTACCTGCTCACCGATTCCGCCAAGATCACCGACAACGCCGTCAAGTATCCCCAACGCCAGCGGATCACCGTCCCTGACGTCAAGAAGGGGGCCCTCCTCGAGGTGGACGGCAACAGCGTCTCCTCCAGCAAGTTCGGCTTCAAGACCTCCAACGGCGTCGTGGTGGTGTTCGAGGATCCGGATGAGCGCAAGTACACCAAGCTCGGCGAAGTCGATCAGGAGGGCTACACCGACGAGAAGAAGACGGCCGTCCAAGCCAAGGTCGTCGCCCTGGAAAAGGTTCTCTACGGCAGCAAGAGCACCGGCTTCCTGGCCAAGGTCGAAGAGTTGATGGACGTCGACGCGGCGATCGACTACTACCTGGTGAAGGAGTTCACCAAGGACAACGACGCCGACTTCTACCGGAGCCACTACTTCTCGATCAAGGACGTCTTCGTCGATCCGATGACGGACCCCAATGGCCGGATCACCTTCGGCCCGGTCTGGGACTTCGATCGCAGCGCCGGCATCATCTCCGACACCTCGAGCGCCGCCAAGGCGGTCTCGTCCAGCTCCGGGTGGTACCTGCGACCCAGTTCGGTCTACGGGAGCACGCACCTGACCCACAACACCAACTGGTTCGTGCAGCTCACCAAGTCGAGCGAGTTCATCGATCGGCTGCGGGCTCGCTGGGGCGTCGTGGACGACAAGTTCGAGGCCGTCGGCGTCACCGACGTCTACACCGCGAAGAGCCTGCTCGGCGTCGCTGCGACCAACGATTGGGACCGGTGGAAGAGCGTGACGAAGCGTTACGCCCTGCGCGCGGGGAACATCGCCGGCGAGATGGAGTATGTCGCCGACTGGTACCGCGACCGCTTCACCTGGATGAACACCAACATCTACAAGTAGGTCACCCAGTGGCAGTCCCGGGGCCGGCGCTCAGCGTCGGCGCCGGGACTGCTGCGTCACTGCGGGAAGCCCGGTCAGTCGCCGAGCCGCCAGGCCTGAGCCACCGCGCGCAGCCCGTCCAGGTCGGCGTCGACGATGAGATCGATCGTCACCAGATCCGACGGCCAGACCCCGAGTGCCCCCGACGCCAACCACAGGTCCGCCTGATAGTGCTCCAGTCGTCCGGCCGCCAGGACGGGCACCGGTGCCAGCAGTTCCGGCAGGGTTCGCGCGTAGGCGCTGCCGAAGGCCTCGCACGGGATCACTTGGACGGCGCTGGCCCCGGCCCGATACCCGGCCTGGAGTTCGGACGGGGTCAGCCCGCCCAGAATCACCGGCACCCCACCGGCGGCGGCCGCCACCTCGGCGTCAGCCACGGGACAGGCGAGCATCGCCGCGCCCGCCTCGACCGCCTCGGCCGCCGCCTCGGGGGCCAGGATGTTGTGGACGCCGATCCTGGCTCGACGACCGAAGACGGAGCGAAGGCCGGCCACCTCGTCGAGCCGGTCGGCCGGCAACGACCACACCCGGTGGCCCTCCTGCCAGAGCACCTCACAGGCGGCGATCAGGTCGTCCGGGTCGACGGCGGGCAGCGAGAGCACCACCCGGTGCAACCCCAGCTCCAACTCAGCGCGCGCCATGCTGCCCATCATGCCGGACCCGTTGCGACCCTGCCCGCAGCAGCCACCACGCGAGGCCGCCGAGCCCGGCCAGCGCGACGCCGGCCAGCACTGCAAGATCGGGCACCGACTCCGTCCACTCCCGCAGCCCCGCCTCCAGGGACGCCTGCTCCCCCACCTGCAACCAGCCCGGAAGCAGGGCGGTGCCTTCGGTGACCATCAGCACCACGCCGATGGCCACCATCGCCAGCCCGGAGACCAGGTTGCCCACGGTGGTGTGCACCGGGCCGAGCGCGACGGGCTTGGGCCGTAGCCAGCGAGCCTCCGCCAGCCCGAACCGCCGCCAGGCGACCGCCAGCGCCAGCAACGGCACGACCATTCCCACGGCGTACCAGAAGAACAGCATGCCCGCGTAGACCGGACTCGCGGAGAAGGCGGCGTAGGCCAGCATCGAACCGAGAATGGGCCCGCTGCAGGTGCCGGCCAGCCCGTAGCTCGCGCCGAGCACGAACACCGCGACCCCTGAGGTGGGCGGCGCGGCAGCGCGGGAGCCCGGGTAACGCCACGACACCCCCAGTGCCTGAAGCACGCCGAAGGCGATCACGACGGCGGCGCCCACGCTGATCAGCAGGCTGCGATGTGCCACGAGAGCGGCACCCAGCGCACCGGCGCCCGCCCCCAACGGGACGAGGGTCACCAGCAACCCCAGGAAGAAGACGCCGGTGCGCGCCAGCACCGTCCGCCCGCTGCCGAAGGAGTAGGCGAAGAAGGCGGGCAGCAGCATCACCGCGCAGGGGCTCAGCAGGGTGAGCACCCCACCGCCGAAGGCGCCGGCGAACCCGATCTCAACCACTCCCACGCTTCCCGTCCGCAACGCTGCTGGGCAGGCGGATTCTCGCCCACTGAGGTCGCTCCTGGGCGTCGAGCCTACGACCCGTGACAGCGGCGCCGATCGCGTCCTAGGCTTCGGCCTATCAAGGAATGGAGGATCCATGGACCTGCGCAGCGTTGCCATCCCTGCTGATTCGATCATCCGCCTCCGGCACGCCGAACCCGGCGTCGGCGGCGAGAACCTCTCCCCCGACCTCACCTGGTCCGGCGCCCCGGACGGCACCCGCAGCTTCCTGGTGACCTGCTTCGATCCCGACGCCCCCACCGGCAGCGGCTGGTGGCACCTGGTGGTCGCGGACCTCCCAGTGGGGGTCACCGGTCTTGAGGAGGGGGTTGCCGTCCCGGACGCCGCCCGCTCGTGGCCGAACGACTACGGCTACACCGGGTGGGGTGGCCCGTGGCCGCCGCCCGGACCGGCTCACCACTACGTCTTCCGGGTCGCCGCGCTCGACGTCGAGCGGCTGGAGGTTCCCGACGACACGAGCCGAGCCAACGCCCTGCTCACAGCCAGCTTCCACACCCTGGCCGAGGCGAGCTTCATCGCCACGTTCGCCAACCCAGCGAGCTGACCGGAATCCGGACGGACGCGGCGTGGCCATCCTGATCGACCCGCCGCGCTGGCCGGCGCACGGAACCCACTTCTCCCACCTCGTCTCGGACGCGTCGCTGGCCGAACTGCATGAGTTCGCCACCGCCGCCGGCATCCCCCACCGGGCCTTCGATCACGACCACTACGACGTGCCCCAGCGGCGCTACCACGACCTGGTGGCCCGCGGGGCCATCGCCGTCGAGCCGCAGGAGTTGCTGCGCCGGCTCCGCTCGGGCGGGCTCCGGGTGCGGCCGCTGCAGCGCACCCCGAAGGCCGCCATGGTGCTCCCGTCCCTGCTGGACGCATGGGACGGGCTGCTGCCCGGCGAACCAGCGTTGCGCGACGACCTGCTCGCACGCTGGCAGGAGACCCACCGCGCCTACCATGACGTCCGTCATCTGGCGCAGTCGCTGGTGGCGGCCGACCTGGTGAGCGAGGGCCGCACCTCGCGGCCCGTCCGGCTTGCGTTGTGGTTCCACGACGCCGTCCACGACGGGGACCCCGGGCGCGATGAGGAGGCCTCCGCCGAGCTGGCGGTGGCTCAGTTGGGGGCCAGCGGCCTGCCGACGGCCGAGATCGACGAGGTGGCCAGACTGGTGCTGCTGACCACCGATCACGACCCGGAGCCCGGCGACGCCGACGGCGCGGTCCTGGTGGACGCGGACCTGTCCGTCCTCGGTCATCCGCCAGGGCGCTATCACGTGTACGTCCGCGACCTGCTCGTCGAGTACGACCACCTGGACCCCGAGGCCTTCCGGGTCGGCCGGCTGCAGGTCCTGGCCTCGCTGACGGCGCGGGATCCCCTGTTCCGGACGCCGCCGGGACGGGAGGCCTGGGAGGCCGCCGCGCGGCGGAACCTGGCCGAGGAGCAGCGCCGCTGGCGATCCGGCCCGGGGTGAGCGGGCTACCGACGCAGCCCCTCGCCTACAGTGGTCTGGCCTGGAGCACCAGGCGCACCGCCGTCGAGGAGGCCCCATGAGGATCCGGCTTGCCGCCTGGCTCGTGAGCACGGCGGTGTTGCTGTCCGGCTGTCAGGCGGCGCCGTCGCCCTCGACCGTCCCCGACGAGCAGGCGTCTCTCACACCCAGCGCGACCCCAACGGCTTCACCCGCGACCCCTCCGCCCAGCCCCTCGCCCAGCCCCTCGCCGAGCGCAACGCCGAGCGCCTCGCCGAGCGCCTCGGCGGCGCCTCCCAAGGACACCCGGAAGAATGCCGCCCTGGCCACGCCGTACCGGGTGAACGGGGTCATCGTGGTGTCCAAGAAGCACGCGGTCAACGCCCGCTACACCCCGGCGAAACCGACCGGCCCCTACTCCCTCGAACCTGAGGTGGCCAAGGCCCTGGCCCGCCTGACCGCCGCTGCCCGGGCAGATGGCGTGCGTCTTGTCGTGCGCAGCGGCTACCGCTCCTACGCCACCCAGGCCGCCATCTTCAAGCGCCAGGTGGCCAGCTATCCGAGCGAGGCGATGGCGCGGCGCTACAACGCTGAGGCGGGCCGCAGCGAACACCAGACCGGCCTCGCCGTGGACCTGTGGGACGGAGTGACCTGGGGCCTCGGCATGGCCAGGACCAAGGCGGGCGTCTGGCTGTGGCGCCACGCCCCCGAGTACGGGTTCATCCTGCGCTACCCCCAGGGCAAGGAGAAGATCACCGGGTACGCCTTCGAGCCGTGGCACTTCCGCTACCTCGGGAAGGCCCACTCCAGCCACTTCAAGGCCAACAGCACGCTGTCGCTGGAGGAGTACCTCGGGCTGGCCTAGCCCAGCCTCAGGGGCCAAGCCGCACCCATGGGCCACCCACTCTGCGCCCCATGGCTGACTTTGCGCCCTCTATAGAAGGCGCAGAGTCGCCTCCGGGGCGCAAGGTCGCTGGAGGGGAAGGTCGCGTTGGGGGCGCCGGGTCAGCCGAGGGTGCGGGTCGGGCTGGAGGGGAAAGGCGTCAGCGAGGTTACGCAAGGTCGCAATCGGGGGGCGTCGGTGCTGCCACAATGACAACCGACGCATACCGGATCTGGAGGGTGACATGAACCCGGAGACAGCACCACCGGCCCCCGATAACACTGACCTCGGAGCAGGTAAGCGCATCGGCATCCTGACCAGCGGCGGGGACGCCCAGGGGATGAATGCTGCCGTGAGGGCCGTCGTTCGGACGGGGCTCACCCTCGGCGCCCAGGTGTTCGCGATCTACGAGGGCTACCAGGGCATGGTGGACGGTGGCGCGGGGATCCGCGAGCTCGCCTGGGAGGACGTCGGGTCGATCCTCCACAAGGGCGGGACGGTGATCGGCACCTTCCGCAGCAAGGATTTCCGGGAGCGCGAGGGGCGCCTCAAGGCAGCCCGAAACCTGATCCACCACGGCATCGACCGACTGGTCGTGATCGGCGGCGACGGTTCCCTCTCGGGCCTGGACCAGTTCCGGGCCGACTGGCCGGGGCTGTTGAGCGACCTGGTCGCTGCGGGCGAGATCACCCAGGAGGTCGCCGACGCCCACCCCCGACTCCTGTTCGCCGGACTCGTGGGCTCGATCGACAACGACCTGGTCGGCACCGACATGACGATCGGGGCCGACACCGCCCTGCACCGAATCGTCGACGCCATTGATGCGCTGTCCAGCACCGCGGCCAGCCATCAGCGTTCGTTCGTGATCGAAGTGATGGGACGCCACTGCGGCTACCTCGCCCTGATGAGCGCCATCGCGGGCGGCTGCGACTACGTCCTGATCCCCGAGATGCCCCCGGCCGAGGGCTGGGAGGACGAGATGTGCGCGGCCCTCAAGCAGGGGCGCGCCGGTGGCCGGCGCGATTCGATGGTGGTGGTCGCCGAAGGGGCCATCGACCGGCAGGGCCGGCCCATCACGTCCGCCTACGTCCGGGAGGTGTTGGAGGAGCGTCTGCACGAGGACACCCGGGTCACGATTCTGGGCCACGTCCAGCGCGGCGGCGCCCCCAGCGCCTTCGACCGGTGGGCGTCCACCTGGCTGGGCTACGAAGCCGTGCTCGAGGTGCTGTCGGCCACCGAGGACACCGCCGGGCCGGTGCTGGGCTTCCGCGGTAACCGGGTCTCGCGCGTCCCCCTGATCGAGGCGGTCGCCAGGACGCGGGAGGTGCCCGTCCTGATCGCCTCGGGTGACTACGAGGCCGCGATGGCGGCCCGCGGCGGCTCCTTCACCGAGATGGCAAGCATCTTCGCCGAACTCGTCCAGCCGGCACGGGTCGATCCCGCCGAAGCGTCCCAGCGAATCGCGATCGTCCACGGTGGCGGCCTGGCGCCCGGCATGAACGCCGCGGCCAGGGACGCGGTGCGGCTCGGGATCGCGCGGGGCCACACCATGCTCGGCATCCGGGACGGGTTCGTCGGACTTCGGGAGGGCCGGATCGATGAACTCACCTGGGCCCAGGTCGAGGGCTGGCTCGTCGACGGCGGCGCCGAATTGGGCCTGCGGCGCACGGTGCCGACCATCGAGGACCTCTACTCGATCAGTCGGTCCCTGGAGAATCACCACGTCGACGCCCTGCTGGTGATCGGCGGCTGGAACGCCTACCAGGCGGCCCACCTGCTGCAGGTGGAACGCGATCGCTACCCGGCCTTCCGGATCCCGATCGTCTGCGTTCCGGCCACGATCGACAACAACCTCCCCGGCTCGGAGTTGGCGATCGGGGCCGACACCGCCCTGAACGTGATCGTGGAGGCTATCGACCGGATCAAGATGTCGGGCAGCGCGGCCAAGCGCGCGTTCGTGGTCGAGACCATGGGCCGCTACTGCGGCTACCTGGCGATGATGAGCGGGCTGGCAGGCGGCGCGGAGCGCGTGTACCTGCATGAGGAGGGGATCAGCCTGCAGTCGCTGCAGTCCGATCTGGAGTGGCTCCGCAAGAGCTTCGCCTCCGGGCGCAAACTGTTCCTCGCGATCCGCAACGAAGAGGCCAACGCGCTGTACACCACCGACTTCCTGGCCCGCCTCCTGGAGCAGGAGGGCCAGGGCATCTATGACGTCCGGCAAGGGATCCTGGGCCACATCCAACAAGGTGGCTCCCCCACTCCCTTCGACCGGCTGCTCGCCGTCCGGCTCGTCTCGCGGGCGCTGCGGGTGCTCGGCGAGCAGTTGGAGGCCGGCACGTCGGAGGGCTACACGGTCGGGCTGGTGCAGTCCAAGATGGCGCTGACCCCGCTGGCCCACCTCAACGAGGTGATGGACCTGCGCTTCCGGCGTCCCAAGGTGCAGTGGTGGATGTCGCTGCGACCGGTCGTGCGGGCCGTCGCCGACGCCGCCATGTGACGCGTCCGCCCCTGCCGGAGGGGGCAGGGGCGGACGGGTGGTGGACGGCAGAAGGCGCGTCGGTCAGTCGGTGAAGGTGCTGGTGTCGATCACGAAGCGGTAGCGGACCTGGGACGCGACCACCTTGTCGTAGGCATCATTGATGTCCTCACCGCCGATCACCTCCACCTGCGCGGCCAGGCCGTGCTCGGCGCAGAAGTCGAGCATCTCCTGGGTTTCGGCGATCCCGCCGATCTGGGAACCGGCCAGCACCCGCCGCTGGCTCACCAACCCGCCGAGCTTCAGCGTGACCGGGTGCTCGGGAAGGCCGACATCCACCAGTGCGCCACCGGTCTTCAGGCAGTTGATCAGGCCGTTCAGGTTCTGGTCCCCCGACACCGTGCTCACGATCAGGTCGAACTGCCTGGCCAGGCTGCGCAGGGTGCCGGGCTCGGAGACCGCGTAGTACTCGGTGGCGCCGAACCGGCGTCCGTCCGCCTCCTTCGAGCGGGTCTGGCTGATGACGGCCACCTCGGCCCCCATCGCGGCGGCGATCTGCACGCCCATGTGACCCAGGCCGCCCATGCCCACGATGGCGACCCGCTTGCCCGGGGCGGCGCCCCAACGCTTGAGCGGCGAGTACAGGGTGATCCCGGCGCACAGCAGCGGGGCGGCCTGCTGCAGCGGGATGGAGTCGGGGATCCGGCAGAGGTAGTCCTGCTCCACGGTGATGCAGGTGGAGTAGCCGCCGGCAGTCGGGAGGCCGTCCCGGCCGAGGGCGTTGTAGGTCCAGATCGTGCTGCCGGGCCCATCGCAGAACTGCTCCTCGCCGGCCCGACAGTTGTCGCACTCGCCGCAGGAATCGACGAAACAGCCCACCCCGACGCGATCGCCGACCGCGAACCCGGTGACCTCGGCACCCACCTCGCGCACGATTCCCGCCAACTCGTGACCGGGCACCAGCGGGTATTTCGCCGGACCCCATTCACCGCGGGCGGTGTGGATGTCGGAGTGGCAGATCCCCGCGAACGCGATGTCGAACAACACCTCGGTCGGACCGGGGTCGCGACGAGTGATGGTCGTCCGCGAGAAGCGTCCGGTGGGCGAGTCGATGGCGTAGGCGGTGGCTTGTGGCATGGTGCTCCCTTCGTTGGTCTCATTGTGCCGAGGCTGCGGCCTCAGTGCCCATTTCTTCGGACGCGGAGATCAGGTGCTGATGACCAGAAAGGCGGCCAATTGCCGGCTTGGGGCAGTTGGGGCGCAGAATTGCCTCACTTCAGTCAGGAGAGCTCGATGACGACATCCACCACCCCGACCAGCCAGACCACCTGGGTCTGTGTCGACGGCAACGAAGCGGCGGCCTCGGTCGCCCATCGCCTCAGCGACGTCTGCGCGATCTACCCGATCACTCCGGCCTCGCCGATGGGCGAACTGGCGGATGCGTGGAGCGCCCGGGGAAGACAGAACATCTGGGGATCAGTGCCGCGCGTCATCGAGATGCAGTCGGAGGCCGGCGCCGCCGGCACGCTGCATGGGGCCATCCAGGCCGGGGCGCTGGCCACCAGTTTCACCAGCTCCCAGGGCCTGCTGCTGATGTTGCCCAACATGTTCAAGATCGCCGGCGAGCTGACCCCGGCGGTGCTCCACGTCGCCGCGCGAGCGATCGCGACCCACGCGCTGAGCATCTTCGGTGACCATTCCGACGTGATGGCGGCCCGTTCCACCGGCTGGGCGATGCTGGCGTCCGCCACCGTCCAGGAGGCGCACGACATGGCGGCGATCGCCCACGCGGCGTCGATCAGTTCGCGGGTGCCGTTCTGCCACTTCTTCGACGGCTTCCGCACCAGCCACGAGGTCGCCCGGATCCGGCTGCTCAGCGACGAGGACCTGCGCGACCTCCTCGATGCCGAGGCCGTGCTGGCCCACCGGGCCCGGGCCATGAGCCCCAACGCTCCGGTGCTGCGTGGCACCGCCCAGAACCCCGACGTCTTCTTCCAGGGGCGCGAGGCCGCCAACCCGTTCCATGACGCCGTTCCCGGCATCGTCGACGGGCTGTTCCGACAGTTCGCCGAGACCACCGGGCGGCGCTACGACCTGGTGGAATACCACGGTGCCGCCGACGCCGAGCGCGTCATCATCGCGATGGGCTCGGCGGTGAGCACCATCCGCGCGACCGTCGACCACCTGATGGCCGGCGGCGAGAAGGTCGGGGTGTTGGGCGTCCGGCTGTTCCGTCCGTTCCCCTCCGAGCAGGTGGCGGCCGCGCTGCCGCCCACCGTCCGCTGCGTCGCCGTCCTGGACCGCTGCAAGGAGCCGGGGGCGCCGGCCGAGCCGCTGCACCTGGACGTCGTGACCGCGCTGGCCGACCACCTCGAGACCCCGCCCCGGGTGATCGGCGGCCGCTACGGGCTGGGCTCGAAGGAGTTCACCCCCCGCGACGTCGCCGCCGTCTTCGGCGAACTGGCCACCCTGAAGGCCGGGGGGCGGGCCAAGCGACGCTTCACCGTCGGCATCACCGACGACGTCACCCACCTCAGCCTGCACACCGACCCGGGCTTCCGACTGCCCAGCCGCAGCGTCGAGGCCGTGTTCTACGGTCTCGGCAGTGACGGCACCGTGGGGGCCAACAAGGCGTCGGTGAAGCTGATCGGCGAGAACACCGATTCCTGGGTCCAGGGGTACTTCGTGTACGACTCCAAGAAGTCGGGCTCCACGACGATCTCGCACCTGCGGTTCGGCCCGGATCCGATCGAGGAGCCGTACCTGATCGAGGCGGCCGACTTCGTCGCCGTCCACCAGTTCGGGCTGCTGGAACGCCTGCCCGTGCTGGACGTGGCCAAGCCCGGCGCGACCGTGCTCCTGAGCACCCCCCACCCGGCTGAGACGGCGTGGGACCACCTGCCGCCGGCCGTCCAGCACACGATCGTGGCCAAGGGGTTGGAGGTGTTCGTGGTGGACGCCGCCGCGGTCGCCAAGGCGGCCGGGCTCGGCCGGCGGGTGAACACCGTCATGCAGGCCTGCTTCTTCGCCTTGTCGCACGTCCTCCCGGTGGAGACCGCGCTCGAACTCGCCAAGGACAGCGCCCGCAAGTCGTACGCGCGGCTGGGTTCCCGGGTCGTCCAGGCCAACGTGGACGCGATCGACCGCGCCACCTCAGCCCTGGCCCGGCTGGTCGTGGGCGGGGCCCCCGCGGAGTCCGCAGCGCTGGCGCCGGTGGTCGAGGCCGAGGACGCCGCGCTGGCGACGGTGTGGAAGCTGATCGCCGGCGAAGGCGACCTGCTGCCGGTCAGCGCCATGCCGCCGGGGGGTTCGTTC
The DNA here is from genome assembly GCA_016717345.1 of Propionibacteriaceae bacterium. Lineage (GTDB taxonomy): Bacteria > Actinomycetota > Actinomycetes > Propionibacteriales > Propionibacteriaceae > Propionicimonas. Next base: position 87,472 of record JADKFR010000002.1, read on the forward strand.
CCCACCGGCACCGCCATGCTCGAGAAGCGGGGCCTGGCGACCGAACTGCCGCAGTGGGACGAATCGCTGTGCATCGACTGCGGCAAATGCACCCTGGCGTGCCCCCATGCCGCGATCCGCATGAAGGTCTACTCCCCTGAGGAGTTGGACGGGGCCCCGTCCGGCTTCCAGTCGAAGGCCACCATGGGGCGGGACTTTCCGGCCGGAACCCGGCTCACCATCCAGGTGTCAGCCGACGACTGCACCGGGTGCAGCATCTGCGCGACGGTCTGCCCAGCGGCCTCCAAGCAGGATCCCTCCCACAAGTCGCTGGACATGGTCCCGGCCGCCTCGATCCGCGACGTGACCCGCGACGGCTTCGACTTCTTCCTCACGCTCCCCGAGATCGACCGGACGACGGTACGCACCGACACCGTGAAGGGGTCGCAGTTGCTGCAGCCCCTCTTCGAGTTCTCCGGAGCCTGCAACGGTTGCGGAGAAACCCCGTACATCAAGCTGGTGACCCAGTTGATGGGCGATCGGATGGTGGTGGCGAACGCGACCGGGTGCTCGTCCATCTTCGGCGGGAACCTGCCCACCACCCCGTGGACGAGAAACGCCGCCGGACGCGGGCCGGCCTGGAACAACTCCTTGTTCGAGGACAACGCCGAGTTCGGGATGGGCATCCAGTTGGGCCTCAGCGAGCGGGCGTCCCAGGCGCGCCTGTTGGTGGGCGACCTGGCCGACGACCTCGGGCTCGGCGAGGACCTGGTGGCGGGGCTGGTCGCCACCGACCTCAACGTCACCGATGAGGCGGGCATCGTGGCCCAACGGGAACGGGTGGCCGTGCTCAAGCAGGCTCTGGCCGGAGTGCCGCGTTCGGCGCGCACCGATCTGCTGTCCACGCTGGCCGACGCCCTGGTGCCGACGTCGGTGTGGGTCATGGGCGGCGACGGCTGGGCCTACGACATCGGCTTCGGGGGACTCGATCACCTCTTCGCCACGGGGCAGGACATCAACGTGCTCGTCCTCGACACCGAGGTGTACTCCAACACCGGCGGCCAGGCCTCGAAGGCGACCCCCATGGGGGCGACCGCAAAGTTCGCGGCGGCCGGAAAGTCCGCCCGCAAGAAGGACCTGGGCCTGCTCGCGAAGGCGTACGGGAACGTTTACGTAGCCCAGATCGCCATCAACGCCAACGAGATCCAGGCGGTGCGGGCGATCAAGGAGGCCGCCGCCTACCCCGGGCCCTCGCTGGTGATCGCCTACTCGACCTGCATCGCCCACGGCCTCGACCTCGCCGACGCCCCGGCCCACCAGAAGGCCGCGGTGACCAGCGGGCATTGGCCTCTCTACCGCTACCACCCGGCACCCTCGGGCCAGGCCTCACCACTGTTCAAGCTCGATTCGAAGGCACCGACCCTGCCGCTGGCCGACTTCTACTCCCAGGAGACCCGCTACAAGGCGGTGGGGAAGGCCGATCCGGAGCGCGCCGAGCAGTTGTTGGCCCAAGCCCAAGCGGACGCCGAGGAGCGGTTCGCCACCTACCAGCGGCTCAGCGAACGGTGATCGGACGACCCCGGCTCAGGTTCTGGGCCCGGTCGTGGTGACGCCGCAGGTGGAGACCCCGGAGAGTCGCTGCCACAGCCCGAAAGACAGCACGGCCAGTGCTGCGGCCTCGCCGCCCGGGAAGACCGAGGAGTTGAGGGCGACGCCGGCCGCCACGACCATCAGGGCTGGAACCACCGCACAGGAGCTCACCTGGGGCGTTTCCCCTCGTCGCAGCGGTAGGTAGGTGGTGACCAGCACCGAGGCCATCAGCGCCAGGGCGCCGTGAACCACCACCCCCAGAACGCCCGCTGACGGGTCCGCCGCAGCGTGGTAGCTGACGAAGAGCAGCGGGGCCACCAGCACGAGCACCACGGTGTGGGCGGTTCGCCACCCCTCGCGCAGGGCTGTGATTCCGGTGGATCGGGTGAGGGAAACGGCCTCGACCTGGGGAATCCGGCCGGTCGGACCGAACAACCGGGGCACCTGATCCTCGGACGACATCACGCTCTCCTCACTGATCGGGGACGGCGCCCCCTGCGGTGACAATACCCCATGGGGTATAGGGCGCACCAAAGACCTCTCCAGACGGCCGCCGCAGCCGTCATCCGCCCCGCTGCCCCCGTGGAGCGCGGGCGTTGGTGCACCGCATCGCTCGTGGCGGTGTCGGGGGCGCGTGGAAGACGTTGCACCGTGAGTACTGCCGAGCTCCGACGAGCGTCCCGAGGCCCCTGCGGGGGTGGGAGTGCCCCGGGCGCCCGAAAGTACCCACGAGTTGGCCGCCCCTCGGGCGTAGGGTCGGCGGCGTGAACCCGGCTACCCGCTTCTGGCGCCCCGACTGGCCCTGCCCGGTCGCGCAGGTGTGGTCACCGTTCCGCCGCGGCACCACGGATCCCACGTACCGGGTCGAAGTCGGGCGGCACTGGCGAGCCGTGCGCACCCCGGAAGGCCCGGCAACCCTGGCGGTGACACCGCTGGATGCCGTCGGGGTGATCGACGCCCAAGCCTGGGGCGCGGGGGCTGACTGGGCCGTCGACCAACTCCCCCTGCTGCTGGGGGCCCAGGACGACCCCTCCGGCTTCCGGCCGGACCACCCGGTGCTCTCGGGGCTGTGGCGCCGGCACCGCCACTGGCGCCTTGGGCGGACGGCCTCGATCATGGACGCGCTGATCCCGGCCGTGATCGAGCAGAAGGTGACCGGTCAGGAGGCCGGCCACGGGATTCGCGGCTTGATCGCCGCCTACGGGGAGCCTGCCCCCGGCCCCGGGGCTGCTCTGGGACTGCGGCTGCTACCGGCCGCGGAGGCCCTGGCGATGGTCCCGTCATGGCGGTGGTTGCAGCTGGGGATCGACCCCGCCCGTTCGCGAACGCTGGTGCGGGCGGCCCGGGTGGCCGGCAGTCTCGAGCGCGCGCTGGTCGCAGACCCGGCGAGGGCCGATCTGACGCTTCGTTCGCTGCCGGGGATCGGGGGGTGGACCAGCGCCGAAGTCCGGGCGCGGGCGCTGGGGGATGCCGACGCGGTCAGCTTCGGCGACTACCACGTGGCCCGCGACCTCGGGTGGGCACTCACCGGCAGCCCGACCGACGATGCCGGCCTGGCCCGACTCCTGGAGCCCTACCGGCCGCACCGGCTCCGGGTCCAACGGCTGATCGGGATGGCGGGCCTGGGCGTGCCACGCCGCGGCCCGCGGCTGGCTCCCCGCAGCCACCTGCCGACCCGGGGGTGAGCCCCAGGCCAGGCGGCCCAGGGCACACGCGGGCACCAGAATCGTCGGCGACGGCCCACCGGGTGGGCCTATCGTGAAGCAGCAGCCCTGACGCGCGCCCGACCACCGAGGAGAGTCATGACCAGCCCGTGGATCGATCTTCCCTCACACCGTCGCTGGCTCACGGGCCACTTCGAGCACCTGCTGGCGTTCGGGCGGCGCACCCCCTACCCCGGCGGCGGCGCCGCCTGGCTGGACGATGCGGGTGCCCCCTGGCTGGAACAGGGCCTGCAGACCTGGATCACCTGCCGCACGGCCCACGTCTATTCCCTGGGTGCGCTGCTGGGCATTCCCGGGTCGCGACCGATCGCCCAGGCGGCGTTGGACGGGCTCACCGGCCCCCTGCGGGACGCCGAGTTCGGCGGCTGGTTCACCCAGCGCGCCGCCGACGGTTCCACCCCGGACGACAAGGCCGCCTACTCCCACGCGTTCGTGATGCTGGCTGCCTCCTCGGCCACCGTGGCCGGGCTGCGCGACGCGCCAGCCCTGCTCGCCGAGGCCACCGGCGTGTTCGAGCGGAGATTCTGGGACGAAGCGTCGGGCCGGGTCGTGGACACCTGGGACCGCAGCTTCACCTCCCTCGACCCCTACCGCGGGCTGAACGCCGCCATGCACACGGTGGAGGCGTTCCTGGCCGTCGCCGACGTCACCGGGCAGCGGCTCTGGCTGGAGCGGGCGGGACGGATCGCGGCCTTCGCGGTCGCCGCGGCGGCCGGCAACCAGTGGCGATTGCCCGAACACTACGACTCGACGTGGCAGGTCGAGCTGGAACTCAACGCTGACCGTCCCGACGATCCGTTCAAGCCCTACGGGGCCACGATCGGCCACGGCCTGGAGTGGGCGCGGCTGCTGCTGCACCTGGAGGCGGCGGGTGCCGACGGCGTCGACTGGTTGCCGGCCGCAGTCGCCCTGTTCGACCGCGCGGTCGCCGACGGTTGGGCCGCCGACGGCGCGGAAGGCTTCGTCTACACCACCGACTGGTCCGGACGGCCGGTGGTGCGCGACCGCATGCACTGGGTCGTCGCCGAAGCGATCGGGGCTGCCGCCGCCCTGCACCAGCGCACCGGGGAAGCTCGTTTCGCCGAGCGTTACGCCCAGTGGTGGGACTACGCCCACCGCCACGTGATCGACCACGAGTACGGGTCCTGGCACCATCAACTGGACCCTGCGAACCAGCCCTCGGGAACCGTGTGGCCGGGCAAGGCCGACCTCTATCACGCCGTCCAGGCCACCCTGATCCCGTTGCTCCCCCTCGCCCCGACGCTGGCCACCAGCCTGGCGCGCGGCCTCGTCAGCCGGTCGCCGCTGGCCTAGATTGGACGGATGTCGCCCGAACCGAACGCTGGTGGAACCGCTTGGCGGCGTCCCGTCGCGCTCTTCCTGACGGGTCAGTCGGTGTCGCTGTTCGGGTCGATGCTCGTCCAGTACGCGGTGATGTGGTACCTCACCCTGACCACGAAGGACGGCGGCGTCCTGGCGTTGTCGACGCTGTTCGGTTTCGGCCCGCAGGCCGTCATCTCGATCTTCGGTGGGGTCTGGGCCGACCGCCACAACCGCAAGTGGCTGATCATGGGGGCCGATGCGGCCATCGCCGTCGCCACCCTGGGGTTGGCGCTGTTCATGCTGGCCGGCAACACCGAGCTGTGGCTGATCTTCGCCGTGCTCGCCGTCCGCTCGACGGGGGCCGGGATCCAGACCCCGGCGGTGGCCGCGCTCGTTCCGCAACTGGTGCCGGACGAGCACCTGCTCCGCATCAACGGGCTCAACCAGTCGATCCAGGCCGGCATGATGCTGATCGCCCCCGCGGTGGCCGCCGCACTGTACGCGACCCTGCCGATCGAGATGATCTTCTTCGTCGATGTCAGCACGGCCCTGGTCGGCATCGGCCTGCTCGCGCTGATCCCGGTCGCGAAGGTGCCTCGCCCCGAAGGCTCCCCCAGCTACCTCACCGACCTCATCGAGGGCGTCCGGTACGCCCACGGCCATCACCTCGTCCGTTGGCTGCTCGGGCTGAACGCGGTGGTCATGGTGTTGGCCGGCGCCCCCTCCTTCCTCACGCCCCTGATGGTCGCCAGGTCGTTCGGTGACGAAGTGTGGAAGCTCACCGGGCTGGAATTGTCCTTCTCCATCGGGATGCTGATCGCCGGGGCCACCATCGGCTGGTGGGGTGACAAGCTGAACCGGCTGGCCCTGATCCTGCTGGCGTCGGCCGCCTTCGGGGTGCTCGGGATCGGAATGGGCCTGTCGACCAACCTGTGGGTGCTCTACCTGTTCATGTTCGGGATCGGCATCGCCGTCCCGGCCTTCACGACCCCGATGACCACCGCCCTGCAGCAGTCGGTCGAGCCGGAAACCCAAGGACGGGTGTTCGGGTTCTTCGGGATCGTGACGTCGGTGGCGATGCCGCTGGGCATGGCCTTGTTCGGCCCGTTGTCCAATGTCTACTCGGTGGAAGTGGTGCTGATCGGGACGGGAATCGCGACCCTGATCGCGGTGGGGCTGGCGCTGCTGCCGGCCACCGGACGCCGGGCCCTGGCCTTGGGCAGCGGCTCGCTCGCGAGCAGCTGAAGCACCTCAGCCGGCAACCTCCTCGGGCACCTCGGCCGCGTCGGTCAGGTCGAAGGGGTCCGCGCCGACGGCTTCGAACCAGTGGTACTCCACGTCGCCCGAGGCGCTGCGCCAGCGTTGCGGGGTTGTCGTGTCGAACCAGTCCAGGGGCTCCACACCGCCGGGGGTGCCGCCGTCCAGAGCGAGGCGCAGGGCAGCGGCCAGGTCCGCATCGACGGCGTTGCTGCGGGTGGCCGGGTCCACCGAGACGAACAAGGCGGTGCCCGAGCGGGCGATCAGGTCGAGCAGTTGGCGGTTCATCGCCCAGTCGGTCTCCGGCGTACTCGCCACGCAGTCGGCGTCCACCGCGAAGAACCGGCGATGCTGGGCCAACCGGAAGGCGAGCGTGTTGACCCCCATCCGGCGGGTCCGTTCCCAGACCCGTCCCGAGGTGTCGTCCCCGGTGCGCTGGGCTTCCACGAGGCCGGCGGCGAGGTGGCCCACCACGTTGCACCCGAGCACCACCGCGTCTGTGGCTGCCACTCGGATCGTCCGGTAGAAGTCGACGAGGACCTCCGCCGTGGTGCGACCGGTGTCCCAGGGATGGACGTCCTCGGCTGCGGGACGAGGCCCCATCTGGAAGCCCCACCGCCCCAGGGCCTCGAAGCTGGAGAAGTCGTGCTTGATGAGTTCGAAGCCCCACCCCTGGATCCGGGTGACGTCGGCCGCGACGGTTTCGAGGGTGGCCGGGTGGCTCGGATCGAGCGCCCAACCGCCCTCCCAGGGACGCAGCCCGCCGGCGTCCGGCGCCTGCCTGGCGAGCAGCGGACGGAACCAGATCCCGGGACGGACGCCCTCGGCGGCGATGGCGGCTGCCACCTCGGCCATGTCCGGGAACTCGACGGGACGGCCCACGTCCCACGGCCCCCCGGAAGCCCGGCGGCCATCGGCGATGCCGTCCATCGTCCAGCCATCGTCCACGACCCCGAACGGCCGCACGGGATGGTCGCCGACCAGGTCGGCGAGGGTGCGCGCGTCCCGCACCACCGCGGACGCGTCGAACCCGCGGCCATAGGCGTAGTACCAGTTGTTGCAGCCCACCAGCGGCCCCACGGGCAACGGGTCGTGGCAGACGGCGGCGGCCAGCGCGCACTGGGTGGGGTACGGCCCCTGGGTGCCGGCGACCCAACGGATCACCGCGGCGTTCAGGTTCCGCTCGCCCAGGTGCACCGGATCGGCGCCGGCGCGCACGTCCAGCCACAACGACACGCCGTCAGGGTCCACCGTCCAGCCGGCGAAGGAACCGGCCCGGACGTCGACCCCCGCCCCCCAGGTGTGGCCGGTGACCAGGTCGTGCGCCAGCACCATCCACGGAAACACCTGCTCCGGCCGCAGCCCCTGCCAGGCCGTGTCGCCGTAGGTGCGCTCCCAGGCGTCCCCCAGCACGCGGACGCCGGCGAACCGACGCCGCCACCGGAGGTGGATCCGGCTCACCCCGGTTCCGGTGAGCGCAGCGACCGTGACCTCCAGCCCCGCTCCCGCCCGTCCGAAGCCGACCGACACCCCGGCTGCGGCCGGGGCCGTCCAGCCGCCGGCGGGAGTGGTTTGGACGCGTACCAGGTCGGGTTCGGGAACCTCCACCTGCAGGGTGGGAACGGGGGGCATGGGTTCTCCCTTTGAGGGTCGGGCGGCAGGGTGCAAAGGCCAAGGGTCGAGACGGCGACAACGCCCGCCGCAGGCGATGACGGCCGCGCGTCCAGCGCGCCACCGGCGGAGAGGGCGGTTCAGCTCGCCTCACGGGCTGGAATTGCCAGGGTGGGCCGGGTCGCGATGACCCGGCCCACCCGTTCGAAGGACGTGCTCAGCCCACGAACAGGGCGTTGACCTGCTCGTTGGCCGCAGTCAGCGAGTCGGCCGGGGCCTTGCCGGTCATCACGGCATCCACGGCGGGCTGCATGATGTTGGTCACCTGGGAGGCGTGGTCGGTGATCGGGAACAGGAAGGTGGTCCCGTCCTTGACGTGCACCAGGAAGTTGGTCACGTCGACGCCCTTGGCCTTGAAGGCCGCCTGGGCGAGGTCAGTGCCACTCGAGATGGCCGGGAACACGGCCCCCGCCTTGCCGACGATGTCCTGGCAGGCAGCCGAGCCGAGGTACTCGACCCACTTGATGGCGGCCGCCTTGTTCTTCGAGCCACTCCACACCGAGTCCGCCAGGCCGTTGTACATGCTGGCGCGCTTGCCGCTGGGGCCGGTCGGGGTCGGGGCGATACCGGTCTCGATGCCCTTGTAGCTGAACATCTGGTTGATCATCCAGGAGCCGTTCGTGATCATGGCGTACTTGCCGGCACCGAAGATGTCGGCGGAGCTCTGCCCGGTGACGGCCTCGATCGAGGGCGCGTAACCCTTCTCGATCATGCTGCGCATCCACGCGATGGTGCTCTGGAACTCAGGCTTGTCGTAGTTGTACTTGCTGCCCCACGGGTTCTTGTCGGTGAAGGTCCAGCTAGTGGTGCCGGAGTACATGCTCCACTGGGTCTGGCCGTTGCCGCCGCCGGAGCCACCGTCGAGACCGAGCCCGTAGACCTTGACCTTGGTCTTGTCGAAGCCGGCCTCGTCGCCGCGCTTGCCGCTGGCGTCGACGGTGAGGTGGGCGATCATCTTCTCGTAGGTGCCGCCGTCGGTGGGGTTCCAGGTGAGGTTCGCCAGGTCGGCTTCGGACATCCCGGCGCCACTGAGCAGCTTCTTGTTGTAGAAGACGGCGACGGTGTCGAAGTCCTTCGGCAGGCCGTAGCGCTTGCCGTCCTGGCCGACCCACAGGTCAGCCAGGCCCTTCTGGTAGATGTCGGTCTTCACGCCGTCCTTGGCCAAGGTGTCGTCGAGCGGGACGAGCTGGCCCTGGGTGACGAACTCGGGGTACTTCGACAGGTGGTTGGTGAAGACGTCGGGCGCGGTGCCGGCCACGAAACCGTTGGTGACGCCGCTCCAGTAGTCGTCCCACGCGTACTGGGTGATCTTCACCGTGACGTTGGGGTTGGCGGTGTGGAACGCGTCGGCGCACTGCTGGTAGGCGGGCTTCTGGTTGTTGTCCCACAACCAGTAGTTGACCTCGCCGGTGGCTGTGCTGGTGTCGATGACCTCGCCGCCGGCGGGCGCGCTCGGGGCTGCTTCACCGCTGCACGCGGTGAGCGACAGGGCGACGGCTGCGAACGCAGCAACGGCTGCAGCGGCCTTCTTCCTGGTGAATCCTGACATGATGGACGGTTCCTTCCGGTAGGGCGATGAAGTGGGTCTTCGGTGTGGCTGGTGGCCGACGCCCCGAGACGCGGGCGACGGGTGTTGCGTTCTCCGCGGGTGGAGCACTACCTCCCACGGGTGTTCGGGCGGGGGGCTACTTGCTCCCGGAGTAGCCGATGGAGTCGATGATCCGACGGGCGAAGGCGAAGAACAGGATCAGCACCGGCAGGGCGGTGAGCAGGGTGGCGGCCATCAGCCCGGCCCAGTCGGGCGAGCCGGCCGGGGTCTGGGAGCGGAAGACGCCGAGGGCGACGGTGAGCACCTTGGCCTGCTCGGTGTTCCCGACCAGGAACGGCCAGAAGTAGTCGTTCCAGGTGCCGATGAAGGTCAGGATCGCCAGCGTCGTGATCGGTGCGGTGCTCATCGGCAGGATGATCCGGAAGAACGTCCGCCACGGCCCCGCGCCATCGATGGCGGCCGACTCCTCGACCTCACGGTTGATCCCGAGGAAGAACTGCCGCAGGAAGAAGATGGCGAACGGCGTCATCAGGAACGAGGGCAGGATCATGCCGGGCAAGGTGTTCAGCAGGCCCAGGTTCTTGATCAGGATGAAGTTCGGCAGGCCGGTGAAGATCGGCGGCACCAGCAGGGCACCGAGGAAGAGGCCGAACACGACGTTGCGTCCGGGCCAGCGCAGCCGGGCGAACGCATAGGCGGCCATCGAGCAGAAGAACACCTGACCCAGCGTCACCGCCCCGGCGTAGAACACCGAGTTGCGCAGGTAGAGAAAGAAGTTCACCGATGCTCCGGAACCACCCTCGGCGATCGCCTGCTCCTGGGTGCCCAGCCCGAGGACCCGCTGGAAGGCGCCCCAGGTGAAGTCGACCGGGAGCAGGGAGGTCGGGTCGGACGGCAGCGACCGAGTGGTCGACAGCGCCGTGCGAAGCATCCAGTAGAACGGGAACAGGCTGACGATCAGGAAGGCGATCATCACCGCCCAGGCGGCGATCTTTCCCGGGGAGAAGTTACGGCGACGCTGCTTGCGGACGGCGTCTTCGGCGGCTTGGGTTTCAATGGTTGACATGTCCGGAACTCCTTACGCCAGATCGGACTCGCCGGCACGAAGCAGGCGGAGTTGGGCGGCGGCCATGACCGCCAGGATGACGAAGAGGACCACGGAGATGGCGCTGGCGTAGCCGAACTGCCCCTCACCGAAGGCCTTCTGGACGATGTAGTACTGGATCACCCGGGTGACGTTCACCGGGCCACCGCGCGTGGTGACGGCAACCGTGTCGAACACCTGGAACGAGCCGGTCACCGTGATCACCAGGATCATCGCCAGCACCGGACGCAGCAGCGGCAGCGTCATCCGCCAGAAGGAGTTCCACTCCGAGCTGCCGTCGATCGAGGCCGCCTCGTAGACGTACTTCGGAATCGTCTGCATACCGGCGTAGATCAGCAGGGCGGTGTAGCCCATGTGCCGCCAGACATTCACGAAGGCGATCGTCGGGATCGCCCAGAATTCGTCGGCGAAGAACGCGATCTTGCCGAGGCCCATCCATTCCATGGCCTGGTTCACCAGGCCGATCTGGTAGTCCAGCAGCCAGAACCACAGCATCGCTGCGATCACGTTCGAGATCAGCCACGGCAGCAACAGCGCCCCCCTCAGCAGGGTGGACTGCGTCAGGCGCTGCATCAGCACCGCCAGCAACAAGGCGATGACGGTCTGGAAGCCGATATTCAGCAGGACGTACTCGATCGTGACGCCCAGCGCATTCCAGAACAACGGGTCCTTGCCCAGCTTCACGAAGTTGTCGATGCCGATGAACTTCGGGCTGCCGAGCAGGTTGTACTGGGTGAGGCTGAAGTAGAAGCCCCGGAGGGTCGGGTAGAGGTAGAAGACCAGGAACCCGAGCAGCGCCGGCGCGATGAACACCAGCGCCGTCTTGAGTTCACTGCGCCCTGCGGATGATCGGTTGGCCGACTTCGTGGCCTTGCGGGCGGTGCCCGCGGTTGTTTGCGCTGTGTTCGTACTCACCACATTCCCCTCGTTGGGACTGGCCCCGCGCTCGGCGGGCTTCCAAAGGCTGACGGTGAAGAAGCTACACGAGTAGATCCGTGGCGCGCAAGAGGTGTGCGAAATGGAGATCTGCGCCTGAAAAGTCGGCCCCGCCCATGGCGACGGGCAGATCTATTGGTGTAGATTCACGGCACGACACCAGCCGTCCCTTGGTGTAGATTCACGGCAACCACAACAAAGGAGAGCCGGTGCCCGGGCCTCAGACAGCCAGCGCCTCACCGACCGCGGTCGACGCGGTGCTGGAGCCGGCGAGACGTGCGCCCGCCACCCGGGCGGACGTGGCGAAACTGGCCGGCGTCAGTACTGCGGTGGTCAGCTACGTCGTGAACGACGGTCCCCGTCCGGTCGCCACCGCCACCGCGGTGCGGGTACGCGAGGCCATGGAACTGCTCGGCTACCGTCCGAACGCGAGCGCGAGGGCGCTGCGTCGGGGGACCACCGAGACCCTGGGGCTGGTCGTCGCCGACAGCCTGAACCCCTTCTTCTCCGAGTACACCGCCGAAGTGGTTCGCGCCGCCGCAGCACGCGGCAAGCGGGTTCTGGTCGCCGACACCCACCAGAACATCGAGGCCGAACAGGACATCGTCGAAGACCTCGTCTCGCGACAGGTGGACGGGCTGCTGTTCGCCAGCTCCTTCGCCCGCTTCGACCGGAGCCGCGTCTTCCAGGGCGCGGGGATCCCGACGGTGCTGATCGACTGCCCCGGTCCCGTGCCCGGACGCCGGACCGTCGGCTCCGACGCCGGCGGAGCTGCGGAGATGCTCGTCAACCACCTGATCCAACACGGCCGTCAACGGATCGCCATGATCATCGGCGACGGCGGGTTCGGTGACCCTGACCCCCGCGAGCAGGGGTGGCGCCGGGCGCTCAGCTCGGCCGGCCTGCCCGACGGGGCGATCGTCAAAGTGCCGTGGAGTCGGGAGGGCGGGTACGCCGGGGCCGCGGCGCTGCTGGCCGAGGACCCCGACCTGGACGCGGTCTTCGCCAGCAGCGACCTGCAGGGCATCGGCCTCGTCCGGGCGCTGCACGAACGGGGAGTGCGGATCCCCGAGGACGTGGCGGTGGTGTCCTTCGACGGCATCAAGGAATCGGAGTTCTGTTGGCCGGCGCTGACCGTGGCCCGCCAACCCCTCACGGGGCTCGCTGCCGCCGCCCTCGACCTGCTGGCTGCCCCGGACCTGGCCAGCGGGACCCATGTGCAGCTGGCCGCCGAATTGGTGCTCCGCAGCTCCTGCGGGTGCCCGCCGCAGGACATCACCCCTGCCCACACTGACGTGATCACTCGCGACCACAAGAACCGGAGGACCTCTTCATGACCGAACCCCTCAACGCCTACGTCGTCCTGAGAGCCGAAGGGGTCAGCGTCGTTCTCGATCTCGCGGACGGCTGCCTGCCGGCCGTCGTCCACTGGGGCGCCGATCTGGGCGAGCTGAGCGTGGCCGACGTGGCCGCCATGGTGCACACCGGCGTCCACTCGATCGTGGCCAACATCGTGGACGAACCAGTCAGGGTCGCCGTGATGCCCGAACACCACACCGGCTGGCTCGGGCGACCGGGCCTCAGCGGCTCCCGCTCCGGGGGGGACTGGTCACCACGGTTCATCGCGACCCGACTTGTCGTGGACGGGGTCGAGGTCGAAGCCTCCGCCTCGCACCCGACGCTGGTCAGCAAAGGGCTCAGCAGCCTCGAGGTGACCGCCGGCGACGAAATTGCCGGTCTCACACTGCTGCTGCGTATCGAACTGACCGCCGGCGGGCTGCTGCGCAGCCAGGCCGAGTTGCGCAACACCGGCACGCAGCCCTACCAGCTGGACGATCTCGTGCTGGCCTACCCGGTCCCGCCGGTGGCCCGCGAGTTGTTCGACCTCGCAGGGCGGTGGGGCCGTGAGCGCACCCCGCAGCGCCGCGCATTCACGGTGGGAACCCATCTCCGCGAGGGGCGTCGCGGCCGGACCGGAGCGGACGCCGCCACGGTGCTGCACGCCGGAGTGCCCGGCTTCAGCTTCGGCGAGGGCGAGGTCTGGGGGGTCCACGTCGGCTGGAGCGGCAACCACACTCACTACGCCGAACGGCTGTCCACCGGCGAGCAGGTGGTCGGCGGCGGGGAGTTGCTGCTCCCGGGCGAGGTCCGGCTGGCAGCCGGCGACCACTACACGACCCCGTGGCTCTACGGTTCCTACGGCGTCGGCCTCGATGAGGTGGCCCGCCGGTTCCACCGCCACCTGCGGGCCCGTCCGCAGCACCCGTCCCCCGCCCGTCCGGTCACCATCAACGTGTGGGAGGCGGTGTATTTCGACCACACGCTGCAGCCGCTGCTGGAACTGGCGGAGGTGGCCGCGGAGCTGGGGGTCGAACGCTACGTCCTGGACGACGGCTGGTTCGGCTCCCGTCGCGACGACTTCTCCGGCCTGGGTGACTGGGTTGTCTCGGCGGACGTGTGGCCAGAGGGCCTCCACCCACTGGTCGACCGGGTCACCGAACTCGGGATGGAGTTCGGACTCTGGTTCGAACCCGAGATGGTCAACCTCGACTCCGACGTCGCCCGCGCCCACCCTGAATGGGTGATGGCCACCGGGGGCCGGCTGCCGGTCGAATCCCGCCATCAGCAGGTGCTGAACCTCGGGATCCCGGAGTGCTACACCTTCATCCGGGACGCGATCTTCGCCATCCTCGACGAGTACGACATCTCGTACATCAAGTGGGACCACAACCGCGACCTGATCGACGCCGGCACCCTACCCGCGGGCCGTCCCGGCGTCCACGCCCAGACCGCGGCGCTCTACCGACTGCTGGACGAGATCAAGGCGGCCCACCCGGGTCTTGAGATCGAATCCTGTTCCTCCGGCGGCTCCCGGGTCGACCTCGGCATTCTGGAGCGCACCGACCGGGTGTGGGTCTCGGACTGCATCGACCCGCACGAGCGGCAGCAGATGATGCGCTGGACGCAGCAGCTGATCCCGCCCGAACTGATGGGCGCCCACATCGCCTCCGGCATCTCACACACGACCGGGCGGACCCACGACCTCAACTACCGGGCGGCCACCGCCATCTTCGGGCACCTCGGAATCGAATGGGACCTCCGGCGGGCCACCGAGGCCGAACGCGCCGAACTGACCGAGTGGATCACGTTCTACAAGCAGTACCGCGACCTGTTGCTGGACGGCGACCTGATCCGTCTCGACTTCCCCGACCCTTCGCTGACCGCCATGGGGGTGCTGGCCCCGGATCGGTCCCGCGCCCTCTACTCGTTCGCCGCCGTGGACCGCTCGGACGTGGTGCTGTTGGGACGGCTGCGGCTGCCCGGGCTCGATCCCGCCCGGCGCTATCGGGTCACTCCCCTGTTGGTGGGCGAGGCGCCCTCAGGTCTGCGGCCACCGCCGTGGTGGGGACTGGCGCGTGACTTCGCCCACGAGTTGGAGGACCTGCACGCCGGCCTTCCCCCGCGGTTCATCCCGACCGCCGAGCGGCCAGGGGTCGAATTGCCGGGGTCGGTGCTGGCCAGCACCGGGTTGGCCGATGCCCCGGTCAACCCCGACCACGTGCTGCTGTACCTCGCCGAAGCCGTCGACTGAGGACCGCGGGGCCACGATGAGCGTCGATCCGATCACCGCGATCCACCCCGGTTCCGGGCGCCGCGAGCGGCCCCGCGCCCACCTCGACTCCGATGCCCCCGCGCTCGACCTGTCCGGCCGGTGGCGGTTCCAGTTCAGCGCCGAGCCCAGCCTGGCGCCGGTGGACGCTCACGACCCGGGCCTGGACGACACCGGCTGGGACGCGATCGACGTCCCCTCCCACTGGGTGCTGCAGCGACCGGGCGAGTGGGGAAGCCCGAGCTACACCAACGTGGTCTACCCATTTCCGGTCGAGCCGCCGAATGTCCCGGACGCCAATCCCACCGGGGACTACCGGCTGGCCTTCGACGTGGCGGAGGGCTGGTTGGCCGATGGCGCCCGAGCGGTGCTGCGGTTCGGCGGCGTCGAGTCGGTGGCGATCGTCCACCTGAACGGCGTCGAGGTCGGCGTCGTCCGGGGCAGTCGGCTGCCGCAGGAACTCGACGTCACCCCCGAACTGGTCACGGGAGCGAACCTGCTGCACGTCCGGGTCCACCAGTGGTCGGCGATGAGCTACATCGAGGACCAGGACCAGTGGTGGTTGCCTGGCATCTTCCGCGAGGTGACCCTGCTCGCGCGACCGGCCGGAGGGCTGGACGACGTCTGGCTGTCGGCCGACTACGACCCCGCCACCGGCGCGGGCACGCTTCGCCCGGAACTCAGGGGTGGCTACCCGGTCCGGCTGGCCTGCGCCGAACTGGGCCTTGACCTCACCCTTGACGAGTCGTGCCCAGAACTCCTGGTGGGAGCCGTGGAGCCGTGGAGCGCCGACCGTCCACGGCTCTACGACGTGACGCTGGCCAACGCGGTCGAAACGGTGCAGCTCCGAGTCGGTTTTCGGCGGGTCGAGATCGTCGGTGACGCCTGGCTGGTGAACGGCCGCCGGTTGCGGCTGCGCGGGGTGAACCGGCACGAGTTCCATCAGGAGACCGGTCGGGTGTTCAACGCCGAGCAGACCTGGCAGGACCTGCTGACCATGAAGCGCCACCACCTCAACGCGATCCGGACGAGCCACTACCCGCCTCACCCCGACCTGCTGGCGATGACCGACGAGTTGGGCTTCTGGGTGATCGAGGAGTGCGACCTGGAGACCCACGGCTTCGAGCTTCTCGGCTGGACGGGGAATCCGTCCGACGATCCGGCCTGGCGCGCCTGTTACCTCGACCGCGCCGAGCGGATGGTGGAGCGGGACAAGAACCACCCCTCGATCGTGTCCTGGTCATTGGGCAACGAGTCCGGCACCGGCAGCAACCTGGCCGCGATGGCGGCCTGGATCCGGCGGCGCGACCCCGGCCGTCCGATCCACTACGAAGGCGACCACGCGGGCGCCTACACCGACCTCAACTCCAGGATGTACCCGCCCATCGAGGAACTGGACGACCTCGCCGCTGGGCTGGGTGACAACCGCTCGGGCGTGCTGGGGACGGCGGCACGGCTGCTGGATCGCCCGATGATCCTGTGCGAGTACCTGCACGCGATGGGCAACGGGGCCGGCGGGATCGCCGACTACGAACGCACCTTCGACGCCCACCCGATGATCCACGGGGGCTTCGTCTGGGAGTGGCGCGACCACGGCTTGCTGAGTCGCACCCCCGATGGTCGGGCGTTCCACGCCTACGGGGGCGACTTCGGCGAGGAACTCCACGACGGCAGCTTCGTCTGCGACGGCATGACCCTGTCGGACGGGACGGCGACCCCGATGCTGGCGGAGTTCGCGGCGGTGGTGAACCCGATCAAGCTGGCGATCGACCGCGGCATCGTCTCCCTGACGAACCTGCGGCATGCCGGCAGCACGTCCGATCTGGTGATCGGCTGGCGGTTGGAGGCCGACGGGGTGGCGGTGGCCGAGGGCACCCTGGCGATCGTGGCAGCAGTGGGCGAGACCGTCACCGTCTCGCTTCCCCAGGAGGCCCTGGCACGCGTGGCGCCGGCCACCGGCGCGTCCGTCGAACACTGGCTCACCGTCGAGGCCCGGCTGGCCCAGGACACCGTCTGGGCGTCCGCGGGCCACGTCGTCAGCAGCGCCCAGGTCGGCGTGGACGCCGTCCGTCCGGCCACGATGCCGGCGCGGGCCACCCTGCGCCCCAGGTTCGGGGACGGGGACGGGGACGGGGACGGGGACGGGGACGGGAAAATCATCCTCGGCGAGGCCCGGTTCGACGCCGTCACGGGCACCCTGAGCAGCCTTGGTCCCGTCCCGCTCGGAGGCCCGTGGCTGGAGTTGTGGCGCGCCCCCACCGAGAATGACCGGCTGCGGACGTTCGGCTCCTACGAACTGGCCGACCCCGCCGCCACCCGCGGCCTCGGCCTGGACGGGCCCTCCAGCGCCGAACGCTGGCGTCACGCCGGGCTGGACCGCCTGCACCCCCGGGTGGTGTCGGTCGGGATCGAACGGGACGCCCTGGTGGTGCGACACCGGGTCGCCGCGGCCGGCCAGGCGTGCGCGGTCGAGGTCGAGTTCGCGTGGCGCTGGAGCGTGGACCGTCTCGTCCTGGCCGTCGATGCCCAACCCACCACGGGCTGGAGGACCACCTGGCCGCGGATCGGGGTGCACCTCACCCTGCCCACCGAATACCGCGACGCGGCGTGGTTCGGGACCGGTCCGAATGAGAACTACCCCGACAGTCGGGCGGCCGCCCGCGTGGGACGGTTCCGGGCTGCCATCGACGATCTGGCTGTGACCTACGCGGTCCCCCAGGAAACCGGGCACCGGGCGGACCTTCGCACCCTCAGCGTCACCGGTCCAGACTTGCCCGGGCTGACGATCCGCACTGACGCCAGCGGCCGCCAGCGGCCCGGGTTCACGCTGGCGCGGCACTCGGCGGTCGAACTCACGGCCGCCGCTCATCCGCACGAGTTGCCGGCACCCACTGCCACCCATCTCTACCTGGATGCCCACCAGCACGGCCTCGGCAGCCGCTCGTGCGGCCCCGACGTCCGTCCCGAGCACGCGTTGTACCCGCGGGCTGCGGCCTGGACGGTCTCGTTCGGCCTGGCCGAGGCACCCTGACCTTCGCGGAGCCGGCCTATCGTGGCGGCATGGAACCCGACGTCGACTACCTGGCGATCAATCGCGCCAACTGGGACAGCCGCGCTCCCCTGCACGCCCGGGCGTACGGGATCGACCGGCTGCTGGACGACCCGTCCGCCCTGTCGGAGGTGGTCGCCTTCGATGTGCCCCGGCTGGGTGACATCGACGGGCTGGACGTCCTCCACCTGCAATGCCACATCGGGACGGACACCCTCAGCCTGCACCGCCTCGGCGCGCGGGTGACCGGCCTGGACCTGTCAGGGGTTTCGCTGGCCGAGGCCAGGGCCCTCGCCGCCCGGGCCGGCGCGTCCATCGACTACGTCGAAGCCGAGGTGTACTCCGCAGTGTCCGCGCTTGCCGGACGTACGTTCGACGTCGTCTATACCGGCATCGGGGCGCTCTGCTGGCTGCCCAGCATCCAGCGCTGGGCCGAGACGGTGGCGGCGCTGCTCCGTCCGGGCGGGCGCCTGTTCGTCCGGGACGGGCACCCGGTGCTCCACTCGCTCCTGGCGGTGAGGGTCGCCGACGAGCATCCCGACCGGGATCAGCAGCCGACGATCAGCGGACCGGGGTCGCTCACCCCGGCGTTGGAACTCCCCTACTTCGAGCAGTCCGAGGCCGTGCGGTGGCGCGACGAGTTCACCTACGCCGGCGCGGAACGGGTGGAATCACCGGAGTCCCTGGAGTGGAACCACGGGCTGGCGGAGATCGTCACCGCCGTCCTCGGCGCCGGACTCCAGCTGACCTCGCTGGTCGAGCACGACAGTGTCCCGTGGGAGGCGCTGCCGGGGTTGATGGAACGCGACCCGGCCACCGGAGAGTACCGACTCCTCGACCGCCCGGCCCGGCTGCCTGCCAGCTTCACGCTGACGGCGGCCAAGCCGTCCGGCCCGCCGCAGCTCAGCTGAGCTTCGGCGGGGGCAGCGGCCGTCGCCTCGGGCGGCTGTCCTCGAGCGCCGAGACGCGAGCCCGAGGCGTAACCTGAGGCCCGGCGCTCGATCCGGGCGTCGCCCCGCCCGAAAGCAGGACCGTTGAACCCCGACGACCGACGACCGCTCGCCTACCTGGGTGCCACCGTGCTGCTGTGGGGGACGAGCTTCGCGGTCACCAAGAGCGCCTATGCCAGCTTCCCGCCGATGACGGTGATCTGGCTGCGGATGGTGATCGCCTTCCTGGCCGCGTTGCCGTTCCTGCGACGCTTGCCGAGGCCCGACTATCGCCGCGGCGACTGGAAGTACCTGACGGTCGCGACCCTGTTCCTCCCGTGCCTCTACTTCGCGCTGGAGGGCTACGCCATCCAGTTCACCTCCTCCGGCCAAGCGGGGGTGGTCGCCGCCGTGATGCCCCTGATCGTCGGACTGGCAGCCTGGGTGTTTCTCCGGGAGCGCCCCACCTGGCAGCGCGTGGCAGCGATCCTGGCCTCGATGCTCGGGGTGGCGATGCTGTCCCTCGGTGGCCTCCAGCAGGCGGCGGCACCCAATCCTGGTCTGGGGAACCTGCTCGAACTCGGGGCGATGGTGGCTGCGGCGGGGGCGACCATCACCATCAAGCACCTCAGCACCCGCTACGACGCCTGGCTGCTGACCGTCCTGCAGATGGGGGTCGGCAGCGTCTTCTTCGCCCCGCTCGCGCTGGCCGGGGCCACCCCCGACTGGGGAACCGTCCCCGCCTTGGCGTGGGCGGCCGTTGCCTACCTCGGCATCGGCTGCGGACTGGCGGCCTTCGGGCTCTACAACTCCGCCCTCAAGCTCATCCCCGCCACCCGGGCAGCGCTGGCGATCAACCTGATTCCGGCGGTCGCGTTGATCACCGGCTGGCTGGCCCTGGGTGAAACCATGAGCCTCCACCAGATCGCGGCCTGCGTCCTCATCATCGCCGCCGTCGGTTTCGCCCAACTCAGCCCGGGCGTCGGCGCCGAGGCGAAGGCACCCGTGCCCCAGAGCGAGGCTGCCTGAACGCCGTCGGCCCCCAGGGACGCCGGTATTGCGGGGGTGTCGCGGAGCTGGCGCGGAACCACCTCCAACGCCCCCCCACGGGCCGAAAGAGCCGTCTGCGCCCAGCCTCCGCGACACGCGGGCCTCGCGGGCTACTCCGCCGCGCTGAGGCTGGCCCCGTTACTCTCGATGACGTCGGCGTACCAGCCGAACGACTTCTTCCTGTAGCGCGCAAGGGTGCCGGTGCCGTCGTCATTGCGGTCGACGTAGATGAAGCCGTAACGCTTGCTCATCTGGGCCGTCGACGCGCTGACCAGGTCGATTGGTCCCCACGAGGTGTAGCCCATCACCTCGACGCCGTCCTTGACCGCTTCCCCGATCTGGATCAGGTGCTCCCGGAGGTAGTCGATCCGGTAGTCATCGAGGACGGTCAGTTCCCCGTCCACCTCGACCAGCTGGTCCTTGGCGCCGAGGCCGTTCTCGACGATGAACAGCGGCAGGCCGAAACGGTCCCAGAGCTGGTTGAGGATGAACCGCAGGCCCTGCGGGTCGATCTGCCAGCCCCATTCGCTGGAGGGCAGGGTCGGGTTCGGCACTCCGCCCATGATGTTGCCCTCGCCCTTGGCCATCCGCGCCGGGTCTGCGGTCTCGCAGATGCTCATGTAGTAGCTGAACGAGATGAAGTCGACGGTGTGGGAGAGGATCTCGCGGTCCTCGTCGGTGATGTCCAGCTCGATCCCGGCCTCACGGAACTCCCGCAGCTTGTAGCCGGGGTAGACCCCCCGCGCATGGATGTCGGTGAAGAAGTAGTTGTCGTGATCGGCCTTCATCACCTTGATGATGTCGTCGGGGTTGGGCGTCAACGGGTAGGTCGGCATCGCGATCACCATGCAACCGATCCTGGCCTCCGGCATCATCTCGTGGCCGATCTTGGTGGCCAGCGCGGAGGCGACCAGTTCGTGGTGACACGCCTGGTACAGGTTCTGGGTGGACAACTGGTCCTTGGGCGTCCAGATGCCGCCGCTCAGCAGCGGGGCGTGCAGGACGGAGTTGATCTCGTTGAAGGTCAGCCAGTACTTCACCTTCGAGCCGTACCGGGCGAACAGGGTGCGGACGTACCGCTCGTAGAACCCGATCAGGCGACGGTCGGACCAACCGTCGTACGTGCGGGCCAGATGCAGCGGGGTCTCGTAATGGCTGATGGTGACCAACGGCTCGATGCCGTGCTTGGCGCACTCGTCGAAGACCCGGTCGTAGAAGGCCAGGCCCTCTTCGTTCGGGGTCTCCTCATCGCCGTTGGGGAAGATCCGGCTCCACGCGATGGACAGCCGGAAGGTCTTGAACCCCATCTCGGCGAACAGCGCGATGTCCTCGGCGTAGCGGTGGTAGAAGTCGATACCGGCCAACTTGAGGTTGTCCGGGGTGGGTTCTTCGGTCGGCGCTCCCATGATGCCGTGCGGCATCACGTCCTGGATGGACAGGCCCTTGCCGCCTTCGGCGTAGGCGCCTTCGAGTTGGTTCGCTGCGGTCGCGCCTCCCCACAGGAAGCCCTGGGGGAACGGTGTGGTGTGTGTCATGGGTTTCTCCTGTGGAGTGGACGAATCGGACGGTTCAACGCTGCCAGGCGGCAGGACGCCGGGTGGGCCATCCCGCAGGGACGGCCCGCCCGGAGTTGCTCAGCGCTCGATGACGATGGCGGTGTCGCCGTGGGTGAGGTGATGTCCTTCGGCAGGGATGACGGCGGCGTAGTGGGCGGTGTTGGTGATGACCATGATGGTCGTCGGGTCGTAGCCCGCGGCCGTGATCGTGTCGAGGTCGATGGTGGCGAGCAGGTCGCCGGTTTCCACCGCTTGACCCTGGGTGACGGCCGGGGTGAAGCCCTTGCCGTCGAGTTGGACGGTGTCGATACCGATGTGGATCAGCACCTCGACGCCGTCAGCTGACTTGATACCGAAGGCGTGGCCGGTCGGGAACGCGGTGACGACGGTCCCGGCGAAGGGGGCGTACACCAGCCCGTTATCAGGCACGATCCCGATCCCGTTACCCAACGCCCCGGAGGCGAACACCTTGTCCTTGACCTCCGTGAGGGCGACGACCGCACCGCTGACCGGGGCCGCGACCTCGGGGGCACCGGGGCCGGCCGGGATCAGTTCCTCGGCGGGGGCCTCGTTGGGGATGTCGTCGAAGCCCAGCACCATGGTGAGCACGAACGCGATGGCGATGGCCACACCGGTGCCGATCAGCTGCATGGTGAAGGAGCCGACCTGCATGAAGGCGGGCAGGGCCAGCAGCGACGGGAAGACGAAGGCGTTGGCCGCCGAACCGCCCATGGCCGCGATCGCGCCGCCCACCGCGCCACCGGCCACGCCGTAGTAGAAGGGCTTCTTCAGCCGCAGGGTGACACCGTAAATGGCCGGTTCAGTGATGCCTGCGACGAAGCCGGACAGGGCCGAGGGGCCGGCGAGTTCCTTGAGGGCGGTGTTCCTGGTCTTGAACAGGACCGCGAGCGTTGCCGCGGCCTGGGCGAGGACGGCGGCCGGCAGCGGACCGGTCAGCAGCGAGTAGCCCTGGGTGGACAGGTCGTTGATGATGAAGGGGACGAAGCCCCAGTGCAGGCCGAAGAGCACGAACACCTGCCACAGGCCTCCCATGAGGGCGCCGGCGAGCCAGGGGGCGGTGGTGAACAGCCAGGTGATGCCGGCCGAGATGGCACCCGCGATGAAGTTGGTGATGGGGCCGATCGTGATCAGCGTGAACGGCACCATGATGGCCAGAACGAGCATGGGGGTGGTGAAGTTGCGCAGCCAGTTCGGGAGCACCTTGTTGAGGAAGGTCTCGAGGTAGGACTGCAACCAGACCGCCACGATGATCGGGATCACCGAGCTGGTGTAGGCGATCATGCTGACCGGGATCCCGAAGAAGGTGACCGCGGTCTGGCCGTCGTTGAGGGCCGCAATGGCCGGGTAGCACAGGGCGGCGGCGATGGCCATCGAGGTGAACATGTTGGTCTTGAACCGCTTGGCGGCGTTCACCGCGAGGAAGATCGGCAGGAACGTGAACAGGCCGTCCGCGGCGGCGTTCCAGATGATGTAGGTGGTGCTTGTGGCGTCGAGCCAGTTGAACTGGCTGGCGGCCGCGAGGAAGGCCTTGAACAGGCCGGCACCGGCCAGCGGCCACAGCGACGGCAGGAAGATCGACGAGATCAGCGCAATGAACCGGTTGAGCAGATTGCCCTTCTCGCCCTCCTCCTCCACCGCGTTGTCGCCGGTGAGCTTGGAGATCTGACCGATCTCGGCGTACACGATCGGGACGTTGTTGCCGATGACGACCTGGAACTGGCCGCCCGCCTCCATGACCGTGATCACGCCGGGCAGCCGCTCCACCGCCGCCTTGTCGGCCTTCGCGAGGTCCTTCAGCCTGAAGCGCAACCGAGTCGCACAATGCGCCAGCGACGCCACATTCGACTCACCCCCGACTTTCTCCAGAATGTCACCGGCCAATGACCGATAATCCACAGTAGCCACGACGGGCCCCTTTCCTGATCTGATCCGACTGAACGTCCGTGTCCAACCAAGGGCCCCCGAAAACACAAAAAAGACCTGAGAATAACCTCCGCGCACCGAAATGCACGACGATTACACTCAGGTCTTGCCTGCGAACAGTTGCAACCCTGCGGAACCTTCGTAGGCTCCTGAGACGGAAACCTACCGCACCCCAGGTATTGCCGTCAACCCCCACCAGGCAACTGCTGCAGACCCGGCGGACCAGAGCGAATCGGGGTCAGACGATGAGTTTCTTGCGAAGTCGGGCGACGGCAGCGGAACTGACTCCGCACGCTGCCGCGTACTTGGTGACGTTGCCGTAGCGTCCCGCGAGCTCACTCAGCGCGGCATCCAGGTACTCCCGCTTGACGCCCGGCCCGAGATAGTCGTTCGACTTGAGGAATTCTGCCCGGATCGCCGACGAGGACGCCCCCAGCAGGGCGTGCAGCACCGCGGCAACCCAGCCGGATCGGTCCCGCCCCCTGAGGCAATGGAAGACGACCGGCTTGTCGCTCTTCGAAATCAGGTTGAGTGCCTTGCCCACACTGGCGCGATTGGACGCGTCTGTCACATAGTTGCGGTACATCCGCTGCTTTTCGGCGAGCGTGCTCGCACTCTGGTTCGAGATCGAATAGCGCACCTTGGAGATCCCCGAAATACTCGGCGGGGTAGCCGGCGACAAAGCAATGATCGTCCCGATTCCCAGCGTCTGCAGAATGTGCCGATCCATCGTGGTGGTCGACTCCAGGGAACTGGAGCGAAAGACCAGATTCCGTCGCATATGCCCGCCGGCGACGGCGATCCCGTCACCCTCGCCGGCCGCGTCGCGGAAGTTCTTGGCACCGTTGAGTCGGACGGTCCTGAGAGCCGGGACCGCCTTTCCCCCGTCCCCGGAGGACCACCACACCCGGCCACCCACGCACGCCTGCGAGCGGGAGCGGTAGGAATTCGAGACCGTTTCCACCCCGATCGGGACGCCGAGGGCCGCCGTCCCTTTCGCCTGGTCGAAGGTGGCGCGGAGCTTGCCCGTGATGATGCTCGCGCCAGCCTTCGAGGAGTAGTACATGTCGGCGTTGGCGAAGCGCTGCTTGCGTCCGCCGCTGACCGCGTACTCCTTGGACGTGGGCAGCCCCACCCAACTCCGGTTGGCCAGCCACAGCTCCAGGAATCGGCTCGAGACGTCGTAGCCACCGAACACCTTGGCCTCAGCGGCGGGGGCGGCGGCGACCGCCACGAAGGCAGCACCGGCCATCCCTGTCAGCATCGAACGGCGAGTGACCAGCATGGCGACCTCCCTGCCTGACAGCTGCCCGAATGAGGGGCGCACGACCTGGTGCGTCCTCGGCTGGCTGCGACTGTAGTCCTCCACTGTCAAGCCCGGGCGGAGAGTTGACCGACGGCGCCCGCCAGCGCCCGGGGGCGTCACCTCGGCGGGATCCCCGGAGAGGGCTTACCAGGACGGACGGCCTGGGGCATACTCCCCCGCATGGGACGGGATATCGAGTCGGCCACCTATACCCGAGAGCAGCGGCAGCGCTACCGGGAGAAGGTGAAGATCTGCCTCGACGTGTTCGAGCGCATGCTGGCGACCGGCTCGTTCGCTTTCGATGAGCCGATGACCGGGATGGAGATCGAGCTGAACCTGGTGGACGCCAACTTCTGCCCCACGATGGACAACGCCGAGGTGCTGGCGGCCATCGCCAACCCCGAGTACCAGACCGAACTGGCCCGGTTCAACATCGAGTTCAACGTCACGCCGCGTCCGCTGAGCGGCCAGAGCGTCGTCGAACTGGAGCGCGACCTGCGCGCCTCGCTGAATGAAGCCGAACGCCGGTGCGCCCAACTCGGCACGCACATCATCATGATCGGCATCCTGCCGACGATCATGCCGGACACCTTCGACGGGGACTGGATGAGTGCCAACGCGCGCTACGTCGCCCTCAACGACGCCGTGCTGGCGGCTCGGGGTGAGGACATCCACCTCGACATCACGGGTCCGTCCGGGGAGCACCTGGTGCGCTACGCCGACTCCCTGGCCCCGGAGTCGGCGTGTACGTCGATGCAACTGCATGTCCAGGTGATGCCGAACGCGTTCGCCGGGTACTGGAACGCGGCCCAACTGCTGGCCGGGCCACAACTGGCGCTGGGCGCGAACTCGCCGTACTTCATGGGCCATGAGCTGTGGGCGGAAACCCGGATCGCGCTCTTCACCCAGGCGGCCGACACCCGCCCGGTCGAGTTGAAGAACCAGGGGGTCCGTCCGCGGGTGTTCTTCGGAGACCGGTGGATCACGTCGATCTTCGACCTGTTCGAAGAGAACGCCCGCTACTTCCCGGCGTTGCTGCCCGAGATCGACGACGAGGATCCCCAGGTCGCGTTCCATGCCGGACGGGCGCCGAAGCTGGCCGAGATGCGCCTGCACAACGGCACGATCTATCGCTGGAACCGTCCGATCTACGACATCGTGGACGGCAGGCCGCACCTGCGGGTCGAGAACCGGGTCCTGCCGGCCGGACCAACGATCGTGGACACCCTGGCCAACGCCGCCTTCTACTACGGCGCGCTGCGGGCGCTGGCCGGCGAGGACCGTCCGGTCTGGACCCGGATGGCGTTCGCCACGGCGGAGGAGAACTTCAATTCCGGGGCCCGCCACGGCATCGACGCCACCTTGTTCTGGCCCGGGAGGGGCGAGATCCCGGCCAGCGAGCTCGTGCTGCGGGACCTGCTGCCGCTGGCCCACGCCGGGCTCGCCGAGTGGGGAATGGACGCCGACGTCCGGGAGCGGTTCCTGGGCATCATCGAGGGGCGCTGCCTGACCGGCCAGAACGGCGCGGAGTGGCAGGTTCGGACGGTGCGGGCCCTGGAGGGACGGGGGCTGTCGCGCTCCGACGCCCTGCATCAAATGCTGGCGCGCTACACCGAGAACATGCACGACAACGAGCCCGTGCACACCTGGGAACTCCCCAAGGCCTGAGGGCCGCCGGCCGGCACAGCTCGGCCGGGCTGGCCCGCTGGCGAATCCGGACGCAATGGAGGAAGTTGGGGGCGTGAACGTTGTTGGAATCGATCTCGCCTGGAGCGAGCGCGCCCCGTCCGGATTGGCCGTCCTCGACCGCCAGGGCTCCCTGCGGCACCTGTCGCGGGCAACGACCGACGACAGCATCGCCGACGCCCTCAAGGAATTCCTGGCCGGCGACTGCGTGGTCGGCATCGACGCGCCCCTGATCGTCACCAACGCCACCGGCAACCGACCGTGCGAAGCGGCCCTCAACCGGGACTTCGCCCGCTTCGACGCCGGGGCGCACCCGTCCAATACCGGACAACCGGAACTCAGCGGGGTGCCGCGCGGGGCCCGCCTGGCCGCCCGGTTCGGCCTGGACATCGACCCGGCCTCGACGGCCTCCCGGCGCGCCATCGAGGTCTACCCACACCCCGCCCTGGTGGCACTGTTCCGGCTGGGGCGGACGGTGAAGTACAAGCAGCGCTCCCGGCCGTTCGCCCAGGTCCAGGCCGAGATGCTGCGTCTCATCTCGTTGCTGGAAGGGCTCGGTCAGGCCTCGCCACCGCTGCGGCTGGCAGGGAACCCGGAGTGGGCGGCGCTGGTGCACGCCGTGGTCCAGGCCGAACGCAAGAGCGACCTCCGCAGGGCTGAAGACCAGCTCGACGCCGTCGTGTGCGCCTACGTGGCGCTCCTGGCGGCCCAACGCCCGGAGCTGATGACCACCTATGGGGACGCGCGCACCGGCTACATCCTCACCCCGACCCTGCCGGACGGGCTGAGCCCCTCCCCCCGGCTGACGGGCGCTGTCGCCCCGGAGACGCCGGACGGCGCTGCCGTGGTGGCGGTGCCGCCGTTCACCGCGGAGGTCGCCCCGGTCGAGCCCGATCCGGCCCAACTGGTCGGGCAGGCCGTCCGCACCTACGCGGAGATCCAACCCCAGGTGGACGCGGTGGCGCGGCGCCTCGCGGGGTGGCTGACGACGGTGCTGGACGACGCCGGCATCAACTACCTCGACATCGCCTGGCGCGGCAAGGGGGTCGCGTCGTTCGCGGCCAAGACGAACCGAACCGTCGACGGCCGGCCGCGCTACCCCGACCCGCTGCACGACATCACCGACCAGATCGGCACCCGGATCATCACCTACGTGACCAGCGACGTCGCCGCGGTGGCTGACCTGATCGCCGACCAGCTCAGGGTGGTCGACGACCAGGACCTGGGACGGGCGACCGCCAGCGACGGCGGTTTCGGTTATGTCAGCCGGCACCTGCAGGTCGCCCTCGACCCGGTCTGGCTGGGCGACGTGCCGATCCAGGCGGTGCGGGTGCCGAGCGCGCAGATCCAGATCCGCACCGTGCTGCAGCACGCCTGGGCGGAGTTCGAGCACGACATCCGCTACAAAGGGACGATTCCCGAAGAGCTCGCCCCTGACCTGAACCGGCGGTTCACCCTCGCCGCCGGCCTGCTGGAACTCGCCGACCGGGAGTTCGAGGTGATCCGCGAGCGGCTGCGGGAGCGCACCGGCGACGGCGAGCCCGAGCCGGACGCCAACGACCCCCGGATCTCGACCCAGGAGCTGGCAGCCTTCCTGGCCGGCCACTATCCCCAAGCGGGCTGGTCCCGGACCGACCACTACACCTGGATCGCCGGGCTGCTGCTCGAACTCGACATCACGTCGCTACGTGAACTGGCCGGGCTGTTGCCGGCGGTGGACTCCGCCGCCATCACCGGCCGCATGGGTTACCGCTACCCGCCAGGGGCCGTCCGGCAACTCGACGACGCGCTGCTCGCCGTCTTCGGCAGCCGTTACCTGGCGCTGCACGGCAACGCCCACCGGGTGGAGTTGCTGCGCACCCGGCTGGACAAGCTCGCCGGCAGGGAGGGCGATCGGCGCTGACGGGTAGCCTCGATGATGTTGGATGCGCCCGAAGGAGAGCGACATGGAGTTCATGGAATGGGCCCAGACGAAGACCGAAAGCCTGGGTGCCTGGGATCTCGCCCTGATCAAGTGGAGTTGCCTGGCCGGCGGGGTGTTGCTGGCGCAGATGGTTCCCGCGCTGGGCCGAATCGACAAGCGGGTCCTCGCCGCCGTCACGGTGGCTCTGGCCCTCAAACCGGCACTGTCGGTCCTGGGAGCAACGTCGTCGGACCCTCGGCGCTCTGCCTGAGGGACAGCTCAGAACGACAGGTAGCTGAAGAACGGCAGCAGCGCGGTCATCAGCCCGGTACTCATCCAGAACATGCCGAAGTTCATGGCGAAGTCGGCCAGCGCTGACATCCGGTACACCGGCGTGCCCACGGGTCGTTCCTCGTGACAGCCCACCGGCTGCGCCACCGCGTGGGTGACCGCCTCGCTTGACGGTCCGGACCCGACGGAGGCCATCGCCAACTCGCGGGTCACTTCGTCCAGCCGGACGTGGGCCGGGCCGCAGGCGCAGTCGGGGCCGCAGGTGCACCCCGTCCCGCAGGCGCAGGAGTCGTTCACCGCGGCCAACGGCCGGAACGCCCGGCGCAGGTCGAGGATCCCCGCGACCAGCAGGTAGGTCATGAACGGCACCCCCACCAGCGCGAACACCCACAGGATGCCGCCGGGCGCGCTCGCGGACGCCAGCCAGGCCGCCGGGTCGGGGACGGCACCGCCCATCGGCTGGCCCATGTCATGGCCCATGTCGCCCATCGGGGAACCGCTCGGCTGCGGCATCATCTGGGGACGCTTGACGGCCATCGCCGCCAGATGCCAGGTCATGGCGGCGAACATCGTCGTGTGACCAGCGAAATGGGCCAGGATGCTGCGGTCGGAACCGCGGCGGGCACGAACCAGCAGGCCCGCGAACCACAGCGTCGAGGCGGCGAAGAAGGCCACCACCACCGGCAGGGGGACGACCGCCACGAAGGCGCTCCACACCGGCCGGCTCACCATCAGCAGCATCACCACAGCCATGACCAGGTGCAGCGAGTTCGAGACCCGCTGGAAGTTGTCCTGGCGAGGACGCGTGAGCTCGTAGACGCACCACACCGTGCACCACACGAACAAGACCAGGAGACCGACGAACTTCACCGGCATCGCCTCGAAGGAAAACACCCAGGACCTCCCCGACCGTTGGAACAGCGGACCTGCCCAGCAGGAACCCGCGGTGCCCGCACCCTACCGCTCCCGGTTCGGCGCGAACCAGGGATCCGGGGAACGCGACCCGCCGAACTCAGCCGCGGAACTGCGTGAGGGCCTGAACCAGGACGGTGGTGTACAGCCCCAGGCGGGCGTCGATCCGTCCCGGGAAGGTGGCATCGAGGTAGTCCACCGTGTCGAAGCGGGTATGGATGATGGCGCCCTCATCCCCGTACTGCGCGCTCACCTGGGTGAAGCCGTCCTCGTCGCCCAGGTTCCAGTTGGTGGCCTCGAAGTACACGAAGGGGATCCCCGCAGCCTGGAAGGAGTAGTAGTCCGCATCCTCGTGGAGGTCGCTGACAGGCCGGGTCTCCATCGGCTGGCCGATGGCGGCGGCGGCGGTCCTGATCCACTCGAGCAGGGCGTGCGCGTCCCCGTACACGTAGGGGAGGTCCCCAGCGGACACGCTGTCGAGGTTGACCATGGCGATGATGGCCCGCCGCTGGGCGGCGTCCAGGCTGCTGACGAAGTGCTGCGAACCGAACAGGTCGTCCGCCTCCTCGGCACCGAAGGCGACGAACCGGATCGTGAACGGGGTCTGGACCTCGCGCACCAGTTCCGCGGCCGCCAACAGCACCCCCACACCGGAGGCGTTGTCGTCCGCACCGTCCGCCACCTCCACCGAGTCGTAGTGCGCCCCGACCACGATCTCCTTCGCCGACGCCCCCTGCTTGGTGGCGACGACGTTGCTCGAGGTCCCTTCGTTGAAGGTGAAGGGCTGCGTCTGGACCGGGTAGCCGAGCCGCTCGAACGCCGCTCGCACGTAATCGGCGGCCCGGTGCTCGGCCGGCGTGCCGGAGTAGCGACCCCCGATGCCGTTGGCCACGGCGTTCAGGTGGGCGCGGGCCAGCGCGGCGGCACCCGGAAGGGCCCCGGACGTGGCGTAGCCGCTGGAGAGGGTCGGTGTGCTCCCGCCGGTCGCCGGGGTAGCGGGGGTTGGCTGCTGGGGGGACATCGCCGCCCCGCAACCGGCCAGGAGGCACGTCGCCGCCACCCCCGCCAGCCAGCCTCGGACGGTGCCACCGCGGGTGCGCATGCGGCCAATTGTGTGCGGGCGGACAGCCCCCGACAAGGAGGATCACCCTGAGAATCCCCAGCAGGCGGGTGCCCGGCCGGATGGTCAGGTGAGGGTGATCGTCCGCTCGTGCAGGCCGGTGGCCCCGTCCGGCGCGGTCGGGCGCTGGACGGCGTCCTGCACGCGACCCGCGCTGTCGACGGCCCGGACCCGCAGCCTGTGGGTACCCGCGGGGGCATCGCTCCACCGATAGACCCATTGGCGCCAGGTATCGGAGGACGGGACGGCGCCCAGGTCGGCGTCCCGCCACGGACCGGAGTCGACGCTGAGCTGGACCGCCGCGATGCCGGTGTGCTGGGCCCACGCGGTCCCGGCGAGGACGACCTCCCCGGCCGGACGGGTGGCGCCCTGGGCCGGCACTTCGATCCGGGACGACAGCTTGATCGGTCCGCGGGCCGACCAACCGCGAGGCGTCCAGTACCCCTGGGCGCGGTCGAAGCGGGTGACCTCGAGGTCGACGACCCACTTGGTCGCCGACACGTAGCCGTACAGGCCCGGCACCACCATGCGCACCGGGTAGCCGTGCTCGAACGGCAAGGGCTCGCCGTTCATCGACACGGCCAGCAGCGCGTCGCGTCCGGGATCGGTGAGGGCTTCCAGCGGGGTCCCGGCCGTGAACCGATCCTGGGAGGTCGACAACACCATGTCGGCTTCGGGGCGGACGCCGACCTCCGCCAGCAGGTCGCGGATCGGCACCCCCGTCCAGACGGCGTTGCCGATCAGGTTGCCGCCGACCTCGTTCGACACGCACATCAGCGTCACGACGCGCTCCACCACGGGGCGGCTCAGCAGCTCGTCCAGCGTGAGGGTCAGTTCGCGGTCCACCAGGCCGTGGATCCGCAGCGACCAGGCGGCGTCGTCGAGGGTGGGGACGCTCAGGGCGGTGTCGATGCGGTAGAAATCCTTGGTGGGGGTGACGAACGGACCCGCACCGGGCACCCCCAGGTCGGCACCCGCCGGGACCGGGTCCAGCCGGGCGGGAGCGGGGAGGCGCAGCGCTTCCCGCACCGACGAGGCCGCCCGCGCGGCCGCGCCGGCCACCCGTCCCAGGGCACCGGCGCCGAGCCCGGCGGCGGTGACGACCAGGGCCCGCACCACGAACTGACGCCGAGTCAGGGCCGGCCCGCGGCTCCCGTCCGCGGCGGGAGCCGTCCGGGGCAATCGGGCAGCCCACCGGCGCAGGACGGTCAGCACGACGACCCCGACGCCCGTCCCCAGGACGGAGGGAACCGCCGCCACCAGAGGCGTCCCGGTGCGGGTCACCACCGCGGTCAGGCCGGCCAGCCCCAGGATCACCAGCAACCCCCGTGCCACCGGCAGGCTCCGGCGCAGCACCCGTCCCAGGCCCCAGCCGATCAGCGCGAGCAGCAGCACCATGACGACCATCAGGAACACCTTGTCGCCGGTGCCGAACACGGCGATGACGGCCTCCTTGACCGGCGGGGGCGTCGCGTCGATGACCCAGCCGCCGACCGCGGTCAGGGGCGAGCCGGACGGGCTGAGGAACCAGGCGAACAGTTCGGCCGAACCCACCGCAGCAGCGGTCGCGGCCACTCCCGCCAGCCCCCACTCGACGCCAAGAGATCCGGCGTCCTCGCGCGGCCCACGGCCGGCGTCAGGTTCGCTCACCACCGCCCAAGCCTAGGCGGGCACCGAAAACCGCCAGGGCTGGGCGTTGGCGGGTGCCGGTGGGACGGGCTGGACGCCCCCCGCAGGCGCCGGCCGCCTCAGAGCTTGTAGCCGATGGCCCGCAACAGGCTGCGCCGCTCGACGACATCGGCGTCGGTCTCCACCCCGAGCGGCGGTTCACCGTCCACCACCCCGACGATGCCTCGGCCCCGCGCGGTGACGGCCACCAGCACGTCCACCGGGTTCGCGGTCGCGCAGAAAATCGCGCAGACCTCGGCGACAGCCTTCACAGGGTTCAACACGTTGAGCGGGAACCCGTCGCGCAGGAAGATCACAAAGCAGTGGCCGGCCGCCAGGGCGGAGGCGTTGCGGGTCGCGAGGTCGACCAGTTCAGGGTCATTGCCCGAGCGCCGGACCAACCGAGGCCCGGACGCTTCGCAGAAGGCGACCCCGAACCGCAGTGAAGGGCTGACGCCCGCCAGCGCCTCGTGCAGGTCGTCAACGGTCTTGATGAAGTGAGCCTGCCCGATCACGACATTCACGTCGTCGGGCTTCTCGATGGGAACCACGTCCCAGGACAGCGTCGTCTCGGCCACAGGCCCATCCTCGCACGCGGCCTGAGACCTTCCCAGGGGCGGCCTCAGGCCGGGTCGAAGTAGATGCTCCCGCCGATGAACTCCCGCAGGATCGAGTTGAACGGGATCCTGGCGACGTCCACCGGCTTGAAGAAGCTCAACAGGTTGAGCAGTCGATCGCGGGTGTCGACGTGGGCGCTGTCGTCGGGAATCGTGGCCAGGGCAGCTTCGGCGAACGGCCGGATCGCGTTGAGCTCGTAGATCATGCTCGAGTTGAACATGACGTCGGCGTCCTCCTGGAACCGGAAGACGTTGAGGTACTCCCCGCGCCGGACGCTGGCCCACTGGCCGATGGTGACCTCAGGCGCGATCCCCCGGTACTTGTGGTCGCGGACGATCCGCCGCAGCAACCGGATCTCGGTGGTGGGCACGCGATTCATCAGGTCGATGTTGAGACCGCCGAGTGCGCTGACGTAGACCCGGAACGCCAGATTGCGGTTCACGTCCTCCAGCAGCCGGGGGTTCAGCGCGTGGAGGCCCTCGATGAGCAGGATCTCCCCTGCTCCCACCCGCACGCTCACCGACTGCTCGAGTCGACGTCCCTGCACGAAGTCGAAGACCGGGGTCCCGACGGTCTGCCCCTCGACCAACCCGGTGATCTGCGCGGTCAACAGCGGGAGGTCCAGGGCGTCCAGGGTCTCGAAGTCGAAGCGACCGTCGGCGTCGCGCGGCGTCTGCTCCCGGTTGAGGAAGTAGTTGTCCAACGACAAGGCGACCGGCCGCAGTCCGTTGACCTCCAACTGGGTGGCCAGCCGCTGGGCGGTCGAGGTCTTGCCCGAGGACGTCGGTCCGGAGATCAGCAGCACCCGCAGCGCCCGGCGCTGGCGCAGGATCGAGTCCGCGATGTCGGCAAGCTGTTTCTCGTGCAGGGCCTCGGCGATGCTGACCAGCCGCAGCGCCCGTCCGGCGTCGATCGCGGCGTTGACGTCCGCCACGGTCTCGACCCCGACCCGGTCCAGCCAGATCTGGTTCGCCTCGTACGCCGCGGACAGCCGGGTGGGCGGGATCAGCGGATGGCTGTTGCCCTTCTCGATGTCGCCGAAGTCCACGATGAACCCGTAGGAGAAGGGGATGAGCGAGAAGGGCTCCACCTGGGACGGGTCGGTGTGCGCCGGGTAGACCGCCCGCACCACCAGGTCACCCACCTGGTAGTGGTAGTAGCCGCCGTCCTTTCGCAGCAGGGTGACGGGCTCGCCGGTGGCGACCCAGTCGTTGAGGCGAGCCTCGATCAGCCGCACCTCACGCGTCGAGAGCACGGACCCGTCCAGGTTGCAGAAGACGCCTTCCAGAATGGAGTAGGAGGTCTTCAGCGACTCCTCGGGGAACAGGTCGTGCACGACCTTGATCAGGCCGAGCTTCACGGTCTGGCGACCCTGCCGCAGATGCGTCTCGCTCATCGTCGCTGCCCCCCAGGTTGAGCTGCTGTGCTCACCGAGTCTGGCACGGCCGGCGGCCTGCTGGCGGCCAGGGCTCCACCTCCGGTCGAGGGCGCTTGGATAGAGTGCCGCTGACGTCCGATTCGGGGGGCGTCACCAGGGGGAACCATGTTCGTCACTCATCGCCTCGCTTCCTGGACAGTCGGCCTCGGCCTGGCCGCGTCCCTGCTCTGCGGGCCGACGACCCCCGCCGCAGCGTTGACGCTCGGCCCCGACGGCCAACCGCTCACCAACCTGGCCGGTGCGACCGTCGGAGTCCAGGCGCATCGGGGCGGCGCCGGGCAGTGGCCGGAGAACTCGCGGGAGGCCTACCTCGGCAGCGTGGCCGCCGGCTACGACTCCATCGAGACGGACATCCAATTCACCTCCGACGGGGTGGCGGTGATGAACCACAACGACACGTTGCCCAGCAGGTGCACCTCCAGCGGATCGGCGATCCACGCCATGACGCTCGCGCAGGTGGCGAAGGTCAGGTGCGCCGACCTCAGCGGGAACAAGGTCGTCCCCGTGGCGACGTTCGCCGACCTGGTCGCAGCCGTGAAGGGTCACGACATCGGCGTCACCCTCGACATCAAGAGCTACTCGGGCCAATCGGACAGCGGAAAGCGCAGCTATGCGGCCAGGACGGTCCAGCTTCTGATCGCGAACGGCATGCTCGCCCAGACCACCATCCTGTCCTTCGACTGGTCGGTGACCCTGCCCACCATCCGCGCCCTGGCCCCCACCACGCCGGTCCTGGCACTGGACAAGACACCTAGCCTGGCTCGGGTGCGGCTGGCCGACCAGCTGGGTGCCACCAGTTACGGCGCCACGATGGCCAAGACCTCGGTGTTCTTCGCCGGCTACATCACGTCGCTCGGCATGGACGGCAGCCCGTACGGGATCACCGCCGAGAACCAGCGGCTGTTCAGCATCTACTTCGGCGGCCCCCACCTGATGGTGGGCGGCGACTACCCCGAGCAGGCTCGCGACGATCTCCTCGCTGGTCGCACGAACATCAACCCCGTCCCCCACTATGACCAGACCACCCGCTCGGCGTACACCGTCCGGTCGGCCTACACCTTCCAGCCGAACGTGCGCAAGTACCCGACTGTCATGGGAACGGCGATCCCCACCTCGAAGCTGGCGATGCTCGACAGCGTCACGCTGGCCGTCACGGTGACGAACGGACCTGGGAAGGGGTTCCTCAATGTCGGGGCCTCGGGAAGCACGATCGCCTCAGGGACGCAGGTGCCGCTTCCCAAGGGCACGAAGACCCTGACGCTGAAGGTCCCGGTCGGCGACGAGGGCAGGATTCGGGTATTCACGACGGTGACGGCCAGGCTCACCGTCAAGGTCGTTGGCTACACGCACATCGACTTCTAGGAACTGCCCCGTGCGGCCGGAGTCGTCCCGACGGCAGCAGGGATGGGGAGAGTCGTCGGTTGGCACCCGACCGGCGACGGATGCTACCCTCATCCGGCTGGCCTTTTCGGAGGTCGGGCGCGAGTGGCGGAATGGCAGACGCGCACGGTTCAGGTCCGTGTGTCCGAAAGGACGTGGAGGTTCAACTCCTCTCTCGCGCACAACGATGTATGGTCCCCTGACTACATCAAATCCCCTCTGACAAGGACTTCGGTCCTTCTCAGTTGTGGACTCTCATGGACACGGATGGCCTTCAGAGGCCTCCCATTCCCCACGTCCCCACGGTTCCCCACGTATTCCCCACGACATCCGGGGCGTGGGGAACGTCGGCGGCGCTGCCCGCTGTCCACCGGACCGGTCTCTTTCCCGTTACGAGGCGTGACGGGAGGGCGGCTTCATGGGTAGCCGACGGGCCAAGGCCAAGCGTGGCTTCGGTGAGGTCGACGCGCTGCCCAGCGGGCGGTTCCGGGCGCGCTACACCGGCCCCGACGGGAGCCGGCACAGTGCTCCGATCACCTTCGTCGCCCGGATCGACGCCGAGGGGTGGCTGGTCGACCAGGAACGGATGATCAGCCGCGGAGCCGCCCCGCCGCCAGACCCGGGAGGCGCCGCTGCTGCTGCTGGGCGAGTACGCAGCCGCCGTGGTGGGACGTCGGCGGCTTCGGCCCGGCGACGGGCACTCGCCCCTCAACGACAGCGTCAGAGGGTGCCACGGGCAAGGCCAGCCTTGCCCCTTGGGCGCCACGGTGCTCGGCCCGCCCAACGCCGCATGGCCAGGCCAGCACGCCTGAGCCTTGGCGGCTCGGATGCACACACCGCCCACACGCCTCGGACCGGACGCGGGGCTGGGCCGCAGCCTTTCGCCCGCGCGCGAGCGCTCAACCGCGGCTGGGCCTTGGCCGGGGGTCTGTGGCATGAGCATCTGGGCGGACTGGAGTTCACGCGGAATCTGGATCGCAGCCGAGTTGTTGTCGGCTTCCCTGATGGTGAGTTGCCGCGGCCTCATCCGGAATGTGCAGCTCGCCAGAGAGAGCCTCCTTCTCCACTTTGTCGCTATAGGCCTTGCTGTGGTCTTCGACTGCAGGGACTCCACAAACGCGTGTTCAAGCAGGTGGTAGCTCATCTCGTGGGGCCACGCTCGATCTACGGCGAGGCTCTCTTGGTTGTCGTTCTCAATGTTTGTTCGCGCTGTGCCGACGGGAACAAGGGCGGCCGACCAAACCCTGCTCCGGCGCCCGAGGGAGTGTTCGATCGTCTGATCCGGCCATCCTGAGCAAGCCAACTGGGAGATCGAACAGACGGCGGTCCTGTGGCGCTCCGCCAGATGTACGGGTCGAGCGGACCCCTCCTCACCGCGCTGCGATGGCGCTCGTGCCGGAGATCTGTTTCAGAGTGGCGGGCTAGAGCGTTCGGGTGGTCTCATCGACCCGGATTGTGGCCATTGCCCGATCCAGGTAGCGCCCGAAGGGTTCGTTCTTGTCGGAGGTGGACCAGGCCTGGTGGGCGGCCTGCATGCAGGCGAATGCGGCACCGACGATCGCTGCCGGCGCCGGATCTGACGTCGGGGCGTCTTGGCCCGTGAGGCGGGTGGCCACTCGCCCGATGAGCAGCTGCTGCACGCGTTGCATCTTCTCCAGATATCGGGCGTGCAACTGAGGGGTGCTCCGGACGATCTCCTCCATGGCTTCGTTGCGGGCCCGCTGGTGTGGATCCTCGACGTAGTCGAGGGTGATGTCGAACACCCGCCGCAACGACTGCCACACCGGCTCATCCTCCGGCCTGGCGTCGAGGGCTTCGGCCATGCGGTCGGCGAAGAGATCGTACTTGCCGATCACCAGGTCGTCCTTCGAGGGGAAGTACCGGAAGAAGGTGCGCTTGGACATGCCCGCCGCCGCTGCGATCTGATCGACGGTCGTGTCCTCGTACCCCTGAGCGAGGAAGAGGTCCTGCGCCACAGATGTCAGTTCCGTCTGCGCGAGGCGACGCGTGCGCTCCCGGATCGGGACAGGTTTCGGCTCAATCATGCGCCCATACTACCCCAGGATGCGAAGTTGGCACTCAGTGCCATGTGAGGCATATAGTAGCCCTGTGGCGTCAGGGTGACGCTGACTAGTGAAGGAGCAGCATGAGCAAGGTCTGGTTCGTTACCGGTGCGTCCAGGGGCTTCGGCCGGGAGTTCGTCATCGCCGCACTCGAGCGCGGGGACAAGGTCGCGGCGACCGCCCGCAACACCGACACCCTGAACGACCTCGTCGCCAAGTACGGCGACGCCGTCCTCCCCATCCAGCTCGACGTCACCGACCGAGATCAGGCACTCGCTGCAGTCAAAGCCGCGCACGAGAATTTCGGCAGCCTGGACGTCGTCATCAACAACGCCGGTTATGGACTCTTCGGCACAGTCGAGGAGATCACCGAGCAGCAACTGCGGGACCAGCTCGAGACCAACCTGTTCGGCGTGTTCCACGTCACCCAGGCCGTCCTCCCGATCATGCGGGAGCAGGGCTCGGGCCACATCATCCAGATCTCCACCATCGGTGGCGTCGCGGCTTTCCCGTCTCTCGGCGGGTACCACGCGTCCAAGTGGGCCCTCGAGGGCCTGACCGAGTCGCTGGCCCAGGAGGTCGGCGGTTTCGGCATCAAGGTCACCCTCGTCGAGCCCGGCGGATTCGACACCGACTGGGGCGGCGCCTCCGCGACGGTCGCTGAAGCCCAGCCGCAGTACGCACCTCTCCACGAGGGCATGGCCGCGCAGAGGGCCGGCTACACCAGTCCTAAGCCCGTCGGTTTCGGATCCGCGATCCTCAAGGTCGTCGAGGCCGAGAAAGCTCCCCTTCGCGTGTTCTTCGGTGAGCAGCCCCTCCAGATCGCGTCGTCCATGTACCAGCAGCGCCTCGACGAGTGGGCTGCTTGGGCCTCCGTCTCCCGCGAAGCCGAAGGCAAGTAGGGCCGGCTGGAGAGGGGATCAGATCCTCATGGTCGCCCAAGTGATTATCGCTGCCCTGCTCGTGCCCCTGCTCCTGGGCACTGGCGCAGGGAAGCTCAGGCAGCTCCCGTCTTCTCTCGCTATCCGCGACAGTTTGCGCCTGAGCAATCGCACCTGGAAGACCATCGGCACGTTGGAGATAGGTGCCGTCGTCGGTCTTGTCGCGGGGGTCTGGTTGCCACTCGCCGGTCTGGCGGCGTCCGCGGGTGTCGGCGCGCTGATGGTCGGTGCGATCGTGGTGCGTGCCCGCGCCGGACAGCGAAACGCTGCGCCGTACGTTGCCGACGTTGTCGTGCTCCTGATCGCCCTCGCATCCGTCGGGCTCCACGCTCTCGCAGTCTGACTCTGCAAGCAGAACCACCACAGCACCCCACCCTTCATCAATCAAGGAGACAGCAAATGCCCGGAAAGACCATCATCCTCACAGGGGCCAGCGACGGAATCGGCGCAGCGGCCGCCCGCAAGCTCGTCGCGGACGGCCACACGGTGGCCCTTGTGGGGCGCTCGAAGCAGAAGACCGAAGCTCTGGCACGCGAGCTCAAGGCCGACTCCTTCCTTGCGGACTTCACTCAGTTCTCGGAGGTGAGGGCACTCGCCGCGAGCCTTCAAGGCAGCTACCCCCGCATAGACGTTCTGGTCAACAACGCCGGAGGCATCTTCGGGGACCAGACCCGCACGGCCGATGGCTTCGAGAAGACGCTGCAGGTCAATCATCTGGCGCCGTTCCTTCTGACGAACCTTCTCTTGGACACGCTGATCTCGAGCAACGCCTCCGTCGTGAACACATCGAGCGTCGGAGCACGACTGTTCGGGAGGGTCGACCTCAAGGACCTCAACAACGAGGCGAAGTACTCGGTCGCCAAGGCCTATGGGGACGCGAAACTCGCCAACATCCTCTTCGCCAAGGAACTCGACCGTCGCTACGGCGATCAGGGCATCTCTGCGGTCGCGTTCCATCCTGGGAACGTGCGGACGAACTTCGCCTCAGACACGACCAGCGCCATGCGCTTCATCTATCACACGCCCCTTGGCCGTCTGACCGGTCTCATCAGCCCGGAGAAGGGTGCTGAACCCCTCGTGTGGCTCGCCCAGGGAACTCCCGGCCGGGACTGGGTGTCCGGGGAGTATTACGAAAAGCAGAAGATCGCCAAGACCAACCCCCAGGCCGGAGACCCGCAGCTCGCATCCGGCCTATGGGAGAGAAGCGTCGACATGGTCGGCCTCGCCACCGCCGCGTAGGCAACAGCACTGCGCGATCCGATACGCCGGAGCTTTCGCCGGGTGAAGTACAGTCCTACCGTCACTCGCCATGGAGGTGGTTGGTCCATCTTCGTAAGTTCGTCGGGGGCTCAGGTCTGGGTGGTGTGGCGTCGTTCAGGTAGGGGCCGGCAGGCGGTGTCGAGGCCGCCTTCGGCTGTGCCGCGCCGCGTGTGACCCCCGAGGAACTAGCGAAGATGCCCACTTGCGCCGTCGGTCCTGGGGTCCCATCGAGGACTGAGTCCTGAGGTGTCGTGCGCACCGCCAGTACGTTCCATTGCCTGGTTCAGGGCCCGAGGAGTGCGAGGGGGACGATGGCGATGCCGTCGGGGCGGCGGTAGGCGTGTTGGCCGGTGTGGATGATCATCTGGTCGACGAGGCGGTCGCCGAGTTGCTCGGCCAGCCAGTTGAGGTGCTCGACGTCTGCGGGTCTGATGGTGTCGGTGAGTTTGGCCTCGATCGCGATTGTGGATCGGTCTGCCGCTTCTACGATGGTCGATTTCCTGGTGGGTGTTCTTGGTGCGAAGGTGCCCGATGCGGGCGTCGGCCGCTTCGGCGTAGACCCGCACACCGATTGGGCGGTCAACGGCTCGAAATGCGTGCGCTGTCATCGGAAACCATCACAGGTATGATGTATCTGTATCTGATTCTGTCGAGCGTGAGGCGATGATGGACACTGCGATGCTTCCTGACCTGCTGCGCTACGACGACCTGGCTGCGGAGGGGCTCACCCGACATGGTCTTGACCGGCTGATCGAGTCGGGGGATTTTGAGCGCATCGCCCCGGGTCTATTCTTGCGGGCGGGGCTCACGGATGACACGACGGCCGCGTGGATGGCGGTCGCCGCGAAGAAGCCCGACGCGACGTTGTGCCTGCTCACCGCGCTGTCGCTGCACGAGCTGACAGATGAGATCCCCGCCCGCAGCGACATCGCCATCCCGCGCGGCACGCAGCCGGTCACCCTCCAGCATGCGCCGATTGCCTGGCACCGCTTCGATCCTGACACCTTCGGCATCGGGCGCCTCGAGTATGAGTTGCCGCTCGGGCTGTCCATCGGCCTGTTCTCGGGGGAGCGCACCCTGATCGACCTGTTCCGGCTGCGGCACGTATGGGGCAGCGACCTCGCCATCGGTGCGCTCAAGCGGTGGGTGCGTGGCAGGGGGAACAGCCCCGGCGCGCTACTCGCGCTGGCTGACTCCTTCCCGAAGGCGCGCCCCGCGGTTCAGTCGGCGCTGGAAGTGCTGCTGTGACCCCGAGCCCGCAGCACGGCACACCGGCGGGCGACGCGAGCATCGCCATCCGCAGGCTCGCCCGACAGGCCGGCGGAGACGTTCAGGAGCTGATGACCCTGTACGCCCTGGAAGGCTTGCTGGCGCGCATCGCACTCTCGGAGCACCGCGATGACTTCGTGCTGAAGGGCGGCGTCCTGCTGGCCGCGTTCGCTGCGCGCCGCCCGACCAAAGACATCGACCTGCAAGCCACCAGGCTTACCGGCGACCCTGAGGAGGTCGCCGAGCGCGTTCGCATCATCGCGGCGCTGGAGGTCGCCGACGGGCTCGCGTTCGACCTGGCCAGCGTCACAGCGATGACGATCCGTGAGGAAGACGAGTACGCGGGAGTGCGGGTCAAGCTCACCTCGACGCTGGGCACCGCACGGCTCACTGTCGGGATCGACGTGAACTTCGGCGACCCGATCTGGCCCGCACCTCGTCTTGTTGACCTTCCCCGCGTCGTGCCCCTCGGGCTCCCGCCGGTGACGCTGCTGGGCTACCCGCTGACGATGGTGCTCGCGGAGAAGGTCGTCACCGCAATCGACCGCGGTATCGCCAACACCCGCTGGCGTGACTTCGCGGACGTGTACGTGTTGACCCATCTTCATCCGGTCAGCGCGGCAGAATTCCGAGCATCGGTGAAGACCGTGGCCGAGTACCGGAACGTGGCGTTCACGCCTCTTCTGCCCGCGCTCGCGCCGATGGGCGATTGGGCCCAGCAGAGGTGGCGCGCATGGCGCACACGATCCCACCGCGAGCATGAACTTCCCCGGGCGTTCGCCGACGTGCTCGCAGCGGTCGCAGGCTTCGCCGACCCCGTGCTGTCGGAGACGGCAATGGGACAATGGAACCCTTCGGCGAAGTCCTGGGAGTGAATCGGCAGGTGCCGCTCACGCCGTGACCGACCACCGTGACCTCATCGAGATACTCCGCAGCACCGGCCAGCGCATCACCGGCGCCGCCGACCTCATCCTCCAGGCCACTCAGCCCGGCGCCACCATCGGCGACACCGCCCTCGATGCTCGGGAGAGTGACATCCGAGTTCAGACGGACCCCACGCGCTGGGAGGCAGTCTCCGTCGGACAGGCCATCACCCCGGAGCCGCCGACCGTGCCTTCGCCGGCGATGGTGCCCTCAGTGGGCCGCTGACCATGACGACCGTGATGGACGAGCTCTGCTCACCTGGCCCATGCGACAGCGCTGCGTCGTCGGCGCGGCGCGTGCCGCACGACCTCAAGCGGAACTGTGCCCGCGCCTCCTTGCTGCTAGCGGTCGGTGTCGGACCTGCTAGGCCTCCCGGTGCACAGGAGGGAGCCGAACCTGTGCCCGCGCGTCCTTATCCACTGGCTCGCCTGTGATCCCGGGGCGGGCTGCGCCTATGCTGAAGGGCAGCCCCGGACGCAAGATCCGCGCGGATCTCGGGTGCGGAGCGATTCCCCACGTATTCCCCACGGCAAGGTGACGGCATGGCTGAGGCTCATCAAAAGACCTTGTCAGGGGGTCATTATCGGCTGACAGAAGAGAGCTTCAACTCCTCTCTCACGCCAAGAATATTCAATCCCGAGCGTGCCGCGCCGTCGTCAGGATGGTGACGCCGGAGGATCCGTGCGTTCGTTTTGTTCGTTTTTGGATGATCTGCTGGTAGTCTGGCGCTCAGAGGAGGTGGTCGACGTGGCCCGGAATCAGGCGACTGCTGACACCAGGACGTACTTCCCGGAGGGTTCCGAGGCCCAGATCGTCGACTTCGTCCAGGCGTTGGCCGATCGCGGGATCCTCGCGCCGACATCGAAGGCGGCGTTGGTGGCGCCGGACAACAGCCGGGTCGAGTTGCCCGAGCCTCTGTACGCCGTGCTTGTGCAGGTAGCTGAGGCGTTGATGCAGGGCATGGCGGTGAGCGTGATTCCGCAGAGCGCCAGGCTGACGACCCAGCAGGCCGCTGACTTCCTGGGTGTCTCGCGGCCGACGCTAGTGCGGCTGTTGGAGCGGGGTGAGATTCCGATGTCCAAGCCGGGCCGTCACCGGTACGTCCAACTGCAGGACCTCGTCGCCTACCAGGACGCCATGCAGTCCCGCCGCAGGGAGATTCTGGACACGATGGCGCGGGAGGCTGCCGAGGCAGGGCTGTACGAGGCGACCGACGGCCCTCCGCCTGCGCTGCGCTGATCATGGCGTTTCCGGCTTTCCTGGACACCAACGTCCTCTACGGCGCGGTGCTGGCAGACACGCTTCTCCGCGCGCGGAGGCAGGCGCCTACCGACCGCACTGGTCGGCGGACGTCCTGGCCGAGTTGTCTCGGAGTCTGGTCCGGCATGCCGGTTTGGCCCTGGACAAGGCCGAGCGTCGGAGCGAGCAGATGGAGCAGGCATTCCCCGATGCGAGCGTCGCCGGCTACGGCGGGCTGATCGACGGTCTGCGATGCGACCCGAAGGATCGGCACGTGCTGGCTGCGGCGATTCACGGTGGCTGCCAGGTGATCGTGACGTTCAACACCAAGGACTTCCCGCCGGAGTCGGTTGAGGGCTTCGGGATCACGGTCGTCCACCCGCAGGACTTCCTGCTCGACCAGCTCGACCTCTACCCGCGCCTGGTCCACGACGCGTTGCAGGCTCAGGCGGCGACGTCGAAACGTCCCGAGCTTTCCTACTCGCAAGTACTCGCGCGGCTGCGCAGGGCCGGTGTCGGCGCGTTCGTCGACGAGGTCCGGCACCGCTTCGGCGAGCTTCCCGACGACGAGCACATCGAAGGGAGACGTTTCCAGACTTAGGCGGCGCGGAACCTCATCCTGGAGGGCCAATCGAGGGCGTGGCGATCTGACTGAAGGCTGGGCGCCTCGGGCACCGTAATCCTGAATCCGGAATCCGGCGGTCTCCCTCTCGTGGAACTCGACCTCGTTCCACCCGTGCGCAGGCAGCTCGGGGCTGACGCGAAGACGCAGGTCGGCGTCGATGCGCAACGTCGGGATCAAGGGCGGGCCCGCCCACTGCCGGGCCTACCTGCCGCACCTGCTCGACCTCGTGCTCTCCCGCAGGATCAACCCCGGGCTCGTGTTCGATCTCGAGCTGCCACCGTCCGAGATCGGCGAGGCCTACGCGGCGATGGACGAACGCCGCGCCATCAAAGCCCTGGTGCGACCCTGACCCGCGCACCTCCTCGTCTCCGCGCTCAGTTGGCCTGACGAACAGGGTGGTCGCCACGTGGCGGTAGCCGGTGGGCTGGCTTCGACGGGCCACGTCGGGCAGGATCGCCGTCATGACCGGAGCCACGCGTGAGCTAGCGATGTTCCCCCTCGGCTCGGTGCTGTTCCCGGGCATGCCGTTGCAGCTGCGCGTGTTCGAGCCGCGCTACCGGGCGATGCTGTTATCGGTGCTCGGGGAGACCGAGCACGAGTTCGGGGTGGTGCTGATCGAACGTGGCTCTGAGGTCGGGGGTGGCGACGTCCGGTTCGGGGTGGGCACGGTGGCGCGCATCGTTTCGGTGGAGCAGGCCGTGGGCTCGATCGTGCTGCTCGCGACCGGTGCCGAACGGTTCGAGGTGGTGCGCTGGTTGCAGGACGACCCGTTCCCGCGGGCACAGGTGCGCGAACTCGCCGCGGTGGAGTTGGACGCGTCCACTCGCTCGGAGCTCGCTGCGGCCGAGGCTGTGGTGCGGGCGACCATCGCCAGGGCCAGTGAGTTCGTCGATCTTTCCTGGCC
Source organism: Propionibacteriaceae bacterium (assembly GCA_016717345.1). Classification (GTDB taxonomy): domain Bacteria; phylum Actinomycetota; class Actinomycetes; order Propionibacteriales; family Propionibacteriaceae; genus Propionicimonas. The sequence goes on from JADKFR010000002.1 coordinate 132,291, forward strand.
GGCCGACATCGAGCTGTCTCCCGAGTTGGCGCAGCGCCTCTGGCAGGTCGCCGGCATCGCACCGCTCAACTCCCTGGATCAGTACGCGCTCCTGCGCTCACGAACCGCCTCTGAGTTGCTGGCCCGACTGGTTGAAGACACGCAGGGGGCGGACGTCCTCTTCACCGCCGGATGGGGCACCGACCTGGAGGACGACGACGGCCGCCCCGAGTAGCTGCAGGTTCCTTTCTTGAGGCACCGAGATCCTCGGGCCCGCGGGACGCCTGGGGGCCGGCACTCGCTGCCGGGTGCGGGACTGGAGTCATCCCAGGGCGGACCGATCCGGCGCCGCCACGCTCGGGTCAGGTGATCGGAACAGGCTCCCTCCGCCGGGCGCTCCTCAGCAGGAGCCCGAGCCGGACGAGCGCGACGAGCAGGAGCGCGCTGATCCCGCCCGTCGCGAGCAGGATCGCCGCGACCGCGACGAAGGCCGGCTGGTCGGGCCCGACACCGGTGAACGGGGCGAGGACGACCAACCCCCCGCCGATGACGGCTGACGCGGTCCCCAGTCGCCGCGCGAACCGAATCGGGCTGTGCCGAAGTGCCAGCGCGAGCGCCAGCAGGGTGGCCCCGACGAGCAGCCCGAACACGGGCAGCATCCACAGGTTCACCGCCAGCCACGTGGCGAACTGGGTGACCTGTGCCGGCGCGTCCACGTCCGGGGACGAAGCGAGGTACACCCAGATCAGATGCACCGTGGCGGCCGCGGCGGTGGCGAGGGTCGCGACCGCGGTCGTCACCGTGAGCCCGAACGACCGGCCCTGCGTGAAGGCGTGCGCCAAGGCCACGACGAACACCAGCAACGCGACGTCGACGATGAGCAGCAGGCCCCCGACCATCGTCACCTCGAACGGGTGGACGGTCCGGTCTGCGATGAGGGCTTCAACGGGTCCGATTCCGACGGTGAACACCAGCGCTGTGCCGAGGACGACGAGCGCGCCCGAGGCCAGGGAGGTGATCGCGGCGAGACGGTGGTCGGCGTCCCACTGGGACGCGAGTTCCTGGTCGGTCATGACTGACCTCCTGCGGGCGTCGCGTGGTGGCCGGAATGGCTGCCCGGCGGGCCCCCGCAGCCTCAATTCTAGGCTTCGGCGGCCCCGCCGGAGGGCCGCGGCGGACTTCTCCGCAGGGCGCCGCGCAGCCCCCGTCCGGCTCTAGGCTGGACGTGCGTCCACACGTGGGGGTGGTCAGAGTGCATCCGTTCTACGGTCCGAGCGGTCGACTGTTGTCCGGGCGTGGCGCCCGCCTTTCAGGGCTCCTGTCGATGGCCGCCTACCTCGCCTTCTGGGCCGCGGCCCTCGTCATCGCCCGGCGAGAACTCGACCGGCGGTGGCCGGTGCGTCCGCCCACCGGCGAGGACGCCGACCCCGGGCTGGTGGTGCTGCGGGAGCGGTTCGCGCGCGGCGACATCGACGAGTCGCAGTACCGCGCGATGGTCGGCGTGCTCACCGAGGCCCCCGGCAGCACCCCATGACCACCACCGCGCCCAGCCGTCCACGGCTCGGCTTCTGGGCGGGGCTGGGGTGGTTCGGCATCAGCACCGTCCTGTTCCGCCGCCGTGACCCGATCGTCGGCTCGCTGATCGTGACCGACCGCTGCAACCTCGCCTGCCGCCACTGCGCGGTCGCGAACCTGCGCAAGGTCGACTACCCGTTCGCGACCCTGCGACGCGACCTCCGGCGGCTGCACGCCGAGGGCGTGCGTCTCCTGCTGCTCTACGGCGGCGAACCGCTGCTGTGGCACGACGGGACGCTGACCCTGCGCGACGTCATCGCCGAAGCGCGAGCCGTCGGCTTCGGGTGGGTCGGCGTAGTGACGAACGGCACCCGCGGCGTCGACCTTCCGGAGGCCGACCTCGTGCTGGTCAGTCTGGACGGCACGCGAGAGCACCATGACGCGATCCGGGGACGCACCTACGACCGGGTGCTCGCCGGCATCGAGGCGGCGACGACGCCCAACCTGTGCCTGTACATGGCGGTGAACCGGGAGAACGTCGACGACGTCGAGGACGTGGCGCGGCTGGCCGCCTCACTGCCGGCGGTGCGCGGGGTGTCCTACAACCTGCACACCCCCTACCCGGGCACCGAGGCGCTGGCCCTCGACCCCGAGCAGCGTCGGGGGGTGTGCGCGCGCATTGCAGCCCTCATTCGACAGGGTTACCCGGTGGTCAACCTCGCCTCTGCGCTGCCGTGGATCGCGGACCTCTCCGCGCCGCGTCCGTGCCCGCAGTGCGTGGTGGTCGAGGACGGCGAGCAGTGGACGTGCGGGCGCTGCATCGACGTCCCCGGCCTGTGCGAGCAGTGCGGGTTCTCCTTCGCCGCCGAACTGTCGTTGCTGTTCCGGGGCGACCCCGCGGTGGTGGCGGAGGTCGTGCGCCGGTACCCGTCCCTCCTGCGCAGGCAGTCCCGGAGTCGGCGTTAGAGCGGGCGCCGGGTGAGGGCGTCGACGACGTTCCACAGGCGCCGCCGACGAGCCGATTCCGGTGCCGCCCACCCGGCGCGACCGCCCTCGCTCGCGTGCTCGGCGAGCATCTCCGACCACAGCGGCTCGATCAGGTGGTAGGTCACCCAGCGCTCGAGGTCGTGGTAGCGGTCGAACCCCCGGGGCGTGAGCGCCCGGCAGCCGTCCGGCCCTGCCGGTGCGAGGAGGCCGCCCGCGGTCATCACGGCCGCCGCGGCGCGTAGCAGGATGCCGGCAGGCTCTCCGGAGCCGCGCGCCGGTGGGCAGAGACGTCCGGAGTAGGCCTGCCAGAACCCGTCGTAGGACGGGCCGCCGAGCCGGCCCAGGTGCAACCGGCGCGCGAGCGGCAGCCGGCCGGCGTCGACGGCCGCGATGTAGGTCTCGACGCCGAAGTGGTTCACCAGGAAGTCCCGGCCGAGGAACGACGACGCCCCGGCGCCCAGCCCGAGGAAGCGGCGCCGGGTGATCGAGGTGTAGCTGGGCGAGTCCGGACGATTGAACGTCCAGACCGAGCGCCGCTCGTACCCGTGCTCGGCGGCCAGCCGCGTCGCCTCGGACAGCACCTCGTGCTCGCGGCGTCGGTCGTGGGTTGCCGGCCCGAAGGGGGTGTAGCCGAACCGCATCAGCGGGTAGGTGGACACCTGGTCCACCCCGAGGTCGAAGCAGCGGACGAGGTCGCGCAGGAACGTCCCGGCGTGGGCGTCGTCGTACTCGACATCGAGGATCAAGTCGGCGTCCACCAGATCGAACCGGCCGACTGCGTTCGCGAGCGCCTCCCGGGCCTGCCGCGCGTCGTGCGGACGGCGCAGGTGGTGCAGGACCTCGTCGGAGAACGATTGGACGCCGATGCTGACGGCCGTGAAACCGAGCCCGCGCAGGTCGTCCAGGCGGTCCGGCGTGGCGTGGGACGGCAGCACCTCGATGGCGCGCTCCCCGGCCACCGGGAGCGCCTGGAGCACGGGTCGCAGCAGGTCCGGGAAGAGCGTCGGCGTGCCACCCCCCACGTAGAGGGACGTGAAGCCCGTCGCGCCGGCCGCTCCCGCCGCTACGTAGCCGCGGGCCTCGGCCAGCAGCGCCTCGAAGTAGCGTTCCGGCTGGCCGGCACGGGGAATCACCTTGTTGTACGGGCAGAACGGGCACACCCGCGCGCAGAACGGCACATGCACGTACGCGCCGAGCGGCCCGTCGGCCAACTCGACCACGCGCGCGGGTGACCCCGCGCTCGGTTCCGCTGGGTCGCGCACGCGGCCCGCCAGCCTTCCGGCCGCACTCATGCCGCCATCCTCGCAGGGCGCCGGCCACCGGGTGGCCCGCTGGCTGGCACGGGCGGGAACCGCCTTGGCGGGGTGGGGGCGGGGGGCCCCGCCCGGCCGCGCGTCTCCCAAGGTGCCCACCGGCCGTACGATCCACCCATGAGCCGGGTATTGAGGACGAGGCCACGACGGGGTGTCCTGGTTGGGATGGCAGTCGGGGTTACGCTGGTGGTCAGCGGCTGCGGCCTCGCCACCAGCGCTGGGACGGTGCAGCCCGCGCCAACTGAGACGGCGCCAACTGAGACGACGACGGCGGGCACACCGGAGCCGGAACCCACTGTGGCGGAGATCTCGATTCCCCCCGCCGCTGCCGACGAGCTCGCTCGATCGGTCGCACAAGCAGGTGCGATCAGGAGCACCGTCACCTCTCCGGCCAGCGGCGGTCGAGAGTATGTGGTGCGCGGGCAGTGCCGATCGGAAAGCGCGGTCGGCGGCTACTCGTACTCTGTGACCGTTGATGGTGCCGCGTTCAGCTCCGCGGACCTGCCGTGCGACGGATCTGTGACGGTGAACTCGTTGGGCCCGGTCAAGGAGAACGCTGAGGTGGCGATTGCGCTGCTCCCAGCCGGCGGCAGCTCGCCAGGCACTGCCTACGTTGTGGTGCTGCCCGCGTCATGACCGTCCGCTGCCGGGGATCGGGACGCTGACTCGCTGACCTCCCACCCGACCCCCAGCAGCGTCCCCGCCCTCAGCCGCCTGCCTCGGAGCCAGGCCACCCCGCGCCGGCCAGTTGCCAGCACCCCTCGGCTCAACCCTGAGGTGGCAGGTGAGACACCTCCGATCCCGCAGCCCTCCCACGAGCCTGCCGCCAGGCCACGTAGCCCATTCTTAGCTTTCCTTCAGTGTTCGAGGTGGCCGGCCACGTGTAGATTCGGCCTCGCCAGTCCTGGCCCCACGACAGCCAGGGACTTGACCCAGGGCCGGCTCACCGCCACACCTGGAGGGAAGACGAATGATTGATCGACGCACCCTGATCGGAGGCCTGGTCGGCGCCGCGGTCACCGTGGCCGTCACAGGCCCGGAGGCGCAAGCGCAGGTCTTCGGCACGTTCGATGTGCCCGACCAACTGCTGCCGCTGTACCTGTCCAACCAGTCGTGGGTCGGCCTGCCGATCTCGGACGTCATGGCGGTCACCGGCGGGTTGAAGCAGCGCTTCACCTCAGCCGACCTCTACCACTCCTCAAGCGTCGGTGCCAGCCTCGTCACCGGAAAGATCAAGTCGGCCTACGACGGGGCCGGCGGGCCTGGCTCCCTGGGCCTGCCGATCGGCACAGAGGTCGTCTCCGGCACCTACAGTTGCCGGACGCAGGGGTTCGTCTCCGGACGCATTTGGTACTCCTCCACCCACGGCAGCCGGGTTGTCCCGTCCTCCAAGACCGTGCGCTTGAGCGGGGCCCCGAACTTCCGCGACGTGGCCGGGGAGGGATCCGGGATCTCGGTGAGCGGCGGCCGGATGCGCCGCGGCATGGTCTATCGGAGCAGCCGACTCGGCTCCATCAACAGCCGGGACAAATTCATCCTGCAGACCCTTGGCGTCGGGACGACAGTGGCCCTCTCGTCGTCCACTCCCCCGACCATCCCGGGGATCACCAAGGTGCGGTACTCCATCTACAACCCGAGTTCGAGCACGCTGGCCCAGAAGCAGGCCATGTACCGCCAGTACGTGACCAGTTCGTCCAATCGCTCCAGCGTCGGCAAGGTGCTGAAGCTGATCGCCTCCAACAACAAGCCCGTGGTGTTCCAGTGCCTCAGGGGATGGGACCGTACCGGCTGGGTGGCAGCCGTCATCCAGGGGCTGCTCGGCGCTTCGTCATCGACGATCATGAACGAGTTCCTCAAGTCCAACAGCTACAACGGCCCGGGAGTCAAGAGCGCCTACCTCGACGCCGCGGTAAGCACGATGAAGAGCCGCTACGGCAGCTACCACGGCTACGCCTCCGCGTGCGGCGTGAGCGACTCGGCTGTCTCGACGCTGCGCGACAAGCTCATCCACTGACCGCTCGAACCTCAGTCTCGTCAACTCGTCGCGTTCGAGACCGGCGGCCATGCCGTCGCCTTCGAGCACGCCGACGACCTCGACCGGATCCTGTCCGAGATCATCGTCCCCGCGACCTACCGCCGGTGAGCCCCTGCTAGCTTGGCAGCCCACCGACGCCTCCGGAGGTCCCTCCATGCCCCAGCTCGCCCCTTCGGGATGCCGCCTGCCGGTGAACACCTACCGGCTCCAGCTGACCGCTGACTTCACGTTCGCCGAGGCGGCGGCCCAGCTCGACTACCTGGTGAGCCTCGGGGTGACAGATCTCTACCTGTCCCCCATCCTGGCCGCCGCGCCCGGCTCGACCCACGGGTATGACGTGGTCGACCATTCCCGCATCTCGGCGCAACTCGGGGGCCAGGAGGGGTTCGAGGCCCTGGCCCGCCGCGCCCATCACCTCGGGCTCGGGGTCGTGGTCGACCTCGTCCCCAACCACATGGCGATTCCCGACCCGCTGTGGACGAACCCGGCGCTGTGGTCCGTCCTGCGTGAGGGCACCGCGTCGCCGTTCGCGGACTGGTTCGACATTCCCGGCGACGGGTCGCCGCGGGCTGACTCCCGGCTCGTGCTGGCCGCCCTGCCCGACGAGCCGGACGTGCTGGCAGCGGCCGGACGACTGCGCCTGGGGACCCTGGACCGGCCCGGCCGGGCCGGTGAGCCGGCGTTATGGATCGATGACGCCGCGTATCCGGTCACCCCCGGAACCGAGTCCCTCACCGCATTCCAGGCCCTGGCCAGGCAGCATTATCGGCTGGTCCGGCCGGCCGGCCTCGACACCCCGATCACCCATCGCCGCTTCTTCGACGTGTTCAGCCTGATCGGGCTGCGCGTCGAACTCCCGGACGTCTTCGACGCCACCCACCGCCTACTCCTGGAGCTGCGGCACGCCGGCCACATCGACGGCTTCCGGGTCGACCACCCCGATGGCCTGGCCGACCCGCAGCAGTACTTCGACCGGCTGCAGGCCGCCACCGGCGGCGCCTGGGTGGTGGCGGAGAAGATCCTGATGGGCCGCGAGCTGCTGCCGCAGGCGTGGGCGGTGGCCGGGACGACGGGTTACGAAGCGTCCTGGCGGGTGAATGCCGTCCAGCTGGAGCCGTCCGCCTACCCCGCGCTGGTGCAGTTGGCGGCCGACGTGACCGGCACCGAGGAGGTCGGCTGGCCGGAGGTCGAGCGCCGCTCCAAACGGCAACTGGCCGACACCACGCTGGCCGGCGACCTCACTCGGCTGCTGAACCTGGTGCGGCGACTCGACGACACCCCGCCGGGCCCGCTGACCGACGAGCAGCTTCGCCACTGCCTGCGGGAACTGCTGGTGGGGTTGGATCGCTATCGGGCCTACGTGCGTCCCGGCGTCGAGCCGGAGGGCGACTCTCTCGCCGCCCTGGACGAGGCGACCGACCGGGCCCGTCTCGAACTACCCGCGGAACTGCACCCCGCCCTGGGGTGGCTGGCCGACCTGGCTGCGCTGCGCCGGTCGGCTGCGTCCCCGGTCGCCCGGGAGTTCGCCGTCCGCTTCCAGCAGGTGAGCGGCGCCCTGATGGCCAAAGGGCTGGAGGACACCGCCTTCTACCGGTGGACGCCGTTGCTGACGACCTGCGACGTGGGGGGCGACCCGGGGCGGATCGGGCTCACCCCCCAGGAATTCCATGACTGGGTGGCGGCCCAAGCCCCCTGGCCGGCCTCGATGGTGCTGGGCTCGACGCATGATTCCAAGCGCAGTGAGGATATTCGAGCGCGCATCGGCGTGATCAGCGAGTTCCCGCAGCAGTGGCGCGCGCTGGTGCTCGGTCTTACTCACACCGCCCCGTCGCTCCCCGCGGCGATCCGGTCAACCGTGTGGCAGACCCTCGCCGGCACCTGGACGCCCGATGGTCCGATCAGCACCGAGCGGCTGGTCGGCTACCTGCTGAAGGCGGGGCGTGAGCAGAAGCTGTGGACGTCCTGGCTGGAGCCGGACGTCGCCGCCGAGGCGGCGATGACGGCCACCGTGGCCGACCTGGTGCTCGACCCGGAGGTCCGGCGGGCCTTCGACGGCTGGCTGCGTCTCACCGCGGACGCCGTCCGGACGGCGACGCTGTGCACCAAGGCCGTCCAGCTCACCGCCTGGGGGGTGGCCGACACCTATCAGGGGACCGAAACCGTCCGGCTCGGCCTCACCGACCCCGACAACCGTCGCCCCGTCGACTTCGGCGAGCTGCGCTCACTGCTCGACCTCAGTGACGCCGGGCCGGCCGTCCCGGGAGCCCTGGCGCTGGACAAGATTCGCGTCAGCGCCACGATCCTGCGGCTGCGGCGCCGCCACCCCACGGTCTTCGTCGGAGAACGGGCCGGCTACCGGTCGCTGGCCTCCACCACCGAGTTCGCGTGGGGTTTCGCCCGGGGCGACGACCCCGCCGTGGTCACGATCGTCACCCGGTTGCCCGGCGTTCGCGAGGCGGCCGGGGCTGGCGCGCCGGGGACAGTCTCCGGCTGCCGGACGGCACGTGGCACAACCTGCTCACCGGGGCCACGCTGACCGGCCGGCTCAGCCTGCCTCACGATCTGGACGGTTGGCCCTGCGCGGTTCTGGAGCTCCAGGGCGCGGGGGTGTCGCGGATGCCGCCGCTCCACGGGTGAAGCCCAAGTACGCTGGGTCGGCGAGCGCTGGATAGTCTGTTCCGTACGCGCGTGTTCTGGAGGGGAGGCGACTCATGGGGGTATTCGATCGCGTCGAGAAGAAACTCGAGGACGCAGTCAGCGGAGCCTTCGCGCGCGCCTTCAAGGGTGACGTGCAGCCCGTCGAGATCACCGCACGGCTGCAGCGCGAACTCGACCATGAGGCGAAGCTGCTCGATCGCGAGCGCAAACTGGTCCCCAACGAGTTCCGGATCACCCTGTCGACCCACGACTACGACCGGCTGACGCCCTACAGCAAGACCCTGAACGCCGAGATCGCGCCCCAACTGCGTGACTACGCCACCGACCACGGCTATCTGTTCAACGGTCCGATCGCCATCGACTACGCCCTGAGCGCGGCGCTGCCTACCGGCAAGTTCACCGTCACCTCCGCTGCCGTGGCCGGGGTCCAGACCGAGGATGCGACGCCGAGTGAGATCCGGCAGGCGAAACTCGTGGTCGAGGTCAACGGCGTCCGCCACCCGCTCACCCCCCCGGGGCTCACGATCGGGCGTGGCACCGACGCCGACCTGCGCATCAACGACCCGGGTGTCTCCCGCGTCCATGCCCGGATCGTCGTGAACGGGACGGGGGGCGCCCAGCAGATCTGGATCGAGGACCTCGGCTCGACCAACGGCATCGTGGTGGACGGGCAGCGGGTTCGCAAGGCCAACCTGACCACCGGAAGCCGCATCGAAATCGGTTCGACGCGCGTGGCGATCGCCTCCCCGGTGTCCGATGTCTGAGCTCGTCCTGCTGGCCTTCAAGCTGGGGTTCATCGCGGCGTTGTGGTTGTTCGTCCTGATCACCGGCAGCTTCATCAAGACCGACCTGTTCGGACGGAAGGTGAGCGCGACCGAACTGGTCGCCGAACCGGGAGCGTCCCCGCAGGTGGCCGGCGAGCCGAAGGTCAGCCGTCGCAAGGCCCGCAAGCTGCCCAAGACGCTGGTTGTCACCCACGGGCCCCAGGCCGGCCAGACGCGGCCGCTCGACGAGCCGATCCTGATCGGCCGGGCCGCCGACTGCGCCCTGCTCCTGGACGACGACTACGTCTCGACCCGGCACGCGCGCATCGTCCGCAAGGCCGACGGCTGCGTGGTGGAGGACCTCGGCTCCACCAACGGCACCTTCGTGAACAACCAGCGCATCGTCACCCCCACCGCGTTCGGAATCGGCGACACGATCCGCATCGGTCGCACGTTGCTGACGGTGGAGAGGTGAGATGACCCTCGCCCTTCGTTACGTCGCGCATTCCGAGATCGGGTTGGTTCGCAAGAACAATCAGGATTCGGCCTATGTGTCCCCCACGATGCTCGTGGTGGCCGACGGCATGGGTGGCGCTGCGGCCGGCGACCTGGCCTCTGCGGTGGCGATCCGGGAACTGCGCAACGTGGACGGAGACCACACCGAGCAGGACATGCTCGCCGCGCTGGAGGCGGCGATCACCCAGGCCGGCGCGCAGATCAGCGACCTGATCGCCTCCGACCCCGCGCTCGACGGGATGGGCAGCACCGTCTGCGGGGTGATGTTCGACGGGACGTCGCTGGGCGTCGCCAATATCGGGGACTCCCGGGCCTACCGCCTGCGGGACGGTGTGCTGACGCGGCTCACCCATGACCACTCCTGGGTCCAGACGCTGGTCGACGAGGGACGGATCACCGAAGCGGAGGCGTTGGAGCATCCCCACCGGTCCCTGATCCTGCGCGTCATCAACGGCCAGCCACAGCACGTCCCCGACCTGGAGCTCACCGAGGTCCACCTGGGTGATCGGCTGATGGTCTGTTCGGACGGGCTGTGCGGCATGGTCACCGACGCCGCGATCGAAGCCCACCTGGGCGGGGAGCGGGAGACGGCGCTGAACGCGCTGGTGGCCCTGGCCCATGCGGCGGGGGGACTGGACAACATCACGATCATCGTGGCCGACGTCGTCGAGGGTGAACGCAGCGGCCCGGCGGAAGTGCTCGGCGCGGCCGCGTCGCTCGACCTCGAGGCGCCCTTCGATACCGTCACCGCGCCGCTCCTCCTACCCGACGAGGACGGGGAGGGCCCCCGACCGGATCCGGCAGCCGGGGAGGACGCGCGCTATGCGCCCACCGCCGAACGCCCGCGGTGGGCGTGGGTGAAGCTGGCGCTGGCCCTGGCGCTCCCCCTCGCCCTGATCGCCGCCGGCATCGGGATGTGGTACTCCTACACCCGCACCCAGTACTTCGTCGGTGCCAACGGCCCCACGGTGGCGATCTTCCGCGGCGTTCCCGATCAGGTTCTGCACCTACCGCTCTCAGAGGTGGTGGAGAACGATTCCACCCTGCTGGCCGACCTGCCGACGACCTACCGCGACCAGGTCAGCGCCACCATCCCGTCCAGTTCACTGGAGGCGGCCCAGCGCACCGTGTACCAACTGCGCGACAAATCCCAGATCTGCCTCGCGGTCCGCCACGCCCGGGAACAGGCGTCGGCCACCCCGGCCCCCAGTCCGTCCGCGTCCGGATCGCAGCCGGCCAGCCCGGCCGGCCACGCCCACGCCCACGCCAACGGCCACGGCCACGGCCACGACAACGGCCAAGACAACGGCCCGGGCCACGGCCACGACAACGGCCAAGACAACGGCCCCGGCCACGGCCACTCCCCCGACCCCAGCGACCGCCCCCAGCGCCTCACCGTCGGTGACCGCCTCCCCGACCCTCACGACCCCGAGCACCGACTTCGCGGGGTGCTGATGAGCGAGATCGTCGTCTACCGCAAGCGTCGCGGGGTTGAGGCCTTCATGATGGTCCTGGCCCTGGCCATCAGCCTGGGGGGGTACGTCCTCATCCACCTGAATACCGACGCCGAACTGCCCCCGCAGTGGCCGTGGGCGGTCGGGATCGCCGTCGGGCTGGCCCTCCTGATCCACCTGGTGGTGCGCTGGCGCCTCCCCTACGCCGACCCGCTGATCCTGCCGAGCGTCCTGCTGCTCAACGGGCTGGGTCTGGCCCTGATCCACCGGCTCGATCAGGCCGACACCAAAGCCCCCCACAGCGCCGAACTGCAGCTGATGTGGACGGCCGCCGCCATCGTGGCCGCCTGCGTCGTGATCTTCCTGCTGCGCGACTACCGGATCCTGCGGGCCTACCCGTACCTGCTGTTCCTGATCGGCATGGTCACCCTGATGCTGCCGCTGGTCCCCGGGCTCGGCCAGGAGAGCCACGGCGCCCAGATCTGGATCCGGCTCGGGCGCTGGAGCTTCCAGCCCGCCGAGGTGGCCAAGATCATCCTGTCGATCGCGTTCGCCGCCTACCTGGTCGAGAAGCGGGAGGTGCTGGCCCTGGCCGGCGCCCGGTTCGCCGGGATCGACCTGCCCCGGCTGCGCGACCTGGGACCGATCCTGGTGATGTGGCTGGCCAGTCTGGCCGTCCTGGTCTTCCAGAAGGACCTCGGGACGTCCCTGCTCTTCTTCGGCCTGTTCGTGATGATGCTCTACGTCGCGACCGAACGTCCCAGCTGGCCGATCCTGGGGCTTCTTCTCTTCTCCGCGGGCGCCTATCTGGCCTTCCTGGCCTTCGGCCACGTCCAGGTCCGGGTGTCCTCATGGCTCGACCCATTCTCGAAGTTCGACCAGAACTACCAGGTCATCAACGCCCAATTCGGCCTGGCGTGGGGCGGGTTCTTCGGGACCGGCTGGGGGTTGGGCAGGCCCTACCTCACCCCGTTGGCCAAGACCGACTTCATCGCCGCCGCCGCCGGAGAGGAGATCGGGGTCGCCGGGCTGACCGCCATCATCTGCGTCTACGGGCTGATCGTCGCCCGTGGCCTGCGGACGGCGCTCGGCGCCAAGGACCCGTTCGGCAAGCTGCTGGCCGCCGGTCTGTCCTTCGTGTTCGCGCTCCAGGTCTTCGCGATCCTGGGCGGCGTCACCCGCTTGTTGCCCTTGACCGGGCTGACCACGCCGTTCATGTCCCAGGGCGGGTCGTCGCTGGTGGCGAACTGGGTGATGATCGCGTTGTTGCTGGTCATCACCCACCACGTCCGTCGTCCCGTCCTCGACACCGGGGCCGCCGGCCCCGTCCATTCCCTGGCTGAGGAGTCGACCCAGATCATCGATCTCACCGCCGGGCCGCCGGCACCGGTGGTGACCGGGGCAACCCTCCCGACCACCCGGGCCCGCCGAGGACGTGACCCAGGTGGTCATCAGGAGGGACGCATGAACGGTCCGATCCGACGGGTGGCGGTCGCCACCATGGCGCTGTTCCTGGCCCTGATCCTGAACCTCAGCTACGCCTACATCGCCCGGCAGTCCGACCTGCTCGCCCACCCGCAGAACCGGCGGGTCTCCGACGCCCGGTTCGCCCAGGACCGCGGCCCGATCATGGCCGGCACGACCTCGATCGCCAAGACCACCACGGTGAAGGACCAGTACAAGTTCCAGCGCAGCTACGCCGACGGCAAGCTGTACGCCCCGGTCACCGGCTTCTACAGCTACCTCTACGGGGCGTCGGCGCTGGAGAAGTCGCACTCCAGCCAACTGGCCGGCGCCGACGATTCCCAGTTCCTCAACCGGCTGATCAACCTGGCCACCGGCAGCACGCCGCGCGGCGGTTCGGTCGAGACCACGTTGGACGCCCGCGCCCAGGAGGCCGCCTGGAACGCACTCGCGGGACGCAAAGGGGCCGTGGTCGCCCTCGACACCCGGACGGGGGCCGTTCTGGCTCTGGTGACCACCCCCAGCTACGACCCGAACGACCTGGCCACCCACGACCTGGCCGCCTCGCAACGGGCGTGGAAGAAGCTCCAGGCGGACACCGACAAGCCGATGGCGAACCGGGCCACCAAGGAGGGGGTAGCCAGATCACCCTCGCCCAGGCGCTCAAGGTGTCGTGCAACCCCGGCTTCGCGCGACTCGGGGTCAGCCTCGGGCAGGACGCGCTGCGCACCCAGGCCGAGAAGTTCGGGTTCGGCACCAGCTTCCTGTCCGACATCGGCGGTGCTGCCAGCAAGTTCCCTGACGAGTTGGACGATGCCCAGACCGCGATGAGCTCGATCGGCGAATTCGAGGTGGCCGCCACCCCGCTGCAGATGGCCATGGTGTCCGCGGCGATCGACAACGACGGCGTGGTGATGCAGCCCTACATCGTGAAGCGGGTCCTGAACGCCGACTTGAGCGTCGTCAGCCAAACCCGTCCGCAACAGCTGTCGGTGGCGGTCAGCAAGTCCACCGCCCAGGAGTTGCGCACGATGATGGTCGGGGTCGTCCAGTCCGGCACCGGGCTGGCGGGCGCAGGTCTCCGGCCTCGAGGTCGGTGGCAAGACCGGGACGGCCCATTCCGACAACGAGCGCCGCCCCTACGCCTGGTTCACCGCCTACGCCCGGGAATTGCACCTCGCCGTCGGGGTGTTCATCGAGGACGCCGAGATCCCCGCCAATGACATCGCCGGCGGGACGGTGGCCGCGCCCGTGGCCAAGGCTGTCATCGAGGCGATGCGATGATTCGTGACCTGCCCACGGCGTGGGCGACAATGGTGGGCGAGACCTGGCCCTGCGCCCCGGCGCCGCGACAGGATGGAAGGACAACCCGATGACTGAGGAGCCGAGGCTGCTGGGCGGCCGCTACGAGCTGGGCGGCGTGCTCGGTCGTGGCGGCATGGCCGAAGTCCGTCGGGCACGGGACCTGCGGCTGAGCCGGGACGTCGCCGTCAAGCAGCTGCGCGTCGACCTGGCCACCGACCCCACGTTTCAGGCCCGCTTCCGTCGCGAGGCGCAGGCTTCTGCCGGGCTGAACCACCCCAACATCGTGTCCGTCTACGACACCGGCGAAGAACCCGATCCCGCCACCAAGGTGTCGGTGCCCTACATCGTCATGGAACTCGTCGAGGGGCACACGCTGCGCGAGATCCTGCGCACCGGACGGCAGATCCAGCCCAGCAAGGCCCTCGAGTTCGCCCAGGGCGTGCTGGAGGCGTTGGATTACAGCCACAAGGCGGGGATCGTCCACCGCGACATCAAGCCGGCCAACGTGATGCTGACCCCCAACGGCACCGTCAAGGTGATGGACTTCGGCATCGCGCGAGCCGTCGCCGACACCTCGGCCACCATGACCCAGACCGCGGCGGTGATCGGCACGGCCCAGTACCTCTCCCCCGAGCAGGCCCGGGGCGAGACGGTCGACTCCCGCAGTGACATCTACTCAGCCGGCTGCCTGCTCTACGAGCTGCTGGTCGGCCGTCCGCCGTTCCAGGGCGACTCGCCGGTCAGCGTCGCCTACCAACACGTCCGGGAGGCCCCCGTCCCCCCCAGCCACCTCGACGGCATGATCTCGCCGGCGATGGATGCGATCGTGTTGAAGGCGCTGTCCAAGGATCCCGCCGACCGATACCAGACGGCGGCGGCGATGCGCGCCGACATCGGACGGCTGCTGGCCGGCGAGGAGGTGCGCGCCGCGCTGCCCACGCCGGGTCCGCCGATGGAGGCAACCGTGCTCCAGGCCTCACCTCCGCCGCCTCCCCTGATGACGGACACCGCGACCCAACCGGGGGCGCGGGCCCTGGTGCCGGAGCCGAAGCGCCGGGTCGGGCTGTGGGCCTTCCTGATCGCGCTGGGGGTGCTGGCTGCCAGCGTGGGCCTGTACTTCCTGTTCAACCCCTTGAACCGCGTCGAAACCGTCGTGGTGCCGTTGGTCTCGGGCCAGCGGGTGGCCGATGCGCGGCAGATCCTCACCACCGCCGGCCTCGTCCCCCAGGTAGCCACCTGGCAGGGACCCGACGACGACACCGTCAACCGGGTCACCAAGCAGAGCGTCATGGCCAACACCAAGGTGCCGGTCGGCACGGAGGTCGTCATCGAGGTCAACGTCGGGCCGCAGAAACAGACGATTCCCAGCGGACTGACCGGCCAGCAACTGAGCGAGGTGCAACGGATCCTCAGCGAGGCCGGTTTCACCAGCGTCACGCCGGCCGAAGACCCCAACGAGCCGCTGACCGCCGCTCCCAACGAGGTGACGTCGGTCAACCCGGTCGAGGGCAACAGCGTTCCGCTGACCACCGAAATCGTCGTCTACTACGCCGTCGGCAAGAGCATCGTGCCGAACATGCGGGGCATCAGCGAGCAGGAGGCCAGGGATCTGGCTGCCGCGAGCGGCTTCAAGAAGATCAAGGTCATCACGCAGGAATCCACCGCCACTCCCGGAACGATCATCGACCAGACCCCCGGGGTGGGCTCGTCGGTGAAGCGGACGACCACCATCACCTTGGTGAAGGCGGTTGCTCCCCCGGTGGTGACCCCTACCGAGTCGGCGTCCCCGACGGCCTCGGAGACGCCCAGCGAGACCACCACACCCTGAGACAGGGGACTGGTCAGGCCGGCCTGATCGCCATCAGCGGGGTCAGCCCGGCGGCGCGGGCAGGGGCGCCGGTGTCGCCGCAGGCGACCAGCCAGTTCGCGAGCATCTGGTAGCCACCCTCGGTCAGCACCGATTCGGGATGGAACTGCACGCTCTCGACAGCCAGAGTGCGGTGACGCACGGCCATGATGACCCCCGAATCCGTCCAGGCGGAGACCTCCAACTCGTCCGGGACGGTCGCCGGGTCGAGCGCCAGGGAGTGGTAGCGGGTGGCGGTGATCGTCGGCGGCAGTCCCGCGAAGACGCCCCGTCCGTCGTGGTGGACGATGGAGGTCTTGCCGTGCAGCAGCTCGGGGGCACGGCCCACCACCCCGCCGTAGGCGACGCTGATCGACTGCAGGCCCAGGCAGACGCCGAAGATCGGCAGCTCACCGGCGTGGCGACGAACCAGATCGACACACACCCCGGCCTCCTCGGGCGTTCCCGGCCCGGGCGACAGCAGGATGCCATCGAACCCGGCCGTCCAGTCCGAGGCCTCGAAGCGCGGGTCGTCGTTGCGCCACACCTCGACCTCGGCCCCGATCTGGGCCAGGTACTGGACCAGGTTGTAGACGAAGGAGTCGTAGTTGTCGACGACCAGGATGCGGGCCATGGGCCCATTCTGGCTTATCGTGCCGCCTGGGCGAATCGGGTGTCCACGCTGCCCGACAGGGCAGGCACCGTCAGGTCGTTGCGTCGTTCCTGGCCGTAGCCCAAGCCGTAGGCCGTCACGTACTGGCGATAGGTCGCGAGATAGCGGGAGCTCGCCAGCGCGGCCTCCAGGCGCGCCTGGTCACCGATCGCCGCAATCACGTAGGGCGGGGCGTACGGCACTCCGTGCAGCACTACCGAGTTGCCGACGCACTTGATGCCGGTACGGGTGGTGACGCGCTCGTCCTGGATCGACATCGCCTCGGCACCCCCCGCCCACAAGGCGTTGACCACCGCCTGGATGTCCTGCTGGTGGACGATCAGCAGCTCGTCGGCCACGCCCGCCGGCTTGACGCTCAGCGGGGCGTCGGTCAGGGTGACCACCACCGCCGGCCCGCGGACGGCGGTGAAACCAGTCACCCGTTCCAGTTGGTCGAGTTCCGCCTCGGTGGTGGCATCCAGGGACGTGCTCCGCGCCAACTGGTCGACCTCGTGGCCGAGGGTGGCCACCTGATCGGCCAGGGCGGTGTTGCGGCGGGCCTCGGACTGCAGCAGGCTGACCAGGTCGTTGTGCCGGACAGGACGCAAATCGGTACCGTTCGCAGCGATGGCCCCCGTGCTGATCAGCAGTCCGGCGGCCACCCAGGTGAGCCCGCTGACGACCCGCCCGCGCCGGGGGACGAGGCCGCGGCGACCGTGCGCGCTCCGTACCGCGCGCTTGGCCCGCGTCCATCGGCTCTGCACAGCGCCACCCTACGTCAGGGCGCCAGCGGTGAGGAGGTATCCTTGGCCCGATCAGACGACAGCCCACGGCGAGGAGTGACGGGTGCCCGAATCGAAGTCCCGGAAGGCCGCGGTCGACAAGCAGAAGCAGGCGACCAAGGAGGCCCGCGCCCAGGCGCGCGCCGAGAACAAGCGACTGGTCGCCAGCCCGGGCAGCCGTCAGTGGGTCGTGCCGGCTTTCATCACCGTCGGTTTGCTCGGCGTGATGTGGCTGGTGGTCTACTACATCACCGCGTCGCTGCAGATCACGATCCCCCTGATGACCGACCTGGGCGGCTGGAACGTCCTGATCGGCATGGGCGGCATGGCAGCGGCCTTCGCGCTCGCCACGCTCTGGAAGTAGCTCGCGACCGGCCGGCGATCGCGGTCGCCCGGAGGCTTCCCCCCGGGCGTCTGGCGCTCAGCCCAGTGGCTTGAGCAGCGGGAACAGGATCGTCTCCCGGATCCCGGCGCCGGTGAGCAGCATCATCAGCCGGTCAAGCCCCAACCCCATGCCTCCCATCGGCGGTGCGCCGAACTCCAGGGCTGCCAGGAAGTCCTCGTCCAGCTGCATCGCCTCCAGGTCCCCGGCCGCCGCCTTGACGGACTGAGCGACCAGGCGCTCCCGTTGGATCACCGGATCCACCAGTTCTGAGAAGCCGGTGCCGCGTTCGACACCACCGATGATGAGGTCCCAGGCCTCGATGAGGTTCTCGTCACTGCGATGCGGCCTGGCCAACGGCTGGGCGATCGGCGGGTAGTCGCAGACGAAGGTCGGCTGGAGCAGGGTGGGTTCCACGAGGTCCCCGAACAGAGTCTGGACCAGCTTCTGCGCCCCCCAGGCGGGGTCGAACTCGATGTCGTGGGCGCGTGCGATCGCCTGCAACACCGGCGCCGGCGTGGCAGGGGTGATCTCTTCGCCCAGGGCCGCGGCCAGGGTGGGGTACACCGGCTTCCACGGCCATTCGCCATCGAGGTCGATCTCCCCGGCCGGGGTGTCGATCACCCGGGAGCCCAGCGCGTCGGCGGCGTTCTGCACCAGTCGCTGGGTCATCATCGCGATCGAGAACTGGTCTCCCCACGACTCGTAGGCCTCCAACATCGTGAACTCCGCCGAGTGGGAGGAGTCGATGCCCTCGTTGCGGAAGATCCGTCCGATCTCATAGACCCGGTCCGCACCGCCGACCATCGCCCGCTTCAGGTAGAGCTCGAGCGCGATTCGCAGCGTCATGGGGATGTCGAAGGCGTTCAGGTGGGTCTGGAACGGACGGGCGGACGCCCCGCCGTGGATGAGTTGCAGCACCGGAGTCTCGATTTCGAGGTAGCCCTCGGCGTGCAGGGTCTCGCGGATGCTCCGGGTGACCGCCGCGCGGGCCCGGACCATGTCACGGGCTTCGGGACGGGCGACCAGATCGGCGTACCGCTGGCGCACCCGGGTCTCCTCGCCGAGCTCCTTGTGGAGGGTCGGCAGCGGACGCAGCGCCTTGGCCGCCAGCGTCCACGAGGTGGCCAGCACCGACAATTCGCCGCGCTTGGACGAGATCACCCGTCCGGTCACGGACACGAAGTCGCCCAGGTCGACGTCGGCCTTCCAGGCCGCCAGCCGTTCCTCGCCCACCTCCGCAAGAGAGATCATCGCCTGCAGCCGCGCCGCCGGCCCGTCCAGGGTGAAGCCGTCCTGCAGCGTGGCGAAGCAGAGCTTGCCGGTGTTGCGGATGAAGACCACCCGGCCCGACACGCTGACGACCTCGCTGGTCTCCTCACCGGCCACCAGGTCACCCCAGGCGGCGTGGACCTGAGCGGCACTGTGGGTGCGGGGAACGGCGATCGGGTACGGCGCCTCCCCCTGCGCCACGAGCCGGGCGCGCTTGTCGTGGCGCACCTGCTCCTGCTCGCTCAAGGACGGGTGGGCAGCGGTCGGCTCAGTCACCGCACAAGGGTAGCGATCGGGGGGAGCGGGGCGAATCCGGCGCAGGCGGTGGTCGGCCGGATTTGCTGAGTGAGCACTCACTCATTACAGTGGGGCCGGTGAGTAGAGCCACCCCGATGGCACCCGACGAGCGTCGCCAGGCCATCATCGACGCCACCCTGCCGTTGTTGTTGGCCCAGGGGCCCGACATCAGCACCCGGGAGATCGCCCACGCCGCCTGCGTGGCCGAGGGCACCATCTTCCGTGCCTTCGAGACCAAGCAGGAGCTGATCCACGCCACCATGGAGGCCGCCCTGCGGCCCGACAGCGCCCTGGCCTCGCTCGCCGGCCTGCCCCCCGAGCAGCGCCTGGAACAGCGGGTGGCAGCCATCCTTGACGTGCTGCGGGACGAGATCCGCCGGACCCGGTCGGTGTTCGCTCACTTCACGCGTCCGATCATCCCCCACGTCCCCCCCGCCGGAGCACGTTCCTGCCCGCCGATCAACCCGCACGAAAGCAAGGCGCGGATCGCCGAGGGTGCGGCCGCCGCCCTGGAGCCGTATGCGGCCCAACTCGCCGTCCCCACCCTGATCGCCGCCCAACTGCTGTCGGCGCTCGCCTTCGCGACCAGCCTCGGCCTGGCCGACGACCACCCGATCAACCAATCCAGCGCCCTCGCCGACGTCGTCCTGCACGGCATCGCCAAAGGAGACTCATGATCCGCCTGTTGGCGAAGTACCTTCGCCCCTATCGTCTGCCTCTGCTCTGGGTGGTGCTGCTGCAACTGACCCAGTCGGTGGCGTCCCTGTTCCTGCCCAGCATCAACGCCCTGATCATCGACAACGGGGTGGCGACCGGTGACACCGGCTATATCTGGCGGATGGGGGCGCTGATGCTGGGCGTCTCCGTCGTCCAGATCGCCGGCCAACTGGGGGCGACCTGGTTCGGTGCCCAGGCGGCGATGGGGTTCGGACGCGACCTGCGCGCGACGATCTTCGACCGGGCGCTCTCGTTCTCCTCGCGTGAGATGAACAGCTTCGGGGCCCCCACGCTGATCACCCGCAACACCAACGACGTCCAACAACTCCAGATGCTGGTGCTGATGACGGCCATCATGATCGTGAGCGCCCCGCTCACGATGGTCGGCGGGGTCTTCATGGCGCTGCGCGAGGACGTCGGGTTGAGCTGGCTGATCCTCGTCGCGGTCATCGTCCTGGGCACCATCATCGGGGCCCTGATCGCGCAGATGACGCCGCTGTTCAAGGCTCAGCAGACCCGCATCGACACCCTCAACCGGGTACTGCGGGAGCAGATCTCCGGGTTGCGCGTGATCCGGGCCTTCGTCCGCGAACCCACCGAAGCCGCCCGCTTCGACGCGGCCAACCACGACCTCGCCGACACGGCCACCGCGGTGGGCCGGCGCATGATGACGCTCTTCCCCTCGGTGATGCTGGTGATGAACCTCTCCAGCGTCGCGGTGATCTGGTTCGGTGCGTTCCGGGTGGAAGACGGCTATCTGCAGGTCGGTCAGCTGACCGCCTACCTCTCATACCTCATGCAGATCCTGATGAGCGTGATGATGTCGACGATGATGCTGATGATCGCCCCCCGCGCGGCGGTCGCGGCCGGCCGCATCAATGAGGTGCTCGACACTGAGTCGTCGGTGGTCCCCCCACAGGATCCCGTCACCGCCGTCCACGTCCACGGCGAAGCCGCGTTCGACCGCGTCAGCTTCGCCTACCCCGGAGCGGAACTGCCGGTGCTCTCCGACATCAGCTTCACGATCCGGCGCGGCGAGACCACGGCGATCATCGGCTCCACCGGCGCGGGCAAGACCACCCTGGTGAGCCTGCTGCCGCGGCTGTTCGACGCCTCGTCGGGGACGGTCAGCGTGGACGGGGTGGACGTGCGCGACCTGGACCCCGACCTGCTGTGGGGCCGGATCGGTCTGGTCCCCCAACGCCCGTACCTCTTCAGCGGAACGGTGGCCTCCAACCTGCGCCTGGGCAACCCGGACGCCAGCGATGAGGACCTCTGGAAGGCCCTCGAGGTCGCCCAGGCCAGCGACTTCGTCGCCAAGATGGCGGACGGTCTGGAATCGGCGATCAGCCAGGGCGGCACGAACGTCTCGGGCGGTCAGCGGCAGCGGCTGGCCATCGCCCGGGCGTTGGTGCGGCGCCCGGAGATCTACCTGTTCGACGACTCGTTCTCAGCCCTCGATGTGGCCACCGACGCCGCGTTGCGGGCCGCCCTGGCCGCCGAGACCTCGCGGGCGGCCGTGGTGATCGTCGCCCAGCGGGTCTCCACGATCCGCACCGCCGAGCAGATCATCGTCCTTGACGACGGACGGATCGAAGGCATCGGCACCCACGAAGAACTGCTGGCCAGCTGCCCGACCTACGTCGAGATCGTGGAGAGCCAATTCAAGGTCGAGGAGTTGGCGGCATGAGCAATCGGACCGATACCGTCGCCAAGACGCCCATCAAGGCGAACGAGCGACCCAAGTACGTCCCGCAACAGCGCGGCGGCCCGATGGGCCACGGTGGCGGCACCGGCGAGAAGGCGGTGTCGTTCGGCCCGTCCCTGAAGCGTCTTCTGGGGCACCTGAGTCCGGAGCGGATGCTGATCAGCGGCGTCGTCGCGATGGTGCTGGTGTCCACCGGACTGATGGCGATCGGGCCGGCGATCCTGGGCCAGGCGACGAACCTGATCTACGACGCCCACGTCGTCAACCGCACCGCCATCGATTTCACCGCCGTCGGGGAGGTGCTGCTGCTGGCCCTGGTGGCCTACGTGGTCGCTGGCGTCTTCTCCTGGGGTTCCGGGTGGATCATCAACGGGATCGTGCAGCGCTCGGTCTACCGGATGCGGGCCGAAGTCAGCGACAAGATCGGCCGACTGCCGTTGAAGTACTTCGACGCCCAGCCACGCGGTGAACTGCTCAGCCGCGTCACCAACGACGTCGACAACGTGTCGCAGTCACTGCAGCAGACGCTGTCGCAGATCCTCACCAACCTGTTCACGCTGGTCGGGGTCCTGGTGATGATGTTCTACGTCTCACCGTTGCTGGCGGTGATCGCTCTGGTCACCATTCCGGTCGCGCTGGTGGTGACGATGTTCATCGGGAAGCGGTCGCAGAAGCTGTTCGCCACGACCTGGAAGGCCACCGGCCAGCTCAACAGCCAGATCGAAGAGGCCTACACCGGCCACGACCTCGTCAAGGTGTTCGGTCGGCGCCGCGAGGTGGCTGCCGCCTTCCAGGCCAAGAACGACGAGCTGTTCGACGCCGCCTTCGGGGCGCAGTTCATCTCCGGACTCATCATGCCGGTGATGTTCTTCATCGGGAACCTCAACTACGTCGTGATCGCCGTGGTGGGCGGGCTGCAGGTCGCCTCCGGGCAACTCGGACTGGGAGCCGTACAGGCGTTCATCCAGTACTCGCGCTCCTTCACCCAACCGATCACGCAGCTGGCGTCCATGGCCAATCTGTTGCAGTCCGGCGTCGCCTCGGCGGAGCGGGTGTTCGAGGTGTTGGACGCGGAGGAGGAACGTGCCGACGAGGACGGCGCCCTGCGCCGGGCTGATGGTCGGGTGGAGTTCGAGCACGTCGACTTCTCGTACAACCCCGCCAAGCCGCTGATCACCGACCTGTCGCTGGTGGCCGAGCCCGGTTCGACCGTGGCCATCGTGGGACCCACCGGGGCGGGGAAGACCACCCTGGTGAACCTGATCCTGCGGTTCTACGAGCTGCAGGGTGGCCGGATCACCCTGGACGGGGTGGACATCGCCACCGTCCCGCGACGCGACCTGCGCGGCGAGATCGGCATGGTGCTGCAGGACGCCTGGCTGTTCGGCGGCACGATCCGCGACAACATCGCCTACGGCAAGGAGGGCGCCGGCGAGGACGAGATCATCGCGGCGGCCAAAGCGACCTACGTCGACAGGTTCGTGCACTCGCTGCCCGAGGGCTACGACACCGTGATCAACGAAGAGGCCTCGAACCTGTCGTCGGGGGAGAAGCAGTTGATCACCATCGCCCGGGCGTTCCTCAGTGACCCGAGCCTGCTGATCCTGGACGAGGCCACCTCGTCGGTCGACACCCGCACCGAACTGCTGGTGCAGCGGGCGATGAAGAAGCTGCGCGCGGATCGCACGAGTTTCGTGATCGCCCACCGGCTCTCCACGATCCGGGACGCCGACGTGATCCTGGTGATGGAGGACGGAGCGATCGTCGAGCAGGGCACCCACCGCTCGCTGCTCGCCGCCCGGGGCCACTACTACCGGCTCTATCAGGCCCAGTTCGCCGCGGCCATCACCGAGGAGGACGCCGCCTGACCTTGGTCGGAAGCGACCGCCGCCCGCCGTTGATCGGACTGTCCCGACAGTCCCGATGTCGAGCCCGGTGACGCACCTGCCTTGCCGAAGGCCTGGCGCTGAGTCCCGTCAGCGTCGAATCGGCGCGGCACGCGGAGGTCAGGGCACCTCACTTGACATGGGGGGTGAGCCAGTTCGAGGTGCGGCCCGCCCTGCCGACTGAGTCGATACGGCGCAGAGGGGGTAACGCACACATCATCGGTGTGGGACTCGGTCAAGATCCCGAGCCGGTCCATTACGCCATCCCAGGCTCGGGACGCTTCGCCCCGGGCAAGGTCGGTTTCCACCGCCGTGATGACCCCCACACCGCCTCAAACAACGGCGCTCCGCGCACCTGGGAGAGAATCGAATTTCCTGTTCGATATATTCAGTTGATTCTCAGGTCCACAAGCGGGTTCGGGGGCTGTGGTGACGATTCCTGTCAGTGCCGGCTGATTGGGTTGAACCATGGAACACCAGCCGGCAGCTCACGTGCTGTCTTCGATCGAGGCCCTCCTCGACGGGTTCGAGGTGGCCACGGTCGGGGCGGGTGAGCGACTCGACTGCTCACGGGTCGCGCGCCGGCTGGCGTCGCGGCTGTCGGCGGTGGCCGGGCTACTACTGGCCGGCGCTGAGGCGGCGCAGGAATCATTGCGCGGGACAGGGACACCGACGACGTCCTGGCTGGCGATCCAGGACGGACTGTCGAAACGGGAAGCGGCCGGGGCGCTGCACCAGGCCCGGCAGTTGAGCCAACACCCCGACGTGGGCGCGGCTGCCGCGGCAGGCCGGATCAGCCTCGGGCAGGCACGCGCCATCCACACCGTGCTGTCAGGCCTCGACGGCCTGGACGAACAACAACAGGCCCGGGCCGAGCAGGTAATGCTCGGCCTAGCCGCCACCATGGACACCGACCGGCTCGCCAAAGCGGCACCACTGGTGGTGGCCGACGTCGCCGCCGACCAGGCCGACGAAACCCTGGAACGCCGGCTGCAACGCCAAACCGAGGCGGCCCGACGGAACCGGTCGTTGACGTTCGGCCGCGACGGCAACGGGTCGGTCACATTCTCCGGCAGCCTGCCGCTGGTCGATGGTGAGGCGTGGCTGGTGATCCTGGACGCCTACACCGAATCGAAACGGCGCACTGTGATGGAGGAACGAGACCCGACTCACCCCGGCACTGAGCCCGGCGCAACGCCGGGCCGACGCCCTACTGGCCATGATCGGCGTACACCAGCAGGAACGGCGCGCGCCCCGAGCCGGCGGTGACCGGCCCCGGATCGTGGTCACCCTCGACTACGACCGGCTCCGGACCGGCGCCGCCGACGCCGGACTCGTCGGCGACCAGCCGATCAGCGCCGGTGATCTGCGCCGCCTGTGTTGCGACGCCGACCTGCTGCCCGCCGTGCTGGGTGCCGCCGGGGAAGTCCTCGACGTAGGACGCTCCTACCGGCTTGTCACCCCCGCCATCCGCACCGCGCTGACCGTGCGGGACGGCGGGTGCGTGTTCCCAAGCTGCCACGCCCGGGCGGTGGGATGTGACGCCCACCACATCCAGCCCTGGCAGGCAGGCGGGATCACCGCGTTGAGCAACCTATGCCTGCTGTGCGCGCAGCACCATGCCCTGGTCGAGCCCGCGAAGTACGGGATGCGGGATCAGTGGGAGATCCGGATCGCCGCCGACGGCATCCCCGAAGCCATCCCCCCAGCCCGCATCGACCCCCACCGACAACCCATCCGCCACGCCCGCTTCACCCGAGCCGGGCCCACAACCGACACCCCACCCACCCCGGCACCCGGAACGGCACCCGGAACGCCGCCGGCCGCCTGAACAACCCCCGGCAGGCTTCGGGCTGCCCCGGCCCACCCGGCAAGCTTCGAGCTACCCCGGCCCACCCGGCAGGCTCCGGGCAGGCTTCGGCCCACCCGGCAGGCCCACCCGGCAGGCTTCGGGGCTGGGCCCCTGCACGCCCAGGTCGGCAAGCTCCCGGGTCCCCGCGCCCGCCCAGGTCGGCAAGCTCCCGGGTCCCCGGCCCACCCGGCAGGCTCCGGGCAGGCTTCGGCCCACCCGGCAGGCCCACCCGGCAGGCTTCGGGGCTTCCGGGTCCCCCCGCACGCCCAGGTCGGCAAGCTCCCGGGTCCCCGCGCCCGCCCAGGTCGGCAAGCTCCCGGGTCCCCGGCCCACCCGGCAGGCTCCCGGCAACCCCGGCCCACCCGGCAGACTCCCGGCTGCCCCCGTGCGACCGCTGTGGAGTGGCAGCGACAACCTCTGCCTGCCGCCCGGCGCGGGTCACGTCAGGGTCACCGGCCCACCCGGGGCTAGGCTGCCCTGGTGAGCCGCACCTGGCGAATCGGGGAGGTTGCCGAGCGCACCGGCCTGACCCGGCGAACGCTGCGCCACTACGACGACCTCGGCCTGCTGACCCCGTCCGCCCGCAGCTGGGGCGACTACCGGCTCTACGACGAGGCGGACCTCCTGCGGTTGCTGCAGATCCAGAACCTGAAGGCGCTGGGCCTGAGCCTCCCCGAGATCGCCGGTGCGCTGGCGGATGCGAGCCTGGATGCTGCGGCGACGCTCCGCAGCCACCTGTCCCACCTGGAGGACCGGATCGCCGCTGAGCAGGTGCTGGCCCGACGCCTGGCCGGCCTCGCCGATACCGCTGAGCTCAGCTGGCAGGACGTGCTCGAAGTGATCGCGCTGACGCAGCAGCTGGGGCATCCTGACCCGACCGTCCGCTTGCGAGCAGCGCTGCGGCCGCCGGTCCAGAGCACGTCCGACCTGCTCGACAGGCTGCAGGCAGAGACCGACCCGGCAGTTCGGGAGGCGTTGGTCTGGGCGCTGGCCCAGCAACCGCAGGTCGCCGAGGCCGCCGTGTCGAGAATCGACGATCCCGACCCGGAGCTGCGCAGGTGGCTGGTGCGCCTGCTGGGGAAGCTCCGCGATCCGATCACCGTCCCGGCCCTGGTCGCCAGGCTCGACGACCCGGATCCCCGGGTCGTCGCCGCTGCGGTGTCAGCTCTTGGGCCGTGGCGCCCCGAGTCGGCCCTCCCACGGCTGGTTGCCCTGCTGGGCACCCCGGCGGGCGAGGCAGCCGATCTTCGGGAAGCGCTGGCCGGCTACGGTGACGCGGCGGTGCCGCTCGTCGGTGCGCTGCTGAAGGCACCTGCGGCGACCACGCGGGCGCGGGCTGCTGAGGTGCTCGGCGCCACCGGCTCGCCAGCAGCGTTGCCCGCGCTGCAGGAGGCCCTGACCGACGCCGATCCGCAGGTGCGGCTGACCAGCCTGATCGCCCTGGGGGAACTCGGGCCGCCCGCCCGGGCGTCGATCGAATCGCTGGCAGGCGACGACGAGCTCGGCAAGGTCGCCCGCCGGCTGCTTGACCTTCACGTCGGGTGAGCCTTGAGAGTGGGTGGTGACGACGAAAGGAGACGTCATGACCCTATTGAGCTACCTGCGTGCCGATCTGGTACCCCTGATGAAGCGCCGCGAGAAGGTGGCCCTGCGCGCCGTCCGGGACGCCATCGGTGCGATCGAGAACGCCCAGGTCACGTACCTCGCCACGCCGGCCACGGTGGCAGCTACCAGTGAGTTCGTTGCGAGTGCAGTCCGGTTCGGCTGCGCCGAGCGCGTCCGGCGGGAGTTGAGCGACGCCGAGATGATGGTGCTGGCGCGGGCTGAAGTGACCCGTCGGCTCGATGAATCGGCCCACTACCGGGAGGCCGGCCGCGTCGATGCGGCGCTGACGCTGAAAGCTGAGGCGCTCGCCCTGACCGACCGCCTGGACGCCTACCCCGGGTGACACTGGCAGCCGGGTGGCCCGGGGGGGGGGGGGGCGCCTCGGGGGGGGGGGGGGGGGCCGGGGCCGCGGGGGCGGGGGGGGGCGGCCGGGGCCGCCGCCCCTCCCCCCGGGGGGGCGGGGGCCGGCCGGCCCGGCGGGGGTCGGGGGGGGGGGGGGGGCGGGGGGGGGGGGGGCCCCCGGGGGCCCGGGGGGGGGGGGGGGGGGGGGGCGGGCGGGGGCCGGGCGGGGGCCGCCCCGGGGGCGGCGGGGGGGGGGGCCCGGGCGGGGGGGGGGCGCCCCCGGGCGGGGGGGTCCCCCCGGGGGGGGCCGCCCGGCCCCCGGGCCGCCCCCCCCCCGGGCCCCCCCCGGGGGGGGGGGGGCCCCCCCCCCCGCCCCCCCCGGGGGGGGGGGGGCCCGGCCTGCGCGTCCGTCCCTGCAGTCATCGTGGCGGACGCGCACTCAGGCGCGGGGGGACCCGAGCATCCCCTTCAACTCGGCCACGGCGGCCGCCAGGTCGTCACGGGTCACCGCCCGATCCCCCGGCTTGAGCTTCACCAACAGGTCGCCCTCCGGCTCCAGGGAAGCCACCTCGATCTGGCTGGGGTCGTCCACGCCCTGGCGCCGCAGGGCGAGCGCAAGTTCCCGGTCGTTGATGCCGAGGCGATGGAGTTGGGCCTGCTCGGGAATCCCGTTGGTGATCACGTCGGCGTGGCGACCCACCACCAGATGCCGAACGAAACGGCTGCGTTGGGCCAGCAGGTCCATCCCCAGATCGAAACCGATCAGGACCACCGCGCCGACCAGCCCTCCGAGGACGGAATTGTCCGGGCCGATGATGGCGTTCTGCACCACATTGCTGAGCAGCAGGACGACCACCAGATCCAGCGAATTCATTTGCGCCAGCAACCGCTTTCCGGCCAAGCGGAGCAGGATCGCGATCCCGAGGTAGACCACGACGGTGCGGAGCGCTTTCTCAACCAGCGAGATGTCCATGGAAACGAAGGGAGTGAGCCAATCCGTCATGGCCCTACGCTACGCGCGAGCACTCAGGCGACGGGCGCCCCCGCCTCGAACGTGACCCGCAGCCGACGGGCCACCTCCGCCCGCTCCCGGGTCGGCAGGTCCCGCACCAACTCCTCGATTTCGCTGACGATCAGGTCAACCCGGCTTGTCGCAGGCGTGTAGAGCCAGGCCCGGCCCTCCAGATTCCGCCGCACGACCCCCTTCTTGCTGAGCCTGTCCAACACTGTCATGACGGTCGTGTAGGCCAACTTCCGCTCGATACCCACCCGGGCATGCACCTCGCGCACGGCCAAGGGGCCGGGATGGGCCCACAAGATGCCCATCACCACGTTTTCGAGTTCTCCCAGCAGGGCCATTGGAGCATGGTAGTTCAGTCGTTGCACCCTACGACACCCCGTAGTAGATTTCCCGCCATGAGTGCGGAGACCCTTGCCAGATGGCAATTTGGCATCACCACGGTCTATCACTACTTCTTCGTCCCGCTGACCATCGCGCTTTCGATGCTGGTGGCCGTGCTTCAGACGATCTGGGTGAGGACCGGCCAGGAGAAATACTTGAAGCTCACGAAGTTCTTCGGGAAGCTCTTCCTGATCAACTTCGCGATGGGTGTCGTGACCGGCATCGTCCAGGAATTCCAGTTCGGCATGAACTGGAGCGAATACTCCCGATTCGTCGGCGACATCTTCGGTGCCCCGTTGGCACTG
Source organism: Propionibacteriaceae bacterium (assembly GCA_016717345.1). Taxonomy (GTDB): domain Bacteria; phylum Actinomycetota; class Actinomycetes; order Propionibacteriales; family Propionibacteriaceae; genus Propionicimonas. The sequence goes on from JADKFR010000002.1 coordinate 161,329, forward strand.
GAGGCGCTGCTGGCGTTCTTCCTCGAATCCGTCTTCCTCGGCCTGTGGATCTTCGGCTGGGACAAACTGCCCAAGCACCTTCACCTGGCGAGCATCTATCTGGCCGCCATCGGAACGATGCTGTCGTCGGTCTTCATCCTGGCGGCCAACTCCTGGATGCAGAACCCGGTGGGCGCCACCTTCAACCAGGCAACTGACCGCGCCGAGATGACCAGCCTGTTGGCAGTCCTGACCAACCCGGTCACCCTGGTCACCGTGCCGCACGTGCTGCTCGGCGCCTACATGGCCGCGTCCGGCTTCGTCATGGGAGTCGGGGGTTGGCACCTGGCCAAGTTGAGCGCCGCGGCGAAGGCCGGGGAGCTCACGCCCAAGCAGGCCGCTGACCTGGACGCCCACCGCTTCGCGACCAAGTTCGGCGCCTGGGTGCTGCTGGGGGCCAGCGTCGGCATCCTGATCACCGGCGACATCCAGGGCAAGATCATGACCGAGGTGCAGCCGATGAAGATGGCCGCCGCGGAGGCCCTGTGGGAGACCGAGCAGCCGGCCGCGTTCTCCATCCTCACCATCGGGACGCTGGACGCCAGCGCGCCGATCTTCGAGATCAAGGTGCCCGGCGTGCTGTCCTTCCTGGCCACCGGCACCTTCGACGGCAAGGTCGAGGGCATCAACGACCTCGCGAAGGCCTTCGCCGGCGGTCGCCTGATCAACCCCGACAGCCAACTCCAGGCCGAGGCCCAGGAGCGGCTGAAGCAGATCGGCGTCGAGGACTGGGTGCCGAACATCCCCGTCACCTACTGGACCTTCCGGCTGATGATGGGCCTCGGGTTCGCCGCCATGGGGATCGCCGCCTGGGTGCTGTTCACCCTGCGCAAAGGCGGCCTGCCCAAGGACACGAAGCTGTGGAACTGGCTGATGATCGCCGCACCGCTGGCGCCGCTGTTCGCCAACTCGACGGGCTGGATCTTCACCGAAATGGGACGCCAGCCGTTCCTCGTGACCGGCGTGCTGACCACCGCCTCGGCGAACTCGCCGGGGGTGAGCGCCTTCGAGGTCGGGACGACCATGGTGCTCTACACCCTCATCTACGGCGCGCTGGCCGTGGTCGAGGTGGGCCTGCTGCGCACCTACATCAAGAAGGGACTGCCGGAGGTCGTGGAGCCCAAGGTGCTCACCGACGACGACGCTCCCCTGACCTTCGCCTACTGAGAGGAGGAATCCGATGCTTCCATTGGCTGCCGAACCCACGACCCTGCAGGTCGTCTGGTTCATCCTGATCGCTGTGCTGTGGATCGGGTACCTCGTGCTCGAGGGATTCGACTACGGCGTGGCCATGCTGATCCCCTTCCTCGGCAAGACCGAGAAGGAGAAGCGGGTCATGGTCCACACCGTCGGCCCGGTCTGGGACGGCAATGAGGTCTGGCTGCTGACCGCGGGCGGTGCCATGTTCGCCGCCTTCCCCGGCTGGTACGCCACCTTGTTCTCCGGGCTGTACCTGCCGCTGTTCCTGATCCTGGTCGGCCTGATCATTCGCGGGGTCGCCTTCGAATACCGCTCCAAGCACCCCGACACCCGGTGGCGCCGGGCGTTCGACTGGATGGCCTCGATCGGGTCGTTCGTCGTCGCACTGGTCTTCGGCGTGGCCTTCGGCAACTTCGTGTACGGCCTGCCGGTCGCCCCGGCAGCCCCGGGCTCGCAGCTGTTCGTGCTCTACCCGAGCCCGTACCTGTTCCAGCTGTTCGTGACACCCCTGGGCCTGCTCTGCGGAATCGTCCTGCCCGTCCTGTTCCTGTTCCACGGGTCGGTCTACCTGGCCCTGAAGACCAAGGGCGAGATCCACGACCGGGCCGAGAAGTTCGCCCAGCAGATCGGCTGGGTGGCCCTGGCCGGCGGCGCGGTCTTCCTGGTTCTCTCCAACGTCGTCGTCCATCCCACCGGACTGCCCGGGCTGCTGCTGGCCCTGCTGGCAGCCGTGGCGTTGGGCGGCGCGCTGTGGATGATCCGGCAGGGTCGGGACGGTGCCGCCTTCGTCGGCACCACCTTGACCATCCTGTTCGTCGCCATCGGGATCTTCCTCACCATGTGGCCGGATCTCGGCTTCAAGGACGCCATGGGCGGGGCCGCGTCCCCACTCAACCGGGTGACGGCAGCGTCCACGGACTTCACCCTGACGATCATGCTGGTGGCCGCCGGAATCTTCGTCCCGATCGTCGTGGCCTACCAGAGCTGGGTCTACTGGGTGTTCCGGAAGCGGATCAGCGTCAACAACATTCCCGATGACGCCGCCGAGCCCGCGCTAGCGAGCTGATGGCGGGGCCGATCGACCCCCGCCTGCTGCGACGAGCCCGCGCGACCAGGACCTACCTGGTCGCCGGGATCGCAGTGGGCAGCGCGACAGCCATCCTGACCCTCGGTCAGGCATGGCTGTTGTCGCGTTCCGTGGCGGACATCTTCGCCACCCGCAACCTGTCGACGCTGGGGTGGGCGGTGTCCGGGCTGGTGATGGTGTTCACCGGCAAGGCGTTGTTGACGTGGCTCAACGAGTGGCTTGCGCAGCGGGCGGCGGCCGCCGTCAAGTCCCAGCTGCGGCGCGACCTGATGAGTGCCCGACTCGCCCGTCCGCTGGCGTCGACCTCGACCGGCGGGCTGATCACGCTGGTGACCCAGGGACTGGACGCCCTCGACGGCTACTTCTCCAAGTACCTGCCGCAACTGGTGCTGGCGGTCACGGTGCCGCTGGTCTGGGGTGGCCATCGCGGGTGCCGACCTGACCTCGGCGGTCATCCTGGCTGTCACCCTGCCGTTGATCCCGGTCTTCATGGCCCTGGTGGGGTGGACGACCGAAGCCCTCACCCGGCGCCGCTGGCGGGTGCAGACCCGCCTGGCCAACCACTTCGCCGACCTGGTCATGGGCCTGCCCACCCTCCAGGTCTTCGGACGGGCGAAGGCCCAGGCCGAAGGGCTGCGCCGCTCCGAGGCCGCGCACCGCGGGGAGACCATGCGGACGCTGCGGGTGTCGTTCCTCTCAGCCCTGGTGCTGGAGTTGCTGGCGACCCTGAGCGTGGCGATCATCGCGGTCACCGTCGGCTTCCGGGTGGTCTTCGAGCAGTTGGACCTGGCCACCGCCCTGTTCGTGCTGATCCTGGCGCCGGAGGCCTACCTCCCGGTCCGGCAGGTGGGCGTCCACTACCACGATGCGGCGGACGGGCTGGCGGCGGCCGATGCCGCCTTCGCGCTGATCGACGGAGCCGGCGCGCGGCGCAGCGCTCCCGGCGGGACGGCCTGCCCCCGTCAGCCCGAAGGACCCGACGGGCCGCTGTCGGTGGACGGGGTGAGTCACACCTACCCCGGGGCGGCCGCCGCCGCCCTGGAGCCGGTCAGCTTCGCCGTCCACCGCGGCGAGATCGTGGCGCTGGCGGGGGCCAGCGGCGCCGGAAAGACCACCCTGCTCAACGCCGTCCTGGGGTTCCTGGTCCCCACGTCCGGCAGCCTGCGCCTGGCCGGGGAGACGCTCTCCGATCCGGTGGCGTGGCGGCGCGGCCTGGCCTACGTCGGCCAGAACCCCGGGATGCTCGCCGGGACGGTCGCCGACAATGTCCGGCTGGGATACCCCGACGCCTCCGACGCCGACGTCGCCCACGCCCTCGACCAGGCCGGCGCCGGGCGGCTGCCCCTGGACCAGGCAGTCGGCGACGAGGCCGAGGGCATCTCCGCGGGGGAACGTCGACGGATCGCCGTGGCGAGGGCCCTGCTGCGAGTCCGGCTGGGCGGGGGCGCGGCTGCTGGTGCTGGACGAACCCACCGCCGGGCTGGACGCCGACACCGAGGCCGGCCTGTTGTCGAACCTGCGGGACCTGGGCGTGACCGCGCTGGTGGTGAGTCACCGGCCGGCCGTCCTGGCCGCGGCGGACCGCGTGATCGAGGATCGAGGCGGGCCAGGGGCGAGTCGCCAGCAGCGACCGGGAGCCCAGCGCGGTCGGCGACCGTCGCCGCCCGCCGGCGACGACTGCGGACCTCGGCCGCCGGCCCCGCCGCCGCCCCAGCCCGGAGGCTGCCCCCGAAGCCGCCCCGGAGAGCTGCCCTGCGCGCTGGCATCGCCGGACGGCTCGCTGCGCACGCTGATCAGGTCGGTGCCGGGCGCCTGGGGCCGGCTGGCGCTGGCGCTGGCGCTCGCCTTCGCCGCCACGGGGGCGTCGGTGGCCCTGATGGCCGTCTCGGCCTGGCTGTTGTCCCGGGCCGCCGAGCATCCCCCCGTCCTCTACCTTCAGGTGGCCGCCATCGGCGTCCGCTTCTTCGGGATCTCGCGCGGGGTGTTCCGCTACCTCGAACGCCTGGTCGGGCACGACATCGCGCTGCGGCTGCAGTCGGCGCTGCGGCTGGAGACCTACACCCGGCTCGCCCGCACCACGCTGCTCGGCCGGCGCCGCGGCGACCTGCTCAGCCGCGTGATCGCCGACGTCGAGGCCATCCAGGATCTCGTGGTCAGGGTCTGGATCCCGTTCGCCTCCTCGGCGCTGGTGCTGGTCGCCACGTCCAGCGCGCTCGCGTTCTTCTCCCCCGCCGCCGCGGCCGTCCTGCTGGTCACGTCGATTCTGGCCGGGCTGGTGGTGCCCTGGCTGGCGAGCCGTGCCTCGGCCCGCTCGGATGCGGCGGCGTTGCCGTTGCGTGGCCAGCTGTCCGACAGCGTCCACGAGATCGCCCGGGCAGCGGCCGACCTCACCGCCTACGGAGCGGACACGTCCGCCCTCAGCCGCTTCGCCGGGATCGACGAGCGGCTGCGCCTGGCGTCGGCCCGCTCGGCCTGGGTGCGCGGCATCGCCAATTCCGGCCAGGTGCTCGCCGCCGGGACGGCCGTCGTCGCCGGCCTGGTGATCGGCGGCCACCAGGTACAGGACGGCAGCCTGGCTCCGGTGATGCTGGCGGTCCTGGCGCTCACCCCGCTCGCGCTGCACGAGGCCCTGGCCAGCCTCACCCAGTCGGCCCAGACCCACACCCGGGCCCGGGCCGCGCTGGCCCGCGTCCGCGAAGTGCTGGACGCTGACCCGGTCGGCTCGGGTGACCGGGTCGACGACGCCCGGCCCGTCGCTGCGCCCGAACTGGTGCTGTCGGAGCTCGCCGTCGGTTGGCCTGGCGGCCCGGCCGTCGTCGCAGGCCTGAATCTGGTGGTACGCCCAGGCGACAAGGTGGCACTGGTCGGCCCCAGCGGCGTCGGCAAGACCACCGTGGCGGCCACCGTGTTGGGCCTGATCCCGGCCCGAGCCGGACGGATCGACGTCGCGGGACGCGTCGGCTACCTCGCCCAGGACGCCCACCTGTTCACCACCTCCATCGCCGAGAACGTGAAGATCGGAAACCGGGACGCCACCGACGCCCAGGTCCGCGACGCCCTCGCCCGGGCCGGACTGACCCTGGATCCGTCACGCGTGGTGGGCGAGGCCGGCGACACCCTGTCCGGTGGCGAAGCCCGCCGGGTCGCGCTGGCCCGGTTGCTGGTCGGCGCCTATCAGGTCTGGATCCTCGATGAACCGACCGAACACCTGGACGGCCCCACCGCCGCTGCCCTGATCGATGACATCTGGGCCACCACCACGGACCAGCCGGTACTCGTGATCACGCACGACCCGCAGCTGATCGCCCGCTGCGACCGCAGCGTCGTACTCACCGCGGCCTCCGGGGGTCCAGGCCGCCCGCTCAGTTGACGGCCACCCGATTGAGGATGAGAATGATTCTCATGAAGATCTGAGTCGGTGCGGACGGTGCGGCGGCGGTGGTCCAGCCCTGCTGGCGCTGACCGGCTGCGCCGGGCCGGCACCCCGGGCGCGTGCGTTCCCCTCGACCCTCCACGTCGCTGTCGCCTTCTACCCCTTCGCCTTCGTGGCGCAGCGCGTCGGCGGTGCCGACGTCCGCGTCGAGAACCTCACCGCCCCCGGAGCCGAACCCCATGACCTCGAACTGACTCCTCGGCAGGTCGCCGGGCTGGCCACCGCTGACCTGGTCATCTTCCAGAGCGGCTTCCAGCCGGCCATCGACACGGCCATCCCCCAGGCCTCCCCGAAGCGGACGGTGGACTCCGCCTCCTTCCTGACCCTGCTGGCCGCAACGGATTCCGACGGCCGGGCGGGCAGCGCCAAGGACCCCCACACCTGGCTTGCCCCCAGCAACCTGGTCACGATCACCGAACACGTCCGCGACGCGCTGATCGAGGCCCGGCCCGCCGCCAGCCAGACCTTCACCGCCAACGCCGCGGCTCTGATCGGCGAACTCACCACGCTCGACACCGACTTCCGCCGGGGCCTTGCCACCTGTGCCATCCGGCCCTTCGTCACCTCGCATGCCGCCTTCGGCTACCTGGCCCACGCCTACAACCTGGAGCAGATCGCGGTCCGAGGGCTGGAACCCGACACCGAGCCGACCGCCGCCAGGATCGCCGAGGTGCAGCGGCTCGCGACGGCGAACCACGTCACCACGATCTTCTTCGAGACCCTGGTCTCACCCGTGGTCTCGGAGTCCATCGCGGCGGACCTTGGGCTGGTGACCGATGTGCTGGACCCGATCGAAGGCATCACCGCCGACTCGCGGGGCACTGACTACCTTGAGGTCATGGGCTCGAACCTGACCGCGCTGCGGAAGGCGAACCAATGCTCCTGACCCAGCCCGGCAGCCTGCCGGCCTCCCCCACCGACCCCGGCTACCGGCCACCGGCGCTACGCACCGTCGGGGTGGACGTCGTCCTCGGCGGGATCCCCATCGTCCGCAACGCCGACCTTGAAATCCAGCCGGGCGAGGCCGTGGCGATCATGGGCAACAACGGCTCCGGCAAGACCACCCTGATGCGGGCGACGTTGGGCCTGGTGCCGCATCAGGGCCTCATCGAGCTGTTCGGCACGCCGTTGGAGTCCTTTCGCGAGTGGCGCCGGGTCGGCTACGTCCCCCAGCGCAGCGGCATCCTGGTCCAGCAGGCCACCGCCCGTGAGGTCGTCGCGAGCGGTCGGCTCGCCAGCCGCCGTCCGTTCTCCCCCGCCACCACCGCCGATCGGAAAGCGATCACGGCAGCCCTGGAGCGGGTCGGCCTGGCCGATCGCGCCCGGCATCCGTTCGTCCGGCTGTCGGGAGGCCAGCAGCAGCGCGTCCTGATCGCCCGGGCGCTGGCGACCGGAGCCGAGTTGATGATGTGGGACGAACCGCTGGCCGGGGTCGACCACCACACCCAGGCGCTGTTGTCCGAGGTGGCAGCCCAGCTCAAGGCTGACGGGGTGACGATCGTCATCGTGCTGCACGAACTGGGGTGTTTCGAGCCGGTCATCGACCGGGCGATCAGCCTGGCCGAGGGCCGCATCGTGGCGGACGGGCCGCTGCCCGCAGAGCGCAGCGAGGGCCACGAGGTCGCCGACCTCAAACCGACGACGCTGCACCGGACCGGACTGGAGGCCCCGTGATGGAGTGGCTCGCCCTGGAGTTCATGCAGCGGGCGCTGCTGGCCGCCCTGATCACGGGGGTCACCGCCCCGGCCATCGGAACCTACCTGGTTCAGCGCCGCCTCAGCCTGCTCGGCGACGGCCTGGGGCACCTGGCGGTGGCGGGCGTCGGGCTGGCCTTCCTCACCAACACCGCGCCGCTCCCGGTCGCCATCCTCGTCTGCGTGATCGGGTCGGTGGGGATCGAACTGCTGCGCGAGTCGGGACGCGCCAGCGGGGACGTCGGACTCGCGATCCTCTTCTACGGCGGGTTGTCGGGTGGCCTGCTGCTGGCCGGACTCGCCGGCCAGGGGTCGGGGACGCTCTCCAATTACCTGTTCGGCTCCTTGTTGACCGTCACAACGGCCGACCTGTGGGCGATCGCGGGCCTGGGCGCTATCGTCGCCGTGGTCTGCCTCGGCCTGCTGCCGCAACTGTTCGCGGTCTCGGCCGACGAACCGTTCGCCCGGACGATCGGCCTCCGGGTCCGGTTCCTCAACATCCTGGTGGTCACCCTCGCGGCGATCACGGTGACCGTCTCGATGCGGACGGTGGGCCTGCTGCTGGTCAGCGCCCTGATGGTGGTCCCGGTGGCCACCGCCAACCACCTCATCACCGGCTTCCGGGCCGGGCTGCTGGCGTCCATGGCCCTGGGGGCCGTCGCAGCACTCAGCGGCGCGGTGGGCTCGTACTACCTCGACACCGCCCCCGGCTCGCTGATCGTCGTCATCGCCATCGCGTTGTTCGCCGTGAGCTGGCCGCTGTCCCGGCTGGCGGAGCGCCGCCACGGGCGGCTGGTGGACGTCGGCTCCGGTGAGCCCGTCGCGCCCGGACCGGAGGTCGCCGAGGCTCACCCGCACGTCCACGGCGAGAACTGCGGGCACCGGCCCGTCCTGCACGCCGGCCACCTCGACTACGTCCACGACGGACACCGGCACGCCGCCCACGGAGACCACTATGACGAGCACTAGGTGGCAACGCCGGGATCCGGGCGCGGGCCCGCAGCGTCCCACACGGCAACGCACCGAGATCCGCGGCGTCGTCGAGGCGCTGGCCGGGTTCGCGACCAGCCAGGAGGTTCACGACCGGCTGCGCCGGGACGGGTCGTCGGTGGGGCTTGCCACGGTCTACCGCACCCTGCAGGCGATGGCTGCCGGCGGCGAACTCGACGTCGTCCGGACGCCGGACGGCCAGACCGCCTACCGGACGTGTTCGCCCGGCCATCACCACCACCTGATCTGCCGCAACTGCGGGAGGACGGTGGAGATCAGCCTGCCGGGACTGGAGGAACTCACCCGGAGCATCGCCGAGCAGCACGACTTCAGCGCGATCGACCACGAGGTGGAGTTCTTCGGGGTCTGCCAGGAGTGTGCCGCCGGCGGCTGAGGCCTACCGGGGCTGCAGCTGCACCAGCGGCGGCACCAGGGTGTGCCCAGCGGTCGGGTCCGCCACCCCGAGTGACGCCAGCAGGATCGCGGTCACCTGCTCGGTGGTGCCGGCGTGGGTCGTCCAGGGATCGACGAAGTCGTGCCACCAGTCCAGCTTCGCCTCGATCGTCGCCTCGCCGTAGTAATCGGCGCCGCCCCCGAACACCGTGCTGGCGAACGCGCGGGCCGCGTCCCGCCGAATCGCGAAGTCACCGGGATTGTTCACCAGCACCACCCGCTGGAGTTCGTGCCCTGGCTCCACGGTGTGGTCGAACATCGCCTCGGACAAGGCCAGGAACGGCATCACGCCGGGCACCGGGAAGCCGGGATAGGCGTGCGGGGAGTTGCCGATGTCCGCCTTCTTGCGCGGGTCCCACCACATGTAGAACCGCGGCACGAGGGCCGGGAAGCGGACGAACAGCCTGACCAGGGGCATCGGGAAGCCCTTGGGGGCCACCAGCGGGGCCACCAGCACCACCCGCTCGACCTCGGCGCGGGTCGCGGCAGCCCAGGCGGCCAGCACACCTCCGGCCGACAGGCCCGCCACCCAGACCCGATCACCGAAGCCGGCGGCGATGTCGAGCGCCAGGTCGGCGTGCGCCACCAGTTCGGCGGCGGTCAGCCGCTCGAGTTCGCGGGTCAGGAGGTCGGCGTTGCCGTGATGCGGCATCCGGGGCAGCAACACCCGATAGCCCTGGGCGCACAGCGCCTCGGCGACGTGCACGAATTGGCTGGGCGCGTTGGTGAACCCGTGCCAGATCACCACGGTGGCCAGCGCAGGGCCGTCGGGTTCGAACAACTGGCTGCGGGTGATCCCGCCGTGGCGCTCGTCGTCGGCGGCGGCCAGCTCCGCGAAGCGCTCGCGGGCCTGGTCGACCCCCACCGCCGGAGCGGGTCGGGACGCCGGCGGGCGGGGGATCCGGAGCAAGCGCCGGAAGCCGGTGACCCGGTGCGAGGCCGGGGCGAGGTCAGCGGGCATGAGAACTCCGATCCAGGGGGCTTGCGCAGAATCTAGCACCGCGCACCCCCAGCGGCCGAGGTGATCGGACGCCACCGAGCGCTCATCGTCACCCGCCCGAGGCCGGGACGCGACGGGGACGGGTTGGACCGGCCCCTACACTCTCACCAGCACGCGTGCTTCGTGCTGCCCAATGACGAAAGGTAACTCCCGTGCAGTATGCCCTTACCCACCTCTGGGACATGATCTGGTTCATGGCGGTGGTCTTCATGTTCCTCGCCTACCTGATGGCCCTGTTCTCCATCATCGGTGACCTGTTCCGCGACCGCGAACTCAGTGGCGGCCTGAAGGCCGTCTGGCTGATCGCCCTGGTCTTCTTCCCCTTCATCACCGCCCTGGTGTACCTGATCGTCCGTGGCTCCGGGATGGCCGATCGCGCCCAGGCGCAGGCCAGCCAGACCAAGGCTGCCACCGACGACTACATCCGCACCGTGGCCAGCGCCAGCCCGGCCGACGAGATCGCCAAGGCCAAGTCCCTGCTCGATGCCGGCACGATCTCGGAGAGCGAGTACGCCGCGCTGAAGGCCAAGGTCCTCGGCTGAGACTCATCCCTCACTCGTGAGGGAAGGGGCGGACGCATTGGCGTCCGCCCCTTTTTTCGCGCACCTTTGGTTGCGTAAATACCCTTGTCAGCGGCTGTCTGACGGAGGGGATAGATTGGCGCACGCAACGACCGCTCACCCAGAGGTGCTTCCATGGCCCGAGACATCACCCAGCTCATCAACCTGGCCGACGAGAGGGCGCGGGTGGCTCCGGTTCGCTCCCGGATGCCGGTGTACGTCGACCTGATGCCCCCCTGCAACAAGGCCTGCCCTGCGGGGGAGAACATCCAGGAATGGCTCCGGCTGGTCAAGGCCGGTGACGAGCGGGCCGCCTGGCTCGAATTGGTGCGCAACAACCCGTTCCCGGCCATCCACGGACGGGTCTGCTACCACCCGTGCGAGACCTCCTGCAACCGCGAGGAACTGGACGGGGCGGTCTCGATCCACTCCGTCGAGCGCTACCTGGGCGACCTGGCCATCGAGAAGGGCTGGACCTTCGCCAAGCCCCGCTTCTCCAGCGGCCGGCGGGTCCTGGTGGTCGGCGCGGGCCCGTCCGGGCTGTCGGCGGCCTACCAGCTCGCCAAGATGGGCCACGAGGTCGAGATCCGCGACTCCTCCCCCCAGCCCGGCGGCATGATGCGGTACGGGATCCCCGAGTACCGGCTCCCCCGGCACGTGCTGGATGCCGAGATCTCCCGGCTCACCGACCTGGGCGTGCGGATCGTCACCGATTACACCGTCACCGACCTGATGGCCGACCAGGCCGAAGGCGGGTTCGAAGCGACCTTCGTGGCCATCGGCGCGCACCTGTCCCGGCGGGTCGACATCCCCAACCGGGATGCGTCCAAGATCCTCGACGCGGTCAGCTTCCTGCGTGATGTGGCCAGCGGCGAGCGTCCCGAGATCGGGCACAAGGTGGCGGTCTACGGCGGCGGCAACACCGCGATGGACGCCGCCCGGGTCGCCCGCCGGCTCGGCGCCGAGGAATCGATCATCATCTACCGCCGCAGCCTGGAGCAGATGCCGGCCCACGCCGAGGAGCGCGAGAGCGCCGAACGCGAGGGCGTCACCATGAACTGGCTGCGGACGATCTCCTCGGTCGATTCCGACGACCTCACCGTCGAGATCATGGAACTGGACGAGGCCGGCAAGGCCAGGGGCACCGGGCGGTTCGAGAAGCTCGAAGCCGACACCGTGATCCTGGCGCTGGGCCAGGAGACCGACTCCAACTTCCTGCGCCGGATCCCCGGGATGCACTTCGAACACGACGTGCTCAAGGTCGACCCGCGCACCCTGATGACCGACGTGCCCGGCATCTTCGCCGGCGGCGACGCCGTCCCCTCGGAGCGGACGGTGACGGTCGGGGTCGGGCACGGCAAGCGGGCCGCCCACCAGATCGACGCCTGGCTGGCCGGACGCGACGTGCCCCCGCGGCCCAAACACGACGAGGCCACCTTCGACAAGCTGCACCTGTGGTATTTCGGGGACGCGCGCCGCCACAGCCAACCCGAACTGGAACCCTCGGAGCGGGTCACCGACTTCGACGAGATCATGGGCGGGCTCACCGACGACCAAGCGCATGTCGAAGCGGCCCGCTGCTTGTCCTGCGGCAACTGCTTCGAGTGCGACGGGTGTCTGGGCGCCTGCCCCGAAGACGCCGTCATCAAGCTGGGCAAGGGCCTGCGTTACCGGTTCGACTACGACAAGTGCACCGGCTGCGGGAGCTGCTACGAGCAGTGCCCCGTCCACGCCATCGACATGATCGAGGAGAACTGACATGGCTCGCACCATGATCGACGGCAACGAAGCCGCCGCGTCGGCCGCCTACCGGCTCAACGAACTGTGCAGCATCTACCCGATCACGCCGTCCTCGACGATGGCCGAACTCGCCGACGAGTGGTCGGCCCAGCACAAGCCGAACATCTACGGCATGGTGCCGACGGTCGTCGAGATGCAGTCCGAGGGCGGCGCCGCCGGCGCCCTGCACGGCGCCCTGCAGGGCGGCGCGTTGAGCACCACCTTCACCGCCTCCCAGGGCCTGCTGCTGATGATCCCCAACATGTACAAGATCGCCGGCGAGCTCACCTCGACGGTGCTCCACGTGGCCGCCCGTTCCCTGGCGGCGCAGGGCCTGAGCATCTACGGCGACCACCAGGACGTGATGGCCGTCCGGCAGACCGGGTTCGCGCTGCTGGCCTCGGCCAACGTGCAGGAGGCCCACGACCTGGCAGTGGTGTCCGCAGCTCGCCACGCTGACGTCGCGGATCCCGTTCGTGCACTTCTTCGACGGCTTCCGCACCAGCCATGAGGTGAACTCCGTCGAACTGCTCAGCGACGACGACCTGCGCGCCCTGGTCCCGGAGGACCTCGTGCGGGCCCACCGGCGCCGTGCACTCTCCCCCGAGCACCCCTACATCCGGGGGACGGCGCAGAACCCCGACACCTACTTCCAGTCGCGCGAGAGCGTCAACCCGTACTACCAGCAGGTGCCCGGGCTGGTGCAGTCGGCGATGGACGCGTTCGCCGAGCGGGTCGGGCGGCAGTACTCCCTGGTGGAGTACCACGGTGACCCCGAGGCCGACCGGGTGCTCGTCATCATGGGGTCCGGCGCCCAGACCGTGCTGTCGAGTGTCGATCACCTGAACGCCGCCGGAGCGAAGGTGGGCGTCGTCAAGATCCGGCTCTACCGCCCGTTCCCGGTGGCCGAGGTCCTGGCGGCCATCCCCGGCAGCGGCGCGCAGGTCGCCGTCCTCGACCGCACCAAGGAGCCCGGCTCCGGTGGTGAGCCGCTCTTCCTCGACGTTGCCGCCGCCCTGGGCGAGGCGAGCGCCGCGGGCGCCCGGGCCCACCTGCCGCTGCTGGTGGGCGGACGCTACGGCTTGTCGAGCAAGGAGTTCACCCCCGGCATGGTGGCGGGCATCTTCAACGAGCTGGCACTGCCCAGCCCCCGGCCGCGGTTCACGATCGGCATCAACGACGACGTCACCATGACCTCACTCCCCTACGACCAGCATCTCGACATCGAGGACCCGCGCACCCTGCGCGCGGTGTTCTACGGGATGGGGTCGGACGGCACCGTGGGCGCCAACAAGAACACCATCAAGATCCTCGGCGACGACGAGGACACCTACGCCCAGGGCTACTTCGTCTACGACTCGAAGAAGTCGGGGTCGCGCACGGTGTCGCACCTGCGCTTCGGGCCGGACGCCGATCGACGCCCCCTACCTGATCAGCAAGGCCGGCTTCATCGGGTGCCACAACTGGTCGATCCTGGAACGGGTCGACATCCTCGAGTTCGCCCGGCCCGGGACAGTGCTGCTGGTCAACAGCCCGCATGCCCCCGACGAGGTGTTCGCCCAACTGCCGGTGCCGATGCAGCGCCGGATCATCGACCTCCGGATCGAACTGTGGACGATCGACGCCAACGTGGTGGCCCGCAAGGCCGGCATGGGCCGGCGCACCAACACCGTGCTGCAGACCTGCTTCTTCGCGATCAGCAACGTGATGCCGCGCGACGCGGCCATCGAGCAGGTCAAGGCGACGATCCGCAAGACCTACGCCCGCAAGGGCGACGACGTGGTGCTGAAGAACGAGGCGGCCGTGGACGCGTCGGTGGCCTCGCTGCATCGGGTGGAGCTGCCCGCCGCCCCCCTCGGCGACCACGACATGATCCCTCCGGTTCCGCAGTGGGCCCCGGAATTCGTCCGCACGGTGACCGCGTCCATGCTGGCCGGCACCGGCGACCAGTTGCCGGTCAGCGCCCTGCCGGTGGACGGCACCTACCCCTCGGGCACCACGCAGTACGAGAAGCGGAACGTCTCCGACATCATCGCCCAGTGGGATCCCGAGGCCTGCATCCAGTGCGGCAACTGTGCGTTCGTGTGCCCGCATGCCGTGCTGCGCGCCAAGTACTACCCGGCCTCCGCCCTTGAGGGGGCCCCGGACGGCTTCGAGAGCGCTCCGCTGAACGCGGCCGGCTTCCCCGGCTCGCGCTACACGCTCCAGGTCTTCGCCGAGGACTGCACCGGTTGCGGGCTGTGCGTCGAGGCCTGCCCGGTCAAGCCGCTGGGCACCGGCGGCATGCGCAAGGCGATCAACCTGGCCCCCGTCCTGGAACGCGGGAAGCAGAAGCAGAACGTCACCTTCTTCGAGACGATCCCGATCAACCGGCGCTCCCGGGTCGACTTCGCCAACGTCCGTGGCACCCAGTTCCTGGAGCCGCTGTTCGAGTTCTCCGGGTGCCTGCTCCGGCTGCGGCGAGACGCCCTACCTGAAGCTGTTCACCCAGCTCTTCGGCGGACGGGCCACGGTCGCCAACGCGACCGGCTGCTCCTCGATCTACGGCGGCAACCTGCCGACCACGCCCTGGTCGTCCAACAAGTACGGCCGCGGGCCGGCCTGGTCGAACTCGCTGTTCGAGGACAACGCCGAGTTCGGGTTGGGCCTGCGCCTGGCCGCCGACCTGCACACCGCAACCGCCCGGCGTCGCCTCGAAGCGTTGCGTCCCGAACTCGGGGACGCGACGGTGGACGCGATCCTGCAGGCCCCGCAGCAGTACGAGTCGGAGCTCTCCCAACAGCGGGCCCGGGTCGATGCGCTGAAAGCGCTGCTCGACACCATGACCGGACCGCTCGTGGAGGACCTGCGCTCGGTGGCCGATCACCTGCTACGGCGCTCGGTCTGGATCGTGGGTGGCGACGGCTGGGCCTACGACATCGGCTCGGCGGGCGTCGACCACGTCCTGGCGTCCGGACGCAACGTGAACATCCTGGTGCTCGACACCGAGGTGTACTCCAACACCGGTGGCCAGGCGTCCAAGTCGACGCCGCTCGGCGCGGTCGCCAAGTTCGCCGCCAGCGGCAAGGTGACCGGCAAGAAGGACGTCGCGATGCAGGCCATCGCCTACGGCAACGTGTACGTGGCCCGGGTGGCCATGGGCGCCGACCCGCAGCAGACGCTGACGGCATTCCGGGAAGCGGAGGCCTACGACGGCCCGAGCCTGATCCTGGCCTACAGCCACTGCATCGCGCACGGCATCGACATGAGCAAGGGCCTCGACCAGCAGTACGCCGCGGTCAACTCCGGCCACTGGCCGCTGATGCGCTACAACCCGGTGCGCCGGATGGCCGACCACAACCCGTTCCTGCTCGATTCGCCGCGGCCGCGAATCCCGTTGCGGGACTACCGCGCGAAGGAGCTCCGCTTCAGAATGTTGATGAACTCGGATCCGGAAACCGCTGAGCGCCTGCTCAGCTACGGCCAGGAGGCCGTGAACCGGCGCTGGGCCGAATACGAAGAGATGGCGATGCGGGGCGCGGAGCGGTTCGCAGCGGACGCGAGGAAGTGACATGTTCCTGGATACCGATTACCTCGGGCTTCGGCTGCGCAATCCGCTCGTGGCCTCCGCCGGGCCCATCTCCCAGACGGTCTCCGGCGTCCAGTCGCTGGCGGACGGCGGCGTGGGGGCAGTCGTGCTGTACTCGCTGTTCGAGGAGCAGCTGACCCAGGCCGCCGAGCGCGATGCCTTCCTGGAAGAGGCCTACGCCGACTCGTTCGCCGAGGCGACCAGCTACTTCCCCGCCCGCGACACGGCCGATGCAGGGGTCGCGGCGTCGTACCTGTCGCTGGTCGAACGGTCTGCCGCGGCGATCGACGTGCCGCTGATCGCCAGCCTCAACGGCAGTTCGTTGGGCTCGTGGGTCCATTTCGCCCGCAGCCTGCAGGACGCCGGCGCCGCGGCGATCGAGTGCAACATCTACTTCGTGCCGGGGGACCTCACCCTCAGCGGCGCGGTGGTCGAGCAGCGCCACGTCGACATCGTGTCGGCGGTCAAGCAGGCCGTCAGCATCCCGGTGGCGGTCAAGTTGTCGCCGCACTTCTCGTCCATCGGGCACCTCGCGTCCCGGCTGGTCGAGGCGGGGGCGGACGGACTGGTGATGTTCAACCGGTTCCTGCAGCCCGACGTCACCATCGAACCGATCGCGGTGGTGCCGGGGGTCACGCTCTCGCACCGGGTCGACTCGCTGGTACCGCGCACCTGGATCGCTGCCCTGCGCAACCACCTGAACGCTTCGCTGGCGGCGACGTCGGGGGTGGAGGACTACACCGACGTCGTGCGCTACCTGCTGGCCGGCGCGGACGTCGTGATGACGACCTCCTCGCTGGTGCGCCATGGCGCCGGCTATTCCGCGAAGCTGCTGGACGGCCTGCAGGCGTGGATGACCCGGACGGGCCACGACTCCGTCGACGGCTTCCGAGGGATGCTCGCCGTCCCCACCGATGCCGAATCCAACGCCTACCAGCGCGCCGGCTATGTGGCGGCCCTGGAGAAGGCGAAGTCCATCTACGGCTCCCTGGTGTGAAAGGCCCTGAGATCATCAACGACGACAGTGCGAATCCGCGCGCGACCACGGACGATCCAGCCGGCGAACTGCCGATCGCGCCGGCCGGCGGCGGCCCCCAACCGTTCGGCCGGACCCTGACGATTGCCGAGTTCACCGACAACTACGGCCCGGCCCACAGCGGCCTGCTGTACGCGGTCCAGTTCCTTGAGGAGCAGGTGCTCGCGGCCGGGCACCGGATGCTGCTGGTGGCACCCGTCGCGGACGGCCCGAACCCCATGGTGGGCCACCCCCGGCGGCGCGAGATCCGGCTGCCGAGCGTCCCGATCCCCGGGACGCAGATCCGGCTCTCGATGGGCCAGGACTTCGACTACCGGCTCGCCCAGATGGTGGCCAACCCGCCGGACGTGATCCACGTCCACGGGATGGGCCCGATCGGGTTGCTGGGCATGTGGGTGGCCGAGCGGACGGGAAAGCCGCTGATCATCACCTGGCACACCGACCTGGAGGCCTACGCCGAGCACTACTGGCATGTCGTGCCGTTCCTGAACGCCGCCTACAAGGTCTACGAGCTGCACATGGCCGAGAGCACCTTCGCCCAGCTGAAGAAGATGCGCCTCAAGCGGCCGCGCCGCGGCGGCGCCCAGGTCGAGCTCCTGGAGCTCGCCGCGAAGATGCTCACCGACGCCGATCTGGTCACCACGCCGTCGGACAAGACCGGCAAGCGGGTGCTCGAGATCGCCCCGGAGGCCAAGGTGAGGGTGGTGCCCAACGGCACCGACGCGCTGCCGGCGCTGCCCCCGATCAGCAAGGCCAAGGGCCCCCGGATCATGTACGTGGGGCGGGTCAGCCTGGAGAAGGGGATCGGGCTGCTGCTCGACGCCTTCGAGCTGGTCCGCGACACGATCCCCAATGTCGAGTTGATGATCGTCGGGGACTGGAAGAGCACCCCCGGCAAGCTCCGGCGTCGGCTGCAGCGGGCGTCCCACTTCGGAGGGGTCAAGCTGCCGGGGGAGGTGCCGCGGGAGACGCTGGGGGCCTACTACTCCTCGGCCGACCTGTTCGCGTTCGCGTCCCTGACCGACACCCAGGCGCTGGTGCTGCACGAGGCGGCGCACGCCGGACTGCCGTTCGTGATGGTCGACCATGAGCTGCGCCTGGTCATCGACCCGGGGGTGAACGCGGCCCTCGCCCGTCCGAACCCGGTGTCGCTGGCGGGGTCGATCATCGCGATGCTGAAGCAGTTGGAGGATCCCGAATTCGCGGCCGCGGCCCACGCCCGCAGCCGTGAGATGGCGGCCCGCTGGACGATCGCGAACCAGTCCCGGGAGTTCGTCGAGATCTATGAGGCGGTCGCCGACGGTCGGCGGGTCGCGCTCTCGGACGGGCTCAAGCCCGACTACGGCCGCCGGGTGTTCCCGGGCCGACGGGTGACCGCCACCTTCGAGGCGCCCGACCCGGAGGCCTGAGCCACCAGGCCGCTGGTCAGCTGGGGCGGAAGGCGCGCAGCCGCAGGCTGTTGAGCACCACAAAGACGGACGAGAACGCCATCGCCCCGCCGGCGATCATCGGGTTGAGGTACCCCAGGGCGGCCAGCGGGATCGCCGCCACGTTGTAGGCGAACGCCCAGAACAGGTTGCCCTTGATGGTCGCCAGGGTGGCGCGGGAGAGCCGGATCGCGTCGACCGCCACCCGCAGGTCGCCGCGCATCAGGGTCAGGTCACTGGCCTCGATGGCGGCGTCCGTCCCCGTCCCCAGGGCGATGCCGAGATCGGCCTGGGCCAGCGCCGCGGCGTCGTTGACGCCGTCGCCCACCATCGCCACGCGTCGCCCCTGCGCCTGCAGCCGCTTGACTTCAGCGACCTTGTCCTGCGGCAGCACGTCCGCGATCACCTCGGTGATCCCCACCTGGGCCGCGACGGCGTCCGCGGTGGCGCGGCTGTCGCCGGTCACCAGCACGGGAGTGAGCCCGAGGGCCCGGAAGCCCGCCACCGCGGCGGCGGAACCGGGCTTGACGGTATCGGCCACCCCGATCGTGCCGCGCAGGGCGCCGTCCCAGCCCACCGCGATGGTCGTGACGCCGGCCGGCTGCCCCATCGTCTTCGCCAGTGGCCCCTGCGGGGCCGAAGCGGGGCCCGGGGGCCCGTCCAGCGAAGGCGATGGTGCACTCACCCAGGTGACTCGCCCGGCCAGCACGTCGCGACCGGCCACCGTCGCCCTCACCCCGTTGCCCGGTTCGTTACTGAAGCCCTCGAGGGCCAGCGTCGAGGCCGCGTGGTGGGCGATGGCTCGGGCGATCGGGTGCTCCGACCCGGACTCGGCGGCGCCGGCGTAGGCCAGTAGTTCGTCGGCGCTCACCCCGTCCACCGGATCCACCGACGTCACGGCCATCTGGCCGGTGGTGACGGTCCCGGTCTTGTCGAGGACGATGGTGTCGATGTCGTGCGCGCTCTCCAGCGACTCGGGGCCCTTGATGAGGATGCCGAGCTGAGCCCCCCGTCCGGTGCCCACCAGGAGCGCCGTCGGAGTCGCCAGCCCGAGCGCGCACGGGCAGGCGATGATCAGCACCGCCACCGCGGCGGCCGCGGCGAAGGCGAAGCTCTCACCGGCCAGCAGCCAGCCCACCAGGGCGAGCGTCGAGAGCGCCAACACGGCCGGGACGAAGACGTCGGAGATCCGGTCAGCGAGCCGCTGGACGCGGGCCTTGCCGGTCTGGGCCTCCTCGACCAACCGTGCGATGTGGGCGAGCTGGGTGTCCTTGCCGACGCGGGTCGCCCGCACGACGAGTCGACCGTTGGCGTTCAACGTGGCTCCGGTGACCAGGTCGCCGACGCCGACGTCGACCGGCACCGACTCCCCCGTGATCATCGAGTTGTCGACGGCGGAGTAGCCCTCGACCACCTCGCCGTCGGTCGCGACCTTCTCCCCGGGGCGGACGACGAACCGATCACCCACCGCCAGTTCGTCGATCGGCACCCGGGACTCCACGCCGTCGCGCAGCAGGGTCGCCTCGGTGGCGCCGAGTTGCAGCAGCGCGCGGACTGCTTCGCCGGCGGATTGCTTGGCGCGCGCCTCGATCCACCGGCCCAGCAGCAGGAAGACGATGATGCCGACGACGGCTTCGAGGTAGATGTTCGCCTCGCCATGGCCGCGCATCAGCCGGAACTCGAAGGGGTGGGTGTAGCCGATCTCACCGGCGTGCCCCCAGACCAGCGCGTAGAGCGACCACACCAGGGCGGCGGTGGTCCCCAGGCTGATGAGGGTGTCCATCGTGGTGGCGCGGTGCTTCGCGTTCACCCACGCCGAGTGGTGGAACTGCCAACCGGCCCACCCGTAGACCGGCAGGGTGAGGACCAGGGACACCCACTGCCACCCCGGGAACTGCCAGGCGGGCACCATGGCCAGCAGGATCACCGGGACGCCCAGCGCGGCGGCCCCGATCACCTTGGTGCGCAGCGCTGCCGCGTGATCCACGTCAGGCAGGGCGGGGTCGGGCAGCGCCGCGGAGTAGCCGGTGTTCTCGACGACCGCGATCAGGTCGGCCACCCGGATCGGGGTCGGGTACAGGACGGTGGCCTTCTCGGTGACGTAGTTCACCGAGGCCTGAACGCCCTCGACCTTGTTCAGCCGTTTCTCGATCCGGGCCGCGCAGGAGGCACACGTCATCCCGGTGATGTCGAGTTCGACCGATTCACGCTGCTGGGTTGTCATGATGCTCCCTGGTTGTCCGGGACGGGGTCAGGCGACGCTGTAGTCTTCGCCGGCCTCGTAGACGGCCTCGACGATGCGGTCGAAGTCGACCGGAGCCTCGCTGTGGACGGCCAGCGCGCCGCCCTCAAGGGTGAGGTCGACGCCGGTGACGCCGGGGACGTTACCGACTTCTTCCTTGATCGCCTTGACGCAGTGGCCACAGGTCATCCCCGAGACGGTGTAGGTGGTGATCATGGTTGTTCTCCTTCGTGGTGTGGAAACTTCGGTTCAGGGGCAGGGGTGGACGCGTGGGGTGGACGCGTGGGGTGGACGCCGGGGTGGACGGGATCAGGACCGCACCAAGCGGGCGATCGCTGCCGACGCCTCGGCGACCTTCGCCTCGGCTTCGGCACCGCCGGCCTGGGCGGCCTTGACGACGCAATGACTCAGGTGCTCCTCCAGCATGGCCAGGGCGAACGACTCCAGCGCCTTCGTCATGGCCGAGACCTGGGTGAGGATCTCGATGCAGTAGACGTCCGACTCCACCATCCGCTGCAGGCCACGCGCCTGGCCCTCGATCCGCTTCAGGCGTCGCAGGTAGGCGGCCTTGTTGTCGGTGTAGCCATGGGCGGCGTGCCCTTCGGCCGTCACGGCGGAACCGTCCGCCGGCGGCTCATGGGCATCGTGGGACGAAAGTGCCAGGTGTTCTTCGGTCATTGTCAACCTCCCTAGTCAGAATACCCCCCATGGGTATGCGGTTCAACTCGACCGGCTGTGGACAGGGTGTGCATAACCTCCCCGAAAGGGCCCCTTACAGGCGTCTTCGGAGTGTTGTCAAGTAACCTGTTCATACCGTTTCGTAACCTGCCGGACACTTTTCCTCCACAGCCTGGGGTCGGCGTTTTGCCTTGCCAGACGCAGATTGCGGGAGTCATCCCCATGACTATCCCCAGGCCGGACACCCCTTCGTGCACACCCCCGCAGGCGCGCCGCGACGGTTGTCCCCAGATTGTCCACAGGGCCTGTGGAAGCGGTCATTGAGCCGAGCCTCCCGGGGGTCTAGCGTGACTGCTCTGACGGTCGCCGATCGGTCCCACTCGGGGGCGCGGGGCACCCGAGGGCACACCGCCTCGGAAAACTGTCACAGGCTCCGGGTGTGATGGTCACCATGAGCGCGAGCCATATCGGAGGGAATGCAGGTGTCGCTGGCTGAAGTCATGCCCTACCGGGAGGAAGCTCCTCCTGAATACGGCGCCGCAGACCGCACGCCCCCCCAGGATGTGCAGGCGGAGCAGAGCGTGCTCGGCGCCATGCTGATCAGCAAGGACGCGGTGGGAGATGTCACCGAGATCGTCAAGGGCCGCGACTTCTACCGTCCGGCTCACGAACAGATCTACGACGCCATCATCGACCTTTACGGCCGCGGCGAGCCCGCGGACGCCATCACCGTGGCCGACGAACTGACCAAGCGCGGACATCTGGGCCAGGTCGGCGGTCACATCTATCTCCACGAGTTGCTGGCGACGGTCTCCATTGCGTCGAACGCCGCCTACTACGCCGAAATCGTTCGCGAGAAGGCGATCCTGCGTCGCCTGGTGGAGGCGTCCTTCAAGATCTCGCAGCTTGGCTACGCCGGCCAGGGCGACGTCGCCGGGATCGTCGACGCGGCACAGCAGGCGATCTACCAGGTCTCCGAGGGCCGCGCGTCCGAAGACTACGAGCCGTTGTCGTCGCTGATGGAATCGACGCTGGACGAGATCGAGGCGCTGCAGGCCCACGGCATCATGTCGGGAGTACCGACGGGCTTCGTGGAATTGGACGAGTTGACCAACGGCCTGCACCCGGGCCAGATGGTGATCATCGCGGCGCGCCCGGGCGTCGGCAAGTCCACCCTGGGGCTCGATCTGGCCCGATCGGCGGCCATCGGGCATGGGCTGTGCTCGGCCTTCTTCAGCCTTGAAATGACGAAGACCGAGATCGTGATGCGCCTGTTGTCCGCCGAGGCCCAGGTCGCGCTCCAGGACATCCGCACCGGCAAGGTGAGTGACGAGAGCTGGTCACGGATCGCGCGCAAGACCAGCGAGGTCTCCGCTGCCCCGCTGTTCATCGACGACTCCCCGAACCTCACCATGATGGAGATCCGCGCGAAGGCGCGGCGGCTCAAGCAGCGCCACGACCTCAAGCTGGTGATTGTCGACTACCTGCAGCTGATGAGCTCCGGGAAACGGGTCGAGAGCCGGCAGCTCGAGGTGTCGGAGTTCTCACGCCAGATGAAGTTGCTGGCCAAGGAGCTCGAAGTCCCGGTGGTGGCGCTGTCGCAGTTGAACCGTGGGCCCGAGCAGCGCACCGACAAGAAGCCCATGCTGTCGGACCTGCGCGAATCCGGCTCCCTGGAGCAGGACGCCGACGTGGTGATCCTGTTGCACCGCGAGGACATGTACAACAACGCCTCCGAACGCACCGGCGAGGCCGACTTCATCGTCGCCAAGCACCGCAACGGGCAGACCAGGCCGGTGACGGTGGCCTTCCAGGGTCACTACAGCCGCTTCGTCGACATGCAGCACTGAGAGCGCTGCGGCAAGGCGAGGGCCACCAGCCGGGGCGCCGTCGGCTTCAGAGGGTTTCGATGGTGGCGAGTTGCTCGACCCGCTCCGCGTGACGTCCACCTTCGAACTCGGTTCAGGGCACCATCCTGAGCCTGGCCCTGCCGCCTCCGATCAGCCCACTGCTCAGCCAGGCAGACATCGACACCATCTCCGAAGCGGTCAGGCGCGAGCGTCGTCGGATCGAACGAGCCAAGATCCGCGCGGCCACCGTCAACCTGATGGACCCCGAGTTCTTCATCCACGTGCCCCTCGTCAACTCAAAGGAGGACGCCCTAGCGATCATGTGCCACCAACTGGTCGCCGCAGGGGTCGTCCACGACAACTTCTATGACGACGTACTCGATCGCGAACAGCGCTCGTCCACAGCGTTCGGCGGGCCGTTCGCGATCCCTCACTCCATGTTCATGGACGCCCGCCGGACAGCTATCGCCGTCCTCGTCACCGACCGTGCCGTTCCCTGGGGATCATCCTCCGTCCGACTCGTGGTGCTCTTTGCCCTCAGCCCGGACGGGCGCCAGATCTTCCGAGATGTCCTCGACAAACTCATCGGCCTGCTCGCCGAGCCCCTCACCACCAGCCGGCTGCTCGCCGCCAGCGGCTCGTACAACGAGTTCATCACGACCCTGACCGACCTCCTCCAGTCCTGACGAGCCGGCCGACCCGCCCACCTTCGCTAGATTCGTGCACTTGTTCGAAATCTTCAGGTGATCTTCAGATTCACAAGGGGTTTCAGCACCTCGGGCGAACGAGAACTGTCAGGGGCGCGATCTAGCGTTGGATCATGGAGACGACGACCGGAGAGAAGCCCACCAGCGAGGTGCTGGGGGAGATCTCCGCGCTGTTGGATGTCGTCGACCACTACTCCCGCGGGCTGGCCTCCGACAGCGAGCGCCTTGACCTGCTCAGCTCTGCGGTCCTCGTGTCGGGACGCTGCACCGCGCTGACCCAGCAACTGGCCGCCGAGGTCGCAGCCACCCAGGCCGCCGAACACGAACATGGCACGAGTGCCACCACCTGGCTGGCCCACACCACCCGTCTCACCCCTCGCGAGGCAGCGGCCCTGCTGTTCGCCGGGCGTGACCTCACCTCCTACCAGGCCCTCACCACCGCCACGCTGACCGGCGATGTTCATCCCCAGCAGGCACGCGCGATCACCCGCGTCCTGGGTGACTTGGCCGAGTCCCTGCCACCAGCCGTGACCGACCACGCCCAACAACTCCTCATCGGCTACGCCGCCGAGTTCAACTCCAGCGAACTGTCGCGCCTGACCCGACACCTGCTTGAGGTGCTCGACCCCCAGACCGCCGAAGCCAGCGAGGCAGAACGCGTGGAACGCGACCATCAACGGGCCGTCCGGGGCCGCCACCTGAGCTTTCACCATGACGGGCACGGAACGACTCAGCTTCGCGGCTCCCTGCCCACCATCGACGCTGAACTCCTGATCCGCCTCGTCGAAGCCCACGCCGCCCACCAGAAGCGGGCCCTCGAAGCGCTTGACCCCCGTCAGCCGTTGCCCAGCCGAAGCCAGCGCCGCGCCGACGGACTCATGGCGTTGGTCCACCAGCACTCTCAGCGCGCCCTCGCACCCAGCCATGGCGGTGACCGGCCGCGGGTCGTCGTCCATCTCGACTACGACAGGCTCCATCGACGCTGCACCGACGCCCAACTCCTTCACCCCGGCCAACTCATCACCGCGGCAGCCCTCCGTCAACTCGCCTGCGACGCGGACCTTCTCCCCGTCGTCCTGGCCGGCGCCAGCGAACCTCTCGACGTGGGACGAACCCAACGACTGGTCACTCCACCGATCCGAGCGGCCCTCGAGACCCGCGACCGCGGCTGCGCGTTCCCGGGTTGCGACCGGCCCCCCGTGGACTGCCAGGCCCACCACATCACCCCCTGGTGGGACGGAGGCCACACCGCACTTCACAACCTGGTCCTGCTCTGCCCGTATCACCACAACGTCATCGAACCCAGCCACGACCCCACCGCCGCCCGCTGGAAGATCAGGATCCACCGCACCGGCATCCCCGAAGTGGTCCCACCGGCCTACGTCGACCCCACCGGCCGAGCCCGCACCCACGCCAGGTACCGCAGCCCCGCCGACACCGGCGGACCGGCTCGGCTCAGCCCTGACTGAGCTGGGCTGGCGGGGGCTGGGGCGGGGCGGGCTGAGCTGGGGCGGGCTGGGCTGGGGCGGGGGCTGGGGCGGGCTGAGCTGGGGCGGGCTGGGCTGAGCTGGGGCCGGAGGTGCCGGACCAGGCAAGGTTCAACGAGACCCGGTCCAACCCGGGCGGTTCGCTGTGCCCGTCCAACCCGGCCCGTCCAACCCGGGCGGTTCGTTGCGCCAGTCCAACCCGGCCAGTCCAACCCGGGCGGTTCGCTGCGCCCGTCCAACCCGGCCAGTCCAACCCGGGCGGTTCGCTGCGCCAGTCCAACCCGGGCGGTTCGCTGCGCCCGTCCAACCCGGCCAGTCCAACCCGGCCCGTCCAACCCGGCCAGTCCAACCCGGGCGGTTCGCTGCGCCAGTCCAACCCCCGCGCTCGACCCCCGCGCTCGGCCCCCGCGCTCGACCCCCGCGTATCAAGCCTGCGCTCGATCCCAGCGGTGGACCCCAGCGCATCAACCCTGCACTCAACCCCGGCGGTTCAGTCGCGCGATGGACGCCGTGAGCACCGTCGCGAACGCCGTCCAAGCGGCATAAGGGACGAGGGCCGCGCCCTTGCCCACCCCGGCGGCGAAGCCACGCCGGGCAAGATCGGCCGAGGATGCCGCCAGCCCCAGGGCGGTGAGCGTCGCCGCGGGCAACGCATGCGCACGGAAGAACACCCCGCTCCACGCGGCGTTCAGCGCCAGGTTGACCCCCAGGGCTGTGGTGAACCCTGAGGCCTCCTCATCGCGTCCCTCCTCGCCGAGGTCGGCGATCGCGGAGGCCGATGCGACCCAGATCAGGCCGTACAGAGTGGTCCAGGCGATCGGGAACGCCGACGCCGGCGGCTGCCAGGACGGCTTGCGCAGCGTCTGGTACCAACGACTTCCCGGGTCGGTGAAGAGCGATCCCACCACCGCGGTGGCCACCACGGCTGCGGCGACGCCGCGTGACACCCGCCGCCACCGGTGGGCGTCCACCCCGCGCAGTGCCCGCCGCACGGCCTCGTCGAAACCCGTCACGCCGGACTCCGGCTCACCGAGCACCTCCGTGGCATCGTCGGAGTGCTTGACCGCGTCGTTGATCAGGCTCCCCACGAGCGGACGCGCGATCCCGGACGACACCGGGGTCACCAACCCCACCCAGTGACTGGCGAGTCCGGGGGTGAGCAGTGGCACCGTCCCGACGAAGCGACCGCCCAGCCCGGCCACGCGGGCGTAGCGGTCCATCATCTCGGCGTAGGTGAGCACCTCGTCCATCCCCAGGTCGAAGCTGCGGTTCACCTCGGGGGGAAGTTCGGCGGCCCGCACCAGGTAGAACACGACATCGTCCACCGCGATGGGCTGGATCCGGTTCCGCAACCAGCGCGGGCCCACCGCCGCCGGCAGGCGCTCGGCGAGGTGGCGCAGCATGTCGAAGGAGGCCGAGCCATCGCCCAGCACCACCCCCGCCTGCAGGACGGCCGTCGGCACCCCGGAGGCCAGCAGGATCTCCCCCACCTCCACCCGGGAGCCCAGGTGCGCCGACAGCGGCTTGTCCTGCGGATGCAGCCCGCTGAGGTAGACGATGCGGCCGACATCCGCCTCACGCGCCAGGCCGGCGAACGAGCGCGCCAGGTCACGGTCTCGCGTGACATAGTCGCCGCGCCCGTCCATCGAGTGCAGCAGGTAGTAGGCCACGTCGACGCCCGCCAGGGCGCCGCTCAGGTCGTCGGCGACGGTCGCGTCCCCCTGCCTGACCTCGACGCGGTCCCGCCAGGCGGGATCGAGCTTGGCGGGCGTCCGGGCGAGGACTCGAACCCGCCAGCCGGCCGCCAGCAGGGCGGGGACGAGTTGAGCGCCGATGTAGCCGGAAGCGCCGGTGACCAGAGCGGTGTGATTCATATCAACCTCCGAGGGTGAGGGCCGTGGGCAGCAGGAAGAGCATGCCCAGCGACCAGGTCAGGTGAGAAACGATGGGGCCCAGGACCCCGCCGGTGACGCGTCGCTGCTGGGCGGTGAGCAGGCCGAGCGCGGCGGCCGCGAACGTCAGCAGCGGCACGCCGGCGAACACGGTGGACAGCGCGTAGAGCACCGTGGACCCGATCACGTTCCAGCGGCGATCGAGGGCGGCGTAGACGGCGCCGCGGAAGAACAGTTCCTCGGCGACCCCGTTGATCGCCGTGATCAGGGCGACGATCGCCACCGACCCGTAGCGGGCGTGATCGAGGACGCTGTCCACCGGTTCGCGGAGGACGGGGACGCGTCCCACAACGACCGCCCCGGCCAGAAACACCGCGAGCAGGGCGGCCCCCAACAGGAAGCCCTGCACCACGGCCAGGCTCTGCCGGCCGCCGCGGGTGTGCGCCCGTCCGAGATGGAGCCGCCCCGACGCCAGGGCTCCGGCGGTCCACAGCGCCGCGACCCCCAGGGTCGCGGGGTAGAAGAGCGGGTCGCCCGGCTGGATGGCGAGCGCGAGGCCGAGGCTGACCGCCCCCAGCACCAGCGTGACCCCCACCACGACCCGACGCCGGTGCCGGACGGGCGTTGCCTCCTCGTGGTCCCGCTCGACTGGCGTCAGAAGCGCCGCGGTGAAGAAGGCCCGCACTTCGTGGGCGGCGCGCCCGAGCATGCCGGGTCGGTGATCGCCGCGTGAGGGTCGGTGATCGTCACGGGGCGGGCTGTGATCGTCCATGATCCTTTCCGAGTCCTGCGGTCCTGCGCGAGGTCCGCGACCCACCCAGCCCAGAGCCTGGACAAACCTTGGACAAGCCCCTGGATCACCCCGTAGGCTGGGCCCACCCACCACGATCGGCGAGCGAAAGGCGACATGGACCCGTACCAGTACCTCCTGCTGATGGCGGCATGCCTCGCGATCACCCTGCCGCTGGAGTTCGTCCTGCACGCCCGGGTGTACCGGCGCTGGCATCTCGCCCTGGCCGCCATCGTCCCGGTGGTACTGGTGTTCTCCGTGTGGGACATCGTGGGCATTCTCCGGAACCATTGGAGCTACAACCCGCGGTTCGTGACGGGCGTCCAGCTCGGCGTCATGCCGCTGGAGGAACTGGTGTTCTTCATCGTGGTGCCGTTGTGCGGGCTGCTCACCTATGAAGCCGTCGGCTACGTGCTGGGTCGGCTGGGCCGGGCTCAGGCGGCCGCGGCCCCCTCCATCAACCCCGACTCCCCCACCTCCTCCGCCTCCTCCAACTCCCCCGACTCCTCCGACTCCTCCGACTCCTCCGACTCCTCCGACTCCTCCAACTCCTCCCGCTCCCCACCTCCTCCGACTCCCACCACCTCCTCCCCACCTCCCCCTCCTCCAACTCCTCCCCCCCACCTCCACCTCCTCCAACTCCTCCACCTCCTCCCCCACCTCCACCTCCTCCACCTCGAGTTCCGGGACGACCGATGCCTGAGTACACCGTCCTCACCGTCCTCTCCGTGCTGGCGGTCGTCGCGCTCGAGGTGTGGTGGTTGCGCACCGGGCTGTTCCGCCAGGCCCAGTACTGGATCGCGATGGCGATCGTGTTCGCGTTCCAGGTGCTCGTCGACGGCTGGCTGACCAAACTGACTGACCCGATCGTGCAGTACGCCCCCGAACACCTGCTCGGCCTGCGCGTGCCGTGGGACATCCCGATCGAGGACTTCGGGTTCGGGTTTTCGATGGTGACCCTGACACTGCTGCTGTGGGTCCGACTCACCCGCCGCAGCACCACCCCCCAGGAGGACGCGTGAGAACCCTCGCCGACCAGTTCGACGCCGGCTCGTCACGCTACGACCTGCTGGTAGGGCTCAACCCCGGCTACCACGCGGCCCTCGCCTTCTCAGCCCGGGCGCTGGCGGAACGGGTCCGCCGGGTTCCGGGCGCGCCCCTGCGGATCCTCGACCTGGGGTGCGGCTCGGGGGCGTCCACGACGGCCCTCGTCCGGGCACTCCCCACGGACACGCTCCTGCAGGGCCTGGACGCCTCCGCGGGCATGCTGGCCGCCGGAGCCCGGAAGGCCTGGCCGAGCTGGGTCAGCTTCGGCCAGGCGGTCTGCGGCGAGCTCGACCTGGACGCCATCGGCCGCGGGCGCTGGGACGGCGTCCACGCCGCCTACCTGTTCCGCAACATCCCCGCCGAGCGCCGGGACGCAGCGCTGGCCGAGGTCTGGGAACTCCTCGCCCCCGGCGGCTGGCTGATCACCCAGGAATACTCCGTCGCCGGAGACCAGCGGGCGACCGCGGTCTGGGAGATCGTGTCGCGCGGCCTCATCTCGCCACTGGCAGCAGCGTTCGACCCCGGCAACGGCGACTTGTACCGCTACCTCCGCCGCAGCGTCCGGGAGTTCGATTCGACCGAGGAGTTCTGCTCCCGGCTGAGCGCCGCCGGCTTCGTCGACGTCGCCCGCCACGACGTCCGCGGTTGGCAGCGCGGCATTCTGCACACCTTCCGTGCCCACAAGGAGGCCACCGCATGACCAGCACCCGCCCCGGACGCGACCGCCGGGCCGTCCACCACCCGGCCCCCGAGGGTGCCGACACCGTCGGGGCACCCCGCCACGTGGTCGTCGTGGGCGGAGGGATCGCAGGCCTCGCGTCCGCCGCCGTCCTCGCCGAACGCGGCGTCACGGTGACCCTGCTGGAAGCCTCACCCCGCCTCGGTGGGCGGGTGGCCGCCTGGCCGCTGGCGGACGGACGGACGATGAGCCGCGGCTTCCACGCCTTCTTCCGCCAGTACTACAACCTGCGTGGCCTGCTCCGGCGCGTCGACCCCGGACTGACCGGGCTGGTCCCGATCGCCGACTACCCCCTGCAGCGCCCGGGCGGGGTGCGTGACTCGTTCACCAACATCCCTCGGACGCCGCCGTGGAGCGTCCTCGGCTTCGTCCTGGCCAGCCCGGCGTTCACCCTGCGGAACCTCACCAAGGTCAACGTGCCGGCCGCGATGGAGCTGGTCACGATGCGGTTCCCGCAGACCTACAGCGACCACGACGGCGAATCGGCGGCCGCTTTCCTGGACCGGCTCAACTTCCCCCTCGCCGCCCGCGACCTCGCGTTGGAGGTGTTCGCCCGCTCGTTCTTCGCCGACCCTCGCGAGTTCGCCGCCGGTGAACTGGTGGCCATGTTCCACGCGTACTTCACCGGCTCGGCCGAGGGCCTGCTCTTCGACGTCCCCCGCGACGACTACGACACCGTGTGGTGGGCGCCGCTGGGACGCTACCTCGCCCAGCGTGGCGTGAGCATTCGCACCGGGGTCCGGGTGAAGAAGCTCCGGCCTGGCAGCGCCTGGGAGGTGGCCACCGGTGAGGGCGTGGTGACGGCTGACGCCGTCGTCGTGGCCACCGACCCCCGGACGGCCCGCGACCTGATCGCCGGGCTTGAGCTCCCAGCCGGCCCCGCCGGCCCCGCCGGCCCAGCCGACCCCGCCGGCCCAGCCCGCCCAGCCAACCCAGAACTCGCCCGCTGGCGCTCGGCGGTGTCCGCCACGCGAAGCGCGCCGCCTTTCGTCGTGCTGCGCTTGTGGTTCTCCGGACGCGTGGACGCCGACCGTCCGGCCTTCCTGGGGACCAGCGGCTACGGCCCGCTCGACAACGTCTCCGTCCTGGAGCGCTTCGAGGACGGTGCCGCAGCCTGGTCGCAGGCCCACGGCGGCTCGGTCGTCGAGTTGCACGCCTACGCCGCGGGCGCCGACGTCGAGCCCGGCACCGCCGCGGCCCAGGCGGTCGCTGACGAACTGCTCCACCAGTTGCACCTGGTGTTCCCCGAGACCGCGGGCTTCACCGAGCTGCACCGGGAACTGCTGGTGGCCGACGACTGCACGCTGATCGACCCGTCACCCTGGCGCGAGCGCCCGGGGGTGGTCACCCCCGTCCCCGGCCTCGTGCTGGCAGGGGATTGGGTGCGCGCCGACTACCCGGTGGCCTTGATGGAACGGGCGGCGACGACCGGCATCCTCGCGGCGAACGAACTTCTCGCCGGCTGGGGGGTGCGCGGCGAAGGCTTGTGGACCGTCCCGATGCAGGGCGTGTTCGCCCGTCGTCAGCGCGCTGCGACGCCCGCCCGGGGCGCGTAGCGCGCCTGCAGGGACGGACGGGGCACACCCACGGTCAGCGTGCGCGCCAGCACCGCCAGCTTGTCGCTGGTCGGCACCCGATGGCGGGTGGTGAAGACGTCGTAGTCGGCCGCCTCGATGCGGTCGAGAATGCGCGAGTAGAGCACCAGCGCGGCCCCCACGCAGCGTCGGGACGCCGGGGGCAGCAGGTCGAGCCCGGGCAGGGCGTCGCGGTAGAGCTGCCGGTTGAGTTCGATCTGCTCGGCGAACATCGCCCGCCACTGCGGCGTCACGCGCCGCAGGGAGGGGTCCGCCCCATGCCGGGCGAGGGCGTCCTGCGGCAGGTAGACCCGTCCGCGGTCCAGGTCTTCGGCCACGTCACGCAGGAAGTTGGTGAGCTGGAAGGCCAGCCCCAGGCTCCGGGCCGGAGCCTTGGCGTCCGGCGAGGTCGGCTCCAGCACAGGCAGCATCATCTCGCCGATCACGGCCGCCGAGCCCTCCATGTAGCCGTCGCGCAACTCTTCCCAGGTCGCCCACGTCGTGTGGGTGTGGTCGAGTGCCATCGCGTCGAAGAAGCGGTCGAAGCATTCCAGCGAGGTGCCGCGGCGACGCAGGCTGTCCCCCACGGCCGCCATCACCGGGTCGTTCGAGCCGTGCTCCACCGCGTCCACGAAGCGGCTGCGGAAAGCCGCCAGCCGCTCGACCGGGGTGCCTCCGGCCGGGACGCCGGCGTGATCCCGGTCGGGCTCGTCCACGATGTCGTCGGCCAGCCGGCACAGCGCGTACACGGCGTGGACGTCGCGGCGCTGGTCCGGCGAGAGCAGCAGCGCCCCCCAGTAGTAGGTCGTGCCGTAGGCGCGGGTGAGCCGCGCGCAGCGGCGGTACCCCTCGCGCAGCAGGTCGCTCACCGGAGTCCTTCCCGGACACGTTGGGCCGCCAGCCGTCCCGAGATCAGCACCATCGGGACGCCGACGCCCGGCACCGTCCCGGAGCCGGCGAACACCAGGCCAGGGACGCGGCGCTCCACGTTCGGCGGGCGGAACGGGCCGGTCTGCGCGAAGGTGTGGGCCAGCGCGAACGGCGTCCCCTGCTCCATGCCCTGGTCGCGCCAGTCGACGGGAGTGACCAGTTGTTCGGTGACGATGTCGAGCGGGTAGCCCTCCGCGGCCAGGAAGCGGTGCAGCCGATCCCGCAGGCGGGGTCCTTCGACCTCCCAGTTGAGCTGCCCGACACCCAGGTTCGGCACCGGCTCGAGGACGTAGAGCGTGGACGACCCCTCCGGAGCGGCCGTCGCGTCGTGCAGCGAGGGGACGCACACGAACCGCGACGGGTCGGCCATGGCCGTGCCGCGCTTCAGCAGATCGGTGAACGCCTCGGACCACTGCTCGCCGAAGTGAATGTTGTGGTGGGCGACCTCAGGGCCGGGGGTGCCCCGGACACCGAGATGCCACACCAGCGCGGAGGGCGAGTACTTCCCGGAGCGCACGCCTCTGGGCGGGGCCAGATCGGGCAGCAACCGGGAGTACGCCGTCGGGAGATCGAGGGTGACGACCACTGCGTCCGCCGCGATCCGCTCACCGCCGTCGAGGGTGACGCCCCGCACGCACCCGTCGCTGCGCCGGTCGAGCCGGGTCACCGACTCGCCGAACCGGAAGAGGACCCCGGCAGCCTGCGCGGCGGCGGTCATCGCCTGTGGCACCGCCCGCATGCCGCCGGCCGGGAAGTAGACGCCCTCGACGCTGTCCATGTAGGTGATGACCGCGTAGAGCGCCAGCGCCTGGTCGGGCGCGAGCCCGGCGTACATCGCCTGGAAGGAGAACAGCCGGTGCAGGCGCTCGTCGGCGAAGCGACGACGGATTTCGGGACCGAGGCGGCCGAAAGCCCCGCAGCGCCAGCAGTTCGGCCGCGGCGCGGGGGTGGCGCAGCAGGTCGAGCGGGGAGTTGAAGTTCGTCTCGATGAAGTGCGGCATCTCGACGTCGTAGAGGGCCCGCAGCCAGGTGACGAAGTCATCGAAGGCCGCCGCGTCGGCGGGCCCACTGTGGCGCTCGATCTCGGCGCGCATCGCGTCGTGGCCGTGCCGGACGTGCAGCGTCGAGCCGTCGGCGTAGCGGGCGCGGTAGGCCGGATCCAGCACCTGCAGATCGAGGTGATCCTCCATCGACGCCCCGAGCACGGTGAACGGCTCGCGGACGAGGTCGACCATGGTGAGCACGGTGGGTCCGGTGTCGAAGGTGAACCCGTCGCGCTGCAGCCGTCCGCTGCGACCACCGGGGGTGGCCTCCCGCTCGACCACCACCACGTCGTGGCCGTCCGCCCGCAGGTGGGCGGCCGCTGACAGGCCGGCCAGGCCGGCGCCGATCACGACAACGGTGCTCATGCGTCCCGCCAAGCGATCCGGGCGATCATGGCCCTCAGCCCCTCGACCCCGGCGGGGTGAAGGGTGCGGCAGGCGTCGAGGCTGGCTGTGGCCGCCTGCACCTCGTCCTCGATCAGCCGCTCGATCTCGGAGCGGACGCCGATCTCGGTCAGGGTCCGCTGCAGCAGTTCGATGTCGCTACGGCGGGCCCGCTGGGTGCCGACGCGCTCCAGCGCCCGGGCGGCGCCGTTGGTGAGCCGGTCGGCGGCCAGCGCCAGGATGACGGTCGCCTTGCCCTCGACGAGGTCGTCGCCGGCCGGCTTGCCGGTCAACTGCGGGTCACCCCAGACGCCCAGGTAGTCGTCGCGGAGGGCGAACGCCTGCCCGATGTGGTGCCCGGCGGCGATCAGGGACGCCCGGATCTCGGTGGACGCCCCGGCGGCTGCGGCGCCCAGTTCGAGGGGGCGGACGACGGTGTAGCACCCGGACTTCAGCCGAGCCACGGCGCGAGCGTGCTTGAGGTCACGTCGTCCGCCGGCGGCGCCGGTGAGGTCGGCGCGCTGGCCGACGATGAGCTCGGTGCACAGGTCGTACCAGATGGTGCGGAGTTCGGCCGGAAGCCGAGAGGCCAACCGATCGGCCTGCAGGTGGGCGAGGTCGCCCAACAGGATCGCCAGGTTGCGGCCGAAGACGGCGGCGTCGCCGAGGGCTTCGGCGTCCTGATGGCGGGCTTCGGCCTGGATGTGGGCGGCGGGACGTCCGCGTCGCGACAGCGACTCGTCCATCACGTCGTCGTGGACGAGCGCGAAGTAGTGCAGGGTCTCCAGGGCTGCCGCGGCCGTCACGAGGTGGCTGTAGCCGGGGCTGGCCAACTGCCCGCCGGCGGCGATGAAGCCCCAGTACGCCATCGCGACCCGGAAGCGTTTCCCGCCGACGCTCATCTGGGCGTCCATCCACTCCGGCAGGTCGCGTTCCAGGACGTCCACGCCGAGGTCTCCGCGGAAGCCGTCCCAGGTGGCGGCCAGGCGGGCGTTCTCGCGGTGCACCAGCACGTCGACATCGTCGATGCAGGCCTGCGCGTCCGAGGTCGGCAGCGGCAACTCGGCCATCAGCCGAGCCATCCGGGGTTCGAGCAGGGGCACCTGCAGCACCGCCCAGGGGCTGTACACCTGCGGGGTGGCACGGATGGCGGCCACGAAATCCGACCAGGGCACCCAGGCGTGGTCCCCGACCTCGTCGGCATCGAGGCGGACCGCGTCGGTGGCGACGAACCCCAGGAAGACCGGGCAGATCTCGTTCTCGACGATGCCGCTGGCGTCGACGGCGCGGTAGCGGAAGTCCGGCAGCGCGGCGACCACGTCGGTCACCTCGAGGCCCAACTCCTCGCGGACCCGCCGGCGCACGGCGTCCTCGACGGGCTCACCGGGACGCGGATGGCCGCAGCAGGAGTTCGTCCAGACCCCGGGCCAGGTCTTCTTCGACACCGCCCGCCGGCTGATGAGGACCTCGCCGCGACGGTTGAACAGGTGCACCGAGAACGCCAGGTGCAGGGGGGTGGTACCGGTGTGGACGGCGATCCGGTCGTGCGTCCCCACCGGGGTGCCGTCGTCGGCCAGCAGCACGACTTCGTCGCGCACCATCAGGGAGCCGGGGGTGACGGTCAGGGTCATGCTGCCTCCTTGTGCACAGGGCTGAACGGCGGAATCGGTGTGTCCGAGCATAGGCGCCTCGATCCAAATGCACAAGGTTTGTCCAAGGTTATGCAGAGGGTCCGTGCCCCGCGCCCACCGGAACCTCGAGCGCGAACGCCGCGAACGCGGCAGCGAACGAGGACGGCAACACTCGCACCCGCGGCGGCACCTCGCCGGCGAACGGCCCACCCACGAACACCGGCAACGCCGGGTGCGCCGCGTGCAGCGCACGGAGGGTGGCCGACGCCTCGGCGTGGCCGTCGGTCAGCACCGAGAGCACGGCCGCGGCCGGCCGGTAGGAGTCCACCGCGTGCAGCCAGGAGTCCGTCGGCAGGTCGGGTCCGAGGTAGACCGTGTCGTAACCGGCCTGCCGCAACAGCAGGGCGAAGGTGAAGGCGCCGATCTCGTGGCGGGACCCGGTCGGCAAGCCCACCAACACCGGTGTGGCGTCCACCGGGACGGCCAACCGCTCATAGGCGATCGCCAGCCGCCGCAGGACGGCTGCGGAGATGACGTGCTCCTGGCCGGAGGTCAGCCGTCCCTGAGCCCAGGCCTCGCCGACCCGGCGCAGCATCGGCATCAACCACGAGTCCGCCGCCTGAGCGAACGGTCCGGCCTCCAGGGCCAGCAGCAGGCCGCGGGAGAGTTCCTCGTCCGACACGGGCCCCTTGATGACGGCCTCGACGAAGCCCTCCGGGGAGACCGGAGCGTCGCCGGCGTCGGAGGCCAGCACCGACTCGGCTGCCTGGGCCGCGGCCTGGCCGCCGTCGATCAGCGTCCGCATGCGTCGGACGGTGTCGAGGGCATGGTCGTCGTAGAGGCGGTAGCCGCCCTCGCTGCGCGACGTGCTCGGGACCCCGTAGCGTCGCTCCCACGCCCGCAGCGTGTCGGCAGGCACCCCGGTCAGGGCTGAGGCCTGCTTGATCGTGTACACGCCCACCTCCTGCGAGAAGTGGGGAGACGTTACCACACCTTGGACAAACCCTGGACGACTTGGTGGTCAGCGCGCGGGGCCGGGGAGGGGGACGTCGCGGCGGGCCTGGGCGCGAAGACCACGCTCCGCTGGATCTGGTAGCTGGCCAGGAACAGGGCGACCTCGGTGACGACCTTGGCCAGGACCACCGACCCCACCAGCGGGGTGAGCAGTTCCATCAACGCCAGGTTCGCGGCCAGGATCCCCGCCGCCAGCACCGCGTAGCGCCGGGCCGCCGCCCACCACGGGCCCTGCTGCGCGGCGAAGACCAGTCGCCGGTTGATGGCGAAGTTGGCACTGGCGCTCACCAATCGGGCGCCGACCACCGACAGCGCCAGGTTGCCGGTGAGCCGGTAGAGCCCGAACAGGAAGGCCGCGTCGATCCCGAAGCCGGCCAGCGACGAGGCGCCGAAGGCGAGGAGCGGCCCGTAGATGCGCGCCGAGTCCCGCAGCGGCCGGAAGTGGGAGGAGGAGTTGCCCTCCAGGTAGATGGTGGCGATCTCGACCTCGCGGATCCGCAGCCCCTCCCGGCTGGCCCGCAGCAACAGGTTCAGCTCGTACTCGAACCGCTCCCCGGGCACCGCCAGCAACCAGTCGAGCAGCCGGTGGGGATACCCGCGCAGCCCGGTCTGGGTGTCGCCCAACCGGGTCCCGGTCACCAGCGCGAAGACGGCGCTGGTCACCTGGTTGCCGACCCGGCTGCGCAACGGCACCCGCCCGGTGAAATGCCGGGCTCCGAGCACCAGGTCGGTGCCCTCGTCGAGGGCAGCCCCCACCCGCAGGATGTCGAGCAGGGTGTGCTGGCCGTCGCTGTCGGCGCACACCAACGGCTCGCCCGGGTACTGGTCCCGGACGTGGGCGAACCCGACCCGCAGGGCCGCGCCCTTGCCACGGTTGACCGGCTCGGTGAGCACCTCCGCGCCGGCGACCCGTGCCGCCTCGAAGAACCCGGCGAACCCCGGCCCGCTGCCGTCGTCGACGACCAGCACCCGCAGCCCGTCGACCAGCACGAGGTCCCGCACCAGGTCGACCAGGCGGCCGTCCGGTTCGAAGCTCGGAATCAGGACGATCATGGTGTTCTCCTTACCCGGCCACGTAGAGGATGTCGCTGGTACCGCGTTCCTGGCCCTTGCCCAGCGGGTTGTTGACCAGGGAGCCGTTGAAGACCATCGCCGAGGAGCCGCCGCCGTCGAGGTTGTAGGCGACCGTGGCGCCCAGTTCCACGAAGATCTCGGCGAACTCGGTCATGGTCACCCCCCGGCTGTACCCGGCGCTGCGTCCGTCCACCACCACGAACAGGACGTGGTTGGCGGCGACGACCCCCACGCCGGTCCGGGGCTGCTGGCCCTGCACCGAGTGGTTGCCGACGTTGGTGTCGATCTCGACGCTGTCGATCCCGGCGATCACGGCGCCGCCCTCGACCAGCCCCGGCCCGAAGGACAGGGTGTTCCAGACCCCGTCGGCGACCAGCCTGGCCGCCGTGGTGGCGGTCTCGTCGTACAACCGCATCGAGCCGTCGGCATAGCAGGCGAGCCCTTGGCGGGCCCCCTTGTCGCGGTACGCCACCCCGTTGCGAATCACGATGC
Source organism: Propionibacteriaceae bacterium (assembly GCA_016717345.1). Classification (GTDB taxonomy): domain Bacteria; phylum Actinomycetota; class Actinomycetes; order Propionibacteriales; family Propionibacteriaceae; genus Propionicimonas. The sequence continues at coordinate 199,169 of JADKFR010000002.1, forward strand.
CGGTATCCCGGAAGCCGTAGTAGTCGCCGTTGATCGCCAGCACCGCGCCGGCCTGCTGGGCGATCTCGGACGGGTTGGCGATGATGTTCTCCCCGAACTCATCGCCGGCGAAGGCGGACCGGACGATGGTGGCGTCGCTGACGGTGATGTCTGCCACGAACCAGGTGATCAGGTCGCTGCCCGATCCCCGGGTGTGCTTGCTGACCTTCACCTGGGCGGTGTCGGAGGTGTAGGAGTCGGCGGTCAGGGTGCCGTTGCTGCCCTCCTGGGCGGCGGTGACGTTCGACGCTTCGAGCGCGGAGGCGTTGGTGACCTCCACGTGCTCGATGACGAAGCGGTCCAACGCCCAGGCGGTACCGCCGCCCACCGCCAGCAGCGCCCCCAGGCCCCCGCCCAGCAGGGCGCGGCGGGTCACCGGGCGGCGAGCCGGCGCCTGCCGGCCGCCGGTCTCGGGAGTGCTCACCTGGAGTGGCATGTCAGGCCCTACCGATGCCCGCCGCCGCCGAAACCGCTGGAGGTGTGCTCGCCGGCGGTGACAGTGGTGTTCTTGGTGGCCCCGGAGAGGTCCCCGGAGTCGGAATAGGTGCCCACAGCCGTCCCGGACAGGGTGCCGCCGACGTAGACGTCGTAGGTCTGACCGCTGGTGATGTCGGAGTCGGCCACGATCAGGGAGCTGACCTGCTTGACCGTCGTGTAGGCGGCGATCACCGTGCCGTCCTTGACGATGCTGACCGTCTCGCCGGCGGCGATCGCCTGCGCGAAGGTGACCGACACCCAGCCGGTCGTGGAATCGGTCGAGGGGGCCTCGGCCATTCCGGACGAGCCGGCTGCGACGAGGGTGCCGCCGCTCATCGTGATGCCGCCGTTGGAGTCGAGCGCGCCGTTGCCACTGGTGGTCGGACCGGACACCACCGTGGTGCCGCCGGTGATGACCAGCGAGCCGTTGGAGTCCAGGCCGTCACCCTGAGCGTTGACCAGCAGGGTGCCGCCACTGATCGTCAGCAGCGAGCCGTCGGACTGCATGCCGCCGCCCCCGCCGCCCCCGCCAGCAGCAGCGCTGTCGGTGGTGGAGCCCTGGGTGGCGTTCAGCCCGTCATCGGTCGAGGTGACGCTGGTATCGCCGCCGGCAATGGTGACCGTCGAGCCCTCCAGGCCCTCGTTCGACGTCGACACGGTCACCTTCCCCCCCTGGATGGCCAGGTCGCCTTCGGCGTGGATGCCGTCGTCGCCGGCCGCCAGCGTGACCGTCCCAGACTTGATCAGGACGTAGCCGACGGTGTCGTCGGCCTCGTTGTCGGACTTCAGGGCGTCGTCCTTGGCGTCGACGCTCACCGTCGCGTCCTCGACGATCAGATAGTCCTTGCCGCGGATCCCGTCATCGACGGCGGTCACCGTGATGGTTCCGCCCTGGATCACCAGGCCGTCCTTGCCGGCGATGCCGTCGTTGGTGTTCCCGGTGACGGTGAGCGAGCCGGCGCCCCCGATGGTCAGGTCGGCCATCGAGAAGAGGGCGGCGTTGGGGGCATCGTCGGCGGAGGTGTCGTACCCGGTGCCGTCGGCGAGGCTATTGCTGGTGCCGTCGGCCAACACCACGACGGCCTCGTCGGCCGCGGTGATGACGAACGCGGAACCGGAGCTCGAGGTGACCGAGGCGTTGTCGAGGACGAGCTTCACCGTCCCGTCGGCGTCGCTGGCGACCACGATCCGGCCGTCGCTGAGGGTGCCGCTGAGCACGTAGGTGCCGGCGGCGCTGATGGTGACGGTGTCACCGTCGATCGCGACCCCCGACGTCGAGCTGGACGTCGAGGCGCCGTCGGCGAGGGTGATCGTGACGGCCGCGTCCGCGTCGTAGGCGAGGTCGCCCGATTCGGCGTGGCTTGCCACGTTGTCGGCCAGGGCTGTGGTCGCCGACGTGGCCGTGCTGGTGACACTGACCGTCGACGCGTCGGTGGAGGCGGTGCCGGCGATGGCCGAGCTGCAGGCGGTCAGGGTGACACCGGCAACGATGGCCGCGATGGCGGCGCTCAGGCGGCGGATGACGGGTGAGGGGGAGGTCATGGGTCGGTCCTTCGTTCGTGGTCGGGTGGTCACGCGGGCTGCGCGGCCGTGGGAATCAGTTGCTGGGTGAGGACGCGGTGCCACTTCAGGTCGGGCAGGTCGTCGTCGAGGGCGGCCAGCCCGGTGCCGTACTTGCTGAGGCGGCTGGGACGGATCCCCGAGCGCCACAGCGCCCGGTCGAGGGCGGACGGGGTCGAGCCCCCCTTGGTTTCGACGATGACTTTCCCGGGCAGCGCCATCGACTGGGGGGCGCCCGGGCGGCGCCAGGCCAGCCGGGTGTCGAGGGTGGCCCGGCTGGGAGTCGACCCGCTCAGCAGCAGGGTCGTCCGGTCGTAGGAGGTGTGCAGGGACGGCACCAGCGTGGCGACCGCCACGTCCTCGACGTCGCGCTGTCTCAGGGTCGTGCCGACGAACGCCACGGCCTCCGTGGTGAGTCGCCCGGCATCGGCCAGGTCGTAGGGCAGCCGGTCCTTGACGGTGGTGCCGCGCGGGCCGCGGGTCTTGACCTCCAGCCAGGTGTCACCGGAATTCCGGTAGACCCGGGTGCGTACCTTGAAGCGACGCCGGCGTCCCCGTCCCGCCAGGTGGAACGACTCCAGCTCGGGGGTGTCGAAGTAGGTCGAGCTGTACCCGAACCGCTCGCGGCCAGCGATGCGCAGGACTTCCAGCGGGCCCTCGACGAGCCCCAGGACAGCGGGCACCTCATCGGCCGACAGCACGTACTTGCGATCGATCCGGGTCTGCAGGGCAGCCTGGCTCAGCAGGCGTTCCAGGCTGGTCGTGGGCAGCGACGCGAGAGCGACCCCGGCCGAGGTGGTGGGGGATTCGAGGAGCAGGCTCATCGCGCCACCGCCTCGGTGCGGGCGCCGGCCGGATCCTGCGCTGCCGGATCCTGGGCTGCGCTCGCCTGCCGTGGGCTCACCGGCCCGGCGGAGTAGCGGACGTCGACCAGCGTGGTGTCGTTCACCAGGTCGGTCTTCAGCACGGTCAACGACTGGACGCCGGGGCCGACGATCGCTTCGACGTGGGCCCGCAGCCCGGCGTCGTCCCGGTGGGCCCGATCCAGCTGGATCTGCTGCCGAGCCGAGCGCCGGGCGACCAGCGGGTGGTCACCGACGAAGAGCGTGGCCACCACTCCTGCCATCAGTCCCAGCACCAGCCCGACCGAGAGCGACGCGCTGCCGGCCAGCAGGCCGAGCGTGAGCGCCGCGAAGTAGTAGGCGACCTCGTGCTGGCTGAGTTCCTCCGACCGCAGCCGAATGATCGACAACACCCCGAACAGGCCGAGGCCGACCCCCACGCTGGCGGCCATCGAGGACAGCGTTGCCATCACGGCGAGCACGCCGACGTTCACGATGAGGTAGGCGACGATGAGGTCGCGACGGTGGTGACGCGGGACGAACAGGCCGAAGACGAGGACGGCCATGGCCGCGAGATCTGCGGCGATGAGGACGGGGGACACGATGTGCTCCTGAGTTCTGGTGTGGTGTTGGAACCAAGTCAGTCAGAGCAGTTTGTCCGGATCCCGGCATGAGTCTGTGAGCTGGTTGTGAGGCCGGCCCCCGGCGAAACTCCCCCGCGAATCTCCCCCGCGCCGGCGCTGTCATCGACGACACTGGCCACCATGGATCTGCTGCTGGCCTTCGTCGCCGGGCTCGCCGCCGGGATCGGGGTGGCTGCCCCGCTGGGCCCGATCGGGGTCCTGCTGATCAACGAGGGAATCGCCCGGGGCTTCCGGGCCGGCGCGCCGAGCGCGATCGCGGTGGCCGTGGTGGATCTCAGCTACTGCACCACCGCGCTGGCGATCGGGGCGCTGGCCCAGCCGGTGATCGCCGGGTGGGGTGCCTGGCCGCAGGCCATCGGTGGTGCGGTCCTGATCCTGCTCGCCGCCGTGGGTCTCCACCGGACCGGCCGCCAGGGGGCTGCCGCCCCCGCCACGCCGGCCGGCCCGGGCGCCGGCCGCTTCGTGCTGTTCCTCGGCCTGACCGCCCTCAACCCGGCCACGCTGATCTACTTCGCGGCACTGGCGGTGGGACTGACCGTGCTGAACTCGCCGTTGGCCGCGGTGGCTTTCGTGGTCGGCGTCGGGCTGGCGTCCGGCGGTTGGCAGTTGGCGTTGGTCGCCCTCGGCGCGTCCTTGCGGGGACGGACGACGCCACGCACCCAACGCCTGACGGCGCTGGTGGGCAATCTGATCGTCGCCACCCTCGGGGCCATCATGCTGATCGGGGCCGGGCTGTCGCTACGGTGAAGCCATGACAGGCGAGCAGACGTCCGGCTATGACGAGCCCGGGGAGGCGTCCGGCTACGACGAGCACGAGTATGAGGACAGCCTGGAACCGCGGCACCTGATCCGGCGCTCCGACGTGGTCCTGAAGGCCGGCATCCTGATGCTGGGCGCCGGCACCAGCGGCCTGCGGGTCCGCGAGATCATGCGCTCGGTCGCCCACACCGTCGGGATCGAACGGCTGCACGCCCAGATCACCTTCACCGACATCGTCCTCACGGTCGGACGGCGGGGCATCTTCCGCACCCAGATCGCCGAGATCCCGAACCCGGGCGTCAACGCCCACCGGATCGGCATGCTGTCCGAACTCGGCCACGACCTGCCGGAGCGGGCCGGGGTCTCCGAGGTGGACGCCCGGCTGCAGGCCATCGAGGACACCCCTCGGCTCTACCACCTGTGGCTGCTGGTGCCTCTGGTGGCATTGGCCTGCGCGTCGGTCGCGGTGTTGTCCAACGGCGGGCCGCGGGAGGCCGCCGCGGTGCTGCCGGCCTCAGCGCTGGCGTTCTGGCTGCACCGCCGGCTGAGCGGCCTGATGCTCAACCACCTGGCCACCGTGATGACCTCGGCCGCGGTCGCATCAGGGCTGTACGTCGGCTTCAGCAGCGTGCTCGACCTGCTCATCGGTTCCCCCAGCCCGCGGACGGCGGCCGGTTTCATCTGTGCTTCCATCTTCCTGATCCCCGGCTTCCCGCTGGTCACCGCCGGGCTGGACCTGACCCGGATCGACCTCGAGGTCGGCCTCCCGCGGCTCACCTACGCCGGCATGGTCGTCCTGGCGATCACGATCGGGGTGTGGCTGGTGGCCGCGCTGGCAGGGGTGTCGCCCGACCCCGTCCCGGCGATCGAGGGGCACCCGGTGCTGGTGTGGGCAGCCCTGGTCGCCGCCAGCTTCTTCGCCGTCTTCGGCTGGGCGATGATGTTCAACTCACCGCTGTGGGTGGCGGTGGCCTCCGGCGTGGTGGCCGTCGCCGGCAACGTCCCCAGGCTGGTGATGCTGCAGAACGGGATGAAGCCACACATCGCGACCTTCATCTCCTGCTTCCTGATCGGGCTCGGCTGCGCCTTGGCGGCCTGGTTGTTCTCGATGCCGAAGATCATCATGACGGTGCCCACGGTGCTGGTCTCGATCCCGGGCTCCTCGGCCCTGCGCACCCTGATCTACTTCGACCAGGCCGACGTGCTGCGCGCCATCGAGAGCGGGGTCTCCACCGTGCTGGTCGTGATCGCGATGGTGGCCGGGTTGTCGGGCGCGCGGATGCTCACCGACCCGGAGTGGGCCTTCACCCGTCCCGACCCGCCGACCCTGGAGTTGGCCCACGTTCGCCGGTTGTTGCGGTTCCGCCGCCCGGGACGCTAGGAGGAACGCCATGAGCTACGACGTCGCCGCATTACGCGCGGAGTTCCCGGCGCTGAGGGAGATCGCGCACTTCGACTCCCCCGGCGGCACCCAGACGCCCCTGGTGGTGGGTGAGGCCGTCCTGCGGACCCTCACCTCGCCGCTGTCGAACCGCGGGACGGCGGTGGCTTCGGAGGCGAACGCCGAAGCCGCCATCGCCGGCTTCCGGCAGGCCTGCGCCGACCTCCTGAACGCCGAGCCGGGCGGCATCGTCCATGGCCGCAGCGCCACCCAACTCACCTACGACTTCTCCCGGACTCTGTCGCGGGCCTGGGGGCCCGGCGACGAGGTCGTGGTGACCCGCCTCGACCACGACGCCAACGTCCGCCCGTGGGTGCAGGCGGCCCAGGCCCGCGGAGCGGCCGTCCGCTGGATCGATCTCGACCCGGAGACCACCGAACTCGACCTCGCCTCAGCCGAGCGGGTGATCGGCGAGCGCACCCGGGTGGTGGCGGTCACCGCCGCGTCCAACCTGCTGGGCACCAAGCCTCCGGTCCGACGGATCGCGCGCTTGGCGCACCGGGCCGGCGCCCTGCTCTACGTGGACGGGGTCCACTACGCCGCCCACGCCCTGGTGGACGTCGAGGAACTCGGGGCCGACATGTTCGTCTGCTCGCCGTACAAGTTCCTCGGCCCGCACTGCGCGGTGCTGGCGGCCCGGGAATCCCTGCTCGAGACGCTGCTGCCGGACAAGTTGTTGCCCTCGACCAATGCCGTCCCGGAGCGGTTCGAGCTCGGGACGCTGCCGTACGAGACCCTCGCCGGGGTGAGTGCCGCGATCGACTTCCTGGCCGGGATCGACCCGGGGGACGGCGGCGACCGCCGAGGCCGCCTGGCGAACTCGCTGCACAGCGTCGATGCCCACGAGGCCGGTCTGCGCGAGCGGATCGAGCGCGAGCTCCTGGCCCTGCCCGGGGTGCGGCTGCACTCCCGAGCGGCCGAGCGGACGCCGACGCTGCTGTTCTCCTTCGAGGGACGCTCGGCGTTCGACGCGTACCGGTTCCTGGCGGCCCGGCAGGTGCTGGCCCCGGCCGGCTCGTTCTACGCCTACGAACCGTTCAAGCGGCTCGGGCTGACCGACGCCCTGCGCGTCGGGCTGGCCCCCTACACCGACGACGACGACGTCGCCCGCCTGCTGGACGGCCTGGGCGACTTCCTGGGGTAGCGGTAGCAGCCTGCCCGCCTTCCGGCCTGCCCGCCTTCCGGCCGGACCGCCCGGACCGGTCGGGCTAGGCGCGCGACCCCAACGCGTGCGTCTGGGAATACCCCGTTGTCAGGTCTGTGATGGTGACCTCGATGAGGCCGTTGGCGTCAAGCCGGTAGCGCTCCTCGACCAAACCGCCGTCGCAGCGTTCCACTGTGACGTCGGCCAGCGACCCGCCACCCTGCAGGGCGGGATCGAAGGGGAACAGCACCTCGGCGAAGGGCGCCAGATCACCCCGCGGCTCACCGGCGGCGTCGACGGCGGTGTACTCGACGTAGCGGAACCAGCCCAGGTTGTGCGCGGCCAGGTAGCGGCGGGTGACGGTCAGCACCCCGTCCTCGGGCAGCACCGCATCACGGGAGAAGATCTCGTCGAAGCCGAGGCTGCGGCCGGCGTCGCGCTCCCGGAACACCCCGAACCCGCGGGAAAGCCGATCCGTCAACGAATACCCCGAGGCCGGGTCGGCCGCGATGGCCAACCCGATCGCGGTGGACGCCGCCGGGTAGGGCGAGCGGTGCACCCGGCGTCCGAACCGCTGGCGGAGCAGGCGGGACACCAAGGGCAGCCCGGAGCCGCCACCCACCAGGTAGATGCCGGCGACCGCGGCCAGCGACTCGTCCTCCGACAGCGAGGCGACCAGGTCGTCCATCACCGCCAGGGACTGCTCGACCAGCGGAGCGGCAGCGGCGTAGAAGTCGTCGACCGCCACCACCAGCGGGACGCCGGCCACCTCGAGGGCGATCCGCTTCGACTGCGGGGCGAGCCGCTCCTTCGCTTCGCGGCAATCATCGACCAGCGCCTCCAACTCCGACGTCGCAAGCGACCCGGCGCGCCGTCCGGCCTGGGCCAGCGCCACCTCAGCCAGCACCGTGTCGAAGTCGTCCCCCCCGAGCCGGTTCACCCCGACCGAGCCCAGCACCGCGTGGCTGGTGCCGTCCGCCTCTACGAGGGAGGCGTCGAAGGTACCGCCGCCGAGGTCGTAGACGACCACCTGGGTGCGCCGCGACGTGAGCGTCCGGGGCTGGCGATGGGTGTACTCGAAGCCGGCGGCCGACGGTTCGTTCAGCATCGCGATGACCTCGAACCCGGCCCGGCGGAAGGCCTCGAGGGTGATGAACCGCTGGGCACCGTGCGCGTGGGCCGGGACGGAGACCACCGCGCGGGGCGTTCCGATGTCACCCAGTTCCGCCTCGATCGCGGCGCGCAGCGCCATCAGGTACCCGGTCAGCACGTCGATCAGCGGCAGGCTGCGATCGCCGATCTCCAGCATCGTGCCGGGGTTGGCCGAGGGCTCGCCGAGCGCCCGCTTGAACGAGCGGACGGCCGGAGAACCCTGGCGGGCGGCCTCCCGGGCCGCAAAGCCGTGGATCAACTCCTCGCCCTGCCACGCCACCACGGAGGGGTAGTACTCCTGGGGATCACCGTCCTCGTCGGTGAAGCTGACGATCGGGTAGTTGCCCCGATCCGCCTGAGCAACGATGGTGCGAGTGGTGCCGAAGTCGATCCCGAAGAGCATGATCTCGACCCTAACCCGAGCCGGGCTCGGTCCCCTACCCGGGCCATTCCTCCGGAACGGATTAGACCCGACCCGACCCGGCGTGATACCGCACCGAGCATCCGGACGGTGAGCGCGCGCGGTGAGGGTCGTGATGCAATGGGTTCCTCCGTCCCCGAAAGGCACCATGACCCTCGATGGCTATCCCGCCCGGGTGAAGCAAGCCGCCTCGACCGTGCAGCGGCTGCGTGGCTGGGTGGGTAAGGACCCGTCCCGCACCCCGGAACTGGCCGATGCGTTGGTCCGGCTCACCGAGGAGCGGCTGCGCGCCAACGCCTGGGCCGAAGCCGGGCCGGACGCTCAGGAGTCGGTCGTCGTGGCAGGCAAGGTGTTGGCCTCCCACGGCCCGCTGGGGCCCTACACCCCGCTCGCCGACGCCGTCCGGTTCGTCACCGCGACCATCCAGCTCGCCGACACCCAGGTCGGCCTGGGCCTGCCCGAAGCCGCCGGGCGGACGTTGCAGACCGCCCTGGCGGTGCGGGCCCAGCTGTCCCACCTCGACCTCGACGCCGGGCTGGAGGCGACCACCCGCGCCCGGGCCCTGCTGGTGCTCGCCGAGGCCGCGCTGGCCGCCGGGGACGTGGCCGCCGCGAACGCCCACGCCGACGCGGCCCTGGCCGTCCGCCTGGACGCCCGCCTGGACGCCCGCCTGGACGCCCCGGCAGACCTGGCGGCGGTGCGCCTCGCCCGGCTGCTGGCCGACTGCCGCTGGGCCGCCGGCTGGGAGCTCGACGCCACCGCGTGGGCCTGGCAGGGTCTCGCCGACTACGATGCGCTGGCCGGCCGCCAGCTCGACGAGCCGGGGCGGGTGTCTCCCGTCCGGCTGGAACGCCTCGCCGAGCCGCTGTTCGTGACCTCGCGGGACGCCGCCGACCGGCTCGCTGCCAGCGGTGAGACCGCGCTCGCTCTGGTGACCCGCCGCCGCCTGATCGCCCGGCTGGCGGTGCTCGCCGCCCGGATGCCGGCGGCCGCCGCCGCGCTGCCGCTGGCGCGGGCGGACCTGGCCAACGACCTGCTGCGGGCAGAGCGCCCGGAGGAAGCCCTCGAGGCTGCCCGCGAGGCCGCGTCCCTGGAGGACCCGTGGGCCCGGATCGCCCTGGGACGGGCGCTGGCCGCCACCGGAGACCCGTCCGCCGCTGGAGTGGTGTTGGACGCCCTCGTCCAGGACGCCCTGGGCAACGAGGTCGCCGGCCCACTCGACGTGGCCGCGCTGTTCGCCCTCGCCGCCGCCCAGGAGCAGGCCGGTGCCACCGACGATGCGGACGCCACCCGGCACGCGGCCGGCCAGGCGGCCGAGTCGATCAGCCTGGGCAGCGCGTCGATCGACAACCTGGCGCGCGGGGTCTCACCGCTGGGCTCGCCTCCGCTCGGGGCCTGGACCGCACTGGAGCCCGGCTCCCCGTTCCTGGCGGGCGCGCAGCCGGAGGCTGCCGAGGCCCGGCTGGCCGCCGTCCGCCGGCGTTTCGAGCAGGAGGCAGGGGCGGCGCGGGAGTCCGCTGAGCAGACCGAGGCCGAGTACCGCCGGCAGGTGCTCGACGTGCTCGGACGCCGCGAGGCCGCGGCCCGCAGCGCCGAGCAGCAGGCTGCCGCGCAGGCCGCCGAGGCCGCGGCGGCGGCTGCCACGGAACTGGCCGACCGCGAACGCCGCGCCGCCCAGGCCCAGGAGGCCGCGGCCGAAGCCGAACGCCAGGAAACCAAGCGCCGGCGCCAGGAACGGCTGGACGCCCACCAGCGCGAACTGGAACAGAAGGCCGCCCAGGAGCGCGAGGCGGGCCTGCGTGAAGCCCTCGCAGCCACCACCGACCCGGACGAGCAAGCCCGGCTCGAGTTGGAGCTCCTGGAAATCGAACTGGCCCGCCTCGAGGCCGTGGAGCAGGCAGCGCAAGAACCAGAAGCGGAGCCAGAGCAAGCACAAGAACCAGCACCAGAACCGGAGCAAGCACAAGAGCCAGCACCAGAACCGGAACCGGAGCAAGCACAAGAACCAGCAAGCACAAGAACCAGCACCAGACCGGAGCAAGCACAAGAACCAGCACCAGAACCGGAGCAAGCACAAGCACAAGAGCCCGAGCCGGAGCCGGAGCCGGAACCAGAGCCCGAAACAGGGCCCGAACCAGAGCCCGAGCCCGAACCAGAACCAGAACCAGAGCCCGAACGAGCACCAGAGCCCGAGCCGGAACCAGCATCAGAGCCGGAACCAGCACCAGAGCCCGAGCCGGAGCCGGCGCCAGAGCCAGCACCAGAACCAGCGCCTGCGCCTGCGCCTGCGCCCGAGCCAGAGCCGGAACCAGCGCCTGCGCCCGAGCCCGAGCCAGAGCCAGAGCCAGAGCCGGAACCAGAGCCAGAGCCGGAACCAGCGCCTGCGCCCGAGCCAGAGCCAGAGCCGGAACCGGAGCCCGAGCCCGAGCCAGAGCCAGAGCCAGAGCCGGAACCAGCGAGCGCCCGAGCCAGAGCCGGAGCCGGAACCAGAGCCCGAGCCCGAGCCAGAGCCAGAGCCAGAGCCGGAACCAGCGCCTGCGCCCGAGCCGAGCCAGAGCCAGAGCCGGAACCGGAGCCCGAGCCGAACCAGAGCCGGAGCCTGCAGCCGAACCGGAAGCAGAACTGGAGCCCGAGCCCGTCGCTCAGCCCGAACCAGAACCGGAGCCACAACCGGAGCCAGCACCAGAGCCAGCACCAGCACCAGAGCCCGTGCAAGAGCCGCAACCAGGACCTGCAGCCGAACCGGAAGCAGTCCCGGAAGCAGACCTGCAACCCGAACCCGCGCCCGCGCCGGCGCCTCAACCAGCACCCGCCGATCCCCTCAGTAGCGCCCGCCGCTACCACCAGGAGGCCCTGGCCGCCGGAGATCGCAAGGCGCTCCGGGAGGCCTGCGAGTTGCTCAGCGGGGTGCTGCGGCCCCTCGCTGAGAACGACCCGACGGCCTACGGCCCGGAACTCGTCGCCACCCTGCAGGCCCTGGCCACGGCCCGGCTCCGCGGCGGTGACTGGTGGGGATCCCGGGGTCCGGCCAAGGAGGCCAAGGCACTGGCCAAGCAGTGGGGGATCGAGGACTGACCCTCGCGGGCCGGGGGTAGCCTTCGGGCATGACAGCCGAGGTCGAACTCGACGCGGGCGGACGCACCGTCCGGCTCACCAATCCGGACCGGGTCTACTTCCCGGCCCAGGGCTGGACGAAGTTGGACGTCGCGACCTACTACCTCAGCGTCGCGGACGGCATCGTCCGCGCCCTGCGCGACCGTCCGTGCATGCTGCACCGCTTCCCGTCCGGGTTGGCCGGTGAGAAGGTCCACCAGAAGCGGATCCCGGCGGGCGCGCCCGAGTGGATCGAGACCGTGCGGGTCCACTTCCCGCGGTACGACCGGACTGCCGACGAACTCTGCGTCACCGAGATCGGACACGTGATCTGGGCCGTCCAGATGTCGACCGTCGAGTTCCACCCGTGGAATTCCCGGCGCTTCGACACCGAGCGCCCCGACGAGTGGCGCATCGATCTCGACCCCATGCCGCAGGCCGACTTCGGGTCCGTTCGCCAGGTGGCGGAAACCTGCCGCGAGGTTTTGGCCGAACTCGGCATCACCGGCTACCCCAAGACGTCGGGCGGCGCAGGCCTCCACGTCTACGTCCGGATCGCCCCCGAGTGGGGGTTCGGCGACGTCCGACGGGCCGCCCTGGCCTTCGCGCGCGAGGTCGAACGCCGCACGCCGGCCGCCACCACCACCTGGTGGCGCAAGGACCGGGATCCGCGGGCCGTCTTCGTCGACTACAACCAGAACGCGCGTGATCACACGATCGCCAGCGCCTGGTCGCTGCGCGGAGTGCCCGAAGGGACGGTCTCCACGCCCATCGCCTGGGACGAGATCCCGGACGTCGACCCGCGCGATTTCACCCTGGCCACGGCACCGGCGCGCTTCGCCGGCTGCGGAGACCTGCACGCCACGATCGACGACCATCACCATCGACTCGATGAACTGCTGGCCTGGGCTGACCGGGAGGGCCTTCCACCACCCTGAGCGCGGTGGTCTCGGAAGGGCTGGCACCCAGCCGCGACCGGACGCTCCGCAACTACCCTGGAGCGTGCAGCGGTGAAGGAGGAGCATGACTCGTTGCGTCCCCACGCAAGCCGTCGCCACGGTCTCGTTCTCGTCACGGCGGTGGCGACGTTGGGTGGCGCCAGCGCTGCTGCCCCTTCTGCTGGTTGCCTGTTCGGGAGGCCCGATGTCCCCATCCTCGTCCGCGGCATCCTCGTCCCGCCCGCCGTTCCAGACCATGCCGGCTCCTCCGTCCGCTGCGACGGGCGCTCCGGCGGAGATCTCAGCCGCCCGCTGGCAGGCAATCCTCGACGACCTCGCCGGCCGGGGTGTCACCACAGTCGCCCTCACGATCGACGTGGCAGAACGCGTGACCTGGCCCAGCTCTGCCCTGGGCTGCCCGAGTCCTGGGAAGAGCTACACCCAGGCGCTCACTGAGGGCATGCGGGTTGTCGTGGTCGCCGGCGATCGCCACTTCGACTACCGGTTCGGGCGCGGGGACTCTCCGAAGCTGTGTGAGCGCTAGCGTCCGCTGACCAGGATCGACTCCCGCGCCCCGGACTGGTTGTCCAGCGCCACCACCATGATCCCCAGCGGCTTCTGCTCGGAGTACTTCGAAGGGTCGAGGACGACCGTGACCGTCTCGAACCTATTCGGCGCGACAGTGACGTAGTCGCCGTCCACGATTGCCTTCGCCCACGGGTTGTAGGTGGCGGTCCCGGGCATCTCGTCCCAGCCGGGGCCGGTGACCTCGTAGCCGGCCGCCGAGTAGCCGAAGGTCCCGGCAGCGGCGCTCAGCCCCAGCGTGCTGGCGTCCACGGGAAGGAGCATGGTGCTGCTGTCGGTGGGCGCGACGGCCTGGTAGCCCGCGGGTGTCACGTCCCCCGAAGCCGGGTCATACACAAAGACCTCAGTCACTCCGTCCGCCGCCCCGTCCCGGATCGCACCGGAATCACCGCTGAACAGGATCAGATCGGGATCCCCGTCGTTGTTGTTGTCGATGTTGATGTCAAACTCGCGGCTGGCCGCGTTCGACCACCGTGAGTAGGTGTTCACGGCGAACACCAATTGCTGGTCGGTGTCCGAGGTGGCGAACGACTGGACGCCCACCGCCCGCAGATCGTAGCCGCCGCTGGACCCGCGAACATCCCTGGCGTCCGACAGCCCCCAGGTGTAGAAGTCGGCGGCACCGGCAAGCGTGGCGCGCACGTTGGTCAGCCGCAGGTTCGTTGATCCCGGCGTGCCGGGTTTGCCCGCCTGGTTGACCGCGAAGCTCAGCCTGCTCGTCCCGCCAGCGGTCAGTCCCACGTTCGACTGCGCCCGTGGCACCAGCAGGTAAGGAACCCGCAACACCCCGGAGGCGGACGTCGCCACGATGCTGCCCGATACCTCCTTGAGGTTGAACTGATCGTCGCCACCGATCGAGGAGCCGACCGCGCTGACCGAGGCTTTCAAGGTGATCCGCACCCGCGCCTGCCCCCCGGGACGGACGGTGACCGAGCGGGCACTCAGCGAAACCGACGCCGGAAGCGATTGAGCGCTCGCCGACGAAGAAAGCTTGTACGTCACCGACCTGGTGCCGTGATTCGTGATCGTCAGGGTCCGGCTGCCGGCGAAGGCCACCTCCGGCTCGGCGAACCCGAAACTCAACGCTGCTTCCCGCATGTGGCCACTCGACGTGGCGAAGCTGTCGCCGGTCACCGTCACCTGGGTGGCCACCGCCTGGGCGGCGTCCACCAACCCGAGGCCCCCCAGCGCCGACTGCTGGCTGGGCACCTTGTCAGGATCCGCCGTGCTCGTGATTGCCGCCGACAGGTCCTGCGAGCTCCAGCCCGGGTGAGCCTGGACGGTGAGACAGGCGATTCCCGAGACGTGAGGAGCCGCCATCGAGGTCCCTGACATGACCGCTGCGCCGTTGCCTGTCCCGATTCCCACAGAGGCGATCGAAACGCCGGGAGCTGCCACGTTCGGACTGATGGCGCTGTCACCGGTGCGCGGTCCGCTCGAGCTGAAGGAGGCGTAACCCTGGAAGCCGGGATTCGGCAATGAGCCGGCGGCCAAGCTGACGAGGTCACCGTCGCCGGCCGTCAGCTCGTCCGCGTCGGTCGCCAGAACGCCGAGAAACGGGATGGTCACGGTGTAGGGGACGCCGTCGTCGGGGTTGGAGGTGATCTCTCCCTCGCTGGGCGGGTAGCCGGACTCGGTGTTCACCATCAGCACGGCGGCCGCTCCGGCCTGCTGTCCGTAGATCGGCTTGGCGGCACGGGCGCAGGTCCCGCGGGTCACCACCGCGAGCTGGTTCTTCCCGGACTCGATCCCGGCGCTGAGGTAGGCGTCCGCGGAACAACCCAGCGACTCGTCCTCGCTGGTGCCGGCTTTGTCCTTGAGCACGACAAGCGTCAGCTGGTCCGAAGGAAGCGGCGCCCCGTTGGCGTTGCGGGCGGCGAGGGTCCGGCCCGCGAAGGTCAGGGTGGCGCCGGCGAAGGCCTGGGTGTCGTCCACGGCAGCGACCGCGATGACACCGTCGGCCACGCTGGGCGCGCCCACGAGGTAGGGGCTCGACCCGGCGTTGCCGGCGCTGGCCACCACGACGATGCCGGCGCCCACGGCGTTCGAGGCTGCGACGGCGACCGGGTCGTCAGCGGTGCCGAAGTCGGAGCCCAGCGACAGGTTGATGACATCCATGTCATGGTCCACGGCCCAGTCGATCGCCGCAGTGGTGACGTCCGTGCTGCCCGAACAACCGAACACCCGTAGCGCGTACAGGTCGGCTTGGGGGGCGACCCCCGGCCCGACCTTGAACGCCACCGAGGCGGTCGCGGCGTCGTAGGGTCCGGTGTAGGTCGTTCCGTCGGCCGTCACGCCACCCCCGGCCGCGGTCCCTGCCACGTGGCTTCCGTGTCCGTCGCAGTCGAGCGGATTGTTGTCCGGGTGCGCGACGAGCTTCGGCGAGCCAGCCGCTGCGTCCGCGTCGTAGTCGTCGCCGACGAAGTCGTAGCCGCCCTTGACGCGCGGGGATTGGGGGCCGAATTGCGCGGGGTCGATGCTGTCCTTGGCCGCCGCGAACGCCTCGGGAGTGCCGAGGCCACCAAAGTCGGCGTGGGTGTAGTCGATGCCGGTGTCGATGACCGCGATCTTCACGCCCTTTCCGGTGTAGCCCGTCTGCTGCCACACCTGGGGCACTCCGAGATAGGACAGCGAGGTCGCCGTGTCGATGGTCTGGATGCTCACCGCATGCACTCCGGCAACCCCGGGCAGTGCGGCGACGGAGTCGACCTGCTTGCTCGGCAGCGTGACCTGCAGTCCGTTGTAGGCCGACTGAACCTGCGACTCGACCTTTCCCCCTTTGCCCTGGATCGTCCGGGCGAGCGCGGCCTGATCTCGCCGCAGGTCCTGCTTGACCACCGAGCGCTCCTCGGCTGACAGCCGTCGTCCCTGCTTGGCCTGAACGACGGCGACCGGATCACCGGTCAGCTGCACCATGACCCGAACCTTGCCGTCGGCGTCGACCGATCGCGGCCTGGTCCCGTCCTGCAGCACGCTGGTCGGCTCGGTCTTGGCAAAGCGGACGGCCTGGCCGGACGGCTCGGACGGCTCGGCGTGGGCGATGAGGACGGGACCCACCAGCACCAGCAGTCCGACGGTCGAGAGAACCCGCCGGTACCTGCGGAACCGCGTCCCCCACGTCAGATGCCCACGATTCCCCAGCTGCCGATCACCCATGGCGCCGAGGTTAGGGCTGACAGCGCTCCCGCGCCAGCCGGTCCGCGTTTCCGTCGCCGAAGGCCCGAAATGGGGCCACAGTTGAACCATGGCGAAACGAACCACTCTCACCTTCCTCGGTGCTGCCGGAACGGTCACCGGTTCGAAATTCCTGGTGCAGTCGGGCGACCGGGCGATCCTGATCGAAGCCGGCATGTTCCAGGGCGAGAAGGAACTGCGCGACCTCAACTGGGCCGAGTTCCCCGTCCCGCCCGAGCGGATCACCGACGTCCTGATCACCCACGCCCACATGGACCACGTCGGCTACCTTCCGGTTCTGGTCCGTCAGGGATTCGCCGGGACGGTGTGGGCCACGCCGGCCACGATCCGACTGTCCGAGATCGTGCTGCGGGACGCCGGGTACCTCAACGAGCGCGACGCCGAGCACGCGAATGACCGCGGCTACTCCCGGCACACCCCGGCGCTCCCGCTCTACGACAGCGCCGACGTCGAGCGGACCCTGCCGCTGTTCTCCCCCATCGACTACGACACCGAGCTCGACCTGGGTGAGGACATCGTGGCGCGCTACGTCCGCGCCGGGCACATCCTGGGCTCGGCCAGCATCCACCTGCGCGTCGGCGGCCGCTCGATCCTGGTGTCCGGTGATGTCGGACGCCACGACCACCCCGTCCTGCGGTCTCGGGACACCCCACCCGGCGCGACGACGGTCCTGATCGAGTCGACCTACGGCGACCGCGAGCACCCCCGAGCCGGAGGGACCCGGCCACGAGGCCCTGGCCGACCTGATCCGGCGGACGGTGAAGCGCGGCGGCTCCGTCCTCGTGCCGGCCTTCGCCGTCGATCGCACCGAGGTGGTGCTGAAGACGCTGACGGAGATGCAGGCCGACGGACGGATCCCGCAGGTCCCGATCTTCGTGAACTCCCCGATGGCGCTGGCGGCCCTGGCCGTCTACCGCGACCCGGCCTTCCGCGACGAACTGCGGCCCGACCTCGACCCCGAGCACTTCGTCGACCTGCCGAACCTGCGGGAGGTCCACACGACCGAGGAATCGATGAAGCTGAACACCCCGAAGGTGCCCTGCCTCATCATCTCCTCCTCCGGCATGGCCACCGGCGGACGGGTGCTGCACCATCTGGAGCACATGCTCCCGGACCACCGGCATGCGGTGGTGCTGGTGGGCTACCAGGCGGTGGGGACGCGTGGCCGCGCGCTCATCGAGGGGGTCGGCCAGCTCAAGATGCACGGCCGGTACGTCCCGGTGCGGGCCGAGGTGATGCAGGACAACGAGTTCTCGGTGCATGGGGACCGCTCCGACCTGCTCGACTGGCTCGCCGCGCTCACCCCACCACCGACGACGGTGTTCACCGTCCATGGCAATGCCGACGTGGCGGCCTCGTTCGGACGGCGGATCAGCGAGCAACTGGGCTGCCTGAGCATCGTGCCCACGTTGGGTGAGACGGTCCGGATCGACTGACCCGCTCACCACGCACGTGCGCCCCGTTGGGGACGTCCCACCCATCAGGGCGGGGTCACCAACGGGGCGCCGCGTGCTCGGTCAGTGACCGGCGACCTGCTCGGCGAGCAGTTCCACCACGTGCCGATAGGGCTTGCCGGTCGCCCGGGTCATCCCCAGTTCGCAGGTGCGGTTGCAGCTGGCGTGGGCGGTGGCGTCGAGCCGTTCCACCTCGGCCGCCTCCGGACGGGTGGCCGCGTAGGTGAGCTCCGGGTGGAGCATCCCGCGATCGCCCGCGAAGGCACAGCACCCGGTGTCGAGCGGCACGTTCACCTGCTCGGCCACCGCACCCGCCACCGTCACCAGATCCGGGTTCAACCCCATGATCGTCGACGAGCAGGTGGCGTGGATCGTGACCGAATCCAGCTTCTTGTACTCCCCCAGCGTCGGCAGGATGTGCCGGGCGACGAAGGCCACCGAATCGATGACCTCGACGTGCAGGTCGGGGTCGGTCTCGATCATGTGCTTGAAGCCCTCGGTGCACGACGAGGCGTCGCAGACCACCGGCAACCGTCCGTTGTCGGTCGCCTTCCGGATCACCGGGAGCACCTTGGCCTTCATGGCTTCGTAGCCGGACGGGATCCCCTTGGACGACCACGGCGTGCCGCAGCACATCGACTCGATCTCCGGCGGCACCAGCAACGTGATCCCGGCCTTGGCGCACAACTCCTCGAAGTGCACCTGCACGCCCGGCCCCTCCAGCGGACCGAACATCACGTTGACGCACGCCGGCAGGTACACCGCCGACACCTCACCACTGGGACGGGGACGCCTCCGCGGCTTACCGCCGCCGGGCAACTCCGACGACAACAGCGGGATGGTGTCCTCGCTCATGATCGAACGGGCGACCTTGTTGGCCCCGATGATGACCGGGTCCAGCACGTCGGGCAACGCGTCGACCACCGTCATGGCCGTCGAGGCGATGGCGGTTGTCGCCTTCCAGTGCTTGGACGCCGTGGTCCAGACGGCCGCAGCCGGCTTGGGCACCATCTCGCGCCGCAGCTTCTTCACCAGCAGGCCGGTGTTGATCAGCACGGGACAGGCCGTCCCGCACATCCCGTCCACCGCGCAGGTGTGCACGCCGTCGTACTCGTAGGCGTCCTCGAGGCGCTCGGCCAGAGCCGTGTCACCGGCCAGTTCGGCGGTGCGGATCTCGCGACGGATCGCGATCCGCTGCCGCGGGGTCAGCGTCAGGTTGCGGGACGGACAGACCGGCTCGCAGTACCCGCATTCGACGCACCGGTCGACTTCGGCCTCGATGGACGGCGGCAGCTTGATGTGCTTGAGGTGAGCCTCGGCGTCATCAGTGATGATGACCCCGGGGTTCAGCAGGCCGGTCGGGTCGAAGAGCGCCTTCACCTGGCACATCACGTCGTACAGCTCGTCGCCGTACTGCCGCCGCACGAAGGGCGCCATCACCCGTCCGGTGCCGTGTTCGGCCTTCAGGGAGCCCTTGTTGGCCAGCACCAGCTCGACCATCGCCTCGGTGAAATCGACGTACCGCTTCATCTGCTCGTCGGACTCGAACCGGTCGGTGAGCATGAAGTGGATGTTGCCGTCCTTGGCGTGGCCGAAGATCACCGAGTCGGCGTAGGCGTACTCGTCGAACAGCACGGCCAGCTCGGCGCAGGTGTCGGCCAGCGAGGCAACGGGCACCACGACGTCCTCGAGCAGGGCGGTGGTACCGCTCTTCCGGGCGCCGGCGACCGAGGTGTAGAGGCCCTTGCGCAACTTCCACAGTTCGGCGCGGACGGTGGCGTCCTCGCTGAGGACGACCGGGCCGACCGGCAGCCCGTCCAGGGTCGGACGGGCGCCCGCGCTGAGGGCGTCGAGTTCGGCGCGCGAGGTGGCCTGGTACTCCACGAGCAGGGCAGCCTGCTGGTGGACGCTGAGCGCCTTGATCATGGCCGGGCTGTCCGGGAACGCCTGGCCGACCCGCAGGGAGGTCGCGTCCATCAATTCCAGGGTGGCTGCGCCGGTGGCGACGAGTTCGGGCAGGGCCCGGTTGGCGGCGTACAGGTCGTCGAAGACCAGCAGTGCCGAGTTCGCGAACGTCCGCAGCGGGATCGTCCGGAAGGTGGCGGACGCGACGAAAGCCAGGGTGCCCTCGCTGCCCACGATCAGATGGGTGAGGATCTCGGCCGGCGTCGCGTAGTCGACGAGGGAGTTGATGCCGTAGCCCATCGTGTTCTTCATCGAGAACTGCTGGGCGATGGTGGCCACCGAGGCCGGGTTCGAGATCACCCGCTGGCGCAGCCTGAGCAGACCCTCGTAGAGCGCCGGTTCGAGGGCGCGCAGCTTCTCGTCCGCGTCCCGGGCACCGGTGTCGATGATGGTGCCCGACGGCAGCACCGCGACGATCGATTCCAGGGTCCGGTAGCTGTTCTCCACGGTCCCGCAGGCCATCCCGGAGGAGTTGTTGGCCACCACGCCGCCGATCGTGCAGGCGGCTTCGCTGGCCGGGT
Source organism: Propionibacteriaceae bacterium (assembly GCA_016717345.1). GTDB lineage: Bacteria > Actinomycetota > Actinomycetes > Propionibacteriales > Propionibacteriaceae > Propionicimonas. The sequence continues at coordinate 219,399 of JADKFR010000002.1, forward strand.
CCGGACCGAACTTGCGTCCGTAGGGGGCGAGGTGGGCGTTCAGCTTCTTCACCGTGATGCCGGGGCCGACCCGGACGCGCGCGCCGGCGTCCAGCACCTCGACGTCGGTGAAGTACCGCCGGACGTCCGCCAGCACCTGGTCGGTGCCGCACTGGCCGGACAGGCTCGTCCCACCGGAACGGAAGGTCAGGCCGATGCCCGCACCGGCGGTGGCCCGCAACAGCCGGGCCACCTCGTCGGCGGTCCTGGGGGCGACGATGGCCGTCGGCAGCAGCAGGAAGTGGGACGCGTCGTGCGCCAGGGCGCGACGGTCCAGCTCCGCCATCCGAATCTGCTCCGGGTCACCCACGCACCCTGCGAGCAGGGTGGTGAGCGACTCCGGGGAGGTGATGGTGGTCGTCACTTGGCCCACACCACTTCAGGAACCATCCAGGACAGCGGCCCGGCCTGGAGCACGACAAGGATGGTGAAGTACGCCAGCAGGGCGAGGCTCCAGAGCACGACCTTGCGGAAGATGTCGCCTTCCTTGTTCACCATGGAGACCGCGGCGGCGGCGACCGCCAGGTTCTGCGGCGAGATCATCTTGCCCATCACGCCGCCGGAGGAGTTGGACGAGGCCATCAGCACCGGGCTGAGTCCCGCCGACTCGGCGGCGGTCACCTGCAGCAGGCCGAACAGCGAGTTCGCCGAGGTGTCCGAGCCGGTGATGGCGACCCCGACCCAGCCGATGACCGGTGACATCACCGCGAACAGCGCGCCGACGGCTGCCAGGGCAGAGCCCAGGCTCGCGGTCTGGCCGGACAGGTTCATCACGTAGGCCAGGGCCAGCACCGACAGCACGGTGACAATGGTGAAGCGCAGTTGCTTCAGCGTCGCGCCGTAGGCGCGGACGGCGTCCATGGGCTTGATCTTGTAGACGATGGCGGTGATGATGCCCGACAGCAGCAGCAGGGTGCCGGTGGCGCGCAGGTGATCGAGGGTGAAGATCGTGGTGGTCACCGGGTTGCCGGCCGCGTTCACGATCATCGAGGAGGCCTTGCCGTCCGCCCCGAGGAAAGCCAGCCCCGGCCAGGGGAACTTGATCTGGCCGATGCCGAGCAGCCAGGCCTTGACAGCCGGGATCTGGCTGATCGAGAAGACGATCACGATGATGGCGTACGGAGCGATGGCGCCCCAGATCCGCGCGCCGCCGGTCGCGGTGATGTTCGGGTAGTGGGCGAGCTTGCCGCTGACGACGACGTGCTCTTCGTCGTCGAACTTGGCCGAGTGGTCCAGGGGCAGCGGGTTGGCGGGCTTCCAGAACCGCAGCATGACGAGCACGACCGCGATGGTCGCCAGCGAGGCCACCACGTCGGTGATCTCGACCGTGATGAAGTTCGAGGTGACGAACTGGGCCACGCCGAAGACGGCGCCGGCGACCAGGGCCACCGGCCAGGTCTGCTTGACACCGCGCATCCCGTCCACCAGGAAGACCAGCACCAACGGCACGATGAACGCGACGAAGGGGGTCTGGCGACCGGCCATCGAGGACAGCACGTGGATGTCGATGTGGGTGACGCTGGCCAGCGCGATGATCGGGGCGCCCATGGCGCCGAACGCGACCGGAGCGGTGTTGGCCAGCAGTGACACGATGGCGGACTTCATGGGCTTCATGCCCGCGGCCATCAGCATGGCTGCCGAGATCGCCACCGGGGCGCCGAAGCCGGCCAGCGACTCCATCAGGGCACCGAAGCAGAACGCGATCAGGATCGACAGGATGCGCTGGTCATCGGAGACGGAACGGATGAGCGAACCGAGGGACTCGAACCAGCCCGTGATGACCGAGAGTTGGTAGACCCAGATGGCGTTCAGCAGGATCCACATGATGGGGAAGGCGCCGTAGAAGGCACCCTCCGCCGTGGCGCTGAGGGCCATCATGGTGGGCATCCCCCACCCGATGATGGCGATCAGGATGGCGGTTCCCAGGCCGATGAGGGACGCCATCCAGGCCTTCATCTTGAAGACGCCCAGAAGGATGAACAGCAGAACCAGGGGCACGGCGGCCAGGAGGGCCGAGAGTGCGAGGCTTCCCGCAATGGGTGCAGCCTGTTGAGTGAACACGGGCACAGAGATCTCCTCGCTGAGATTGACCGACAAGTAGGATTGTCCGACAAGTTGACTCACATGGCAAGTCATCTGGTTGAACTTGACGCTAGAATCCGCAGCACTGGCAATGGAGGCAGCGTGGTCACGAAAATTGTTGTCACCTCGGTCATCGACGCGGTGGTCGATGACCTCAAAGGGCTCGTTCTGGCCCGCGGACTCGAAGCAGGAACCGCCCTCACCGAAGCTGAGGTCGCGGCCCGCTACGACATCGCGCGCGCCACGGCGAAGGCCGCCATCGAGCGGCTGGTGGGGGACAAGGTCCTCGTCCGCAAGAACCACAAGACCGCCCGGGTCGTCGAACTCGGCCCTGAGGACGTCCGCGACATCTACCGCACCCGCACCTACCTGGAATCGGAGGTGTTGCGCCATCTGGCCGAGCGCCGGGCCGTCCCGCCGGACTCTCGGGTGGCCAACGCCGAGATCCAGGCGCTGTGGGAGCGGGGGTCGTACGAGATCGTCGATCCCGACATGCGCTTCCACACCGCGCTCATCGACTCCCTGGGCAGCGCGCGGACCAGCCAGATCTACGGCTCACTGGCCTTCGAGGTGAAGCTCTGCATGGCGCAGCTGCAGGGCAGCCAGCAGCTGAGCCCGGCGATCATCGTCGCCGAACACGAGCGCATCCTGCAGCTGATCGAGGCCGGGGACGGCGAAGGCGTCGCGGCGCTGCTCGCCGAGCACCTGGCGCGCGCACGGGAATTGCTGGCCGGCGCGCTGGGCGGGGTGCCCGGACCGGAGGCCTTCCTTCCCAGCAGCGCGCTCGAGACCGTCCGGGGCTGAACCGGGCCGCCGGGGCGCTCCGACGCACGAGCGTCCCGCGAACGTGAGCTGAAGCGCCGTAGACCTCATCTGGACGGGCGCCCGCCGAGAAGCAGGCGACGCAGCCGGGCCTTCTTGTGGTTCTCCCTGACGATCCAGTCGACGTCCGGGTCGCCGCCCAGGGCCGCTCGGGCCATACCGTCATCACGGACGGGCACCTTCTCACTGTGGCAGGCATAGCCTGATCAGGTGCCCGATTACGCCACAGTGATCCGCCCTGCCCTGATCGGTGATGCCGGGGAAATCCTGACCGTGCAACGGGCGGCGTTCGTCGCTGAGGCCCAGTCACACGGCGACCCGTGGCTGCCGCCCCTCACCGAGACCCTCGACGCCGTGGCAGCCGCGATCGGGACCGGTGCCGTCCTGGTGCTCAGGCTGGTGAACGACGGGCGCGAGGGACGCCTGGTGGGCGCCGTCCGCCGGGAGCTGCGCGACGACACCGTCCACATCGGACGATTGGTCGTCGCGCCCGACCTGCAAGGCCATGGCCTCGGGTCCCGGCTGCTGGCCGCCGCCGAAGGCGTGCCTGGGGCGGCCACCGCGGAACTGTTCACCGGCCACCTCGCCACGGCGAACCTTGCGCTCTACGGTCGGCGCGGCTACGTCGAGTTCGGCCGCCGAGCCTCCGGCAAGGTTGAGCTCGTCTTCCTGCGCAAGCCACTCACCTGACCCTTCCCAAGGCCCTCCCGGCGTTCACCCGTCCCCACTCTGCGCCCCCCCGGCGACCCTGCGCCCCGCCGCCCCCACTCTGCGCCCCCGGCGACCCTGCGCCCCGCCGTCCCCACTCTGCGCCCCCTCGGCAACCCTGCGCCCCGCCGTCCCCACTCTGCGCCCCCGGCGACCCTGCGCCCCGCCGTCCCCACTCTGCGCCCGCCCCGGCGACCCTGCGCCCTCAATAGCACGCGCACAGTCGGGTAAGGGGCGCAAGGTCAGGACGGCGCACGATCGGTTCCGACCGCCCGCGCAGGGTCGCACAACTGGCCACCCGACTTCTGCACAACTGGCGACCCGAAGTTCGCACGCCAGCCTCGGCGGTCGCGGGCTTGGGCTAGTGCTGGCCCACCATCAGCACCACCAGCAGGATCACCGGCAGCGATGCCAGCGTCGAGACGAAGACGATGTCCCGTCCGAGCCGGTGCGCGCGGGGGTCGGGGTAGCGGAGCGAATAGATGTAGATGTTTTGGGCCGTGGGCAGGGCCGAACAGACAACAGCCTGCAGCAACGGCTCGGCGGCCAGGTGCAACAACCAACTGCCCACCGCCCAGGTGATGACGGGGCCGCCGATCAGCTTCAGCCCGACGGCCAGCAGCACGGGCGACGCCGGCCCCTCCGAGAGCGGACGGGCGTGCTCGTTGAGGCTGATCCCGAAAGCCGTCAACATCACCGGCACGGTCGCCTGGCCGAGCAGCTGCAACGGCTGCATCACCGCCTCCGGGATGACGATCCCCCCGACCGAGCAGACCAGGGCCCCCAGGGCGGCGATCACCACCGGGTTGCGCAGCGGTGCCAGCAGCTTGGCGCCCAGTCCGGCGCGGGCGCCGGTGAGTGCGTCCAGCACCCCGAGGGTGACCGGGGCGAGAAACAGGAGCTGGAACAGCATCACCGGGACGATCGGCGCCGCGCTGCCCAGCACATACACCGCCACCGGGATCCCGAGGTTTCCCGCGTTGGCATAACCGCTGGCCAGGGCGCCGATGGTGGTGGGCACGAGCCCCCAGCGACGCCAGCTCCCGATCACCAGGTAGACCCCGATCCCGGCCAGCGCCGCGGTGGCCATCGCGGCGAACTGGGGCGTGACGATGTCGGAGATGTGGGCCGGGGCGACGAGGGTGAACAGCAGCGCGGGCAGGGCGGCGTTGAACGAGAAGCGGGTGAGGACGAACTCGGCGTTGGGGCCGAGGGTGCCCGCCCGTCCCAGAACGTAGCCGACAGCGATCAGGGCGATCACGATCGCGAATCCGGTCAGGACTCCGCCCACGCCCACCTCCGTACCCAGTCGCCTGTGTCATCGACCTCGCGTGTTCATCGACCTCGCGTGTCATCGACCCTAGACCAGCCGAACCCCGATGCGCCCGGCGCCGCTGCGCCCCCTCAGCCCCTGCCCCGACTCTGCGCCCCATACCTGACCTTGCGCCTGCCATAGCGGGCGCAAGGTCGCCCACGGGGCGCAAAGTCACCACAGGGGGAGGAGTCGCTCACAGCCGTCGCACGAGGAGCACTTCAGGTCGGTAGGAGATTGGCACTACGCCCGCGCCCCGTCCCTCGTCCTCCACTGTGCACCCCACCAGACCCGACTCTGCGCCCCATACCTGACCTTGCGCCTGCCATAGCGGGCGCAAGGTCGCCCACGGGGCGCAAAGTCACCACAGGGGGAGGAGTCGCTCACAGCCGTCGCACGAGGAGCACTTCAGGTCGGTAGGAGATTGGCACTGCGCCCGCGCCCCGTCCCTCGTCCTCCACTGTGCACCCCACCAGACCCGACTCTGCGCCCCATACCTGACCTTGCGCGTGCTATAGAGGGCGCAAGGTCGCCCACGGGGCGCAAAGTCACCACAGGGGAGGGTCGCGACGGGCGGCGGTAGGAGGTGGGGGGCCCCCCGCCCGCGGGCGCAAGGTCGCCCACCGGGCGCAAAGTCGACAGCACGGGGCGCAAGGTCGCCCACGGGGCGCAAAGTCGACAGCACGGGGCGCAAGGTCGCCCATGGGGCGCAAGGTCGCCTACGGGGCGCAAAGTCGACAGCACGGGGCGCAGGCTCGACAGCACGGAGGGCAGCCTCCAGCAGGACGGCGCCGCCTGGGCGCCGAAGCAGTGCGACCGGCACCCACGGTCGTCGCTGGCGATGGGGGGGCTGCCTCAGCGACGGGCCCGGCCGGTGCTCTGTCGGACGACGAGGTGGACGCCGAGCCGCTGCGATCGCCCGCGCGGCGCGGCCGGGTCGTCGCGCCGGGCCATCTCACGTCGTAGGGCCTGGACGGCCGCGCGGCCCTTCGCCTCCACGTCCTGGGCGACGGTCGTCAGCCCCGCCCGGGCCGCCAGGGGGTGGTCGTCGAAGCCGACCACGGAGAGGTCATCGGGGACGGCCACCCCGCGCTCGTGGGCGACCGCGATCACGTCGTGGGCGATGACATCGGTCAGGCAGAGCACGCCGGTGACCTCCGGGGCCCGGGTGAGCAGATCGCGCGCAGCCGGTCGCGCGTCCTCGAATGCCTGGGGCTGGCACACCAGCACGGGAACGATCCCCGCCGCACCCAGCGCCTCCCGCCAGCCGGCGAGCCGTTCCCGCACGACCAGGGAGTCCTCGACCACCGGCTCCCCGCTGACGACCCCGGGCGCCGTCCCGATGCCGGCGGTCACCAGGGCAATTCGGCGATGCCCGAGCTCGATCAGATGCTGGGCGGCCTGCCGAGCCCCGCCGCGGTCGTCGATGGTGACCGACGGCCGTCCCGGCAGGTCGACGTAGACCAGCGGCAACCCGCGGCGCTGCAACCACCCCAGGGCAGGCAGGCCGGGCCGGCACGAGAAGGCGATGGCGCCGTCCATCGCCACGTCCCGGGCCGGAACGACCGGGCCGTCCACCCCCGGCGGAACCAGGGTGAGCGCCAGGCCGTCGGGGGCCAATGCGTCGGCGATGGCTCCGAGGAAGCGGGCCGAGACCTCGTCAGCGAGGGAGTCGCGCAGCTTGCCGCCCCACAGCACCCCGATCGTTCCCGTCGTCCCGGTGGCCAGTGACCGGGCGGACGGATCCGGCCCGAGGTAGCCGAGCCGGTCCGCCACGTCGAGGATGCGGCGGCGCAGGGCCTCGGAGAGCTGGTCGGGCCTGGAGAAGGCGTTGGACACCGTCATCCGCGAGACCCCGAGCTCGTCCGCGATCGACTGCAGCGTCACCCTCGCCATTCGACCCCCTCAGTGCTTCGACGGGCGCTTGCAGGCCCGCCCGGAACAGTCTATCTTTACCGGTATAGCAACCACTGTACCGGTACAGAAGGCACGGATGACCACCACCGAATTCCCCCGCACCCCCAGCGACCTCATCGATCCCGACACCTGGTGGCGGCGCGCCGTCGTCTATCAGGTCTACCCGCGCAGCTTCGCCGACTCCAACGGCGACGGTGTCGGGGACGTCAACGGGATCCGTTCCCGGCTGCCCTACCTCGCCGGCCTTGGGGTGGACGCCGTGTGGATCAGTCCCTGGTACCCCTCGCCGATGAAGGACGCCGGCTACGACGTGTCGAACTACCGCGACATCGAACCGGTCTTCGGCACCCTTGCCGAAGCCGAGGCGCTGATCGCCGAGGCCCACGAGGTCGGCATCAAGGTCATCATCGACATCGTCCCCAACCACTTCTCCGATCAGCACCCGCTGTTCGTCGACGCCCTGGCCGCCGGCCCCGGCTCCGGCGAACGTGAGCGCTTCGTCTTCCGCGAGGGACGGGGAGCCGACGGCGAGCTACCCCCGAACGACTGGCGCAGCGAGTTCGGCGGTCCGGCCTGGAGCCGCACCACCAACCCGGACGGGACCCCCGGCCAGTGGTACCTGCACCTGTTCACCCCCGAGCAGCCGGACGTGAATTGGAACCACGCCGACATCAAGGACGAGTTCGACAAGACCCTGCGGTTCTGGTTCGACCGGGGCGCCGACGGGTTCCGGATCGACGTGGCTCATGGCCTGGTCAAGGACGACACCCTGATCGACGCCCACGGCATGACGTTCCCGCTGCCCGCCGACACCCCCGCGGACGTGGAACACCCGCACTGGGACCGTCCCGGCGTGCACGACATCTACCGCGCCTGGCGGAAGGTGGCCAACGAGTACACCCCCGCGCGAGCGTTCGTTGCCGAGGCGTGGGTCGGCCGCCCCGAACGGCTCGCGCAGTACATCCGTCCCGACGAACTGCACACGGCCTTCAACTTCGAGTTCCTCAAGGCGCCCTGGATCGCCTCGCGACTGCGCGAGGTCATCGACGCCACCCTGGCCTCCCACCTGAGCGTGGGGGCGCCCGCCACCTGGGTGCTCGCCAACCACGACGTCCCCCGCGAGGTCACCCGGTACGCCCGACCTCAGGAGACGCTGTCGGAGCGGGTCAACCTCGACGAGTTGCTGCCGCTGCCTGCCGACTTCGGGCTGGGGTTGCGCCGGGCCCGGGCGGCCGCACTGCTGATGCTCGCGCTGCCCGGCAGCGCCTACATCTACGAGGGCGAGGAACTGGGACTGCCGGAGGTCGAGGACATCCCGGCCGAGGCGCTGCAGGATCCGATCTTCGCCCAGACCGGCGGACAGCTCCGCGGGCGGGACGGGTGTCGGGTGCCGATCCCGTGGACGTCGGACCCCGAGACGTACGGCTTCAGCCCCGCCGGGGCCGCAGCCCCGTGGCTGCCGCAACCGGCCGCCTGGGCCGGCCTGAGCGTCACGGCACAACAGGACATCCCGGACTCCACCCTCGAGCTCTACCGGGCCGCGCTGCGGCTGCGGCACCAGCACCCGGCCCTGGGCGACGGGTCGATGACCTGGGTCGAGGCCGGCGACAAGGTGCTGGCGTTCCGGCGCGAGCCGGGATTCGAGTGCTGGGTGAACCTGGGCGCCCCGCTCCCGCTGCCGGCCGACGCGGACATTCTGGTGGCCAGCGAAGAACTGACCGATCGGGTCCTGCCCACCGACGCGGCCGTCTGGCTGGCCTGCTGAGGGCCGGCCGGCCGGACGGACGGCTCCGGCTACGCCTCGCTGGGGCCGGCCTTCGCCGCAGCAGGTGCCAGCAGCCGCAGGGACCAGCCCACGAGCAGGCAGACCACGCCGACCCCGATCGCGAACAGCGCCACGCCGAAGGCGATCACCGAGGTGAAGAGCGAGGCCCGCAGGAAGGACGCGGTCATCGCGGTCGCGCGCAGCGGATCGTCCCTGCCGAGCTCGGCGTAGGTCTTGCCGCCGGTGGCGGTCAGGGCATGGTGGTTGATGACGTCCGCCTGGACGAACGCTTCCAGCGGTCCGGCCACCCTGGCCCCGCCGAACATCGGTGCGTCGGCTGAGACGGTGATGTTCTCGGAAGCCAGCTTGGTGCTGACCATCCCCCAGGTCACCGCGCCGCCGACGATGAAGACCAACCCCGCGATCAGGGTGACCAAACCGAGCAGGCGCACCCTGCCGTGACTGGCTGAACTGATGGCCATCGTTTCCTCCTGAGTGGGTGACGACGAGAGCACCGGACGGTTTCCGGCGTGGGTCAGCCACCTGAGGCCACGAACTTAGGCCAGCCTTCCCTAACTGTCCAGCAGCCTGGCCGCCGCGCAGGACCGCTACTCCCAGCCGGCCAACACCACCTTGCCGACCGATCGTCCGGCCTCGACGATTCGATGCGCCTCGGTCAGGTTCGCGGCGGTCACCCGTCCCAGGTCAGCGGTGGCCGTCGAGCGGACGGACCCGGCCTCGACCAGCTCGGCCACCGCGTTGAGCAGGTCGTGCTGCCCGGACAGGTCGGCGGTCTGGAAGGTCGCGCGGGTGAACATGGACTCCCAGTGCCAGGTGAGGGCCTTCGGCTTCAACGCCATCAGGTCGAGTTGGCCCTCATCGATGGCCACCACCTCCCCGAACGGCCGCAACACCTCGGCGTAGGCTGGAAGCCGACCATCCGAGAAGGCAGAGAAGATCCAATCGACCCCCTGGGGTGCCAGTTCGAGGGTCTGCGCCACCAGGTCGCCGTGCGGGTCGATGGTCACCGCGGCCCCCAGGCCGCTGGCCCACTCCTGCTTGGCCGCCGACGCGGTGGCGATCACGCGCACCCCGGGCAGGCGCACCTTGGCCAACTGCAGCAGGATCGACCCCACCCCGCCGGTGCCCCCGACGACCAGCAGCGTCCCACGGCTGTCCGCGGTGAGCCGGAGCCGGTCGAACAGGCACTCCCAGGCGGTGATCGTCGTCAGCGGCAGGGCCGCCGCCTCGGCGAAGCCAAGCGTCGCGGGCTTGCGCCCGGCGATCCGCTCGTCGACGACCTGGAACTGCTGGTTGCTGCCGGGACGGCCGAGCGTGCCGGCGTACCAGACCTCGTCGCCGACCCCGAAGTACTCCACCGCGTCGCCGACCGCCACCACGACCCCGGCAGCGTCGAAGCCGAGCACCCGGAACCCGTGGGGGTCCACCCGGCGACGCTGCTTGGTGTCGATCGGGTTGACCGACACGGCCCTCACCTCGACCAGCAGGTCGCGCGCCCCCGGCTGCGGAAGCGGCACCTCACGCGTCTGGAAGGTGGCCTGGTCCAGGTCGCCGGTGTGGGTGTAACCGATCGCCGTCATCATCGTCGCCGTCATCATCTCTGCCATGCCCCGAGTCGACTCGCCACCGGCAGGGTTGTCAAGGGCCCGCACCCGCCGGAGTCGGGACGGTGGTGAGCCCGGCGGGAATAGCCGGGAAGTCCCTGGCATTGAGAACAGCGTTACGTCGGCGCCAACGCGGTCGCCCGAAGGCAAGGGGTCGCGCTGGCGGCCGGCAACCAAGGGGACCTATGCAGCACAGCAATACCACGACCGAACTCACGACGCCGAGCGCGTCAGGCAGCCCGACTGGGCTCTCCCAGAAGCTGCCGGCGCGTAGTGTCACCGTGCTGGCGGTCCTCATGGTCGGCGCGTTCGTCGTGATCCTCAACGAGACCGCCATGAACGTGGCCCTGTCGCGGATCATGCTCGACCTGCGCGTCGATGAGCGCACCGCCCAATGGCTGACGACCGGGTTCATGCTCACCATGGCAGTGGTGATCCCCATCAGCGGCTGGCTGATGCAGCGGCTCTCGACCCGTCAGGTGTTCGCCCTGGCGATGTCACTGTTCAGCCTCGGCACCGCCACCGCTGCCCTCTCGTTCTCGTTCACGTGGTTGCTGACCGGCCGCGTCATCCAGGCCTGCGGGACCGCGGTGATGATGCCCCTGCTGATGACCACCGTGATGGAACTCGTCCCCAGCCACCTGCGCGGACGGGTGATGGGCACCACCAGCCTCGTCATCGCCACCGCACCGGCCGTCGGGCCCACCATGTCCGGGGTGATCCTGCAGTTCCTGAGCTGGCGGTTCGTGTTCGTGCTCGTGCTCCCGATCGCGCTCGGGATTCTGGCGCTGGGCCTGCGGTTCGTCCCGAACCTGGACGAACCCCGCAAGGTCGGCCTCGACCTGCTCAGCATCCCGCTGGCGGCTCTCGGGTTCGGCGGCCTCGTCTACGGCCTCAGCCTGGTGGGCAACCCCCTCATCCCGGCCTGGCAACTCGACACGGTGCTCGCGGTCGGCGCCCTGAGCCTGGCCGCCTTCCTGGTGCGCCAGGTGATCCTGCAGCGGACGGACTCCGCCCTCCTCGATCTGCGGACCTTCACCTACCCGGCGTTCACCGCAGCCATCGTGGTGATGGCCCTGGTGATGATGGTGCTCTTCGGTTCCATCATCGCCACGCCGCTGGTGCTCCAGCAGGTGCTGCACCTCGAACCGCTGACCGTCGGCCTCCTGCTGTTGCCGGGCGGGCTGCTGATGGGGTTGCTCGGTCCGGTCGTGGGGCGACTGTATGACGTTGTCGGACCGCGTTGGCTGGTGATCCCGGGGGCCGTCGTGGTGACCGGCGCGTTCGCGATCTTCGCCACCATCTCGACCGCCACCCAGTGGTGGCACCTGCTGGTGGCCAACCTGCTGATGAGCCTCGGCCTCGCCTTCATGATGACGCCGCTGTTCACCACCGCCCTGGGAGCCCTGCCGCACCATCTCTACAGCTACGGCTCGGCGATGGTCGGCACGATCCAGCAGGTCGCGGGGGCGGCCGGGACGGCCCTGTTCGTGACGATCATGGCCACCGTGGGAGCGCAGGCCGGCGCCGCAGGCCAGGGGCCCGAAGCCGCGCTGGCCTCCGGGGCCAGGGCCGCCTTCTCAACGGTGGGCGTGCTCTGGTTGTCGACGATCGTCGCCGCCTTCTTCCTGACCAGGCCCGAGTCGGATTCGAGCCCTGATCTACGCCCACGCCACTGATCTACGCTGACCCCCGTGGGGACACCGGACTTCATCCTGGAACTGCGCCGACGGGTCGGGACGGCGCCCCTGTGGCTGTCGGGGGCGACCGCGGTTGTCGTCCGTCCCGGACCCGCCGGCGATGAGGTGCTGCTGGTGCAGCGCTCGGACACCGGAGAGTGGGCACCGGTCAGCGGCATCGTGGACCCGGGCGAGCACCCCCACGAGGCGGCACTGCGGGAGGTGCTCGAAGAGGCCGGGGTGTCCGCTGCGATCGACCGCCTGGTGTGGCTGACCGTCACCGAGCAGATCACCTACGCCAACGGGGACCAGACGCAGTACATCGACCATGTGTTCCGGTGCCGCTACCTGGACGGCGACCCGGCCCCGATCGATGGTGAGGCGGCTCAGGCCCGCTTCTTCGCCGTCCACGACCTGCCACCCATGCCGGCGATCAACGCCGAACGGGTCGCGGTGGCCCTGGAGCACGAGGGCGATGTGGCACTGGGGCACGCCCCCCGGATCGCCGGAGCGGCGCTCCCGGACGCGAAACAGGCGATCATCGACCAGCTGCGCAGCGTGCGCAGCGAACTACTGGCCACGCTGGACGGCCTTGGCGAGTCCGAGTTGCGGCAGCCCCTGACATCGAACGGCCGCACCTTGCTGGGCCTGGTCACTTCCTGTGCCGGTCTCGAACTCAGCCTGCTGACCGCGCCGTTCGGCGTCGATCCCGGATGGGAGATCACGGCGGACGGCGAGACTGGCGGTGGCCGGTGGGCGATCCCCTCCCCGTCGCTTTCGAGCGTGCTGGCGTTCCATCACCACGCCGCGGCGATGGCTGAGCGAACCATCGCAGCCCTCCCCCTGACGACCCGCGGCCACGTCGAGTCGTGGCCCGCAACTCGGGGTCAGGTGTCCCTGCACGAGATCTGTCTTCACCTCCTCACCGAGACGGCCCGCCAGGTGGGCCAGGCCGACAGCATCCGGGAGGCGATCAAAGACCGCCGCTGACCGCCGCCGCCGCGCCCTGTTGGGCCGTCTGATGAGCTCGCCTTCCCTTGTCAGGAGGGAATGGCAGGGTGAAGGTGCCCAACTGGTGGCTGCGCAGCAGCACCCTGGACGTACGCAGCGACTTCGAGCGTCCCGACAGCGGGGCAGCTTCGGCATCGCGGCTCAACTCGACCACGCCGACCTTCAGGCTGCGCGCGAACGGCATCAGCATCAGCAGCACCCCGAGGGCGAAGACGGTGACCCGGATCGTGTCCGACTCCGGGCCGGGCAGGTAGTTCAGGAGCGCCACCACCGCCACCCCCAGGCCGGCGGCGAAGAACCCGAGGTTCTGGGCCCGTCGGGTCCAGCGCGACCAGCGGTACGAGATCATCAGCATCGCCAGCCGGGAGGCCTCGTCCCGGTCAGGCAGGTGCCGAATCTGATGCGCCAACCGGCCGGCCCGCGAACCCCGACGATCCCGGCAGCACGGACGGGTGGTGGAGCGCAGGTGTTGGACCAGGTCCTGGGCGTCGTTGATCAGCCGCTCGTCACCGTGCAGCCCCAGCCGGTCCAGCCCCTCCTGGGCCAGGATCGCGGCGTGCAGCCCGCGACGGCACACCTCGGCGAACAGCCGCGGAACCAACGGCTCCGAGCCGACCTCCTCCTGGGGACGCAGGTCCCCCGTCCGCAGGAAGCGTTTGGTGGCGGCGTGCAGGTCGGCAGCGCGTCGATAGGCGGCGACCGCGCTCATCAGCTGCTGCACGTTCTCGACCGAACTCGCGCTGTCCTCCGCCATCGCCAGCGCCGCTTCGAATTCGGCTTCGGCCTGGATCGTCAGGGCGAGGATGTGCTGCCCGACCGCTTCGGTGAGCGCCAGCGAATCCGTCAGGGCCGTCTTGTACCGTCCGGCGATCAGCGAGGCCTGGGCGTCCAGCACCCGCAGGTCAAGGTCGTGGCGACGCTGCGGCAGCACCTCGTCGAGCAGCGCCCGCCCGCCGGCATCGTCGCCCAGTCGCAGCAGCAACATGGCCGCCAGCACCTTCACCGTCCACGGGTCGGCCGGGGTCAGCGGTTCGGCGGTGAGCATGCGCGAGGCCCGATCGTCGTCGCCGGCCAACAGGGCGAGCCGGAGCAATTGCCGGCTGCTGACAGCGGGTCCCGCCCGTACCAGCAGCGCACGGGCCGCCGCCTGCCCGCGATACCGAGCCTGGGAAAGCGGGCCCGGCTGGGCACCCCACTGCGCGCCGGCCCACAGGCAGGCCTCGACGTAGGTGGTTTCGTAGGGGTCGTCGGCGTCGAGGGATTCCAGGCCGTCGAGGATCGCGACCGCCTGGCTGGAATCGGCCAGCAGCAGCCGGACCCGCAGGATCGAGCGTTGCAGATTCGGTTCCAGGACAGCCTCGTCGACGGCCTGAGAGGCCCGCAGGTGCTCCCAGGCATCGACGAACCTGCCCTGCTGGGACGCCAGCCGGAAGCCGAGCAGCCGGTACACGTGCCGCCAGTGGTCGGTGCTGTCAGCGCTCAAACCCTCGACCGGCCACCGCGTCCCGAACGCGGGTTCGTGCCCATCGATCGCGGCCAGGGTGCCGCTGCAGGCATCATCGGCCTCGGAGAACCGTCCGACGTCGGTCATCGCCTGGATCCAGTGGGAGCGGTCCTCCAGGTCGAGATCACGGACGCCCATCCCCCACCGCTGGGCCAGGGTGTCGAACTCGCGGACGGCGCCGGCGTAGTCGTCCAGTCCGCAGGCAGCGACCGCACTCACCAGGGCGGCGGACGCGCTGGCCTCGGCATGGGAGATCAGGTCGACGGCCAGCCCCGGGTTGTCGGCGGCGAGCAGATCGGCGGCCAGCAGCGTCGCGTTCGGGCCGGCGGCAGCGAACCGGAGCAACGCGTTCTCGAACTCCGAAGCGCTGCCGATCGGGGTGCGGAACCGCTTGCCGGCCTCGTAGAAGCGATCCAGCAGCCCGATCAGCCGGACGCCCTCCTCGTCGCTGCGGGGACCGGGCGCCGCCATCCGCAGGGCGGCTGACCAGGCCCGCCGGGCCAGGTCGGCGTCGGTGTCACCGGAGGCGGCGGACACGGCCCGCTGCCACAGTTCGGCGGCGACGAACTCAACGATGTCCTGATCGTCGGGGAAGGCCTCGGCGAGCTCCTGCAGGGTGGGTGGGGAGGCGGTGGCACCCAGCCGACGCAGGGCGTCCACCCATTGCCGGGCGTCCCCGGGCTCCAGCGCACCAGCGCGGTGCAGCTGTTCATAGGCGGCGTCCGCGCCGGCGAAGTCCCCCGAGAGGTAGCTCTGGCCGGCCGCCGCCCGCAGCGCTCCCAGGCCCGGGCCGGTCCGCTCGGCCAGAGACGTCGCGGCGTTGCCCGATTCGCCCATGCAACTCCCGTCCAGCCCACCTGAATCCCGCGAAAGCAGCAGTCTGAGGCCGCCGCGGAGCTCCCGGCAACTGAGAACAATTGCCACCACTCCTCGACGCTGTCGGTGGCAGCGACTACGGTGGCCGGCACGCTGACTGAGAGGGATCACCCATGCCGAACCATTCTGGCCCCTGGGCCCCCGGCACCCCTTGCTGGTGCGATCTGATGACCAGCGACCTCGCTGCGTCGCGGGCTTTCTACGGCGCGCTGTTGGGCTGGGACTTCGCCGTCGTCCAACCCGGGGAGTACGGCGGGTACACCAACGCCCTCGCCGACGGCGCGGTGGCCGCCGGGCTGTCCCCCACCCCGGAGGGCCTCGAGGACGCACCGCACGCCTGGCGGGTCTACCTCGCCACCGACGATTCGGCGGCCACCCGCGCGGCGGTCGTGGCGGCGGGCGGCAGCGTGGTGGCCGAACCGATGCAGGTCGGGCCGATGGGCACCATGGGCCTCTACGCCGACCCCGCCGGAGCCGTCGTCGGCACCTGGGAATCCGGGGAGCACTCCGGCTTCGCCCGCTACGACGAGCCGGGGACGGCGGTCTGGCTCGACCTGATGAGCCGCGACTTCGAAGCGAGCCAGGCGTTCTACGCCGCCGCCTTCGGCTACCGGTACTCCGATGTGCCGTCGCAGGGGATGCGCTACGTGATGTTCTCGGTGCCGGGCGGGGAGCGTCCGGCCGGCGGCATCGGAGATCTGGGCAACCCCGACGGCAGCCCGGCCGGCACGGCCCCGTCGGCGTGGACGGTCTGCTTCCAGCATCCCGACGTCGACGCGGCAGCCAGCCAGGTGACCGGCTTGGGCGGCAGCCTGCTCGGCGAGCCGTCCGACATCCCGTTCGGACGTTTCGTGGGGCTGAGCGGACCCGATGGCGAGGTCTTCTACCTGCTGACCCCGCCGGCCGCCTGAAGGCTGAGGGGCTGAGGGCTGAGGCGCTGGGGCGCTGGGGCGCTGAGGGCTGAGGGCTGAGGGCTGAGGGCTGAGGGGCATTTTCATCAACCCAGCCCGGTGGCCCACCCATCTGGACGAGAATGGCGTCATGCTCTCCATCGCCGGGGTACCCGCCTCCCGGTTGTGCCCCGTCTGCCACGAGTCCCACCAGGACGTGGCCGAGTTGCTCGGGCCGACCGCACCGGACGCGTGGCTCGCCATCTCGGAGGGTGAGCGCCTCGAGGCCGAGCTGACTCCCGACGTCTGCATCCTCCCCGACCTGGGCCGCACCCGGCATTTCGTGCGTGGCCACATCCAGTTGCCCGTGATGGACGCCGAGCCGCCGATGTTCGTGTGGTCGGTGTGGGTCGAACTCGACCAGGAGTCGATGGCGGCGATCGCCCGCTCCTGGAGTAGCCCGAACCGCGCCGCCATCCCCCCGCTGACCGGACGGCTGGCCACCGAACTCCCTTACGAGGAGCCCACCCGGGGCCTGGAGATCACCGTCCACACCCGCGATCTGGGCCTGGTGCCGCTGCTGATGGTGAGCAACACCACCCATGCCCTGGCCACCGAACAGCGCGAGGGTGTCCACCTGCACCGGATCGTGGAGCTTGGCGCCCGGCTGCAGCGCCAGTAGCCTCAGCCGATGAGCGAGTTCTTCGAGATCTTCGCGCCCGGCCTGCGTCACCTGCGGGAGCAGCGCGATCTTGAGAAGGTGCTCGTCGTCGATGACGCCAAGGGCGGCAGCGGCCCCCGTCCCCTCGATCTGGATTCGGGCTCGGTCGTGCTCCGGATGCCGGGACGCGCCGCCGGGACCACGAAGCCCGCCACCCCCGCGACGTACGCTGCGGCCATGGACCGGCAGCCTCCCGAGCCAGACACCAGGGACTGGACCTTCGTCGAGAAGGAGCCGTGCCCCGAGTGCGGCTACGACGCCAGCACCATCGACCCCCCTGACGTGGGCGCACGCCTGCTCGCCGACACCGCGGGCTGGACGGCGATCCTCGCCCGTCCGGACGCCGCCGTCCGCCCGTCACCGACGGTCTGGTCACCCCTGGAGTACGCCTGCCACGTGCGGGACGTCCTTCTCGTCTTCACCCAGCGGCTCGGCATGATGCTCACCCAGGTGAACCCACGGTTCGCCAACTGGGACCAGGACGCCACGGCCGTGGCGGACCGCTACTGGGAGCAGAACCCCGCCGCTGTCGCCGCCCAGGTGGACGAAGCCGCCCGCACCCTGGCTCAGCTGTGGTCGGAAGTGCGCGAGGACGAGTGGACGCGCAAGGGCACGCGCAGCGATGGTGCGGAGTTCACCGTGGCGAGCCTGGGGGTGTACCTGCTGCACGAACTGCGGCATCACCTCGCCGACGTGAGCTAGCCCGCCTCGGGTCGAGGCACGGCCTCAAGCTCCGGCGGCCCCGCGGGTCCGGGGACGCCGGTGACCTCTGGGACGCCAGGAACGCCCGTCCCGAAGGCGTCATCCAGGGCGGCGGCGGTGAGCCGGCGGCCCACCTCGATGAGCTCGTCGGCCCGATGAAAGTCCATCGTCCGGGCCGCCGTGCTGGGAATGGTGACGAGCACATCCGGCGGCTGCGCGGCCAGCCGGAAGCGGGTGATCAGCGCGCTCATCGTGTCCAGGGACAGACCTGTCACCTGCGGGATCCCCAGGCCGGCGGGAGCGGCGTCGAAGGGCGGCGGGGTGGGCTCGGGCGTCTCGCGCGAGAATCGGGCCAGCACCGAGGCCACCAGATCGTTCTCCAGGATCCCCGCGGCCCCCTTCAGGAAGCGGTCCAGCCACTCGTTCGGCGGCTGGGCGTCCGCACTCTGGCGCGACGGGCCGGCGAAGTTGGTCGGGGTCCAGCCCGACAGTGAGACCGCCAGGGTGAAGTCGGCGTCCGCCGAGATCACCGGATCCATCGGGACGGGGTTGAGCAGGCCCCCGTCGACCAACAACCGGCCGTTCACCATGATCGGGGTGATCGCCCCCGGAATCGAGACCGAGGCACGGATCGCCACGTCCACCGGGCCGGAGGTGAACCACACCTCGCGGCGGGCCCCCAGATCGGTGGCCACCGCCGTGTAGGGGATCGGCAACTCCTCGATCCGGGCGCCGTCGAGGATGTCGGTCATGTGGGCCAGCACCCGCTCCAACCGGATCGCCCCCGCGCCGAAGGGGGAGGCGTCCATCAGCTTGAGCACGTCCCTGGCATTCAGGGTGCTCACCCAGTCGACGTACTCCTCCAGCTTTCCGGCAGCTTCCAGGCCACCGATGACGGCACCCATGGAGGTGCCGGCGATGGCTGCGATCTGATAGCCGCGCTCCTTGAGGACCTGAACCGCCCCGATGTGGGCGTAACCGCGGGCCCCGCCGGAGCCGAGCACGAGAGCGACGCGTCTGGGAGTGGGCATGACCCCATTATGGGCGGCGGCCGCCAGCCCCGTCAGACCCACCACCTACAGTGATGCCATGGCCCAACCGCCCTACGGCTCCCCGCAGTACCAGGTCGCCCCCGAGTGCTTCCGCCACCCCGGACGGCAGACGTACATCGCCTGCCAGCGCTGCGGCCGTCCGATCTGCCCCGAATGCATGGTGTCGGCCGCAGTCGGGTTCCAGTGCCCCGAGTGCGTGGCCGAAGGGATGCGTACCACCCGCCAGAACGAGGGGCCGTACGGGGGCCGGCGCTCGGCGAATCCGAACCTGACCTCGATCGCCCTGATCAGCATCAACGTCGGGATCTGGCTGATGCTGTTCCTCAGCGGCGGGTCGGGCAGCCCGTGGTTCCGGAGGCTCGCCCTGACTCCGGCGGGCGCCTGCCTGGCCACCGATCAACTCGGGAGCTACTTCCCCAACCTGGAGCGTGCCAGTTGCACCACCCAGATCGGCGGCACCTGGGCCCCGGGGGTGGCCGACGGCGCCTGGTGGCAGCTCCTCACCAGCGCCTTCACCCACGTCGAGGTCTGGCACATCGGCTTCAACATGCTGGCGCTGTGGTTCCTCGGCCCCCAGCTGGAGCGGGCCATCGGCCGGGCCCGCTTCCTGGCGCTCTATCTGCTCTCGGCACTGGCCGGTTCCGTCGTGGTGTTGTGGCTGGCCAGCCCGACCACGTCAACGCTGGGCGCCTCAGGGGCCGTCTTCGGGCTGATGGGGGCGCTGTTGGTGATCGCCTTGAAGGTGCGGGCGAACGTCTCGACGCTGCTGGCCTGGTTGGCCATGAACGTCGTCTACACGTTCACGGGGTCGGGGATCTCGTGGCAGGGACACCTGGGAGGCCTGCTGGGCGGGATGGCGGTCGCGGCGATCATCGCCTACGCGCCACGCCAGGATCGCGCCCGGAACCAGCTGATCGCCCTGACCAGCTTCGGGGTCGGCTTGCTCGTCCTCGCCGCCGTCCGGGTCGCCACCCTGGCCTGAGGCACCGTCACACCGCCCCGTCAGCCGCCAACCGCGCCACATGCAGGGTGAGGTAGACCTCCTCGTCCGAGGTGATCGGTTTAGACAGCCGCAGTTCGAGCAGCGCCCGCACCTTCTGGGCCGCGGCGTAAGCTTCGGGGAAGGCCGTCCGGATCGAGGCGGCGAAGCTCTCCGGGTTCTCGACCAACTGCCGGTCAGCCTGGACCCGCACGAAGAAGTACCGCAGGTGCGTGATGAAGCGTGCCGCGTTGATCGAGTCGGCGTCGAAGCTGCGCTCGTAGGTGGATTCCAGGACGGTGAAGATCTGGGTGAACACTTCGGTCATCGCGAAGGTGCGGGACAGGTCGTCGGTCGCGAAGGCGGCGTTCACGAAGTGCAAGGCGATGGGCACCGCCTCATCCAGCGGCAGGTCCTGGCCCGTCCGCTCCCGGACCAGCTGGACCCCCTCCCGCGCCACCCGCAGTTCGTCGGGGTAGAGGTGTGCCACCTCCGCGCGCAGGGGGTACTGCAGCACCATCCCCTGCCGCTGGCGCTTGAGCGCGAAGCTGAGGTGGTCGGCCAGCGGGATCACCAACCCCTGGCCTGCCGGGATCGCCAGTTCCGCCTGCGCCAGGGCCAGGATCTCCTGAGCCAGGAGCAGGTGCTCGGGCGGGATCTCGGTGAGGAAGGCCCGCAACTGGTCGACGTCGTGCTCGGCGTCCGGGACGAAGACCTGGACGACCTTCGCGTCGTCGACGAACTGGCCCGGCTTCGCCTGGAAGCCCAGCCCCCGGCCGGTCAGCATCACCTGACCGCGCCGCGGGTCGTCGGCCAGCACCACGTTGTTGTTGAAGACCTTGAGGATCTTCACCGGGCCTCCCTCACTGGGTTGGTCGGCCGTCCACGGGGGACGGGCGGCTGGGACGAACTCAGGAGAGGTCGGCACCCTGGGAGGCGATCACCTTGGCGTACCAGGCGAAGCTGTCCTTGCGGTACCGGGCGAGGTCGAGCAGGTCGAACTCCTCACGGTTGACGTAGACGAACCCGTAGCGCTTGGCTGCACCCTGGTGGGTCGAGACCAGATCGATCGCCGACCACGGGGAGTACCCCAGGACGTCGACGCCGTCGCTGATCGCCCACTGGATCTGCTCGATGTGGTCGCGCAGGTAGTCGATCCGGTAGCCGTCGTGAACCTGGCCGTCCTCGAGCTTGTCGAAGGCGCCCAGCCCGTTCTCGGTCACCAGCAGCGGCAGGTGGTACCGGTCCCACAAGGCCCGGAAGGTGTTGCGGAAGCCGACCGGGTCGATCTCCCAGCCGAACTCGGTCTTGGGCAGGTACTCGTTGGTGACTCCGGCGTACACGCCCGCCTCACCGACGGCGATCTGCTGATCGCCGCCCGCCACGTCGGACTCGGTCCCGCTGGGACGGGCCACCGCGTGCGAGGCGTAGTAGTTGAACGCCAGGAAGTCCGGACGGGCCGAGGCCAGCAGTTCGAGGTCACCCTCCGCGATCTCGGGGGTGGCACCGAGTTCCTCCAGGTACGCCCAGGCCACCGAGTTGTAACGGCCCAGGACGGCCATGTCGGTGTAGAGCCAGTTGCGGATCGCGTTGAAGTCGTCGGCGGCCAGGACGTCCTCGGGGTGACAGGTCGCCGGGTAGCACAGCGCGATGTTCGGCGCGGGGCCGATCAACCCGTGCGGCACCAGGTCGTGGCACAGGTTCGTCGCCTTGGCCTGGGCCAGCATCATGTGGTGGTTGGCCTGGTAGATCGCCGACTTGGGCATCCCGGCCTTGATGGTCCCGATGGCCTCGCCGTAGAGGATCATCATGTTCTGCTCGTTGATGGTCAGCCAGTAGGTGACCTTGTCGCCGTACTCGGCGAACAGGACCTCGGAGAAGCGGGCGAAGGCGTCGACGGTGGCCCGGTTCACCCAGCCGCCCTTGGCGTCCAGCGCCGCGGGCAGGTCGAAGTGGTACATCGTGACGATCGGTTCGATGCCGGCCGCCACCAGGGCGTCGATCAGCCGGTGGTAGAAGGCGACTCCGGCGGCGTTGATCTCGCCGTCGCCGTCGGGGATGATTCGCGTCCAGGCGATGGAGAAGCGGTAGGCGGTCAGCCCCAGCTCGGAGAACAGCGCCACGTCTTCGGCGAACCGATGGTAATGGTCACTGGCGACCGTGAAGTCGGTGGTGCCCTCGGGATGTGAAGGCATCACATCGATCACCGACGGGCCCTTGCCGTCCTCGTTCCACGCTCCTTCGACCTGGTAGGCCGAGGTGGAGGCGCCCCACAGGAAGCCCGGGGGGAACGGTTTGAGCGTGCGGTACTTCATCTGAGCTCCTGTCGGTGATGATGGCGATGCGCACGGCCCGAGAACACAAAAAAGACCTGAGTCCAACCCCCGCGCACCACGGCACACGACGATCACACCCAGGTCTTGCCTGCGAACAGTTGCAACCCTGCGGGAACCACCAAGGGTCCTGAGCGGAACCTACCGCAGGCCACGTCGCAGGGTCAACTACGCGAAGGAATTCACCATGAACGAGGCCGCCCGGGTGACGTAGTCGCGGAACTCGTCCGCTTCCGCGGCCGGCAGGTCGAGCGAATCCAGGGCGGCGTTCATGTGACGCAACCAGCGATCCCGCTGGTCGGGGGTCACGGCGTAGGGGGCGTGACGGATCCGCAGGCGGGGGTGGCCACGCAGCTCCGAATAGGAGTGCGGGCCGCCCCAGTACTGCTCGAGGAACATCCGCAGCCGTTCGTTGGCCGGTCCCAGGTCCGCTTCGGGGTACAGCGCCCTGAGCTCCGGGTCGCCGGCGACCCCGGCGTAGAAGGCGTCAACCAGGGCGACGAAGGTCGCATGACCGCCGACCCGATCGAAGAGGCTCGCTTCACCCTGGGAGTCGCTCATCGGGCCATTGTCGCATCAGGCGCGGACGGGAGCCGGACGCCTCAGATGGACGGCGGCGGTGGCGGCCAGCACGGCGACGGCTGCGACGACCGCCGCGGAACCGGTGATCGTCGACTCCAGCACCCCGGTGAACCGACCGACGGCGATCCAGCCCAAAGCCCAGACCATCGCCGCCGCCACAGCCCACCGGCCGCCCAGCCGGGTTGCCAGCAGCCACCCGATGACCGCAGCGGCTGCCAGCACCACGACCGCCACCATCTCGGAGATCAGATCACCGGGCCGCACCCCCGAAGCCACCAGGGTCGCGGTGATGTTCGCCACCGTCGCCACCGACACCCAGCCGAGGTAGACCCCGAACGTGCCGTCCACCAGGACCTTCTCGAGCAGTCCCGACGCCGGGATCCGGCTCAGCGCTTGGACGAGCAGGCCGAGGTCAAGCACCAGGGCGACGATGACCGCCACGCTGAGCCACAGCCAGCCGAACTGCACCACCAACAGCCACAGCCCGTTCAGGATCATCGAGACCGCAGCCAACCACCCGATCGCCCGGGCGCGCGCCGAGGCGGCCTGGGACGGCAGCCATTGCCAGGCGACGTAGGCGAACAGCCCGAAGTAGATGAGCGACCAGAGGGAGAAGGCCGGGGTGGCCGGGGTGAGCAGCGTCGCGTCTGCCGCCAGGGCCCCCGCGGAGGTCTGCTCCACGCGGCTTCCGATCACCCCGAAACCGGCGAGGGTCGCGACGAACATGAAGACGGCGCTGAGGGTGATCGCCACTTGGCGGATGCGATCGGAACGGACGGTTGACATGGCACTCTTCCTCTTCTGAAACCTTGTCCTGCTCTGAAACCTTGTACAAACCATGATGCCAGAGTGTCTAACCTTAGACAAGTTCTGCTCAAAACCTTAGACAATCCCGTCACCCGGAGCGACAACCTGACCCCCTGGCGGTTACTCTTGCGACGACATGATGACGATCAAACGCGCCGCCGAGCTGACCGGCGTCCCCGAGCACACCCTGCGTGCGTGGGAACGCCGCTACTCGGCCTTCGCGCCGACGCGCACCCCCGGCGGGTACCGGGTCTACGACGAGGAGGCGCTGCGACGGATCCGGGCCATGCGCGACCTGGTTCGCTCCGGCGCCTCGCCACGCGAAGCCGCGCGAGATGCCGGGCTCCCGGCCCAACTCCAGCCGGCCCAGCTCCAGCCGGCAGCCGAATCCCACGAACGCGTCCTGGAGGCGCTGACGCGACTGGATGCCGCCGCGACCCTGCAACTCATCGACGAACAGTTCGCCCTGCGGAGCTACGAATCCCTGGTGGACGACTGGCTGCTGCCCTTGCTGCAGCGGGTAGGGGAGGCGTGGGCGGCGGGACGCATCACCGTGGCGGGAGAACACCTGTTGTCCCAGGTGGTGACACGTCGCCTGGCGGCCGCCTTCGACGCCGCGGGCCCACGCCCCACGACGCAGCCGGTCATCGTGGGAGCACCCTCGGGGATCACCCATGAACTGGGCCTGATGGCCTTCGCCGTCGCGCTGCGGCGCGCCGGTGTGCCCACCACCTACCTCGGCGGCGATGTTCCCGTCGACGCCTGGTCGCAGGCCGTCGGCACCACCGGTTCCCGACTCAGCGTCACGACCATCCCGCGCCGCCAGGACGCCGGCCGAGTCGCGAAGCTCGCCGCCGCCCTGGCCGCTGACCACCCCGGAACCACCCTCGCCGTCGGGGGCCGCTATCAGGACCGGGCCCCCGCCGGGTGCCTGGCGTTGGGGCACCGCATCACCGAGGCGACCCGGCTGGTGGTGGGCCGGCATGACTGACCGCACCGACGCACCCGCTGCTCTGTTATGGCTGCGTCGCGACCTACGACGCAGCGATCACCCGGCCCTGGCCGCCGCCGCCCGCCACGGACGGGTGATCCCGGTCTTCGTGATCGACCCAGCCTTCTGGGAGCCGGCCGGACCCGTCCGACTCGGCTGGTTGGCTGCCACGCTGCAGGCCACGATCCGCGCCTACGACGGGCACCTGACGCTGCGGGTCGGCGATCCCGCCACGGTGATCCCCGCCCTGGCCGCCGAGGTGGGAGCCGGCAGCGTCCACGTCTGTGCCGAGTCCGAGCCGGGCGGACGGGCGCGGGACGCGCTGACCCGCGACGCCCTCGCCGCCCAGGACGTCGCCTGGGTCGAAACGGGTTCCCCCTACGCCGTCACCCCCGGTCGGATCGTGACCCGCCAGGGCGGCCCGTTCCGGGTGTTCACGCCGTTCGCGCGGGCGTGGCGCGAGCACGGCTGGCCACAGCCGTGCGAGGAGCCCGCCGACCTGGTCCTTGGCCGGGCCAGCGACGATCCCCGGGCTCCCGCCATGCTCGCCGAGGCCCTGGCGGCCTGCCCGATCCCGTTACCCGAGCCTGGTGAGCCCGGCGCAGCCGCCGCCTGGAGCCGGTTCCTGAGCGACCGGGCCGGGCGCTACGACACCCTGCGTGATCGCCCGGACCTGGACGCGACCTCCCGGCTGTCGCCCTACCTCAAGTTCGGGGTGGTGCACCCCCGGACGTTGCTCGCCGATCTGGCGCAACAGCCTGCCGGCGAGGGAGTCCAGCGGTTCGTCACCGAGTTGGCGTGGCGGGAGTTCTACGCCGACGTGCTCGCGCAGCATCCGTCCTCGCTGGAGGGCGACCTGCGGCCCGACCTTGGGGGGCTGGCCTACGACGAGCCGGGTGCCGGCTTCGAGGCCTGGCGCACCGGCCGGACCGGGTTCCCGCTGGTGGACGCGGGGATGCGGCAGTTGCTGGAGCAGGGGTGGATGCACAACCGGGTGCGGATGGTGACCGCCAGCTTCCTCACCAAGGATCTGCACCACTGGTGGCCGCTGGGCGCCCGGCACTTCCTCGACCACCTGATCGACGGCGATCTGGCGTCCAACGCCCACGGCTGGCAGTGGGTGGCCGGCACCGGGACCGACCCCTCGCCGTACTTCCGGGTGTTCAACCCGGTCACCCAAGCCGATGCCGTGGATCCGAACGGCGACTACGTCCGGCGATTCCTGCCCGAGTTGCGCCATCTGGCCGGCGCTGCCGCGCTTCGACCATGGGAGGCCCCGAACGGCTACGCCCACGGTTATCCCCGGCGGATCGTGGATCACGCCGAGGAGCGACGGGTGGCCCTGGAACGCTACCGGCTGGCCCGCAACCGTCCCTGACGGACCGTCCAGCCGTCAGCGCTGCGAGTAGCTGCGTCCAGGCTTGAGGCGACTGCCCAGCAGTTGCGGGACGGTGACGAACACGTAGCCCTGCTTGCGCAGCTTGGGGATCGCGATGGCCCACGCCTTGCGCGTGGTCGGGTAGATGTCGTGGCTGAGGACGATGGCGCCCGGACGGGCCAGTTTCATGATCCGCTTGGCCACCTCGGTGGCGTTCCGGTAGCGCCAGTCGAGCGGGTCGACACTCCACAGGATCTGGGACAACCCCAGCTTCCCGGCGACCTTGCGGATCGTGGCGTTGGATTCCCCGTAGGGCGGACGGAACAGCGTCACCTTCGTGCCGGCGGCCTTGTGGATGGTGGTCGAAGTGCGTGACAGCTGGCTCTTGATCCCGGCGGCGCTCAGCTTCCAGAACTGCGGGTGGCTGAACGAGTGGTTGCCGATCACGTGCCCGTCCGCAGCCATGCGACGCAGAACGCCCGGGTGCGCCTTCGCCTGCTCACCGAGGACGAAGAAGGTGGCGTGCACGTGCTGCTTCTTGAGCAGGGTCAACAACTTCTCGGTCTCCGGCATCGGACCGTCGTCGAAGGTCACCGCGAGGCACTTCTGCTTGGCGCAGTTCGGCGCTGCCTTCGGCTTGGCGACGGTGCTCGTCGCTGCGGGGGTGGTCGTCACGCTGGGGACGGGCAGGGCTCCCGGCAGCGTGGCGGCGCTGATGCTGGGTGGGGCGAAGGTGGGCGAGCTGGAGGGCACCCCGCCCGCCGGGACCGCGTCGGTGTCTGCGAACGGTGCCACCGTGGCAGTTGGCACGGCGGAGGGCCGTCCGTACCCCTGAGGTGGCACCTGGGCGCACCCACCCGCTCCGAGCAGGCCGGCAGCGACCAGCCCGACAACGGCGCCCTGCAGACGCCGGGAGACGGGGATGTGCGTACTCACGCTTCCAGGGTAGGTCGCCTTCGCCGAAACGACGGACCGGACATCAGGGGGTGGACTGGCCGGTCGCGGCGGCGCTGGCGACGGAAGTGGGTTCAGCGGCCGGGCTGGTGGCGGTTGCCGTTGCCGTCGGCTCGACGGCCTGGGTCGCAGTGGCCGTGGGCGTGACGGTCGGCGTGGCCACCGGGGTGGAGGCTGCCGGCGTGGTGGACGTCGTCGGCGTGGCCGTGGGCGTGCTCTTCGGGGTGGTCGTGGGCTTCGTCGTGGCGACGCGCTGCGTCCCTCCGATGGTGGTGCCCTTCGACCCGTCCAGCGCGTTGCCCACCGTGAGTTCGTAGACGGTGATCGCGGCGAACGCCACCGCGAAGATCGCCACTGCACTGACCAGGATGCGCAGCCCGAGGCTCTTCCAATTCCGCTTGTCGGGGGGCTGTTCATCGGGAGTCGGTGGCTCCACGAAGATGTCCGCCGGCAGCGTCAGGGAGTCGCCCTCCGGCGCACCCAGCGTGCCCAGCGCCCCCGGTGTCTCGGCGTCACCGGATCGTTGCAGGCCGCGTTGGGCCACCGAGCGGATCCCGCGGGTGGTGTGGTCGAGCCCGGCGGTGTACAGGGTTCCCGCCACCCCGCCGACCACGCTGGCGATGGCTGCGCCGGCGATCGTGCCCGCGGTCCCCAGGCTGGAACCCACCACCGCAACGGTCACCGCGGCCAGGGCACCCCCCAGGATCTGCGGCAGGGAGAACTCGACCTTCGCAGGCTCTTTCTCGTCGTCGGATTGCTTCTGGCTGTCTTGTTTCGTCTCATTCATGCATTCGCTCCGACTCACCAGAATAGCGGGCCGCTCCCGCTGCCCCCGCTGCGGGGTCCGCCCCGGACCCCGGTCAGGGCAGGACGCCGACCTGATCGGCGATCAGCCGAGCGATCTGGCGGGCGGCCTCCGGCCGGGCCATCCGACGGCTGGCCGCTGACGCTTCAGCCCGGGCGGCCGGGTCGAGAACCCAGTGACGCGCCGCCTCCACGACCTCACGGGGGCGAGGAGCCCAGACCCCGGCCTTCTCCTCGATGACGTAGGTGACGTTCCCGTCCTCCTGGCCCGGGAGCCTCGCGTACAGCACCAACGGCAGCCCGGCGATGAACGCCTCGCTGATCGTGCCGGGCCCGGCTTTGGTGAGCAGCATGTCGGAGGCAGCCATGAAGGCCGGCATCTCGCGGGTGAACCCGTAAAGGTGTGCCGGCATCTTCCAGTCGAGCGCCTCGAGGTCTGCCTTGAGCTCGGCGTTGCGTCCGCAGATCACGACGAGCGTGGCCGGCAGCGCCGCTTCGTTGATCGCCTTCGCGACCCGTTTGACGGGGCCCATCCCGTCCCCGCCGCCGACCAGCAGGATCACCGGGAGGTCGCGCCGCCAGCCCTGGGCGTCCCGGAACGCCAGCGGGTCACCCACCGGACGGCAGAACTTGTCGGCCACCGGCAGACCGATCACGCGAAGGTTGCCCTCGGGAACCCCGAAGTGGATTCCCCGCTCCTTGGCCTGTTCGGTCGGCACCACGACCAGATCGGCGCGGCGGTCGTACCAGAAGGCGTGCGTGGTGACCATGTCGGTGACCACCGTGATGAACGGACGGGGGGACTTGCGCATCGCCCGCATCAGGTTGGTGTTGACCAGCGGGTGCACCGAGACGATGAGGTCGGCGGGATTCTCCCGGACGAGACGACCGGCGGCCCGCCGGAGGTAGGGATAGCTGAGCTGGTTCAGCATCCGGGTGCGGGTGCGGCTGTTGGACGCCTTGTAGCTGAAGCCCCAGGCCTGAGGCAACCGGGAGATGGGTGGGTAGATCTCTGGAGCCCGGTTCAACGGACGGGGGTAGTAGTCGACCAGGAAGTCGACCATGGCGGATTCGAAGACGCCGGGAAACTCCAGGTCCAACGCCTCGATCATGGCCTCGGTCGCGGACCGGTGGCCACCTCCGGTGTCGGAGAACAGGAACAGGATCTTCTTACGGTTCTTCCCGGTGGAAGTGACCTGGTGAGTCATCGAGATCCTCGGTCGGCGCTGGTCGGTTGAGACAGCATGGCACAGGCGGGGCCGGATCGTCGGCTCAGCCGAGCAGGGCGAGCAGAGCCTCCGGTTTGCGCCGGAAGGTCTCCACGCTCTGGCGGCCCGCGCTGAGCGCCTCCAGGGTGGTGGTCAGGACCGTGTTCACCGGGGTCGGCACCCCGTGCGCGGCGCCCAGGCGGGCGACCGCGCCGTTGAGGAAACGCACTTCAGTCTGGCCGCGTCCCGAATGCAGGTCGATGTGGAAGGACGGCATCTTGTCGCCGCGTCCGCTGCCCAGCGCCCTGGTCAGCGCTGGTTGGGCGATGAAACGCGGCAACCGCTGGGCGGCGAAGGCCAGGGCGCGCACCGGGGTCCCGGGCAGGTCGACCGGACGGTAGCCCAGGGCGCGCATCACCGCCAGGCATTCACGCAGCACGGCGACCTCGACCTCGTACAGCCGCCGATCAGCGAACAAGGCACCGACCGGAAGGTCGAGGATCGCCGAGGTGGCGTTGCCGGTCAGATTGGTGAGCAGCTTCGACCACTTCATGGGCCCGGGGTGGGGGTAGCCGCGGGCCACCAGGTGGGCATCGTTGAGGGCTGTGACAAGGCGCGGCGCGAGCGGGTGATTCAGCGCGATGCCGATCCCGCGGAGCTTCTCTTCGGTGACTTCACCGACCCCCGGCTTGCCGACAGCGGTGGTGACCGTGCCCGTGATCACGTTGGCCGCGCCCAGTTTGGCGGCGATGGTGGGCTCGTTGTCGACCCCGTTCTGCAGCGACAGGATCGGCGGCACCGGGGCGCCGGTCGCGATCAGCTGGTCGAGGGCGGAGGCGGTGTCGAACGACTTCAGCGCGAAGACGCCCAGGTCGTAGGGGCCGGCGGCCAGCGCTTCGGCAGCCGAGGTGAACAGCTCGAACTCGCGGACGGTCGTCGTGGCGCCACCGCGGTGGAGCCGCAGGCCCTGGGTGGTGATCACGGCGGCCGCGGCCGGCTGCTCGATGAAGGTCACCCGATGCCCGGCGGCAGCCAGCGAGCCACCCACGTAGGTACCGATCGCCCCGGCACCGAGGAACAGGAACTGCATGGCGATCCGCCTTTCGTTGACCTGCAGCGAAGCCTAACGGGGGTGCTGGACTCACGCGGCCGACAACGGTTCCAGAACCGACTTTGCTGCCGGTCAAGGTCCCTTGACCGGCGTAGCGGCTGATCCTTCGATCGGGGTTGGTTGGGAGGATCGGGGAGTTCACGTGCTCGGCGCTGCCCTCGCCTTCAGGCTGCCGCGCCGCTTCCGCTCCACGGCGCCCTGCGGGCGCCTGTGGGGAGGATCCGAGGGTCGAGGACCGGCTGGGAGCTTCCCGGCCAGCGTGTCGAGCATCTTGTCGTACTGGGCGTGGACGGCCGTGGCATCAGGCTGGTCGTACACCGAGTGCAGCAGGGCCTTCACCGCTCCCCAGTCGCTCTGGGGGCACACCGCCATCAGCTCGGCCGCGTCATGGGTACGGCATCGTTGCCACCTGGCGCCGCGCAGGTTCGCCGCGATCGCTTCCACCAGGCCGGCGTGCGCATCGCTGGTGACCAGCATCACCCCTTGCAGGCCGCGGGCGACCAAGTCAGCGAAGAACGTGTTCCACGCCTGTTTCGTCTCACGTGGCGACCTTGATCCTCAGTACTTCGCGGTGGCCGTCGGCCGGCCACAAACGTGAACGGGCCCGCCTCGGCCAGTGGCCGGGTCCGGAACGCGGTCACCTGGGCATCCAGGTCGGCGGCCATCAGGGAGACCTGCGACTTCGACAAGCTGGTGATCCCCAGGGTTTGCACGAGCTTGTCCTCGACACCCCCAACAGATAGCAGGTCGCGACCACGCTGATCGACGCGGCCTCGGCCCGCTTCCGGCGCTCCAGCAGCCAGTCGGGGAAGTAGGTGCCCAACGGAGCTTCGGGATCGCCACGTCGAGGGTCCCGACCCCACAGGTTCCCTCGAAGGATCACGCGGTGGCCGCGCCTACGTCCGCAAGGAATGCCGGGAGACGATCACACGAACCGCGTTGCACCCCTAAGGACGCAAGTCAGGTCGCCCAGCGACGCAGCGTTGACCAACTGCTCGGGAATGACCAACTGCTCGGGAATGACCACCAACGCCGATGACCACCAACGCCGATGACCACCAACGCCGATGACCACCAACGCCGATGACCACCAACGCCGATGACCAACGACGGCGCTGGCCAACTACGCAGCGATGACCAGTCGCCTGAAAGCCAACTCGAATCGTGAGGGCTTCTTCTCAGCGTTCCTCCCGGACTGAACCGGTGCCCGACTTCGATACCGGTGTCCGGTCGGCGTCTCGAGAAGGACGGTCTGCGCGCCCTCTGGCTCGGGCCTGGCGAGCCAGCCCGGCGCCTGCTTGGCATGATTGCAGGCCTCACACAGGCCCTGGCCGTTGGCGAAACTGGTCGCTCCGCCGCTCTCGTGCGGCTCGATGTGGTCCACGTGGCGGATCGGCGCGTCACACCAGGGAGTCCGGCAGGTCTGGTCACGCAACGTGATGAGGGTGCTCAGGTTCGTCGGGAAACACCGGGAGCGGGAGTCCAGCGCCACCAGGTCACCGGTGCGGGGCCGCTGGTACAGGCGGCGCACCCAGCCCGCCACTTCGGGCGAGGCGCCGACCAGGTTCCGGGCAACACCGGCGGGGATCGGACCGTAACCCGCCAGATGCGCAGGGGCCGAATCGGCGGCGAGCAGGGTCAGATCGGACATCACCAGGTGGACACCCACGCCCACGGCCTCGGCGGTCGCCTGGCCCGTGAGCCGTTCGACAAGGGTGTCGGCCATCAACTGGCCGCCTCCCCGCCCGTCCCCCGCTGAACGGGCAGAATCAGCGGCGACGCGCAGGGCTGCGTAGGCGGCAACCCCTTGAGCCACTGGCAGGAGAGCCGTCAACCAGGTCATGGTGTCCGGCGCTGGCCGCAGCGAGACGTAGCGGTCGCTGACCGCCTGGGCAGACCGGCGCACCACGCTGTGGGGGTCCAACTGGTAGGCGGCCTGCCGGCACTCGGCCACCAGCCGGCGACTACCGAGATCCTCGACGCGGGAGGCACCGCCGCAGACCCGGGCGTCCACGGCAGCCCGGTCTTCCACGCTCAAGCAGGCCGTTTCGCGGACCACCAGCATCGCGCGGTACTCCGACAATCGCCCCGAGCGCAGGGCCGCCCACGTCCAGGGCAACTCACGGACCAGCGCCTTCGCCATGCCGAGCAGCCGACCGCCGGCGTGGGGTGACTCACGGCGAGCCAGGGCAACCTGCGCCGCCACCCCCCGACCCAGCTGATCGTGGGGAACCCCCTGCGACGCTTGAATCGCCCGCTGCGAGTGGTCGAACGCCACCGCAACCTCGGCCTGAACCGCGGCGATGGTGGCCTTCATTTCCTCCAGCGCACGCAGGACGGCGATGCGTTCGGCATCGACTTCGGGCCGGGCAGCCGAACGCACGCTGCGGCTCAGGCCAGCAAGCATGCGCGCCGACAGAGTGGGTACCGCCTGTCCACTCTGTCCGGATTCGCTCACGTGTTCGATTATATACTCCGGAGGGGGTTCTGACAAGCAGTTCTGACAAGCAGTCGAGTTGACTCACCCAAGACCTCCGCGTGGAGCTTGTCGTTGCCTCACATAGGAATCTCCGCCTGCCCGATCTTCGGCTGAAGTTGACGTTGTGCCAGCGCAGGGTCGTCGCGGTGAAGAAGGCATTGGCTTACAAGGGAGCGGACCGGGCGGGGAAGTCGCTGATCTTGGACGAGTTGGTCGCGTCGACGGGCTGGGATCGTGACTATGCGCGGGCCGCCCTGCGGGAGGCGTTGGTCGTCAACCGGTCCGGCCTCGCGAGCCGCGGCCGCAGGTCTACGGCGATGATCTACTGCCAGCCCTGACGCGGTGTTGGACGTTGTTGCGGGCGCCGACGGGGAAGATCCTGGCCACGAGGTGGGGTGAACCGGTCCCTGCCGAACCGGTCCCTGCCGAACCGGTCCCTGCCGAACCGGTCCTCGCCGAACCGGGCCCGCCGGTGGGTGATCGAGGCGATCGACCACGCCTGGGGGGAGTTCCCTCTCCCGATCGCCGGCATCGACTCCGACAACGGGTCGGAGTTCATCAACCACCACTTCCTGCACGACTGCGAGACCCGCAAGATCACCTTAAGGCTCGGCCTCCGCAATCAGATCCGGGCCCTCGACGACGCGTTCGCGCACTACCCCTGCCCAGCAACGACCAGTTCATCCGGAGGGATTGACGTGAGGCGTCACGGCAGTCGACGAGACTCCCGTGAAGTCCCCACGTAGCGCGCGGTCGACCACCAAGCCAGGCAGCCTGCTGCGAACTCGATCAGTGTGCGCAAGACCTGCCCCACCGGGGCCGCCGCGACTCCCTCAGCCCACGATCTCGAAGCGCCGCAGGCTCTTGCGGCCCGCCCGCGAGCCCTGCAACGCCAGCAGTTCGGCGTAGATGCCGCCCGTGGTCGCCAGCTCCGCCGGCGTCCCGATCTCGTCCACCCGGCCATCGGCGAGCGTGACGATCCGGTCCACCCCGGCGATGGTGGCCAGGCGGTGGGCGATGATGAGCGTCGTCCGATCGGACATCAACTCATCCAAACCCTCTTGGACGAGCCGTTCGGCCTTGGAGTCGAGTGAGCTGGTCGCCTCATCGAGCACCAGGATCGGGGCGTCCTTCAGCAGCGCCCGAGCGATCGCGATGCGTTGCTTCTGGCCGCCGGAGAGTTTCACCCCCCGTTCACCGATCTCGGCGTCGTAGCCGCCGGGCAGGCCGATGATGAAGCCGTGCGCGTGAGCGCGCCGCGCCGCGTCGATGATCTCGGCTTCGCCGGCGTCGGGACGGCCGTAGGCCAGGTTCTCCCGGATCGTGCCCGAGAACAGCGACGGGTCCTGGAATACGATCCCCACCAGGGAACGCAGCGACTCCACCGGCAGGTCGGCGATGTCGCGTCCGTCCACCAGCAGCGTGCCCGCGCGCAGCGGGTAGAGGCCGAGCAGCAGGCTGGTCAGGGTGGTCTTGCCACCGCCGCTCTCCCCCACCAGCGCCACCCGCTCGCCCCGGGCGACAGTGAAGGACACCTCCCGCAACACGTCCTCACCGGTCCCGTACCCGAAGCTGGCCTGCCGGAACTCCAGCAGGGGCTGTCCGGCCTGGGCTCGGACGGCCGCCTGGGCCGGCACGGTCGCCTGCGCCGGCACGGCAGCCTGCCCTGGGACGGACCCCCCGGCGTCTGCCGGCGGGGACGGCTCTTCGACCTCGTCCATCACCGCCAGGTAGTCGGTGGAACCGGTGATGGCCCGCTGCGCCGAATCCACCAGGTAGCTCATCATCGTGACGGGCGCCCGGGCCATCGTCACCAGCTGGATCAGCAGCACCATCACGCCGATGGTGAAGGCGCCCTGCACCGTGGTGGTGAAGATGATGACGTAGATCCCGAAGAAGATGACGTTGAGCGCGATCCCGCGCAGCACGTCCATGCGGTGCCAGAACGCCGACTGGACCCGCGTGATCGCCACCGTGGTGTCGTACTGCCCCGTGAAGTGATCCAGTTCGCGCTGCTGGGAGCCGAAGCTCTTGACCACCCGGATCTGGCCGACGACCTCGGCGAAACGTCCCCCGGCGATGTCGAACGCGGTGTTCTTCTGGCCCTCCAGCACCTGCCACCGACGACTGGTCAGCATCGTCAACCAGGTGAACACCGGGTAGATGGCGACCAGCAGCAGGGCCAACCAGGGTGAGTAGCTCGCGATGATCACCAGGGCGGCGCCCACGGTGATCAGCAGCGGCAGGAAGTTGTTGGCGAACGAGTTGAGGAACGTGGTGGTCTCGGTGATCGAGCGCTGCAGCCGCGAAATGATCGTGCCGGTGAGCTGGTTGTCGAAGTAGTCCTGCGGCAACCGGAGCAGCTTCTCGAAATAGCGCCGCGACAGGATCGAGCGCAGCCGCACCGCCATCAGGTCTCCGGCATAGCCACCCAGGTTGCCGATCACCGTGTGGGCGATGTCGAGGCCGAGCAGCCCCACCGCCAGCCAGACCACGGTCGTCACGCTGCCGCCGGTGCCGGTGAGCGCGGCCACCACCTCGTCGGTGGCCGCCTTGATGACGAACGGGACGCCGAGACCGGTGGCCGCGTTCAGCACCGCCCCCGTGACCACCGCCACATAGAGCGGCCACAGCTGCGAAGCGAGCGCCAGGATGCGGCTCAGGGAACGCACGTCAGGCTGCCTTCGGTCACGCTTTGATCAGCAGCTTGGCGTTGGCCTGGGGCAACTCGATGAAGGACTGCCCCGGCGCCATCTTCAACGGCGAGCCGTCGGTGAGGGTGAATTGGAACACCTCGCTGGCGGCGCCCTTGCGCCACGTCCCGGTGACGTACTTGCCGCCGTGGAAGTAGTAGAAGCTGCCCTTGGTGTCGATGATGTCGTGGAAGGGCTCGTGGTGGTCGTAGTGCTGCCGGGCCCGGATCACCAGGACGTTGTCGGTCGAGACCCGGGTGCCGTCGGCGAGCACGTGCTTGCCCCACGGCATGCTGCGCAGGTAACGGTTGCTCTTGGCGTCGTAGCTGTAGGTCATGTCGTAGGTGTGGCCGGCCTTCCACGGGACGCCGATGGTGCGCGCGGCCTTCCCGGCGACCTCGGTGCTGACCTCCTCGGGCGAGGCCGCCCACGGGAAGTAGTGCTGCGGCGGCCCGGAGGCGAACTTCTTGGTCTGCTTGGCCAACATCTTGGGATGGCACAGGACGGCCCGGTCGTAGTACGTCACCCCGCCGAGGACGCGCACGCGGCTGGGGTCGATCGAGTACGACCCCGTCCCCTTGGTGGCCATGTAGTTCTTGTCCGTCACCAGGTAGTCCTGGAACTTCTTGGTGTAGTTCATCACCCACCCGGCACCTCCGGTGTTGCCGATGATCGCGGTGATCGGGCTGAGCATGGCCATGTCGACCGGACGGATGGAGCGGACGGGCCCGACATCGGGGGCCATCGTGGTGTGGAAGATCGGCACCAACCGGGTGCCCGACTGGCCGAGCACCGCCGGGTAGCCTTCCAGCTGCACATAGACGATGTCAGCCTTGTCGATCCCCTTCTGCGGGTGTTCGCCCTTGTTGTCGGGCACTTTGACGGCGACCGCAATGTGCGCGGCATCCTCGGCGTTCTTGAGGACCTTGCCGGTCAGCGGCCAACGCGGCGTCAGGTCCTGCGTCGGAGTCGGCGTGGGCGACGGGGTCGAGGGCTCCGGAGGGTTCGTCACCACGGGCTCGGACGGCTGAGCCGTGCATCCGACAACGGCCAGGCCGGCGGTACCCAGCGCGCCGATCATCGCAGTCCTGCGGCTCACCGCGTCCATGGGCAGACCTCCTGGGTCAGGTTCGTGCGTCGCGTCGGCGGCGCGCCCCCATCGTAGGACGCCCCCACGACAGTCCTGCCACGACCCTCGGGCGTGACACGCAGTTCGTCAGACCGTGTAATCCATGCAGGCGCGCGACGTCCGCACCTGGCCGATGAACTGGGCGACGGCAACGTGGGCGGGGTGCGTGGCGTAGGCGTGCAGCGCCTCGACCGACTCGAACTCGCTGTACAGCGCCAGATCGAAGTCGTGCTCCAGCGGATCCGTCCCGATCACCGGCTCGAACGCCTTCATGCCCGGCACCAGGTTCTTCAGCGCCAGCAGGTCAGCCTGCACCTTCGCCAGGTTCGCGGCCTTCGACGAGCCGGCGGCCTCGTCGGCGAAGTTCCACAACACGATGTGCTTGATCATGAGCGCCTCATTCCTTGTCTGAGATGGAAAGCTGTTCGTCCGCGAGCGACGGCGGGCCGCCCGGCTGGCCGAGCCGCACCAGGTCGAGGAGTTCGTGCCACGCCTCGATCTTGGTCCGGTGGCGGCCCTCGGAGCTACCCAGCGATTGTTCGGCGGAATCAATCCGCTGCCAGTCCGCCAGGCTTGACCAGTTGATGCCACGCGAGACCAGCACCTCGTCCGGATCGACGAGGTCGAGGGACCCGCTGGCCGCCAGGTCGTCGACCAGCGCGGCGACGGTCTCGGCGGCGTCGGCCTTGTTGGTGCCGATCACCCCGATCGGGCCACGCTTGATCCAACCGACCGCGTACTCGCCGGGACGGATGGTGCCGTCCGGCTCGCACACCCGTCCGGCCAGGTTGGGGATCCGTCCGGTGGCCTCGTCGAACGGCACCCCCGGCAGCGGGACCCCGCGGTACCCGATGGCCCGCAACACCAACTCGGCCTCGATGACGACCTCGGCACCGGTGCCACGCACCCGGCCCGGCCCGGCCGGCTCGGTGCCCTCCAGCACGACGGCTTCCACCCGCTGCTCCCCGACCAGACGAACCGGTTGGTGCCAGAACAGGAAGTGCAGCCGGGCTCGCGGCTGAGGGACGCTGCGTCCGTCCGCCTCGGCCAGGGCGGCGACGTTCGCGCGGGTGCGACGGTCGAGGACGGCGTCGTCGACGGCCCCCAGATCGCAGCCCTCCACGCTGACGGCGACCCCGGGGGTGGTGAGCAGTTCCCGCAGTTCGGTGGTGGTGAAGCTGGCGTGCTCGGGCCCCCGGCGTCCGATCACCCAGACGTCGGTGATCTGGTGGGTGGCCAGCTCGGCGAGCACCGGTACCGGCATGTCCGTGGCTGACAGGTCGTCGGCGGTCTTGACCAGCATCCGCGCGACGTCGATCGCGACATTGCCCACGCCGACCGTCACCGCCGTGTGCACGCCGTCGAAGTACTGGGGCTCGGCGTCGGGATGCCCCGAGTACCAGGCCACGAACTCGCGGGCGGAACGGCTACCGGGCAGGTCCTCGCCCGGGACGTGAAGCCGACGGTCCTCACTGGCGCCGGCAGCGTAGATGACGGCGTCGTAGGCGGCGGTGAGATCGGCGACGCTCAGGTTCCGTCCGAGCTCCACCAGCCCGAGGAAGCGGACATGCGGGGAGTCGAAGACATGGGCCAGGGCCGTCGCGATCGCCTTGATGCTGGCGTGGTCGGGCGCCACCCCGTAGCGCAGCAGCCCGAACGGCGTGGGCAGCCGGTCGAAGATGTCCACCCGCACATCGAGCCGGTCCTGGCTGAGCAGCGACTGCGCGGCGAACAGCCCCGAGGGCCCAGCGCCGATGATGGCGATCC
Source organism: Propionibacteriaceae bacterium (assembly GCA_016717345.1). GTDB lineage: Bacteria > Actinomycetota > Actinomycetes > Propionibacteriales > Propionibacteriaceae > Propionicimonas. Next base: position 257,319 of record JADKFR010000002.1, read on the forward strand.
GCCGGGGCCCGGTCACCGGGCCCGCCCGTCCCGGACCGGGCGCAGCGTGACGCTGGTCTGGATGGCCTCGCGCTGGCCACCGACGTGAACCACCTCGTCGCCCTCGACGGTGAGCTGGCTGGCATACCGCGTCAGGGCGTCCCGAACCGTCGGGAGCCGGTGCGGCAGGTCGTAGCTCTGGGCGGTGGGCCCGGCGGAGGCCAGGTGCGGCTGGGAGACGATCTCGAGGCACCGGACGCCGGCCCGCCTGGCCGCCGCGACGGCGATCTGGTGGCAGGCGACATGGTCGGGGTGCCCGTACCCCCCGAAAGCGTCGTAGCTGACCACCGCCTGGGCCCGGAACCATTCCAGGTAGGCCGCGGCATCCGCGGCCGCCTCCACGAGTGGGGCGGCGGTCAGGGCGTCCGGGCCCGCGTGCGGGGCAGGGCCGGCGACCTCGGGCGTCACCCAGACCATGCCGGAGTCGAGGTAGCGCCGGCGCGGGCGTCCGGCACCGAGCGCGGGCGGGTCGCCCAGGAAGGCGGAACTGCGCACACCCAGGACGGCCAGCGCGGCCGCGCGTTCCTCCGCGCGGTGGTCACCCAGGCCGCGGTCCTGCGCGACCGCACCGCGGACCACGTCACCCCGCTCCCCGCGGGTGGCCGTCAGCACCGCCACGTCCGCCCCCTCGGCGACCAGCTCCGCGATCAGGGCTCCGGTGGCCAGCGTCTCGTCATCGGGGTGGGCGTGCAGGAACAGCACCCGCGTCAGCCCGCTCAGGTGTCCCATGCGTCATCCCGTCCGAGAAGGTGTTCATAGACCGCCACCAGCCTGGCGACCGACCAGGACCACACGAACCGCCGGGCGTGGACCCGTGCGACGATGCCCATCCGCTCCAGCAGACCGGGTTCGGTCAGCAGTCGGGTGATCGCCATCCCCCAATCCTCGGGACGGCGGGAGTCCATCAGCTGGCCGGTTTCGCCGTGGGCGACGGCCTCCCGCAGCCCGCCCGCAGCGGCCGCGATCACCGGGGTGCCGCTCGCCTCGGCCTCCAGGGCCACCAGGCCGAACGTTTCGGAGTGGGACGGGACGAGCAGGATCCGCGCCCATCGCATCAGCTTGGCCAGCATCGGACGGGGTTGCGGACCGACGAAGGTCACATCCTCGGACAGGCCCAGCTCGTCGACCAGTGCCAGCAACTTCGCCTCGTAGGCGGCGAAGTCGGCCGAGACGTCCCCGGCGACGACGAGGTGCGGACGGATCTCGGCGGGCACGTGGGCCAGCGCGCGAATCGCGAGATCAGGTCCCTTGAGTGGCTGTAATCGCGCCGCGAACAGCAGGTAGCCGCGCGGCAGTGGCCGCTCCTCGGGGCAACACCACGGTTCCTCGTCCGCGGTGAGGGGACGGAACAGGGCCAGATCGACGCCGGGGGAGATGATGCGCACCCGTTCGGGCTCGGCGCCGCAGCGTTCGATGACCGTTCGAGCCTCGGCGGCACTGATGGCCACCACCGCCTGGGACTCCCGGGCCACCAACGCCTCGCCGGGCACCCGGGCCGGCGACTCCGGCGGCTCACCCTCGGCCAGCGGCGAACCGGGCAGGGCGGCGACCGAGTGGTAGCTCTGCACGTGCGGGATCCCCCACGCGCGGGTGTGCGGCAGCGCGGCGACCCCCGACATCCAGTGATGGGAATGGACGATGTCGTAGGGGCCCAGCTCACCGAAGCCCGCGGAGAACTCGTCGATATGGGCGTCGATCTCACTCTTCGGAAGCGGGGTGGGCGGGCCGGCGTCCAGGTGCCGCAGCAGCACCCGCGGGGCCAACTCCACCACGTCCGGGGCGTCCGGAGCGGTGCGACGAGTGATCAGCTCGACGTGGTGGCCCAGATCGGCCAGGGCGTCGGCCTGGGCGCGCTCGACGACGTTCAACCCGCCCGCATCACCGGAACCGGGCTGGGTCGCCGGGGAGGTGTGGAGGGAGACGAACGCGATTCGCAGCGGCACGAGCAGAGCTTAGTGGTGGGACCGTCCCGTGCGCCGCACCCAGCCGTGCTCGCGGGGGAGGGCTGGCGGCTCTCGCCTCATCCTCTCCCCCCGCACCTTGCGCCCCCTACGGCACCTTGCGCCTCTCCCCCCGCACCTTGCGCCCCCCCCCCCGCACCTTGCGCCCCCCTTGCGCCTCTCGCCCCGCACCTTGCGCCCCCTACGGCACCTTGCGCCTGCTATAGGAGGCGCAAGGACACCCACGGGGCGCAAAGTCCCAGAAGATGGGTGCCGCGGGCGCTGGACGCCCGGACATCCGACACCCGCGCCCCGCGCCCCGCGCCCCCGGACACCCGACACCGGATACCGGACACCCGCGCCCGCGCCCCGCCGACCCCGCCACCGCGCCCCGCGCCCCCGACACCCGACCCCCGCGCCCCGCGACACCCGCGCCCCCGCACCCGACACCCGCGCCCCGACACCCGCCCCCGCGCCCCCCGACCCCGACCCCCGACGCCGGCCACGGGCGTCCGTGAGAGAGTTGCCCGGTGAATCGTTCGAAAACCACCCCCAACGCGCTGTTCCTGGCGATTCTGGCCGGGCTCGGCATGGTCGGGCCGTTCTCGATCGACACCATCTTTCCGGCCTTCGGCTCCCTTGGCGCCGAGTGGGGGGTCTCCGAGTTCGCCCTTCAGCAGCTGGTGAGTGTCTACCTGCTCTCGTTCGCCGCGATGAGCCTGCTGCACGGCCCGCTGTCGGACGCGCTCGGGCGGCGTCCCGTCATCATCGCCGGGACGATCCTCTACACCCTGGTCTCCATCGGGTGCGCCCTGTCACCGAACCTGACCGTCCTGTTGGTGTTCCGTGCCCTCCAAGGAATGACGGCCGGGGCCGGCCAGATCGTCAGCCGGGCCATGGTCCGAGACGTCTATTCCGATGACCAGGCCCAGCGGACGATGAGCCACATCGCGATGATCTTCGGCCTCGCCCCCGCCCTGGCCCCGATCGTCGGCGGCTGGATTCTGGGCGTGGGGAACTGGCGCGACATCTTCTGGTTCCTGGCCGCCTTCGGCCTCGTGTTGCTGGTTCTCGTCCAGTTCTGGATGCCGGAAACCCATCCCTCGCAGGACCGGACCCCGTTCAGCGTCGAGCGCCTGACCGGCAGCCTGCTCCAGGTCTGGCGCAACCCGAGCGGACGCCGCCTGGCCTTCACCGGGATGTTCAACTTCGCCGGCATGTTCCTCTACATCAGCTCGGCGCCGCTGTTCGTGGTGAAGCTGCTGGGCAAGGGCGAGCAGGACTTCTGGATCCTGTTCGTGCCGCTGATCTCCGGCATGGTGGTCGGTTCCTGGGCCAGCGGGCAGCTGGCCGGACGCATCTCCGGACGGCGGCTGGCCACCCTCGGCTACGTGATCAGCGCCGTGGGGGCCCTCACCAACCTGGTACTCAGCCTGCTGCCGTCCACCCAGGGGCTTCCCTGGGCGGTGGCGGCGCTGCCGGTGCTCTCGTTCGGAATCGCGATCGCGTTCCCGATCCTCACCCTCGCCATGCTGGACCTGTTCCCGACCCTGCGGGGCGCGGCCTCGTCGGTGCAGTCGTTCGTCCAACTGCTCGCGAACGCCGCCATCGCCGGAGTCCTGGCACCGATGCTGGCGTTCTCGCTGCCGGGCCTGGCGGTCGGCGCCCTGGTGATGGTGGCCATCGCGTGGTCGCTGTGGCAGTGGCATCTGCACGTCACCCACCAGGAACCCCCGACCACCCACGAGGCCGCCGCTTACGAGCCGACCGAGGACATGTGAGGCCAGAGTAGAAGCGGTCCAGGGTCTCGCCGACGACCCCTGATAGCGATAACATCTCGTCCATGAGCAACGACGCCGGCTACCGCCTCGCCAATTCCCAGGTCGCGATCGAGATCCTGCCGTTCGGCGCCACCCTGCACTGCTTCGAGGTGCGCCAGCCGGACGGGTCCTGGCGCTCGATCGTGCTGGGACGGCAGAACCGCACGGCCGGCGACGCCTCCTACCTGGGCGCCACCGTGGGCCGCTTCGCCAACCGGATCGCCGGGGCCCGCTTCACCCTTGACGGCACGACCTACCAACTCGCCGCCAACGAGGGCCCCAACCAGTTGCACGGCGGCCCCGGCGGGTTCTCCGAGGTCACCTGGCAGGTCGACTCCCTCACCCCCGACTCCATCGCGCTCAGCCTGGTCAGCCCGGACGGGGACCAGGGCTACCCGGGCACACTGCGGGCCACCGCCACGTTCTCGCTGCTGGACGACGGCGCTCAGGTCGTCTACAGCGCGACCACCGACGCGCCCACGCCGGTCAACCTCACCACCCACCCGTACTTCAACCTCGACGGCTCCCCGACCACCGACGACCACGTCCTCACCATGCCTGCGAGCCGCTACACGCCCAACCAGGACGACGGCATCCCGACCGGCGAGATCCGCGACGTGACCGGATCGGCCGCCGACTTCCGGGCCGGACGGCCGCTGGGCGCGGCCCGCCTGGCCGCCGACGCCGAAGGCATCACCCGCAACGGCGGGTTCGACCACAACTTCGTGGTGGACGGCGCGGGCCTGCGCGAGCACGTCCGGCTGGTGGGGCCCTCCGGGCTCACACTCGTGGTGCGCAGCGACGCGCCGGCCGTCCAGATCTACGGCGGGGACCACCTGGGACGCAGCGGCGTCGCGATCGAGCCCCAGCGGTACCCCGACGCCCCGAACCACGACGGCTTCGGCCCCTCGGTGCTCCGGCCCGGGGAGACCTACCGGACCACCACCCAGTGGCTGGTCACGCAGGCCTGATCGGCCCTGTTCTCCTACCTTGCGCCCCATAGCCGACCTTGCGCGTGCTACTGGGGGCGCAAAGTCACCCCCGGGGCGCAAAGTCGGGACGGGACGGGTCAGTCGCCGGGCTGGTCCTGGGCGCGCAGGGTCACCAGGGCGCGGGCCATGGCGTCCAGCATCACCAGTGAACTCGCGCGGATGGTGTCCAGGTCGTCCATCGACAGTTCGTTGACGATGGCGCGCAGCACGCGATCGAACAGCGATTCCATCAGGCCCATCATCGTCAGGCCGTCCCTGGTCACGTGCAGCCGGCGAACCCGACGGTCGGCCTCGTCGTCGTGCCGTTCCACCAGTCCCTTCTCGGCCAGTCGCTCGACCAGGCCGCTGGCCGTCGGGGTGGAGACGCCCAACCGTCCAGCCAGGGCGTGGACGGTGATGCCGGGAGTATGGATGAGCTCGCCCAGGCACCGGATCTGCTGCATGGTGAGATCGGGTGGCAGCGGCGCCGGCCCGACCAATTCCATCGATCGGTTCCGCGTCAGGTCGTACAGACCGAAGATCTGACGCACCAGCGCATCGCGCTGCGGATCACCACTCTCTGGAATCTTGCCCGGCAACTCTCAACCCCCTTTGGGCTCTTCGGCACTTGTTAGTACCATGTAACTTGTTAGTGCAATGCTAACGAACGATGCCAGCTCTTGGCATCTGCTGTGACACAAGGGGAGAACGGGCCCATGAGCCGCCTAACCAGACTGAGCCTCGCGCACCGGACCGTGGTGATGCTGCTGGCCCTGCTCACCATCGGGCTGGGAGTCTACGCTGCCGGAGCGCTCAAGCAGGAGCTGATTCCGTCCTTCGACCTGCCCCGGGGCAGCGTGCTCACCGTGTACCCCGGCGCCAGCCCCACCGTTGTCGAGTCCGAGGTCTCCAAACCCATCGAGTCCGCCGTGAAGGCGGTCTCCGGGGTCACCGGGGTCACCTCGAAGAGCTCCAGCGGTGTTTCCCAGGTGACCATCCAGTGGGACTACGGACTGGATTCCGACAAGATGTCCGCCGATATCCGCAGCGCCATCGACTCCATCTCGGCGACGCTGCCCAGCAGCGTGGACCCCAAGGTCGTCACCGGCGGGTTCGACGACATCCCGATCGTGATCCTGGCGCTGTCCTCCGACGACAACCTGACCGAACTGTCGGCCAAGGCCAAGGACGTGGTGGCGCCGGCGCTGAAGACCGTCCCCGGCGTCCGCGAGGTCACGGTCGCGGGCCAGGAGACCCGTGAGATCGTCATCACCTACGACCAGGCGAAGGTCAAGGAGTACGGGGTCGACCCGACCCTGATCGGCCAGGCTTTCGCGACGAACTCCACCGCGATCCCGTCCGGCACCATCCGGACCGACACCGCCAACTACGACGTCCAAACCGGCACCACCTACTCCTCGGTCAAGGACGTCTCGAACCTCCAACTCCAGGGCACGGACGGTCCGGTGCTGCTCAAGCAGGTCGCGAGCGTCAAGGAGCAGCCGGTCGAAACCACCACCATCTCGCGGGTGAACGGCAAGCAGTCACTCACCCTCTCCGTGGTCAAGGAGTCCAGCGGCAATACCGTGAGCGTGGCCAACGCTGTCAACGCCAAGCTCGACTCCCTCGAGCAGCAGTTGGGCAACGGCGCGACGTTCGCCACCGTGTTCGATCAGGCCCCCTACATCGAGAAGTCCATCCACGACCTGTCGGTCGAGGGCGGCATCGGCCTGGCGATGGCCGTGCTGGTCATCATGATCTTCCTGGGCTCGCTGCGTCCGACGCTGATCACCGCCATCTCGATCCCGCTGTCGCTGCTGATCGCGATCGTCGGCCTCTGGGTCGGCGGCTACACGCTGAACATCCTCACCCTCGGCGCCCTGACGGTGGCGATCGGACGGGTGGTCGACGACTCGATCGTGGTGATCGAGAACATCAAACGACACCAGGGCTACGGCGAATGGGGTCGGGATTCGATCATCGGCGCGGTCAAGGAGGTGGCCGGCGCGGTCACCAGTTCCACGCTGACCACCGTCGCCGTCTTCCTCCCGATCGGGCTCGTGGGCGGCCAGGCCGGGGCGATCTTCCGTCCGTTCGCGATGACGGTGACCATCGCCCTGCTGGCTTCGCTGTTCGTCTCGTTGACCCTGGTGCCGGTGCTGGCGTCCTGGTTCATGCGTCCGACGGTCAAGCAGGTCGCCAAGGCGCGCGTCGAAGCCGCCGCCGAAGAGAAGGACACGGTCGTGCAGCGGCTGTACCTGCCGCTGCTGAACTGGACGCTGGGGCACCGGCTGATCACCCTGCTGGTGGCGCTGGGCATCTTCGCCGGGACGCTGGCTCTGGCCCCGCAACTGAAGACCGACTTCATCGGCAATATGGGCAACGAGAGCCTCAGCATCTCCCAGAAGCTCCCCTCGGGAACTGGCCTGGCCGACACCGACGCCGCGACCAGCCGGATCGAACAGCTCCTGGCCGCCGACCCGGCGGTGCAGACCTACTCGACCAGCATCGGCGGTTCCACGTCGGTGTTCATGGGCAGCCAGGCCGACACCAACCAGGCCACCCTGACGGTGGCGCTGAAGGCCGGCAGCGATGCCACCGCCGCTGCGAACCGGGTGCGACAGGGGGTCGCCGACCTCGGTGACGTCGGTGATGTCGAGGTCTCCATCGGCAGCGGCAGCTCCGGGGCCACCGGCGTGGTGCTGTACGTGGAGAGCTCGGATTCCGAGCAGCTCACGCTGGCCAGCGACAAGGTCGAGCAGATGATGAAGGGCATCCCGGGCCTCACCAACGTCAAGAGCGACCTGGGCGACGCCCGGCAGATGCTGAAGATCGACGTGGACGAGGACGCCGCCGCCGAGCGGGGGATGTCGCAGTCCTTCATCGGCCAATCGGTTGCTCGCGCCGTGCGCGGCCAGCTGATCGGCACCCTGACCCAGACCGACACCACCCTGAGCGTGTACCTGCGGTCCCAGAAGCCGGCCAAGAACATCGACGAGTTGCGCGCCATCAAGCTGCCGGTCACCACCAAGATGACGATGGACGCCCGGACCGACGCCGCCGACAAGGTCTCCGACGATTCGAAGCAACTGCAGGACGAGTCCAAGGCGTCGGCGACCGACGCCTACAACGACCAGGTGGCGGCGCTGAAGAAGTCCCGCGCCTCGGCGAACAAGAGCGTGACGTCGCTGAACTCGGAGCTGAAGAAGGCCAAGAAGCAGCTGGCCACCTTGCAGGCCCAGCTCGAACTGGCCGCGGCGATTCCGCCGAGCGACGTGAACCCCACGGTGACGGCCACGGTGCTGCAACTCACCCAGGCGGTCTCGGGAGTCACCATGCAGGTGGCCCAACTCGGGGCCGGGCTGGCCTCGGCCAAGGCCGGCGTCAGCGCCGTGGACAAGCAGCTGGACGCCCTGGCGACCTCACGCTCCAAGGGCCTCGAGGCCCAGGACAAGCAGCAGGCCATCACCGACGCCGCCAAGGACGCCCAGAAGGTCAAGGCGGACGCCGTGCGGCTGAAGGATGTCGCCGAGGTCGACCTGGTCGACGCCCCGGCGATGATCACGCGGGTGGACGGGATCCGGGCGGCCACCCTCACCGCGGCCTCGGAATCGTCCAACCTGGGGGCCACCACGACGGCCATCAAGGCCGGCCTCGCACTGCTCGACCTGCCCGAGGGCGTCAGCGTCCGGATCGGCGGGGTGTCCCAGCAGCAGGCGGACTCGTTCTCCCAGCTGGGGCTGGCGATGCTGGTGGCGATCGCCGTGGTGTACCTGATCATGGTGGCGACCTTCGGCTCGCTGCTGCAGCCGTTGGTGTTGCTGGTCTCGATCCCCTTCGCCGCCACCGGCGCGCTGGGGCTGTCGCTGATCACCGACACAGCGCTGGGCGTTCCGAGCATGATCGGCCTGCTGATGCTGATCGGCATCGTGGTGACGAACGCGATCGTGCTGATCGACCTCATCAACCAGAAACGCCAAGGCGGTGCGGGAGTGGATGAGTCCATCGCCGCCGGCGCGCGGCTGCGCGTCCGTCCGATCGTGATGACGGCGCTCGCCACGATCTTCGCGCTGATCCCGATGGGGTTGGGGCTGACCGGTGGCGGCGGGTTCATCTCCAAGCCGCTGGCGATCGTGGTGATCGGAGGGCTGGTGTCCTCGACGGTGCTGACGCTCTTCCTGGTGCCCGTGCTGTACGACCTGCTGGAGAAGTGGCAGGAGCAGCGGGCGGCGAAGCGCACGGCGCGGCGTGCCGCGAACGAGGCGGCGGCCGAGCAGGCGCTGGCTGAGCAGGCGGCGACCCAGCAGGTAGCCCCCCAGCAGGTAGCCCCCGAGTAGGTAGCCCCCGCGTAGGCGGCCCCCGAGTAGGCGGCCCCGGGTAGGCGGGGGTGTCAGGGCCGCGTGGCAGAGTGGTGACACCATGACGGACGCGCTCGACCGCTTCTCTGGGGCCACGAGCAGCTGGTTCCGGAGCAACTTCGAGGCGCCGACCAGCGCCCAGGCGGCAGCCTGGCATGCCATCAGCTCCGGATCGCACACCCTGGTGGTGGCCCCCACCGGCTCCGGCAAGACCCTGGCGGCCTTCCTGTGGGCGCTGGATCGCCTCGCCACCACCCCCCCGGCCGACCCGGCGCACCGCTGCCGGGTGCTGTACATCTCGCCGCTGAAGGCGCTGGCCGTCGACGTCGAACGCAACCTGGCGGCGCCGCTGGTGGGGATCGGCCACGCGGCCCAACGCCTCGGCCTGCCGCGCCCTGAGATCCGGGTCGGACTCCGCTCGGGTGACACCCCGGCCGACGAGCGACGCGGTTTCGTCCGAAACCCCCCGGACGTCCTCATCACCACCCCCGAGTCGCTGTTCCTGTTGCTCACCTCCGCCGCGCGAGAGGCGCTGCGGGGGATCGAGACCGTGATCCTGGACGAGGTCCACGCCGTCGCCGGCACGAAACGGGGAGCCCACCTGGCGGTCAGCCTCGAACGGCTCGACGCGCTGCTGCCCCGCCCCGCGCAGCGCGTCGGGCTGTCGGCCACCGTCCGTCCGATCGAGGAGGTGGCGCGCTTCCTGGCCGGGGGCCGCCCGGTCTCCCTGGTCGCGCCGCCGAGTGAGAAGAAGTGGCAACTGGACGTCGTCGTGCCGGTCGAGGACCTGACCGCCCTGGGTCAACCCACTGGCGACCTGAGCGGGCCGGCCGCCGGCGAGCCGCAACGCAACTCGATCTGGCCGCACGTCGAGGAGCGCATCGTCGACCAGATCGTCGCGCATCGCTCGACGCTGGTCTTCGCCAACTCCCGCCGGCTCGCCGAGCGGCTGACAGCGCGATTCAACGAGCTGTGGGCCGACCGGACGGAGGCCGGCCCCGGGGTGGGGGCTCCGCCCTCCAGCGCCCCCGCCCAGGTGATGGCCCAGTCCGGCATCAGCCACGCGGCCCCCGCCGTCCTGGCGCGGGCCCACCACGGGTCGGTCAGCCGCGAGCAGCGACAGCAGACCGAGGAGGACCTCAAGGCCGGACGGCTGCCGGCGGTCGTGGCCACCTCCAGCCTGGAGCTCGGCATCGACATGGGGGCCGTCGATCTGGTGATCCAGGTCGAAGCGCCCCCGTCGGTCGCCTCCGGTCTGCAGCGGGTGGGTCGCGCCGGGCACCAGGTGGGCGCGGTTTCGCACGGGGTGTTCTTCCCCAAGTTCCGGGGTGACCTGGTGCAGACCGCCGTCATCGTGGAACGGATGCGGGCCGGCGCCATCGAGGCCCTGCGGGTCCCGGCCAACCCGCTCGACGTCCTCGCCCAGCAGATCGTCGCGATGGTGGCGATGGACGAGTGGCGCGTCGACGACCTCGCCGCGCTGGTGCGGCGGGCGGCCCCGTTCACCGGGCTGACCGGCCCGGTGCTGGAGTCCGTCCTCGACATGCTGAGCGGACGCTATCCCTCCGACGAGTTCGCCGAACTGCGGCCCCGGCTGGTGTGGGACCGGGCCACCGACACCTTGACCGGCCGCCGGAACGCCCAACGGCTCGCGGTCACCAGCGGTGGCACGATTCCCGATCGCGGGCTGTTCGGGGTCTTCCTCGCCGGCGCCGAAGGGCCCGGCCGCCGGGTCGGCGAGCTGGACGAGGAGATGGTCTACGAGTCCCGGATCGGCGACGTGTTCGCGCTCGGCACCACGAGTTGGCGGATCGAGGACATCACCCACGATCGCGTCCTGGTGACCCCGGCCCCCGGCGTCCCCGCCCGGTTGCCGTTCTGGAAGGGCGACACGCTGGGACGTCCGGCCGAGCTCGGTCGGGCGCTCGGCGGCTTCGTCCGGGAACTCGGCGGCCTGTCCCGCCCGGCCGCCCTGGCCCGCGCGGCCGCGGCTGGGCTGGACGAGTGGGCAGCCGACAATCTGGTCACGTACCTGACCGAACAGCGGGACGCCACCGGTCGGTTGCCCTCGGATCGGCAACTGGTCGTGGAGCGGTTCCGAGACGAGCTGGGCGACTGGCAGGTCGTCGTCCATTCGCCGTTCGGCTCCCCCGTCCATGCCCCCTGGGCGCTGGTGGTCGCCGCGCGGCTGCGCGAGCGGTTCGGGGTGGACGTCCAGGCCATGCACGCCGACGACGGCCTGGTGTTCCGGCTGCCCGACCTCGACTGGGACAGCGGCGCCGCCACCCTGGACGATGAGCTGCTCGACCTGCTGTTCCCCGACGCCGACGAGGTCGCGGGCCTGGTCACCGAGCAGTTGGGGGGCTCTGCGCTGTTCGCGTCGCGGTTCCGCGAGTGCGCCGGCCGGGCCCTGCTGCTGCCGAAACGGCGCCCGGACCAGCGCCAGGCCCTGTGGCAGCAGCGTCAACGCTCCGCCCAGCTGCTCGAGGTCGCCAGCCAGTACCCGAGCTTCCCGATCGTGCTGGAGGCCGTCCGGGAATGCGTCAACGACGTCTTCGACGTCCCCGCGCTGGTGGCGCTGCTGACGTCCGTCCGTTCCCGTGAACTCGGCGTGCTGGCCGTCGAGACCCCCCGGCCCTCACCGTTCGCCGGGTCGCTGCTGTTCGGCTACGTGGCCCAGTTCCTCTACGAGGGCGACTCACCGCTGGCCGAGCGCCGCGCCGCCGCGCTCGCGTTGGATCCGTCCCTGCTCGCCGACCTGCTCGGGACGGCCGAAGGCCTGGCGCTGGCCGACCTGCTCGACTCCGAAGCCCTCACCCGGACGGAGGCCGAACTGCAGTTCCTGGCCGAGGGACGCCGGGCGCGCGACGCCGACGACCTGAGCGACGTGTTACGCACGCTCGGACCGCTGGACGCTGAGGGCGCCGCCGCGCGCAGCACCCGCCCGGAGCTGGTGGCGCAGTGGCTGGCCGAGCTGGTGGCGGCCCACCGGGTGATCCGGGTGCGGATCGGCGACCAGGAGCGCTGGGCGGCCATCGAGGACGCCGGACGGCTCCGCGACGCCCTCGGCACCCCGCTGCCGCTCGGCGTCCCGGACGCGTTCACCGGGCCGAGCGACGACCCGCTGGGTGAACTGCTGGCCCGCTACGCCCGCCGCCACGGTCCGTTCACCCTCGCCGAAGCGGCGGCGTGGCTCGGCCTGGGACAGGCGGTCGTCCGCGACGTGTTGCGGCGGCTGTCCGGAAGCGGGCGGCTGGTGGCCGGCGACCTGCGTCCGGCCGGATGGCATCCCCCCGGCGCCACCGGCCCGGCAACTCCCGAGGGCTCCCCGCAGTTCTGTGACGCGGGTGTGCTGCGGCTGCTGCGCCGCCGTTCGCTGGCGGCCCTGCGGCACGCCGTCGAGCCGGTGTCGACGTCCGACTTCGCACGCTTCCTGCCCAGCTGGCAGGGGGTCGGTGAACTCCGGGGCACCGACGGGGTGCTGCGGGCGGTCGAGCAACTTGCTGGTGTCCCGCTCCCGGCCAGCGCATTGGAGTCGTTGGTGCTGCCCGTCCGGGTGCGCGACTACTCCCCCGCGATGCTCGACGAGCTGACGTCCGGCGGCGAGGTGATCTGGCAGGGCCGTGGGGCCCTGAGCGGCGGGGACGGCTGGGTGTCGCTGCACCCGTCCGATCTGGCGGAGGCGACCCTCGCGCCGGCGGGAGCCCCGGCCTCGGAGCTGGCGGCCGCCGTGCTGGCCACCCTCGCCGAGGGCGGGGGCTACTTCGCCGCCGCCCTGGCGCGGCACCTCGGGGTGAGCGACGACGCGGCCCTGAGTGAGGCGCTGTGGGCACTGGCCTGGGGCGGCGCACTCACCAACGACACCCTGGTACCGCTGCGGGCGGTGCTCGGCCACGCGTCCACCAGCCACGCTCGGCGTCCCAGCCCGCCGCGGGGACGCTACCGCCGCTCGCTGGGCGGCGTCGCCCTGCCGCGGCGCACCGGGAGTGCCCAGACGGCCGGACGGTGGGCCGCGGTGCCCGCGATCGAGCCGGATCCGACCGTGCGGGCGGTGACGACCGCCGAGTTGCTGCTGGAGCGGTACGGCGTCGTGACCAGGGGCAGCGTGGCCGCCGAAGAGATCGCGGGCGGCTTCGCGGGTGTCTACCGGGTGCTCGCCGCCGCCGAGGAGACCGGACGGATCCGCCGCGGCTACTTCGTCGAGCACCTCGGGGCGGCCCAGTTCGCCACCGTGGGGGCGGTCGACCGGCTGCGGAGCCAGAGCCGTCCGCTGGAGTCGGCAGTCGCCGGACCGGCGCTGGTGCTGGCCGCCTGCGACCCGGCCAACCCCTACGGCGCCGCGCTGCCCTGGCCGGAGCGCGCCCCGACCGAGACCGGACGGGGCCACCAGCCCGGACGCAAGGCCGGCGCCCTGGTCGTCCTCGTCGACGGGTCCCTGGCGCTCTACGTCGAGCGCGGCGGACGCACCCTTCTCTCGTGGGGCGAGGACGGCGTCGCGCTCGGTTCCGCGGCGACAGCGCTCGCCGCCGCCGTCAGTTCCGGGGCACTCGGCAAGCTCACCGTCGAGAAGGTCGACGGCGAATCCGTCCTCGGCTCCCAGCACCCGCTCGCCCTCGCTCTGGCGGCGGCCGGCTTCCGGCTCACCCCCCGCGGCCTGAGACTGCGGCGCTGAGATGCCCGAGGGCGACACCGTCTGGCGGACGGCGCGGCGACTGCACCAGGCGCTGGCCGGCCAACGACTGCTGGCGGCCGACCTGCGCTGGCCCGAGCTGAGCACGGCCGCGCTGGCAGGACTGCTGGTCACGGAGGTGACCGCACGCGGCAAGCACCTGTTGGTGCGCTTCGACAACGACTGGACCCTGCATTCCCACCTGCGGATGGAGGGCAGCTGGGTCGTGCAACCCACGGATCCGGCTCAGCCGCTCCCGGCGATCAGCGCGCGCTCCGCCGTCCGGGCGATCCTGGTCGGCCCGGAGTGGACGGCCCTGGGCCTGCGGCTGGGCGAGCTGGATCTGGTCCGTTCCGACGAGGAGCACACGCTGGTCGGGCACCTCGGCCCGGATGTCCTCGACCCGGCCTTCGAGCCTGGGGCCGCGGCGTCGAACCTCGCAGCGAGTGGGACGGGGATCGGCGCGGCGCTGCTCGACCAGACCAATTTGGCCGGAGTCGGCACCCTGTGGGCCAGCGAGTCGTTGTTCGCCGAAGGGCTGCACCCGGTGACCCCGGCCGCCTCGCTGGCGGCCGATCGGCTGGTCCGGCTGGTCAGCCGCGCCCGGCGCTTGATGAGCGCCAACCTCGACCACGCCGTCCAGTCCTCGACCGGTAGCCGGCGTCCGGGCCGCACCACCTACGTGTTCGGGCGCCGCGGCCGGCCGTGCCTGCGCTGCGGGGCGACCGTCGGCGTCATCACCGTGGGCCCGGCGACCCGGGAGCGGGCGCTGAGCTACTGCCCGCGCTGCCAGCCGCCGGAGCGCGACGTACCAGGGCCGCAGGTCACGGCCACGTCCGATTCCCGCTAGAACGAGCCCGTCCGGCAGGGCAGGATGGGCCCATGAGCGTCATCGTCCTCGACCCGGCCGCGTGCTACCGCGCCGTCCAGTCCCGGGATCGGCGCTTCGACGGCATGTTCTACACCGGGGTGACCTCCACCGGCATCTACTGCCGGCCCAGTTGCCCGGCGCGCACCCCCGAGGCGAGCCACGTGGTGTTCCACCCGTCCGCGGCCGCCGCGCAGGCCGCCGGGCTCCGGGCGTGCAAGCGCTGCATCCCTGACGCCACCCCCGGCAGCCCGCAGTGGGACGTCACGGCCGATGTGGCCGGACGGGCGATGCGGCTGGTCAACGACGGGGTCGTCGATCGTGAGGGGGTCCCGGGGCTCGCCCGGCGCCTGGGGTACACCCCTCGCCATCTCACCCGGCTGCTGACGCGGGAACTGGGTGCCGGGCCGCTCGCTCTGGCCCGCGCCCGGCGCGCCCACACCGCCCGCGTGCTCATCGACTCGACCGAGCTCGGCTTCGCCGAGGTGGCCTTCGCCGCCGGCTTCAGCTCCGTGCGGCAGTTCAACGACACGATCCGTCAGGTGTACGCCCTGACCCCCACCGCGCTCCGCGGGCGCCGCGGGCATCCATCCGCCACGCCCGGTGGCATCCGGCTGCGGCTCGCCGTCCGGACCCCCTTCCACGGGAGCAGCCTGCTGGGGTTCCTCGCGGCCCGGACGCTGGCGGGGGTCGAGTCGGCCGGCGAGGGTTGGTACGCCCGGACGCTGGCCCTGCCCCACGGGCCGGGCACGGTTCGGCTCGAGCTGCCGGACATCGCCGAACCGGGGACGACCGCCACCCTGGCCGCCGAGTTCCGGCTCGCCGACCTGCGTGACATCGCCGCGGCACTGGAACGCCTCCGGCGGCTCCTGGACGCCGACTGCGACCCGGTCGCGGTCGGTACCGCCCTCGGGAGCGACCCGCTGCTCGGCCCGTTGGTGCGCCGCCGGCCCGGCCTTCGGGTGCCCGGTCATGTCGACGGGGTCGAGGTGGCGGTTCGCGCCATCGTCGGGCAGCAGGTCAGCGTCGCCGGAGCCCGGACGGTGCTGACGCGCCTGGCCCAGGCCCACGGCGAGCGCGTCGACCTGCCCGGCGCCCCGGCCGAGCTCACCCACCTGTTCCCGCGCGCCGAAACCCTGGCACGGCTCACCCCCGACGACCTGCCGATGCCCCGGCTCCGGGGCCGGGCCCTGATCGCGACCTGCGCGGCGCTCGCCGACGGCAGTCTGGCCCTGGACCGGAGCGCCGAGCGGCCTGCGACCCGGCAGGCACTGCTGGCGATCCCCGGTGTCGGCGCGTGGACGGCCGACTACATCGCGCTGCGGGCCCTCGGTGATCCCGACGTCTTCCTGGCCGGCGACCTGGGCACCCGCGACGCCCTGCGCGCGCTGGGTCACGATCCCGCCACCGCTGCCGCTCTCGCCGAGCGCTGGCGACCCTGGCGCTCCTACGCTCAAGCCCTGCTCTGGACGAACCTGACGAGCCCTCCGGCGACCGCCGGCAACGGGCTCACCACCGAACCACCCGACAAGGACACCCCATGAAGACCCTCGTCATCGACTCTCCGATCGGGCCCCTGCGGCTCCGGGCCGAGAACGGCCACCTCGTCGCCGTCGACTTCTCGCCGTTCACCGAGCTCCCCGAGGCGCCCCAGAGCCTGGCCGCCGAAGCCACAGCCGACGCCGCCACAGCCGACCACGACGCCACGGCCGGCGTCCTGACGTCAGCGGCCGACCAACTGCGCGCCTACTTCGCGGGCGCGCTGACCAGCTTCGCCCTGCCGCTGGCGCCGGCCGGCACCGACTTCCAGCAGCGCGTCTGGCGCGAACTGCAGCGGATCGATTACGGCCAGACCGCCAGCTACGGCGAGGTGGCCCGCCGCCTGGGCCTGAGCGCCGCGGCCTCCCGTGCGGTCGGCCTGGCCAACTCACGCAACCCGATCCCGATCGTCATCCCTTGTCACCGCGTGATCGGCAGTACCGGGGCGCTGACCGGGTACGCCGGAGGCATCGCTCGCAAGCGCACCCTGCTGGAATTGGAGCGGCCCAGCCTGATCCCCACCGGACCAACCGAGTCACCCCTCAGCGACCCCGCCGCACCCTCCATTGCCGGGGAGCCCGCGATCTAGACTGGCCGGAGCGGACGGGAAGCGCCCGCCGGGGCGAAGCGGGGATCGCATGCAACAACTCACTGACCGGGTCTGGTGGATCACCGAGGCCGTGGGCGCCCACTGCTACCTGATCGACCACCCGGACGGCCTGGTCCTCATCGACCCCGGAATGTCGCTCGGCCTGAACCGGGTGGCCCATGCCCTGCACGCCTCCGGACGCTCGCCGCGCGCGGTCAGCCACCTCCTGCTCACCCACTACGACGCCGACCACGCCCAGGTGGCCGCCGCATGGCAGCGCCGGACGGGCGCCGGTGTGTGGCTGGGGGCCGCCGATGCCGCGATCCTGACCGGAGCCGCGGCGATCCCGACCGGCTTCCGTCGCCTGATGGGCGGCGTCCTGGGCCTGCCCGAATTGCCCGGAGGACTGCACCTCGTGGAGGGCCGCGACGAGATCCTGCCGGGGATCGAAGCCGTCCCCACCCCGGGCCACACCCCCGGCCACCTCGTCTTCACCTCTGCCGACGTGGTCTTCCTCGGCGACTCGGCGATGGTGACCAGCCAGGGAGCCCTCACCCCGCTGCCGCCGTTCCTCAACTGCGACCCGGTCGCCGTCCAGACCTCCCTGGCGGTCGTGGAGGACCTCGACGTGGCGTGGCGCTGCGCGGGCCATTCCGCGCCCCGCCGCCGCTGAGTCGGCCGGGCCCGGGATCAGCTGAACAACGCCTGGCCCACGAACTGGCCCGCGGCGACCCCCGGCGGCACCGCCCACAGGCCCGAGCCGACGTGCCGCAGGTACTCCTGCAGCAGGTCGCTGCGGGCCATCGCGGTCTGCATCGGGATGTAGTGCGTTCGGGGATCGACCACGAAGGCGATGAAGAACAACCCGGCGGACAGCCGTCCCAGGGTGTTGCTGCCGTCGACGTAGTTGTAGCCCCGGCGCAGCAGGCGCACCCCGTTGTTGCGGTCGGGATGGGCCATCGCCAGGTGCGAGTCCGGATCCACCAGCGGCCGCCCCTCGCGTCCGGCCAGCGCGAAGTCCGGCGCGGTGAACTCGGTGCCACCCGACAGGGGGGCGCCTTCGGCCTTGGTGCGGCCGATGAACGTCTCCTGTTCGCGCAGCGAACCCCGGTCCCAGGTTTCGATGTGCATCGCGATCTTGCGGGCGACCAGGTAGCTGCCGCCATCCAGCCACCCGGCCTTCGGGTCGTGGCCGGGTGCCGTCCAGACGTGGCTGTCGAGGCCGGCGGTGTCTTCGGCGCGCAGGTTCGCCGTCCCGTCCTTGAACCCGAACAGGTTGCGGGGGGTGACCTGGTCGGAGGTGGTGGACGAGGTCCGTCCGAATCCCAGTTGCGACCAGCGCAGGGACGCCCGGCCCATGGCGATCCGGGTCAGGTTCCGGATCGCGTGGACGGCGACCTGCGGGTCGTTCGAGCAGGCCTGGACGCACACGTCCCCATCGCTGGCGGCGAGATCGAGGGCGTCCCCCGGAAAGTGCGGCAGCCGGTTCAATGCCTCCGGCCGGCGGGCGGCGATCCCGAAGCGGTCGCGGCCGGTCGGGCCGGCGAACAGCGACGGCCCGAACCCGAAGGTGATGGTGAGCCCGGCCGGATCCAGGCCGATCGCCTCGCCGGTGTCGTCCGGGGGAGCATCGTACGGCCCGGACAGCGGCCCGAACGTGCCCGCCCCGAGCCCCTGGGTCAGGCGCGAAGCGGCGGCCGTCCAGTCCCGCAGCAGCCCGATCAGGTCCTCCCTGGTCGCCGACGGATTCAGGTCGAAGGCGCCGAAGTGCAGCCGGTCCTGGGCCGCGGTCGTGATCCCGGCCTGATGGACGCCGTAGAACGGGTGGGTGGTCCCGGTGGGCTGCCGCGCGGCCTCGCGGCCGGAGGCGTACAGGGCCCCGGAGCCGGCCAGCGCGAGGGCCGCGCCGGCGCCGACCGATCCGATCAGTCCGCGCCGGGACAGCCCCGACGCGTCGGTCATGCCAGCACCGCTGAGGCCAGCTTCGACAGTGGTTCGCTCAGGGTGTTCACGGCGTCGGACAGCGACTTCACCTCCGCTGGGCTCAGCTTGTCGTAGGTGACGAACCCGTCGCCGGACCGGTGCCGGTCGAGGAGTGCCTGCAACCCGGTGAACGCCGTCTCGATCTGGGTGTCGAGGGCCGCGTTCTTGCGCTTCAGCAGGTCACGAAGGCCTTCCCAGGCGACGCGGGCGCCGTCCACGTTCGCCTGGAAGTCCCACAGGTCGGTCCGCGACCAGTACTCCTCTTCGCCGGTCACCTTGCCGGTGGCCACCTCGTCGAGCAGGCCCTTGGCGCCGTTGGCGATGGCGTCGGCGGAGAACGACATCGTGCGGGTGCGCTCGACCAGCAGCCTGGTGTTGGCGAGCAGGTCTTCGGCGTACGTGGCGCGCTCGGCCGGCTTCAGGGCCTGGTACCCCTTGGCCCGGGCGGGCCACAGGTCCTTCTCGAGGCGGTGCCACCCCGTCCACTCCTGGCCCTCCTCCAGGTCGGCCTCCCGCAGGTCCATCTTGGGATCGAGGTCACCGAAGGATTCCGCGACCGTCTCGATCCGCTCCCAGTGGACCCGGGTCGGGGCGTAGAGGGCGCGAGCCTGATCGTCCTTTCCGGCGGTGTAGGCGGCGACGAACTCCTGGGTCCCACTGAGCAACTGCTCGGCCTGGTCCCGCACGTACGCTCCGTACAGCGCGTCGGCGGCGGCCACCAGGGCAGCGTCGTCCCCGGTCGGGCCGACCGGCTCACCGGAGTCGCTGACCACGAACGGGGCTCGGATCCCGGCGCCCACCATGCCCGGCTTGCAAGCGGTGACGTAGCTGCCTGCGGGCGCGCTCAGCACCAGGTCACGGGTGAGGCCGGGACCGATGTTCTCGACCTCAGCGACGATCCGCAGCCCGTCGGCGGCCAGCAGGTAGAACTCATTGATGGTCGTGCCGGTGTTGGTGACCGAGAACGTCAGGGTGCCTGAGGGTGCCGTCTGGGCGCTGAGGCCGCAGGTGCTGTCGGACGCGGTGACCGACAGCGCCCGCAGGTCGCCGGGAGTGGACGCCGGGGCGTTGTCGGTGCAGCCGGCGAGGGCGAACAGGGTCGCCGTCAGGAGGAGCGCAGGGGTCTTCATGACGCCTTTCAATCAGGTGGTGGGAAGCCGGATCAGGCCGCGACGCTGGTGTGCGAGACGGGCTCCGGGCTGGTGGGGACGGGGGGTGCCGCCGGGGGGGCGGGACGGGTGACCCGGCGGACGAAGAGCGTCCCCACGGTGGCGACGTAGGCCACCCACACCACCACCTCCAGGACGGTCGCGGCCGGCGAGAAGTTGAAGATCCCCTTCAGCAGGGTGCCCAGCACGCTGCCGGGAGGAACCTGCGCGGAGACGTCGAAGGCGAGTGTCGTCAGGCCGGGGAGGACGCCGGCTTCCTGGAGGTCGTGGACGCCGTAGGCGAGCACCCCGGCAGCGACCACGATCAGGAAGCCGCCGGTGATGGCGAAGAAGCGGCTCAGGTTGATCCGGACGGCACCGGCGTAGATCAGGTAGCCGAGGGCGACCGCGATCGCGATGCCGATCAGCGCCCCCACGAGGGGTTCGGCGGCCGAGCCGCCGTCGCCGACGACGGACTTCGTGGCGGCCCAGACGAACAGGGCCGTCTCCAGACCCTCCCGTCCCACGGCGAGGGCTGCGATCAGCGGCAACGACCAGGGCTTGGCCTGGGCCGCCTCGAGCTGCCCGCGCAGGTCGGTGGCCAGGGTGCGCGAGGCCGAGGCCATCCAGAAGATCATCCAGGTCACGAGACCGACAGCCAGGATGGACAGCGAGCCCCCGATGATCTCCTGGGCCTGGAAGCTCAACCCTTTGGGCCCGAAGGTCAGCGCCGCACCGAAAGCCAGCGACACCCCGACGGCGAGACCGACACCGAGCCAGATCAACGGCAGCTGCCGGCGGCGCCCGGTCTTGACGAGGTAGGCGATCAGGATGCTGACGATCAGGGACGCTTCGAGCCCTTCGCGCAGTCCGATCAACAGGTTCGCGAACATCCCATCCCTCCCGCACTTAGGTGAGCCTTCCCTAACAAGCTCTGGAGAGAGATTATCGCAACTTCAACCGCAACAAAATCATTGACCGTAGTGGCGACCACCAGCTGAGACCGCGGGGGCCCAGTTCCACCGCCTTCGGGCGGTCAGCGCCAGTCCGCCGCAGCCGGAAGGACGGGGGCGTACTTCTGCCCCCCGGCTGACCTGCGCCCGGCCCGCCGACCAGCCCCTCACCGCCCAGGTCGGGCCCGGTTGCTCCCGGCGACGCGGAGTGAAAAACTGGTTGGCTGCCCAACCAGGGCACCCACCGTGAATCCCGAAAGACCGTGCAATGACCTTGTCCCGTGGCGGCCGAGCCCTTCTCACGAACCGGGCGTTCGTGACGCTGCTGGTCGCGCGGACGGTCTCGATGCTCGGCATGGCGTTCGCGCCGATCGCGCTGGCCTTCGGGGTGCTCGCCCTCCCAGGCGCGGACGCCGGCACGCTGTCGATCGTGCTGGCGGCCCAGATGGTGCCGCTGGTGGTGTTCATGCTGCTCGGCGGGGTCGTGGCCGACCGGCACCCGCGCTCGATCGTGCTGGTCTGGGGTGAACTGCTGAGCGCGGCGGCCTGGGGGTCGATCGGGGTGCTGATGCTGATCGGCTACACCCCGGTGTGGCTGCTGTGCGTGGCCGCCTCGCTGGCCGGCATCTCCGGCGCAGCGGTCTACCCCGCTCTCAACGGCATCATCCCCGACCTCGTCCCGGCGCCGGAGCGGCAACTCGGCAACGCCTGGCTGGCGATGGGGGCGAGCGCGGCCCGACTGGCCGGCCTGGTGGCCGGCGGGGCCGTCGTGGTGTGGCTCGGTGGCGGCTGGGCCATGATCACCGCCGGGGCGCTCTACCTGCTGGCGGGAGGCCTGGTGCTCGGGCTTCCGCGCGTCGAGGGCACGCTCGCCGATCCCGCGGACAGCCCGTTGCGGCAGCTCATCGACGGCTGGGGCGAGTTCAGTTCGCGACAATGGCTGTGGGTGGTGGTGGTGCAGTGGTCGGTGCTGATCATGGCGTTGCAGGCCTCGCACGGCGTGCTGGGTCCGGTGGTGGCCAAGGCCGAACTGGGCGGCGCCCCGGCGTGGACGCTGATCCTCGCCGCCGAGGCCGTGGGGGCGATCGTGGGCGTCGGACTGTCGATGGTGTGGCGTCCGGCCCGTCCGATCCTGGCAGCCACGCTGCTGACCTTCACCGCCGGGGTGCCGGCGGTGTTGCTGGGCATCAGCGCCCCGTTGTGGACGATCGCCGCCGCGGCCTTCGCGATGGGTATCGGCTTCGACCTGTTCGGGGTCTGGTGGATGACGACGATGCAGAACGAGGTACCGCCGGAGTCGCTGTCCCGGGTCGCCTCCTATGACGCCCTCGGCTCGCTGATGCTCGGCCCGGTCGGGCTGCTGCTCGCCGGGCCCGCCACGCTGCTGGTCGGGGCCCACGCTTCGCTGATCGCCGTCGGAGTGGTCACGGGGGCGACCACGGTCTTCGCGCTCGCCTTCCCCGAGGTGCGCCAACTCCGCGCCCGGTCCCACTCGCAGCCGGAGCTGTCCTCCGTCCCCTCCACCTGAGCTCAGGCGACATCTGGTGACCTTCGATCCGAGCGCGTTGCCAGCGTTGTAGCGTGACAGTGCCGCCGGCATCACCGGCATCACGACTTCAAAGGCGAAGACATCATGATCGAATGGCCCAAGAACAACGACGCCATCGGCGCCGTCAACCGGGGAGTCCCCGCAGAATCAGGTCTCTGTACCTCCTGCCACGCAGACTGCAAGGGACGCTGCGAAGCGTGGCTCTCCAGCCTGAAGGGGCGCAAGCTGCTCTACCCGCGTGACTTCGGCAACATCACGGCAGGCAGCGCCAACACCACTCATCTGGGCGTCAACTACAACTCGCTGCGGATCCAGGGCTACAACTACGGCGCGAAGGGTCTCCCGCAAGGGCTGTCGACGTCGGCCGACGATTGCATCTTCCCCAACGTCAGCGTCGCGACCCAGTTCGGTGGCGCCGTGAAGACCACAGCTTCGGTCCCGATCATGACCGGAGCATTGGGCTCCACAGCGATCGCCCGCAAGTACTGGGACGGCTTCGCGGTCGGCGCCGCCCTGGTCGGCATCCCGATCGTGGTCGGCGAGAACGTCGTCGGTATCGACCCTGACGCGATCATCCACGAAGGCAGCCCGGCGAACCGGATCGAGAAGGCGCCCGAGCTCGACCGTCGGATCGAGACCTACCTGCGCTACTTCGACGGCAACGGCGCGATCATCGTCCAGCTCAACGTCGAGGACACCCGCAACGGAGTCGCCGAGTACGTCATCGACAAGTACGGCGACAAGGTGATCATCGAGCTCAAGTGGGGCCAGGGGGCCAAGGACATCGGCGGCGAGATCCAGGTCGACGACATCGACTACGCCCGGTTCCTCAAGGCCCGCGGCTACCTCGTCGACCCCGATCCGACCGATCCGGCCGTCCAGGAGGCCTACCGCAACGGCGGTTTGAAGTCCTTCGCCCGGCACAGCCGGCTCGGCTACACCAACCTCGGCACGGCCGACGACGTGCGCGAGGACTTCATGTCCTCGGTGGACCACCTCCGCGGTCTGGGCTACCAGCGGATCTCGCTCAAGACCGGCTCCTACGGCATGGAGGCCCTCGCGATGGCGATCAAGTTCGCCTCGCAGGCCAGGCTCGACCTCCTCACCGTCGACGGCTCCGGCGGCGGCACCGGCATGAGCCCCTGGAACATGATGGAGACCTGGGGCGTGCCGTCCCTGCTCCTGCACGCCAAGACCCACGAGTACGCCAGCCTGCTCGCCGCCCAGGGTGAGGACGTCGTCGACCTGGCGTTCGGCGGCGGCCTCGCGCGCGAGGATCACGTCTTCAAGGCGTTGGCGCTGGGCGCCCCCTTCACCAAACTGGTCTGCATGGGCCGGGCGGTGATGATCCCCGGGTTCCTGGGCACCAACATCGAGGGCGTGCTGCATCCCGAACGCAAGGCGGCCATCCACGGCAGCTGGGACGGGCTGCCCCCGGCCGTCAAGGACGTCGGCACCAAGGCCGAGGAGATCTTCGCCGGCTACTTCGACGTGCAGGCCAAGGTCGGCGCCGAGGAGATGAAGAACATCCCCTACGGCGCGATCGCCATGTGGACGTTCACCGACAAGCTCGCCGCCGGGCTGCAGCAACTGATGGCCGGCGCCCGCGCGTTCAGCATCGACAAGATCTCGCGGGACGACATCTTCGCCGCCAATCGGGAAACCGAGCGCGAGGCGAAGGTGCCGTTCATCACCGACGTGATGGACGAAGCCGCCAGGGCCATCCTGACCTCGTAACGCCCAGATGACCCCGGACTCCCCGCCACCCGCGACGACACCGCGAACCCCGGTCGAGCCGGGCATCGCACGCTGGGTGCGTCAGGTGGCGGGAGGCCAGGACCCGCGGGTGGGTGACTCGACGCCGGTGGTCGCCCTGGCCACCGGGAGCCTGCCCACCCGTCCGGTGCCCCCCGAGCAGGCTCAGGTGTACGTCTGCGCCGGCGTCGTGGTGAAGATCCACCCCGCCCACACCGACCCCGCAGCGCTGCGGCGTCGGCTCCAGCTGATGGCCGGCCCCGACACCGAACCGTGTTGGGTGCAACCGCTGCTGTATGGGCCGATCCCCGCCCCCGGCGGGCGGGTCGGGTCGCTGTGGCCGCGCGTCACGGTGCTGTCGTCGGTCGACCGTCCACCGTGGACGGAGGCGGCCGCCCTGCTGGCCCGGCTGCACCGGGCCCCGCTGCGCGGCGACCCGCCGCGCCATGGCGGCCACGATCGGCTGGCCCGGGCGCTCGACCGGCTGGCCGTCCTGGACGACCCGGACCTGGCGTGGTTACTGCGGCGCGGCACCGCGCTGCGCGACCGGCTGCGGCACTCCCCCCGGCTGCGTTGGACGCACGGCGACTTCCATCTCGGCCATCTCGGCCACACCGTGCTGCGACGGCGCTGGAAGCTCATCGACGTCGACGACTCCGGCGTGGGCGACCCCGCGTGGGACCTGGCCCGCCCGGCGGGGTTCTGGGCGACCGGGCTGCTGGACGACGAGTCGTGGACGGCATTCCTCACCGCCTATCGCGAGGCGGAGGGCCCAGCCGTGCCGGCACAGGGGGATCCCTGGCCGTCGCTGGAGTTGCCCGCCCAAGCGGCGGTGCTGGTGGCCACGGTGCAGGCCCTTGAGCAACCCCACCGCCGCGAGACCGCCGAGGCGCTGCTGGCGGCCAGCCGGGCGATCCTGCGGCATCAGTCCACCCCGTAGGCCAGCTCCGTGGCGGCGATCCGGGCGATGATCGCGTACAGCGTGGGGTCAGCCAGCGGCCGCGAGAATTCCGGGGCACCCGGCAGGGCGTCGGCGGCCGGACTCCAGAGCACGGCGTTCGCCTCGCCGGTCATGGTCGAAGCCACCCACAGGCCGTCGAGGTCGGGCCAGGTCGCGGCGATGGTGCGAGCCCAGGCGCGACCCACGCTCCGCGGCGCGGCGTCGAGCGCGTGGGCGGCCTGGTTGCGCAGGGCCCAGGTTCCGGTGAGGTCGAGCAGCCGCAACGCTCGGATCGGCTGCCACACGGTCAACTGGGGACCGAAGCTGATCGTGTCGATCAGCCGCGTGGCCTGGAAGGTCTCGGCCAGAGCCGTGGCGAGACTGCTGGCGGCGTAGAGCACGCCCACGCGATGCTCGCCCACGGGCTCAGGGTGCGGGTCATAGCGCATGGACGGCAGCGGGCCGTAGCTCCGCAGGACGTTCCAGGCCACGACATGAGCCCCGCGGGTGCGATGGATCCGCCACAGCCGTGGCGTGAGGGCAAGCACGTCCGAGGCTTCGCGCCACAGGGGCTCGGGCGGGGTTCGCGGCACCTTGGGCCGTTCGGCCGGGATCACCACAGGCCGAGGTCGGCCAGCAGCCCCGCGA
This sequence comes from Propionibacteriaceae bacterium, assembly GCA_016717345.1. Taxonomy (GTDB): domain Bacteria; phylum Actinomycetota; class Actinomycetes; order Propionibacteriales; family Propionibacteriaceae; genus Propionicimonas. The sequence goes on from JADKFR010000002.1 coordinate 283,088, forward strand.
CCGGACGGGGGTCGCCGCCGGCGGCCAGGTGGGCGGTCGGGGTGCGTCCGTCCAGTTCGGGCTGCGGCGTGGTGAGGAACGCTTCGACGCTGTGCGGCGACAGGCCGTCGGGGATGCCGGCGATGACGACCGCCAGCCCCGGCAGCAGGCGGCCGTCGGCGGTGAACTGCCAGCGGGGAATCCGGCGGGACCGGCCAACGCTGAACGCCCAGAGGCTCCCCTGGGCCAGCCGGTGCGAGATCCGGGAGCGGTCCACGCCGAGCAGCAGGGCGGTTTCGGCGATGCTCAGGCTGGCCTGGGCCGTCTCGGCGACCCGTCCCAGAGCGGCCCGGTTGCGGGCCAGATCCGCCGCCGCCGGGTCCCAGTGGTCGAGGACGTCGACCGCGTGCTCCCCGCCGTGGGCGCGCAGGAATTCCACCTCGGACGCGCTGAGCGGCGCGGCCCCCGCGTGGGCGACCTCGGCGAACGCGGCGTCGAGCCCGGCCACCACGTCGGCGCTGCTGAGGCTGACCCCGTGTCGGGTCAGCACCCCGTCGAGATCCGCCATCGCTCCCACGCTCATGGGTCACATGCTATCAGCCGGGTGACACCACAGTGATAGCGGCCGCGCCCTCCGCGGGGCTAGGGTCGTCCCATGGCGCTGAGCGTCTTCGACCTGTTCCGGATCGGCATCGGGCCCTCCTCGTCCCACACCGTGGGGCCGATGCGGGCCGCCCGCCGCTTCGTCACCGCCGCCGCGGAGACCGGCGTCCTGCCACGGATCGACTCCCTCGGCGTGGAACTGTTCGGTTCCCTGGGCGCCACCGGAAAGGGCCACGGCAGCGTGGGGGCGCTCGTGCTGGGCCTGCTGGGCCACCAACCCGAAACCGTCGACCCGAACCAGGGTCGCAGCGAGGTCGAGCAGGTCCGCCAGAGCCGGCGGTTGGGCCTACCGGGCGGGCCCGAGATCGGGTTCGATCCCGAGCGCGACATCGTGCTGCACCGGCACCGCAGCCTGCCCGCCCATTCCAACGGGATGCTGTTCACCGCCCGCGACGCCGCCGGGAACGAGCTCAGCCGCCGCACCTACTACTCCGTGGGCGGTGGGTTCGTCGCCGACGAGCAGGTGCTGGACGCCGACAGTGTCGCCACCGACCCCGTCCCCTACCCCTTCAGCACCGGAGCCGAGTTGCTCGCGCACTGCGGCGAGACCGGGTTCTCGATCGGACGGTTGATGCGCGAGAACGAGCGCACCTGGCGCTCCGATGCCGAGATCGACGCCGGGCTGTTGCGGCTGTGGGCAGCGATGCAGGAGTGCATCCACCACGGCATGACCACCGAAGGCGTCCTGCCCGGCGGGTTGAAGGTGCCGCGCCGCGCCCCCGTCCTGCTCCACCAACTCCAGGTGGAGGCCGACTCCACCGACCCGCTCCGCGGGATGGACTGGATCACGCTGTACGCCCTGGCCGTCAACGAGGAGAACGCCGCCGGAGGACGAGTCGTCACCGCCCCCACCAACGGCGCCGCCGGGGTGATCCCGGCCGTGTTGATGTACTTCCGCCGGTTCGTCCCGGGCGCCGGGGACGACGGCGTCCTCCGCTTCCTGCTGACCGCCGGGGCCATCGGCGTCATCATCAAGGAGACGGCCTCGATCAGTGGGGCCGAGGTGGGGTGCCAGGGCGAGATCGGTGCCGCCTGTTCGATGGCCGCGGCCGGGATGGCCGCGGCGCTGGGTGGCACCCCGGCGCAGGTCGAGAACGCCGCCGAGATCGGGATGGAGCACAACCTCGGGCTCACCTGCGATCCGGTCGGCGGGTTGGTCCAGATCCCCTGCATCGAGCGGAACGCGATCGCCGCGGTGAAGGCGATCACCGCGGCCCGGACGGCGCTGCGCGGGGACGGCCATCACATCGTCTCGTTCGACAAGGTGCTGGCCACCATGCGCCAAACCGGGGCCGACATGAGCGTGAAGTACAAGGAGACCTCCCGCGGCGGCCTCGCGGTCAACGTCATCGAGTGCTGAACCCGCGACCGTCCCCGCCCCGCCGCCGCGGAATAGGATCGGAAGCGACCCGACCCACGCGCCGAAAGGGGCACCTGATGCCGATCCTTGACGAGTTCCACCCCGACCCCGACCGCTACGACTCACGGATGCCCTACCGCCGGGTCGGTCGCTCCGGCCTCAAGCTTCCGGCCATCTCGCTGGGGCTGTGGCACAACTTCGGCGACGACACCCCCTTCGCCAACCAGCGCGACACCCTGCGCCGCGCCTTCGACCTCGGCATCACCCACTTCGACCTGGCCAACAACTACGGGCCGCCCTACGGCTCGGCGGAGACCAACTTCGGACGGCACCTGAAGGAGTCGTTCTCGTCGCTGCGGGACGAACTGATCATCAGCTCGAAAGCCGGCTGGGACATGTGGCCCGGCCCCTACGGTGACCTGGGCTCGCGCAAGTACCTGCTGGCCTCGCTGGAGCAGTCCTTGACCCGGATGGGCCTCGACTACGTCGACATCTTCTACCACCACCACTACGACCCGTCGACGCCCATGGAAGAGACCATGCTGGCCCTCGACACGGCCGTCCGGCAGGGCAAGGCGCTCTACGTCGGGATCTCGTCCTACTCCGGGGCCCGGACGCGGGAGGCCGTGGCGATCGCCGCCGACCTGGGCACGCCCCTGGTGATCCACCAACCGTCCTACTCGATGCTGAACCGGTGGGTCGAGGAGGACCTGCTGACGGCTCTCGGCGAGACCGGTCTGGGGTGCATCGCCTTCTCGCCCCTGGCCCAGGGGATGCTCACGAACAAGTACCTCCACGGGGTGCCGGCGGGCTCGCGGGCGTCCCAGGACAAGTCGCTGTCGACCGACCTGCTGACGGAGGCCAACCTGACCCACATCCGGGCCCTGAACGAGTTGGCGGCCGGACGCGGACAGACTCTGGCCCAGTTGGCGCTGGCGTGGGTGCTGCGCGACGAGCGGGTGACCTCGGCCCTGATCGGCGCCTCCAGCGCGTCCCAGCTCGAGAACAGCGCCGGCGCGGTCGCCAACCTCGACTTCACCGCCGAGGAACTGGCCACCATCAACCAGTACGCCGTCGAGGGCGGCATCAACCTGTGGGAGGGCCCCAGCAAGGCCTGAGGCGGCTCGCGTGCTCAGCGGTGGGCCGGTCCCCGGCTCACCGCTGGCCACGGTTGGCCACGTACCGCAATGAATTCGGCCGGCACGCGCACTCGGTGGCGATCTTGAGGGGGGCGATCTGGCGGGCCTCCCGCAGCCGGAACAGCGTCGGCACGATCCGGTCCCGCAGCGAGTAGGGGGCGATGGTGTTGAGGTAGATCTTGGTCGCGCCCTCGAAGCCCGCCACCGTCGATACCCGCCACTTGACCATCACCCGCCACGGCATGGGCAGGTCGAGGTCGGCCGGACGGTAGTGCCACTCCTCGTTGGACGGGACGGCCACCCCGGTCGCCGCGTGGATGGCGTGGATCATGTCCGACATCCCGCGCAGTTCCTCGGGCGTGTGGTCCCACGGCTCGCAGTGCTCGGACTTGGAGTACACCTCGACGGTCGGGTAGCGATGCCCGAACCCGGCGAAGGCGATCGCGTGGTCGTTCTCGGCGATGACCAGGTTGTTGTAGGCGGCGTAGTTGGTCGCCACCTCGTTGAAGATGTTCGGGTTCGAGCGCAACCGTTCCATGGCCAGCTCGTGCTGCACGCCGCGCTCGTCGATGGCCACCAGTTGCTTGTGCAGGTGGTCGAAGGACGCCCCCGCCGGACGCAGCCAGTTCTGGAAGACCGCGACGTAGCGGGCGTACCGGTTCAGGTCGAACAGCGCGGCCACCGACTCGGCGGTGAACGCCATGAACTGGTAGTGCTCCTCGGTACTCAGGGTTCCCGAGCTGGCCAGCTGGGTGTTGTCGGTCGCGCCGTCGACGAAATGCCGCCGGGAGACGATCACGTCGTGGCCCCCACCGAAGAACCCCGACGCGGCCGCCAGTTGGCCCTCCTCGCCGAGGGCGTCGATCTCGGCGTCCGACCGGCCGCCGGCGCGCAGCTTTCCGCGACTCACCGCGAGCACGTGCGCCCGCCCCGCCGGCGAGCTGAGGTAGGCCTGCTTGCGGTCGCGGATCCGTCCGGGCAACTCGTAGCCGTAGTTGGCGTGCCAATAGTCGTAGGAGAGGATCTCGAAGAGGTTCGGGATCCGGCGGAACTCGGCGGTGGTCGCGGTCAGCTCCTCGGCCGGCGTCCGCCACAGCGTCTCCCAGCCGCCGTCGGCGCGCCGGATCACCCGGGACTTCTCCGGCGGCGTGTCCAGATAGCGCAGCTCGCAGAACGGGCAGTGCCGACCGTGCAGGGCCGGGTCCAACGGGACAGGGTCGGGCAACTGGACGCCGAGCGGACGGTTACCGCGGCCGGCCACCGTCCACACCTCGGTGCCGCTGAAGGGGTTGAGCTGCTTGAGAGTGCCGTCCTTCATCAAGGTGAGGTACTCGGGTTCACGCACGTACGGATGCAGCATGGCAACCCCTTTTCGGCGACATCGCTCCTACCCGGCCAAGGCTAGTCCCGTCGCCCAGGCTCCTCAGTCGAACCAGCGACGCAGTTCCTCGACGGTCCCGCCGTCCTCGAAGCTGCCCGTGACGTGGTTCGCCCTCGCCGCCACCTCCGGGCTGGCATCGCCGAGGGCAACCCCTCGGCCCGCCCACTGCAGCATCTCGATGTCGTTGCGCCCGTCGCCCAGGGCCAGCACGTCGACGGCCGAGATTCCCAGGGACGCGACCACCTCGGCCAGGGCGGTGGCCTTGTTCACCCCCGCCGGGGCGATGTCGAGCCAGGCGCTCCACCCGACGAAGTAGCTGACGCCGTGCAGGCCGAGGCGTTCGGCGAGGGCGATGAACTCGCCGTCGGAGGCGTTCGGGTCCCGGACGACGATGCGGGTGACGTCACTGCCGGCCAGCTCGTCGACCGAGACGACCTCGATCTCACCGTGCAGATCGCCCTCCGGGAAGCGCCGGGTGACCCGGTACCCCTGGCCGATCACCTCCGCGGCCAGCGCCGCCGACGGATGCTCGCGCAGCACCTTGTCGATCACGTCGCTGGGGTCGAAGGTCGTCACCTGCTGGAGTTCCAGCGGCGGGAAGCGCACCACCACGGCCCCGTTGGAGGAGACCGCCGGGCCGGGCGGCAACTCGAGTTCCTCGAAGACCGGACGGGTGGCGTGCCAGCTGCGACCGGTCGTCAGGATGACCGGCACGCCGGCGTCGACCACCCGGGCGACCGCCTTGCGAATGCTGCTGGGCAGCACTCCCGCGTGGTCGACGATCGTCCCGTCGATGTCGAGCGCCACCGCCCGTGGCCGCCATCGGGTGGCGCTCATCAGCGCGGGGGGACGAGGGCTTCCCGACCACCCAGGTAGGGCCGCAGGGCGGGCGGCAGGTAGATCGAGCCGTCCGCCTGCTGATGGTTCTCCAGCAGCATGATGATGATGCGGGTCATCGCGCACAGGGTGCCGTTCAGCGTCGCGGCCGATCGCACCCCGCGGTCGTCGCGGATCCGGATGTTCAGCCGGCGCGCCTGGAATTCGGTGCAGTTCGACGTGGAGGTCACTTCGCGGTAGCGCCCCTGGGTGGGCAGCCAGCAGTAGCAGTCGAACTTGCGGGCAGCGCTCAGGCCCAGGTCGCCACTGGCGACGTCCAGCACCTGGTACGGCAGCTCGAGCGCGTCGAGGAACTCCTTCTCGAAGCCCAGCAGCTTCGCATGCTCGGCTTCGGCCTGCTCCGGCTCGCAGTAGACGAACATCTCGACCTTGTCGAACCAGTGCACCCGGAAGATGCCGCGGGTGTCCTTGCCGTACGAGCCCGCCTCCCGCCGGAAGCACGGGCTGTAGCCCGCGTAGTACCGGGGCAGGGTCGCGGCGTCCAGGATCTCCTCGGAGTGGTAGGCGGCCAGCGCCACCTCCGAGGTGCCCACCAGGTAGAGTTCGTCGGCGGGCAGGTGGTAGACATTCTCGGCGGCCTGGCCGAGAAAACCGGTGCCCTCCATGGCGGACGGTTTGACCAGCGCGGGCGGGAGCATCGGGGTGAAGCCCCACCCGAGCGCCTTGCTCATCGCCAGGTTGATCAGGGCCAACTCCAGTTGGGCCCCCAGGCCGGTCAGGAAGTAGAACCGGGAGCCCGACACCTTGGCACCCCGCTCCATGTCGATGGCTCCCAGCAGTTCGCCGAGTTCCAGGTGGTCGCGCGGGACGAAGCCCTCGGAGGCGAAGTCGCGGGGCGTCCCGACGCTCTCCAGGACGACGAAGTCGTCCTCACCGCCCCGCGGCACGTCCTCGAACACCAGGTTCGGCAGCGTCGTCATCAGCTCGTCGAAGTGGGCGCCCGCCCGGGTCGCGGCGGCCTCGGCGGCCTTGACGGCAGCCGCCAGGGCCCGGGTACGGGCCAGCAGTTCCTGCCGAGCCTCCCCCTGGGACGTGGCGACCTGCTTGCCGATCCCCTTCTGTTCAGCCCGCAGCGACTCGTAGGTCGCGATCGCCGCCCGCCGGTTGCCGTCCGCGGCCACCAGGTCGTCGACCAGCGCCAACGACTCCCCGCGGGCCTGTTGGGAACGTCGGATTCGGTCGGGGTCGGTGCGCAGCAGCTTCGGGTCGATCACGGTCCAAGAGCCTAGCGCGCGGGGCGCGACGGTCGCCGCGGGCCCGGCGGTCAGTCGTCCTCGGGGTTCACCAGGGTGGCGTACCAGTCCTTGGCAGCGCGGAAGTCCTCGTCGGTGAACCCCCAGCCGATGGTGGGTCGCACCCCGTCGGCCCGCGGATAGGACCCCAGGAAGATGACGTCCTCGCAGATCCGGTGCAGGCCGGCCATCGCCTCCGCCAGCCGGGGCTCGCGCAGGTGCCCCTCGGCGTCGATCGAGAAGCAGTAGTTGCCCAGCCCGGTCTTGGTCGGACGGGACTCGATCCGGCACAGGTTCACCCCGCGCCCGGAGAACTGCTCGAGGATCTCCAGCAGGGCGCCCGGCCGGTCGGCGTGCATGAAAGCCACCAGGGTGGTCTTGTCAGCGCCGGTCGGCTGAGGCGGGGGGGCCGGCTGGGAGACGAGCACGAAGCGGGTGACCGCCGAGGGGTTGTCGGCGATCCCGCTGGCCAGGGCGTTCAGGCCATACATCTCGCCGGCCACCCGGGCACACACCGCCGCGTCGAACTTCGACTCGGGGTCGCTGACCTCCAGGGCGGCGCCGGCCGTCGAGCCACCCTCGGTGATGGCTGCCCACGGAAGGTTCACCGCCAGCCAGTCCCGCACCTGGGCGGCGGCGTGCGGGTGGGTCAGTACCCGGCGGACGTCAGCCAGGGTGGTGCCCGGACGCGCGCACAGGTTGAACTCGACCCCCAGCAGCACCTCACGGACGATCATCAGGCGCTTGCCGCTGGACAGGTTGTCCAGCGTGACAGTGACGCCACCCTCGACGGAGTTCTCGATCGGCACCAGCGCGGCTTCGACGCGTCCGGCCCGGACGGCGTCCAGCGCCTCCACGACGGTCGCGAACGGCACCGCCGGCTGGTCGCTGAAGGACAGCAACGCCTGGTGGGTGAAGGTTCCAGCGGGTCCGAAGTATCCGAGCACGGGCTCAGCCTAATGCGCTGGGCGGGCCGCCCCGGCGGCGGGTCAGCCCCTCAGTCGGTGGCGGGCGCGGTCGCGTGCCGCGCGGCGTGCCAGCGATGCCGCCACACCGACAGCGACGGCAGCTCATGCCCGTCCCGCCACCACCACAGGACCACCATCACGATGACCAGGATTTGGGCGCCGCTGCACAGCACGTCGCGCACGACCCAGGCCGTCGCCTTCATGCCGTCGCTGAACTGGACGGCCCGTCCGGTCACGTAGGCCACCGACAGCCAGGCCCCACGCCACATCAGCAGCGCGTCCAGCCGGGTGGAGGCCAGCAGCGCCAGCGGCACCCACGCGGTGAGGTCGTACCAGCTCAGCGTGTAGGGGGAGGTGATCAGCCACGACACGGTGAGGATCGCCGCCGTCCGGACGGCGATGGTCAGCGGCTCCCGCGTCGGATCGACGGACGGATCCGCCCCCGGGACGGCGGTCCAGGGCAGCACCCGCGACAGCATCCAGGCGATCGCGATCATGCCGCCCCAGCCGAGCCAACCGATGATGGAACGGGCGACGAACTCCGGCATCACCCAGCTGAGGGCGGTGAAGAACGGCGGGGCCCAGGAGCCGGCCGAGATGTAGCCGGTGTTGCGCCCGGCGGCGAACAGGGCCCGCGGCACCCACAGCCCGTAGGCGAGCGCCAGCGGGATCGCCGCCCCGAGGACGAGGCCCAGCAGCTTGCGCCAGTCCCGGCGGTAACCCCACGCCATGGCGATGCCGTAGAAGACCAGGGACACCTTGATGGTGCCGGCCAGCCCGATCCCCAGGCCGGCCAGGAACGGGTGCTTGCGCAGGAACCACAGGCCCACCACCGCGAACACCAGGGTGAACGCCTCGTTGTGGGCGCCGGCGATGACCGACCAGATCATGATCGGGTTGAGCACGGTGAACAGCACCGCGCGGGTCTGCACCTCATGATCGGCGTGCGCCATCTTGACCACCAGGGCCCCGATCACCAGGAACGGGATCAGCGCCAGCATCTGCAGCCAGAACACGACATCGTGCATGTTCGGGCCGCCGAGCCAGGCGGCGAGCCATTGGCTGGCAGAGGCCACCGGCCCGTAGACGCTGGGGGTGTCCTGCCAGGGCCGTTCGGTCCAGATCAGGACGGGGTCGAACTGTTCGCGGAAGATGGTGGCCGGGGTGATGTCGTACGGGTTGAGCCCGAGCACCTGCAACCGTCCGTAGGCCGCGTACATCAGCACGTCCGCCGAGGTCAGCGGCGGCACCAGCGCGGTGAGGGTGCTGAGGCCGGCCCCCAGGGCGAACAGCTTGCGGTTGTTCGGACGCCAGCCCTCGCCGACAGCCCGCCAGGCGATCCACAGCCCGACCGCGCCGACGCTGAGGCCGAGCCACAGCAGCGGCACCACCACCCACTCGCTCAGCCCGCTGAGGCTGACCGGCAGGTACCACGGCGGCAGCAGGGAGGTCCGCGGGCCGAGGGTGAGCGCCACCGGGGACGGCCCGGTGAAGGCGGTCAGGATGGTGGTCACGGCGCTGAGGGTGATCAGCCCGACGCCGAGCCGCGGGTTCCGCGTCCAGGCGGCCGCCAGGACAGCGCGGAGCAGCGACCGTCCCGGGACGTCCAGCATGGGGTCACTCCTGGTGTGAGGGCACCGGGCGCAGGGTGCCTCCGGTGAGGACAGGCTAGCCGCTGCCCGGGACCGGACCCGCCCTGGTTCACGGGCGTCACCGGACCGTTACCTGCGCCCGGCGGGCCGGGGCACTGACCGTCCCCGGGCGTGGGCCAGCGGCGATCGGCTACTTCAGAAGCCGTGACAACCGTCGATCGGCCAGGGGCTTGCCGCCGGTCTGGCAGGTGGGGCAGTACTGCAGGGAGGAATCCGCGAACGACACCTCGGCGATCGTGGCACCGCAGACCGGGCAGGCCTGACCGGTCCGCCCATGGACGCGCAGGTTGAGCTTCTTGTCGCCCTTGAGGTCTTTGGCCGCCAGGCCGCGGGAGCGTTCGATGGCCTCGGCCAACTCGCCCCGGATCGCCGCGTACAGGCGTTCCTGTTCCTCGGGGCTGAGCCCGTTGGCGGGCTTGAACGGGCTGAGCCGGGCGGCGTGCAGGATCTCGTCGGAGTAGGCGTTGCCGATCCCGGCGATGATGCGCTGGTCGCGCAGCACGCCCTTGAGCTGAGAGCGTCCGGCGTGCTGAAGGATCCCCGCGAGCGCCTGCGGGGTGAAGTCGTCGGCCAGCGGGTCGGGGCCGAGCGAGACGATGCCCGGCACCTCATCGAGGCTTGTCACCGCGTAGATCGCCAGCCGCTTCTGGGTTCCCGCCTCGGTGAGGTCGAACCCGCTGCCGTCGTCGAACCCGAGCCGGAAGGCGAGCGGTCCCCGTCCGGGCCGCGCGGGGCTCACCGGCAGCGACTCGCGCCAGGTCAACCAGCCGGCCCGGGCCAGGTGGAAGGCCAGGAACACCCCGCCCACCTCCAGCACCACGAACTTGCCGCGCCGCGTCACCGCGTCGACCTCGAGCCCCTGCAACGCCGACAACGGCAGGGCCACGGTCTTCAGGCAGGCGAACGCCACCAGTTCGGTGCGGGCGACCGTCCGTCCCAGGCAGGCTTGGGCGAGGAATCCTCGCAGGGCTTCAACCTCCGGCAGTTCCGGCATGGACGGATTGTAGGCGCCGGCACCCGCGTCCGTCGCTGCCCCAGGGACGCGTCAGCGCCCCGGCCAGGCCGCTTCGGGGACGCTGAGCACCTCGTCCAGCAACGTCAGGTACTCCTCGCGGTCGACCTCGATCACCCCGAGGCTGGCGAGGTGGTCTGTCTGCCACTGGACGTCGATCACCCGATCGGAGGAGTAGTCGTCCGACAACAGCTCCACCAGGGCCAGCAGCGCCACCTTGGAGGCGTCGCGCCCGTAGCGGGGATCGTGGAACATCGACTCCCCCGCGAAGAGGCCGCCGAGCCCGACCCCGTACAAGCCACCCACCAGGCGACCGGCCGAGTCCCAGGTCTCGACCGAGTGGACGTGACCGCTGCGGTGCAGGTCGGTGTAGACCCCCTCGATCTCGTGGTCGATCCACCCGGATTCGCGGGTCGGGTCGGCGCAGCCGGCCAGCACCGCCTCGAACGCCTGGTCGACGGTCGTGGTGTACCGCTTGGCGGCCTGACGCAGCGAGCGGGTGACGCGCAGTCCGTCCACCGGCAGGATCCCGCGCCGCATCGGCGACCACCAGCCCATCTCGCGGAAGCCGGAGCCGTGCAACGGCATCGGGAAGGCGCCGCAACGGTAGGCAGCCAGGGTGAGCCCGGGGTCGAACTCCTCCGAGAACGCGATCAGGTCCTGCGCAGGCCAGTCCTGGGGAGGACCGAAGACCGACGGGTGCCGCATGGCGCGATTCTCCCACCCCCGACCGGCAACGCCGCGCCGCGCGCTGCGTAGGCTGGGGAGGTCGAGGAAGGACGCCCCATGGCAGCAGTCGGTGACTTCAGCAAGCAGATCGTCGCACGGACCCCGGAGGTGGCCGGCGGCCTGCTTCGCCAGATCATCGAGTTCGCGATCGACGGCAACACCGCCTTCCCCGGAGCGAAGGCGACCGCAGCCCGCAAGTTGCAGGACAAGAGCGACCGCGAGGCCGCGATCGACGCGCTGATCAGCTCCCACATCGCGCTGGCGTCGGCGCAGGGGTTCGTCACCAGCGTGGGCGGGCTGATCACGCTGCCGGTCGGGCTGCCGGCCAACATCGCCGGGCTGGCCGTTCTCGGGGTGCGGATGATCGCCTCGATCGCCCACCTGCGCGGCTACGACGTCGAGGACCGCCGGGTGCGCGTCGCCCTCACCCTGGCCCTGCTGGGGGAGGACGAGGTCCGCAGGCTGATCACCGAGGGCAAGCTGCCCACCACGCCGTTGGCGGTCGCCACCGCCCCGGTGTTCGACCCCGACCTGGAGCGGGCCATCAGTGAGCGCGTGATGGGCTCGCTGGCCGGACGGCTGGGCGGCAAGCACCTGGCGGTGGTCGTGGTGCGCCGGATCCCCCTGGTGGGCGGCGGCGTCGGGGCCGCGGTGGACGGCTGGCTCACCTTCGGTCTGGGGTCCTACGCCAAGCGTGAGTTCGTGGCACGCCAAGCCCTCACCCGCTTCAGCGAGGACTGAGCGAGCGACGTCCCCTGGAACCTCGGCCTCAGCGGTAGGCCCGCGCGACCCGGCGGTTGATCAGGCAGGTGACCTCGTAGGTGATCGTGCCCATCAGGGCGGCGAGTTCCGCGACGGTGATCTGTTCGTCGCCGCTGCTGCCCACCACCACGACCTCGTCCCCCACCGCCACGGTGGGTTCGGGGCCCAGGTCGAGCATCGTCTGGTCCATGCAGACCCGACCCGCGATCGGGTAGCTGCGACCGCCGATCAGCATCCGTCCGCGGTTCGACAGGGCCCGGGAGAAGCCGTCGCCGTACCCGATCGGCACCGTCGCGATCCAGGTGTCGCGCGGGGCCGTCCAGGTGCGCCCGTAACTCACGGTCTCGCCGGCGGCCACCGGCTTGGTGAACACCACGCGGCTCCGCCATTCCAGTCCCGGCAGCAGCGGCAGGGTCCGGGGGCAGGCCGGGTCGGGGTAGCTGCCGTAGATCATCACGCCCGGCCGGACCAGGTCGAACCAGGAAGCCGGGTGCGCCAAGACCCCGCCGGAGTTCGCCAGGTGCTTCAGCAACGGACCCCTGGCAGCCTCCACGTCGGCGGCGACTCCGGCGAACCGGGCGATCTGGGCGGTCGTGAACTCGTCGCCGCTGGGTGAATCCGAGATCGGCAGGTGGGACATCAGCCCGGCCAGCCGCAACCCCGGGGTGGCGTCGATCCGCATCGCGAGCCCCACCGCGGCCGCCGGTTCGCAGCCGATCCGGCGCATCCCGGTGTCGACCTTGAGATGGACGACGGCCTGGCGCCCGACGCCGGCGGCAGCCGCCGCGGCTTCGTCGCATGAGGCTTCGTCCACCACCACGAGCTGCAGGTCGTGCGCGAGCGCCTCCCACACCTCGGGCCCCCGGGCCACGGAGAGCTTCAGGATCGGCAGGCCGATCCCGGCCTGCCGCAACTCGACGCCTTCGGCGACGGTGGCCACCCCCAGCACGTCAGCGGCCTGCGTCGCCTCGATCCGGCGGGCCACCTCGACCGCGCCGTGGCCGTAGGCGTCCGCCTTCACCGCGGCGAGCACCTGGCGGTGTCCCACGCGTCCGCGGATCGCAGCCAGGTTCGCCTCGATGTGGTCGAGGCGGGTGGTGGCCAGCGTGGGCGGCTCGATCATGCGCCCAGTTCCGCGGGACGGCCGGGGTCGCTCGACCACCCCGACCATGAGGGGGGATAGAGCGTGGCCTCGACCCCGAGGGTGGCGGCGGCGATGATCACCTGGGTGGCCGAGACCCCCGAGCCGCAGTAGACGGCCACCGGGGTGTCGGCCGGCAGGTCAAGCAGCTCGCTCAGCGCGTCGGGGTCGGGCAGGGTGCCGTCCGCGGCGAAGAACCCGCTCACCGGACGGTTGACGGCTCCCGGGATGTGCCCGGCCCGCGGATCGATCGGCTCGACCTCACCGCGGAACCGCTGGGGGGCCCGGACGTCGATCACGGTCCCGTCGAAGGCGGCCAGTCCGTCGGCGTCCACCTGCGCCAGGTGGCCGAGGGACAGCGCGACCGGTTCGAGGGCCGGCAGTTCGTGGTCGCCGGCCTCCAGGGCGCCCCCGGCGGCCTGCCAGGCGGTGATGCCGCCGTCCAGTACCCGGACGTCCAGCCCCGCGTCCCGCAACACCCACCAGGCGCGACCGGCGGCGAAGCTGCCCGGCTCGTCATAGACCAGCAGCGGTTGCCGGGTGTCGATTCCCGCCGCAGCCAGCCCGGCGGCCAGCCGTTGGGCGTCCGGCAAGGGGTGACGGCCCAAGGTGGGTTGGGCGGCCGGTCCCGTCAGCACGGTTTCGAGGTCGACGAACCGGGCTCCGGGCAGGTGTCCGGCCCGATAGGCCGCCCGTCCCGCCTCCCGGGGCCCGGTGAGCTGCCACCGCACGTCCAGCAGGTGCGGGGCGACTCCGGCAGCCAACATCGACTGGAGCTCCGCGGCGCTGACCAGCACGCGGGCGCGCGCCGCAAGGGAGGAGGTCTGGGTCACCCCTGAACTCTAGAACAGCATCGCCAGGCCGGGATCGCCCATGATCGTGGCGACGTCGGCCAGGAACTTGGAGCCCATCTCACCGTCGACCAGGCGATGGTCGAAGGTCAGGGCGACCGTGCACACCGAGCGGGGCTCGATGCGTTCGTCGGCACCCTCACCGACCACCCAGGGACGGCGCACGATCGTGCCGAGGCACATGATGGCGGCCTCGCCCGGATTCATGATCGGGGTGCCCGCGTCGATGCCGAAGACGCCGACGTTGGTGATGGTGAAGGTGCCCAGGGCGAGGTGCCCGGGTTGCACCTTGCCCTGCTTGGCGATCGCCACCATCTCGTTCAGCGCGGTGGCGAGTTCCAGCAGGTTGAGCTGGTTCGCCTTCTTGATGTTCGGGACCACCAGGCCGCGCGGGGTCGCCGCGGCGATCCCGAGGTTCACGTCCCGATGCAGGATGATCTCCTCGGTGGCCTCGTCGAAGCTGGAGTTGATCTCGGGGTTGCGGGCGATGGCCAGGCAGGCCGCCTTGGCGAAGACCAGCAGCGGCGAGACCCGCAGCCCCTGGAACTCACGGCGGGCCTTCAACGCCTCGATCAACTCCACCGAGCGCGTGACATCCACCTCGACCCAGGCGGTCGCCTGCGGGACGTTGAGCGAGGCCGTCATCGACCGGAACATCTCGCGCCGGACCCCGCGCAGCGGGAGGCGCTTCTCCACCGCCGACGGCGGCGTCACCCGTCCCTGCTCGCCGGCGGCGGCGATCACGTCCTCGTGGGTGATCAGGCCGCCCGGCCCCGTCCCCCGCACCGCGCCGAGGTCGACGCCGAGGTCGCGCGCCACCCGGCGAACCGGGGGCTTGGCGAGCGGCGGACGGGGGATCTGCCCGCCCCCGGTGGGCTGGCCGGGAGGTGGGAGCGTGTCCCCCGAGGGCTTGGAGTTCAGCTTGGCCGACGGGGTGACCTCGTCGACGCGGCGAGAGACCGGCTTGTCGGTGTCGTAGGAATCGTGCACCTGGCCGGTTTCGGGGACGGTCGCTGCCGCGCGGGCCTTGCGGGGCCGGCGGGTCACCGACCCGGCCTTCGCGCCGTAGCCGACCAGCATCGCGGTCGCGGACGGCTCGGCGGGCGGCTCGGGCGGCGCGTCGCTCCCCAGTGCTGGCTCGCCGTTCGAGTCCTGCACCTCACCGGTGACGACAGCACCCGGCGCCTCGCCGGCACCCGCGATCCGGATGATCAGCGTCCCCACCGCCACCGTGTCACCCTCGGCCACCAGCAGTTCGGCCACGGTTCCGGCGTAGGGGCTCGGCAGTTCGACCAGGGACTTGGCGGTCTCGATCTCGAGCAGGATGTCGTTGACCGCGACGGTGTCACCCACCGCCACCCGCCACGACACGATCTCGGCCTCAAGCAGGCCTTCGCCCGGGTCCGGAAGCTTGAACTCGTACATGGCGTCCTCTCAGTAGGCCAGGGAGCGGTCGACGGCGTCGAGCACCCGGTCCAGGTCGGGTAGGAAGCCGTCCTCGGTTCGGCTCGGCGGGTAGGGGATGTCGTAGCCGGTGACGCGGAGGACGGGGGCCTGCAGGGCGTAGAAGCACCGCTCCTGGATCCGGGCGGCGATCTCGGCCCCGATCCCCCCACTGCCGGCCGCCTCGTGGACGACGATCGCCCGACCCGTCCGCGCCACCGAGGTGAGGATCGTGTCGTCATCCAGCGGGGACAGCGTCCGCAGGTCGATGACCTCCAGGTCGCGACCCTCCTCGGCGGCCGCAATGGCGGCTTCGACACCGGTGCGGACCATCGGTCCGTAGCACAACAACGTGGCGTCCTGGCCGGTCTTCACCACGCGAGCCTGGTGCAACGGCAGGGGTTGGGCCTCGGGATCGACCTCCCCCTTCTCGTGGTAGCGCCGCTTGGGTTCCAGGAAGATGACCGGATCGTCGGCGGCGATGGCCTGCTGGATCATCCAGTAGGCGTCCGAGGGGGTGGACGGGGTCACGACCCGCAGCCCGGGGGTGTGGGCGAAGTAGGCCTCGGGGGACTCGCTGTGGTGCTCGATCGCGCCGATGCCGCCGCCGTAGGGAATCCGGATCACCATCGGCACGCTGAGCCGACCGTGGGAACGGAAGTGCATCCGCGACACCTGGGAGACGATCTGGTCGAAGGCCGGGTAGACGAAGCCGTCGAATTGGATCTCGACAACCGGGCGGTAACCGCGCAACGCCATGCCGAGCGCAGTCCCGACGATGCCAGACTCGGCCAACGGGGAGTCGATCACCCGGTCGGCGCCGAACTCCGACTGCAGGTGCTCGGTGACCCGGAAGACACCCCCCAGCTTGCCGATGTCTTCCCCGGCCAGCAGCACCTTGGGGTCGGCGGCCAGCGCGCGCCGCAGCCCGGCGTTGATCGCCTTGGCCATCGTCATCGTGCTCATCGGGCCTCCTCGAACGACTCCGCGTAGGCCCGGTACTGGTCGCGCTGGCTGGCGAGCCCCGGCGGGAGATCGGCGTAGACACGGTCCCACTGGTCTGCCAACTGCGGTTCGGCAAGCGACGTGCAGCCGGCGCGCAGGCGTTGCGCCAGGATGTCCGATTCGTCCTGAAGCGCGGCCGACCAGGCGTCGTCGATCGCGCCGGTGCTGCGCAGGTAGGTCGTGAGGCGGGCGATCGGGTCCTTGGCCTTCCACTCTTCGAGTTCGCTGGCCCGGCGGTACTTGGTGGGGTCGTCGGAGGTGGTGTGGGCCCCCATGCGGTAGGTGTAGGCCTCGATCAGCGTCGGCCCTTCGCCGGCCCGGGCCCGCTCGAGCGCCCAGTGGGTGACGGCCTGAACGGCGAGCACGTCGTTGCCGTCCACCCGCACGCCGGGGAACCCGAAGCCCGCTGCCCGCCGGTAGAGCGGGATCCGCGACTGCAGCGCGATCGGCTCGGAGATCGCCCACTGGTTGTTCTGGCAGAAGAACACCACCGGCGCCGCGTACGAGGCGGCGAAGATGAACGCCTCGTTGACGTCGCCCTGGCTGGTCGCGCCGTCGCCGAAGTAGACGATGGCCGCGCCGTTGTCCGCGGGGTCGTCATTGCCGACCAGGCCGTCGCGTTGCATGGCCATCGCCATGCCGACGGCGTGCAGCGTCTGCGTCCCGATCACGAAGGAATAGAGGTGGAACCGCTTGGCGCGGGAATCCCAATCGACCATCGAGGTGCCGCGGAAGGTGCCGAGCAGTTCCAACGGATCGACGCCCATGCACCACGCCACGCCGTGTTCGCGGTAGGACGGGACGACCTCGTCGAGCGGCCCGACGGCGTGCGCCGAACCGACCTGGGCCGCCTCCTGCCCCAGCATCGGCGGCCACAACCCCAGCTCGCCCTTGCGTTGCAGGGCGGTCGCCTCGGCGTCGATCCGCCGGGCCAGCACCATGTCGCGCAGGCTCGCGGCCAGGTCGTCGTCCGTCCCGGTGTAGCGGAAGTCCGGGTGCTCGACCCGGTTTCCCTCGGCGTCGAGCAGCTGGATGAAGTCCTGCCTGGCGGTGGGGGACGTCAGTTCCTCAAGGCTCACAAGACCCCAACTTATCAGTTACGTAACCGTAGGTACAAGATTCAACCGAGCTCACCGGGCTACGCTGAGCGCCATGAGCACCGAGGGCTTCGACGAATTCCGCGCCCGCTACGAGTCCCTCGTGGTCACCGCCTGCGAATGGCGCGCGATCCAGGCAAACCCGTACACCACGGCCGACGACGTGTTCGCCCGGCTCGCCAGGCATCGGAGCGCCCCCAGCCTGCGGCTGCTCTACAGCAGCCTCCAGGACGCGGTGCTGCACGCCTACACCAGCCAGGCCGGGTCGCAGTCCTTCCTCGACAAGATGCGAGGGGTGCAGCAGGAGCTCAGCAACCGCCCCCACGACACCCCGCGCGAGGCCGCCCTGCGGTTGGCGATCAGCAGCCTCAAGGGCACCGACCGG
Organism: Propionibacteriaceae bacterium; assembly: GCA_016717345.1. GTDB lineage: Bacteria > Actinomycetota > Actinomycetes > Propionibacteriales > Propionibacteriaceae > Propionicimonas. Next base: position 300,784 of record JADKFR010000002.1, read on the forward strand.
GACCTCCTCCAACTCGCCCTGTGGGATGGGCTCACACCGTCCGAGATCGCCGAGGTCCGGCGCTGGGAGCCCGACACCGTCTCGACCCGGATCGTCCAGGCCCTGGGGCGGTTCGCGACGCTGGCCGCCAAACGCTCGATTCAGCTGGACGCCGTCGAACTACCGGCAACATTCCGAGCCCTCAAGCCGGGAACCCACACCCGCGGGGAGTGAAGCGTCCTGGTTCAGCCCAGCAGGAGCAGGACGACGGGCATGGCGACGATACCGACCAGGATCGTCACTGAGGTCAGGTAGGCCGACAATTCGAGGTCCATCTCCAGTCGGCTCGTGAAGGCGGACAGCATCGAGGCCATCGGGGCGAACATCAGCATGCACACGATCGTGCGGATCTCCGCGGCCATCGGCAACCACAGCCAGACCGCAGCGGTGGCCAGCAGCGCGAAGGCGTAGCGGACGGCCAGCATCTTCAGGGCCCGACGGAACTTCGACGACGGCAACTTCAACTCCAGGCCGACGCCGATCATCGTCATCGCCAGATAGGGGTTGGCGGCTCCCACCGTGGAGGTGAGGGTGATCACCGGGTCGGGCAGCCGGAGGTGGGTGACCATCAGGGCCACCAGCACCAGATAGGTCACGAAGACCGGCGAGCGGAAGACCGCGAGCAGGACCCGTCGCAGCCAGCCCGAGTGGGGCGGTTCGGCGAGTGCCGTCCCCCAGGCGTAGCCGGAGCCGGCTGTGCTGAGCGCGCCGCCGATGTCGAACATCGTGCTGAAGATCATGGCGTGGGGGCCGATGATCCCAGCCAGGTACGGGGTGGAGAATGCCCCGATGTTGTAGCTGCCGCTGTTGATCACCGCGAACGCCTGCTCGCGGCGTCCGTGGCGGCGGGCCAGCAGGAAGCCGATGGCCTGCTGGAGGGTGTTCAGCACCATCGCCAGGCCGGTGAGCACCAGCAGGCCGGGGTCGAGCGCAAAGCCGTTGAAGGCGGTGAGGAGCGCGGCGGGAAGGGTCACCCAGAGCACCAGGGTTGAAAGCACCCGGAAGTCGGTGACGCGCAGCAGGCCGGTCCGCTTCAGGCCGACGGCCAGGGCGATGATGGCGACCATGGCGAGCGCCTTGACCAGGATCTCCATCACCGGCCCACGGTAGCGCTGAACGCCCGTGCCGGGCACGGGCGTTCAGCAGGGGGAGGCTGCGGGTCAGTGGGTCAGTACCCGCGGGACGTGTCTGCCGAGGCCTCGGCGCCGGCCAGGGCGCCGATGTAGTCGTCCACCGTCGTCGGCTTGGAGAACATCGGGTAGTCATAGGCGATCGCGTTGGCGTGCTCGGCGACCGACGTCGCGCCGACCGCGTCGGTGAGGGTGATCACTTCGTACCCCCGCTCGTAGGCCGACCGCATGGTCGACTCCACGCAGCAGTTGGTGAGGAAGCCCGCCAGGACGATCGTCGTGACGCCCTTCGAACGCAGGATGAAATCGAGGTTCGTCGAGCCGAACGCGTCCAGGCCGCGCTTGCCCTCGATGACGATGTCGCCCTCGCTGGGAGCTACGTCGGTGCAGAACTCCGCTCCCCAGCCGCCCTTGATGAAGGCGGACGAATCCACGACACCCTTGAGGATGCCGTACGGGTGCTGGGAGATCTCGTAGTACCCCTCGGCGAAGCTGATGGGGCTGTGGACAATGGCGACGCCGGCGGCCCGGGAGGCCTCGACGGCCCTGGCCGCGTTGGGGACGGTTCCGACCGACTCCATCGTCTCAGCGACGGCGCCATGGAGGACGCCGCCCTCGGTGGTGAAATCGTTCTGGAACTCGATCAGGACGAGGGCAGTGGTGGCTGGATTCACGGGATCTCCTGTCAGCAGTGATAGCGATCACATAGCGGTGCCTGAAGGATAGGCCCAGCGTGCGACGACATGCCAGAGACCGGCTTGACTCACAGAGTTGGATCGATCAAGGGTTGTGCTCACTGGTGGCGGCGTACCGCCCCGGCGGTACCGTGCAGGCATGATCGGTGTTGTTGCGTTCGACCTCGGCCAGGTGCTCTCCTCGCCCCCCGACCTCTATTCGACGCCGGCCGCCCTGTTGGACGTGGAGCCGGACGACTACGAGGCCCTCTATTGGAACGACCGAGTCGCCTACGATGCGGGAGGTTCCCGCATCGAGTACTACACCCCGATGCTGACCGCCCTCGGCGTGAAGCCCACCGGCGAGCTGATGACCCAGCTCGCCTGCCTCGACGGTGAAATGTGGGCCGACCTTCGCCCTGCGGCCCGCGAACTGCTGGCCACCGTCGCCGGCTGGGGGCTGCGCCGCGTGGTGGTCAGCAACGCTCCCCTCGCGCTTCGACGCTCCGTCGAGCAGTCGGACTGGCTCCCCCTCGTCGAACGGGTTTTCATCTCCGCCGAGCTGAAGCTGACCAAGCCCGACCCGCGCTTCTATCAGTTCGTCACAGCCGCCGTGGGCGTCGCCCCGCACGAGATCGCCTTCATCGACGATCGTCCCCGCAACGTGGCCGCGGGCACCGAGTTCGGCTGGCAGTCCCACCTGTGGGTGGACGACGCCGACTCGCTCGCTTGGTTGCACCAGGCCTGCGGGCGGGGCTAGCTGACGGCTTCAGCGCGGCTGGATGGCCGCCAGGCAGGCGTCCCCCTGGGGGCCACTCGACGCGGTGAACCACAGCGGCGGACGGATCAAAGCCCGGCACAGCTGGGGCGTCACCTGCCGCAGCCCCCCGGTCGCACCGGCATCGACCAGGCCGTTCCCGGCGCAGCCCGCGAACCCGAACTCGACCCGCCGGCCCGCCACGACCAGGACCGCCGACACGTCCGGAGGCACCCCAGGCCGGCATTGCTCGCTCGTCCCGTCGGGCCCCCCGCCGCCGGGCGCGGCCAGGATCGCCTGCCAGGCCTGGCCGGCGGCCTCCCCGGTGAGGGCGACCGAGGCCAGCAGGCCCGGTGTCCCAGCTGCGACCTGAGGGTCGTACAGGCACACCGTCAGGTCCGCCGGCCGCAACGCCGAGAGGTCGACGGCGGTGGTCGCCGGGTACTCCACGCTGCAGCCGTTGTGGTCGAGCGTGACCAGTTGCGCCGAGTCGAGGATGGTGCGGACGAGTTCGCGGTCCTCCGGCGGCGCCAGCACCCACAGCGCCGCCTCCCCCACCACCCGGGACGAGTACGTCCACGGGGCCACGGCCGCCGGGGATGGTTGGTCGCCCGCCGGCAGGAAGCTCACGTGAAGCTGCTGCCGGGACGCTTCGAATACCTCTGGGCACACCCAGGACGCCACCGCCGTCGGGCCGCGAGCGAGGTCGACGAACGGCGTCTCCGGACGCTCCAACTCGGGCGTCACGCACCAATCCGGGCCGGGGCTGAGGGCGTAGCCCCAGGTCACCGGCACCTGCACGACCACGTTGCGGAACGACTCCCAGCGGAACCCTGCGGCCGGCGGAGCGAGGGCCGATCCCAGGGCGGGACCGGGGGCGGCAGGGGCGGCGTCCTGGGCCGAACCGCCTCGCTCGGCCGACGCCCCGGCCGTCAGGGCGCCGGGGGCGGCCGGGGTCAGGACGGACACCACCACGACGCCCGCCGCCACCACGAGCGCCACGACGGCGGCCGCCGCGCCGGCCCAGACCGCCCACCGGCCCGGTCCTCGTCCCGGCCGCTGCGCCACCGCGGCGGGGTCCAACGGGGCGAAACTCTCGCCCGCGACATCGCGCCGCAGCGCCGCCCGGAAAGCTGCTTCCTCCCGCTCGAAGTCCTCAGGCATCCTGACTCCCCTCCAGCTGGGCCCGCAGGCTCACCAGGGCACGGTGGACGTGGGACCGCGCGGTCGCCTCGGCGCACCCGAGGATCTGTCCGATCTCGGCGAAGGACCGGTCCTCGTAGAACCGCAGCACCACCGCCGCGCGCTGGACGGGCGGTAGCGTCCCGCACAACCGCAGGGCCTCGTCGATGTCGGCCACCCGGGCCGCAGGGTCCTGCGCGGTCGGCGCCGCCCGCAGGCTGGCCGGCTCGGCGGCGGGGACGAGCCGACGAACTGTGCGCCAGCGGGAGACGTGGGCGTTGACGACGCTGCGCCGGACGTAGGCGTCCACCTGGCCGCGGGCGGCCACCTGTCGCCAGCGCGGGAACAGGCCGGTCAGGGCGTCCTGGACGGCGTCGTGCGCGTCCTCCCGATTGCGGGTCACCAGGTAGGCGAACCGCAGCAGCGCCGCCGACCGGGTCGCCACGTAGTGTTCGAACGACAGCGTGGCCGGTTCATCCGGGTCGCTCACCCAGACCCCCTCGCACGTCGTCACACCCTTTTCACGCCGCGATCAGGCGTTTCGTTGCGCTTACTCCCCGGGGTACCGGACGCCCAGCTGTTCCCTGATCCCGTCCAGGATCTCGATGATGGCCACGCTCTGGGCCACCGGCAGCAGCGGCGATTCCCGTCGGTCGTCGGCCACCAGTTGGGCGAAGTGCGCGGCTTCATGGCACAACCCCTGGTGGGCCAGGTAGTCGCGCTCCGGGCGCACCACCTGATCACCGTCGGGGTCGACCAGGCGCACCGGTCCTGGCATGTAGAAGGAGTCCTCGAGTTCGACCCGGGCCGCGGTGCCGCTGATCGTGGCTGTGGTCGGGGTCTTGGCCGCCAACGTCGTGGAGAGCAGCGCCTGGGCCCGGGGGTGGCGGGCGAAGCCGTCCATCAGGATCGAGACCTGGCTGTCCACGCCGGTCGGGGTGAGGGTGCCCACCGCCTGGACCCGTCCAGGCAGGCCGAGCGCGAACACCGCGTACGAGATGGGGTAGATGCCCAGATCGAGCAGCGCTCCCCCGGCCAGCGCCGGGTCGTGCAGGCGGGGTGCCTTGTCAGGCCCGAGCGCCTGCCCGTGGTCGGCGATCAGGGTTTCCAGTTCCCCCAGCGCCCCGTCCGCCAGTAGCTGGCGCACGACGTCGGTGTGCGGCAGGAACCGCGTCCACATCGCCTCCATCAAGGTCACGCCGGCCGCCTGGGCAGCGTGTGCCAGCTGCCACGCCTCCCCGGCGTTGCGGGTGAAGGCCTTTTCGAGCAGGACGTGCTTGCCGGCCTCGATCGCCATCGACGCCTGCTTGAAGTGCTCGCTGTGGGGCGAGGCCACGTAGACGATCTGGACCGACGGGTCGGCCAGCAACGCTTCGTAGGAGCCGTACGCCCGGGGAACGTCGAATTCCGCGGCGAAAGCCGCCGCGCGTTCAGCCGAGCGCGAGCCGACCGCGACCAGCCGCTGCCGCGTGAAAGTGCGCAGTGAGCGGGCGAAGGCTGTGGCGATGCCGCCGGGGGCCAGGATCCCCCAGTTCAGCGGCGGGGCCTGGTGCGGATCGGGAACGCGGGAGACGGGCAGGGTGGCAGGCAGGCTCATGGCCACAACCTACTGGCCGGGCAGCGCCCGGCAACAGCGCCCCGAAGGCTTCAGAAGTTGGTCGGACCGGGGTTCGCGCGCCGGTTCGCGACCTTGCGCCCGACGGCGAGCCACAGCAGGAACCACCCTCCCAGGGCCGTCACCAGCCACACCACCAGGGCCGCCAGCACCCACGAGCGCCAGCCGGAGATCGTCAGGCCGCCGGGCAGCCAGGTGGCGATCCACAGGGCGAGCAGGGTGGAGACCAGCCCGATGCCACCGAGCAGCGCGGAGGCGTAGCGGCGGGCGGTGTTGAAGACGAAGGGGCCGAGCAACGTGGTGGCGGCGGTGAAGATCACGACGGCCGTGATGAACCCGGCGGCCTCGAGGTGGACGCCTTCGACCAGCCACGCCGCGACCAGGAGTCCCAGCACCGCCGAGGCGAGGTTGACGGCGATTCCGATGAGCATGCGGATCATGCGGGCGAGCCTAGCCCAGCGCCCGGCCGGTTCGAGCCCGCGACAGGCTGCTCAGCCGGCGAGGGTGGCGACCATCAGCGCCTTGATCGAGTGCATGCGGTTCTCGGCCTGGTCGAACACGATCGACGCCGAGGACTCGAAGACCTCGTCGGTCACCTCGAGTTCGGGCAGCCCGAAGCGTCGGAAGACCTCTTCACCGACCGTGGTCTCGCGGTTGTGGTAGGCGGGAAGGCAATGCATGAACTTCACCTCATCGACGCCGGTGCGCTCCAGCAGTGCCGTGTTGACCTGGTAGTCACGCAGCAGGTCGATCCGTTCCGTCCACACCGATTCGGGCTCCCCCATCGACACCCAGATGTCGGTGTGCAGGAACTGGCACCCGCGGACCCCGTCCAACTCCTCGGTGAGGGTGATCAGCCCGCCGGTTTCCTCCGCGAAGGCCTTGGCCCGCTCCACGACCCAGGCGGGGGGCAGCAGCTTGGCCGGCGCCACGATCCGAACGTCCATGCCGAGCAGGGCACCGCCCATCAGCAGCGAACAGCCGACGTTGAACCGGGCGTCCCCGACGTAGGCGAACGCGATCTCCCGATCGGCCAACCCGCTCGCCTCACGCATGGTGAACATGTCGCACAGGCTCTGGGTGGGGTGCCACTCGTCGGTGAGCCCGTTCCAGACCGGGACGGAGGAGGCTGCCGCGATCTTCTCGACCGTCGCCTGCAACGCCCCCCGGTATTCGATGCCGTCGAACAGCCGCGACAGCACCCGGGCGGTGTCGGCCGGTGATTCCTTGTGTCCCAACTGGGAGGAGTTCCCGTCCATCTGGGTGACGTGGGCGCCCTGGTGGTGCGCCGCCACCTCGAACGCGCTGCGGGTGCGGGTCGAGGTCTTCTCGAAGATCAGGGCGAGGTTCATCCCGGCGAGGCGTTGCCGCTCGACACCGGCCTGTCTTTCGGCCTTGAGTTCGCCGGTCAGGCGCAGCAGGTGGGCCCACTCCGCCGGAGTGAAGTCCATCTCCTTGAGGAAGTGCCGTCCACGCAAGCTCGTCGTCACAAGCCGAACCTTACGAGATCCCGACCGATAGGAGAACTTTGGGAGTCGTGACAGCATGGAGTCATGCTCATACGCTTCCTCGCCAGCGCGGCGGCCCTGGCAGTGGCCACGTTCGTCGTCGGCGGGATCACGGTGGTCGACCGTGATCTTGAGACCGAAATCGTCACGATCCTGACGGTCGCGGTGATCTTCGGCGTCGTGAACAGCATCGTCAAGCCCCTCTTCCGGTTCGTGACAGCCCCGCTGATCTTCTTCTCCCTGGGCCTGTTCCTGCTCGTCATCAACGCGGTCCTGCTGATGTTCACCTCGTGGGTGGCGGGCGAACTGAACCTGGGCTGGCACGTGGACGGGTGGTGGTCGGCCTTCTGGGGAGGCCTGATCGTCTCGATCGTCAGCTTCATCCTCAACACCTTCTTCGGCAAGCGTGGGACGGAGCACCGGTGAGCCCCATTATCGAGTTCGTCTGCTGGGGGAACATCTGCCGCTCCCCGATGGCCGAACGGGTCGCCCAGGCGTGGGCCCAGCGGGACCAGATCAAAGGCGTGACCTTCACCAGTGCCGGCGTCAGCGCCGAGGAGGCCGGCCACCCGATCGACGAGCGCGCCGCGGACGTCCTGCGGGCCGCCGGCTACCGGACGGAGGGGCACAGCGCGCACCGGATCACCGCTGAAGAGATCCGGTCGGCCAGCATGCTGATCGGGATGGAACAGATCCACCTGGACCGGATCAAGCAGATGGTGCCCGGCGTGCACCACCTGTACCTGCTGAGCAATTTCAACCGGGACGCGGTCCCGGGCTCCGGCATCCCCGACCCCTGGTACGGCACGGCGGAAGGTTTCAACCAGACGCTGGCCGCCATCGAGGCGGCCATGCCCGAGCTGATGCGCCGCGCCCGCGAGTTGGCGCGGGCGTAGTCCGTCCCACGCGCCCCTGCCCGGCGTGGGCGCGGTGAGCAACGCCACTGCGCCGACGTGGCAGGCTGGGACCATGCACATCCTCGTTGTGGACGACGACCAGGCGGTCCGGGATTCGCTCGCCCGTTCGCTGCACTACTCCGGCTACGAGGTGACCACGGCCAGCGATGGTGTCGAGGCGCTGGCCAAGCTGTCCGCGATCCGTCCGGACGCCGTGATCATGGACGTGATGATGCCCCGGCTGGACGGCCTGGAGACCACCCGCTCGCTGCGGGCCAGTGGGAACGACGTCCCGATCCTGGTTCTGACGGCGCGGGATGCGGTGGGCGATCGGGTGGATGGCCTGGACGCCGGGGCCGACGATTACATGGCCAAGCCGTTCTCGTTCGAGGAGTTGCTGGCGCGCCTGCGCGCCCTGACGCGGCGCTCCTCCTCCCGTCCGGGCGGCACCGAGGAGACAGCCGGCGAACTGCTCTCCTTCGGCGACCTCTCTCTCGACCTGCAGACCCGCGAGGTGCAACGCGCCGGACGCCGGATCAGCCTCACCCGCACCGAATTCGCCCTCCTGCAGACGTTCCTGGAGAACCCGCGGCGGGTGCTGGAGCGCAGTTGGCTGCTCAATGAGGTCTGGGGGTTCGACTTCCCGACGACCGCCAACTCCCTGGAGGTCTACATCGGCTACCTGCGACGCAAGACCGAGGGCGAGGGCGAAACCCGACTGATCCACACCGTGCGCGGCATCGGCTACGTGCTGCGCGAGACCCCACCGTGATCCGGTGGCTCAGCTCCATCCTGTCGGTCACGAACCGTCCCCTGCAGGACCGGTTGGCCTTTCTGGTGTCGGTCGCCGTCGCTGGGGCGGTGGCCATCACGGGAGTGGCGGCCTACATCATCACGACGCTGGCGGTGTACGACCAGCTTGATCGCGAACTCATCAACATCGCGTCGGTGACCAGCGACTGGATCAAGGGCGACATCGAGTCCCTGGGGGGGCTGAACAGCGATGCCCTGGCGACGGCCAACGTCACCGTGATGCTGATCCGTTCCGACAACCGCGTGATCATGCCGGACGGTGGCACCTCGATCCTGGAGTCGTCGGCGAAAGAGGTGGCGATCGCCCGCACCCAGACCGGGTCGTCCGCGCGGTCGGGGACGGACACGCTGGGTGAGCCGTACCGGATCGTGGCTGTCCCGTTCACCGACGGCGTCAGCCACTACGCGCTGGTGCTAGGCCGTCCGCTCCAGCCGACCAACGCCATCCTGCAGATCCTGGCGTTCTCCCTGCTCGGCTTCGGCGTGGCCGCCGTGGTGGTGGCCGGCCTGCTCGGCTGGGTGATCGCACGCTCGGGGCTGGAGCCGATCCAGCGCCTGACGGCGGCCCTCACGCGGGTCACCGACACCGACCAGCTGGCCCCGCTGGAATTGAGCGGCATGGACGAGCTCACCGACCTCACCAAATCGTTCAACGTGATGATGGCGACCCTGGCGAACTCGCGGGACCGGCAGCGACGCCTGATCGCCGACGCCGGACACGAACTGCGAACGCCGCTCACCTCGCTGCGCACCAACGTCGAACTCCTGGTGGCCGACGAGCGTCAGGGCATGCTCCCCCCGGGGGCACGCAGCGAGATCCTGCGTGACATCGCCGCCCAGCTGGGCGAGTTCACAACCCTGATCGGAGACCTGGTGCACCTGTCGCGCGAGGAATCGGTGGCACCGCACCCCGAACCGATTGAACTCAGCGACGTCGTCGGCAACGCTCTGGCGCGCGCCAAGCGGCGGGGACCAGGACTGGTCTTCGACGTCCAGCTCGACCCGTTCTACCTGGTGGGTGAGCCCGAAAGCCTGGAGCGGGCGATCACCAACCTGCTCGACAACGCGGTGAAGTTCTCCCCGCCGGGTGGCGTCATCACCGTCCGCCTGACCGGTGACCGGCTGCGGATCTCCGATCAGGGCCCCGGCATCGCAGCCGAGGACCTGCCGCTGGTGTTCGACCGGTTCTACCGCTCGCAGCAGGCGAGGACCACCCCCGGTTCGGGGTTGGGTCTGTCCATCGTGGCGCAAACCATCAAGGCCCACGGCGGCTGGGTCAAGGCGGGTCTCTCCGCTGATGGGGGGGCCGAATTCACGGTCCGGCTGCCCGGCAGCAGCGACCCGTTCGAGTCCCCGGCCACGACGGCCTCGATCCCGCGGATCACCGACTGACGGGCTGCGTCCGGTTCAGCTGTGGGGCCAGGGGTTGGCCGTGCAGCCCTTCAGGTCGCGGCCCTGATCGGCCATGACCGGGGCCGGCCCACCCGACTTTGGGCACGTGGCGAGCGGCTCGCCGAGGAGGAGCCCGGCCGCGTGGTTCACCAGGTAGCGCTGGAAGTCGGCCGTGGCCCCCGCGTAGGTGGCCGGAGGGGTCTGCCAGCCGACCGCGTTGATCACCAGGCGGGTGCCGGAGCTGCACGTCCAGTCGGTGTCCTTCCCACACTGGGACGCCGCGGTCGCGGGGGCGCTCAGGTACACGGTGAAGTCGGCCCGCTTCGGGTCGGCCACCAACGAGAACCGCACCCGCCCACCACCGGTCCAGCTCCGCGGGTCGTTGAGCGTCGCGGCGACCTTCCTGGCGACGGCGTTCGCGGACAGGTCGCTGGAGGTTTCGACGGCGACCACGTACCTGCGCTGCGTGCCCTCGGACCCGACCGCCGGTACCGAGATCGTCGAGGTGTCGAACTTCCCGGAGGCCGCCATGCCGCGGGAGGTGGCAGACGACGTCGGGGACGAGGTAGCCGTCGTGGACGTCGCGCTGGTGGATTCCGAGGCAGTCGGAGTGGCCGACGTGGCCACGGCCGGCGGCCTCGAGACGCTGCCGGTCGGCTTTCCGACGCGCTCGACGGGTGCCGACAGCGCACTCACCCACACGGAAAGTGCCACCACTACGGCCACGCCTGCCGCGATCGCCCAGGCCAGCCGGGAACCCACCCACGGCGGCACGCGAAGCCAGGGACGGGGGGGCTGGGACACCCCCTCACCCTAGCAACCGCCGCCGTCGGACCTCGCGGGCGCCGCCGGCCCTCACTCGGCCAGGATCACCAGCAGCGTGCGGGGTCCGTGGACGCCCTCGACCCGGCTCAGCTCGATGTCACTGGTGGCCGACGGCCCGCTGATCCAGGTCAACGGGTTGCCGTTGGTGACCGCCTCGGCCAACCGTCCGACCGCCTCGGGGACATCGGAGACGACCTGATCGGCGCGCACCACACACAGGTGGGTGTCCGGCACCAGCGTCAGGGCGCGACGACCCTGATCGGCGGCGTGGTCGAGGACGATCGTCCCGGTTTCGGCGATGCTCACCGCCGAGGCGGTGACGACCGCGTCGATGCCGTTGAGTTCGGCGCGGGACAGCTGCGGATCGTCATCGTGGATGGTGATGCCGGCCTCAGCGATGGCCTGGCGCCAGCCGGCGTCCAGCCCGGACGGGAGGACGACGGAACCGACCCCGACTCCGAGCAGCATGTCCTTGATCAGGCCGGCGACCTGATCCGAGGGAACCCTCCGGACATCCGCCTTGTAGTCGACCGTCATGTCGACGAAGCGTTCCAGGATGTCCGGCATCGCGGTGGGCTGGCCGTACACCCACGGGTTCGGGACGTCCAGCGCCGGATCCGGCTGCACGACGTCGGCCAGTGACGTGCGGATCCTCGACAGAATCTCTTCCCGGGCGTTCATCACTTGCCCTCCCCTCGGGTGCGTTTCCACCAACTGCGGAAAGACTCCGTCGGTGGCATGGGTAGGTCGCGGGCTCGCGTCCACGGGGAGGCGGGCCATGGCATCGGGCCGAGGTAGTCCTTCTTCATGACCTTGGCGGCCACCGCGGCCATGCTCTCCATGAACTCGAAGTGCTTGTGATCGCCGAAGGCCCACTGGGCACCGGTCATGATCGTCGGTTCCAGGTGAAGCCCCTGCCGCTTCTTGTCGGCGACCTTGTGTCGCAGGTGCACGAGCATGTCCGGGATCGGGATCCGCACCGGGCAGACGTCGAAGCACGCGCCACACAGGGTGGAGGCGAACGGCAGCGACTTGTCGATGTCGGACTCGATTCCCCGCAGCTGCGGGTTGAGTACCGCTCCGATCGGTCCGGGGTAGACCGAGCCGTAGGCGTGGCCGCCCACACGCTCGTAGACGGGGCAGATGTTGAGGCAGGCCGAGCACCGGATGCAGCGCAGCGCGTAGCGTCCGTCCGGGTCGGCCAGCACCCGGGTGCGTCCGTTGTCGATCAGGACGACGTGGACCTCCTGCGGTCCGTCACCGGGGGTGACGCCGGTCCACATCGACGTGTAGGGGTTCATCCGCTCCCCGGTCGAGGACCGCGGCAGCAGCTGCATGAAGACCTCGAGGTCGGCGATCGTCGGCAGCACCTTCTCGATCCCCACCACCGAGATCAGGGTCTCCGGCAGGGTCAGGCACATCCGTCCGTTGCCCTCGGATTCCACGACCACCAGCGTCCCGGTTTCGGCGATCGCGAAGTTCGCCCCTGAGACCGCGACCTTGGCGCGCAGGAACTTCTCCCGCAGGTGGGTGCGGGCAGCCCCGGCGAGGACGGCCGGCTCATCGGTCAGGCCTTCGGGGGCGGCCGTGCCGTACAGATGCATCTCGCGGAGGAAGATCTCGCGAACCTCGGCGCGGTTGCGGTGGATCGCGGGAACCAGGATGTGGCTCGGGCGGTCATGGCCCAGCTGGACGATCAACTCGGCCAGGTCGGTCTCCCAGGCGGCCACCCCTGCCTCTTCGAGAGCTTCGTTGAGTTCGATCTCCTGGGTGGCCATCGACTTCACCTTGACGACCTCGTCGACGCCCTTGGCCTTCACGAGTCCGACGACGATCTGGTTGGCTTCGGCGGCGTCCCTGGCCCAATGGACGGTCGCGCCGGCCTTGGTCAGCGATTCCTCCAACAAGACGAGGTAGCTGTCGAGGTGGCGCATGGTGCGGTCCTTGATGGCCGCACCGGCGAGTCGGAGCTCCTCCCAGTTCTCGACCTCACCGACCACCTTGGCCCGCTTGGCGCGGATAGTGGTGGTGGCATTGCGCAGGTTCTTGCGCATCTGGGTGTTGTTGAGCTGGGCCTTGGCGTTCGTCGGGAAGGTGGGCATCCCCAGGAACGTGCCGCTCGGCGGCGCCGGCGTCCGGCGCATGGGCTCGGTGGTGGTCACCGGGCACCCCCTTCGGTGTGGGCCAGCACCTCGGCCAGATGGATCGGCTTCACGCCCGAGTTCTCACGGTGCAAGAGCCCGCCGATGTGCATCAGACAGGCATTGTCGCCCGTGATGAGGTACTCGGCTCCGGTCTCACGCACATGCCGGGCCTTGTCGGCGCCCATGGCGACCGAGACGTCCGGATTCTTGATCGAAAAGGTGCCCCCGAAGCCACAGCACTGGTCGGCGTCGGGGAGGGGCACCAGGTCGATGCCCTTGACCGCCTTGAGGAGCTGGTACGGCCGGTCGCCGACCTTCGCGACCCGGACGGAGTGACAGGTCGGGTGGTAGGTGACCCGGTGCGGGAAGTACCCGCCCACGTCGGTCACGCCGAGCACGTCGACCAGGAACTCGCTGAAGTCGTAGGTCTTGGTGACGATGTCGTCGACCGCGGCGATCAGGGCGTCGTCCTTCGCGTGGCGGGCCAGCATCGGGTGCTGGTGACGCACGGCGCCGGTGCACGAACCCGACGGCGCGACGATGTAGTCGTAGCCGGCGAACGCTTTCACATAGGCCCGGACGGTGGGAACCGCGGCGTCGAAATAGCCGGTGTTGGTGAACATCTGACCGCAGCACGTCTGTTCCATCGGGAACTCCACCGTGCAGCCGAGCCGCTCCAGGACCGACACCACCGCCTTGGGCGTGCTCGGGAACATCATGTCGTTGACACAGGTGGCGAAGAGCGCCACCCGAAGGCCGTCTGCCGGAACTGGCACAGCCGAACCCCCTTCCAGGGACGCTGGTCCGACTCACTGCCGTAGGGGTCGAACCGGTGCGGATGGGCTGAACATTATTGGTCAGACCATAAAGGACACGCTAGATGTCCCAGGGGCTCACGTCAAGGCGATCGGGCCGATCGACCGCTGCGCGGCCGGTTGCCGCCGCGGTCAACGACAGCAGGCGAAGGCGAGCACAATGTGCCCATGGCGACAGCTCTGGATCGCGACGGCGTCCGCACCTACGAGGTGGTGCTGCACCACATCGAGTCCGGCATCCTGGACGGGACGTACCGTAAGGGCGACCAGCTTCCCCCCGAACGTGACCTCGCTTCCCAGCTGAATGTCGGACGCTCGGCCGTCCGCGAGGCGATGCGGGTGCTGCAGACCCAGGGGCTGATCACCACCAGCACGGGACGAGGGGGCGGGACTCGCCTGACCCCCACCCAGGGCGATGCGCTGGCGCGCATCTTCCGGCTGCACCTGGCCCTGGCCGGCTCCGGTGTCGCCGACCTGACCGAGACCCGCGTCGCCCTGGAGCGTGCCTCGGCGGCGATGGCCGCCCGACGGGCCACGGCCCAGACCCTGACCCAGCTCACCACCCTCGTCGACGTCATGGAGACGGCCGATACCGTGGACGCGTTCAGCGACCTCGACACCGAGTTCCACGTGTTGATCGCCCGGGCGGGGCGGAACGACCTGGTCGCCGACCTGACGGTGGCGATCCGCCAGACCGTCCGCGGGCCGATCCGGGCCGCCTCCCTGGAGATGCCGGATTGGCCGGGCTTCCGGCTACGGCTCGTCAGCGACCACGCCCGGATCCTCGGTGCGATTGTGGCCGGGCAGCCTGAGGAGGCCGCCGAGCTGATGGAGGCGCACATCAGGGCCGCGTACGCCGTCCTCACCCCGGACTGAGTGGCGTCCCGGACGAAGTGGCGTCCCGGACGAAGTGGCGGCGCCGCTTGGACGCGACAACGCCGGCCGCCCCTAGAGACGACCGGCGCTACCGTCAGACGAGGATCGCTCAGGCGGCGACGACGTCCACGTTGATGTGGGCAACCACACCGGCCGTGAGCTTGATGCCCACGGTGTGCTCGCCCACAACCTTGATCGGCTTGGCGATCTCGACGGCACGCTTGTCGATGGCCGGGCCGCCGGCCTTCTTGACGGCCAGCACGACATCGGCCTGGGTGATCGCACCGAAGAGCCTGCCGCCGGCACCCGCGTTGGCGGGCAGCTTGACCGACAGCGCCTCGAGCTGGGCCCGGACCTCCTTGGCGTGATCGACCGAACGGATTTCACGGGCGTCACGCGCTCGCTTGATGCCTTCGATCTGCTTCTCGGCGCCGCGTGTCCAGCTGATGGCGAAGCCGCGGGGCAACAGGTAGTTGCGGCCGTAGCCGTCCTTCACCTCGACGATGTCACCGGGAATGCCCACGTGGTCAACCGGGGCAGTCAGGATCAACTTCATAGCGTTTCCCCTTCTCAGCGAGCGGTTGAGGCGTAGGGCAGCAGGGCCACTTCGCGGGCGTTCTTGACCGCGATGGCGATCTTGCGCTGCTCCTGCACGGACAGGCCGGTGACCCGACGCGCACGGATCTTGCCGCGCTCGGAAATGAACTTCCGCAGCGTGGCGGTGTCCTTGTAATCGATGTGACCGACGCGAATGGACTTCGCCGGCACGATCTTCTTCTTGTTCACAGGCTTGCGCTGTGACGAGGCCATTGTGGTGCTCTCCTTGTTGTCTGAAAGCCCGGCTCGGGAGCCGGAATGTGCCTACCCGCGAATGCGGGGAAGGATGGGTGGACGGATCAGAACGGGGGTTCTTCGCCCTGGGCCTTGGCCCAGGGGTCGTTGCCGCCGCTGGATCGCTCGCTCGGGGTGTTGTTGGACCAACCCTGGGGCTGGCCGCCACCACCGCCACCGCCGTAGTTACCCCCACCGCTGGTGCGGGTGACCTTGGCCGTGGCGTACCGGAGCGCGGGACCGATCTCTTCGACCTCAACTTCGAACACCGTGCGCTTCTCACCCTCGCGGGTTTCGTAGCTGCGGGAGCGAAGCCGTCCCTGAACGATGACCCGCATCCCCTTGGTCAGGGATTCGGCCACGTTCTCGGCGGCTTGGCGCCACACGGCGCAGTTGAGGAACATGGCGTCGCCGTCTTTCCATTCCCCGGATTGACGGTCGAAGGTGCGCGGCGTCGAGGCAACCGTGAAGTTGGCCACGGGCGCCCCCGAGGGAGTGAAGCGCAGTTCGGGGTCGGCGGTCAGGTTGCCGACGACAGTGATGAGGGTTTCACCAGCCATGAGATTTCTTTCGATCGGACGTTGGGTCGACACCGAGCCTGCCAGGTGCCCCCGACAATTCGTGAGGGATGGTCACCGTGCAGGCAGGGATCGTGGTCAGTGGGTATCCGGACGGATGACCTTGGTCCGCATGATCTGCTCGTTGAGCGTGAACTGGCGATCCAGTTCCTTCACGACGGCGGGATCGGCGGTCACGTTGATGACGGCGTAGATGCCTTCGGACTTCTTGCGGATGTCGTAGGCCAGACGGCGCCGACCCCACACATCCAGGTTGTCCACGGTGCCGCCGGCCTTCGTGAAGGTAGCGAGCGGCTTCTCCAGCAGGCCGTTCACCTGACGGTCGTCAACGTCGGGATCGATGATCACCATGACTTCGTACTTGCGCATACGCGAACTCCACCTCCTCTGGTCTTGAGCGGCCATGAGGAGATCCCATGGCAGGAGGGCGTATCGTTCGGCCGCCGAATCGGTCGACAGCCAAGGACGAACTCTACCCGGCAGTCAGGTCCGGTGCGAATCGTGAGGGCTGCCCGGTCAGCCGGCCTGCGACTCGCTGACTGATTCCTTGCCCGTCCACAACCCGGGATGAATCTGTTCGGCAACGCCGAGGTATTCGGCCAGCGCGAGATAGCGGGACCGCAGCGACGGGGTCGGGAAATGACGTCCATTCAGCCACCCCTGGACCGTCGCCGGAGGTACTCCGGCAATTGCGGCAGCACCTCGAATGGACACATTCCGAGAAATCCGGGCGTCGTTCAACAACTGCGAGAACTCCTCGCGCCTCACCGGAACCACGGCAGTTCCCCTTCCTCCGCTGGTGCTGCCCCCTAGAGAAAGTGAAACCGAGACATGAACGACCGGACCCCGCCGGCGGGAGGTTCATACACCTCCATACACCCCGCACACGCCCGGGTGGGCCGGCGGGGAGGTCCCGGCCGGCCCACCCGGGCTTTCAGAGCGAGGTCAGAACCTGGCCCAGGTGCGGTAGCCACCGTCCAGGTTGCGGACGTTCTTGCCGAACTGGTTCAGCAGGCGCGCGGCGATGTAGCCCCGCAGGCCCACCTGGCAATGCACGATGGCACCCGGCTGAACCTCGTCGAGGCGTTCCCGAAGATCGTCGACCGGAATGTTGATAGCACCCTCGATCGTCCCCTTGGCGTATTCCGCGGCCGTCCGAACGTCAATGAGTTGCACGCCCTTGGCGACCTCCGCCGCCAGTTCGTGCCATTGAATGTTCTCGACGTCGCCGTCGCGAAGATTCGACGCGACATAGCCGAGCATATTGACCGGATCCTTCGCCGAACCGAATTGCGGAGCGTAGGCGAGTTCAAGATCGGCCAAGTCGGAAGCGGTGATGCCACCACGCATGGCGGTCGCGATCACGTCGATGCGCTTGTCGACACCGGCGCCCCCGACCCCTTGGGCGCCAAGGATCGCATCCGTCTGCGCGTCGATCACGAGCTTGAGGCTCATGCCCTCCGCTCCGGGGTAGTAGCCGGCGTGGTTGGCCGGGTGGGTGTGGATCACCCGGATCGGACGGCCGGCGGCACGGGCGCGCTTTTCGTTCCAGCCGGTGACCGCGGCGGTGAGCCCGAAGGCACCCAGCACGGCTGTCCCGAGCACGGGCAGGGCCGACACCGGGCGTCCGGCGATCACGTCGGCCACCAGGCGGCCGTGACGATTGGCGGGACTGGCCAGCGGCACCAGGGTGCCTTCGCCGGTGAGGGCGTCCACCTTCACGGCGGCGTCCCCGACGGCGAAGATCGCCGGGTCGGAGGTCCGCTGGTGCTCGTCGACCACAATCCCGCCCCGGGCGTCCACGGCCAGGCCGGCAGCCTGGGCGAGGCCGGATTCCGGACGGACGCCGATCGCGGCGACCACCAGCGCGGCGGGCTGCGTGCTGCCGTCGGACAACGTCACCGAATCGGCACCGATGGCGGTCACTGAGACCCCCGTCAACACCTGCACCCCCTGCTGGCCGAGCCGGGAGGCCACCAGGGCCGCCAGCTCCGGATCCAGCGGTGCCAACACCTGGTCGGCCAGTTCCACGACGGTGACCGCGAAGCCACGGTGGACGAGGTTCTCCGCGAGCTCGATGCCGATGAAGCCGGCTCCCATGATGACCGCCGCCGCGCCGGGGGCGAGCGCCCCCAACTGGGCAGCCATCGCGTCGGTGTCCTCGATGTTGCGCAACGGCAGCGCGCGCTCGGCGCCGGGGATCGGCGGCACGAAGGGCTTGGCGCCGGGTGAGAGCACCAGGCTGTCGTACGACTCGTCGAACTCCTCGCCGGTGTCGAGAGCGCGGACGCGGACAGTGCGGGCCGCCGTGTCGATGCTCAGCACCTCATGCCGCACCCGAACGTCCAGGTTGAACCGGGATCGGAGGCTGGCCGGGGTCTGCAGCAGCAGAGCTGAGCGCTGCTCGATCACGCCGCCGAGGTGATAGGGGAGCCCGCAGTTCGCGAACGACACGTACCCCGACCGCTCGAAGACCACGATGTCGGCCTTCTCGTCCAACCGACGCAACCTCGTCGCGGCCGACATCCCGCCTGCAACTCCACCCACAATGACCGTTTTCATGACCCGAAGCTTATACCCCTGGGGGTATTAACGTCGAACCGTGGAACTCGCGCCCCCCGAGCAAGCGGATGACCGGGGGGCCGAGGACGAGGCGGACGAGAGAAGCGGCCTCGAAGGCGTCTACAGCACCAGAACAGCGCTGATCATGTTGTGGTCGGACGGGATGACTCCGTTGATCTGCAGCGTCGCCGGGTTGAAGTCGATCACCACCTTCCACTGCTTGACCCTCAAGGAGTTGGTCGCGAAGACCCAGTCGATCCCGTTGCCCACCTTGGCGTGGTTCGTGGAGTAGGAGTAGGGGGTGATGTCGCGACGGTAGTCGTTGAAGGAGTTGATCCAGCCGTTGACGACCACCTCCGCGCGCGGGCTCACCGGCGGATTCACCTGGTACTGCTGGTTCATCACGTCGCCGAACCCGGCCGCCTTCATCGCCGGCAGCATCTCCTCAGCCCCGGCCATGAACTTCGAGGTGTTGAAGTCGCCGACCGCGACGACCGGAAGGTTCCCGGTGTTCAGCTCGGCGACCTTCGCGATCAGCTCCTTCCACTCCAGCACCTTGACGGCGGCGCTGTCGGGGCTCAGATGCGTGGTGACGAAGAAGAACTCCTTGCCGCTGGCGTTGTGCCGGAACGTGGCCCAGGCGAGGTAGCGCAACGTCTTCCCGCTGACCTGGTTGGCGTACGCGAAGGCGCCCTTGGCAAGGGGAGTCACGGTGGCGGTGTTGTACATGATCCGGGTGCCGTTGGAGGCGTTCTGCGCCAGGTCGCTGATCTCGTAGGCCTTCCCGGCGGCGTTCAACGCGTTCCGCAGGGAGACGTACTGACCCGTGCCCTGGTAGGCCTCCTGCAGGCCGACCACGTCAGGGTTCTCGCCCTTGATCTGCGAGACGACCACGGGCAGCCGGTCGGCCCACACCCGCTGGTCTCCACTGGCGCTGGGGTCGTTGTTCTCCCCCGAGATGTTGAAGGTGGCCACCCGCAACTCACCGGCGATGCTCTCCTGAACCGCGACCGCCGCCGACGTGGCCGAGGCGGAGGTGAGCCCAGCCTTAGCCGCCGTGACCTTGACGGTGAGCGACTTGCCGGCGTCGGCGGAAACGATCGAGTAGGAGCGGGCGGTGGCGCCGGAGATCGTCGACCCGGAGCGGTACCACTGGTAGGTGAAGGTGTCGGGCGTCGGCGTCCAGACGCCCTCGTCAACCGTGACGGTCTGGCCGACCGTTGCCCCGCCGGCGATGGTGGGCACGGGCTTGACGCTGAAGACTCCCGCTGCCACTGCCGACGTCGCGGACGAGGTCTTGGCCACGGGGGCGTAGTCGGCTTTGGAGCCGGTCACCGACACCTTCAGCTTCGCGGACTTGTCCGCCACGGTCACCTGGTAGGTCTCCGAGGTGGCCCCCTCGATCGCGGTCGAACCCCGGTACCACTGGTAGACGAACCCGTCCGGGGCCGGCGTCCACGAGTCGAGCTTCGTGATCGACAGGGTCTGCCCCACCTGCGGGGTCTTGTCGCTGATCACCGGGGTCACCGCGGTGAGGCCGGCCGCCACGGCCAGGGTCGGATCGGAGTCCTGGGTCACCGTGACGTAGCCGGCCCTGGCGGCCGCTACCCGCACCTTGAGCAGCTTGCCCTTGTCGGAGGACGTCGCGGTGTAGGTGGCCTTGGTCGCCTTGGAGATGGACGAGCTGCCGCGGTACCACTTGAAGGTCAGGGTCGCGGACGGATCGTAGGTTCCCGGATCGGCGGTCAGGGTCATACCGACCCGGGCGGTGCCGGAAACCGTGGGCTTCGGTGCGGTGGTGAAGACGCCCTTCGGCACGGCCTCCGTGGTCGCCGAGGTCATCGACGTCGAGGTGTAGTCGGTCTTCGAGCCGGTCACCGTGACCTTGAGCCGGTAGCCGACGTCGGCGCCCTGCACCTGGTACTCCGCCGAAGTCGCCCCGGTGAGCGTCGTCGTCTTGCCGCTGGAGGACACCTTCGACCATTGGTAGGCCAGGGTGGCCGTGCCCCAGTCACCGGGAATCGCAGTGAGCACCTGATCGACGGCGGGCGAGGTGTCGGAGATGGTCGGCGTGGCTCCGACCACCGGCTCCACTGCCGCTGCTGAGGCCGGCCACCCCAGCAGGCTCAAGGCGAGCAGCAGCGGGAGCCACCCCCGCATCCACTGTCTGATTCCGTTCCGTCCCTGACGAGCGCGCATGCGTATGGTCCCCCGAGTAGTGGTAATTGTGCGGTCTTGACCGCAGGCCACGAGCCTAGGAGGCGGAGCGCTCCCCGCGTGGTGGTCCGTGACAACTGGACGACCAGTCAGCCACACTCGTACACCCGATGGGGCTAGCCCTTGGGCCGCAGGCGGCCGTACATCTCTTCGATCAGCTCGGCGAAACGCTTCTCGACCTCGCGCCGCCTCACCTTCAGGGTGGGCGTGAGAAGCCCGTTGTCCTGAGTGAACTCGTCGATCAGGATCCGCAGGTCACGGATCTGCTCGTGACGGGCCAGCCGTGCGGTCAACTCCCCCACCCGGCGCTGCATTTCGGCGATCAGGGCCGGGTTGGTGATCAGGTCCGAGCGGTGCTCCCAGGTGAGCTGCAACTGTCGTCCCAGGCCTTCCAACGCCGGCAACGACGGGGCCACCAGCAGTGTCAGGTAGGGACGGTTGTCCCCCAACAACACGGAGTACTCGAACAGGGGGTCGCTGGCCAACAGGCCCTCGATCGGGGCGGGGGCGATGTTCTTGCCGGTGCTGGTGATGATCAGGTCCTTGATCCGGTCCGTGATCACCAGATACCCGTCGGTGTCCACGTAGCCCACGTCCCCGGTATGCAGCCAGCCGTCCACGATGGTCGCCGCGGTCGCCTCGGGATCGTTCCAGTAGCCCAGCATCAGGTTGGGCCCCCGGTAGAGGATCTCGCCGTCCGCGCCGAGTCGCACCTCGCCGCCGGGCATCACCCGTCCGACCGTCCCGAACTTGAAGTTGACCGGCGAGGGGAAGCTGACCAGCGGGGACGTCTCGGTCAGTCCGTAGCCCTGCAGCACGAGCAGTCCGCACGCGGAGAAGAACTCCTCGATCTCCTGGCGCAGCGGGGCGCCGCCGCAGGCCAGGACGGTCTTGGGGCCGCCCATGGCCTCCCGGACGGCGGCGAAGACCAGCTTGTCAGCCAGCCGGAGCTGGGCCCGCCACAGGGCGGCCGGCTGCCGGCCCTTGCGGTAGGCGCGCTGGTTGCGGCCACCGACCCGCAGCGCCCAGGTGAAGACGGCCCGCTTGGCCGGCGAATCCGCCACCTTCTGGTGCGCTGTCAGGAACACCTTCTCGTACAGCCGGGGCACCGAGACCAACATGGTGGGCTGCGCCGCCACGAGCATCTCGGCGACCTGGCGGGCGTCGGGAACGTAGGTGTTGAGGCACCCGTTCCACAAGACCACATAGGTCCAGGCCCGTTCGAGGGCGTGGCTGAGCGGCAGGAAGCACAGCGAGTGTTCGGACGGCGTGATGTCGAAGAACCGGGTCAGCACCTCGACCTGGTGGGTGAACCCCCGATGGGTGAGCATGACGCCCTTGGGGTTGCCCGTCGTGCCGGAGGTGTAGATGAGCGAGACGACCTCGGCGGCATCGGCCTGGTCCAGGCGCGCCGCCACCGACGACCGATCGGACGGCGCTGCCGCGAGCTCGCTCGCCAGGCTGTTGACCCGGGGGTCCGGGACGTCCACCTCGTCGAAGGTGATCACCCGGGCCAGGGCCGGCAGGGCGTCCCAGACCTCGATGATCTTGTCGACCTCAGCCGCGCCCGCGACGAACGCGACGCAACTGGTGCTGTCGGCCATGATGTGCCGCACCTGGTCGGGGGTGCTGGTGCTGTAGAGCGGCACCGAGATCGCCCGGACGCTGGCGCACGCCAGGTCGCACGCCGTCCATTCGGGACGGTTGGGAGCGAAGAGGGCGACCCGGTCGCCCGGCTCGACGCCCAGATCGATCAGCCGCGCCGCCAGCGCGGTGACCTGGTCGGCCAATGCGGCGTAGGTCTGGGTCACCCACCCGCTGCCGACGCGGATCCGGGTGGCCTCCAGGTCACCGTGGCGAGCCGCGGAATCAGCGAACCAGACCCCCACGTGCCCGGGGTCGCGTGCCACCGCCGACTCCTGAGTCGCATTCATCGTCGAACCCTCCCCGCCGGGGAAGGGAACCTCCCGTCGGCACCACCACGCTAGCTCAGCGGGAGCGGCAGGGGCAGGGGCGCGACCGCTGATCCCGGCTAGCATCGGCTGCATGATGCTGATGGGTGCCCACGTCGACCAGAGCGACCCGATCGCGGAGGCGCAGGCGCGCGGCGCGACCCTCAGCCAGTTCTTCCTGGGAGACCCGCAGGGGTGGAAGGGCCCCGTGGTGGCCTACCCCGGGGGGGCCGCCGCCCTCAAGGCCGACGCCGAGGCGGCGGGAGTGGCGCTCTACGTCCACGCTCCCTATGTCCTGAACCTGGCGACCACCAACAACCGGATCCGGATCCCGAGCCGCCAACACCTGCAGAAGCAGTTGACGGCCGCCGCTGAGATCGGGGCCGCCGGGGTCATCGTCCATGGCGGTCACGTGCTGGCCGCCGACGACCCACAGATCGGCTTCGACAACTGGCGCAAAGCCATCGACGGCCTCCGGATCGAGGTGCCGCTGCTGATCGAGAACACCGCCGGCGGCACCAACGCGATGGCCCGCCACCTCGAACGCATCGACCGGCTGTGGACGGCGATCGCCGGCTCCCCCAACGCCGACCGGGTCGGGTTCTGCCTCGACACCTGCCACGCCCACGCCGGGGGGCTGGAACTCCCCGGCCTGGCCGACCGCATCCTCGCGATCACCGGACGGATCGACCTCGTCCACGCCAACGACTCCCGCGACCGCTTCGACTCCGGTGCCGATCGGCACGCCAACCTCGGCCAGGGGTTCTGCGACCCCGACGGGATCGCCGACGTGATCGCGACGGCAGCCGCCCCCGTGGTGGTGGAGACTCCGGGGGGAGTGGACGCGCACCGCGCCGACCTCGCGTGGATCCAGGGGTCGTAGCTGACGAGCGGGCCTCCTCGGCAGGCCAGGCAGGATAGCCTGCCAGTGTGAAAAGCAGCATCTACCTGGCCGCCCCGGAGGGGTTCACGGGCAAGTCCATGGTGGCCGTCGGCATCATCGACGCGCTCCTTCGCGAGGTGTCCTCCGTCGGCGTCTTCCGTCCGATCGTCAATGCCGACACCACTGACGAGGTCCTACAGATCCTGGTCTCGCAGCCAGGCATCGACCAGACCTACGAGGATGCGGTCGGCGTCACCTATGACGACATCCACACCGATTCCGGGGCCGCCCTGGCCGCCCTGGTGGACAAGTTCGCCCACGTGCGCGACAAGTTCGAGGCCGTGGTCATCATCGGCTCCGACTACACCGACGTCGCCACGCCCACCGAACTGACCTTCAACGCCCGCGTGGCGGCCAACCTGAATACCCCGGTCATGCTCGTTGTCAACGCCAGGAACCGGACGCCCGAGGAGATCCTGGCCGCCGCCGAAACCGGCATCGCCGAGTTCGTGGCCCACCACGCCAAGGTGATCGCGGTCGCCGCGAACCGGGTGGACCCGGACCAGATCGATGCCGTGCGCTCGGCGCTGAGCGCGATCCCGGACGTGCTCGTCGAGGCCCTGCCCGCCGACCGGCTCCTGGCGGCACCGACCCTGGGAGCCCAGTTCGAGGCGATCCGAGCCAACCTCGTCCTCGGCAACCCCGAGCTCCTGCAGCGCGAATCAGCCACCGTCCTGGTCGCGGCGATGACGCTTCCGAATGTGCTGTCGCGCCTGGAGCCCGACTCGACGGTGATCATGCCGGGCGACCGCACCGACCTGCTCCCGGGGCTGCTGCTGGCCCACGCCTCGGGTTCCTTCCCACCGCTGACCGGGATCATCCTGCTGGGCGGCTACGAGATCCCGGAGCCGATCATCCGGCTGATCTCCTCGGTGCACAACGAACTCCCGATCGGGATGACCTACATGGGGACCTTCACCACGGCCGAGAAGTTGTTCAACCTCGAGGGGGCCATGACGTCCTCCCCCCGCAAGGTCGAGATCGCCCGTCGCATCTTCTCCGAGAACGTCGACGCGTCCAGACTGCTGCAGGCGCTGGAGGTGCACCGCTCCGACGTGGTGACCCCGCTGATGTTCGAGCACCAACTGATGGAACTGGCACGTTCCGATCGGCGCACCATCGTGATGCCGGAATCCAGCGACGACCGGATCCTCGAATCGGCGGCCATCCTGGCCCGCCGCGGCGTGGCCAGACTGATCCTGCTGGGCGATCCCCAACAGGTGAAGGCGCGCGCCATCCACCTCGGGCTGGGGCTGACCGGAGTCAAGATCATCGACCCGTCCAATCCCGAGATGGTCGGGCAATTCGCCGCCGAGTACGCCCGGCTGCGGGCCCACAAGGGGGTGACGCTGGAGCAGGCGGCGGAGAAGATGCGCGACCTGTCCTACTTCGGCACGATGATGGTCCACCTGGGCATGGCGGACGGCATGGTCTCCGGCGCGGTCAACACCACGGCGAACACGATCCGGCCGTCGCTGGAGTTCATCAAAACCAAGCCCGGGGTGAAGGTGGTGTCCGGGTCGTTCCTGATGTGCATGCCGGATCGCGTCGTGGTCTACGCCGACTGCGCGGTCAATCCGGACCCGACGGCCGAACAACTCGCCGACATCGCCATCTCGTCGGCGGAGACCGCCGTGAAGTTCGGCATCGAGCCCCGGGTCGCGATGCTCTCCTACTCCACCGGCAGTTCCGGGGCCGGGGCCGACGTCGACAAGGTGCGCCAGGCGACCGACATCGTCCGCCAGCGGGCCCCCGAACTTGCCCTCGAAGGCCCGATCCAGTTCGACGCGGCCGTCGACCCGGTCGTGGCCCGGACGAAGCTGCCCGACTCCCCAGTGGCCGGCCGGGCGACCGTCTTCATCTTCCCCGACCTCAACACCGGCAACAACACCTACAAGGCCGTGCAGCGCTCCTCCGGCGCGGTCGCGATCGGCCCGGTGCTGCAGGGCCTCAACAAGCCGGTCAACGACCTGTCCCGCGGCGCCCTGGTCGACGACATCGTCAACACCATCGCCATCACCGCCATCCAGGGCCAGCCCGAAAAGTAGTAGCTGTTCGGGTGGCGCGGGGAGCCTCGGCGCCCGGTGACCGCCCAGTCGAAAGGACCAGACATGTCGAAACCGATCCTGCTGCTGAACTGCGGCTCGTCGTCCATCAAATACCAGGTCATTGACGCCGACACCGAGGACGTGGTGGCGAACGGGATCATCCAGCGGATCGGGGATGAGTCGGGCAGCATCGATCACACCTACCAGGGGCAGACGCACTTCCAGGAACGCGGCTTCCCCAACCACGGCCGGGCCCTGAAGGTGCTGGTCCAGGTGTTCGACGACCTCGGCCCCGACCTGAGCCAGGTCGTCGCCGTCGGGCATCGCACCGTCCACGGTGGGGATCGCTTCCGTTCCACGGTGATCATCGACGACGCGGTGCTGGCCAGTCTCAGTGAACTGAGCCCGCTGGCCCCCCTGCACAACCCGCCCGGCATCGCCGGTATCGAGGCCGCCCGCGCCGCGCTGCCCGACGTGCCCCACGTCGCCATCTTCGACACCGCCTTCTTCGGCTCGCTGCCGCCGGAGGCCTACACCTACGCCATCGACATCGACCTGGCCGCCCAGCACGGAATCCGCAAGTACGGCTTCCACGGCACGTCGCACAGTTACGTCTCGGAGAAGGTGGCCGCCTTCCTGGGTCGCGACTACCGCGAGCTCAACCAGATCGTGTGCCACCTCGGTAACGGGGCCTCGATCTCAGCGATCCGCGGCGGGGTTGCCGTCGACACCTCCATGGGGCTCACCCCACTCGCCGGGCTCGTCATGGGGACCCGCTCCGGTGACGTCGATCCCGGCCTGCATGCCTTCCTGGGACGCCAACTCGGCTTCGGCCTGGACGAGGTCGACGCCTTGTTGAACAAGAAGTCGGGCATGCTCGGACTGGCGGGGGTCACCGACTTCCGCGACCTCGACGAACTGATCGCCCAGGGTGACGAGCGGGCAACGGTGGCCCTCGACGTCTACTGCCATCGGCTGATCAGCTACATCGGGGCCTACCTGGCCGTGCTGGGACGCGTGGACGCCATCACCTTCACCGCCGGCGTCGGCGAGAACTCCCCCGCCGTGCGCGGCAAGGTGATTCACCGGCTCGCCGAACTCGGCTTCTGGCTGAACGACGAGGCGAACGCGGTCCGCTCGAAGGAGCCGAGGATCATCTCGGTGCCCGACTCGCCGGTGACGGTGCTGGTCGTCCCCACCAACGAGGAACTGGCCATGGCCAGACAGACGATCGCCGCCATCTCGGCGTAGCGTGTCCGGTCCCGGCGAAAAGCATGGGCTGAACCGGGCCGGGTGGGTCACAATGGCAGGCGGAGCATGAGACAGGGGAGACAGGTGTCGGAACCGAAGACCGGTAGGTATACCGCCGCCGGGCCCGCGGCCGCCCGGCTGGTCGCGCAGCACCTCGTCATGAAGCCGTACATCTGGTCGGCCCTCAACGTCCATGTCCATGGAATGCGGAACCTGGACGACCTGAAGGCCCCCTTCGTCGCCATCGCGAACCACTCCAGCCATCTGGACGCGCCCCTGATCGTGGGCGGCCTGCCCCGCCGGCTGTCGAAGAACCTGGCCACGGCGACCGCCGCCGACTACTTCTTCGACACCTGGTACAAGGCGCTGCCCACCGCGTTGTTCTTCAATTCCTTCCCGGTGGTCCGCCAGGGTCACCAGAATCGCCGCGGGCAGCGGGGGATCGCCGCCGAACTGCTCGACGAGGGCGTTCCGCTGCTGATCTTCGCCGAGGGCACCCGCTCCCGGACGGGCGCGATGACGTCCTTCACGCCGGGGGCGGCCGCGCTCAGCATCTCCCGGAACGTCCCCATCCTGCCGATCGCGCTGGTCGGTGCCTACGCCGCGATGCCGTACGGCGCCACCGTCCCGGTGAACGGACGGCCGCACGTCCACCTGATCTTCGGACGGCCGCTGAACGCCGCTCCCGGCGAGCTGGCGCGGCAGTTCTCGGAGCGGTTGCACCGCTATGTCGTCGAGATGCACGACACCACCGCGCGCGCCTACGGCATGCCGACCCAGGCCGAATTCGCCCGGGCCGTGGCGTTGCGGACGGCCGCAGCGCAGCTCGACCAGCAGGCCTCCAAGGCCGGCGAGGCGCCCGAGCCCGAGTAAGTCGGACGCTGCCCGAGCGTCGGCGGGTCAGGCCGCCAGGCCGTGCAACGTCGCCAGGTCGGTGAGGGTGGTGGTCCGCTGCCGGACGACGGCGATCGCGCTGGCTGCCAGCCCGGCGATCAGCCAGCCCAGCAGGACATAGGTCGAGGTCACGGCCCCCGAGGAGTCCGTCAGCACCGCCCGGATGGCATCCAGGGCCGGTGAGATCGGCGAGAAGACCCGGAGGGCGTCGAAGACGGCCGGGGCCGCACTCGTCATGGCCGCCGCCACGCTGAGCACGGTGAACCCGATCGCCACGAGGCGTCCGATCCCGCCGAGCCAGGCCACCAGCGCATGGTTGACGACCACGAAGGTGGCTCCGGCCAACAGCATCAGGGCGCCCACCGCCACCAGCTTCGGCGTGGGCAACCCGAGAGCGAGTTGTCCGATCCCGGTCACCACCAGCGCCTGCACCCCCAGCACCACGAAGCCGGGGACCAGGGCTTCGGCCACCAGGTAGGCGTTCGAGCGCGAGGAGTTCAGCAGGTGGGCACCGATCGCCCGCACCACCAGGTAGGTGGCCATGGCCCCGAGCCACAACGACAGCACCAGCAGCAGGCTCGCCCACCCGGCGGAGGCCCCGGCCACCCCCTCGAGGTTCTCGGTGGCGACGGGCTCGGCGACCACATCGGCGAGGTTCTTGCGGACCGATTCGGAGGAATAGTCCGGCAACTTGTCCTTGCCGTCGGCGATGCCGTCCGCCATCTTCCGGCTGCCCGTGGCCAGCTTCTTCCCGCCGGAGGCGGCGTCCACCAGTCCCGCCGAGAGCTGGTCCACCCCGCTGGCGAGCTGGGACGAACCGTCCGCCGTCTGCGCGATGCCGTCGACCAGGGCGGGCATGGCGTCGGCGAGCTGGTCGGTGCCCTTGGCGAGCGCGGTGCCCCCGGCCCGCAGTTGCTTGAGCTGCTTGGCGCTGCCGTCGGCGTCGGCCAGGGCCTCATCGAGGCTGGACGACAGCGTCGACAACCCGCCGGCCAGTTGCGAGGCCCCGGACTTCAGGCTCTCCCCCGTCGCATCATCCCGCTGGTCGAGGCCCGCGGCGGCGCCCGTCAAAGCCGCTGCCGCCCCCTGCAGGGAACCGATGCACACCCCGGCGAGTTCGCCCACGGTGGCATCGGTGGCGTTGAGTTGGGAACAGGCCTGGTTGACCGCCCCGGTCAGCTGCGACACCGGGACCTGACCGCCGGCGACCCCGGCGGCGAGCTGCTGGATCCCCTTCGCGCCGGAGGCCGCCGCGTCGGCGGAGGCTTCGAGCCCCGACTGGTAGGTCCCCAGCCCGTTGGAGAGCTGGCCGGCTCCCGAGGCCAGTTGGGAGACTCCGGAGGCCAGCGTCTGCTGGTCGTCCAGCGAGCCCAGAGTCGTGTCCACCAGCTGGTTGACCCCATCCACGTACTGGCCGGTGCCGTCGGCGAGCTTGCGGGTGTCCTTCGGGAGGCGGGCGGTGCCCGTCGCGAGTTGCTGCAACCCCTCGGCAAGGTCGGCCGACCCGCCGGACAGCTTCAGGGCGCCCTTCGAGGCGTCCGAGAGCCCGTCGGCCAGTTCCTCCGTGCCGTCGGCGAGTTTTGCGGCCCCGTCGGCCATGGTGACGAACTGGTCGCCCATGTCGTTGAAGCCCACGTAGATGTTGTCGAGGTAGGTGCTGGTGAGGGTTTCGTTCAAGGTGGTCGCTGCGACGTGCGCCACCACCTTGCCGAGCGTGGCATCGGCCACCCCCGCCACGGGCGAGGTCTGCACCCGGATGGTCGCGCGTTCGGCGTCCTCGGCGTCGCCGGCGTACGAGGTGGCGGCGGTGGAGAATTCCCTGGGAATCGTGACCATGGCCGCGTACCGGCCGGTCGCCAGCCCCTGGCGGGCGCCGTCCTCGTCGGCGAGCACCCAGTTGAGGTTCTCGGTGCGATCGGAGTCGACCAGATTGGCCGTCAGCTGCCGTCCGAGCGGGATGTACGTCCCGCCGAGGGTGACCGGCTCGTCGAGGTTCACCACCGCCGCTTGGACGGTCTGCAGCCGGCTACTCGAGGACCACCCGGCCCACAGCAGCCCGCCGGCGATCAGCACCGGAACCAGGATCAGGCCGACCAGGGTCGTCCAGCGGGCGGGTTTGGAATTGACGCGTTCGATGATCATCGCGCTCCTCCTGTGGGAACGGCTGGACTGAGGTGGGAGGTCAACTCAAGGACGGTGTGTGGCCTGGTCAGCAGGGAGGCCACGTCGGTGCCCGGCATCAGGCCGATCACCCAGGTGGTGTCATCGGCTTCGTCCGGCACCGAGCCGAGAGCCGACGCGAGGGCGTGGAACGCGGCATCGCCCAACTCGTCAGCCGAGTCGACGAACACGATCCGACCGTTGCCCCGGCGCCGCAATTCGCGCTCGAAGTGCGGGGTGGTGGGTTGCAGAACGACCGTGGCGACCCGGACCAGCGGGGCCTCCTCGGGCAACACCCGTCCCAGCACCTTGGCCTCGCCGTCGCTCAACACCAGGCGGCCCGACAGGCCGTACATCAGGGCGAGTCGCTGGACGTGCTCGCCCTCGACCACCAGGACACCCCCCCGGGGGAGGTCGACCGCCACGTCGGCGAAGAGCCGTTGCCCGCCGACCTCGGCCCGCAGGCCTTCGGCGTGAATCGCGACGGTGCTGCTCTCGCCGGGGTCGGCTGATGGCCAGTCGGCCAGCTTGATCTGGTGGGCGAGAGCCTCGCCCTCGACGTCCAGGACGGGCATCCGC
Source organism: Propionibacteriaceae bacterium (assembly GCA_016717345.1). GTDB lineage: Bacteria > Actinomycetota > Actinomycetes > Propionibacteriales > Propionibacteriaceae > Propionicimonas. The sequence goes on from JADKFR010000002.1 coordinate 331,465, forward strand.
CGCTCCAGCCAGCGCGGGAGCCACCAGGCCCGCTCGCCCATCAGCTTCATCACCGCCGGACCGAGGGTCATCCGGATCAGGAAGGCGTCCAGCACCACCCCGGCTGCCAGGCTGAAGGCGATCGGCTTGATCACCCCGATGCCCGAGGGGACGAAGAAGGCGAAGACGGCGAACATGATCAGCGCCGCTGCGATGACGACCTTCGCCGAGTGGATGAAGCCGTCCTCGACCCAGCGTTCGGTGTTGCCGTGGACGAACTCCTCGCGCATCCGGGAGGTGAGGAAGACCTCGTAGTCCATGGCCAGGCCGAACAGGATGCCCATCAGGATGATCGGCAGGAAGCTGATCACGGGGCCCGGTTCGGGCAGGTTGATCAGCTGGGCGAACCACCCCTTGTTGAACACCAGCGTGGTCGCCCCGAACGCAGCCGTGACACTGAACAGGTAGCCGATCCCGGCCTTGATAGGTACCCAGATCGACCGGAAGGCCATGGTCAGCAGGACGAGCGACAGCCCGACGACGAAGATGCCGAACGGCAGGAGGGCATCGCGCAGGCGAGTGGTGACATCGATCTGGGCGGCCGTGAGGCCGGTCACCGCGGTATCGATGTGGAGGCGCTGCTGCCAGTCGTCATGCCGGGCCCGCAGGGCCTCGACCAGCTCCGCGGTGGCCGGGTCGTCCGGCCCGGTGGTCGGGACGAGCTGGATCAGCGCGGTATCCGCATTGGCGTTGGGGGTCGCTGCGGCGACCAGCTTGACCCCGGGCATCGCCTCGATGTCGGCGCGGAGACCGTCGATGATGTCCATCGGCTCCTCCGACTCGACGATCGAGCCGGTGACCACGAGCGGGCCGTTGAACCCCACCCCGAACTGGGCGGTGATCAGGTCGAAGGTGACCCGGTCCGGGGCGCCGGGGACGGCCCGTCCCGAGTTGGGCAGCGCGAGTTGGAGGTCCCGGGCGGGCAGCGCCAGTGCCCCCATGCCGACCAGCACGACCAGGACGGTCACGATCGGCCACTTGGTGACGACCCCGACCCACCACGCCGACGCACCGTTGCGCGGTGAGCTGGGCGTCTCGCCGTCCGGTTTGGGTGATCGCGCCCTGGGACGCAGCCGTTCGCCGGCGAAGCCCAGGAAGGCGGGGAGCAGCGTCAACGCCAGCACCACTTCGAAGGCCACCGTGACGGCGGTGAAGACCCCCATCACGGTCAGGAACGGCAGTCCGGCGATGCTCAGCCCGACCAGCGCGATGATGACGGTCAGCCCGGCGAAGACGACCGCGGAGCCCGCCGTCGCCACGGCCCGGGCGGCCGATTCCTCGACGTCGAGTCCGGTGGCGAGCTGGTCGCGATGACGCGAGATGATGAACAGCGCGTAGTCGATGCCCACCGCCAAGGCCAGCATCACCACCAGCATCAGCGTGGTGGAGCTGACGGGGATGATCCCGGCCGCGACCATGACCAAAGCCGCCCCCAGGGCGACGCCGGCCAGCGCCGTCCCGATCGGCATCAGAGCCGCCACCACCCCGCCCAGGGTGAAGAGCAGGACGATGATGGCCACCACCACCCCGAGCCCCTCAACGATCGTCAGCTCGGGGAGATGGATCGAGAAGACGTCGCCGCCCACATGGACAGTCGATCCCGGGAGGGTGTCGGTAAGCACCATGGCGTGCTCGGTGAGGTCCTTGCGCTGCTCGTCGGTGAAGGTGGAGACCGTCCCCTCGACCCGGACCCGGACCAGGGCGTAGGTGAAGTCGCTGTTGATGAGGCCGTCGACATGCTCGGAGAAGGGCGACTGGGTGCCCTTGACGTAGGGCAGCTCGTCCAGGTCGTCGAGGTAGGCCTCGATGGCCTTGCGGACGTCGGGATTGGTGATCCTCTGTCCCGGCGGCGCGCCGATCACCACCGAGGCGGAGGCGTCGGCAGCTTCGGGGAAGGTGACCTTGAGCGATTCCAGGGCAACCTGCGAACTGGCTCCCGGGATCTCGAAAGCGTCATCGTAGGTGCCACCCAGCGTGGCGGCGGCCGTCCCCAGCAGCACCAGCAGCGCCAGCCAGGCGGCCAGGACCCTTCCGCGATACCGGAAGCACATCCTCCCCAGGCGATACAGATACGCAGACAACCTGCTTCCTCCTGCCGGCGCGGACGGAGCTCCGCGGTTCGAAACACAACTGTATCCGATACACTTCTGTATCTAAACAACGGAGGTGTCGATGACGGTCATCAGTCGCCGCAGGGCGGACACGCAGGACCGGCTACTGGACTCCGCCCTGGTGGCGATCGCCGAGCGGGGCGTCCTGGGGGCCAGCGTGGAGGACATCTGCGAGCATGCCGGCTTCACCCGAGGGGCCTTCTACTCCAACTTCGACACCAAGGATTCCCTCTGCGTCGCGCTGCTGAACCGTCACGGGGAACGGATTGCCCGGGCCGTCGTGGACGCGGTGTCACAGCTGCCCGCGCCCCCTGCCGAGCATCAGTGCCTCGAGGACGTCATCGACCTCGCGATGACCGCCTTCCAGGCGAGCCGCCCCGTGGAACCGACCTGGCTGCTCGCCCGCCAGGAACTGCGCCTCTACGCGGTGCGCAGCCCGTCCGTCCGAGGGGCCCTGATGCAGGCCGAGTTCGGCGTCCAACAGCTGATCGTCAAAGCCATCGCCACCGCGCTGGAGAGCCAGCACGCCAGCCTCGCGCTTCCGCTGGATCGCGCGCTGGCCCTGCTCGACGCGTATGGCGAGCGGCTGGCGATGGAGGCGATGCTGGGCGGCCAGGAGCCTGGCGGCGACGACTGGAGCGTCCGGATGGCGGCGCTGCTGCGAACCCTGATCGACCATTCGGGCCCCCCGACCGACCACGCGTGACCTGACCCCGCTAGGCTCGCAGCCATGACCAGCCAATCCGTCGAAGCCGCCAATCTCGGCAACTCCAAACTGACCGTGGTCGGTGCCGGCTCTGTCGGCACCTCCATCGCCTACGCCTCCCTGATCCGTGGTTCCGCGCGCCAGATCGCGCTGTACGACATCGACACCAAGAAGGTCGAGGCGGAGGTCAAGGACCTCTCCCACGGCACCCAATTCACCCCCACCTCCGTGGTGACCGGTGGTTCCGACATCTCCGTGGTGAAGGACTCCTCAGTCATCATCATCACCGCGGGGGCCCGCCAGAAGCCCGGGCAGACCCGCCTCGACCTCGCCGGCATCAACGCCAAGATCCTCGCCGACCTGGTGCCCAAGCTTCTCGAGCACGCCCCCAACGCCGTCCTGGTGCTGGTCACCAACCCGTGCGACGTGCTCACGGTGGTGGCCCAGAAGGTCAGCGGCCTCCCGGTCGGCCGGGTCCTGTCCACCGGCACCCTGCTCGACACCTCACGGCTGCGCTGGGCGATCGCCCAGCAGGCCAACGTCTCGCTCTCGAACGTCCACGCCGCCATGTTCGGCGAGCACGGGGACACCGAGTTCCCGATCTGGTCCAGCGCCTCGATCGCCCAGATCCCGATCCGGGAATGGACGGATCCCGACGGCAAGCGGATCTTCACCGAAGAACTGCTGGCAGCCATCGCCTACGACACCACCCATGCCGCCTACGAGATCATCGAGGGCAAGGGCGCCACCAACTACGCCATCGGCCTCGCCGGGGCCCGCCTGGTGGAGGCGATGTTGGGCAACCAGAACAAGATCTGGCCGCTGTCCAGCACGCTGACCGACTACCGCGGGGTCTCCAACGTCGCGCTCAGCGTCCCGAGCCTGGTCGGCCCGGGCGGCATCGAACGGGTCTACGAGTTCCCGATGGACGCGCACGAGATCGCCATGCTGAAGAAGTCGGCCGCCGCGATCCGCACCACTCTGGATGCCATCGGCTACTGAGTCTCGACTCAGCCGGCCCAGCGCCCGGTGAAGAAGAGCCAGGACCACACCACCTGGACGGCCATCGCCGCCACCACCACGGCGGCGATGGCGATCAGCCGTGCTGGCTGAGAGCGTCCGCGACCCTCAGCCAGCCGTCCGAGCAGGAACCACAGCGGGAACCACAAGAGCACTGCCCGGTTCACGCTGATGAACCAGTACGAGGTGGCGAAGGCGGCCACCTGCACCCCGACCCAGGCCGCTTCGGCCCACCGCCGCCGCACGAGTGTGACCAGCGTGACCAGCAGGCCGACCGCCATCGAGACCAGTTCGGCCCGGAAGACCCAGGCCCATTCCGGATGGTCGGGGTAGGCGCCGGGCACGGTCGCCTCCAACGTCTGCCGCAGTGAGACCCACGGCCAGGTGAAGCCGCGCGACCACCCGTCCGCTTGGGCCTGGTACCAGGACGTCCAGCTGCCGGTAAGGCTCCACAGGTACCAGGCGTAGGCGGCCACCACGAGGGTCGGGAGTCCGAGCCAGGCGACCCGACGCAGGCGGGCAGCCGCCGGCCCGGCCTGGCTGAGCGCGAGGATGGCCAGCGCCCCGATCAGGAAGACCCCCGATACCCGGACGCCGGCGGCGAGGGCGGCGAACGCAGCCGCCTGCCCCCAGCGGCGGGCCAGGGCTCGTTCCCAGGCCCAGAAGGCCGCCGCACAGAACAGCGACTCGGTGTAGGGAACAACGGTGAAGATGGCCGTGGGCGCCAGCAACCAGGCCACGGCGGCGGCAGCGCCGGCCATCCGGTACAACGCGGCGGCGGCGAGAGCGCTGAACGCCAACGCCACCACCACGCCGGCCAGCAGCATCGGCACCCCGAGCCCCCCGACAAGCCTCAACAGCAACGGCCAACCCGGAAAGAACGCGACGTCGAGAGGTTCGGCGTAGCCGTGCGTGGCGATCGCGACGAAGTGGGCGACATCCCAGTTGGCCAGCATCGCCGCCGGGCTCCGGCCCTCGACGGCCACGAGCCACAGCGCCACCCCGCCCATCAGGGCTCGGGTGCCGACCCAGGTCTGGACGACCAGGCGGGGCCCGTCCCCCCACCGGTTCCCGCGCCCCGGTGCCTGGTGGGCCGGTGCGGTCACCTCAGCCACGCACGAGGGATGCGCGCGCCGCCAGCAGCCAGGGCGCGTCGGCGGCCCCGTCGAAGACTCCGCCGTCCGGGTCGTCGGCACCCTGGGCGCGGACGATGTCGCGTCGGGGATCCACGATGTCGCGGATCACCTGGACGCAGAGCCAGAACTGCACCGCCACCCGCAGCCCCACGGCCAGCCAGTAGAGCCGGTCCTGCGTGCCACCGCCGGAGTAGAGCGCTCCGTCCAGATGCGCCCAGATCGCCACGAAGTACACCAACTCAGCCACGCTGAACACGATCCACTCCCGCCAGCGGGGACGGGCGAGCACCAGCAGCGGCAGCAACCACAGCACGTACTGCGGCGAATAGACCTTGTTGAGCATCAGGAACAGCGCGACGACGAGGAACACCCCCTGCGACAGCCGCGCCCGCTGCCGGCTCAGCAACAGCAGCAGGCAGATCGCCAGGGTTCCCAGCACCATCAAGACCGCCACCCACAGCGACACCCGGGGGATCTCAACGCCGGCCAGGCTGAGCACGTACCAGACCGATCCGAGATCGCCGGTCCGGTCGACGTTGAACGTCCAGAAGTTGATCCAGCCCTGGGGCGCGAGCAGATAGATCGGCAGGTTCACCGCCACCCAGGCGGCCAGGGTGATTCCGGTCGTGACGAAGAAGTCACGCCAACGGCTCGTCCGCAGGCACAGCACCGCCAGGGGAACCAGGAGTAGCACCGGATAGAGCTTCGCCGCGACCCCCAGCCCGAGCCACACCCCGGCCCAGCCCGGACGTCGCCGGGACCACGCCAGGAGGGCGAGCGAGGTGAGGGCCACCACGAGGGCGTCCCAGTTGATCAGGCCCGCGGTCATGATCGCCGGGGAGGCCGCGATCATGAGCGCATCCCAGGGACGCGAGAGCTTCAGGTGCGTCCAGACCAGGACCCCGAAGAGGACGAACAGCACCACCGCGTTCACCCCGAAGTACAGTGCGGCCGAGGTGGCGACCTGCTCCGAGGACAGCCCCGGCGCGGTCTGGCCGCCCAGCAGGTTGGTGAGGCGACGGGTGAAGTCGATCAACGCGCCGGTGAGGACCGGGTACTCCAGGTCCGCCTGCAGGTAGGGCACCTTGCCCTCGCTGATGCCCCGCCAGTAGAACAACACGCTGATGTCGCTGTAACACATGGCGGGAAAGAAGTCCCCGCCCTTGATCAGGCAGGGCACCTGCCGCAGCATCAGCACGAGCCACGACACCGTCAACGCCAGCATCGCCCAAGGCCCGGCCGCCTGCCACCGTCCCCCCCACCCCGCGTGTCGCCCGACTCGCCCCAGGGGCTTCGCGGGCGCGGCGAAAGGAGTCGACACGACCGCTGATCCTAGGCGGACTTGGTCGAGGTCGGCTTGCTGGAGGTGGTTTCAGCAGGAGCGGTGTCCGTCGGGTCCGGCTGGGTCTGGGTCGGCTCGGGCTCGCTGGTCTGGGTCGGGTCGGGCTCGGTGGTCTGGGTCGGCTCCGACGTGGGCCTGGAGGACTTGGTCGACCCTGAGGACGACGACCCGTCGGACTTCTTGGTATCGCGCGGCTTCGAGGTGGGCGTGTGGGTCGACGTCCGGTCGGTAGGAGGGTCGAAGCTGAGGCTCTCCTTGCCGTCCATCGCCTGCTGCATGTACGCCAGCCAGGTCATCGCCGGGTACCCGGAACCGTAGAAGCTGTTGCCCAGGTCGGCGTTGCCCTCGTCGCCCCGGACATACATGACGGACGTCGTGATCTGGCGGGTGAAACCGACGAACCAGGCGGCCACCGTCTTGGTCGCACCGGCGGTGGAGTAGTAGGCCGTCCCGGTCTTGCCCGCCACCGGGTAGCCCAGCGCCGAGGCCCGCGAGCCCGTCCCGTCCTGGGCGACCTTGGACAGCGCGTAGGTGACGTCGGTGGCGACATCCGCCTCGATGGTCTGTTCCGTCGTGGTGGTCGCGGAGTACAGGGTGCGGCCCTCGGGGTCCAACACCTCACTGACGACGTGCGGGGTGACCCGCTCGCCCTGGTTGGCGAACGTCGAGTAGGCGGCCGCCTGGTACAACGGGCTGACCTCCGGCGTGCCCAGCGCTGCTGTAGCCACCGGGTCCCAGCCCTCCACCGTGGGCGCCCCCGCATCGTTGGCCGCCTGAAGGACGGCCTCCGGGCCGCCGGCGAGTTGAGTGGTGAGGTCGACGTAGGCGGTGTTGATCGACTTCGTGGTGGCCGTCAGCAGGTTCACCGAGCCGTAGTTGGCGCCGCCCGCGTTGTGCACCACCGTGCCACCCCCCAGGTCGAGGGTGTTGCCGTCCAACCGGTCGTTCAGCGTCCACCCTTCCCGCAGGGCGGCGGTCAGCGCATAGGGCTTGAAGGTGGACCCGGTGGGGCTCGTAGTGGTAGCCCAGTTCCGGGAGTTCTTGACGTAGTCGGCGCCGCCGTAGAGGGCCAGCACCCCGCCCGTCGCGTTGTCGATGGAGGCGATGCCGGCGTGCAACTGCGCGGCCGACTTCTTGTTGCCGCCGGCGGCCTGCAGGGTCATCTGCTGCGCGGCCTTCACGACGGCGTCCTGGGCGTCGGCGTCGAAGGTGGTGACCACCTTCAGCCCGCCGCCACTGATCTGTTCGGGGGAGAGCCCCGCAGCCGCCAGCTCGGTCTCGACCATCTTGAGCAGGAAGCCCTTCGGGCCGCCGAACTTGGAGTCGGTGGCGATCTTGGGGAACTTCGGCAGCTTGTCGTAGATCTCGGCCCGCTGCGCTTCGGTGATCGTGCCGAGTTCCACCATCCCGTTGAGCGTGTACTGGTACCGCTCCAGCAGGTCTGCTGCCTGCTTGTCACCGCTGTGCGGATCGAGGTTGCCCGGCGAGTTCACGATGGCCGCCAGGGCCACCGACTGGGCGAGGTTGAGCTTCGCCGACGGCTTGTCGAAGAAGGCCAGGCTGGCCGCCTCGATGCCGTAGGCTCCCCGTCCGAAGTACACGGTATTGAGATAGCCCTCGAGGATTTGTTCCTTGCTGAGCTGTTGCCCCATCTTCGCGGCCAGGATGATCTCCTTGACCTTGCGCGACAGCGTCTTCTCCTGGCTCAGGTACAGCACCTTGATGTACTGCTGCGTGATGGTGGATCCGCCGGTGACCTGTTCGGGCCCGATCACCGAAGTGACCGCACGGAACAGGGCCGGGATCGAAATCCCGGGATCGGTCCAGAAGGTGCGGTTCTCCGCCGCCACGATGGCGGCCGTGACATGGGGATTCATGTCGGCGAAGGCGATGGACTGCCGGTTCTGGATCTGGAACGAGCCGAGTTGGTTCTTGCCGTCCTGGTAGTAGACGAACGTGGTGTTGGTCTGGAAATCCGCGTTCGGGTCAGGGATCTTGACGGTCGCGTAGAGGACGCCGAAGGCGATCGCCCCGATCAGGCCGAGGCTGAGCAACGTGACGCCGAACCAGGTCAGGACCCGCAGCCAGGGGTTCTTCTTCTGCGTGGCCGGACGGTTGTGCGATGCGCGCTTCGGGTTTGCCATGTGGTTCCTCAACAGTCTGCCGAGGCGACGGTCGCCGCCTCGATGAACCCGGTTCTGGGGACCGGGATCCGGTGGTGGTCGGGGGGACCACACCGGTACAAGCGTAGTAGGTGGATTCCCCGGGGCGTCAGGATGGCTGCGGCGACCGGGCTCGGGACGTGCCAGAATGGTCCACCGCGGGGCATTAGCTCAGTTGGTAGAGCGGCGGCTTTGCAAGCCGTAGGTCAGGGGTTCGAGTCCCCTATGCTCCACGCGTGACGTCAAAGGAGGGTGCGTGGATCTGCCCGAGGACTACATCGACCTGTTGAGTGATGAACTGGCTCCCTTCGGGTTCGAGTTCCTCGCCGTCCAGGACGATCCGGAGGGCGGCACGGCCGTCAGCTTCGAAACCGAGCCGGACTGGTTCGTCCGGAACTTTCCGGGGACGGACATCGAGCGGTCCTACCGCCGGTCGTGGCCGCCGGAAAGACTCACGCTCCAGATCACGATCGATCGGGGCGATGACGTCACCGACGTCAGCTTCGAGACCTACGACCTGATGCTGTGGGCCAACTCCGAGGACCACAAGCTGGCCGGTCGCCTGGGTAGCCTGGCGGATCCGATCGATCATGCCGCGGCCGTGGGAGAGGCCCTGGGACGGATCCTTGAGCCGGCCCCCTACTCCGAGGACGACGACCTCGCCTGACCCCGCCTGACCGCGGCGGGCGAGCTATCTGGTCTTGTCCGTCCCGTTCGCCCAGGCCCGGGCGTTGGCCTCGTTGGTCGTCACCCAGTACTGCCAGGCTGCATATCCGACACCGGCGATGGCGGTGGCCACGATCAGGAATTTCCTCACCCGGCCAGCCTACGGGCCCGCGCAACCTCACCGGGGCAGCTCACCGCGGGGTGGAACTCACAGCCGTGCTGCCGGCGATCGGGCCGCTCAGGGCCGACAGGTCATCCGCGGCGAGCGCTGCCCGCAACGCGGTGAGGGCCGCCGGGTCGGCCACCTGCCCAGTGGCGGCGGTGCGCAGCGTCACGGTCCCGATCTCATCGGCGCGCACCCGCGATTCGATCAGGATGCTCTCGAACTCGGTGAGGGTGACGCTTGAGTCGACCACGAAGCACTCCTCCAGGGCCTTCAGGACGTTGTCGAATTGGTACGGGTTGGCGACCGCCTGCGTCATCCCGAGCCTGGTCAGCACCCCGTGCACCAGGTCGGAGACCCGGTCGACACGTTCGCCGCCCCCCGCGGCCGCCTCGACGAAGTCGACCACCTGACGCCCGGAGACGCGTCCATCGGAAGCCGCCCCCGCAGGATGCGCCGCCGGCAGCGACAGGCCGCCCAGGGCGTCGACCACCGACGTCACCCGCTCCAGCTCCAGGCGCGCCTGGTGGTCCGTCCGGGTCTGCAGGAGGAGTTCGACCTGCTGGGCCGCCCGGGACGGGTCCCTGGCGTAGAGCTGGGCCAGCCGATGCGATCCGACGGCCAGGTCACTCGGCACCCCGACCAATGTCAGCCGGTCCCGGGAGGCCGACAGGTGGACGAGGTGGACCGAAGCCAGCCCGCCGGTGCCGTCGGTGACCATGACCAGGTAGTCGAGGGGCATGCCGTCGGACTGGGGACGCTTGTGCGGGCGGCCGGAGTAGTCCGACAGCGGGACGGCCTGCGCCATCGCCTCGACGCTCGACCCGAGCCGGTTGAGGTATACCGAGACGGCCGTCACTGCCCCCAGGGCCATCACGATCACGCCGGTGAGGACGGTGATGGACAGCAGGTGGCCCTTACTGGCCCCCGGCTGTCGCCGGTGCTCCGGCTCGCCCATCCCTACCTCCCTACGCTGACCACCCCAGCCTAGGAGGCCCAGGCAATGCCGTGCCCGACCGCCTCCGAACAGCGCACCTCTAGGCTGGGTGGCGATGAACCTTCGCGAGTCGCTGTTCCCCCCCGGTGCTTCCCGGCACGACTGGGCGTTCGACGGCGCGCTGGCCACGTCGTTGGCGTTACTGACCGTTCCGCCGTACTGGGGTTCGGCCCAGTCGACCTGGGCGATGGTCAGCTCCCTGCTGTTGGTCGCCCCGCTCGTCCTGCGTCGGCATTCCCCGCTGCTGATGCTGGCCCTGGTGTCGCTGGGCGCCCTCCTGCAGCTGGTCGTCTCTGAGCTGCCTCTGCCGTCCCTGGTCGCGATCCCGGTGGTGAGTTACTCGATGGCTCGCTGGGTGGCCGGACCGGCCGCGCGGGCGGTGGTCGTGATCGGCTCCGCCGGCGCAGTGCTGGGTCCGCTGCGCTGGGTGATCGACGACCTGAGCCACGTCAGCCTGCGCCAGGGCGTGTGGTTCGTCCTTGCCTGGTTCGTGTGCATGGGCCTGGTCGTGACCCCGTACGCGATCGGCCGCCGCGTCCGCGAGGAGACGGACGCCCACGAGCACCTCGTGGCGACCGCGGAGGAGCGCTACCGCGCCCTCATCACCGAGCGGGAGCAACTCGCCCGCCTGGCCGAATCCCGGGCGCGGACGCAGATCGCCCGGGAGCTGCACGACATCGTCGCCCACTCGTTGTCGGTGATGATCGTGCAGGCGGAGGGCGGACGGGCGCTGGCGGCCAAGAAGCCGGAGGCGGCGACCCAGGCCCTCACCACGATCGCCGACACCGGGCGCGAAGCCTTGATGGAGATGCGTCGCATCCTCGGGGTGTTGCGCGCCGAGCCGGGCCAGGCCGACCAGGCGGATTTCACTCCCGCCCCCCGACTGACAGACATCCCCGAATTGGTCGGGCGCACCAGCGACCGGTTCCGCCTCACCGTGAACGGACAGCCTCCCCGGGTCAGCCCGGCGCTGGAACTGACCGTGTACCGGGTCGTCCAGGAGGCCCTGACCAACGTGCTCAAACACGCGGGCCCGGACGCCCGCGCGTCGGTGACCCTGACGTATTCGACCCGCGAGATCATCGTCGATGTGCTCGACAACGGCACCGGACTCCCGGGCGCGACCAGCGATCCGGGCCACGGCCTGCGGGGGATGAACGAGCGCGTCACGTCCATGGGTGGACGCCTGGTGGCCCGGCCGCGCCCCAGTGGCGGCTTTCAGGTCACCGTGGTGTTGCCGCTCAGCGGTGCGGGAGCGGGGGGTTGACGTGCGGCGTCGCGACGAGGAGAGAACATGAACAGTCCCATCCGGGTCTTTCTGGCCGATGACCAGGAACTGGTGCGCAGCGGCTTCCGGATGTTGATCGAGGCCGAGGACGACCTCGAGGTCGTCGGGGAGGCCTCCGACGGCGCCGAGACGTTGCGGGGCCTGGCTCGCGTCCCCGCCGATGTGGTGTTGATGGACATCCGGATGCCGATCATGGACGGCGTCGAGGCGACCCGGCAGATCGTCGAGTCCCGGCTTCGGACGCGGGTGTTGGTGCTGACGACCTTCGACCTGGACGAATACGTCTTCAGCGCCCTCAAAGCCGGCGCCAGCGGCTTCCTGCTCAAGGACGCCAGGCCGGCCGAACTGCTCAACGCCATCCGGACCGTGGCCGCCGGGGAAGCGGTGATGGCCCCCTCGGCCACCCGCCGCCTGCTCGACCACGTCGTGCCCACCCTGCCGTCCACCCCGGACGGCCACGACGCCCGTCTGGACGTCCTGACTGAGCGGGAACGCGAAGTGCTTGTTGAGATCGCCACGGGCGCCACCAATGCTGAGATCGCGGCCCGGTTGTACATGGCGGAGGGCACGGTGAAGACCCACATCACCCGGCTCCTGGCCAAGCTGGAGTGTCGCGACCGGGTCGGGCTGGTGCTGTTGGCCTACGAGACCGGGCTGGTCCGCCGGTAGCCCCGGGGCCCGGGACTGGATCACCCGGCACGGGTGAACTCCGCGACCACGTTGTCCCGGTAATGGCCAGTGGCCAGGACGGGCCCACCGCAGGTGATGAGGACGAGGCGGTGGGGGCCTTGCGTCGTGTCCAGGCCGGGGTCGAGGTTCGTCTTGACCACCGTCTCGGGCGATCCGGTGGCGACGTAGGTCGTCAAAGACCCGTCCGGACAGTGGATGTGCAACCGCGTGCCCGACGTCACGGCAGCGAGCGGCCACAGCGCCCCTCTCACGCCGTGATTGACGACGTGCCCGGCGATGAGCGTGGTTCCCCGCCGTGCGCAGGGCCGGGCCCCCGTGACGCTGAGCCCCACCACGGCGGGATCGGCGGGCACCGGGAGCGTGCGATCGGTGATGGTCACCAGTTTGATGGTCGCCTGGATCCGCAGGGTAGGGAGGGACAGGGCGTCCCTCGGCAAACGCTCCGGCTCGGGCACCGGTCTCATCGTGGCAACCGTCCGGGCTAGCGCCGGGTCCCCGGGAAGCGGGCCCGGTTCGCCGGCCGGTACCGGCTGGAAGCCGGTCAGCATCGCCCAGCCGGCAGCGGCGGCCCCGGCTGCCAGGGCCGCACCGGTGGCGACCCGTCGCCTGCGGGAGGGATGAATCATGGGGACTCCTGACTGAGGAGGTCGGGTGGGGGGTGATTCTGGGGGGTGATTCTGGCGGCTGCCGCCACCACGGGTGCGACCCGCCTACGGTGAGCCTGATTTCCGGCGCCGACGAGCCAGCGCACCGGCCAGCCCCAGGCCGCTGATGGCGCCAAGAGCACCCAGGACCGGGTTGCGGGGGACGAGGTCGGCCAGCCCGGAGTTCACCGTCAGGCCCGGGACCGGCGCGGACGGAGAGACCCGCGGGACCGTCGGGACGGGCGAGACCGTCGGGACGGGCGCGGACGCGGGCGGGACCGGGGGCGCGGTCACCACCGTGGTTTGGGGGGTCTTGCCAGCCGGGTGGTCGGTCTGCCACCACGGCTTGCCCTCCAGGGTGGCCGTCAACTGCTCGCCGTAGCTGTAGCAGCCGGCCTTCGCCACGGTGAACTCGCCGAGCCCGGGGTACTCGCCGTCGGCCGGGATCGGCTGCGCCACGATGGTGGTGGCCACGGGGGCCTGGCTCCAGTCCACCGCGGCGCAGCCGCCGTCCACCGGGGAGGCCGGCCCCCGGAGTTCTCCGGTCAGGGTCACGGTGACCCCCAGCCCGGGGACGATGCCGGCGACGATCGCCGTGTCGGAGATCGTCGATCCCACGCGGGCGAGCCGGGTGGAGGCTCTGGTCTCGATCGTGGCCGGCTGGTTGACGAAGACCGTCTCCGACTCCCGTCCGAACGTGCCCCGGGCACCGCGGAGGCCCGCCTCCTCGTCGTCGGCGATCGCCTCGACGAAGACGTACCAGCCCGGGGCGTTCAAGGGCCGGGACAGCTCGAAGGTCACCTCGGCGTTGCCGTCGGCGTCCAGCGTCACGTCCGCCCCCTGGGTCCCGACTTCCTTGATGCCCACGGGCACGGCCTCGGATTCGGCCGGCCTGGACTCCACGGGGCCGTAGGCGGTCGTGGAGACCCGGACCCGACTGCCGGCGAGGTGCTTGGCGGTCGTCACGCGCACCGTGTCGCTCACCGTCGTTCCGGTGCCGACGAGGTGGGCCGAGACCTGGGAGCTGACCCTTGCGGTGACGGCCAGGACCACACGGGTCACCCGGCCGGCCGAGACGCTCACGCGGGGACCGGTCGTCACCATCCGCTGGCCGGACGTCCCTGGCGGGCTCGGGTGCACGTTGAGCTCCGTTCCGGCGAGCACTCTGTCGGTCGAGGCCGTGAGGCTCACCTCTCCGGCGCCGGTGGCCGTGAAGGGCGCCTCGACCGGCTCGCTGCCGGAGCGCAACGTCAAGGTCCGCGAACCATTCTCTGAAAAGACCGCCGGCCCGGTGAGCCGCAGCGTGAGGTCGAGGTCGGCCACCCACGCTCCCGAAGCCGCGTTGACGCCCAGGTTCGACACGCTCCCCACGGCCGTGCCGTCGGGTCGGGCCGTCGTCGCCAGCACGGGTTCCCCCATCACGTACGGGCCGGCGAACCGCTCGGCCTCTGCCTGCAACTCCTCGATGCGCTCCCTGACGCGCTGCTGGGTGGCGGCACCCAACGAGGCCAGGATCGCCTTCGCGCGCGGAAAGCCGGGATCTCCCAGGCCGTCCTTGACGAGGTAGGCCAGCGCTGCCGCGTCCCGGTCACTGGTCGTCTGGCTGTACCGGGTCATCAGATAGTTCAGCCCGGGCTGTCGCTTGCGCTCCGGCGAGGTTCGCTTGGTCACGAGGTCACGATCGGTGTCGATGCACACCGCCTGCTCGGAGTACCCCGGGGGTCGCAGGGTTCCGAGCGTGTGCCCGCCGTGGGCGTACCCCGTCCGGCCCATCCAGCCACGCGCCTGTGCCGGCGCGGCGCCGGCGCCCACGCTCAGGGCGGCCACAGCAGCGGTCAGCGCCGCAGCAAGGACCCGTCTCGCCCGGCCCAGCGGTCGGCGAGTTGGACGCTGAATCACAGCCGTGTAGTTATCCCCATTGTGGATAACCCCTGTGGATAACTCCCGTCCCTGGGCGTTCACGAGACGAGCTCCGCCAGGACGCCGGCGTGGGCCGCCAGCCGCTGGACCGCCCGCCGGCAGCGCCACCGGACGGCCGCCGGCGTCACCCCCAGTTCCGCCGCAGCATCGGTGCTGCGGAGCCCACGTTGGTAGACCAGCCGCAGGGTACGTTCCGTCGCCTCGTCGATCAGCCGGCCGGCTCGGGCAGTGACCAGCACCGATTCCAGGAGTTCGGGCTCTTCCGGCGCGGTGCCTGCCGCCGCCAGCCCGACCAACCAGTGGGGATCCACCGGAACCGCGGGGGTGCGGCGCCGCACGGACTTCGCGACGTCCAGGGCGAGGTTCGCGGCGATCCGCGTGGGACGTCGGGACAACGGGTAGGTGGCGATGACGACCCACATCTGGGCCACGTAGTCGTCGAGGCAGTGCTCCGGATCGTGCCGGGCATCATTGACCAGGCGCCCCAGCATCACCTGCAGCACGACACGGCCGGCCAGGGTCTCCCCAGCGCGCACCCGTCCCAGCAGGAACCCCAGGACAAGGTCGGGCGAGGCCCGCACCCGATTCGGCAGCTCCGCCAGCGGCCCGGTGCCGATCGCCGGATGCGCCGCCCACTCCGGGGGGATCTGAGCGTCAGCGAGTCGCTGCCACTCGCGGTTGAGGTGGGCAAGGATCGGGGTCGGTCGAGTCATGGGACAACCCTGACGAGCGGGTGTTGCCCGCGGTGTTGCCCACCGGGGCACCGGTGTTGTCAGTCCCGGCGAGGATGGTGTCCGCGCCGAGATCCTGGGTCACCGGCCGATTCACCCGCTCCCGACCGCCAGTCCACCGACCCCGGGAAGCAGAATGTGAGTTGTTGCTAACATTTAGGTCACGATCCCCCCGCGACCCGGTTCTGAATCGATTTTCGTCGTACTCTGAGCACGTACTCATTCCGGCGCGTGGTCGCCTCACACACCACTCATGATCGCCCAGGGGGATGCTCGGATATCCAGCAGCCCCCTGGTGCCGCGTCAGGCCCCGCCGCCGGCAGCCCGACGGGACTCGTAGGTCTCAAGAGCCCGAGCCAGGAAGTCGGTCAGGTCCCCGGTTTCGCCGTCACGCCCGCCCCGTCCGATCACGAGGGTGGGCGCGGACGGAGCCACCTCCACCCCGGTGAACCGCGCGAGCGCCGATCCGGCTGTGACCAGCATGTAATAGCGCGCCTGGGGATCGACCGCGAGCGTGCCCGCCTTGTTGAGGTACCACCCGACCAGTGGCGTCTTCACCCGCCTGCCGTTCAGAAGGGTCGCCTGCAGCGGCTCGGGGGCCAGACCGCGGTCCGCAAGATCGGCGACGAACGCGTCCAGCAGGGGTTGTGCCGCCCGGGCCTCGGCTTCGGCAGCCCCGGCCGCCAACTGCCGACGCTTCTCGGCGTCCGCCCGGCGTTGATTCGGCTCGACCATGGCCGTCAGCCTAGCCGTCCCCACTCCTCCCGATCGGACGGCTGGGGTGCGCGGCTAGCATGGACGAAACGGCCGGCGAAAGGTGGGGAATGTTCCCTCGACTTCTGGCGCCCCTCGTGACGGGCCTGGTGTTGGCCGCCGGGTGCAGCGCGACGACACCCCCGGCCAGTCCGGCGGCCTCGACGCCGACGGCCCCCGCGACGCCGAGTCCCACGGTGACCGCCTTGAAGGTGGGCGACTGCACCGCCAACCCGGAGGCCGGAACCGGCACCTCCGGCCCGCTCCAGGCGCTGCCCTGCTCGAAGCCGCACGCCTACGAGGTCTTCGCCATCCTCGAGATCTCCGACGCGGAACTCCCCCAACCCGACGAGCTCACTGCCCGCGCGACCAAGGAGTGCCTCCCGGCCTTCACGGCCTATGTCGGCGTCGAGAGCGAGTACAGCCGGTACTCCTCGATCTACCTCGCTCCCGACGCCACCACGTGGCAGGACCCGACCGAACGCCGCATCACCTGCCTGGCCGGGGCGGCCGACGGCGGACTGGTCGGCTCGGTCAAGTCCGACACGGCGATCTTTCCTGCCCTCGGCGAGTGCACCGCCCGCCAGGACGTCAGCCCGCTTGAGGTGGTCGTGCTGCCCTGCACGGGCAAGCACTCCTACGAGGTGTATGCCGAAAAGAAGCTCACCTCCACGACGGCCCCCAGCGGGGAGGCCTTGACGAAGCTGGTCACCAGCGTCTGCGACAAGGGGTTCACCACGTTCGTGGGGACCACGGCAGCGAAGTCGAAGTACGAGTACACCTACTTCATCGCCGATGCGGCGTTGTGGCCGAAGGTCAAGGACCATCGGCTCGTCTGCAGCGTCGGCTCACCTCAGGGTGGCATCACCGGCAGCCTCAAGGGCGCCAAGAAGTAGGTGCCGCCCGGGTCAGCCGCGGAGCAGGTCCTCGAAGTTCGGGGCCTGGAACTCCGCGGAGACCTTGCTCGGGCTGCTGGCGGACACCAGCGTCGCGAACGCGGCGGCAGCGGCCTGGATCCGTTGGTCCAGCCGTCCGGTGTCCCCCCAGTCCTCGGTGGCCGCGTACACCCCCACGGGAGCGACCGGCGCCTTGAGGTAGAAGAACAGCGGCACCAGCGCATGGTCGATCACGAACGAGTGTCGGGCCGTCCCACCGGTGGCACCGAGCAGCACCGGCCGTCCCCGCATCAACTCGGTGTCCAGGGCGTCGAAGAAGAGCTTGAACACCCCTGTGTAGGAGCCGTTGTACACCGGCGTCACCGCAATCACTCCGTCGGCGGACAGCATCGCCGTCATCGCCGCCTGGAGCGCGTCGCTGGGAACCCGGGTCGCGGAGTGCTGCGCGAGGTCGACCGCCAGCGTCCGCAGTTCCAAGTGGGTGACCGTCGTGCCGGGCCGGAGCGAATCCAGCGCGGCGACACTCGCCTGCGCCAACCGCTCCCCCAAGAGCCGGCTGCTGGACGGCGTCCCCGTCCCCGCCGTCACCAGAACGAGGTGGGTCATGCCGGCACCGACTCGGGTGAGCGTCCCGTCACGTCGTCCAGCACGACCGGGCGCTCGGAGGCGGGCCCGGACGGGCGGGCGGCCAGCAGCGAGGCGTGCGTCGGGGCAGCGGGGACGTGCGCCGGACGGCCCTCGGCGAAGCCCGCCCGGAGGTCGGGCAGGATCTCGCCCAGCAGGTCGAGCTGCTCAAGCACCGTCTTCAGGGGCAGCCCGGCATGGTCGAGGAGGAACAGCTGGCGCTGGTAGTGGCCGACCTCTCCGGTGAAGCTGAGCGTGCGCTCCAGCACCTGCTGCGGCGACCCGACCGTCAGCGGGGTCTGCTCGGCGAATTCCTCCAGGCTCGGCCCGTAGCCGTAGACCGGCGCCACGTCGAAGTAGGGACGGAACTCGTTGATGGCGTCCTGGGAGTTGCGACGCATGAAGAACTGGCCGCCGAGCCCGACGATCGCGGTGTCGGCGGGTCCGTGGCCGTGGTGTTCGAAGCGCTGCCGGTACAGGTTCACCATCCGCCGGGTGTGGCTCAAGTTCCAGAAGATGTTGTTGTGGAAGAAGCCGTCACCGTAGTAGGCGGCCTGTTCGGCGATCTCGGGGCTGCGGATCGAGCCGTGCCAGACGAACGGCGGCACGCCGTCCAGCGGACGGGGGGCCAACGTGAAGCCCTGCAACGGGCTGCGGAACTTGCCCTCCCAGTTGACGACGTCCTCGCGCCACAGCCGGCGCAGCAGCGCGTAGTTCTCGATGGCGAGCGGGATCCCGTCGCGGATGTCACGACCGAACCACGGGTACACCGGACCGGTGTTGCCGCGGCCCATCATCAGGTCCACCCGGCCCTCGGCGAGGTGCTGCAGGACGGAGTAGTCCTCGGCGATCTTCACCGGGTCATTCGTGGTGATCAGGGTGGTCGCCGTCGACAGGATGATCCGCGAGGTCTGGGCGGCGATGAAGCCCAGGAGGGTCGTCGGGGAACTCGGGTGGAACGGCGGGTTGTGGTGCTCGCCGGTCGCGAAGACGTCCAGGCCGATCTCTTCGGCCTTCTTCGCGATGGTCACCGCAGCCAGGATCCGCTCGTGCTCGGACGGGGTCCGTCCGGTCGTGGGGTCGGGGGTGATGTCCCCGACGCTGAAGATTCCCAGCTGCATGCTCGCTCCAAGTGATTTCGATTTCAACTATTCTCCCCAACGCGAGAACCCAGGCCAGTATTCCCTGATCTTGGTGGCGCCCCCAGGGTCGCCCCCCTGGGACCATGACCGTCCATGGTGGCCGATCGGCCACAATGAAGCCATGACGCCGCTCCTCATCGAATGGATCTGGCCCGACACCCCCATCACCCTCGCCCTGATCGTGGGCGGAGCCCTGATCTGCCAGTGGCTGATCGTCCGGGGTATCAAGTTCGGCACCCAGGCCGCGATCAACCGGGCGCGCACCCAGCGCCAGCACCCGGATTCCCGCGCCCAACAGATCCTTGCCAAGGCCACCGGTGCCGACAACGAGCGCTATGAGCAGCGGATCTCGACGGTCGGCTCCCTGTTGCGCAACCTGACGTCGATCGCTGTCGGGGCGGTTCTTGTGCTGACCCTGATGACGATTGTCGGGATCCCGCTGGCCCCGCTGCTGGCCTCGGCCGGCGTCGGCGGCATCGCGCTCGCTTTCGGCGCCCAGAGCCTGGTCAAGGACTTCCTCTCGGGCATCTTCATGATCATGGAGGACCAGTACGGGGTCGGCGACCTGATCGATACCGGTGACGCCCGGGGCACCGTCGAGGACGTGGGCCTGCGGGTCACCCGGCTGCGGGACGCCACGGGCACCGTCTGGTACGTCCGCAACGGTGAGATCCTGCGGGTCGGGAACCAGAGCCAGGGCTGGTCGACCGCCATCATCGACGTCCCGGTCGCCTACGACGAGGACGCGGCGAAGGTCATCGGCATCCTGGAAGGCGTCGCGGCCGAGATCGACACCGATGCCGCCTACGCCGACGTCCTGCTGGAGCGTCCGACCGTCGCCGGGGTGAACGCCGTGACGGCCACCACCATGTCCATCCGGATGACGGCCAAGACCGCGCCGAACCAGCACTGGGCGATCCAGCGGACGCTGCTGGAACGCAGCCTGTCGGCCCTCGGCAAGGCGGGGGTGCGGAGCCCGGTCCCCATGGGAGTGCTGCCCGCCTAGCTGGTCGCTGGAGCTAGTCGATCGGTTCGAGCCCGGGCTTGAGGGTGCGGGTGGCCCCGACGCTGGCCACGGTCACGCACGCCATCGCGGCCAGTTCGATCGGCCCGAGCTGTTCTCCCAGCACCACCAACGCCGCCAGCGCGGCCGCGGCCGGTTCGAGGCTCATCAGGATGCCGAAGATGCCGGCCGGGATGTCGCGCCGGGCGATCATCTCCAGGCCGTAGGGGATCACCGAACTCATGATCCCGACCACCACCGCCAGGCCGACGACCTGGGGTTGCCACAGCGTCGCACCCCCTGCCACCAGGCCCGGGACGGCGAACACCAGGGCCCCCACGAGGCTGCCGACGGTGACGCCGGTGACACCCGACCACACCCGTCCGGTCGGCCCGGAGAGCACGATGTAGGCCGCCCAGGCGGCAGCGGCCAGCAGGGCGAACCCGACCCCGATCCAATCGACGGTGGTGGGCACCGCCCCGAGCAGCGCCACGCCGAGGCCGGCCAGGGCGATCCAGACCAGGTCGCGCGCCCGCCGAGAACCGGTGAGGGCCACCCCGAGGGGGCCGAGGAACTCGATCGTGACCGCCAGCCCGATCGGGATCCTGGCGAAGCTCTGGTAGATCGCCCAGTTCATCGTGGCCAGGGCGACGCCGTAACCGATCACCACCCGCCAGTGCGCCCAGGGGCGTCCCGAGAACTGAGGCCGGGCCACCAGCAGGAAGATGACGGCGGCCACGGCCATCCGCAGCCAGGCGACCGCCGTCGCAGCGGTGAGCGCGAACAGCGACTTGGCGAAGGCGGCACCCACCTGCACCGACACGATCGCCGCCAGCACCAGCCACACCGGGGAGATCCACCCCGCAAACCCGCGCTCCTTCATGCGGCGAGCCGCGCGTAGGCGGGACAGGTCACCACGTGGTCGTTCACCATCCCGACGGCCTGCATGAAGGCGTAGGTGATGGTCGGGCCGCAGAACCGGAAACCCCTGGCCTTGAGGGCCTTCGCGAGCGCGACCGACGTCGGCGTCTGGGCGGGGATGTCGGCCAGGGTCTGCCGTGCGTTGTGGACGGGGACCCCGTCCACGAAATCCCACAGGAAGTCGGTGAAGCCCTGGCCGGCCTCAACCTGCTGCCAGGCACGGGCGTTGCCGATCGCGGCCTCGATCTTGCCGCGATGCCGGACGATGCCCGCGTCGGCCAGGCAGCGGAGCACGTCGGCCTCGTCCCAGGCGGCGATCAGGTGGGGATCGAAGCCGGCGAAGGCGTGGCGGAAGGCCTCCCGCTTGCGCAGGATGGTGATCCAGGACAGGCCCGCCTGGAACCCGTCCAGCACCAGCTTCTCGAAGAGGGCGCGGGAATCGCGCTCGGGCGCCCCCCACTCGTCATCGTGGTAGGCGACGTACAGCGGATCCTCGCCGCACCAACTGCAGCGCTCCCCCATCCGGCTCCCTTTCCCGTCCTCGGCGGTCCATCGTATCGGCGCCTCGGGTCGCCGATCGCCGGCACACCACCGGGCGTCCGCCCGACCGGAGGGGCAGGATGGAGCCATGAGCACCGCGCCCTCCGCCCAGCCGAACCCGGCCCCGTCGGCCCAGCCGAGCCCGGCCCCGCCCACTCCGGCGTGGGTCAGGCACTACCAGCCTGGGGTCCCCGCCGAGATCGAGCTGCCCACGGAGTCCCTAGTGGCGCTCGTGGAGCGGTCCGTGGCCGAAGGCGGGGACGCGGTCGCCACTGAATTCTTCGGACGGACCACGACCTATCGCGACCTCGGAGACCAGATCGAACGGGCGGCCGAAGGCCTGCGGCGGCTCGGCGTCAAAGCCGGAGACCGCGTCGCCCTGGTGCTGCCCAACTGCCCCCAACACGTGGTCGCGTTCTACGCCGTCCTGCGGCTGGGGGCGATCGTGGTCGAGCACAACCCGCTCTACACCGCCCGCGAACTGCGCCACCTGTTCGAGGACCACGCCGCCCGCGTGGTGATCGGCTGGGACGTCGCGCTGTCACGGCTGCGTGACCTGCCCTCCGACCTCAAGATCGAGGCGACGGTGTCGGTCAACCTGCTGAAGGCCTTTCCCGCTGCCAAACGCTGGGCGCTGCGGCTGCCCGTCCCTTCCTTGCGGGCCACCCGTCGCAAGCTCACCCAGCCGGCGCCCGGTGCGATGCCCTGGGAGCAACTGGTGTCAGCTCCCCGGCTGGACCCGAGCCACCCCCGTCCGGGGGTTCATGACCTGGCGGTCATTCAGTACACGTCGGGGACCACGGGCAGCCCCAAGGGCGCCAAGCTCAGCCACTTCAACCTGTTCGCCAACGCCCGCCAAGGCGAGGCCTGGATGCACGGTGCCGAGTACCGCAAGGAGGTGTTCTACGCGATCCTGCCGATGTTCCACGCCTTCGGGATGACCCTGTTCCTCACCTACGGGATCCTCAAGCAGGCGCGGCTGGTGCTGTTCCCCGCCTTCGACGTGGACCTGGTGCTGGCGGCGGCGCGGCGGAACCCGCCGACGGTGTACTGCGCCGTCCCGCCGATCTACGAGGCCACGGCGAAGGCCGCCCGGGAACGAGGGATCGACCTGCGCAGCGCGAAGTACTGCATCTCGGGGGCGATGAACCTCCCGGCGGCCACTGTCGAGGCCTGGGAGAGCGTTTCCGGTGGGCTGCTCGTGGAGGGGTACGGCATGACCGAGGCCTCCCCGGTGTGCCTGGGCAACCCGTTCCACCCGTCGCGGCGCACGGGGACGATCGGCGTCCCGTTCCCCAGCACGCTGATGCGGGTGGTGGATCCGGCGGACCCCACCCGGGACGTCGCCCAGGGCGAGCGCGGCGAGCTGCTCATCAAGGGCCCGCAGGTCTTCGGTGGCTACTGGAACAATCCGGACGAGACACAGCGGACGCTCCTGTCCGACGGCTGGTTGCGCACCGGGGACATCGTGACGACCGACGCTGACGGCTTCACCACCATCGTCGATCGGGTCAAGGAACTCATCATCACCGGCGGCTTCAATGTCGCCCCTTCCGAAGTCGAAGGGGTGCTGCGCTCCCACCCGGGCATCCGGGATGCCGCGGTGGTCGGACTGCCGGCGCCGTCGGGCGGGGAGCGGGTGGTCGCCGCCCTCCTGCTCGAAGAGGGTGCCCGGGTCGAGCCCGAGGAGTTGCGCGGGTTCTGCCGTGACCGGCTCGCCGGCTACAAGGTGCCACGGGAGTTCGTCGAGCTGCCGTCGTTCCCCACGTCCATGCTGGGCAAGGTGCTGCGAAAGCAGGTGCGGGACCACCTGCTCGCTGAGACCCAGGGGTGACGATGCCCAGTGGTTCCGACAGCATCGGGGCCGGCGTCACAGATCTGTTTTGAGCTATTGACAGGACAAACCATTGTCTTTAGCCTAGGAGTGGAGTCACCCAGTCGACTTCCGCCCGTCCGATGCGAGGAAACCGCCAGCCATGACGACCATCACGAACCCGATCCCCGACACCATGCGCGCCGCGGTGCTGACCGCCCCAGGCGAACCGCTCCAGATCCAGGAGATCCGCACGCCGCGTCCGAAGTCCCGGGAAGTGCTCGTCAAGGTGACCGCCTGTGGACTGTGCCACTCCGACCTCCACGTCATCCACGGGTCCATCGCCTTCCCGACCCCGGCCGTGCTGGGCCACGAGGTGTCCGGCGTGATCGTCGAAATGGGTGCCGACACCCAGCATTCCGGGCTCGAGGTGGGCCAGCAGGTCTGCGGGGCCTTCCTGATGCCGTGCGGCCAATGCCCCGACTGCGCCCGCGGCCGCGACGACCTGTGCGCCCCCTTCTTCACGTTCAACCGCCTCAAGGGCCAACTCTTCGACGGCACCAGCCGCCTGGCCGACCTGGACGGCAACGTCATCGCCCAGTACTCGATGGGCGGCCTCGCCGAATACTGCGTGATCCCGGTGACCGCTGTCACCCCGGCACCTGAGTCCCTCGACCCCGTGGCCTCATCGATCCTGGGGTGCGCGGCGATGACGGGCTACGGTGCCGTCCGGCACGGCGCCGACCTGCAGTACGGCGAAACCGTCGCCGTGATCGGGGCCGGTGGCGTCGGGTCGAACATCATCCAGATCGCCGCCGAGCTCGGCGCCGCCAAGGTGATCGCCATCGACATCGACGACACGAAGCTGGTCGCCGCCGCCCGGCTCGGAGCCACCGACACCGTCAACAGCCGCTCCCGAAACGCCGCCGAGGCCGTCCTGGAGATCACGCGTGGACGCGGGGTCGACGTGGCCTTCGAGGCCCTCGGCATCCCTGCGACCTTCGAGCAGGCACTCGAACTGCTCGCCGACGGCGGACGGATGGTGCCGATCGGGCTCGCCGCCGGCGCGCAGACCGCCGCCGTGCCGATCAACCGGCTCGTCCGCCGGGGCCAGACGATCCACGGCTCGTACGGCGCCCGCACCCGCGTCGACCTGCCCAGCGTGGTCGACCTCGCCGCCCGCGGGGTGATCGACTACACGAGTGTGGTCTCGCTGCGCGTGCCACTGGAGGAGGCCGGCGCCACCTACGCGCTGCTGCAGACCGGGGGGGTCGCCGGTCGGGCAGTCGTGGACATGTCGCTGCGACCCGCCGCCGAGTAGGCGATCAGCGGGGCCCGTCCACCACGTCGAGGATCGCGTCGTCGTCGCTACGCTGCCACGGCCATTCCCAGCCGTTGCGGCGCAGCAGGTGGAGCCCGACCACAACGACCGTCACTGCGCAGGCGACCGCGCCGATCACCAGGGTGGCTCGGGGACCCCAGACGTCCCCGGCCCACCCCAGCAAGGGTGCCCCCAGCGGAGTGCCGCCCAGGAAGATCGCCATGTACAGGGCCATCACCCGGCCTCGCATCACCGGCTCCACGGCCAGCTGAACCGACGTGTTGGCCGCGGTCATGACAGTGAGGGCGAACAGGCCCGTGGGCACCAACAACACCGCGTACCACGTGAGGGTCGGGGTGAGGGACAAGGCGAACAGCATGGCGGTGAACCCCGCCAGCGCCCCCAGGATCAGCCGCAACCGCGGACGTGGGCGTCGGGCCGCCAGCAGCCCGGCGGTCAGCGAGCCGACCGCCATCACCGAGCCGAGCATGCCGAACTCCTCAGGGCCGGCACCGAACGCTGCGGTCGCCATGAGCGAGTTGAACAGTTGGAAGTTCATGCCGAACGTCCCCACCATGAACACCACGAACAGCACGATCAGGATGTCCGGACGATCCCGGACGTAGCGAACGCCTGCGCGCACCCCACCCCGTTTGGCGGCCCGGGGCGCCGGGGTGAGTTCCTTGGGGTTCATCACCAGCAGGGCGACCAGGACGGCCGCGAAGCTGAGCGCGTTGAGCAGCAACGCGGGCGCCACGCCCCACCAGGCGATGGTCAGGCCGGCCACGGCGGGCCCCACCACCCGGGCGGCATGGAACGAGGTGGTGTTGAGCCCGACCGCGTTCGGGATCAGCCGGGCGGGAACCATTTCGGGGGCGAAGGCCTGGCGGGCCGGCGTGTCGAACGCGGCGGCCACCCCCTGCAGGGTCGCCAGCAGATAAACGTGCCACAACTGGACCCACCCACCCCAGACCAGGAGCGTCAACACCAGGCCGGTCACCGCCAGTGCCAGTTGGGTGTACATCAGGACGTGCCGCTTGGCGTAGCGATCGGCCACGGTGCCTGCCCACGGCGCGAGCAGTGCCGTCGGCAGGAATTGGAGTCCGGTCACCAACCCGAGGGCGAGGGAGGAGTTGTCGGTCAGGATGGTGAGGACAAGCCAGTCCTGCGCGACGCGCGCCATCCAGGTCCCGATGTTGGAGACGAAGCCGCCGGTCCAGAAGAGCCGGTAGTTGCGGATCCGCATCGAGGAGAACAGCGCCACCTTCTCGGGGGCCGCTGCCGTCATGCCAACACCTCCCGGTTCAGGATCTCGATCGCCCGGAGCAGCACGGCACGATCGGCCTCGGGAAGGTTCTCGACCTTGTGGAACATCCAGTCGTCACGGGCCCGAACCACCCGTCCCAGGACGTCGCGGCCCTCGGCGGTCAGGGCCAGGACCTTGCTCCGACCGTCGCTGGGGTGCTCGTCGCGCCGGATCAGCCCCCGCTCGGCCAGGCAGTTCGCGCTGCGCGTGAGGCTGGGAGCGCTGATCCGTTCGAGTTCGGCCAGCTCGCCAGGTGTCTTGGGCCCCTCGCTGAGGCGCCCCAGCACACTCACCAGGTGCGGCGCCAGTTCCGTCTCCGACTCGAACCGGACGCGACGGCTCACCCGCTGGCAGGCGATCCGCAGGTCACTGGCGAGGGCGGCGAGATCTGTCACAGTTAGTTAGTTTAACTCATTAGCGTGGCTAACCAAAGGCGCGTGAGTACCCGCGGGCGCCCAACACCTGGGGCCCGCCCTCACGCCCCCCAGGCGCCCACGAGCGCCCGGCATTACTCACCCGGTTCCGGAAGCGGTGGTGAGCAAGCCGAGGAACCGGGCTCAGGACTCCTGGGACTGCCGCTGCCACCAGGCCAGCAGCTCTTCGCGGGCCCGATCCTCGCCCAGGGGGCCTTCGTCGATGCGACGCTCCAGCAGGAAGGTGTAGGCCTGCCCGATCACCGGGCCGGCCGGGATGCCGAGCAGCTCCATGATCTGCCCCCCGTTCAGGTCGGGGCGCATCGCGGACAGCTCCTCGTCCTCGGCGAGCGCCTCGATGCGCCACTCGAGCTCTTCATAGGCCCGGTGCAGTCGGTTCGCCTTCGCCAGGTTGCGTGTGGTGCAGTCCGAGCGCGTCAGGATGTGCAGCCGTTCCAACTGCTCGCCGGCGTCCCGCACATAGCGACGCACGGCCGAATCCGTCCACTGGCCCTCGCCATAACCGTGAAAGCGCAGGTGCAGCTCGACCAGTTTCGCCACGGCCTTGATCTGCTCGTTCGAGAAGTGCAGCGCCTGCAGCCGCTTGCGCGTCAGCTTCGCCCCCACCATGTCGTGATGGTGAAAACTCACCTTGCCGCCCGGCTCGAAGCGTCGGGTCGCCGGCTTGCCGATGTCGTGCAGCAGCGCCGCCAGCCGGTTGACGAGGTCGGGGGCATGGCCCCGCTGGCGCTCCAGCGCGATCGCCTGGTCGAGCACGGTCAGGGTGTGCTCATAGACGTCCTTGTGCCGGTTGTGCTCGTCGCGCTCCATGCGCAGCGCCGGAAGCTCCGGCAACACGATGTCGGCCAGGCCGGTCGCGACCAGCAGGTTCAGCCCCGGACGGGGGTTGTCGCACAGCAGCAACTTGGTGAGCTCGTCGCGGATGCGTTCGGCCGAAACGATCGTGATCCGCGACGCCATGTCGGTCATCGCGGCGACCACCTCCGGTGCCGGTGCGAAACCGAGCTGGGAGGTGAAGCGGGCGGCCCGCAGCATTCGCAACGGGTCATCGGAGAAGGACAGCTCGGGCGCGGCCGGCGTGCGGATCAACTGGTCCGCCAGGTCCTCCAGTCCCTGGAACGGGTCGAGCAGCTCGCCGGTCGCCATCGACATCGCCATGGCGTTCACCGTGAAATCCCGGCGCACCAGGTCGCCCGCCAGATGGTCGCCGAAGACCACCTCGGGCTTGCGGGAATGATCGAGGTAGTTGTCGGCGCGGAACGTCGTGATCTCGACCAGCCAGTGACCCTGCGGATCCCGCACCTGACAGGCGATCGTGCCGAACTCCCGTCCGACGTCCCAGACCGAAGCCGTCACCTGCCGCACCAGCGCCTCGATCTCGTCGGGGCGCGCGGAGGTGGTGAAGTCGAGGTCCTCGCCCAGCTTGCCCAGGAGCGCGTCGCGGACGGACCCACCCACCAGGTAGAACTCGTGCCCGGCTGTGGCGAAGAGGTCCGCGAGGCGCTGAACGCCACCGCTGACCCGACGGACGGTCTGCAGGGCGGCCTGCTGCGAAGAGGAGAGGACGGGCACGGCCCACGAGCTTACCGGTTGGCCATGCGCGGGTCCTGGGGAGTGAGTCCCGCCCCTCCCCCGTACGATGGGACGGTGACACCCGGGAGCACCGCACGACTGCGCCGCGCTCTCGTGCTCGCCCTGGCCACGGTGTTCCTCGGCGCCGGCCTCGCCGCGGCGCCCGTCCCGGCCCGCGCCGACACCCCCGCGCTCAGTGTTCAGCTCACGTCCCTGACGATGAGCGGCAAGAAGCCCACCGACCGGTTGACGCTGCGAGGGACCGTCACCAATACCGGCAACGTCCGGGTCTTCGGGGTCCACGCCATGATCTGGCTGTCGCGCGACCCCATCCAGGACCTGCCCACCCTGCGCACGGTGTCCAGTGCCACCTTCTGGGGGAGCCGACTCTTCACCGAACCGGGCAGTTACCTGACGATCACCAAATCGGCCGTGCCGCTGGAGCCGGGGGCGTCGGCGCCGATCGAACTCACCCCCACCCTCGCCAGCCTCGGCTTCACCACGGCCGGGGCCGCCTACGCCATCGGCACCGAGGTGCGGGCCAGCGCCAGCCCCGCCACTTCGTACACGATGGTTGCCCAGGCGCGGAGCTTCATAGCGATGCCCGGAAAGCAGCCGGTCGACGTCACGCCGATCGTCGTCCTGAGCGCACCCCCGACCAAGCTCAGTGCGGGTCTGTTTCGCAGCGACGATCTGGTGAAGGAGCTGAGCGGACGCCTCGATGACCTCCTGGACGCCGCAGCTCAGGACGGCCTCAACTACCTCATCGATCCCGCCCTCCTGGACGAGGTCACCGACATGGCCGACGGCTACCAGATCCGCGACCGCGACACCGTCACCCCCGGCAGCGGCCAGGCGGTCGCCCAGGCCTGGTTCGCCCGGTTCTCGAAACTGCCTTCGGGCAGGGGGTCACGCAGCCTGTTCGGCAACCCCGACGTGGTGGGGGCCGCCGCGGCCGCCGACACCGAGGTGCTGCCCCGGGCCTTCACCGCGACCGCCGGGGTGACCGACCTCGACGACCTGCCGCTCCTGGTGCTTCCCGGCGGGGCCCAGCTCACCTCCGCCGCCTATGCCGCCCTCGCCGCCACCGGGGCCACCGGCGTGATCGCCGCGAACGCGGCGGCTGCCGGCGCCTGGCAGGCGGGCCCAGGCGGCCTGCCGGTCGTCGCGGCAGCCTCCGGCATGGACGCCCGCAACGGCGAGTCCGCCTTCTCCCACCAGCGGTTCCTGGAAGCCGAGACGGTGATCGCCGGCGCGGCCGGCCAGGTCAGGCTGCTCTTCGACGCCGCCGACCTGGCGGTGAACGTGGCCGCGACCCCGTCCTGGACGCGCCCTCGCAATCTGAACGAGGTGATCGCCGCGACGCCGAAGGGTCGTCCGGCCAGTTTCGTGGAGACCGTGACGAGTCACCTCAGCAGCGAGCAGTTCGAGGCCGTTGCGGCCCTGGAGCGTGGCTTCGCAAGTTACGGCCAACTGGTGCCCGAGTCGACGCTGACCGAGCAGGCCGCCGCAGGGCTCTCCCGGGGGGCTTCATCGAACTGGATCGGCGACGACAAGGGCCAAGCCCGCTTCGTTCGGGCCCTGGGCGACCTCGTCGGGCCCCCGGCGATCGCCCGGGGGGTCACCTTGGACGCCAGTGCCAGGTTCGTGATGTCGGCCCGTCGCAACGAGTTCCCGCTGACGGTCACCAACAACCTGAGCGAGACGATCCGCGTCAAGGTACGCGTCGTGCCGGACAACGCGCTGCGGCTCACGATCCCCGATTCCGACGTGATCAACGTGGGTCCCGGGCAGAGCCAAACCGTCAATGTGCGCCCCGAGGCGCAGTCGAACGGGCTGGTGCCCGCCCGCGCCTATGTCGCCACCGAGCAGGGCAACCGGGTGACCCCGGACACCCGCGTCACCATCGAGGTGACCGAGCTCGGCATGATCGGCTGGGTCATCGTGGTGGCGTCCGGGGTCGTCCTGGTGGCCGCCACCGCCCTCCGCGTCCGGCAGGTTCGCCGGCGCTCCGCGGGCACCCCTGTCTCCACGTCCGCCGACCAGCCGGAGGGCGAGCACGATGACTGAAACTGGCGGACGCCGGTTGCTCAACGCCACCGCCGTGATGGCGTCGGGGACGATGGTCTCCCGCGTCCTCGGCGTGGTCCGGGCCATGCTGATCGCGTTCGCACTCGGCAACGGCACCCTGCGCGCCGAGGTCTTCACCTTCGCGATGACCGTCCCGAACTCGCTGTACATGCTGTTGGCCGGCGGCACCCTCAACAACGTGTTGGTACCCCAGATCGTCCGCGCGGTGCTGCACGACGAGGACGAGGGCAAGGCGTTCGTCGACCGGATCATGACCGGCTTCCTGATCCTCCTCGGGACGTTGACCGTGTTGCTGACGCTGGCGGTCCCCTGGGTGATGAGCATCTACATGTCGTCGACCTGGCGGGCCGACAACATGGCTGAACAGTGGCAGTCCCTGCTGCTGATGAGCTACATCACGATGCCGCAGCTGTTCTTCTACGGGGTGTTCTTCCTGATCGGGCAGGTGCTGAACGCCCGTGACTCCTTCGGACCGATGATGTGGGCCCCGATCGCCAACAACGTCGTGTCCATCGCGGTCTTCGGCGCTTACATCGCCATCTGGGGCGGCAACGCCGTCTCGGGCGCCGCCTTCACGCCCCCGCAGACCTGGCTGCTCGGCGCCGGATCCACGCTCGGCATCGCGATTCAGACCGTGGTGCTGCTGCCCTATCTTCGCCGGGTGGGATTCCGCTACCGGCCACGGTTCGACCTGAGGGGGACGGGCCTGGGCCGCACCTTCCACGTCGCCAAGTGGATGGTCGGCTATGTGGCGCTGACCTCGCTGGCTCAGGTCGTCGTGACGAACCTGGCAAGCACGGCGACCCCGATCGACCCGGTCACTCATGTGGCGATGGCGGGCGCCGGTCTGAATGCGTATCAGAACGCCTACCTGATCTGGATCCTGCCGCACTCACTGCTGACGGTTTCCCTGGCCACCGCGATGCTACCGGCGGCTTCCCGCGCCGCGGCAGCCGGTGACACCTCGGGCGTCGCAACCGAGACCAACCGGGCACTGCGGCTGGCTACCACGTTCCTGCTGCCCTCCTCACTGGGCTTCATCGTGCTGGCCGATCCGATCGCCCGGCTGATCTTCGGCCACGGCCAGGGCGCACAGGACTACCACTTCGTCGCCTGGACGCTGATGGCCTTCGCGGTCGGCCTGGTGCCGTACACGATCCAGTACCTGTACCTACGGGCCTTCTACGCGCTCGACAACACCAAGACCCCGTTCCTGCTGCAGATCGGCATCTCGGGCGCGAACGCGCTGCTGGCCGTCGCCCTGGTGCTGCCGAACTCCAACCCGGCCACGGTGGCCCCACGACTCGCGCTGGCCTACGCGATGGCCTACTGGCTCGGTGTCGTCCTCACGCATCGGGCGTTGATCCGGCGGCTACCCGACCTGCCGGGACGCCCGACCGTCCACCACCTGAGTCGGCTGTTCCTGGCAGCGCTGCCGGCGGCAGCGGTGGCCTGGCTGGTGAACGCGGGCTTCCAGACGTTCAGTTCGCTGGCCCTGCAGGCGACCGGACTGGCGGTGGCCTCCGCCCTGGCGGTGCTGGTTTTCTTCTTCACCGCCAAACGCCTGGCGATCCCCGAGGCCGGCGAGCTGATCGGCGTCCTGCGCCGACGCTCGGCCCCGGCTCCCGCCCCCGATGAGGCGGACGGGCAGCACGTCGTCGAGGATCTGCTGGAGTCGGAGGTGGCTCCGCCCGTCAGCGAGCCCGCCGAGGCCATCAACACCGACCCGGACGGGGTCGGGGTGTTCGTCGGGGTGGCGCCGCCGCCGGCCCCGACCCTGCCGAGCGAAACCGTCCTCCACTTCCCCAGCCCGTCGGGGGTCCCCGAAGGGACGCCAGTGGTGTTGGGCGGTCGCTATCGGATGGACGAACTGCTCGCCGAGCGCGGCGGCCATCAGACCTGGCTGGCCCACGACGTCGTGCTGGGCCGTCCCGTGCTGATCCACCGCTTGGCCCCTGGCGACCCCCGCAGCGCTGACGTGCAGCAACTGGCCCGCCGAGCTGCGCTGGCCACCGACTCCCGGTTCCTGCGGGTCCTCGACGTCGTGGACGCCGAACCGGGCGGGCACGGCGTCTACCTCGTCTACGAGTACGCCGCCGGGCACAGCCTGCAGCAGGTGCTGGCGGACGGACCGCTCAGTGGCGCCGAGACGGCCTGGGTGGTGCGCGAGATCTCCGACGCCCTGATCGAGGTCCATGCCCAGGGCCTCTACCACCGTCACCTGAACCCGGGCACGGTCCTGGTCACGGCGTCGGGCAACATCAAGATCATCGGTTTGTTGGTCGACGCCGCCCTGGCGTCCGAGCCCGCCGAGCACCGCAACGGGGAAGCCGAGGACGTCCATGCCCTCGGCAAGCTGCTGTACGCCTGCCTGGTGGCCCGCTGGCCCGACGGGGACCGGTTCGGCTTGAAGGCGGCGCCCACCGAGCACGGACGGCTGTGGCTTCCCAGCCAGGTCCGCAGCGGGGTCGCCCCTCCGGTGGACGCCGTCGTCGATCGCATCCTCTCCCCCCAGCCGCGCCAGCAGGCCTCCCGGCTCGTCACCGCCGCGGAGGTGACCACCGAGTTGTCCCTCGTGCTGGGCCCGAGCAGCGCGGCGGCCGACCTGCGGCTCCGGCTCGATCACAGCGAGCCCGGCCTGGCGACCGGTCCGAGCGGACCCGTCTCAGCGGTGGCACCGCCCGTCCCGACGCCGGCCCGTCCCCGGCTTGAGGTCGAGTCCCGCTGGCGGGGCCCCGCCGAGGAAGAACTCAGCGGGGAACTCACCGAGGCCCTGCTGTCCGAGTCGCTCGACACGCCCGTCCCCTTCACCCCGGTGCCACCACCTCCGGCTTCGGCGGTTTCGCCCCGGTCGGTGCCGGGTGGTGCGACGGCCGAGCCGACCCCGCCGGGGAGGCGACGGCTCTGGCTCCTGCTGGGCCTGGGGCTGCTGCTTGCCGTCGCGCTGATCCTGGCGCTGATCAACATCTTCGCCGTCACCACGCCGGCGGCCGCCCCAGTTACCGGACCGCTCCGCATCGCCAGGATCGCGGATTTCGACCCGAAAGCGGACGGCGGCAGCGGTGCCGAGAACAGCAGGCAGGCGAAGCTCGCCATCGATGCCAAGCCCGACACGGCATGGACGACCGAGCGCTACCGGAAGCTGGCCGCGCTCGGGGGGCTCAAACCCGGCGTCGGGCTGGTTCTCGACCTGGGTTCGAGCCGGGCGGTCACCAGCGTCGGCCTCACCGTGCAGGGGGGTGTGACGGCGGTGGAGGTCCGGGTCCCGGTCACCGCCTCGGACACGGCACCCCAGAAGTCGGTCTCCCAGTGGCGGGTGCTGGCGACCGCCGACGCCGGGCAGGACCCCGTCAGCCTCGACTTCCCCGCCGAAAAGACCCGGTTCGTGCTGGTCTACCTGACCTCGTTGCCGTCGGTCGGCGGCGGGTACTTCCGGGGAGCTGTTGCTGAGGTGTCGGTGAACGGCTGACCGACCCGCCCGCTCGCACCTCGGTGAGTGGCAACGGTTGAGTAGGATTCGGGTGTCCCTCACTGAGACGGGCGCCCGTGCGCGCGACTCAGGCCGCACACTGGCCACACCCACCTCGACGACCGAAGACCGATGGAGCACGCCATGACATCCCCTTGGGAGAACCCCAACCCGAACAGTTGGAAGCCCGAGCCGACCACTCCGGCCACCGGGGCCGAGCCTCCCTACACCCAGCCCCAGTTCGGGCAGCAGCCCCGGCAGCCCGAGCAGCCTGGAAGGTTCGCCGAACCGGTTGATCCCTGGAACCAGCCCAGTGCGACCCAGCCCAGTGCCGCCCAGCCGAGCCCGTACCCGGCCTACCCGGCCACCCCCACCCCTGCCGGCTACCCGGTTCCCACGCCGTACGGCTCTTCCTACGGCGCGCTGCCCGACCACCCGCAGGCGATGACGTCCATGGTGCTCGGAATCCTGGGGCTGGTGCTGTTTCCCCCTCTCGCCCCGTTCGCCTGGTCGATGGCCTCCAAGGCCCGTCGCGAGATCGCGCAATCCCCGGGCCGTTTCAACTCGTCGGGCACCCTGACGGTCGGCTATGTGCTGGGCATCATCGGGACGGCACTGCTGGCCCTGGCGGTGGCAGCCTTCCTGCTCTTCATCCTCGTGATCGTGGCCGCCGCCCCGTACTGACCCACCGCCGGGTCGCTGGTCCGACCCCAGACGCGACGGTGCCGCCGGGAGAATCCCGGCGGCACCGCTGCCTGTGAGGTGAGTGTGCCTACTTCTCGACGTCCGCGTCGACCCAGTCGAAGGTCCGGGTGACGGCCTTCTTCCAGTTGCGGTACAGGCGAGCGCGCTCGTCCTGCTCCGGGCTGGGCGTCCAGCGCTTGTCTTCGGCCCAGTTGGCGATGACGTCCTCTTCGCCGTTCCAGTACCCGGTCGCGATGCCGGCCGCGTAGGCCGCACCGAGAGCGGTGGTCTCGGCCACGACCGGACGCACCACCGGCACGCCGAGCTGGTCGGCCTGGAACTGCATCAGGGTGTCGTTGGCGGTCATGCCGCCGTCGACCTTGAGCTCGGCCAGCTTCACGCCCGAGTCGGCTTCCATGGCGTCCAGCACCTCGCGGGTCTGGTAGGCGGTGGCCTCCAGGACGGCGCGGGCGATGTGACCACGGTTGACGTAACGGGTGAGGCCGACGATCGCGCCGCGGGCATCAGCACGCCAGTACGGCGCGAACAGGCCCGAGAACGCCGGCACGAAGTAGCAGCCGCCGTTGTCCTCAACGGACGCGGCGAGCTCCTCGATCTCCGGGGCGGAGGCGAACATCTTCAGGTTGTCGCGCAGCCACTGCACCAGCGAACCGGTGACGGCGATCGAACCCTCGAGGGCGTAGATCGGCTTGGCGTCACCGATCTTGTAGCACACGGTGGTGAGCAGCCCGTTCTTGGAGGGAACGATCTCCTCGCCGGTGTTCATGATCATGAAGCAGCCGGTGCCGTAGGTGTTCTTCGCCATGCCGGGGGCGAAGGCCGCCTGGCCGAAGGTGGCCGCCTGCTGGTCGCCCAGGTCGCCTGCGATCGGGACGCCACCGAGCAGGCCCTCTTCGCGGCCGTAGCCGTACACCTCTGCCGAGGACTTGATCTCGGGGAGCATGCTCATCGGGATGGTCATGTCAGCGGCGATCTCAGCATCCCAGGACAGGGTGTTGAGGTCCATCAGCATGGTGCGGGAGGCGTTGGTGACGTCGGTGACGTGCACGCCGCCATGGACCCCACCGGTCAGGTTCCAGATGACCCAGGTGTCCATGTTGCCCATGAGCAGCTTGCCGGCTTCGGCGTCCGCGCGGGCACCCTCGACGTTGTCCAGGACCCACTTGACCTTGGGGCCGGAGAAGTAGGTCGCCAGGGGCAGGCCCACACGGCTCTTGTACTTGTCCTGGTCGCCGCCGCCGAGCTCTTCGACGATCGCACCGGTGCGGGTGTCCTGCCAGACGATGGCGTTGTAGACGGGCTCGCCGGTCTTCTTGTCCCACACCACGGTGGTCTCGCGCTGGTTGGTGATGCCGACGGCCTGGATGTTGTCCTTGTTCAGGCTGGCCTTGGCCAGCGCCTCGCCCACGACCTCGCGGACCGCGTCCCAGATCTCGATCGCGTTGTGCTCGACCCAACCGGCCCGCGGGAAGATCTGCTCGTGTTCCTTCTGACCGACGGAGACGATCTGTCCCTCGTGGTTGAAGATGATGGCCCGGGAGCTGGTCGTCCCCTGGTCAATCGCGAGAATGTACTTGTCCGTCATGGATAATTCCTTCCACGTCATTGAGGATGATGGTTGTTACGCAGCGGGTCGGTGGCCACCGGCCCTCGTTGGTGGATTGCCGTGGGGAGATGCGGGCCACGACGGGCACCGCACCTCCGCGTCCGACAACTAGACCGGCAGCAGCACGCCGGAGAGCAGACCGGCGAGCATGCCGCCGATGATCGGGCCGACGACCGGGATCCAGGAGTAGCCCCAGTTGGAGTCGCCCTTGCCCTTGATCGGGAGCACGAAATGCGCAATGCGCGGACCGAGGTCACGAGCTGGGTTGATCGCGTACCCGGTCGGGCCACCGAGGGAGGCACCGATACCGACGACGAGCAGGCCGACGCCGAGGGCGTTCAGCCAGCCCATGTTCACCGCAGCAACGCCGCCGCTGAAGACGCCGCTACCAACCAGACCGGCAGCCAGGATCACGAAGACCAGCACGAAGGTGCCGATGATCTCGGTGATCAGGTTCATGGCGGTGTTGGCGATCGCAGGACCGGTGGAGAAGACCCCGAGCTTGGTGCCCGGATCCGGCTCTGCATCGAAGTGATCCTTGTAGGCCAGCCAGGCCAGCGTTGCACCGATGAAGGCACCGATCAGCTGCGCGATGATGTAGATGAACACCATGCCCCAGTCCACCGCCTTGCCCTGCGCGATGTTCTGAGCGGCGATGCCGAGGGTGACGGCCGGGTTCAGGTGAGCGCCCGACTTTTGTGAGACGAGGACGCCGGCGAAGACCGCAAGACCCCAGCCCCAGTTCACGAAGAGGAACCCGGTGCCTTGGCCTTTCGACTTGGTCAGCGCGGTATTGGCGACGACGCCAGCACCCAGGAGGAGCAGCATCGCGGTGCCGACCACCTC
Organism: Propionibacteriaceae bacterium; assembly: GCA_016717345.1. Classification (GTDB taxonomy): domain Bacteria; phylum Actinomycetota; class Actinomycetes; order Propionibacteriales; family Propionibacteriaceae; genus Propionicimonas. The sequence goes on from JADKFR010000002.1 coordinate 368,122, forward strand.
AGAGAGGAACATAGCTCCCACTTCTATCTCGCTTTCAGACACCCCGAGAGGTGTCAGTTTTGGCGTCCGAAGACGCACTGTTCAGTTGGTTGAATCGCAAAGTCCGACGATCGACGACAAGGGAACCGACCGGTGTCCGGGCCGGGTGGCTTCGTCGCCACACCAGCGCCGATCCGGACGGCAGGGGGCGGCCGGCGTGGGGTACGCGCAACCGTCGTGACTCGGCATCCGGGACGGATGGCCGAGGGCCTGATCAGAGAGGACACGTGCGCAAGGCCTGGCAGGCACACGGGCCGGGGTGTAGTCGTTCGGGGTGACTCCGCGTGAGTCCCTCCGGGTCGGAAGACCTTTCGTGACGCCCGCTCGCGCGACCGTACTGAGGTTCATCTGACTCCTTTGTCCCGAAGCACGACGTTAGAGGCATGGTTATCGCTAACCCCACCCAACAACTCCATCTTGCTGAGCCTTGAACGAATGCGCTAGACCTGTGCACGAACGTGCAACGAAAGGGTTTCGCGGTGAGCGATCGATACGAAGACATGTACCAGGCAGCGACGCGTTACTACATCCAGGGCGAGACGATGGAGTCGATCGCCCACCAGCTGCGCCTGTCCCGCTCGTCGGTGTCGAGGCTGTTGAAGGAGTCCCGGGAGAGCGGACTGGTGCGGATCAGCCTCGCCGCGCACACCGGATCCCAGTCACCGCTGGCGGCCAGTCTGGCCGGCGCGTTCGGGGTTCGGGTCCATCTCGTCCCCGTCCGCGAAAGCGCCAACGAGAACCTGCGCTTCGACCAGGTGGCCAGGCTCGCCGGCCAGCTCTTCACCGAGGCCGTCGCCGACCACCAGTTGATCGGGGTCGCGTGGGGGGTCACCATGTCGCACGTGGTGCGACATCTGGGTCGCCGCCCCCTGATCGGTTCGACGGTCGTCCAGATGAACGGCGGGGCCAACCAGCGCAGCTCGGGGATCCCCTACATCGGCGAGATCCTGCAGGCCATCGGGGACGCCTTCGATTCCAAGGTGGTGCTGTTCCCCGTCCCCGCCTTCTTCGACTACGCGGCCACCAAGGAGGCCATGTGGCGCGAGCGGTCGGTCCAGAACGTGCTCACCCTGCACGCCAAGCTCGACCTGGCCATCTTCGGCGTGGGGTGCCTGCAGGGAACGGTCCCCTCGCACGTCTACACCGCCGGCTACATGGACTCCTCCGACATGGAGCGCCTGGCCGCGGACGGGGTCGTCGGCGACGTCTGCACCGTGCTGTTGCGAGAGGACGGCTCCTACGCCGACATCGGCTACAACGCCCGGGCCACTGGGCTGACCCCCGAGGAGTTGGTGCGGGTGCCGCGCCGGATCTGTGTCGCCGCCGACCCGTCCCGGGTGGCGGCGGTGATCGGGGCGCTGCGGGCCCGAACGGCCACCGACCTGGTGATCGACGAGGGGACGGCGCGCGCGATCGCCGATCGGGCGCGGCTGTGACCGTCCGGGCGCCCGCAGGTCGCCCAGGGTCGGAGGGGAAGGCAGTAGTCAGAACCAGCTTTGCACGTACGTCCAGAGCAATGAACATACGTGCACGTTGTCACGAACATCACCAACCCCTCCCCGGTTCCCGGGGTGTAGACCTAGCCTGAAGCGAGCTGACCAGTGCCGCGGGCGGGCAAGGATGCCCGTGTGCCCGACAAGATCGGAGGTTTCGTGCGCAAGCTAGCAGTCGATGTCGTGGTGGTTGGTGGTGGTTCGACGGGGGCCGGCGTGGTGCGAGACGTAGCCATGCGCGGCTACAGCACCGTCCTGCTGGATCGGGCGGACCTGGGCCAGGGCACTACGGCCCGGTTCCACGGGCTGCTCCACTCCGGCGGCCGGTACGTGGTCAGTGACCCCTTGTCAGCCACCGAATGCGCGGACGAGAACGCGATCCTCACCCGGATCCAGGCCTCCGCGATCGAGCGCACCGGCGGCTACTTCGTCACCGCCCCCGGCGACGACCCCGCCTTCGCCGACAAGTTCCTGGCCGGCGCCGCCGCCACCCGCGTCCCGGCCCGCGAGATCAGCGTCGGCGAGGCGCTGAAGGCCGAACCTCGGCTCAACCCGGGAATCCTGCGGGCCATCGAGGTCCAGGACGGCTCGGTGGACGGCTGGCAGCTGGTGTGGGGTGCGGCCCGCTCCGCCATCAACCACGGAGCCCAGATCCTGACCTACCACAAGGTCACCAAGATCGAGCGGGACGCCAACCGGGTCACCGGGGTGCGCTGCGTCGACCTCAAGACCGGTGAAGAGGTCCAGATCGACTGCGGCTTCGTCCTCAACTGCGCGGGCCCGTGGGCGGGCCAGATCGCTGCCATGGCCGACTGCGAACCGGTGGACGTGATCCCGGGCCGCGGCATCATGATCGCGATGAACCACCGCCTGGTGAACCGCGTGATCAACCGCTGCATCTACCCCGCCGACGGCGACATCCTCGTCCCGGTGCACACCGTCAGCATCATCGGAACCACCGACGTCAAGGTGGAGGACCCCGACAACCTCGCCATCCCCCACGAGGAGGTCCAGGAGATGCTGGACGCCGGCGAGATCCTGATCCCCGGCTTCCGGCAGGCCCGGGCCGTCCACGCCTGGGCCGGCGCCCGTCCACTCATCAAGGACTCCCGGGTCGCCGCCGCCGACACCCGGCACATGAGCCGCGGCATGGCGGTCATCGACCACACCACCCGCGACGGCTTGGACGGCCTGCTCACGATCGGCGGCGGCAAGCTCACCACCTACCGGCTGATGGCCGAGCACATCGTCGACGCGATGTGCACCAAGCTGGGTGAGAAGCGGGCCTGCCACACCGCTGACGAGGTGATCCCCGGCTCGGAGTCGGGCAAGACCTACGTGGTCACGCATCGGCTCGAGGCCCGCGAGCACGACCGTACCGAGGACCAGATCATCTGTGAGTGCGAGCTGATGAGCCGCAAGATGTTCACCGACGCCCTGGCCGAACAACCCCGGGGCAGCTTCGACGATCTGCGCCGGCAGCTGCGGCTCGGGATGGGTCCGTGCCAGGGCGGCTTCTGCAGCCTGCGGGCCACAGCCCTCGCGCTGGAGGCCGATCACATCGACGTCGAGCGGGCGTCCGGGCTGATGAAGCTGTTCCTGAAGAACCGCTGGATCGGGCTGTGGCCCATCCTGTACGGCGACCAGGTCCGCCAGACCGCCCTGGACAACTGGATCTTCCAGGGGACCCTCGACGTCGAACACCTGCCCCAACCCGAACAGGAGGTGGAACTGTGAGCCGCGTTGTCGTGATCGGAGCCGGAATCGCCGGACTGACCGCCGCGATCCGGCTCGCCCGCGCCGGTCTGGCCGTCACCCTGGTCAGCAAGGGCGTCGGTGGCCTGCAGCTCTCGCAGGGAACGGTCGACGTGTTCGGCTACGACCCCGTCCGGGTCACCCACCCGCTGGAGGCACTGGACGTCCGGGCCGCCGCCGACCCCAAGCACCCGTACGCCTCGATCGGTCGCGAGGCGGTGGAGTCCGGGGTCGCCTATCTCGCCGACCTGGTGGGACCCGACCTGCTCGTGGGAGATCCGGCCGCCAACCTCAACCTCCCGACCGCCGTCGGCGCCGTCCGTCCGACCTGCCTGGCTCAGCCGAGCATGCTCGCGGGCGCCTGCGTGGACGGGGCGAGCTTCGTCATCGTCGGCCTGCGACGGCTGAAGGACTTCCCCGCGCACCTGATCGCGGCCAACCTGGCCAGGACGGTGCTGCCCGACGGCGGACGGTTGCAGGCGCGGCACCTGGTGATCGACGTGCCTGCCCGCGACGGCGAGATCGACTCCTCCGGGCTCACCTACGCCCGCGCCTTCGACGACCCCGGGTTCCGCAAGCGGTTCGCCGCGGCCCTGCTGCCGCTCCTCACCCACGGTGACAGCGTGGGCCTGCCGGCGGTGCTCGGCCTGCATGACCTCCAGGCCTGGCGGAAGCTGTCCGACGCGCTGGGCCACCCGGTGTTCGAGATCCCTCTGCCGCCTCCCGCCGTCCCCGGCCTGCGACTCAACGAGACGTTGCTGACGGCCGCCAGGACGGCCGGCGTCCGCTTGGTCCAGGGCAACAGAGTCGTCTCCGCACGCGTCACCGAGGGCCGGGTGGCCGCGGTGACCGTCGCTCAGGCCGGTGCCGCCAGGGAATATCCAGCAGAAGCGTTTGTCCTGGCCAGCGGCGGTTTCGAGAGTGGCGCGCTGGCGATGGATTCCTACGGGACTCTCACCGAGACCATCTTCGGGCTGCCCCTGGCCGGGCAGGACGCCGGGGAGTTGGTGCATGGGGACTACTGGGGGGCCCAGCAGCCGTTGTTCGCCGTCGGCGTGGGCGTGGAGGCCTCGATGCGTCCGGTGGACGCCGCCGGCGCGCCGGTGTACCCGAACCTGTACGCCGCCGGGGGAATCCTGGCCGGTGCCTACCGGTGGTCGGAGAAGTCCGGTGAGGGGATTGCGGTGGGCAGTGCCGTGAAAGCCGCTGACGCGATCGTGAGGGAGTTGGCATGACCAGTGACGGACTCGAGTTCGCGGGCCACCAGTTCGCCCGGGCCAGCCTCGACCATTGCGTGAAGTGCACCATCTGTGAGACCGCGTGTCCGGTGGCAGCGGTCACCCCCCTGTTCACCGGCCCCAAGTTCGTGGGGCCGCAGGCGGAACGGTTCCGCAACGGCGAGTCGGTGGACCACTCCCTCGACTACTGCTCCAGCTGCGGCACCTGCACCCTGGTGTGCCCCCAGGGCGTCCAGATCGCCGAGCTGAACTCGCAGGCCCGGGCGGTGATGAAGTCCGACCACATGCCGGTGCGCGACCAGCTGATCTCGCGGACCACCTTGATGGGGATGGCGATGACGCCGGTTGCTCCGCTGGCCAATGCCGCGCTGCACGTCAAGCCGATCCGGACGGTGGTCGAGAAGGTCTTCGGGATCCATCGGGACGCCCCGATGCCGACGGCCCGGACCCAGACCCTGCACGGCTGGCTGAAGAAGCGGCCGGCGCCCAAGAAGGCGCCGACCCGCGGCACGGTGGTGTTCTTCCACGGCTGCGCGGGTGGCTACTTCGAGGTCGAGACCTCCAAGAAGTCGATCGAGGTGCTCGAGCACCTCGGCTACCGGGTGATCGTGCCGAAGCAGGGGTGCTGCGGCCTGGCCCAGCAGTCCAACGGGTTGTTCGACGCCGCGACCGCTTCAGTGCTGCAGCTGTGCGACGACCTGCGCAGCGCGGGTAAGGGCCTCACGATCGTGTCGAGTTCCGGCTCCTGCACCGGGATGCTGAAGCACGAGGCCCACGAGATCATGGGCGTCACGGACGACCGCCTGAAGGATGTGGCGGTGCGAATCCGGGACATGATGGAGTTCCTCCGGGACCTGCACGAGGCCGGGGAGCTGCCGACTGATTTCCGTCCGATCGAGATGACCGTCCCCTACCACGCACCCTGCCAGCTGAAGAGCCAGGGCATGGGGCAACCGGCGGTCGAGGTGTTGCGGCTGATCCCTGGACTGACGGTGGTCGAGTCGGGCGCGACCTGCTGCGGCATCGCCGGCACCTACGGCCTCAAGAAGGAGAAGTACGAGATCGCGCAGGCCGTCGGCAAGCCGCTGTTCGACATGGTGAAAGCCACGAATCCCGATCTGGCACTGTGCGACACCGAAACCTGCCGCTGGCAGATCGCCCAGTCCTCGGGAGTGCCGACCGAACACCCGATCTGGATGATCCACCGGGCCTACGGGCTGTCGTAGCCGACGCGATCGTTGAAGGACCGGACGAAGACCGGGGTGTCAGGGCTGGAGGCGGCCTTGTCGTAGCGGTAGCCCGCGCCCTCGAACTGCCGCAGGGCACCCGGCGTCCGCACCCGGTTGAGGACGAGCCAGGCGGCGAGTTCGCCCCGCGCCCGCTTGGCGTAGAACGAGACGACGCTGCGCCGTCCGCGGGGGTCGGTGTCCTCGAAGCGGGGAGAGATCACCCGCGCGCCCCATTCCGAGGGCTGGACCGCCCCGAAGTACTCCGCCGAGGCGAGGTTCACCACGACCTCGGCGCCCGGTGAGGCCGTGAGGTCGTCGCGCACCATCGCCGTGATGGTGGGACCCCACCAGTCGTAGAGCCGGGGCCCGCGCTCGGTCGCCAGCCGCGTCCCCATCTCCAGGCGGTAGGGCTGCATCAGATCCAGCGGCCGCAGCACCCCGTACAGGCCGGACAGGATCCGGACGGTCTTCTGGGCCTCGGTGAAGTCCCGTTCGCCGAACCGGTCCCGGACAGCCAGCCCGCGGTAGACGTCCCCGTCGAACGCCAAGACCGCCGGCCGGGCGTTGCGGGGCGTGAACGGCAGGCTGAACTGCGCCCAGCGCAGCGCGTTCAGGGCCGACAGTTCGTCCGAAATGCCCGCCAGCGCGGCGAGGTCCGCGACGGACTTGCCGCGCATCACCTCGACCAGGGCGGCCGCCTCGTCCAGCAGCCTCGGCTGGGAGTACTTGCGGGTGGGCAGCCGTGACTCGTAGTCGAGCGACTTGGCCGGTGACAGCAGGGTGAGCACGAGGCGAGGCTAGCCGGTGGAGGTGTCGGGCGTGAGCCCGTGGCTCAGCTGTCGGCCAGCGCCAGCGCCGAGGGCGCCGTGGGAATCCCCTTCGGCAACCACGGCGCCGGCTCCGGGTCGGCGAACCGCCGTTGCACGGGGAGCGTGCCCGACCAGACCGCCCGGATCTCGGACGGCTCCATCGCCCCGACCGCGCGGACCTTGGCCGTCCAGGATCCGTCGATGATCGGCAACTCCAAGGAGATCGCCTCGGCCAACTCCTTGCCGGTCAGCGGCGGCACCTCGGCAGCGCGGCCGGGCACGCGCACTTCGCACAGTCGCAGCAGCGCCGCGGCATGCTCGTCCCCGCTCAGGCGGCGGCAGGTTCCCCGAACGACCGCCGAGCGATAGTCCCCCGACGTGTTGGTCAGGGTCTGCCCGAGCACCACCGAATCCATCGCGGCTACGCAGAACGCCACCGGGGCACCGCCCGCCAGGTGGCGGAGCAACCCGGCGCCGGTCGAGCCGTGGAAGATCAGCCGATCACCGTCGCGGGCGAAGAAGACGGGTACCACCCAGGGCTCGCCGTCGCGGACGGACGACAACGTCCCGACCCACTCGGCGTCGAGGATGCCGTCCAGCACGCTGCGATCGGTGACGGCCCGTTCGGCGTGGCGCCTGATCTGTTCCATGCCGTCCATCTTCCACGGCGGCGGCCGGCTCTGCCAGTTCGGGCGTCAGCCCGGCGTCCCCGCGTCGAGTTCCGCCCTCCCGCTGACCCTGCGCCCCAAAGCCCCTCACCCACCGACCCTGCGCCCCAAAGGTGACCCTGCGCCCCCAAGCCCCTCACCCACCGACCCTGCGCCCCAAAGGTGACCCTGCGCCCCCCAGCCCCTCACCCACCGACCCTGCGCCCCAAGCCCCTCACCCACCGACCCTGCGCCCCAAAGGTGACCCTGCGCCCTCTATAGCAAGCGCAAAGTCGGGTACGGGGCGCAGAGTCCCAGGTGCCGGGCGCAAGGGTGAGAGGCGGGGCGCAGAGTCCCAGCTGCCGGGCGCAAGGTGAGAGACGAGGCGCAGAGTCCCCCGCCGCGTGACCAGCCCGACGTCCCCCGCCGAGTAGGCACCTCGGACGCAGAGTCCCCCGCCGCGTGACCAACCCGACGTCCCCCGCCGAGTAGGCACCTCGGACGCAGAGTCGCCCACTCAGCAGGGGCAGGCGCGTCTCGCGGCAAGCTCTCTTCCCCCCGGCGAGCTCAGCCACCGGCACCGGCGAGTTGCGTGGGCGATCGGCGTCCCCGCGTCGAGCCCCATCACGGCTCGATGGCCAGGCCGGTCTCTCGTTGGGAGACCTCCCAGAGGGTGCGGATCGCCTCCTGGTTGCGGCGACGGAGAACCCGAAGCCGGACGGCCGGACCGAACGTCACGAAACGCGGCCCGAAGAACTCACCGCCGCGGGCCGAGGGATCCGTCGCAGCCCGCAACTGCGGCAAGGCCGCCCGTGCCGGGCTCATGCCGACTGTGCGCGCGTACCACGCCCAGAACCGAGCCTGACCGCCAGCACCCCCGAGCCGGACGGTGGTGGGCTGCAGTTCGGTGTGCGCCATCCCCGGGTGCGCGAGCAGGCTGGACGCAGCCGCCCCCGCCCGCACGAAGGCATCCTGGAGGCCGAGCCCGAAGTGGTAGTTGGCCAGCTTGGCTTGGCCGTAGGCCCGCCACGGGTCATAGCTGCCGTTCAGGTGCGGGTTGGCCGGGTCGAGTGGACGTCCCATCAGGCGCGCGAAGCTGGTGACCGTCACCACCCGGGCCGCCGGCGCCGCCAACAATGCCGGCAGCAGGTGTGCCGTGAGCGCCCAGTGCCCGAGGTGGTCGACGCCCAGCTGCGTCTCGAAGCCGTCTGCGGTGCGTCCCTCAGGCGTCCCCATCACCCCGGCGTTGTTCACCAGCACGTCGACGCGGGGAACCTCCGCCAGGATCGCCGCAGCGGCCTCCCCACCGACGCCAGGCTCCCCAGGTCGAGCGGGACGGTGGACAGGCGGGCATCCGGCGTCGTTCGGGTGATCTGCTCGACGGCACGGGCGGTCTTGGCCTGGTCGCGGGCGGCCAGCACGACGTGGGCCCCCCTGGCGGCGAGCACGCCCGCGGTCTGGAGCCCGAGTCCGCCGTTCGCTCCCGTCACCACCACTACGCACCCGGTCAGGTCGGGAATGTCAGCCACAGCGAACGCCACAGAACTCCTTCGTCCCCGCCATTGTGGCGCAACTCGACGCCTGGGAGCCGCCGTTGTCGACCCGACGTATCACTCTGCGCCACCAGCTCTGCCGGCGGATCCTGCTTCCCACCTGCTCTGGCCTGCGCTTCGGACGTGGTGGAGACCGCCAGCACCTTGGAGGGGCGTCCTTCTCAGGTAGCGTTGCCCCCAGGCGAGAAGGCGGAGTCGTCCACCGCGCCTGGTGGCATCCGGAGTCCGGCGAGCAAGGTGAGCGCCGCAGCGACGGCGACGGCACGGAAGACCCACGTGGAGGCGTCCACGATGGTGGCGTAGTCGTGCTCTCCCTGCCCGGCAACGATCAGGTGGTTCGCGATCGCGCCGAGGACGGCCACTCCGACGGCGCTGCCTGCCGAGCGGGCGAACACATTGATGCCGGTCACCACGCCCCGCTCACTCCACTCCACGGACGCCTGCGCGGCGATCAGCGACGGCGCTGCCGTCCACCCCAGACCGAATCCGATGACGAAGGCCACCGCGCCCACCGCCACCACGTTTGGCGTCGGTCCGATCAACGCCAACGCGAGTGCGCCGGCGAGCGCGATCGACGAGCCCACCAGCACCGTCGTCCGGAAACCATGGCGCAGGTAGACCCGTCCGGCGGTCGAGGCGGCCAGCGGCCAGCCGAGGGTCAGGGCGGAGACCGCCGCACCGGCGACCAGCGGCGCGGCCCCCAGGGCGTTCTGCAGGTACGGCGGGACGAAGCTCGTGATGCCGATGAGCAGGGCGCCCACGCCCAGGGACACCAGCGTCGTCGACCGGATCAATGGCCTTCCCAGCAGGCTGAGGTCAAGGATCGGCTCCGCGGCTCGCCGCTCCACCGCCACGAACACGGTCAGGGCGACGGCGCCGACTGCGAAGCTGGCCAGACTCGGCCACGACGCCCAGGCCCACGCGTTGCCGCCCTCGAGCAGGCCGAGGATGAGCGCGGTAAGCCCCACGGTCAGCAACGCCGCGCCCGCCACGTCGATCCGGTGCCGGCGGGACTGGACGGTCTCGTGGAAGGACCTGGCCAGGGCCCACGCCGCGATCAGACAGAGCGGAATGTTGACGAAGAAGATCCAGCGCCACGACACGAACTGGGAGAACACGCCCCCCAAGGCAGGACCGACCACGGACGCCACCGCCCACACGCTGGCGAGGTAGCCCTGGACCAACGCCCGCTCCTCGACGGTGTAAAGATCGCCGATGATCGTCATCGCCATCGGGGCCGCGGCACCCGCACCGAGGCCCTGAACAACCCGGAACACGATCAACGCGGTCATGTTCCAGGCCACCCCCGCCAGGATCGAGCCGAGCAGGAACAGCCCGATACCCGTCAGCACGACGGGCTTACGCCCGATCGTGTCCGCCAGCTTGGAGTAGATCGGCACCGACACCGCCTGAGCGAGGAGGTACACCGAGAACAACCAGGGGAACTGGTCGAACTCGCCGAGTTCCGCCACGACCGAGGGGACGGCCGTGGCCAGGATGGTCGCATCGATCGCGATCAGCCCGGTCGTCAGCATCAGCGCAGCCAGCACCGGCCCTCGTTCGGAGCCGAACCCGACCGTGGCGTGCCCGATGCCCTCGCCTGTGTCCACGCCGCAGCAACCCCGGCTCCCGGGGCGGGTATTCCCGGAGCCCTCGGGGCCTGGGTGGGGCGGGGGCCGGACATCCTCGCCGGCAACTGGGACAAGGTCGTTCTCGCGATCGGCGCCCACCACACGTGCCGCCCACCACACGATGCCGCCCACCACACGATGCCGCCCATCCCCGGAATTGACAGCCCCAAGGTCGTCTCAGCGACCGCGCTGCTGACCGGCCGGGCCCGTCACGGTCGCCGAGTGGTCGTCATCGGCGCCGGCCTCGTGGGATGCGAGACCGCAGCCATGTGCGCGCAGACCGCCGAGAAGGTGACCGTCCTGGAAAGCCTGCCCAAGATCCTGATGAGTGTCGACCACTGCCGCAACAACGAACAGGCGCTGGACCAACTCCTCCAGGACTGTGGCATCGAGTTCATCACCGACGCCAAGGTCACGAACCTCGGGGAGGACGGGGTGAGCTACGAGCAGCAGGGCGAGCACCACGAGATTCCGGCCGACACCCACGTCATCGCAGCCGGGTACACCCCGAACGACGAGCTCTACGCCCAACTGATCCTCCAGGTCGACGTCTCGATGATCGGGGACGCCGCGAAACCCGACAGCATCCTGACGGCCGTGCCCAAGGCTTCCACCTGGCTCGCAGCCTGTAGGAGCGCGCACACTCCCGTCCACCCCGAAGCGGTCAACGCCCCCGGCCACTCCGACTTTGCGCCCCGTCGGTGACCTTGCGCCCTCCATAGCAGGCGCAGAGTCAGGGACGGGGCGCAAGGTCGCGAAGACGGGGCGCAAGGTCGCGAAGACGGGGCGCAGAGTCGACGACGCGGCCCAGAGTCCAGGCCCCCGGACGGACGGAACGCCTCCCCCGCCGGCTCGACCCGCTTCAGGGTGCGGCAATAGTCAGGCGAGGAATGTCGCACGGCGGCAAGGGCTCACGCCCGCGTCCATTCCGAAGCAGCTAGAACTCCCGTCCATTCCGAAGCGGTCAAAGCTCCCAGCCACTCCCACTCTGCGCCCCGTCGGTAACCTTGCGCCCTCCATAGCAGGCGCAGAGTCAGGGACGGGGCGCAAGGTCGCGAAGACGGGGCGCAAGGTCGCGAAGACGGGGCGCAGAGTCAGGGACGGGGCGCAAGGTCGCGAAGACGGGGCGCAGAGTCGACGACGGGGCGCAGAGTCCAGGCCCCCGGACGGACGGAACACATCCCCCGCCGGCTCGACCCGATTCTGGGTGCCGCAATAGAGTCGGGGGTATCCATTACCCGAGCACCAACGCGAGCACGAGGAACCATGTCTGAAATTCGTGAGGTCATCATCATCGGTTCCGGCCCGTCCGGCTACACCGCCGCGGTCTACACCGCCCGCGCCTCCTTGAAGCCGTTGCTGTTCGAGGGTGCGGTGACTGCCGGGGGCGCGCTGATGAACACCACCGAAGTCGAGAACTACCCCGGGTTCGCCGAGGGGATCATGGGTCCCGACCTGATGCTCGCCATGCGTGCCCAGGCGGAACGGTTCGGTGCCGAGATCATCACCGACGACATCACCGCGGTCGACCTGACCGGCCCGGTCAAGGTGGTCACCGACTCCGAGGGCAACACCTACCAGGCCAAAGCGGTGATTCTCGCGATGGGGTCGGGGTACCGCAAGCTGGGCCTGCCCGACGAGGAACGGCTGTCGGGTCGTGGCGTCTCCTGGTGCGCCACCTGCGACGGCTTCTTCTTCAGGGACAAGGACGTGGCGGTGGTCGGCGGCGGCGATTCGGCCCTCGAGGAGGCCACTTTCTTGTCCCGGTTCGCGCGCACGGTGACGATCGTCCACCGCCGGGACGCGCTGCGCGGCTCCAAGATCATGATCGCCCGGGCCGAGGCGGACCCCAAGATCCACTTCGCCTGGAATTCGGTGGTGACCAGCATGAACGGTGAGAATGCGCTCGCGTCGCTGACCCTGGCCGACACGGTCACCGGCGACACCCGCGAGCTCGCCGTGCAGGGTGCCTTCATCGCCGTCGGCCACGATCCGCGCTCGGAGATCGTTCGTGGCCAGGTCGAGCTCGACGCCGCGAACTACGTTGTGGTGGACGCCCCGAGCACCCGCACCAACCTGCCCGGCGTGTTCGCCGCCGGCGACCTGGTGGACCACTCCTACCGGCAGGCCGTCACCGCTGCTGGGACGGGGTGCGCCGCGGCGCTGGACGCCGAGCGGTATCTCGCAGCCCTGGCTGACGCCTGAGGCGCCGGCCGTCACGGAAGTGTCAGCCTGAGCCCGTAGGCTCGTCCCACTCATCCACGAAACCGAGGAGGCAACCATGGCAGCCGTCGAAGCCGTGACCGACGCAACCTTCACCGCCCAGGTGCTGCAGTCGTCCAAACCCGTCCTGATCGACTACTGGGCTGACTGGTGCGCGCCCTGCAAGCAGCTCTCCCCCATCATCGATGAGCTGGCCCGCGACCACGGCGACAAGGTCACCTTCTACAAGCTCGACACGAACACCAACACCGAGACTCCGGTCAAGTACGGCGTCCTCGGGTTGCCGACGATCCAGATCTTCGTCGGTGGGGAGGTCGTGAAGTCGTTCCAGGGCGGCAAGACCAAGGCCACCCTGCTGCGCGCCCTGGAGGAGTACCTCTGATCGCGACGTAGGGCTCAGCTTTCCCGGGTGGCCCGTCCGGCCGGCTCGGGGGGTGCCACGGGACGGATCGCCTCGACGAACCGTTCGAAGGCGGTGAGCAGCCGCGGCCTTTCGACGACCGTGAGGTCCAGGTCGAGACGCCACAGCTTCTCGTCCAACCCGCGGCTGAAGCCCACGGCCCGCAGGAAGTCCCGTGGGGGTGCCTGGCAGGTGGGATGGCGACGGCTGGCCACCGCCACCACGGCCCGCAGGTCTCGCCGCAGTAGCCCTGCCGCGACGCCCTGCACCAGTCGGGTGCCCACTCCGGAGCGGACGAGGGCGGGCGCCACCCACAGCGAGCGCACCAACGCGGTCCGGTCCTCGGCCGGGACGACCAGCAACCGGCCGGCGAGGCGACCGTCGGCGGTGGCGGCGACCCCCACCCAGCCCCACGACTGTTGCGCCGCCACGATGCCGGCATCCTCGGGATCGACGAGGGCGGCGCAGTAGGGACAGCCGACTCCAGCGAGCGCGGGCCTCCCGAGGAATGCCACTTCAGCCACGGCCAACCTCCCGATCTCAAGTGTTCCCGGCGGTCCGGTTTCATCCTAGGCCGCGAGTGCGGCAGTCTGGTGCGGTGAGCCTGCCAGAGCCGTCCCGTCGGGATACCCGACTCGACACCTACGTCGATGCGTACGCGGAACGGACCCACGGCCTGACGGTGTCGGCCGTGCGAGCTCTGTTCGCCGTCGCCAACCGGCCCGAGGTGGTTTCGCTGGCCGGCGGCATGCCCAACATCGCCGACCTTCCCCGCGAGGCCCTCGGCCTGGCGGTCGACAGGCTGATCCGGGAGCAGGGCACCCAGGCCATGCAGTACGGGTCCGGCCAGGGCGAGTTGTTCATGCGCGAGCACATCGTCGAGGTGATGGCCGAAGAGGGTATCCACGCCCATGCCGACGACGTCGTGGTGAGCTGCGGTTCCCAACAGGCCCTCGACCTGGTGACCCGGGTGTTCTGCGACCCGGGCGACGTGGTGCTCGCCGAAGGCCCCAGCTATGTGGGCGCCCTAGGCACCTTCCGCGCCTACCAGTGCCAGATCGTCCATGTGGCGATGGACGACCACGGCATCGATCCGGTCGCGCTGACGCAGGCGATCGTGACCCTGCGCGCCGCCGGCAAGCGGGTGAAGTTCCTCTACACGATCCCGAACTTCCAGAACCCGACGGGGGTGACCCAGCCGGTCGAGCGGCGACGCGAACTGATCGCGATCGCGAAGGAGTACGACCTGCTGATCCTGGAGGACAACCCCTACGGCCTCCTGACCCTCGAAGCCGAGCCGCTGCCGGCGCTGCGGTCGATGGACGCCGAGCACGTCATCTACCTCGGCTCGTTCTCGAAGACCTTCGCGCCCGGGTTCCGGGTCGGCTGGGTGGTGGCGCCACCCGCCGTCCGCGAGAAGCTGGTGCTCACCCAGGAGGCGGCGACGCTCGCTCCCCCGGTGTTCTCCCAGTACGTGATCTCCTCCTACCTCGAGCAGTTCGACTGGCGCGGCCAGATCGATGTCTTCCGCGCGATGTACCGCGCCCGGCGCGACGCGATGATGGAGGGGCTCACCGAGAATATGCCCGCCGACACCACCTGGACGCACCCCGCCGGTGGGTTCTTCGTCTGGGTGACCCTGCCGGAGGGGCTCGACTCGCAGGCGATCCTGCCGCGGGCGGTGTCCGAGCGGGTCGCCTTCACCCCTGGCCCGGCGTTCTACGCCGATGGGCTCGGCAGCCGCAATATGAGGCTTTCGTTCTGCTTCCCGACCCCCGAGCGCATCCTCGAAGGCACCCGGCGGCTGGGCAAGGTGCTGGCCAACGAACTCGAGATGCATCGCACCTTCGGCCTGCACGACGCGCCCACCCCCCACATCGAACTCCAGACCGGCCCGGCCCCGAACACCAGTTAGGCATCAGACATGAACGAGATTGCTCCCCACGGCCCGATCGTCGTGCTCGCCGGTGGGCTGTCGCACGAGCGCGAGGTTTCGTTGCGCTCCGGACGGCGAGTGGCCCAGGCGCTGCGCGACCAGGGTCGCCAGGTGGTCGAGGCCGACGTCACCCCGGACCTGATCGGCCTCCTGCGCTCGTTGGAGAACCCCGTCGCGTTCCCGCTGCTCCACGGCGGCGTCGGCGAGGACGGCGGCCTGCAGCAGGTGCTCACCCTGCTCGACGTCGCGTACGTCGGCTCCGAGCCCACTGCCTGCCGGCGCTCCTTCAACAAGGCCGTCGGTGGACCGCTGCTGGCCCGGGCGGGCCTGGCCACCCCCCGAATGGCCGCGCTGCCCCACGACATGTTCCGCGAACTGGGTGCCGCGCACCTGGTGGCGGCGCTCGGGGAGCGGATCGGGTACCCGATGATCGTCAAGCCGGCGCGCAGCGGCTCGGCCCTGGGCTGCAGCAAGGTCACCTCAGCCGCCGAACTCCCGACGGCGATGGTGAATGCCTACGCCTACGGCGACCTGGCGGTCATCGAGGAGTTCATCGAGGGCACCGAGGTCGCCGTCCCGGTGGTCGAACTGGACGGCCAGGTGCTCCCGCTGCCGGCGGTCGAGATCCGTCCCAACTCCGGGATCTACGACTACACGGCCCGCTACACCGCGGGCGAGACCCGGTTCATCGCACCGGCGGACGTCAGCGACGAGGTGGCCGCCGCCTGTGCCGCGTTGGCGGTGGCTGCCCACCAGGTGCTCGGGCTGCGCGACCTCTCGCGGGCCGACATCATCGTCCGTCCGGACGGCACCCCGGTCTGCATCGAGACCAACTCCGCCCCCGGGATGACGGAGACCTCGCTGATGCCGCTCTCGGTGGAAGCTGCCGGCTACAACTTCGGCCTGCTGTGTGCCCAACTGGTCGACAATGCCTGGGCGCGTCGGTTGGCCTAGCCCGATGGCAGTGTGGGGCAAGCAGATCCTCATCGGCATCGCCGGCTGTGGCTTGGCCGCGGTGATGGTCTGGCTCGGGCTGTGGCAGATGCAGGTATTCGAGGCCAAGGAGAACAGTTCCGCCGTGGCCCGCGCCGCCCAGCCGCCCGTCCCGCTCCTCGACTTCGTGGGGACGGATGGAGCCGTGGGCGACATCTACGGCAAGGCTGTCACCAGCTCGGGTGCCTACCTGGCGTCCCAGCAGCTCCTCGTGATCGACGCCGACGGGACGGTTCGCGTCCTCACCGCCCTGGAACTGCCCGACGGACGCGTCCTGCCGGTGGTGCGCGGCACTGTCGGCTCACCGGAGGCGTCCATTCCCCCGCCGCCGACCGGGACGGTGACGCAGATCGGCATCTTCCTGCCGTCCGAGGCGCGGGCCGACCATCTGGTGCCCGTCGACGCGCTCGGCTCCGTCCGGCTCCCCCTGCTGGCCCAGCGGTGGCCCCAACAGCTGTTGCCGGGCTTCGTGACCTTGGGGGCTGCCTCGGCGCAGGAGCAGGGTCTCCCCCCGGCCGCCGCCGTCCTGCCCACCGGCGAGGGCTCGTTGCAGAACATCGGGTATGCCCTGCAGTGGTGGGTGTTTGCGGCGTTCGCGGTGATCCTGACGTTCCACTTCGTCCGGACTCTTGGACGCCGCGGGGACCTCGGTACGCTGTCGACCCAGGAGGACACATGAGTCACGACACTGCGACACCCCAGGACGGCGCCGGGAGGGACCTGGCGATTCCGGCCGATCAGGTCCAGCCGGTCCGGGCGGCGTTGGTGCGCTACCGGATCATGGCCTACGTCGTCGGCGTCCTGCTCGTGGTGCTCGTCCTGGTCGGGATGCCGCTGAAGTACCTCGCCGGCAACGGCGCCGTCGTCACCTGGACGGGAGTCCCCCACGGTTGGCTCTACATGCTGTTGATCGTGACCGCCTACGACCTGGGGCGGCGCGTGCACTGGCCCTGGGGACGGCTGCTCCTGATCGCGCTGGCCGGAACCGTCCCTTTCCTCTCGTTCGTGGCCGAGCACTACGCCCGCAAGGACGTCCAGGCCCGGCTGGCCGAGGTCGAGCGCGCGGCCGTCGAAGCGACCCCGGTTCCCGACACGCTCTACCAGTAACTATTTATCGATAAATGGCTACATCTATGAAGTGATAAGGGCGGTGAGGCGTCCGAGGTCTGCCAGGTCGGCGAACTCGATGATGATCCGGCCGCGTCTTCCACTGGCCTGCACGGTGACGCGGGTGTCGAGATGGTCGATCAACGCCTCCTGGGATTCCAGGGCCTCTGCCGGTGGTTCAGCCGGAGCGCTGGCGCGCCGGGTCCGCTTGGGACCCGACTCCCCCACGGCCACCAACTCCTCAACGGCTCGGACGGAGAGGTTCTCCTCCACTACCCGCGCGGCCAACCGCTCCATGGCCTCTGGCGTTGTCAGCATGAGGATGGCGCGGGCATGGCCGGCCGAAATCACCCCGGCAGCCACCCGGCGCTGCACGGGTAGCGGGAGTTGCAGCAGCCGGATCGTGTTGGAGATCTGCGGACGACTGCGCCGGACCCTGAGCGACAACTCCTCCTGGGTACAGCCGAAATCGCTCAGCATCTGCTGGTAGGCGGCCGCCTCTTCAAGAGGGTTCAGTTGGGCGCGGTGCAGGTTCTCCAGGAGAGCGTCCCGTAGCAGGTCAGCGTCCTCCGTCCGTCGAATGATCGCCGGAATTGTCGATAAACCGGCTTGTTGACTTGCGCGCAGGCGGCGCTCCCCCATCACCAACTCGTACCGGTTGTCCTCCACCGGTCGGACGACAATCGGCTGCAGCAGCCCGACCTCCTGGATAGAACCGACCAGCTCGGCCAACGCATCCTCGTCGAAGACCGACCGCGGCTGCTTCGGATTGGGACGAATGGCAGCCAGCGGGATCTCCTCGAACCTCGACCCTGCCGGCGGTTCGACGAGGTCCTGGTGTGGCGCGAGATCGGGGTCGGTGCGCTGGAGCAGGTCCCCAAGTCCCCGACCGAGCCCCGTGCGGGGTTTGGGTGCGTTCATGCGGAGAGTCCCCTCTGCTCGGTGGTGTCCATGGCCGCCCGGTGGGCCAACTCCGATGCGGCAGCCAGGTAGGCCTGAGCTCCGGCGGAGGCCGCGTGATAGGTGATGACGCTCTGGCCGTAGCTGGGAGCCTCCGAAACCCGGACAGAACGCGGAATCACGCTGTTGAGGGTCTCGTCTGGGAAGTATTCGCGCACTTGGGCAGCCACTTGCGACGCCAGGCGGGTGCGTCCGTCGAACATCGTCAGGACCACGGTGGACAGCCGAAGGTGGTCGTTCATCGAGCCCTTGACGAGGTTGATCGTCTTGAGGAGCTGGGAAACCCCCTCCAGGGCGTAGTACTCGCACTGGATGGGGATCAAGATCTCCTGGGCTGCCACCAGAGCATTGAGGGTGAGGAGGCCGAGTGACGGCGGACAGTCGATGAAGACGTAGTCGATGTGATAGTTGGACGTGAACTCGCGCAGCACGCGTAGGAGTCGGCTCTCGCGAGCGGGGACGGAAACGAGACCGATCTCGGCGCCGGCGAGGTCGATGGTGGCCGGCAGCACCCACAGTCCGCGCGACTCGGGGGAGCGCTGGATCAACTGGTCCAGCGAGGTCCCGTCGGACAGAGCCTCAAAGGTGCCCAGGATCCCCTCGTGGTGGTCAACCCCGAGCGCCGTCGAGGCGTTACCTTGCGGATCCAGATCGATGACCAGGACATTGAGGCCTCCCAAGGCCAGGGCGGTGGCCAGATTGACGGTCGTTGTCGTCTTTCCGACGCCACCCTTCTGGTTGGCCACCACCAGCGTCCGGGTGTGAGGCGGACGGGGGAGTGTCGCCGTTTCACGTGAAACATAGCCAGCCAGGTCGTCCGGCAGCTCAGGTCCCGCGTCGCTGAACTCCGGCTCATCGAAGGCGGCACGACGGGGGGTGGACGGGGGAGTGATCGACACCTGGTTCTCCTGATCAGTGTTTCACGTGAAACACGAGGATATCCGACGGGACCCTCACGCCCATTCCCAACACTCGCCCGTCGAGACTACCGACCCTGGATTACGACAGCCCAGGTAGGGTCACTGAGCCCAGGCAGGCTGAGCTCCTCGACGACCGCATGGAGGCGACGCCGCCTCAACTCACCGGCCGCTCCTGCAACTTCCTCGGCCGCACTGCTGCCCTTCAAGGCCACGATGCGGCCACCCTCGCCCCTCAAGGGGTCGCACCATCCGAGCAGACGGGGGAGTGGGGCCAGGGCACGGCAGGTGACCACGTCGTAGGTCAGGGCGTGATCCTCCGCCCGTCCGCGGATCACCCGCACCCGCTCGCCCAGACCCAACTCCGCCACGGCAAGTTCCAGGAAGTTCACGCGCCGCAACAACGGCTCCAGCAGGGTGACGTGCAGATCAGGGCGCAGGATCGCCAGCGGAATCCCGGGAAGCCCGGCGCCGCTGCCGACATCGACCACCCGGGCACTCGGCGGAATCAACCGCGAACAGGAGACCGAGTTGGCTACGTGCCGATCCCAGAGCCGTCCGACCTCGCGCGGCCCGAGCAGCCCCCACTCAATTCCTCGACTTGCCAATATATCGACATAGCGACTGATTGTCTGGACCTCAGCGCCGAAGACGGCCTGGACGGCCGCCTCCGCCTGGCTCACACCTTCGGCAGGACGACGACGCGGCGCCGGGGTTCTTCGCCCTCGGACTCGCTGACCAGCCCCGCTGCCGCGACCGCGTCGTGCACGATCTTGCGCTCGAACGGGTTCATCGGCGCCAGGCGCACCGGCTCGCCGGAGGAATTGACCTCATCGATCGCTGCGGTGGCCAAACCCTGGAGGACCTTGCGCCGCTTGTCCCGATGCCCAGCGATATCGAGCATCAGCCGGCTGCGATGGCCGGTCTCGGTCATGACCGCCAGACGCGCCAATTCCTGCAACGCCTCCAACACCTCACCGTCCTTGCCAACCAGCAGCGTGGCCTTGCTCAGGACGGAGACGTGAGCCCGACCACCCTCGGTGTAGGTGTCGATGTCACCGTCGAGATCGGCGATATCGAGCAACTCCTCAAGGTAGTCAGCGGCGATCTCGCCCTCGTTGTCCAAGGCGGCTTCCCGCTTCGAGCGGGTGAATCCTGGCTCGCCCTCACCAGGTTCAGGCGTCTCGTCGATCGGCTGCGCATCCTCGACGGCCTCAAGGGTCGGCTCCAGCTCGGTGTTCTCGCTCACAATGTTCTCCTCATGGGCCGCGCAGAGCGCGGACGCGGGTTGGCGATCAGGACTTGCGCTTGGCCCGAGCGTTGCGCTTGGGCTGCTGCCGCTGGACCACCGTGCGATCGGAGCCGTTCGACGAGTCGTCGCCGGCCGCGGGGGTGCCGGCGGTCGAGGCTGTGCTGCCAGTGGTGGTGGTCGCGGTGCCGCCCGTGCTCCCCGCGTTCGGGGCCGTGCCAGTCGGGCGGGTCGTGGACTGCCGGGCGACCTTGGTGGGATCGTAGTCCGACGCCGCCGACGTGCGCTTCTTCGCGCCCCGACGCTTCGCGGAGATCTCATCGGGGTCCTTGCCCGCCGCCCGCATCCGCTCTTCCCAGTCCACGTAGGCAGGCGTGCCCGGGGCCGGGTTGTTGTGGATCAGGATGTACTGCTGGACCATCGTCCACAGGTTCGTCGTGAGCCAGTAGATCAGCACGCCGATCGGGATGTTGATCCCGCCGATCGCGTACATGGCCGGGAACATGTACAGCATCATCTTCTGCTGCTGCGCCATCTGGCCGGTGAGCGCCTCGGGGGGCATGTTCTTGCGCATCAACTGCAGCTGCGTGACGAACAGCACTCCGGTCATCAGGATGATCAGGATCAGGGTGAGCGTCTGGACCGCGCCCCACGACGTCATGGGCACGAAGCGGGCGGAAATCTCGGCACCGAAGATCGTCGCGTGTTGCAGCGAGGAGACCAACTCGGGGTTCGTCTCGAACCAGTAGCCCAGAGCCACCCCGTTCGAGGCGCTCAACAGCACGTAGAACAGCGACAGGAAGATCGGCATCTGCAGCAACACCGGGAAGCACGAGGCCATCGGGTTGACGCCCTCGTCCTTGTACAGCTTCATGGTTTCCTGGCCGAGCTTCTCCCGGTCGTGGGAGTACTTCTCGTTCAGTTCCTTGAGCTTCGGGCTCAGCAACTGCATGTTGCGCGAGGAGTTGATCTGCCGGACGAACAGCGGGATCAGGGCGGTCCGGATCATGACGGTCAGTAGGACGATGGACAGCGCCCACGTCCAGCCGGAATCGGGGTCCATCACGTTGCTCAGCAGGGAGTGGAACATCACCAGCAGTCCGGAGACAGCCCAGTAGAGCGGCTGCATCATGGTGTTGAGCAGCCCGAGGAAGTCCTCCCACAAGCCCAGCGGCAGCAGCAATGGCAACAGATTCATACTCACCTCACGGAAGAACCGGGTTGTCCGGTGCTGATCAAATCAAGCGTGGCGGCCTGCTCGGCCTCCCATTCGGCGGCCGCCGGGGTTCCCGGGACCGGGTCGTACCCACCAGCAGCCCACGGATGACAACTTCCCAAGCGCCGTGCCGCCAGCCACGTCCCCTTCGCCGCGCCGTGGACGGTCACCGCCTCCAGCGCGTACGCCGAACAAGAGGGGTAGTACTTGCAGACATTGCCGTACAGCGGGCTGATGAGCACCCGGTACACCCGCAAGGCAGCGATCAGCAGGTACTTCATGCGGCGAGCCTCGCGGTGCACCGCGCCATCGCCGCGTGGAAGTCGCCTGCCAGGTCCCCGGTGGCTGCATCTGGCAGCGCCCGCACCACCAGGTCGACAGGGAAATCGAGCCCCCGAAGCTCGGCCGCCGCCAGATGCCGCAACCGACGCTTCACGCGATTTCGCACCACGGCGCCTCCGACCGCTCGGGAGACGACAAAGCCCGCCCTCGACGGAGGGACGTCACGACGCCTGGCGTGGACCACCAGACTAGGGCGCCCAGCCTTGACGCCCTGGCGCAAGGTGCCGCGAAAGTCCTCCGGCGTGCGGAGCCGCGACTCGACGGGCAACACCGGAGGTGTCAGCCGGCCAGACGGACGCGGCCCTGCCGGCGACGGGCTGAAATGATGGAACGACCGGCGCGCGTACGCATGCGAAGCCGGAAGCCGTGGGTACGGCTGCGACGCCGGTTGCTCGGCTGGAAAGTGCGCTTGCTCACGCGATGACTCCCAAAATGAGTGACGTTCAAGGACCAATGCGCCCACGCGGACACACGAAGCTGTCACGACAGCGACCTCCCAACGATACTCGCCAGCCGGCGCGGGGAGCAAACGAGACACCTCAAGCCGCCGCAGTCGAGACGACACGCCGCTGTGACCTCGGATTACTGGGAAACGTTTGCCAACCGGGCCGAGGTGTCGCTACGTTTCTCAGAGCCGCCCCCGGGGACAGGGTTACCTTAGTCAGATCCCTTCATACACAGACTGTGGATGACGGTGTGGATATCCCACCGGGGAGGGTGATGAGATCTCAGGCCGAGGGGGCACGATGACGCAGTCCGGCCCCCCTGCGGACGCCAGCCCGATCGACCCGGCCCTGCAGGAAGCGTGGACGAAGGTCTGGGAGATCTCCGAGCCGGCCTCCCGCGGTTGGTTGAGCAGCACCCGTCCGATCGCACTCCATGATTCGCTGCTGGTGCTGGCCGTCCCCAACGAGTACACCCGTGACCGTGTCGAAACCCGCCTGCGCTCGTCCATCGAAGCGCAGTTGACAAGCCATTTCGGTCGCAGCATCCAGCTCGCGACGACGATCGACCCGACCACCAGGACAACCCTGCCGCCCGAGGCCCCGGCTCGCGAAACCCAGCCTCCGCTGCCGCCCCCGCAGCACTCCGGCTCCCACCAGGTCGCACGCAGCAACGACCGGTTGAACCCGAAGTACTCCTTCGAGACCTTCGTGATCGGCGACTCGAACCGCTTCGCCCACGCCGCCGCCGCGGCCGTCGCCGAAGCCCCCGGCAAGGCCTACAACCCGCTGATGATCTATGGCGACTCCGGGCTGGGGAAGACCCACCTCCTGCATGCGGTCGGCCACTACATCCGCAACTACTACGACCGGGTCCGGGTGAAGTACGTCTCGACCGAGGAGTTGACCAACGACTTCATCAACTCGATCTCGGAGAACCGGACGGCCGAGTTCCGCCGCACCTACCGCGAGGTCGACGTCCTGCTGATCGACGACATCCAGTTCCTGGAGGCGAAGATCCAGACGCAGGAGGAGTTCTTCCACACCTTCAACACCCTGCACACGGCCGAGAAGCAGATCGTGCTGACCTCCGACCGCCCGCCGCGGTCGTTGGAGGCGCTCGAACCGCGGTTGCGGAGCCGGTTCGAATGGGGCCTGATGACCGACATCCAGCCCCCGGACCTCGAGACCCGGATCGCCATCCTGCGCAAGAAGGCTGCCGCCGAACGGCTCACGGCCGGCCCGGACGTCCTGGAGTTCATCGCCAGCAAGATCCAGACCAACATCCGCGAGCTCGAGGGTGCCCTGATCCGGGTGACCGCCTACGCCAGCCTGCAGCGCCAGGACGTCGACCTCCCGCTGGCCGAAGTGGTCCTCAAGGACCTCATCCCGGCGGGCGGGGAAACCCAGATCACCGCGGCCCTGATCATGACCCAGGTCGCCCAGTACTTCTCCATCAGCGTGGACGACCTGTGCGGCCAGAGCCGGACCCACATGTTGGTCACGGCCCGCCAGATCGCCATGTACCTGTGCCGCGAACTGACCGACCTCTCCCTGCCGAAGATCGGCCACCTGTTCGGCGGTCGCGACCACACGACCGTGATGCACGCCGATCGGAAGATCCGCCAACTGCTGGGGGAGCGCCGCAGCGTGTTCAACCAGATCACGGAACTGACGAACCGGATCAAGTCCGCGGCCCGCTGAGCCGCGCAACCTGTTCACAACCCTGTGGGTAACTGCCGATGCCTGTGTCCCGGGCTGTCCGGCCCCGGCGTTGTCCGCAAATCCTCCCCGTGTGATTTCGGGTTCTCCCCACCCTGGCTGCACAGGCGAAACGCCGTCCGGCCAGCGCGAATGCCGGTTGTCCACCGAATCCACAGCCGCTATGACGATGACGAATTGAAATTTCCCTCTCGATCTTCAAAGTCATCCGCCCACAACATGGGGACAAGCGGCCAGATCACCGGCGAGGGCTCGCTCCGCTGCGTCACCAGGGGAGGGCGGCGTGGATATGATCGTCGGACCACCCGTGGATGAGGGAGCACAAGTGAGGATCCGTCTCGAACGCGATGTCCTGGCCGAGGCCGTCCAGTGGGCTGCCCGCAGCCTGCCCACCCGTCCGAGCGTCCCGATCCTGGCCGGGTTGATGGTCCGTGCGGCGGGTGGTGAGGTGGTCATGTCGAGTTTCGACTACGAGACCTCCGCCCAGATCACGGTCAAGGCCGATGTCGTCGACGACGGCGTGGCTTTGGTGTCGGGTCGGCTGCTGGCCGATATCGCCCGGGCGCTGCCGAACAAGCCGGTGGAGATCACTGCTGATGAGTCCCGGATGGAACTGGTCTGCGGCACCGCGCGCTTCACGCTGCAGACCCTGCCGGTGGCCGACTACCCGAGCCTGCCGGCCATGCCCGAAGCCACCGGGACGATCGCCAGCGACGACTTCGCGAAGGCGGTGGGGCAGGTCGTGGTGGCCGCCGGCCGTGACGAACTGCTGCCGGTGTTCACCGGCGTCCGGATGGAGATCGAGGGCGACACCCTGTCGCTGCTGGCCACCGACCGCTATCGGATGGCGCTCAAGGAGGTGCCGTGGCGTCCCCGCAGTACCCGCAGCGAGGGGGCGGCTCTGGTGCCGGCCCGGGTGCTGGGGGAGACGGCCAAGTCGATGACCGCTGGCACTGAGGTCACACTCAGCCTCGCCTCGGCGGCGACCGGCGACGGTCTGATCGGTTTTGAAGGGACCGGGTCGGCCGGTGTGCGTGAGATGACGACCAGGCTCCTGGACGGGGAGTTCCCCAAGGTGCGTCACCTGATGACCATCCAGGCCTCCGTCGTGGTGCGGGCCAACACCTCCGAAGTGGTGGCGGCGGTGAAGCGCGTCGGCCTGGTCGCCGAGCGCAACACGTCCCTGCGGATGATCATCGGGGACGGCTCCATCACCCTGGAAGCGGCGACCGGCGATCAGGCGCAGGCGGTCGAAGCGCTCGAGGCGATCGTGGAGGACACCACCGGCAACGGCCTGTCGATCACCGCAGCGGGGTTCAACCCCCACTACCTG
This sequence comes from Propionibacteriaceae bacterium, assembly GCA_016717345.1. Taxonomy (GTDB): domain Bacteria; phylum Actinomycetota; class Actinomycetes; order Propionibacteriales; family Propionibacteriaceae; genus Propionicimonas. The sequence goes on from JADKFR010000002.1 coordinate 393,357, forward strand.
TCGGACGCGTTGGCGGCCCTCGACGCGCCCTACGTGCAGTTCTCGTTCACGGCCCCGGGCAAGCCCTGCCTGCTGATGGGGCTGGATGAGATCGACGGCGATCCCCGGCTGGACTACCGGCACGTCATCATGCTGATGCGCCTGCCCGCGTGAGCCGTGCCGAGGCGGTGGGGTCGTGTTCGTCACGCACCTGAGCCTGGCCGACTTCCGGTCCTATCCCCACGCCGAGGTGGCCCTGAGGGCCGGAGTGACGGTCTTCACCGGCTCCAACGGCCAGGGCAAGACGAACCTGGTGGAGGCGGTGGAGTATCTGGCCACCCTCGGGTCGCACCGGGTCGCCAGCGAGACCCCGTTGGTGCGTTTCGGTGCCCCCCGCGCCCTGGTGCGGGCCCGGGTCCAGGCGGGCCGGGAGGATCCGCGGCAGCTCCTGCTCGAGATCGAGATCACCCCCGGCAAGGCGAATCGGGCCAGCCTCAACCGCTCGCCGTTGAAGCGACCCCGGGACCTCCTGGGAGCCCTGCGGGTGGTGGTGTTCTCACCCGACGACCTGGCGATCGTCAAGGGTGACCCGGCCCAGCGGCGACAGTACCTCGACGAGCTCATCACGTTGCGGTGGCCACGGCTGGCCGGCGTCCGCGCCGACTACGACCGGGTACTGCGTCAGCGCTCGACCCTGCTGAAGTCCCTGGCCGGACGGGGTCCCCGGGCGGTCAGCGCGGACGTGGCGGCCACCCTCGATGTCTGGGACGAAGCGGTGGCCCGCTTCGGCGCGGAACTGATGGACGCCCGGCTGACGACGCTGGCAGACCTTGAGCCGCTGCTGGTGCAGGCCTACGCCGACATCGCGCCCACCCGGAACGTGGCCCGGGTCGGCTATCGGGCGGCCGTCCTCGGCGAGGAGGAGGCCGGCGGGTCTCCCGGTGCGGCCGCCCTGGCGCCTGCCCTGGTCGAGCTGATGCGCCGCCGCCGCTCCGACGAGGTCGCGCGCGGCGTCTGCCTGGTCGGGCCGCACCGCGACGATGTGGTGCTGCACCTCAGCGACCTGCCCGCCCGCGGGTACGCCTCCCACGGGGAGTCGTGGTCGCTGGCCCTGGCTCTGCGGTTGGCTGCCTTCGGGGTGCTGCGCGACGACGGGGTCGAGCCGGTGCTGGTGCTCGACGACGTGTTCGCCGAACTGGACGAACTACGCCGGGACCGGCTCGCCGGCCTGGTGGGGGAGGCCGAGCAGGTGCTGATCACGGCTGCGGTCGCCGCCGACGTGCCGGGGCGACTGAGGGGAAGCCGCTTTCAGGTGTCGGCCTCCGGTATCGAGGAGGTGCTGTCGTGAGTACCGGCGGTGAAGGCAGCGACCGGGACGGGCTGGAGTTGGCCCGCCAGATCGCAGCTCGGACGGCGCGCGGCGGAGCCGCCAGTCCCAAGCCGTCCAGCGCGCGGCGGCGACCCGCACCCTCGAACACCGATGGCCCCGAACCTTTGGGGGAGCTGCTCAAGGAGGTCATCGCCGAGCAGGGCTGGTCGACCCAGGTCAGCCTGCACCACCTGCTGGGGGGCTGGCCGGCGCTGGTGGGCGAGGTGAACGCCGCCCACTCGGCCCCGGAGGCGTACGCCGAGCGCGTCCTCACCGTCCGCGCCGATTCCAGCACGTGGGCGGCCTCGTTGCGGCAGATCGCTCCGCAACTGGTGGCGCGGCTGAACGACCAGCTCGGGCAGGGGACGGTTGAGCGGGTCGTGGTGGTCGGGCCCAGCGCGCCGTCGTGGAAGAAGGGCAAGCGTTCGGTTCCCGGACGCGGGCCCCGCGACACCTACGGGTGAGCCGTTGGGCTGAGGTCTCCGGCTCTGTCCTGGGCGGGAGCGTGGGGAACGGGTGGATCCTGTGGGGAGGTCAGGAGGACGCGGCGCTGCGGGCTGCCTCGGCGTCGCTGAAGGCCAGCCGCACTTCGTCGAGGATCAGCATCATGGCTTCACGAGCGCCCTCGGCGTCGCCGCGAAAGACTGCCTGAGCGACCGCCTCGTGTCCGTCCAGCGCCTCGGGCTTGGGCTGGGCCGGCATCAGGCCGAGCTCGGTCCGTCCCTGCAGGACCACGGACACCAGGTCGCTGAGCGCGGCGAACAGTTCGTTCCCGCAGGACTTCAGCAACAGGCTGTGGAACTGGATGTCGTACTGGAGGAACTCGTTCAGCTCCCCGGCTTCACCGGTGCGACGCATTTCGGAGGCCAGGGGGAGGAGTTGGGCGCGGGTGTGGATGGACGCGAACTTGGCCGCACTCTCAGCGGCCGCGGGCTCCACGGCCAGGCGGAGCTGGGTGAGGGAATAGATCTGGTCCTCGCGCTTGGTGGAGTGGAGTCGCCAATCGATCAGCTGTGAGTCGAGGACATTCCACTGGGCGATCGGCTGGGCGACGAGACCGAGGCGCCGGCGGGCTCGCGCCAGCCCCATCGACTCCAGTTGCCGGGCAGCTTCGCGTGCCACCGTCCTGGAGACCCCGAATCGGGCCTGGAGGTCTTCGAGGCGCTGGGCTTGATCGACCGGCCAGACCCCATCGATGATCTCGATGCCCAACTCCCGGGAGATGGCGTGGTGCAGCAGGTCCGCGGACCCTCCCTCGACGCTCATGGTTCCTCCCCGCTGATGGCAGGCATGAGCATACCCGTCCTGGCGTTCGGCATCCCTATCTTGATCTACATACGCTCTAGGACTTGATTAAGAGTACTTATGGGGTATAGCGTCATCTTATTGAGTCCACTGAGGCACTCGAAGGAAGGTCAAAGATGACGCAAACACACCTCGTCGTGATGGGGGTCGCCGGCTGCGGCAAGTCGACCGTCGCCAAGGCACTGCAGGAACGACTGGGCTGGATCGTCGCTGAGGGCGACGACTACCACCCGGCCAGCAATATCGCGAAGATGAGCTCCGGCATCCCGCTGTCCGATGAGGACCGGTGGCCCTGGCTGGACACCATCGCCGCCTGGACGGCCGAACAGGATCGCGCCGGGCTCCCCACCATCGTCACCTGCTCGGCACTGCGCCGGGTCTACCGGGACCGGCTGCGCGCCGCGCCGGGCCGGACGGTCTTCGTCCACCTGACCGGCACCCCCGAACTGCTCACTGCCCGGATGGCGGCTCGCACCGACCACTTCATGCCGCCCACCCTGCTGCCCTCGCAGTTGGCCACTCTGGAGCCGCTGCAGGCCGACGAAGAAGCCATCGTGATCGACATCGACCGATCCATTGACGAGATCGCCGAGGTGGCCATCTCGCAACTCCACCTCGCTTCCGCTCCCCACCACGCCTAGACAACGGAGTCATCCATGACCACACCACTCATCCTCGCCGCCATCGGCGGCATCGCCGCGATCGTTGTCCTGATCGTTTGGCTCAAGGTTCACCCCTTCCTGTCGCTGATGGCCGGCGCCGGCATCATGGCCATCGCCGCCGGCGTCCCCTACCCCGACCTCTTCAAGAGCTTCACCGCAGGTCTTGGTTCCACGATCGCCGGCGTCGGCCTGCTGATCACGCTGGGCGCCATCATCGGAACCCTGTTGATCTCCTCGGGCGGTGCGGACGTGATCGTCGACACGATCCTTTCCAAGACACCACTGCAGCGACTGCCGTGGGCCATGGCCCTGATCGCCTTCGTCGTGGGCATCCCGCTGTTCTTCGAGGTCGGCGTCGTCATCCTGATCCCCGTCGTGATGTTCGCCGCTCGTCGGGCGAAGGTGCCGGTGATCCTGCTGGGGATTCCCGCTCTGGCCGGCCTGTCAGCCCTGCACGGCCTGGTGCCCCCGCACCCCGGCCCCCTGATCGCGATCGACGCCCTGCACGCCAACCTCGGCCTGACCCTCGGCCTCGGACTGCTCGTCGCCATCCCCTGTGTGATCATCGCTGGCCCCGTCCTCGGCCGGATCATGGCCCGGTGGGTTCCCATCGAGGCCCGGGAGGACTTCCTGGGTGGTGGCGGCCCCGCTGAAGGCGCGAAGCGCCCCACCTTCGCAGCCGCGCTCACCGTCGTCCTGCTGCCCGTCATCCTGATGCTCGCCCGCACCGTGGTGGAAATGACCGGCGCGGACGAGGCGGCCTTCGGCAAGGCTGTCGTCTTCGTCGGCACCCCGCTGATCGCCCTGTTCGTCACCACCGTGACCGCCATGTTCCTGCTCGGCTTCCTGCTCTCCAAGACCCGCGACGAGGTCAGCAAGCTGGTCGGCTCCTCGTTCGGCCCGATCGCCGGCATCCTGCTGATCGTCGGCGCCGGCGGTGGCTTCAAGCAGACCCTGGTCGACTCGGGGATCGCTGACCTGATCGCCAAAGGCCTGGTGGAGGCTGCCCTGCCGCCGCTGCTGGCCGGCTGGCTGGTCGCCGTCCTGATCCGCCTCGCCACCGGCTCGGCCACCGTGGCCACCATCACCGCTTCCGGCATCATGGCTCCGCTGGCCGCCGGGCTCTCTCCCACCCACACCGCGTTGATGGTGCTCGCCATCGGCTCCGGCTCGGTCTTCCTCAGCCACGTCAACGATGCCGGCTTCTGGATGGTCAAGGAGTACTTCGGGATGACCGTCGGCGAGACCTTCAAGACCTGGTCTCTGATGGAGACTGTGCTTTCGGTGGTCGGCCTGACCTCCGTCATGGCGCTGAGCCTGGTCGTCTGACGATGACTCCGGCACCCCTCTCGGCGGTCGTCGCCGAGGTGACCCAACGCATTCGGCAGCGGAGCCGGCAGACCCGGCAGGCCTACCTCGAGCGGATCCGGGCCGACGCCGTCCGGGCCGACTCGCGGGAGCGGCTCAGCTGCGCGAACCTGGCCCACGCCTTCGCCGCGCTGGACGACGGCGAACGGAAGCAGGTGATCGGACAGCGGCGACCCAACCTCGGGATCGTCACCTCCTACAACGACCTGCTCTCGGCCCACCGTCCCTACGAGGACTACCCGAAGGTGATCCGGGACGAGGCCCGGGACTGGGCGCTTGGCCCAGGTCCCGGGGCCACCCCGGCCATGTGCGACGGGGTCACCCAGGGGACGCCGGGGATGGAACTCTCCCTCTTCAGCCGGGACGTGATCGCGATGAGCACGGCCGTGGCGCTCTCCCACGACGTGTTCGACGCGGTGCTGCTGTTGGGGATCTGCGACAAGATCGTGCCGGGGCTGCTGATCGGCGCCCTGTCCGCGGGCCACCTGCCGTGCGTCTTCGTCCCGGCCGGGCCGATGGGCAGCGGCATCGCGAACTCCGCCAAGGCGAAGGTGCGCGAGGCACACGTCCGCGGCGAGGCCAGCCGGGAACAACTTCTGGACGTGGAGCAGCAGGCCTACCACGGGGTCGGCACCTGCACGTTCTACGGAACGGCCAACTCCAACCAGGTGCTGCTGGAGGCGATGGGCCTTCACGTCCCCGGAGCCGCGTTCGTGCCGCCGTACTCAGGGCTGCGCGAGCAGCTCACCCGAGGGGCGGTGCGGACGGCACTGGAGATCACCCGCGAGCGCCGGTTCACCCCCATCGGCGAGTTGGTCGACGAACGGGTGATCGTGAATGCCCTGGTCACCCTGCTGGCCACGGGGGGATCGACGAACCACCTGATCCACTGGGTCGCGGTCGCCCGGGCTGCCGGGATCAGTTTCGACTGGAGCGACGTCGACCGGCTCTCCGGCGCAGTGCCGCTGCTGGCCCGGATCTACCCCAACGGGCAAGCCGACATCAACGACTTCGAGCGCGCAGGCGGGACCGGCTTCGTGCTCGCCCAGTTGCTCGAACTCGGGCTGCTGCACCCCGACGTCGCCACCGTGAGCGGGGAGGGCGTGGCCGGCCAGACCCGGCGTCCCCGGTTGGTGGACGGCGAGCTGAGCTTCACTCCGCCCCCGTCCGAGAGTCCCGACCCCACGGTGCTGCGGCCGGCTGCTGAGCCGTTCGACAGCAGCGGCGGTCTGGCCCTGCTGACCGGGAACCTCGGCCGCTCGGTGATCAAGGTGTCCGCCGTGGCCCCCGACCACCGCGTCGTGACCGCACCGGCGTTCGTCGCCGACTCCCAGGAGGAGGTGGTCGCCGCCTTCAGCCGCGGCGAGCTCGACCGGGACGTCGTGGTCGTCGTCCGCTTCCAGGGGCCGCGTGCCAACGGGATGCCCGAACTGCACCGGCTCACCGCGATCCTGGGTTCCCTGCAGAGTGCCGGACGCCGGGTCGCCCTGGTGACCGACGGACGGATGTCGGGGGCCTCCGGGCGAATCCCGGCGGCCATCCACCTGACCCCCGAAGCCTCGGCGGGCGGCCCGTGCGCCCGGCTCCGCTCCGGTGATCTGATCCGCCTCGACACGACGACCGGCAGCCTCGAGGTGCTGCTGGACGCCAACGACTTCGCCACCCGGCAGCCCGCCCAGCACGCCGTGGCCGGCCCGCTGGGTCTGGGCCGCGATATCTTCGCCGGCCTGCGGGCAACCGTGGGCGGCGCCGAACAGGGCGCCTGCACCTGGTTGCCCGACCCTGACCAGCCGGTCACTCTCTCCGTCCAACCCGTACCCGAGGAGGTACTGCTGTGAACACCGATGTTCAGCCCTGGATCGGTCGCGGACCGATCATCCCCGTGATCGTGATCGACGATGCCAGCCTGGCGGTCGATCTGGCCCGTGCCCTGGTGGCCGGTGGCCTCTCGGCCCTGGAGATCACCTTGCGCACCCCGGCCGCACCGGCGGCGATCGAGGCGATCGCCGCAGCCGTCCCGGAGGCGGCCGTGGGGGCCGGAACCCTGCGCCTGCCCCGGGACGCGGCCCTGGCCAAAGACGCGGGGGCGACCTTCGCGGTGACACCCGGGTACACCCGCGAGCTCGGTGCCGCCTGCCGCGAGGCCGGCTTGCCCCTGCTGCCCGGGGTGGCCACGGCCTCCGAACTGCTGCTTGCCTACGGGGACGGTCATCGGTTCACCAAGTTCTTCCCGGCCGTCGCCGCCGGGGGAGTGCCGCTGCTGAAGGCGCTCGGCGGACCGTTCCCGGACGTCTCCTTCTGCCCCACCGGCGGGATCACCGAGGCCTCGGCACCGGACTTCCTGGCGCTGCCGTCGGTTCCCGTCTGCGGTGGCACCTGGCTCACCCCGGCGAACCTGGTCGCGGCCCGGGACTGGGACGCGATCACCGAACTGGCCCGCCGCGCCGCGGCGCTCGGCTGAGAACGGGGATCCGACATGCAGCTCGGAATGATCGGCCTGGGCAAGATGGGGAACAACATGGCCCAACGGCTGAAGCTGGCCGGCCACGACGTGATCGGCTACGACCGCAACCCGGAGGTGTCCGACACCCCCGACGTGGCTTCCCTGGTGGCCGGCCTGGCAGCACCGCGGGTGGTGTGGGTGATGGTCCCTGCCGGGGAAGCCACCCGCAGCGCCGTCGAAGAACTGGGCCGCCTGCTCGACCCCGGTGACCTGGTCATCGACGGCGGCAACTCCCATTTCAAGGACGACGCCGTCAACGCGGCGCGCCTGGCCGAGCGCGGCGTCGGGTACCTCGACTGCGGCGTCTCCGGGGGCGTATGGGGCCTGCAGAACGGCTACGGCCTGATGGTGGGCGGTACGGCCTCCGACGTCGAGCGCGCCATGGCGATCTTCGACTCCCTGCGTCCCGACGGCCCGCGGGACGAGGGCTTCGTCCACGCCGGGGGGGTGGGAGCGGGGCACTACGCGAAGATGGTGCACAACGGCATCGAGTACGGCCTGATGCACGCCTACGCCGAGGGCTGGGAACTGCTGGAGGCCAACGGGACCGTGACTGACGTCGCGGGCTGCTTCAAGGCGTGGACGCGGGGAACCGTCGTCCGCTCCTGGCTGCTCGACCTGCTGGTCAAGGCTTTGGAGGAGGCTCCCGGCCTGGACGGGGTGGACGAGTACACACCGACTCCGGGGAGGGTCGCTGGACGATGATGGAAGCGATCGACAACGCCGTCCCGATGCCCGTCCTGGCGGCGGCGCTGTTCGCGAGGTTCTCCTCTCGCCAGCAGAACAGCCCCAGCATGCAGATGGTGTCGGCCTTGCGTGGTCAGTTCGGCGGGCATTCGATCGTCAGGACCCCCTAGCGGAGGTGGCGGCTGCCCGCTCAGGGCGCCGATGTGGCCGCCGGAGGGCACCGGATGCGTATCCGACCTTGCGCCGACCCTCCGGGGCGCTGCGAAACGGCACATGCGGCCGATAGCGGGCCATTCACGAGTCGGGCAGCGCCGAATATCGGCGCCAATCGGGTAGAGTTGTCCTGTTATTGAGCGTGCCACCACTCCTCGGAGTTGGTGGCGCTTTCTCACGTCCGGAGGGAAACCGCGTGACCGAAGAGGCCTTCGTCGCCACATCAACCGCGTTGTCGGCCAGCGAAGCGGCCCACGTCGCCGCGGGTAACTACGACGCGTCGGACATCACCGTCCTCGAAGGGCTGGAGGCGGTCCGGAAGCGTCCCGGCATGTACATCGGTTCCACCGGTGAACGCGGCCTGCACCACCTGGTCTACGAGGTGGTCGACAACTCGGTGGACGAGGCGCTGGCCGGATACTGCGACACCATCGTGGTCACCCTGCTGCCGGAGGGCGGCGTGCGGGTCACCGACAACGGCCGCGGCATCCCGGTGGCCCTCCACCCCAAGGAGAAGATCTCCGCCCTCACCGTCGCGTTGACGATGCTGCATGCCGGCGGCAAGTTCGGCGACGGCGGCTACAAGGTGTCCGGCGGCCTGCACGGCGTCGGCGTCTCGGTGGTCAACGCGCTGTCGGCCCACCTGGTGGTGGACGTCAGCCGCGACGGCTACCACTGGCAGCAGGCGTTCTCCCTCGGCGATCCGGACGCGCCCCTGCGCCGTCTGGAGCCGTCCACGCAGACCGGCACCATCGTCACCTTCTACGCCAGCCCCGACATCTTCGAGACCACCAGCTACTCCTACGACACCCTGGCGACCCGGTTCCGGGAGATGGCGTTCCTGAACAAGGGACTCACCCTGACCCTGGTTGACGAACGCCCCGTCGCCGAGGACGAGGACGAGGTGGACGAGGCCGCAGCCCAACGGCAGCAGACGTTCCGCTACGAGGACGGCCTGATCGACTACGTCAAGTACCTCACCGGGTCGAAGGAGACCATCCACTCCTCGGTGATCGCGATCGATGCCGCGATCGACCACATGAGCCTCGAAGTGGCCATGCAGTGGAACTCGTCCTTCAACGAGAGCGTCCACACCTTCGCCAACACCATCAACACCCACGAGGGCGGCACCCACGAAGAGGGGTTCCGGGCGGCGCTCACCAACACGGTCAACAAGTGGGGTGAGACCTGGGGGTTGATCAAGAAGCGCGAAGACCGGGTCTCCGGTGACGACATCCGCGAGGGGCTCACGGCGATCGTCTCGGTCAAGCTCGCCGAGCCGCAGTTCGAGGGCCAGACCAAGACGAAGCTCGGCAACACCGAGGCGCGTTCCTTCGTCCAGAAGATCGTCAACGACCTGCTCGGTGACTGGTTCGAGAAGAACCCGTCCGAGGGCAAGGACATCGTCCGCAAGGCCCAGGCAGCGGCCACCGCGCGCGTCGCGGCCCGCAAGGCGCGGGACCTGGCGCGCGGCCGCAAGGGGCTGCTGAACAAGGGCCAGTACGGCAAGCTGGCCGACTGCTCGTCGACCGAGCCGGCCGAGTGCGAGGTGTTCATCGTCGAGGGTGACTCCGCCGGCGGGTCGGCGAAGGGCGGACGGGACCCGCGCACCCAGGCGATCCTGCCGATCCGGGGCAAGATCCTCAACGTCGAGAAGGCCCGGCTGGACCGGATTCTGCAGAACCGCGAGGTCGAGGCGATCTTCAACACCCTGGGCACCGGGGTGCAGGACGATTTCGACGTTGACAAGCTGCGATACCACAAGCTGGTGCTGATGGCCGACGCCGACGTGGACGGCGCCCACATCCGCACCCTGTTGCTGACGCTGCTGTTCCGGTTCATGAAGCCGCTGATCCAGGGCGGGTTCGTCTACCTGGCGCAGCCGCCGCTGTTCCGGTTGCGGTGGACGAACTCGCCCCACGAGTTGGCCTACTCCGACACCGAGCGGGACGCGATGCGCGACGCCGGGTTCGCGGCGGGCAAGAAGTTGCCGAGCGTCAACCCGATCCAGCGCTACAAGGGCCTGGGCGAGATGAACCCCGAGGACCTGTGGGACACCACCATGGACCCGGCGAAGCGGTCGTTGCTGCAGGTCACCCTCGATGACGCCGCCGCCGCCGACCAGATGTTCTCGATCCTGATGGGCGAGGACGTCGAGCAGCGCCGCAGCTTCATCCAGCGCAACGCCAAGGACGTCCGCTTCCTCGACATCTGACGCCGCACCCCCGCGTCCCCCCGTGAACCCTTGAGCAGGAGCAGCACATGACTGACACCCCGGACGTCCCCGAGGCCGAGAACGAGGCCCCGCAGCAGCTGGCCCCGACCGCGGCGAAGACCGAGGAAATCGACCTGCAGGTCGAGGTCCAGAAGTCCTACCTCGACTACGCCATGAGCGTCATCGTGGGACGGGCGCTGCCCGACGTCCGCGACGGCCTGAAGCCCGTCCACCGCCGCGTGCTCTACGCGATGTACGACGGCGGGTACCGTCCGGATCGCGGGTGGAACAAGTGCTCGCGCGTGGTGGGCGAGGTGATGGGCCTGTACCACCCGCACGGGGACTCCGCGATCTACGACACCTTGGTGCGGCTCGCGCAGCCGTGGGTGATGCGGGCGCCGCTGGTCGCCGGGCAGGGCAACTTCGGCTCGCCGGGCAACGACCCGGCCGCCGCCATGCGGTACACCGAGTGCAAGATGGCGCCGCTGTCGATGGAGATGGTGCGCGACATCACCGAGAACACCGTCGACTTCACGCCCAACTACGACAACCGGGAGATGGAGCCGACCGTCCTGCCGGCCCGGTTCCCGAACCTGCTGGTCAACGGGTCGACCGGGATCGCGGTGGGGATGGCCACCAACATCCCGACGCACAACCTCAGGGAGGTCGCGGCCGCCGTCCAGTGGGCCCTGGAGCACCCGGAGGCGACCAAGGAGGAACTCCTGGAAGCCGCCATGGAGCGGATCAAGGGGCCGGACTTCCCCAACGGCGCCCTGATCGTCGGACGCCAAGGGCATCGAGGACGCGTACCGCACCGGCCGCGGCTCGGTCATCATGCGGGCCGTCATCGACATCGAAGAGGACAAGGCCGGCCGCACTCTGCTGGTGGTCACCGAACTGCCGCACATGTGCAACCCCGACAACGTGGCCGTCAAGATCGCCGAGCTGGTCAACGCCGGCAAGCTGACGGGCATCGCCGACATCCGCGACGACACCTCCGCCCGGACCGGCCAGCGCCTGGTCATCGTCCTGAAGCGGGACGCCCAGCCGCGCGTGGTGATGAACAACCTGTACAAGCACACCCAGCTGCAGGACACCTTCGGGTGCAACATGCTGGCGCTGGTGGACGAGGTGCCGCGAACCCTGCGGCTCGACCAGTTCATCAGCCACTGGATGAAGCACCAGGTCCAGGTCATCCAGCGCCGGACGGCCTACCGCCTGGACGAGGCCGAGAAGCGGGCCCACCTCGACCGCGGCCTGGTCAAGGCCCTGAACCGGCTGGACGAGGTGCTGGCGCTGATCCGGGCCTCGCGCGACGTCGACGTGGCCCGGGAGGGGTTGAAGGCCCTGCTCGACATCGACGACCTGCAGGCCATGCACATCCTGAACACCCAGCTGCGCCGGCTGGCCGCCATGGAGATCCAGTCGATCATCGACCGGCTGGCCGAGGCCGAGCGGGTGATCGCCGACCTGAAGGACATCCTCGCCAAGCCCGAACGGCAGCGTCAGATCATCTCCAGCGAGCTCGCCGAGATCGTCGACAAGTACGGTGACGAGCGCCGGACCCGGATCATCTCCGCTGACGGGGACCTCTCCGATGAGGACTTCATCCCCGACGACGACATGGTCGTCACGATCACCCAGGGTGGTTACGCCAAGCGCACCCGCAGCGACCTGTACCGCACCCAGAAGCGCGGTGGCAAGGGCGTCCGGGGGGCGACGCTGCGGGCCGACGACGAGGTGGCCCACCTGTTCGCGACCACCAACCACCAGTGGATCCTGTTCTTCACCAACCTCGGCCGGGTGTACCGGGCCAAGGTGTGGCAGTTGCCGGAGTCGGGTCGTGACGCCAAGGGGGGCCACGTCGCCGGGCTCTTGAGCTTCCTGCCGGAGGAACGGATCGCCGAGGTGCTGACGCTGCGGGGCTACGACGACGCCCCCTACCTGCTGCTGGCGACCCGCCACGGCATGGTGAAGAAGACCGACCTGCGATCCTACGATTCGCCGCGGCAGGCCGGCGTGATCGCGATCAACTTCCGGGCTGCCGACGACGAGTTGATCGGCGCGGCGCTGTGCAGCCAGGCTGACGACGTCCTGCTGATCTCGCGGAAGGGCCAGGCGATCCGGTTCTCCGCTGACGACGAGCAGCTCCGTCCGATGGGACGGGCGACCTCCGGGGTCACCGGGATGCGGTTCCGCGGGGCGGACGCGCTGCTCAGCATGTCGGTGATCGGCGCCGACATGGAAGAGGACGATCGCTACGTCTTCACGGTCACCGACGGAGGCTTCGCCAAGCGGACGGTGGTGGCCGAATACCGGCAGCAGGGCCGGGGCGGCCTGGGTATCAAGGCCATGAAGCTGAACGAGGACCGCGGGTCGCTGGTCGGTGGACTGGTGGTCTCGGAATCGGATGAGGTCATCGCCATCAAGGTGAGCGGCCAGATCACCCGTTCAGCGGTGGTGGAGGTGCCCGCGAAGGGGCGCGACACCATGGGCGTGAAGTTCGTCGGGGTCGCCGAGGACGACGCCGTCGCGGTGATCGCCCTCAATCCGGAATCGTCCGCTGAACTGGCCGGGACTGGGCCGGTTGTCTCAGAAGGGAACGCGGAGGGTACCGTTGACCCAAACGAGCCAGGGCTTGAGACGTCAGCCCAGGTCGAGGAGGAGAACGGTGACTGACCAGCCAACCGCGACGAGCCTGTCCGAGGAGACCGACGCCACGCAGGAATGGCGCGTGGAGGGGTCGGCGTCCTCGGTGGCGGCTGACGACCGGGGACTCGACGACACCGTCGTGCGGCTCCAACCCATCCGGATCGACGATCCGGCCATGCCGGAGGCCTCGCTGTCCGGGATGCGCGAGGTTGCGCACGTGGGGGAGGAGGCCGTGGAGCAGACGGCTGCGGATGACACGCGCTGGCTCGCGTCCGAGTCTCCACTGACTGAGGAAGCGGGGGAGTGGGCCCCGGTGCCTGTGGCGGAGCTGTCGGAGGACGCGGGGGAGGCGTCTGAGGAGGCGGCGGAGGCGTCGGCCGCGTCTGAGGCCGCGTCGGAGGACGCGTCGGAGGACGCGGAGGCGCAGGCGGCGGCCGAGGGTGAAGGCATGGCGCCGGCGGAGGAGCCGGCACCGGTCCAGGCTTCTGTGACGACGCCGCTACCCCCGATCGTGGCCCCGGTGTTCCCGCCGTTCGCGGCCCCGGCAGCGTCCCCGGCAGCTGCTGGCGCCCCGCAGGTCGCACCCGCCCCGCAGGTCGTACCCGCCCCGCAGGTCGTACCCGTCCCGCCGACTCAGGCTGCGAAGCCGGCCTCCAAGCCCACGTCGCGCCGCACTCGCAAGGCGCGGCTGCGGGTCTCGCGGGTCGACCCCTGGTCGGTCATGAAGACGACGTTCCTGTTCTCGATCGCGGCCGGGATCATGGTGTGGGTGGCGACGTACGTCACGTGGTCGGTCGTCGAGGCGTCGGGGCTGTTCAGCGTGATCAACGACCAGATCGTCAACCTGATCTCGAGCCCCAACGATGCCTCCCCGTGGCGCATCGAGGACTACTTGAGCGCCAACAAGGTGCTGGGGGTCACGGCGCTCGTCGCGGTCATCAACGTGGTGCTGCTGACGGCACTGGGGACGCTGTTCGCCTTCTTGTACAACCTGTCGGCGAACATCCTCGGTGGCCTGGAGCTCACCCTCGCCGAAGACTGACCGGAGACGGGCGGGAGACTGGCGGGAGACGGAGGCGTGGCTGACCGGGTCGACACGCCGAGTTGAGCCGGTGGCGTCCGGTTGGGTAAGGTGACTCTTCGGTGCCCCGCACACGCGGGCCTATAGCTCAGACGGTTAGAGCGCTGCCCTGATAAGGCAGAGGTCACTGGTTCAAGTCCAGTTAGGCCCACCACGGCAAACCCCCTCCCACTAGGGCAGGGGGTTTTTCCTTGCCCGGGCGGGGAACTTGTGGGGAACAATGAGGGCCCGCGTTTGACCCATAAGCCTCGAGCATTTACAGCCGGCGCCGAGCCCCACGCGCTCAATAGCACCCACGTTCCTGCAACTTGCTAGTCGAGCGGACCACCAGGACCCGGCAGGAGCACCGTAGGGTCGAAACGGGCTCGGGCGCCGATCCAGACGTGGGAGGCCCGATTTGATCGAGTACGCCCACTCGTCCTGGTGCCACATCCCCATTTGTCTGTGTTCGTTTCGCGTGGCGCAGCTTCTCGTAATGATAGAGAGCCGTAAGGTTTCAGGTTGAGGACTTGTGCGTAAGGGCATCGGCGAACCGGTAGGTACGGCGTGCCACTCAGGGCGGGTGGCGCACGTGGTGTTGCCCAAGGAGCGCCGGGGGGAGGCAGCAGCCCGCTCGTGCGCCGGCCAGTGGGAGCAGGTTTCGACGAAGGGTCCCGATGGCCAGCAGCATCGCTAACGTGGGCTTGGAGCAACTGTGTCACGGAGGAGGCAGCGGTATGGCGACCCCCGTCGCTCGCGTCGATCAGGACGATTGGGACCAACCCGCGACGATCTACACGGTGGCAGAACGGGCGGGCGTCAGCCACCAGACAGTCTCGCGATACCTGAAGGGTGAGTCGCTGCGCCCCCGGAACCGGGAGCGCGTCGAACAGGCGCTGTCCGCGCTCAACTACCAGGTGAACGCCGAGGCGCGGGCGCTTGCGACGAAGAAGTCGCGCCGGATCGGGGCGTTCGTCTTCGACCTCGACGACTGGGCCCCGCAGCGTGTGCTGGCCGGAGCCGCGGAGGCGGCTCGTGAAGCGGGCTACATGCTCGACATCCTCCGTGTGGACCCGGGGGACGCACTCTCAGTCCGCGATGCCGTGCGGCTGATGAACCGGACGACGCTTGCGGGCGCCGTGGTGATTTCGCCGTCCGATCCGGTCCTCGAGCGGCTTGGTCTGGAGAGGCTGAAGGTGTCCTTCGTCATCGAGGCCGAGCCTGTGCTGGTCCCCGGCGACGATCGCGCCCTCGCGCATCCCTTCGCGCAGGTCGTGGCCCATCTCGCAGAACTGGGCCACGAACGCTTCTTCCAGGTGGGCGGCCCGCGGACGTGGCTTGCGGCCCGCAACCGCCTGACGTCTTACCGCGAGGTGCTGGCCCGGCGCGGCTTGCGGAATTGCGGCGAGACGGCGGGGGAGTGGGGGCCCGCCGCCGGTTATGAGGCGATGGCGTCGTACCCGCTCGATGCCGCGCCGACCGCGATCGTGGCGGCCAGCGACCAGTTGGCGCTTGGCGTGCTCTTCTGGCTTCAGGAGCACGGAGTCCGTGTGCCCGAGGACGTGAGTGTTTCGGGCTACGACGGCATCATGGACGCGGCCTACTACTGGCCGCCGCTCACGACCGTCGCGGCGGACTTCGCCCGCATGGGACGCAACACGGTGCGCGCACTCCTGGACCCCACGGGCATCGGCGAGCGGCGGGAACTCCAAATGCCGGTCGGGCGGCTGGTCGCACGAGCCTCCACCGGACGCGCCGGGGCGGGCATCTCGCGGGCCTGACGGCGCACCGGGGGATCTTCCCGCGGATTTGCCAGAAGCCAAAAGTTACCGGTAACGTTTCGTCCAGAAGCCAACCGACAGCCGAGGATGACAATGACGCCTCCACCGCCCGGCCGGCCCGGATTGCGGTTCGGTGCGGCCTACTACCCGGAGTACCAGCCGCGTCCTGACCTCGATCGTGACCTCGACCTCATGCGTGCCGCACACTTCAACGTCATCCGTGTCGGCGAATCCGTATGGTCGACGTGGGAGCCCCGCGACGGACACTTCGACCTGGAGTGGCTGCAGCGCGTCCTCGACGGCGCGCACGACCGGGGCATCGGCGTCCTGCTGGGGACGCCCACATACGCCGTGCCGCCGTGGCTGTGGCGCACCTACCCCGAGATCGCCGGCGAGGTCGCCAGCGGGCTGCGTCAGGGCTGGGGGCGACGGCAAGAGGTCGACATCACCCACGCCGCCTTCCGCTTCCACGCCGAGCGCGTGATCCGGGCGATCTTGGGCCGCTACGCCGCACACCCGGCCGTCGTGGGGTTCCAGATCGACAACGAGCCGGGCGCGATGCTGCTGCACAACCACAACACCTTCGTCGGGTTCCTCGACTGGCTGAAGGCGCGCTACGGCGACGTCGAGAACCTCAACCGCGAGTGGGGCCTCGTCTACTGGTCGCACCGCCTCGGCGACTGGTCGGAGCTGTGGCGGCCGGACGGCAACCTGCAGCCCCAGTACGCGCTCGCGTGGCGCCGTTACCAGAACCAGGTCGTGACCGACTTCATCGGGTGGCAGGCTGAGCTCGTGCGGGAATACGCACTCGACGAGCAGTTCGTCACCACGTGCGTCGCGCTCGACCGGCCGGCCGTGCACGAGGAGCAGGTGGTGCGCCGCCTCGACGTGCCCGCCCTGAACGCCTATCACGGCGTCGAGGACCACCTCGACCTCGGGCGGCAGCTCACCCGCCCCGACCACTGGATCCGCACGGGCGTCGCCGGCCTGATCGAGCTCGGTGACCGCGGCTATGCGCTGCGCCAGGAGCGCTTCCTCGTGACCGAGACCAACCTGCAGTCGATCAACTGGTGGTGGCAGCACTTCCCGCCCTACCCCGGCCAGATCCGGCAGAGCGCGCTCGCCCTCATCGCCCGCGGCGCCTCGATGATCGAGTACTGGCACTGGCACACCCTGCACTTCGGCACCGAGACCTACTGGGGGGGCGTCCTGCCCCACAGCCAGGTGCCCGGTCGCATCTACGACGAGGTCGCCGAGCTGGGCGCCCTCCTCGCCGGTCTCGGCGACCGCCTCGACGGCTACACACCGGACGCCGACGTCGCGGTCCTCTACTCCACCGACAGCAAGCAGGCGTTCGAGGACTTCCCGCCGCTCTGCAATCCCGACGGCACCGCGCGGTCCACCGCCTACCCCGACATCGTCGACGCCTTCCACGCGGCCGTCGTGCACGGGGGAGCGCAGGCCCGCTTCGTCCACGCCGAGCAGTGGGATGAGATGGAGGTGGTCGAGGCGGCCCGCCGGTTCCCGGTGCTCGTGGCCGCCGCGTTCTACGTTGCCACCACAGAGCAACTCGAGAAGCTGAGCGCTTACGCCGCCGCGGGCGGGCACCTGGTCGTCGGACCGAGAACTGGTTATGGAGACGAGGAGTCACGCGCCAGGTTGGCGGTCGCGCCGGACGTTGTGGGTCGAGCCGCGGGCGTCCATTACGAGGAGTTCACGTCGCTCCGCGCACCGCTCCACGTCGTCGGCGAAGGCATGGCGGTGACTGCCGGGGCATCGGGACGGTGGTGGGCCGACCACCTGGTCGTCGACGACGCGGAGGTCCTCGCCCAGTACGAGCACCCGCAACTGGGCCGGTTCCCGGCCGTCACCACCCGGGCTCATGGTCGGGGCCGCGTCACCTACGTGGGCACCGTTCCCGACCGGATCTTCGGTGCCGACCTCGTGAGGCACCTCGTCCCCGCTCCGGTGGCGACCGCCTGGCATCGTGACGATCCGGTCACGGTCCTGTCGGGCGTCGCCAATGCCACGAGGATCCACTTCCTCCACAACTGGAGCGGGCTCACCGCGCACGCGGTGACCCCCCATGGCGTCGACGACCTGGTCGCCGGCGTCCCGCTGCCGGGCGGCCACAGGCTGACTCTTGAGCCCTGGGGCTGCGTCGTCCTGGCAGACCAACCACCAGCAGCCCGAACCCCAGAAGGACCCAATCAAAGGAAGGTAGGCCACTGATGTCCCATCCGCAGACCGAAGCCGATTACCTGGCCCGGTACCCCGTCGCTCCCGTGAGCGGCTTCTCCCGTCGTTCCCTGCTCGGCGGCGCGCTCGCCCTCGGCGCCCTCGGGCTCTCCGCCTGCGCGAGCGGCGGTGGTAGCACCGCTGCCC
Organism: Propionibacteriaceae bacterium; assembly: GCA_016717345.1. Taxonomy (GTDB): domain Bacteria; phylum Actinomycetota; class Actinomycetes; order Propionibacteriales; family Propionibacteriaceae; genus Propionicimonas. Next base: position 411,536 of record JADKFR010000002.1, read on the forward strand.
CGGGCGGGGCGGCCACCGGTGAGGTGACGTTCGGCAACAACCAGGCCGACCCCGTCCCGAAGGCCGCCATCGAGGCGGCCGCCAAGGCCTTCCAGGACGCCAACGCCGGCCTCACCGTGAAGATGAACACCGTCGCCCACACGACGTTCCAGGAAAACATCAACAACTATTTGCAGGGCTCGCCCGACGACGCGTTCGGCTGGTTCGCCGGCTACCGGGGCCGCTTCTTCGCCGCGAAGAACCTGGTCGGCGACCTCACTGACGTGTACCAGGCGACGCCGGGCATCCCCGAGGGCCTGAAGAAGGCGTGCTCCACCGAGGACGCAGCAAGCAGATCATCATGCCGGCGACCTACTACCCGTGGGTCGTGCTGTACCGCAAGAGCGTGTGGGAGAAGGGCGGCTACGAGGTCCCGAAGACCCTCGACGAGTTCAAGGCCCTCGGCGACAAGATGAAGGGCGAGGGCGTCGCGCCGCTGGCGTTCGCCGACAAGGACGGCTGGGAGGCGATGGGCACCTTCGACATCCTCAACCTGCGCATCAACGGCTACGACTACCACATCAGCCTCCTGTCCGGTAAGGAGGACTGGACCTCCCCCAAGGTCACCACGGTCTTCGACACCTGGAAGGGCCTCCTCCCCTACCACCAGCCGGACGCGCTCGGCCGCAGCTGGCAGGAGGCGGCGCAGGCGCTGCAGAAGGGTCAGGCGGCCATGTACTACCTCGGCACGTTCGCGGCCCAGCAGTTCGCCAAGGGCGCCGAACAGGACGACCTCGACTTCTTCACCTTCCCCGAGGTCGATTCCGCCATCGGGACCGGTGCCATCGAGGCCCCGACCGACGGCTTCATGATGTCGAAGCGTCCGAAGAACGAGGCCGGCGCCAAGAAGTGGCTCGGCTACCTCGGCAGCGCCGCCGCGCAGGACATCCTCGTGCAGGCCGACCCGTCGGTCATCGCGACGAGCCAGAAGGCCGACGTGGCGAAGTACACCGGCCTGCAGACGAAGATGCTCGGCGTGCTCAAGGACGCCACGGACGTGGCGCTGTTCCTCGACCGCGACTCGCGTCCCGACTTCGCCTCAACCGTGATGGGCCCGGCCCTGCAGAGCTTCCTCAAGACCCCTGACGACATCGCCACGATCCTCAAGAACGTCGAGGCCCAGAAGAAGTCGATCTTCGCGTCATGACGACGACGACGACGAAAGCGGCGGTCACGGGGAGGGGCCGGAGAATCCGGATGTCGACCCGTGACCGGGTCACCGTCGTGTTGATGGTCCTCATCCCGACGTCCGTCGTGGCCACGCTGGTGTGGTTGCCGGCCATAGCCACGATCGTGTTCTCGTTCTTCGACTGGGACGGGTTCGGCCCGTTCAGCGAGGCGAAGTTCGTCGGCACCCGGTGGTACGTCGAGGCTGCGACCATCTATCCGGCCTTCTGGCCGGCCATCCAGAACAACGTGATCTGGCTGTTGGTGCTGTTCTTCATCGCCACCCCGATCGGCCTCCTCGTCGCGGTGCTGCTCGACCGCGAGGCCTCGCACACGAAGTTCTACCAGACCTCCCTCTACCTGCCCGTGGTGCTGTCGATGGCCCTCATCGGCTTCATCTGGCAGTTGATGTTCAGCCGCGACCAGGGCCTCCTCAACGCCGTCCTGGGCACGTCGATCGACTGGTACGGCGACCCGAGCATCAACCTGTACTCGGCCCTCATCGCCACGTCGTGGCGGCACGTCGGGTACGTGATGCTGCTCTACTTAGCCGGCCTCAAGGGAGTCGACCTCGCCCTGAAGGAGGCGGCCAGGATCGACGGGGCGTCCGAGGTGCAGACGTTCTTCCACGTGGTCTTCCCGGTCATGTTCCCGATCAACGTCGTGGTGCTGGTCATCACGTTCATCGACTCGCTGCGCGCCTTCGACCTCGTCTGGGTGATCAACCGAGGTCGCAACGGACTCGAACTGCTCGCGACCGAGGTCACCCGCAACATCGTGGGTGAGGCGCAACGCATCGGCTTCGGCTCGGCGCTGGCGACGATCATGCTCGTGATCTCGACGGTGTTCATCATCATCTACCTCAGGATCGTCATGAAGGGGGACCAGTGAGCACCGCCACGGCCACCGCCACGGTCACGGCCAACCCGCGCAGGGCCTGGACGAAGGGCCGCATCGCGACCCACGTCTTCCTGGCCTTCATGGCCTTCCTCTGGCTGATCCCGCTGCTGTACGCCGTCATGGCGTCGTTGCGCGACTACCAGTTCACCGCCCAGTTCGGCTACCTGAGCTTCGGCGGCTTCACGCTCGACAACTACGTCAAAGCCTGGACGACCGGCGAGTTCGCCCGGAAGTTCCTCAACTCGGCGATCATCACGATCCCGGCCGTCATCCTCACGCTCTTCCTCGCGTCGCTGGTGGCGTTCGTGCTCGCGCGCTTCAGCTGGAAGTTCAACATCGTCATGCTGGGCGCCTTCACGGCCGGGAACCTGCTGCCACCGCAGGCCCTGCTGATCCCGGTGTTCAAGATGTTCCAGAACATCGAGGTGCCCTTCTGGCTCAGCGAGTCGGGCACCCTGCTGAACTCCTACGTGGGGCTGATCCTGGTCAACGTGGGGTTCCAGGTCGGCTTCTGCACCTTCGTGCTGTCGAACTACATGAAGGCGCTGCCGAAGGAGATCTACGAGGCGGCCATGGTGGACGGCGCCAGCATCTGGCAGCAGTACTGGAAGCTCACGCTCCCGCTCTGCCGTCCGTCGCTGGCGGCCCTCGCCACGCTCCAGATCACCTGGATCTACAACGAGTTCTTCTGGGCCACCGTCCTGCTGCAGAGCGGCGAGAAGTTCCCCATCACGAGCTCGCTGACCAACCTGTCAGGTGCGTTCTTCACCGACAACAACCTGGTGGCTGCCGGGGCGGTCATGATCGCGCTCCCGACAATCATCATCTATTTCGCACTCCAGAAGCACTTCGTCGCCGGGCTCACCCTCGGCGCCACGAAGGGCTGATCCGCCGGCCCCGTCCCCGACCCACGGGGACGGGGTCGGGTCACCCCGCCGGCCGGGCCGCCCGCTCCCCGCCTTCACGAGCGAGGAACCCATGTCTGCCACCGCCTCCACCGACACCGCCTACGTCGAGGAGATCTCCCCGGGGTCCGGACGCCGCGTCGCGCCACGCGCCCATCTGCGCACCACCGCACCCAGCCTCGACCTGTGCGGCGACTGGCGGTTCCGCCTCTATCCGAGCGCCGGCGAGGCGGACGCGGCGGCGTCCGACCCCGCCTTCGACGACACCGACTGGGACACCATCGACGTCCCCTCCCACTGGGTGCTGCGCGGCGAGGGGCGCTGGGGGCGTCCGGCCTACACGAACGTGAAGTACCCGTTCCCGCTCGACCCGCCCCACGTCCCGGACGCCAACCCGACCGGCGACCACCGCCGCCGCCTCGACGTGCCCGCCGACTGGCTCGCCTCCGGCCGCGTCTGGCTGCGTTTCGACGGCCTCGAGTCGCTCGGCCGCGTGTGGCTCAACGGCGACGAGGTCGGCATCGTCCGCGGCAGCCGGCTGCGGCAGGAGCTCGACGTGACGAACAGCCTCCGGGAGGGGGAGAACGTCCTCGTCGTGCGCGTGCACCAATGGTCGGCGATGTCCTACATCGAAGACCAGGACCAGTGGTGGCTCCCTGGCCTCTTCCGGGAAGTGACCCTCCTCCACCGGCCGGACGCCGGCCTGGACGACGTGTTCCTCCAGGCGGACCGCGATCCCGACACCGGCCTGGGCAGCCTCGCCCTCGAACTGGGATGCTCGCCGGGTGCGTACCCAGTGCGGGTGTCGTGCCCAGAGCTCGGGCTCGCAATCGAGATCCCGGACGCCTCCGCGTCCCACACCGTCGACGTCGGCCCAGTTCAGGGCTGGAGCGCGGACGTACCGCGCCTCTACCCGGTGGAGGTGGCAAACGCGGCGGAGACCATCACTCTGATCGCGGGCTTCCGCAGGGTTGAGGTCGTCGGGGACGCCTGGCTGGTGAACGGTCGTCGGGTCAGGATCCGCGGGGTCAACCGACACGATTTTGACCCGATCGAGGGCCGCGTCTTCGACCCAGACAAGGTGCGTGAGGCGATGCTGGTGATGAAGCGGCACCACCTGAACGCCATCCGCACCAGCCACTACCCACCGCACCCCACCCTGCTCGACCTCGCCGACGAGCTCGGCTTCTGGGTGATCGACGAGTGCGACCTCGAGACCCACGGCTTCGAGCTGAACGGCTGGGTGGGAAACCCGTCCGACGACCCGGACTGGCGAGAGGTCTTCCTCGACCGGGCACGACGCATGGTCGAACGCGACAAGAACCATCCCTGCGTCGTCGCATGGTCGCTGGGCAACGAGTCGGGAGCAGGCAGCAACCTCGCCGCCATGGCCGCGTGGATCCACCGGCGCGACCCTGGGCGTCCGGTGCACTACGAGAACGACCAGACCGACCGCTACGTCGACATCGTGTCGCGCATGTACGCTCCGATCGAGGAATTGGTCCACCTGACGCAGACCCGGCCGGGGCGGCCGATCATCGAGTGCGAGTACCTCCACGCGATGGGAAACGGCGCCGGCGGGATCGCCAGCTACGAGGCGGTGTTCGACGCGCACCCGGCCATCCATGGTGGTTTCGTCTGGGAGTGGCGCGACCATGGCCTCCTGACGGCCACCCCCGACGGGATCCCTTTCCACGGCTACGGCGGCGACTTCGGGGAGGTGTACCACGACGGCAGCTTCGTGTGTGACGGCATGGTGCTCGCGGACGGGACGCCCACGCCGATGCTGGCGGAGTACGCCGCGGTCGTGACGCCCATCAAGATCGTGCTGGCACGTGAGGGGGCGACGGTGTCCAACCGCCGCCACGACGGGGACACCGGCGACCTCAGGTTCACGTGGACCCACGAGGTCGACGGACACCCCGTGGGCACGGGATCGCTCGACGTCCCGCCCGTGGAACCGGGAGGGTCGGCGTCCGCGCCGCTGCCCACCCTCGACCTGTCGGCGCCGGGCGAGCACTGGCTGGCCGTCACCGCGGACCTGGCCCGTTCGACGGCGTGGGCTCCCGCCGGACACGTCCTCACGACCTCCCAGATCGAGTTGGCGGCGGTCCCCGTCCCCGCCGCGGTTTCCGTCGCGGTCCGCGCGACGCCGGTCGACGACGGCTACCTCCTGGGTGACGCACGGTTCGACCGGATGGGGCACCTGGTGGCCCTCGCGGACGTGCCGTTGGCCGGGGCGGTTGTCACGCTGTGGCGCGCGCCCACGGAGAACGACAGCCTGGCGACGCGCGGGTCGTACGAGTTGGGCGACCCGGCCGAGACGCTCGGGATGGGCGTCGATGGGCCGCCGTCCGCCGAGCGGTGGCGCGAGGCCGGCCTTGACCGGCTGCAGACCCGGCTCGTCAGCTTGGTCGCCGACCCGAACGGCCTGACCACGCGCTACCGACTGGCGGCGGCCAATTCGTCGAACTACGTGATGGTCGATCAGCGTTGGCGCTGGCTTGACAGGGCGCTCCACCTCGACGTCGACGTCCAGCCCTCCGCCGGGTGGACCTGCACGTGGCCGCGGATCGGCGTCCACCTGGTGCTGCCCGCCGACTACGCGTCCGCGTCATGGTTCGGTACCGGGCCGGGCGAGAACTACGCCGACAGCCGGACGGCCGCCCGTGTGGGCCGCTTCGCGGCGTCGATCGATGACGTGACGGTTCGCTATGCCGTCCCGCAGGAGACGGGCCACCGGGAGGCCCTCCGCGAATTGTGCCTCGCCGGGGCGGGCCTGCCCGACCTCAGCGTGGTCGCTGTCCCTGTCGCCGGAGCGCGACCCGGGTTCGTCGTGGCGCGGCACAGCGCCGAGGAGTGGACGGCTGCACGCCACCAGCACGAACTGCCGGAATCGGGGGGCGTCCACCTGTACCTCGACCTGGCCCAGCACGGCCTCGGGTCGCGGTCATGCGGCCCGGACGTGCGTCCCGAGCACGCGCTCTGGCCACGCGCGGTGTCGGGATCGTTGACGTTCCGCGTGGGAGACGGCGCATCGTGACCGGCCGGTGCGTCGCGCTGCGGGCCGCCGATGTCGCTCTGGTGCTCGACTGCTCGGACGCCCGCCTGCCGGCCGTCGTCCACTGGGGGGCGGCATTGCCCGGGCTCGGCTCCGCGGGGGTGGAGGACGCCGTGACGCCCGAGCTGGCCATCTACAGTCTCTGCCTCACGGAGACTACCGACACCCCCACCCTCGGGCGGGTCGTCCTCCCCGGCCTCGACCCCGACGCACTCTACGAGGTGAGCCCCGTCGAGCCGGCAGCGATTCCCGTGGCTGCGGGTCTGGACCCCGGCATCCCCGGACTCGGAAGCCCGCCGCGGCTCCAGAGGGGTTGGCCGCTGCGGTTGTCCGGCCGCGCGCTGGGCACCGTCGGAGTCCGGACGCCGTGGCTCCAGAGGGGTTGGCCGCTGCGGTTGTCCGGCCGCGCGCTGGGCACCGTCGGAGTCCGGACGCCGTGGCTCCCGCCCGATCGTTGCCTTCTCCTCGAGGTCACCCGCTTGGCTCGCCCCGAGACTCCAGCCATCCACCCCACCACGCACACTCGTACCCCGGAGAACTGAATGTTCCAGCCACACATCCTCGACCAAGCCTTCCGACGCACCTTCGGCTCCCCACCCACGAGCGCCTTTCGCGGGCCGGGTCGGGTGAACCTGATTGGTGAGCACACCGACTACAACGAGGGCTTCGTGCTGCCGTTCGCGATCGACCGTTGGGCGGTTGCGGGGGTGCGGTTGCGGTCGGACCGCACCATCCGGCTGGGGACCGACTTCGCCGACGGTATCGTCGAGTTCCATCTGGACCAGGTCGGCCGTGCGCCCGTGTCGGGCTGGTCGGCGTACCCGTTGGGCGTGGTGTGGGCCTTGGGAGAGTTCGGCGTGGACCTCACAGACGTGCCGGGCTTCGATCTGGCCCTGACCTCGGACGTGCCGGTCGGGGCGGGGTTGTCGTCCTCGGCGGCGATCGAGAGCGCGGTCGGGATGGCCCTCAACGACGCGTGGGGGTTGGGTCTGGACCGGCACGCGTTGGCGCGGGTGGGGCAGCGGGCCGAGAATGTGGTGGTGGGTGCGCCGACCGGGATCATGGACCAGTCGGCATCCCTGCTGGGCGCACCGGATTGTGCGGTGTTCCTCGACTGCCGCACCCTGGACGCGGAGGTGGTGCCGCTGGGTCTGGACGCCGCCGGCTTGGAGGTGGTGGTGGTCGACACTCGCGTGAGCCACGCCCATGCCGACGGCGGGTACGGTTCGCGGCGGGCCGCGTGCGAGGCGGGGGCGCGCACGCTGGGCGTGCCGAGCCTTCGTGACGTGACCGTCGGTGACCTGGCAGCAGCGCGCCGGGTGTTGGATGACGTGACGTTTCGGCGGGTCCGGCACGTGGTGACCGAGAACCAGCGCGTCCTGGACACGGTACGCGTGCTCCGCCAGGCGGGTCCGTCGGCGGTCGGCGCCTTGTTGGATGCCTCGCACGCCTCGATGCGGGACGACTTCGAGATCTCCACCCCTGAACTCGACCTTGCCGTCGAGGTCGCGCGTGCTCACGGTGCGCTCGGCGCGCGGATGACCGGCGGCGGGTTCGGCGGCTGCGCGATTGCTTTGGTGCCGGTGGACGCCGTCGGCGAGGTCACCGGGGCGGTCGATGACGCCTTCGCCGACGCCGGATTCACCTCACCGAAGGTGTTCACAGTCCGCCCGGTCGCCGGTGCCGGCCGGATCGAGGTGACCGGATGAGGTCGTGGCTGGTGACCGGAGGGGCGGGTTACATCGGCTCGCATGTGGCCCGGCTGTTCGCCGAACGCGGGATCGGCGTCGTCGTGGTGGACGACCTGTCCAGCGGGCACCGGGAGTTCGTCGCCGCCGACACCCCGTTCGTGGAGGGGTCGATCCTGGACGGTGCCCTGCTCGGTCGTACGTTCGCCGACCACGAGGTGGAGGGTGTGATCCACATCGCTGGCTTCAAGTACGCCGGCGAGTCGGTCAACCGGCCGCTGCACACTTACCGGCAGAACGTGGTCGGCACGATGGTCCTGCTTGAACAGATGCAGCGGGCGGGCGTCGACAAGCTCGTGTTCTCCTCCAGCGCAGCGGTTTACGGGACGCCCGACGTCGCCCTGGTCACCGAGGACACCGCCAAGGACCCCCAGTCTCCCTACGGGGAGTCGAAGTTGGTCGGGGAGTGGCTGCTGGCCGACCAGGCGAAGGCGACCGGGCTGGCGCACACGTCGCTGCGGTACTTCAACGTGGTCGGGTCGGGCCACCCCGACCTGTACGACACCAGCCCGCACAACTTGTTCCCCCTGGTGTTCGACGCACTCCTCGCCGGCCGGACGCCTCGCGTCTTCGGTGATGACTACCCGACCCCCGACGGCACATGCGTGCGCGACTACCTCCACGTCCACGACCTGGCCGTCGCGCACGTGACCGCCGCCGAGCGGCTCACCGCCGGGGCACCCCTCGAAGCGGCGTACAACCTCGGCAGCGGTAGGGGGGTGTCGGTCGCCGAGATCATGACCGCGATCGCCGACGTCACCGGCATCCGGTTCACCGCCGAGGTCGCCCCGCGCCGCGCCGGCGACCCGCCCCGGATCGTCGCGAACGGAGACCGCGCCGCCCGCGACCTCGACTGGGCGATGCGGCACACCCTAACCGACATGGTCGCCAGCGCCTGGCACTCCCGATCGAAAGGACCCCGCAGATGAACGACAACGGACTCGTCCCAGCCGGGCTGACTCAGGCCCTCGAAAAGATGCGTGCCCGCGGCGTCGACGATACAGCGTGCCGCGCCTTCGCTCACTACTACCACCTGGCCGCCACCGGCGCGACCGGCCTGATCCCCGAGGATACGATCACCCCGCTGGACGATGTGGAACGTCTCACCGACGTCGACGTCGACGAGACACGGGCCCACGACGCGCTGGCCCGGACCGTGATCGTGAAACTCAACGGCGGCCTGGGCACCTCGATGGGCCTGGACCGCGCGAAGACCCTGCTGAGGGTCCGCGACGGACAGACGTTCCTCGACCTCATAGTCGCCCAGGTCCGCCGCGCCCGTGCCCGCCACGGCGTCCGGCTCCCGCTGCTGTTCCTGAACAGCTTCCGCACCCAGGCCGACACGCTGACCCACCTGAAGCGATACCCGGACCTGGCCGTGGACGGACTACCCCTCGACTTCCTGCAGAGCGCCCAGCCCAAGCTCCGCCTCGACGACCTCACCCCGATCGAGTGGCCGGCCGACCCCTCCCTCGAGTGGTGCCCACCCGGCCACGGCGAGGTCTACACCCGACTGGCGTCCTCAGGGCTGCTCGAAGCCCTGATGAAGCGGGGCTACCAGTACCTGAGCATCGCCAACGGCGACAACCTGGGCGCGGCCCCCGACCCGCGCCTGGCCGGCTGGTTCGCCGCCTCCGGCGCCCCCTACGCCGCAGAGGTTTGCCAACGCACCGCCAACGACCGCAAGGGCGGACACCTCGCCCGGCGCCGCAGCGACGGGCAACTCATCCTCCGCGACACCGCCCAGACGCCCGCCGATCAGATGCACCACTTCACCGACGAACATCGACACCGCTACTTCCACTGCAACAACCTGTGGCTCGACATCGCCGCCCTCCAGGAGCGCCTCACCGTCACCGGCGGAGTCCTCGGTCTCCCCCTCATCCGCAACGAGAAGACCGTCGACCCCACCGACCCGACGTCACCGGGCGTCCTCCAACTCGAAACCGCCATGGGGGCGGCCATTGAGGTTTTCCCCGGCGCCCGGGCCATCGCCGTCGAACGCAACCGGTTCCTACCGGTGAAGACCACCAACGAACTCCTCCTGCTCCGCTCCGACGTGTACTCCCTCGACGGGTACGCCCGCCCGGTTACCGCACTCACCGCGCTCCCCGAGATCGACCTCGACCCCAACTACTACAAGACCATCAGCCAGTTCGACCAGCGCATCCATGTCGTCCCCTCCCTCCGCGACGCACACAGCCTGCGCGTCCGTGGCGACTGGACCTTCACCCACCCCCTCCACCTGACCGGGGACGCCACCCTCGAGAACACCGGACCTCAACGTGACGCTGCCGTAGGACCTCCAAACATATAGCCGGACCCATCGCCGGCCTCAACGGGTGACGGCCACCGAACAGAAGTGCCTCGCCTGGCCCCGGCACACGTGCGGGTTGCCGAGCCGCCAAGACCCGGGCTGGCCTGCTCAGCGTTCGTTCGAGATCTGACAATCCTCGGCCAGGAGGCCCAGGGAAATCAGCCCACTGCCCTAATCTGCGGCATGCCGTCAGCGTATAAGTTCGCATGGAGGCAAAATTCCGTTTCCCCACGCATTCCCCACGACGAGGTGACGAAGTGGCAATCAACCTTCATAAGACCTTGTCAGAGGGCCGTTATCGGCGAAAGCAGAGAGCTTCAACTCCTCTCTTGCGAACAACGATCAAACCCGTTCTGGCTAGGGCGTACGCAGCCCCGCCGAACGGGTGTTTTCGCGTCGTGGCAACTTACGTGCAACATGGAGTCCCACGGAGGTGGTCCTATGTGGACTGCAACGCCCAAGTCGAACCAACTCTGGTCACCCACTTGCCCAGGCGGGGTAGCTTTGGGGTAACTTCAAGGTCGATGGCGCCCCTAATAGCGGTGGGCTCTCACTCATCCACGGAACTCGCCGATGGGCTCCTTGACGTCATCGCGGGCGCTCAAGCGCCTCGACTTGGTGAGCGCACGCGTCGTCTCGGACTATCCCTACGGTGCGGCTGGCGCCGACCAGCGCCACCGCGCCATCGACGTGAGCGACTGAGGATCGGATCCTTGGCGCCTGCCTTCTAGGGAAATCAGCACCTGGCCAAGGTCGTACGAGCGTCACAAGCTTGAGTGCTCAGTCGTGGCGCCGACCGGTGGCGGCGTCTGCGTGCGTCAGACGTTTCGATGGGTGAGCTGTGGGCAGACGTCTCGGAGGGGACAGCCAGGGCAATCTGGGGCAGTGGCGTGGCACCACCGTCGACCGATCAGCCAGGTTGGCTGGTCGAGGAGCACTGGCCGTTCAGGGTTGAGCTGGCGTGCGACGGCCGTGACGAGTCCGATGTCGTCGCGGTCCACGAGGCCCGAGCGCAGGAACACTCGGCGGACGTGCACGTCGTAGGCGACGTTGCTGCCGGACAGCTCTTCAAGTTCGATCCCGAAGTGGCTGACCAGCAGTTCGACTGCCATGGCGGCCTTCTTGGGGCCGACCTTATGGAACTCTCTGAAGCGGGCGTCGACCTGAGCGGCTGTCGATCCGGGTGCCCACAATCTGCCGGCGTCACCCGCGTAGACGGTGCACACGCGCTCTGCCGCCATCACAACGGCGGAGGCCATGACCTCGATGAAGCGATGGAGGGCCGGTGGCGCAGCTATCGCACCACGCACCGCACCAAGTTGGGACCGCAGCCGCCAAGGGTCGAGGTGGCCTCGACGATTCTTCAGCTCCAGTGGACCTTGCCAGGCACGTTCAGCCTGGATCCCCTCGTCGAGAATCACTCCAATCAGGAAGGCGAAGGGATCCGCCTGGAGGAGGGCGTCGGCTTCGGCGGTGTGGGCGAACCCGAGCCGGGATCGGTGGAGCTTCTCGTTGCCTTTCCGGTACTCCAAGAGGGCGTCCGCCACGCCTTGGCGATCTGTGCGGTTCGCGATCAACGGTGTGTCTGTGGGGTGCTCCGGCGCGGCTGGCGGAGTGGCTATGCGTCGCCGTTGGACCTCGGTCGTCAGCCATGCGCCCTGTTCGCCCTGTCGAAGGCCGCTCAGCGGGTCTTGGACGGCTGCGCCGGCTGCGCGGAGCGGAGCAATGATCGCGTTCGAGTACGCAGCGGGTGCGAGCACGAGAATGGACTGGTCTTGGAGTCCCCCCGTCTTGAAGGCGAGTCGGGCCGTGACCCATCGTCCCCACGCATCGCGATAGTCGGAGGGCGCATTGGCCAGAGCGAGGTCGTAGGGGGCGAGCCACTCGTCGGGCGACACCAAACCGTGCTCGGCGGACAAGATGAACCATGAGCATCCGGCGTCCTCGGCAATGGCGCGGCGCTTGCGGAAACCATCAGAGGTGTACAGATGTCCGTGGCCATGAAAAAGTCCCCACTGGTGGCCATGTGTGAGTCCCCGGTGGTGGCCAAGTAGAAGTCCCCACTCTTCGTTCGTCGTGTCGTAGGCCCGTTGGGGCCCTGCGTGGTGACGGTGACGGTGCCAACCAGTCACATCCACCACGCAGGGACTTCCATTGAAGAACGCGAGAGAACGAATGGACATCATTTCCGCCTACCGGGAGGTAGGCAGCTATCGGGGAGCAGCCGAGTTGTGCGGCACGACCCACAAGACGGTGCGGCGGGTCATCGCCGCCCATGAGGCCGGTGAGGGCCGGCCGGAGCGGACCGCCCGGGTCCGGAACTTCGACCAGGTCACCGAGTTGGTGACCGGGAAGGTGAAGGACACCCGGGGCCGGATCAGCGCGAAGCGGTTGCTGCCCCTGGCGCGGGCGGCCGGCTACGACGGGTCGCCGCGGAACTTCCGGCGGCTGGTCGCCCGGGCGAAGGCGGACTGGCGCCACGGCCAGCAACGCCGGCGACGGCCCGGCGTGTGGGCGCCGGGGGAACACCTGTTGATCGATTGGGGCGTCCAGGACGGGTTGCACGTGTTCTGTGCGGTGTTGGCCTGGGCGCGGGTCCGGTTCGTCCGGTTCGCCACCGACGAGACCGCCGCGACGACGTTCGCGATGCTGGCCGAATGCTTCGAGGTGCTGGGTGGGGTGCCCAGGGTGGTGCTCGCCGACCGGATGGGCTGTTTGAAAGGGGGCGTGGTCGCGAATGTGGTGATCCCGACCCCCGACTATGTCCGGTTCGCCACCCATTACGGGTTCCGGCCGGACTTCTGCGAGGGCCACGACCCGGAATCCAAAGGCATGGTCGAACATTTGGTCGGCTACGCCAAACGGGACCTGATGATCCCCCAAGCCCCGTTCACCGACCTGACGGCCGCCAACCAGGCAGCTGCCGTGTGGTGTGCCGAGGTCAACCAGGTGACCCATTCCGAGATTTGCGCGGTGCCCGCCGACCGGCTCGAGACGGAACGGCCGCTGTTGGGGGTGTTGCCGTCGTTGCGGCCCGTGTTCGGGCCGAAACCGGTGACCCGGAAGGTCGACAAGCTGGCGACGATCCGGTTCGCCTCAGCCCGCTACTCGGTACCGGCCCGGCTGGTCGGACGACAGGTGCAGGTGATCGCCGGCGACGACCAGCTCACCGTGGTGGACCCGGCCACCGGCGAGGTGGCAGCCGAGCATCCGCTGCTGGGCCCCGGCCAGGCCAGCATCGCCGACGCCCACTACCCGCACCCGCGCCCCGACACGCCACGCCGGGCACCCCGGCCACGTACCGCTATCGAGAAGCAGTTCCTGGGCCTGGGTGAGGTCGCTGAGGCGTTCCTGACCGGGGCTGCCGCGGCCGGGGTCACCCGGCTCGGCGGCGAGTTGGCCGAGATCTGTGCGCTGCAAGCCGCGCACGGCCAGGAGCCGGTCGTCGCCGCGCTGCGCCGGGCGGTCGCGTTCCGCCGGTGGCGGGCCGTCGATATCGCCTCGATCCTGGCCGCCGGTGCAGCCGCCCCCACACCCCGCCGGGCCGGGGATGCCCTCGTGCTGGACCTGCCCTCGGTGCCGACCCGGTCGTTGGATGCCTACCGGATCGGAGCCCACCGGTGACCACCACCCCACCCGTCCTGGCCGCCGACCTCGAAACCGGGCTACGACGGTTGAAACTGGCCGCGATGCGCCGGCTCGCCCCGGAACTCCTGATCACCGCCAAAACGCAACGATGGACCCCCGAGGAGTTCCTGCGCACCCTCATCGAGGCCGAGATCACCGCCCGGGACGCCTCCAACACGGCCACCCGACGCCGGTTGGCGGGGTTCCCGGTGACCAAGACGTTGGACGAGTTCGACGTGCCCGCCTCGTCCATCCCAGCGGCCACGTTCGACTACCTCGCCAGCCTGGAATGGGTCCCAGCCGGTGAGAACGTGTGCCTCATCGGTCCGCCGGGCACGGGCAAGTCCCACGTGCTCGTCGCCCTCGGGATGGCCGCCGTCCAGGCCGGGCACAAGGTCAAGTACTTCACCGCCGCCGACCTCGTCGAAACCCTGTACCGCGGGCTGGCCGACAACAGCGTCGGCAGGGTGATCGCCACCCTGCTCCGCAACGACGTGGTCCTGATCGACGAATTGGGATTCGCCCCACTCGATGACACCGGCGCGCAACTGCTGTTCCGGTTCATCGCCGCCGCCTACGAAAGACGGGCCCTGGGCATCGGGAGCCACTGGCCGTTCGAAGCGTGGGGCCGGTTCCTCCCCGAACACACCACCGCCGTCAGCATGCTCGACCGGCTCCTCCACCACTGCCACGTCATCATCACCGACGGCGACAGCTACCGCATGCGACAAGCCCGAACCAAAGGAGGAACCCGCCTCAACAACTGACCAAACCAAGGCGAAGAGCGGGGACATCAACCTGGCCACCAGCGGGGACCACAAACTGGCCATTGACAGGGCCAGCCCATGACGAGTCGCTGTAGCGAAGCTCTTCAGCGCGGAACTGATCGACTGCTCCAGGACGAACTCCCACGCGGCGTGCAGCAGTTGAGGGCGTTTCCACCGCGCGGATTTGGCTCGGCCGCGGTGCGAATCGCAGCCCTTGTGCTGGCGGCCTCGCACGGTGGATCCCGTTCAGGATTCCCTTGGCCGGTGGCCCGAGACTTCTCGATTTCGAATCGCAGTGAGCACTCGCTTAGATTGAACACATGCCCCGTCTCGTCGTATTCACCATAGTTGGCGCCATGTCCGCGGTCTTGTGTAGTTGTGCGAGCGCACCGGTTCCGACAGTGACCGTGACGACGACAGTGACGCAAACAACGATGGCCGATCCCGACTCTTCGAACACACCCCCGTCGCCCGATAGCTCCCCGGCGCCTTCCGGGAATCTCGGCCTGGTCTGGGCATCGACGGTGGACAGCGGACGAGTTAATCAACCAACGAGTGAGCAGCCGAGGTTTGACGGCGGCAAGAAACTTGCTACGCGCATCGACATGATCCTTTACGTGGAGTCTGCGGCCGAGGGAGAAATATCAGAGGGCTGCGCGGACGAAATCGAGTCTTCGGGGAAGTCGAGTGATACTCACTGCCTCATGGTGCAGTTTGCCATGGACGTTCCCTTCTCTTATCGAGCGGACGAGGCAGGGCTGGCGCCAGGGCCGCTGTTGAACCCCGATGGCCGACAGATCGACAAGGCCACTGTCACCGACGGCGTACCGGGAGCTAAGCACGTCACGATCAGCGAGTTCTACGCAGGCGGGAAGCCGGGCTCCACCTTGCGTTGGGAGATCGGCAGCAACGAACAAGACTGGAAGACGCTGAAGTATCAAGTTCCGAAGCTCGACGCCTTCCAACCCATCAACTTCTCCTAGTTCGTACCCGCCACCGTTGCGGCAAAGCAGTGCGTTCCGGCCAGAGTCACTCGCCCTAGAATCAGGGCGTGTTTGCCAAGCGCACCATGCTCGCCGTTATTGGAGCCACGGCGGGACTGGTCCTATCGGCGTGCGGTTCGGGCGGCGGTTCGTTACCGACCGTGGAGCCACCGGAGCTGCCTAACGGTGCGTCGTCAGCAGGGCAGGTGTCCGGCACAGACTTCGACGACGATCCGGTAGCAGGCTCGGGCTGGAAGTTCACGACGCCGCGCGTGTCGGTCGAGCTGGCACAGTTCTACCAACAAGTTGCCGATCGGAAGGCGGGCCGGCCGGTTAACCCGACTCATCAATCCTCCAAGGCCACCTGCTGGTCCTGGCAGGAATCCGGACACTGGTCGAGTATCGGGCTGATACAAGGCACCAAGACCCGCTTCGTCGTCTTCAACGCCGCTACGACCACTCCCGAGCCGAACCTGGAGGGACAAGACAGGTGTGAGCTCGCGCGCAAGTACATCAGTGAGTTTGATGCGTGGCTCGGCTGACCCTCCGCCTCGTCGGCAGGTCCGTCTCCATCCTGGGGCCCGGCCTGAAGTGTCATTGGCATCGTGGGGTCACGCACATCCTGTACTCGGCTAGGACCGACCCAGCGCAACGCGGCATGAGAGTGCACTTGTTCGGACGCGGTTGTCGTCCAGCCACAGTTCAACTGACGTTGGCCCGTCGCGAGCGCACTGTCCGCAGTGCTGCCGCGTGACCGAGCGGCTACAGATCCAGCAGCAGCGCCAGGACGGCGTGACCAAGTCGAGGATGGCCCGCGACCTGGGCTTGAGCCGATCCACGCTGCACTCGATGCTCAGGAGGACCCGCCGGTACGCGAAGCAGGGAGACGCCGGCAACTGACCGGCGAGCCCCCGTCGTTGGCCAGTTGTCGCCGCCTAGGTGTCGAGGTCCTCGTCCATGTCGTCCAGGTCGTCGAAGGCAGGTTGGCCGTCGTCTTCGTCATCATTGGCTGCACTGGTATCGGAGCCGACTGTCAGGAAATCGTTGAGGGCATCGTGCTGCTCGTCATCCATCGGTACAAGGAGGGTAACGGAGGTGAGCAGCACGTGTGCGAGCAGGGTGTCGCTCTTGGTGACGCCGATGCCTGTACTGCGCGTGAAGTCGATGGTGACGCGGCCGGTGGGCGTGGTGACCGTAGCCTTGTCGACCATCGCCGAGGGCATACTGCTCGTAGCCGCCGTCAGGACATCCGAGCCCGTCGTCCCGCTGTCATCGCTGATTGCAAGGCGCGTGCCACCGACGCTGGCGCTGACGGAGGCAACGGAGGCACTCTGGGTGCGCTCGACGTACTCCTCGACCAGGATCCCTGCAGCCGGCTTCTTCAGACGCGATTCGATCAGCTTGCCGGTACGGGCAGCGAAGGCATGGAAGCCGGGTCCGCGCAGGGTCAGCGCAGGTGGCGTCTGCGAGACGGGGAGGTCCACGCCCCACCTGAGTTCCGGCGGTTCCTTCTCGTCAAGGAGGCGCATGTCGACGACCTGGCATGCGCGTGCTCGAAGTACGTCGAGGTTGGCGTTGACGAGGTGCTGGAAGTTGTTCGTGCGTGCAACGTCGGCCGTCGCGAGCTCGAACAGGTGCTCGATGGTCAGGTTCCGACCCACCCCTCGCCAGAACCCCTCGTCGTCGGTGTCCATGAGTTGAACCAGGTAGAGCAGGGGCAGGCTTCCGACGTCACTGACAGCTTGGCGTCTCCGGGGTACTGGTCGAGGCGGATCCGCCTCCCTCCCAGACTGCTTGCACGACGCGGTTGAGCCGGCGCGCCTGCCCTTCTCCGAAGAAGTGCTCGATGGTGTTCAGCGCCTCGCGCGTGCCCGTAACTTGGCCACCCGCAGCATCGGTGAACCCCTTGGCGAACGTGTCGGCGAGGTCACGGGCATCCGTGGATCCGACAAGTGCACCTCGGCCAGCGTGAGCGAGCGAGTTTCGCAGCATCCGGTCCGTGGGCGCGGCGGACTCACGGGTCGTCAGCTCCTCGACTGCCGCTGGAGTGGTCAGCAGGACGTCGGCCTGTCGGCTCGTCTCGTCGAGATGGTCCTCGTCCGACTCGGATAGTTCGGGTGTTGTCAGGCCGAAGATCAAGGGGTCGAGCTTGTCGAGCATCGAGATGTCCTCCCCAAGCTCGGGAAGGTTGTCGGTGAAGCGCAGGAAGACCGGGCGCTCCACGTCCTTGGCCCATCTCAACACCATGTCGGGCGCGTACGTGTGGTTGAAGTAAGTCGTGATCTTCACAGTGGCGCTGGGGTCGAAGGCCGCAAGGGCTCCGGCGATAGCCTCCTTGACCCTCTTCTCCGACTGGTGAGGGTCACGTTCGTGGAGGGCATCGATGACGTGCTGTTCGAGGGTCGTCATGACCCCGACGCCTTCAGCAACTCGTGGTTGTGGATGAGCCCGAGGTGAACTGGGTCGGGGACGAGGGCTTCCTGCTTGTCGCTCAGCACCAGAAGCCACAGACGCTCGGCGACCTTCGCACACACCTCGTCGTCAGCAAGTTCCTCGGCGTTTGCGCCGTCGGCGAAGACCCGCTTGGCGTTGGCGATGACGGCGGTCTTGACCGTGTCTGCCGAAGTCAGCCTGTCCCACGTGGTTGCAGCGTGCGGCGCCCACGAGATCCACATGAAGTTGTCAGCCAGTCTGGGCATGGCCAAGTAGGCGACGTAGCACTTGGCCAAGAATTCGCGATAGTGCGCGGGGAGATCCCCTGAGTTGGCGTACTTCTTCACCTCTGCGTAGAACATCTGCCCGTGGAAATCGCCGTATCTCAGCGTGCCGCCAAGGTCGAATGAGAAGGACTCCCCGCCTTGGGGCCAGTCAAAGCTCAACTTGTCAGCAGCACCCTTGTCCGGGTTGACCCAGCAGGCATCGACCCTCGACGTGGATTCGAGCCAATGCTTTGCCCGCCGCGCCCCTTGGCGGCCCAATTCGTGCAGGGACTCGCCCCGCTTGACCGCCTCACCCATAGGCGCCACGTTAGCGGCCGGACGGTGTCGCGGCCGGGATGAAGGCTCATGTCGGAGAGCCACGGTGTCCATGAGCCTCACGCTAGGGGTCGGCTCCGACAGTCTTCGCCCGTTGGGATTCACCGAGGACCAGATCAACGAGGCCGAGAAGGCGTCGTCCACAGCGGCCAAGGATAAAGCTCCAGCAGCGCGAGGCGGCCGTGGAGGCACGACTCCTAGGCGGGTTTGGAGCGGGCGCGCGGGAACTTGGCATGACCGCGAACTCTCGCTGCTGACGACGACCCCCGCAGCTCCCGGCATCTGGATCCTTTCCTCGACAGGTCGACACGTCCGCTCCTCGGCATTATGTGGGTGATCGTTGTCAAGAGGCTTCGGTGCGGTCGACGGTGGCGATGAGGTTCTCGTAGATCTGGGCTCGTCTGGTTTGTCCTTTGGCGCAGGCGTCGGCGCGTTGGGCGAGCAGGGTGGGTCGGAACCGAGGCCGGTGGTGAAGTAGGTGCAGGTCTCGCAGATGTTCTCGAACTCGCAGTCCATGATGGTGGGCCGTACGCAGTAGCCGTTGCCGAGCAGCCGGTGGTGCTCACGGTTGAGGCGGGCCATGTTCGGGCCGAGGGCGTCAGCGGGCAACTGGGCGGGGCTGGCGTAGAGGGCGTCGACCTTTCGGCGACGGTGAAGTATTCCTCGGCGACGGTCCGGTTCGCGATCTTGGCGTACACCAGTGTCATGTCGAGGGATTTGTGGCCGAGCATCGCCGCGATCGCTTCCAGGCTCATGCCGCGGTTGATCGCCTGGGTCGCCAGGGTGTGCCGGAGCTGGTGGGGGTGGATGTGGGGCAGCCCTGCTGCGCTGCCGGCCTTGTTGATGAACCGGTGACGGTGTGCCGGTCGAGCGGTTTACCGTTCTCGCGGGGCAGCAGCAGCGGGTGCCCGGTGGGCACATGCGCGTCCCGGTAGGAGTCGACGAGTTCGACGACGCGGGGGTGCAACGGTAGGTAGCGGTCCTCGTGGAGCTTGCCGACGGGCACGTGCAGCCAGTTCGTGTCACCGATCAGGACGACGGCGTCGGCGGTGAGCGCGGTGTATTCCCCGACTCGCAGGCCGGTCCGTAACAAGAACTCGACCGTGACCCCGACCAGGGCACGCTTGTCGGCCTGGCCAGCGCGGAGCAGCTTCGCGGCGGTCGGATCGTCGAGGGCCTTGGGTAGGGCGTGGTCCTGGCGGGGCACGTCACCGTGGAACATCGGCACCCTGGCTGGGGGAGTCGTCCCAGCCCCACTCATCGATGCGGAGGAAGAACATCCGCAGCGTGCCGAGCCGGTGCGCGATCGTGGCGGGGGTGACCCTGGCACGGTTCTGACCGGGACGGGTTGCCAACCAGGGCTTGTAGCCCTCGATTTGAGGCCGGTCGATATCGGCGACCCGGCGGATGTGGGGTGTTCGGCGATCAGGAACGCCGCCAACGACCGCAACGCGAGGTCGGCGCCCATCACGCTGCCCGGCCGCAGCACGCACCCGAGCTGGGTGAGGTAGGCACGCATCGTGACGACGAGCTCGGGCCGGGCGACAGCAAGGACGTCCCAGGTCGGCAGCAGCAGCGGGCCGCTCACCGTGGCCTCCGGAACCCGGGGACCGGCGTCGGCCGGGCCGGTGGTGGTGCCGCGGGCGGCAGGGGGTGTTCGGTGAAGACCTGGGCGTCGATAACCTCCGCAGCCCTTCGGTATTGCGACGCCAGCCAGTCATCGGCCAGGTGCAGATAGATCCTTGTCGACTCGATCGACGCATGACCGGCTTGGGCTTGCACGGCTTCCAACGCCATCCCTGCTTCCCGCAGCCGCGTCAGGCACGTGTGACGCAACTCGTGGCAGGTCGCGTGCGCCAGCCCGGCCCGCATCCTGGCCCCGTGGAGGACCTCATCCAAGCCATCCGCGGTAGCGGCCGCCCGCGACGTGGCCGTTTGAGCACCACGAACAGCACATCGGAGTCGGCGTCGGCAGGGCGCTCCTGCTCCAGATAGGCCGCCACCTGGGTGAAGAACCGGGCCGCGATCGGGATCAACCGCTGGTGCCCTCCCTTGCCGTTGGCGACGAACACCCGCCGTTGCGCCACCTGCAAGTCACCGATCCGCAGCCCGAGCACCTCGCAGCGACGCAGACCGCCCAGCACCATCGCCGCGACCATCGCCCGATCCCGGTGAGTCCGCAACGCCGCCGTCAACGCGTCGACCTCGGCCGGGGTCAGAATCCGCGGCAAAGTGCGCGGCGCCCGCACCAACGGCACCCCCTGCCGAGGCCGGTTCCGCTCCCGCCGCGTCGGTAGCCCTTTCGGCACCGGGTTCGCCGCAACGTCACCCCGCGCGACCAGATACCCGTACAGGCCGCTGATCGTCGACAAGCGTCGATGGACCGTCCGCAACGACACCCCAGCCGGCTCATCCCGCACCGGCACCACGCCTGCGACGGGCAGGGACCCCGTCCCCGTCCGCTGGGCCGTGATGAACCCGAACACGTCCGCCGGCGTCACCGCGACGACCGGCTTACCGACCACGGCGAAGAACACCTCAGGTCGTACCAGGCCGCCAGCACCGAGTTCGGCCGGACCCGGGCCACCAAGAACTCCAAATAGGAATCCACCAGCAGATCCCCGAACAGGCCCGGTGGCGACCCCGCAACCCGATCAGCGACAGGAAACAGGCACGGCAGAACAAGCGACATGACAGGCACCTCCACCCGATCCTGACACCACCCCACCGGCAGTGCTCACGAACGGAAGATCACCCACATATCAAGCATGAGCGGAAGGGATCACGATCCATGCGGTGATCAATCGCCGCATCGGGCGCGGCGCCACGGCGCACTCGACAGCGTCGCAGTGGCTCACCCCCACGCGGAACAGTGGCTCACCCGACGCCGGAACGGTGGCTCTCACCCAGCGCAATATCCAGGAAGGCACGGCAGCGAGCCCGCCCCCTGAGTCGATCACAGCGGACGGCTCCACCCACCTCCTCGCAGCCCTGGATCCGTGCGTGCTTGGCAAGCGTTCGCGATCATGACTACCGCGCAAGTCGTCAAGGTGTTGCCGCACCTTCCGCCTCAGCATTCGAGGCCGCGTTCGCCGTTCTGAGTGCCCGGAGCGGGTGATCAGCGATGACCCGACTGGCGTCCCGCGATCTAGTGGGCGGCCAACGATGAGTATCCTTCTCGAGTGCCAGTTCACGTTGTGTCAGGCGACCTCACCGAGGAACTGGCAGCTTTTCGGGGCGTCGGCCGCGTAGCTGTCGACACGGAGACGACCGGTTTGGACTGGCGAGGAGACTCACTGAAACTCTGCCAGCTGTTCGCGCCTGCCTTGGGCCCGATGCTCATTCGGATCGCCGGCCCGGCTCCCCAGCTGCGGGCACTGCTGGAGGACCCTTCAGTCATCAAGGTCTTCCATTTCGCTCCGTTCGACTTGCGGTTTCTCGAGGCGGGGCTTGGCGCGCGCACGACTTCGGTGGTCTGTACCAAGGCGGCCTCCAAGCTCCTCGACCCTGAGCTCCCCTCCCAGGCTCATAGTCTCGGCGCCTTACTTCTCCGCCATTTCGGCGTCGAACTCGACAAGGGCGCGGTGCGCACCAGTGACTGGGGCTCAGTTGAACTAACCGACGCGCAGACCGAGTACGCAGCTGGGGACGTTGTCAGTCTCCTGCGCCTGGCGGATGTCGAGTTGGACCTTCTGCGGGGCAAGGGTCTTAGCGATGAGTTCGCGGCAATCTGCGAGTACATGCCGGTCGATGCGCATCTCGAGGTGACGGGCATCCCTAACCCCTTGACCTACTGAATGTCGAGAGGCTCCCACCTTCCGTCCCGGTCGAACACAAAACCGGCAGGTGCGGAGGTGTCGAGGTCCAGAGCAAGGCGAAGGTGGAACGGTGCTCCAGGTCCGTTGACCCGATAGACGACCGCCTCGCGCGGTTCGACGTCAACAAGCCCTCGGACGCTTGCTGACAGCGCCCTCGGCACCCAGCCAACCGGCACCCCCCCGACGGTGAGAAGTACCGCATAGGGGTCCTGAGGACTGTCGAGTTCTGCTTCCAGCTGGACCCTGTCGCCGACGTGCAGTGACTGCAGCGCGACTTCCTGCTCCTCACGACTGACGAGGACGTTACGGCCCGGCAGGTGCCGGATGGCCTCGGGAATGTGGCTGACACCGTTGGCCAAGAAGCGGGAGCGTGCGTGTTCTTCTGCGACTGTGGGCAGTTGCATGAACTGGAGGGTGTCACCCGCACGTCGGCCGCCAGACTCGACGATCTGCTCCCAGGGCGTCGCGGCTTCCAACCCGATGCTTCCGAGGTAGTCAGCGTAGTCCGGACGCTCGCTCGACATGACGCGCTGGTCGAACACAGCTGGAATCTGATCACTCGTATCGGTGATGAAGGTCCTCGAGACCGGGCAGTGGACGAAAACCGCTGATCTCTGCGGCAGCGACCGTGTACGCGAAGGAGTACCTGCCGCCCTTGTGGGAGAAGCGGCCGATCGGGATTATCTCGTGGGAGTCTGGGTGCTGCCACATCACAAGCAGGTCGTCAGTCTGCGCGTTGCGGGAGGGCTGAGGCCGATCAAGAACCGATGCAGATCGCATCCTGGAGCCTCCTTAGGTTCAGATTGAGCAACTTATTGGTAAACGTAGCGGCTGGGAGTGACATTCCCGGGACGCCTTGCGCGAGTACCGCGCTCAGGGGGCTCAAGTCGAGGCTGGCGAGGCGCCCTTGCCACCATTGTGCTGCTTCGGGGCTCGCCAGCGAGATCGCGGCGACGGCATGATCGACGAGCGACGGCGCTTGTCCGACATGCTCGAATCTGTGCGCCGTGCCTTTCCTGGCCCACGCGGTGAGTGAGATCGGGTCGCTCAGCCGCCGCTCGCGTTCGGCATCGGACAGGTTGTAGCCGAGACTTCCCCCGTGGTCATAAGACGGGGCCAGGCGATCGGGCAGTCCGACAAGTTGTGGTCTCAGCACCGCCCAGTTCTGTTCGTGCCGGTCCCGGTTCGCTACGAGGGCGTCGAGGATCACGTACCCGACGAACACGTCGAAGCCTGACATGGCTGCAGGCCCCTTGAATCCGGGAGGTGCCTGGACACCGTGCAGCGCAGTCTTGATGTTGGCAAGGGAATGTCCGGGTCGTTTGACCCCGGGCCGTGCTGGGTCGACAGTCTTCTCGCCCTCGACGTGTGGCACGTATCCGGGAGAGTGGGCGCTCAGTAGGGCGACGCGCCCCTCGTTAAGGTCATGGCCGTTGGGTCTGACTGACAGAGACAGCGACCCGCGGCGCCCATGGCGTCTGCAGAGCCGGGTATCGGCGCAGGGCACGCCGAGGGCCACGGCCACGTGGGTCGCGGCGACTTCTGCCCAGTCCTCCCCCTGTTCGACCCCCGTGGAGATCGGAGTTGATGTGTTCTTGTGCAGCCATACGCGCTCGTGATCGTTGGGATCCCGTAGCCAGATCACCGAGTTGGTCCCAGCCTGCTCAACGCCAAGCAACACCCAGTCGGACACATCGATAGGGACCCAGGGGTTCAGACCCCTAGACGCCGTCTGTTCGTTCACAGAGCGATCTGCGGCGTTCGCGGGACCATCGGTCACCGCGCAGCACCTTCTAGCGTTGTGGATCTGAGACTCACGGCGGAGCCGTCAGCCAGTCGGACTGTTGCACTCGACGACGTCGGTTCCTTGGCGAGGAACTCTCTGAAGCGTGCCGCTCTGAGGAAGGCGAGTAGGAAGCTCCGTTTGCTGTCGGCAAGAACGGTGTCGGTGAACTCGACGTTGGAGTCCTGGACGGCGAGCACGGCATCGACGAAGCTGTTGAGGACGCCGGCGTCCTGGTAGAAGTCAGCGTCGGTGTTGTGGCGGGCGCCATCTACTAGGACTTCGACGTCGCGGGCTTTACGGAAGACGAGGTCGAGGTGGGCGATCCGGTCGGATTCGGAGAGCCCGCTGCCGTCGAACAAGGTGTTGATGGTGTCGATAATCTCGGCCCAGCCGACGTTGTTGGGGTCGTGGAGTTCGGCGCTGCCGACGGCGAGCATCGGGGTGAGCGGGGTGGGTTCGCCGGTCTCGAGGTCGAGCTTGGCCGCGGGCCCTGCGGTGATGCGGTGGTGGGTGAGGGTGATCCCGGTCAGGTTCACTTCGACGTCGATGCCTTCGAGGCGGAGCACCGCGCCCAGCGCCTTGTAGAAGATGTAGCGCTTCTCCAGGTCGGGCTGGCCGTAGTCGATGATCTGGGAAAGGAACGTGTAGGCCTTGCAGTAGTTGGCCAGGTCGGAGCGGAACTGGGCCAGCCGTCCCAGCTCCTCGGTGTCGCCGGCGTGCTCGGCGGCGGACTTGGCCTGGGTGAACCGGGTCGCCGGCTTGGAGATCACCCCGGACAGCTTGGCGTTGTGGCCTCTCACGTATTCCTCGGCAGCGGCCTGAACGTCGCTGCGGTCGTACAGACCGGATTCGTCGAGTTTCGCCGCCATCAGGTGGACGAGGTTGGGGTCGGTGGTCACGGCGAGTTCGGCGCCGCGGTAGTAGGGCAGGAACGCGTCGAGGATGTCGTCGGGGTTGTTGACGAAGTCGATGACGTACACATTGTCCTTCCCGGCCCAGGTCCGGTTCAGCCGTGAGAGGGTCTGGACGGCCATCACCCCGTCGAGTCTCTTGTCGACGTACATCGCGCACAGCAGCGGCTGGTCGAACCCGACTTGGTACTTGTTGGCGACGATCAGTACCTGGTAGTCGGGTCCGATGAACGCCACGTCGACCTTCTTGCCGCCGATGTCGGGGTTCATGTCGTGCTCAGTGACCCCGTCGGGCGCGTACTCGGTGTCGGTGACCCGGTCGGAGAACGCCACCAGCGCCCGCACATCGGCATACCCCATTTCGGCGATGTATTTGGTGAGGATGCGGTGGTAGCGGATCGCTTCCTTGCGGGATGCGGTGACGACCATCGCTTTGGCGTTGCCGTCGAGCAGGCCGGCGATGTTGGCCCGGAAGTGCTCGACGATGATCTGCACTTTCTGGGAAATGTTGTGCGGGTGCAGCCGCACCCAGCGCATCACCGACTCGACCGCCTTGGCCCTGTCCACGGTTTCGGAGTCGTACTCTTGGCCGTCGTGGGCGACCTTGAACGCCACCTTGTACGGGGTGTAGTTCGCCAGCACGTCGAGGATGTAGCCCTCCTCGATCGCCTGCCGCATCGAGTAGCGGTGGAACGACTCGTAGCTGCCACCAACCGGGCGGCCGAACAACTCCATCGTCTTCGGCTTCGGGGTCGCGGTGAACGCCAGGTACGAGATGTTCTCCGCCGATGCCCGCGCCCCCACCGTCGCCGCCAGCACCGCCTCGGTATCGACCTCGCCACCGTCGTCCAGGTCCGCGATCTCCGAGGCCGAGAGCACCTCCCGCAGCTTCGCGGCCGCGTCCCCCGTCTGGGAGGAATGGGCCTCGTCCGCGATCACCGCGAACCGGCCACCCACACTCAGCGACTGCTCCTTAAGGTATGCCAGCGCGAACGGCGCGGTCTGAAGTGTCACGACAATGATCGGCGTCCTGGCCGCCAGCGCTTCGGCCAGCTCAGCCGACTTCGACCCTGACAAGCCGTTTATGCTGACGACCTGGGACTGCTTGTGGTCCAGCTGTGCCATCGCCCGCGACATCTGGTCGTCCAGCACCGTGCGGTCGGTCACCACGATCACCGAGTCGAACACCTTGGCGTTGCTCGCATCGTGCAGGGCGGCGAGCCGGTGAGCGGTCCACACGATCGTGTCGGTCTTGCCTGACCCGGCCGAATGCTCGACCAGATACCGCTGCCCGGCACCGAGTGTGTAGGCGTCGGCGATGATCGCCTCGACCGCCGACAATTGGTGGTAGCGGGGGAATCGGATCGACACCGACTTGTGCAGCTTCCCGGACGCGGGGTCGATGCTCTCCTCGGTCTTCACCAGCAGGTACTTCGTCAGGATCTTCAACCACCGGTCCCGATCCAGGATGTCCTGCCAGAACCACGCCGTCGGCCCGTCCGGGTCGGGCGGGTTCCCGCCACCCTCGGCCCAGCCCTTGTTGAACGGCAGGAACACCGTGTTCGCCCCGTCGAGCTTGGTGGTCATCGCCACCTCGGTGTTCGTCACCACGAAATGCACGACCGCCCGCGCTCCCCACGTCAGCAGCGGCTCCTTGCCGTCGCTGCCGGGGTCGGTCGGCAGCCGCGATTGCGCGTATTGCACCATGCCCCGTGTGACCGACTGGGTGAAGTCCGTCTTCAACTCAATCGTCGCGACTGGGATCCCGTTGCAGAACAACACCAAATCGATTGACCGGGCCGGACGATGCTTCGAGTAATGGACCTGTCGCATCACTCGCAGTCGGTTCAGCCTGTAGCGCGCCATCAGTACCGGGTTCAACGACTCCGTCGGCTGCGGCTGCACAGTCTCGAACCGTGCCGATACCTCCTGGAACCCCTTACGCAGCACGTTCAACGTGCCACCCCCGGACGCCATCGCCTGATCCAGCCGACCCGTCAGGGCCTTCAGAATCCGAGCCTTCGCCTTCGCGTGCTGCTCCTCGCTGCCGTCCGGACGCACCAGCTTCGCCCACTCGGTGGGCTGGGACTCCTCTAGCCAGCCGAACACATCCTCTGGAAACAGGGCCATTTCACGGTCGTAGCCCGCGTCGTCCGGCGTATACAACCAGCCGTGCGCCGCCAGGTACTGGCAGATCTCCGACTCGAACGTGATCTCCTTCATCGCCGACGTCATACCGACTCCAGAAGCTTCTCGGGGGCGGTCGTCTTGCCCGTGCGCGGATCGGTCCGACCCGTTGCGGCCGAGGAGATCAGCGCCGAGCGGCGCTCCCGCATCAGGGTGATCGCCTCAACGGCTGCGCCCAGCATCGCCTCGATTCGGGCGGCCGAACGATCGAGGATCGTGATGACTCGTCTCTGCTCGGCGAGTGAGGGCAGTGGGAACCGGAACTGCTTGACCAAGGTTGAGTTGGTGGCCGACAGGTTGGTGGTCTGTCGGCGGGTGCTCTCGAAGTATTCGCGCGCAACGCGAGACTCCAACACGTACACCAGGTAAGCCGGGTCAACTCGGCTGTCAGGTCTGATCGCAAAGATGTGGTTCTGGTGGAGGCACGGGTCGATCGCGCCGTTCCAGACGCAACCTCGACCGAGCGCGGCACGATCGCCGCCCTCGGTCATGAGGACGTCGCCCTTCCGAAGAGTTGACCGGCGAGCGTCGGCTTCGCTCACAAGGATCGTCTTCACTTCGGCCAGATCCACGCCCCAGCTCTGTACGTTCGCGACGCGGAGATACGGGTACTCAGCTGCGTCTGCAGGAGGCTCACCGCCAAGAGTCACGCCGGTCTGCAGAGTCGAAACGTGTGAGAGGTGACACCACTCGGCATCCAAGGACAAAAGTGCCGCATCTATCACGGCTCCGCGGCGCTCCTGGAGCAGATTCGCGAGGCTGCGCTGAGCCTCGATCATCGCGTCGATCTGGGCGGCCTCGCTGTCCAGGAAGTCAGCGATCTCGCGTTGTTCGTCGGGTGGCGGGAGTAGGACGGGCAGCTGGCGAATTAGGTCGTTGTCGATCTCGGCCTGCCCGATGCGCACACCGCGTGAAAGCTGGAGGTACGCATACCGGTATGCCTCTGACCTGAGCAGCCAACTAAGGTAACGACTGTCTTCAGAATGGGTTGGGCTGAAACAGATGTAGTGCCCTGACACGATTCCGCGGAGATTCGAGATCCCCACGGACCCTTGCCATGCCTTCATGCGATTGACCACGAGCCAGGCAGGGTGAACTAGCTGGTAGATGTTGCGGTTCTCTGCCGTCTTGTTGAGGTTCTCGTAGTCGTCCTTGACCACCACACCGAGTTCCCTGAACACCGAGAGCATCTGCTCCTCGGGATGCTCGACATCCTTGACTCGCCGGTACATCGACCAGAGGGGTCGGGTGGTCCAGTGACTCGGCACGAGTCCCAGCCAGTGGTGACCTGAGTGGCGGAATTCGGTCACCGCTTCACCTCAGCGAACAGCGCCTCGATCCGTGCGATGGCTGCCTGCACGTCGGCGTCGATCTCGGCGAGCGGCCGCGGCGGCACGTAGGTGTAGAACTCCCGGGTGAAGGGAATCTCGTAGCCGATCTTGTTCTTGGTCTCGTCGATCCATGCCTCGGGCACCCAGAGGTGGACCTCCCGTTCGAGGTAGTCGTGGATGTCCTGGTCGAGGGGCACGTTCTCGGTGTCGCGCAGGGTGGGGTCGGGCAGCGGGTGCTGTTTGCGGTCGGTGACGAGTTCGCCGCACTCGTCGGAGTTGCCGAACACCGAGACGAGCGCCTTGAGGAGCGGCTCGGTCACCGCGATGCCGGTCTTGCGGATGGCGATTCTGAAGTTGTTCTCGCGGGTCCAGCGTCCGCCGTCGAGGGATTCCAGGGCGCGGAGCAACCGGTGCTGGGCGTCCTTGTCGAGCTTGCCGATCACCTTGTGTGCCATCGCCTCTTCAATGATGTCGTCGGTGATGGTGAAGATCTGCCGGAGAGGGCGCTCAACGGTGATGGTGCGGTAGCCGAACTCGGTGTTGTCGAGCACGCGGGAGTGCTCAGGGTCGGCGTCGGTGAACTGGCCGTGCAGGGTGATGATCCGCTCGATGTCGGCGTCGGAGAGTTCGCGACGCTTGGAACCGAGGGACTTGCGCAGCTTGACCCACATGCTGGTGGCGTCGATCAGCTGGATCTTGCCCTGCCGCTCAGGGGTCTTGCGGTTGGTCAGCACCCAGATGTAGGTGGCGATGCCGGTGTTGTAGAACATGTCGGTCGGCAGCCCAACAATCGCCTCGACCAGGTCGTGCTCGATCAGGTGCCGGCGGATTTCCGACGGCCCTGAGCCCGCGCCACCGGTAAACAGCGGGGAGCCGTTCAGGACGATCGCCGTCCGTCCGCCTCCCTCTGCGACAGGGTGGATCTTGGAGACTAGGTGCTGCAGGAACAACATCGAGCCGTCGTTGACCGGGGGCAGGCCGGCAGCGAACCGTCCGGCATCCCCGTCCCGGTCGCGTTCCTTCTCAACCGCTTCGCGTTGCACCTTCCAGTCCACCCCGAACGGCGGGTTGGCCAGGCAGTACGAGAAGGTCTGGCCGATGTGCCCGGGCTTGGTGAGGGTGTCGCCGTGGACGAGGTTGTCGACGTTGTGGCCCTTGATCAGCATGTCGGCCTTGGCGATCGCATAGGTCTCGGCGTTCTGCTCCTGTCCGGCCAGGGTCAACTGCACGTGCGGGGCGTGTTCGGCGATCCATTCCTCAGCGACGCTCAACATGCCGCCGGTGCCGCAAGTGGGGTCGTACACCTGGCGCATAGGGGTTTGGCCGGCGAGGTTCGCGTCGTCGGCGCTGAACAGCAGGCCGATCATGCGCTTGATCACCTCGCGCGGGGTGAAGTGTTCCCCGGCGGTCTCCTTCGAGGACTCCATGAACCGTCGGATCAGCTCCTCGAACAAGGTGCCCATCTCGGCGTTTGACACCTTCGAGGGGTGCACGTCCAGCTTGAACGCAAACTCCTTCGCGATCATCGCGAGGCGGTCGTAGGTATCGAGGTCGTCGATCACGTTGTGCATATTGAACTTGTCGAAGATCTCACGGGTCGCGGGGTCGAACCCGTCCACGAGGTCCTTCAGGTTCCCGGCAAGCTGCGCAGGGTCGCCCAAGCTCCGCAGGCTGTACCGCGACGTGTTAAAGAAGGCTGCCCCCGCCGCATCGCGCAGCAACCGCTCACGCACCAACTTTGGCCGTTGCTCCACCTGAGGGAGGATGTCCAGGACGGCGCGCTTCGTCGGCGCGAGCACCGCGTCGAGGCGGGCCAGCACAGTGAACGGCAGGATCACTCGGCCGTACTCCTTGGGCTTGAACGGCCCCCGCAGCATGTCGGCAATACCCCACACGAACCCAGCATTGGGCGCAGCCACTCCAAACTCCTTCAACTCGGTGCACCACACGCTATCCGGACGGGTGCGCTACCAGGCCAGTTCGGTCCCCAACTGGGGTTGGAGTCGTGCCGGAGAGAACTTCCGATGCGCTTGCCTGTCGGCCCAACGTCGTCGCGGTCCCACTGGCTACACGCGTGGCAGTCGGCTGACACCGGTGGGGACTTGGTCAGCCCTTCTGGGCCTGGCCAACCAATGGCCGTACTCCGTCGCACAGTTCACGAAGCTCACGGATCAGGCGCTCGTCGGCATCGGAGACAAATCGGAGAACGGCTTCGGCCTGGCCGAGCGCGCGTACGGCGCGTTCAAGGGCGACCTCGTCGCTGATCTGAGCATCGTCCTGCTCGTCAGCTACTCGGCCGAACGCAAGCACGTCGTGCCGTGAGCGACGTGCGAGCCGTTCGAATTGATCCACCATCGCCTTCGCACGCTTGTAGTCGCGGTCAGAGAGCCGCCGGCATGTTTCGGAGCAGTAGTCCTGCCGGCGACCTCTACCTGCGCTGCGCTGGAACTGGCGACGGCACATCGGTCTCGCGCAGTAGTCGGCCAAATCGAACTCGGCAGCCGCATCTGCGGATCGATCTGACCGGACAGGCTGGACAGTGGGAGATGCGTCGGACATGTCAGACCTCCGTAGATCGCGCGTAAAAGCCTGCTCTCTTGGGCTAATCCTCGCGCGATGGGGCATCAGACACGGGAGGCTCGCCGCTAGGTGCTCAGCGATATTCGCGCGTAAAACACGGTGGGCCCAGGAGGCTGACCTGCGAGCGGCCGCAAAATGCGCGCGCAAGTCGGCGTGTCGGCATCGAGGGTGTCGGCGCGGTGTGCTGTTGATTGATGGACCGGGGAATACCCCGGCCGAACGCAACAAGCGCCCAGCCGGGCAGCCGGGCGCTTGGGGCACGCGAGGTGATCGCATGCGATCTCAAGGCAGCAGCACATCACCTCTCGTGCCCGTTCGCAAGATGGCACGAGAGGAGGTGAGACGGATGGCGCGAAACACCAGGCAGACCAGCGCTGCGGCCGCTAAGGCTGCGAGCAAGACGCTGGCCAGCAAGTCCGCGTCCAAGGCCGCGAAGACGGCCGCGGGCTCGGCATTGTCGCAGACCCCGAAGCGGGGCCGTTGAAGCAGGCCGGGGGCTAGGCCGGGCCCCCGGCCACCATCACTCTCACCGAATCGGAGGAATCCCATGTGGCGATTTGCCGTTGGGAATGATCAGGGCGGGCACCCCACGTGGTGGTTGTACGCCGAAAACAGCAAGATGGTTGCGTGGTCCGGGGAGTCGTTCGCCTCGCTCTACAACGCAAAGAGGGCCGCCGAGTCGTTCAAGGCCGGCGCCATCACCGCTCGGTATGAGGTCTATGCCGACGCCGCGGGGAAGTGGCGTTGGCGCGCGTGGCGCGGTTCCGACAAGGTGGCCGCCTCAGGAGAGTCGTTCTTCAGCCGCGCATCGGCTGAGTCGGCGGCGGAGAACGTCCGCCGGAACGCCGGCGGAGCACAGATCCCGTAGGTAGGGCTAGGCGGTGGGCGTCCAAGCAGGTGGGTCGCCCACCGCTCTTGGCGAGCGTGCCCTTAGCGTGCCCCTAGCCTGCGGTCTGCTGCGTATTGGAGCGGAACCGAGCGAGGTGGCCTGAACCGGCAAAGGGGCTAGTCAACGTCGCGAAACCGCCTGCTGCTTGGGCTATCGACGTCACGGGCCAGTCGTCGCCTATTTCGTTCAAGTCCAGTTAGGCCCACCAGTAGATTGCCTGTTTGGCTAGGGCAAACAGTTTCGGAGGTTCCTCGTGGGGAACTTCTGGGGAACTTTGACGATCACCTGTTGACCTCGCCGTACGGCCTAGCGTCGATACGAGGGGTCAAGATTCGATCGGCGGTCACATCGCCAATGTCCTCCTGTGTGAGCGTGGGTGCTGTAGCGTCGCCATCCCGAGGGCATCCAGACCTCCCGGCGCCGGAGTCAGAGAGGGGCCCCGGGTGGCCGTACACGAACAGGAAACGGATCGTCCTCGCCACTTCTCGATCCTCGCAGCACTCCGCGACGAGTGGCCGTATTGAGCGTGAGGTTCACTCTCGGAGTGCTGTAAGACTAGGGGATCGACGACAGCGGAGGAGGGTGGGCCTTGGAGGGAATGCACACTCCGGATCTGCACTATGTGATTCCGGGGTGGGGTGAGAATCGATGGAGCGATCTACTGGCCTCGCTTATCAAGACCGATCCCGGGCCGATGGAGCGGTTGCTCGGTGTGGTCGCGGATGACGTGCATCGCGAGATCTCGATTCCAGGCGCTCGGCCGCGGACCTCAGACCGACTCGATCTCCTTCTGACTCGAGGTGGTCGTCAGGTCGCTGTCATAGAGGTCAAAGTGCTCTCGGACGTTGGCATCGATCAACTTGCTCGTTATCGGGCAGCTTTCCCCGATGCGGGTACCTACTGTGTCCTCCATCTTGGTGCCCTGCCACCGAGCCTCGGATCCGAGGTTCATTGGCAGGTGCTCACGTGGGAGTCGGTTCTCGGCGCGTACTCCTCCAGCGACCATCCTTGGGTCGCCACGACTGCCCGTGCTTGGCTTGAGCAGATGGGTTCCTTGGTTCCGCAGGTGGATGCGGGCACGGTTTGGAACGACGTTCCCGACGATGCTGCCGGCCTTGAGCTCGCGTTGCGTGCGCGCGTTGCCTGGCTCGCCCGCCAACTCCAGAAGTCCCGGCTCAGGGCCGACGTCGTCCAGTCGTCTGGAGGCGGTCTTTGGGTTCTCAGGTTCTGGGCTGACACACCGATCCCCAACCTGCGCGTCCAGGTGGAGGTGCAGGAGGGCATGGCGGCATATGAGTGGCGATTCGACCCCAATCGCCGCTATCGAGACAGGATCCGGGGGCCTGCTCCTCTGCTGGGGCTTCGCTTGGGCGACGTCGACACTTCCGAATCGTTCGACTGGGGGCTCCTACGTGACGTGTTCACCGAGCATGTCCTTGATGATGCCGGTGAACCTCGTTCGGGCCTGCCATGGCAGTTGACGGCCGCAAGTCCGCGGCATCCTACCGACCGAGCAGCTTGGCGCGCCATGGTCGAGTCCGGGGGGCCAAATTGGCTCGGCAAGGGCTTCGGCATGGCGGTCGCCACTCAGAAGTACCATGAGTGCCTCTTCGGTGCACGTCTGCAGTTCCCCTGCGACCATGAGGATGGGCGAAATACGCGACGGGCTCACCCGCCTGGAGCCGCTCGTGGTGGCCATGGCCCGCTCGGTGAACGCCACCCAAAGAACCTGACATCCGAGCGACGTCATACCGAACAACACCCCGCGCGCGGCATTTAGGTTAGACGTGCCCCCGCGGGTGGCCTGATCTGCGGCTGGGACACGGTGTGATCCCTTGACTTTGAGCGGTCACCGGCGAGGGCACTTCGATGATGAGCGGTGTCCCTGTTCGGGAACTTGGAGCCCTTCGCGGGGACTTCTTCTTGGAGAATGTCTGGGCCATGCCGACTCCGATTCGAAGCTGACCGATACGGCCGGACATTGGCAGGCGTCTTCGAGGCGGGGGCCTTGGTGAACGCCGACATCGCCGCCGCAGGAATCGGAATCGCCGTGATCTTCGAGCCGAATCGCAAGTTCATTGACGCGGTGCTCCGGGGCCAGGATGCCGCTCGATCACGAAGAGGTGGGCCTCTACAGCAGAGCGCTCGCATTCACCCTCCTGCCCAGGTTGAGCAGGCCGCGGCCCAACTGGAGACGCTCTCCACCGAGTTGTCAGCCACGTCGGGCGAGGTCGCGATCGTGTTGGCCGGCGTCGACTCAGCCCTCTTGGCCGCGCAGGCGACTCGGTTGTCACTCGAGCGGACCGACGATCCCATCCACGCTGGCGCCTACGAAGCGGTGAGGGGCGACCTCCGGACCCGTCTGCAAGGGGCAATTCAACACGGGGAGTCGATGCGGACCTGGCTGGCTCTCGAGCACCAACGACTGGCCAAGGCAGAGCGGAGAGCCGAGCGGAAGGCGGCCGAGGCCGAGGCGGCCCGCCGAGCGGTGGCGCGCGAGGCAGCCGAACGTGAAGCAGCCGAACGCAGGCGCGAGGGAAAAGAGGCAGCGGACCACTTCACCGCGGACGTCCTCCGAGCCTGCGTCGTCCGATCCGTATCCGGGCTACACGGGTCCCGCGATGCTACGCACCCGGAGGGAAGACCTGGAAGCCCTGCTCTTGAGACGGCTTGGCTTGGGAAACCCATCAGGTGAGCGCGATCAGCGAGGGGCGGTGATGTTCCCATGACTGTGGGGATGGTAGGGAACCTGGCCTTGTGTCGATGCCGCGTGAATACTGACCCCGTGGCGCCGAGTGAATGTTGACCCCCCTCGGACAGAGTGAGGGAGTGATCAGCGTGGAGGATTGGGCCGAGATTAGACGGTTGCACAAGTCGGAGGGGTTGGCGATCAAGGCGATCGTTCGCCGGTTGGGGGTGGCCCGGAACACGGTTCGGGCTGCGTTGGCGTCGGATGAGCCGCCCCGGTATGAACGCGGGCCGTCGGGGTCGGTGCTGGACGGTTTCGAGCC
Source organism: Propionibacteriaceae bacterium (assembly GCA_016717345.1). Classification (GTDB taxonomy): domain Bacteria; phylum Actinomycetota; class Actinomycetes; order Propionibacteriales; family Propionibacteriaceae; genus Propionicimonas. The sequence continues at coordinate 446,598 of JADKFR010000002.1, forward strand.
GCAGATCAGGGCGTTGCTGGCGGCGACCCCGTCGATGCCGGCCACGGTGATCGGTGAGCGGATCGGCTGGGAGTTGTCGGCGTCGGCGCTGCGGGCGCGGGTCGCGGTGTTGCGGCCGTTGTACGCGCCGTCGGACCCGGCCGACCGCACCGAGTACCGGCCTGGGGACATCGTGCAGTGCGACCTGTGGTTCCCGCCCAGGGTGGTGCCGGTCGCGGCGGAGGTGCTCGTCGGGCCGCCGGTGTTGACGATGGTGGCGGCCTGGTCGGGGTTCATCGCTGCGGTGTTGTTGCCGACCCGGCAGTCCGGGGACCTGCTGGCCGGTATGTGGCAGCTGCTGGCGGGTAGCTTCGGCGCCGTCCCGCGGATGTTGGTGTGGGACAACGAGGCCGGCATCGGGCAGCATCAACGGCTGACCGTCGGGGCGCGGGCGTTCGCGGGCACCCTGGGGACCAGGATCTATCAGACCCGTCCCCGCGACCCCGAAGCCAAGGGGGTGGTGGAACGCGCGAACGGGTATCTGCAGACGTCGTTCATGCCGGGTCGGGAGTTCACGTCGCCGGCGGACTTCAACACCCAGCTGGACGGGTGGCTACCGCGGGCCAACGAGCGCCTGCTGCGACGCACGGGCGCCCGCCCGGTCGATCGGCTGGCCGCCGACCGGGCGGCGATGACGAGTTTGCCGCCGGTGCCGCCGCGGGTGGAGTGGACCGACCGGGTCCGGTTGGGTCGTGACTATTACGTGCGGGTCGCCGGGAACGACTACTCGGTGGACCCGACGGTGATCGGCCGGTTCGTCGATGTCCGTTGCGGGCTGACCCTGGTGACGGTGGCCTGCGCCGGCCTGTCGGTCGCCTCCCACCCGCGGTGTTGGGACCAGCGGCGCACCATCAGCGACCCGGCACATGTCGCGACCGCGCACACGCTCCGCACCCAGTACCGGACCCAGCGGGCGAAGGGGCCGGCCACAGCCCACACGGCGGGTGAGGAGGTCGGCGTGCGGCCCCTGAGCGACTACGACGAGCTGTTCAACCTGCCTGTTACGCCTGCCGGTACCGGCAATGGGGCGGTGGCCTGATGACTGCCACCCTGAAGGACCTCACCGGCGAGATCGCGTTCCTGGCGCGGGAGTTGAAGACCCCCGTGATCGCCGACACGTTCACCACCCTGGGCGACCAGGCCCGCACCGAGGGCTGGTCCCATGAGGAGTACCTCGCCGCCGTGCTGGGCCGCCAGGTCGCCTCCAGGACCGCGAACGGCACCCGGCTGCGGATCGCCGCCGCCCACTTCCCGGCGGTCAAGACAATCGAGGACTTCGTGTTCGACCACGTCCCCGCCGCCACCCGGGACGTCATCGCCCACCTGGCGACCACCACGTTCGTCCCGAAACGCGACAACGTGGTCCTACTCGGCCCGCCCGGCACCGGCAAGACCCACCTGGCGATCGCCCTGGGCAGGAAAGCCGCCGAAGCGTCCAATCCGGTCTTGTTCGACTCCGCGACCGGGTGGATCAACCGGCTCGCCCAGGCGCACGCCGCCGGCAGCCTGGACCGCGAACTCCGCCGGCTCAAACGCTACCGAGCACTCATCATCGACGAGGTGGGCTACCTGCCGTTCGACACGACCGCCGCCGCCCTGTTCTTCCAACTGATCGCATCCCGGTATGAGACCGGGACGGTCATCGTCACCTCGAACCTGCCCTTCAGCCGGTGGGGCGAAACCCTCGGCGACGACGTGGTCGCCGCCGCCACCATCGACCGCCTCGTCCACCACGCCCACGTCATCGCCCTCGACGGCGACTCCTACCGCACCCGCGGACACCGCAAACCAACCAAATAGAACAACAACAAACCAGCGAAGGGGGTCAATATTCGGTCGGCAGCAGGGGGTCAATTTTCAGTCGGCGTTGACACCTTGCTGGCTGCCGGCTGTTTGCTGCTGGCCGGCGTAATCCGCCTGATGTCCGCGAGAACGACCTGGTCATCCTCTGCGCGAAAGCAACGCGGGTCATCCTGGTAGCTCTGTCGAACCTCGGGGCCTCATGGGGTGGCCGCTGGTGACTGTCACGAGCAGCCGCCATCCTCCGAGCGCTTGCGGTCTGTCAGGAGGATCGCCGTGGCGCCCGGCAAGCCGCTGCCGGATTACTTACCCGAGTTGGAAGCCGTGGTGGAGCGTCTGCATGGCAAGGGCTGGGTGCCCGAACCGTATGCCCTGTCAGACCAGACCTTGGTGTTTGCCTTCGATCCACATGACGCGGGCGGCCGCCGCCCTGAGCATCGAGACGCTCAACCGACTCCCAGTGAGCCGTTGTTCGAACAACTCAGATTCCCAACTGGGTAGGACCAGATTCCCAACTCTAGAAGCCAGGAAACGCGGTGCACGAAGCCGGAACCCCCGAGGCGATGACACTGGCGTCAACACGGATGGTCTTCCCTGCTTCGAGGAGTGCCGGGTACTCCGAGGTACCACCGATGATCACGCCGTTGGCATCAAAGCACGCAATGCCGAGGCGTAGGTCAGCCAGGTCCTGATCTGTGTCGTTGACGACTTTGAAGACCGCAACCGGACTCCCGGAATCGTCCGTGAGGATCTCCTTGGACACAATGGGCGCCAGCGATTCCCGCGGGGGCTCTCCATCGCTATAGCTGGACAAGCTCACCGAGGTGTCCACGCTCACCACTTGGCCGTTGCTGACCTCTGTAGACAGCGGAAGTGCAATCTGCTGCCCGGTCCAGTCCGCTGTCTCGACCTGTTCCTCTGTGGCGAGGATGTCGCCCTTCGCGTCGAAAGTTCATGCTGACGGTTACGGTTCGCCCAATAGCTGACGCCTCGCGCACCTCGACGATCGCAATGCCCTGTGCATACTCGTCGATCTGCCCAAACCCGGCGGCCACCAGGCCGACTGCCTCGCCCGGCCGTTGTTTCACTCTGGGTCTCGCTGCTGCAGGGCTTTCCGCAGTCTGGGCGGGTGCCGTTGGCGGAACCGGCGGCCGCACAACTGCTACCGCGCTCCAAGCCAGAAGGGCGCCAGCAACCGACACGGCGAGCGCGGCGACGCCGAGACCGAGTGGAGCCCATCCCGCCACCGCTTGCTTCCCGTCGAGGTTCACGCCAGGCGACATCACTCGGTCGGGCTCGTATGTTGGCCATTGGGGTTCTGGGCGGGCAGCCTCGGCATTGGAAGAGGCTGCATGCTGGCGTCGGCGCCATGTCCACCTGCCGACGGTCCACGCGCCCCAGCCGGCCACCACGGCCGGCATCAGGAGGACTGCGAGAACCATCCCGAAGTCAATTTCGAGGACCGCAATCATTGGCTGGTAGTTGAAGTGGTTGACAGTCATGGTCTCGAAGTCCTTTTGGTGTTCTCGATGTGGTGCTATCTGGTCAGCCCGGTGGGCCTGGTGCCCGCAGCGGCCACTCTGCTCGCATCGCGTTGCGCTCGGCCGCCGGGATTGTCGATGCGGTCCGCAAGCATTGCTTGCAGGCCCTGACGGACTGAACGGGAAGCAGATACCTCCTGGCGAAGCGCCAAGTGAGAGTAGTCGACTTCGTGATGGGTCGACCTCCGCCAGCCTCATCATCATGGCATCAACCCCACATCGGAAGACTGGGCGTGACATGCACGAGCAGGCAAGAGCGGACGTTGGGACGCGCACGGCGCCGCCGAAGTGTCACGGTGCGCGAAGGTTCTCCCAGGTGCCGTAGACGAGACGTCGCGCGGGAAGGTCAGCGTTCGTGCCGGCCGTCTTGAACGGCCTCCCGTTGTCGTCGATCACGATGTCGACGTTCCGCCCGTCCACGATGAGCGGGAGCCGCAGAGTCCAAGAGAAGAGGTCTTCGCCAGAGGCGAACGCCCGCACCAGAACTTGCTCCACGCCACTGCCGCGTTCCTCTCACTGGGCAATGTATCGTGGCAAGAAGGCACTATGACGGGGCCTTAAGGTGCTATTCTCCCTCTTTGTGAGCTTCCAGAATTTCCTGCATCAATATCAAAGTGACAAGGAGAGAGTTGCGCCTCGTGATCCGGAGGACGTAGAAGCTCGGCATTCGGCAGCGCAGCAAGCGCGCTCTCAACTGGCCGAATGTGCTGCACATATGAGGAAGTCCCTGCCAATCGAGGGGCCTTTTCCACTCAGGACTTTTGAAGCGGGACTCAGGCCCGGCCCTCCGCTTGAAAGCATCGTGAGATATGCGCCGGCGAGAAAAGTCGGACGTTTCGGAAGGACCGAACCTTACCCGGTCCCTCGCCTCTGGCATTCGGAGAGGATAGTCGAAGAAGCATTTGGCTGGCGTCTGGGTGTTACTCACAGTCGCCAATTAGCACTCGCTACAGACGGAGCCTTGATCGGCTTCTCCTATGTAGGGTTCTCAATCACACATCACCCGATCAATAGCGACGAATTCCCAGAATTTCATCCATGGCCAGATTCCCAGGCTCTCTTGAGCAGCGCCAGGTTTGATGCTGGCATAGTGACCACTGAAACGTGGGTCAAAGCAGACTTGGATAACCCGGGATGGAGCCGCGTTCCCGTACGAATCGCGCATCATCGCATCCATCTCAGCAAGGAACGGCGTTTCGGACATGTCGGAATGACTACCACCACACACGCAGTTGGGATCCGCGCGGAAAGCAGATATTGTGACCATGGGCCGGATTCGCCTCCACCATGGTTGAGCGTATGAACTTGCAGCAGAGACACACAGCCCTTAGGGCTATTAATCCCGAACAAGCACAACGTGCATGGGGGGTTCCAAGTCGAGGGCGCCGCGATACCTTATCTAAGTGGCTTAACGTGCGTCGTCACGGCCATAAATCGGCGACTCCACCAACCGCAGGGCGGCGGCGGGTAGCCGTTCTCGTGGGGGCTTCATCGAAATCATCAGAACGAGACAAAGGCAAGTCGTGCATCAGGCAAAAACAGGATGCTCGGGAGGCTTCTGAAGTGGTTGTCGACATCTTCCGGTTGAGGCTGAGGTGTAGCGTCCCAGGAGAATTCTTCACAGGGGGTCTGAAACGGGGGGACAGAGTCGGCGATAGACCGTTGTGCAGCGACCGTCAGGGGCCCAACCATGCCTCAGCGCACCTTGTGCCGCGACCGGAGATCGCTCTCAACTGCAGCTGACTGAACTGAGCTGTGGGTGACACCCTGTGTGATATGATTGGCGAAAGGCACTTGGTTCGTTGGCTGATGCCGGACCCAGTGATTTCAGCAGGGGTTGGGGTGCGTGCGTGACGATCGAACTAGAGTCGATGAGTCCTGGGTTGTTTCGACAACGAGTTCGCAGCGGCCGCGTCGGCATTCGCCCGTGGGGAGTACCTGCTGTGGCTAGGGTCTGGTATCTCGCGTAGCATACTGCCGGATGTTTCGATGTTACTCAAGCGGATATTGGAGTTCCTCCGCACGAATACGGATCCGGCTGATCGAACCTGCCGGTTTAGGAAGGCTCTTGAGGAGGTGCTCGATATCTCCGGCGTGTCCACCGAAACCCGTCAGTCAATCGACCTAGCTAGCCCCGTCGAGAGCTGGCCGGCGGTTCCAGAACTGGTAAAGGCCGCCTCGGTGACTGTATTCCCGACGTACTGGACGTTCAGGTCCGCGGCGAGTCAGAGGATTTCCTGGTATGGACCGGTCTTGACGTGCCGAACGTATACGGCGCACCGGGCCTACAACCGGACATTGAGCATCTTTGCATCGCAATCCTCATGCTGGAGGGGGTGGTGCGCTCGGCGCCTTCCACCAATTGGGACGGTCTCGTCGAGGCAGCAATGGGGCAACTCGTTGAGAATCCGAGGGACGTTCTGCGGGTGATCGTGGGGCCGCTCGACTTCCAGGGAGCCAGATCGTCCAAGCGGAGTTGGTGAAATTTCATGGCTGCGCGGTCAGGGCTGCAGCGGATGCGAATGAGTATCGGAGCCTCCTAATCGCGCGGAAGTCTCAGATCTCGGGTTGGACGGCAAAGCCAGAAAACCAACTCATGAAGGGGCATCTCGAGATGCTCTTCGCGTCGCGCCCAGCCTTCATCGTCGGTCTCTCTGCGCAGGACGCAAACATCCACATCGTCCTGCACGAGGCGAGTCGCAACCTCGCTCGCACGTGGCCAGCGTCACCTCCGGCGGTCGTCTTCGCGGAGCAGGAGTTGCATCACCACCACCGCCATGTAATGCGAGTGACGTATGGAGAGACCTACGCGGCGAACGCCGAGGCAATAGCTGAGTCAGCCCTGCTGGGTGCCTATGCCCAACCAGCGCTGCTGGGCCTCGTACTCTTCACGCTCGCCGACAAGCTTTGCACCTTGGCCGGGTCCACCACGGAGCTGGCCCTGCCAAGCGGCGAGATGGACCGTATCCGGTCGAATCTCCGAGACCTTCGTGATGCCCTAGGCCGATTGGCTGACGCAGATCCGCATAGGTTCATCGACGCTGTCATTTCCGGAGTTGGGCTCACGATGGCTGTTTTCAGGACTGGCAGGGCGCCCGACCCCGGACACATCGTGTACCATCCGATCTCTACCGCGCCCATCAGTAGGGCGCTCACCGATCCGGACTTCCCTTGTGGCGCGCTGGGGCGCCTAGCCATCGCGATGTCCCTGCTCGCTCGTGGGATGAGTGAAGGTCTCTGGAGTCTCTCCCTGGGCACGCCGGTGCGCCCTGCCCGCGGTGTCTTGCGGCTAGCGACTAGTCGCCAGGTTTCTCAGTGTTCGTCGTTCGCGATTCGCGTGCGCGTGCACAGCAGGAGATAGAAGGACTCGTCGGCCCCTACGATGACCGGGCTCTGGTCATGCAGACCGAGGCCGCCACTCTTCTCAAGACCCGCTCGCCACGCGCGCGTTACGGCCGGACGGGGAAGGGCGGTCTCCGTCACATCGATCTGGAAGAGCTTTGCTCGACGTTGTGCAGCGCGGACGACCTGTTCGAAGCGTTCAGGCTGGAGGGAGCACTCTGATGGACCATGGGATCGAGGCCGTCCTCAGTGTTCTCGAGACGGCTGCCTTCCAGCGACTGCCCGGGCCTTTGACGGTCGCTGGGTCGGCTTTCGACTTCGACGCAGTCGTGAAGGGTACTGGAGTGTCGAACGACCTTGTCATCGTTGCCATGAGCCCGACGGAACCTCGACGGCTCGTTCGTTTGGTTTCTGGATTGACTCGAACCCTCGATCAAGTAGCGTCAAGGCGTCCGGTCACCTTGGTTCTGTTGGGCAAGCCACTTGACGTGTCGACCCTGACGGAGCTTGAAAGACACGCACGTGTACTCAGCATTGGGAACGCCGATCCCGGATTGGACGAGGTTCGACGAGCGGTCGCGGTCCTACTGCCCCTCACGCTGCCATCGACCACGAACCGCGGAAGCGACCCGTTGACTGAGGTGGCCAACGAACTCGGTCCATCGTTGTCGAACGAGCACCAAGCGTTCATTGAGGCCGCGAAAGTCGGACCGGATGCAGTCCAAGAATCGCTGCGTCGATACATCGACGCTGCGGTCCTTGGTGACAGCGAAAGAATTGTCTCGTGACCAACACACCGCTTCGCGGCATCTCCGTCTCTGACTTCCGTCGGCTCGAAGGCCACCGGGTTCTGCCCCTCGACGCCCCGGTTGTCTTGCTCCACGGCCCGAACGGCTCGGGAAAGACGAGCATCCTATCCGCCCTCGAACTCGCATTGACGGGCGAGATTCGAACCATGCGACGCCACGATCCACACTATACTGCGCACCTTCCGTTCCATGGGCAGGAGTTCTCGACCCTTCGCGTATTGGTATCCGAGCAACTCGCCGCGAGCACTCGGCAGTCACCGATGACTGTCGGTGGCAGCCGCATTGGTGGTGCACCTGCACTACGCCCCGAGGCAGCGCGGTTCTACGCCGAGAGGTGCTACCTGGACCAGGTGTCTCTCGGTCAGCTCCTCGAGCTCTACCAATACCAGGAGGGTAATGAGGAGTCTGCCCTGGCTCGGTTCGTCAACGAGTTGCTCGGTCTCGAGCAGCTCGACGCCCTGCGGAAAGGGCTCTCAGACTCGACCGATCTCCGGAGACTGAAGAGGCTTTCCGCAGCGCTCGCTGATGCAGAGCGCGCAGCCCATCAAGCCAATACGGATCTGGCCGTCGCAACCCGAGAGCTGGGCTCAGCGAGGGGAGAACTTGAGCAGGCTCGGGACGGGCTCTTGGAAGCCATGGAAACCCTCGGGTTGGAGCTGCCAAGTCTCGATGATCCGGATGCGCTCATCCAGACGGAGAGACTTCTGAGCCAAACTCAACCTGCGGACAACAGGCGGTCAGCGATGGAACTCAAAGAGTCCTTGACTGCATTGGGTGGACGGATCGACGTGCTGTCGGGTCGCCCCGCTGTCAAGCGCTTAGAGGAGGCTGTCGCTGCACTCGCAGCCGCGTCGGCGCAGTACGAGAGTTGGCGCATAGCATTCGAGGAAGACATCAAGGAGTGGCGCGCTCACGCGGCCAGCCTGGAGGCACCAACGGGAAGTGGCACCGTCGCGCTCGACGACGAGTTGCTGATGATCGATCGGACCATCGCACAGCAAGACGGGCTGGGTGCCAGGAAGGCCCAGCTAGAAGCGCAGCTTGAGGATCGCCGCGTGGCGTTGCTCGATTCCAGGGGAGGCTGTCCGATGCTCAGGAGCAGGCAGGCTCAATGGTTGAGGGGCTCGCTGCGCTGCGTGCACAGACCGCCGACAACGTCTGTCCTGTCTGTGATCGTGACTACAGCGAGGTCTCGTCGATGCACCTCACTTTCCACATTGACCAGAAGATCGCTGAATTGACCACTCAAGGTGCACGTCTTCGTGACCTTCGCGAACACCGTGATGCCGTCGCGGCCGAGGTTCAGCGCGACGAAGGCCTGCTCGAGCAGATCCGCGGGCTCATATGGTCAGGCGCTCAACGAGGGTCGGTGGAGCACAGGCGAACCGCCTTGAAGCTCCTGCGAGAACAACTCCAACAACTTCAGCCCGCGATCGACACCGGGACAGAACTGCACTCTGAGCTACGAAGGGCCCAGGCCGAGCTTGATGAGCTGGAGGCCATCGCCCGTGACACGTCCTTCGTCAGATCCGAGTTTGATCGGCTAGCGCAAGCTCTCGGCGCTCCGCGACCGGGCCTTGCAGAACCACTGCAGCACATCTGGGGCCAACTCGCCCACCTCGCCGAGGACCGACTTGCCAGGGCGGATGTACTCCAAATGGCGCATGCAACTGCCATCAAGTACTTTGAAGGGATACGTCTGTCCAATGAACGGGTCGCAACGCTCAAGGAGGCCCTCACTGAAGCAGCGGAACTTAAGAGCACATGGGAAAGCCGACTCAAAGAGGGCAGACGGCGGCAATCAGTCGCAAGAGCAGTGCATGACGCATCCTCGAGGGCGCGCGCCACAATCGTTCAGCGCGTATTCACCGACGAGACTTGCCCCACGTGAGCCATTCATCCCGGCCTTTGGCATACCGACTTCTTCCAAGACAGCCCTTGAGCTGACGCTCAAGACCGTCCACACTTCAGGTGATTCTGGCGGCTCCCCACAGATGATGCTGAGCGCCGGGAATCTGAATACCGCCGCGCTGTCGCTGTTCATTGCTCTTCACCTCGCGGTCGATCCACTTGTGCCGTGTCTTGTCTTCGATGACCCCGTGCAAGCCATGGACGAGGTGCACGTGGCACAGTTCGCAGGACTCATCCGAGTTCTCTCAAAGCACCACGAGCGCCAGGTCATTATCGCTGTCCACGAACGAGAGCTCTTTGAGTACCTCAGCCTCGAACTGAGCCCCGCCTTCGCCGGGGATGAACTCATTACAATCGAACTCGGCCCGGGGATGGAGGACGGCCATGCGATCAACCGCCTGACTTGGTCCCCGGACCCTGCGATCGCAGTCTGAGCTTGGTCCTTATCACCGGCGATCCGCCGACTGCCCGACAGATCACCCACCGGCGGTCCGGGCTGGCTTCCAGTCGGACTTCCTTGACGCGCAGGTTGTCGCGGACCTGCTGGTAGCGGCCCTGCCGCGCCAGGGCTGCTTCGACCAGCGGTGAGCCGTCCCGCATCCGTTCCCCGGCGATGTAGTGCCCACCGGCACGCTTCAGGTAGGCCAGGTTCGCCTCCGAGGAGAACCCGCGATCGACGACGGTGACCACCCTGCCCAACCGCCAATCCCGCATGCTGTCCTTCACCTCGGGTAGGACGGTGACATCGGTGGTGTTGCCGGGCCAGCACCAACACCGCACCGGGATGCCTTCCTTGGTGACGGCCAGGCCGATCACGATCTGAGGCAGGTCCTTGCGGTGGTCTTTGGAGTGCCCGTACCGCCGGAATCCGTTGTCGCCTTCCTCTTCGGTGTCGCGTTCGAAGTAGGTGCTGGTGGTGTCGAACAACAACACGTCGACCTCAAGGTTGAGCAGGTTCGCTACCGCGAAGAACACCGCCTCCTGCACCTTCGCCTGCGCGTCGGCGGCCACCAGGACGTCCATCGCCCGATACGCCTGATCGTCATCCATGCAGGCCAGGCCAGGGATCGCCGCATCACAGGAGGCCCACTCGGCGGCGGACAGCTTCGACATCGGGTCCACGCACCGGTTCGCGACCAGGGCGAACAGGACGCGTTCGATGTCGGTGGTGAACCGGCGCGGGCCGAGCGCCTTGCGCAGGGCGTCGTCGACGCCGAGCGTTCGCCACAGGCCGTCGAGCAGGTGCACCGTCCCCATCGGACGCGACTCGGCCACGCGCAGCTGGTCGCCGACCAGGTGGGCGGCTTCGGCCGGTAGCCCGCCAGTGGCCGGTTCGCCCAGGTACCGGTTGATCGAGGCCACCAGCCGCACCAGACCGTCCCGGTCGAGGGTGTCTTCGCGGCCCAGGTTCACCAGCACCGCAGCCTGGGTGACCCCGTCGACCTTCCGGTTGTGCGCCACCTGCACGTAGCGCACGATGCTGCCGTCCTTGTTCCGCCTTTGCGTGGTCCGCAAGTGCATGCCCACCAGCCCACCGCGTCACCCGCTGTAAACGCAAGCCCGACACGGCTAGTCGTGTGCCCACCGATTTCGGGCGTTTCCCGACCACCAAAACCCTCTGACAAGCACCAACGCCCGATCAGGCCAGCTCAAATGCCCACCAACTGCGGAACTCGGGTTTCCCGGATCAGGGGAGCAGCAACTCTCCTGCGCCGCCGACCGCTACGTCGCTCAACGCCGGGTGCAGCGACGACCTGGCCCGTCTCCTTCGCCGCCTACCCCGGTCACCCGGCACCGGGTCGGGGTGATCCGCGTCGACGGCGCATCTCAGGGGGCTGTTTTCGGATAATGAGACACGCGCGGCGCAGCCCGTTTCTCGGCTTAGCGTTTTCTTGCGCCCACCCTCCAGCGTCCAAGTTTCCGGTGTACACGGTGGTGGCCTGCGCCCCACAAGGGACTGGCACGAACCACCGGCGGCATCAGCAGAACTATGTCCTGTTCTGCTGTCCCCCAAACCGGCTTGGCGCACCTTCTGGAGGGTGAAGCAGAAGGGGAGATCGATGACGATCGCGATGAGTATGAAGGCGGCCTGCCTGGCAACAGCGCTGGCTGCCATGACCGGGTGCACGCCCACTGTTGGGCCCACGCCTGCCGTGACCTCGGTGTCGCCATCAATGTCGCAGTCCGCGTCGCCCACGCCTTCGCCGACCGCGCTGACGCCTGACGAGCAGGACCTGGTGACGGCCAAGTCGGCGTACGCCACGTACGTGAAGGAACTCGACCGCCTCTCCGCCGATCCCGAGTCCCGGATCAACGACCTGGGCCGGGTGGCGCGAGACAGCGCCTTGGAGCAGGGGAGGAAGGACCTGCTGACGATGCGCGTGGCGGGCTACCGGCTCAAGGGCTCCACGGTGATCGACGGGATCACGGCGAAGCTCTCCAAGCCGAACAAGTGGACGCTGACCGCGTGTCTCGACCTCAGCAAGTCGGATCTCGTGGACGCGAAGGGCAAGTCAGTCACGGGGCCGCCGTACCGGATGTCCCACCGCGCGACAGTAATCCGCGACGCGCGGAACTACTTCGTCACCACGGACAAAGTGGTCGCAACGTGCTGATTGGCCGACGGCTGATCACGTCGCTGCTGGCGTCGCTCCTCCTGCTCTGGACAATGGCTCCTCACGCAATGGCAGGCCCGGTGTCGTGTGGGGCGGGTAAGTCACTGGTCAACGGCCGCTGCGCCGTGACCGTGGCGGTTGCCGGCGGCGGGAGCGGAACTCGGGGTTCGTCCAAGTCGCATTCCTCGCCCGCGGCGTCGTGTGAGTTCTACGGCAAGCCGATCGCGTGTCGCCAGGGACAGTCGTGGTGGAGCAACGCCCGCCAGTGCTACATCGAATTCGTTTCTCCCCAGCCAGCCAAGTCAGACCCGACCTGGATGGGCCACACCACAGGCGCGGTGTACGGGTGCTACCTGCCGCGGAACGGCGGCGGCAACAAGATGTACTGGTTCTGGTCGGCTTCGGCGCCGGCCGGTCCGGATCCGGCGACGTTGGCTCGGCGGGCGCTCGCGGCGATGAACCTGACGGCGATTCGGATCGGGATGGTTCCCGAGCCGCGGCCCGGGTCGGTGGGGATCATCGGCATGCCGGTGTGGCTGTGGGTCGACCAGCCGGATTCACGCACCTGGGGTCCCATCACGCGGAGCGCTTCGGCGGCCGGGGCGAGCGTGACGGCGACCGCGAAGGTGTCCAAGGTCGTCTGGTCCATGGGCGACGGCACCACCGTGGTGTGTCTCGGCCCGGGCACGGTGTACCAGGACCGCTTCGGCCGGTCGCCCTCCCCGTCGTGCGGCCATGTGTACGAGGAGCAGGGCACCTACACGGTGCAGGCGACCTCGTACTGGACAGTGTCGTGGCGCGGCATGGGCGCCTCGGGGACCATCCCACTTCAGCTCTCCCGGTCGATCCAGGTGATCGAGGGAGAGATCCAGGTCATCGTCACGTCAGGAGATCGCTGATGCCCGCTCCCACTGTCACCGAACCCGCACTTCGGGCCTCTGCTGCGCTGCGTGGTTCCGACCGAACGGAGGAGTCGCCGCCGAAGTGGCGTCGCCGTCCGTCCCGAACGCTGGCCGCGGTCGCTGTGGTTCTTGTCGGCGCGTTGGCGGGAGCCTGGGCGTGGACATCGACGACGGCCACCGTTGACGTGGTTGCTGCCAGGACGACATTGCTGCGCGGCGAGGTGATCGACCGGGCCGACCTGATCGCGGTTCGGGTCGGGGTGGACCCCGCGTTACACCCGGTCCGGGCGAGCGAGATCGACACGCTGGTGGGGAAGCGGGCGGCGCTCGATATCGCCGCCGGCGGATTCGTGACGACGGACGCGGTGTCGGACGGCCTGCTGCCCGCACGCGGGTACTCGGTGGTGGGCTTGAGTGTGGGTGCAGGGCTGGTGCCTTCGGGCCCGCTCGAGCCGGGCGACCAGGTGCGGATCGTCACGACGCCCGGCCAGCAGGCTGACGTCGACGGGGTACCGGGCACCGTCGGGGCCACGGTGGTGCGGGTGACCAGCGCGGACAACGGCGAGGCCCTGGTCGATGTGCAGGTGCCCGAGTCGGCGGCGGCGGAGTTGGCGGCGCGAGCGGCGACAGGCCGGGTGGCCGTGGTTCTCGACTCGCGGGAGCGCTGAGAGATGCCGGTGATCACGCTGGCGTCCGCATCGGGCTCGCCGGGGGTGACCACGGCTGCGCTGGGGTTGGCGGAGTCGTGGCCCCGTCCGGTGGTGCTGGTCGAGGCGGATCCGACGGGCGGGTCAGGGATCCTGGCCGGGTTTCTGCGTGGCGAGGTGGAGCCGGCCGGCGGTCTGTTGGAGCTGGTCATGGCCCAGCGCAACGGGGCGATCGAGGTTTCTCCGGAGGTGTTGATGCCCCTGATGGACGGCCGGGTCCGGCTGCTGCCGGGGATTCGCGCGCATTCGCAGGCTCGCAGCCTGGCCTCGGTTTGGGAGCCGCTGCTGACAGCGCTGCGAAACGCGACCGGCGTGACCGGCCAGGACGTGATCGTGGACGCGGGGCGGCTGGGGCTCAACGGCTGGCCGGAGCCGTTGGTTCGTGGTTCGGACATCACGGTGTTGGTGACGCGGAGCTCGTTGCCGGCGCTGGCGGCAGCCCGGTCCTGGCTGGATGAGCTGCGTCACGACAACCCGCTGTTGGGTGTCGTCGTGGTGGGCGCTGGGCGTCCGTACAGCGCCCGTGAGGTGGCCCGGTGGCTGCGCGTCCCGGTATTCGGGGAAGTGGCCTGGGATCCGGGGTCGGCGGCGGCGTTCTCCGACGGCGCCCAGCGTCCGCGCCGATTCGACCATTCGGGGTTCGCACGAAGCCTGAGGACTGTCGGGGAGGGCCTGCGGGCCCGTTGCGTCGCAGTGGATCTCGACGAGGAGCAGAAAGTGCGAGGAGTGCGATGAGCACCAGTGATCCGATCCGTCCGCCCGAGAGCTTGCCGCTGTTCACCAGCCTCCCGCCGAACGCCGACGAACGGCCGGGCAGGGTGCGGTCGACGTTCCGGCTGCTGCCGGGCGGCGCTCCACAGACCTCCTCGGAGCGGGCGGTCCACTCGGCTCCCGGCGGCGCGGCGGTGGACTGGGCCGTGGTGGCACGGTTCCGGTCGAAGGCGTCGGAGGTGTTGACGCAGCGTCTCGGTGGCCAGCGGATGGCCCGGGCGTCGCAGGAACAGCTGGGCCGGGCGATCATCCTGGACCTGCTGGAGTCCGAGACGGCGGACGCGGTCGCGGAGGGACGCCCGACGTGGTCCCTGGGTGAGCAGCAGAAGTTGGCGGGGGCGGTGTTCGACGCGTTGTTCCGGCTGGGACGGCTTCAGCCGCTCGTCGATGACGAGCGGGTGGAGAACATCATCATCACGGGCCACGAGACCGTGTTGCTGGAGTTGACGGACGGCAGCATCGTCACGGGCCCGTCAGTGGCCGATTCGGAAGAGGAACTCATCGAGTTCCTGGTGTTCCTGGCGTCGCGCTCGGAGGTCAACCCCCGTCCGTTCAGTGAGGCGCACCCGTCGCTGGATCTGCGGTTGGACGGCGGCGCCCGGTTGGCCGCGTCGGCGTGGACGACGGCGCGCCCGTCGGTCGTGATCCGCCGTCACGGGTTGCGGGAGGTCACGTTGGCCGATCTGGTGGCCCGGCGCACCCTGAGCCCGGTGGCCTCGTCGTTCCTGGCCGCTGCGGTCCGGGCGCGGATGTCGATCGTCGTGGCGGGCAGCCAGGGCGCAGGCAAGACCACGATGGTCAGGGCGCTGTGCGCCGAGATCGGCCCGTTCGAGGCCATCGGCACGTTCGAGACCGAATACGAACTGCATCTGCACGAGTTGCGGGATCGGCACAAGATCGTGCACGCGTGGGAGGCCCGACCCGGGTCAGGCGAGCGCGGACCGGACGGCCGAGCGGCCGGCGAGTACTCGATGGACGCCCAGCTGTCCGACAGCTTCCGGTACAACCTGTCCCGGCAGATCGTCGGGGAGATCCGCGGCCGGGAGGTGTGGCCGATGATTAAGGCGATGGAGTCTGGGTCGGGGTCGATCAGCACCACCCATGCGGCTAGTGCCTCGGCGGCGCTGCGGAAGCTGGTCACCTGCGCGATGGAGGCCGGCCCACACGTGACCCAAGACTTGGCGACCAGCAAGCTCGCCGAGACCATCGACCTGGTCGTCCACATGCACCTGGAGACGACGACCCTGCCGGACGGCACCTGCCGGCGACGCCGCTGGGTGTCGGAGATCCTCGCTGTCTCCCCGGGTGAGCGGGAGATTGGCTATGCGCTGACCCAGGTGTTCGGCCCCGGTATGGACGGGCCGGCGGTCGCGGCGGTCCTGCCGGACGAGATGCGCTTCCTGCAACGGCACGGCTTCGACGCGGCCGGCTTCTTCGCCGAAGCGGCACGGTCTGGGGGTCGTCCATGATGATCCTCCTCCCGGCCCTGTCGGGTGCCTTGATCGCCGGCGGGCTTCTCGGCATCTGGTGGAGTCTGCAGCCCCAGCCGGACCGTCCCGCCCCCCGCCGCCGAGCAAGCAGGCTGGCGGCACGTCTCACCGCGGTGTCACCGCGGACCCGGCTGTTGCTGGCGGGCGGTGCCGCGGTGGGTCTCGTCGTCGGTTTGTGGACAGGGTGGCTCATCGCAGTGGTGCTGATCCCGGCGGCGGTAGTCGGCTTGCCGTGGCTGTTGTCGGCGCCAGGGTCGGTGGAGCAGATCGACCGGCTCGAGGCGATGGCTGAATGGACCCGCAGCCTGTCCGGGGTGCTGACCGTCGGGGTGGGACTGGAGCAGGCACTGATCGCGACCCTGCGCTCGGCGCCGGAACCGATCCGACCCGAAATCACCGGGCTGGTGGCCCGGCTACGGGCCCGCTGGGCGGCCGAGGACGCCCTGCGGGCATTCGCCGACGATCTCGACGACGCAACCGGGGATCTGGTCGCCGCCTATCTGATCCTGGGGTCGCGCAGGCGCGGCGCCGGGCTCGCGAGCGTGCTGGACGGTCTGGCGGAGTCGGTCGCGGCCGATGTGGCCGCCCGCCGTCAGATCGAAGCCGACCGTGCCAAGCCGCGCGGCACCGCCCGGCTCGTCACCCTGTTGACGGTCGGCGCCTTGGTCGTGCTGGCGCTCTCAGGGTCTGCGCTGGCTCCTTACGCCACGCCACTCGGGCAGGTGATCCTGTCTCTCCTTCTCAGCTTGTACGTGGCGACGCTGGTGTGGATGCGGTCGATGGCCCGCGGCACTCGGCTGCCGCGTTTCCTCGGCGATTCCCCTGAGTTCATGAGGACGGGAACAGCGTCCCTGGGAAAGGTGGGTTCATGACCGGTCTCCAGCTCGCGGTGATCGCCGGCGCCCTGGTGGCGTCCGGACTGGTGCTAGCCGGAGGCATCCTGCTGCCCCGCAGGGTGGACCTGGGTGATGCGCTGGCCCGCCTCGGGCCCGTCCGTCGGGTGGCACCGGTCGATCAGGTGGTCGTACCTCACGTGCGCGGCACGAAGGAGTGGCTCGGCGCGTGGGCGCTGCAACGGCTCCCGGTCTCGCTGCTGGCCGGCGTCCCGTCCCGGGAGTTGGCGCTGCTGCGCATACCGGCCACCCGGTTCTACGGGGACAAGCTCCTCAACGCCTTCCTCGGCCTGGTCCTGCCCCCGATGATCGTGTGGTTGTTCGCGGTCATGGGTCTCCACCTGCCGATGGTGATCCCCACCGCTGGATCGGTCGGGCTGGCGGTGGTGATGTGGTGGATCCCCGACTACGACCTACACCGGGAAGCCAAGCAGGCCCGGGCCGAGTTCGGCCGCGCCGTCGGCGCCTACATCGACCTGGTCGCCCTCGAACGAGCTTCCGGCGCCGGCACCCGTCAGGCCATGGAGGCAGCCGCCCAGGTCGGCCAGTCGTGGGTGTTCCGCCGCATCTCCGAGGAACTCGCCCGATCGCGCTGGTCGGGTGTGCCGCCGTGGACCGCATTGCACAGCCTCGCTGAAGAGCTGGGCCTGCCCGAACTGGACGACCTGGCAGACATCATGCGGCTGTCCGGTGAGGAAGGTGCCCAGGTCTATGCGAACCTGCGGGCACGATCCGCCGCGATGCGCACCGCGATGCTCGAAACCGAACGCGCCAAAGCCAACGACCTCGGAGAACGGATGTACATCCCCGCCTCCCTCCTCGGGGTGGTGTTCGTTGCCATCCTCGTCGCCCCCGCACTGCTCAGGATCCTCACCGGCTCCTGACAGAAACACCTCCAACCCCTGGAAAGGACTCCCCATGCGCTTCGTGATCGCCCATCTCCACATCCTCGGCATCCAACTCCACGCCCGCCTGAAGGCGAAGCCCATGCACGACGAACGCGGCTCTGTGACCGCCGAGGTCGTGCTGTGGGCACTCGCCGTGATCACCCTGGTCGGGATCGTGGTTGCCGCGCTCACCGGCTACATCAACGCCCAGGTCGCCAAGCTCGGATGACCCGGGACACTCGGCATCGGCGGGCAGGGGAACGGGGATCGGTGAGCATCCAGATGACCCTGCTGCTCCCCGTGATGTTCTCGATCCTGTTCCTTGGCATGCAGGCCGCGCTGTATCACCACGCGCGCAGCGTCGCGACTGCGGCGGCGCAGGAAGGCGCCCGGGCTGCGGCAGCCGACGGCGCCCGAGCATCGGACGGCTGCGCGGCAGCCCGCTCCTTCGTCGAGCGGGCCCACGGCGCGCTGGAACAACCCAGCGTCGCCTGCACCCGAACCCTGACCAGCGCGACAGTGACGGTGACCGGGGCGAGCGTGACTGTGATCGCCGGGTGGCGACCGGAGATCAGCCATCAGGTCAGCTCGCCAGTGGAACGAATCACATGATGGTCAGGGAGGAGCGCGGCTCGGCAGCGCTTGAAGTCGCCATCGGCGCCCCCGTGATGCTGTTGCTCGTCGTCCTGGTCGTCGCGGGCGGGCGCGTCGCACTGGCCCGGCAGACGGTCACCGCGGCCGCCGACTCCGCTGCACGGGCCGCTTCAATCTCCCGCACCGCGCCCGCCGCGACCAGCCTCGCCCGCAACACCGCCCGGAGCATCCTGGCTGCCCAGCAGGTCGACTGCCGCACCCTCGACGTCAGCGTTGACGCACGTGCGTTCGCCAGCGCACCCGGCACCCCAGGCAACGTCCAGGCGACCGTCACCTGCCACCTCGACCTCACCAGCCTTGGGCTGCCCGGCCTCGGCTCCCTGACGATCACCGAAACCGGCACCAGCCCGCTTGACACATTCCGCGGCCGCCGCTGACCACAGGAGAAGCCATGACCCACCGTCGAACCCACCACACGCCACGGCAGGACGAGCGCGGCTCCGTCACCGTGTGGATGGCCGCCAGCGCCGTCGCGATGATCCTTCTCGTCGGCCTCGCTGTCGACCTCGGCGGACAGGTTCACGCGCAGCAGCGCGCCCAGGGAATCGCCGCGCAGGCCGCCCGTACCGGCGGAGAACAGATCGACACCGCCAGCATGCGCGGCCAGGTCGTCCGGGCCGACGCCGCGGCCGCCAAGGCGGCTGCGCTGGCGTACCTCCACGCCGCCGGAGTGAGCGGGACGGTCGCCGTTCAAGGCGGCACGACCCTGCAGGTCCACACCGCCGACAGCTACCGACCGCTGTTCCTGACCTACATCGGCATCACCAGCATCCCCGTCACCGGACAGGCAACCGCCCGCATCGCTCGAGCGCTCGACGGGACTGAGCGATGACCGCCCGGCTCCGCGGCCTCGGCGCCGCCCTTGCCCTTCTCGGTTTGGTGATCGGCCTACCCCTGCTGCTGGTCGCCCTCGGTCCCGTCACGCTCCCCGGCAGTTGGCAAGCGGCGGCCTCCGGACTGCTCCGCCCTGACGATGGCACCCTCGCTCTGGCGGCGATCAAGATCCTCGCCTGGGCCGTGTGGGTCGTCCTCACTCTCACCGTCGCCGTCGAAGTCATCGCCCGGGCCCGGCGGATCCCGCCGCCGAGCCTGCGGGGGTTGGGACGGCCCCAGCTCGCGATTCGCGATCTGGTCGCGGCCGCCGTCCTGCTGTTCGTTGCCGCGCCCGCAGTCAGCCACGTGACCCCGGCCTCGGCGCAGCCTGTGACCGTCCATGCAGTCGAAGCCGGTCAGGCCTCCACCCGGGCCGCTGTCCGCGAGAAGGCCGAAAGCCCTAGCCAGGGCACTGTCGAACACGTCGTGACCAAAGGCGAGTCGCTGTGGAGAATCGCCGAGAAGCACCTCGGCGACGGCGAACGCTACCCTGAGATCGTCGAACTCAACCGGCCGCTCCTTGGCGACAAGCCTGGTTTCCTGCGTACGGGCTGGACCCTCCGCCTGCCGCTTCCAGACCACGACGGGCAACCAGCTGCCGCCCACGCGGGCCGGTACGTGGTCCGCCAGGGTGACACCCTCAGCGAGATCGCCCTCGACGAGCTCGGCGACGCCCGTGCCTACCCCCGGATCGCCAAGGCCTCCCGCGACATCGAACAGCCCGGTGGGGGTCACCTCACCGACCCAGACCGGATCGACGTCGGCTGGACCCTACAGATCCCCGCACCCACAGGTCGAGACCACACTGAGCCAGAGCAGGTCGAGAAGCCCGCCTCCAAGAAGGCGGACACCGAAACCCTCGAGCCCGGCACTCACCCCGCCAGCGCGGAGACGGCGGCGCCCGTCCCGGCCGACACCGCAGCCGCGCAGCCGACCCCGATCCAGGCCACCAAGCCCACACCCTCCTCGGCTACCCCGCAGCCGGTCACTCCGACACAGACCTTGGACAATGCCACCCCGACCCCGCCAGTCACCGAGCCATCTGCCGTATCCACGACGGGCACGGCGCCCTCTGTCTCCCAACTGGACGAAGTCGATGTCGACCCGTCGTGGTCGCCGACGTGGCTGCTGTCCGGACTGACCGGAGGTGGCGCATTGCTGGCCGCCGGGATGCTCGTGTGGCTGCGTCGCGCCCGAGCCGCGCAACGCCGGGAACGCCGACCCGGACGCACCATCTCCCTACCTCCCACCGGGCTCGCCCCGGTCGAGAAGACGCTGATCGCAGCCGGTGGTCCAGCCCTCCCGACACTCGAACTGGTCGACCAGGCCCTGCGTCGACTCACCCCGAGCGCGACCGGCCGCATGCCCCAGATCGCCGCCATCGAGATCGGTGACCGGCTCACCCTTCACCTTGCCGGGCCCGGCGATCTGCCCAGCCCGTGGCAGCCCATGCCTGACTCGAACCACTGGAGCGTCCCTGCCGACATCGACCTCGACCAGCTCGGCACCCCCACCGAACCCGACGCGGAAGCCCCGTACCCGCAACTGGCTGTCATCGGCACCGGTGACAACGGCGCAACCTGGTTGCTCAACCTGGAAGAACTCGGCACCGTGGCCATCACCGGAGACGCGACCTACGCAGGCGACCTGGCCCGGGGCATAGCGGCTGAGATTGCGATCAACCCGTGGACCCGTGACGTCCGACTCGACAGCATCGGCATCGCCCCCGAAGCCGCCACCTTGAACCCCGCCCGGGCCCGCCACCACACCACCCTCGGCGGGATGGCCGGCGAAGTCGTTGCCGACGCCGTCCACATCGCTGACCGACTCACCGACGTCGGGGTCCCTGACATTGCCACCGCCCGCGCCACCAGCGCCAGCGACGACCTCTGGGAAAGCCGGCTGCTCATCGTCGACGCCGAACACGCCGACGACACCCTGCACACCCTCGCCCAACTCCTCACCGAGCAGCCCGGACGAACCGGAGCCGCCCTGATCGTCCTCGGCCCCAGCACCGTCCCGACCCGCTACCAGCTCGAACTCACCTCGACCGGACGCGTCCGGTTCCCCGAGGTGGGGCTAGACCTCACCTCAGCCGGGCTCACCGGCGACGAAGCCCACGGCTGCGCGTCCCTGATCGCCGCCGCAGACGACCTCGACGACCAGCCGATCCCGGTCGACCCGGAGCCGGCCGAAGGGTGGCGTGCGCTCACCGACCAAGCCGGCGCGCTTCGGGAGCAGCTCACCATCGGCCGCGGAGAGTTGACCGCCGAACCGTCCCACTCGCTGCTGGAGGCGCCCGACCGGGAGTACACCTCGATCGCTGCCACCACCAGCGAGGACCTGGCCGCCCTTGCACCCCAGGTCACGGAGAGCGTCCACCAGCAGGTGGAGGACGCCGACCCCACCCTGGACGCGCACCTCGACCTGTGGTTCTCCGACCACGACACGCTGCCCAGGCTGTGGCTCCTCGGCCCCGTCCGGGGACGCACCGGAAGCGGCGGAGACCCCACGGCCCTGCTGAAACGCAAGGCCCACACCCTCGAACTCGCCGCCTACCTCGCCACCCGACCCAACGGCGCCACCACCAACGACGTCGCCGACGCGTTCGGCGTCGCTCCAGGCCAGGTCCGCAAGGACATGGCCGTCCTCCGCCGCTGGCTCGGCACCGATCCGCGCACCGGTCGTCCCCACATACCCGACGCCACCACCACGCCGGCCGCCAAGGCACGCGGCATCGGGGTTTACCAGCTCGACGACGTCCTCGTCGACGCGGACCTATTCCGGCGACTCCGCGCCCGCGGACAAGCTCGCGGACCCGAAGGCATCGCCGACCTCCGCAGCGCCCTTGCGCTAGTCACCGGAATTCCGTTCAGCGAGCTCCGCACCGATGGCGGCGCGTGGCTCACCGACGGTGACCGGCTCGACCAACACCTGCTGTGCGCGATCGTCGACGTCGCCCACATCGTCACGACGCACGCTCTCCACAGCGGCGACCTCGCCACAGCCCGCGCCGCCGCCCAGATCGCTCGCGACGCCGCCCCCGACGAAGAGACGCCGCGCCTCGACCTGGCCGCCGTGGCCGCAGCAGAGGGGAACCACACCGAGGCCGAACACATCGCCCGGGAGATCTGCCGACGCAGCGACACCGAGGACGGGGCACCTTCGGACCTGCCCCAGCGCACGGACCAGCTCCTGCGCCATCACGCCTGGCTCAGCAGGCGCAGAACCGCGAGCTGATCGTTGACAGCACCAGACATAGGCAAGGCCTCACAGAGGCGTGCAGATGCCCTGCGCTGCGGGCGGGGGGGCACGAGCTCGCACACAGAGCCGGTGAGCGCGTTCATCCGGATGTGCACATGATCGACCGAAATTGAGACCGAGTTGGCTCAAATTGGTACCGCAAACTTGGGCGTCGACGGTTGCTGGGGCCTCCAGCAGGCACTTCGCCCTTCGCGCGCACTCCTGGCCGTCGGCCGCCGCGTTAGCCCTTGTAGATGCGAGTTTGGGCATAGCCACTGAGCTGAATACCCCCGGGGGTGTTACGGCTGGACCGGCGGGAACATTAGTATGCAAATTCTGGGCTGCCGCGGCGATGAAATGCCTAGTCAAGTGCATCTTCTCGGACTTGCTCCGTCAATCGTGAGCCAACTCGGGTGAGATGGGGACGAGTTGGGGGCTACGTCAAAGGTCCGCTGACCCAGCGGCGACGGTTTACCGGGGTTCTGGAACTCAGACGCGGCACACGTGGGGCGAGATTCCCACCTTCAAGGGTCACGCCGACCCTGTCGTGTCGTCGGGGAAGGTCGCGGGAGCTCCCATGAAGTCTTCAATGTCAACTTCCGGGATTCTCACGCTGAAAGTCTGCTCTACAACACAACTGTCGGAAGTTTCCGAGAATTCCTTGTGGAATCAGCCACTTTCATTGCTGAAAGAGGAAAGATTGCCACGGTTAGCTCCCGCAGCGGTTGTCGAACTTGCCTCAACGGTGTTAGCAAGAGATCAGAGTTTCGTCAGCATCAGACTCCACAGACAGACTATGCGAACTTGGTTGCTCAACTTTAATAATGATGCGCCCAACTTCCAGAGATATGCATAAAGTCTGTGTGAATGGCCTAGTCACAGCTACGTTTGCTACCTCTCATGGCCTGGGACGGCCCCCGAGCGACGAGGGCCGGTGGCCGTCGCGAATCGTTCCCATAATCTCCTCGAAATGGGCTTGCGATTCCCCTTGGGGCCGTCTATGGTCTAGTTACTTAACAACGCAGCATCATGAAGGGGCGGGCCATGTTGGCATTCACAGGTAGCGGTCGCAGGCTGCATATCTTGGACATTGAGAACCTGATCGGAGCAGGCCGGTTCGCTATCGCCGACGTGGTGGTGTTGAAGCGAAACTATGAAGCCCTCGTGGGGGTCGGTCCGCACGACATCGTGGTGATCGGCGCCGACGTGCGCAGCGTCCTCGACGTTTGGCTTGGGTGGCCGGTCAGGGTTCTGCCTGGTCGCGGCCCCGACGGCGCCGATCTGCTCCTGCTTGAGGAGCTGAAGCAGGAGTTGGCCCGAGCGCGATTCGACGACGTCGTCATCGGTTCTGGGGACCACATCTTCGTCGAGTTGATGGCCGAGCTTGCCGCCCGAGGGACAACAGTCACCTGCGTGTCGCGGCATGGGTCACTCTCCAGGCGATCCCGGATGGCGTGTCATCGAGTCGTGCTCCTCGCCGCCGGAGCCACTCAGGCCGTGGCCTGACACCCGGACAGGCGAGGAACGTATGTCGAGCAAGAAGAAGCGCGAGCAGGCGGCCGCGATCCAGTCGGCACTCGAAGCCCTATCGCAAGCCGCGGCTGGGACGCTCCAGACCTACTTCCATGCGATGGTGCCGGTTGTTCGTCATCTCGAAAGCACCCACCGGCTGATGGAGTTCATGAAGGCGTCGGGCTTCCTCGAGGATCCCTCCGACGCCGCAGTCCAAGCCCGTCAGCAGTTCCTGGACCTTCAGATCGCCGACACTCGGTGCCTGGCCGACCTGATGCGCGCCAAGGCCGACCAGCTGGAGTATCCGTTGGAGGAGGCTCTGGAGGCATTCGACAAGCTGAGGAATGAGCTCACGGGCCTAGAGGAAATGAGGGGAATGGTGGAGTCCCTCGACCCTGCTGGCCTTGACGCGCTCATCGAGGATCTGTCCCGGCCGCGAGCGGAGGAAGAGGGAGCATGACAGGCAGACGCCCTCGCTGGGGTGTGGTCAGGGCTTGCGAACCTGGGTTGAGCAGTCTGCCTGTCGCACGTCCGCCTAGCAGACCGTGACCGCTCGCTAGAGTCGTGCTGGGCGCCGCTGCCAGGTGCCAGTAGGAGGGCGGAGGCCAGTGCCAGTGGACCCTTTCGCCGCGCAGCGCCGCAAGATTGACCGCTCGAACAGCGGCGGTTTCAGATGGATGAGCATCCTGCGTGTGGCTCGGATGCTGTCCCTCGCGAGTCAAGGCGCGCAGTGCCCGCACCCGTCGGGGACCAGACTGGGCGCGCCCGTTCTGCCCGAGGCAGGGAGGCATGCCTTGTTCGACAACCAGGCTCGTGAACGCACGGTCGACGCCGTGAATCCCGCGCAGTGTGCATCGATTGACATCAACCCCAAAGACATCAGGCCACAGGAGGCAACCGATGAATCGACCATGGCTGTTGTTCCTTCACGGGATCAATGCCTGCAACGAGGATCCCTGGCGCGACCCGCTCAATGCCGCGATCACATGGTTCGGGTACGAGGCGTTCCCCAGCGAACGCATTCTGACCCCGGACTATCGCGCTGCGCTCCGCGGGGAGGTCGCTGCGGCGCAGGCCACGCGAACCACCTGGAAGCGCCCGCCGAAGGATGATTGGCGTCGCGCGAAGACGGGAGTACCTCGCTCGGATGGCCTTTCTTGAGACGCGGCTCAGGCCACTCTCCAATGCGACGCCCCCTCCGTTGCAGCCGCCCGAAGTGGCGCAGGTCCCCCCAATCGTCACCCTGGTCGATGACGCCAGGCGTTATGCCCGCTCAGGCGATGTTCGGGCGGCGGTGCATGAGATCGTGATGCAGTCCCTCGAGTCAGTTCCCGCGGGTTCACGGATCGTCATCGTTGCTCATAGTCTTGGCTCCGTCATCGCCGCGGACCTCATCAAGAAGCTGCCGAACAATCTGCGCGTCTCCGCACTCGTGACGATCGGCAGTCCGCTGGGTGCCGTTTCTGAGTTCCGGTCCCATGACTTGGACGAGTACCCCTTCGACCGGCTCAACGCATGGGTCAATCTGTTCGAACCGCGGGATCCAGTGACTGGCGGGAAGGGCATCTGCGAGCACTACCCCTGGGTAATCGACGTCCCCGTGACACTCCAGAACTGGGTGTTCCCGGTGTTGATCCATCAGCACGGCGCCCAGTATTACTGCACGCATCCTGCGGTCGCGGCGGCGATCACGGGGGCACTCCTCGGGTCCGACTTGGCCACGCTCGACGCCGAGCCCGAGCAAGGCGTTGAAGGGCTGGAACTGCTGTTGCTCCAGTCGCTCTACTTGCGTGAGCTGGCCAAGCGCCTGCCCACAGATGACCAGGACCGCGCGGCTCGCCTCGAGCGGGCGCGTCAGGTGACAGCTGCCAGTCATGCTTCGGCAGCCGCGCTCATCCACGAGCGGAACCCGGCCACGGCACCACTGCCGGCCTCGGAGTTCCTCCAGCGCCCTGACGCTCACATTCGAGGCGCGTGGGATGACCGCACCGTGCTCGCCCTGGCGATCATGCTGGCATCCGGTCCACCCGCGACCCCGTTCAGGATCGAGGAGAAGTCAGACACTGAGGAGCGACGGCTGGCTCTTGTCTCAACGCTCAGCCTGATCCGAGCGCACAGGTCCGAACCCACGGACGTGGACATTGTTGACGCCATCTTCTCCACCAGAACCGCGATCAGTGACCTCCTAGCAGCCCCGAGCCGGGCGTGGGTTCCGGGCGCCCTGTTTGCTGCGGGAGTGCTCACACTGGCGGCTACTGGGGTCGGTCTTGTGGTCACAGCCCCCGCCGGGTTGGCTGGCGCCGCTCTCATCACCACCACGCTCGCTGCCTTCGGCCCAGGCGGCATGGTTGGGGGGATGGCCACACTGGCGGCTTTGGCGGGAGCTGGCTCGGCCATGGCCGCCGTCGGCGCGACCCTCGGAACGGCTGGGACCTCCCACGCGGGCCCCGACCTTCTGACCAATGCGTTGGACGGGGCGATCGCCTCGCAGGATCCTGAGAAACTGCGCAGCCTGTTGGTTTCGCTCCTGACCCTGGTGGCTGCACAGGAACGCCTTGAGTTTCCCAGTCAGCGGGACCAGGTCCTCTTGGCCTGTATGAATGCCCAGGCTCGGCTGACCCTGCTGGTGGCCGCGCACGACTCCATCGATCCGAAGTCCGGCGCAGCCAAGGCTGCCAGAGACATGTTGGCACTCTTGGAGAAGGCCTGCCGATGGCTGCGCGGCGAAGAGAGTCCCGACTCTGCCGACGCACGCGACTGGAACCAGCTGTCCACCGCCTACAGCCAAGCAATGAAAGGCCAACTCGACCCCCTCTCGCAGGTTCTCGGACGCCTGGGCCGGGGACACCCCGAACGGCCAGCGATTGAGGGCCCTGGGCAGTGAGCAGGAGAACACCATGGTCGGCGCCCAAGGCTTGGTTGACCCGATCAGGTTGGGTTCGTCGAGCGTGACAACTTGGAGCGGGACAACGGGGTGACCTGGGAGGTTTCGACTCGATTCCCGATATGTCCGTAGTCGCAGCGGGGGCCGCCTACCGGTGAGCGGCCGCCGCTCGGTGGTTGCGGCGCGGGTTGGGGGAGTCGTACGCGTGGCCGTCCCGACCCTGCGCGTCAGGGACGCAGGAGTCCGCGGGCGTGCTCGATCCGGACGTTGATCGCCTTCTCTTCCACCAGCAACTCAGCTGCCAGGTCCTCGGCGGCCGAGACTTCGGCTTGGGCTCGGAGCAACTCAGCCTTCAATGACGCGGCCCGGTCGCGGGCCGCTTTCGCGCTGGCTTCGGCGGCTTCCCTTCCGGGCGGTCAGGGCTTCCAGGGCAAGTTCCGAGGCCGCCAGTTCGCGTGACGCCGCAACGCCTTGATCGCGGCCGCAAGGGAGCGGTCACCGGACGCCCCGGCCTGCTTGGCCAGCTCGTCCCTGCGCGCGACGAACTCGGCGGGGGAGCTTGCAAACAGCTCCTCGGTCGCCGCGTCCAGGCCAGGCGTGTCCGTCACGCCGACCATCATGCCGCGGTGAGGGAACCGGGGCGCCCGACCACCGGGTGGTTCCCGGAGGCGCCTGCCCGGTGGCCGTGAGCGGAGACGGTCGGTCTTGTCCAGCAGAGCCGTGCCGGCGGGATGGAGGTTGAGAAAGCGGGCAACAGGACACCCGAAGCGATGGCCAAGGATGAGTCGGAGGGCGTATTCCCCGCTGTGGTTGACCCGCGAGCCCGGCTCAACGAGACGTCCCCGACGTGCCTGGGCGATGTCCTCTGCGACGTGGAGAGTGTCCTCTGGGACGTCTTCTACCCCCTCGCGAGGCCCGCGTCCACAGTGACTTGGAGGACATGGAGGACACCGAACCAAATGCCCTTTGACTAGGTGTCCTCCCGGTCCGATGGCGATGTCTTCCCCAGATCCAACGGGTAGCTGATGCCCATCCACAGATGTCGTCGTACCGGTCGTCCTACACCGGGTTGGTGTCGTTCCGTTGTCACACCCCACAACGGAAGGAGCCCGAGATGAGCGTCGCTCAGGAACTCGGAATGATCGACCACAACCCCAACGACGACGACGTCGCGAGCCGGCCCCAGAGCCTCGCGGAATGGGTCGCCGCTCAAGCCGACGCCCTGCCCCATGGCGACCTGCACAGCCTGCGCCGCTGGCTGCGGGAGACCGATCCCCAGGTGGTCGACCGGTTCCTGGTGTCGGTGGCTGGCTGGGCGGCGGTCGACGGTGGGAATGATGTGATGGCGGCCAAGTTGTTGGCGTGGGCTCTGCTGCCGGGTGCGGCGCGGCTTGCCCGGGAACTGCGGGTCCTGTCGGCGGAGGTGGATCACCTGGTCGCGTCGCGACTGTGGATCGAGGTCCGAACGTTCCCGTGGCAGCGACGCTCCCGGGTCGCGGCCTGGATCCTGCGCCAGACGAAGAATGGGGTTCTGGCGGACTGCCAGGTGCCGAGCCGGCTTCGGCGTCACGACCCGGCATGGTTCATGGTCGACCCAAGCCCCCGCTCGATGGCCGCCATCCCGGCCGCCGTCGCCCCGCTGGATTCCAGAGGGGAATTGCTGCTCCTGTTGGAGTGGGCGGTGGAGGAGGGCGTGATCACCGCGGACGACCGCCTGCTGCTGTTGGGCCTGGTCCAGGCTTCAGACCTGGAGCCGGAGCGTCGGTCCTGCACGATGGCCGGACTGCTGGCGCACCGCGTCTCCGGGACGGTGGGCGACGCGCTTGGCGTGTCAGCCCGGACAGTGCGACGCAGGGCCTCCCGTTGCCTGCGGGCGCTGGCCGAAGCGGCCCCCTCCTACACCCTGGTCGCGTCATGACCTTGGCGACCGCTGTCCACCAAGCCGGGCCTGGGTGCCTTCGGGTGGGTGAGGAGGTGCACATGACTGCACACGAAAGCCCGGGTGCGACGACCCCAGCAGAGGTGGCCCGGCTGTTCGACCTGATGGCCGACGGAGAAGCCGCAGCGGCCACGCTGGAACAGACGGTTCGCGTGATCCAGGACTCGCGCCGGGCCGCGGCAACGCTGGCGACCCTGCCGGCTCGGGATCTGCGGGCAGGCATTGTCTACCGGGCGACCACCCGGGCCGGCCGCGTCCGGTGACCGCCGCAGTCCACCAGCGACCGGTGTCGGTCGCCGAACTCCGCCGCGCCTGGCACGCCGTCCAAGACGGTCAGTTCCGAGGACGCGCCGCTAGCAGCAGCGGGTTCAGCCTCGAGACTCCAACCACCTCGACCACCTGGACGTCCGCTGCGGGCGAGGAGGTCCTGGTGGTGCTGGGGTGCGCGGGCTCGGTGGGGGCGACCACGGTCGCGGTCGCGATCGGGTCGGCCGTCGAGGGGGCCGCCCGCGTGGTGGAGTGCGCTCCGCTCCCGCGGTCGGGGTTGGCGGCGGCGTGCGATGCCGAGCTGGGAGTCCATCCGTCGGGCTGGGTGCAGGGCACGAGGGGTGGCCGGCTGGTGGTGCAACGGCGGGGCGACCCGGCGCCCGACCCGGCCGATGTGCCGCTCCCGCCCGAGACCGAGGGCGCTTTGGTGACCGTTGTGGACGCGGGTCTGGTGTGGCCGACCCTCTACGGTTCCGGCTGGGTGTCGGGACTGGTGGGGTCTGCGTCCCAGTTGGTGCTGGTCGGACGGTTGTCGGTGCCGGGACTCCGCCAGCTGGAGGGCTGCCTGGACCTGCCGGGGACGGATCGGGTGGCCGTGGCCGTCGGGGGCCCACCACGATCTCGCTGGCCACGGCAAGTGGCCTGCACCGCCGGCCCGCTGCTGCGTCAGGCGGAGGCAGACGGCCGGTCGGTTTGTGTGCCGTGGGATCGCCGGTTGGCGCTGCAGGGCGTCACCGCGGAGGTGTTGCCGCGGCCGGTGCTTGCCGTGGGTCAGGAACTACTGGGAATGATGAAGGAATCGAATGAAGGTCGGTCTTGCTCTACTGCCGTTGCAGGTGTGCCCGGTCGCGCCGGGGAACGCGGCGAAGTACGTGGATCAGATCACCGGCAACGTGCTGTGGGCCGTGGGAGTGCTGTTTTCTGCTCGGCCTGATCGTCGGGGTGGGCGCGATCGTCGCTGGCCGGATCTTCGGCATGCCCCACGCCTCGAAGGTGGGGGTCATCTCCTTGGTGGTGGTGTTCATCGCCGTCCTGGCGTACCTGACGCTGCCGGGCATGCTGGACGCCCTGATGGGGAAGGGCTGCATCTAGCCATGACCACCCTCCCCAGCACCGAACCAACGGTGTGGCCGCGGCGGCGGCTGATTACCCTGCTCGCCGGCATCGCCATGACCGGGCTGTGCCTGCTGGCCGGGCTGGCGTTGGCCCGTGTTCTACGCGGTGGTAGCGGACACCCCGCACCCCACCCTCGTCCCTGCGCCGCTGGCCACCGACCCGGCCCAACCGGGGCGGGGTGAGCAGGCCAGGGACGCGATCGCCGCGGAGCCGATGCTCCCTGTCCAGGCGGCCGATGCGCGGGAGACCGCCGCCGCCGTCCACCTTGCCCCGGGCATCGCGATTCCGGATGCCACGGGTGTCGGACCAGCCGGGGTCGCTGCGGGGTTCCCTCGGACGCCGGAGGGGGCGGTCGCGCAGTTGGCGGCGATCGAGGTGCGGGTGATCGAAGCGATGAGCATCCCGACCGCCCACGCCGTCCATCAGGAGTGGACGATGCCCGGAGCGGGTGAGGCGTCCGCGTGGGACGTGACGCAGGGGGTGCAGGCATTCCTGGCCGCCTCACGGCAGGAGGCCAGCAGCAAGGACGAGACCACGCTGGTTCAGGCCATTCCCGCTGCCGGGCTGGTCAAGGGGGTGGACGGTCCCGACTGGGTGCTGGCCTGCGTCCTGCTCGACGTCCGCGCCTCGATCGTGGCCGACGCCCGGATCGGGTAGGGACACTGCGAACGCATGCAGTGGCAGGACGGACGGTGGCTGATCGCGCCCGGCACCCCGCCGGCGAAGCCCCTGCCCACGTGGCCGGGATCACAGAAGGCCTTGGACGTGGGCTGGCGCACCTGGGTGGGGGAGTAGCCCGGTGGGGGACCTGTTGAACCCGTTCACCTACCTGGGCTCGCTGGCGGCGAAGATCGTCGCCGACGGGTGGACGGCAGCGATGCTGGGGTTGTGGAACGCGGGCCTGTGGCTGCTGCGGCTCGCCCTGTCGGTCAGTGACTTCCTGCTCACGCCCGATTTGCGGGAGGACGGGCCCGGCGCGCACCTGTACCGGGTGACGTTCTGGATCGCGGGCACCCTCCTGCTGGTAATGGCCATGGTCCAGCTCGGCGTGGCCGCCATTCGCCGCGACGGCAAGAGCCTGGCGCGGGTGGCGATCGGGTTCGGCCAGTTCGTCGCGATTTGGGCCGGGTGGATTGCCTACGGGATCACCATCGTGGCCGCCTGCTCCGGGTTGACCCGCGCCCTGATGGGGTCGCTGTTGAACGTCACCTCGTGGTCGGCGTGGCAGCCGTGGACGCCGTTCACCCCGGCGGACATCACCGACGGCACCATCGCCACCGTCTTGGGCCTGATGGGGCTGCTGCTGGTGGTCGCCGCGATCGGGCACATCCTGGTGCTCTTGGCGCGGGCCGCCTCGTTGCTGGTACTGGCCGCCACCACCCCGATCGCCGCCGCCGGCCTGGTGTGGGAAGGGGGCCGGTCCTGGTTCTGGAAGGCGTTCCGCTGGTTCCACGCGGCCGCCCTCTCCCCTGTCGTGATGGTGATGGTCCTCGGGGTGGGGGTGCAGTTCACCACCGGCGTCGCCAACGGCCTGACCGGAAACAAACTGGAGGCCGCGATCGGCACCGCTGTGCCTGGCGTGATCCTGATCTGCGTGGCGGTGGTGTCCCCGCTGGCGTTGTTCAAGCTGCTCGCGTTCGTCGACCCCGGCACCACCTCCGGCGCGGCGATGCGCGCCACCCTGGCAACCTCGGGCGGTCTCCAGGGCCTGCTCGCCGGACAAGGCGCCGGTGGGGGTTCCGCTGCCCAAGCGACCGCAGCCGACGACAGTGGCCGCAGCGCCGGCGAGGACGGCGCCGCCGACGCCACGTCGAGCCGGTTCACCGCCGCCACCCAGCAGGCGATGCGCGCGGCAGGCCCGGTCGGCCAGTCCGCGGCCACCGGGCTGGGCTGGGTCACCGGGGTCGGCTCAGCAGCGGCCGCTGTGGGAGCGGACGTCACCAACCAGATGGGGGTGGGCCACAACACGTACCCGCCCGACTTCAGCCACGCCGCCCGCCGGGCCTCCTCGGGGCAACACAGCACGGGCGACACCGGCGGCGACCCGGACAGCAGCGGAGGCGGCGCACCACCGGCTGACCCGCCACCGTCGGACATGACCATGCCTCCTCCGCCGGGCGGCTGGGCCCAAACGGCGGCCTCCAGCGGCGGCGAGTCGGCCGGCGCAGGTTCGGACGGTGCCGTGGCGGTACCTGCCGGGGGCGCTCCGGCGGGTGCTGCGGCCGGGTCTGGGGCGGGCGGCAGCCAGGCCGCAGCAGCCGCAGCCCTCTAATCCATCCGCCAACTCCAGGGTCTCCGCAGGGGGCTGAGGAGGCAGGCAATCACGTCACGATTTGCCGCACAGGCAGGCAACAGTTGACTACGCCGGGACCGGGTGGGCTGGTTCTTTGGGCTGACCGGCGGTCAACTCGCCACGTTGGCGGTCACGGTGCTGCCCATGTTCTGGGCGATTCAGGCGCAACGCTGGCCGTTGGCCGGCACCCTCGCTGCCGCCTGGGCGACGGTGGCCCTCCTGGTGATCGTCCCGGTCCGGGGACGCTCGGCAACCGGCTGGCTCGCCGCCGTCCTCGCGCTCCTGGTAGGCCGGGTGGCTGGCTGGACGAGGTTCCGCGCCAACGCCGCCTGACCCATCCGGCATCGGCCTGGCCGAGCACCGCCGTGCGCGCCCGGCACGCCTCGGCCCGGTCCGACCTGCTGGACGTCTGCGCCCGCACCGAACCTGATCGACGAGTCCCCTGATGGTCCGCACCGTCCCCGACGACGGCGCCGAACGCGGCCTGTGGATCACCACCCACCGCCGACCAGCCGGCCCGGCCCTCGCACGGACCGTGAACGACCAGTTGGCCGCCGCCCTCACCCGCGCCTCGGTCCGCACCGAAGCGTTCCTCACCCTGGTCGTCCCCGAAACCCGCCTCGGCCGCGAAGCCCGCCAGGCCGGCGGCGGCCTCGACGGCCGCGCCCGGGTCCTGTACGCGCTGATGGGCGAGGTCGAGGCCCACCTCCGCGGCGCCCTCGCCGTCACCGACGTCACCTGGCTCACCTCACCGCAACTCGCCTGGCGGTGCGGACCGGTTTCGCCCCGGGCGACCGCGCCGGCGTCATCGACGCCCTGCCCGAACAGCACCCCAACCCGCCGTGAACGCCGAGGTGCCCTGGGCGAAGGCCGGCCCCTCCGGCGCCGACCTGGACGCCCGCCACTACAGCCACGACGCCTGGAAGTCGATCTCGGCGACCATGAAACTGCCCGACAAGGGCACCGTCCTGGGCGCGCTCGCCCCCGTCCTCGTCCCCGACGACCCTGGCGAACGCCGCTCGCTGTGTGGCGTTCCCCGCTCCTGGCGAGCAGCCGCCGCCGACCGGCAGAGCGCCAACGCCGAATGGGCCGCCGACATGGGCGCCGCCCTCCGCGCCCAAGCCGGCGTCCGCGCCCGCGCACGCGACGGGCACGCCACCAGGCGCACCACCTCGACGGCAACTCGCCCGCGGCAACGCCCTCGCCCGCCCCTACGCGATCGCCAGCGTCACCGTCGGCAAGACCGCGCGGATCACCGAGTACGGCCGCCAACTGGACGCCGCCATCAGACGGGCCGGCTACGCCCGTTGCGGCTCGACCTCGCGGCCTGCCACCCACCGGCGCCCAGATGGGGATCGACCACCTGTCCGGCGGATCGTTTTACGCCGACCCCAACGGCTGGGTGCTCGACGACACGATCCCGGTCACGAACCCGAACATCTTCGCGTTCGGCAAACCCGGACGCGGCAAGTCCGGCACCGTCAAAGCGTTCTGCCTGCGGATGATGGACTTCGGCTACCGCACCCTCATCCTCGGCGACCCCAAAGACGAATACGAGAAGCTCTGCCACGCCCTCGGCGTCCAACCGTTCGTGATCGGCCACGGCCTACCCGCCCGCATCAACCCCTCGCCTTCGGACCCCTCGCCCAAGCTGGGCCGACCTCACCGCCGCCGAAGCCCAACGCCGGGCGGCGATCGTGTTCGGACGCTGGCTCACCCTCGTCCGCGGCCTCGTCGGCTCCCAGCGCATCGGCGACCACCGCGTCCCCTTCGGACCCACCGACGAAGTCGTCGTCAACGCCTGCCTGCACCACCTCACCGGCTACAGGCAGGGCACCACCCACCTCACCGAAACCACCATCCCGCAGCTGTGGCGGCTGCTGGACGAGCCCACCCGCGACCTGGTCGCTGAATGCCGGTACCGCTCGAACCGGCGTTCCTCGACGAGACCAGGCTGCTGCGCGACGCCCTGGGCCAACTCGTGCGGCGTCCTGGCCGGGCTGTTCGACGACCACACGACCATCAAGGTGGGGGACATGCGGATTGTCGTCCGTGACGAATCGTGGAAACAACTCCGCCTCGGCCCCGAAGCTGTGAAGTCGTTCGACGCCGACCTCCGCCTGTCCCGCCGCGACGGCGAGGTTCAGTTCGCCGTCGCCCACAAACCCTCCGACCTGCTCTCTGCCGGCGACGCCGACTCCCAAGCCACCGCGATCGCGAAAGACCTGCTGCACCTGGCCGATATCAAGATCCTCCACGGCCAAGACCAAGCCGTCGGCGAAGAACTCGAACGCCTGATCGGCATCGGCCCCATCGCCCAGCAGCTGGTCACCGGCTGGGCCATGCACGGCAAGGGACGCGCGCTGTGGTGCGTGGGTGACCGGCACTACAAAGTCCAAACGGTTCTTCACCCGCTCCTTGAGGAGCAGCTCACTTTCACCAACGATGCTCTGTCTCCGAGTCCTGTTCGTCAGTCGTGAAACCACTCGCCTGGGCCCTCGCCAGCCTCCTGCTGCTCCTGGGCGCCGTGCCGCTGGGGGCCGCTGTGCTGGTCACGGTCATCGCTGCGCCAGCGGTGGCTGAACAACTCCGCCAAGACCCCTGCAGCTACCTCAGCGGAACCGAGGCCGCCGCACTCCCCACCGGATCGGGGACGGCGGGCTTGCCGGCGGTGGGGTCCCCCCGCCGGGCCAGTCTCCGCAACCCGTCGGTGTCGATCCCCGCCGGGATCAAGGCCCTATATGTGCGGGCGGCTGCCCAGTACCGGGTGCCGTGGGCGTTGCTCGCCGGCGTCGGGATGGAAGAAACCGCCCACGGCCGCCACAAGGCGACCTCATGCGCCGGCGCGCAGGGGCTGATGCAGTTCGTGCCCGCCACCTTGGCAGTCTACGGCGCGGACGCCGACGGCGACGGACGCGCCACCATCACCAACGACGCCGACAGCGATCCATGAGCGCCGCGCGCTACCTCGCCGCCACCGGAGCCACCCGCGCCAGCGGCGTTCGAGAGGCCCTCTTCGCCTACAACCACGCCATCTGGTACGTCAACGACGTCCTGTACTACGCCCACAGCTATAACAGCGGCGGCAACGGCACCACCGACACCAGCGAGGTCAGCTGCGAGCAAGGCGCGGACGGTGACGACGCCGGCCCGGTCCCGGACGGACCCAACGGGCCGTGCCCGTCCTCGGGTAGTGCCGCGGAACGAGGCCTGAAACCCAACGCGCTGCGCGCCCTGCGCTGCGTCAAACAGGCCTTCCCTGGATCAAATCCATGGGCGGCGTCGGGTAACGCAACAACGTCCCGACCACCCCCCCGGGCGCGCTATCGATTTCATGATCCCGGCGTGGAACACCGCGGCCGGACGGGCCCGCGGCTGGCAGGTCGCCCGGTGGCTCCAGAAGAACGCCGCCACCCTCAAGGTGAAGTACATCATCTTCGACATGAAGGTCTGGCGGGCGTACCGATCCAGCCAAGGGTGGCAGCCGTACACCCCTCGGCACGGATCCCCCAGCCGACCGTCGGCCACCATGACCACGTTCACCTCAGCGTCGCTTAGCAACCATAGTTCGATCAGATGAGAGATTCGCTCATCTGGTGAAGGGCTCTGGCTTGGGGAGACGGCCTTGCTTGAGCGTCCGGGTCGCCCGGGCTGGGGTTTCTGGAACTGCCGTTGGGTACGTCGATTTGCGGTGCTCTCATCTGGTGCGAGCCTCTCTCATCTGATGAGAGGTGCTGTGGGGTGTCGAATGAGTGAGCAGGTGCCGCGGCGTTGTCCCGGGAAATGTGGTGAGCGTGTTGTCCTCCGGCGTGGCGCATCTGGATCCGCAGGAGGCAGTGTGGCAGGCGATGCTGCGGGGGTGGCGGGTGCAGCAGGGGGCCCGGCTGTTGAACCAGGCCACGATCGAGGGCCGGCTGGGCTTGGTGACGCGGTTCATGAAGTTCACCGGGGAGTACCCGTGGCGGTGGCAGCCGATGGATGTGGAGGAGTGGACCTCCTCGCTGCGTGCGGGCGGTGCCAGGGCGCACTCGACGCTGCGGGGCTATCAGAACGCGGTCGCGTTGTTCTGCGACTACCTGGTGGATCCCCGCTACGCATGGGGCCAGGAATGCCAGTGCCGGTTCGGTACGCACCCGGTTCAGATCTGTCATGAATGGAACACCGCCCGGCACGTCAGCGAGTTCGAAGCGGACCCGAGGGTGCGGCCGTTCACTCGTGAGGAGTTGCAGCGGTTCTTCGACTACTGCGACGACCGGGTGGACCGGGCCAGGGCCCTGGGCCGCAAGGGCTGGGTGGCGGCGTTCCGGGACGCCACGTTGTTCAAGGTGTGTTACGGCTTCGGGTTGCGGCGTCGTGAGGTGGCGATGTTGGAGGTGACCGATTTCCACCGCAACGCGAAAGCTCCCGAGTTCGGCGGGTACTCGGTCTGCTCGGTGCGGTGGGGGAAGGCCGCGAAGGGGTCCCCGCCGAGGCGCCGGTCGGTGTGTCGTGTGTTCCGTCGATCACCGAGGTGCTCGCCGAGTACGTCGACCAGGTGCCGGTCTACGAGCCGGGGCAGCGGGTGATGTTGTGGCCGACTGAGCGCGGCGGCCGGCTGGCGGTCGGCTACGTGAATGCCCGGTTCCGTGAGTACGCCGACGACCTCGGATTGCCGCGGGAGTTGCATCCCCATTGTTTGCGGCATTACGCGGACGGACGGGTTATGCGCCCTGTCGGGGTGTGTGGGCTGGTCAGGACGGTGTCGGCGGTGTGGTTGTCCGCATAATCCCAGGTCCGATTGCGTCCGAGTGAGTCGAGCCGGCCGATCAGAGTCGTCGGCGGGTGCCTGGGGGCGCCCCCGCGTGCGGCTGGGATCGGCAAAGAATCGCGTCTGTTCATTCCTTTACCGGAGGCAGGGGTGGTTCTCATGGATGAGGCAGTTGTTAGGGATTGTGTCGGTCGTGTCGTCGCGGCGCTGCGTGAGGCGGGGCGGTCCGAGGGCACCCTCCGGCGGTACCAGGTTGTGCTGGACCGGTTCGCGGTCTTCTTGGCCGGTCGCGGCCTGGACTCGGCCAGCGAGCAGGTGTGCCTCGACTTCATCGCGAACCAGACTGGGGTCAGGTTGGGGTCGTTGTGGCAGCCGGTCAGGGACAGGGATGTCCAGGCCGTCCGCCGTCCTGTGGTGTTGAAGGTGGACGCGCTGGCTGGCCGTGCGGTTGACGTGGACCGGTCGGTGATCCCGGCCAAGGACTTGTGTCCTGTCAGGTTCGGCCCGGTCAGGGACGACTACCTCATCTGGTGCCGGCAGCGGCAACGCGCAGGCGACCCTGATCGTCGAAGGACAAGGCGGCCAGCCGGTTCTTGGGCTACCTGGAGGAGGTCGGCGCAGGTGATCTCGCCGCGCTCGGGGTGCGGGAGGTGTCGGGCTTCTTCCTGCGTCACCGCCACCTACGGCGCAAGTCGGTTGCGGCGTTGCGGTCGTGTCTGGCGGACTTCTTGACGTTCTTGGCCGCCGCGGGTCGGACCCCAGGAGTCTGGCGGACCGGCTCTCACCGCACCGGCACGTCCGTCACGAGTCTGAACCGCACTTGTGGACCGCCGATGAGATCCGCAGGGTGCTGGCCGTGATCGACCGCGAGTCGGCCACCGGCAAACGTGACTACGCGATGATCCTGGCGACCGCCCGGCTGGGTCTGCGGATCTCGGACCTGCGCCACCTCGAGCTGGGCGACTTGGACTGGCGGGCCAGGAAGATCACGATCGTGCAGCACAAGACGGGCCGGCCGTTGAGCCTGCCGTTGTTGGACGACGTCGGTTGGGCGATCATCGACTACGTCCGCGGCGGGCGCCCCGCAACAGACTGCCCGAAGGTGTTCGTCAAGCACCGTCATCCCTTCGGCACGTTCGGGAACGCCTCCTCGGTCGCGTCCCGCTCTGTCGGGGCACGCTGCCCGGGCCGGGATCGTGTTCCCGCCGGGCCAGGTGTGCGGGATGCATTCTTTGCGCGGCGCGCTGGCGGTGGCGATGATCGGTAACGGCACACCGATCCCGGTGGTGTCGGCCGTGCTGGGGCACGCCTCCAGCGACACCACCCAGGCCTACTACCTGCGGTTCGACACCGAACGGCTGCGCTGCTGCGCGCTGGACGTCGAAGACGTCATCGACCAGGCCGGGGCGGGTGGACGTGATGCCTGATTTCACGCTGCAGGGCTTGGTCGCCGATCTAGTCGCGTTGCGCCACGCCGGCGGGTACCGGTTCAAGCGTCAGGAACGGGTGCTGAGCCAGTTCGTCGACCACTGGCCGGCGGGAGGGCTACCCGAACGGGTCGATCACCAAGGAAGCGGTTGAAGGGTTCTTGTACGGCGGTCACCTGCGGTCGAGCACCATCAGGCGCAACCAGCGGGTGCTGCGGCAGCTGGCTGAGCATGCCCAGGCCGTCGGATGGACTGCCTACATCCCGGCCGCGACCACTCAGGTCAGGGTTGCCCACCAGCCGCCGTACGTGTTCACCGACGATGAGGTGCGCCGCCTGTTCGCCGCGATCGACTCCCAGCCGATGTCGTCCTACTCGAACAAGGCACTGGTCGATCCGGTCCTGTTCCGGGTGTTGTACGGCACCGGAATGAGGGTCTCTGAGGCGCTCCACCTGACGCTGACGGACGTGGACGCCCGGGCCGGGACCGTGAAGATCCGCGACTCCAAGAACGGTGAGGGCAGGACCGTCCCGATCACCAGCCGACTCGCCGCGACCTTGGACGCCTACCTGGTGGCTGCGCACCCGGCCCCCGAGCCCAGCGATCATGTGTTCTACACCAAGGCGCCGCGCAGTCCGATCGACCAGTCGACGGTGTACCTGCGGTTTCGTGGCTATCTGGCCGACGCGGGCATCCCGCACTTCGTCGGCGGTCCCCACCCGCACTCGCTGCGTCACGGGTTCGCCGTTGCGAACCTGCGACGGTGGGCCGCCGACGGCGCGGACCTGGCCGCGGTGCTGCCCTACCTGGCCTGCTACATGGGACACGCCGACCTGCGCGGCACCCAGTACTACCTGAGGTTGACCGCCGACGCCTACCCCGAGATGGTGACCAAGGCACAACTCCGTTTCGGCTACGTCATCCCCGCCAAACCCGAGGATCAGCCGTGAGGGGCCAGCCCAGCCCGCCACCGGATCTTGCTGGGCGCTGGCTGGCGAAGTTCTTCACCGACCACCTCGCCGGGGAACGCGCGGCCTCACCCCGGACCGTCGCCTCCTACCGGGACGCGATGAAGCTGCTGCTGACCTGGTTCAGGGACACCGAGCACATCCCCCCGGAGAAACTGCGGCTGGCTGACCTCGACCGGGCCCGGGTCCTGCGGTTCCTGGACTGGTTGGAAGCCGAACGGAACTGCACGCCGGCCACCCGCAACCAACGCCTCGCGGTGATCAAATCGTTCTGCCGCTACACCGCCGTCGAGCAGCCCGACAGGCTCGACCAATTCACCCAGA
The DNA here is from genome assembly GCA_016717345.1 of Propionibacteriaceae bacterium. Classification (GTDB taxonomy): domain Bacteria; phylum Actinomycetota; class Actinomycetes; order Propionibacteriales; family Propionibacteriaceae; genus Propionicimonas. Next base: position 486,552 of record JADKFR010000002.1, read on the forward strand.
TCCTCGCGATCCGGCACAAGAACACCCCGACCCCGGAACTGGGCCACCTCACCGCGGACGAGGTCAAGACACTGCTCGCCGTACCCGGCACCGCCAACACACGCGCCCTGCGGGACACCGTCCTGCTCGCCTTGGCCTACGACACCGCCGCCCGCGTCCAAGAACTCTGCGACCTCAACGTCGCCGACATCCGCCGCGCCACCCCAATGACGGTGACGATCCACGGCAAGGGATCCAAGATCCGGTACGTGCCCGTCATGGGCCCGACCGGCCGCCTCCTCACCGACTACCTGGACCACCTCGACCCACACCCCGGCCTCGGCGCCGACACAGACCCCTGTTCCACGGACCGAACCACACCCGGCTGACACGCTCCGGGATCGCCAAGCTCCTCACCCGCCACACCCGGGCCATCCGAGCCCGCGACCCAGCCTGGGCACCCGGGGTGAACGTCACCCCGCACACGCTGCGACGCACCAGAGCGATGCACCTGATCCAAGCCGGCGTCAACCTGATCTACATCCGCGACCTCCTCGGCCACGCCGACGTGGCCACCACCGAGATCTACGCCCGACGCCGACGCCGACACCAAACGCAAAGCGATCGAGAACGCCTACGAACCCCTCACCCCCGCCGCCCTGCCGGACTGGACCTCCGACCCCTCCCTGATCGGCTGGCTCGACACGCTCGGGCGTTGAGTCGGCCCCAGGATTATGCGGACACGATCACCACCAGCACCGCCGTGACAAGCCCACACAACCTGACAGGGCGCATAACCCGTCCGTCCACGTAATGCCGTTACTGCGTATCCGCTTAGCTCAGGTCCTGCCTCAGCTGGTGGGGTGGGTCGGCTCCGGGGCCGCCGCCGATGATTTGGGCTCGGGTGGTCGGGGTGTGGCTGGTGGACAGGCCGAGGAGGGTCTGGAATGCGGCCATGGGGGTGCGTCGCCGGTTGTAGCGGAACACGTACTCGTCGAGGTAGGTCTGGGCATGTTCGGCGCTGAAGCCGCGGTGGGTGCCGTGGATCCAGGCTTTCAGGTTCGACACTGCCCGGTGGGCTCGGGGCATGACCGGTTCGGTGTCGCCGCGGCGCTTGGCCGCACGCTGGCTCTTGGGCCGCCACTGGTAGCCCTGGTTGCGCAGTGGCGCGTAGCCCTGCCAACCATCGGTGTGGACCGTGCTGCCGGGCTCGACGTTGCGGGCGACGAACCCGCACAGGGTCTCCCCGGACGCATCGGTGATGGTCTCTATCCGGATCCGGCCCGACCCGGTGCCCCTGACCTCGCACGCGATCACGCAATGAACGGCTTTGGCCATGCTGGACCGGCCCGACTTGCGTCCGTGCTCGACTCCGCCGATCTCGAACTCGTCGACCTCGACCGCCCCAGCCAGCTTGGTCCGCTCAGCAGCGACCATCGCCCGGCGTAGTTTGTGCAGGATCGTCCAGGCGGTGTCGTAGCGGGTCAGGCCCAGCTGGCGACCCAGCTGCCGGGCCGAGATCCCTGGCGTCGCGGTCGAAACCAGGTAAGCCGCCCAGAACCACATCAGCAGCGGTGTCCGGGTCCGGTGCATCACCGTGCCGGCCGTGATCGAACCCTGATGGCCACAGCTGGTGCACTCCAGCAGCCGGCGAGACCGCAACGCCCAGTAGGCCACGCCGCCACACTTCGGGCAGGCGAACCCATCCGGCCAGCGACACTCGAACAAGTAGTCCCAGCAGGCGCCCTCATCGGGAAACCGCGCCTGGAACTCCAGGATCGAATGCGGGAACGTCGGCCGGGACACGACCCAAACCTACCTGAGCTAAGCGGATACGCAGGAGTCGATCTATGCCGACGTCGGCATAGCTGGACGAACTGGGCTACCTCCCGCTGCCCGCCGAAGCCGCCTCCGCCCCCTTCCAGGTCGTCTCGCAGCGCTACCTCAAAACCAGCATCGTGATCACCACAAACCGCGGGGTCGGATCCTGGGGAGAAGTCCTCGGCGACACCACCGTCGCCGCCGCCATGCTCGACCGGCCCCTCCACCGTTCCGTCGTAATCAACCTCGACGGCGACAGCTACCGCCTCCGCACCCACCACGCCTGCAACGACACCCTCCGCCAAACCACCACCGGCAACCGCCGACCACTACAGTGACCACCAGCCACGGTGAGGAAAACCGATAAGCAAGACTGAGGAAAATCGGTGAGCGCGATCACTGCAACAGTGACCCCAACCGTGGTTACGCGGATTCAGGTACGGGCGCAGGGGGGAACTATGGCTGTTGCGGGTTTGCGGGCGATGCTGGTTGGCCTTCTACTGCCTGCGCTGGTCGTCTCGTGTACGCCCTCGACAGGTTCCACGTCATCGGGACCCTTGAGCGTGGTGAACGCGGATGGGTCCGTGGACGTGATTGTCAACGATGTCCGCGTGACCGGGTCGCCCGGCTCAGTCGTCGGCACGGGGCTGTCGGTGGAGCCCGTCACGGCACCCGTACCCTCCGCCGTGGTTCCGCTGCATCAGATCGTCGGCGGGGTGGAGGTGAAGCTGTCGCCGGGGACCACGATCCAGGAGCCTCTCACCTTGTCGTGGACACCGCATTCTCCGGATGTGTCGGCAGTTCCGATCGCGGTACATGGAGGGGCGGACGGTAGCTGGGAATTCCTCGACACAGAATGGGACGGCACTACGGCCACAGTCCAGACGGCCCAGTTCAGCCCGGTACTGCTCGGCTTTGTCATCGCGGGTGCGCTCCAGTCGAACTGGGTCAGGGAGCGTGTATGGACCATCTTCTCGGCCCGTCGCACTCAGCCCGAGTGCACCACGGCGACTCCCTCCTGGGCAAGAGTTTGGGCAGGCACTAACGACTCGGTGCAGGTGTGCGTGGAGGGCGCAGGCGACACAGCCAAGGTCAGAATCGGTTCGTTGCGGGACTTCTGGCTCCAGGTCGATGTCCGCCAGGCGTCGACATCGAGGTACCGGACCAGTTCTACGAATTCCCGGCAAAGCCATTGGTGACGTGTTCGCTTTTGACGCGGAGCGGACTGTGCTGTTGCCCCCGGGTGGGACCATGTTCTTGACGGTCACGCGGCCGGAACAGGACACGACGATGGAGGTTACTGCGGGAGTCACAGAACGCGCGACCATCGCAAACGGCATCGGAGCCACGATGGCCTTGTTGAGTTTCAGAGCCGAAGTCGCCGACACGTCGGATGGGCTTAAGTTGTTGGTTCTGTGTGGCGAGGACTACCTGAAGAGCTATGTGGCCAATAAACAGATCATCAATCTGGATAAGTTCGGCGAAATTCTTCACTGTACCGCGCTGGGCGGTTTCGCGAACCTTCGAGATCCACTGCGGGCCAAGGCTGCGGTGATTAGCAAGTACGGAAACTCCCTGGACAACCGGACTCTGCAGCAGCAGCGGGAGCTGATTAACCGCGAGTACTCGACGTTTCAGAAGGCCGGCAAGGTGGCGGTCGCGATCACAAAGATCAAGGCTGCCCGTGACGCCGTGATCGCGGCGGTGGCGCCCCTGTCGGATGCGATCCAAAACCTCGCTTTACAGGGGGAAGCGTTCGATATCCAGCTGGAGTTGTCCGGGTCGCTCAAGACCTCCAGCCGGCTGGACAGCTTCGCGGTCTTCGACGCCACCGGATACGAGATGGCTGACTTCGCTTCGCCCAGCGGAGCGATCCTTTGCGGGCTGAATTCTGACAGGGCGGTGTGCATGCTTTCTTCCGCGATGACGCCTTCAGGCTTGGCCCAACTGCCTACGGACGAGGAGGCCTGCGGTGCGGGCGCGTCTAGCAGCTCGGTATCGCTGAACGGTATCGGATTGGCTGGAGGGCGAACGTACTGGGCTTGCTCTGGTGAGATATTGGCGTACCCGCTACGAGGTAGCCCCACGGCCCAGTGGAACGCTGCTGCCGGATTTCCCTGGGTCACGGCGGGAGAAGTCCTCTCCGGGCCCAAGGCATCCCTCCCGTACGGCTCCGCGATCAAGATCGGCCATTTCGGTTGCACCTCGCAGACCACGGGCATCAGCTGCTACGACCTGACCACGGGTCGTGGTTTCACGGTCAACAAGGATGGTGTCAGGCGAATCGCGAAATGAGCTGCGGTCTTGGATCGGGAACACGGTGCGCGGAGAATCCCCCTACGCGCAGGAAAAAGGATGTCAAGGTGATGGTGAACGTCCGTCGACACTGCTTGGCTAGAGACAAGAGAGCCTACGTCCGGGTCGGCTCACCGAGGAAAGCGAAGTGACGCATCCTCTATAGGAGTCGCGGCGCGGACGATAGCCTTCGGCAGAGTATCGCGCCGCTGTCTCGTGCCGCACATACTACGAGCTGGACGGCCGATGAGCGCGCGCGTCCTTCCGCACAATTGGCCGGTTGACGCCACCTGTCGATGCCGAGTGAATAGGAACGGCATCCGGCCGACTTAAGCCTCGTTCCGCCGCTGTAGGGCGGATCGAGGCGCAGTTCAGCAGCTCACGCGCGACTTGATGTGCCTCCGGCGAGGTTTGCTGGGCGCGCCAATCCAATCCACCGGCTTGACAGCTGCGATACTTCACGTGGATAGCCAATTGCAGCGAAGCCGGGCGATCCGCGGTCTATGCGCCGTTGTCATAGCACTAGCCACCGCCGCCTGCGCTTGGGTTGCTCCACGGAACAGCCATCGATTCGGCATCGAGGTCCCCTAGATGACACTTCCGCTCAGGTAGCCCTACGCCATTAGAGCAGATCACCAACCTCGCGAGAATTTGCATTTCCGAAACAAATGAAAGGAAGCGTTCGTGAAGCCGAGCTCTATGAACTTCCCGCACGTCATTGCTGTTGGGTGCCTCGCCTTGGCTCTACTGGTCACTGGGTGCGCCAACCAAGATGCCTCAAGTCGCGGTGCGCCGCCGCCCAATACCATTTCGAGCAGCGACGGGAAAGCGCCGCCGAGCGATGAAGCCTCCCCATCAGTTTCGCCCGACTCGAACCAATCTGCCACGGGTCCTGAGCTACCTGCAACCTGGCGACTCGGGGACGGCTGTCCTTCCGCAACGGAAATCGAATCCATTACCGGCCAGTCCGGCCTGGCTGTCTGGTCGCATGGAAGGTATGGGTGCGAGTACGTACCCCGTGAATCCATTATGTCCGAACGAACCTATGTTAGTGTGGCACTGGACGACCTTCCCGTACCCTTCAAGGAGCGCGTTTCCGACGTGCGTCAGACCCTTAACAAGACCTGGGATACCCCACAGTTCGGGCCCCTGGCCTACGCATCGGCAATGGCTTGGCGTGGAAGGCAGGAGGTAACCTATATCGCAATCAGAGGCGAAACAATCATCTATGCGAGTGCGGCTACTGGTTCTGAGGCTAGGTCGAAATCAATCGCAGAAGCGCTGATGACTGCGGCGCTCAAGCGGGCCCAAGCCAGCAAACCCATCTCCAAGCACATCTGGAGCTGCAACCAAGATATCGATTCAGACTATCTCCGCGAGAAGCTTTTCAATGCGTACGGTGATGAGGAACTGTGGGCCTATTCACCCTCTTTCGCTATCGAGGCGCGCGGACTGGTCGTGGAGCTGTGGGCCGTCTGCGCCGCCGAGAAGGCTAGGGGCGTCGTTGATACGGTTTCCTCCGCAGAGATGAATGACCTAATGAACTCGTGGGTCGATGAAGAGGCGTTTGCGTAGGGAAACGCGCCGCCCAAGTCATAAGCGCGATGTGTCGTCGAGCCGTTGACGCGCCGTCGTCGTGCCCGGTTAGGTCTGCGATTCATCCGCGTCGACTTTGCGTGGCCGGCGTTGATCTTACGGGCCGCTTGGCCATGCGCAAAGAGGGTCCGCCCAGAGCGCCCTTCGTCAACGTCAGGAGCACGAAGAGTTCCGTGAGTGTCGGTTGCCGCGAGGACGATGTCCCGGTTGCGGGGGTGACCTTGACGTGGTCTGCTAATGCCCAGCTTGACGGGTACTCTTGTCGGGATTTCGACTTGGAGCGGAGGTTTTCGATGGTTAGGGCGCGTCGGACCGTAGGCGCCCATCCTTTGACCGATTTCGTCGTTCTCGCCTACGCGCTGAGTTGGTGGTCGATGTCCTTTGCTGGTGGCGGAATTCTGCCGCACGGGCCTTTCTTGGCTGCTGTTGTCATAGTCGTTGGACTCATTCGAGGCAACAGCGGTCTTCGAAAGTGGTTTCAAGGCATGCACTCCAGCAGCCGGCGAGACCGCAACGCCCAGTAGGCCACGCCGCCGTCACTTCGGGCAGGAGAACCCATCCGGCCAGCGACACTCGAACAAGTAGTCCCAGCAGGCGCCCTCATCGGGAAACCGCGCCTGGAACTCCAGGATCGAACGCGGGAACGTCGGCCGGGACACGACCCAAACCGACCTGAGCTAAGCGGATACGCAGTATGCCGTTTATGCGGAATTCCGCATAAACGTCACGCCTATGTGACGCATCTGATCGAGGATGGGTGGGACCGCTTCTTCGTGCAGCAGCAGGTGGGCCACGCGTGGGGGTCCACGACCGCCCTGTACACGGGGGTGTCGACCGACTACAAGAACACGGCGTTGCGGGCCGCGCTCGACAAGGCGTTCAGCACGGAGACGAGGGACTCGTGAGGACCATCAAGTACTACTGGCACCTGCGGCAGGTGATGGCTAACCGCGGCCTGTTCGCCACCACCGAACTCGCGCGCCTGCTGGCCGAGCGGGGCATCGAACTGTCCCCGGCCCAGGTCCACCGCCTGGTCACGCAAACCCCGGAACGGTTGAGCCTGCCCATCCTGGTTGCACTGTGTGACGCGCTGGGCTGCACGAGTGAGGACCTGATCGAGGGCTACGTCGCCACCGGCGCCGGCCGGGTCCGCAAGGTCGCCGACAACACCGGCGGCGCCGACGCGCCGCCTCCGCCGTCACCGAAACGGCCCCGGCGTGCCGACATCGTCCCGCCGCCCGGCCCACAGCCTGGGGGGACGTCCACGCAGTGACCCGGGCCGGCCAGGAGTGGGAGGGTGCAACCGCTCAGGAACGTGTCCGATCCAGGTTCCGGTTCATCGTCGCCACCATCGGCCAGGTCGACCCGTCGGTGGACCCGGCGCTGGTGGAGGACATCGTGGCCGCGGTCGCCCACAACCGGGTACTGGTCTGGCGGGTCGCGTTCCAGCTGCGCAGCCATCCCGAGGACCTGACCAGCGGCCGATCCGGAGTCACGGGCATGGTGAGCGACATCATCGGCCGGGTCATCCTGGCCGGCGGCCAGGGGCTGGTCCGCCCCGCTGTGCGCAGTGCTCACGAGACAACGCCACGCTCAAGTGGAGCAACGACGCGGGCGAGAAGATCTGCCAGCCGTGCTCGGTGCGGAACCATCATGAGCCGTGCGGCAGGTGCAGCCAGCTGCGCCGGGTGGCGAAACGCCAGCCCGACGGCACCGGCTCGTGTCAGCCGTGTCACACCCAATCCGCCGCCGAGGTGTGCGCGGGCTGCGGCCAGCACCGGAAGGTTCACGGCCACCTCGATGACGGCCGGCCGCTGTGCGCACGCTGCGTCCGCGCCGACGCCCACATCGCGACCTGCCCGGGCTGCGGCCACCTGCAGGTGACCATCCGGACATCCGCCGGCCACCGGTGCCGGCCGTGCCGGGCCGCACGTGAAACCGGAGGGGGCTGGGAAGGGACCGGGGACCAGCGGCAAGCGGCCCGCACGGCAACGATCGTCGGCGCGGTGAGGATCGCCGCGCCGAACACCCAAGCCAGTCTCATCCTGGCCGCGGTCGGCCAGGTCGCGGCGGCCCCGATCAAACGGGCCCGGTTGGCCGAGTACCTGACCGTCCACCCCGAGGCGTTGACCTCGGGCGATTCCGGTTCACCCAAGGCCGTCGGGCACCTGATCCACGCCTTGACCGCCGCCGGGGTAGCCGGTTGGTCGCGCCCGCTGCTCTGTCTGCGGCGCCGAGCGGGAACTGTTCCACACCCCTGAGGGAGGGTCAGCGCATCTGCGTGCCCTGCTACACCCGGACCCACGCCGAGAAATGCGGGGTGCGGACGGCTCCCGCCCCGTCGTCCACCGCAGCCTCGACAGGACGGCCCGCTGCAGTCGTTGCGTTGACCGCGGCGCCGCCGAAGCGTGCGGCCAGTGCGGCCGGGTCAAACAAGTGGCTCGCCGGGCCCCCGACGCCACGGCACTCTGCTCCACCTGTGTGCGCCGCGACCCGGGCACGTGGGAGCCGTGCTCCGGGTGCGGACGCACCCGGCCGGTCAACGCCCGCACCGACGACCGGGCACCGTTATGCCCCACCTGCTACACCTCGCCCGTCGACACCTGTGACCTGTGCGGTCGGGCCGCGCCCATCAGCTCGCGCCTGGGCGGCACCGTCGTGTGCCGGTACTGCTACCGCGGCCACACCGACCGATGCGGCCGCTGCCACCACCACACCGTGTGCCGGACCCTCCCCGATCTCGGCATCATCTGCCTGTCCTGCCTCCTCACCCAGCGCGTCGATGACCTGCTCACCGGCGAGGACGGCACCATCAACGCGATCTGGGACCCGCTCCGGACCGCTCTCGCCATCGGCTGGCTGTATCGAAGCCCCGCGGTGGCCGTCCTCCAGGAGATGGGAACAGGCGCCTCACCGGTCAGCCACACCACCCTCGACCGGGCCGCCGGCCAGGCCCGGTACGCCTCCGGCGTCGAACACCTCCGCGGCCTGCTCGTCGGGGTGACGATCCTGCCCGAACGCGACAACCACCTCCTCCGGCTCGAACAGCGACTCGCCACGCTCGTCGCGGCCGCGCACCCCGACGACCGGCAAGTCCTCACCCTGTACGCCCGCTGGCGGCTGATCCCACGGGTCCGCCGAGCCTCCCACGCCGGCAAACACACCGGCAGCCGCAGCGGCGGGGCCCACACCGCGCTGCGGATGGTCGCCGGCCACCTCGACTGGCTCCGACGCCATCAGGTCGGCCTCGCCGACAGCACCCAGGCGCACGTGGACCAGTGGGCCGCCACCCACCCCGGCCACACCAGCACGGTCAGGACCTTCCTGCGCTGGGCCGCAGCCAACCGAAGAACCCCCCGCCACGACCTGGCCGTGCCCGACAACAGCCACCCCCACGTGTTCAGCACCGACGACCAGCGCTGGGCGCTGACCCGACAGGCGCTCGCCGACCACACCTGGACCGTCAGCGACCGCGTCGCCGCCGCGCTGATCCTGCTCTACGCCCAAACCCCCAGCCGGATCGCCACGCTCACCCGCCGTGACCTGGGCACCGACAACGAAGGCCGCCTCACTCTGCGCCTCGGCGCCGACCCGATCACGGTGCCGCCACCCCTGGACCAACTCCTCACGCAGTTGCCCGAACCGCAACGCCACGGCCTCGCCGCCACCGTCATCCTCGACCAGGAATGGCTGTTCCCCGGCAGCAGACCCGGAAGACACGTCGACCCCACCACCGTGATGCGCCGCCTGAGACTCCACGGCATCCACCCCCGGGCCGCGCGCAACACCGCCCTGCTCCAACTCGCCACCGAAACGCCGACACCCGTGATCGCCGACCTCCTCGGCCTCAACCTCAACACCGCCGAGAAATGGCGCGAAGTAGCAGGAGCCCGCTGGGCCAACTACCCCTCCCGGCGCCCCTGAACAGCACCGCCGTCGCCGCTCGCCAATCGCCGCAACCCGACATCGGCGCATTCAGCGGTGTCGAACGGCTGGCTGCGCGCACGCTGACGATCTGCCCGCCCTTCGTGTAACATCGCAATATGTCGATGACATCGATTCCAATCGAACCGATTCGGGCTGTGGGTGCGTCGGCGGTGGCTCCGGCGGCGTCGTTGTTCCATAGCTTGTCGGATCCGGCGCGGGTGGCCATCCTGCAACACCTCACGCTGGGCGAGCACCGGGTTCGGGACCTGGCCGAGCACCTCGGGTTGGCCCAATCGACGGTCAGCGCCCATCTCGCGTGTTTGAAGGACTGCGGGCTGGTGCTTTCCGCCCGCAGGCCGGGCGTCGCGCTGTTCTCCTGACCTGCCCTGAGGAGTTGTTGGGGTTGCTCGCCGCGGCGGAGACCCTGCTGGGGGCGACGGGCTACGCGGTCCAGTTGTGCCCGGTCTATGGGCATGCGGGACGGGATGACCTCGGATGAGCGGGGCGACCATCGTGTCGGGGGCTGAGACCGAGGCGCTGACCCGGAAAGGGCTGGGGCTGGCCAAGTTCACCGTCGGCTACAACATCGTCGAAGGTGTGGCCGCCGTCGCGGCTGGTGTCGCGGCCGGGTTGGTGTCGCTGATCGGGTTCGGGATCGATTCGGGGATCGAGTCGATCGCGGCCGTGCTGGTGGGTATGTGGCTCGGGGAGCGGGTGCGATACGGAAACGTCGATGAGGCCGAGGAACGCCGCGCCATGTAGCTGGTGGCGGTCACGTTCTTCCTGCTCGCCGGGTACGTCACCATCGAAGGCGTCCTCAGTCTGGTCGGGCACGAGACCCCGGACACACGTCGACGTTCGGGGGTGATCGTCCTGGTCGCCTCCTGATCGTGATGGCGCTGCTGGCGGCAAGGTCCGGGTGGGCCGCCAATTGGGGGACCGGCTGATCCTGGCGGACGCGGCCGAGACCCGGATCTGTGTCCTGCTGAGTGTGTCGACCCTGGCCGGGTTGGTGTTGTTCCAGTTGACTGGTGCGGCGTGGCTGGACCCGGCCGCCGGGTTCGTGATCGCCGCGTTCGCGATTCACGAGGGCCTCGAGGCGTGGGAAGGCGAACTCGTCGAGGACGACGACGATGACGACTGACCAGGGACGGGTGGTGGGTTCGGGCCACGACCACGCCGGGTCGGACAAAACGGACCCGGCTGGCGATCGCGTTTCGCGATCACCACCCTCGTCCTGGCCGTTGGTGATAGGGCGTTCCTGACCGGAAGCCTCGCTGTGCTGGTGGATGCCGGGCACATGCTCACCGACACCGGCGGGCTGCTGAGGCTGTCCTAGCGGCGGCCGCGATGCCCGTCCTCCGCTCCGCCGCACCTGGGGTATGCCCGCCTCGGAATTGGCCGCCGGCGCCGGGCGGCGATCCTGCTGGGTGTCGGTCTCTACGCGTTCGTCGAGGGCATCCAACGGTTGATGGCTCCACCGCCGATAGCGGCCGGCGGGTTGCTGGTCCTGGGGATCATCGGCTTGGCGGCGAACGTCGCCTCGGTGGTGGTTCTCTCTTCCAGCCGTGACCACAACCTGAACATGCGCGCGGCGTTCCTCGAGAAGTCATCCTTTGACGCCCTCGGCTCCGGTCGCGGTGATCGCCAGCGCTCTGGTCATCGCAGCCACTGGCTGGGCCCCAGGCGGACGCCTTGGCCGGCATGCTGATCGGCATCCTGATCATCCCCCGCTGGCCCTGCGCGCGCCGGTAGCGTCCTGCTGGAAACGGTCCCCCAGGGCCTCGATCTGGCCCAGGTCCGGGCGCACGTCCTCGACCTGCCGCACGTCCGCGACGTCCACGACCTCCACGCCTCCCAGATCGGCCCCGGGCTGCCCGTGCTGACCGCCCATGTGGTCCTGGATGACGACTGCTTCCACGACGGACACACCCACGACCTCCTCGACAGCCTCCAGGCCTGTGTACGGGAACACTTCCACGTCAGCGTGGTGCACTCCACGTTCCAACTCGAACCAGCCAGCCACGCCAGCCACGAGACCGACGTCCACGCCTAGCCGGCACCTCCGCGAACCGCTTACTGTGAAGGAATCTGCGCAACGCCGTCCCCGAAGGCCCTCGACCATGAGAACCGCACTGAGCCACCGCGGGGTCCAGGCGGCCCTGGTGGCGGCGGCCCTGTTCGGCGCCGGAACCCCGTTGGCGAAGCTGCTGTTGGGGGATGTCAGCCCCTGGATGCTGGCCGGGCTGCTGTATTGCGGCTCCGGCGTCGGCCTGGTCCTGATCCGGCTGGCCCGCCGGGCCCCTCGGGTCCGACTGGCCCGGAGCGAGTGGTTGCCGTTGGCCGGCGCGGTCCTGTTCGGCGGGATCATCGGCCCGGTGCTGCTGCTGGTCGGGCTGGCGAACCTGCCCGCCTCGGGTGCGTCGCTGCTGCTCAACGCCGAGGGCGTTTTCACCGCCCTGCTGGCGTGGGTCGTGTTCCGCGAGAACTTCGACCGACGCGTCCTGCTGGGGATGATCGCCATCGTCGCCGGGGCTGTCGTCCTCAGCGTGCCCGTGGGGGCGGATCTGGGCAGCCCGTGGCCGTCGCTGGCGGTCCTCGGTGCGTGTCTGGCGTGGGGCCTGGACAACAACCTCACCCGCAAGGTCGCGCTCACCGACGCCTCCTGGCTGGCCGCGGTCAAGGGTTCGGTCGCCGGCCCGGTCAACCTGGCGCTGGCGTTCGCCCTGGGCGCCCACCTGCCCGCGGCCGGGAACGTCGCCGCCGCGCTGGTGGTCGGGTTCTTCGCCTACGGCGTCAGCCTGGTCCTGTTCATCGTCGGGATGCGGCACGTCGGCACCGCCCGCGCCGGAGCCTACTTCTCCATCGCCCCGTTCTTCGGCGCCCTCCTCGCCCTCGCCCTGGGCGGTCGTTCACCCCGGCCCCTGCTGATCGCCGGCGCCCTGATGGCACTCGGGGTGTGGCTGCACCTGACCGAACACCACGCGCACCCCCACCATCACGAGCCGATCAGCCACGACCACTGGCATACCCACGACGCCCACCACCGGCACGACCACCCCGCACCCGTCCCCGACGGCACCCGGCACAGCCATGTGCACACCCACGAGGCGATCAGCCACACCCACGACCACTTCCCCGACGTCCACCACCGCCATCTCCACTGAGCGGCAACCAAGCCTGTCCGCCCTGAACCCGGCACGCTATAGTCAAGTGTTCACTTGATTAGTTGAGGATTCGTGGTGGATGGCCGCCGGTTCAAGGACGAGGTGTTCGCCCAGTTCGCCCGGATGGGGTCGGCGTTCGCCTCGCCGAAACGGGTCGAGATCATCGACCTGCTGGCCCAGGGCGAGCGGACGGTCGACTCGATCGCCGACCAGACCCGGATGAGGTGGCGAAGACCTCCCGGCATCTGCAGGTGCTGGCCGCAGCAGCGCTGGTCGCCCGCCGCCGGGACGGGCGTTGACGTGTTCTACCGGCTGGCCGACCCGGCGGTGCTGGCCGGCTACCGGGGCTGGTCGACCGGCCGAAGCCCGCCTGGTCGACGTGGCGGCGCTGGCCGCGGCGTTCTTCGGCGAAGCCGACGGCGCCCAGCCGGTGACGTTCGAGCAGCTGGATGCGCTCACCGAGCACGGCCGGGTGATCGTGGTCGACGTGCGCCCTGCCGAGGAGTTCGCCGCCGGCCACATCGACGGGGCGGTCTCGATCCCGCTGGCCGACCTCGCCGAACGGCTGAACGGGCTGCCCGCGGACACGCCAGTGGTGGCCTACTGCCGCGGCCCCTACTGCGTGCTGGCCGCCGCGGCGGTGTCGATCCTGCGTGACCGCGGGTTCGCCGCCAGTCGGCTGGCTGCCGGCTATCCCCAATGGGCGCAGGCAGGTCGACCCGTCGCCTGACCCCGACCCTTCCACCGAGCACATCCACAACGACACCAAGGAGCGAGACCGTGAGCACCCTGTTTATCCTCAACGACCCGCCCTACGGCACCGAACTCGTCTACAACGGGCTGCGGCTGGCCAGGGCAACATCCTGCGCCAGGACCCCGGCCACCAGCTCAGCGTGTTCTGATGGGCGACGCCGCCAGCGCCGCCAAGGCCGGACAGTCCACCCCAACGGCTACGACAACGTCAACAAGATGCTGGGCAACGTGGTCCGCGGCGGCGGACGGGTGCTGGTCTGCGGACGCATGGACGCCCGCGGACTCACCCAGGACGACCTGATCCCCGGGGCGCTGCGCTCCACCCTGGACGAACTCCCCAGCTCACCCTGGCCGCCGATAAGCTCCTCACCTTCTGATGGCCGCCGACGGTGAGGTCATCTACCTCGACCACAACGCGACCACCCCCATCGCCACCGAGGTCGCTGAGGCGATGTGGCCCTACCTCACCAGCCACTTCGGGAACCCGTCCAGCGACCACCCGTACGGCCGGGCCGCCCGGGCCGCGGTCGACCTGGCCCGCGAACAGGTCGCCGCACTGATCGGTGCCCACCCCGACGAGATCACCTTCACCAGCGGCGGCACCGAGGCCAACAACCTCGCGATCCGCGGCACCGCCGCCGCCACCCTGCCCGCCGGCCGGCACCACCTGGTGACCAGCGCCGTCGAACACCCGGCCACCACCGAACCGGTCCGGCTCCTCAGCGACGCCGGCTGGCAGGTCACCACCCTGCCCGTCGACCCGCTGGGCCGGATCGACCCGACAGCGGCAGTCGGCCTCGGTGGGGTCGGGTTGGGCACGTTCATCCTCGCCCAGAACGAGATCGGCACGCTCCAGCCGGTCGCCGAGTTGGCCGACCACCTCCACGCCCGCGGCGCCCTGGTCCACACCGACGCCGCCCAAGCCATCGGCAAGATCGAAGTCGACGTCGACGACCTGGGCGCCGACCTGCTGTCGATCGCCGGACACAAGTGCTACGCCCCCAAAGGCGTCGGCGCCCTGTACGTCCGCCGCGGCACCTCGATCGCCCCCGTCCTCGTCGGCGCCGGACAAGAACACGGGCTGCGACCCGGCACCGAGAACGTGGCCGGCATCGTCGGCCTCGGCCAAGCCTGCGCCCTCGCCCGGGAACAGATGGCCGCGGATGCCGAACGCATCCGCGGTCTGCGCGACCTGCTCCTGGCCGAACTCACCCGGCAGATCCCGTCCGTGGTCCGGCTCGGCGACCCCGATCACATGCTGCCCAACACGCTCACCATCGCCATCCCAGAACGCATCGGTGCCGACATTCTGGCCGCCTGCCCTCACCTGGCGGCGTCGACCGGTCGGCCTGCCACTCCGGCCAGGTCACCCCCTCAGCCACCCCTGCTCGCCATCGGTGCCACCCCGACGTTGCCGCCGGCACCATCCGGCTCACCCTCGGACGCCACACCACCACCGAACAGATCCAGTCCGCCGCCCACACCAGTCGCCGACGCGGCAACCTCCTGACCCAGATCAGAAACCATCCGCATTCGCCAGGTTCGATTAATCGCTTCCGCCAGTATTAACCACACAGTTTGATCAAGGCGATCCTGAGCGCATGCCTGGCGTGGGGCCTGGACAACAACCTCACCCGCAAGGTGGCGCTGACCGACGCCACCTGGCTGGCCGCGGTCAAGGGCTCGTCGCTGGCCCGAAGAACGAGCACTATTCGATCAGATGGAGATTCGCGAGCATCCACCGTCAACCGCTGCGGTGGGTTGAGCCTTGCCGCGTTCTGTCAGCCTCCACCGTTAGCCTGATCCGTGAGTGGACGATCTGGTCCAAAGCGGGGACAGGTGGTCATGGTGGAATCCGCGTGGGCCGCGGACAGCGACGAAACCCAAACCCGCCGCGTCGGACGATGATTTGGACGCTGAGATCGCGGCTGCCGAGGCGCGACTGAACGCGCTGCTGATCCACCGGGCGGAACGCCGGTCGAGCGCGCCGACCCCGCAGCGTCCGGGGCTGTCGCTGTATCGGTGGCAGGTTGACGCCCTGGAGGCCTGGTCCGACCGGGGCCATCGAGGGGTAGTCGAGGCAGTAACCGGGGCGGGAAAGACCAGGGTTGGGATCGCCGCGATCGCCGAGGCCCGGAAGCAGGGCCAGCGTGCAGTGGTCATCGTGCCCTCGCTGGTCCTTGTCAAGCAGTGGGCCACCACGCTCAACGAACTGCTCCCCGATCTGACGGTCTCCACGTCGCTCCAGGACACCCGGCACTGGGACGTGATGGTGACGACGGTGCAGTCGGCGATGCGGCGGCCTGCTCTGCGGCTTGGCGAGCGTGGGTTGCTCGTAGCAGACGAGTGCCATCGCTACGGTGCCGAGAAGTTCGCGATCGCCCTTCGTGCGGCGTACGACTGGCGGCTGGGCCTCTCGGCGACACTTGAACGTGGGGACGCCGGCGACGCCGCATTAGAGGCCTACTTCGCAGGCGTCTGCTTCCACGTCGGCTACGAACGAGCTCTCGCTGAGGAGCTGATTTCCCCGTACCGGTTCGCTTTCGTCAGCGTCCCCCTGACCACCGCCGAACGCTCCCGCTACACCCAGCTGGACGAGGATCTCAAGAAGACCCGCTCCGCACTGGTGCTGAAGTACGGGGTACCCGAGCAGCCGATCGCGGAGTTCCTTGCTGCGGTTGCACGGCTGGCCGAGGACAGGGGCGTGGATGGTTCGGGGCTGGCCAGGCTCTACCTGGCCCGGTTCGCCGCTCGCAAGCAGCTGCTGGCGGGGACGCGGATGAAGAGGCTCGCCCTTGCTGGAATCTCCCCGGCCGTGCAGTCGTCCAACGGGACGATTGTGTTCACCCAGACTCAGCAGGCCAGTCATACCGCGGCCGAAACCTTGGAGGCCACCGGGTGCTCGGCGGTGGCAATCCATTCCGACCTGGACGGACAGGAGCGGGAGGAGCGGCTGGAACTCTTCCGGACTCAGCAGACCATCGCGATCTCGGCACCCCGCATCCTGGACGAAGGGGTGGACGTCCCTGAGGCAGACCTGGGCGTCGTGATGGCGTCGAACCGCAGCCGTCGCCAGATGATCCAAAGGCTCGGACGGGTGCTGCGACGACGAGACGGCAAGGTGGCTCGGTTCGTCGTGATGTACGCGGCCGACTCCGTGGAGGATCCCTTCGCGGGTGATCATCTGCCGGACTTCTACGACGAGTGCATCCCGTGGGCGGAGGCGTCCGAGACCTTCGACCTGGCCGAGGACGACCTGCCCCGGCTGCTCACGTTCCTCGGCGTCACGAAGGCCGACGCCGGTGCGGACGTCCAGCGCCAGATCGCCGAGGCGGCCGCGCCGCCCCCGTCCGCCACCGTGGGCGTGAGCCCCGTCGCTCCCGACCTCGGCAGGCAGCCCGACTCAACGCCTCCCGATGACGTGGCGCGCGTCGAAAAGCTGTGCCGGCGTTCCTCCGCAAGAGCACGTCAACCAGACCACCGCGAGTACTCGGCCTTCCCTCGTGTCACCGGCGACATCGTCTACGACTACCTCGGGGCCATCGGACGGTTCCCTTTGCTCACGGCCACCGAGGAGCCTGAGCTGGCGCGGGCGATCGAAGCCGGGCTCTACGCTGAGCACCTGCTGGCCGCCGAGGGTGGTCCTCCAGCCCCACGAACTGCAGCGAGCTGCCCACGAGGACGAAGAGCGTTCAGGCGCATGGTGTGCAGCAACCTCCGGCTGGTCGTGTCGATCGCCAACATTACGCCCGTCGCGGGCTCGACTTCATTGACCTCATTCAAGAGGAACCTCGGGCTGATCCGAGCCGTGCAGAAGTTCGATTTCCGCGAGGTACGGAAGGCTCCACCTATGCCACCTGGTGGATCAAGCAAACGATCACGCGCGGTCTAGCCGACCAAGGGCGCACGATCCGGCTCCCCGTCCACCTGGACGACAAACTCAAGCGCGTGCACCAGCTCATCCGCGCGCAGCAGACGACCTGGGCCGATTTCGTGCACGCTCACCCCGACGGGCTCCCCGACGAGGGAATCAGCCGCTCGGAGTTGGCCTATGGGGCAGCTTTGTGGGCGCCGCTGGTCAGCATCGATCAGCTGCGCGAAGATCTTGACGACCGCGTCGTGATGGTGCGACTGCTGGGTGACACACCCGATGACGCCGATGCGATTGTCGATCGGCAAGCCCAAGCGACAATGCTCGAACTTGCCTGGGCGATCCTTGACCATCACGATCCGCGCTTCGCCTTCGTCCTGCGATGCCGGTACGGCTTGCAGACCGGTGAGCCGGAAACCCTAGACGTCATCGGGAAGCGGCTCGGCGTCACCAGGGAGCGCGTGCGGCAGTTGGAGGCCCAGGCGTTCAAGATTCTCCAGGAGACGTTCGTCGCCAAGCACCGGCGGGGAGATTTCTCGGGCGCGCATGCGCCAACCCCGAATCTGGGGGCGCAAGCAATCCCCAGCTTGTCTCGACCTCGCTCGAAGCCGTCTCCAAAGCCATCCGCAACGAGGGCTGCGAGGCCCGCGTCTGCCTTTCCTCCGAGACGCGGCGCTGAGATGCCCGAGCTGGCACTGCAGCGTCCGCGCGAGGCCCAAGTGCGGCCGTCGGCATCATCTCAAGGAGCCTCCGACTCCTCGCCCGTGCCTCGTAGAGCCCTCGCGGTCACCACTCCGTCGACCATGCCCACCTACGTTCCTCGCAGGGCTCATCCCGAGGAGTTGCCGGGCACCCCACCGAGGAACCGGATCGAGGTTTCATTGGGCGATGCCCGAGCGGTCTACGACTCCGCGAAACCGGGCGGTCTCACCGTTGCCTTCGGAAGTCCACTGGTGACGCCTCCGAACGAGCCAGCGGTGGAGACGACCAACGCCCGGATCATCCGCAAGATGCTCGAACGGCAGGGCGCTTTGCTCGCCTTGAAGGATCGAGTTGTCCTTGGGCGAAACCACTTCTTCACGACCCTCGAGGACGCGACCCGGGCGATGACGGGCCTCGATGGCGTCTCGATCGACGAGTGGCGGACGCCCAGTGGCATTTCCCTCACCGACCTGCTCGAGGACGCGGGAGGCGCAGCGTCGCCACGGTTGCGTCCTCCGTAGCGTCGCCATGCGATCAGCCCGTTCGCGAGGCGATCCTCTCCCGGTGGAGCCGCCTTCGGCGTCACCCTCGGCCACAGCTCGGGGGCCTCGGTGAACGGTGGCGGGTCGCCGGGCCGGGTGCTGATCTGCTGCGCGATGCTCCGGGGGTGGCAAACGGTCCGCACCATTGCGATCGTCGGACTCCCGCAAGAACGAGTCCTGCGCGCCTTCGACGCACCACGCACGGGCGCGACGAAGCGAGCTCGGCCAGGATGGGCGGCGAGACGCGACCAAGGTGACCAGTGCGCGGTGTGACACGTTGGAAGCTTGATAGCTTCACTGACAGAGCCGCAGCCGACGGCTCTTCGGGCGTGCCGATGATCGAGGGGGTTTGGCTGTGCCGGACGCTGATCCAGCGGCAGACACGCAGGGTGCTCTGAGTGACGTGGCGCGGCGCGGCGTCCAGTTGTTCCGATTCCTCGCAGCGTCCCAGAGGTTGCGGACGGCGACGGTCCGCAAGGCCGGCGACTACTCCGAGTGTCTGTGGCTGAACGCCCTGCCCGAGCACGTCGCCGTGGAGTCCGCGCTGCGAGCGCCGGTACCCCGTGAGGCGGCGAGGCTCGTCGGCGTCAGGAGGGTTCCACCGGTGGACCCGCCCGCCGCGCCGGAGCAGATCCGGACGCGAGTGCTCGACTTGAAGCGTCAGACCAGTGTGCAACCTGCGTGGCGCCACGAGGAGGACGAGGCGACGGCGTCGCCCGAGGAGCTCTCCCTCTTCAGTGACTGGTCCGTCGCCTGGCGCATATGGGCCTCCCGCGAGCAGTCCGACGCGCCGGCGCGGTCGCTGTATGAACGGCTCTTCAGGCTGGCGGCCACTCTGGAGGCCCATCCGGAGGAATTCGAGTTCGTCTTGGGTGTGGGCTGCCTGTCGTGGCGCCCGGAGGGCTACGAGGACATCCAGCGACACCTGTGGACGACACCGCTGACGGTCGAGATGGAATCCGTCAGTGGCGACTTCATCGTCACCCTCGAGGAACCCGATGCGCCCATACTCAACCTCGAGCTTGAGATGGTGGAACCCGAACTGATCCAGAGCAACCAGGGGGTAGCGAGTGCCAGGGACCAGATCCGGCGCGAACCGCACCATCCGATGGATCGGACGGAGATGGCCGACCTTGGCAAGCAGGTCACCAACCACCTGAGCGCGGACGGCGCCTACGACGATCGGGACAGCGCAGCGGAGCCGAGTAGTCGGCCCGTCGCCACGTTCGCCCCCGCGCTGCTCCTCCGGAAACGCAACCAGGCGCCGCTGGTCGAGCTGTTCGACTTCATCGCCGCCGAGATCGAGTCACGGGGCACTGTTCCTGCCGGGCTGCTGCCCCTCTTGGATCCCGACCAGCTGCCTGCGGCCATCCCGAGCGCCGAGGCCGGCGCCATGATCCAGGCTGACGGTGAGCCGTTCCTGCCCCTCCCCCTCAACGAGGTGCAGCTGCGCATCCTCGACCATGTCGACCACAATGCGCAGACCTTGGTTCAAGGGCCGCCGGGGACTGGGAAGACGCACACCGCCGCGGCCCTCATCTCGCACTTGCTCGCCCAGGGCAAGCGGGTGCTGGTCACGGCCAAGACGGATCAGGCCCTACGTGAGGTCCGCGAGAAGCTGCCGAAGCCGATCCAGCCTCTGGCCGTCTCCGTCATCGGCGCCAGCCGCAGTGAGCTCGCGGAACTCGACACAGCCGTCCAGACCATCTCTGAGAAGGCGGACCTGCTTGACCAGCATTCGGATCGAGCCGCCGAGACTCACCTTCTCGCTCAGGTGGATCGACTCCAGCGGGAGCGAGCCGAGGCAAGGCACCTGCTCTTGGAGGTTCGTCGCGCGGAGACCGCCGCCGTGACCGTCCATGGCTGGGAGGGCACCCCGGCGGCCATCGCCCAGCAGGTCACCCGGCAGCGCGCGGAACACGAGTGGATCCTCGTCCTGGGTGACGCCAGCGCGGAAGGGCCTTTGCCCGTGCCGGCCGTCAGCGTCCAGGGTTGGTACGCGCTGCTAACGGACCACCGCCTGGCGCCATCCGGTTCTTCGGAGGAACGTGAATTCCGGGCGGCCGATCGTCAGTTCGTCGAGTTGGCCCCGCCGACTCCAGAGCAGGTGCGGGTGCGATGGGAGGAGCGGCTCCGGGCGTCCGAGCGTTGCGACGCGACCCGTCCGCCTTCCCCCGGGACGACCGCCTGGGGCCTTGAGACACTCCCCGCCGACGTTCTCGGGGAATTGCGGGAAGGTGTCGGCATAGTCGCGCTCGCCGGCCGCAACCTCGCCAGCGGAAGGCCCGATTGGGTGGGCCGGATGGTGCATGACATTCAATCGGGCCTCGTCGCTGTCTGGAGCGCTCGTCATGAACGCGTCGGAACACTGCTGCGAACCGCCGCCCCGTTCGTCGCCGCCTGTCCGTGGACCGACGAAATCCAAGCGATCGGGAGCGCCAGCGAGGAGGTTCTGGCTCTCGTGCCCGACCTGCTCGTCGTCGTGGAGCGGTCGGGGCCCCTCAAGACGGATGGCCAGGGGAGAGTCAAGCTGGGACTGCTGACTCCGAGGAAGGTTCGAGACGCCGTCCCCTTCCTTGAATCAGTCACGGTCAACGGGCACCAGCCCCACACCGGGGAGGAGATTGCCGCCGGCGCGAACTACCTGCGCGCGCTGTCACTCGTCGCTGATCTTGGGCTCCAGTGGCCTGACGGTGGGCCACAGCCGTCGGGGTCGATCCATGACCGCTTCGCCTACCACGAGGCTGCCGCACGGGAGCTCCAGATTGGGCTGGCGCACGGCGCACTCATCCTTGGCTTGGAGAAGAGGATGTCGGCCCTTCGAGTCGCGCGCCCGGACTGGCGATCGGCACAAGCCCTCAGTGACTTCGTCGCCGCCATCGACCACATCCTGGCCAAGCGCGAGTTCGACGCGGCCGACCAGGCGTTCGCCGCTCTGGGGCGGGCCTTCGGTGACGTTGACCTGACCCCTCCCGTGCAGGACTTGGCCCGCGCCTTCAGCAGCAAGGACGCCACCGCGTACGCCGCGCAGTATTCCCTGCTCGAGGAACGCCGAAAGCTGGGGCTGCTGTACGCCCAACGCGCCGAACTGGACGGCATCGTGCGCGCATACTGGTTGAGCCTGGCCGACGCCGTCATGGGGTCGGCGGACGCACCGAGTGTGGAGCGCGCGGCTGAGCAGGCTTGAGGATGCCTGGTCGTGGGCGACCACGGGCACGTGGCTCCGCACCCGGGCGACGTCCGATGTCAACGCCGTTCAGCACCGCATTGCCACCATCGACGACCAGCTCCGCGAGCTGGCCGGTCGACTCGCTGCCTCGCGCGCATGGTCCAAGGCGCTGGCGCCGGACCGGCTCACGCACCAATCGCGTGCGGATCTGAAGCAGTACGCCCAACTCGTG
This sequence comes from Propionibacteriaceae bacterium, assembly GCA_016717345.1. Taxonomy (GTDB): domain Bacteria; phylum Actinomycetota; class Actinomycetes; order Propionibacteriales; family Propionibacteriaceae; genus Propionicimonas. The sequence continues at coordinate 508,606 of JADKFR010000002.1, forward strand.
CGTCGCCTTGGGAAGGGGACCGGCAAGTACGCGGCGTCCCGTCGGGCCGAAATCCGCTTGGCGATGGACCGATGCCGTCCCTCAGTCCCGGTGTGGATCATGCCGATCTACCGGCTGACCGAACAGCTGGACCTGCACGAGAACCTCTTCGACGTGGTCGTCGTGGACGAGGCGTCCCAGGCAGGCCTGGACGCCGTCTTCCTGCAATACCTGGCGCCCCGCATCGTGGTGATCGGCGATGACCGGCAGGTTTCCACGTCCGCGGTCGGCGTGAATCGCGAACAACTGGATGCCTTGGCAGCCCAATTCCTGCGGGACAACGTTCACAGCGCCACCTGGAAAGACCCGGAACGCTCACTCTTCGACGAGGCCGACATGCGCTTCGGTAAGCGGCTGACGTTGGTGGAGCACCGACGCTGCGTCCCCGAGATCATCGGATTCTCGAACCTAGTGGCCTACGAGCCCAACAATGTGAAGCTCATCCCGGTGCGGCAAGTCCCTGCGGATCGCCTTCCTCCCATCGTGGACGTGCCCCTGGTCGACGGCTATGAGCATGGCACCACCGGGAACAAGGTCAACCGACCAGAGGTCGAAGCAGTCGTCGCCCAGATCGAACAGTGCCTGGAGGACCCGCGCTACGACGGCCTCACCTTCGGCGTCATCTCGCTTCTGGGCTCACGGCAGGCCCAGCTGATCGAAACCGAACTGATGACCCGGATCCCCCCTGAGGAGTGGAAGCGGCGTGAGTTGCGCTGCGGCGACTCCGCGTCCTTTCAGGGCGCCGAGCGGAACGTCATGTTCCTGTCCATGGTGACCGGCCACCCCGAACGAGACTTCCAGCGGGCCACGCAAACGCGAGAACTCAGCGTCCAGCGCTACAACGTGGCTGTGTCCCGGGCCAAGGATCAACTGTGGCTGTTCCACACCGTCACGCTGGAGGAGATCCCGAACTCCGAGGACATGCGGCACCAGTTGCTCACGTACTGCCGCGAGGTCACGAGTCGCGGCGAGGTCGGCGAGCTGCCGGCCCTCGCGCCCGACGATATCCATGTTCCTCCCTTCGATTCGCTGTTCGAACAGCGGATCTTCAACGAGCTGGTATCGCGCGGCTACCGGGTGGAACCCCAGGTTTCTGCCCTCGGCTATTCCATCGACCTCGTGGTGGAGGGCCGAGCGAGTCGACTCGCGGTCGAGTGCGATGGCGATCAGTGGCATGGCCCCGACCAGCACGAGCGGGACATGGAGCGTCAGCGCAATCTCGAGCGTTGCCAGTGGCGCTTCCATCGCATTCGGGAGTCCGCGTACTACGTCGGACCGGCGGAGACCATCGCCGTCCTGCTGGACCGGCTCGCTGAGGTGGGCATAGCGCCGTGGGGGCAGGAACCGGAGGAACCGGAGTCGCCGGTTTCCGTGCCAACGCCGCCCGAGCCCGCCAGCCCTGTCACGCCTGAGGAGGCGGACGTGCCGGAAGCGCCGACGAGCTGGGTGCCCCGGCGCGCGTGGCACGGCGGCATCGGCAGCGTGGACGCGCCCGAGGCTGCCAGCCCCGTCACGCCAGAGGAGACGGACGATACGGACAATAAGGAGTCACTGGGGTCGTCCCCGGCGGCATCACTCCCAACACCCGGCGAGCCCGACGCCCCCGAATCGAAGGCCGGTTCGGAGCTGTCCGAGTATGTTGCGTTCTCCGGGCAACTCATCCCCATCGGTGAGGCATCAAGTCGTCAGGTGACCAAGGCAATCGTGGACATCGTGGCGGCCGAAGGCCCCATCAGTGGAGTGCGCCTCCATCGCGCCTACGTGATCGCCGCAGGGGGCCAACGTGTCGGCCGCGTGATTGCCTCCGAGCTGAACAAAGCGATTGCGGCTGCGCTGCGCGTCGGCTCGATCGTCGACGACAACCCATTGCACGTGCAGGGCTACCAGAGCCGTGCCTTCCGCCTGCCCGACCAGCCGACCGTCCGCCTCCGGGCACCCGGACCTCGCGAACTCGACGAGATCCCGGTGCGGGAACTTGCTGCGGTGCTGGAACTCGCAGCCATCGAGGCGGGATGGGACGACTCTGATGCCCTGTTCCGTGAAGCCTTGCGCCTCCTGGGCTGGAAACGATTGACCACCAACGTGCGAACCGCGCTCGGGCAGGCGGCGAAGATCGCTCGGCAGGCGCGACGCCGACTCACACGAGGGAGAGAGCGTGGTCCTTCGACCCCAGCCAGTTCATCTGGGCTAGGTTGCTCAAAGAGAGCGGGGGGACGCGGAACGTCGCCCTGCCACACCCCAGCAGGAGGACAGGCCTTGACCGGCACCGTTGTTGCATCCGAGCTCAACGTCGCCCCTGGTTCCGTGGTGGTGGTCCGGGACGAGGAGTGGCTGGTCACCGGCGTCGACCACACCCAGGACGGGTCACTGCTGCGCGTTCAGGGCCTGTCGGAGTTGGTCCGCGACACAACTGCCGCGTTCTATGAGGGCCTGGATGTCATCGAGGTCCTCGACCCCGCCCAGGCCACGGTTGTCGCCGACGACTCCCACTACTACCGGCGTTCCCGCCTGTGGCTGGAATCGACCCTCCGCAAGACGGCCGTGCCTCTGGACGGCGCCGCCCTGACGGTCTCCACGGAGATGCTCGCCGACACTCTCCAGTACCAGCTGTCGGCGGTCCGCAAGGCCCTCGACCCAGCTAACCTGCGCACCCGCATCCTGCTGGCGGACGCGGTGGGCCTGGGCAAGACCCTCGAGATCGGCATGATCCTCGCCGAGCTGATCCGTCGTGGTCGTGGTGAGCGGATCCTGATCGTGAGTCCCCGGCACGTCCTGGAGCAGATGCAGCACGAGATGTGGTGCCGGTTCGCGATCCCGTTCGTCCGGCTCGATTCGGTGGGCATTCAGCGGGTCCGGCAGAAGCTGCCGGCGACCCGCAACCCGTTCACCTACTTCAGGCGGGTGATCATCTCGATCGACACGTTGAAGTCCGATCGGTACCTCAACGCCTTGCGCCACCACCGCTGGGACGCCGTGGTCATCGACGAGTCGCACAACCTCACCAACTCCGAGACCCAGAACAACCGGCTGGCCCGCGTCCTGGCGCCGAACACCGACGCGCTGATCCTGGCCTCGGCAACCCCGCACAACGGCAAGTCCGCCTCGTTCGCGGAGTTGATCCGGCTACTGGAACCCACGGCGGTCCGCCCCGACGGCACGATCATCTCCGATGAAGTGGAGCGGCTGATCGTGCGCCGGCACCGGCATAGTCCCGAGGTCGCCAAGGAGGTGGGCGCGAAGTGGGCCGAGCGTCGGGAGCCGCAGAACTGGCTGGTGCCCGCGTCCCCGGCCGAGGACGCCATCGCCCGCGAACTTGACGAGGTGTGGCTGCACCCCGCGACGGGCACGAGCCCGCATTCCGGCGCGGGCGCGAAGCTGTTCCCGTGGACGCTGGCCAAGGCGTTCTTGTCGTCCCCGGCGGCCCTGCGCGAGACCGTCCGGGAGCGCATCAAGCGGCTCGGCTCCTCCCCGACGCCGGCGCAGGCCCGCGAGGTGGTCGCGCTGCAGCGACTGGGCCACCAAGCCGACGCTGCGCTGGTGGCACCGTCCGCCAAGTACGCGAAGCTGGTCGACTACCTGCGCTCGCTGGGGGTCGGCCCCGCCTCCCCGGTGCGGGCGGTGGTGTTCGCCGAGCGCGTCCCGACCCTGAAGTTGTTGCAGGCCAAGCTGCCCAAGGATCTCAAGCTCCACGACGAGCAGGTGGCCATCCTGCACGGCGGCCTCACCGACGAGGAGCAGCAGGGCGTGGTGGAGAGCTTCAAGCAGGCCAGTTCGCCGATCCGAGTGCTGGTGACCGGCGATGTGGCGTCCGAGGGCGTCAACCTGCATTCGCAGTGCCACGAGCTGATCCATTTCGACATCCCGTGGAGCCTGATCCGGATCGAGCAGCGCAACGGCCGCATCGACCGCTACGGCCAGCTGTTCCCCCCGCAGATCACCACCTTGCTGCTGGATCCGCACAGCGACGACTTCTCCGGCGACCTGCGCGTGCTGAGCCGCCTGATCGACAAGGAGCACGAGGCCCACCAGGCCCTGGGCGACGTGGCCTCGCTGATGGGCAAGTACGACGTCGCCGGCGAGGAGGAGGAGATCCGCAAGGTGCTGGCCGGGGAAGCGAAACTGGAAGACGTGGTCGCCTCGACCACCTACGTCCTGGACGCCGACCCGATCGCCGGCATGCTGGCCCGAATCGCCGCCCTCGACCACTCGACCTCCCAACCCCCGTCCCCGACAACGCCCGAGAAGACCTCGGCCCTGTACGCCACGCAGGTCGACTTCCTGCGCGAGGCCCTGCAGGAGGCGTACCTGACCCCGAGCGCTCCGGTCGCCGCCCGCGGGCTGGGCTGGACGGAGCATCCGAACCAGAGCATCGTCACCTTCGCGCCACCCGTCGATCTCCAGCAGCGGCTGGACGTGTTGCCGCAGAGCTACCTCGCCGATCGGCGGGTGACCAGGGAGTTCAAGCTGGTCACCTCACCGCAGCGCGGCGCGCAGTTGCTGAAGGATGCCCTGGCCGACCCGTCCGGCTCGTCGTGGCCCGAGGCGCACTTCCTGGGACCCTTGCACCCGGTGAACGACTGGGCGGCCGACCGGGCGCTGGCGAGCCTGGCCCGCAACCAGGTGTTCGCCGTCCGCGGCGACGTCGACCACCCGACGGTCCTCTTGTTGGGGACGCTGACGAACCGCCGCGGCCAGGTGGTGGCCTCGGCCTACCTGACCGCCGAGTTCCCCAACCTCGCCAACCTGAACTTCTGCCCGATCACGGCGCACGGCTCGGCGGCCGAGTTGGTGGCCGCGGTCGGGCTGGCCGAAGCGTCCAGTAACCCGGGCGGGGTCGCGGGCGTGGACGGCCTGCAGCCGCTGATCACGGCGGCGGTGACGAGCGCCCAGGACGAGATGGCGATGATCTTCGGCGCGGCCGAGCAGGCCGTCACCCAGCGCGTGCAGGACTGGTCGCAGCGGGCCAGCCGCTGGACCGAGGAGGCGGACGCCCTCGCCCAGCGCTCGACCATCAAGGAGCGGCGGGTCAGCGTCGAGGAGGAGCGCAGGCTGGCTGCCGGCATGGCCCCGGACCGGCAGCTCGTCCGGCCGCTGCTGCTGGTGGTGCCGTCCGATCATCCGGTCGCCGGCGCGGGGGAGGGGCAGGCATGAGTTCGAGCGACGCCATCGTCATCGGCGAGGACTGGATTAGCGAGCACTACTTCACTACCGACGCCGGCAAGCAGTCCTTCCAGGGCCAGGTTCAGCAGTTCCGCAAGGACTGGGACGCCGCCACCACCGAGACCGTCCGCTCCCGGTTCACCGCGGCCCGCCGCGACCTCGAGAGCGCGCTGGCCGACCTGATGTCGGGCGAGGGCGCCGGCAACGGCGGCTCGCACACCGCGGCGTCCGACCTGTACGCCACTCTCCGCCGGGTGCTCGGCTACACCGCCCCCGAGTACGCGCTGACGGCGGTGGGCCCGGTGATCGCCGTCCGTGCGCCGGGCATCACCGAGGCCGCCCCGCTGGTGATCGTCGAGGCCCGCCCGGTCGACGCGGTCGACGACCTGCTCGCCAGGGACGCCGACACCCTGCTGACCGGCTACCCGGTGGACGACAAGACCACCCTCACCTCGACCGCCCGGCTGCTCTCCACCCTGTTCGTGGACCCCGACGGCCCCGACTTCGCCCTGGTGCTCGCCGGCCGCTGGGCGCTGGTCGCCGAGCGGGAACGCTGGGCCGAGGGCCGCTACCTCGCCGTGGACCTGCAGCTGGTCTGCGAGCGGAACGACCCCAAACGTGGCGGTGAGATCGACCGCGCGCTGGCCTGCCTAAGCGCGGAATCGCTGGCCCCGGACGCGGACGGTGCAGTCTGGTGGGCGGGGGTGCTGGCCCAGTCGATCAAGCACACCGTCGGGGTGTCGGCCGACCTGCGCGAAGGTGTCCGGCTCTCGATCGAGATCATCGCCAACGAGGTGGTTGACCGCCGCCGCGCCCAGCAGCTCGACCCGCTGCCGCAGGCCCAGGCGCAGCCGCTGGCCAAGCAGTCGCTGCGGTTCTTGTACCGGATCCTGTTCCTGCTGTACGCCGAGGCCTCCCCCGAGCTGGGCGTGCTGCCGGTGGGGGAGACGGAATACGAGCAGGGCTACGGCCTGGACCGGCTGCGCGACCTCACCCTGGCCGAGCTGGCCAGCCCGAAGTCCCGCGGCGGCACCCACCTGTACGCGTCACTGGCCACCCTGTTCCGGCTGGTCGACCAGGGCCACGCCGCGCCCGCCACGGACGGTGACGGCGTGCTCAAGGGGCTGACGTTCTCCGGTCTCAAGGCCGACCTGTTCCATCCGGCGGCGACCGCGCTCATTGACGAGGTCGGCCTTGGCAACGCCGCCGTCCAGAAGGTGCTACGCAAGCTGCTGCTCAGCAAGGAATCCCGCGGCCGGGACCGCGGCTTCATCTCCTACGCCGAACTCGGCATCAACCAGCTGGGCGCGGTGTACGAGGGCCTGATGTCGTACACGGGCTTCTTCGCCGAGACCGACCTGTACGAGGTCGCCAAGAACGGGGACGCCGCCAAGGGTTCCTGGGTCGTGCCGATCGAGCGGGCCGAGGGCATCGCCGAGGCTGATTTCGTGCGCGAGATCGACGGAGTCACCGGCGAATCCCAGGCGGTGCTGCACCGCCGCGGCACCTTCGTGTTCCGGCTGGCCGGACGCGAGCGCCAGCAGTCCGCCTCCTACTACACCCCCGAGGTGCTGACCCGGTTCACCGTCTCCCAGGCGCTGGCAGAGCTGCTCGACCAGGACGGGCACACCACCACCGCCGAGGAGATCCTTGGGCTCAGCGTCTGCGAACCGGCGCTGGGTTCGGGAGCGTTCGCCATCGAGGCAGTCCGGCAGCTGGCCGAGGAGTACCTGCGTCGCCGCCAGTCCGAACTCGGGACGCGGATCGACCCCGACGCCTACGCGGTGGAGTTGCAGCGGGTGAAGGCGTCGATCGCCCTACACCAGGTGTACGGGGTGGACCTCAACGCCACTGCGGTCGAACTCGCCGAGATCTCGCTGTGGCTGGACACCATGGTCGAAGGCCTTCAGGCGCCTTGGTTCGGCTTGCATCTACGTCGCGGCAACTCGCTCATCGGGGCCCGCCACGCGGTATTCACGCGCTCACAGGTCGACAGCAAGCAGGCTTGGCTTTCTGCTATGCCGCGCGATATCCACTTACCGAGATGCCTAGCGAGGTCGCCAACGGCCGCGAAGGCTCCGCCAGCGGCAGCATCCACCATTTCCTGCTCCCTGCCGAAGGTTGGGGCGCCGCGATCGGCGCCAAGGAAGCAAAGGAACTTGCCCCGGAGGCCCTCGACCGACTCAAACAATGGCGCAAGTCCGTTCTGGTTCAGCCCAGCAAGAAGCAGGTCGACGCCCTTGTAGGGCTGGGGAGGCGTGTCGAGGCTCTCTGGCAGCTCTCGTGGCGCCGCCTTACCATCGCCGAGAGCGAGATCCGCCGCGCGGTTGACCTCTGGGGTGCGAGCGACCTTCCCGCTGGCGGCGCGGTAACCCGCAAGCAAGTCGAGACCACTCTTGCGGACCCGAACGGTGCCTACTCGAGGCTTCACCGGGTCATGGACGCTTGGTCCGCGATGTGGTTCTGGCCACTCACCGAAACCGTGTCTCCACCTTCGCTCGTCGAGTGGATCGACACCCTCCAGAAGCTGCTCGGCACCGCTGGGACTGTTTCAAAGGCGAGCCCTGCCCAACCCAGCCTCGGGGCCGCCTTCAACTGGGACGAACTCGACGACGCCGAGCAGAACGACCTTGCCTTCTCCCTTGCTGCCGACGTCCGCAAGACGATCGACGATCACCCGTGGCTGGCCGCCGCTCAACGCGTGGCGGAGCGCCAAGGCTTCTTCCACTGGGAACTCGACTTCGCTCAGGTCTTCGCTGGCGGTGGATTCAGCCTTCAAGTCGGGAATCCCCCTTGGGTGCGTCCACGCTCTGACGTCGAAGCGCTTCTCGCCGAGGCGGACCCTTGGTGGCAGCTAAAGGCGAAGTCAACGGCCATGGAGGACGCCGAGCACCGTGCCTTCGCCCTCTCTGTCGAGGGCACGGCTGACCTCGTTCTGGACGGGACATCCGAGGTGGTCGCGACCGCTGCCGTCCTCGGTTCGCGGCAGCAATACCCCCACCTACTTGGGCTCCAACCAGACCTCTACCGATGCTTCATGGCACAAACTTGGCGACACGCCGAATCAACAGGTTCAGTCGGGCTCATCCACCCGGAGACCCACTTCACAGACGAGAAGGCCGGACTCCTCCGAGCCACGACCTATCGGAGACTTCGCCGGCATTGGCAGTTCATCAACGAACTGGTGCTCTTCGAGATCCATGACCTCGTGCGCTACGGAATCCACATCTACGGTTCTGAGCGTGAGCCTGACTTCCTTCAAGCGACCTCTCTGTACCATCCGGACACCGTCCGGCGATCACTCGAACATGACGGTTCAGGCACTGAGCCTGGGCTGAAGGATCCGGACAGCAACTGGGACCTCCGACCACACGCGAGCCGCATTCAGCACATCCGAGCCGCGACTCTGCACACATGGCACGCGATCCTCGAGTCGAACGACCAACCAACCGATCAGACTCGGATGGTGTACACGGTCAACCGATCCACCGCAGCTGTCCTGGAGAAGTTGTCGAACTCGCCGCGGATGGCGGCACTCGGTATGCACTTCTCTCGCGGATGGGATGAGAGTGTCGACCGCAAGAAGGGGTACTTCGATGCCGATTGGGGAGTGCCTGAATCTTGGGATGCAGTCATCCTCCAAGGACCTCATCTCCACGTGGCAACACCGATGTACAAGGCGCCCAACCCAAGCATGCTGCACAACCAGGACTGGACGCTCTGTGACCTTGAGGCGCTGCCTGCCACAGCGATCCCCGCGACCTCCTACAAGCCGCGTGGGAATCGGGAATGCTACGACGCTGCGTACACAAGCTGGCGACATGGCGGCAGCAGTGCGACCTCGGCCAGAGACCACTTCCGCCTCGCGTACCGGGCCATGGCGGCCAACACCGGAGAACGCACACTCATTCCAGCGCTCATTCCACCTGGAACCGCCCACGTCAACGTGGTCTTCTCCTTCGGAGCGGCATCGGACGAACACGGTGCGGATCTCCTTACCTGCGCTGGCTTCTGCAGTTCTCTGTTGGCGGACCTTAGCGTGCGGGTCACGCCGAAGAGCAACATCTATCAAGGCGTGTTCGAGCGGTTACCCATCGTTGTTGACCATCCCTTGACCGCCGAGCTGAGGCTGCGGGCGATGCGGCTCAACGCCCTCACGAGCGCGTTCGAGCCACTCTGGCGGCGTACCTTCGAACGGCACTTCCAGGACGACGCTTGGACCTGCGACCCGTCGAGACAGTCTGTTGACTTGGGCGCCGTCGGCCCCGACTGGAGTAGCTCCACCCCCCTTCGACGCGCCATTGACCGACGACAGGCGCTCCTCGAGATCGACGCCTTGGTTGCACTGATGCTGGGGGTGACACCAGAACAGCTATGCACGATCTACCGAACGCAGTTCGCAGTGCTCTGCGGATACGACCGAACCAAATACATCTATGACGCGGACGGCCGGGTCGTTCCAACAAGCGTCCTCACGGCGTGGCGAAAGCGAGGCGACAACATCAGCGTGGAGGAGCGCACAGCCACTCATCCAGGATCGGGCGTGAGGTACGAGTACGTACCACCGTTCCGCACTCTCGACAGGGAGGCAGACCTGCGCAGCGCCTACTCGGCGTTCGAAGCGCTGCTTGCCAGGCGCTGAGCGAACTCGACGTACGCCTGCCGCATGCCTGCTTCGCGGTCGAGAGTGCGGAACGGCGGGTCGTAGACGTAGGTGGTGCCCGCCTGATTTGTCGCGGTGCGCTCTTCGGCGGTGATCTGCTTGCCCTTCTTGCGCCACACAGTGAGCACAGAAGTCGGCACAAGCCGCCCGTTCGCGTCGTAGACGTACGACTGTCGGTCGTATCCGTAGAGCACTGCGAACTGCGTTCGGTAGATCGTGCAGAGTTCGTCCGGCGTGACTCCAAGGATCACCGCTATGAGCGCGTCAATCTCGACCAGTGCTTGGCGGCGGTCCACTGCCCGTCGAAGCGGCGTCGCCGTAGTCCACTCGCGTCCGACATCAGCCAACTGGACGGTGGTCTCACCCTGACTACACGTCCATGAGTCCTGGCCGAACTCCTCAGAGAAGCACTCCGACCACAGCGCCGCGTACGCATCCGTAACGCAATTGAGGCGGAGCACCCGCAATATGACCTCAAAACGCAGCGGCGTGTCCATCACCAAGGGCAACCGACCGACCGTCGAGGGCGGGATGGTCGACTTTGGCACTACTCGAAGTGCGGCATCCACCAACAGCGAAGACATGAAGCCGGCGCAGAACACGAGGTCCTGAGAGGTTCCAGCAGGAAGTGCGGCCGCCGCCACTGCATGAACATGAGTCGCTCCGGGCGGGATGATTGCCGGGATGAGAGATCGCTCGTTCCCCGCAGCCCACATCGAGCGCCAGGCCAGGCGGTAGTAGTCTCTGGCGGCGACCGGACCACCCTGGGTCTGCCAATAGGTGTAGGCGGCGTCGTAGGCCTGGCGTTGACCCCGCGGCTTGTACGAGGTCGCGGGGATCGCGTTGTCGGGGAGAACCTCGAAGTCGGTCGCAGACCAGTCCAACTTGTGAAGCATCGTCGAGTTCGGGGTCTTGTATAGCGGTGTCCCGACGTACAGATGCGGGCCCTGCAGGATGGCCGAATCCCAAGATTCAGGCACTCCCCAGTCGGCGTCGAAGAACCCCTTGGTTCGGTCGTTCTTCTCATGCCAACCAGGTGAGAAGAGCAGGCCGACCTGACTCATGCGAGGAGCGGCCGCAAGCCTCTCAAGCACGGCACCAGTGGATCGGTTGACCGTGTAAACCATCCGGGATTGACCAATCGCAACCTCGTCTGATTCGAGCAGCGCGTGCCAGGTAGAGAGTGTCGAGAAGTCGACGCGCTGGACGCGGCTCGCGTGTGGTCGGAGGTCCCAGTTGCCGTCCGGGTCCTTCAGCCCAGGCTCAGTGCCTGAACCGTCATGTTCGAGTGATCGCTGGACGGTGTCAGGGTGATACAGCGACGTGGCCTGCAAGAAATCGGGCTCACGGTCGCCGCCATATACGTGTATCCCGAAGCTGACATGGTGGTCTACCTCGAACAAGACGAGCTCGTTCACGAACTGCCAGTGTCTACGCAATCGCCGGTAGGTCGCCGCCCGCAGTGGTCCGGCCTTCTCGTCTGTGAAGTGGGTCTCCGGGTGGATGAGCCCGACTGAACCTGTTGATTCGGCGGCAGTAGCCCCAATCCCGCACGCTGGTGCAAATGGCGAACAGCCCCCGTACGGCCTGCAGAGAGGATTGAGATGCCTGAACTGCCTACATCCCCAGCTTGGTCAAAGGAGATCCAGGCCTGGAGCATCGCCATGCAGGCGATGCGCCTGTCCACACAAACCATCGACATGCGCACCGGTCACCTCCGTCGGCTAGCCCGCGCAAACGTGGCCGCCGGGCCGTGGGAGGTTGCACCCGCGGACCTTCTCGAGTGGGTAGGGACTCACCGTTGGCGACGGGAGACCGCAAGAGCCTTCCGATCTTCACTTCGCCGTTTCTGGGCGTGGGGGGTGGCTACGGGACGGACAGAAAGGAACACCGCGGAGATCGTCCCGATGGTGCGACCGGATCAGCCTCGTCCACGGCCTGCGGCGCCTGACATTGTCACTCACGCCATCGGCGTTGCTGACGCACGGGTCGTTCTAATGCTCCGTCTGGCAAATGAGCTCGGGATGCGCCGCGGTGAAGTTGCGCAGGTTCATCCAGAGCAGGATCTCGTGCGCGACATGGTCGGCTGGTCACTGGTCGTGCACGGGAAGGGCTCCCGCAATCGCGTGCTGCCTCTTCCCGAGGACCTCGCAGGGACTCTGCTCGCCGCGCCCTCGGGGCACCTCTTCCCGAGTCCGTCAGGCGGCCATCTTTCGCCGCATTGGGTGGGGAGTCTGGTGTCTAGGGCGCTCGCAGACGGCACGACGATGCACCAACTGCGCCACTTGTGTGCGACCGAGGTACACAATCAGACCCACGACATCTGCCTGGTTCAGACAGTCCTTGGGCATGCGTCCCTGACGACGACGCAGCGATACGTTGCGGTGGACGACTCGAAAGTGCGCGAGGCGATCGTCGAGCGATCGCGTCGGTGGCGCCCGGCCTAGTGCTGAGGTCGCATCCAGGCTGGCCGCGCCTGGTGGTGCCTGCCAATAGAGTGTCGCGGGTGAACGAGTTGCTGCCGACCAAGCTGACGAGAGACATCCAGGACGGCCTGCTCGACTACCTCACCACGACGTTCGCGCTCGCCGACGATGACGCCCGCCTTGCGCTTCTGGATTTCCTGGGCGACCGTGAGGCGGGCTTGTTCAAGGGGCCGTTCCTGCGGCTGCGGTTGCCGTTCCGTCCGGCGCTGGGCGGCTCGACGGCCGGGCTTTCCTGGAATCCCGGGTTCGTGCCGTACGGGCATCAGGCGGCGGCATTCGCCCGGTTGAGCTCGGCGGACGTGGGACCGGACAAGCCGCGCCCGCTGCCGACCCTGATCACCACCGGCACCGGGTCGGGCAAGACCGAGGCGTTCCTGTACCCGATCCTCGACCACGTGCTGCGGGCCAACCGCGCCGGCGTGACCGGAATGAAGGCGCTGATCCTCTACCCGATGAACGCGCTGGCCAACGACCAGGCCAAGCGGCTCACCGAGCTGCTGACAACTCGGGAGGAGCTGGCTGGGATCACCGCCGCGCTGTACACCGGCCAGACCGGTCCACAGCGCACCAAGGTTACCAAGGACGGCTTGATCACCGACCGGGCCATCATCCGCGACAGCGCCCCCGACATCTTGCTGACCAACTACAAGATGCTCGACCAGCTGTTGCTGCGCCACGACGACCAGCGCCTGTGGCAGCAGAGCGCGACCAGCCTGCAGTACCTGGTGCTGGACGAGTTCCACACCTACGACGGCGCCCAAGGCACCGACGTGGCGATGCTGCTGCGGCGGTTGGGTCTGACGTTGAAGAGCCACTGGCCCGACGGCGCGTTCACCGTCGAGGACTGGGCCCGTCCGCTGGGTCGGATCACTCCGGTGGCGACCTCGGCGACGCTGGGCGACCAGGGTGACTCGGCGGCCATGATCGAGTTCGCGCGGACGGTGTTCGGCGACGACCTCGACGCCACCTGCGTGGTGGGTGAGGGACGGCTGACGCTGGAGGAGTGGGCTGCCGGAGCAGCTGAAACCGTCGAAGGGCTCGGGCTGACCCCGAATCCGGTGGCCCGAGCCGACCTGGCCGTCCTCAACGCCACCCTGGACGGCGTGGACCCCGGCGACGCCCGTGGCCTGACGCTTCGGGTGCTGGCGGCGCTCTACGAGGTACCGATCCCGGAGCTGGAGGCCGCGCTGGGGGGCCGGGCCTCGCGGCGTTGACCGTGGACCTGCACCTGTGGGTGCGGGAGCTCACCCGCATCGACCGGGTGGCGAGTTCGACCGCCGAATACCTGTGGAGCGACGACGGGTCCCTGGCGGCGGCGGTCGGTGCGGACCCGTTCGCCGGGCAGTCCCGTCCGGTGTTCCCGGCGATCTACTGCCGGCACTGCGGACGCTCCGGCTGGGGGGTGGAGCTGGCCGCGGTGGGGGCCAACCTCGCCCCCGAGGACAGCACCATCCGACGCCACCACGCCACGCACGAGGGCCGCTTCCGCGCCCTGCTCTACGCGCCCTTGGAGGCCGACCATGCTGGCGGCAACGGCGGCCCGGCCGAGGCGGTGGAGGGCCTGCGCTGGTTCTCGATCCGGCAGCGGCTGCTGCTGGCGTCCCCGCCGGCCGAAGACGACCGCGACACCCGCGAGGGCTGGGTGCTACCCGTGCTTACCCAGGTCGGCCAAGACGCCGACGCCGAGTCCCAGGCCGACACCTGCCCGTCCTGCCAGCAGCGGGACGCGATCCGGTTCCTGGGCAGTGCGGTGGCCACGTTGTTGTCGGTGACCCTGTCCACGCTGTTCGGCGCGGAGCAGTTGGACGCCGCGGAGAAGAAGGCGCTGGTGTTCACCGACAGCGTCCAGGACGCCGCCCACCGGGCGGGGTTCATCGAGAGCCGCTCCCACGTGCTGACCCTGCGTTCAGTGCTGCGGGCGGCCGTCGATGACGCGCCGATCGCGCTGGACGCCCTGGTGGGCGAGGCGATTCGGCAGGCTGGCGACGACCCGTTCCGCCGGTTCCGCCTCGTGCCGCCGGAGCTGGCCGAACGGGACGAGTTCGCCCCGTTCTGGCGCAAGGACTCCGCACGCGAGGTGCCACCGATCGTCCTGACGCGGGTGAGGCGACGGCTGTTGTTCGACGCGGTGCTGGAGTTCGGTCTGCAGTCGCGGGTCGGCCGGACGCTGGAACAGACCGGCACCGTGGTCGTCGAGGTGGAAGCCGGCCAGCCGGCGAAGCTCGCCGCCATCGGTCGGGCGACGCTCGACAAGGCCGAGCTGCAGGACGGGCTGGATAGCCCGCTCAGTGCGCTCGCTGACGCCCGGCTCGTCGCCTGGGTGCGCGGCACCCTGGAGCATCTGCGGGAACGCGGGGCCATCGAACACGAATGGTTCAACCGCTTCCTCACCGAGGACGGGAACCGCTACCGCCTCTGGGGTGGGCGTCCCCGGGGCCAGGGCATGCCGGCCTTCCCGAAGGGACGCGCGGCTCCCGCCTTCCCGCGGATCGGGCCGGCGGCGAAATGGAAGGATCCGCTGCTTGACCCGGTGACGTCGCCGCAGTCGTGGTATGCCCGCTGGACCGCCCGCACCCTGGCCATCCCGCCGGGCTTCGGGGCGAAACTGGCCAGGCTGCTGCTGGAGCAGCTCGTCCGTGCCGACGTGCTGCACTCGACCTCCACCGAGTCTGGCGGCACGGTGTTCGCGATCCCGACCAGTTCGGTGCTGGTGCACCCGACCACCACGGCGTCCCTGGCCGCTGGCAAGCATCTGCTGGTCTGCTCGGTGTGCCACAACCAGCAGCCCGGGACGGCACAGACCGTCGCCCAGCTCGACGGCGCCCCCTGCCTGCTGGTGCGCTGCCCGGGAACCCTGGCCCGCGAGGCCCGCGCCGGCAACTACTACCGCAGCCTGTACGCCTCGGCCGACATGCGGCGGATCGTGTCCCGGGAGCATTCGAGCCTGCTGGACGATGCGACCCGGCTGACCTACGAGTCCGGGTTCAGGCAGGGGCAGTCCCACCCCGACGCCCCCAACGTGCTGGTCGCGACCCCCACGTTGGAGATGGGCATCGACATCGGCGACCTGTCGGCGGTGCTGTTGGCGTCCCTGCCGAAGACGGTGACCTCCTACCTGCAGCGGGTCGGGCGGGCCGGACGCCTCACCGGCAATGCGCTGACCCTGGCGTTCGTCACCGGCCGCGGGGTGAACCTGCAGCGCCTCGGTGACCCGCTGTCGATCATCAACGGCCCGGTGCGCCCCCCGGCGACCTACCTGAGCGCCGCGGAGATCCTGCGTCGCCAATACCTGGCCCACCTGGTGGACTGTTTCGCCCGCGACGCGGGGCGTCCGCACCCGAAGCTGGCCGCTTTCGCGATGCAGGCGGGAGGCGACGACTCCTTCCTCGGGCAGTTGGTGGACTTCGCCGAAGCCGATGCGGACGCCCACCTCGACCGCTTCCTGGCCTGTTTCGACACCCTGTCGCCCTCGGCGGTCGCCGGGTTGCGGACGTGGGCGTCGGCCGCGGACGGGCCGGGGACCAGTCCGCTGGCCATGCAGGTGTTCGCCGCTTCGCAGCGCTGGAATGCCACGGTTGAGGGGTTGACCCACCGGCAGCAGGCGATCGAGGCGGCTCTGCCCGAGTTGGAGCAGGTGGCGGCGCTGCCGGCGGCCAGCGATGACGACAAGCGGGCCGCCCGGTCGGCGCGGGCCGCGTTGAAGGTGACCCAGCGGGAACTGGGCGACCTGCGTGGGGAGTACTGGATCGTGGTGCTGGAGGAGTTCGGGCTGCTGCCGAACTACACCCTGCTCGACGACAGCGTCACCCTCGAAGTGGCGCTGACCTGGATCGATCCCGACACGCAGGAATACCAGTACGAGAGCACCAGCCTGCAGCGGTCGTCGGCGAACGCGCTGCGGGAGTTCGCGCCGGGCTCCACGTTCTACGCCCGCGGCCTGGAGATCAGTATCGATACCGTCGACCTGGGCGTGGGGGAGTCCGCGATCCGTCCGATGGCGTTCTGCGCGGCAGATCGCCGGCGTTCGCAGCCCGGCGCCACTGTTCCGGCTGTGTGAGGGCTGCGGCAAGCTGGATCGGCACACCCGGGCGAACAGCCGCGGCGAGCACCGGCCGTGGTGCCGCTACCGCAAGAGCGACGACGAACACACCCGCGACCTCGCCCTGACAAGGGACCCTGACCACCCAGGGCGCGGTGCTGCGGTTGCCGTTGTCGGTGACGCTGGGGGACCGGTTCGCGCTGCCGAGCCTGGCCGCAGCCGTCTCGCTGGGGTTGCAGGAACAGATCGGTGGGCTGCCCGACCACATCGAGGTGGCCCAGATCAACGTCCCGGTCGCCGCCGACCACGGGGCGGCCACCGTCGAGGCGCTGCTGCTGCACGACGTCGTCCCCGGCGGCACCGGGTACCTCGCCGAACTGGCCAGCCCCGAACGCGTCTGGGACTTGCTGTACCGGGCGTGGCAACGGCTGGCGACCTGCGCGTGCGTCGACGAACCCCGGCTGGCCTGCCATCGGTGCCTGCTGCCGTTCGCGTCCCCCTGGCAGCTCGACCTGGTGTCGCGGGCCGCCGCCGAACGCCACCTGCGCGAGATCCTCACCGCCGGCCTCCGGAACGCCGACCCGGGCCCGGACATGACCTGGTCGGTCACCGAGATCGAGCCCACCGCGCAGGACGCCGAATCCCACCTGGAGCAGCGGTTCCG
Source organism: Propionibacteriaceae bacterium (assembly GCA_016717345.1). GTDB lineage: Bacteria > Actinomycetota > Actinomycetes > Propionibacteriales > Propionibacteriaceae > Propionicimonas. Next base: position 525,657 of record JADKFR010000002.1, read on the forward strand.
CAAGCTGTTCACCGACCGTCTCGTCGACCTCGGGGCGACCCTCAAGGAAACCCCCGGGCCCTGGGGAAACACGCTGTCCATCAGCTTCCCGGGCGCCACCCGGCAGTGGACCCTGGAACCCCAGGTGATGATGGGCGGGGTTCGGCCCGACTTCGTGCTGCGGTCGTCGCAACACAACCTGCCCGTGGTCGCCATCTTCACCGACGGCTGGAAGTACCACGCCGTGCCGGCGCACAACCGCATCGCCGACGACGCCCAGAAACGCCGCACCCTGCGCAGCGGCGGCGCGATCGTACTGGCCGTCACCTGGCGTGACCTGGAACAGGCGCAGACCCGCGCCACGGCGTCCCCGTCCTGGTTCGACCCACAGGTCGTGGCGATGCTGATGCAACAGTCAGCCGACTTCGGGCCCGACCACGTCGAACTGATCCAGCGCGGGCCGATCGACTTCCTGCTCGGCTGGATCCAGAAGCCCGACCTCGCCGGCCACGAGGCGCTGGCCAACCAGCTGCCCTGGCTGTTCTCCCGGGGCGGGACGGTGCTCTCCCTCGACCCGACCGAAGACCTGCCCGGGGCCGCGGCGGAGCAGCTCATGGACCCGGGGTCGCTGGCCTCGCCGGCCCGTGCGGTCACCAACGCGTGGTGGTGGACGGCTGGCGACGTCGGCGTGCTGACCCGCGGCGTCCCCGTCGCTGGACAACCCAGCCTGGAGACCGTGCTGCTGGTCGACGACCGACCCGAGCGGCTCGTCGACGGCCATCGCGAAGCCTGGGAGGAATGGCTCAGGCTCGCCAACATCGTCGGTCTGCGGACGCAGCCGACGCAGATCGTCGCGCTCAGCGAACTGCTCGCCGGCACCGTCCCGGCCACCCCCGAGACAGTGCCGGGTGCGCTCGTCGCCGGCCTGCCGCCAGCCTGGCAGGTACTGGTCGACCTGGCCTCCGACGCCGAGCGGCAGCTCCTGGTCGACCTCGCGGAGCGGGGGTCGGTGCCCGTCCCCGAACTCGGTTTCGAAACCGTGGACGGCACCCCCATCGACCTCGCGTGGCCGGAGCTGCGGGTCGCCGTCGACCTGGACGGGGACGAGGCGACTCGCCAGGAGCTGGTGGCTGCAGGCTGGCGGTGGGTGGCGGCTGATCCGGATGCGATCGCCGCAGCGCTCGACGGACCAATGAGCTGAAGGGGGAGCGGGAGATGGCCAGCATCATCATGTCGAAACCGGCGAGCAAGCTGGATCCGGCGATCAAGAAGAAGGCCTACGCCTTCCTCGAGAAGCTCACCGACGACGACACCGCCCCCGGCCTGCACATCGAACCGATCGCGAACAGTGCAGATGCGCGCGTCCGGACCGGGCGAGTGGACCAGTCCTACCGGGCGGTGATGTTCAAGGTGCCGCAGGGCCAGTCCGTGGTCTACGTCTTCTACGGCATCTGGCCACACGACGAAGCCGTCGAGGTCGCCAGGAAGACGACCCTGAAGCTGAACCCGATCAACGGGATCTCCGAGATCATCACCCTGCCGACGGTCGCACCGATGCCCGCGCCGTTCGAACTCGCGTCGATCGCCGAGCCCACCCCGTTGCCGTTCACCGCGGCTGCGGCCGCCCCGGCGCGAGGGCAGACTCCAGCCCCCGCTGAGGCGACACCCGAGGCGGCCGGGGGCACCGAAACCGTTCGCTGCCACGAAACCGTCCGCCGTCACGACGCCCCCCGCTCCTGCGACACCGCTGCTCGTCGCGCTCGGCCTCACCCGGGACGTCCTGGTAGGCCAACTCGGCATCGACGAATCCCTCGCCGACGCTGCCCTGGCAGCGCCCGGAGAGGACCACCTGCTCACTCTGCTCTCCGGGGCCGTGGAGTGGCAGGGTCTGGCACTGCTGGAACTGGCGGCCGGTCACACGGTGGCCGAGGTGAAGGAGAGGTTCTCGCTCACCCCGCCGGTGGTCGAGGCCCAGGCCACCGAGGACGAGCGCCTTCTCAAGGGCCTGCAGCATCCCGCGGCCCAGATCAGCTTCGCCTGGATCGAGAGCAACGACGAGCTTCGCCGGGTCGTCGAGGGCGGCGACTTCGGGGCGTGGCGGGTCTTCCTGCACCCCGAGCAGCGCAAGTACGCGTCTCGCAGCTACAACGGGCCGTTCCGGCTGTCCGGGGGCGCCGGGACCGGCAAGACTGTTGTGCTGCTGCACCGGGCACGCGAGCTGGCCCGGGCCAACACCCAGGCGCGGGTGCTAGTGACCACGTTCACCACTAACCTGGCCGACCAGATGCGCACCGACCTCGCACGGCTCGATCCCGACCTCCCCCTGGTGGAGCACTTGGGCGAGGTCGGCGTCCGGGTGTCGGGCATCGACGCGCTCGCCAGCGCGGTGCTGAAGCGGGCCGGTGCCCAGGACGTCGCCGCCGACGCCGAAACCGTCCTCGGCGTGGCCACCAGCCAGGTCACCGGGCGGACCAGCGGCACCGCCTGGCAGGTCGGCGATCGACGACGCCGGTGGGCCCCGCCCTCGACCGGGCCAAGCGGGCCGTGGTGTGGGACGTCGTCGAGAGCTACCGGGCGAGGGCCCGCATCGACGGGACCGTCGACTTCACCGAAGCAGCGACCCTCGCCGCCGTCCATTGCCGGCGGATCGGGGAGGCCACGGGGGAGTACTTGGCCGACCACGTGCTGGTCGACGAGGGCCAAGACCTCAGCCCCGCGCACTGGCAGCTGCTGCGGGCCCTGGTCGCCGAACACCCCAACGACCTGTTCATCGCCGAGGACTCCCACCAGCGCATCTATGGCCAGCGCATGGTGCTGTCCGCCTACGGAATCAGGATCGTGGGCCGGTCGCAGCGCCTCACCTTGAACTACCGGACGACTGCGCAGAACCTCGCCTGGGCCGTCAAGGTGCTGCAAGGCGGGCAGTTCGTCGACCTGGAGGAAGGCGCCGAACAATCCTCGGACTACCGGTTGGCCGCAGCGGGCCCGTCCCACACCTGTTCCCGTGCAACACGCTCACCGAAGAGCTGGACCGGGCCGCCGAACTCGTCTCGGCCTGGGTCGATCAGGTCACTGCCCCGGAGACCGTCGCCATCCTCGTGCGCTACTCCTCCCAGCGCGACCGGGTCGTCGCCGGGCTGGGGGAGCGGGGCGTCACCGTCCGCGCTGTCGACCGAGGCTCTATCAAGGCAGGCCAGCCCGTCGTCATGACGATGCACCGGGCCAAAGGCACCGAGTTCTCCAAAGTGCTGTTGTTCGGGGTCAACGAAGGCTCCATCCCGGGGCCTGCGCGAGCAAACTATTCGAGGCGGCCGCCGCCGACGCGCTACTGCGCGAACGATCGTTGCTGTCGTGGCGGCTACCCGGGCGAGGGATGAACTGGCGATCTCGTGGAGCGGAGAAGCCAGCCCGAGTTCTTGGACGCTC
>JADKFR010000003.1 GCA_016717345.1 Propionibacteriaceae bacterium
TCACCGCGAAGAATCCCCTGAGAGCTTCAGGACCCATGCGTCCCGATCGGCCCTCGGTTGGGCTTAGGGAGGGCACAACGGCCACGCTCGCCGACGGCTTGATCCTCAGGCAGACCTCACGAGGAGTCTCGAAGTCGGAGGTGGGCCTGTTGGGAAAGGCCTCGCCCACGAACGCAGAGAAGGAGATCCAATGACTACCAGCGCTGTGACCTCGCAGTGGCTCACCCTCGCCCAGGCCGCGCAGACCCTCGGCGTCTGCACCAGGACGATCCGGCGCCGGATCTCGACCGGCGACCTGCCCGCCTACAAGATCGGCCGCAAAGCCATCCGGATCAAGGTCGCCGACCTCGACCGCATCTCTCGCCGAATCCCGTCGGCCCGATCCTGAAGCAGTGGTGCCCAACAACGGGAGAATGACCGCTGAGGAGCGCCCCGCATGATCGCTCTTGTGCGATCATGCCGAGCATGCGATCATGACCAGGGCTGAGCGCGAGTTGCACGACGAGATCACGGCCTGGCTCGACACCCTCGCACCGGAAGAGTGGGAACGGGTCGTGGTGGTCGTTGACCGACTCGCACAGTGGGCCTCGACCGCGCGATTGCCGCCTCGCGCAGCCCTCGGGCGAGGACCCGACGAGTTGTGATTCACCCTCGGCCACACGGCCCGGCGGGATCACCTAGAGGTTCACCAAGGACGGCCGGATCATCCGGGCTCACGACCTTCCGCAAGCAACGCAACAACGAGCGCAACGAGATCGTCCGCGCACGACGCGCAGCCGCCGTGTGCGCGATCACGTTCCCGTGATGGAAGGCGACATGGGCAACTACTCCCGGTGGGACGACGCGAAGAAGACGCGCGCGTCGCCGACGAACGCCGGACTGAGATTGAGCAGGACCTCGCCCTCGGCCAACTCATCTACGACCTGCGCACCGAGGCCGGCCCTCAGCCAGCGTGAACTCGCCGCACGAATGGGGACGACGCAGTCAGTCATCTCCCGCCTTGAGGAAGGCGGCGGTGCCAGAAAACCCCGCACGACCTCGCCCGGGGCGCGGCCGCGGCCCCCGGACGCCACCTTGTGGCGCCCTTCCCCGCGGGTGCCAACCGATCTGAACGGCCAAGGGGCGCCCGTCGCCTAGCCGAAACCACTGCGACCTAGCCCTGCGCCGCCGCGCCGCGTATCAGGTGACCAGTACGAAGAACGCTGAAGCCGGGCATCCCCTGACGCGGTCCGCCGGGGCCCACCTCGCGGCGCGCGACCGCGTTGTTCACCTTGCATCATGCGTCGACCCCTGTCCTCCCCGAGCATTCAAAGGCCCGAAAAAAAGACACGGCCCCACGGGCTTGGAACGGCCGTCAAAAAGCGGGCGATCAGGGACTCAACCCGGATTGCTAGGCATGCACGGGGGATGGATTCCGTGAGATTCCGTCTCAATCAGCCTCTGACAAGGCCTTATACACGTCGGGCTGACAGGATTTGAACCTGCGACCCCTTGACCCCCAGTCAAGTGCGCTACCAAGCTGCGCTACAGCCCGTTCTTCAGTTGTCCGAGCCAGCGGCCCGGCTCGAAACTGTACTACGAATCAAAGGGTGCTCGCGCACACCAGAGCCCAGGTGGGCGACCGAGCAAGGGCATAGCGTGATGTCATGGTCAAAATCGCCGAAGCCGCCCGCGACTTCCTTGGTTGCCAGCGCATCGCCGTGACCGGGGTCTCCCGTTCCCCCTCCAATCACGGCGCCAATGTCGTCCACGACCGACTCCTGGAGCGCGGCTACGACGTCGTTGCGGTGAATCCGAACGCCACCGAGATTGGCGGCCGTCCCACCTACCCGAGCCTGTCGGCCATCCCGGGAGGCGTGGACGCCGTGGTCATCGCGACAGCTTCCTCCCGGGCCCTCGACACGATGAAGGAGGCCGTTGACCTGGGCATCACCCGGGTCTGGATGCATCGTTCGATCGACGCCGGTAGCGTCTCGAACGACGCGACCAGCTATGGACGCCAGCACGGGGTGCTGGTCATCGACGGCGGCTGTCCCCTGATGTTCGACCCGGTCAGCGACGGCGGGCACAAAGTCATGTGCCGCCTGCTCACGCTGTTCGGGAAGGTGCCCCGTTCCGTTTGACGGCCTGGCGGTGCCGAGTCAGCACCCGCTCGGTGTAGCCGTTCGGCTCCGTCCGCCCGGTGAACACCAGGTCGAGGGCCGCCTGGAAGGGTTCGCTGGCGCTCAGGTCGGTGGCCATCGGACGGTAGCCCGGTTCGCCCGCGTTCTGCTGGTCAACCAGCACCGCCATCTCCGCGAACACCGCCCGGATCCGGGCCTCGTCCACGAGCCCGTGACGCAGCCAGTTGGCGATGAGTTGGCTGGAGATCCGCAGGGTGGCGCGATCCTCCATGAGGCCAACACCTTCGAGGTCAGGCACCGTGGAGCACCCGATTCCCAGGCCCACCCAGCGCACCACATAGCCGAGAATCGACTGCGCATTCGTGCGCAGTTCGTGGTCGACCTGTTCGGCGGTGAGCGGCTCCCGTAACACCGGCACCTCCAGCAGCTTGCGCCGGTCGGTCGTCCGCCCGGCCAGCGACTCCTGGCGTTCGGCGACGTTCACGCGCAGGTAGTGCAGGGCGTGCAGGGTGGCCGCGGTCGGCGACGGAACCCAGGCGCAGTTCGCTCCCGCGAGCGGGTGGGCGATCTTCTGGGCCACCATCTCTGCCATGGCAGCGGGCTTGGCCCACATACCCTTGCCGATCTGGGCCTGGCCGCGGAAGCCGGCGGCGAGGGCGACATCGACGTTGCGGTCCTCGTAGGCGTTGAGCCAGACCGTCGACTTCATGTCGTTCTTGCGCACCAACGGACCGGCTTCGAAGTCTGAGTGAATCTCGTCCCCGGTGCGATCGAGGAAGCCGGTGTTGATAAAGATCACCCGGTCACTGGCGGCGGCGATACACGCTTCGAGGTTGAGCGACGTGCGCTTCTCCTCGTCCATGATCCCGACCTTGAGGGTGGTCGGTGGCAGCCCCAGGGCCCGTTCGACGGCGCCGAAGATCTCGACCGTCAGGGCCACCTCGGCGGGCCCGTGCTGCTTGGGCTTGACGAGGTAGACGCTTCCGGCCCGCGAATTCGTGAAGCGGCCGAGCCGACGCAGGTCGTGCAACGAGGCGGTCGCGCACACGAGGGCGTCCAACAAACCCTCGGCCACTGGCTCCCCCGCAGCGGTGCGGACGGCGTCGGTGGTCATGTGATGCCCGACCGTGCGGGCCAGCAACAAGGAGCGTCCCGCCAGCACCAGCGGACTTCCGTCCGCGGCGGTGTAATGGCGGTCGGGGTGAAGCTTCCGGAAGACCTGACGGCCACCCTTGTCGAAGCTGGCGGTCAAGGCTCCGGTGAGCAGCCCGAGCCACGTGCGGTAGGCCAGCGCCTTGTCCTCGCCGTCGACCGTGGCGACTGAATCCTCGAGGTCGACGATGGTGGTGACCGCGGCCTCCAGCATCACGTCCGCCACGCCGGCGTGGTGGCCGCGTCCGACCGGGTGGGTGGGGTCGATCACCAGCTCCACGTGCAGCCCATGCCTGCGAAGCAGCACTCCCCCCGCCCTCGACCCGGCGAAGTGGACGGGGTCTGCCAGCCCGACGAGCCCGGTGGCAGTCTCTGCCAGCAGGGTGCCGGCGTCGATCTGGTAGGCGACGACGTCGGCGTGGCTGCCGCGGGCAAGGGGGAACAGCTCGTCGAGGAGCCGGTCGGCCTCGGCGATCACCTGGGCGCCGCGTGCCTGGTCGTAGCCAGGCGCCAGGGTGTGAGCGAGGGGCAGCGCGTCCGTCCCATAGAGCGCATCGAACAGCGAACCCCAACGGGCGTTGGCGGCGTTCAGCGCGTACCGCGGCACGGTGGCCGGGACCACCAGCTGCGCTCCGGCGATCCGCGAGATCTCGGGGTCAACGCGCGTCACGTGGACTGACACCTCGGGGGGTTCCACCAGGTAACCGATCCGGGCCAAGAACGCTTCGTACTCGGACGGGTCGGACGCGCCGCGGTCACGATGCCAAGCGTCGAGCGCGGCCTGGAACTCATCCCGACTGGTCAGCGCGGCGGCGATCGGAGCGGCGAACTCCTCCTGCAGGGCCACGAGAATTTCCCAGAATCCCTCCTGTGTCAGGTCCAGGCCCGGAAGCAACTCGTTCTCGACGAAGTCCCTCAGGGCGTCATCGACCCGGAGTCCGGCAGTGCTGCGCGACATCGTTGTCCCTCCCTCGTGCCTTCTGTCAGCGATTCTTGCGCTTTTCGCGGGCCCGCACCTCGACCTGGACAGGCGAGCCGCGGAACCCGAAATCCTCCCGCAACCGGCGCTCGACGAACCGGACGTACTGCGGGTCGAACTGGCCGGACGTGAACAGCGCGAAGGTCGGCGGGCAGTTGTGGGCCTGCGTCCCGAACAGGATGCGCGGCTGCTTGCCGCTGCGGACCGGGTGCGGATGAGCCGCCGCCAGACGTCCGAGGAAGGCGTTGAGCTTGCCGGTCGAGACGCGGGTCTCCCAGCCGGCCAGCGCCTCTTCGATGGCCACCGAGAGCCGGTCGACGTTGCGTCCGGTCAGCGCGGAGATGTTGACACTCGGCGCCCAGCCGAAGGCGCGGATGTCCTGCTCGACTTCCCGGGCCAGATAGCGACGACGCTCCTCATCGGTGAGGTCCCACTTGTTGTAGGCGATCACCAACGCCCGTCCGGCCTCCTCCACCATGGTCAGCACCCGCAGGTCCTGATCGCTGATCGTCTCGGAAGCGTCGAGCACCACGATGCACACCTCGGCGCGCTCGATGGCGCCCTGGGTCCGCAGGGACGCGTAGTACTCGTGCCCGGAGGCCTCTTTGACCCGCCGTCGAAGACCGGCGGTGTCGATGAAGCGGTAGAGCACGCCACCGACCTCGACCAACTCGTCCACGGGGTCGACCGTCGTGCCGGCGACGTTGTCCACCACGGCCCGCCGAGACCGCGCCAGCTTGTTCAGCAGCGACGACTTGCCGACGTTGGGACGGCCGATGATGGCGACCCGCCGGGGCCCGCCCGGCTCGACGTCCCCGGCCCGGGGTGCCTCCGGCAACACGGCCAGCAAGGCGTCGAGCAGGTCACCGGTGCCGCGGCCGTGCATCGCCGAGACCGGCCACGGCTCCCCCAGCCCCAGGTTCCACATGGTCGCCGCGTCCGCCTCCGCGCGGGCGTCGTCCACCTTGTTGGCTGCCAGGATCACCGGCTTGCGGCTGCGCCGCAGCACCTCGACCACGGCTTCGTCGATGTCCTGCGTGCCAACCGTGGCGTCCACGACGAAAAGCACGGCATCGGCGGCGGCGATCGCCAGCTCCGCCTGTTCGGCAATCTGGGCGGCCATGCCCTGAGCGTCGGGCGCCCAGCCGCCGGTGTCCACGATCACGAACTCGCGACCGTTCCACTCCGCGTCGTAGGACACACGGTCCCGGGTCACCCCGGGCAGGTCCTGGACGACGGCTTCGCGACGTCCGATGATCCGGTTGACGAGCATCGACTTGCCGACGTTGGGACGCCCGACGACGGCGACGACGGGCTTGAGATCGTCGCTCATGCGGCTGCGACCAGGTCCAGCACGGTCTGGATGGTCTCCTCGAGCGTCAGGTACGTGCAATCCAGGTGGATCACCCCGTCCGCAGCGGTCGTGAAGTTGACCAGTCGGGAATCGTCGGCATCGCGGCGGAGGACCTGGTCGGCCAAGGCACCCGCTTCCACTGCCCCGCCGAGATCAAGGCGACGTCGCGCCATCCGGACCTCGGGATCGGCGGTGAGGAGCAGGCGCACGGTGGCGTCGGGCGCCACCACGGTGGTGATGTCGCGGCCCTCGGCCACGATGCCACGCGGCGCCGCGTCCATGATCGCCCGCTGTCGCGCCACCAGGTTGGCCCGGCAGGCAGCAAGGGTCGAGACCGCGCTCACCACGCTCGCCACCTCCTGGCTACGGATCCGCTCGGTGACATCGGCTCCGTTCACACTCACCCACTGGTCGTCCGGATCGGTGCTGATCGCAAGCTCAGCTTCGAGCGTCGCCCGGGTCACCCCCTCGGCGTCCGAGGGGTCCACCCCGGCGTCCAGGAAGGCGCAGGTGACCGCCCGGTACATGGCCCCGGTGTCCAGGTAGGACAGGCCGAGGCGCTGGGCGACCGCCCGCGAGGTGGTGGACTTGCCCGATCCGCTGGGCCCGTCGATAGCGATCACAAGACGTTCTGCCATGGAAATGGCTCCCTTCACAGCTGTGGTTCCCGGTCGCGCAGGGTCCACCCTGCGGCCGACATGGCGGCCTGCAGCGCAGGGACCCGATCAGGGGCCACCTGCACCGACAGGAAACCGATTTCTCGTTCCAGGTCATGGTCGATGGAGAGGTCTTCGATGTTGACCCCGGCCGTCTGGATGTCGGCGAACAGCCGGGCCAGGGCACCGGGAGCGTCGGGGATCTCGACCACGACGTTGGCGTAGTCCACCGGCGCCAGACCGTGCTTGCCCGGCAAGGAGCGGGTCCCCTCCCGGCCGCGCTCCAGCAGTTCGGCGACCCGAGCCGGGTCGTCCAGGGCCTCGGTGAGCCGGGCCAGATCGGCTTGCAGTTCCTCAAGCTCCACCCTGACGGCCGCCGCGTTCGCGAGCAGGATCTGGCGCCACAGCTGCGGATCCGAACCGGCGATCCGGGTGACATCCCGGACGCCCTGTCCCGCGAGCCGCAGGTGTTCTGGCGGTAGCTCGGTGAGCCGACCCGCCATCAGGACCGAGACCAGATGGGGAACGTGGGAGACCTGGGCGACGGCTTCGTCGTGGTGCGCGGCGCCCATCGTGACGCGACGGCCACCACAGAGCCGGGCGAGCTCCTGCACGTCGAGCACCGCGTGGGCCGCGGAGGTGTCGTGCGGGGTGATCACCCAGGTCCGGTCCACGAACAGGTCGGCGTTGGCCGTCAATGGGCCGACCCGCTGGGAGCCGGCCATCGGGTGCGAACCGACGTAGCGGGCCAGGTCGGCCCCGCTGTGACGCAGCGCCGCGAGCACCGTCCCCTTCACCGACCCGACATCGGTGACGGTCGCGTTCGGGTAGGTCGCCAACGCCATGCCGATCACCTCCGCGAGGGCAGCCGGGGGGACGGCGACCACCACGAGCCGGATGGTCTGTGGATCCGGACGCGTCGTCGTGCCGGCCCCCCGGGAGGCGGCCACCCTGGCGTGACTGGACTTCACGTCGCTGAGGTGCACCGTGAGGCCGGCGCGGGTCAGGGCGCAGCCGACGGAGGCCCCCACCAGTCCGACCCCGATGACGAGAGCGGGTGACAGGTCGATGTCGATCACTGCCCGCCCTTCTGCACGAAGGAACGCACGTATTCCTCCGCGTCGGATTCGAGGACGGCGTCGATGTCGTCGAGGATCGCGTCGTAGGCCTGCCCGGCCGCAACCCCCCGGGCGGTGAGGCCGCCTGTCGCTGGGGTCAGGTCGATCGCCGACTCGCGTCGCTGGGGAGCGGGTTGCCCGCGCTGCACCCGGTTGGCCATGCGTCCTCCTTGCTCGGCGTCAGCCTACCGTGACCGAATGGGTCGGCCAGATCGACGCGGTGACGGCGCCCCGCGCCGTCGCGGATCCCGAGCCACTCCCAGTCGGCCGCCTCGACGGCCTCGCCGTAGTGCGCGATCAGCCGACCGCGCAGTCCCGCCCGGGTATCGCTCGGGCCACGGGTCTCGGCGTCGGCCGGGAGTTGCCCGGGAAATGGACGGAACCGGCCCGCCCGTTGCAGCGCCGAGAAGGGCGAACGCGCATCGAGCTCGGCCCACGCCAGGTCGAGGGCGGCGAGCCGAGGCGAATCCCAACCCACACGATGACGCTCGGCGTAGGCGCTCACCAGGGCGTACCGCGCCACCCAATCGAGCCGGTCGGCACACTGCCACGGGTCGTCCCGCAACTGCGTGAGCACCTCCCGCCACGCCTGCAGCACCACGACATCGCCGCCGTGCCGTTCCTGATCCGCCAGCGCGGCCTCACAGTAGGCGTCCTGAAGGTCCAGGGCGGTCATGGTCCCGCCGTCCCGCAGCGGCAGGACCGCCGCCAGCGTAAGGTCGTGACTCACCTGCTGGAAGGCCACGACCGGGTCAGCGAGGGAGAAGACCGGCAGCGTCCCGCGTTCGAGGCAGGTCAGGACGGCCGCGGCCGAGCCGACCTTGAGCCAGGTCGACCAGGCGGAGCGGTTCGCGTCTCCGGTGATGACGTGCAACCGTCGCCAGCGCTCCGCGTCGGCGTGCGGCTCATCGCGGGTATTGATCAGGGGACGGTGGCGGGTGGTCTCGATCCCTTCACGGCGTTCGAAGAAGTCGGCCCGCTGGGTGAGTTGGAAGCCGGGCCGCTCCCCGTGGCGCCCGAGCCCCACCCGTCCGGCGCCGCAGACCACCGACCTCGAGACCAGGAATCCCGTGAAGCCGGCGACAATGTCACGCCAGGGGGTGCTGCGTTGGAGCAGGTAATTCTCGTGGCAGCCGTACGAGGCCCCCTTGGAGTCGGTGTTGTTCTTGTACATGCGCAGGTCGACCCCCAACTCGCGGGACGCCTGCCGGGCGGCGGCCGCGACGATCCGGTCACCGGCCAGGTCATGACCGACGGCGTCGGTGGCGTTGGTGACTTCAGGTCCGGCGTATTCGGGGTGGGCGTGATCGACGTAGAACCGAGCTCCGTTGACGAGCATGCAGTCATACGGCTCGCTGCGACGGGTCGACGCCACCGGACAGTTCTGGACCACCATCGCCGAGGCGAGCACGGGGTCCAGGTCGGGAACCTCCGGCGCGTGGATCCCGTACTCGGTCTCAATTCCCAGCAGCATCGGACGTGATCGCGCGAGGGCTGGTCAGGGTGCGCAGGAAGACGATGCGTTCGCCCTTGCGGCCGGAGATCCGCGCCCAGTCGTCGGGGTTGGTGGTGTTCGGCAGGTCCTCGTTCTCGGTGATCTCCGCCTCGCAGGCGGCCAGGGCATGGGCGGCGCTGACCCCGCGCTGACCGCCGGCGATGATCTCCTTGATCGCCGCCTGTTTGGCGCGGGCCACGACGCTGGCCAGCATCGCGCCGGAGACGAAGTCGGCCACGTGCAGGATCTCCTTGGCCCCGCTGGCATACGTGACCTCGATGAACTGGTTGCGGTCGGTCCGCGCATAGAGCCTTGCCACAATCAGGTCGATCAGTCCGGACGAGCCCTGCGGATGGTTCAACGGGAGGTCATCAGGCAGGTAGCGGCGCAGGATGTCGGCCGCGGCGGTGGCGTCCGGACGGGGCAGGGTGATCTTCACATCCAGCCTCCCGGGCCGCAGGATCGCCGGGTCGATGAGGTCCTCGCGATTGGTCGCCCCGATGACGATCACGTTCGCCAGGGACTCCACGCCGTCGATCTCGCTGAGCAGCTGCGGCACGATGGTGGATTCCACATCGGAGGAGACGCCGCTGCCGCGGGTCCGGAACAACGAATCCATCTCGTCGAAGAACACGATCACGGGACGGCCGTCCGCGGCGTGTTCCCGGGCCCGTCGGAAGATCTGGCGAATCTGGCGTTCGGTCTCCCCGACGTACTTGTCGAGGAGTTCGGGCCCCTTGATGTTGAGGAAGTGGCTGCCCGCCGCGTTGGCGACGGCCTTGGCGATCATCGTCTTGCCGCACCCGGGTGGACCGTACAGCAGGACCCCCTTGGGCGGCCGCAGCCGGAATTCGCCGAACAGCTCCCGATGGCGGAACGGCAGCTCGACCGCGTCACGCAACGCCTCCAACTGCGTCGCCAGGCCTCCGATGTCGGCGAAGGTGACGTCGGGGATCTCCTCCAGCGTGAGTTCGGTGACATCGGTGCGGGGGACGTGGGCCAGGGCGAGGTTGGCGCGGCGATCCACCAGCAGGGTCTGGCCGGCGTCCAGCTGAACGGTGTCGAGCCCGGCCCCGGCGCGCAGCACCACGTCCTCACCGGAAGCGGTGGCAGCCAGCAGGAACCCGTCGGCGAACACCTCACGCAGCCGGACGGTCTCCCCCGCGGCCTCCGGTTCCGCCACGCCGATCACCATCGAGGCCTCGTTCAGCAACACCCGGGTCCCCACCACGAGCGCGTCCGGATCGACCTCGGGTACCACCCGGCAGCGCAACAGCCGGCCAGCGGTGGAGACGTCCGCCAGCTCGCCGAACGACGAGACCACCAGGCCGAAAGCGCTGGGCGGGCTGGCCAACTGGTCGAGCTCGGCACGCAGGCTCACCAGCGAGTCGCGCGCCTGTTGCAGGGTCTGGTTCAGCCGCTCGTTCTGCTGGGCGAGCGACCTCAGGTCAGCCCGAGTGTCGTCCAGGCGGCGTTGCGCCAGGTCGAGCTGTCGCTGGAGTTGATCGCGATCGTCCATCTCACCCCTGTGCAGGTTCGCTGGGCACCCCCGCCGGACGCGGACCGGTGTAGTCAGGACCATACGCCCCCGGGGCGGGACGCCGGCGTCGCAGCGGCGCGGTGACGCCGGGAGCCAGCCGACGGGCGAAGACCAGGAAGCCGGTGTGGCCGGAGGTCCCGTGGCCCGGGCGGATCGCCAGGCCTTCGGCGTGCCATTCCCGGATCGACAGCTCATGGGCTTTCGGTTCGGTGAAGCCGCCGTGGACCCGCAGGGTGTCCATGGTGCGTCCGAGCTGGGTCGTCGTCGCCACGTAGCAGCACAGCATCCCGCCGGCGATCAGGACGTCGCCCACCACATCGATGCATTCCCAGGGGGCGAGCATGTCGAGGAAGGCGCGATCCACCTCCTCGGGGCCGATCACCTCGACCAGGTCGCCCTCCCGCAACTCCCAGGCCGGGTGAGGCTCGCCGTAGAACGACTCCACGTTGCGGCGCGCGATCGCGGCGAAATCGGCGCGGCGCTCGTAGGAGTAGAGCCGGCCGTGCTGCCCGATGGCCCGGAGCAGGAAGATGCTCAGCGCCCCGGAGCCGGCCCCGGCCTCCAAGACGCGAGCACCGGGGAAGATGTCGGTCTGGACGAGGATGTGCGCGGCGTCCTTGGGGTAGACGACGGCGGCCCCCCGCGGCATCGTGACGGTGAACTCCTCCATCAGGGCTCGGAAGGCGAGGTAGGCACTGCCGCCGGCCGAGCTGACCACGGAGCCCTCCGGCGCCCCGATCAGGGTGTCGTGGCTGATCCCACCCCTGGTCGTGTGGAAGGTGCCGCCGGGAGTCAGGACGATCGAGTGGCGGCGGCCCTTGGCGTCTGTCAGGGCGACCCGCTCCCCGGCGGCGAAGGGACCGGTGCGGACGCCGTTCAACTCAGCCATGCCGGATGCTCCACAGCCCGAGTGCCCCTCCGGAGCCGAACGGTTCCCCTACCAGGACGACGCCCTGGCCGGTCAACAGGATGCCGTCGGTCTGGGACACCGGGACGACGGTGGCGTCGACGGCTGCCAGCTGTTGCAGCTGGCCCAGGGCGGGCAGGCGTTGGGTACCCGTCGTGGTGCGGGCCAACAGTTGGAGTTGGGCGATCCGGGTCTGACTGCCTGCCAGGGGCGAGTCGGTGAACGCCTGCAGCCAGCCCATGGCGGTGTTCACCCAGGCCAGCGAGTCGGTCAGGATCAGGTCGGCCGAACCGCTGGTGACGAGCCGCACGCTGACCTTGTCGAGTTCCTCGATCCGTCCTCGGATGACGTTGGCAAGGTCTGCAGCCCCGGGGGCAGAGGGGGTGTAGGCGAGTGTCAGCGTGATCCGGTCCCCCTTGAGGCTGGGCAGCTTGGGGCGTCCCCCGGCGTCGAACGCCTCCACAGCGCCTTCCACGCCGACAGGGACGACAGACCGGAGCGTCCGGTCCTGCTGGAGGGCCTTCGAGACGCCCTGACGCAGGGTCGCGTTCGCCCGCAGCCGCGAATCGGCCGACCACAGCAGTCGGGTCACCCGCGACCCTGACAGCGCGTACCTGGTGAAGCCCTGGGCCGTGGTGTGGGTGGTGCTGGCCGTGATCTCGTCGTCGACGCGTTGCAGCGCGGCCGGCTCGAGAGTGCGCCAGATCATGTCGAGGGAGCCGTCGCTGATGGCTGCCTCTCCCGCCACCGAATCGGCGAGGCGCTGGAGTCGGATCCGCTCCAGCACCCCCACCAGCGGCCCCACGTAGGTGGGAAAGCGCGTGAAGGTGACTCCGGTGTCGTCGATGACCTCGACGGCGTAGGGCCCGGAGCCGACCGGGAGCGATGCCAGAGGCAGGGCGGTGTCGGGGTCGAAGGTCTGCTCATCGACCAGGGAGGCCGACAGCGACGCCAGGCCGTAGCCGATTTGGTTGTCGGCGTAGCTGAGCTGGAAGCGAACCGTCAGCGGGTCCGGGGTGTCGATGCGCTTCAACGACGTCAGCATCGAGATCGCAGTCCCCGGAGTGGCGAACCGGAGCGCCCGCTGGACGCTGAACTTCACGTCGCTGGAGGTCAACTCGTCCCCGTTGTGGAACAACAACCCCTTCGGCAGCGTGCATTCGTAGAGGGTCGGTGAGGTGAAGAGGCAGTCGGTCGCAGCGTCGGGTTTCAGCTCCCCGGTACTTGGCAACACCAGCATCAGGCGTTGGAAGACGCTCGTGGCGATCAGCACATCGGTGTCGGCGAGCGCCACCGCCGGGTCGGCGGTATGAATCGGCCCGGACGTTCCCAGGGTGAAGTCGTGCGGTGTCGCGGTGGCTGAGGGAGTCACCGTCGGTGGGGCCGTGGGGGTGCAGCCGGCGACCAGCAACCCGACCAGGGTGGCCAGGCAGCTCAGGAGCCCGGCTCGGCGACGTTCAGCGGGCATTGAAGTACTTCGCCTCCGGGTGATGGACGATCAGGGCGTCAGTGGATTGCTCGGGATGCAACTGCAGTTCCTCCGACAAGGTAACCCCGATGCGCAGGGGATCGAGCAGATCGACCAGGACGCGGCGATCCTCCAGGTCCGGGCAGGCCGGATACCCGAACGAGTAGCGGGAGCCGCGATAAGCCTGATCGCGGATCATGCCGTCGACATCGGCGTCACCGGTGAGTCCCAACTCGCTGCGCACGCGCGCATGCCAGAACTCGGCCAGCGCCTCGGTCAGTTGCACGCTGAGCCCGTGCAACTCCAGGTAGTCGCGGTAGGCATCGCCGTCGAACAACTCCGCCGTGGCGCGCGCCACCGCCGAGCCCATCGTGACCAACTGGAAGGCGATCACGTCCGGGCCGTGCTCGGCGGCCTCGTCGGCGTCCCGGAAGAAGTCGGCCAGGCAGAGCCGCCGCTCGCGGGACTGCCGGGGGAAGCTCAGCCGGTGCAGGATCCGTCCGGGGTCGAGCGGGTCGGCGATCACCAGATCGTTGCCTTCGCTGTGACACGGCCAGTAGCCATAGGCCACGGCGAACTCGGCCAGCCCGTCGGTCCGGATCCGGTCCAGCCAGCGGCGCAGCCGGGGCACGCCCTCGGTCTCCACCAGTTCCTCGTAGGTCGGCCCCCCGGGTGCCGCTCGCAGCCCCCATTGCCCCAGGAACGTGGCCCGGTGGTCGAGCCATTGCGCCACATCGGCCAGCTTGATCCCCTTCACGACTCGGCTGCCCCAGAACGGAGGCGTGGGAATCCCGATGCCACGCGCCACCTCGGAACGCCCGGCCGCGACAGCCTCCGGGGCCTGCGGACGGGTCGTGGCCTTCACCCGGCGACGCCGCGGGGCGGGCAGCGCGGCACCGGGCTCGCCACGCTTGACGGCCATCACCTTCTCCATCAGCGACAGCCCCTCGAACGCGTCCCGCGCGTAGCGCACCTCACCGCGGTAGAGGTCGTTGAGGTCCTCCTCAACAAAAGCCCTGGTCAGGGCCGCACCCCCGAGCAGCACGGGGTAGTCGGTGAGGCCGCGGGTGTTCAACTCGACCAGGTTGTCCTTCATCACCACCGTCGACTTCACCAGCAACCCCGACATCCCGATCGCATCGGCGTTGTGCACCAGGGCCGCCTCGATGATGGAACTGACCGGCTGTTTGATGCCGAGGTTGACCACGGTGTAGCCGTTGTTGGTGAGAATGATGTCGACCAGGTTCTTGCCGATGTCGTGCACGTCCCCCTTGACGGTCGCCAGCACAATGGTGCCTTTGCCGGCCGCGTCGGCCTTGTCCAGATGGGGTTCGAGGTAGCGCACGCAGGTCTTCATCACCTCGGCCGAAGCCAGAACGAACGGCAACTGCATCTGGCCCGCCCCGAAGAGCTCCCCCACGACCTTCATCCCGGCGAGCAGGTCGTCGTTGATGATCGCCAGACCCGGCTTGGCCAGCAGTGCCTCGTCCAGGTCCGCCTCCAACCCCTTCGCCTCGCCGTCGATGATCCGTCGCTGCAGGCGCTCCGAAATGGGCAGGGCCTCGAGCTCGGCGCGCCGGGCTTCCCGGGTGTCGGCGGCAGTCACGCCCTCGAACAGTTCCAGGAAGCGGGTCAAGGGGTCGTACCCCTCACGGCGCCGGTCGTAGACCAGGTCCTCAGCGACCTGCCGCTGCTCGTCGGGGATCCGGGCGATCGGGACGATCCGCGCGGCGGGCACAATCCCCGAATCCAGGCCGGCCTGGACGCACTCGTGCAGGAACACCGAGTTGAGCACCTGACGAGCTGCCGGGTTCAAGCCGAAGGAGACGTTCGAGACGCCCAGGGTGGTGTGGACCTCGGGATGCGCCGTCGTCACCCGACGGATGGCCTCAATGGTCTCGATCGCGTCACGACGGGTCTCTTCCTGGCCGGTGGCGATCGGGAAGGTCAGGCAGTCGACGATGATGTCCCCGACCTCCAGGCCCCAGGTGCCCGTCAGGTCGGCGATCAGCCGCTCGGCCACCCGCACCTTCCAGTCCGCGGTGCGGGCCTGTCCGTCCTCATCGATGGTGAGCGCCACCACGGCGGCGCCGTGCTCCTTCACCAGCGGCATCACCCGCGCGAACCGGGAGTCGGGACCGTCGCCGTCCTCGTAGTTGACCGAGTTGATGATGCAGCGTCCGGCCAGCTTCTCCAGGCCCGCCTGCAGGACTTCCGGCTCGGTCGAGTCCAGCATGATCGGCAGCGAAACCGCTGTCCCCAGCCGGCCGGCGAGCTCGGCCATGTCAGCCGCACCATCGCGCCCGACGTAGTCAACGCAGAGGTCGAGCAGGTGCGCACCGTCCCGGCTCTGCTGCTTCGCGATGTCGACGCAGTCGGCCCAGCGGCCTGCCAGCATGGCCTCCTTGAACGCCTTCGAACCGTTGGCGTTGGTCCGCTCCCCGATCGAGAGGTACGCGGTGTCCTGCCGCAGGGGGACTTCGGCGTACAGCGAGGAGACCGCGGAGATCGGGTCGGGAGTGCGGACGGGCGGCTGTACCCCCCGCATCGCGGCCGCCAGTCGGGCGATGTGTTCCGGCGTCGTGCCACAGCAGCCGCCGACGAGCCCCAGCCCGAATTCGGCGGTGAACTGCCGCAGGTAGGACACGAAATCATCGGGGCCCATCGGGTACCGGGCGCCGGTGGGGGTCAGCTCCGGCAGGCCGGCATTGGGCATGCACGCCACTGGGATCCGGGAGTGCCGGGCGAGGTGCCGGAGGTGCTCGCTCATCTCGGTGGGACCCGTTCCACAGTTGAGCCCGATCACGTCCACCTCGAGAGGTTCCAACGCCGTCAGGGCGGCGCCGGTTTCGGTGCCCAGGAGCATCGTCCCGGACGTCTCGATGGTGACGTTGACCAGGACCGGCAGGTCGACGCCGAGCGCGATGGACGCCCGGCGGGCGCCGTTGACCGCGGCCTTGGCTTGCAGCAGGTCCTGGCAGGTCTCGATCTGGAAGGCGTCGACGCCCCCGGCGATCATGGCTTCGGCCTGGCGCTGGTAGGCATCGCGCAAGGCGGCGTAGCTGACGTGGCCCAGGCTGGGGAGTTTGGTGCCCGGACCCATGCTGCCCAGGACGAAACGGGGACGCTGCGCGGTGGCGACCGCATCGGCGGCCTGGCGCGCGATCCTCGCCCCTGCCTCCGCGAGCTCGGCTATCCGCTGAGGGATGTCGTACTCGCCCAAGGCGCTCAGGTTCGCGCCGAACGTGTTCGTCTCGATGCAGTCGGCTCCGGCCTCCAGGTAGGCGGTATGGATGGCCCCCACGACATCGGGACGCGACACGTTCAGCACCTCGTTGCAGCCTTCGAGGCCCTGGAAGTCTTCGAGGCTGAGGTCGAAGCCCTGCAGCATGGTTCCCATCCCGCCGTCGGCCACGAGGATGCGGTCGGTCAGGGCAGCGCGCAGATCTCCGGTCATGACGGCCCAGTGTAGAGGCGTGGCTTACGAGGGTCGCCTACAGTGGGGCCCATGGCGCGAGGCGGGTTGAAGGAACTGCGGAATCCGGCAGTCGTGGCCGCCTTCGGTGGCTGGAACGATGCCGGCGATGCCGCCAGCGGCGTCATCGATCACCTTGCCGACCACTACGAGGCCCGGCTCGAGTTCTCCTTCGACCCCGAGGACTACTACGACTTCCAGGTGAATCGCCCCACGGCACGGATGGTGAAGCCGGGTGAACGGATCATCGAGTGGCCCACCACCGAGGTGCTCGTGGCGAACCTGCCCGAACGCGACCTGGTCCTGATCGGCGGCCCGGAACCCAACTACCACTGGCGGGACTATTCCAACCGGCTGATGTCCATGTTGCGGACGGTGCGCCCTGAGATCGTGGTTCTCCTGGGCGCCCTGCTCACCGATGCGCCGCATTCCCGTCCCGTCCCGGTGGCGGCGACGGCCGGCAGCACCGCGGTCGCCGAAGAACTCGGCCTCGACGTCTCGAGTTACGAAGGGCCGAGCGGCATCGTGGGCGTCCTGGCCAACGAGTGCACCACCGCCGGGTATCCGACCGTGTCACTGTGGGCCTCGGTGCCGCACTACGTCGCCGAACCACCGAACCCGAAGGCCACCCTGGCTCTCCTGGCCCGTCTGGAGGATGTTCTCAACACCCCGCTGGAGACCGGCGATCTGCCGGAGTCCGCCGCAACCTGGGAAGCCCAGGTCAACGACCTGATTGCCGACGATCCGGACATCGCGACCTACATCGCGGCCTTGGAGGAGCGTCGGGACGAGGAGACCCCCACCCCGAGCGGAGACTCCATCGCCGCCGAGTTCGAGCGCTACCTCAAACGGCGGAATCGACCCTGAGCGCCTGCTCCCGCAGCGCCTGGACCACCGCGTCCGGGTCATCGGCCCCGAAGACCGCAGACCCCGCAACGAAGGTGTCCGCCCCCGCCGCGACGCAGCGTTCAATGGTGTCGGCGGAGATTCCCCCGTCCACCTGCAGCCAGAGTTCCTTGCCCAGCTTGTCGAGCAGCGCCCTGGTCCGCCGGATCTTCGGCAGGCACAGGTCCAGGAACGACTGGCCACCGAAACCGGGTTCCACGGTCATCAGCAGCACCATGTCGAGTTCGCCGAGCAGGTCCTCATACGGCTCGATGGCCGTCGCCGGACGCAGCGCCATCGCTGCTCGCGAGCCGAGCGCGCGGAGTTCCCGGGCAAGTTTCACCGGGGCATCGGAGGCCTCGATGTGAAAGGTCACCGACTCGCAGCCCGCCGCGGCGAAGCCGGGAGCCCAACGGTCCACGTCGGCGATCATCAGATGGATGTCCATCATCATCGACGTGTGGGCTCGCAGGTTCTCGATCAGCGGAAGCCCGAACGTCAGGTTGGGGACGAACCGGTTGTCCATCACGTCCAGATGAACCGCGTCCGCACTGGGGATGCGGGCGACCTCACCGGCAAGGTCGGCCAGATCGGCATTCAGAATGCTGGGCGTGATCTTGATTCCCACGCCGCGAGTCTAGCCGCGCCGACGCCTCAGCAGCGCCAGGAACATGGCGTCGGTGCCGTGGCGGTGCGGCCACAACTGGACGAAGTCGCCGGCCTCCGCCCCCGGTACTTCGGGCAGGAAGTCGGCGGCAGGCAGGACGTCCACCTCCCCGGGGTCGACGGTCGCCAGGACACCACGGGTTTCCGCCGGATGTGGTGAGCAGGTGACGTAGGCCACCACCCCACCCGGCAGCGCCGACTCGATGGCGGTGCGCAACAGGTCGGTTTGGAGCGGAACCAACTCCACCAGGTCCGCCGGCCGGCGGCGCCACCTGCTCTCTGGCCGCCGCCGCAAGGCTCCCAGCCCGGTGCACGGAACGTCGGCCATCACCCGAGCGAAGGTGCCCGGCAGCCAACTCGGCCGGCGGCCGTCCGTCACGACCGTCAGGGGTCGGTGTGGTCCGGGGTAGCAGGCCAGATTGTCGGCGACCAGGCGGGCCCGGTGCAGCTGCAATTCGCTCGCCAGCAAGCCGGTGTTCTCCTGCCTGGCGAGTCCCGCCAGTAGCGCCGCCTTGCCCCCCGGTCCCGCACAGAGGTCGAGCCAGGGCCCCTGGGGCGCCGGGACCCGGCTGAGGGCCAGGGCGACCAGTTGGGAACCTTCGTCCTGTACCCCGGCTCTGCCTTGGGCGACAGCGGGGACAGTCCCGGGCGAACCGGCCCGATAGGCCCCGAACGGGGAGAAGCGGGCAGGTTCGCCCTCCAACTCGCTCACCTCGGCCAGCCCGGGACGCACCACCAGGTGATTCACCGGTGGCACGTTGTCGGCTTGCAGTGCCTGCCAGAGCTCCGCGTCCCCGGACAACGCCTCGCGCCAGGCCTCGACGATCCAGCGAGGATGGTGGGACGCCAGCGCCAGCCGCTCGGTGTCGTCGGCCTCCAGGGACAACCGTTCCACCCAGCCGTCCAGATCCAGGGCCTGGACCTTGCGCAGGACGGCGTTCGTGAGTCCCGCGACCCGCTCCCCCACCTCGGTGGCCGCCAGGTCGACCGTTGCTGCCACGGCGGCGTGCGCCGGCACGCGCATGGAGAGCAGCTGGTGGGCGCCCAGGCGCAGGACGTCCTGCAATGGGGGCTCGAAGGAGCCGTCCGGGCGCCCCGAGGCTGCTGCGATGACGCGGTCGTAGGTACCGAGCAGTCGGCAGGTTCCTGCCACCAGTTCGGTGACGAAGCCGGCATCCCGGGCGTCCAGGCCGTTCCTGGCGTGCTGGAGGGCGAGGTTGGCGTACGCGTCCTGGCCGGTCACTTGACGCAGGACGCGGAACGCCACGACCCTGGCATGGTCCGGACCTCGGCGGCGCTTCATCGCAGGTGAACCTCGGCACCCTGCAGACCGCGGGCCCAGTCGGCAGCGGCCATCGGGGTACGTCCCTGGGGCTGGACCCGGCGCAGGAGCAGGTCGCCCTCGCCGGTACCGACGCGTACCTCGTGCTTCGTCGCCCCGACCTGGCCAGGTTGGAGGCCCGTAGCGCTCCCTGGCTCAGCGAGCAGCACCCGGAACCTCTCGCCGGCGGCCTGTGTCCACGCCATGGGTGAGGGGTTGCAGGCACGAACGATCCGCGCCAGCTCACCGGCCGGCCGATTCCAGTCGAGCCGCGCATCCTCGGCTCTGAGCTTGGGTGCCAGCGTGAGGCCGTTGACGGGCTGCTCCGTGGCCAATGACGTCCCGGACGCCAGTCCGTCCAACACCTCGCCGAGCAGCCGGGAGCCGATGGCGGTCAGGCGGCTGAGGAGCTCACCGGCGGTCTCGGATGTCCCGATCGGGGTCGACTCCGAGGCGAACAGGGGCCCCGCATCCAGTTGCGGCACCAGACCGAACACCGACACCCCCGTGATGTCGTCCCCGGCCAGGATGGCCCGCTGGACCGGCGCCGCGCCACGCCAGCGCGGCAACAGTGAGAAGTGGACGTTGATCCACCCGAGCCTCGGGACGGCGAGCACTGACGCCGGGATCAGGGCCCCGTAGGCGACGACTGGGCAGGCATCCGGGGCCAGGACTGCGAGGCGTTGGGTGAACGCGGGGTCACTGGGTCGTGCGGGCCGCAGCACCTCGATGCCGCGCGCCTCGGCCAACTGGGCCACCGGGCTGGCCACCAGCCGCTTGGAACGACCCTGGGCCGCATCCGGCCTTGTCACGACGGCCACCACGTCGTGGTCGGTGTGGTCGAGCAGGTGGGCCAGGGTCTCGGCTGCAACGGTAGGGGTTCCAGCGAAGACGAGGCGCATGGGGGCCAGCCTAACCGTGTCGGTCAGGCTGGCCGCCTGCCTCACTTCGTGAAGGTGTCGAGCTTGCCGAATTTGTCGGCCAACAGGTAATACACGGCGATCCGGGTGTTGCGGGTCCCGTCCTTCATCTGCTTTCCCACCTCGGTGATGGCGGCGTCGAGTTCCTCGTCGCTGAGGGTGAGGCCCAACTTCTTCTTGAGGAAGTTCTCGCGCACGGTGGCGAGTTCTTCCGGATCACCGAAGGAGACGAGCGCGGAATCCTGCCGGCTGAGCACCAGTTGGTAGGTCTTCACCATGCTCGCGATGACGGCGTCATCGGCGTTCGGAGCGTACTTCTTGACATCGGCAGCCCAGTCGGTGGCCATGCGGGAGTCCTCTCTTCGACAGCAGGTGCGCCCGGTCGGGCGACCGCTTCCAAGATAGGCCTCAGCGCTGATCGCGAACAGCATTCACGCCGATCTCGACCCTTCAGATCACCTGTGGGTCGACCCGCACCCGCAGCGGGCCCTCGACCTTGGCGGCGGCACGGGTGGCAAGCAGCGTGCGGATGGCCGAGACCAGCGCCGCCCCCTGGGCCAGGGAGCAGCGGACGGTGAGCCGGCCCAGGCCCTCGGACGAACCGGTGGCGAACGGGCCCTGGGCCTCAACGCCGGACGGCAACGCCAAGCTGACCCGAACCTCGTCCAGCACCGGCAGTTCGCCCTCGATGGTGACCAGTTTCGCCGCGGGCGGGAACCCGGCTTCGCTGCGTTCGACCAGTTCACGTCCGGCGAAGCCGACGGGATCGAGCCTCACCAGGGCCTGGAGACTCCGCTCGGACGCCTCCCCCACCACCAGGACCGTCCCCCCCTCGTCGGCTGGGCGGACCAGCGCGGTCACGGCCAGCCAGCGACGCAGGGCCTCCTCACTGGCCCGCAGATCGGGACGCCGCAGCAGGGCTCCCGTATCGAGCAGGACGGCGGCCGCGTAGCCGAACCGGGCGATCGGCTCAGCACCCGGAGTTGCGAGCACGATCGCCGGCCGGTCGTCGACCACTTCGATCGGCGTCTCGGCCGAGGACCCGACGACCCGCGTGCCCGGGAAGGCCTTGCCGAACTCCTCCGTGGTTCTCGTCACCCCGGCGACCGGGGTACGCAGGCGGTGCCCGCCACAGGTCGAACAGGACCACGGCTGCAACGGCGGGCCGCACCAGCGGCAGGCCGGCCGGCCACCGGCCGTGTCGACCAGCGGCTGGGAGCAGGTCGGGCAGGTGGCGATGTCGCGGCACCCCGCGCAGGCCACCACCGGGTGGTAGCCGGCCCGGGGAACCGCGATCAACACCGGTCCGATCGCCAGCGCGGACCGGATCGTCTCGAAGACCTGATGGGGAACCCTGGCGACGCGGGCCAACGGATCCCGATCCAGGGCGTGTTCCCCGTCCGCAGCGACCCGGACGACGGCGCAGGCACCCCTGGCCTGGGCAGGGCTGAGGCCGAGCGGGACAAGCCATTCCCGTTCGACGAGGCGCTGCACCTCGGCGGTGCGGGAGTGGGCCCCTACCAGCAGCGCGCACCCGGACGTGTGGGCACGCAGGACCGCCACCTCCCGCGCGTGGGGGTAGGGAGCCCGGGGTTCGGCCCAGGAGTCGTCACCGTCGTCCCACAGCGCCACCAGCCCGAGGTTCGGCAGCGGCGCGAAGCCGGCCGAGCGAGTCCCCAGGACCAGCCTCACCAGCCCTCGACTCGCGGCCAGGAACGCGCGGTACCGGGCCGCCGGCCCGCTTTCTGCGCTCAGCGTGACGAAACTGCCGGCCCCGAACCGGGCTGTCGCCCGCTCCGCGAGGCGCTTCAGGTCACGGGCGTCAGGCACCAGCAGCAGGGCGGACCGCCCGGAATCCAGAGTGGCTGATGCCGCCTCGAGCAGGCCGGCCTTCCAGTCCCCCAGCCCGTCCGGCCGGGGCGCCACCGTCCAGGCAGCGCGAGGAGATCGGCCGTCGCGCAGGGCCGTCAGCAGCGCGCTTCCGGTGGGGTAGCCGGTCAGCACCGTGGCGCCCGGCTGGGTCGGATCCGCCGGTGGATAGGCCGGAGGGTCAGCCTTCTCGGTCAGGCCGTGGCGCGGCGGGACGGCCAGCCGGACGACGTCGCTGAAGCTGCCGGCGTAATGATCGGCGACGGCCCGGACGAGACGGGCAACCGCGGGTGTGAGGACCGGCTCGGGAGAGACCACCGTGTGCAGGGACAACAGCTCGGCGCGGTCCGAGGTCTCGGCAAGCTCCAGAATGAAGCCGTCTCGCAGCCGTCCGGCGAAGCGGACCCGCACCCGGGCGCCCACCACCGCCTGGTCGACCAGTGCCTCAGGGACCCGATAGTCGAAGGGGCGATCCAGGTGGGCCAGCGGCACGTCGACCGCCACCCTGGCCACCCGGTTCTCACCCATGACGGCATCGTAGGACGAGCCGGTGACACAACCGGACTGGCCCGTCGGCCAGGCTCAGCCCTTCACCGCACGGGCAAGTGCCTCCGCGCGATCCGTCCGCTCCCAGGTCATGACGTCGAGTTCCCGGCCGAAGTGGCCGTAGTTGGTCACCTGCGAGTAGATCGGACGGATCAGGTCCAGATCCCGGATGATGGCCGCCGGCCGTAGGTCGAAGGTGTCCAGCACGGCCTGGGTGATCTGTTCCACCGGGACGGTCTCGGTACCGAAGCACTCGGTGTAGAAGCCGACAGGATGCGCCCGGCCGATGGCATAGGCCACCTGGACCTCACAGCGGGTCGCGAGGCCGGCAGCGACCACGTTCTTGGCCACCCACCGCATGGCGTAGGCCGCCGAGCGATCGACCTTCGACGGGTCCTTGCCGGAGAAGGCACCACCGCCGTGGCGGGCCATCCCGCCGTAGGTGTCCACGATGATCTTCCGACCGGTCACCCCGGCGTCCCCCATCGGGCCGCCGATGACGAACTTCCCGGTGGGATTGACATAGGCCTTCAGTCCGGTGGCGTCGATCTGATACCGAGCCAGCACCGGATCGATGACGTGGGCCCGGATCTGGGCGCTGATCGTGGCGTGGCTGACGGTTTCGACATGCTGGGACGACACCACGACGGTGTCCACGCGCACCGGCCGGTCACCGTCGTACTCGATCGTCACCTGGGTCTTGCCATCGGGCAGGAGGAAGTCGAGTTCCCCGCTGCGCCTGACCGCCGCCAGCCGCTCGGCCAGCCGGTGCGCGATGTCGATCGGCAGCGGCATCAGGGTGGGGGTCTCGGAGCAGGCGTAGCCGAACATCAGGCCCTGGTCGCCCGCTCCCTGGGCGTCCAAGGCGTCGAGCGAACCCTCCGCGCGTGCCTCCTCGGCCTGGTCCACCCCCTGGGCAATGTCGTCGGACTGGCGTCCGATCGAGACCAGCACGCCGCAGGAGCGGCCATCAAAGCTCTTCTCCGAGGAGTCGTAGCCGATCTGGAGGATGCGCTCCCGGGCCAGCAGCGCCACATCGGCATACGCCTCGGTGGTGACCTCACCGGCCACCATCACGGTGCCGGTGGTCACCAGCGTCTCCACCGCAACCCGGCTCGTGACGTCGTCGTGCAGCAGGGCGTCCAGCACCGCGTCCGAAATCGAATCGGCCACCTTGTCGGGGTGGCCCTCGGTGACGGATTCGGACGTGAACAGGCGGCTCACAGTGGCTTCCTCTCGATCAGGACGTCCCGGGCGGCATCCAGGATGGCGTGGGCGGCCACCGCTTTGTCGGCGGCAACCCGTGCGACGACCGCATCGGGGGAGATGATGGTGATCTGGGTGGCGGTCGACCCGAAGATCCGTCCACCACTCACGTCATTGAGGACCAGCAGCTGACAGCCCTTGCGGGCGAGTTTGCTGCGTCCGAGAGCCAGCAGTTCGTCGGCGTCCTCTGCCGTTTCGGCGGCGAAACCGACAATCACCTGGCCCGCAGGCCGAGCCTGTGAGAGGGCTTTCAGCACGTCGGTGGTCTGGGTGAACTCGACGGTCAGTCCGTGGTCGCCGGTTTTCTTCAGCTTTCTGGCACTGGCCGTCACCGGGGTGAAGTCGGCCGGCGCCGCGGCCATCACGACGATGTCGGCTCCGCCGGCACGGGCCGTCATCGCCTGGGCCAGTTCGGCCGTGGACGTCACGGCCACCGATTCCAGGCCGGCCGGCAGTGGCTGGTCGAGGTTGGCCGCGACGAGCGTGACGTCAGCTCCCCGGGAGGCTGCGGCAGCAGCCAGGGCCAGCCCCATTCGTCCCGAGGAGGCGTTGCCGACGAAGCGGACGGGATCCAGCGGCTCCCTGGTGCCTCCAGCGCTGATGAGCACCCGGCGACCGCCGAGGTCGCGGTCGGACATCGCCTGGGCGAGTGCCGGCTGAGCCAGCAGCGCGAGCGCCACCCGATGGATGTCCTCAGGCTCTGGCAGCCGGCCGGGCCCGGAATCGACCCCGGTCAGGCGGCCGACGGCCGGGTCGAGCACGACGACGCCGCGCGAGCGGAGGGTGGCCACGTTGGCCGTGGTGGCGGCGTGGGACCACATTTCCGTGTGCATGGCCGGGGACATCAGCACCGGGCAGGTCGCGGTCAGGAGCACGTTGGTGAGCAGGTCGTCGGCGCGGCCACCGGCCGCCCTGGCCAACAGGTCGGCGGTCGCCGGCGCCACCACGACCAGGTCAGCGCTCCGGCCGAGCCGGACATGCGGCACCTCGTGGGCGTCTGTGAAGACCTCGGTCTGCACCGGGTGCCCGGACAGGGCCGCCCAGGTGGTCTGGCCCACGAACTCCAGGGCGTGTCGGGTCGGGACGACGACGACATCGTGTCCGGCTTCGGTGAACAGCCGCAGCAGGAGGCACGCCTTGTAGGCCGCGATTCCGCCGGCCACCCCGAGCACGATGTTGCTCATGGCGGACTCAGCCGAGGTCGTCGGCGCCGAACGGATCCAAGGAGAAGTCGGGGTCGGCCTCAGCGGCTGCACGAGCAGCGGCCTCGGCCTCGGGGTCGATGTCGGTGCACTCCAACACGTCGGAATTGATCTCGCGCAGAGCGATCGACAAGGGCTTCTCCTGAATGCCGATGTCCACCAGCGGGCCAACGTTCTCGAGCAGTCCCTCTCCGAGCTGGGAGTAATACGCGTTGATCTGCCGCGCCCTCTTGGCGGCGAACAGCACCAGCCGATACTTCGAATCAACCCGCGAGAGCAGTTCGTCGATCGGCGGATTGGTGATTCCCTCGGGAGTCTGAGTGCTCAAGATGTGCCTTCTGGTGTGGAGAATCGGGACGCGGTGGGATCGCGGGCCGGGCCGCAGGGCTACGAAGCCCTCACAGGCCCAGCAAGTCTACCAACCGACCCACGGTGGATCCCAAATCGTCGTTCACGATGACGTGCTCGAACTCCCCGGCAGCAGCGAGTTCCTGCTCGGCTGTCACCAGCCTGCGCTCCATCTGTTCAGGGGTTTCCGTGCCACGTCCCACCAATCGTTGCCGCAGGGCGTCCCGGTCGGGCGGTGCGATGAAGACCGACCTGACGCCATCGAGGTGCTGGAATACCTGGCGAGCCCCCTGCAGGTCGATCTCGAGGATGACGTGTTTGCCGGCCGCCACCGCCGCCCGGACCGGTGCCGCCGGGGTTCCGTAGCGCGCGCTCCCGTGCACGGTTGCCCACTCCAGCAGCCCGTCGGAGGCGATCAACTGGTCGAAGGCGGCGTCATCGAGGAACAGGTAGTGCTCGCCCTCCACCTCCGCTGGCCGCGGGCGACGAGTCGTTGCCGAGACCGACACCCACACCTGAGGGTGCCGACGACGCAACTCAGCGACGACCGTACCCTTACCGACTGCCGTCGGACCAGAGATGACGGTGACGTCACCGATCACCGAACTCCGCCCTCAGGCCGGCCAACTGGTGCCGGCCCAGGCCCCTGATCCTGCGATTGGGGGCGATCTCGAGTCGTTCCATCACGACCGTCGCGCGCTTCTCGCCAACCCTGGGCAATGCCTTGAGCAGGTCGACGACCTTGACGTGCGCCAGCACATCGTCAGGTGCCGCCACGTCGAGGGCCTGGGCGAGGGTGAGGGTCCCGGTGCGCACCTTGTTCTTCAGGTCGGCGCGACGGCGGCGGGCATCAGTGGCGGCTGCCCGGGCAGCCTCAAGTTGCTCGGTTGTCAGCTGTGGAATAGTCACGAGATTCTCCGGCAGTGAGACTAGGTGGTGGTGACAACCTATCCCCCAGACAAGGGCGTTCGTCGGGCTTTGCCCAAGGTCGGCGACACTCGCGGGCGGGCGTCAGGCGAGCAATTGGTCGACCTTGGCGCGCAGCGCCTCGCGGTCGGGCCCGGCCTGGATGACGCCACGTCCGACAACCGCGATGACCTGATCGACGGCGTCGCCGAACAGCGCGGGCAGGTCCTCCATCCGACCTCCCTGGAAACCGATGCCGGGGACCAGGATCGAACCGTTGAAGTCACTCAGGTCGCAACCGAGGGAGGCGTGAGTGCCACCCACCACCAGGCCGATCGCCTTCTGGCGAGACTCGCGGTTCACTTCGGTGGCCGCGTCGATGATGGTCTGGACCACCGAACCTTCCTCGGCGAGCGCCAACTGCACGGCACTGCCCTCGGGATTGGAGGTGCGGGCCAGAACGTAGACGCCCCGACCGTAGCGGTGCGCGCGATCGAAGGCCGGCGCCAGCGAGCCGAAACCGAGGTACGGCGACAGCGTGATCGCGTCGGCGGCCAACGGTGCCCCGTCACAGAGGTAGGCCTCAGCGTAGGCGTCCATGGTCGAGCCGATGTCGCCGCGCTTGACGTCCAGAATGCTCAGGGCGCCGGTGTCGGAGATGTCGGCCAGCACCCGCTCCAGCGCGGCGATCCCAGCCGACCCATAGGCCTCGAAGAACGCCGACTGCGGCTTGAACGCCGCCACCTTGTCGCCGAGGGCCTCCACCAGCGCTCGGGCACAGGCCTCAGCACCGGCCGCGTCGGCGGACAGGCCCCACGCCGCGAGCAGGGACGGGTGCGGGTCGATGCCGACACAGAGCGGGCCGCGTTCGGCCACGATGTCACGCAGCCGACGCCAATAGCTGGTCACGGACGGTTCCTCCTCGCATCGTCGGCGTTGATCTGGGCGACCAGAGCCGGGCCGTGGTAGATGAAGCCAGTGTAAAGCTGGACGAGGCTTGCGCCGGCATCAAACAGTGCCGTGGCGTCGGCTTTCGTCATCACCCCGCCCACCCCCATCACCGGGAGCCTGGTGTGGCGTCCGAGGTACCCCACGACCTCCCGGGCCCGTGCGGTCAGCGGCGCCCCGGACAGCCCGCCGGCCTCGTTCGCCCTGGCCAGGTCAGCCGGTGACAGATGGTCGCGCGCCAGGGTGGTGTTGGTGGCGATCAGACCGGCGATCCCCGCCGACTCACAGGCTGCGATCACCTCATCGACCTGCGACCAGGCCAGGTCGGGTGCGAGCTTGACGAAGATCGGGACGGGGACGCCCCCCTCGGCCAACTCGGCCGCCCGCTTCACCAGAGCGTCGGTCAGTTGGGCCAGCGCACCCCCGTCCTGCAGCGTGCGCAGGTTGGGGGTATTCGGGCTGGAGACATTGACGGCGACATAATCGGCGTGCGGGGCGACCGTCGCCAGTGAGCGGAGATAGTCGGGCACGGCCTGGTCCAGCGCCACGACCTTGGTCTTCCCGATGGAGATGCCCAGCGGGATCCCGGCACCACCATTGCCGCGAAGGACCCCGGCCTGCGTCAACGTGGCGGCCAGCGCCTCGGCGCCGGCGTTGTTGAAGCCCATCCGGTTGATCAGGGCCTCACTGCTGCGTAGCCGGAAGACCCGGGGGCGGTCGTTGCCAGGTTGGGCGTGGGCGGTCACCGTCCCGACTTCGACGAAGCCGAAACCGAAGGATTGCCAGGCCCGAGCGGCCAGCCCGTCCTTGTCCATCCCGGCGGCCAGACCCACCCGGTTCGGGAACCGAACCCCGGCGACGGTGACCGGGTGGCCTGAGCTCCCGGCCACCAGCGCCAGTGCGCCACGGGCGGGCGGCAACCCCGCAACGCCGGCCAACGCCAGGATCGTACGTTCGTGAATGGCCTCCGGGTCGCCTCCGTAACTGGCGAACAGCAACGGGCGCACCAGCCGCTCGAAGCCGCCCGCCAGGAGCGGCGCCGGCAGTCCCATCAGCGGGGGGCCAGCTCGGTCTGAACCGCCTCGTTCCAGGACTGCAGTGACCGCACCCCGATGGCGCCGCGGCGCAGGGCCTCGATCCCCTGCACACAAGCCGACAGGCCCTGCACCGTGGTGACGCACGGGACGTCGGCCAGGATCGCCGCCGAGCGGATCTCCCAGCCGTCGCGACGGGGCGAACCGTCCTTCGACTGGCCGTGGGGGGTGTTGAAGATCAGGTCCACCTCACCGCCGAGGATCGCGTCGATGATGGTGGGCTCACCGTGGGGGCCTTGGCCCTGGGACGCCTTGCGGATAACGGTGACCTCGACGTCCTGGCGGCGCAGCACCTGGGCGGTGCCTTCGGTGGCCAGGACGGTGAACCCGAGGTCGGCCAACCGCTTCACCGGGAAGATCGCATGCCGCTTGTCGCGGTTGGCGACCGAGACGAACACCGTCCCGCCGGTCGGCACGTTGCCGTAGGAGGCGGCCTGGCTCTTGGCGAAGGCCGTCCCGAACGTGACGTCGAGCCCCATCACCTCGCCGGTCGACTTCATCTCCGGCCCGAGCAGGGTGTCGACCCAGCTACCGTCCGCGGTGCGGAACCGGTTGAACGGCATCACCGCCTCCTTGACCGCGATCGGGGCCGACTCGATCGTCGCCGTGCCATCGAGTCCGGTGCGCAGGAGGCCCTCGGCGCGCAAGGTGGCGATCGTGGCGCCGAGCGAGATCCGCGCCGCAGCCTTGGCCAGCGGGGTGGCGGTGGCCTTGGAAACGAACGGGACGGTGCGCGAGGCCCGTGGATTGGCCTCCAGCACGTAGAGGATGTCGCTGAGCAGGGCGAACTGGATGTTGAGCAGTCCGCGCACCCCGATCCCGCGTGCGATCGCCTCCGTGGAGTGCCGGATCAGGTCGATCACCTCGTTGCCCAACGTGATCGGCGGCAGCGAGCAGGCCGAGTCGCCCGAGTGGATGCCCGCCTCCTCGATGTGCTCCATGACGCCGCCCAGATACAGCTCGTGCCCGTCGTAGAGGGCGTCCACGTCGATCTCGATGGCGTCATCGAGGAACCGGTCGACCAGCACCGGGTGGGACGGGGTGATGTCGGTGGCCCGCTCGATGTAGGCCGCCAGCGACGCGTCGTCGTAGACGATCTCCATGCCCCGTCCGCCCAGCACATAGCTGGGCCGCACCAGCACCGGGTAGCCGATGTCATGGGCGATCCGGAGCGCCTGCTCCGCCGTGTCGGCCATGCCGTAGGCCGGCGCCGGCAGCCCGGCCTCGGCCAGCAGCTTGCCGAACGCGCCGCGCTCCTCGGCCAGATTGATAGCCTCCGGGGACGTCCCCACGATCGGCACCCCGGCGTCCTTCAACGCCTGGGCAAGCTTGAGCGGGGTTTGGCCGCCGAGCTGGACGATGACCCCCGCGACCGGACCGACCAGGGTCTCGGCGTGCACGACTTCCAGGACATCCTCCAGGGTGAGGGGCTCGAAGTAGAGCCGGTCGGAAGTGTCGTAGTCGGTCGAGACGGTTTCGGGGTTGCAGTTGACCATGATGGTCTCGTAGCCCGCCTCGGCCAGGGTCATGGCGGCATGGACGCAGGAGTAGTCGAACTCGATGCCCTGCCCGATCCGGTTAGGCCCGCTGCCGAGGATCAACACGGCCGGCTTGGTGCGCGGTTCCACCTCGGTCTCGGCGTCGTAGGTCGAGTAGTGGTAGGGAGTCCGGGCGGCGAACTCGGCCGCGCAGGTGTCGACCGTCTTGAACACCGGACGGACCCCCAGTGCCCACCGCACCCCTCGGACGACGTCGGCCGTCAGGTTGCGCAGCTGGGCGATCTGGCCATCGGACAAGCCGTGCCGCTTGGCCGTCCGCAAGACCTCGGGGGTCAGCTCGGGTGCCTCGCGGACGAGTTGGGCGACGTCATGGATCAGCAGCAACTGGTCGACGAACCACGGATCGATCCGGGTGGCGGCATGCACCTGCTCGGCGCTGACCCCGAGCCGGAACGCCTTCATCACGTCGTTGAGGCGACCGTCGTGGGGGCGGGCCATCGAGGCCAGCAGTTCGTGGACCGTCTCCGTGACGGGGCTGGTGAAGTCGAAGACCGCCTGCGGATCCTCCAGGGAGCGCAGCGCCTTCCCGAGTGCCTCGGTGAAGTTCCGTCCGATCGCCATCGCCTCGCCGACCGACTTCATGTGGGTGGTGAGCGTGGAATCCGCGGTCGGGAACTTTTCGAAGGCGAAGCGCGGCGCCTTGACGACCACATAGTCCAAGGTGGGCTCGAAGGAGGCCGGGGTCTCGGCGGTGATGTCGTTCGGGATCTCATCGAGGGTGTACCCGACCGCCACCTTGGCGGCGATCTTGGCGATCGGGAAGCCGGTCGCCTTGGAGGCCAACGCTGAGGAGCGGGAGACCCGGGGGTTCATCTCGATGACGATCATGCGGCCGTCGTCGGGGTTGATCGCGAACTGGATGTTGCAGCCGCCGGTGTCGACGCCCACCGCACGGATCACGGCGATTCCGACGTCGCGCATGTTCTGGTACTCGCGGTCGGTGAGGGTCATCGCCGGCGCCACGGTGATCGAGTCGCCGGTGTGGACGCCCATCGGGTCGAGGTTCTCGATGGAGCACACGATCACGACGTTGTCGGCCTTGTCGCGCATCACCTCGAGCTCGTACTCCTTCCAGCCGAGCACGGACTCCTCGATCAGCACCTCGGTGACCGGTGAAGCAGCCAGACCGCTCCCGACGATCCGGCGCAGTTCGAACTCGTCATGGGCAAAGCCGGAACCCACACCTCCCATCGTGAAGGACGGACGGACGACCACCGGGTAGCCCAGCGCGCCGGCGGCGGCCATCGCCTCGTGCATGGAGTGGCAGATCGCGGATCGGGCGACCTCGGGATTCACCCCCGGAACATCCAGGGAGGCGACGACCCCCTTGAACGCCTCGCGGTCCTCCCCCTTCTGGATCGCGTCGATCGACGCACCGATGAGTTCGACCCCGTACTTGGCGAGCACGCCGGATTCATGCAACTCGACCGCTGCGTTGAGTGCCGTCTGCCCGCCCAGGGTGGCCAACAGTGCGTCCGGACGCTCGGCGGCGATCACCTTTTCGAGGTACTCGGGCTGGATCGGCTCGATGTAGGTCGCGTCCGCGAACTCCGGGTCGGTCATGATCGTGGCCGGGTTCGAGTTCACCAGGATGACCCGGAAGCCCTCCTCCTTCAGGACGCGACACGCCTGGGTGCCGGAGTAGTCGAACTCACAGGCCTGGCCGATCACGATCGGTCCGGAACCGATCACGAGGATCGAGTGGATGTCAGTGCGCCGTGGCATCAGGAAGCCTCTCCGCGGCGGGCCGCCATGACGTCGATGAACCGGTCGAAAAGATAGGAGGAGTCATGCGGGCCGGCCGCGGCCTCCGGGTGGTACTGCACCGAGAATCCGAGCAGGGCACCGGTTGCTGCGCGCAGTTCCAGCCCCTCCACGACGTTGTCGTTCAGGCAGATGTGCGACACCCGGGCCTCCCCCCAGCGCGTGGGAGTCGGACGGTCCAGGGGGGCATCGACGGCGAACCCGTGATTCTGCGCGGTGATCTCGACCTTTCGCGTGGTCAGGTCCATCACCGGCTGGTTGATGCCGCGATGCCCGTACTTCAGCTTGTAGGTGCCGAAGCCGAGGGCCCGGCCGAAGATCTGATTGCCGAAGCAGATACCGAAGTACGGCAGGCCATCGTCCAGTACCGCTGTCAGCAGGGCGACGGCCGCATCGGCAGCCGCTGGGTCGCCCGGTCCGTTGGAGAAGAACACCCCGTCCGGGGCGAGCTCCCGAAGCTGGTCGATGCTGGTGCTCGCCGGCAGGACGTGGACCTCGATCCCCCGCTGGGCCATCAGGGCCGGCGTCATGTCCTTGATACCCAGGTCGATCGCGGCCACCGTGAACCGCTTCTCGCCCTGGGCTGCCACCACTTCGGCCGAGGCAACGGTGACGTCGGAGACCAGATTGGCCCCCGCCATCGGCGGAGTCAGGCGGACCCGCTCCAGCAGCCGTACCGGGTCCAGTTCCACGGTGGAGATGCCGACCCGCATCGCACCACGCTCCCGCAAGTGACGGGTCAGCGCGCGGGTGTCGAGTTCGGCGATTCCGACGATGCCCTGGGCCCGCAGTTCGTCGTCGAGGGAACGGTTCGAGCGCCAGTTGGAGCGCACCCGAGACAGGTCCCTCACGACGTAGCCCGCCACCCAGATCTGCCCGGACTCGTCGTCCTCGTCGTTCCACCCGGTGTTGCCGATGTGGGGTGCCGTGGCGACCACGACCTGACGGTGGTAACTGGGGTCGGTCAGGGTCTCCTGGTAGCCCGACATCCCGGTCGTGAAGACCGCTTCCCCGAAGGTTTCTCCGGGGGCACCGAAGGAAACCCCGCGAAAA
Organism: Propionibacteriaceae bacterium; assembly: GCA_016717345.1. GTDB lineage: Bacteria > Actinomycetota > Actinomycetes > Propionibacteriales > Propionibacteriaceae > Propionicimonas. Next base: position 32,615 of record JADKFR010000003.1, read on the forward strand.
TGTCGTCCGTCCTCCAGAACCAACAAGGCGTCGGTCTGCGGGCGCGCGAAGAGGCTGCTGGGCATGGACGTCCTTCGAATCGGCTGCGGATCCTGCGGCGGAGCCGTAGACGACCTTAGCAAAGCCGCGACGCGGCGAGCTTCACGCCCCCTGGGGCGGGCCGTCTCGACGAACCCTTGGGAGCTCAGAGGGTACCGCTCGCCTTGCGCGCGAGCAGCGCCGAGAGCAGCCCATTGAGGAACTGGGGCGAGGAATCGGTGGACAATTCCTCGCTGAGGCCGATGCATTCGGCCAGGGCGATCTCGTCGGCGAGGTCGGTGTAGACGATCTCGTAGATGGCCAGGCGCGCCAGGTTGCGGTCGACCCTGGGCATGCGTTCGAGGCTCCAGCCGGCAGCCAGACTCTCGGCCAGATACTGGTCGATCTGGGTCCGGTGGCGTTCGACCCCCCGCACCAACTCCGCCGTGAAGGGACGGACCGGCGGCTCGGCCTGTTCGGTGTGGCTCTCCAGCGCGGCCAACACGGCGGTCCCGCGCAGGTCGGCCTCGAACAGGATGTCGAGCGCCCGCTTACGCGCCTTGGTGCGGGTCGAGCCGCGACGCGCCGCAGGTTGGGTCATTCAGACCCGACCCAGGTAGCTGCCGTCTCGGGTGTCGACCTTGACGCGCTCCCCCGTCGTGATGAACAGCGGCACATTGATCTGCAGACCGGTCTCCACGGTGGCGGGCTTGGTACCACCGGTACTCCGATCACCCTGCAGGCCGGGCTCGGTGTAGGTGACCTCGAGTTCGACTGAGGTCGGCAGGTCGATGTAGAGCGGGTTCCCGTCGTGCAGGGCCACGGTCGCGTTCTGGTTTTCGAGGAGGTAGTTCTTCGCGTCCCCCACCACGTCCTCGCTGAGGGTCAGCTGGTCGTAGCTCGCGGTGTCCATGAAGACGTAGGCCTCGCCGTCGTGGTAGAGGTACTGCATCTCGCGGCGGTCGACCTGGGCGGTGTCCACCTTGACGTCGGAGTTGAACGTCCGGTCGACCACCTTGCCGGACAGGATGTGCTTGAGCTTGGTCCGCACCACCGTGTTGCCCTTGCCGGGCTTGTGGTGCTGGAACCAGATGACGGACCACAGCTGGCCGTCCAGATCGAGCACCATGCCGTTCTTCAGATCATTGGTGGAAACCACGCGTCTTCCTTCGCTTCGCCGATCGTTCACTCGCAGCCGCACAGTCTAGCCGGGTCGGTGGCGCCTCCCCCAACTCAGGGGGTGACCGGGTCAGGGCGCGGCGCGACGTCGGCGTAGCTGGCCGCCAGCACCGCCTCGTCAACTCCCGCCACGATCCGCGGCTTGCCCAGGCGTTCCAGCACCACGAACCGGGTCGTCTCGCCGCGGGTCTTCTTGTCCAGACTGATGGCCTGACGCAGCGCCGGCCAGTCCCCGTCGTAACTGACCGGCAGCCCGGCGCAGGCCAGGACGTCGCGGTGTCGTTGCACCAGCCCGGCCTCCACGTACCCGAGCCGACGCGCGAGTTCGGCCGCATAGACCATCCCGACGCTGATGGCCTGTCCGTGCCGCCAGGTGAAGTGCTCGTGGTGCTCGATGGCGTGGCCAAGAGTGTGGCCGTAGTTGAGCGCCTCCCGCCCGATGTCGTCGCCCTGCGACGTCCGTTCACGCAGGTCGGCCGAGACCACCGCCGCCTTGACGGCCACGGCCCGACGGATCAGCCGCGCCTGGCGCTCCGACAGGCTCAGGGCTTCCCGGGGATTCTCCTCGAAGGAACTCAGGATCAGCGGGTCCGCGATGAAGCCGCACTTGAGAACCTCGGCGAAGCCCGAACTGAGCTCAGTGGGTGGCAACGAGTCCAGGAACTCCAGGTCGCCGAGCACGGTGAAGGGTTCGTAGAACGCACCCACCAGATTCTTGCCGGCCGGCAGGTTGATGCCGGTCTTGCCCCCCACCGCTGCATCCACCATGGCCAGGACGGTCGTCGGCATCGCGATGTAGCGCACCCCCCGTAACCAGGTGGCCGCGACGAACCCGGCCAGGTCGGTGGTAGCGCCACCTCCGAAGCCGATGACTGCATCCGAGCGGGTGAAGCCGTCCGCTGCCAACCGCTCCCAGCAGTGCTGCAACACGGCGGCGGTCTTGGCCTCCTCCGCCTCGGGGACGCAGATCGCGGTTACCGGTCGGCCCAGGCCGACCGTGATGATCGGAAGCAGCTTCGTCAATCCCGGGGGGTGAATGATCGCCACCCGGTCGACATCATGGACGAATTGGGGCAGCAGGGTCGACACTCCAGGGGCGATCAGCACTTGGTAGGGCTGCTCGGTGAAGACGTCGATCGGCTCCCAGGTATTCATGTGTCTCCTCGTTCGACCGAAACGATCCGTTCCACCACCGTCTCGGGCGCCACCTTGTCGGTGTCGATGGTCAGGGTCGCAACACCTTCATACCAGGGGGCACGCCTTCCCAGGTCGGCGTCCAGCTTCGCCCTGACCGCCTTCAACGTATGCATACCGAGTCCCACCAGGCCCAACCGTCGGGTTGCCGCGGCGCTGGACACCCTCAGCCACACGACCCGCTGCCCGGCGAGGGCGGCCCGGGTCCCGGCGTCCTCGATCGCGGCGCTGCCGAGGCTGATCACGCCCGCGTCCCCGTGCAGCAACGCGAGACATACCGCGGCCTCGGCCTCTCGTAGAACCGGAGCCGCCAGGCTGGCGTAGGCCTCGGAGAGAGTGAGCCCCAGGGAGTCGGCCAACACCTGGTCGGAGTCCTGATGGCTGACGACGAGGGCCTCGGCGAGCAGCGTCCCGACCGTGGTCTTGCCCGCCCCAGGGCCTCCCACCAGGACGATGCGGCGGACGGCATTCACCGCAACGTCGACTCGTCCAGCCGGGCGAGGTAGGCGTCCAGGTTCCGACGGGTCTCGCCCAGCGAATCCCCGCCGAACTTCTCCAGGACGGCCTCGGCCACGACCAGGGCGACCATCGCTTCGGCAACCACGCCGGCCGCCGGGACGGCGCAGACATCGGAGCGCTGGTGGTGCGCCTGCGCCCCCTCGCCTGTGGCGACGTCGACGGTACGCAACGCCCGCGGCACGGTCGCGATGGGCTTCATCGCGGCCCGGACGCGCAGCACCTCACCGGTACTCATGCCCCCCTCGGTGCCGCCGGACCGGTTGGACAACCGGGTGATCCGGCCGTCGCCTGGAACCATTTCGTCGTGGGCGCGGCTGCCCCGGGTGCGTGCCAACTCGAAGCCGTTGCCCACCTCCACCCCCTTGATGGCCTGGATACCCATCAGGGCGCCTGCCAGTCGGGCGTCGAGCCGACGATCGCCCTGGGTGTGCGAGCCCAGGCCCGGCGGCAGCCCGAACGCGAGCACTTCCACAACCCCCCCGAGGGTGTCCCCGTCGGACTTGGCCTGCTCGATCTCCGCCAACATGGCGGCGCTCGTGGCCGCATCGAAGCAGCGCACGGGGTCGGCATCGATGGCGGGGAGATCGTCCGGGGTGGGCAGGTGGGTGCCGGCCGACGCAACGGCGCCGATCGAGACGACGTGGCTGAGGATGCGGATGTCCCCGACCTGGGCGAGGAAGTTCGCGGCGATGCGTCCCAACGCCACCCGAGCGGCAGTCTCGCGGGCGGAGGCGCGTTCCAGGATCGGCCGGGCCTCGTTGAAGTCGAACTTCTGCATGCCGGCCAGGTCCGCGTGGCCGGGGCGGGGACGGGTCAGAGCCGCGTTCCGGGCCAGCCCCGCAAGTTCTTCCGCATCCACCGGGTCGGGGGCCATCACCACGTCCCACTTGGGCCATTCGCTGTTGCCGATCAGGACCGCGATGGGTGAGCCCAGCGTCTCGCCGTGGCGAACTCCCGCCACCAGCGTCACGGCATCAGCCTCGAACTTCATTCGCGCGCCACGCCCGACCCCCAGGCGGCGGCGGGCCAGGGATTCGGCGAGGTCGTCGGTTGTCAGGCCCACGTGGGCGGGAATGCCTTCGATGGTCGCCACCAGGGCCTGGCCGTGCGACTCCCCGGCAGTGAGGTAACGGAGCATGGGCGTCAGTCTGTCACGGGTCGGCGAAGGGTCGCCAAAGCCGGCCTCAGGCGCACTTCTTGCGGTTCTCGTCGCTGGCGGTGCACCAGGCCTGCAACTTCGCCACACTGACGAGGTGGCCCTCGTAGGTGGCATTGAACTCGGTCTCGCCCGTCTCCAGGTTCACCGGCTGGAAGTACAACCAGTCCCCCTCAGCAGGAGTCACCGCGGCCTCCAGCGCCTTGCGCGCCGGGGATGAGATGGGGGCGGGCGGCAAACCGGGATGAAGGTAGGTGTTGAAGGGCGAATCCACCTGGCGTTCGGCCTCCGTCGTCCACACCGACCCGGTCTTCCCAACGGCGTAGGCGACCGTGGAGTCCATCTGGAGGTTCATGCCGGCCTTCAGCCGGTTGTAGATGACCCGTGCGACCTTGGGACGGTCATCCGCCCGGAACACCTCGCGCTCCATGATGCTGGCCACGATCAGCGCCTTGTAGGCGCTGGTGCCGGCCTTCTTCGCGGCCGCCTCGAAGTCCATGTCGTCGGCCACCTGGTTGAACTGGGCTGTCGCCAACTTGATCACCTTGGTGGCATTGGGCTTCTCGGGCAGTTCGTAGGTGTCGGGGAAGAGAAAGCCCTCGGCACCGTTCTTGGCCCACGTCGGCAGCCCGAGTTTCTTCCAGTTCTTCAGCGCGTCGTTGAACTTCTTCTCCGACAGGCCGGACGCTTTCGACATCGCCTTGACCATCTGGGAGAGCCGCTGGCCCTCCTTCAGCGTCATGTTGGTGCGCATGATGTTCTTGGGATCCAGCAGCATCGCCAGGGCGAGCTTGGCCGGCAACTGGGTCTTGAGCAGATACTTGCCGGCCTGGATGGAGGTGGAGTCGGCATTCGCGGCCGCCTCACGGTCGAAGGCCTTGGCGGCCTTGATGACGCCGGCCTCGACCAGGATGTCGGAGATTTCTGACACGCTGGCGCCCTTGGGAATCGTGACCTCCACCGGCTGCACGCCCTCACCGATGTAGTCCTCCGCCGTCCGGAACTCCATCCAGGCGTTCCAGCCCTTGCTGTAGACGAACCAGGTCCCACCCATCAGGATGCTCAGCGACAGCAGGACGGCGAGGCCGCTGCGAACCCGGATCCAGATCTCCTTGCCGATCCAGCGTCCGGTTTCGGGATCCTTGAGTTCCCGGGTGAACCGGTTAGCCATGTGTCGACGTCCTCTCGTGCCAATGCTGACGCAAGAAACAGTAACCGACCGGGCAATGCCTCCCCACCAACCCGGTGGCTGCGGTCACGCGCACTTCTTGGCGTTGGCGTCGCTCTTCTTGCACCAGGCCTGCAACTCCGCGGCGGCCTGGCGATGCTCGGCCAGAGTGGTGCTGAACCGGGTCTCGCCGGTGTCGAGGTTGACCGGCATGAAGAAGAGCCACCGTCCGTCGGCGGGGGCGATGGCGGCCTTGAGGGCGGCCTTGGCCGGAGAGGCGATCGGGCCGATCGGCAGGCCGACGTGTTTGTAGGTGTTGTAGGGAGAATCGCTGTCCCGTTCGGCCTTGGTCGTCCAGACCGTCCCGGTCTTGCCCGCGGCGTAGGCCACTGTCGAATCCATCTGCAGCATCATCCCGGCGTCGAGCCGGTTGTAGATCACCCGCGCCACTTTGGCCCGGTCCTGATCGCGGAAGACTTCGCGCTCGATGATGCTCGCCACGATCAGGGCGTCATAGGGGGTCACCCCGAGCGCCTTGGCCCGGGTGGCGAAATCCAGCTCAGCCGTGACGTCGTTGAAGCGGGTGGTCGCGAGGCCGATCATCGTGGACGCCGACGGTTCATCCGGTACGGCGTAGGTGTCGGGAAAGAGGAAACCTTCGGCCGTTCCGGTGGCCCAACTTGGCAGGTCGAGACCCTTCGCGCTCTTCAGCAGCGCCTCGAACTCCTTGGCCGGAAGGTCGCTGGCCTTGCTCATGACCTTGACGTGGTCGGCGAGCCACTTGCCCTCACGCAGCGTGAAGGTGGTGCGCTGCAGATGGGACGGATCCAGCAGCATGGCCAGGGCTTCGGCGGCGGGGAGTCTGGTCTGGAGCAGGTACCGGCCGGCCTGGATGCCGTTGGCCTCGGGGTTCTGGCTGGCGACTCGGGTGAAGGCCTCGCGGGAGGCCACCACGTCCGCAGCCACGAGCAGGTCGCCGATGCCGGTCAGGGTGGTGCCCTTGGGGACGGTGACTGTGACGTCGGCCTCCCCCGGGCCGGGGTAATCCTTCACACTGAAGAGGCCGGCGAACTGCTGGCGGGCCACCAGGTAGGCGCCGAGTCCGCCCCCGAGCAGGACGGCGAAGGACACCGCGACGGCGATCGCGGCCTTGTGACGGCCGAAGAAACCAGGCCGAGGTTCGGTGGGCTCAATGGCACGGCGGGCGGTCATCAGTGGTCGTCCTCCTCAGGCTCGGTCGAGGCAGCGGAATAGGCCTCCCCGGGCGGCAGTCCGGTGGACCGCTCGTGATCCAGGGCAGCTTCCAAGATAGCGACCGCCGCCGCCTGGTCGATGACGCTGCGCTGCCGACGCGTGTTTCGCCCCGCACTGCTGAGCCGTCGGGAGGCGGTCACGGTGCTCAGTCGCTCGTCGACCAGCCGGAGCCTGACACCGGGCAGGGCCTGGGCCAGCTCGCCCGCTGCCTGGCGGATCGACGCGGCCGCGAAGGATTCAGTCCCGGCCAGGGTCCGCGGCAAGCCGAGCAGGACCTCAAGGGGTTCGTACTCGGCCACCAAAGCGGCGATCCGAGGGAGCGCTGCCGGCCCGGCCGGGACGGTCTCCACCGGGTGGGCAAGGATCCCCTCGGGATCGCAGGCAGCGACCCCGATCCGGGCCTTGCCCCAGTCGAGCGCCAGCCGGACTCCGCGACGCATCCAGCTCAGCCCTGCAGGGCTTGCCGGACGGCGGCCAACGCCGCCGAGGCACCGGCGGCGTCCGTCCCACCGCCCTGGGCGAGGTCGTCCCGCCCACCGCCCCGGCCTCCGAGCCGGGGGGCCCCCGCCGCGACCAGGGCTCCGGCCTTCGCCCCCAGCACCCGGGCCGCAGCAGTGGTGGCCACGATCAGGACGGGTTTGCCGACGCCTCCGACGAGGGCGACCACCCCGGGGCGTTCTCCCAGGGCCGTGCGGGTCTCGATGGCCAGCGTGCGCAGGTCCTCGGCACCGACGCCGACCAGTTGCTGGGCGACGAGGTCGTAGGGGCCTGCGGTGCCGGCCGCGGCCACCAGGGTCGGGACCTGGGTCAGCACCTCCTTCGAGCGCAGGGCGGCGATCTCCTTCTCGGCGGACTTGACCTGGGCCACCAGTTTCGCAACCCGGTCGGTGAGCTGATCAGGCTGGACCTTGAGGAGATCGGCCAGATTGGCCACCAGGGCACGCTCCTTGGCGAGGTGGGAGAAGGCGTCGGCGGAGACGAAGGCCTCCACCCGTCGCACCCCGGAGCCCACCGAGGATTCCCCCAGCAGGCTCAGCAGGCCGATCTGCGACGTGCGCTCCACGTGGGTTCCCCCACACAGCTCGCGAGACCAGGGCCCGCCGAGTTCGACCATCCGCACGATCTCGCCGTACTTCTCGCCGAACATCGCCTGGGCCCCCAGAGCCTTCGCCTCGGCCAAGGGCAACTGCGTCGCGGTGACGCTGAAGTCGGTGCGGATGGCCTCGTTCGACAGGCCCTCCAACTCCTCTCGCATCATCGCTGACAGCGCCTGCTGGCTGGAGAAGTCGAAGCGGAGGTAGCCGGGCCGGTTGTACGAGCCGGCCTGAGCGGTGGTGGGCCCCAGGATCTGACGCAAGGCTGCGTTCACGATGTGCGTCGCCGTGTGAGCCTGGCTGGCGCTGGCGCGCGCTGCGGCGTCCACCGCGGCGACGACAGGCATCCCGGTCGCGAGCTCGCCGTCCTCGATCCGGACGCGGTGGACCACGAGGCCCTGGACCGGACGCTGGACATCCAGCACGTCGAGGGAGAGGCCCGACCCGGTGATGCTGCCGCTATCGGCGTCCTGGCCGCCGGCTTCGGCGTAGAACGGGGTCTGGTCAAGGACCACTTCGACGACCTCGCCGGGACGGGCACGCTCGACGAGCCGGCCGTCGGCGATGATGCCGCGCACCGTCGCGTCGCTGGTCAGATCGGTGTAGCCGAGGAAGGGCACCTCACCCGCCGCTCGCAGCTCGCGATAGGCCTCGACGCTGACGGTCCCGCCCTTCTTGGCGCGAGCGTCGGCCCGGGCACGTTCCTTCTGCTCCTGCATGAGCCGGGTGAAGCCCTCGCGGTCCACCTGCAGGCCCTGTTCGGCCGCCATCTCCAGGGTGAGATCGATCGGGAAGCCGTAGGTGTCGTGCAACTGGAAGGCCCGCTCGCCGCTGAGCGTGCCGGCGTGCTCAGCCTTGGCCTGGCCGGCGGCGAGGTCGAAGATCTGCGTACCCGAGGCCAGGGTTCGGCGGAACGCCTCCTCTTCGGCGTAGGCCACCTGGGAGACCCGTTCCCACTGGGCGGTGATGTCCGGGTAGCCGGGAGCCATCTGGTCTCGGCTGACCGGCAGCAACTCCGGGAGCACCGGCTCGTGGACGCCCAGCAGCCGCATCGCCCGGATACTGCGCCGCAAGAGGCGCCGCAACACGTAGCCCCTCGCCTCATTGCCGGGCGTCACACCGTCGGTCATCAGCATCAGCGAGGACCGCACATGGTCGGCGACCACGCGCATCCGGACGTCGTCGTCCCCCCCAGCGCCGTAGCGCCGGCCCGAGACCTCCGCGGCCTTGGCGAGGACGGGGTATACCTCGTCGATTTCGTACATGTTGTCGACGCCCTGCATCAGGTAGGCGACGCGTTCCAGACCCATGCCGGTGTCGATGTTCTGCGACGGCAACAGCCCGGCCACGTCAAAGTCCTCCTTCGACCGGACGGCGGAGAGCTCCTCGGTCTGGAACACCAGGTTCCAGATCTCAAGGAAGCGGTCCTCATCGGCGATCGGTCCGCCATCGGCGCCGAACTCCCGGCCCCGGTCGACATAGATCTCCGAGCACGGGCCACCTGGACCCGGGAACCCCCATGTGCCAGTAGTTGTCCTTCAGGCCCCGTCGCTGGATCCGGTCGGCGGGGATCCCGACCTCGCGCCAGTAGCGACGCGGCCTCGTCGTCGTCGAGGTAGACGGTCACCCAGATCTTGTCGGCGTCGAAGCCATAGCCGCCCTCGTCGATGGGGTTCGTGATCAGGTCCCAGGCATAGCGGATCGCGCCGGCCTTGAAGTAGTCCCCGAACGAGAAGTTGCCGTTCATCTGGAAGAACGTCCCGTGTCGGGTGGTCTTTCCCACCTCGTCGATGTCCAGGGTGCGGACGCACTTCTGGACGCTGGCGGCCCGCTTGAAGGGGGCCGTCTCGGCGCCGGTGAAGTAGGGCTTGAACGGCACCATGCCGGCATTGACGAACAGCAGCGTCGGGTCGTTGTAGACCAGGGAGGTCGACGGCACCACGGTGTGGTCACGCTCGGCGAAGAAGTCGAGGAAGCGCTGGCGAATGTCAGCGGTTTTCATGATGGTCCTTCAGACGGTTGACGGCGCACAGGCGCCACGGACGGACGGGCGGTGGAGCTCCTGGACGGCCGGGGTTCAACCGTCCAGGCCGAGAGCCTCACGCAACTCGCCCTCACGCTCGTCCATGGCCTCACCCATGGTAGTGAGGAATTCGCCGACCCAGTTGGTGGCTGTGGCCCTGGTCTTGTCGAGCTGGGTGGCCACACCCTTGGGAGTGAACCGCTCGTAGTACTCGCGTCCCTTGAGGACCACCAGGGCCGTGAGACCGACTCCCACGGCGAACCACAGGAAGCGCCTGCCCATCACTTGGCCCTCTTCGCCTTCGTGCCCGAGATCGCCTGCCGCACGCCGTAGGTGAACGCAGCGGTCTTGATCATCGGCCCACCCAGGGTGGACATGAACAGCGTCGAGAGTTGGGCGGCGTTCTCACTCACCACCGTCGCGTGGGCGCTGACCTTCGAGACGTCCTCAGTGACCAGGCTGAGCTTGCCCAGTTCGGTGTTGGTCGCCGACACCGTGCCCTTGAGCTCCTGCAGGATCGGGACGGAGTTGTGACCCACGTCGCGCACGAGCAGGCGGAGCTCCTCCAGCACCCGCCCGAGCTTGAGCAGCGGAACGGCGCAGAACGCGACCAGTGCGACCGCAGCCACCGCCGCAATGAGTCCGGCGACCTCTCCAACGTTCATGGTTTCAACCCATCTCGGTGAGCATGATGACGGGTGCAGCCTAGTGCACCTCGGGCGGGCGGCGTCCGAGCAGGCGCTCGATGGTGGCCAGCCGCTCGGCCAGGGCGGCCTCGTTCCCGTGCTCGCTCGGCTGGTAATAGCGGGCGTCGACGAGGTCATCGGGCAGGTACTGCTGGGCTGCTACGGCATGCACCGCGTCATGCGCGTACTGGTAGCCCTTGCCGTGGCCGTAATCGCCGGCCGAGGCGTAGTGCGCGTCCCGCAGGTGCGCGGGCACAGCCTGGCTGCGACCGGCCCGGACGTCGGCCACCGCCGCGTCGATGGCTTTGATCACCGCGTTCGACTTGGGGGCCAGGGCACAGGCGATGACCGCGTGCGCGAGGTTGATCCTGGCCTCGGGCATCCCGATCAGAGCGACCGCCTGAGCGGTCGCCACGCAGGTCTGAAGCACCGACGGGGCGGCCAGCCCGATGTCCTCACTGGCGAGGATGATGAGCCTTCGGGCGATGAACCGCGGGTCCTCTCCCGCCTCGATCATCCGTGCCAGGTAGTGCAGGGCAGCCTGGACGTCCGACCCGCGGACCGACTTGATGAAGGCACTGATGACGTCGTAGTGCTGATCACCGTCCCTGTCGTAGCGCACCGAGGCGCGGTCGACGGCAGCCTCCAGGACCGCCGAGTCGATCCGGGTGGTGCCGTGGGCCTCCGCCCCCGCCGCCGCCTCTTCGAGGTAGGTCAGCGCCCGGCGGGCGTCCCCACCGGCAAGCCGCAGCAGGCTCTCCTCGGCCGGCGGATCCAGCTCGAAAGCACCCGCCAATCCGCGCTCGTCAGCCAGCGCCCGATGCAGGAGGGCTCGCAGGTCGCCCGCTTCCAGGGGCCTGAGCGTGAGCAGCAGCGAGCGTGACAGCAGGGGGGAGATCACCGAGAAGGACGGGTTCTCCGTGGTCGCCGCGATCAGGGTCACCAACCGGTTCTCGACCGCGGGCAGCAGGACGTCCTGTTGGGTCTTGGAGAAGCGGTGCACCTCGTCAACGAACAGCACGGTGCTGACCCCTCTGGCCAACTCGCGGCGGGCAACCTCCAATTCGGCGCGCAACTCGCGGACGCCGGCGGTCACCGCCGAGATCTCCACGAACCTGCGGTTGGTGGTGTGCGACACGACGGAGGCAATCGTGGTCTTCCCGACCCCCGGCGGCCCCCACAGGAAGACCGACATCGCCGTCGTCCCCTCAGCCAGGCGGCGAAGTGGCGCTCCGGGCGCCAGCAGGTGCTGCTGGCCCACGATCTCGTCGAGGCTCCGGGGGCGCATCCGCACTGGGAGCGGCAGATCCTGATGGGCGGCACCGGTCAGCGATCCCAGCGGCGGAGCCCCGGCCCCCGGGGCGGACGCGGCCGCCACCGGATTGCCGAACAGGTCCTCGTCCACCTCGCTGACGCTACACCGCCGCAACGGCCACCTTCCCGACTGCCTTGCGTTCAGACAGTTAGCGATATATCGTTGACCTAACGTTGATTGATCGTGAGGAGATCACCATGCATCACAATCCCGAATCGGAGTGGCCGGCCGACAGCGCCGGCAGGCACGGGCCCGGACGCGGCCCGACACGACACGGATTCGCCGGCCCTGGAGGTTTCGGGCCCGGATTCCCCTTTGGCCCGGGAGGCTTCCCGGGCCCCGGCGGGCCCGGCGGCCCCCGCGGACGCAACCGGCGGGGCCAGGTGCGCCAGTCGATTCTGGCCCTGCTGGCAGAAGAGCCCATGAACGGCTACCAGATCATGCAGTCGCTGGGTGAACGCACCCAGGGCCTGTGGAAGCCCAGCCCGGGGGCGGTCTACCCGGCCCTGAGTCAACTCGAGGACGAGGGACTCATCGAGTCCTTCGACAATGAGGGGCAGAAGGGGTTCCGGCTCACCGAAACCGGCGCCGCAGCCGCGGCAACCATCGAGACCAGCCCGTGGGAAGTCGTCAACGCGACTGTCGGCGGGCGCGACCCCGAGGCCATGCGACGGCTCTGGCAGGAGTTCGGATCGCTCGGTGGAGCGGCCAAGGAACTCATGCGCAATGCCACTCCGGATCAGATCCGGGCGGCCGCGGAGTACCTGGCCGAAGCCCGACGCAAGATCTACGGACTGCTCGCCGGAACGACCGACCTGCCCAACGCCGACGACCTGCGCTGAACAGGGGCCCTGCCCGGACAGCCCGCGACCTCAGGTCGCGGGCTGTGCCGTTCTCGTGACCGGCTTCGCGTCGACACCCGCCTCCCGGCGCTGCTTGGCGGTGATCGGCGCCGGGGCACCGGTGAGCGGGTCGAAACCGCCCCCGGTCTTGGGGAAGGCGATCACGTCACGAATGGATTCGGTCCCGGCCAGCAGCGCGGTGATGCGGTCCCAGCCGAACGCGACACCGCCGTGCGGAGGGGCACCGAAGGCGAACGCGTCCAGCAGGAAGCCGAACTGGTGCTGCGCGGTCTCGGCATCAATGCCCATCACCTTGAAGACCCGCTCCTGCACGTCGCGCCGGTGGATACGGATGGACCCTCCACCGATCTCGTTTCCGTTGCAGACCATGTCGTAGGCGTAGGCCAGCGCCGAGGCCGGGTCGGTGTCGAAAGTGTCCAGGCATTCGGGCTTCGGCGAGGTGAAGGCGTGGTGGACGGCGGTCCAGGCACCTTCCCCCACGGCCACGTCGCCGGCGGCGGTCGCCTCGGCCGTCGGCTCGAACAACGGGGCGTCCACCACCCACAGGAAGCTCCACGCGTCGGCATCGATCAGGCCCAACCGGGTGGCGATCTCCACCCGGGCTGCCCCCAACAGAGACTGCGACGCCTTGCGAGCACCGGCCGCGAAGAAGATGCAGTCCCCCGGTGCGGCGCCCGCGCGCTCAGCCAGGATTGCCCGCTCCGACTCGGAGATGTTCTTGGCCACCGGGCCACCGAGTTCGCCGTCCGCCGAGACCGTGACATAGGCCAGCCCGCGGGCACCGCGCTGCTTTGCCCACTCCTGCCACGCGTCGAAGGTGCGTCGCGGCTGGTCGGCGCCGCCCGGCATCACCACGGCGCCCACATAGGCGGCCTGGAAGACCCGGAACGGGGTGTCGCTGAAGAATTCGGTGAGTTCGGTGAGCGGCAGGTCGAACCGGAGGTCAGGCTTGTCCGAGCCGTAGCGATCCATGGCGTCGCGGTAGCTGAGGCGCGGGAACGGCGTCGGCAGGTCGTGTCCCTTCAAGGCCCAGACCGCCTTCACGACCGCCTCACCGACCTCGATCACGTCCTCCTGGTCGACGAAGCTCATCTCGATGTCGAGTTGAGTGAACTCGGGCTGCCGATCGGCCCGGAAGTCCTCGTCCCGGTAGCAGCGCGCAATCTGGTAGTAGCGCTCCATGCCGCCCACCATCAGCAACTGCTTGAACAGCTGGGGGCTCTGCGGGAGGGCGTACCAGGAACCGGGTGCCAAGCGGGCCGGCACGACGAAGTCGCGTGCACCCTCGGGGGTGGAGTGGGTCAGGGTAGGCGTTTCGATCTCGACGAAGTCACGCCCGGCCAGCACCTCTCGAGCAGCCCGGTTCACCTCGGACCGCAGCCGCAGCGCCGCCCCCGGCGCCGGCCGGCGCAGGTCGAGGTAGCGGTATTTCAGGCGGGCCTCTTCGCCGACGCTCACCCGCTCATCGATCTGGAAAGGCAACGGCGCTGACGGGTTGAGCACCGTGAGCTCAGTGATGGCGACCTCGATCTCGCCGGTCGGTATGTTCGGGTTGAGCGTGCCGTCCGGCCTCACCTCGACGACCCCGGTCACCGCGACGCAGTATTCGTTTCGCAACGCGTGGGCGCCGCTGGCCGCCAGCACCTCGTCGCGGATCACGACCTGGACGAACCCCGAGGCGTCCCGTAGGTCGATGAACGCGACGCCCCCGAGGTCGCGGCGCTTGGCCACCCACCCGGCCAGGGTGACGGTGGTTCCGGCGTCACGGGCACGCAACGCACCGGCGTCATGGGTTCGAATCACGGTCTTCCTTCCGAATGGGGCCCCGACCGGGACCCTCAGGCCAGCGACGATCTTACGACGCACGGACGCAGGTCCGCCTCCGGGGGAAGCCAGCTGGCCGGGTCCGCCGCCACCTGGGCGCCGGAGCGGATGTCCTTGACCTCACCGGTGGCGAACCAGACGAACGGGATGCCCCGCCGATCGGCGTAGCGGATCTGCTTGCCGAACCTGTCGGCGCTGGGGGCGACTTCGGTCGAGATCCCCCTGGCCCTGAGCTGGGCGGCGGTCGCCATGGCCTCGAATCGCATCTCTTCATTGTCGAGGGCGACCAACACGCAGGTGGGTACCGGTCGGGAGGCCGCCAGCGTCCCCTTACCGATGAGCGGGACCAGAATCCGGCTGACCCCGATGGAGAGGCCGACGCCTGGATAGGTGGTCCGCCCGTCACTGGCCAGCGAGTCGTACCGTCCTCCCGAGGAGATGGAACCAAGCGACTCGAAGCCCAGCATCGAGGTCTCGTAGACGGTGCCGGTGTAGTAGTCGAGGCCGCGGGCGATCTTGAGGTCGGCCACCAGGCGACCCGGCACCAGAGCGGCCGCGGTGCGCACCACCTGCGCCAAGGAAGCCAGGCCTGCCTCCAACAACGGGTGCTCCACCCCGAGGGCCTGGACCCGCTCGACGAAGCTTTCGTCCTCGCTGCGGATCGTCGCCAGGTCGAGGCAGAGTTGGGCGGCTGCGGGGCTCAGGCCGATCCCGCGCAACAGTTCCGCGACCGCGGCCGGGCCGATCTTGTCGAGCTTGTCCACCCGCTGCAGCACAGCCATCGGATCCTCGGCGCCGAGCCCGAGGTAGAAGCCCTCCGACAACTGCCGGTTGTTGACGCTCATCTGGACCGGCGGCACGCGGAAGTCCCGGTGCAACTTCTCCAGGGCTTCAAGGGTGACCAGGGGTAACTCGACATCGTGGTGGGCCGCCAGCGCGTCCTGCCCCACGATGTCGATGTCAGCCTGCAGGAACTCGCGGTACCGGCCCTCCTGCGGACGCTCGCCGCGCCACGCCTTCTGGATCTGGTAACGCCGGAACGGGAAGACCAGTCGCCCGGCGTTCTCCAGCACGTACCGGGCGAAGGGCACCGTGAGGTCGAAGTGCAGGCCCAACTCGTCCGCGGCGTGGGGTTCGGCGTGCAACCGGCGGACGACGTAGACCTCCTTGTCGATCTCACCCTTGCGGGTCAGCGACTCCATGGTTTCCACAGCCCTGGTCTCGATGGACGCGAAGCCGTGCAACTCGAAGGTGTCGGCGAGGCTGGCCAGGACACGTTGCTCGACGATCCTCCCGGAGGGGAGGAACTCGGGGAACCCGGACAGGGGCGTGGGTCGTGGCATCAGATCCTCGGTGCGTTCAGGAAGGCGGGCTGCAGGTACGGGTTGGTCGCGCGTTCGCGGGCCATCAGGGTCTGGGGGCCATGCCCGGGCAGGACGACGGCGGTCTCCGGCAGGCTCAGCACCGGTCCGGCCAGGGTCTGCCGCATCACGTCGGAATCGCCGCCGGGCAGGTCGGTGCGTCCGATGGAGCCGGCGAAGAGGACGTCACCGGCGAACACCACGTCGGTGATGGTGTCATGGCCCGGGTACGGCGTTCGCAGCAGGACGCACCCGGCGGTGTGCCCCGGGGCATGGATGACCCGGAACTCCAGTCCCGCCAGGTTCAGGGTGTCCCCGTCGGCGAAGAACTCCAGCAGTCGGGGTTCCACGAAAGCCGCCGGGAACAACTCCGCGACCAACGCGCGACTCTCCGAGCCGAGTCCCGCGGCCGGGTCGGTCAACAAGTGCCGGTCGGCCCGATGCATCCACAGCGGGACGCCGTAGCCGTCGGCCAGTTCGGTGGCGGAGGCGATGTGGTCGATGTGACCATGCGTGGCCAGGACCGCAACCGGGCGCAGGTCATGTTCGGCGACCAGGGAGCGGACACCCGCCGCGGCCTCGACGCCGGCGTCCACGATCACGCAGTCGGATCCCGCGGCGACTCCCGCGAGGTAGCAGTTGGCCTGCCAGGGGCCGGCGGGAAAGGAGGCAAGGAACACGCCTGTCACCCTACCGCCCGCGAATCGGGGGGACCGCGTTGTCACTTCTCGCCGAGGATCGGGCAAGATGTCCCCTATGAACGAGACCGCAGGTCCGGCGAGTTTCGGTCGCGTCGATCCCGACGGCACGGTTTTCGTGCGAACGGGTGACGGCGAACGAAGCGTCGGTCAGATTCCGGATGTCGACCCCACTGAGGCGCTGGCCTTCTACGTCAGGCGTTATGAGGCCCTCGATGTCGAGGTGCGCCTCTTGGAGACCCGGGTGAAATCCGGTGCGCTGTCGCCCGACGATGCGCGGGCGAGCGTCAAGGGCGTTCGGGAGAACGTGCTGCGCGCCAACGCCGTGGGCGACTTGGAGGCGTTGGTGTCCCGCCTCGACGCGCTGGCCCCGGTGCTGAGCGAACAGTCTGAGGCTCGCAAGGCCGAGCGGGCGCGTCAGAACGAAGAGACCAAGGCCGTCAAGGAGCGCATGGTCGCCGAGGCCGAGACCCTGGCGTTGGGCGACGACTGGCGCGGTGGGGTGAACCGCTTCCGCAGCCTGCTGGATGAGTGGAAGGCGCTCCCCCGGGTCGACCGCGCGGCCGACGACGCCCTGTGGCACCGATTCTCCACGGCGCGCACCACCTACACCCGGCGCCGGAAGTCTCAATTCGCCGAGCAGGCGGCCCGGCGCGACGAGGCGAAACGCGCCAAGGAGAAGATCATCGCTGAGGCTCGCGGCCTGGCGAGTTCCAGCGATTGGGGACCCACCGCCGGGGCCTTCCGCGACCTGATGGCGCGGTGGAAGGCCGCCGGCCCCGCGCCGCGGGACGTCGATGATGCCCTGTGGACCGAGTTCCGAGCGATCCAGGATGAGTTCTTCAACGCCCGGCAGTCCGTGCTCTCGGAACAGGATTCGGAGTTCCGCGGTAATCAGGAGGCCAAGGAGGCACTGCTCAGCGCCGCCGAGGCGACCATCCTTCCGGTGGGCGACCTCGCGGAGGCGAAGGCGGCCTTCCGCAGCTTCCTTGAGAAGTTCACTGCGATCGGCAAGGTCCCCCGCGAGCAGATCCGATCTCTCGACGCTCGGGTGAAGGCGCTGGAGACCGCCGTACGCAAGGCTGAAGAGGACGAGTGGCGGCGCACCGATCCGGAAGCCCGGGCGCGGGCCGAAGAGACGGTGGCCATGCTGAGTGCCGAAATCGACAAGCTCAGCGAGAAGATCGCCAAGGCCGAAGCCAGGGGCGACAGGTCCGCTGCCGCCAAGGCCCGGGATTCCTCCGCCACCTACCAGACCTGGCTCGACCAGGCGAAGGCGACGCTGGCCGACTTCAACCGCTGACGGGCCGGGCCATGAGGCCCGTCAGTGCTGCAACCGGTAGACGTCGTAGACCCCCGGCACCTTCCGGATCGCCCCGATGAGGTGGTCCAGATGCTTGGGGTCGGTCGTCTCGAAGGTCAGCCGGAACCGGAACGTGTGTTCCTTCGTGGTGTTCATGGTCGCCGACAGGATCGAAATGTGGTGATCGCTCATCACGCGAGTGACCTCCGACAGCACCCCGGTGCGGTCGAGCCCTTCCACGTGCAGAGCCATCAGGAACGAACTGGCAGCCGTCGGCGCCCAGGACACGTCCACCAGGCGCTCCGGCTGGCCGGTGAGATCCTGCGCGTTCGTGCAGTCGACCCGGTGGACCGACACCCCGTTCTCGCGGGTGACGAAGCCGAGGATGGCATCGCCGGGGACGGGCATGCAGCAGCGCGCCAGCTTCACCCAGACATTCGGGTCCCCTTGGACGACGACACCGACCTCATTCCCACTGTGGCGATTTCGCCGTCGGTGCCCGATGACGGGGTCGTCCTCGGTGCCAAGTTCGGCGACCACCTCGGCTCCACCCTCGGAGGCGATCAGCCGCTGCACGACGGCCTGCGCCCCGATGGTGCCTTCGCCGATCGCGGCGTAGAGGCTGTTCACGTCCGCAACGCGGAAGTACTGGGTCAGACCCGTCATGTGCTCGACGGTCAGGAGGCGATGCAGGGGCAGCCCCGCCCGCCGGACCTGCTTGGTGAGGGCCTCCTTGCCCGCCTCCACCGACTCCTCCCGGCGCTCGCGCAGGAAGTAATGGCGGATCTTGCCGCGGGCTCGCGGGCTCTGGACGAAGCCGAGCCAGTCCCGGCTCGGGCCGGCGTTCGCAGCCTTAGAGGTCAGGATGTCCACGACGTCGCCGCTCGACAGCGCTGATTCCAGGGGAACCAGGCGTCCGTTCACGCGGGCACCGATGCAGCGGTGCCCGACTTCGGTGTGGACGGCGTAGGCGAAGTCGACCGGGGTGGCGCCCTGCGGAAGGTTGATGACATCGCCCTTGGGCGTGAAGGCGAAGACCTCGTCGGTGGCGATCTCGAAACGGAGGGTGTCGAGGAACTCGGTGGGATCCTCGGTCTCCTTCTGCCACTGGCTGATCTGCTGGACCCAGTTCAGCTCGGTCCCATCAGCCTTGCCCTCCTTGTACTTCCAGTGCGCCGCGACACCGTACTCGGCCTGCCGGTGCATCTCGTGGGTGCGGATCTGAAGCTCCACGGCCTTGCCACCCGGGCCGAGCACCGTGGTGTGCAGCGACTGGTAGAGGTTGAACTTCGGCATCGCGATGTAATCCTTGAACCGCCCCGGCAGCGGCGACCAGCGGGCGTGCATGATGCCCAGGGCCGCGTAGCACTCCCGCTGGCTGTCGACCAGGATGCGCAGTCCCACCAGGTCGTAGATGTCGGCGAAGTCCCGGCCCCGGACCACCATCTTCTGGTAGATCGAGTAGTAGTGCTTGGGACGCCCGTAGACCGTCGCCTTGATGCCCGCCTCGGCCAGGTCGGCGCGCACCTGCTCGGTGACCATCCTCAGGTATTCCTCGCGCAACGGGGCCCGCGCCGCCACCAGCTTGACGATCTCGTCATAGATCTTCGGCTCCATGGTCGAGAACGAGAGGTCCTCCAACTCCCACTTGATGGCATTCATGCCGAGCCGGTGGGCCAGGGGGGCGAAGATCTCGAGGGTGTCGCGGGCGATCGCGAGCTGCTTGTCCTGGCGCAGGTAGCCGATCGTCCTCATGTTGTGGAGCCGGTCGGCCAGCTTGATCACCAGGACCCGGATGTCCTTGCTCATGGCCAGCACCATCTTGCGAATGGTTTCTGCCTTGGCTGATTCCCCGTACGCGATCTTGTCCAGCTTGGTGACCCCATCGACCATGGCGGCGATCTCGGCCCCGAAGTCGACGGTGAGTTGCTCGACGGTGTAGGAGGTGTCCTCGACGGTGTCGTGGAGGAGGGCGGCGCACAAGGTGGACTCGCTCATCCCGAGCTCTGCGAGAATCGTCGCCACGGCCAGCGGGTGGGTGATGTAGGCGTCACCGCTCTTGCGCAGTTGACCGGTGTGGTAGTGCTCCGCGGTGCGGTAGGCCCGTTCGATCAGCGCGACGTCCGCCTTGGGGTGGTGGGCCCGAAGCACCCGCAACAGGGGGTCGAGGACCACCGTCTGGGGCGCCTTCTGGGCCCCGAGCCGGGACAACATCTGGCGCATCCGCATCCGGGGCTGGTCTGCCGGCTGCCCCCGGGCGTAGTCCGCACGAGGCTCTCCGGGCAGCCCGTCGGATGCCCCGTAGGGCCCATGGACTCCCTGTGTCACGTTCGCCTCCCAACCGGTGCGGCTCAGTCTAGATCAGGACCCGTCCGCACCCGCTTCGTTGCGCCGCTGCGGGGCGGTGGAGGAGCGTCGCACCACGACGATCTCGTCGCCGGTGTGCAGCACTTCGGCGGCGGATTCGAAGAAACGGCGCATGGTCTTGTTCCGAATGACGGCCAGCACGCGCTCCCCGGCGATCTCGGTGGGGTTCTTCCCCTCCTCGTCCCGCGTGACGAGGCGTTGCGCGACTTCGAGGCCCTCCCCACTGGAGAGCAGGTCCTCGATCACCGTACCAAGGTGGGGACTGATCGATGACAGCCCCATCAGTCGGCCCACGGCATCGGAGGTGGTGACCACCGCGTCAGCCCCCGACTGGCGCACCAGCGTGACGTTCTGTGACTCCCGCACGGCGGCGATGAGGTGCGCCCCGCGATTCAACTGACGCACCGTGAGAGTGGTCAGGATCGTCGTGTCGTCCCGATTGACCGTGATGATCACCTCCCGGGCGCGAGGCAACTCGGCGCGATGCAGCAGCTCCCGTGAGGTCGCATCGCCCTCGAAGGCGGCGTAGCCGTGCCGGTTGGCCGCGGCGACGGCCTGGGGACTGGAGTCGATGACGAGGATCTTCTCGCTCGGCACGCCGTTGCGGCGCAGGGTCGAGACCGCGCTCTGCCCCATCGTCCCGTAGCCGATCAGCACCGTGTGGTTGCGCAGGGTCTTGCGCCACTGGGAATCCATCATGGCCCTCCTTCCTTCGTTGGCGAGCACCTCGACGGTGGTGCCGACCACCAGGATCAGGAACGCGATCCGGATGGGGGTGACCAGCAGGGTGTTCAGCAGCCTGGCGTGGGCTGCCAGTGGGGTGATGTCCCCGTAGCCGGTCGTCGTCATCGTCACCGTCGCGTAGTAGAGCGCGTCGATCAGCGAGACGCCGTCATGGGCGGTGTTGTCGACGTACGCGTCCCGGTCGAGGTAGACGATGAGGGTGATCGCCAGGAGCAGGCCGAGCGCGACCAGGATGCGCTTGACCAACTCCCGGGTCGCGGTCGAACGGCGGACCGGCAGGCGGACCTGGGCATCGCCGGCCCACAGACCTTCGGAGGAAGGCGGGCGTAACCGCGGCGTGGGCATGTGGCTAGACCGTGAGAACGGCGGAACAGTCGGACACCCCGAGGCTGCTCAGGTGCTGCCGGCCACCCAGGAAGCTGAGTTCCATCAGCACCGAGACGTGGATCAAGGTGGCCCCCAGCCGGCTGATCAGCTTGGCGGTGGCCCCGATGGTGCCGCCGGTGGCCAACACGTCGTCGATCACCAGCACCCGCGCGCCGGGCAGGATCGCGTCGGTGCGGACAGCCAGGGTTTCGTGGCCGTACTCCAGCGAAAACGTCTGGGTGTACACGTCTCCAGGGAGCTTGCCGGGCTTGCGGACGGGGACGAACCCGGCCCCCAACTCCAACGCGACCGGTCCAGCGAAGATGAACCCCCGGGCTTCCATACCGACCACCACGTCGATGTCGGCCGGAGCGCTGGCGGCCAGTTCCTCGACGGCCGCCCGGTAGCCCGTGGCCGAAGCCAGCAGGGGGGTGATGTCCTTGAAGATCACTCCCGGCTTGGGGAAGTCGGGGACATCGCGGATCAGGCCTGAGATCAACGCTGTGGAGGTGCTCATGACTACTTCTTCCGCTGGCTGCGGGACTGCCGCTGGTGTTGGGTGCGGGTCAACTGGTCCCGGAGTTGATCGGCGGAGTAGACGCCCAACTGGGACGCGTCCACGACCTCCGCCGACTCCGCCAACGCGACGGTTCGGACGGTGGTGGCCTCCTCCTCGGCGACGGGCGCTGCGGACGAGCCGTGGCGGGCACCGGACTTCGCGGCGCCCCGCGCTGCGCGGCGCTCCAGCCGCTGCCGGTGCTCCTTCATGGCCGGCTCCGCCTCGCGCATCTGGGCCAGCAGCGGGGTGGCGATGAACAGCGACGAGTAGGCGCCAGCGATCATGCCGACGAACAAGGCCAGGCCGAGGTCCTTGAGGGGACCGGTGCCCAGCACGAAGGCGCCGGTGAACAGCAGAGCCGCGACCGGCAGGACGCCGATGATCGTCGTGTTGAGGGAGCGGACCAACACCTGGTTGACGGCCATGTTGGACGCTTCCGAATACGTCTTGCGACCATGTTCGAGGTCGGTGACGTTCTCACGGATCTTGTCGAAGACCACCACGGTGTCGTACAGCGAGTAACCCAGGATGGTCAACACCCCGATCATGGTCGCCGGCGTGACAGCGAAGCCGGCCAACGCGTACACCCCGATCGTGATCACCAGGTCGTGCAGGAGCGCGACGATGGCCGAGATCGACATCTTGAAGTCGCGGAAGTATCCCCAGATCAGCAGGGACACGAGCACCAGGAAGACCGTCAGAGCGATCAGCGCCTGCGTCGTGATCTGCTGTCCCCAGGAGGCTCCGATGAGCTGGTAGGCCACCCCGTCGGGCTGAATTCCCGCCGCGGCGGCGATCGCCTGCTTCACCTGGGTGACCTCGGCAACTTCAAGGGCGCGGGTCTGGACCCGCACTGTTCCGGCACCGATGGTGGTGACCGTCAACTCGTCGTTCTTGGGAAGATCCAGCTTCTCGACAGCCGCCCGGACGTCATCGACGGTGCTGGCTGTCACCGCGATCGGCGCCTGGAAGTCCGAGCCACCCCGGAACTCGATGCCGAGGTTCAGCGGCCGGAGAACCAGGGCAAGTGCAGCGATCAGCAGCAGCACTCCCGAGACCAGGTACCACAGCTTGCGACGACCAACGAAGTCGTAGGAGATATCACCGGTGTACAGCCGATGTGCGATGCCGTTGCTGCGGGACATCAGGCGACCCCTCCTGCCTTGACCGGGCGCCGGTTGCCGTTGTGCAGCGGCGGCTGGGTGGCCCCGAGGTGTTCGGCCTCGAAACCGGAGAAGCGATGCCCCTCGCCGTAGAACTTCGTGGCACCCAGCAGCGTCATCATGGGCTTGGTGAACCAGAACACCACCGCGATGTCGATGAGGGTCGTCAGGCCGAGGGTGAACGCGAACCCCTTGACCGCTCCGATCGCGATGACGAACAGCACCACCGCCGACAACAAGGAGACCGAGTCGGCCACCAGGATGGTCTTGCGCGAGCGGATCCATCCGGTCTCGATCGCGGTGCGCAGGCTCCGTCCCTCCCGCACCTCGTCCCGGATCCGCTCGAAGTAGATGATGAACGAGTCGGCGGTGACGCCGATCGCGACGATGGCGCCGGCGATGCCGGGCAGGTTGAGCGCGAATCCCATCGACTGGCCCAGCAAGACGATCAAGGCGTAGGTGAGGGCGAACGCGATGGTCAGGGACGCCACCACCACGACAGCCAGCCCGCGGTAGTAGAGCAGGCTGTACAGGACCACCAGGGCGAGCCCGATGAGCCCTGCGGTGATCCCCGCCTGCAGCTGCTCGCCGCCCAACTTGGCCGACACGTTGTCGACGCTGGAGACCTCGAACGACAGCGGGAGGGCACCGTAGGACAGGATGTTGGCCAACTGCGTGGCACTTTCCTGCGTGAAGGATCCCGAAATCTCAGCACGCCCACCGGGGATCGGGTTGGCGACGCTCGGGGCCGAGATCACCGTGCTGTCCAGCACGATCGCGAACTGGTTCAGCGGCGAGGTCTGCGTGGACAGGTGGGTGGTGACCGTGTTGAAGTCCGTTGCCCCCTGGGTGCTGAATTCCAGGTTCACCACCCAGGAGACCGAGGTCTGCGGGACGGCGGCCTGCGCCCTGGTGACCTGTTCCCCCTTGATCAGGACGGGGCCGAGCAGGTACTTGTAGGACCCGTTCTCATCACAGGTGATCAGGGGCTGGTCGAAGACGTCAGGGAAGGAGTCGCCGCACTGGAAGCTCGCAAAGTCCGAGGTGTCGCGGTCGCTGGGCTCCCACGTGAGCAGGTCGGCCAGCGCCGCCTGTTCGGCCGCCGGGGTGGTCGGGCGGGGGCTCGGCACCGGGGTCGGCAGGTGGGGCAGGGGTCGCTTGGTCGTGGTCGTCGGTTCCGTCGACGCAGTGGGCACCACCGTCTCGGCGGACGTGGGCTCGGGCGCGGCGCCGGCCACCGCCTCCACCTCGAACACCTTGCGGAAGTTCAGCTGCGCGGTCTGTCCGACCATGCTGACCAACTCGTCGGCCTGCACGTTCGGGACCGACACCATGATCTGGCGGTCGCCGCTGGTGGTGACTTCGGTTTCCCCGACGCCGAGGGAGTCGACGCGCTGCTGGATGATCGTGCGCGCCAACTCAAGGCTGTCGGGGTCAACCGTCCCGGTTCCCGAACTGTTGGCGGCCGTGAGGGTGATGGTGGTGCCGCCGCGGAGGTCGAGACCGAGCTTCGGCGTCCACGCATTGGCGAACCCCATAACGGCGTAGAGGACTGCGATGAGTGCCCCCAGGAACGCCAATGTTCGGACCGGATGACCGTGTTTCCTGCTTGTGGTTGCCACGATTGCCTTGAGTTGAGGGACGAATCAGTTCTTGGTGTCCGGGGTGACCTCGGAGCTGGGAGGCGGCGTCGGGTCGAAGGTGACCGGGGCGTCGGAGGCCTCGGGGATGATCGAATCCGGGACGAGCGTCTCGTCACTGAGCTCGGGCTCGTCGACGTATTCGAATTCGTCCTCGACCGGCTGGGTCGAGATCGCGGCCTTCACCACGGTCATCTCCACCCCGGGGGCGACCTCGATGATGGCCTGCTTCTCGCCGAGGTGCCGAACCGTCCCGACGATCCCCGAGACCAGCATCACCCGGGAGCCGTCCGTCAGCGCGCTCAAGGCGTCCTTCTGTTCCTTGGTCCGGCGTTGCTGAGGCCGGATCATCAGGAAGTACAGCGCAGCGCCCATCAGGGCAACCATCAACAAAGTGGACCCAAGATCCCCGCCCATGTGCGTTTCCTCAGTGTTCGAGTTCAAGCGGCGGAGCTCCGCCGACCCAGAAGCCTAGCGCCGCAAGCCTGGAATCCCCATTCGAGACCCGCGGACGACCCTACCCGGCATCGTCGGCGAACAGCTGCGCGGGCCCTTGCGGGGGGCGCAGTCCCAGGTGTTCCCAGGCCCGTGGCGTGGCCACCCGTCCCCGTGGAGTCCGCATCAGGAACCCCTGACGCACCAGGAATGGTTCGGCGACCTCCTCAACCGTCTCGGTCTCCTCCGCAACCGCCATGGCCAAGGTGGTGATCCCCACCGGACCGCCGCCGAAATGGCGACACAGGGCGTCCAGGACCGCCCGATCGAGCCGGTCCAGGCCCAGCGGGTCGACCTCGTACAACTCCAGGGCAGCTCCGGCGACCGCCACGCTGAGCCTGCCGTCGGCGCGCACCTGGGCGTAGTCCCGCACCCGGCGCAACAGCCGGTTCGCGATCCGGGGTGTGCCCCGGGAGCGAGAGGCGATCTCGTGAGCCGCCCCCGCACCGAGCTCGATGCCCAGCAAGCCGGCCGAGCGCCGGATGATGCCCTCCAGCGCCGGGGTGTCGTAGAAGTCGAGTTGGCCGGTGAAGCCGAACCGGTCCCGCAGTGGCCCCGGCAGCAAGCCGGCCCGGGTGGTGGCGCCGACCAAGGTGAAGGGCGGGATCTCCAGCGGGATGGCGGTGGCCCCCGGGCCCTTGCCGACGACGACGTCGACCCGGAAGTCCTCCATGGCGAGGTAGAGCATTTCTTCGGCCGGACGGGACATGCGATGGATCTCGTCGAGGAAGAACACCTCGCCCTCGTTGAGTCCGGACAGGATCGCGGCCAGATCCCCGGCGTGCTGGATGGCCGGCCCGCTGCTGATCCTCAACGGGGCGCCCATTTCGGCGGCGATGATCATGGCCAGCGTCGTCTTGCCGAGCCCCGGCGGGCCTGAGAGCAGGACGTGCTCCGGCACCGCGCCACGATGACGAGCCGCGTCGAGGACCAACCCCAACTGGTCACTGACGCGGGGCTGGCCGGCGAACTCGGCCAGGGCGGCCGGACGCAGCGCAGACTCGGCGGCCTGCTCGCCGAGGTGGACGTGTGGGTCGAGCGGGTCGGTGTCGGTATCGGGGCGACTCATCGGCGTCACTTCGCCAGCGTCCGCAGGGCTGCGCGCATCAGGGTGGCCACCGGAGGCGTCGGGTCCTGATCGGCCAGTGCAGACACCCGATCACACGCCGCCTCTGCATCCCGGACCGACCAGCCCAGCCCCACCAGCCCTGAGGCGACCTGCTCACGCCACCCCGCGGGCGCTGCGGCGGTCTGGCCCTCCAGCCCGGCGAGGCGACCGATCTTGTCCTTGAGTTCGATCACCAGCCGCTGGGCCCCCTTGATCCCGATGCCGGGAACCCGGGTCAGCGCGGAGAGATTCTCCGAGGCGACGGCCGCGCGGAGCTCGCGCGGATTCAGCACCGACACCACCGACAAGGCGATCTTGGGCCCGACGCCGCTGGCGGTCTGGACCAATTCGAAACAGTCCCGCTCGTCGGCGTCGGCAAAACCGAACAACGTCAAGGAGTCCTCCCGGACGATCAGGGAGGTGTACAGGGTGGAGGGCAGCCCGATTCGCTGGGCCGCTGCCGTCCCGGGTGGGCACAGGACCCTGAGGCCGAACCCGTTGAGGTCGATGACCAGCCAGGTGCCGCCCACGGAGACGACGGTGCCGCGGAGCTGCGCGATCACGCCGGCCGCCGTGGCTGTTGCCGCGCTGCCTGTTTCGCCACCGCGGCGGCAATCCGCTCCGCGCCCCCGCCACGCCACAGGTGACAGATGGCCAGGGCCACGGCGTCCGCGGCGTCGGCGGGCTTGGGCGGCTCCTTCAAAGCCAGGATCCGGGCCACCATCTTCCCCACCTGGGCCTTGTCGGCGCGGCCCGAGCCGCTGATCGACGCCTTCACCTCGGTGGGAGTGTGGGTGTGGACGGGAACGCCGCGGCGGGCGGCCACCAACATCGCGATCCCGGCCGCCTGGGCGGTGCCGATGACCGACAGCACATTCTGGTCGGCGAAGACGCGCTCGACAGCCACGACGTCGGGGGTGTACTCCCCCAGCCACTCGATCAGACCACGTTCGATCGCGACCAGCCGCTCGGGCAACGGGTCACCCGAGGGGGTCCTGATCACGCCGGCGGCGACCAGGGTCGGGGGACGTCCGGGCGTTCCTTCGATGACCCCGACCCCGCAGCGGGTCAGGCCGGGATCCACCCCAAGGACGCGCATGACCACCTCATTTCGTCCGAACAGACGTTCGGATACTACTCACCGCTGGACCACTCACCCAGCGGCCACGCCGTGAAGACGCCGCCCCGCTCAGTCCTCCAATTGCTCCAGGATCTCCTCAGGCACATCCTCATTGGAGAAGACGTTCTGCACGTCGTCGAGGTCCTCCAGGGCATCAAGGACCTTGAAGATCTTTCCGGCCGTCTCGGCGTCGGCGACGGGCTCGGTGAAGGACGGCACGAAGTTGACCTCCGCCAATTCGTAGTCGAAGCCTGCCTCCTGCACCGCCTTGCGCACCGCCACCAGGTCGGAGGGGTCACACAGCACCGTGATGACGTCGCCGTCGTCGCGAACCTCCTCGGCATTCGCGTCGAGGGTCGCCTCCATCACGTCCAACTCGGTCACCGACTTGCCGCCCGACTTGGCGTCCACGGCGACCACGCCCTTGCGGGAGAAGAGCCGCTGCACCGACCCGACATCGGCCATCCGACCGCCGTTGCGGGTGACCGCGACCCGCACATCGGAGGCCGAACGATTCCGGTTGTCGGTGAGGCATTCGATCAGGATGGCCACGCCACCCGCGGCGTAGGCCTCGTACATGATCGTGATGTAGTCGGCGCCGCCCGCTTCGGTGCCGCCGCCACGCTTGACGGCGCGATCGATGTTGTCGACCGGCACGGAGGTCTTGCGGGCCTTCTGGATCGCGTCGTAGAGGGTCGGATTACCGGCCGGGTCAGCGCCACCGGTGCGGGCAGCGACCTCGATGTTCTTGATCAGCTTGGCGAACAGCTTGCCGCGCTTGGCATCGATGACTGCCTTCTTGTGTTTGGTGGTGGCCCATTTGGAATGACCGCTCATGAACGTCCTGCCTGCGAGGTGAAAAGTGCCTGTCCTACTTTAGGCCACGTGGACGGGTGGCCGGCCCGGCCCTAGGCTCCCTGCATGCATGAGCAACGGCACGGCGAGTACAAGGTGCCCGGCGGGAAGCTGGTGGCGGTCGACCTGACGGTGGCTGACGACCACCTCGCCCAGGTGAGCGTCAGCGGCGACTTCTTCCTGGACCCCGATGAGGCCCTGGAGTTCATTGATCGCTCCCTGGCCGGGCTGCCGATCACCGCCACCGTGACCGATCTGGCGGCCACCATCGACGCCGAGCTCCACCGGGCCCGCACAGACGGGCTGATCGGCGTGCCGGTCACCATGGTCGGCTTCGACGCCCGGGCCGTCGCCACCGCCGTCCGGCGCGCCCTGGGCCTGTCGACCGGATGGTCGGACCACACCTTCAGCTACCTCGATCCGGGCCCGCTCACCCCTGCCATGCACTGTGCCCTCGACGAGGTG
The DNA here is from genome assembly GCA_016717345.1 of Propionibacteriaceae bacterium. Taxonomy (GTDB): domain Bacteria; phylum Actinomycetota; class Actinomycetes; order Propionibacteriales; family Propionibacteriaceae; genus Propionicimonas. The sequence goes on from JADKFR010000003.1 coordinate 61,152, forward strand.
CTGGGCCAGGAGTTGGCTGCCGGCAGGCGGGGGCCAACCTTCCGCTTCTGGGAGTGGCGCGAACCTGCCGTCGTGATCGGGTCGTTCCAGTCGCTGCGCAACGAGATCGACGCCGAGGCCGCGGCCGTCCACGGCATTGAGGTGGTGCGCCGGATCTCCGGTGGCGGCGCCATGTTCATGGAGGCGGGCAACTGCATCACGTTCTCGGTCGTCGTGCCGGCCACCCTGGTGGATGGCCTGAGCTATGAGGCCTCCTACGCCTTTCTCGACGAGTGGGTACTGGCTGCGCTGGACGCGGTCGGCGTTGAGGCCCACTATGCGGGCCTCAACGACATCGCTTCCCCGGCGGGGAAGATCGCCGGTGCCGCCCAGAAGCGATTCGTCGGCGGCGCGGTCCTGCACCACGTCACGATGGCCTACGACATCGACGCCGACAAGATGCTGCAGGTGCTGCGGATCGGTCGCGAGAAGCTCAGCGACAAGGGCACCAAGAGCGCCAACAAGCGGGTGGACCCCGTCCGATCCCAGACCCGGCTGCCCCGGCACGACGTGATGGCCAGCTTCCTGGCCACCTTCAGCCAGCGGTACCGCGTGGTGCCCGACACCCTCACCGAGGCCGAGCTTGCCCGGGCGAGGGAGCTGGTGGAAACCAAGTTCGGTTCCCCCGACTGGACGGCCCGGGTCCCCTGAGCCTGGCTTGCAGTGGCCCCGGTCAGCCCTGGGTGAGAGCCAGCGCGTCCTCGAGGGTGAAGTTGCCCAGGTAGAGGGCGGTGCCGACGATCGCACCCTCGACGCCGAGCGGCACCAGGTCCTTCAGCGCCCGCAGGTCGTCGAGGGTTGCGATGCCACCGCTCGCCACGACCCTGGCCGGGGTACGGTCGCAGACCCGGCGCAGCAGGTCGAGGTTGGGACCGGTGAGCATGCCGTCACTGGCCACGTCGGTGACGACGTACCGCGCGCAGCCGGCCGCGTCGAGCCGTTCCAGGGTTTCCCACAGGTCGCCACCCTCGCGCGTCCACCCGCGGGCGGCCAACCGCGTGCCCTTGACGTCCAGCCCGATCGCGATCCGGTCCCCGTACTCGCCGATGATCCGGTCGCACCACTGAGGGTTCTCCAGGGCGGCCGTTCCGATGTTCACCCGTCGGCAACCCGTGGCCAGGGCACGCTCCAGGCTCGCGTCGTCGCGGATCCCGCCCGACAGTTCGACCTTGACCTCGAGTTCGTCCACGATCCCGGCGATGAGTTCGGAGTTGGAGCCCCGCCCGAAGGCGGCATCGAGGTCAACCAGATGGATCCACTCCGCGCCTGCCCGCTGCCAGCGGAGGGCCGCCTCGCGGGGGGACCCGAAGACTTTCTCACTCCCGGCGACACCCTGGACGAGTTGGACGGCCTGCCCGCCCTGGACGTCGACGGCCGGCAGAAGTTCCAGAGCATTCACGGTGCGACGCCTTTGCTTGACAGGGTGCCCACCCAGTTGCGCAGCAATCGCGCACCGGCTTCGCCCGACTTCTCAGGATGGAATTGGGTCGTCCACAAGGGACCCTGCTCGACGGCCGCGATGAAACGGTCGCCGCCGTGCTCGGTCCAGGTCACCCGGGCGCTGGCCGGCCAGTCCGGGGTCTCATGGACGCCGTAGGAGTGCACGAAGTAGAACCGCTGGTCCTGCACCCCGGCGAACATGGCGGACGCCGCGGGCGGGGTGACGGTGTTCCACCCCATGTGCGGCAGCGGGACGGCGTCCAACTGCTCGACCACGCCCGGCAGGACGCCCAGCCCTTCGCTGGGTGCCCCGTGTTCGACGCCCAACCCGAACATCACCTGGTGGCCGACGCAGATCCCGAGTACGGGTCGCTTCGCGGCGAGTCGCTGGAGGACGATCCGGGGGCCCCCGACGGCGGCCAACCCATCCATGCAGGCGGCAAACGCGCCCACGCCGGGAACCACCAGCCCGTCGGCGGTGGCACAGACGTCCGGATCGGCGGACAAGACGACCTCGGCGCCGGCGGCGGCCACCGCGCGGGTGACGGAGTGCAGGTTTCCCGACCCGTAGTCGAGGACGGCGACCACCACGGTCACAGCGCGCCCTTGGTGGAGGGGATCTGGCCGGCGATCCGCGGATCGAGCACGATGGCATCACGCAGCGCGCGGGCCAGCGCCTTGAACTGGGCTTCGACGATGTGGTGCGGATCGCGACCAGCCAGCACGCGCAGGTGCAGGCAGATCTGCGCGTTCAGCGCGAACGACTCGATCACGTGCCTGGTCATCGAACCGGCATACGGGACGCCCGAGCCGCCGATCATGGCGTACTGCTGGCCTTCGGGTTCGCCGGCGTGCACGACGTAGGGGCGCCCGGCGAGGTCGACCACGCAGTGGGCCAGGGCCTCATCCAACGGCACCGTCGCATCGGCGAAGCGTCGGATGCCCGCCTTGTCACCCAGTGCCTGAGCGAAGGCCTGACCGAGCACGATCGCGGTGTCCTCGATCGAATGGTGGCCATCGATGTGGAGGTCGCCGGTGGTCGTGACCTCGAGGTCGATCAGCGAGTGCTTGCTCAACGCCGTCAGCATGTGGTCGTAGAAGCCGACCCCGGTGCTGATCCGGGATTGGCCGGTGCCGTCGAGTTGAAGCGCGACGCGCACTGACGACTCGCTGGTCGTCCGCTCCACCACGGCAGTTCGCGCGCTCATCGGATCTCCTCCAGTACCTCGGCCAATGCGGTGTAGAACTGCTCGGTTTCGGCCGGCGTGCCCACCGAAACCCGCAGGAAGCCGGCCGGGCCGGTCTCTCGAACCAGCACGCCGCGCTCGAGCAGTCGCTGCCAGACATCATGCCGGTCGGCAAAGCGCCCGAACAAACAGAAGTTGGCGTCGGAGTCGACGACCTCGACTCCCAGGTGAGGCAGGCGGATCAGCATCTCGTCCCGGACTCGTCGGAGCAGGTCGACCTGGGCGAGCATCTCGGCGGCGTGGGCCAGCGCCACCCGAGCCAGCGCCTGGGTTTGGCCCGACAGGTGATACGGCAGCCGGACGATGCGGCAGGCGTCCACGATCGCTGGCGTAGCCGCGAGGTACCCCACCCTGCCCCCGGCAAGCGCGAACGCCTTGCTCATCGTCCGGGAAACCACGAGATTCCCGAACTCCGGCAGCAGCGTGAGCGAGGTTCGCTCCGGGTGCCTGGCGAACTCCTGGTAGGCCTCGTCCACCACCACGATCGCCTCGGTTCCGGCCACGATGCGCCGGACGGTCTCCACGGGCGTCGTGGTGCCGGTGGGGTTGTTGGGCGTGGTGAGGACGACCACGCTGGGCTGGTGGCGAGCGATGGCGGCCAGGGCGGCCTCGGCGTCGATCCCGAAATCGTCACGCCGCGCCGCGGTGACGTACCCGCTGTGGGTGTTGCGCGCGTATTCGGGATACATCGAGTAGGTGGGGGTGAAGGAGAGGACGCGCCGCCCCGGCCCGGCGAAGGCCTGCAGCAGGTGGGTCATCACCTCGTTGGAGCCGTTGGCCGCCCAGACCTGGTCGGCTGTCAGCCCGTGGCCCAGATAGGCTGCGAGATCCCCCCGCAGGCCGAGCGCCTCCCGGTCGGGATACCGGTTGACCTCACCGGCCACGGTGGCGATCGCCGCAGCCATCTCCGCGATGATCGCGGGGCCCGGAGGGTACGGGTTCTCGTTGACGTTGAGTCTCACCGCGACGTCGAGCTGGGGTGCCCCGTAGGGCTCCTGGCCCACCAATTCGGGACGCAACGGCAACTCGGCCAGGGTCACGTCGGGCCTCATGCCCCGACCCCGTCCCCACCGCGACGGACCCTCACCGCGGCCCCATGGGCCGGCAGGTTCTCGGCCTCGGCAAAGGTCTCCACCACCCCCGCCACGGCAAGCAGCGCGTCCCGGGTGTAATCGATGACGTGGACGGCCTTGCGGAAGCTCTTCACGTTCAGGCCCGAGGAGTGGCAGGCGCACCCGGCCGTGGGCAGCACGTGGGTGCTGCCGGCGGAATAGTCGCCCAGGGACACCGGAGACCAGGCTCCCAGGAAGATCGCCCCCGCATTGCGGATCCGGGCAACCACGGCCCCGGGGTCGGCCGTCTGGATCTCCAGGTGCTCGGCGGCATAGGCGTTGACGACGTCGATCCCCTGGGCGAGATCCTCCACCAGCACGACCGCCGACTGTCGCCCGGCGAGGGCCGTCCGGACTCGATCGGCATGACGCGTCGCCGGGACCTGGGCCTCCAGGGCTTCGAGGACAGCATCGGCGAGTCCTGGCGACGGTGTCACCAGGACGGCCGCTGCCATCGGGTCGTGTTCGGCCTGGGAGATCAGATCGGCCGCCACGAAGGCCGGCTCGGCCGTCTCGTCGGCAAGGATCGCGATCTCGGTGGGCCCCGCCTCGGAGTCGATGCCGATCCGGCCGCGCAGCAGTCGTTTGGCAGCCACCACGTAGATGTTTCCAGGCCCGGTCACCATGTCGACCGGTTCACACAGGTCGGGCACGCCATAGGCGAACATGGCGATCGCCTGCGCGCCACCGACGGCGTAGACCTCGTCCACGCCGAGCAGGGCGCAGACCGCCAGGATGCTCGGGTGCGGCAACCCGCCGAACTCGGCCTGCGGCGGTGAGGCGACCGCGATGGACGTCACGCCGGCGACCTGGGCCGGGATCACATTCATCAGGACGCTGGACGCCAGCGGCGCCAGACCACCCGGCACGTACAACCCGACCCGCGCCACCGGTACGGAACGCTGTTCGACAATCGCCCCCGGCGCCACCTCGACGCGGACGATGTCGGCGTCCCGTTCCTGATCGGCAACCATCCGCCGCCGGCGAATGGACTCGACGAAGGCAGCTCGAAGCTCCGGCTGCAGACCGGCTTCCGCCTCGGCCAGGGCGGCCGCGGGCACCCGCAGGTGCTCCGGGACGACGCGATCGAATTGCGCTGAGAATTCGCGCAGGGCCGCCTGGCCGCGCTCGGCGACCGCTTCGCAGATCGGACGCACCCGCTCCACCGCCTGCTCGACATCGAGCGCTGCACGTGGCATCACGCTGCGATAGTCCAGAACGCGACCCCGCAGGTCCAAAGTCTTCAGCACAGCGGCGATTCTACGCGGGGACGGCGCGTGGGCAGCGTCGGGTTCAGGACGGCGGAGGTGATAGACAATCCCCCATGTTCATCGGGGCCGGCACTGTCATCAATGTCGTCACCGTTGTCGTGGGCAGCCTCCTGGGGCTGGCGATCGGCCACCGCCTGCCGGAACGAACCCGCTCCCTGGTCACTCAGATCCTCGGACTGATCTCACTGGTGATCGGAGCGCAGTCGATCGCGTCCGGGCTGTCCGACGCTTTCGCAGCGGAGGTTGGGCCCAACGCGCGACTGCTCGTCGTCCTCGGCTCCCTCCTGATCGGCGGGCTGATCGGGTCCGCGATCCGACTTGAGGACCGCCTTGACGGCAGTGCGGCCTGGCTCCGCTCACGATTCGCCCAGGGCGCCGACGAGAGCACGTTCATCGAAGCTGCGGTCACGGCCACCCTGATCTTCTGTGTCGGTCCCCTGTCGATTCTCGGCTCGCTGTCGGACGGGCTGGGCAACGGCGCGGACCAGCTCATCGTCAAGGCCACGATGGACGGTTTCGCCTCGATCGCCTTCGCCTCCAGCCTCGGCATCGGCGTCATCTTCTCGGTGATCCCGATGCTGCTCTACCAGGGTTCGCTGACCCTGGTCGGGTTGTGGTTGGGCAACTTCCTGCCCCCCGGCCAGCTGGACGCGCTGACGGCCACCGGCGGGGTGATCCTGTTGGGACTCGGCTTCCGACTGTCCGGGATCAAGCAGGTCCCGATCGGCGACCTACTGCCGGCGCTGGTCGTCGCACCGCTGCTGACGGCACTGGTGGGCCTCATCCTCTGAGGCTGAGCACTCCGACCATCGACCACGGACGACCGCTAGCACCCACCCAGGACCTCGGTGGCCGCGAGGGCGTCGTCGAGGGCAGCACGGCCACGCACCAGCGCCTCGCTCGCCCTGGCCCGCTCCTGAGCGATCAGGACCTCGAAGCTGCCGGTCGCGACGGCTCCGGCCGCCTGGTGGGCGATCCCCGCAAGGAGTTCGCAGGCGACCGCGGAATCCTGAACCTCGCCGAACGCTTCGGTGACCCGGGTCCAGGACTTCGCGTGGGCCCTGGCGTCGGGGCCGAAGGCCGGCGTCAGGGCCTCGCAGGCGTAGCGCACCGCTTTGGCCTCCTTGCGACACTCGTGCCAGGCATGCAGGTCTTCAGGGTTCGCCACGGCGACGTCCCGAGCCAGGGCCACCCGATCGCGCGCCCGCCGCAGCAGGGACGGCAGCACCTCCTCGGCGGGTCGAGCTGCCTTGGCACGGTAGGGCGGTTCGGCCAGGAAGCTCGCCAAGGACCGGTGGAGTTCGTCGTAGCGGGGAGTGTTCATGGTGGCCACCATCTCGGCGTGGGCCTGGGCGTGGGTCGCGACCAGGGTGGCCAGCATCAGCTCGCGACCCGGCTCCCCCTCGGGAATCCCGGCCTGATCCAGGGCCTCCTCCAGTCGGTCCCGCAGGACTTCGGCGTCCCGCGGCACGCCGAGTTCGCCGGCATGCCAGCGCAGTTCCGTCCGCAGAGCCCGTACCCCTCCCCGCGTGTACAGCGGGGCGAACGTCTGAAGGACGCTTCGGAGGCGGCGGGTTGCGACTCGGCTGCGGTGGACCGAATCCGGCGCGTCACGCCGAGAGTCCGCCTCCTTCGACTGGAGGGTGCCGACCTGCACGGCCAGATACTCCGCGATCACGGACCCGGCCGGGCCCCCGGGGCCCCTGACCGCGGAATCCTCAGCAGCCATCGCTTCCTGCAACGCCCTCCCGATCTTCGACTGCAGGAGGGCCGGGCGGATCCCAGCGTCGGCGAACGTGCCGGCGACGGCATCGATCAGCGATTCCGGACCGTTCACCAGCTCAACCTCGGCCTCCCGCCAGGCGTGGACGGCACCTCCCACGACCACCCGGACGGCGTCCTCGCAGACGAGGGCCGAGACGTCGCCGGCCGGCCCCCTCAGTTCGGTCTGGCGACGTTGCGTTGACAACTGGGCGACCGGAATGAGCGGTTGGTCCACCAGGGTGGCTGCCACCAGTGACCGCAGCGCTTCGGGTGGGCGAGGCAGATCCACCGGGGCCTGCATTTCGTGTCGGTGCTCGGCATCGTTGCCCGGCAGCTTCACGTGCCAGCCTTCGTCAACCCCTCCGACGCGGTGCCGGACGACCTGGTGGGCGCGCGTGAGGACGAAGTGCGGGCTGTCGAAGTAGGTGGCGGCGAGCTGTAGTTCCACCACCTCGCCGGGGTCGCCGAGGTGTTCCAGCCCGGGGAGGGCCTGTCCGTCGGCGAGGGCGAACTTGCGTTCGATCTCTGCGGTCACCGGGGACTCACCGGTGAACTCACTGCCGTCACGACACCACGCTCATCCACGGTCTCCTCCTCGATGGGGACGGGTTCGGGCTGCCGCCTGCGTCGCCGCGGCGGCGCATCCTCTGGTCCCAGCGCCGACGCCAGCAGGACCGGCGCCACGGCGGCGAAGGGCCAGACCGCCAGAGCGGACCATGAGCGCAGCTGCAACGAGATCGGGACCAGGTCATCGGGGCTGGCGGTGGCCAGCCGTTCCTCGAAGGAGCCCGGGCCGAGCAGTTGCCCAAGGAGCCAGCAGACCACCGCGGCCATGAGACCGGCGCCGGCGGCCAGGAGCGCCGTCGGCCACCCCAGGGGCTTGAACCACCGCCAAGTCACGATTCCCAGGCCGAGCCCCACGAAAGCACCACAGATCACGAACCAGGCGTCACTGGCGACGAATTGGGTGAGGGCGCGCTCAGACACCGTCGCCGAACCATCCGCCAGAATCCGATAGGTGGGCAGGTCGACCACATTGGCCCAGAACACCGCGCTCAGTCCCCCGACCACCAAGGCGAGCGCCGCCAGAAGGCCGATCCAGGGCACTACCTCCGAGATGGGCCGCGCAACGGCCTCCTCGGTGAAGGTTTCCTCCGACAGTGTGGTGCTCACGGCGCAGAGCCTAGACGACGAAAGCATGAACGGCGTGAGCCGTTCATGGTGAGGAGTCTTGACGAGAGCCGCGTGAGCGGGTCGAGGATCAGACGACGAAAGCATGAACGGCGTGAGCCGTTCATGGTGAGGAGTCTTGACGAGAGCCGCGTGAGCGGGTCGAGGATCAGACGACGAAAGCATGAACGGCGTGAGCCGTTCATGGTGAGGAGTCTTGACGAGAGCCGCGTGAGCGGGTCGAGGATCAGACGACGAAAGCCGCGTGAGCGGCCCTCACACGTTCACGCAGGACGGACCGAGCAGGGCCTTCAGGTCGGCAACCAAAGGGCGCGACGGCGTGACCTTCAGCCCGTCATCGAGTCGCCAGACCTTGCTGCGGTTGGTCTGGGTGATCAGCTTCACTCTCACCTCGGTGGGTCCCGGGTGGGCGCGCAGCACGCTGCGGAGCTGTTCGACCACGGCCGGCGTGCAGCGCACCGCCGGCATTGAGATCACCAGGGGCCCCGAAGGGCCTTCCGTGACATCCGGGAAGTGCACCTCGTTGCCCTGCAATTCGATGCTGTCATCCTTGGAGCGCACCCGGCCCTTGATCCTCACCACGGTGTCGGTCGCCAGCGATCCAGCGACCACCTGGTAGACCTTCGGGAACAACAACACTTCCACCCCGGCCTCGAGGTCCTCCACGCTCACGATGGCCCAGATATCGCCTGCCTTGGTCTGCTTGCGAACGACCTGAGTGATCATCCCGGCGATCGTGACCTGCCCGTCGCGAGGGCCGTCATCGGAGCGCAACATGCCGATGCTGAGGTCGCGGTGGGACTCGAGAATGTGTTCCAGGCCCTGCAGGGGGTGGTCGCTGACATAGAGGCCCAGCATTTCCCGCTCAAAGGCCAGCCTCACCCGTTTGTCCCACTCCCCCAGTTCCGGGACCGGCGCCCCGACCAGCTTGGCCTCGGAGCCGCCGAAGTCCCCGAACAGGTCGTCTTGGCCGTTCGCCTGGTTCCGCTTCAGGTCGATGACCTCGTCCACCTTCTGTTCGAAGCACTCCATCAGCGAACGCCGGGTGTGCCCCATCGAATCGAAGGCCCCAGCCTTGATCAGCGACTCGATCACGCGCTTGTTGCAGACCACCAGCGGAACCTGGTCGAGGAAGGTGTTGAAGTCAGCCGCCTTGCCGTGGTCGCCCCTGGCTTCGACGATCCCCCGCACCACGTTCTCGCCGACGTTGCGAATCGCGGCCAGTCCGTAGCGGATGTCCTCCCCGACGGGGGTGAACATGCCGTCCGACTCGTTGACGTCCGGCGGCAACACCCGAATCCCCATCCGTCGGCACTCGGCCAGGTAGATCGCGGACTTGTCCTTGTCGTCCTTGACCGATTGCAGGAGGGCGGCCATGAATTCGGCCGGGTAGTGGGCCTTGAGATAGGCGGTCCAGTAGGAAATCAGCCCATAGGCCGCCGTGTGGGCCTTGTTGAACGCGTAGGCCGAGAACGGGATCAGGATCTCCCACAACGTCCGGATCGCGGCGTCGGAGTACCCGTTCGCCCGCATTCCGGCCTCGAAGGGCACGAACTCCTTGTCGAGCACCTCCTTCTTCTTCTTGCCCATCGCCCGCCGGAGCAGGTCGGCCCGGCCGAGGCTGTAGCCGGCCACCCGTTGGGCGATCTGCTGCACCTGCTCCTGGTAGACGATCAGGCCGTGGGTGATGTCGAGGATGTCGGCCAGCGGCTCGGCGAGCTCCGGGTGGATCGGGGCGATCGGCTGCCGGCCGGTCTTGCGCAGCGCGTAGTTGGTGTGGCTGTCAGCCCCCATCGGGCCTGGTCGGTACAGCGCCAGGGCTGCGGAGATGTCCTCGAACGAGTCCGGCTGCATTTGCTTGAGCAGCACCCGCAGGCCGCCCCCGTCCAACTGGAAGATGCCCAGGGTTTCGCCCGTGGCGAGCAACTCGAAAGTGGCGCGGTCGGTCGGGTCCTTGCTGAGGGCGTCCAGGTCCACCTCGACCCCGCGGTTGGCTTTCACGTTGGCCAGGGCATCGTCGAGAATGGTGAGATTGCGCAGCCCGAGGAAGTCCATCTTGACCAGGCCGAGGGCCTCGCACCCCGGGTAGTCGAATTGGGTGATGATCGCCCCGTCGTTCTCCCGCTTCATGATCGGGACGATGTCCATCAACGGCTCGCTCGACATGATCACACCGGCGGCATGGACGCCCCACTGCCGCTTCAACCCCTCGATGCCACGCGCGGTGTCCACCACCTCGCGGATCTCGGGATCGTTGTCGTACAGTGCGCGAAACTCGCCGCCCTCGGCGTACCGCTCGTGGGCCGGGTCGAAGACGTCGGCCAGCGAGACGTCCTTGCCCTGGACCGGAGCGGTGAACGCCTTGGTCAGTTGCTCACCCAGGGAGAACGGCTTGCCGAGCACTCGCCCCGCATCCTTGATCGCCTGCTTGGCCTTGATGGTGCCGTAGGTGACGATCTGGCAGACGCGGTCATCGCCGTACTTCTGACTCACGTAGTGGATCACTTCGCCACGCCGGCGCTCGTCGAAGTCGATGTCGAAGTCCGGCATGGAGGGGCGTTCGGGATTCAGGAAGCGTTCGAAGATCAACCCGTGCGGGACGGGGTCCAGGTCGGTGATGCGCATCGCATAGGCGCACATCGATCCGGCCCCGGACCCGCGCCCGGGCCCGACCCGGATGCCGTTGTCCTTGGCCCAGTTGATGAAGTCGGCGACCACCAGGAAGTAGCCGGCGTACCCCTTGTCGATGATCACGTCCTGCTCGAAAGCCGCCTGCTCGCGCGCGTAACTGGGCACGCCGTCAGGGAAACGGACGCTCAGCCCGCGGTCCACCTCCTTGATGAACCAGGACGCTTCGCTCTCCCCCGCCGGGACATCGAAGCGGGGCATGAAGGTGCCGACCCCTTCGTCGAACGTGGTCGTACAGCGCTCGGCGATGGCCAGAGTGTTGTCGCAGGCCTCAGGGAGTTCGGCGAAGAGGTGCCGCATCTGTTCGGGCGACTTGAGGTAGTAGCCGTTGCCATCGAACCGGAACCGGTTCGGGGTGTCCTTGTTGGAACCGGAGGAGACACACAGCAGCACGTCATGGGCCTCGGCGTCGGAGGCCTTGCAATAGTGGAGGTCGTTGGTGGCCACCAAGGGCAGGTCCAGCTGCCGGGCGAGTCGCACCAGATCCTTACGGACGCGGTTCTCGATCTCGAGGCCGTGATCCATGAGTTCGACGTAGAAGTTCTGGGCCCCGAAGATGTCGCGGAACTCCGCGGCTGAGGCGACAGCCTGGTCGTACTGGCCCAGGCGCAGGTAGGTCTGCACCTCTCCCGAGGGGCATCCGGTGGTCGCGATCATTCCTTCGGCGTAGCGGTTGAGCAGCTCACGATCGGCCCGGGGCTTGTAGAAGAACCCCTCCAGCGAACTCAACGAACTGAGCCGGAAGAGGTTGTGCATCCCGGTGCTGTTCGAGGCCCACATGGTCATGTGGGTGTAGGCGCCCTTGGAGGACACGTCGTCGCCAGTACCGTCCCCGAATTGAACCCGCTTGCGCTCGCTGCGGTGGGTCTTGGGAGTGAGGTAGGCCTCCAGACCAATGATGGGGCGTACCGCGGAACCCTTGGCGGCCTTGTAGAACTCGTAGGCGCCGAACATGTTGCCGTGGTCCGTCACACCCAGGGCCGGCATCTGGAATTGTTCGGCCAGAGTGACCAGTTCCTTCAGGCGCGCCGCACCGTCCAGCATCGAGTACTCGGAATGGCAATGCAGGTGCACGAACCCAGCTGACACGGGAGAACCACGACCTCCAAAGGCAGATGACGACCAGGGTGAGTGCTGGGGGAAGTCAGCGGATGCTCAGCCTAACCCCGGCGAGGGACAGCTTGTCCGACCGACTCGCTCGTCGGTCCCTCCGGCGAAGGAGCTGCCCCCAGCTTCGCCGCCACAGCCTGCACCGTCCGCAGGTTGCGGACGGTGACCACCGCGGGCCTCAGGGCCACCGGAAGCCTGGCGGCCAGACCCGATTGGCCAAGACCGTTGGCGAAGTCGATCACCAGGTCGGGGGGCAGGTACGCGAGGCGCTCGGGCGGGGCGCTCAGGTCCCTCGAGGCGCTGCCATTGCTGCGTCGAGACAGCGCTGTCGACGAAGGCCACGCACACCCGCGAGGGATCGCCTTCGGGGAAGGGGTTGGCGGCCAACAAGGCCCCCAGGTCGGCTGCCTCGCGCACCAGCACTGCCACCTCGACGCCCAAGCGTTCACCGATCGCCTCGCTGAGTTGAGCCGCCACCTCCGACGCCGGCCCCTGCGCCCCGAACAGCAGGTTTCCCGAGTTCAGATGAGTTGACACCTGCCGCCAGCCCAGGTCGACTGCCACCGCCCGAAGCTGTGCCATCGACACCCGCTTGTTGCCACCGACGTTGATCCCACGCAGCCAGGCGACCCTGTCGGGGCGGGTTTGCGGTGCGGGTGCGGTCATGGTTGCATCGTGCTGGACATCGCCACGAAAGGCCAGCCATGCAGCACGTCAGTCTTATCGGTGCGCCCACCGACGTCGGCGCCTCCACCATCGGCTGCCGGCTCGGCCCGCAGGCGCTCCGGGTGGCAGGGCTGGATCAGGCGCTCCGACGCTTCGGCTGCGACGTCCGGGACACCGGTGACCTCACCGGGCCCGCCAATCCGCAGCAAGGTCCGGTTTCCGGCTACCGGCACCTCGACGAGGTCACCGCCTGGAACCAGAGCGTCTACCAGGCCACCAGCGCCGAACTGGCGCAGGGCCGCCTGCCGATCCTGCTCGGCGGGGACCATTGCCTGGCGATCGGCTCCATCAGTGCGGTCGCCGCGCACTGCCGGGCCACGGGCCGCAAGCTCCGGGTGATCTGGGTGGATGCCCACGCCGACTTCAACACCGCCGCGCTGACACCATCGGGCAACATTCACGGGATGCCGGTCGCCTGCCTGGCGGGTCACGGACCCGAACAGTTGACCACCATGGCGGGAACCGCGCCGGCGATCACGACCGACCAGATCCGGCAGGTCGGGCTCCGCAGCGTGGATGAGGGCGAGAAGGAATTCCTGGCCAGCGAGGGCGTCGAGGTGTTCGACATGCGCTTTCTCGACGAGATCGGGATGCGCCGCACGATGGTGCGCGCCCTGGCCGGGCTGGACGAGCAGACCCATCTGCACATCAGCCTTGACCTGGACTTCATCGATCCCGAGATCGCGCCGGGGGTGGGAACGCCCGTGCGGGGCGGGCCCACGTACCGTGAGGCTCAGCTGTGCATGGAGATGATCGCCGACACCGGTCGACTGGCCTCCCTCGACCTCGTGGAGCTCAATCCAGCCCTGGACGTTCGCAATGCCACGGCCGAACTGGCCGTTGACCTCGTTGAGTCCCTGTTCGGCAAGAGCACCCTGCAGCGGCTGCACGAGGCCTGACTCAGTCGCTGGGGGCCTGCAGGTAGCTGGTCGGGGTGATCACGCCACCGACGCTGAGGTTCGTGTCCGCCGCGGGCGCGATGTCGGTGTTGTGAGCACTCACGCAGAGCCAGCCGCCTTCGGGGAGTCGGGTGACCACCGCACTGAACACCCCCCGCCGCGACTCGGCAGGGTCCCCGTGCGGGTCGACCTGACCGTCGATGCGCCAGCGGGCGTGGACCACCGCCACGTCGTCACCCAGCAATCGCTGCGAAAGCTTCTCCAGCGTCAGCGTCGAGTTCGGGAAGATCTTCTCGAAGCCCCACGCGTGGGCCCGCCGGATGGACAGCCTGCTGGTCCACCACAGCCCGACCACGTTGATGAAGTCCGCGTCGTCGACGAACAGTGCTGCCAACGCGTCCGCGTCGCCGGCGTCCCACGCCCTGACGAAGGCGACGATCAGGTCGAGCGGGCTCGCGATCGCCGAAGGGCCCGCGGGCAACGGCAGCTTCGCCCCACCCCCCAGCAGGGTGGCCACCTGCTTGCCAGTCCGCTTTCCGGAGGCCTTCTTCCTCGCCTTCTTACCTGCCGTCGGCGTGGGCGGCAGGTTGGCGTCGTCCGCCTCAGACCACAAGGGGACGCTCGGTCGGCAGGATCGGCTTGGGCAGCCGGGAGTACCCCTGGAGGTAGGCGTCCACGCCGTTGGCGCAGGAACGGCCTTCCGCGATGGCCCACACAATGAGTGACTGCCCTCGACCGGCGTCCCCACAGACGAAGACGCCCGGAACGTCGGTGGCGTAACTGTCATCCCGGGCGATGTTGCCACGGGCGTCCAGGCCAACGCCGAGTTGCTCGACGACCCCGGCCCGCTGCGGACCCGTGAACCCCATCGCCAGCAGGACGAGCCCCGCCGGAATCAACCGATCCGTGTCGGGGACCGGCTCGAACCGTCCGTTGGCCAACTGAACCTCGCTGACCTGCAGTCCGGTGACGTTACCGGCCTCGTCCCCCACGAACTGGGAGGTGGACACCGAATAGAGCCGCTCGCCGCCCTCCTCGTGGGCCGAGGACACCCGGTAGGTCATCGGGTAGGTCGGCCACGGCTGGGAGTCCGGCCGGCCCGCGGGGGGCGTCGGCAGGATCTCCAACTGGGTGACCGAGCGCGCCTCCTGGCGCAAGGACGTACCCAGGCAGTCGGCGCCGGTATCGCCGCCACCGATGATGACCACATCCTTGCCGGTGGCGAGGATCTGGTCGTCCAGTGCCTGGCCGAGCGCGACCCGGTTGGCCTGGGGCAGGAACTCCATGGCCTGATGGATGCCGGCCAGTTCCCGCCCGGGGACGGGCAGGTCACGGGCCACGGTGGAGCCGACGGCCAGAACAACGGCGTCGAAGCGCTCCTGCAGTTCTTCGCCGGTGATGTCGACGCCCACCGTGACGCTGGTCCGGAAGACGGTGCCCTCCAGGCGCATCTGCTTGAGCCGACGGTCGAGGACCTTCTTCTCCATCTTGAACTCGGGAATCCCGTAGCGCAGCAGCCCGCCGATCGCATCGGCCCGCTCATAGACCACGACGGTGTGACCCGCCCGGGTGAGCTGTTGGGCGACCGTGAGACCAGCCGGTCCGGAACCGACGACGGCGATCGTCTTTCCGGTGTGCCACTCCGGCGTCTGGGGAACCACGCGGCGGTCGTCCCAGGCGCGGTCGATGATGGCGACTTCCACGTTCTTGATGGTCACCGGGTCCCGGTTGATGCCTACCACGCAGGCGGTCTCGCAGGGAGCCGGGCAGAGTCGACCGGTGAATTCGGGGAAGTTGTTGGTGGCGTGCAGGCGTTCCAACGCACCCCGCCAATCGTCCTGCCACACCATGTCGTTCCACTCCGGGATCAGGTTGCCCAGCGGGCACCCGGAATGGCAGAACGGGATGCCACAGTCCATGCAGCGCCCCGCCTGCTGGCTGATGATGGGCAGCACCGCCTTGCCGGGGGACCCGGGGTACACCTCGTTCCAGTCATGCACGCGCTCTGCCACCGGACGCCGATCGGCGATCTGTCGCGGGGTGGTCATGAAGCCACGGGGATCAGCCATGAGCTGCCTCCATCATCATCTTGACGATCGATTCCTCGTCCAAGCCCGCCGTTTCGCCTTCCGACTTGGCCTGCAGCACCCGCGCGTAGTCGCGAGGGATGAGGGTGGTGAACCGGCCGGCCAGGTCGCCGTCGCTCAACTGGAGCAGCCGGTCAGCCACGGCCGATCCGGTCTCTTCGTGGTGGAGCAGCAGCAACTGCCGGATCCGGGCGGTGTCCGCCGCACTGGCGGGGGTCGGATCCACGAGTTCGGTGTTGAGGCGCTGGAGTTCGAGGTCGAGAACCCACGCCACGCCTCCGGACATCCCCGCAGCGATGTTGCGTCCGGTCGGGCCGATGATCAGTGCTTCGCCCCCGGTCATGTACTCGCAGGCATGGTCCCCCACGCCCTCGACGACGGCGGTGGCCCCCGAGTTCCGGACGCAGAACCGCTCGCCGACCTGACCTCGGATGAAGATCTGCCCGCTGGTCGCACCGTAGGCGATGACGTTGCCGGCAATGATCTGTTCCTCCGCCACGAACGGAGCGCTGCGCGCCGGACGGACGATCAGGCGCCCTCCGGACAGGCCCTTGGCGAAGTAGTCGTTGCTGTCACCGACCAGGCGCAGCGTGATCCCGCGCGGCAGGAAGGCCCCGAAGCTCTGGCCCGCCGTGCCCCGCAGGGTCAGGTCGATGGTGTTCTCCGGGAGGCCCTCACCGTTGGTGACGACCGTGACCCGGTTGCCGAGGATGGTGCCGACCGTGCGATCGACGTTGCGGACGGTCAGGTCCGCCCGCACGAGCTCCCCGCGCGCCAGCGCCGGCTCACAGATCTGGATCAGCTGGACGTCCAGCTTGTCGCTGAGGCCGTGGTCCTGCTCGACGATGCGGTGCAGCGGGGCCCCCTCGGGCACCTCGACCTTGTGGAGCACGGGGCTGAGGTCCAGTCCCTGGGCCTTCCAGTGGTCGACGGCAGGCTTGGTGCGCAGCACCTCGACGCGGCCGACGGCCTCTTCGATCGAGCGGAACCCGAGCGCTGCCAGATGCTCGCGCACCTCCTGGGCGATGTACTCGAAGAAGTTGACGACGAAGTCAGCGTGGCCGGAGTACTTCGCGCGCAGTTCGGGGTTCTGGGTCGCCACGCCCACCGGGCAGGTGTCGAGGTGGCAGACCCGCATCATCACGCACCCCGACACGACGAGCGGAGCAGTGGCGAAGCCGAACTCCTCGGCCCCGAGCAAGGCCCCGATGACGACATCACGGCCGGTCTTCAGCTGACCATCGACCTGGACCACGATGCGATCCCGCAGCCCGTTCAGCAGCAGGGTCTGCTGGGTCTCGGCGAGGCCGAGCTCCCACGGGCCGCCGGCGTGCTTCAGCGAGGTGAGCGGGGCCGCGCCGGTGCCACCGTCGTGGCCGGAGATCAGCACGACATCAGCCTTGGCCTTGGAGACGCCGGCGGCGACCGTGCCCACGCCGACCTCGGCGACCAGCTTGACGTGCACCCGGGCGACCGGGTTGGCGCACTTGAGGTCGTGGATCAGCTGCTTGAGATCCTCGATCGAGTAGATGTCGTGGTGCGGCGGTGGGGAGATCAGGCCGACGCCCGGCGTCGAGTGACGGGTCCGGGCGACCCAGGGGTACACCTTCTGCCCCGGCAGCTGACCACCCTCGCCGGGCTTGGCCCCTTGAGCCATCTTGATCTGGATGTCGGCGGCGTTGGCCAGGTAGTCGGAGGTGACACCGAAGCGTCCCGACGCCACCTGCTTGATCGCGCTCCGCCTTGCGGGATCGTGCAGCCGGTCGCTGTCCTCCCCACCCTCGCCGGTGTTCGACTTGGCGCCGAGCCGGTTCATGGCGATCGCCAGGGTTTCGTGGGCCTCTTTGCTGATGGAGCCGTAGCTCATCGCGCCGGTGGAGAACCGCTTGACGATCTCAGAGATCGGCTCCACCTCGTCCACCGGGATCGCCGGACGGTCGGAGTCGAACTCCAGCAGGCCGCGCAGCGTCATCAGGCGCTTGGACTGATCGTCGACCCGCGCGGTGTACTGCTTGAAGATGTCGTAGCGGCCCTGCCTGGTCGCGTGCTGCAACCGGAAGACCGACTCGGGGTCGAACAGGTGCGGCGGGCCCTCGCGGCGCCACTTGTACTCCCCACCCCCACTGAGGGTGCGGTGCGGCAATGGGATCCCACTGCGCGGGTAGGCGCGGGCGTGCCGCAGGGACACCTCCTCGGCGATCTGGTCGAGTCCGATGCCCTCGATCCGGCTGGTGGTGCCGGTGAAGTACTGCTCGACCAGTTCGGACGACAGCCCGAGCGCCTCGAAGATCTGGGCGCCGGTGTAGGAGGCGATGGTGGACACACCCATCTTGCTCATCACCTTCAACACGCCTTTGCCGAGCGCCTTGCGGATGTTGTAGACCGCCTTGTCGGGGTCGACGGTGACCTGCCACTCCCGGCGGGCGAGGTCCTCCGCGCTTTCGAAGGCGAGGTACGGGTTCACCGCGGCGGCCCCGTAACCGATCAGCAGGGCGACGTGGTGCACCTCGCGGACATCCCCGGCCTCGACCACGATTCCGACCTTGGTGCGGGTCTTCTCCCGGACCAGGTGATGGTGGATGGCCGCCGTCAGCAGCAGCGAGGGGATCGGCGCGCGCTCGGCGTTGGAGTGGCGATCCGAGAGGATGATCGTCCGGCAACCACGGGCGATGGCCTTGCTGACCTGCCCGCAGAGTTCGTCAAGCTTCGCCCGCAGGGCCTCCCCGCCGCCTTCGACGTCGTAGACGCCCCGCACCACGTGGGTGTCGTAGGCGGGCATCGAACCGTCGCGGTTGATCCGCACCAGTTTGGCCAACTCGTCGGAATCCAGAATGGGGTACTTGATGACGATCTGGCGGCAGGACTCCGGGCCGGGCTGCAGCAGGTTGCCCTCGGGTCCGAAGGTCGCTCCCAGCGACGTCACGAGCTCTTCGCGGATCGCGTCCAGCGGCGGGTTGGTGACCTGGGCGAAAAGCTGCGCGAAGTAGTCGAACAGCAGCCGCGGCCGGTCGCTCAGCACCGCGACGGGGGTGTCGCTGCCCATCGAACCGATCGCTTCGGCACCGGTGTTCGCCATCGGGGCGATGATCATGCGGAGCTCTTCGTGGGTGAACCCGAAGACCTGCTGGCGACGGGTCACCGACGCGTGGCTGTGCACCACGTGCTGCCGGTCCGGCAGGTCGTCGAGGTCGACCCGGCCGGCGGCGAGCCACTCCCCGTAGGGATGCTCCTGCGCGAGCTGGGCCTTGATCTCGTCGTCATTGATCAACCGGTGCGCGTCGAGGTCGACCAGCAGCATCCGGCCCGGCTTCAGCCTGCCCTTCTCGATCACGCGGTCGGGCCTGATGTCGAGGACGCCGGCTTCGGATGCGAACACGACGAGCCCGTCATCGGTCACCCAGTAGCGTCCGGGACGCAGGCCGTTGCGGTCCAGAACCGCCCCGATCAGGGTCCCATCGGTGAAGGTGACAGCCGCAGGACCGTCCCACGGCTCCATCAGCGAGGAATGGAAGGAGTAGAAGTCCCGGCGGGCCTCGTCCATTTCGGTGTGGTTCTCCCACGCCTCGGGGATCATCATGAGGACCGCGTGCGGCAGGCTCCGTCCGCTGAGATGGAGGAGTTCGAGCACCTCGTCGAAGGAGGCGGAATCCGATCCGCCCGGGGTGCAGATCGGGAACAGGCGGTTGAGGTCGCCAGGAATCGCGTCCGTGTCCAGCAACGCCTCCCGGGCCCGCATCCAGTTGCGGTTGCCCTTCACCGTGTTGATCTCGCCGTTGTGGGCGATCATCCGGTACGGGTGGGACAACTCCCAGGCCGGGAACGTGTTGGTGGAGAACCGGGAGTGCACCAACGACAGGGCACTCTCCACGCGCTCGTCCAGCAGGTCGGGGAACACTTCGGCCAACTGCTGCGTGGTCAACATGCCCTTGTAGACCGTGGTCCGGCCCGACAGCGAAGCGAAGTAGACGCCCGCCTCGGTGCGCGCCCGCTGGCGCAACGGGTAGACGGCGCGATCGAGGTCAAGGCCGGCGTCGAGCGCGATGGTCGAGACGAAGAACTGTTCGAAGTGCGGCATCACCGCGACCGACACGGGGCTCAGGGTCGAGTTGTCGGTCGGGACCGGCCGCCACCCGTGGATGACGAGGCTCTCCTCGGTCGCCATGAACTCGATGGTCCGCTTCGCCGAGGCGCGTCGGGCAGGATCGGTCGGCAGGAAGGCCATTCCCATCGCGTAGTGTCCGGCGTCCGGCAGATCGAAGTCGACGACCTGGCGCAGGAACCGGTCAGGCACCTGCAGCAGCATTCCGGCCCCATCGCCGGCGGCGGCGTCCGCCCCGGTGGCCCCCCGGTGGTCGAGGTTGGCCAACGCTGTCAGACCTTGGGCGACGATGTCATGACTGGCCTCTCCGCTGAGTTGGGCGACGAAGGCGACACCACAGGCGTCGTGTTCGAAGGCAGGGTCATAGAGACCCTCGGCGGGCTTGCCGGGAAACGACATCAATGCCATCTGAAATGACTCCCAACTTCTCAGGTGGTGCGTCGGCTGGTGGGTAGCCGGTCGGCCGAGCCGACCCTCACGCATGCGCGGAGCCTACCGGACTGCCGGAAGTGATCATGCTGACCCTGAATGGTGGAATCCCCGGGGGTCAAGCCGGTTCGTCGTCGGCAGCCGTGAGGGGAATCGGGCGCTCCGCCTCAGCTTCGCGGCCCGGACGATACTTCGCCAGCCACGCCAGGGCGCCCAGCCCCGCCAGGCAGATCAGCATCGCGACGAACTGGTTGAACCGGATCGGCCCGAAGGTGTCGTAGGAGAAGTCGAGCCGGATCCCCTCGGTGAAGAAGCGTCCAAAGCCATACAGGGCCACATAGAGCGCGAAGAGCTTCCCGCGGCCCATGGCGAAACGGCGATCGGCCCACAGCAGGATCCCCATCACGAGCAGGTTCCACAGCGATTCGTAGAGGAAGGTGGGGTGGAACGTGGCGTACTGCTCGAACCCTGGCACCCGGTGGGCCGCGTCGATCTCAAGCCCCCAGGGCAGATCCGTGGGGAGGCCGTACAACTCCTGGTTGAACCAGTTGCCGAACCGCCCGATGGCCTGTCCCAGTGCGATGCCGGGCGCGAGGGCGTCAGCCAGGGCCGGGAACCGGGCTCCCGTCCGGCGACACGCGATCCAGGCCGCGAGCGCGCCGAAGCCGATGGCGCCGTAGATCGCGATTCCGCCCTCCCAGATGAACAGGACGCTCCAGGGATTGATGCCCGGTCCGAAGTAGTCGGGCAGGTGGGTCAGGACGTGGTAGAACCTGGCGCCCACGATCCCGATCGGAATCGCCCACAGCATGACCGTCTCGAAGGTTTCCTGGCGCCCCCCTTGACGCGCCAGCGCCGTGACCCCAGCCACCAGGCGGCGAAGATGCCCGTGATCAGGCAGAGGGCGTAGAACCGGACGGTCAGGGGGCCGAGGTTGAACCCGTTGATCGTCGGGCTGGGAATCGAGAGGAGCACGTCGCCATCCTTATCGCGTGGACAAGCCCGTTGTCACACCAGTCCAGCCCACCGGGTTCGGCAGGCCGCTGCAGGCCGCCTCAGGCCCGCCGAACCCCGGCGGCGAGGTCGGCCACCACCGCCCGCAGCCCCGTCAGGTCGCCGGGGTCACCGGCCTCCTCGGCAGCGAGCATCGGCTTGAGGAACGCCGAGCCGACGATGACCGCATCGGCATAACGTCCCACGTCGGCGGCCTGATCCCCCCCGGAGACCCCGAGCCCGACGCCCACCAGCAGGTCGGGGCTCAGGGCACGCAAGCGTTCCACCAGCCGTGGGGCGGCGCTGGGGGCCTGGCTTCGCGTCCCGGTGACCCCCATCACGGAGGTGGCGTAGACCCACCCGCGGCAGGCGGCCGTGGTCGAGACGAGGCGCTCGTCCGAGGACGAGGGCGAGACCAGGAACACCCGATCCAGGCCGTAGGTGTCAGAGGCTGCCAGCCACTCGGCCGCCTCGTCGGGGATGAGATCCGGCGTGATCAGCCCGGCGCCCCCTGCCCGGGCCAGGTCCCGGGCGAAGGCGTCCACCCCGTAGCGGTCGACCAGGTTCCAGTACGTCATCACCACCGCCGGGGTCCCGGTGGCGCGGACGGCCTCGACGGCGGCGAAGACGTCCCTGGTGTGGACGCCGCGGGCGAGCGCCCGCGTCCCGGCACGCTGGATGACGGGACCGTCCATCACGGGGTCTGAGTAGGGGAGGCCGATTTCGACCAGATCCACCCCCGGCGCCTCCGGCGTGCCGCAGAGCGCCACGAGGGCGTCCAGCGACCCCGCGACGCTGGGGTACCCGACCGGCAGGTACCCGATCAGGGCGGCCCGGCCCTCAGCGTTCGCGGCCGAGATGGCCTGGCCCGAGATTCCCGCCCGCGCCGCGGCAGGTGAGCTTCCGGCTGTCATGACAGGCCTCCTGTGCTGGCATCCGGACGTCCGGTGAGCCCGAAATAGGCGATCGCGGTGTCCACGTCCTTGTCCCCGCGGCCCGAGACACACACGACGATCAAGGGTCGGGCCTGGGGGTCCGACTCGGCGAGCCTACGGCCCAGGCGCATGACGCCGGCCACGGCGTGGGCCGACTCGATGGCCGGCATGATCCCCTCGGTCCGGGTGAGGACCTGGAAGGCCTCCATCGCCTCGGCATCGGTCACCGCTTCGTAGTGCGCCCGGCCGGTGGCCGCCAGCCAGGCATGCTCGGGGCCCACGCCGGGGTAGTCGAGCCCCGCCGAGATCGAGTGCGATTCCAGGGTCTGCCCGTCCGCGTCCTGAAGGATGTTGGTGCGCATCCCGTGCAGCACCCCCACGGACCCTCCGACGATCGCGGCGGCGTGGTGTCCGGTCTCCACGCCCTCTCCCCCTGCCTCGAAGCCGTAGAGCTGCACCTCAGGGTGGTCGATGAAGTCGGCGAAGCTCCCCATGGCGTTCGAGCCACCCCCCACGCAGGCCGCGATCACGTCCGGCAGCCGGCCGTAGCGGCCGGTGACCTGCTCAGCGATCTCGGTGCTGATGACCCGTTGGAATTCGCGCACCATCGCAGGGAACGGATGCGGCCCTGCCACGGTGCCGATGAGGTAGTGCGTGGTGTCGACCGTAGCGACCCAGTCCCGCATCGCTTCGTTCATGGCGTCCTTGAGCGTCTGGCTCCCGGACTCCACCGCGATCACCTCGGCGCCCAGCAACTGCATCCGGGCGACGTTGAGGGCCTGGCGGTCGGTGTCGACCTTGCCCATGTAGACCCGGCATTCCAGCCCGAGCAGGGCGGCGGCGGTGGCTGCGGCCACGCCGTGCTGGCCGGCGCCGGTCTCGGCGATGATCCTGGTCTTGCCCATCCGGCGGGTGAGCAGGGCTTGGCCGAGGACGTTGTTGATCTTGTGCGAGCCGGTGTGGTTGAGGTCCTCGCGCTTGAGGAGCACGTGCGCGTTGCCGCAGAGCGCGGAGAACCGCGGCGCCTCGGTGAGCGGCGTGGGACGTCCGGAATAGTCCCGCCGCAGCGCGTCCAGCTCGGACCAGAACTCCGGATCGCCCATCGCGGTCTCGAACTCGGTCTCGAGTTGGCTGAGGGCCGCGATCAACGCCTCCGGCACGAACCTGCCGCCGAAGATGTCGAAGTGCCCCGAGGCATCGGGCAACTGGGGTCGATTCACGTGACCCATTCACTCACATCCGCGCCCGCTCGGCCAAGCGTGCTCAGCCGAGGGACCGCATGGCCTTGATCGCGGCGGCGGGGTCTCCGTCCTTGACGAGGGCTTCCCCGACCAGCACCGCATCAGCCCCCGCGTCCGCCATCCGCGCGGCGTCGGCCAGGCCGCTGATCCCAGACTCGGCCACCTTGAGCGCACCGGAAGGAATCAGCGAGGCCAGGCGTTCGAACTGGGCAAGGTCCACGGCCAGCGTCTTCAGGTCCCGGTTGTTCACCCCGATCAGGTCGGCGCCGGCGTCGACCGCCCGCCGGACCTCATCGCCGGTGTGGGTCTCGACCAGGCAGGCGAGCCCGAGCCGACGCCCCAAGCCGAGCAGGTGTTCCAGTTCTGCCTGGGTGAGCGCCGCCACGATCAGCAGGGCCAGGTCCGCGCCCGCTGCGCGACCTTCCCACAGTTGGTAGTCGGTGACGACGAAATCCTTGCGCAGCAGCGGCGTCCTCACGGCCGCCCGGACGGTCTCCAGATCGGCCAGGGAACCCCCGAACCGGCGGGCCTCGGTGAGGACGGAAATCGCGGCGGCGCCCCCTGCCTGATAGGCGCGCGCCAACTCGGCGGGATCCTCGATCGACGCCAGGTGTCCTTTGCTGGGGCTCGCCCGCTTCACCTCGGCGATGACCGACAGCCCGGCAGCCGCCAAAGCGGGTCTGGGGTCCATCGGGGCGGGGAGCGCACTGACAGCGCGCTCCAGATCGGCCAGGGAGCGAGCCCGTTGCCGGGTTTCCAGATCCTGGCGGACGCCGACGATGATCTCGTCGAGGACCGTCACGCCTGCCCGTAACCCATCCGGCGCAGCACGCCACCGGTGACGATCGCCAGCACCAGCAGGACGGAAGCAACCCAGATCAGGGTCCAGTTCGGGCCGATCAGGAAGGCGATCGCACCGATCGTGAACGCCACGGCGGCGATGATGCTGCCGGCCCACGCGGCCGGGGTGCGGCCGTGATGATATTCCCTGGCGACGCGCCCGGTGGCCTGTTCGGCGCTCTCAATCACGATCGCTCCCTTTCACTTGGGTGGTGAGACGGTTCAATCAGCCATCCTTGCAAGGCCGGCCGGGTTAGCCAACCCCTGACGGCCAATTCCTGGGTCATGAGGGCCGCGGGCTTTGCCCGGTGGCAGGCGCCAGGCGCACCAGCCGTCCAGCCTCGGCCACCGCTGTCAGCACGGCGGCGGCCTTGTTGACCGACTCGGCGTCCTCCAGTTCCGGGATCGAATCGGCCACCACCCCGGCCCCGGCCTGAACGTAGGCGACGTGGTCGCGGATCAGCGCCGTCCGGATGGCGATGGCGGCATCGGAATCGCCGGCGAAGTCGAAGTAGCCCACCACGCCGCCGTACAGGCCCCTCCGGGAGACCTCGAGGGAATCGATGATCTCCATGGCCCGCACCTTGGGCGCCCCGGACAGGGTCCCGGCTGGGAAGCAGGACAGGGTCGCCTCCAGCGCGGTGCGGCCCGGGGCCAGAGTGCCGGCCACGGCAGCTTCGAGATGCATGACATGGCTGTAGCGCCGCACCTTCATGAACTCCACCACGCTGACGCTGCCCGGCTGGCACACCCGTCCCAGGTCGTTCCGGCCGAGGTCGACGAGCATCAGGTGTTCGGCGGCTTCTTTCGGGTCGGCCAGCAGTTCGGCCTCCAGCGCCGCGTCCTGTGCCGCCGTGGCTCCCCGGGGCCGGGTGCCCGCGATCGGGTTCGTGGTGGCACGTCCGTCCACCACGGTGACCAGGGCTTCGGGGCTGGAACCGACGATGTCGAAGGACTCCATCCGCAGCAGGTACAGGTACGGGCTGGGGTTGCGGCGCCGCAGCACTCGGTAGACATCGAGGGCGTCAGCCGGGCACGCCAATTCGAAGCGCTGGCTGGGGACGATCTGGAACGCCTCGCCGGCTCGGATCTCCTCGATGGCCTTGGCCACCGCCTCCTGGAACTGCTCCGGGGTGCGTTGGCGGTGGATCTCCGGCTCGGGCGCGGTCTCATCGTGGCGTGCCACCAGCGGCACCGCAGGCTCAAGCAGGGTTGTGGCCATCGCCTCCACCCGGTGGACGGCGTCAGCGTAGGCCTGCGCGGCGCGCTCGGGCCGGCCATCGAAGTTGATGGCGTTGGCCACCAGCCAGACCTCGCCGGTGTGGTGGTCAAGGACGGCCATGTCACTGACCAGCATCATGCCGAGTTCTGGGATGTTGAGGTCGTCGGGGTTGCTGTCGGGGAGCCGCTCGAGCCTGCGCGCGACGTCATAGCCCAGGTAGCCGACCATCCCGGACACCAGCGGGGGCAACCCGGGCTCGCGGGGGGTGTGCAGGGTGCGCAAGGTTTCGGCCAGCACCGCCAACGGGTCGCCGCCGGTGGGTAGCCCGGCCAGCGGACGGCCGCTCCAGCAGGCCTGCCCGTCGGCCACGCTCAACGTGGCCGCGGCGGCCACGCCGACGAACGAGTACCGCGACCACACCCCACCTTCCGCGGACTCGAGCAGGAAGGTGCCCGGTCGCACCCCACAGAGTTGGTGGTAGAGCCCGACCGGGGTCATGTCATCGGCCAGCAACCGCGTGTAGACGCTCACGACGCGACGACTGCCGGCGGACTCGATGAACTCGGCTTCGCTGGGACGGATCGGCATCCCGCTCACGTCCGGGCCTCCCACAGCAGATCAGCGTCGAAGCAGGTCGTCGTCCCGGTGTGGCAGGCCGGACCCTCCTGATCGACCTGCAGCAGCACAGTGTCCCCGTCGCAGTCCAGACGCACTTCGCGGACGGTCTGGGTGTGGCCACTGGTTTCGCCCTTCACCCAATACGCCTGCCGGCTGCGGGAGAAGTAGGTGCCCCGGCCGGTCGCGAGGGTGCGCCGCAGCGCTTCGTCATCCATCCAGGCCAGCATCAGCACCTTGCCACTGGTCGCATCCTGCACGACGGCCGGTACCAGCCCGTCGGAGTTGCGCTTCAGCCGGGCGGCGATCACGGGGTCCAGGGATCGGTTCACCCGGTCATTGTGGCAGGTGGCTACGATCCCCCCGTGACCATCGTCCGATCCGAACGAGCCGCCCTGGTGGAGGCGCTGCGGAGCGCCGGCCCCGCCGCCGCCACCCTCTGCCAGGGCTGGGACGCCCACGACCTGGCCGTCCACGTCTGGCTGCGCGAGCATGAATTCGCAACCGCCCTGGGCGTGGCCGGTGGGCCCCTGGCCGCCCGGCTGACCAGGCGCATGGCGCAGGTGCGAGCCGAGCGACGCTTCGACGATCTCGTCGACGCCTTCGCGGCCGGCCCCGGGAAGTTCTCCCCCCTGGCGCTCCCAGCCGTGGACGCAGCGTTCAACTCGGTGGAGTACTTCGTCCACACCGAAGATGTCCGCCGCGCCCAGCCGGACTGGCCGATCCGCGAACCCGGAGTCGACTATCAGCAGTGGGCCTGGCGGGCGGTGACGCGGTTGGCACCGCTGCGCCTGCGCAGCGCCGGGGTGAGCGTGGTCGTGGAGTCGCTGGCGGATTCCCAGACTCAGCGCATCGGCAAGGGCGGTGAGATCGTGACCCTGCTGGGCCTGCCCACCGAGCTGCTCCTGCTGTTGTTCGGTCGTGGGGCGGCCGCCAGGGTCCGCCACCTGGGCGACCCGGACGCCGTCGAGCGCGTCCGTGGGCTCAAGCTGTCCGCCTAGCGCTGGGTTCCACGCAGCAGCCGTGGCGGAAGGCCCCGTAACGAAGCTGACACAATGAGTCCCATGCGTGTGTACAACTTCTCCGCCGGTCCCGCCATGCTTCCCCTCGCCGCCCTCGAACAGGCCCGCGCGGAGTTGACCGACTGGCAGGGGTCGGGCATGTCGGTGATGGAGGTGTCCCACCGGGGTAAGGCCTTCGTTGCCTGCGCCGCCGAGACCGAAGCCCTGCTGCGCGAACTGCTCGGTGTGCCGTCGAACTACAAGGTGCTCTTCCTTCAGGGCGGCGCCACCACGCAGTTCTCCGCGATCCCGTGGAACCTGAGTGCCGCCGGCGCGTCCATCAACGTCCTGCACACGGGCCAGTGGTCCGCCAAGGCCATCAAGGCCGCCCGCCAGCAGGACCTGACAGTCGACGTGATCGCGGACGAGGCAGCCACCGGCTACTCCACCACTCCGGCGGCGGACGGTTTTCGGGTGGACCCGACGGCCGCCTACCTCCACTACACGCCGAACGAGACCATCGGTGGCGTCGAGTTCGGCTATGTCCCCGAGTCCGGGGACGTGCCGCTGGTGGCGGACATGAGTTCGACGATTCTGTCCCGGCCCATCGACGTGTCGAAGTTCGGGCTGATCTACGCCGGCGCCCAGAAGAACATGGGCCCCTCCGGCTTGTGCGTGGTGATCGTCAGGGACGACCTGGTGGGTCGGGCCCGTCCGGGCACCCCCGGCCCGCTCGACTACGCCGCCATGGCGGAATCCGATTCGATGCTCAACACTCCTCCGACCTTCGGGGTGTACCTGCTCGGCCTGATTCTGGCGTGGGTGAAGGAGTCGGGAGGCCTGACGGCCATGGGCGAACGCAATCGGGCCAAGGCCGAACTTCTCTACCGCGCGATCGACACCTCCGAGTACTACCGCAACCCGGTGGCCCTGGACTCCCGCTCGTGGATGAACGTTCCGTTCATCGGTGCTCGGCCCGAACTGGACAAGACCTTCGTCAGCGAAGCTGCCGAGGCCGGACTCACCAACCTCGCCGGCCACCGGTCGGTGGGCGGCATGCGCGCCAGTATCTACAACGCGATGCCGATCGAGGGCGTCCAAGCCCTGATCGACTTCATGACCGACTTCGCCCGCCGCAACGCCTGAGGACCTGACATGACCTTTGCCATCAAGACCCTCAACGCCATCAGCCACGTCGGGCTGTCCCGGCTTCCCAAGGAGGCCTTCGTCGTCGGATCGGACGTCGAGTCACCCGATGCCCTCATGCTTCGCTCGGCGAACCTGCACGGGGTGCCCATCCCGGATTCGGTCCTGGCTGTCGCCCGCGCAGGGGCGGGAACGAACAACATCCCCATCCCCGACTACAGCGCGCGCGGGATCCCGGTCTTCAACACCCCTGGCGCGAACGCCAACGCGGTGAAGGAACTCGTGATCGCCGCCCTGTTCCTCGCCGCCCGCAACATCATTCCCGCCGCCGCCTTCGCCCATCGGCTCGAGGGCGACGCCGAGACGATGGACAAGGCCGTCGAGGCCGGCAAGAAGGCCTACGTGGGCTTCGAGCTCCCCGGGCGCACACTGGGCGTTATCGGTCTGGGCGCCATCGGGGTCGAGGTCGCCAACGCCGCGGCCGGGCTCGGGATGCGGGTGATGGGCTACGACCCGGGGATCACCGTTGAGCACGCCTGGAAGCTGTCCTCCTTCGTGGAGCACGTCACCAGCCTGGAGTCGCTGCTGAAGCGGGCCGACATCATCTCCGTCCACGTGCCGTTGGTACCCGGCACCCGCGGATTGATCGGGGAGGCCGAACTGGCGCTGATGCGCCGGACGGCCGTACTGGTCAACTTCTCCCGCGGACCCATCGTCGAGGTGGACGCTGTGGTGGCCGCCCTCGAAAGCAACCGGCTGCGAGGCTATGTCTGCGACTTCCCGACCCCCGAGTTGAACAAGCGTCCCGGCGTCGTCACCCTCCCGCACCTGGGCGCCTCCACCAACGAGGCCGAAGAGAACTGCGCCAGAATGGCGGCCGACCAACTGCGGGCCTTCCTCGAAAACGGGGTGATCCTGAACTCGGTGAACTTCCCGAATGCGGATCTGCCGCGCGCCGAAGGAACCCGTCGGATCGCCATCGCGAACAGCAATGTCCCCAACATGGTGGGCCAGATCTCCACCCTGCTCGCCGACCAGGGACTGAACATCGCCGACCTGCTGAACAAGTCGCGCGGCGAACTGGCCTACAGCCTGGTCGACGTGGAGGGGGACGTGCCCGCGTCGCTGCTCGGCGCCATCCGCTCGATTCCGGGAGTCCTCTCCGCCCGCCTGATCTAGGCCCCGCCGTTCCGGCTCAGGCGCCGGCCAGCCACTGCCGCGCCAGCCGGATCCGGGCCTCGATCTGATCGGTGGTCGCCCCCGCCAGCGGGGGGCCGCCGGTCTCCCGGCGCAGGCCGGCATGGACATGGCTGTGCGGGACGCCGCGCACCCTCGCCACCTGGCTGACCAGGGAGTTCAATTCCTTGCGCCGGGTTTCCAGGACCCGGTGCAGGCTGACCTCCGGGGGCACCCGGTCGCGCCGATCCCGGCCGGAGGCCCGGTTCGCCTGGCGTCGCTGTCGCTCCTGAAGGAGGCCGGCGACCTGATCGGGCTCCAGCAGGCCCGGTAAGCCGAGGTACTCAGCCTCGTCGGCACTGGACGGTTCAGCGGCCATGCCGTAGGCCCGGGCATCGAACAGCACGTGGTCGAACCTGGCCACCGCCTCCAACGTTTCCCGCTCCGCCATCGGATCCGGCGTGCTCCGGGTCCGGTTCGCCTCGGCGAGCAGAGCCTCCTCCGGGTCCCAGAGTCCGTCCTCCGGCTTCGGCCGTCCCAGGACGTGATCACGCTGTCGCTCCAGCGCGCCGGCGTGGGCGAGCAGGATCGGGACGGTGGGCAGGAAGATGCTGGCGAGTTCACCGCGGCGGCGGCTGCGGACGAAGCGGCCGACCGCCTGGGCGAAGAACAGCGGCGTCGACGTAGCGGTGGCGTACACCCCGACGGCCAGGCGTGGGACGTCCAC
This sequence comes from Propionibacteriaceae bacterium, assembly GCA_016717345.1. Taxonomy (GTDB): domain Bacteria; phylum Actinomycetota; class Actinomycetes; order Propionibacteriales; family Propionibacteriaceae; genus Propionicimonas. The sequence continues at coordinate 91,150 of JADKFR010000003.1, forward strand.
CCCTTCCGACACCATCCGGACGGCGACCATCCAGCGAGCCAGCGATCCGTCGAACTCCTCGATGCGACGGCTGGCACCCGGGTCGTCGGACAGGACAACAGTCGGCTTCTCGCTGGTGATGCTGGTCAGTGCCCGCGCGTAGGCGCGGGCCTGTCGTTGATCGCTGGCGATCACCAGCCCTCCGGCGTCCGGCACGTGCCGGCGGACCTCGGTGAGCCGTCGATCGGCAGCCCTCAACACCGCCGGCATCCACTCCCCCGCGGGATCCAGCGCGGTGCGCCACGCCTGCGCCGTGAGGTCCTTGGTGAGGGGCTCGCCCAAGGTGGCAGCCAGTTCGTCCCCGGCGCTGGTGCGCCACCGCAGGCCGCCCCCGTAGGCCAGGAACACCACCGGCCGCACCACATGATCCCGCAACGCTTCGGCGTAGCCGTAGGTGTAGTCCGGCACCGACCGGCGGGTGCCGTCGGCCTCCTCGGCGTAGGTCACGAACGGGATCGGCGTCGCATCGGAGCGAAACGGCGTCCCGGTCAGGGACAGTCGCCGGGTGGCCAGCGCGAACGCCTGCGAGACGGACTCCCCCCAACTGAGCGAGTCCCCGGCGTGGTGGACCTCGTCGAAGATCACCAGCGTCCTGGCGTTCGCCGTCCGGGCCTCGTAGGCGAAGGTGGCTGCGGCCACGCCGGCGTAGGTCACCGCCTGGCCGTGGAACTGTCGGGAGCGCCCGCGTCGGCTTCCGGCCAGTCCGGGGTCGAGACGCACGCCCACGCGTGCCGCCGCGTCCGCCCACTGCACCTTGAGGTGCTCGGTGGGGGTCACCACGATCACCTGCTCGATCGTGCGGGCCTCCAGCAGGTCGGTGGCGACCCGCAGCGCGAACGTCGTCTTCCCCGCGCCCGGGGTCGCCACCGCCAGAAAGTCACGCTGGTCCAGCTCCCGGTAGCGCGCCAGGGCCGCCACCTGCCAGGCCCGCAGCCGGGCCGCGGTGCCCCAGGCAGCACGTCCCGGGAACGCCGGGGACAGGTGGTCGACAGCCGACGGATTCGGCACGGCTCACCTCCTGGTGGATTTCCTCAGCGTCAAGAACACAACAGCGAGCCCGACCCCTATCAGGTCAACCATGGCGTCCCAGACATCCCCGTCGCGGTAGGGGATGAAGCGCCACTGGATCAGCTCGCTCACGACAGCGTGCAGGGCGAACCCGAAGGCCACCAAGCCGACACGCCCGGTGAGTCGACCGATCAGGAAGACCGGAACGAAGAACAGGAGCAGGTGGATCACCTTGTCCGCGCCAGGAAACAGGGGCAACTCGAGGGCTTGATCCGGCGTGCCGGGCAGGTACAGGGCAACCAGGTGGACCGTCACCGCCAGACCGGCAAGCCAGCCCAGCTGGTGCGTTCCGTTCGCCCACCCGACCCCCGGGCCCCCGTCCTCAGCCAAGCTTCTCCAACACCAACGCACGAACCCGGGCAGCGTCAGCCTGGCCACGCATCTCCTTCATGACCACCCCGATCAGAGCCCCGGCCGCGGCGAGCTTGCCGTCACGGACCTTGGCGGCCACCTCCGGGTTGGCGTCGATGGCGCGATCGACCGCTGCCGCCAGTGCGCCGGCATCGCTGACAACCGCCAGCCCGCGTCCGGCGACCACGTCGGCCGGATCGCCTTCCCCGGCAAGGACGCCATCGATCACCTGACGTGCCAGCTTGTCGTTGAGGGTTCCGGCCTCCACGAGCGCCTGGACGCCGGCGACCTGGCGGGGGGTGATCGCCAGCTCGGCCAACTCCACGCCGGCCTCGTTCGCGCGGCGCGCCAATTCGGTGAGCCACCACTTCCGCGCCGGCTGGGCGCCGGCACCGGCTGCAACGGTCGCTTCGATGAGATCGAGCGCGCCGGCGTTCACCACGTCCTGCAGTTCGAGGACGGTGAACCCCCACTCACGACGCAGCCGGTCCCGGCGGACCGTCGGCAGCTCGGGCAGCGTCGCTCTCAATTCCTCCACCCATTCCCGGCTGGGCGCCACCGGCACCAGATCGGGCTCGGGGAAGTAGCGGTAGTCCTCGGCGTCCGACTTGGACCTGCCCGGGGTGGTGTAGGCGCCGTCCTCGTGCCAGTGACGGGTCTCCTGGAACACCGTCCCGCCGCCGGCGAGCAGCGCTGCCTGGCGGCGGATCTCGTACTCCAGTGCCCGCTCGATGCTGCGCAGCGAGTTCACGTTCTTGGTTTCGGTGCGGAGGCCGAACACCGTGGCACCGATCGGCATCAGGGAGACGTTGGCGTCGCAGCGCAGTGATCCCTGCTCCATCCGCGCATCGGAAACCCCCAGGCTGAGCACCAGATCGCGCAGGAAGGCGACGTAGGCCTTGGCAACCTGGGGCGCCTTCGCACCGGCCCCCAGGATCGGCTTGGTGACGATCTCGATCAGGGGCGTGCCGGCCCGGTTGTAGTCCAGCAAGGAGTAGTCGGCACCGCCGATGCGGCCGGTGACCCCACCGACGTGCAGCGACTTGCCGGCGTCCTCCTCCATGTGTGCCCGTTCGATCTCGATGCGGAACAGCTCACCGTCCACCTCCACCTCGGCGTAACCGTCGAAGGCGATGGGCTCGTCGTACTGCGAGATCTGGAAGTCCTTGGTCATGTCGGGGTAGAAGTAGTTCTTCCTGGCGAAGCGGCACCAGGTCGCGATCTGGCAGTTCAGGGCCAGTCCGATCCGAATCGCCGACTCGATCGCCTTCCCATTCACCACCGGCAGGGAACCGGGCAGTCCCAGGCACACCGGGCAGGTGTGGGTGTTGGGGTCCCCACCGAAGGCATTGACACAGCCGCAGAACATCTTGGAGGCCGTGTTCAACTCGACGTGGACTTCGAGCCCCATCACCGGCTCGTAGGCCAGGAGGGCCTGATCGTAGTCCAGCACCGGCTCGCTCATCACCGCCCCTTTCGTGCGACGTTCAGGTGGGCTCCCGCGGCGGAGTCGGCCAACTGGTCGAGCAGGATGCCGCCACCCCACCGGGCACTCAGTTCGCGCTCGAGGGCGGCACCGACGAGGTAGAGCCGGTCATCGGCCAGCGGCGGCGCCATCACCTGGAATCCCACCGGCAGGTTGTCCTGTGGACTCACCCCGCACGGAATCGAGATCGCGCAGTTGCCGGCGAGGTTGGACGGGATCGTGCACAGGTCGGCCATGTACATGGCGAGTGGGTCGTCGGCCCGTTCCCCGATCCGGAAGGCGGTCGTGGGAGTGGTCGGAGACACCAGGACGTCGACCTCGGCGAAAGCCGCCTCGAAGTCGCGGGTGATCAAGGTCCTCACCTTCTGGGCGGAGCCGTAGTACGCGTCGTAGTAGCCGGAGCTGAGAGCGTAGGTGCCGATAATGATGCGTCGCTTGACCTCGTCACCGAATCCGGCGCCTCGGGTGAGATTCATGACCTCCTCCACACTGCGGACACCGTCGTCGCCGACCCTCAGGCCGTAGCGCATGGCGTCGAAGCGGGCCAGGTTGGAGGACACCTCGCTCGGCATGATCAGGTAATACGCGCTGAGGGCATAGGTGAAGTGGGGGCAGGACACCTCCACGATCTCGGCCCCCAGCGATTCGAGCACGCTCAGCGCCTCATGGAAGCGCTGCAACACCCCCGGGGCGTAGCCTTCTCCGCTGAACTCCCGCACCACCCCCACCCGGAGGCCGGACACATCGGCCCGCCGCGCCGCCCCCACCAGATCGGGCAACGGTGCGTTGATGGACGTGGAGTCGCGCGGGTCCCAGCCGCCGATCACCTCGTGCAGCAGCGCGGCGTCCAGCACCGTTCTGGCGCACGGACCGGGGGTGTCCAACGAGGACGCCATCGCCACCACGCCGTAACGCGAGGTCCCGCCGTAGGTCGGTTTCACCCCGACCGTTCCGGTGACCGAGGCGGGTTGGCGGATCGAGCCACCGGTGTCGGTGCCGATCGCCAAGGGAGCCTGAAAGGCGGCCAACGCCGCGGCTGAGCCGCCGCCTGACCCACCCGGGATCCGGTCGACGTCCCAGGGGTTGTGGGTGACCTGGTAGCCGGAGTTCTCCGTCGATGAGCCCATCGCGAACTCGTCCAGGTTCGTCTTGCCGAGGATCACCAGGTCGGCGTCCAGCAGGCGCTGGGTGATGGTGGCGTTGTAGGGGGGCAGCCAGCCCTCAAGGATGCGCGAGCCACAGGTGGTGGGCAGTCCCGAATAGGTGAAGATGTCCTTCACCGCCACCGGTACCCCCGCCAGCCGGCCCAGGGTCTCGCCCGCGGCACGCCGATCGTCGATGGCTGACGCGCTGGCCAGGGCTCGTTCCGGATCGGTGCACAGGAAGGCTTGGACGACGTCGTCGGTGGCCTCGATCTGGTCGAGGTGGGCCTGAGTCACCTCACGCGCCGAGACCTCCGCGGAAGCGAGACGGTCCGCGAGGTCGGCGGCGGTGAGTCGCAGGAGTTCGTTCATGCCTCCTCCCCCAGGATCCGGGGAACGCGGAACCGGTCGTCCTGGGTTGCCGGGGCCGCCGCGAGGACCGCTGCGACCGGCAGCGAAAGCTGCACCACGTCGTCGCGAAAGACGTTCGTGAGCTCCAGGGCATGCGAGGTCGGAGGGACATCCTGCGACGCCACGTCGGACACCTGGGCCACTGCCTCGAGGATGACGTCGAGTTGCGGGGCCAGGTGGGCCAGTTCGTCCGGGGTCAGGTTGATGCGTGCCAGGTCGGCCAGCCGTCCCACATCGGCAGCGGTCAGTGCCACAGTTCCACTCCTGTTGCTCGTCCCCGCTCCAGTCCGGCTCGGGGCTGACACACTCTACCGTCGGGGCCGCGAGTGCCGGCCGCCGTTCGACGCCCAGCCCGGCTTGACGCGTCTGTAACACGGATGGGCCAGACTGTCAGGGTGTTCTTGCTGAGGATTGCCCTGCCGGATCGCCCTGGCTCGCTGGGAGCGATAGCGACTGCCATGGGCACCGTCGGCGCCGACATCAACGCTGTGGAGATCGTCGAGAAGTACGAGGGCTTCGCGGTCGACGACTTCATGTTGGACCTGCCCACAGGCACCCAGCCCGATGCCCTGATCACCGTGTGCACGTCGATCCAAGGGGTGGAGATCCTCTGGCTGTCCTACTACCCCGAACAGTGGGGTCTGCAGAGTGACGTCGACGTCCTGAACCACATGACGGAATACCCCGAACGCGCCGCGGAGATCCTGACGCTGGAGTCCCCGGAGGTCTTCCGGGTGAACTGGGCCCTGCTGGTTGACCGCTCGACCCTTCAGGTCCTGGCCAAGACCGACCTCGGCCCTGACCTCGACGAGGCCGGGGTGGGTGTCCTGGGACCCCTCGATTCGCTGCGCGCCGCGGAGTTGCCGGACGGATGGCTGCCGGGTTGGAGCGAAACCCTGATCGCCGTGGCGCCCTTCCGGGGCAACTCCTCCATCGTCGTGGCCAGGCGTGGCGGCCCGGAGTTCCTCAAATCCGAACTCGCCCGCCTGAGCCACTTGGCATTGTTGGCCGCGCGCTGAGGGATGCGCCTCAGCGCAGCATGGTGTAGACCCAGTACCCGTAGCCCACGAGAGCCGCGAGTACTGCGAGCAGGAGCAGGATCACCCACCACCGCATCCGTCGCTTCTGGCGGGTGGCCGGAACCTCCAGCGGGCCCCAGTCCCCGATCCGGGGCATCACTCTGGGCGGTGCGTCCTCATTGAGGTTCAGGTTCGAGTTGAGGCCTTCCACCCCTCCAGTCTGCCAGAGGGGTCATTCCCGCCTGGCTACTGCCCGGGCCGCCTCCGGGCCCTGATGGAGGAGCGCGTCGAATCCGTCCGCGTCGAGGATGGGACGCTGAAGCTGGACGGCTCGGGCGTACTTCGATCCGGGAGCCTCCCCGACCACCACGAAGTCGGTGCGGGCTGAGACCGAACTCGCCACCTTGCCACCTCGATCGGTGATCGCCGCCGCAGCCCCCTCGCGGGTGAAGCCCGGCAGCGAGCCCGTCACGACCACCGACACACCGGTGAGCGTCTGCGGGATCGCGCCCCTCTCGCCGTGGGCTTCGTCGGCCATCGACGCGCCGGCTGCCCGCCACTTGGCCACGATCGCGCGGTGCCAGTCGACCTCGAACCATTCCACGATTGACGCCGCAAGGGTGGGGCCGATCCCGGGCACCGCGGAAAGGTCGTCGTAGGTGGCCGCCTGCAGCGCATCGATCGAGCCGAAGGCAGCCGCTACCTCGGGGGCGATGCCCTTGCCGATGTGACGGATCGACAGGGCCACCAGGAACTTGGCGAACGGCCGGGTCTTGGCCAGCTCAAGGTTGTCGAGCAACTTGCGTCCATTGGCCGACAGCGACCCGGATCGGGTCGTGAAGAACGAGCTGCTGGAGAGCTTGTCGGCGTCCAGATCGAAAAGGTCGCCCTCATCGACGAGGAGGCCGGCGCTGAGGAGGGCGTCGGCGGCCTGCCAGCCCAGGGTCTCGATGTCGAGGGCGGCGCGGGAAGCGAGGTGGAAGAGCCGCTCCCGCAGTTGGGCGGGACAGGAACGCTGGTTCGGGCACCGGATGTCGGCGTCCGCCTCCTTCTCGGGGCGAAGCCGAGTCCCGCAGTTGGGGCAATGCGTCGGCATCACAAAGTGCCGCTGGGAGCCGTCGCGCATTTCCACGACCGGCCCCAGCACTTCGGGGATGACGTCACCGGCCTTGCGAAGGATCACCGTGTCCCCGATCATGACGCCTTTGCGAACGACCTCCGACGCGTTGTGCAAGGTGGCCATCTCGACTGTCGAACCAGCGACCAGCACCGGTTCCATCACCGCGTAGGGAGTCACCCGTCCCGTCCGGCCGACGTTGACGCGGATATCGAGCAGGACGGTGGTGACCTCCTCGGGCGGGTACTTGTAGGCGATCGCCCAGCGCGGGGCCCGTGAGGTGCGTCCCAGCCGCTCCTGCAACGCGCGGTCGTCCACCTTGACGACCACCCCGTCGATGTCGTGCTCGAGGCTGTGGCGGGCGTCTGCGAAACGCTGGATGTAGGACCAGGCGCCCTCGACCGAGTCGACGACCTGCGAGTGGGCGCTGACGGGCAGGCCCCACTGGCTCATCAGGTCATAGCCTTCGGACTGACGTCGAATCGGGTCTCCCCCACTCACCTCGCCGAGCCCGTGACACAGGAACGCCAGCTTGCGACTGGCGGTGACCCGAGGGTCTTTCTGGCGAAGCGACCCGGCCGCAGAGTTCCTCGGATTCGCGAACGGGGACTTCCCGGCGGCGACCAACCCGTCGTTGAGCAGGGCAAAAGCGTCGGCGGGCATGAACACCTCCCCCCGTACCTCCACCAGGGTCGGGACCTCCCCGCGCAACTGGTGCGGAATGCTGGCGATGGTGCGGACGTTCGCCGTCACGTCCTCACCCACCGCCCCGTCACCGCGGGTGGCGGCCGTCACGAGCCGGCCGTCTTCATAGACCAGGTCGAGAGCGAGGCCATCGATCTTCACCTCACACAACAACCCGGACGCCCCGATGTCGAGGCCCGCCAAGCCACTGGCACGCTCAGCCCACCGGAGGAACTCCTCCCGGCTGAAGGCGTTGTCGAGGCTCAGCAGGGGCCGTCGGTGAACGACCTCGGCGAAGGTGGCGGCGGGGTACCCGCCCACCTGTTGCGACGGCGAATCCTGGCTGACCAGCTCGGGATGCCCGGCTTCGATCGCGAGCAACTCCCGCATCAGGGCGTCGAACTCCCCGTCGCTGACGGTCGGTGCGTCATCGAGGTAGTACCGCCGCCGATGCTCGGTGAGTTGAACGCTGAGTTCGGCGTGTCGCTGGCGGGCCTCATCGATGGTCACGCGGTCATCGTAGAGGGGCCCACCGACAGTGACCCTCGGCTTGACACCGTGCGGCGGCAACGCCGTTACTGGGTCCATGTCACGCACCATCTACTACACGGCGATGAGCCTCGACGGCTTCCTCGCGACGTCCGAGCACGGCTTGGAGTGGCTGCTGACCCACGAGGCCGGGACCGGGGGGCCCCTCGACTACGAGACGTTCGTCGCCGACATCGGCGCCCTGTGCATGGGGGCCAACACCTACCGCTGGGTTCATCAGCATTCCCGCAACGAGGCCGGCGAGATTCTGGAGCCGTGGGGTTATGAGCAACCCTGTTGGGTGTTCGGCCATCGCGACCTCCCCGCGTGGCCGAGCGCCGACCTCCGCTTCACCAACGGCTCAATTCCTGAGGTCCATCGCGAGATGGTGAGCGTGGCAGCCGGGAAGGATGTCTGGATCGTGGGGGGCGGCGAGCTGGCCGGACAGTTCCATGACCACGGACTGCTCGACGAGGTCATCGTCAGCATCGCCCCCGAGGTTCTGGGCGCCGGGATGCCCCTGCTGCCGAGGCGGCTGAGCCTGAAGACCCTGCAGTACGCCGCAAGCGGTGAATTCCTCAGCATCCGGTACGCCGTGGTCCGCTGAGGCCTGGGGTCAACCGTTCCCGTCCAGTTCCTCGCTCACCTGCCGGCTGACGGTCGCGAGGAGGGCGAAGGCGTGGGAGACCTCCGCCGCGGTGAAGCCCGCCAGGCCGCACGCCGGGGTGAGAACCAGGTGACCGGCCAGCGCCTCGGTCACGCCGAGGGTGTCGAGGAATCGGAGCACCCGGCCCCGGACCTCATCCGCGGTGAGGGACAGCGACCGATGGGTGGGGAGGCAGCCGAGCCACACCTCCGCGCCCACCTCGACCGCCTGAGCCACCTGCTCGTATTGCTCGGTGGTGACGACCTCAAGATCGAGCGACACACCATCGAAGCCGGCGCCCTCGTTTCCTCGGCCACGCATCAGGTCGATCGGCAGGCCGGGGGCACAACAGTGCACGAGGGTGGAGACGTCCAGGCCGCGGCGCGCCGGCTCGGCGGTGAGGGCGGCCAGTCCAGCAGCCACCTCCCAGGCCTCGACCGCCGGGAGCCGGAAGAACCCGCCAGGGGTGGGGATTCCGCCACCCAGCACCGCGGGCAGGGCCGGTTCGTCGACCTGCAGCACCAACTCGAGGTCGGGCAACCGACGGTGGAGGTCGGCGAGCAGTTCTCCCACCCCTTCGGCGAGTGACCCAGCCAGATCCCGGCGAGCCCCCGGGTCCGCCAGCACCCGGCCGGTGTGCGCCACCCCGGTGGCGGCCGCGAGCGTCCAGGGGCCGGCCACCGACACCTTGAACGCGCCCGCATAGCCCTGGGCCAGTTCCTCCAACCGATCCACGTCGTCTCGCCAGGTGGCGCGGGAGCGGCGATGATCGATCCCAGGAACACCGAGTCGCCATTCCCCCGCCAGCAGTTCGACGTCCAGCCCGACGAGCAGACCCAGGCCCCGGCCGACCATCCCGGCCCACGGTCCACGCGCGGGCAGTTCGGGCAGGTAGGGCAGGTCTGGAACCTTGTCGAAGGTCATCGCAACGGCGGCCCGGAAGTCCACGCCGGGCAGCGAGCCCAGCCCCGAGAACCGGACCCGCCGGGCGGATGGATCGTTCACCGGTAGGTTCGCGCAATCGTCGCGCTGCCGACCACCCGCTCGCCGTCGTAGTGGACGACTGCCTGACCCGGAGCGATGCCGTGGGCCGGCGCGTCCAGCGTCACCCGGACGGTGTCGCCGGCGGTCTCGATCGTGGCGGCCATCGGCTCTGAATGCGCCCGCCACTGGGCCAACCCCCGCCACGGGCCGGCCACCATCCCCTGCGTCCAGGTCGGTCGAATTCCCTCGATCACCCGCACGGCCAGCGCTTCCTTGGGACCCACCGTGACCGAATTCGTCGCTGGCGACACGGCCAGCACGTAGCGGGGGCGGCCGTCGGCGGCCGGAACCGACAGGTTCAGGCCGTGACGCTGCCCCACCGTGAACTGATGGGCGCCCGCGTGCGCTCCCACGACTTCGCCCCGGGCATCCAGGATGTCGCCGGCCCGCCGCCCGAGCCGGTCGTGGAGGAAGCCGGAGGTGTCGCCGGTCGGAATGAAGCAGATGTCGTGGCTGTCGGGCTTCTTGGCGACGAGCAGGCCACGGGTGGCCGCCTCCGCCCGCACGTCGGCCTTGGAGCCGTCGGTGCCCAACGGAAACACCGAGTGCCGCAACTGCTGCTGATCCAGCACGCCCAGCACGTAGGACTGGTCCTTGCGCGGTTCGGCGGCCCGATGGAGTTGCACCTCTTCGCCCACCCGATGGGTCAGGGCGTAGTGACCGGTGGCCAGCGCGTCGAAGCCCAGCGCCAGGCCCCGCTCGAGCACCGCAGCGAACTTGATCTTCTCGTTGCAGCGCAGGCAGGGATTCGGGGTCCGGCCGGCCGCGTACTCCGCCAGGAAGTCCTCGACCACCTCGGCGGCGAAGCGTTCGGCGAAGTCCCACACATAGAAAGGAATCCCCAGCACATCCGCGGCTCGCCTCGCGTCATGGGAATCCTCCAGCGAACAGCAGCCACGGGCGCCGCTGCGGTAGCTCTCCGGATTCTTCGAGAGCGCCAGATGCACCCCGGTCACATCGTGGCCGGCGTCGACGAGGCGGGCCGCAGCCACGGCGGAGTCCACTCCTCCTGACATCGCAGCCAGTATTCGCATGCGACCTCCCTTTGTCCGGTGCCCGATTGTACGCAGGCGGAGTCTCACTCCCGGAACGCCGAGCGAGCCCGCTCCACCGCCGACGGCAACACCGCCAGCAGGGTCTCGACGTCGGCAGCGGTAGTGGTCGGACCGAAGGAGAACCGCAGGCCGGCCGCCGCCTCCGCCGCGGTCCGACCCATCGCCAGCAGCACCTCGCTGGGCTGGTGAACCCCGGCCGCGCAGGCCGAACCGGTGGAACAGTCGATTCCACCCGCATCGAGCAGCAGCAGGACGTCGTCAGCGCGGGTCCCCCGGACCGTGACATGGACGATCGCCGGCGAGGCGGCCCCGACAGTGTTGACCCGGACCTCGGGAATCCCCCTCACCCCGGCGATCAGGCGGTCACCGAGCGCCGTCAGCCGCAGCGCCTCGGTGTCGAGGCGAGCGACGGCGTCCCGCAGGGCCGCAGCGAAACCGACCGCCAACGCGACCGGGACCGTCCCGGACCGCACCCGGGACTCCTGGCCACCACCGAACCCCGTCGGCACCACCGAGACCCCGCGCCGGACGACCAGGGCACCGATCCCCACGGGGCCACCCAGCTTGTGGGCCGACAGGCTGAGCAGGTCCAATCCGCTGGCCGCGAAGTCGACCGGGACGTGCCCGACGGCCTGGACCGCGTCACTGTGGCTGATCACCCCGGCGGAACGGGCGACCTCGACGAGCTCGTCGACGGGCTCAAGGACGCCCGTCTCGTTGTTCGCCCACATCACGGAGAGGCACCGGGTGCCGCCGGTGAGGGCGGAGCGGAGCGAAGCCGCGTCCACTCGTCCCTCGGCGTCGACAGGGGCGACCACCACCCGGCTGCCCAGGACGTCACGAACCCGTGCCACCGACGGGTGCTCGACAGCGGACACCACCAGACCGCCGTCGGGGCCGGCCGCCCCCAGCAGGGCCAGATTGTTGGCCTCCGTCCCGCCAGAGCAGAACACCACTTCGCTCGGCCGTGCCCCCAGATCGGCGGCGATCGATTCGCGGGCCTGCTCCAGGATCCGTCGCAGGCCACGCCCTGCCGTATGCAGGGAGGACGGGTTGCCGGCCCGCTGCCAGACGACGGCCATCGCCTCCACGACCGACGCCGACATGGGTGAGGACGCGGCGTGGTCCAGATAGGCCCGTAACACGTCTGCCTCCAATCCGTGGTTGAATCGTTCCTCACCGGGCGCGGACGCGCGACAGGCAGTCGCCGTCTGGGCCACACTGAAGCTCACCACACATCTGCGAAAGACAGCGAATGAAGGCACCCGTCCAGCCGTCGCCCGCGGACACCAGCGTTCTTGGCGCGCGAGTCGTCGACGGAGGAACCCGTTTCTCGCTCTGGGCGCCCCGCGCGACCAGGGTCGAACTCGCCCTGGTGGCTCGCGACCGCCGCCAAACCAACCACGAGATGGACCGCCAGGAGGACGGGGTCTGGACCGTCTTCGTGCACGGCGTGGGCGCTCAGCAGCGCTACGGTTTCCGGGTGCACGGCCCCTGGGATCCGGGTACCGGCCAGCGGTTCAACCCGGCCAAACTCCTCATCGACCCCTACGCGCGCGCCATCACCAGTGGCGTCGACTACTCCGGCCCGATCTTCGACCACACCGCGGAATCGAACTTCCAACCCGACCCCACCGACTCCTTCGCAGCCGTCCCGCTCAGTGTCGTGGTGGCGGACAGCCCGCGCCCCACCCCGCTGGCGAACCCGCTCTCCCTGTCGGACATGGTGATCTACGAGACCCACGTGAAGGGCTACACGCGCCTGCATCCCCAGGTGCCCGAGCATCTACGCGGCACCTACGCCGGGATGGCCTACCACTCCGCCATCGAGCATCTGGTGGCGATCGGGGTCAACGCGGTGGAGTTCCTCCCGACCCACCACTTCGTGTCCGAACCCTTCGTGGTGGGCCGCGGCCTGTCGAACTACTGGGGTTACAACTCCCTCGGATTCTTCGCCCCTCACGGCGCCTACTCGTCCTCGGGCACGACCGGCGAACAGGTCACCGAGTTCAAACAGATGGTGTCCTCGCTGCATGAGGCCGGGATCGCCGTCATCCTCGACGTGGTGTACAACCACACCGGGGAAGGTGGCCACGACGGTCCCACCCTGTCCTTCCGCGGGATCGACCACGGGGCGTATTACCGCCTCACCGACGACCAGCGCAACGACTACGACGTCACCGGCTGCGGCAATGCGGTCGACACCTCCGATGACGCTGTCCTGCGCCTGGTGATGGACTCCCTGCGCTACTGGGTCACCGACATGGGTGTGGACGGATTCCGATTCGATCTCGCGACCACCCTCATTCGCGACCAATTCCACCACGTCGACCAGTTCCACCGGCTCAAGCAACTGATCGCCGAGGATCCGATCCTCACCGACGTCGTCATGATCGCCGAGCCCTGGGACCTGGGTCCCTACGGCTACCAGGTGGGTCGTTGGGGACCGGGGTGGGGCGAGTGGAACGACCGGTTCCGTGGCTTCGCCCGGGACTTCTGGCGAGGCGCGGTGGGAGGAGTCCAGGAGCTCGCCACCAGGATGTGCGCTTCCTCGGACATCTTCGACCATTCTGGACGTGACTCCTCCGCCTCGATCAACTTCGTGACCGCCCACGACGGCTTCACGATGCGCGACCTCGTGACCTACGACCTGAAGCACAACGAAGCCAACAACGAGCGCAACCGTGATGGCACCGACGACAACCGCTCCTGGAACCATGGCTACGAAGGCGAAACCGAGGACGCCCTCGTTCAGGCCGCCCGACGCCGGACGGCCCGCAACCTGATGGCCACCCTCCTGCTGGCGGCCGGCGTCCCGATGATCACCGCCGGGGATGAGATGGGCCGCACCCAGGGTGGCAACAACAACGCCTACTGCCAGGACTCGCCCGTCTCGTGGATCAACTGGACCGACCAGTGGGAGGACCAGGCCGAACTCACCAGCGCCCTGCTCAGGCTTCGCGCCGACCATCCCATCTTGCGCCCTCGAGCGTTCCGGCACCATGGCGAGCTCACCGATGCCGCTGGCCAGCGGCTGGGCCGCTCCGCCATCGCGTGGTTCTGCGAATCCGGGACGGAGATGTCGGTTGAGCAGTGGCACGACATGGGACGGCGCAGCGTTTGCCTGTACGTCTCGGACGTGGCCGAGGCATTCCTGATCGTCCTTCATGGGGGAGCCGACCCGTTGGCGCTCACGCTTCCCGGTGCACCGTGGGCAACGAGCTACCAGGTCGCCGTCCATACCGGCACCGCTGGCGAACTCCCCACCAAGCCACTCAGGCCAGGCACGCAGATCGAGGTACCCGGTCGGACGGTGGTGGTGCTTCAGGTCAGCGTCCGCGCCACGGCGGCCACCGCGTTGCCGCTCTCCCCTGAGTCACCCGAGCCACCAACAGCCTGACGTAACCCCTCCCCCCGCGGATGGGGATTCGATAGGTTGACCACCGTGATTACCAGCACGAACTCCGGTTCTGATTCGCGTCCCAGCTCCTTCCACCCAGAAGAGTCGACCGCCGCGGTGATGCCCCCGGCATCGCCCGAACCGACTCCCGTCGTCCCACCGGTCTCCGGCGTCGGCCCCCGACCGCTGCCCCTCCCCCGTGGCTTCGGACGGATTCCGGTCGCCAAGGTCTCTCCGGTCATCGAGGGCGGCGCCTACCCTGCCAAGGCCGCGGTCGGCGAGTTGATCCCGATTCGCGCCAAGGTGTTCCGGGAGGGGCATGACGCCGTGAACGCCTCGGTGATCCTCACCGATCCCCACGGCCACGAGACCCGCGTCGACATGCAGCGGGTCGAGCCGGTGGGGTTGGACCCCTGGGAGGCCTGGGTCCGTCCCGATTCCGAAGGAGCCTGGACGTTCCGCATCGAGGGGTGGTCGGATCCTTGGGCGACCTGGCTGCACAATGCTGAAGCCAAACTGCCGGCTGGAGTCGATATCGAACTGGTCTGCCTGGAGGGAAAGCACCTCTTCGAGCGCACCGCGGAATTGGCCGATGCGGCCGGAGACCCCGTGGAGGCGTCGATCCTGCGCGCCACCGCCATGCTGCTGATCTCCCAGCGCCCCACCGCCGACCTCCTGGAAGTGGCCACGTCGTCAGGTATTCGTCGGGCCATGCATCGGTACGGGCCCCGTGAACTCGTGAGCCCCACGGCGGAATTCCCGCTCTTCGTGGATCGCCGCGGCGCCCTTTTCGCCAGTTGGTACGAGTTCTTCCCGCGCTCCGTCGGTGCGGTGTGGGACGAAAACGCCAAGAGTTGGCGCTCCGGCACCTTCGACAGCTGCCACACCCGTCTCGAAGAAGTGGCGGCGATGGGCTTCGACGTGGTCTACCTGCCACCGATCCACCCCATCGGCAGCGCCTTCCGCAAGGGGAAGAACAATTCGCTCATCGCCGGCCCGAACGACCCCGGGTCGCCGTGGGCGATCGGAAGCCCCGAGGGCGGGCACGATGCGATCCACCCCGACCTCGGCGACTGGGACGCTTTCGACCGGTTCGTCGCCAAGGCCAAGGAACTGGGCCTGGAGATCGCCTTGGACTTCGCTCTCCAGGCCTCGCCGGATCACCCCTGGGCAATCGAGCATCCGGAGTGGTTCACCACCCGCGTGGACGGCACGATCGCCTATGCCGAGAACCCCCCGAAGAAGTATCAGGACATCTACCCGATCAACTTCGACAATGATCGCGACGGCATCTACGCCGAGGTCCTGCGCATCCTCAAGCTCTGGATGTCGCATGGGGTACGTGCGTTCCGGGTCGACAACCCCCACACCAAGCCCTTGGAGTTCTGGGCGTGGGTCATGCACGAGATCCGCACCACCGATCCCGACGTGATGTTCCTCGCCGAGGCGTTCACGACGCCGGAAATGATGCACGGCCTCGGGAAGGTCGGCTTCCACCAGTCGTACACCTACTTCACGTGGCGGAACGAGAAGTGGGAGATCGAGCAGTACCTGATCGAACTCGCCCAGGAGATGGACTCCTTCTACCGTCCCAACTTCTTCGTCAACACCCCGGACATCAACCCGACCTACCTGCAGTCCGGGAACCCCAGCGCCTTCGCGATCCGGGCTGTGCTCGCCGCGACACTCGCACCCACCTGGGGGGTGTACTCCGGGTTCGAGCTGTGTGAACACGAACCGTTGAAGCCGGGGGGTGAGGAATACCGCAACTCCGAGAAGTACGAGTACCGGCCCCGGGACTTCACCGCCGAGCCGAACCTCAACCTGCTGATCGGTCGACTCAACGAGATCCGCAAAGCGCATCCCGCCCTCCAGCAGTTGCGGAGCATCACCTTCCAGCACGCCCCGAACGACAAGGTCATCGCCTACGCCAAGCGGGACGGCGACGACACCGTGGTGGTCATCTGCAGCCTCGACCAGGACAACACCGTTGAGTCCGACGTCTACCTCGACATGGGCTCCCTGGGCCTGCCGGACCAGGAATTCGTGAACCTGCGGGATGAGCTCACCGGCGCGACCTTCACCTGGGGGACGCGCAACTTCGTTCGGCTCACCCCCTCGGCACCGGCTCACGTGTTGCACGTGCTCGATAGGGGTTGATCGTGCCTTTGCGGCCACCCTGGCAGGACTACCTGTCCCGGGCACGCTGGTTTGCGGGTAAGGGGCTCGGAGGTCGGCTCACTCAGCTGGAGCCACTGGGGTGGTACACCTCCCCCGGGGAGCTCCCGGCAGTGCGCTCGGAGCTGGCCACCGTCGACTACGGTTCGCGCCAGGAGACCTACCAGCTGGTGGTCGGCTACCTGGCACCGGGAACCGGGGAACCGGGGGCCCTGGTGACCAGGGCCGAGGTTTCCGGCCTCGGTGAGGTCGACGTCGTGGACGCACCTGCCTCGGCCACGGCCATGGCGACCCTCATCCCTGCCCTGCTGCGTGGGGGGCCGTCTGTCCACTGGTTGGCGGCGGAGGCGGTCGACGCCGACGCTCCGCTGCGCCTGTTCACCGGCGAGCAGAGCAACTCCACCGTCATCGTCGGCGGGGCCATGCTGAAGATCTTCCGGCGACTCGAACCGGGAGCCAACCTCGAGATCGAGGTGCTCTCGGCACTCGGCGAGTCAGCGACAACGCCGCGGCTGTACGGCTGGATCAGCGAGGCCGGCTACGACCTCGCGATGGTGTGTGAACTTGTCCCCGACGCCAAGGACGGCTGGGGATACGCGACGGCCGCCTGCGCCGCGGGACGTTCCATCGATGACGAACTGGCGGCTCTCGGGGTCGCCCTGCGGGCCGTCCATGCCGGCCTTGCCGACCGGTTCGGGACGGCACCTCGCGACGGCGCGGAGTTGAGCGCGACGATGGTGGCGCGCCTGGAGGAGGCCATCCCTCAGGCCCCCGTCCTGGGCCCGCTGGCAGCGCGCCTGCTCCCGGCACTGAAGGCGCCTGTGGGACAGCAACTCACCACCCAGCGGGTGCACGGAGACTTCCACCTGGGGCAGACCCTGCTGGGCGCCGACGGGTGGCGGATCATCGACTTCGAGGGTGAGCCGCTGAAGTCGTTGGAAGAGCGGCGGGAATTCGACACCGTGTGGCGGGACGTCGCAGGGCTCCTGCGCTCCCTCGACTATGCCCGGTCGGCGCACGCTGAGCCATCGGGACCCGAGGCGCTCGCCTGGTGCCGCAACGCCCGGGCTGCCTTCCTCACCGGGTACGCCGGGGCTGCCGAGGTTGACCCAGGCCTGCTGCGGGCATACGAGGTCGACAAGGCCATCTATGAAGTCATTTACGAAACGCGCAATCGGCCCGATTGGGCACACATACCGCTGTCAGCGGTCCAAGATGGGCTGGTGGGGTCAGCGGTGACCCCCTCGCCCACGAACACTGAGGAGATGTGATGGGACACGATCTGGCTGGTGGACTGGCCGGGTGGGACCTCGAGGGATTCCACAGCGGCGGCGACACTGAGTGCTGGCGTCGACTCGGATCACACGAGGTCACCGTCTTCGACGACGAGCGCGGAGAAATCCACGGCACGCGTTTTGCGGTGTGGGCACCTAATGCCCGCGAGGTGCGATTGAACGCCGACTTCAACTGGTGGACCGGCGACGCCATGCACCTGGTTCCTGGCTCCGGCGTCTGGGCGACCTTTATCGAGGGTGTCGGAACCGGCGCCCTCTACAAGTACAACATCTGCGGCGAGGACGGCGTCTGGCGGGAGAAGGTCGACCCGATGGCCCGCTTTGCCGAGCAGGCGCCCGCCAACTCGTCCATCGTGTACGAGAGCAAGTACGTCTGGGCGGACGACGAGTGGCTGGAGGAGCGCGCGAAGGCCGTCCCCCACCGCAGCCCGATGTCGATCTACGAAGTCCACTTGGGCAGTTGGCGCAAGGGGAAGACCTACCTCGAACTGGCGGATGAGCTCGTCGAGTACGTCACCTGGCAGGGCTACACCCATATCGAGCTGATGCCGGTCACCGAGCACCCGTTCGAGCCCTCCTGGGGTTACCAGGTGACGAACTACTTCGCCCCGATGTCGCGGCTCGGACGCCCCGACGAGTTCCGGTACCTCGTCGATCGGCTTCACCAGGCCGGCATCGGCGTGATCCTGGACTGGGTGCCGGGACACTTCCCCAAGGACGCCTGGGCGTTGGGACGCTTCGACGGCACCGCGCTGTACGAGCACGCCGACCCCCGGCAGGGTGAGCACAAGGACTGGGGCACCTACATCTTCAACTACGGCCGCAACGAGGTGAAGTCGTTCCTGGTCTCCAACGCCCTGTACTGGGTGACGGAGTTCCACATCGACGCGCTGCGGGTCGACGCGGTGGCGTCCATGCTCTACCTGGACTACTCCCGCGAGGACGGCGAGTGGGTGCCGAACAAGTACGGCGGCAACGAGAACCTGGAAGCCATCGATTTCCTCCGTTACGTCAACCGCCACCTCTACGAACGGGTGCCGGGCGTGGTGATGATCGCCGAAGAGTCCACCTCGTTCGGCGGAGTCACCAAGCCGGTCGACGCTCGGCGGCCTGGGGTTCGGGTTCAAGTGGAACATGGGCTGGATGAACGACTCGCTGCGCTACCTCGCGCTCGAGCCGATCTACCGGCAGTACCACCACCACGAGATGACCTTCGCGATGGTCTACGCGTATTCGGAGAACTTCGTCCTGCCGATCAGCCACGACGAGGTCGTGCACGGCAAGGGCTCGATGATCAACAAGATCCCACAGGATACGTGGCGCCAGTTCGCCACGCTGCGGGCGTTCTACTCCTACATGTGGGCCTTCCCCGGCAAACAACTGTTGTTCATGGGGTGCGAGTTCGGCCAACGCACCGAGTTCAACGAGTCCGCCAGCCTGGAATGGTGGGTCAGCGACCTGTGGGGACATCACGGCCTGCAGCGCATGATCAAGGACCTCAATGAGCTCTACGTGGCCCACCCCGCCCTCTGGGAACTCGACTCGGATCCGGCCGGGTTCCGCTGGTTGAACGCCGACGACTCCGGGGGGAACACCTACTCCTGGGTCCGAAGCGACTCCCAGGGCCAGCAGATCGCGGTCATCGTCAACTTCTCCTCCGAGCCCTGGACGCACTACCGCCTCGGCCTGCCGAATGCGGGAGTCTGGAAGGAGATCTTCAACTCTGATGCGGGGATCTACGACGGTTCCAACGCTCACGGCAATCTCGGCCAGGTGGTGGCTTCCGACGAGGGCTGGAACGGCTACCCGGCCAGCGCCAACGTCGTGGTGCCGCCGCTGGGTGCGGTCTACTTCCGTTACGTTGCCGAGGAATGATCCGCGACGCCCTTGCCTTCCGCGTCGAGAACGGGGTTGCCCGGGTCGAGTTCACCGGTGACGATCGGCCGGAGCGTTATGACCTGCTGCTGGTGACCACGTGTCGGCACGCCTTCGCTGATCCTGGGGTTCATCGGATTGAGCTTGACGTGGCGATCGATGACCGGCTGCGGCGTCACGCCCTGCATCGCGCGGGGTTCCGGATGGAGGCGTTGAGACGTCAGCGACTCAAGGGGCCCGACGGTGGCCTGCGGGACGAGGCAGGGTATTCGTTGTTGCGCGGTGAGGCCGGCGGCTCCGCCGGCTTCACCGGTGTCATGAACAGTGTCACGCCCCGCAAGCGAGCAATCGGCCACCTCCTCCTGACCGACGCCCAAGGGGACGTCTGTCTGCTGGAGACCAGCTTCAAGGTGGACTGGGAGCTGCCGGGAGGAATCCTGAATGTCGCCGAGACTCCCCGCCAGGGAGTGATCCGCGAGGTCTTCGAAGAGCTGTCCTATGGCGTCAGCGTGGGGCGGCTCCTGGTTGTCGATTGGCTGGCGCCGTATCTCGGCTGGGAGGACGCGCTCGAGTTGATCTTCGATGGGGGCGTCCTGCCCGAGCGCTCCAAGCAACTGCTGCGGCCTGACCTGCGTGAGATCCGTTCGGCGCACTGGCTGTCACCCCAGAATGCCGCCGACCGGATGGCGCCGTTCGCCCGCGGACGGCTGGCCGCCGCGCTTGCCGCCCGCGAGGAGGGACGCACGCTGTACCTCGAGGCGGGCGAACGGATCAGCTGACCTCGCGGAAACAGTCGGTGCCGAGGTATGTTTTGCCAGAGTTCCCAGATGCCGAGTCGAGGTGCTGTGACCCACACCGACAGCCTCACGTCCCGGGCGGCACCCCGCCGCTTGGGCATTCTGATGGCCGTTTACCTGCTCGGCATCTTCATGGGTGCCCTCGACACGGGCATCGTCACCCCTGCCCGTACGATCATCCAGAGCGACCTGGGGGTCGACGATGCGAGCGGCATCTGGATGCTCACCATCTACACGCTGGCCTACGCCGCGTCGATTCCGGTCATGGGGAAGCTCGCCGACCGCCGTGGGCGCAAGCCGATCTACCTGCTGAGTATCGCCCTGTTCGGCCTGGGCTCACTGCTGTGCGGGCTCAGCCAGAACCTCGGCAGCTTCGAGTTCCTGGTGGTCGCGCGGGCGATCCAAGCCATTGGTGGCGGCGGGATCGTCCCGATCGCCACCGCGGAGTTCGGCACGTCGGTTCCCCCGCAGCGACGAGGGATGGCTCTGGGACTCGTCGGTGCCGTCTATGGGGTGGCGAACATCTTCGGCTCCAGTGCCGGCAGTCTCATCCTGGATCTCGTCGGCACGCACAACTGGCAGTACATCTTCTTCATCAACGTCCCGATCAGCCTGGGCATTCTCCTCGCCGGGCTCGCGTTCCTCCCGAACCACACGGTCGAGCGGGTCGCACAGATCGACCTGGTAGGGATCACCCTGCTGGTCACCATGATCCTCGCGCTGCTCTACGGTCTCGGCAACATCGACTTCTTCGACATCGCCACCAGCCTGCGATCGGGCGAGGTCTATCCCTTCCTGCTCTGCTTCGCACTGCTGTTGCCACTGTTCGTGAGGGCAGAACACCGAGCCGAGGACCCGGTGCTGAACCTGGCCTACTTCACCGACCGCACCGTCTCCACGACCCTGGCCCTGGCATTCCTCTCCGGGGTGATCCTCATGGGCGTGATCTTCGTTCCGCAGTTCGCCGAGAACGCGCTGCGGATTCCCACGGGGGACGGTGGCTACTTCGTGATCATCCTCGGACTGTTCAGCGGCATCGGCGCACCGCTGTCGGGAACGCTCACCGACCGCCTCGGCCCGAAGCCCGTCCTCGGGTTCGGCCTCCTGGTCTCCGCCGCCGCAGCGGCGGTCGGCGCCTGGTGGGCGATCCCGTCCCCCACCTGGGCGAGTGTTTGTACCACCTTGGCGCTCATGGGCCTGGGCCTCGGCTTCACCATCGGCTCACCGCTCACCTACCTGATGCTCGACCGGACACCACCGCACGAGTCTTCCTCAGCCCTGGCCACCTTGTCCCTGGTGCGTTCCCTGGGAACCACCTTGGCTCCAGCGTTCCTGGTCGGCTTTCTCACCCACGCAGGGACCGGTCTCCAGGTCGCGCTCATCGAACAGCTCCCCCAGTCGGTCACCGCCCCCGCGTTGCCCTACGCCGGCGAGTTGAATCAACAGCTCAAGGCGCTGCAGTCCAACGACCGACTGGCCGATCGGCTCAGGGACGTGGAATTCGCGGACCTGGGGAAGACGGCCCGAATCGATTTCACCACCGACGAAGGTCAGGCTCTGCCGGAGGATCTGGTCGAGCTGCTGCGCAGCGCCGACGTGACAACCATCACCGACCGCACCAAGGTGGTCGCCGAGCGCCTGTTCGCCGACCGCACGCCGTCCGTGGTCGCCGACATCACCACCGGCGTGGATGCCGGGCTGGCCAACCTCGGAGATGCTGCCACCGATCTTGATCAGGCCCACGCCACGCTGGTCAAGGCCATTGGAGGCCTCGACAAGGGGATCGCCCAGATGGGCAAGGCCTCGGCCGGACTCCGGAAGGGCATCGCCCACCTGACCAGGGCGATCTACGGCCTGAACTCAAGCCTGACCGGTACCGCGAGGGCCATCGCCGGCATCCAAAAGGCCAACTCGGGGCTGACCAGCGGAATCACGGGGATCGATCAGGCGCTCCCAGGGCAGCAACGGGCAGTCAGCCAGTTGCAGCAGGACTACGCCAGCATCCTTGGCCAACTGCCGCCCGGGTCACCCGAACCACCAGCAGCTCAAGCCCTCAAGACCAGGATCACCGGCCTCGTCGCGACGATCGAGGGACTGAAGCTGAGGCGGGCAGCCATGGTCACCCAGAGGGCTGGGCTGCCCGGCAAGCTGCGCCAGTTGGAGCGTCAGCGGGCGTCCTTGTCGAACCAGCGAACCGCAGCGCTGGGTGAGCGCACCTCGCTGCGCGGCCAGTTGAAGACGCTGGACAGCAAGCGGACAGCCTCGATCGCCACCCGGAAACGGGTGGTCAAGGCGCGCAACGACGTGGCCGATGCCCGGGTCGACCTGGCTGCCGCCCAACGCAAGCTGACCGCCCTGCGCGATGGCATCCCGTCCGCCTTCGAGATTGCCAGGAGCGACTACCTGGCCGAGGTCGAACGCCTCGCACCGGACCTGGAGCGGACCTTCGAGGAGCGGCTCAACGAGGGATTCCGGGGGATCTATTTCGCCACCCTGGGCGCGAGCCTGCTTGCCCTGGGCTTGCTCGCAGGATCGGCGGCCCACCGTCGCCGGCCCGACATCGTGGGTGCGTTGACGGACAAGCCAGGGACCACCGCTGCGGAAGAAGCCTGACGACGCTCAGAAGAGGGCGCTCATCAACCCGCGACGGGCACTGAGCACGGCAGGGTCAGTCGGGTCGACGGTCTCGAACAACTCCAGCAGCCGCACTCGGAGCACTTCCCGATCAGGCCCCGAGGCGCGGCGGATGGTATCGATGAGCCGGCCGAAGGCCGACGCCGGGTCACCGCCGGCCAACTCCACGTCCGCGGCCGCCATCTGGGCCTCAATGTCCTCGGAAGCGGCGGCAGCGCGCGCCAGGACGGCCGCCGGCTGGGCGTCGGCGAGGCGTGCCAGCAGGGCGGCCTGCGCCCGCCCGGCCCTGGCCTCAGGATCGTTCGGGGTACGGGACAGGACCACGTCGAACTCGGCGACAGCGCCCGCGAAGTCCCCTCGTTCGAGGGCTGCATCCGCTGCCGAGAAGCGCGGATCCGGTCCGGCATCGGCGGCGATACTGACAGGTTCGGCCCGTCCCACCACTCCCGCCCCCGCCGCGGCCTGAAGCAGCTGACCGATCACCGCGGCCACCTCGGCCTTCTCTCGCGTGCCTTGGAACAATGGCGCGAGCTGACCACCGACGACGGCGATCACCGTGGGGACGGCCTGAACCCCAAAGGCCGCCGCGATCTGCGGGGCCGCATCGACGTTCACGCGCGCGAGGAGGTACTTGCCGGCCGCCTCGTTCGCCAGTTGGGCCAGGGCGATCGAGAGGTCCGCAGCGTCCGCGCGTGGGGAGTGCAGCTCGATCACCACGGGGTGCTTCACCGACAGCTGGATCACTGACTCGAAACTCGCCTCATCCACGTCCAGGACGTAGCTGGCTCCCACGGGTGGCGGGGGCGCCTTCGCCGCGGCGGCGATTCCGGAGAGGTCCATGGCACGCGAGGGATTGAAGCCGGAAGGAGTCACCCCAGCATTCTGCCAGCCCCTTCGATGTCCCGCGAATATGGGCAAGCCCTCCCCCTGTGGTTGCCCATGGGGGCAAGATGAGGCCTATGGTTCATGATCGCGCCGGGCAGGTGGCACTGCCTGAAGACCTCATCGACGTCGACGCCCTGCTGGGGGCCTACTACGACCTCACCCCGGATCCGAGCAACCCTGATCAACAGGTGGTGTTCGGCACCTCCGGCCACCGGGGCTCCAGCCTTGATGCCGCCTTCAACGACGCTCATATCGCGGCCACCACCCAGGCCATCGTGGAGTACCGCGCCAGCCAGGGGATTACCGGGCCGCTGTTCATCGGCAAGGACACCCACGCCTTGTCCGAACCTGCCTGGCGGACCGCCATCGAGGTGCTCCATGCCCACGGGGTCCACATCCGCGCTGAGCACGACGCCGACTTCACCCCGACCCCGGCCGTGTCCAGGGCCATCATCGTCTACAACAAGACCCACGACGGCCCACGGGCCGACGGGATCGTGGTCACTCCCTCCCACAATCCTCCTCGCGATGGCGGCTTCAAGTACAACCCGCCCCACGGCGGTCCGGCGGATACCGACGCCACCAGCGTGATCGCTGCCCGGGCCAACGAACTCCTGCGCGACCCGTCTGCGATTCGCCGCACGTCCTATGCCACGGCGAGCGCGGACGTCACCAGGGTCGACTACCTCGGGGCCTACTGCGAGGATTTGCGCAACGCCCTGAACATCTCGGCGATCGCTGAGGCCGGCGTCCACATCGGGGCAGACCCACTGGGCGGAGCGTCGGTGCAGTACTGGCAGTACATCTCGGAACGGCTGGGTATCGACCTGAGCGTGATCAACCCGTCGGTGGACCCAACCTGGCGGTTCATGACCCTCGACTGGGACGGCAAAATCCGCATGGATTGCTCTTCTCCCTACGCGATGGCCAGTCTCATCAACAATCGCAGTGCCTACGAGATCTCGACCGGCAACGACGCCGATTCGGATCGGCACGGGATCGTCACCCCCGATGGCGGCCTGATGAACCCGAACGCCTACCTCGCCGTGGCGATTCAGTACCTGTTCGGGCACCGCGAGAACTGGCGCCCCGACGCCGGAATCGGTAAGACGCTGGTGTCCTCCTCACTGATCGACAAGGTGGCCGCCGACCTCGGCCGGCGGTTGGTGGAGGTTCCGGTGGGCTTCAAGTGGTTCGTTCCCGGACTCATGAGCGGCGACATCGGTTTCGGCGGCGAGGAATCAGCCGGCGCTTCCTTCCTCGCCCTCGACGGCTCCACCTGGACCACCGACAAGGACGGGATCCTGCTCGCCCTCCTGGCCAGTGAGATCAAGGCCGTCACCGGCAAGTCGCCCAGCGAGCTGTACGCCGAACTGGAGTCCCGCCACGGTGCCTCCAGCTACGCCAGGGTGGACGCACCGGCCAACCGGGAGCAGAAGGCCAAGCTCGCCAAGCTGTCTCCGTCTGATGTCACAGCCACCGAGCTCGCCGGGGAACCGATCGTGGCGACCCTCACCAACGCACCCGGCAACGGCGCGGCCATCGGCGGCCTGAAGGTGACGACGGCCTCAGCGTGGTTCGCCGCCCGTCCGTCCGGGACGGAGAACGTCTACAAGATCTATGCCGAGTCCCTCAAGGGGCCTGACCACCTCAAGCAGGTCCAGCAGGAGGCTCGGGAAGTGGTCAACGCGGTCCTCGGCTGAGCCCCTCGGTGGTTTCGAACTGGCTTGCCCAACAGGGCACGCCGTCGCGCCGGATGTGGAAAGGTGGGCTCATGACACATGACGATCTCTTCGTATGCATCGACCACGTCGGACTTGCCGTGCCCGACCTGGACGAGGCGATCAAGTTCCACACCGAGGTCCTCGGCTGGCGGGTGTTGCACCGCGAGACCAATGTCGAGCAGGGCGTTGAGGAAGCCATGATCGGCACCGGAGAACAGGGCCCCGAAAACGCCCAGATCCAGCTGTTGGCGCCGCTCAACGAAAACTCCACCATCGCCAAGTTCATCGCCAAGAACGGTCCGGGCATGCAGCAGCTCTGCTACCGGGTCAAGGACCTCGATGCCACCAGCGCTGCGCTGCGGGAACGGGGCGTGCGCCTGCTCTACCCGGAGCCGAAGATCGGCACCGGCGGCTCGCGGATCAACTTCGCCCATCCCAAGGATGTCGGTGGCGTGCTGCTCGAAATTGTCGAGCCGGCCGCAGCCCACTGAAGGTTCCCCTCCGCGGCCCGGTCCCCACAGGACCGGGCCGTTCCCTGTCCGAGGGACGCTGTAGCATCAGTCTTGCCAGGCACCTCACCGCCTGCGCGCCCCCCGTTGGTGAGGCCCGTTGTGTGAAAGGAAGCGCCAGGTGACTCCCTCGATGGATGAGACCGCAGGACTGGATCTGTTCGATGAGACGGCAACCGCTGCCGGGAACTTCCCGCACGCGTTGCGCGGCTACGACCGGGCCGCCGTCGACGCCTACGTCCGGGACGTCGAGGTTCAGTTGGCGAAGGTGAAGAGCCAATTGCGGGACACCCGGCGCCGGCTCACCGCCGCCAATCAGCGGGTTGATGACACCGACTACACCAAGCTGGGGACGCATACCAAGGATCTCCTGCGCGCGGCGGAGGCTCAGGCCGTCGAACTGGTGAAGGGCGCCCAGGAACAGGCAGACCGGATCCGCGCTGAGGCACAGTCCAGCGCGGGGAAGCTGACGACTGAGGCGCGCCTGGCGCTGGATGCGTCGCAGGCGAGCAATCTGGCCGACATCGATGTTCTCCGGCAGCGGTTGAGCGCCCAAACCGCGAGCGAGCTGGCGGCGGCCGGCGTCGAGGCAGCCGCGCTGCGGACGGCTGCCGAGCGCGATCGCGCCCAGATTCTCACTGAGGCGCAGACCCAGTCCGAAGCCATCGTGGCGGCAGCGGCCGCCGAGGCGGCCCGGCAACTCGCTGAGGCAGAGCGGCTGGCAGCCGTCCAGATCACCGAGGCTGCCACCTCCAAGGCGGAGGAGTTGGCCGCTGTGGCACAGGCGCGGCGCGACGCCACTGAGGCGATTGAGGCTCTCATCGAGGGCGCCAGGGAACAGAGCGAAGAGTACCGTGCACGGCTCGAGGCCGATGCCGTGACCTGGGAACAGCGCCGCCAGGCGGCACTCACCGAAGCGGCGGAGATCACCCTAGGAGCCCAGCAGGAGTCTCGGGCACTCGTTGAAGCTGCTCGCAACACTGCCTCGAGCATCGTCACCCAGGCCCACCAGGAGTCCGAGTCGCGCAGGGTGCAACTCAGTCAGGACATCGACCGGCTCACGGTTCGCAAGCAGGCCATCATCGGGCAGCTGGAGTCCCTGTCGTCCCTGGCCACCGAGAGCGTCAAGGACTTCCCTGACGAGATCGCCGCGGCGTCGACCACGGAGACCTCCACGTCCTGATGAGCGAGCCTCCCGCGAACCCTCCGGCGATCCCGCCAGGGTCCGTCCCGACCCCGCCCCGGGTTCCCACGCCGGCCTCGTCAGCCACCCCTTCGGTTCCCACCAAGGGTTGGCTGCGCCGCTGGCGGCGAACCACCCAGCCGACACCCACCGACTTCGACCCCGTCAGCCGAGGCCAGGACCAGCACGTGTCCCTGCTCGACCGGAGCCCGTTCCCCATCGGCTTCTTCCTGGCCATCGGAGCGATGACGGCCTTCGGGCTGGTCACCCTCATCGTGTCGCTCAAGAGCGTGATCGTCTTGGTGATGCTCAGCCTTGCGCTGGCCCTGGGCCTGAACCCTGTCGTCGAGTGGTTCCACCACCGGGGCATTCGCCGGGGCGTGGCCGTCCTGCTCGTGGCCCTGGGGGTGCTCGGCGCGTTGGCTCTTGCCACCTGGGCCCTGGTCCCGGTGGTATCCGAGCAGGTCAATCGGCTGATCCAACAATCGCCGACCTATCTGGTCAACCTCAGGGAGAATCCCCAGATCGCCGCCTTCGACGCCCAGTTCCAGGTCATCGACAGGGTGGTCACCTTTCTCACCTCGGGTGAGCTGATCAGCTCGCTGTTCGGCGGCATCCTCGGTGCCGGGGCACTGGTGGCCAACATGGTGTTCTCGATCATCATCACGGTGGTCCTGACGCTCTACTTCCTGATCTCGCTGGTATCGATCAAGGAGGTCATCTACCAACTGGCTCCGGCGTCGCGTCGGGCGCGCGTGAAGTTCCTGGCGAACGAGATGTTCAAACGCGTCGGCGGCTACGTCTCCGGGATGTTCCTCATCGTGATGCTGGCCACCACCGTGGCCTTCGTCTTCCTCAATGTCGTCGGCCTGAGCCAGTACTCGCTGGCCTTGGCTGTCGTCGTGGGCCTCTTCGCTTTCGTGCCACTGGTGGGCACCACCATCTCGATGGTCATCGTCTCCATCGTGGCCTTTTCCATCTCACCCACCACGGGACTCATCACCCTGCTCTTCTTCCTCGCTTACCAGCAGTTCGACGCCTACGTGGTGCAACCGAGGATCTTCTCGCACTCAGTCCAGGTACCGGGAGTCATGGTCATCCTTGCGGCGGTTTCGGGCGGGCTCCTGCTGGGGCTGGTGGGCGCCATCCTGGCCATCCCGACGATGGCAGCCCTGCTGCTGCTCTACCGCGAGGTCCTCATCCCCCACCTGAATCGCACCTGAAGCCCTAGAACAGCCGGTCCTCAGCGTCGTCGAGACCGCGCAACGCGTCGTAGTCCACCAGGACGCAGTCGATGCCGCGGGTACCCGCCAGCACCTTCGCCTGCGGTTTGATCTGCTGGGCTGCGAACACCCCCCGGACGGGGCTGAACAGAGGGTCAGCGTTCATGAGGGCGAGGTAGCGGGTCAACTGCTCCACGCCGTCGATCTCGCCGCGCCGCTTGACCTCCACCGCCACATAGGCTCCCGAATCGTCACGAAACAGCAGGTCAACCGGACCGATCGGCGTCAGGTACTCGCGCTGGACGAGACTCCAACCCTCACCGAAAGTCGCCGGATTGGCCGCGAGCAGGACCTGGAGATGCGCCTCAACGCCATCCTTCACCAGTCCGGGGTCCACCCCGAGGTGGTGGGAGCTGTCGTGCAGCACTTCACCGATGGCGATCTGCAGGGTGTCACCCGCTGAGTTGCGCACCTCCCACACCTCGGTGAGTCCCGATTCGTCCCCCACCACCGCTTCCACGTCCGCTGGCGGCGGACCCGCCGTGAGCGTGCAGGGAGCACTCATCCAGTTCAGCGGCTTGTACGCCCGATCGTCGGCATGGACGGAAACCGAGCCGTCCGCCTTGACCATGATCAGTCGGGTGGCCATCGGCAGGTGGGCGCTGAGGCGTCCGGCGTAGTCCACCTGGCACTGGGCGATCAACAAACGCACCCGGACAACATAGCCCAGCGGCCCGGCTACGCTGAACCCATGGCCAAGAGAGCGTCGAAACACCTGCGCCCCGGGCGGCCCCTGTCGAGCGGAGCCTTCGCGCGGCTCGAAGAGCGCAGCGGATCTGCTTGGATGGTCCAATCGATGCCGTCGGATTCGGCGACGAAGTCCTACCTGTGCCCCGGCTGTCAGTTGACCATCGCCCCCGGGACGTCCCACGCCGTGGTGTGGCCACGTGAGGCCAGCATCGGCTCACCCTCGGGCGTGGAGGAACGGCGACATTGGCACACGGCCTGCTGGCAGCGGGCTCGGTGATGCCGCGGCTCCACACCGAGGTGGTCGGAGTCGGGCGACCGCGTTTCGTCTTCCTCCACGGCCTGTTCGGGAGGGGCCGAAACTGGACGCAGGTCGCGGCCGACTTGGCGGCGACCGACCTGCCCAGCGTTCTGGTTGATCTGCCGGACCACGGCCAGAGCAGCTGGACGACCGCGTTCGACTACACCGCCATCGCCGATCTGGTGGCCGAGACCATCGGCGAGCGATTGGGGTCCGCCGCTCGACTGATCGTGGTCGGACATTCCCTGGGCGGCAAGGTCGCCATGCTGCTGGCGTTGAGGCATCCTCACCTCGTGTCGGGGCTCGGGGTCATCGACATCTCGCCCGCGGACTCCGAGGCCGTCACCAGCTTCGTGCCTCTCATCGACGCCATGCGCTCCCTCGATCTGGCCACCCTCCATCACCGCGCGGACGCTGACGCCGCGCTGGCAGGGCGCGTCCCCGATGCGGCGGTTCGGGGGTTCCTGCTCCAGAATCTCCGTCGTCGACCGCGCTGGCACTGGCAGCTGAACCTGGACCTGCTCGGCAGCAGCCTGGCGAGTATCCGAGCCTGGCCGGACCCCGGTCCGCTCACCTATCCCGGGCCGGTCTTCTGGCTCAGCGGCGAGGGGTCCAGCTATGTCCTTCCCGAACATGAGGAGGCCATGCAGGAGCACTTCCCCACCGTCCGGCGGATCGTGGTCCCCGATGCCGGGCACTGGGTCCAGGCGGACAACCCGACCGCCGTCGTCGCCGCGCTGCGCGAGCTCGCTGCGGTTGCCCGCTAGATTGGCCGCATGGTCAACCTCACCAGGATCTACACCCGCACCGGCGACGCCGGCACCACCCGGCTCTCCGATATGGCGGAGGTTCGCAAGACCGACCCGAGGCTCGAGGCCTATGGGACGACCGATGAAGCCAACAGCATCCTTGGCCTGGTCGTGACCCAGCCTGATCTCCCGGAGCGACTTCTCGAGGTCCTGCTGCTGATCCAGAACGAACTCTTCGATGCCGGCGCCGACCTGTCCAACCCGTTGGCCCTGGATCCCCCCTACGAACCGCTGCGGATCGTGCAGCCCAGCATCGACCGCCTCGAAGGGTGGTGCGACGAGTTCTCCCAGCCGCTGCCTGCGTTGCGCTCCTTCATCCTTCCGGGCGGTACCTTCACCTCAGCACTCCTGCAGCAGGCGCGCAGCGTCGTCCGACGCGCTGAGCGGGCGGCCTGGCGGGCGGTAGAGGCGTACGGGACACAGCCGGCTGCCGCGGGCACCCCCGGGGGCGTGAACCTCCTGGCCATCACGTACCTCAACCGGCTCAGTGACCTTCTCTTCATCCTGGCCAGGGCCACCACCCAAGCGGCCGGCGAGACGTTGTGGGTGCCAGGCAAGGACCGGGAGGCACACGATCCAGGGGCTAGGGCCCAACGGGCCCGCATCGTCAGCCAGCAGGCCGCAGTGGAACGGAGCCCTGGAAACCCTGCCCCGGGGGAGCAGCCTCCAACCAGCTGAGCAGTCCCGTGAGGGAATCGGTCGACATCGACAGTTCCCAGGACCCGACGCCGGCCGTTTCGAGCCTGATGATCCGCTGGTCGTCGAACAGTAGAACCGATTCGATCTGGTCCGGGGCCCGCTGTTCACCCGCCCTTGTCTGCGCCCTCGGAAAGACCATGCGGGGGCGCACGACTGGCGAGAAGGCGGCAAACCACTCCAGCGTGTCCTGGCTGTAGCGCGCAACGCCGAGTACCCAGCCGGTGCCCGGTGTCCTCGTGCGCAGACGAAGGCTGCAATCAAACAATCCGCCCCGACGCGCCAGCCAACGACGCCGAACGATCAGCCAGCAGATCGGCAGGACCAGGAAGACGAGCACAGCGAGTGCCGCCAGCCAGGTCACCAGCAGCCAATCCATCCTCGTGATCCCTGGCTTCCGGCTCAGGCCTGTTCGCTCGCCAGCTTGGCGGCCTTCACCTGAGCCTGGGCACGTCGGAAGTGCTGCATGGTCTCCTCGTCGGTCTCGCCCTGGTTGAGGCGCCGTTCAGCGGCGGCCAACTCGTGCTCGGCCTCGTCGAGGTTGATCTCGTGGGCAACCCTGGCGTACTGACTCAGCAGCGCCACGCGATTATCGGCCACCGAAATGAACCCTTCGTCGACCGCGAGAATTTCCCGACGTCCGTCCACGGTGAGCACCTCAGCGGCGCAGGGCACCATGGCGGCCAGGAAGGGCTCGTGGTTGGGGAGGATGCCCACATCGCCTTCGATGGTGCGCACGATGACCGAGAGCGCATCCCCCTCCCAGGCGATGCCTGAGGCCGCGACGACCTCAACGCGGACGTGGTCTGCCATCGTCAGTTTTCCTTCTGGATCTTCGCCCAGTTCTCCATGACCATGTCCATGCCACCCACATTGAAGAAGGCCTGCTCTGCGATGTGGTCCACGTCGCCCTCGCAAATCATCTTGAAGGACTCGATGGTGTCGGCCAACGGGACGGTCGAGCCGGTCACGTTGGTGAACTTTTCGGCCATGTAGGTGTTCTGGCTCAGGAACTGCTGCAAGCGGCGGGCTCGGGCCACGATGATGCGGTCCTCTTCGCTCAGTTCGTCGACACCGAGGATGGCGATGATGTCCTGCAGTTCCTTGTTGCGCTGCAAGATCTGCTTGACCCGGATGGCCACGTCGTAATGCTCCTGCCCGATGAACTGCGGGTCGAGGATGCGGCTCGTGGAGGTCAGTGGGTCGACCGCCGGGTACAGGCCACGGGAGGCGATCTCGCGGCTCAGTTCGGTGGTGGCGTCCAGGTGCGCGAAGGTCGTGGCCGGGGCCGGGTCCGTGTAGTCGTCGGCCGGCACGTAGATGGCCTGCATGGAGGTGATCGAGTGACCACGGGTCGAGGTGATCCGCTCCTGCAACTGGCCCATCTCGTCAGCCAGGTTCGGCTGGTACCCCACCGCCGACGGCATCCGTCCGAGCAGGGTCGAGACCTCCGAACCAGCCTGGGTGAAGCGGAAGATGTTGTCGATGAAGAGCAGGACGTCCTGATTCTGCACATCGCGGAAGTATTCGGCCATCGTCAGGGCCGACAAGGCCACCCGAAGCCGGGTACCCGGCGGTTCGTCCATCTGGCCGAAGACCAGAGCGGTGTCCTTGAAAACGCCGGCCTCGATCATTTCGTGGATCAGGTCATTTCCCTCGCGGGTGCGCTCGCCCACCCCCGCGAACACCGACGTCCCGCCGAAGTCGTGCGCGATGCGGTAGATCATTTCCTGGATCAGCACCGTCTTGCCGACGCCCGCGCCTCCGAACAGGCCGATCTTGCCGCCCTGGACGTACGGGGTCAGCAGGTCCAGCACCTTGATTCCGGTCTCGAGCATCTGGGTGCGAGGTTCCAACGCATCAAACTTGGGGGCCGCCCGGTGGATCGGCCAACGCTCGGTAATCTCCACTCCCGAGAGGTCCTCGTTGAGGCAATCGCCGGTCACGTTCCACACCCGGCCCTTGGTGACATCCCCGACAGGGACGGAGATCGGTGCGCCTGTGTCGCGGACGCTGGTGCCACGCCGCATGCCGTCGGTGGGCTTCAACGAGATGGCCCGCACGATGTTGTCGCCGACGTGCAGCGCGACCTCTGCAGTGATTGTGCGTGTCCCCTCGTCGCCCTCAATGTCGATCAACAACGCGTTGTAGATGTCAGGCATCTGGTCAGCGGCGAACTCAATGTCCACCACGGGTCCGATGACTCGAGCAACCCGGCCGACCCCGGTGGTCGCCTCGGCCTGGGGGGTATCGATGGTGACGGTCATGTCAGTCCTTCTCGCTGCCTAGTTCTGCTCGGCAAGCGCGCTCGCGCCGCCGACGATTTCGCTGATTTCCTGAGTGATTTCGGCCTGACGGGCCTGGTTCGCCTCACGGGTGAGACGCTCGATGAGTTGCTGCGCATTGTCGGTGGCCGACTTCATGGCGCGCTGTTGGCTGGCCAACTGAGAGGCTGCCGATTGCAGGAGATAGAACCAGATGCGGCTGCGCAGGTACAGCGGCAACAACTGGTCCAGCACCGTCTCGGGGTCCGGTTCGAACTCATAGAGCGGAACCAGATCATGCTCCGTGACGTCCTTGACCCCCTCCACAACCTCCAAGGGAAGCAGGCGACGAACTCGGGGGGTCTGGCTGATCATCGACTCC
Source organism: Propionibacteriaceae bacterium (assembly GCA_016717345.1). Taxonomy (GTDB): domain Bacteria; phylum Actinomycetota; class Actinomycetes; order Propionibacteriales; family Propionibacteriaceae; genus Propionicimonas. The sequence continues at coordinate 124,642 of JADKFR010000003.1, forward strand.
ATGCGGGTATACACGGCGTAGATGGCGTCCACACCCCCCTCTTCGGTGGGCTTGAGGAAATCCGCGACCAACTGGTCAGCGATCTCCACGGCGCGGTCATAGGTCGGTGCGTCGGAGAACCCTTCCCAACTCGCCTCGATGGGCAGCCCACGGAAGTTCACGTAGTTGATGCCCTTCTTGCCAACGATATAGCGGACGGGTTCCTTGCCCTCGTCGCGAATCCTTTGCACCACCCGGGCAGCCGTCTTGATGGCATTGGCTGAATAGGCGCCGTTCATGCCCCGGTCCGAAGTGATGAAGAAGACCGCCGCACGCTTGACGTCAGCCTCATCGGTGTCCCGGGTGAGGGGGTGGTCGACGTGGGAATACTCGGCCACCGCTGACACTGCACGGTTCAGTTCACGAGTGAACGGGAGCGCGCGGGCAGCTGCCTGTTGCGCCTTGATGACCCGCGAGGACGCGATCAACTCCATCGCCTTGGTGATCTTCTTGGTCGCCGTCACCGACTGTCGTCGCTGACGGAGTTCCCGAAGGCTGGCCGCCATCGCTCAGCGCCTCTTGCTCACGACGATTTGCTCGTGCTCCACATCCTTCTTCTCAATCGCCACCGCAGGCGCTTCCCCCACCACGAGCGGGTGTCCGTCGCCCTTGGTGAACGTGAGTTTGAAGTCGTCGATGGCCTTGCCGACCGCGCTGGCGGTGTCGTCGTCCCAGGCTCCGGTGGCAGCGATCGTCGAGATGATGCTGGTGTTGTGCTTCAGGTACTCCAGCAACTCGCTCTCGAAGCGAAGCACGTCGGAGACGGGGACATCGTCGAGGTACCCATTCGTCCCAGCCCACACGCTGATCACCTGGTCAGCGACGGGGAAGGGTCGGTACTGGGGTTGGCGGAGCAACTCGACGAGACGCTGGCCACGATCCAACTGGCGACGTGATACGGCGTCAAGGTCCGAGGCGAACATCGCGAAGGCCTGCATGTCGCGGAACTGCGCCAGGCCGATCTTCAGCGTGCCGGCCACCTTCTTCATCGCCTTGATCTGGGCATCACCACCGACCCGCGACACCGAAATGCCGACATCGATCGCCGGACGCTGATTGGCGTTGAACAGGTCGGACTGCAGGAAGATCTGCCCGTCGGTGATGGAGATCACGTTCGTCGGGATGTAGGCCGACACGTCATTCGCCTTGGTCTCGATGATCGGGAGGCCGGTCATCGAGCCGGCACCCAACTCGTCCGACAGCTTCGCGCAGCGCTCCAGAAGGCGGCTGTGGAGGTAGAACACGTCACCGGGGTACGCCTCACGGCCCGGGGGGCGACGCAGCAGCAGCGACATCGACCGATAGGCCTCCGCCTGCTTGGTCAGGTCGTCGAAGACGATCAGGACGTGCTTGCCCGCATACATCCAATGCTGGCCGATGGCCGACCCGGTGTAGGGAGCGATGTACTTGTAGCCGGCCGGATCGGAGGCGGGCGAGTGGACGATCGTGGTGTATTCCATCGCGCCGGCGTCCTCGAGCACCGAGTGAAGCGACGCGATGGTCGAGCCCTTCTGGCCGATGGCGACATAGATGCAGCGGACCTGCTTGGTGGGGTCACCGGTCGCCCAGGCGTCGCGCTGGTTGATGATGGTGTCAATGGCGATCGCCGTCTTGCCGGTCTTGCGGTCCCCGATGATGAGCTGTCGCTGGCCGCGGCCGATCGGGGTCATCGCGTCGATGGCCTTGATTCCCGTCTGCAACGGCTCCTTGACGCTTTGGCGATCCATGACGCCGGCTGCCTGGAGTTCCAGAGCCCGCTGACCGTCGATGTTCTTGAGATCACCCAATCCGTCGATGGGATTTCCCATGGCGTCCACCACGCGGCCCAGGTAGCCGTCTCCGACCGGGACGCTGAGCACCGAGCCCGTCCGCTTCACCGTGGAGTTCTCTTCGATTCCCTCGGAATCACCCAGTACCACCACGCCGATCTCGCGGACGTCAAGGTTCAGGGCGATGCCCAGCGTGCCGTTCGCGAACTCGAGCAGTTCGTTGGCCATGGCGGAGGGGAGGCCTTCGACGCGCGCGATACCGTCACCGGAGGTGACCACCTTGCCGACCTCGTCGCGAGTTGCCGTCTCGGGGTTGAAGTTGGACACAAAACGATCGAGCGCGTCCCGGATCTCCTCGGGACGAATCGTCAGTTCGGCCATCTACGCACCTTTGTCTCTCGTGTCGTTCGGGTTGTCGGGAATCCCGACCAGGAATGTCTTCTCAGTTCAGTTGTCGCTCGGCCGCGGCGAGCCGGTGGGATACGGTGCCGTCGATCACTTCGTCCCCCACCTGGACCCGGACGCCACCCATCACGGCAGGGTCAACCACCACTTGCAGCGTGACGTCACGTCCCACCTGGCGGCTCAGTGCGCCCCGCAACCGTTGCGACTGGTCATCGCTCAGTGGGCGGGCAACGGTGACGTGGGCGATGGCGCGCTTCCGGGCTTCGGCTGCCCGGGTGAGGTAGGCCTCGACCGTCAGGTCGAAGGTCCGGTACTCCCCCTTGACCGCACGCCGAGCCAGAGCCAGGGCGGCGTCGGACACCTTGTCCCCCAGCAGATCGGAGACGATCTGCTGGCGATCGGCCAGCGGTGCCGACCGGTCCGAGATCGCCGCACGAAGGGCGGGGTCAGCGTCCACGATCCGCGCGAACCGGAACAGCTCGTCCTCCAGGACATCAAGTTGCCCGGCACGTTGCGCGATGCCGATCAGCGTGCGCACGGCCTGCCGCTCCAGAGCGGCCCCGAGTCCGGCACCACTGCCCCAGTTCAGCCCGGCCGCCGCCACAACGACCGTACTGGCCGCTTGCGACACCCTGCCGCTGAGCAGATTCGTGGCCAAGCTCCGGCGCGCCGTGTCCGGCGCCGTCGGGTCGGACATCGCGTTGCGCAGGGAGGCCTGCGAACCGAGCAGGTCCACCACTGCGAACAGCTCGTCGGCAAGCGCGGGGCTCAGTTCCTGGGCATCCAGGGCAGTGTCCAGCTCCGACAGGCGGGCGTTCGTCGCGGCATTCATACCGATTCCGTCTCCGTCTGGGCTTCGAGATCAGCGATGAAGCGCTCCACGCTCCGGCGTGCCCGCTCATCGTCCTCCAAGGACTCGCCGACGATTCGGCCCGCCAGGGTCGTGGCCAAGCCCCCGACCTCGCCGCGCAACTGGTGCACGACCTGCGCGCGCTCGGCCTCGATCTGGGCCTTCGCCGTGGCGATCATGCGGGCAGACTCAGCCTGGGCCTGCTCCCTGATCTCCGCCGCGATGCTGGCTGCCTGACCCTTGGCCTCCTCCCGGATCCGGGAGGCCTCCTCGCGCGCCCAAGCGAGTTGCGCCTTGTACTCGGCGAGCGCGGCGGCCGCCTCGTTCTGGGCGGCTTCGGCCTTCTCGATGCCACCGGTGATGACCTCGGTGCGTTCCGCATACGTCTTCTCGAAGACCGGGACAACCTTGGTCTGGACGACGTACCAGACGACGAGGAACAGCGCGATGCCGACGAAGATCTCACTCATGTGCTCAGGCAGCAGCGGCCCGAGGTTGGGTCCTTCGAGGGGCAGCATGGCTGGGATCACTGGAGCACGAAGGCCAAGGCAATACCGATGATGGCCAGCGCCTCAACCACGGCGAAGCCGATCCAGGCGGTGCCCATCATGGCGCCACGCGCTTCGGGCTGGCGGGCGGTGCCGTTGATGACGGACGCGAAGATCCACGCCACGCCGAGCGCCGGGCCGAGGGTAGCCAGCGCGTAGCCGATCATATTGATCGAGCCGTTGATGGTGCCTTCCAGGATGGGGAGCATGTGCGGTTCCTTTCGGATGGGTTAAGAGCTCTGCCGGATCAAGGTGTGTCAGTGCTCTTCGGCGATGGCCGAAGAGACGTACTGGGCGGTCAGGACGGTGAAGATGTAGGCCTGCAAGGCTCCGACGAGCAACTCCAGGGCGAAGATCGCGAAACTGAAGATGATGGAGGCGCCACCGGCGATCATGTAGAAGAGGACGCCCGATTCCAGGAGCATGCCACCGCCGACGACGAACACCATGATCACCAGGTGTCCCGCGAACAGGTTGGCGAAGAGACGGAGGGCCAGCGTGATCGGGCGCGCGATGAAGTTCGAGATGAACTCCAACGGGATGATCAGGAACCACAGCGGCCACGGAACGCCGGCCGGCAGCGTCATCCGCTTCAGGTAGTTCCCGAACCCGTACTTGGAGATCCCTGCGGCGTTGTACAGGATGAAGGTCAGCAGCGCCAGGCCGTAGGCATAACCGATCTTGGAGAAGGTCGGGAACATGAACAGGAAGAACTGCCCGAAGAGGTTGTTGACGAAGATGAAGCTGAACAGGGCAACGAGGTACGGCAGGAACTTGCGGTAGTCGTGACCCAGGATGTCGCGGGCGATGGTGTTGCGAAGCAGGTTGTAGAGCTGTTCCCCCAGGAACTGCTTCTTGCTCGGCACCACCTGCTGCCCTCGGGCCATCCACAACCAGAAGCCGATCACCAGAGCGGCAGCGATCACGGCCTGGAGGGCATGGTTGTTGACCCAGTCCGGCAGGACCCCTGGCCACAACGGACGGGAGGCGAAACTGTGAACGCCGGGTGGCCATGCGGAGTGCTCTTCGCCGCCGCCGCCCTCCATGGGAACCAGCAGCGGGATCAGGCTGAGCATGGATCCTCCTGTCTGATGGTCACTCGGACCTACCGAATTTCATAATCACCAGATAGATGCCCGCGATCACGCCGACGATCAGACCGATGGGCAACCACCACGATGTCTGAAGCCAACGGTCCAGCACCCAGCCAACACCACCATAGAGGAGGAGACCCGAGATCAGGATGCTGATGATGCGGAGCCCCTGATCCGTTCCGCCGTGTTCCCCCATAGCAGTTGGGACTCTAGCAGCCATCGCCGGGATCCTTCAGCGCTTGGGGCCAGTTTGGGAGGGGCCGACCTCGGTTGAATCGTAAATCGGGAACCGCAGGCGCGAGTAGACCCGGAAGACCCCGGCCAGCCACCCGATCACCACGCAGATGGTGGTGGCCACGACCGCTGTGGCGTCCAACTGCGCGAACCGGTCGGCGTTGTCGAGCACCACCATCAAAACCACACCCAACAGGCTCACCCGAATGGCGTACGAGGCGAGCGCGGCGACCATGACGAGCTTGGCCGGTGAGTCCGCGACCATCACCTGGACAGCCTGACCGATGATGAAGAAGGCGATCACCACCACGGCGGCGATGGCAGCTGAGACCGCCGAAGGCACGCCACGGGCCAGTAGGAATCCGGCCACGCTGAGCAGGGCTGCCAAATGCCCGCCGATCACGCCTCCGGCAAGCAGCCGCCGGGCGCGGAGGCTGCTCTGGCTCGGCCGGCTACTCATGCCCCAGATCGACCCGGGTGGCCCGGCGGGCTCGCCACGGCACCCCCCAGGTGAGGAAGGCGGCCACGGCGACCCCCAGCACGAACCCGGCGATGACTCCCGGTGAGGTGTAGAGACCGATCAGCACCACACCGAAGGCCACCAGGGCCGACCACAGCCACAACAGGCTGACGGCGTGCCGGTGGGGATGGCCCAGGTTGAGCATCCGGTGGTGCAGGTGCTGCTTGTCCGGGTGGTACCACATCTGCCCGCGAAGGGTCCGGCGGACGTAGGCCAGGACGAGATCGAGCAGGGGGAATCCCAGCACCGCGAACGGCAGCAACACCGGGAGGTAGGCCGCGACCACCCCCGCCCCGGAGGCATCGAGTCGCGACGGGTCCAGTTGCCCGGTGAGACTGATCACGGAGGTCGCCATCAGGAAGCCGAGCAGCATCGCCCCAGAGTCCCCCATGAACATGCGGGCTTTATGGATGTTGTACGGCAGGAAGCCGAGGCAGATCCCGACAGTGGCGACGGTGACCAGACTGGAGGTGGTGGCCCTGACCAACTCAAGGTCGTAGGAGAGCAGGTAGGCGTAGAGGAAGAAGGCTCCGGAGCCGATCGCGACCACCCCGGCGGCCAGCCCATCGAGCCCATCGATGAGGTTGATCGCGTTGACGGCCACGAAGATCAGTAACACCGTCAATAGGATGCTTGCTCCTTCATCGAGGGAGACGATGGCATCCGGGAGCGGGATCCAGTAGACCTTGACGCCGTTCATCACCGCGACTCCGGCGGCCAGCAGTTGGCCGGCGATCTTGGCGATAGCACTCAATTCGACCATGTCGTCGATCACCCCGACGGCGCAGATCAAGGTCCCCGCCAGCAACACCGCTGCGGCGTCGTGGCGCACGATCTCGAAGTCGCCCAGCCAGGGCAGCTGCGTCGCCACCAGGAAGGCCGCCGCCAGCCCCACCAGCATCGACACGCCGCCGAAGTACGGAACGGGCTTGGTGTGGACGTCCCGGTCGCGGACCATTGCCACGGCGTTGAACCGGAAGGCGACGCGCCGACACAGCCCGCTGAGCAGATAGGTCACCCCCGCGGCAACCAGCAACACCAGCAGGTATTCACGCACCGGCTTCAGCCCTCCGTGATGGCCGCACCATCAGGTCCGTCGGGCTCTCCCGACCTCCCGCCGAGCGCGGGTACGACGGCGCCGAGCGCTGCCTTCGAGATCCGACCCTCGCGCAGCAGCCGTGGAGTCTCCCCGGAAAGGTCGACCACTGTGGAAGGGACAACCCCACTGGACTCTCCGGCGTCGAGGTAGACGCTCACCGAATCGCCCAACTGGGCCTGCGCCTCCTCAACAGTGGAGGCAGCCGGCTCACCGCTGACGTTCGCACTACTCACCGCAAGCGGGCCGGTGGCCCGCAGCAGCTCACGTGTGAAGTCGTGGTCCGGCACCCTCACCGCGATGGTGTCGCCGCGATCGCCGAGATCCATTCGCAGGCTGGGATGGGCAGCCACCACCAGGGTCAGCGCACCCGGCCAGAAGGCCTCCGCCAACGCCAGGGCGTCCTCCAGCGAGCCTCCCGCCAGCGACCTCAACATGGCCGGCTCGGCGATCAGGACCGGGGGCGGCATGTCCCTGCCGCGATGCTTGGCCTCCAACAGGGCGCGGACGGCAGCGGCCGACAAGGCATCGGCACCGATGCCATAGACCGTGTCAGTGGGCAGCACGATGCACTCGCCGGCAGCAATGGCCACCATGGCGGCGTCGATGCCCGCGGCACCGTCCCCTCGGACGTCGATCACCTCGCTCATGGTCTCAATCCTGCCAGTTGCGCTCAGCTGATCGCGCCGAGGCGCTCTGTGAGATCCGCGGCCTGGAGCGCCTCGATGACCGCGGACAGGTCACCGGCCAGCACGTGGTCGAGGTTGTACGCCTTGTAGCCGATGCGATGATCGGCAATTCGGTTCTCCGGATAGTTGTAGGTGCGAATCCGCTCGGAGCGGTCCACCGTCCGCACCTGCGACTTCCGGGCGGCAGAGGCGGCACTCGCAGCATCCTCGTCAGCCTTCGCGACCAGCCGGGCCCGCAGCATCCGCAAGGCCTGTTCCTTGTTCTGGAGTTGCGAACGTTCGTTCTGGCAGGACACCACAATGCCGGTCGGCAGATGGGTGATCCTGACGGCAGAGTCGGTCGTATTGACACCCTGACCGCCGGGTCCTGACGAGCGATAGACATCGATCCGCAACTCCTCGTCGATTATTTCGACGGCCGCGGCATCGTCCACGTCCGGCATCACCAAAACACCCGCTGCGGAGGTGTGGACGCGTCCCTGGGATTCGGTGACCGGCACCCGCTGGACGCGGTGCACGCCGCCCTCGAACTTCATCACCCCGTACGGCATGGACTCGGGGTTGGCCTGAGAGGTGGCCTTGAGCGCCACGGTGACACTCTTGAAGCCTCCGAGGTCGGTCTCCTGGGAGTCGAGCACCTCGATCTTCCAGCCACGGCTTTCGGCGTAACGGGTGTACATCCGCAGCAGGTCGGCCGCGAAGAGCGCGGATTCCTCGCCTCCCTCGCCTGACTTGATTTCGATCAGGCAGTCCGCCGAATCGTTGGGGTCACGGGGAGCCAGGAGCCTCGTCAATCGGTCGGTGACCTCGTCGAGGGCGGACTGCAAGGTGACCGCCTCCGCTGCGAAGCCCTCATCCTCGGCCGCCAACTCCCGGGCCGCTGAGAGATCGGCCACCAGCACGTCGTAGCTCTCCAGACCCTTCACGATCGGGGTCAGTTCAGCGTAACGCCGACCGATCCGGCGGGAGCGCGCCAGGTCGGAGTGAATCGACGGGTCGGACAACTGTCGTTCGAGGTCGGCGAATTCCGCTCGCAAGGACTCGGCGGCCTCGAACATGTCTCCTCCTGAATCGTCGGGATGCTACCCGGCAGCAGACGAACGCCGGGGCACCAGGTCTCCTGGTCCCCCGGCGCGGCGGAAAGTTACTTGCCGGTCTTCTTCGCGTAGCGCTTCTCGAAGCGGGCGATGCGGCCTCCGGTGTCGAGGATCTTCTGCTTGCCGGTGTAGAAGGGGTGGCAAGCGGCGCAGACCTCGGCGTGAATCTGGCCGTTCTTGGAGGTGCTGCGCGTGGTGAAGGAGTTGCCGCAGGTGCAGGTGACCTGGGTCTCCTTGTAGTCGGGGTGGATCCCTTGCTTCATGGTTGTCTCCTCGTCGCGGACCGGGTCGCTGGTGAGTGATGGGCTGGATGAACCCGTGCGTGAACCGGCACCGACCTCCCATTCTGACTCAGGAGGCCTCGTTCTCCAAACCGGGCCGCCAGCTACTCCGGGTTAGGGGTGGTCTTGGAGATCAGCATCAGGAACTCCCGGTTGCTCGAGGTCTTGCGCATGCGGTTGAGCAACATTTCGAGGCTCTGCTGGGCATCCTGGGACGACAACACCCGCCTCAACTTCCAGATGATGGCGAGTTCCTCGCGACCCAACAGCATCTCTTCGCGGCGCGTCCCGGAAGCGACCGGGTCGATGGCCGGGAAGATCCGCTTGTCGGCGAGCTCGCGTCGGAGCCGCAACTCCATGTTGCCGGTGCCCTTGAACTCCTCGAAGATCACCTCGTCCATCTTCGAACCGGTCTCGATCAGGGCAGTCGCCAAGATGGTGAGGGATCCACCATTCTCGATGTTGCGGGCGGCGCCGAAGAACTTCTTGGGCGGGTAGAGCGCCGCAGAATCGACACCGCCGGACAGGATTCGTCCCGACGCCGGCGCCGCGAGGTTGTAGGCACGACCCAGCCGCGTGATGCCGTCCAACAGGACGACCACGTCACGGCCCATTTCGACCAAACGCTTGGCCCGTTCGATGGCAAGTTCCGAAATCGTGGTGTGGTCGTCGGCGGGACGGTCGAAGGTCGAGGCGATCACCTCGCCGGTGACCGTCCGCTCGAAGTCGGTGACCTCTTCGGGGCGCTCGTCGACCAGCACCACCATCAGATGGACCTCCGGGTGGTTCGCTGTGATCGCATTCGCAATGGCCTGCATCACCAGCGTCTTTCCCGCCTTCGGCGGAGACACGATGAGCCCGCGTTGCCCCTTGCCCACTGGCGCGACCAGATCAATGATCCGGCCGGTCATGTTCAACGGCGTCGTCTCGAGCTTGAACCGCTCGTTGGGATACAGCGGCGTCAACTTGGCGAATTCGGGGCGGTCCTTCGCCTTCTCGGGGGCGTCGGCATTGATCGAATCGATGCGCACCAGTGGATTGAACTTCTCGCGGCGCTCACTGTCCCTGGGCTGCCGGATGGCGCCGGTCACGATGTCGCCCTTGCGCAGGCCGTACTTGCGGACCATCGACAGCGACACATAGGCATCATTCGACCCTGGGAGGTAGCCGCTGGTGCGCACGAAGGCGTAGTTGTCGAGCACGTCGAGGATTCCCGAGATGTCGACGACGACGTCATCGTCGGTGACCACCGGTTCGGCCTCCATGCGGTCCAGCCCCACGCCGACGGCGCGACCGGTGTTGCCAGGCCTGCGGTTCTGCCGATCCCGGCTGCGCCGACGTCGACCCCGCCGCCCTGGCCCGAAGTCGTCATCGCCATTGTCCCGTTCGACCCGAGGCTGTCGCGGCTGCTGCTGCTGCGACGGCGGCTCAGGGCTGGAGACCGGGACATCCCCCGACTCCCCCGCAGGCTGAGGGGCTGAACCGGCATCCCGACGGCGCCGCTGCCGACCCCCGCCTTCGGCACGCAGGGCATCAAGCCGCGACGCGACATCGTCCCCCGGACCGGCTTCTGCCTGGGCCGGGGCCTTGGCCGCTGCCGGCGCCGCCTGGGCCGAGGGGCCCGGGTCCGGCTGCGCGCTGGGCTGGACGGATTGCTGCGCCGGCTCGGCCGAGGCCGCGCGACGACTACGCCGCGGCGGTGCCACCTCCCCGGCTGCTGTCGCTGAAGCGGGTGAGGAACCGTGCTGGGCATTCTGGATGGCCTCTACCAACGCGCCCTTGCGCAGGCTGGAGGCACCCTTGATGCCGAGGGAGGACGCCAGGTGCTTCAGGTCCGGCAGCAGCATCCTCTCGATGCCGCCGCTGCGGGTTGTAGAAGCCGACGTCTGATTGATCGTGTCGGTCACGAACTTTGACCCTCAACAATGTGAAGATCGACTCTTCGACGGAGAAGCCGTCACGCCCGATCTGTGGAGCGTTGCGCACCATGGCGACGGCTCCACGATAGCACTGCCCTCGGCGGGACGCTCAATCCAGAGCGCCCAGGGCAGACCGGAACGATTCGCGCAGTTCGTCGTAGCTGCGCGCGACCGGGAATTGCGGGAAGTCGCTCACCACGTTGTCGGGGGGATTGATCAGGATGCCCGCTTCTGCCTCACTGAGCATGCCCGTGTCGTTGTAGGAGTCCCCTGCCGCCACAACCCGGAAGTTGAGTTCGTGAAACGCCTTGACGGCCGCCCGTTTCGAATCGGGCTGTCGCAGCCGGTATCCCACGATGCGATCGTCGGCCACGTCGAGTCGGTGACACAGCAACGCCGGGTAACCCAACTGCGCCATCAGCGGCATGGCGAACTCGTAGAACGTGTCCGACAGGATCACGACCTGCGCACGGCGCCGCAGCCAGTCCAGGAAGTCCGCGGCTCCGGGCAGGGGACCCATCCCACGTATCACCTTCTGGATCATGGGAAGTCCGATCCCGTTGGCATCCAGGATCGCCAAGCGGTGTCGCATCAACTCGTCATAGTCAGGGAGATCCCGCGTGGTCAGCCGGAGTTCCTCGATACCGGTGCGCAGGGCGACATTGATCCAGATCTCGGGGACGAGGACGCCTTCGAGATCCAGGCAGGCGAGATGCATCAGGCGGCCTCCACCCTGATCAGGGTCACGCCCGGTTCCACGTGGGGCATGGCCTCAAGATCGGCCACGGTCGCCACCACCTGGGCGTGGGTGGCCACGTGCGTCATCACGCCGAGGTGAGCCCGGGACTCCACCACTGCCCCGTCCTGGCGGACGGCTTGCAGCGAGATCCCCTGGGCAGCGAAGCTGGCGGCGACCTGGGCAAGCACGCCGGGCTCGTCGCGTACCACCAGTGAGACGTAATAGCGCGACGAAACCTCGTCTGCGGGCGTGATACCCCGCGCGGAGTAGACCGACTCCCCGGGCCCCAACGCCCCGCGGGCCCGGTTCCGCGCGGCGGTCACCAGATCGCCAAGAACGGCCGAGGCGGTCGGCGACCCGCCGGCCCCCGGACCCATGAACATCAACCGGCCGGCGTAGCGAGACTCGATGAACACAGCGTTGTAGGCGCCCGGGATCGCTGCCAGCGGATGACTCAACGGCACCATCGTCGGGTGCACCCCGACTGCGATGGTGCCATCAGCACTCAGCGAACAATTCGCCAGGAGTTTGATGACACACCCCATTTCGTGCGCTGCGGCGATGTCCTGGGGAGAAATCCCGGTGATGCCCTCACGATCGACATCACTGAGACGGACGCGGGTGTGGAACGCCAGCGACGCGAGGATCGCTGCCTTCGCGGCGGCGTCGAAGCCTTCGACGTCGGCGGTCGGATCCGCCTCGGCAAAGCCGAGCGCCTGGGCTTCTGCAAGCACGTCGGAGAAGCTCGCGGCGTCGGTGTGCATCTTGTCAAGGATGAAGTTCGTGGTGCCGTTGACGATCCCCTTCACCGCGGTGACCTCATCACCGACCAGAGACTCCCGGAGCGGACGGATGATCGGGATCGCGCCGGCCACGGCGGCTTCGTAGTAGACGTCCACCCCTGCTGCCGCGGCCGCCGCGTAGATCGATCCACCGTCCTCAGCCAACAGGGCCTTGTTGGCGGTCACCACCGAGGCTCCCGCCTCGATCGCCGCGAGAATCAGGCTGCGCGCGGGTTCCATCCCCCCGACCAGTTCGATCACGAGGTCGATATCGCCTCGCTGGACCAGGGCCAGGCCGTCAGTCGTGAAGAGCGCCGGATCGATTCCAGGGCGCGGCTTCGTGGCGTCCCGGACAGCGATTCCGACCAGTTCGAGCGGACGTCCGATCCGGGCGCGGAAATCCTCCTCGTGGGTGATCAACAACCTCGCCACCTGGGAACCCACCACGCCGCAGCCGAGCAGCGCGACCTTGAGCGGAACCGATGTGGTCATGGCTGCATCCTTCATTCGCCGGCGCCGGCGTCGAGGGCCAGCAGGTCTTCCAGGGTTTCGCGGCGGATCAAGGTGGTGATCCGGGCGTCCCGTACCGAGACGACCGGGGGCCGCGGAGTGTGATTGTAGTTGCTCGCCATCGATCGGCTGTACGCGCCCGAGGCTGGAACGGCCAGGAGGTCGCCGGGTCGGATATCCCCCGGCAGGAACTCGTCCCTCACCAGGATGTCGCCGCCCTCGCAGTGAACTCCCACGACCCGCGAGACCACCGGTTCGGCTGTGGAGGCCCGCGAAGCAAGAGCTGCGGAATACTCCGCGGCGTAGAGGGCGGGGCGGATGTTGTCGCTCATGCCGCCGTCCACCGAGATGTAGCGTCGCGACGTCCCGCCTCCGAGTTGGACGGACTTCACCGTTCCGACCCGGTACAACGCCATTCCGGCCGGGCCCACGATGGCGCGGCCGGGCTCGATGGAGATCGCCGGCTCAGTCAGGCCGGTAGCGCGGCACTCCTGCGCAATGATCGAACGCAGGCCCGTCGCCAAGTCGTCGGGCGAGGCGGGGTCGTCCTCCTTGGTGTAGGCGATCCCGAAGCCCCCGCCCAGATCCAGTTCCGGCAATTCCACTCCGGTCTCCTGGGCGAACTGGGCCAGCAGGCGGAGGGTACGTTTTGCGGCGACCTCGAAGCCATCGGTGTCGAAGATCTGCGACCCGATATGGGAGTGGATCCCGACCAGGTTCAGTCGCGGGCTGCGGTAACAACGCAGCATCGATCCCATGGCCTGCCCGCTGAGGATCGAGAAGCCGAACTTCTGGTCTTCATGAGCCGTGGCGATGTACTCATGGGTGTGCGCCTCCACCCCGGTGGTCACCCTGATCATGACCTGGGCAGTGATGTCGAGTTCGTCGCACAGCCATTCAAGCCTCGTGATCTCGTCATCGGAGTCGACGACGATGCGGCCGATCCCGCGGGTGAGGCCGAGGCGCAACTCTGGAACGCTCTTGTTGTTGCCGTGCATGGCGATCGTGCCCGGGTCGAGTCCGGCGCGCAGCGCGACGGTGAGTTCGCCCAGGGAACAGACGTCGAGGTGCAGGCCCTCCTCTGCGATCCAGCGTGCGACGGTCGTGGAGAGGAACGACTTGCCCGCGTAGTACACCGTCCAACCTCGGAACGCCTCCCGCCAGGCGCGGGCACGCTCCCGGAGATCCAGCTCGTCGACGACGTAGGCAGGGGTGCCGACCTGCTCCGCCAGGTCGGTGACACGCAGGCCGGCGACCGAGAGGACACCGTCGGCCTCACGGGTGACGCCAGAACTCCACAAGGTGGGACTGAGCGCGTTGACGTCGTCAGGGCGGGTCAGCCACACCGGCGCCGGGTACGTGGCGTCGGCATGGATCGAGCCCGCGACGTGCATGTGGGTCATGCCGGTACTGTGCCAGAGGTTGCCCTCCGGCAGCCATCCGGATCCGGTGATGGTCACGCCCACCAGCGCGACCCCCTGGCTGGACGCGGCACGCCGTGGCGACTGATCACTCGGACTTTGCTACAGTTGCCGAGGCTCAGGGCGTTGCCCTGGCTGGGCCCCCGTAGCTCAGGGGATAGAGCACCGCCCTCCGGAGGCGGGAGCGCGCGTTCGAATCGCGCCGGGGGCGCCCAGGCACCACGCTGCACCGGTCAGGCTTGACCCGCAGCAGCGTGAGTCACCAAGAGCCCGCCCAAGAACCGCACCTCGCCGTGTGGAAAGCGCAGGGATTCGGACACATCCCCGCTGGAACGTTCAAAGGCGACGCCAGGTGAGTAGCATGCGAGGGGCCGACCAAGCAGCCTGCACAAGGAAGAAGACGATTGTGGCTCCGACGCCCCAGGACGTGAGATCAGGCGAATCCTCGACTGACTTCGGAGCCAATGACTGGCTCATCGAAGAACTCCACCAGCAGTACCTGAACGATCCTGGATCAGTGGACGCGTCCTGGGCCGAGTACTTTGCGGGGCTACCCCATGTCACCACCACGCCGGCGCTCGCGGTGCCGGCAGCGCCTGAGCCACCCGCCGAGCAACCCGCCGAGGCCCCCCCGGCGCCCGCGGCAGCCGTCCCTCCGGTGGTCGTCACCGAAACGCCCGCGCCCGCGCCCGCCACGCCGGGAGGCACTCCGGTGGGAAGGGTCGAACCATCGACCACCCGGGTGTCAGGCCCCCAGGGGCCCGGTTCGGGGAGCGGGATCTCAGCCGATCTGCCGCGCATCCAGGTCCCGCAGGCCCGGACGGCGGCCGAGCCGACCCTGACCACCCTGCGCGGAGCACCCATGCGGACCGCGGCGAACATGGACGCCTCGCTGAGTGTCCCGACGGCCACCTCGGTGCGGCAGATCCCGATGAAACTCGTCATCGACCAGCGCCAGATGGTCAACGACCACCTCGCGCGTTCCACGGGCGGCAAGGTCTCCTTCACCCACCTCATCGGGTTCGCGATGGTGCAGGCGCTCAAGGCGCTGCCTGAGATGAACAATCATTACGAGGTCGTCGAGGGCAAGCCCACCCTGGTGACCCCCGGCGTCATCAATCTCGGCCTTGCCATCGACCTGCCCAAGCCTGACGGCAGCCGACAGTTGCTCGTCCCCAGCATCAAGGACTGCGGCATTCTCGACTTCGCCCAGTTCTGGGCCGCCTACGAACAGGTCGTGGCCAAGGCTCGCAAGAACGAACTCACCGTCGCGGATTTCGCCAACACCACCGCCACCCTGACCAACCCCGGGGGTATCGGCACCAACCATTCAGTGCCGCGCCTGATGTCGGGGCAAGGCATGATCCTGGGAGTCGGCTCCATCGAATACCCCCCGGAGTTCCAGGGCGCCAGCCAGTCCCGGATCAACCAGCTCGGGGTCTCCAAGGTCACGACCCTCACCTCGACCTACGATCACCGGGTCATTCAGGGCGCCCAGTCCGGCGAGTTCCTCAAGCGAATGCACGAACTGCTGATCGGCAAGCATCACTTCTACGATCAGATCTTCGCAGCGCTCCGGGTCCCCTACACGCCGATCCGCTGGGCCTCGGACATCAGCGACGAGGCGCTGGGCGCGATCCCCCGCAGCGCCCGGATCTACTCGTTGATCAACGCCTACCGCACCCTCGGCCATTACATGGCCGACATCGACCCGTTGGAGTACCGGCAGCGCTCCCACCCGGAGCTCGCCATCGAACACCATGGCCTAACGTTGTGGGACCTCGACCGAAGCTTCCCGGTGGGAAGTTTCGGGGGCCACGAGGGCACCACCGCGACGATGCGGGAGATCCTCGCCATGCTGCGCGGATCCTATTGCCGCACCGTGGGCGTCGAGTACATGCACATCGCCGACAACGAGCAGCGCACATGGATCCAGGAGCGGTTCGAACGCCCCTTCGTCCCCTGGCCACGTGAGGAACACCTGCGGATTCTGGACAAGCTCAACGAAGCCGAGATCTTCGAAACCTTCCTGCAGACCAAGTTCGTCGGCCAGAAACGATTCTCGTTGGAGGGCGGCGAATCCACCATCGTCTGCCTGGACGAGATCTGTGAGCAGGCAGCGAACGCGGGCCTCGACGAGGCCATCATCGGCATGCCGCACCGCGGACGGTTGAACGTCCTCGCGAACGTGATCGGGAAGTCCTACGCCCAGATCTTCCGGGAGTTCGACGGCAGCTACGATCCACGGCTCACCCAGGGCACCGGCGACGTCAAGTACCACCTGGGCTCCGAAGGCCAGTTCACCGCGATGACCGGCAAGACCATCCGCACCTCGGTGGCCGCCAACCCCAGCCACCTGGAGGCCGTCAACCCGGTCGTGGAAGGCATCGCCCGGGCGAAACTCGATCAGGCCGGACGCAAAGGGATCTACCCGATCCTGCCGATCCTGCTGCACGGGGACGCGGCCTTCGCCGGACAGGGCGTGGTTTACGAGACCTTGCAGATGAGCCAGTTGCGCGCCTTCAAGACCGGAGGCTCCCTTCACCTGGTCGTCAACAACCAGGTGGGATTCACCACGGCGCCCGCCGAGTCCCGCTCGTCCGTCTACTGCACCGACGTCGCCAAGACCGTGGGCGCCCCCATCTTCCACGTCAACGGCGACGATCCGGAAGCGGTCGCCAGGGTTGCCCAGATCGCCTTCGACTTCCGGCAGGCCTTCAACAAGGACGTCGTCATCGACCTGGTCTGCTACCGCCGCCGCGGCCACAACGAAGGCGACGACCCCAGCTTCACCCAACCCCTGATGTACGACCTCATCGAGCAGAAGCGAAGCGTTCGCAAGCTGTACACCGAGGCACTGATCGGCCGTGGCGACATCTCAACCGACGACGCGGACCAGGTGATAGCGCACTTCCGCCAACGCCTTGAGGCTGTCTTCCGCGAGGTTCGGGAAGCCGACTCCGCCGAGGACGCGAGCTACCGGAAGGTTCCCTACTACCCTCCGAAACTCGGCAAGGACATCGGCACAGCGATCACGTCCGACACCATGGAGACGGTCGCGCAGGCACATCTGACCTTCCCCGCGGGTTTCAGCGTGCATCCCAAGGTCATGCCCCAACTCCAGCGACGTGCGGACTCGATCCGCAACGGACCGATCGACTGGGCCACGGCCGAGCTGCTCGCCTTCGGTTCGTTGTTGATGGAGGGAAGGCCCGTTCGCCTCGTTGGCCAGGACAGTCGTCGTGGCACGTTCTCCCAGCGATTTGCCGCCGTCATCGACCGGGTCACCAACGAATCGTTCGTGCCGCTGAAACATCTCTCCGACGATCAGGGGCAGTTCTACGTCTTCGACTCACTCCTGAGCGAGTACGCCGCCATGGGGTTCGAGTACGGCTACTCGGTCGCAGCGCCCGATGCCCTGGTCTGCTGGGAAGCCCAGTTCGGCGACTTCGCCAACGGAGCCCAGACGATCGCTGACGAGTTCATCTCCTCCGCGAATGCCAAATGGACCCAGAAGTCCGGCGTCGTCCTCCTGCTGCCCCACGGCTTCGAGGGTCAGGGACCTGACCACTCCTCGGCGCGCCTGGAACGCTGGCTGAACCTGTGCTCCGAAGGGGCGCTGGCCGTCTGCCAGCCGTCCACGCCTGCCAGCTATTTCCATCTGCTGCGCACCCACGCGTACGTCAACTGGCACCGGCCGGTCGTGATCGCCACGCCCAAGTCGATGCTGCGCCACAAGATGGCCGTCTCGGCGGTCTCGGAGTTCACCCACGGACGGTGGCAGCCGGCGATGGGCGATCCCACCATCACCGACGCGTCCGCCGTCGAACGCATCGTCTTGTGTTCGGGCAAGGTGCGGTGGGAACTGGTTGCCGCCCGAGCCGAAGCCGGCCTGGATGGCAAGGTCGCAATCCTGCCGCTCGAACGCCTCTACCCCCTCCCGGCCAGGGAACTCGCGACGGAGCTGGCGCGCTACCCTCACGTCAGCGACGTTCGCTATGTGCAGGACGAGCCCGAGAACCAGGGCGCTTGGTGGTTCCTGCAGATCAACCTGCCCCCGGCGATCGCAAACTTCCTCCCAGGCTATGAATTGACACTCAAGGGCATCACGCGCCCGGCGGCGTCCGCTCCGTCCGTCGGGGCGGCCAAAGTGCACGCCGCCCAGGAGGCGGACCTGCTCGCACGAGCCTTGGCGGGCTGAGATGTACTTCACCGATCGTGGCATTGAGGAACTGCAGCAGCGCCGCGGCGAGGAGGAGGTCAGCCTGGCCTGGCTGGCCGAACAGTTGCGTACCTTCGTTGACCTCAACCCTGAGCACGAAGTAGCCGTGGAGCGGCTCGCCACCTGGCTTGCCCGCCTGGACGATGAGGACGAATGAGATGCAGCAGGCAGTTGTTGACCACTTCACAGCCCTGACTGGGGTCGCGCCCGCCGGCGTGTGGGCGGCACCGGGACGGATCAACCTGATCGGCGAGCACACCGACTACAACGGTGGTTTCGTGCTCCCGTTCGCCATCCCGCAGGCGGCCTACCTGGCCGCCTCACCGCGGCCCGACCATCGGTGGCGCTTCGTGTCGCTCGATCTGGACGACTCCGTGGAGGCGGGGGTGGACGACCTTGTCCCGGGGGAATCCGGTTGGCACGCCTACCTCGCCGGTGTGGTGTGGGCACTCCGCGAGGCCGGTCACGAGGTGGGCGGGGCCGACCTGGTGCTGTCCTCCGACGTCCCGATCGGAGCCGGCCTGTCTTCATCGGCGGCCATCGAGTGCGTCACGATCGCGGCGTTGTGCGACCTGTACGCCATCGACCTCGATCCGATGAGCCGCGCCAGGCTCGCGCAGGTAGCCGAGAACGCCTACGTGGGGGCCCCCACCGGGCTGATGGACCAGGCCGCTTCAACCCTGTGCACCGCCGACCATGCGCTGTTCATGGACTGCCGCAGCCTCGCCACTGAGCAGGTTCCGCTGCAGGTCAGTGAGGCAGGGCTCGAGATTCTCGTCGTCGACACCAGGACGCGGCACAGCCATGTCGATGGGGAGTACGCGGCACGCCGGGCCGCCTGCACTGAGGCCTGCCGACTGCTCGGCATCGACGCCCTGCGGGACGTCGACGACCTGGACGCGGCCCTGGCGGCGTTGCCCGAACTGGAAGGACAGCGGGTTCGGCACGTCGTCACGGAGAATCAGCGCGTCCTGGCCGCCGTGGAGGCCCTGAGTTCTGACGACTTCCCTCGGTTGGGTGACTTGATGACACGTTCCCACGCCTCCATGCGCGACGACTACGAGATCACCGCACCCACGGTCGATCTGGCTGTCGAGGTCGCATTGGCGCACGGCGCGTTGGGGGCCCGCATGACCGGCGGCGGCTTTGGCGGCTGTGTCCTGGCGTTGGTACACGCCGGCGACGTCGTTGACATCTCGAGCGCAGTGGAGGCGGCCTTCTCCGAGGCCGGATTCGACGCGCCCGTCAGCTTCCTGGGACGCCCGTCGCCGGGGGCTCGCCGCTTGGCCTGACTCTGGTCCGCTCAGGCCGCCAGCGGAGCCAGGCGGTGGTTGCCGGGAGCGCTGAAGCGACCACGGTCACGGCGGCCACCCCAGCCAGCAGCCACGATTGGATGGCCGAGCCGGCCAGGGAGACCGCCACGATGAGGTTCAGCACGCCGGTCGCGAGCACCGGGCCTCTGGCCAGCAGACTCCCTCGCCACAGTGCCCATCCCGCCACGATGATGAAAAGTCCGTAGAGGACCAGGAAGATCCCCACCGCCCCGCTGAAAGCACCGTGCCCGGCCGTGGTGGAGACCACGCCGATGGAGATCAGCACCAGTGCGACCACGACGGCGCCAAGGCTCGCAGCCACGACGCCGAGCGGTCGCCGGGTGCCCGGTGCAGTGCTCTCCACGAGGGCAGCGTAGTCGGTGACAACTGGCCGTCACCGGGTGGCGCGGGTGCGCACCTGACCAATATTGGACGCGTCCCCTTGTGTCATCGCCCAGCTTGGTCCACTCTTGACCGGGGCGCAGGCTTGCTTGCGCCCCGTAATTCTGCGTCGGCGTGGCAAAGTCGCGTCGACGCTGTGAATCCATTTAAGGAGTTGTACTTCATGGACTGGCGCCATCGAGCCGCCTGCCTGACTGAGGACCCGGAGCTGTTCTTCCCCGTCGGCAACACCGGACCCGCCCTCATGCAGATCGCGGAGGCAAAGAAGGTGTGCCGACGCTGCGAGGTCAGGGAGGCCTGCCTCCAGTGGGCGTTGGACGCCGGCCAGGACCATGGGGTCTGGGGTGGACTCAGCGAGGACGAACGCCGCGCGATGAAGCGTCGGGCCGCCAGGATGAGGGTCAGGACCAACTAGAGCGGGCGTCAGATCAGCGGGACCCGGACCCGCGCCACCGTACCGAGGTCGTCCTCCCCGGCCAGCAGTTCGAAACTGCCCCCGAGGTCGGCGACCAGGGTCCGAACGATGGAGAGTCCGAGGCTCGTGGAGTTCTCCAGGGAGAAGTCGGCAGGCAGCGGCTCGCCGGCATTTACGACCTCGACCGTCAACTCACCCGCCTCCTGGCGGGGTCTGACCCACACAACGCCCGAAGCGCGACCGAACCCGTGTTCCACGGCGTTCTGGCACAACTCGGTCAGCACCAGCGACAGGCTGGTCGCGACGTCCGCCGGTACATAGCCAAAGGTGCCCTCGCGGACCATTCGAACCTTGCCCCCGGTGGTGGCCACATCGCCGACCATCCGCAGCAAGCGGTCGGCCACATCGTCGAAGTGCACGGTGGAATCGAACGCCTGAGACAGGATCTCGTGCACCACAGCGATGGCAGCCACGCGCTTCATGGCGTCCTCCAGCGCGCTCTTCGCATCCTCCGATGACATCCGCCGCGCCTGCAGCCGCAGGAGCGCGGCCACCGTCTGAAGGTTGTTCTTCACCCGGTGATGGATCTCGCGGATGGTGGCGTCCTTGGTGACGAGCTGGCGCTCGCGCGAGCGCAGCTCAGTGGTGTCCCGGCACATCACCAACAACCCTCGCGGGGCACTTTCGTCCTGCAGTGGCAGCACCCTGATCCGGACGGTGGCTGAGGCCCCCTCGAGTTCCACCTCCCTCGGGCCGGCCCCGGTCAGGGAGGAGGTGACGGGCCGTTCCACCGGCTGGCGTTGGTGTCCCAGCAGCGACTTGGTCACCGTCGCGAAGACTTCTCCTTCGAGATCCCCGGTGAGGCCCATCCGCCGGAAGGCGCTCAACGCGTTGGGACTCGCGAAGGTGACCACCCCCGCGATGTCGACCCGGATGGTACCGTCCCCGACCCGTGGCGAGACCCACGGGACGGGCTTGTCCCCCTCGATGGGGAACTGCCGCCGACGGACCATACCGGCAAGCAGGCTGGCAGCCTCCAGGTAGGAATCCTCCAAGGCTCCGGGCGCCCGCACGCCCATCTGATTGGTGTGCATCTCCACGACGCCGATGCACCGCTGGTTCGTCAGGATCGGGATGGCCACCACATCAACCGGAATCCCTGCCTGCAGGCTGTTGCTGCTGGAGTGGCAGATCTCCGTCGACAGGTAGGCCTCGGTGACCAGGTGCTCCGGGTCGTAGGCGATCTCCTCACCCACCACATCGTCGTCCAACGAGGTCGGCCCCGTCGTGGGCCGGATCTGGGCAGCGGCCCAGAAGATGGAGTCGTCGTGATCCGGCACCCACAGGATCAGGTCGGCGAACGAGAGGTCCGCCAGGAGAGACCACTCCTCCACGAGATGGACCAGCCACGCCTTCTCCTCGAGCGTGAGGGCGGTGTGGTCGTCCATCACCTGTTCCAGGGTCAACATGGGGTCCACCCTAGGGTGCTCCCCTTCGAGTTGAGCCTCATCCGAGCCGGGTGGCAGAATGAGGTCTCGCGCCTTTGAGCGCGGTTGGGACCGATGGAGGAGAGACACATGGGTAAGGGTGGCCGCAAGCGCCGTTCCCGCAGGAAGAACAGCGCCAACCACGGTAAGCGCCCGAACGCCTGAGGAACCTCGAACCCCCGCTCAGCTGAGCGGGGGTTCTGTTTTCTCACAAGTCGGTGGTGACAATCACCGTTCGGGTGAAGCTGGCCTGCACCCGGAGGCGCAGGGCGTCGGGGGCGCGTTCCCCCGTGCAGCAGCGACGAATCACCATCCGCATCACGTCTTCCACCTGATAGCGGTCCAAGCACGGCTCGCAGGCCAGCAGGTGCGCGCGGATCTCGTCGGCCTCTTCAGCGCTGAGCGCGTGATCGTGGAACTCGTAGAGGCGATCAACCATCCGCGAACACTCATCGGAGCCGGGGTTGTTCACGTCACTCATCGCGATCTCCGGGGATGAGCCCGTGTTCGCGCGCATAGTCGGCCAGCAGTTTGCGGAGTTGATTCCGTCCCCGGTTCAACCTCGACATGACGGTTCCGATGGGGGTGCCCATGATCTCGGCGATCTCCTTGTACGAGAACCCCTCCACATCAGCAAGGTAGACGGCGAGGCGGAAGTCGGGGGCCAAAGGTGTTCATCGCCTCGGTGACCGCGGAGTCGGGCATACGGTCCAGCGCGTCCATCTCGGCCGAACGCAAGCCGTCGGCCGTGTGGGCTTCGGCGCGCGCCAATTGCCAGTCCTCGATGCCCTCACCGGCGGAAAGCTGAGGTTGGCGCTGCTTCTTCCGATAGATGTTGATGAAGGTGTTGGTCAGAATGCGATACAGCCAGGCCTTCAAGTTCGTCCCTGGAGTGAACTGGTGGAAGGAGGCGTAGGCCTTCACGAAGGTCTCCTGCACCAGGTCCTCGGCGTCGGCAGGATTTCTGGTCATCCGGAGGGCAGCGCCGTACAACTGGTCGAGGTATCCCAGGGCGTCCGCCTCGAACCGGGCAGTCCGCTCCTCGTCCGTCTCGACCGAACGTGGGTCGGACAGGGTCTGGTCAGGAAGGGTCGGAATGGTCATCACCGTCGAGCCTAACCGTTCGCTGAGCCCCTGTCCCGCCACGTCGGTCCGGCCCCCGCCCCGGGCCGGGGGAGCGATCGGTTGCAGGGTTGCCATCACGCACCACTCAACCCGTCGGAGGCCTCCCGCTATTCCCCCACCGGCTCGGGCAGCGGCAGGACCAGGTCGGGTGAGTTGTTGGCCACCTTGTTGACTGCCGTGCTGACCGGGTAGGCCGTCAGGCGGGTGGCGTCGACGGTGAGCAGGGTGTGCGGGTCTCCGGTGTAACTCGGATCCAGCCAAGCAGCCCACTGCGGCACGCCCACCGTGACCGGCATGCGGTCGTGGAGGTGCCCGACCGCATCGGTGGCCGGGGTGGTGATCACCGTGCAGGTGCTCAACCAGAAACCGTCGGGGTCTTTCCAGAACTCGTACAACCCCGCCATTGCCAGCATCGTGCCATCGGCGGGACGGATGAAGTACGGCTGCTTGACCCGGCGGCCCCTCGAATCGAGCCGGTCTGTGAGGTACCACTCGAAGTAGCCGTCAGCCGGGACCAGGCAGCGACGGACGGCGAAGGCGCGGCGAAAGGCCGGCTTCTCTGCCACGGTCTCCAGCCTGGCGTTGATCAGGCTGGCTGCCCGGGAGGGATCGCTCGACCAGGACGGCACGAGGCCCCACCGCAGCGGCACCAACCGGCGACGTCGGTTCCCGTCGACCATCCGCTCCACCACCGCGGTCACTTCATCAGTCGGAGCGACGTTGAACGAGGCCGGTGGAAGCGGTCCCGCCACGTCGTCGATCTCGAAGATCTCCGTGAGGAGCTCCTGGCTCGCCGACGAGGCATAGCGACCGCACATGCTGCCACGATAAACCCGCCGCAGCGCTTGGCAGTTGGACGCGGGCGCGCTAGGAATAGAGCCATGACTCTTCTGCGGTTCGTCGCCCGGTCCATGCTCGCGAGCTACTTCGTCGTGAACGGCGTGAAGGCCCTGCGCCAGCCGGAGACGCAGGTGGATGCCGCCGAGCCGATCGCCGCGAGGATCCTGCCCTTGGCCCACTCAGTTCTGCCCAAGCAGGCAGCGGTCTACCTGCCGCAGGACACCACCACCTTGGTGCGGTGCACCGGAGCAGCCCAGATCCTGGGCGGACTGAGCCTGGCGACCGGGTTGGGGCGTCGGGTCGGGGCCGGAGTGCTGGCCGCCACCATGGTGCCCTATGTCATGGCGTCCAACCCGTTGAAGGTCGGCAGCACCGAACGAGCCACGTCCCAAGCCCTGCTCACCAAGAATGTGGCCCTGCTCGGGGGCGTCCTCTTGGCCGCGCAGGACACTGAGGGCAAGCCGAACCTGGCGTGGCGGGCCCGCCTGCAGAAGCAGGCGCTCACCAGGGAGGCGGCTCGCACCAAGGTACGGCTTCAGCGCGAAGCGAAGCTGGCCGCACGCCAGGCCCGGGGTTCGCTGAAGCGGACGGGAGCCGCGGCGCGCAAGGGGCTCGAGAGCGTGATTTCTTGATCGGATGGGAGGCGCCTTTGGCGACCTCACCCGTCACCGGGCACGTGGCCGTCCCCGGTTCCAAGTCAACGACGGCGCGGAGCTTCGTTCTGGCCGCCCTGGCCGACGCTCCGGGCGAGGTGATCGGGGCCCTGTCGGCGCGCGACACGTCCTTGATGCGGCAGGCGCTGGAGCGATTCGGCGTCCGCTTCGACGATCTGGACAGTGATCGGGTGGTGGTCACTCCCCCGTCCACCTTGTCTGCCGGGGGACGCATCGAGTGCGGCCTGGCCGGGACGGTCCTGCGCTTCCTGCCTCCGATCGCCGCGCTGGTTGATCAGCCCACCCGGTTCGTGGGGGACGCTGAGGCGGCAGCCCGCCCGGTCGCCCCCCTCCTAGGCGCTCTGGCAGCCCTGGGCGCCACCGTCAGCACGCCCTACCACCTGCCTTTCACCGTGCGTGGCGGCCCCTCGGTGCGGGGGGGCACGGTCGAGTTGGACGCTTCCGGTTCGAGCCAGTTCGTCTCCGCGTTGCTCCTGGCAGGTCCCCGTTTCCCCGAGGGACTGACCGTGGTGCACAGCGGTCCCCGGATGCCCTCGCTGCCGCACATCACCATGACTGCCCGCATGCTGCAGGCGCGGGGCGTAGGGCTGACAGCGCCCCGACCGGGGACCTGGGTGGTGAGCCCAGGGCCGATCGCCTCCGTGACCGATCTCGTCGAGCCGGACCTCACCAACGCCGCCACGATGCTCGCCGCTGCCGTGGCCACCGGCGGCCGTCTGACCACCGCGTGGCCCGAGGACTCCCTGCAGCCGGCCGACGGCCTGGCAGGCATCCTGGCAGCTTTCGGGGCGAACCTGGCCTACAGCGTGGGCCCGACCGGGCGACTGCTCACGGTGACCGGTCCCGATCGAATCAGCGGAGTCGATCTCGACCTGGCGGCGACCAGCGAGTTCACCCCGGTCGCGGCTGCCCTGGCCGTCATGGCGGATTCACCCTCGGCGATCCGTGGTGTCGGCCATATCCGCGGCCACGAAACCGACCGGATTGCAGCCTTGGCAGCCGAACTCAGCGGCCTCGGGGCCGTGGTGAAACCGCTTCCCGACGGCCTGGAGATTCGCCCGCGAACCCGCCACGGTGGCGTCTTCCGCACCTACGCCGACCACCGCCTCGCTCACGCGGGGGCGCTGATCGGTCTGGTCACCCCGGGCGTGGTGCTGGACGACGTCACCTGCACCACCAAGACGCTGCCGGACTTCCCCGGCCTGTGGCTCTCGCTCGTGCAGGGCGCCCGATGACCTCCCGCCGGCGGGAGCGGATCACCGACGACCCGGATGCCGGCTATGGCAGGCCCGCGCGACGCACCCGTCCGCGCACCAAGGACCGGCCCAGTTACCACGACGCCGTCGACGGCCGGGTCATCACGGTTGACCGTGGTCGTTACCGCTGCCTGCTGGAATCCACGGGCGTCCAGGTCTCGGCCACCAAGGCTCGCAACCTCGGCAGGACCGGGGTGATCGTCGGGGATCGGGTGCGACTGGTGGGCGACACCACCGGCGCCGAAGGGACGTTGGCCCGGATCGTGGAGGTCACCGCCAGGGAGACCGTCCTGCGCCGCACCGCCGACGACGATGACCCCCACGAACGTCCGATCGTGGCGAACGCCGATCAACTGGTGGTGGTGGCAGCGCTCGCCGATCCCCCGCCCCGTCCTGGAATGATCGACCGAATCCTGGTGGCCGCCTACGACGCCGGCTTGGAGCCGCTGCTGGTCTTCACCAAGGCGGATCTCGAGGTGCCGGACGATCTGGTGGGAATCTACGCCCCCCTCGGATTGCGGATCATCGTCATGGAGCCCGGTGCGGACCTCGACAGCCTTCGCGCGGCCCTGCGTGGCCACCGCAGCGTGCTGGTCGGACACTCCGGCGTGGGCAAGTCGACGCTGGTCAACCTGCTGATCCCCGGTGTCGAGCGGGCGACCGGCGAGGTGAATGAAGTCACCGGCCGCGGCCGGCACACGTCCACCAGCGCCATCGCCCTGGAGTTGCCCTCCTCCGGCGGCTGGGTGATCGACACCCCCGGGTTGAGGTCGTTCGGCCTGAGTCACGTCACGCCGGCATCCATCATCGAGGCTTTCACCGACCTCGCCGAGGTGGTGGCGGACTGTCCCCGCGGCTGCCAACACGACAGCGGTGCCAGCGAGTGCGCCCTCGATGCGGCTGTCGAGGGCGGACGACTGACGCGCGAGCGGGTGGAGTCGTTCCGGCGTATCGAAGGGGCCTGGATGACCCCCACCCACTAGGTTGGGAGCCATGGCTGACCAATCCCTACTGGACGACCTGCGCCTAGCCCACGTGCTTGCTGACGCGGCCGACGGGATCACCATGAACCGCTTCAAGGCCCGCGACCTCGTGATCACCGCCAAGCCCGATCGGACGCCGGTGACCGACGCCGACACCGCCGTCGAGGACGCCATCCGCAGCATGCTCGGACGTACCCGTCCGCGTGACGCAGTCCACGGCGAGGAGCGCGAGGATTCCGGCTGGGGCCCGCGGCGGTGGGTGATCGACCCCATCGACGGGACGGCGAACTTCCTGCGCGGGGTGCCGGTGTGGGCGACACTGATCGGGCTGATGGTGGGCCATGAGGTCGTGGCAGGGGTGGTGTCGGCCCCGGCCCTGGGGCGCCGCTGGTGGGCAAGTCGGGGGACGGGCGCCTTCACCGGACGCAGCCTGCTCCAGGCAAGTCCCTGCAAGGTCTCGGCGGTGTCCTCAATCGAGGACGCTTCGCTGTCCTACGCCTCCATCGGCGGGTGGGTGGAGTCAGGACGGGGTCAGCAGTTCGTGGATCTGATGCGCGACTGCTGGCGGACCCGAGCCTACGGTGACTTCTGGAGCTACATGCTGCTGGCCGAAGGCGCGGTGGACTTGGCCTGCGAACCCGAACTCGCTCTCCATGACATGGCAGCAGTGTCGGTGGTGGTGCAGGAGGCCGGTGGTCGGTTCACCAACCTCGACGGTGTTGCCGGCCCGCACGGCCCGGGGGCCATCGCGACGAACGGCGTGCTGCACGACGAAGTGGTCCGCCGACTCGCCTACTCCGAGGACTGAGGCTCCGGCGCGTCGGGGCCCGTGCGGATTCTGGGAATCGCGGCCAGTAAGGAGCGCGTGTACGCCGTCTGGGGCTGATGGAACACCTGGTCGGCAGAGCCTGACTCCACGATCCGCCCCGACTGCATGACGAGCAACGAGTCGCA
Source organism: Propionibacteriaceae bacterium (assembly GCA_016717345.1). Lineage (GTDB taxonomy): Bacteria > Actinomycetota > Actinomycetes > Propionibacteriales > Propionibacteriaceae > Propionicimonas. The sequence continues at coordinate 152,306 of JADKFR010000003.1, forward strand.
CAAGTGACGCACGACCATCAGATCGTGGCCCACCACCACCAGGGTGAGACCGTGGCTGGCCACCAGGTCGTTCAGCAGGTTCATCACGTGCGCTCGCACCGACACGTCCAGCGCCGACACCGGCTCGTCCGCGATCAGGACGTCCGGTTTGGGGGCCAAGGCGCGCGCAATCGCGATTCGCTGCCGTTGTCCACCGGAGAACTCGTGCGGATAACGGTCGGCGTAGTCCAGGGGGAGGTCGACATCGGCCATGACTTCGGCCAATCGCGACCGATGGTCGATGCGGCCGTCCAGTTGACGGCGAACCAATCGTGATCGGAGCGGCTCGGTGATGATGTCCCCGACCTTCATCCGCGGGTTGAGTGAGGACCGGGGATCCTGGAAGACCATCTGGACCGACGCGCGCAGGAACCCCAGCTTCCGTTCCGGAAGTTGGTCGATCTGGGTGCCGGCGAACCACACCTCGCCCACCGTCGGACGGTCGAGTCCGGCCAGGAGCCGGATCAACGTGGACTTCCCCGAGCCCGACTCTCCGACGATCCCGAGTCGTTGGCCCGCCTGGAGGGTCACGGACGCGTCGACCAGCGCCGCCACCGATCGTGACCCGTTGCGGTAGGTCCGGCTCAGCCCGACGGTCCGGTAGATCTCGCTCACTGGCCTGCTCCGAGGGCGTAATAGTCCTCCACGGTTGGCAATCGCTCTCCCGGATTCACCAGGTCAAGCCGGGCCGTGGCCACCAACCCCCGGGTGTAGGGGTGGGTTGGGGACGTGAACAACTTCGACGTCGGACCGGCTTCCACCACTTCGCCGTCCAACATCACCAACACCTGGGAACAGACCTGGGAGACGACGGCGAGGTCGTGGCTGATGAAGAGGCAGGCGGCCCGCTCGGCTGTGAGAACCCGGTCGAGCAATTCCAGAACGGTAGCCTGCACCGTCACGTCCAGGGCGGTCGTCGGCTCGTCACAGATCACCAGATCGGGCCCGTTGACCAGCGCCATCGCGATGATCACCCGCTGGCGCTGGCCCCCGGACAACTGGTGGGGATAGGCGTCGGCTATCCGTTCAGGGTCGGTCAGTCCAACGTCACCCAGCATCGCGATGACCTGGGGTCGAGCCGCCGCACCCGCTGTCTCCCGGTGCAGGAGCATCACTTCGGCGACCTGTCGTCCCACCTTCATGGTGGGGTCCAGTGCCGTCATCGGTTCCTGGAACACCATCCCCACAGCGTTGCCCCGCAGCGTGGCCAATTCCTTTTCGGCTCGGCCGAGCAGTTCCCCGCCGCGCCACCGGATCGACCCTCGCACGCGTGCGGTCTCGGGCAACAGGCCCATCACCGCCAATGCCGTCACTGTCTTCCCCGAGCCGGACTCACCGATAATCCCCAGCCGCTCCCCCTCGGACAAGGAGAAGGAGACTCCACGGACGGCCGGGACCCGTCGCCGGCCGAAGTCGACACACAGCCCCTCAACTTCGAGCAGGCTCATGACACCTCCCGCAACCGAGGGTCAAGGTAGTCCCGAAGGCCGTCCCCCAGCAGGTTGAATCCCAGCACCGCCAAGGCGATCGCCAGCCCGGGCCACAGCGCCTGCAGCGGGTCGACGAAGAGGAACTGCTGCGCATCGCGAAGCATGGTGCCCCAGGTCGGGGTCGGACGCGGGGTGCCGAGGCCCAGGTAGCTCAAGGCGGCCTCAGCCAGGATCGCCATCGCGAAACCCACCGACGCCTGGACGCCGATCAGTGGAGCGATATTGGGCAGCACATGGCGCCCCGCCACGCCCCATGGGCTGGTGCCGGAGGACCGCGCGGCCACCACGAACTCACTGGCCATCACCTGCAGCGTCCCTGCGCGGGCCACCCGCGCGAAGGCCGGCATCGTGGCAACACCGATCGCGACCATGGCCGTCACCGTTGAGGCCCCGAAGCCCGCTGCCAGCAGGATGGCCAGGAGCAGTGCGGGGAAGGCATACACCACGTCCGCTAGACGCATCACGGCCTCAGAGACCCACCCACCGGCCTGCCCGGCGAGCATGCCCAAAGGCACGCCGACAACCGCAGCAAGGCTGACGGAGATGATCCCCACGACAAGGCACATGCGTGCCCCCACCAGGAGTCGGCTGAAGGTGTCGATGCCGAAGCCGTCCGTCCCCAGCAGGTGCGGCCAGCCTGGCGGCTGCAGCCGCTGCCCCGGCACGACCCGGATGGGATCGAAGGGGGTCCATACCAGCGATACGGCCGCGCCCAGGATCACCAGACCGACCAGGCAGATACCCGTCACCAACCCGAAGCGCTTCACGTCTCCTCACCACCCGAACGTTGGCGGGGGTCGATCAGGAGGTAGGAGAAATCCACCAGCGCGTTGATCGCCAGAACGGCAAGGACGAGGAACATCACGGTGCCCTGCACCACCAGGAGGTCACGCTGCGCCACCGCGGTCAGCAGCAGCGACCCCAAGCCGGGCAGGGTGAAGACCTGCTCGACCACGATCGCTCCGACCAGCACGGTCGACAGTTGCAGGCCGAGCACCGTCACCAGCGAGATGGCTGCGTTCCGGGTCCCGTGTCGGACCAGGGCAGCTGTGGGCGTCCACCCGATCGCCCGGGCGGTGCGGTAGTAGTCCTCGTTGAGGACTTCGATGAAGGCCGAGCGCACGTAGCGGGTGAGGACTGCACCTTGGACGACGCTGAGTGTCACCGCCGGCAGCACCAAGTGTGACGCCCACTTGCCGAGGTCCTGGCTCAGCGGCACATAGCCGTTGGCCGGGAGCCAGCGCAGCTTCACCGCGAAGAGCAGCACCAGCAGGATCCCGCCCCAGAACACCGGAATCGCCATGCCCACCTGGGCGAGTGCATTGACCAGGAAGCCCTGCCAATGCCGTCTCTTGAGGGCTGCCAGCAGCCCGGCCGGCAGCGCGATCACCAGCGACCCGATCACGCCGAACAGGACCAGCCAGAGGGTCACCGCTAGGCGTGGCAGCATCAATGCGAGAACCGGGTCGCCGCTGAGGTGGGAGACACCGAAATTGCCGGTCAGGATGCCGCCGATCCAGGACAGGTACTGCACGGGGAGCGGACGGTCCAGTCCCAGCTGATGCCGCAGCCGCGCGACCGCCTCCGGGGTGGCGTCCATCCCGAGGAGTACTTGGGCCACGTCCCCGGGAAGTGCGGCCGTGACCACGAAGATCAACATGGATGCGCCCAGCAGGCTGACGGCGAAGATGCCGACCCTGCGGGCCAGCCGCCAGCCCGCCGTGCTCACGGTTGCGCCATCGCTACGCCAGAGTCAACGGCTGGCGATGGTGGTCAGGTCGAAGCTGAGCGTTGTCGCGTTCAGCGAGACCCCGGTGACGTCGGTCGAGGTGATCACGAGGTTGGGCAACGCGAACAGCCAGATCGCCGCGGCGTCATCGGCCAAGAAGCGAACCGCCTGTTTCATGAGGGGAATCGCTGACTCCTCGCCGGCCTCATCGGCAGCCGTGTAGAGCTTGGCGAACTCAGCATTGCCGTAGTGCCAGTAGTACTTGGGATTTGCGAATTTACCCAGATCCCGTGCCTCGACATGCCCCACGATCGTCAGGTCGTAGTCGCCGTTGGTGAACACCTCCGGGATCCATCGGCTGAACTCGAGTTCCTCGATCTTGGCGGTGACGCCAACGTCGCGCAACTGGGACGCCACGAACTGCGCGGACTTCACGGCGTAAGGAATGACCGGCACGCGCAACTTCAGCGTGAGCCCCGACCCGTAGCCGGCATCTTTCAGCAGTTCCTTCGCCTTCACCGGATCGTAGGCGTTGGTGGCGGAGAGGTCCTCGTACCAGGGATCGGTCGGCACGGCCATGGACCCGATGAGGGTGCCCTGCCCATTCCAGACGGTGTCCATCAGCGCCTTGCGATCGATCGCCATGGTGAGCGCCTGCCGGACCGCCTTCTTGGCCAGTGCCTTGTTGTCGTGGTTGAGCCCCAGCACGACCTCACCGTTGGTGGTGCCAGAAATCGTGGTGAAGCGAGTGGTATCGGCAAACTGGGGCAGGGCGTCGGGGGCCTGCAGGCTGGCGATGACGTCGAGATCTCCGGCAAGCATGGACGCGTTCATCGCATTCGGGTCGGAGAAGTAGCGGAAGGTGACTTCGTCGAACCGTCCCGGCGTTCCCCAGTAGCTCGCGTTCTTGCTGAGCACGACGCTCTGTCCCTTGTTCTGCGTCTTCAGGGCGTAGGGGCCGGAGCCTGCGGTCAGCGTCCCCAGCTCGCCGGTGAACGCCGGATCCACGACCATCCCCAACGTGGAGGACATGTCGTAGAGCCACATCAAAGACGGTCGGGTCAGCGTGAAGACCACCTTCGCGGGCTCCGGTGCCTCCACCGAGTCGATCACGGCGAGCTGGGCCCGCAGCGTCTCGGTGATGGTGCTGTCGGCCTTCATGCGGTCGATGCTCGCCTTGACCGCCGCTGAGTCGACGGCCTGGCCAGAGGCGAATTTCGCGGCGGGATTGAGGTGGAATGTGTAGATCGTGCGGTCTTCGCTGAGTTCCCAGGCCTGGGCGAGCAGCGGTTTGAGGGCGCCCTCGGAGTCAACCTTCACCAGGGTCTCGTACACGTTGTAGAGCAGCACCTGCGGGATCGACGCTGCAGCGTTGTGGAACGGATCCATCGACGGTGGCTCCAGGGTGGCCCCCACCTCGAGCGTGTGCGCCCCCGTCGTCGGGGACGTAGCGGGCGCGGCGGGGCTGCAGGCCGCCGTCAGAACCAGGAGGGTGCCGAGCAGTGCCCCAAGCCGCCACCTCCCCTGCAACCATCGCCGGCCGGAGCGAGTGTTCAGGTGGTTCATCAGCCCTCCCCACGGTTACCCCCGCTATGCGAGGAAGCGCAGGCATTCTAGCCTAGGCGGGTGTGGTGGACCCGGAGCCCTGCGGGCGAGCCCCACAGCTGCCAGCGCTGCGTTGATTTGGGGTTGCTGAAGCGTTCACCTATAGTGGAGGAGCCGACGCGGGGTGGAGCAGCTCGGTAGCTCGCTGGGCTCATAACCCAGAGGTCACAGGTTCAAATCCTGTCCCCGCTACCAACCGGAAAGTGCCCCTGACTAGAGAACAAGCTAGTCAGGGGCACTTTCGATGCAGGTTGAGGACACCGTCCGCGCCACGCCCCGGTTGGCCTGAGCCGGTGGCAGCGAGATCATCCCGACCCCGAGTTCAGGCTTTGCCTCCCCGCTCGCGAAGCGAGCAGCCGTCAGCACCCTCCGCGACCTCGAAGGCCCGATGAATCTCAGCGAGGGAGCGTGGGGCCCACATGGCGTCGAGATCCACGACGGCCACGTGCTGACCCTCGCCGGGCTGCACGGCGATCCGGGGTGGGCGTCTTCCAAAGTCCCCGACCACCGCCTCCTGGTGACGCGCCAGCGACACGATGAGGCCATCACTGGTGTAGAGAACCCTCAACTGCATGCCCAAACCCTTTCTCTCAGCGTCGATGGCGTGACGGTGACACGAGGACCGTGGGAGTCACGGTCACGACTTCGCCCGAGTCGTTGCGCAAGCGCGTCCAGAGAATGACGGTCTCGTGGACGCCCCACTTGTCCTGATGCACCTCCCGCTCAAACCACTCGCGGACAATCGTCACGCTTCCCCGGTTCACCGGGACGAGGGACATCCGTTGCCAGTGGCGCTCATCGAAGTCCCACTCACACGCCAGATCGATCTCGCGACCGGCACCAATGGTGAACTCGTCGCCGTAGCCGACGTCGCCGGTCTGGTTGAGGTTGTAACCCGCCGCCATCGCGCCTCCTGCTGTTGCAGTGAATGCTGAAACCAGCGTGCCGTACGCGGGCAGCGGACGGAATGGGGGCCGCCGAATACGTCTCATGGGTGGAGGGAGCACTGGTGAAAGCCAACTGACGAGCCGATGCGCGAAAAGTCACACGCAAACATCCCCGAGACAAAGCAAAACCCCTCTTGCGAGGGGTTTTACTCCTGGTGGGCGACACTGGGATCGAACCAGTGACCTCTTCCGTGTCAGGGAAGCGCGCTACCGCTGCGCCAGCCGCCCGAGGTGGAGACGGGATTTGAACCCGTGTACACGGATTTGCAGTCCGTTGCCTCGCCTCTCGGCCACTCCACCGGCAAGAGCCGGTCTCGTCGTCGGTGCTTGAGACCTTCTCCGAGCGGACGACGGGATTCGAACCCGCGACCCTCACCTTGGCAAGGTGATGCTCTACCAACTGAGCCACGTCCGCAGAATCCTTCGGGCAGGGCCCGGAAGGAAGCGCGAGAGCAACCATACCTAGGAGCAATGCACCCCGCAAACCAGACCCTGCGCAGTAGCGATGATCACGCTCTGCCCGATGTGACGGACGGGGAGGAGTCGGCTATCGTTGTCCTCCGCGGGCGATTGGCGCAGTGGTAGCGCGCTTCGTTCACACCGAAGAGGTCACTGGTTCGAACCCAGTATCGCCCACCGCTGGGGCCAGTCCCCATTGTCAGGCCCACCGCGGCCAATCCTTGGTCGCCCCTGATCCACCCCTGTTCCGGACGCCTGTAACACCGCAGTAACGTCCATCAGGTGGGATAAGCGTGGTGAATTGCCTCGGATTCGGAAGATTTCAACACTTTCGAGTCCAGAATCTCAAAATATGGGCACTCATCTCATTATTTGATCGTTCGATTTGCGGAGCTTACTCGTTGACGCAAATCTAGGAAGGCAAGATCGGCAACGGAGCCGCCCCTCCAAGACTCAGGAAGGCACGCTCATGACCGCTCCAGCCCTCGTGGTGGTCTCTCGCGGGAGTACCGACCCGCAGGTTGCCCAGGTCGCGCACGAGCTCCGCAAAGGCCTCCAGGCGCTGCGTCCGGAGATGTCGATTCACGTGGCCTTCCTCGACCAGGGCTCCCCCAGCGGCGCCCAGGTGGTGGCCCAGTTGGAGCGCCAGGGCGTGCGCGAGATCGTCTTCGTGCCGCTGCACCTGACCAACGCGATCGCCACGGATCCTCAGGTCGAAGGGCTCCTGTGCCGGTCCAAGCAGAACCACCCGGACATCCGGTTCACCGGGTCGCGTCCCATCGGGCCCGAAATCAGTCTCTTGACCGTCTTGGACCAGCGGATGCGTCATGCCCTCAGCCATGCGCGATGCCTGGAACTGGACGGTCTCGTGCTGGCCGCTGAGAACTCGGGCGACGTTCGGGGCGGGGCCCTCCTCGCGCGACGCGCCCGGCAGTGGTCGACCCACCACCGGCTTCCCTGCCTCACCGCTGTGGCCGACGAGTCCGGCCCCTCCGTCGCCCAGGCGATCTTGGGGTTGAGGTCCCAGGGCCGTCGGCACATCGCTGTCGGGTCTTTCTTCCTGGGCCCGGACGATTCCTACCACGCCCAGTCCGACCTCGCCTACCGGTACGGCGCCGTGTCCGTCAGCGATCCGATCGGAGCCGCACCCGAGGTTCTCGATCTGGTGCTGGCCCGTTACGCGTTCGCGGCGATGGACCTCCTCGACTTCGGTTTCGAGGAAGAGGTTGAACTGGCGGGTGAGGCAACGCCCCATCTGAGCATCGTCAGCGCCTGACCCGCCTGGCGACTCAGGCGCGGGCGACTCGCTCCTTCTCCGCTGCCACGTCGAACTCAGCTTCGGGCCACTGCAGCTGAAGCCCCGCCAGCTTCTCCCGCAACAACTCGGCCACCGCCCAGTCCCGGTACCACTTTCGGTTGGACGGGATGACGTGCCAAGGCGCGACCTCGGTGCTGCACCGCTGGAGAACGGCCTCATAGGCCTCCATGTATGCCGGCCATTTCGAGCGGGAGTCCAGGTCTCCCGGGTTGTACTTCCAGTACTTGCTGGGGTCGTCCAGACGTTCGGCCAAGCGATTCTTCTGCTCCTCGAACGACACATTGAGCATGCACTTGAGAATCGTGGTGCCGGCTGCGGCCAGTTCTGCCTCAAAGGCGTTGATCTCGTCGTAACGCTTGCTCCATTCGGTCTCCGGAACCAGGGAGTCCACGCGTACCACCAGAACATCTTCATACTGTGATCGGTCGAAGATGCCGATCATTCCCCGCTCCGGCAGCGCGTTGCGGATGCGCCAGAGGTAGTCGTGGGAGCGTTCCTCTTTCGTGGGGGCCTTGAACGCCTTCAGCTTGACGCCCTGCGGATCGACCAGCCCGATCGCGTGCCGAATGACGCCCCCTTTGCCGGAAGTGTCCATACCCTGAAGGATGACCAGCAGGTTCGGCGCATTCTCGGGATCGGTCCTGCCATTGGCGTAGAGCCGCTCCTGCAGATCGGAGAGCTCCGGTTCGAGCGCGAGTCGCAACTCGTCGGCATCCTCCTTGCCTTCGCCGGGATAGCCGGGGGCAGCGTCGGGATCGAAGTCGGACATCGAGACCTCCCCTGGGGCACCCGAAGGTGGTCACTGAGCGGCTTGGTGTGTTGGCGTGCCATCCCAGTAGTGTGGCCCTTCCGGAGAGCCGCCGGTGGCAAGATGGCCCAATGATCGACGACGCGTCGCGGCCGGACCACCGGTGAGCCTCCCCGTCCAACTCCCTGTGGAGCCCATGCTCGCTCGAACTGCGGCGAGCATCCCCGCAGGGTTGTGGTACGAGCCCAAGTGGGACGGCTTCCGTTGCCTGGTTTTCCGGGACAACGACGACGTCCAGCTGATTTCACGCAATGGCAGAGACCTGTCGGCCTACTTTCCCGAAGTCGTGGCAGCCGTCCTGGAGAATCTGCCGCCGCGCTGCGTCCTCGACGGGGAACTCATCGTGATCAACGGCTCCCGGCTCGACTTCGGCAAACTCTCCGAACGGATCCATCCGGCGGCCAGCCGGGTGCGCATGCTCGCAGCCACCTGGCCCGCCTCGTTCGTGGCCTGGGACCTGCTGGCGTTGGACGATACCGCGCTGCTCAGCACCCCCTTCAACCAGCGGCGTGCCGCACTCGAACGCGCGCTGGCGCACAGTGACGCGCCGATCTTCCTCACCCCGATAACCACCGACCTGGACGTGGCCCGGGAGTGGTTCGACGCTTTTGAGGGGGCCGGGCTGGACGGTGTGGTGGCGAAGGCGCCCGACGGGGAATACCTCCCCGGCCAACGCGCCATGATCAAGATCAAGCACAAGCGGGAGGCCGATGTCGTCGTCGGTGGCTATCGCCTGCACAAGAACTCGACCGCGGAACGACCATTGCTCGGCTCGCTGCAGCTCGGCCTCTTCGGCGATGGGGTGCTGCATTTCGTCGGGGTTTCGGCGGCTTTCCCGGACGCCACGCGGGCCTCACTGGCCGACATGCTCGGGCAGCTAACCTTGTCGCCGGCTGCGGCGCATCCGTGGTCGGCGGTCGAGGTCGCTGGGCGGCGTCCGGGGGCGATCAGCCGCTGGAGCACGGAACTCCGGGAGACCCAGCTGATCGATCCACTCCTGGTGTGCTCGGTGGGGTACGAACACATGGAGGGGACGCGGTTCCGCCACACCACCCGTTTCCTGCGCTGGCGTCCGGATCGGCAGCCGGAATCATGCACCTTCGATCAGCTCGACGAAGTCGTCTCGTTCGATCTGGACGTCATCCTCGGCCGGTCCTGAGGGTCCAAACCGCCGACGGTCAGGAATCATCCCGTCTGGCGCGACTCGGCTGTACCCGCATCGGCTCGCCCGGCATCTTCGGGTACTCCGGGGGATAGGGCATCTCCCCCTCGCCGCGCGCTGCGTCGCGCTGATACCAGGCAAGGGCTGCCTCCGGCGAGCCCGGCGTGCACTCCTCCAACGCCTGCCACAGGTCTCCTTGCTGCGCGAACCGCACCGGCATCGTCACCACAGTGAAGTCGGCAGGATCACAATCGGGCAGCTCCTCCCAGGTCAACGGGGCTGACACCCGTCCCAGAGGGGTCGGACGGATCGAGTAGGCAGACGTCATCAGCCGGTCACGGGCCATCTGGTTGAAGTCGACGAAGATCCGTTGGCCGCGCTCCTCCTTCCACCAGTTGACGGTGACCTCGGAGGGGAGCCGCCTGGCGAGTTCACGCCCGACCGCGATCGCGGCATGTCGGGCCGCGATGAAGTCCGTGGGGAGGATCGGCGCGAAGACATGGAGCCCCCGACCGCCGCTGGTCTTGCAGAAGCCGGTAAGGCCGACCTCGAAAAGCACCTGGCGGAGCTCGACCGCAGCCCGGATGGCCATGGCGAAGGTCGAACCCGGCTGCGGGTCAAGGTCGATGCGAAGCTGGTCGACGGCGTCGGTGTCTGCGGCCCGCACCGGCCAGGGGTGGAACCGGACGGTTCCGAGATTGACCATCCACAGGATGCTCGCAAGATCGCCCGGCGCGACTTCGACGGCCGTTCGTCCGGAGGGGAATGTGATCGAAGCGGTCTGCACCCACTCAGGGGTATTCGCCGGGGCCCGCTTCTGGTAGAAGGCCTCGCCGCGGCTGTCGGCCCTGGTCGACAGGATCACGCCCTCCCGCACCCCGCCGGGCCAGCGCTCCATCGTTGTGGGACGGTTTCGAAGCGCATTCAGGATGCCAGGACCGACCGCCAGGAAATAGTCGGCGACGCCGCGCTTGGTGATACCGAGTTCGTCGAAGTAGGGCTTGTCCGGGCTCGACAGCCGCACCTGGCGTCCGTCAATCTCAAGGTCGATGGCTGGAGTCGGCATGCCGCACAGGGTACGCGGCAGCTTGCGGTGGCCGTCTACGGTAGAGGTGAGTTCGTAGGAGGAATTGCCGTGGTCCTGTCCGTCATCAAGACCCCCGAGCAGTGGCGCAGCCAGCTCAGCGCCCTGGAGTTCCACGTACTGCGCGAAGGCGGCACCGAGCGTCCCTTCACCGGCGAGTACACCGACCACACGGCCGCCGGCCGATACCGCTGCAAGGCCTGTGGCGCCGAGCTGTTCCGCAGCGATCACAAGTTCTCCTCGCACTGCGGATGGCCGTCGTTCTTCACCAGTGCTGCCGGGGACCGGGTGCGGTTGTTGACTGACGACAGCCTGCCCGGCCGTCCGCGCACCGAGGTGCGTTGCGCCGGCTGCGACTCGCACCTCGGCCACGTGTTCGCCGGTGAGGGCTACGACACACCGACCGATCTGCGGTACTGCATCAACTCGGTGTGCCTCACCTTCGAGCCCGCCGAATAGCCTGCGGCGCGCCAGCGCCCAGAATCCGAGCGGCATGGTTACCCTCGCTGTGTGGGTGCCCGGAGTCACAGTTCAGTGCCTCGCCTGTTCGAGCAGGTCGTTGAGGCCATGATGGTCATGCCCTGGCGCACCGAGCTTGTGATCGAAGAGATCCCGGCCCCCCAGAAGATTGCCCCCTTCGCCGTCGCGATCAGCGCTGACGTCGTCGTGGGGGACGACGACGTGGGCAGCGGAAGACTCGTCCTGCTCCACGATCCGGCGGGAAACGCCTCCTGGGACGGCGACTTCCGTTGCGTCACCTACGCCCGGGCGGATGTGGACGCCGAGATGGTCTCAGACCCGCTGCTGACCGAAGTGGGCTGGTCGTGGCTCGTGGACGCCTTGGAGCGCAACCACGCCGACTACCGGGCGCCCAGCGGCACGGTGACAGCGGTGTCCAGCCGATCCTTCGGAGCGATTGCCGAGGACCCGCCTCGGGCGGAAATCGAATTGCGCGCCTCGTGGACGCCGGCGATCATCACCGGCGACGAGGTGGTCCACCATCTTCGGGCGTGGTCGGAGTTGCTCTGCCTGACAGCCGGGCTGCCGCCCCTCCCCGAGGGTGTGGTGCCCCTTGCCACTCGACGTTCGAGGGCGCGGTGAGCGACCTCCCCACTGAGGTCGCGGCGCCCACCTACCCCGTCCTCACCCGCCCGGTCGAGGGCATCCCGGACATCGTCGACACCCCGGCGCGACTGCAGGATGCCATCAGCGTCCTCGCCGCGGGGTCGGGCCCGGTTTCCATCGACACCGAGCGGGCCCACGGTTTCCGTTACACCGCCAAGGCCTACCTGATCCAGGTCCGGAGGGCGGGCGCGGCTACCCACCTGATCGACCCGGTCGCGTTGGAACAGGACGATCAGGTGGCCGACCTCAGCAACCTCGGTGGTGCGCTCGGGGACGCCGAGTGGATCCTGCACGCCGCGAGCCAGGACCTCCCGTGCCTGGTCGAGGTCGGCATGGTCCCCGACCGCCTCTTCGACACCGAACTCGCTGCCCGGCTGCTGGGGATTCCCAAGGTCAACCTCGGCGCCCTGATGGAAGAAGCCCTCGGCCTGACCCTGCTCAAGCAGCATTCGGCCGCCGATTGGTCGCGGCGGCCCCTGCCCGAGGAATGGCTGGCCTACGCTGCCCTCGACGTCGAACGGCTGCATGACCTCGAGGAGTGGCTGATCGAGAAGTTGGAGTCCGCTGGGAAGTTGGAGTGGGCCCGACAGGAATTCGCGCATCTCGTGACGCACGCCTGTGACCCCCATGTGTCGGTCGCCGATCCGTGGCGACGGACGTCCGGCCTGCACGCCGTTCACAGTCCGCTCGGTCTGGCCGTCGTGCGAGAACTGTGGACCGCCCGCGACGAGCTGGCCGCCGCTCAGGACAAGTCCCCCGGACGGATCCTGAACGACCGGGCGATCAGCGAGCTTGCCGTGCTGATCGAGCGGACGCGGGCGACACCCACGCGGACCGAACTGCGAGCCATCCGCGGCTTCGTGATGCGAGCGGCTGCCCGGTACGAGAATGTCTGGCTGGGCGCGGTGGGAACCGCCCTGGCCCTACCCCGGACGGACCTGCCGGCGCGGCATGTCGAGCAGTCCGGGCCACCGCAGCCGCGGACCTGGGAGAATCGCTGGCCGGACTCGTTCCAGCGCTGGTCGCGCGTGAGACCCGCGCTGGTGGAACGCGCCGGCACCCTGGAGGTGCCGGTGGAGAACCTGATTGCCCCCGACGTGATCAAGCGGTTGCTCTGGGAGGCACCAGCCTCCATCACCGACGCGGACCTCGAGGCTCGGTTGACCGAACTCGGAGCCCGACAGTGGCAGCGCGAGCTCGTCGCACCGACGATCCTCGCCCACTGGTGAAGTCCTAGGAGCAGGCTCCTAGCCGCGCAACCTTTCCCGGGCCGGCGACAGGACCTGCTGGGTGAACGTCTCGATCACCTCGCGGGCGATTTGTTGCGCGGTGAGGCCGACTGCTTGCAGCAGCTCCCTGCGGGAGCCCTGGGGAAGGAAATCCTGCGGGATTCCGAAGGCACGTACCGGCGTGCCCAGACCCGCCGAGGCCGCTTCGAGCGCTACCCGGGCACCCAGGCCACCCACCACGCCGTTGTCCTCGATGGTGGCCACCAGATCATGCTCGGCGACCAGTCGAAGCAGCGCCGGTGACACCGGCAGTGCCCACACCGGGTCCACGACGGTCACCCCGATCCCCTGCTGCTCCAGACGTTGCCCGACCTCGATGGCCGTCCCGCACAACTGCCCATAGCCCACCAGCAGGACCCGTGGCGCGGGGCTGGTCATCAGGATGTCCACACCGTCCCGTTGCCCAACGGCGGGGATCGGATCCGGCAGCGCCTCCTTGGAGTAGCGCAGCGCAGTGGGTCCGTCGTCGATCGTGACCGCCAGCCGGAGCGCCTCCGCCAGTCGCGTCTCGTCACGTGGGGCCGCCAGTCGCAGACCGGGGACGAGGCCCAACAGCGAGAGGTCCCACATGCCGTCGTGGCTGGGGCCGTCCGGCCCGGTGACGCCGGCCCGGTCGAGCACCAGGGTCACTCCCAGCCGATGCAGGCCCACGTCCATCAGTACCTGGTCGAAGGCACGGTTGAGGAACGTCGCATAGACCGCGACCACCGGGTGCATTCCCCCGGCAGCCATCCCTGCGGCTGAGGTGACGGCGTGTTGTTCGGCAATGCCGACGTCGAACACTCGATCGGGGAAGTGTCGGGCGAAGGTGTCCAGCCCGGTCGGGTGAAGCATGGCGGCAGTCACCGCGACCACCCGGTCATCAGTGGCCCCGATTCTGGCCAGTTCAGCCCCGAAAGCGTCCGTCCACGTCCGCACCCCCGGGTCACCCAACGGCTCCCCGGTCACCTCATCGATCCGGCCCACGGCGTGGAACCGGTCGGCCTCGTGTTCCTCGGCGGCCTTGAAACCCCGGCCCTTCTGGGTGATGCAATGCACCAGGACCGGCCCTCCGAACCCTTTGGCCTGATGGAGCGCCAGTTCCAGGGCGCCGCAGTCGTGGCCGTCGATCGGACCGAGATACTTCAGTCCGAGGTCGGAGAACATCCCCTGGGGAGCCAGGACATCCTTGACACCCATCTTGAAGCCGTGCAGCAGTCCATAGACCATTGCGCCGATCACCGGCGTCGCGCGAACCATCTCCTTGATCCGCCGCAGCAGGCGCTCATAACGTCGGTCGGTGCGGATCGCAGACAACTGCTTCCCGAGACCGGAGAGCTGAGTGGCGATCCCGCCCACCGTCGGGGTGTAGGACCGCCCGTTGTCGTTGACGACGATGATGAGCTTGAGATCGTCTTGGACAGCGATGTTGTTGAGCGCCTCCCAGACCATGCCGCCGGTCAGGGCCCCGTCCCCGATGACGGGGACCACCGTGCGGTCTTCACCGCGCAATCGGAACGCCTTGGCCATCCCCTCCGCCCATGAAAGCGACGTCGAGGCGTGCGAATTCTCGACCCAATCGTGGTCGGATTCCGCTCGACTGGGATAGCCGGAAAGCCCGCCTGATTGCCGCAGGCTGGCGAACAACTCCTGGCGACCGGTGAGCAACTTATGGACGTAACTCTGGTGACCGGTGTCGAAGATGATCGGGTCACGCGGGGAATCGAAGACCCGGTGCAGGGCAATGGTGAGCTCGACCACTCCGAGGTTCGGCCCGAGATGCCCACCGGTTCTGCTGACATTGCGGATCAGGAAGGTCCGAATTTCGCCAGCGAGCGTCGAGAGCTCATCGGCGGTCAGTTCCCGCAGATCAGCGGGGGACGTGATCGACTCCAGCAGGGGCACCCGACGAGTCTACGTCGAGCACTCACAACTTGCTGACGAACACCCCTCCGCGCAACGCCTCCTCCACCAGCCCCACCTCGCGCCGGGTGCGCATCAGCCTCGCGCCCTGCTCCGCCCAGGCCTCAGTGGCGGCCTGGATCACCTCCACCTCGACGTGCTCCGCCAGATCAACGCGCACCTGGGAGAGTCCGTTGGCATTGGCCTGCACCTGGGATGCCACGTACTCACCAGCGAATCGGGCCAGCACCACTGGGTGACGGCGAAGCACCGGGTACGCCCGGTAGTCAGCGGGGCAGCAGTCCAGCAGGAAGGCGACAGCCGTCGCCTCCCAGTCCGGCGCACCGGGCGGACGGACCTGCTCAGGCCATCCCGGGGGAACATACGACCGTTCAGGCACCGTCCGCCGCCTGCGATCCTCCAGCCGTTCGGGCATGAAACCTCCTTAGAATCGAATATATGTTCGATTCTAACCCGTGAACAGCCACACCGCCATCGAGACGATCCCCGACCCGAAGAGGCCTCCCACAACGGCCCGCTGCGCCCACCTGAACCGCGCCTGTGTCGAGAACGAGGCGGACAGCAGTGCCGCCAGGGCCGGAGAGAAGAGCAGCACGAGCCACCACCACCACTGCCCCGCGAACTGGAGGAGACCCAGCAGGCCGGTGACCACCCCCACTGTGGCCAGTGTCGACAGGACCCAGCCCTGGACCTTCAGAAGTCGCAGCACCGGCCCCAGGGCCGCAGCGAAACCGAGGAGGGCCAGCCCAGCCCCCCACAGCAGGCCGCAGTCGAGGGCGAGGTCACCGGCCGATTCCACGGCCGGGCACGCCAGAGGTCTAGCGATCTGGGCCCCAATGAGTGCGAACAGCCCAGCGATGACTCCGGCCAGCAGGCAGGCCAGATAGCTCCAGGCGATACGATTCGCCAGGTCCGGACCCTCCGACCTCATCCGGCTACTTCTTCAACAGACTCCGCAGGACGTACTGCATGATCCCGCCATGGCGGTAGTAGTCGGCTTCCCCCGGAGTGTCGATCCGAACGACAGCCTCGAAGCTGATCGGCTCGCCCTGGGACGGGGAGACCGTCACGGTGACCGTGGCCGGCGTCACGTGGTCGTTGAGCGCGGTCACGCCGCTGACCGCGTAGGTCTCCTCCCCCGTCAGCCCGAGAGAGGTGGCGTTGTGCCCCTCGGGGAACTGGAGCGGCAGCACGCCCATGCCGATCAGGTTCGATCGGTGGATGCGCTCATAGCTCTCCGCGATCACCACCTTCACCCCGAGCAGCGCCGTTCCCTTTGCTGCCCAGTCCCGTGACGAACCCGAGCCGTACTCCTTCCCGGACAGGATCACCAGCGGAACCCCCGCCTCCGCATAGTGCTGAGCAGCGTCGTACACCGTCGCAACCGGAGCGTCCGGCGCGGTGAAGTCCCTGGTGAAGCCGCCTTCGGTGCCGGGGGCCAACTGATTTCGTAAGCGGATGTTGGCGAACGTGCCCCGGATCATGACCTCGTGGTTGCCACGTCGCGAGCCGTAGGAGTTGAAGTCGGAGCGGTGGACGCCGTGCTCCGTGAGATACCGCCCGGCGGGGCTGTCGGCCTTGATGGCGCCCGCGGGAGAGATGTGGTCAGTGGTGACCGAGTCACCCAGCTTCAGCAGCACGCGGGCACCGGCGATGTCGGTGACCGGGACCGGAGAGGCCGGCATGCTTTCGAAGTAGGGCGGCTTCCGGACGTAGGTGGAGGTCTCGTCCCACTCGAAGGTCTCCCCCTCCGGAGTGGGGAGGGAACGCCACGTCTCGTCGCCGGCGAAGACGTCGGCATACCGTGAGGTGAACATGTCGGCCGAGATCGATGAGTTGACCACGTCGTCGACTTCGGCCTGGCTCGGCCAGATGTCGGCGAGGAAGACGTCAGCGCCATCCGTGCCCTGCCCGATCGGGTCGTTCATCAGGTCGATGTCCATCGTCCCAGCCAGAGCGTAGGCGACCACGAGCGGCGGGCTGGCCAGGTAGTTCATCTTGACGTCGGGATTGATGCGACCCTCGAAGTTGCGATTGCCACTCAGCACCGAGGTGACCGCCAGATCGTGATCGTTCACCGCTTGTGACACCTCGGGGATCAGCGGACCCGAGTTACCGATGCAGGTGGTGCAGCCGTACCCGACCAGATCGAAATCCAGGGCGTTGAGGTACTGCGTGAGTCCGGACTTCTCGTAGTAGTCCGTGACCACCTTCGAGCCTGGAGCCAGCGTGGTCTTCACCCAGGGCTTGCGCCGCAAGCCCCGTTCGACCGCCTTCTTGGCGACCAGAGCGGCCCCGATCATGACGCTCGGGTTGGAGGTGTTGGTGCACGAGGTGATGGCCGCGATGGTCACCGCACCATTGGTCAACTCGAACTGCTCCCCGGTGTCGAGGGTGACCTGGGCCGGGGACGACTTCTCACTGAGGTAGTTGACCACGACCTCCTCGAAGGACTCCTTGGCTTTGCTCAGCAGGATGCGGTCCTGGGGCCGCTTGGGCCCGGCGATGCTGGGCACCACGGTGGCAAGGTCCAGTTCGAGGTACTCGGAGAACCGGGGTTCATGGGTGGGATCGTGCCACAGGCCCTGTGCCTTGGCGTAGGTCTCGACGAGAGCCAATTGTTCCTCGCTGCGACCGGTCAATCGCAGGTAGTCGACAGTCTTGTCGTCGATGGGGAAGATGGCGATCGTGGAGCCGTATTCCGGGCTCATGTTTCCGATCGTCGCGCGGTTGGCCAGGGGCACCTCAGCCACTCCGGGGCCGTAGAACTCGACGAACTTGCCGACCACCTTGTGAGCGCGCAGCATTTCGGTGATGGTCAGCACGAGGTCGGTGGCGGTGGTGCCTTCGGGTAGTCTCCCGGACAGTTTGAAGCCCACGACGCGCGGGATGAGCATGGAGACCGGCTGGCCGAGCATGGCCGCCTCGGCCTCGATGCCACCGACGCCCCAGCCGACAACCCCGAGGCCGTTGACCATGGTGGTGTGGGAGTCGGTGCCCACGCAGGTATCGGGATAAGCCTGCAGCACCCCATCCACAACCCGTGGAAACACCACCCGGGCAAGGTGCTCGATATTCACCTGGTGGACGATGCCGGTTCCCGGCGGAACCACGACGAAGTCATCGAAGGCCGTCTGGCCCCAGCGCAGGAACTGGTAGCGCTCGCGGTTGCGCTGGTACTCGAGTTCGACATTGCGCACGAAGGCATTCGCGGTGCCGAACAGGTCGGCCACCACGGAGTGATCGATCACCATCTCGGCGGGCGACAGTGGATTGACCACGGCGGGATCGCCACCCAACTCGGCAATGGCTTCGCGCATCGTGGCGAGGTCGACCACGCACGGCACGCCGGTGAAGTCCTGCATGATCACCCGAGCCGGAGTGAACTGAATCTCCTTGCTGGGCTCCGCGGCGGGCTCCCAGCCCCCGAGAGCGGCGATGTCGGACGCCGTGATGTTGGCCCCGTCCTCAGTACGCAGCAGGTTCTCCAGGAGCACCTTGAGGCTGAAGGGGAGGGTCGCGGAGCCGTCGACGGCATCGACCCGGAAGATCTCGTAGGTGGTCCCACCGACAGTGAGGTCGGCCTTTGCTCGGTAGCTGTCGATGCTCATCGATCCTCCTGATCGGCGCAAACTATCTTGATGTCGAAATAATATCGCACCCTGCCGATTGCAGGCTATCCGACCCCACGCCACCCGAGAGTGCGTTCAGTGGTCTCGCTGGGCCCGTCGCTGCTCAGCCCACGCGGTACGCAGTTCGTCATCGCCCATGGCCAAGTACACGATGGGGCAGTCATGCGGACCGGTGACGCTGAGCTGGCACAGCGTGCACGGCTCCCCAGGGCGCAGCGGGCATTTCGGCTCGGGGGCTCGTCGGACCGCGGAGGAACTCACGGCTTCACGCTAGCGGCTGGCGGAGAGCCGTCCTCCCCCTCCAGCGGCGGTATCTGTACCACCCGTGCGGCACCGTCGGGTTCCAGCAGTGCCAGGCACTCCACATGATGGGTCATCGGGAACAGGTCGAAGGCCCTCACCGAGGTGGTCGCGTAGCCGAGCGCGGCCGCCGTTGAAAGATCTCGCGCCAGCGAGGCGGGGTCGCAGGCCACATAGGCGATCGCACGGGGCCGGCGGGAAGCGATGGCACGCATGACCTGGGCACCCGCCCCGCTGCGGGGCGGGTCAAGGACGACCAGATCCGTCCGGGCGGGCAACCTCCGCAGGGCGCGGGCCACGTCCCCCACGCTGAACCTCGCACCGGGGACATTGCGACGTGCGAACGCCACCGCGCGGGCGTCACCTTCGATGCCCCAAACCCGGCAACCGGCGTCGAGGAGGGTCGCTGCGAACAATCCGACCCCGCAGAACAGGTCGAAGGCCGCTTCTCCCGAGCGTGGCGCCAATGCCTGCCGGACGGCGTGGGTGAGCGTGTCGGGTGCGGCGGTGTGACTTTGCCAGAACCCGGCCGGAGACACCTCGAAGTCCCGCTCGCCCACATGCTCGGTGACCGAGTCCGGGAGTTCGTCCGCCGGGCCTGTGATCGAACCCGAGGAGGCCGCCGCGGCGACCACTTCCACGCCTCCAGTCACCCCGGTGGGTCGCGGACGGGAGATCGCGGGGTTTGCGATCCGGCACCCCTCCGCGGGGAGCGGGACCAGGTCGTTGGAGCGGTGGGCTCTGAGGCCCACCAGCCCTTGGGCGTCGGTGAGGAATCGCATCCGAGTCCGCCACCCGAATTCGTCGGGCTGCACCGCCTCGACCTCTCCGGTGAAGTTGACCCCAGCGCTGTGTTGGAGGAGTTCGGCGACGACCTGGCGCTTCAGTTCGCGGCTGTGGGCCGGCCCCACGTGTTGGAAATCGCAGCCGCCGCAGCGAGCAGCGATGGGGCAGGGTGCCGGTCGGCGCAGCGGGCTGGCCTCGACGACCTCGATCACCTCACCCCGGCAGAAGCGGGGGCGCACCTCGGTGATCCGCAACCGGACCAGCTCGCCTTCGAGGGTGTGGCGGGCGAACACGACGGTGTGGACGGGGCCCGTCGGCACCCGGACCACCCAGTGCCCTCCATGCGCCACCGGCCCCACCTGCACGATCGGGGTCAGGTCCCCTACCGACCAGCGGAAACCCTCCCGATCCGGGGCCCTACTCCGTCCGCTCGACGTCAAGCGCCTCACCCATCCGCACCTGTCCCCGCCCAGGTTGCCGCCAGGCGGCCGCCGAATCGCGGCGGGCACGGTTGAGGGCGTACTTGGACGAAGCGAGCTGATAGGGCACCGAGGTGACCATCACGCCCTGCATGAAGTTGAGGCGGGTCTTCAGGATCAGACCGGTCTGGTTGTGCAGCAACTGCTCCCACCAATGCCCCACGATGTACTCGGGGATGTACACACACACCACATCGCGCGGGTTGTCCGAGCGCAGGCCTCTCACGTAGTTCAGGATCGGGCCGGTGACTTCGCGGTAGGGCGAGGCGATCACCTTCAACGCCACCTCGGTGTCCTGAGCGTTCCACTGTTCCACGATGCGCTGCACTTCGTCCTCGTCCACCGAGACGGTGACCGCTTCGATGGTGCTGGCGCGAGTTGCGCGCGCGAAGTTCACCGCCCGCATCGTCGGCTTGTTCACCTCCATGACAACGATCACCGCCCGCACTCGACTGGGCAGCATCCGGGCGTCCGAGGGTGCCACCGCCGTCTCCCGGGCGACCTTGGTGTAGTGGTTGCGGATCGAGCGCATCAGCGCGAAGACGAAGGCCATGGCGAGCACCGCAAGGTAGGCCCCGTAGATGAACTTCGACGCCAGCACGATGATCAGCACGACCCCGGTGCCGGTCAGGCCGACCGCGTTGATCAGGCGGGAGCGCTGCATCCGGGTCCTGACCTTCGGATCCTTCTCGGATTTCAGGTGGCGCGTCCAGTGCTTCATCATGCCGAACTGGCTGACGGTGAACGACACGAACACTCCGACCACGTACAACTGGATCAGTGCCGTGACACTGGCGTTGAAGACCAGCACCAGGGCGATGGCAGCCCCGGCGAGAGCCAGAATGCCGTTCGAAAACGCCAGCCGGTCGCCGCGGGTGTAGAGCGCCCGGGGCAGGAATCCGTCCCTGGCCAGAATCGACCCGAGTACCGGGAAACCGTTGAAGGCGGTGTTGGCTGCCAGGAACAGGATGATCATCGTGGCGGTGATCACGAAGTAGAACCCGATCGGGAAATCGCTGAAGATCGTCCGCGCCAACTGGCCCATCGCGGTCTCGTGGGGGACCTCGATGGCCTGGCCATTCAGCGCGAAATGCGATCCGCCGGTCTCCTCGATGAGTTTCAGCCCCGTGAGATTGGACAGGGCCACGATGCCGGCCAGCATCGTCACCGAGATCCCACCGAGCAGGCCGAGGGTGGTGGCGGCGTTGTGGCTCTTCGGCTCTCTGAAGGCCGGAACGCCGTTCGAGATCGCCTCGACTCCGGTGAGCGCTGCGCACCCGGACGAGAAGGCACGTGCAACCAGAATCACCACGGCGAGGCCGACAAACGGCTCGTAGGCTGGTGTTCCCACCACGTCATAGCCGGCCGTGGGAGCCTTCAGGGGTTCGCCGAGCGCGAGGATGCGGAACAGGCCCCAGAGTGTCATGCCGAGCACGCCCACCATGAACGCATAGGTCGGCACGGCGAAGAAGGCGCCGGACTCACGCACCCCGCGCAGGTTCATCGACATCAGAACCAGGATCAGCAGAGCTGCCACCCAACCCTCGTTGCCGGCGAGGAAGGGGAACATCGCCTTGGCGTTCTGAACGCCCGAAGAGACCGAGACGGCAACCGTGAGGACGTAGTCGACCAGCAAAGCGCTGGCGACGGTGAGCCCGGCGTTCGGCCCCAGATTGACGGTGGCCACCTCGTAGTCGCCGCCTCCGGAGGGGTAGGCGTGGACGGTCTGCCGGTAGGACATGACCACGATGAGCATGACAGCCGCCACCGCGAGAGCGATCTCCCAGGACAGCGCGAAGGCAGCCATGCCCGCCAATGAAAGGGTCAGCAGGATTTCGTCGGGCGCATAGGCGACCGAGCTGAGGGCGTCGGAGGCGAAGACCGGCAGCGCGATGCGCTTGGGGAGCAGCGTCTCCCCCAGCTGGGCGCTGGCCAGTTTTCGACCGACCAGGAGTCGCTTGAGGAAGTCGGAGACCTTCACGAGACCGCACTCTAATGCCTTTTGCGGTCGCAACCGGGCTGCGCAACCGGTGTAGCGTCCCTAGCGGGGCCGAGAGTCGATAAAGTCGTGGGACCAAGGCGTGGCACGACAGAGCGGAGGCAGTGGCGATGCACATCGTCATCATGGGGTGCGGGCGAGTGGGCGCTTCACTGGCCCGTAGCCTCGAGCGTCGGGACCATTCGGTCGCTGTCATCGACATCATGCAGGACGCCTTCCGCCGGTTGGGCCCGGAGTTTCAGGGCAAGACGGTCAAGGGCGTGGGATTCGACCGCGTGGTGCTCCAACGGGCCGGGATCGAGCGGGCGGACGGCTTCGCGGCGGTCTCCAGCGGTGACAACTCCAACATCCTTGCCGCCCGCGTCGTGCGGGAAACCTTCGAGGTTCACAACGTCGTGGCCCGGATCTACGATCAGGGGCGCGCCGAGGTCTACGAGCGACTGGGCATTCCGTCGGTCGCCACCGTGCGATGGGCCTCAGACCAGGTCCTGCGCAGGCTGTTGCCCTCCGGCTCAGAGCCGCAGTGGCGCGACCCGTCAGGGAGCGTCCGTTTGATCGAGGTACACGTCAACTCGACCTGGGTCGGCAAGACCATCGCCGACATGGAATCTCGCAGCCGGTGCCAGATCCCGTTTCTGATGCGCTTCGGGTCGGGAATCGTCCCGGTCGCCACCACCGTCTTCCAGGACGGCGACCTGGTCTACGCCGCCGTGACCAACGATCAGGTCTCTGACGTTGAGGACATCTTCGGCCGCCCTCCGGTCGAGCACTGAAAGGCCAGGACTGATGCGCGTTGTGATCGCCGGAGCCGGCAATGTGGGGCGCTCGATCGCCCGTGAACTGATCGCCAACGGTCACCAGATCCTGCTGATCGACCGCGATCCGATCGCCATCAAGCCGGACAGCGTCCCGGAGGCCGAATGGCTGCTCGCCGACGCCTGCGAGCTCGACTCACTGGAGGAGGCCGGCCTGGATACCTGCGACGTGGCGATCGCCGCCACCGGTGACGACAAGGCCAATCTGGTGCACTCCTTGCTGGCCAAGACGGAATTCGGGGTGCCCCGCACGGTCGGACGGGTGAACCATCCCAGCAACGAATGGATGTTCGACGACCTGTGGGGTGTGGATGTCGCCGTGTCCACGCCCCGCCTGATGTGCGCCCTGGTCGAAGAGGCGGTCACGGTGGGCGACCTCGTGCGGCTGTTCAGCTTCCGCGGCGGCAGCGCGAATCTGGTGGAGATGCGACTGCCCGACCTCTCGCCCCGGGTCGGGACGCGGGTCGCGGACCTCAACCTGCCCGGCGACGCGGTGCTGGTCACCATCATTCGCGACGGTGCTGCGCGGGCACCCGAACGCGATGCCGCGCTGGAGGCGGACGACGAACTGCTGTTCGTGGCGGATCCGGCCTACGAACACGAACTCGCCCAGTACCTGGTGCCCCGGCAGCCCCGCGGGGAGTGACAGCGCCCGACCCGTGGGTCAGGCGCCGGCGATCAATTCGTAGCGCGGGTTGTAGATCCGGCGTTCGCCGTCCACATAGGAGACCCGGCCCTCCACGGCCATCTCACAGCCGGCCACGACACCCGGAATCTCTCGTCGCCCCATCCAGATCAACGTGATGACGTCGGAACCGTCGCTGAACTGGGCTTCCATCCACGGCGTCCCACTCCGGGGCTTCAGCGTGAGGACGGTGACGAACCCGCGCAGCCGAACGCGCTGGCGGTCGGCTGCTTCGTGGATCTGGGTGGCCCCCGCAGCCTGAGCCAACCGCTGGCGCTCCTGTGCCTCCAACTCGTCGTTGGAGGCACCCCAGCGCTTCAGCGCCCGGATCAGTGGATTGGTACTGGCCATTCAGCCCTCGTTCTCCTGGGGCAGGTCCATCCCCAGCATCTCTCCCGGCACCATCGGCTTGCTGCCGCGTCGCACCACCAGATTACGGAAGAACTCCACGAAAGGCGCCGCCTTGGGGTCGTCGGCATCCCCGAGGGCGGCTTCTCCCAACAGGGTGCCGCGCAGCAACCACCGGGGGCCCTCCGCGAACCAGATGCGCGAGACATGGAAGAACTGCTCACCCGCCGGGCCTTCCTGCGGTAGCACCCGGCGAATCTCACTTCCGAAGGTCCCCGCGACAACCTCAGCGCTGCCGCCTGCCTGCTCAGCCTCCTCGGTGATGTCCTCGCGCAGTTCGTCGGCCAGGCCACCCGTCGCGGGAGCAGCAAACAGGGCGACCTCAAGGCCGGAGCTCTGCCAGATCGCGGTGACCGCCTGAACCTTCCGCGTCGCCTCATTGACGTGCAGCTGCAACCCCAGCCCGTCCCAGGGGGTGACGATGAGTGCTCCAAGGTCGACGCGATTCACCGAGTCGTGAGCGAGGTCCACCTCGTCGATGTCGAACGGTCCGTCGGCCCTGGCGTCGATCGGCTGCGCGTCGCCCATCTCCGCCTCCGCGTAGGCGACCTCTTCGGCGTCAGCGTACGCGGACTCGCCGGCCAGGGCTTCCTGGGCCTCGGCTGCTTCCTCGTCATCAGGTGGGCCACCGACCTCGTCCGGCCCTGGGGACGCGGCGTCGTCGCCGACGATGGCGATGGCCTCGCCCTCGGTGTCGACGGTCTCGCGGGACCCGCGCTTGCGCTTGCCAAACATCACTGTGTCGTCTCCTGTGTGTCGTGCGGGGCGACCGTGGAGGGGACGTCCCAGTGGTGGATTCCGCCGGTCGATCCGTGCCCGGCGGTACCCCGCTCGGTCGGTGTCAGGTGGTCTCGGGTCACGAATCGGGCGCGCGCAACCGGCTGGACGACCAGTTGTGCAATCAGATCGCCACGGTGGAGCCCCACCGATTCGCTGGTGTCGGTGTTGAGAAGGCAGATCCGGATCTCGCCGCGATACCCTGCGTCGACGGTGCCGGGAGCGTTGACGATGGTGAGTCCGTGTCGTGCCGCCAGACCTGAGCGAGGATGGACGAGTCCGACCCAGCCCTCAGGCAACGAGATGGCGATCCCCGTCCCCACGAGGCGACGTTCCCCCGGGGCAAGCGTGCAGTCCTCGGAGATGGCAAGGTCGGCACCTGCGTCGCCCGAGTGCGCGTACCGGGGCGCGGGCATGCCGGGGTCGAGCAGCCGCAGGCCAACCTCGACGTCCACCGGACCAGTCACCGCGGCATCCTAGCGCGGGCCTCCTCGATGGCCTGGACCAGTTCACGGGGACGCCGGGTCGACACCAACCAGTAGGGGTGGGCGTCGTCGGGATCGTTGACCGTCAACTCCACCGCAGTGGTGATGTACCCCCGGATGATCAGGTGGGCACGATGATCCGCGCCCGGCCCGAGACGGCGCCTGGTGGCGGCGGCGTCCAGCGCCGTGGCGGTACCCAACCATGCCCACTCGAGCACCGCGCCGTCTGCCTTCACTCCCTGCTCATCCACCCTCACCAGGATGGAGCCGTGCCACAGCAGGGTGGCGATCACCCCCACCCCGGTGAGGACACCAGCCACCACACTCACCCAGGGCCCGAAGTAGAAGCCGACCGCGGTCACGAAACTCACCGCGAAGAAGAGTCCGATGACCCACCAGGCCGCTGGAACCCACAGCCGCTCCCGATACTCCACCGCCCCAACCTAGCCCACCTAGGATGGGCGGCACGGGTCTCGCTCGAGCGCCCGCCCGGAGAGGATCACCGCCATGCAGATGTCACGCAGGTTGCTGTGGAACGCCTACGCCACCGCGGTCGGAGCCCTGACCGCAGTGGTTACCACCAAGGCAGTTCAAGGGGCTTGGCGAATGGCGACCGGGAGCGAGCCCCCAGAGCCCACCGATCCGAACACCCCTGCGCGACAGGCGCTTGCCTGGGCGGTGGCGAGCGCTCTGGGAATCGCGGTCGCAACGGTGCTGGCGAACCGCTTCGCCGCGGTTCAGTGGGAAAAGGCGATGGGCGAGCCGGCGCCGGGCAAGGACCCGGTCGCCGCCTGAGGCGTCCGCGGGCCGGTCAGCCGGCGCAGTCGACGCAATAGATCTGGCCGTTCCTGGTCTCCGCGATCTGGCTTCGGTGCTTGACCAGGAAGCAGGAGGCGCAGGTGAACTCATCCGCTTGGCGCGGGAGCACGCGGACCGTCAGTTCTTCGTGTGAGAGGTCGGCCCCGGGCAACTCGAAGGTCTCGGCAGCCTCGACCTCGTCCTCGTCCACCTTGCCCGAGTTCTTGTCGTTGCGCCGGGTCTTGAGTTCCTCGATGCTGTCTTCGCTCTCTTCGTCGGTCTTTCGGGGAGCGTCGTAGTCCGTTGCCATAGTGCGTGTCCACCTCGTTCCGCCGGACGGATTGGGGGCACGTCCGGCAATTCCTGAATCCCACTTGTGCGAAGGCATACATACCACATGGGGCCAACCCGTCGTCGTTGACCCGCACGAGGTGGCCAGATACTACCCATACCCGTACGCCCCGGCCCTGATTGGTCCACAACGTCGGTCGGGTTGGTAGGTTACCCCCCATCAGCAGTCCCCGTTTTCCCTCGGAGATCCACACGGTCAGGAGCAGGAGATGAGCAGCGCTCTGACGCCACGCGAGATCCAGACCCGGATCCGCAGCGGTGACTCCGTGACCGAGGTGGCCCTCACCGCTGGAGTGCCGCCGGAGCGGATCGAGGCCTTCGCCGCACCGGTCCTAGCGGAACGGGAGTTCGTCGCGGGTGTGGCGCAGAGCCACCCAGCCCGGCGAGGCGGGGAGACGATCGCCCACCACACCCTCAAGTCGGTCGTGTCCGACCGGCTGTCGGCCCGTCAGGTGGATGCCGACGCGGTCACCTGGGACTCCTGGAAGTTGGAGGGGCGACGGTGGGTCGTCCGAGCCGAGTATGACTCGGCCGGGATTCATCATGACGCCCGCTTCCTCTACGACCAGGCGGGCCGGTTCTCCGTAGCCGACAATGACGAGGCACGATGGCTGCTCGGGCTGCACTCCCCTACTGCCTCGGCTTCCCGAAACCCCCGCGGCGAGGCCGAACCGACAATCGGCCTGAACGATGACCTCGCGCTGGTTCGGGTCGTCCAGCCGGGTCCGCAGGTTCCCGAGGACACCGAACCCATCGATCTGTTCGACGATTCCGATTCCGAGGACGCCTACTCCGAGGCCGAACTGGCCGAGGTCGACGGTCTCTATGACATCGTGACCAGCACGTCCACCCAGATCGACGTGCTCTACGAGATGCTCACCGGGTTCGACGAGGATTCCGTCCAGATCTACGCAGGGCTCGTGCGTCCCACCTCCGAGCAGCCCGCAGTCCCCGTCCTCAACGATGACCCGAGCGTCGTCGAGGACGAACCGGAACCAGAGGCGCCCAGTGGGAGCACCGCCCCGGCCGCCGAACCGGAGCAGCCCTCGCTGGTCGACGAGTTCGGGCCTTCGAGCGACCCGAAACCAGCCCCCAAAGCAAGGCGCAGGCGTGCCCACGTCCCCTCCTGGGACGAAATCATGTTCGGCTCACCAGGGGCGCCGAAGCCTCGCTGACAAGCTCAGACGAGGGTGATGGCTTCGTCGAACCCGAGGCGGGGGTTGCGCGGGAACTGACCGTCGTCGGCGGCTCGACCGATGTTGACGACCAGGAACGTGCGTAGGGACGAGTTCGGGAAGAATTCGGCGTCGATGGCCGCCGCATCAATCCCGCCCATGGGCCCCGCATCCAGCCCGATGGCGCGCACCGCAAGGATGAACCCGCCGGCCTGCAGCCAGGCGTTGTTGACCGCCATGACTGTGCGCCCGGCTTCGTTGGCCGCGAACCGCTCCTTCGCCCCCTGGGTCTGGGGGGCCACCCGTGGCAGGTTCTCGTGGAAGTCGGTGTCAGCGGCCAGAATGGCCACCACCGGCGCTGACGCCGACTTGTCCCGGTTCGTCGCGCTCAGCAGGGGCAGCAGGCGGGATTTGGCCGCCGGGGTGCGGACGAACGTCACGCGCAGCGGTTGGCTGTTCAGGGCGGTGGGGGTGAATCGCGCCAAGTCGTAGATGGCAGCCAGTTGCTCATCCGTGACAGCCTCAGGGGTGAAGCGGTAGGCGGTGTGGGCATCGCGGAAGATCGATTCGGCGGTGACCACAGGAGGGGCAATGACGTTCATGACGGATCCTTCGATGGTGACTGATTTACGATTCAACTATACACCTCCGGCGCCCTGCCCGCTATGGGACGATGACCCGGATGCTACTCACCGAACTGCTGCCCCCTGCCGGCGCCAACGACCCGGACGCCCTCTATGAGGCGTTCGTCACCTGGACCGCCGCCGACTCCCTGACGCTGTACCCGCACCAGGACGAAGCCGTCATCGACATCCTGACCGGTGCGAACACGATCATCACGACGCCCACCGGGTCGGGCAAGACGCTGATTGCCACGGCCGCCCATTTCGCGGCCCTCGCCGGGGGTGGCCGGACGTACTACACGGCGCCCATCAAGGCGCTTGTCAGTGAGAAGTTCTTCGCCCTGTGCGACATCTTCGGCGCCGATCTGGTGGGGATGGTGACCGGCGACGCCGCCGTGAATCCCACCGCGCCGATCGTCTGCTGCACGGCTGAGATCCTGGCCAACATCGCGCTGCGCGAAGGGCGCCAGGCAGCGGTCGACCAGGTGGTGGTCGACGAGTTCCACTTCATCGCCGATCGGGATCGGGGGTGGGCCTGGCAGGTGGCCCTGGTGGAACTCCCCCAGGCCCAATTCGTCATCATGTCCGCGACGCTCGGCGACGTGAGCGACCTGGCCCAGAGCCTGACCCGCCGCACCGGCCGTCCCACCAGCGTGATCGGGGATGCCGTCCGTCCGGTGCCGTTGGTCTACTCGTGGTCGATGCGTCCGATGGCCGACACCCTGGAACTCCTGCTGCGGGACGCCAAGGCCCCCGTCTACATCGTCCACCCCACCCAGGCAGCAGCCGTCGAACGGGCGCAGGCCCTCCTCAGCTCCGGCCTGGCGGATCGTTCCCACCGTCGCGAACTGGTCGAGGCCATGCAGGGGTTCCGGTTCAGCGCCGGCTTCGGGCGGAGTCTGGCCACGCTGCTGAACTCGGGCATCGCCGTTCACCACGCAGGGATGCTTCCGAGGTACCGACGCCTGGTGGAGACGCTGGCTCAACGCGGTCTACTCAGTGTCATCTGCGGGACGGACACCTTGGGAGTGGGCATCAACGTGCCCATCCGGACGGTGTTGTTTTCGAGCCTGTCCAAGTTCGACGGACGACGGCAGCGACTGCTGCGGGCCCGCGAGTTCCATCAGATCGCCGGGCGGGCCGGGCGACCCGGCTTCGACACCGTCGGCTACGTGGTCGCCCAAGCCCCGGATCATGTGATCGAGAACGCCAAGGCCGTGGCCAAGGCGGGCGACGACCCCAAGAAGTTGCGGCGGGTCCAGCGCAAGAAGGCACCCGACGGATTCGTGAACTTCACCGAGGACACCTTCACGAAACTCATCGACGCGCCTCCGGAACCGCTGGTGGCGCGGATGAAGATCAGCCATGCGCTCCTGCTCAACCTGTTGCAGCGGGATCAGGACACGGTCGCGGCGGTGGTGGCGCTCGTGGAGTCGTCCACGACGGATCCAGCGACCCGGCGCAGGCTGTGGCGGCGGGCGCTGGCCCTGGGCCGCTCGTTGCTGGCGGCGGGGGTGGTCATCCGGCTTCCGCAGCCGACTCCGGGCGGGCGTCGCTACGCCCTGGCCGTGGACCTGCAGCACGACTTCGCCCTGAACCAGCCCCTGTCGGCGTTCGCCCTGGCGGCCCTGGCGCTGCTCGATGCCAACTCCCCCAGCTACGCCCTCGACGTGGTGAGCATCATTGAGGCGACCTTGGAGGACCCGCGGGCGGTGCTGGTTCAGCAGCAGTTCAGGGCCCGGGGCGAGGCAGTCGCCGAGCTGAAGGCCGAGGGGGTCGAGTATGAGGACCGCCTCGAGGTCCTGGCGGGGATCAGCTGGCCACGACCGCTGGCCGACGTCCTCGAGCACGCGTTCACCGTGATGCTGGCCAGTCATCCATGGCTGGCCGAAACGCCCGTCTCGCCCAAGTCCGTCGTGCGCGACATGTCCGAGCGCGCGATGACTTTCTCCGAGTATGTGGCCTTCTACAAGGTGCAACGCAGCGAGGGTCTGGTCTTGCGCTATCTATCGGACGCCTACCGAGCCCTGCGTCAGACCGTCCCTGAATCCGCCCGGACCGAGGAGCTTGAGGACCTCATCGAATGGCTCGGCGAGCTGACCCGGTTGACCGACTCGTCGTTGCTGGACGAATGGGCGAGGTTGGCCGGTCTGGCCGGCGCGAGTCCGCTCGATGACGCGCCGCCCCCGTCCCGTCCGGTGACCGGGAACCCGCGGGCCTTCCGGGTGCTGGTGCGCAACGCCTTGTTCCGCAGGGTCGAACTGGCCGCCAACGACGACGTCGCAGGGCTGGTCGAACTGGACGGGACGGACCCCGCCCGGTCGATGTCCTACACCGCCTGGGATGCCGCCCTCGAGGCCTACTACGCCGAACACGACGAGATCGGGATGGGCCCCGATGCGCGAGGCCCGGCGCTGCTGGTCCTCCAGACCGAGGGCAGGCACTGGGACGCGCGCCAGATCATCGATGATCCTGCCGGCAACCACGACTGGGCGATCACCGCAACGATCGACCTCGACCACTGCGACGAAGCCGGTGAACTCGTCCTCCATGTCACAGGGTTTGCGCGTCTTGATTCCTGAGCGCTGAGCTCACTGGCCGAACGGCAGTGGATCGGGGGTCAGGTCGATCGCGGCCACCTGGGCAGTGATCTGGCCGCGATGGTGACGTCGGCAGAGCACTTGGTAGGCGACGTCAGCTGCGGGGTTGACGGTGTCCCCCACCACGACCTGGTCGCCCTGAGTCACCATCACGCCGTCGACGGTGCGGGCGTTGTGGGTCGCCGGCGCGCCGCACCAGCAGCGTGGACGAACCTGGAGCACCTCCATGCGGTCGCACAACTCCACGAGACGTTGGGAGGCGGGGAACATCCGGGTCCGGAAATCGGTGAGGATCCCGAAGCAGAACACCTCGATCTGGAGGTCATCGGCGATCCGGGCCAACTGGTCGATGTGGGCGACCGTGAAGAACTGGGCTTCGTCGCACACGAGGTAGTCGATGCGGTGGGCCGAGGTCAGCTGTCCCACCACGAACTCCCAGAAGTCGAATTCAGGCGTGACCTCGATGGCCGGCGAAGCCAGGCCGATCCGGGACGAGATGGTGGCGTCCCCGGCCCGATCCAGGCTGGTGAACAGCCGGCCCCGACGTCCGGCAGCGTTCTCGGTGTACGCGGTCTGGAGGGCGAGGGTCGACTTGCCACAGTCCATCGGCCCAGTGAAGTAGACCAGTTCGGTCATCGCGTCCCTTCCCCTCAGGCGACCAGGAGCGGGACGGCCATTTCGGCAGCGGTCAACGATCCGTGCATCCCCACCAGCGTCAACTCCTTGGCCAGCGTCCGGCTCATCACCGCCCCGTCGTTGCGCATCGCCACCAGCACGTCGCCGAACCGATCGGCGACCCGGGCGTTGGACGGCCCGAACCAGCCCAGGTCGAACGCCTCACCGCGCGTCACCACCCATGCCGTGGCACCCAGCCGGTCCCGCCAGCGAGCCGCCACCGACTCCTGCTTGCCGGGCTCGGTGTAGAGCTGGCGCAAACGTCCCTCGCCACCCAGCAGCGCGACGCCCTGCAGCAACTCGGGCTCGTCCTCCACCACGAGCCGAGAAGCCTGCGGCACATTCACCATCCCATGGTCGCCGGTGATGACAAGTCGGATGTCTGGGGCGAGGGCGGCCCGTAGGCGCGCCGCCAACTCGTCACTGCGGCGCAGTTCCGCCAGCCACTCGGGCGCGCCCACGCCGTACGTGTGTCCGGCATGGTCGAGGGCCCTTTCGTAGACGTAGACGAGCGACCGGTCGCCGCCGGCAATCGCCTGGGTGGCCAGCTCCACCCGGCGCGCCAGGTCCGACTCGTCGGTCACCGGGATGAAGCGCGGGTCCCGCAACGCAGCCGTCGTGAGGCCACTGCCCGCGAACCGGGCCGGCGCCACCGATGCCGTCCACACCCCGGCATTCGCGAGACGTTCGAGATAGGTGAGCTGGGGCTGGACGTCGAGGCCATGAACCCCCTCGGCCCACAGCAGGGCATTCAGGACGGCACGGATCGGTGGATAGCGAAACGAGTAGCCGGCCATCCCGTGCTCCCCGGGAGTCAATCCGGTGCCCAAGCTGGTGATGCTGGTGACCGTGGTGCTGGGCACCCCGCAGGTCAGGGATCGGCCGCGACCGGCGAGTTCCGCCAGGTAGGGTGCGGCGTCCGTCCACCAGTCACGCTGGTGCCACCCCAGACCGTCCACCAGAAGTACGACGTAGCGCTGAGCGTCCGGAATCCCCAGCCGGTCGGTGGCTCCGGGCACGGCGAGGTGGGCGCCGAGGCTGGGGAGGAGGTCGGACAGGGTGTCGTTGCCGTAGGACGGAACGACGGCTTCGCTCATCGATTCCGGCCGGTGGTCAGTTGCAGCACGGTGCCGAAGGCGATCAGGTCGCGGACCTTCGACTCGCCGTCGGCCGCAGCACTGATGCGCACGGTGAGGTCGTCGGCCGACAGCATCCCGGTCAGCCCGTGATCCGCCTCACACGTGGGGTCACCGCAACTGGCGGGTTCGAGGTCGATCCGCCGAAGCGAGCCCCAGCCGATGGTCAACCAGGTCTCGACGACCTTCGCGCGACGGCTGCCGTAATGCTGTGGGTGCGAGACCACCTGGCTCAGCGATACCGCTGTGATTCCGGACAGCGCCACCGATTCCGTGGTGGTGAGGGCTTGGCCGGGCTCACCGGGCGCTTCGTTCTCATCGGTGTGCCCCACGACCAGACGGGTCGGCGTCACGGCCAGCACCGTCAGGTGGCGCTGGATCTCCTCATGATTGAACGTGGCCTCGTGGTGCACGAGGTGATGCTCGATCACCTCGTCACCCACGGCCTGGGCCAGCGCGCCCGCGATGAGTTCTGGGAAGTAGCCACAGTCGCGGATCTCGTCAGTGAGGGAGGCGGGCAGCGCGAGACCGTGTCGTTGGGTCATTGGGTCATCTTTCCACGCCGCCGCGCACCCACGGCAATTGCGTCCCCGGCCCCTTGCCCTCCACCCACTAGGGTGGGGTGCCGTGACCACTCGTCCGTTCTTCGCCGCGCGCCTTGAGGAGCGTTTCGATCGCTGGGTTGAGCGCCTGCTGCGTTCGATCGGTTGGCGCGAACGGGTCATCTGCTACACCGGCTACGGTACGGGCAGCACGCTGCGGGTGTTGGGGCGCGTGGTGCTGGGCCCGAATCGGGCGACGTCCAGTCTCGCAAGGGCCACCGAGGACTTCGTCAAGCGGCGAGGTTTCCGCAACTTCTTCACGGTCCCCTGCGTCCGGGCCCCCGTGTACATCGGCGTGGGCGGACACACCGTCCAGACCGTCACCGACCGGGGCGGCTACATCGACCACCGCGTTCGCGATCATGGGCTGCAGCCCGGCTGGCAGACCATCGACATGCACAGCCGAGACTCCAAGCGATCCCGCGCGGACGTCCACGTGGTCGCCGATGATCAAACGTTCGGACTGCTGTCCGACATCGATGACACCATCATCACCACGCTCCTGCCACGTCCCATGATCGCTTTCTGGAACAGCTTCATCCGCGACGAAGCCGCTCGGCAGGCGATCCCCGGCATGGCCCGGCTGTACCAGGCTGTACTGACGGCTCACCCGGGTGCGCCGGTCATCTACCTGTCCACCGGCGCGTGGAACACCCATGACTTCCTTGCCCGGTTCCTGAAACGCCATTCCTACCCGCACGGTCCGATGTTGCTGACCGACTGGGGTCCCACCAATACAGGATGGTTCCGTTCGGGATCGGCGCATAAGCGATCGACACTGCTGCAGTTGACCCGCGATTTCCCCAACATCCGGTGGCTGCTGGTCGGCGATGACGGCCAGCATGACGTGGAGCTCTACGCAGAGTTCGCGCGGATCGCACCCGACCGGGTTCGGGCGATGGCGATCCGGCAGTTGTCACCAGCCGAGATGCTGCTGGCCCACGGCCCGATTCCTCCCCCCAGCGACGAGGGTGGGATGCCACCCGAGGTCCCCCTGGTGGCGGCGGCGGACGGGCGCGGCCTGCTGGCTCAGTTGCGGGCAGTTCCCGGGATCCTGCAGGACTGAGAAAGAAGGGTCATGGTTGCGAAGCCGCCACCGCCCGAGGACGACGTCGCCGAGCGGATCGTCGATGTGGACGTCACGAGCGAGATGGAGACGAGCTTTCTCGAGTACGCCTACTCGGTCATCTATTCGCGCGCCCTTCCCGACGCCCGGGATGGGCTGAAGCCCGTCCAGCGCCGCATCCTCTACACCATGGACGAGATGCGGATCCGCCCTGACACCTCCCACGTGAAGTGCGCCCGGGTCGTCGGGCAGGTGATGGGTCAGTTGCATCCCCACGGCGACGCCGCCATCTACGACGCGCTGGTCCGCCTCGGGCAACCCTGGGCGCTTCGTCTCCCGGTGGTGGACGGGCACGGCAACTTCGGTTCGCTCGACTCCGGACCCGCCGCCATGCGTTACACCGAGTGCCGCATGGCCAAGGCGGCCGTCGCCATGACCGAGGGCCTCGATCAGGACACCGTCGACTTCCGTCCGAACTATGACGGCAAGGAGTCGGAACCCGTCGTCCTGCCCGCCGCCTTCCCCCACCTCCTCGTGAATGGCTCCACCGGCATCGCGGTCGGGATGGCCACCAACATCCCGCCCCACAACCTGATCGAGACCGTGCAGGCGTGCAAGCACCTGCTGCAGCACCCCGACGCCGACGTCGACGAATTGATGCGCTACATCCCCGGGCCGGACCTGCCTGCCGGCGGCAAGATCATCGGTCTCGAGGGCATCCGTGAGGCGTACGCCACGGGTCGCGGCAGCTTCAAGGTCCGGGCGACCGCCCGGATCGAGCAGGTTCACGCGCGCCGCAAGGGCATCGTGTTCACCGAGTTGCCGTACCTGATCGGGCCGGAGCGCATCATCGAGCAGGTCAAGACGCTCGTCCAGGGAAAGCGGCTGACGGGCATCTCCGACATCAAGGACCTGACGGACCTGGCCAACGGCACCCGCCTCGTTGTCGAGGTGAAGAACGGGATCAACCCCGACGCACTGCTGGAGGAGCTCTACCGGCTCACCAAGCTCGAGGATTCGTTCGGCATCAACGCGGTCGCGCTGGTGGACGGTCAACCGAGCACCCTCAGCCTCAAGCAGATGCTGGAGGTCTACCTGAACCACCGCCTGGAGGTGGTTAATCGCCGCTCCGCCTTCCTGCTGGGGAGGGCGCAGGACCGGCTTCACCTGGTGGAGGGATTGCTGCTGGCAATCGTCGACATCGACGACGTGATCGCCATCATCCGCTCCAGCGACGACGTGGCCCACGCCAGGGCGCGACTGATGGACGCCTTCGACCTGACCGAGATCCAGACCAACTACATCCTGGACATGCAGTTGCGCCGGCTGACGAAGTTCAGCCGGATCGACCTTGAGGCCGAACGTGACCAGCTCTGGCAAACCATTGGCGAACTCCAGGACATCCTTGGTAGCCAGGCCCGGCAACGCGCGGTGGTGAGCAGCGAACTGGACGAGGTCGCCCGTACCCATGGCACCCCCCGGCGGACGGTGTTGCTCGCCTCCGCCGGCACCGCGGTGACAGCTGCCTCGACGCCGCTGGAGATCTCCGACGATCCCTGCTGGGTGATGCTCTCCGCCACCGGGCTCCTCGCCCGGGCCGACGGCGCCGAGCCGTTGCCCTCGGCCGGTCCGCGCAATGCGCACGACCTGATCGTCTCCACGGCCCGCACCACCGCCCGCGGCGAATTCGGCGCCCTGACCAGCTTGGGACGCGTACTTCGCTGCCAGGCGATCGACCTTCCCTCGGTTCCGGTCACGGCCACGGCTCCCCATCTCCAGGGCGGATCACCCGCGGTGGAACTGCTCCCGCTGCAACCCCGGGAGCGCCTCCTCGGCCTCACCAGCCTGAGCGCCGGCACCTTCGGCTGGGCGCTGGGCACCGCCGCGGGCGTCGTCAAGCGAGTGAACCCCGAACTGCTGGGACGGGACAGCTGGGAGATCATCCGCCTCGACGATGGGGACGCGGTGATCGGAGCCGTCGAACTGGCCCACGAACTGGACGACCTCGTGTTCGTTACCTCTGACGGCCAACTGCTGCACTTCCCCACAGCCGGGGTCAGGCCGCAGGGACGCACCGGCGGCGGGGTCGCGGGCATCAAGCTGTCCCCCGGCGCTCGGGCGATTCACTTCGGCTCCTCGCGCAGCAGCGACGCCGTAGTCGTCACGATCGCTGGTTCGTCCAGCGCGCTGCCGGGGACGGACGTCGGAAGCATCAAGGTGACCCCGTTCGAGCAGTATCCCGGGAAGGGCCGAGCGACCGGCGGCGTCCGCTGCCAGCGCTTCCTGAAGGGCGAGGACGTGCTGTTGCTGGCCTGGGTGGGACCGGAACCGGCGATCGCGTGCGCCGCCAGCGGGTCCCCTGTCGACCTCCCGCCCCTCGACCCGCGACGCGACGCCTCGGGAACCCCGGCAAACCAGCCGATCGCTGCCATCGGGTCGCGCTTCCACGGCTGACATGCCCTCCCCGTCCGACCTTGCGCCCCTGGCTGGCTGGGCGGCCTCCACAGCACGCGCAATGTCGCCCAGGGGGCGCGGAGTCGACGGATAGGGTGTGAAGCATGGACGCAGCATTCGCCGACCTCCTGGCGGCCAATCAGCGCTACGCGAACTCGGCGCCGCGCAACTTCGACGGCTACGCGCACGCGGGAGTTGCTGTCGTGACCTGCATGGACTCCCGACTGCAGCCCCTGGAGATGATCGGTTTGTACCTGGGCGAGGCCAAGATCCTGCGCACCCCTGGCGGTCACGTCACCCCCGACGCGCTGAACGGCTGCATCCTGGGAGTCCACCTGCTCAAGGTGAACCGAATCCTGGTGATCGCCCACACCCGCTGCGCGATGGCCAGCAGCACGGACGCCGAACTCGTGGCACAGGTCAGCCGCCAGACCGGACTCCAACTGGACGGCGTCCAGTTCGGGGCGGATCCGGACCAAGTGACTCGCCTGCGCTCAGATGTGGAACTCCTGGCCGGCCATCCCCTGATCTCCGGCCGCGCCAGCGTTGGCGGTTTCCGCTATGACGTGGACAGCGGCCAACTCGAACAGCTCTGCTGACTGCCTTTCGGCTGACGGCCCTCAGGCGTCGATCCGATCCGCCTCCAAGGCGTAGGCGCCTTCGATGATGAACTGCTTGCGGGGCGCGACGTCGTTGCCCATGAGCTTCTCGAACACGGCCTCCGCTGCCAGCGCCTCGTCGATGGTGATCCGCCGCAACGTCCGGTGGCGCGGGTTCATGGTGGTGTCAGCCAGTTGGTCGGCGTCCATCTCGCCGAGGCCCTTGTAGCGCTGGGGCTCCTTGAAGGCCTGGCCCTTCTTGGTGAGCTCGGCAAGCTTCCGCCGGTACTCGGCCTCGGAATAGGTGTAGGTGTACTTCTCCTGACCTTTGCGGGGATTCGTCAGCTCGAACCGGTGCAAGGGCGGCACCGCGGTGTAGACCCGTCCCGCCTCAACCAACGGCCGCATGTACTTGAAGAACAGCGTGGCCAACAGGCAGCGGATGTGTGCGCCGTCGGAATCGGCGTCCGCCATGAAGATCACCTTCGAGTAGCGGGCGGCGTCAAGGTCGAAGGTCCGCCCCGATCCGGCGCCGACCACCTGGATGATCGACGCACACTCGACGTTCTTCAGCATGTCGCCCACGGAGGCCTTCTGGACGTTGAGGATCTTGCCGCGGATCGGCAGCAGCGCCTGGAACTCCGAATCGCGCGCCAACTTGGCGGTCCCTAGAGCCGAGTTCCCCTCCACGATGAACAACTCGGTGCGATCCAGGTCCGTGCTGCGACAGTCGGCCAACTTCGCGGGAAGCGTGCTTGATTCCAGGGCGTTCTTGCGCCGCTGCGCCTCCTTGTGCGCCCGGGCCTGAACGCGGGTGCGGGACGCCGCCACGACCTTCTCCATCACCGCCCGCGCCTGGGGCCTCAGTGCCGCGCGGGTCGAGGTCAGAAACTCGGTCAGCTCGTTTTCGATGACCCGGGTGACCAACCGGGCAACCGGCGGGGTCCCCAGGACCTCCTTGGTCTGGCCCTCGAACTGCGGTTCCGCCAATCGGACGGTCACGACGGCGGTCAGGCCCTCCAGCACGTCGTCCTTGATGACCTCCTCGCCCGCCTTCAACAGCCGCGTGCCGTCCAAGGCGCGCGCAAAGGCGCGCGTCAGCCCGCGTTCGAAACCGGTCACGTGGGTGCCGCCCTTGGGCGTGGCGATGATGTTCACGAAGGAGGCCACCAGCGTGTCGTAGCCGGTGCCCCAACGCACCGCGACATCCACATCAAGCTGGCGCTCGACGTCGCTGGGGGTCATCGCCCCCGCCTCATCCAGCATGGGAACCGTTTCGGTGAACTGGTCGGATCCGCGAAGACGGATCACGTCGGTCACCGGGGAGCCGGGGGCCAGGAAGTCGCAGAACTCCGAGATGCCCCCCTCGTGCCTGAACCGTTCAATCGTCGGCTCATCGGACCGCGCGTCGGTCACGACCAACTCCAGCCCCGGGACCAGGAAGCTGGTCTGTCGTGCGCGATCCAACAGGTGTCGAAGCGACAGCCCCGCTTCGGCCAGGAAGATCTGCCGGTCCGGCCAGTAGCGGACACGCGTTCCGGTCACCCCACGTGCCACCCGGCCAACCTTGCGGAGACCCCCTCCCGGGGCGAAGGCAGCGTCGGGGCCTTCCCCGTCGAAGACGCCGGGGACCCCCCGCCGAAAGCTCATGGCGTGGGTGAAGCCGTTTCGGTCGACCTCGACGTCGAGCCTCACCGACAACGCGTTGACCACGGAGGCGCCGACCCCGTGCAGCCCACCCGTGGCGTTGTAGCTCCCGGCGCCGAACTTTCCGCCGGCATGCAGCTTGGTGAAGACGACCTCGACCCCGGTGAGCCCCGTCTTGGGCTCGATGTCGACCGGGATCCCGCGCCCGGTGTCGGCGACGAAGACGCTCTCGTCATGGCCCAGTCGGACGTCGATACTGCCGCCGTGGCCGGCCAGCGCTTCGTCCACGGCGTTGTCGATGATCTCCCACAGGCAGTGCATGAGGCCCCGGGTGTCGGTGGAACCGATGTACATGGCCGGGCGCTTGCGGACCGCCTCGAGCCCCTCCAACACCAGGAGGTGGCGAGCCTCGTAGTCACGGCCCTCGCCAGTACCCGGCTTCTTCATCGTCACCACGCGACATTATCTCGCGCAGGTAACAGTCTCGCGGAGGTTGTGCAACGGTGTCGGCCCACCCAGGGTTCTGACAGGTTCGCCACCTACACTGAAGTCATCCAGGACAGGCTCGGGAACAAATCACCGTCCCGAACGTTGTACTGGCGGAACACTGCATCGTGATCGCGAGTGAGAGAGTGAGGAACACCGATGAGCACAACCGTCCTCGAAGCCCTGACC
This sequence comes from Propionibacteriaceae bacterium, assembly GCA_016717345.1. Lineage (GTDB taxonomy): Bacteria > Actinomycetota > Actinomycetes > Propionibacteriales > Propionibacteriaceae > Propionicimonas. The sequence goes on from JADKFR010000003.1 coordinate 192,030, forward strand.
GCAGCTGACCGCTGTGATCGCTGTGGCGCTCAGGCCTATCTGCGCGTCACCCTTCCCTCCGGTGGCGAGCTCCTCTTCTGCGGGCACCACGGCCGCGCCCACTCGGACAAGCTGAATCAGGTGGCACTGAAGATCCACGACGAGACCAGCAAGCTCGCCTGAGCACCTCCCCGCCATCCACCACGAGGGTCCCGGCTTCGGCCGGGGCCCTCGTTCGTTGCGTCCCGGATCGGGGCTCCGTGGCTACAGTGGCAGTCATGCCGCAAGCACCCTACGGTTCCTGGCCTTCGGCGATTTCTGCCGATGATCTCACGACCGCCACGGTCGGGCTCTCGGGAGGAAAGCTCTGCGCGGGAGCCCTCTACTGGACGCAGGCGCACCCGGAGCAGGGCGGGCGGGTGACCCTCTGGCGCGAGGGCCCGGACGGCCGGCGCCTCGAACTGACTCCCGGGCTCTACCTGCGGTCTGCGGTCAACGAGTACGGCGGTGGCGAGTGGGACGTCGCTCCGGGGTTGGTGGTGTTCAGTAGCTGGCCCGAGGGTGCCCTGATGGTGCTGGAGGACGGGAGGGCAGCGCGGCAACTAGCCCCTGGTGGCGCTTTTCGCTACGCCGGCCTCAGCATCGCCGCCGATCACCGGTTCGTGCTCGCCGTCCGCGAGGACCACTCCCTGGCCGGCCAGGAACCCGCAACCACCGTGGTGGCCCTGGACCTTGATTCCGACAACGGCGCCGGCGGTCGGGTCGTACTGAGTGGAGCCGACTTCTATGCTCACCCCTGCCTCAGCCGGGACGGCCGGCTGGCGTGGTGCGAGTGGAATCACCCTGCCATGCCCTGGGATTCCAGCCGGATCGGGGTGGCCCCGCTGAGTGATCCGACAGCAGCCCACTACGTGGGCGGTGGGCCGGGGATCTCGGCGCTGTACCCCGCCTGGAGTCCGGACGGGGCCCTGCTCTTCCTCAGCGACCACAGCGGGTTCTGGAACTTCCAGCGCTGGGACGCTGGTGTCGCCATCCCCGTCCACGAAGCGCCCCACGACTTCTGCGGCCCGCTGTGGACGCTCAGCCCCGTTCCCTACTGCATCATCGACGAGGACCGGATCGGCTGCAGTTGGCTGGAGGAAGGATTCGCCCGGCTCGGTGTGCTGGAGCGTGAGGCCGACGGAGCCGCGCGGCTGAGAGACCTCGACACCCCGGCAGTGGCCATCACCCTGGGCGGCGCGGGGGCACGGTGCCTGGCGGTGCTGGGCTACGCGGACCATCCGGCCCGGTTGATGGAGCTCGATTGGGACTCCGGAGGCCGGCGGCCGATCCAGACAGCTGCCGCCACCGTTCTCCAGCAACGCGAGGTCTCCTGCGCCCGAGCGCTGACCTGGGACTCCCCCGATGGGCCCGTCCACGGCTGGTTCTACCCACCTACCCATCCGGACTTCTCGGCACCGCCCGGGGAACTGCCCCCCGTCCAGGTCTGGTCCCACGGGGGACCCACCAGCTTTGCCAGTGCCGAGTTCAGGGTCGGCGTGCAGTTCTGGACATCGCGCGGCATCGGCATCCTGGACGTGAACTATGGCGGGTCTTCCGGCTACGGGCGGGCCTACCGCGAGCGGCTCAACGGTCGCTGGGGGATCGTGGACGTGGCCGACTGCGTGGCCGGGGCCGAGTACTTGGCGGCCGAGGGGCTGGCCGATCCCACCAGGTTCTCGATCCGGGGCGGCTCAGCGGGCGGCTTCACCACGCTGGCCGCCCTCACCGCCAGCGATGTCTTCGCCGCTGGGATCAGCCTCTACGGCATCGGAGACCTCGAGACCCTCGCCATCGACACGCACAAGTTCGAGCGCCACTACCTCGACACGCTGGTCGCCCCCTACCCCGAAGGGCGTGACACCTATGTCGAGCGCTCGCCGATCCATCGGCTCGACCGGCTCGGCTGTCCGATGCTGATCCTGCAAGGCATGCAGGACACCGTGGTCCCGCCGAGCCAGGCCGAAGCCATGGCGGCCGCCGTGCAAGCCAAGGGTCTACCCGTCACGCTCGTGCTGTTCGACAACGAGGGGCACGGCTTTCGGCGCGCTGAGACGATCACCGCAACTGCCGAGGCCTGCCTGGCCTTCCTCGCCGCGGTCCATGGATTCCCCGTCGCCGGGACAGGCGCCCGCCCGTCCGGGGAGCCTGCCGCACACTCCTAGTCGGTCGGCGTGGGGGTGAGGTCCACCACGCTCTGCTCCTGAGCGCTGAGCCGCGCCCCGTCCAGCACCCGGAGTACCTCGACCGCCTCACTGACGGGAACCGGGACGGTGTCAGTTCCGGCGACCGCAGCTGCGAAGCGGGTGTAGTAGTCCTGGTGCCGGCCCTGGCTTGAGGCGATGGTCTGCGCACCACTGCTGGTGTTGAGTTCGCCCCAGTGGGAGGGCGGTTCATAGCCCCACGAGTCTGGGTCGTCCACAGGACGCCGTCCCGCCCGAATATCCGAACTCTGCACGTCGCTGGAGGTTGCCCGGTAGGAGCCACCCGAGCCGTAGAGCCGCAGGGTTCTGGCCTGCAGCCGGTTGACCTTGCTGGCGGACAGGTGCGAGACCACGCCACTGGTGTGCGTCAGGCACACCACGAAGCCGCAGTCGGTGGTGCCGGAGTCGAGTTCGATGTGGTCGAGGTGGGCGTGGACCCGGGCGGCAGGGCCGAACAGCCAGAGCGCCTGATCGACGAGGTGACTGCCCAGGTCGCGCAACAGGCCGCCGTCCGGACCCGCGTCGAGGCTGCCGGGTTCATCGAGGTCGAAGCGGGAATGGAACCGCCAGACGGTCCCCAGCCTGCCGCCTTCCAGGACCGCCTTCACTGTTTGGATATCGGCGTCGAGTCGTCGTTGGTGGTAGACCGACAGCTTCACCCCGGCTGCGTCGGCGGCGGCTCCCATGGCCGCCGCCTCGCTCGCCGTCCGGGCGAACGGCTTGTCGGCCACGACGTGAACACCCGCGGCGATCGCCTCGTCCACCAACTCACGTCGAGTCTGGGGTGGGGTGGTGATGGTCACGGCGTCGACTCCGGCGGCCAGCAGGTCGGCCAGCGAGTCGTAGACCGGCATGCCCGGCCGATCCGACGCCAGTTCGGCACGCCGTTGGGGGGATCGGGTCACAACTCCCACGAGTTCGACCCCCGTGGCCGCCTCGATATAGGGGGCGTGGAAGAAGCGGCCGCCCGCCCCGTAGCCAACCAAGCCAAGTCGCATGCGATGCCTCCAAGCCCTGCGCCGATCCTCCGCTGGCCGCAGAGTACCCCAGCCCGACGCCACGCCCGACGCTCAAGGCCGGATCGGGCTCAGTCGAGGTAGTCCCGCAAGACCTGCGAGCGGGACGGATGGCGCAACTTGCTCATCGTCTTGGACTCGATCTGGCGGATGCGCTCGCGGGTGACCCCGTACACCTTGCCGATCTCGTCGAGGGTCTTGGGTTGTCCGTCGGTGAGACCGAATCGCATGCTGACCACGCCGGCCTCACGCTCGCTGAGGGTGTCGAGAACGTCATGGAGCTGTTCCTGCAGCAGCGTGAAGTTCACGGCCTCGGCAGGCACGACCGCCTCGGAATCCTCGATCAGGTCACCGAACTCGGAGTCGCCGTCCTCGCCCAGGGGCGTGTGCAGCGAGATCGGCTCCCGGCCGTACTTCTGGACTTCGACGACCTTTTCCGGGGTCATGTCGAGCTCTTTGGCGAGCTCTTCGGGCGTGGGTTCCCGCCCGAGGTCCTGCAACATCTGACGCTGGACGCGAGCCAACTTGTTGATGACCTCGACCATATGGACCGGGATCCGGATCGTCCGAGCCTGGTCGGCCATCGCGCGCGTGATCGCCTGCTTGATCCACCACGTCGCATAGGTCGAGAACTTGTAGCCCTTGGTGTAGTCGAACTTCTCCACGGCGCGGATGAGGCCCAGATTTCCCTCCTGGATCAGGTCCAGGAAGAGCATGCCGCGGCCGGTGTAGCGCTTGGCCAGCGACACCACCAGGCGAAGGTTCGCCTCGAGCAGGTGGTTCTTTGCCCGACGCCCGTCTTCGATGATCCACTCAAGGTCTTCGAGTTGATCGGCAACGGCCAGTCCGACAGAAATGGTCTCCTCGGCGAACAGGCCCGCCTCGATCCGCTTGGCGAGTTGCACCTCCTGCTCGGCATTGAGCAGTGCCACCTTCCCGATCTGCTTGAGGTAGTCCTTGACCGGATCCGCGGTGGCGCCCGCCGCCATGACCTGCTGTTCGGGCTCATCGGCGTCGTCGGCGTCGGAGAGGCTGAATCCCTCGTCCTCGACCAGTTCCTTTTCAACCTTCGCTTCGACGGTCGGCTCGAAGCCACTCTCATCGACGTCGTCGAGCGTGCGCTTCTGGCCCCCCACGGTCAGGACCACGTCATCACCTTCACGTTCAACCTTCACTTCGAGAGTCCCCGGAATCAGGACCTCCTCCAGCGTCACCTCGAGGTCTTCGACGATCACGACCTCTTCCAGCAACTCGGTCGGCTCCTCATCGAGGTCTACCTCAGGCTCCAGGGCCTCGATCGGGGCCGCGGCCTCAGTCACGCCGGATCCGGCCTTGGTCGTTCGTGAACCAGCCCTCGTCCTCGCCGCGGTCGTCCTGGTCTTGCGAGGTGCAGTCCTCACCGCATCGCTGCCGGGGACGGATTCAGCTGCGGCGGCTTGGGAGCGTGGTGACACGGGCAACCTCTCAACAGACGTTTTCGGGCGCACGACAACCGGGAGTTGTCAATGACGTCGCCCGCCCATTGTGCCACGCCGAAGCCGTCCTCCCAAGTCAGCGGGCGCCGCAGGCCGTAAGGTGGCGAGTCATGCAGTCCTGTGATCCCGCGCCACCCACCGCGCCCCGCCGCCCCTGGCAGCGGGTGATGCACGGCGATGTGGTGGCAGATCCGTACGCGTGGATGCGCGACAAGCACGACCCGGAACTCTTGACCTACCTGACCGCCGAGAACGATTACACCGCGGCGGCCACCGCGTCACTCACGACGTTGGCCGACGAGATCTACGCGGATCTGGACGCTCGAACCCAACAAAGCGACCTGAGCGTGCCGGACTTCGTCCGCCACCGGGACGGCCGCTGCTTCTGGTACTACCTGCGCACCACCGAGGGCCTGGAGTACCCCACGTATCACCGGGCGCCGGCAACCGATGTCGATCGGCTGCCGGAACTGACCGGCATTCCCGAGGGTGAGCAGCTGCTCCTGGACGCCAACGAACTGGCCCAGGGCCAGGAGTTCTTCGCCCTCGGCGCCTTCGAGGTCTCCCCTGACGGCAACAAGCTCGCGTACTCAATCGACCGTGTGGGCGCGGAGCGCTACCGTCTCGAGTTTCTCGATCTGGCGAGCGGCGAACTCCTGGCCGAGCCCACCCCCGAGGTGGCCGCGGGCGGCTGCTGGTGCTCCGACGACGCCTTTTGTTACCTCACCATGGATGACGCGTGGCGCCCCGACGCCGTCTGGCGCCACGCGTTGGGCGGCTCTGAGCCCGACCGGCTGTTGCTTCAGGAGCCCGACGAGCGGTTCTGGCTCGGAGTCTCCGAATCGCGCGACCGGGCCCTGGTCGTGATCTCGCTGTCCAGTAAGTCCACCAGCGAGGCCTGGCTCCTGGCCACCGACGATGCAGCGGCCGTGCCACGGGTCATCACCGGCCGCCGGGCGGGCGTTGAGTACGACGTGGAGGTCGCATCGGACCGACTGTTCATCGTCCACAATGACGGAGCTCCCGACTTCGCGCTCGCCCAGGCACCGCTGGGGGCCACCGACGCCACCGCATGGGAAACGGTCTGGCCCGGGGAAGCCGGTGTCCGGCTGCTGGGAGTGGCAGCCTACGATCGCGCGCTGGTGATGAGCCTGCGCCGCGAAGGGCTTGCTCGCCTGGTCATCCGTCCCCGGGACGCCGCCGGGGAACTGGGTCCCGGCCACGAACTCGAGTTCGACGAGCCGCTGTTCTCGGTGGACGCTGACGGCTCGGAGGACGCCGACACCGACCGGATCAGGTTCTCCTACCAGTCGATGGTGACCCCGGAACTCGTGTGCGAGTATCGGCTCGACACCGGCGAGCGCCGCGTCCTGAAGCAGCGTCCGGTGCTGGATCACCCCCGCTTCGGCCCGTACCGGGCCGCGGACTACGTCCAACGTCGGGAATGGGCGCGCGCTCCGGACGGAACGGTGATCCCGATCTCGTTGGTCCACCGGGCGGACGTGCCCCTGGACGGGTCCGCCGGCTGCCTGCTGTACGGCTACGGAGCCTACGAGGTGACGGTGGCGCCGTCGTTCTCCATCGCTCGACTCAGTGCCCTTGACCGTGGCTACGTCTTCGCGATCGCCCACGTGCGGGGTGGTGGGGAGTTGGGACGGGCCTGGTACGAGGCGGGTCGCCTGGAGCACAAGCAGAACACGTTCACCGACTTCGTGGCCTGCGCCCGCCACCTCGTGGCCGCGGGCTACACCCGTGCACAGCGTCTGGGCGCTGAAGGCGGCAGCGCCGGAGGGCTGCTGATCGGCGCAGCGATCAACCTCGCCCCCGACGCCTTCGCCGCCGTCCACGCCGCCGTCCCATTCGTCGACGCGCTGACCACGATCCTTGACCCCGACCTGCCGCTCACCGTCATCGAGTGGGAGGAATGGGGCGACCCTCTTCACGATGAGGCGGCGTACTGGCGGATGAAGGGCTATTCGCCCTACGAGAACATTCGACCCCAGGAATACCCACAGATCCTGGTGACCGCCAGCCTCAACGACACCCGGGTCGAGGTGACCGAACCGGCCAAGTGGGTGGCGCGGTTGCGTCATGACGTGGGCGCGGCCCAGCGGGTCCTGCTGAAGACCGAACTGGTCGCGGGCCACGGAGGGGTATCGGGCCGGTACGCCGGCTGGCGTGACCTCGCCTGGGAACTCGCCTGGCTGATCGACCGCACGTCCGCCACCTGAGAGGCTGCCCAGGGCTGCCTGAGTGGCTCCTGAGCGTCCTCGCGACTTTGGTGCGGGGTGGTATCAGACCAGGGTCTTGACTTGTCCGCTCCGGGTGGGCTCAGGGTACCGTCGGGGACTTTCGGGCAGAAAACGACCCCCTTCGCGCGTTGTACTGATCACGAGCGAAAGGAACCGCCTTGTTTTCCACAGCACATCGGGTTCGCATGACAGACGGCATCGACGGCAAGGATGCGGTCGGCCTCTACCTTGACGGAATCGCCAAGACTGCCCTGCTGAACGCGGCCGAGGAGGTCGAACTCGCCAAGCAGATCGAGGCCGGCCTCTATGCGCGCGCCCTCCTTGAGGGGACTCTCAGCGAGGCCGAGGCCGACATGCATCGCGTCACAGCCAGCCGCGAGGAGCTCGAGGAACTGGTCGAGATCGGCGACGCCGCCATGCAGCGCTTCATCACCGCCAACCTCCGCCTGGTGGTGTCGGTCGCCCGCAAGTACGGACGGGCCCAGATGCCTCTGCTCGACCTCGTGCAGGAAGGCAACACCGGCCTGATCCGGGCCGTCGAGAAGTTCGACTTCGCCAAAGGCTTCAAGTTCTCCACCTACGCCACCTGGTGGGTCCGCCAGTCGATCTCCCGGGGGATCGCCCAGCAGGGGCGCATCGTGCGGCTGCCGGTGCACGTGGCCGAGCAGGTCAATCAGGTCTCTGCCGTCCGGCGGACGCTGGAACGTCGCCACGGGCGCGAGCCGGAACTGGTGGAGATCGCGGACGAACTGGGTCTCACCGAACAGCAGGTTGTCGATCTGATCCGGCTGTCCCGGGACCACGTCAGCCTCGACGCTCCAGTTGAAGAGAACGGCGACACCGCGCTGGGTGATCTGCTGGCGCGGGAACTTTCGCCCGGGCCCGACGAGGTCGTGCTGGACGCGGAGGACCGTGCCCGTCTCGATGCGATGCTGGGCAGTCTGGACGAACGGTCGGCCGACGTCGTACGCCGGCGCTACGGGCTGATGGACGGGCGGCAGGCCAAGCTGGCTGATATTGCGGCGATCTGGGGAATCACCGCCGAGCGGGTGCGCCAGATCGAACGGCACGCCATCACCAAGCTCCGCGTTGAGTCGGAGGTTGCGGCCTGAAGCGAGGCGGGCTGCGACCACTCCACGAACGGCGTCCTGCGAAAGCGGGACGCCGTTGTGGCGTCCCGGGTTCAGCGAACCAGCGCCGCCGGATCGGTGAGCCTGATCAAGCCCTCCTGGGCGCAGCTGGCGACAAGCTGGCCGTGGGAGAAGAGCCGGCCGAACGAGAAGCCCAACCCGGCCGACGCTGACGGCGATACCTGGTCGTACAACAGCCACTGGTCGGCCCGTGCCGGGCGGTGGAACCACATCGAGTGGTCGATCGAGGCCGCCATCATCCCTGGTCCGGCGAACTCGACCGGGTGCGGGACGGCGCTGACGGCCAGCAGGGTCAGGTCGGAAAGGTACGCCAGCACGGCCTGATGGATCCGATGGTCGGCCGGCAGTGGGCTCTGCGTCCGCACCCAGACCTTGAGCGCCGCGTCGGGCTGCTGGTGCGGCTGGCTGGCCTGCGCTGCGCGGTAGACCACGCGGGGATCCGAGGCGAACCGGGTATCGAGGGCTCCCCATTCCTGGCCCCAGGCTTCGACCGTCCGCCGGGAGTTCGCCCCGAGGACCTCAGACAGTGGCGGGCAGAGCTCGGGCTCGGGGACGTCCAGCGGGGCCGCATCGGCGTGGTTCAACCCCGGTTCCAGATCGTGGAAAGAGGCGACCATCGAGAAGATGACCCGCTCCCCCTGGCTGGCCTGGACCCGACGAGCCGAGAAGCTGCCGCCGTCCCTGGTCCGTTCCACGCTGTAGGTGATCGGGTGACCTGGGATACCGCCGCGCAGGAAATACGCCCCCAGGGAATGGGCGATCCGCGACGGTGCCACCGTGCGGTAGCCGGCCATCAGGGCCTGCGCCAGCACCTTGCCCCCGAACACCCGCTGCCGAGAGGAACCTGAGTCCACCCCGACGAACCGTGACTCGCTGACAGCTTCGAGCTCCAGGATCGAGATCAACTCGGCAACGGTCTCAGGCATGGCGACTCCGGGCTCGCTTGGCTATCGAGGGAATTCGGGCGGGTCCTGCTCGGCGAGGAACTGCTCGACCGCCGCGCCGATCTCGTCCGCAGAGGGGACGGCGGAAGCCCCGCTCTCCCTGAGCTGGTCGTACTGCTCCTCCAGGGCTGCCACCACGGCGGGGAACTCCGAGTCCTCAGCGGTCTCGCTGGCAATCGTTTCGAGGTTGACCGTGACGCGTTCGGCCAGCGCTGCCGTCGGGATGACCACGTCGGCCACGTCGCTGAGGCGGTCGATCACCGCCGCGGTGGCCTGGGGGAACGCGGTCTGAGCCAGGTAATGCGGCACATGGCCGACGAAACCGCGGCCAAGGAGCCCGGCTTCCCCGGCCCGAAATTCCAGCACATGGCTGAAGCTCCCCGGCAACTGGACGCGGTCGATCCACATCGGGTTGCCGGTCACGATGCTCGGATCGGTGGCGTGGGAGGTGACCAGGGTGGGACGGGTATGCGGCACAGCCATCGGCACCCCCGAGACGGTGAGCAGGCTGGAGACGTGCAGCCGCTCCGCAAGGCCCAGGATGGCTGCGCAGGTGCGATTCCACTGGGTGTCGGGCTCCGGGCCCACGAGCAACAGGAACGGCTTCCCGTTGACGTCGAGGAGCTTGTGGATCACCAGCGAGTAGTCGTGCATCGCGGCCCAATGATTGGTGTCGAACGTCATCGATGGACGCCGCGAGCGGTAGTCGTGCAATTGGTCGTGGTCGAACTCGACCAGGATCTCGTGTTCGCACTGTTCGAGCAGGTAGCGACCGGTGCTGTGGGTCACCGAACCAGCGTCGATATACCCGTCGAGGGTGTGGATGAGGACAGGTTCGTGACCCCCCAAGGATTCCCACACCCGGGAGTCAACCGTGTACAACAGCCTCGGATCCAGCACCTCGCCACTGTAGCGCGCGGCCGCCGCCGACCCCGGAGTTTGCGCCGTGGGCTGACGCCTTGACGTTCAGCTGTCCAGTGCCGCGATCGCGGCCCGGATCCGCTTGGCGGAGACGGGCACCGCCGTCCGCAGCGCCTGGGCGAACAGGCCCACCCGCAACTCCTCCAGCAGCCAGCCGATCTGAGCCACCTGATCCGGAAGCGGACCCGAAGGATAACGCTGGCAGAGCCGGGCGAACTCGTCCTCCAGCGCGGTCATGGTCGCCAGGCTTTCGGCGTCCCTGGCCGGGTTGATGCCCAGGGTCTCGATGCGTCGCAGCATGGCGCGCAGGTAGGTGGGGAGTCTCGGCCACCACGTGACGGGAGTGGCCGCGATGAATCCGGGAAAGAGCAGGCCGTCGAGTTGTTCGGCGAGGTCGCCACGAGCCGGCTCAGGCACGGAGGGCAGCAACCGCCGCACCTCGCCGGCCAGCCCCAGCACCTCCCCGGTGGCGTCCACCACCTGTTGCATGGTCGGGGCGGCAGCTGTCCTCACCTGGTCACGCAGCCGACCGAACGCCTCGGCGTCACGCACGTCGCGGCTGCCTCCGGCCTGCTCAACAAGAACACCGATGGCACGCAGCCGGGCATCTGCCAGGAGGTCCGGGACCGTTCGGTAGGGCGACGTGGCGAGGGAGAGCTTCGTCCGATTCGAGAGCCGTGAGACCACCCACGCCGCCGGATCGGGCGTCGTCAGCGCGATCAGCCGCCGCACCCCGGCTCGGTGACTGGTCACCGCTTCAGCACCGGTGGCGAACACCCGGACCCCTGCCCGGTCGATCCGGTCTACCAGGGCGGGGTAGCCGACGACCGGATGGCTGAGAGACTCGGGAAGCTCGCCGAACTCCCAGGTGGTGGCGCCCTCATGGGTGAGGTGGGCCGCCGCGCGATCCAAGGTCGCCGCGAGGTGACCGCCGAGCTCGGCGGCGAGCGCCTCCAGGTCGCGCCCCAGGACGGGTCCGGAGCCCGGTCGCTCCACCCGGAACCGCACCCGCAGGTGCTCCTCGATCGCGGACGGCTCCCAAGCCGATGCGGGCACCTCGACGCCGTTGAGCGCCCGAATCGCGCGGGACAAGGCCAACCACAGTGGTTCGGAGCGATCGGGGTCGTCACCCAACCAGTCCAACGCTCGTTGCGCCGTGTCGGGGGCGGGGACGAGTCGGGTGCGCCACTGCTTGGGCAGGGCTCTGATCAGTGCGGTCGCGGCATCGCGGCGCAGGCCCGGAACCTGCCAGGTGAACGGCGCGGAAGTCACCCGATTGAGCACTGCCAGCGGAATCGTCACGGTCACGCCGTCTCGCCCCGACCCTGGATCGAAGACGTACTCGACGTCCAGGTCCACCTCGCCAACCCGCCACTGCGACGGATAGTCGGTGTCGCTGGGGGCCGGCGCGTCGGTGACCAGGAGGTCCGCGACGCTCAGATCGAGCAGGTGCTCATCGACCCGCCGGGCATCGCGCCACCACCGATCGAAGTGCGCGACCGAGACGATACCGGCCGGGACGCGGGCTTCATAGAACGCGGCGATCGCAGCATCGTCGACCACGAGATCACGCCGTCGGCCGCGTTCCTGGAGTTCCTCGGCCTCGGCCCGGACGGCCTGGTTGCGCGCCCAGAAGTGGTGACGGGTCCGCCATTGTCCTTCGACCAGCGCTGAGGCGATGAAGACCTCCCGGGCGACAGCGGGGTCGATGGCGCCGTAGGACACCGTGCGCCCGGCCACGATCGGCACGCCCAGCAAGGTGACCGTTTCGCTGGCGACGCATTGTCCCCCACGCTGCGACCAGTGCGGTTCGGAGTAGGTGCGTTTCAGGAGGTGGGACCCCACTTCCTCGACCCAGGCCGCTTCGATGGGCGCGACGGTTCTGGCCCACAACCTCGTGGTCTCGACCAGCTCAACCGCCATCACCAGGTCCGGCCGGGTTCTCGCCGCCGAGGAACCAGGATTGATGGCGAACCGAGATCCCCTGGCGCCCTGGTACTCCGGTGGTCCGAGCCGACGCCGGGAGATCCGTTGGCCCGGGCGCTGTCCTGGGGACGTGGACGGCCGGTCGTCCAACAAGCCCACGTGTGACAGCAACCCCGACAGCACCGCCACATGGACGCGGTCGAGTCCGGCCGGCTCACTGTTGCGTTGCAGATGGAGTTCGTCACACGCTTCACGCACCTGGGTGTGCAGATCCTGCCATTCGCGCACCCGCAGAAAGTTGAGGTACTCCTCCCGGCACAGTCGGCGGAACGCGTTGCCGCTGAGTTGGCGCCGCTGGTCACGGAGGTACTGCCACAACCGCAGCACAGCGGCGATGTCGGACCCGTCGGGGGTCGGTGCGTCCCCCTCGGCAGCGGAGGCCAGGGGTGCCCAGAAGCGTCGGTGGGCCGCGTCCGCGGCAGGTTGCGCATCGGTGGGGCGCTCCCGGACGTCCTGGATGGCCAGCCCTGCGACGATGGCCTGCACCTCCCGCAGGCACCCCTGTCGTTCCGCCTCGACCAGCATCCGCCCCAGTCGTGGGTCGATCGGCAGTCGGGCCAACTGGCGCCCCACGGCGGTCAGCCGCACCCGGTCGGCGTCGCCGCGCCGTCCCGTCCCGTCCAGCGCTCCCAGCTCACGCAGCAGCCGGACGCCGTCGCGCACCTGGCTGGCATCGGGTGGTTCGAGGAAGGGAAAGTCGGTGATCTCTCCCAAGCGCGCCTCGGCCATCTGCAGGATGACCGAGGCAAGGTTGGTCCTCAGGATTTCAGGCTCGGTGAACTCCGGCCGCGAGGCGAAGTCCTCCTCGTCGTAGAGCCGGATACACACCCCCGGCCCGAGCCGGCCACACCGTCCGGAACGCTGGTTGGCCGATGCCTGGGAGATGGGCTCGATGGGGAGTCGCTGCACCTTGGTGCGAGCCGAGTAGCGAGAGATCCGGGCGAACCCAGGGTCAACGACGTAGCGAATCCCCGGAACCGTCAGGGAGGTCTCGGCGACGTTGGTGGCCAGCACGATCCGGCGACCGGTATGCGCGGAGAAGACGCGATGCTGCTCGGCCGCCGAGAGCCGGGCGTACAGCGGCAGGGTCTGGGTGAACCGCAGGTCCAGGGCGGCGATGGCTTCGGCGGTGTCGCGGATCTCCCGCTCCCCCGAGCAGAACACCAGAATGTCACCGGCCGGGAGCGCTGCCAGTTCGGCGACCGCGGCACAGGTTGCGTCGATCAGGTCGGCGTCGCGCCCCCCGGTGGCCAGCACCGGACGGTAGCGAATTTCAACCGGGAAGGTTCGGCCCGGAATCTCCACGACCGGGGCACCCCCGAAGTGCTCAGCGAAACGAGCAGTGTCGATGGTGGCTGAGGTGACGATGACCCGCAGGTCGGGCCGTCGCGGCAAGAGCTGCTTGAGGTAGCCCAGCAGGAAGTCGATGTTGAGGCTGCGCTCGTGCGCCTCGTCGATGATGATCGTGTCGTAACGACGCAACTCCCGGTCGTGGCCGATTTCGGCCAGCATGATGCCGTCGGTCATCACCTTGACCCGGGTCTGGCGGGAGGTCCTGGTCGCGAAACGCACCTGGTACCCGACTGTCTGCCCCAGCGGCTCACCGAGTTCTTCGGCTATCCGCTCCGCGACGCTGCGAGCGGCGATCCGTCGGGGCTGGGTGTGGCCGATCCTTCCCCGTCCGGCCAGCAGACAGATCTTGGGGAGCTGGGTCGTCTTGCCCGAACCGGTGGCGCCTGCCACGACCACGACCTGATGATGCTCAAGGAGATCTCGGATCTCGCTGACCGCGGCCGAGATCGGCAACGCGTCATCGAATCGCAGACGTGGTTCGGCAGCCATGGCCTCCCCACCCTACGTCGCCGTGCCAGCCTCAGGAACCGTGGCTGTCGCGATCGCGGATCGTGCCGACGGGGCAGAGCGCATGCGTCATCAGCCCCCGCGTGATCCCGCCCACCGAATAGGTCGGGAAGCTCGGGTGGACCTCGACGATCATCAGGTCCACGTCGGCGGTGCGAGCGACCAGGACGTCCAACGGGTTGCCATAGCCGACTTCGACGCTGACGGGGACATCGGGGTGGCCGGCGGACAGGGGGGCGATCATCTGCTCCACGCGAGCCCGCGTGATGGCGATCGCCTCGTCCTGCTGCGCCTGGCTGGGCGCACCCGAGTGGAAGAACCGGCTCACGGGAGCCCGACAGACACTCAGTACCACGACTGCCCCACCACGGCGACCGCACTCCTGCAGCGCCCATTCCAAGGCATTCTCGCCCTTGGCTGCGGTGCTGACGCCGACCCCGATCAGGCCGGTCCGCTGAGCCGGCTGGACATCACCCGAGGTCACCACAATGACCGGGCAGCGTGCGGTGCCGGCGATCCCCACCGCCGTGGAACCGACGAAGCCACGCTCACCGGAGGCCACCGAACGGCGCCCCACAACGATCAGGGAGGCGGCCTCACTGAAGTGCGCGAGAGCGGCCGCCGGGTTCCCGAGTTCGACCTGGGTCCGGACCCTTTCGGCGGGCAGTCCGAGGGCCATCGCCTCCTGGACCCCGGCCGTCAGCAACTCCTGCGCGGCTGCGCGAATCTCGTCCGGATCGAAGACCACACCCCACGCGCTGTTCAGGACGGTGTCGTCGACCGCATGCAGCAATACCAGTTCAGCGCTTCTGACCAGAGCCTCAGCCGCTCCGTAAGCCAGCGCGCGGGAGGAATCGTCGGAGCCATCGAACCCGACGATGACTCGCGGGGGACCGTCATACGCTTTGAGCACGCTCAGACCCTAGCGTCGGCCAGTCCCCCGAGACGACCCTTCCGGTGTACTCGTGCGGCTCGATGACGATCACCAGGTGCCGATCCCCCGGCGCCCACGGCGTAGGAAGTTCGACATCGGCGCTTCCATCGAAGCGACGACTCGTGCCACGCACCAACACGCTCCACCCGGTCAAAGTGGATTCATCGAGGTCGTCGATCTGGAAACACACCTGCGTCCCCTCCGCCAGGCTGCTCAGCAGCGTCGTGGGAGCTGTGCGGAAGAGGATCTGGTCGTCGCGCACCACGTAGGCCACCGGCTGGATGGTCGGGCCCGCCGCCGCAGCCCAGCCGAGGCGCCCTACGGTGTGGGTTCCGAGGATCTCCTGGCACTCGGCCGGCGACAGGCTGATGTCGTGTCCCTTCTCATCCATCCGCCCACGCTAGCCCGGGTGAGTGACCCGTCCAAACCCGCACCCAGGACGCGGACGACTCACTCCTGATCCGCGAAGAAGGTCCTGCCCTTGAGCCGGGTGGCCAACTCGTCATCCAGCGCGTCAGCGACCCACGTCATCGCCTCCAAAGCCTGCCTCAAGTGCGCTGGGACGAACGGCTGAGCGAACAGCGAGATGCTCGCGAAGACACGATCCCGGACCAAGAGGAATCGGACGAACCGCACGTCGGTGTTGAGGTCGCTGAGAATCTCCATGGCACGGCTGCGGCCCTCCACCTCCAGCACCAAGGGGGAGAACACGATCACCTCCCGGGCATCCGGGGTGCAGCGGACGAAGACCATGGCACTTCCGACGCGCAGGGTGAAATCACCGTCAGAATCGGTGAGGGGCTGATGACCCAGAGCTCCGGCCAGTTCACCGCCAACCAGTTCCATCAGCGCAGACAGGGAGGTGGCCCGGATCGCCAACGTCGGAGTCTCGGCGTCGGGCGTCGGCAACTCCCGCGGCACCCGTGGGCCCAGGACCTCCGCCAATTGGTCAGGGGCCAGGAACGCCGGGTGTGGCACCGCGAACACCCCGCGCAGGGTCGCCACTGCCAGGTCGGCGATCGCTCGGGATTCCTCCTGTGGCATGACGAAGGAATGGTTCACCTCGGGCACTTCCCCGAGCGGCGAGGGCGCATCCCATCCCAGCTCGTCCAGCAGTTGGAGCTGCCGGACGTCCAGTTTGAAAGCATCCGCGAGGACGGCGTTCCCCGACGCCTGGGTGTGGATCGTGCGGTCGGGCCGACAGCTGAACCGCACAAAAGGCTCCTGACCAGGCTCTTCGGTCACGATGGCCCCCAACGTGAGCGTACCGTCCGGATCCATCACCGACACCACTTCGCTGAGGCGCTCAGCGAAAGCCACCCAGGCATCCTCCACAGCGCGGTCCAGGTCGAATTCGTTCATCGGGGCTGGCATCGGGGCTCCTTCCACGCCGGCCCTTCCAACCTAGCCCACGGCGAACCACCGTCCCAGGCCCACCTCCAGCCGCCTAGGATGAGCCCGCCATGTCACAGCCATCGCCAACCCCGACAGTCCGAAACCACCTGATCGACCTCGCCAGGATCGCTTCGGTCGTCATTGTGGTCGTCTTCCATACGCTGCTGTGGGTGATCTCCCTGCGCGACTCAAGGATCTCGGTCGATCCGTGGGCCCCCGGTCCTGGCTGGTGGTTCGCGAGCTGGTTCTTCGCCAGCATCCCCGTGTTCTTCCTCGCCGCCGGCTTTGCCAATACCGTCATCGTGGACGGCTCCCGAGCGCGCGGAATCACCTGGAGCCGGTACCTGGTTGAACGCGGAACCCGACTCGCCGGGCCCCTCACCCTCTTCATGGCCGTCTTCGCACTCGTCAGTTCGCTGCCGGCCTGGTTCGGAGCCCTGGACCCGGCGGTCTCGCTGAGTCGCCAGTTCGCCCAGTTGCTGTGGTTCCTCGTGGTCTATCTAGGGCTGCTCCTGACAGCGCCGGTGCTGGTCGCCGCGTTCGACCGGTTCGGCGGGTGGAGCCTGCTGCCGTTGGTGGCCCTTGCGGTCGGGGTGGACGTCATCGTGCGCCACACCGGGCAATTCGAGTGGCAGTGGCTCAACCTCGCTGTGATCTGGCCGTTGGCTCACCATTGGGGAGTGGCCTACCACCGCGGGTGGTTTCGAGGCTGGCCGGTGTGGGGCAGCCTGCTGGTGCTGGTCGGCTGTGCGGCGCTCCTGGTGGCGATGGTGTTCGGTCTCGGCTACCCACCGGCCGCGGTGGCCTGGGCAGACATCCTGGTGGCCAACCTCCAACCCCCCACCGTGGCCGTTCTGGTCCTCGGTTTGGCCCAAGCCAGCGCCTTGGGGCTGGCCGAACGTTTCGGGCTGGCTCGTTCACTGCCGACCCGCCTGGTCGGTCCCGTACACGTGGCCAACGCGCTGCTCTTCACCGTGTACCTGTGGCACATCCCGGTGATCGTTCTTGCGGGCTCGCTCCTGGCGGGAGGCTCGCTGCTGTGGCCCGCCGCCGCCGGGCTCCTGCTCAGCCAGCCGGTCTTCCTGGTGTTGGTGCTCACCGTGACGGTCGGTCTGGTGCCGCAGATCGGACGCCTGGAGTGGCGCCTGATCCCACAGGTGGCCGCTGAAGCGCCCGGACGGGGTCTGGCCCCGGTCGCCTTCGTCGTGTTGTGGGCCGGAGTCGCCGCGGTCTGGAAATGCGGAGCCGTCGTCCATCCCGGCGCTCTGGCCTCGACCGTTTCGGTGGTGTTGTTGTTCGTCGGGATCACCCTGGTGGCCGGGGCCGCACGCTCACCTCTCGACACCACGGTCTAGACTTCAGCAGTCCACACGTCGCCGGCCAGGAGGGACATGATGGACCCTACCCAGTGGGACGCGCCCTTCCCCCTCGTGGTGGGTGCCCTGTTTGTCATCGTCATGCTCCGCGCCAACGCCACCTATTGGCTCGGACGGCTCGGCCTGCAGCGAGCCCATCGCACCCGGTTGGCGGGGGTGTTGAGTTCCCCCGGCTACCAGCAGGCGGCTCGTCGGCTCAATGAATACGGGGCACCGATCATCACGGTCTCGTTCTTGACGATCGGCTTCCAGACCCTGGCCAACCTCGCCGCCGGCGCCACCTCGATGCCTCTGGGCCGCTACCTTCCGGCAGTCACCCTGGGCGCCGTGATGTGGGCGTTCCTGTACGCCACGCTCGGCACCGTGGGGGTGGACCTGCTGGGCAGGCTGTGGACGATCTCGCCGCTGCTGTCCATCGGCGTCGGAGTGGCAGCCCTGACCGGCTTCGTGGTCTGGGTGCGATGGCGCCACCGGAAGGCGCAGGCCGGCTGAGCTTCACCGTCGCCGCACCTGGGAACCCCGGGAGCAGCAGCTGCCCATTGCCCCCGGGGCGTGCCGTGGAAGACCTCAGCTGCAGCCGCTGGTCGAACCGCACCCCTCACAGACGTAGCACGACCCACTGGGACGCATCTTGGTGCCACAGGTCAGGCACAGAGGGGCATCCACCTTGAGACCGGTCAGCGCTGTCAACAGATCGGCGGTGCTGGTCGGTGACTCCACGAGCGGCGGCTGGAGCGGTCCCGCGCCGTCGAGGTGGAGGTCATCGGCCGCGTCGTTCTTGAGCGTCTCCGACTCGATCAGGTCGGCCTCGTCCTCGTCGGAGAGGTACGAGCCGGTTTCCACATAGCGGGCACGCTCACCGGCGGTGTAGATCCCCAGTTCTGCGCGTTCATCGAAGGATAGGTAATCCAGCGAGAGGCGGCGGAAGATGTAGTCCATGATCGACTGGGCCATCCGGACGTCCGGATCGTCAGTCATGCCGGCGGGTTCGAACTTCAGATTGGTGAACTTCTGAGCGAAGGTGCCCAGCGGCACTCCGTACTGGAGGCCGATCGACACGGCGATGCTGAAGGCGTCCATCACGCCGGCCAGGGTGGAACCCTGCTTGCCGAGCTTCAAGAACAACTCACCCAGCGCGCCGTCCTCGTACATGCCGGAGGTCATGTACCCCTCGGCGCCGGCCACCGAGAATGAGGTGGTGCGGCTGACCCGGGACTTCGGCAGGCGCTTCCGGCGGGGCCGGTATTCGATACGCACCTCGGGCTCGGCCGCGACCGGAGCCTTCGACTCCGCCTTCTTGCCGTCACTCAGGGGCTGCCCCACCTTGCACTTGTCGCGATAGACCGCCAGCGCCTTCAGCCCGAGCTTCCACCCCTGCAGGTAGACGTCCGCGATCTCCTCAACGGTGGCTGTCTCGGGCAGGTTGACGGTTTTGGAGATGGCCCCCGACAGGAACGGCTGCGCGGCAGCCATCATCCGGACGTGACCCATTGGCTTGATCGACCGTTGGCCCATCGCCGTGTCGAAAACCTCATAGTGCTCGGGCCGCAGACCCGGCGCGTTCACGACGTGCCCGTGCTCGCCGATGTACTCGACAATCGCCTCGACCGTCTCGTCGGGGTAGCCCAGCCGGGTGAGGGCCCGCGAGATCGTCTGGTTGACGATCTGCATCGACCCGCCGCCGACCAACTTCTTGAACTTCACCAGGGAGAAGTCCGGCTCGATACCCGTGGTGTCGCAGTCCATCATGAAACCGATGGTGCCGGTCGGGGCGAGGACGGAAGCCTGGGCGTTGCGGAACCCGTTCTTCTCCCCGAGCCGCACCACGGTGTCCCATTCAGCGGTCGCAGCCTCCTGCACCACCGTGTCGAGGGCGTCGTACCCGCGCAGGTCGTCGTTCGCCGCCCGATGCTTGCGCATCACCCGTTGATGGGCACTGGCGTTGCGGGCGTACCCGTTGTACGGCCCCACGACCGCAGCCAGTTCTGCCGAACGGCGGTAAGAGGCTGCCGTCATGAGGGAGGTGATCGAGGCGGCCAGTGCTCGACCCGCGTCGGAGTCATAGCCCCGGCCGACCGCCATCAACAGCGCACCCAGATTCGCGTACCCGATGCCGAGCTGGCGGTAGTTCCGAGTCGTTTCTCCGATCGGCTCGGTCGGGAAGTCGGCAAAGCAGATCGAGATGTCCATGGCCGTGATGATCAGTTCCACGGCCTTGGTGAACAGTCCAGCGTCAAAGGTCCCATCGTCGGCCAGGAACTTCAGCAGGTTCAGGCTCGCCAGGTTGCAGGAGGAGTTGTCCAGGCTCATGTACTCCGAGCAGGGGTTGGAGGCGGTGATGCGGCCGGTCTCGGGGTTGGTGTGCCAGGCGTTGATCGTGTCGTCATACTGCAGCCCCGGATCGGCGCACTCCCAGGCAGCCTTCGCGATCTTGTTGAACAACTCACGCGCGTCCACCGTGTCGATGACCACCGGCTCGTTGCGGGCCATCAGGTTGAAGGGCGTGCCGTCCACTACCGCCTGCATGAAGGCGTCGGAAACCCGAACCGAGTTGTTCGCGTTCTGATACTGGACACTCACGATGTCCTTGCCGCCAAGATCCATGTCGAACCCGGCATCACGAAGGGCGCGGATCTTGTCCTCTTCGCGGGCCTTGGTTTCCACAAACTCCTCGATGTCGGGGTGATCGACGTCCAGCACGACCATCTTGGCCGCCCGCCGGGTCGCTCCCCCGGACTTGATCGTCCCCGCGCTGGCATCCGCCCCGCGCATGAAGGAGACGGGCCCGGACGCCGTCCCGCCCGAGGACAGCAGTTCCTTCGACGATCGAATCCTGGAAAGGTTCAGCCCTGCCCCTGAGCCACCCTTGAAGATGAACCCTTCTTCGCGGTACCAGTTGAGGATCGAGTCCATCGAGTCATCCACGCTGAGGATGAAGCAGGCGCTCACCTGCTGCGGGCTCGCGGTGCCGACGTTGAACCAGACCGGGGAGTTGAAGCTGAAGTACTGGTGGAGCAACATCCAGGTGAGTTCATGTTCGAAGATCTCGGCATCGTCGGGGCCCGCGAAGTACCCGTTCGCCTCCCCGGACTTCCGGTAGGTCGTCACGACGCGGTCCAGGATGGTGCGCAGGCTCGTCTCCCGAGCAGGGGTTCCCAGCGCGCCCCGGAAGTACTTCGTGGTCACGATGGTGGAGGCATTCAGGCTCCAGAAGTCCGGGTACTCCACGCCACGCTGCTCGAAGACGGTCTCACCAGTGCGCCAGTTCGTCTGGACGATGTCGCGAAGTTCCCAGGTCACCTCATCGTAGGGATGCACTCCAGGCGTCGTGAACACCCGCTTGATGGTCAGCCCGGGGGCTTTGCGCGCCGTGCGCGGTGCGGCGGTCTTCACGGTGTCTGTCATGCTGCTGCCTCTCGATGTCATGCCTGTGCTGACGGATGTTGGTGCGTCCGATGGTTCAGTGGACGGCGAGCGCCGACTGGCGCAGATGGTCAATTTCGACTTCGAAGTCCTCGACCGAGTCGTAGTGGCGATAGACCGAGGCGAATCTCAGATAGGCGACGGCATCAAGTTGGCGGAGCGGCCCGAGGATCGCCACCCCGACGTCGTCCGCAGGGATCTCCGCCTGCCCGCTGGCCCGCAGGCACTCCTCGACCTGCTGGCCGAGCCGAGCCACGTCGTCCTCTGTGACGGGACGGCCCTTGCAGGCCTTTGCCACCCCCCGCATCACCTTCTCGCGGGAAAAGGGCTCCACCACACCGGAACGCTTGACGACGAGCAGCTGCATCTGCTCGAGCGTGGTGAACCGGCGTTCGCATCGGGGACACTGCCGCCGGCGCCGAATGCTGGCACCGTCCTCGGCGACTCGGGAATCAAGCACGCGAGTGTCGGAATGACGGCAATGGGGACAGTGCACGTCACGCTCCTCTCCCGAGCCGTCAAGACGGACCCTGTGGGTAACCCTGTGCACGGTGTGTGGAAACCAACCACAACCTGTGGAGTAAACACAACCGTGTAACTACTAGATGTAGAGGTTATGCCCCACAGCGGCCCAGCGCAAGAGCCTCAGCGGCCCGCATCGAGTGGCGAACGAAAGAGACGTTCAGGCACCGGCGAGGAGACTGGCGACCGACCCGGTGGCAGTCAGCGGCTCGTTGCTCACGGAGAGAAAACTCGTGACCAGGACGACAAGAGAGACGGCCATCAGCAGCAGAAAGCCGGAGATCACGACCGCCCGCCCGCGGTCGGTCAGCCGAAGCGACGAGACGGAGTCTTCCGCCACCCGGGAGTGGGATCGCAGCCTGGGCGCACTCACGCCACCGGGCCGGCCGGCGGGCTTGGTCGTGGGACCGCGACGACCGCCCTCCGAGTGGCGGCTCCGGGCGGCTCGGGCGTGGGGGTGTTCCACGCGCACCCAGTGGCGCTCAGGGATCATCGGTTCGGCCACGTCAATCAGTAGCGCGCTCATGATTGCTCCTTCGTTGATGGTCGAACGCTTGTTCGATACTATTCTTAGCCGAGGCGGCGGCGAAGCGCAAGCGGAATCGAACGTTTGTTCGCAGCGCGTCGCATGAAGATAGCCCACCAGCCGCCTCTGACACTTTTCTACAAGCCATCTCCGGGGACCCTCGATCGATCTTCGCGACACGCTCGAACGTTTGTTTCATTTCACCCCTGGGCGGGCTAGCGTGGCACTCATGGCAGGTACTCCCACCAACGGAACTCCACCCGGCACCGAACCGCGGCGGCGCGGGCGGCCCCGGCGTGAGGACATCGCCGCCCAATTGGGCACCTCTGTGAGCGAGCTACCCGATCGTCCCGCCGACGCTGACGGTCTCACTCCTCGCCAGCGCCGGATTCTGGAAATGATCCGCGACACCCTCGAGCAGCGGGGCTACCCCCCGAGCATTCGAGAGATCGCGGAGTTGGTCGGTCTGGCGTCGTCGTCGTCGGTGGCCCACCAACTCAGGGTGCTCGAAGCGAAGGGCTTCTTGAGGCGGGATCCGCATCGCCCCCGGGCGATGGAGGTCCGACTGCCCGACTCGCTCACCAACTCCTCGCCCGTCGCCGAAGTCCCCGTCGACGAGACCGGCCTCTTTGACTTCGCCGCGCGCTCGGTGCAGGCACCCGTGCTGGGTCGGATCGCGGCCGGTGGGCCGATCCTCGCCGAACAGGCCGTGGAGGACGTCTTCGCCCTGCCGAAGCAACTGGTCGGCGAAGGAACGCTCTTCCTGCTCGAAGTCCGCGGGGACTCGATGATCGAGGCCGCGATCTGCGACGGCGATTACGTGGTGGTGCGCCAGCAGCCGACAGCGAACAACGGGGACATCGTCGCGGCGCTACTGGGGGACGAAGCGACGGTCAAGACCTTCAAGCGGGTACCGGGACAGGTGTGGCTGCTGCCACACAACCCCGCCTACTCCCCCATCGACGGGAACGAGGCGTCCATCCTGGGCAAAGTCGTTGCAGTGCTCCGTCGACTCTGACGGGCGCAACACCATTCGAGTCACCGTCCGCGTCAAGCCAGGAGCCTCCCGAACCAGGGTCGGGGGGCGCTATGGCGAGGACGCTCTTGTGATCGCCGTGACCGCTCCGGCGGTTGAGGGGCGAGCCACCGAAGCAGCCCTCCATGCCCTCGCCAAGGCACTGGGATGTCCAACTCGCCGGGTGACCCTGGTGACCGGTGCCGCCAGCCGCACGAAGGTCGTCGACGTCCCCGACGCCTGTGCTCAGGCGGTCGCAGGCCTGCTGGAAGCCTGAAGGCTGCGCAGCTCCGACAGCCTGCGCAGCGCACCGATGGCCGTTTCGGTGTCGGACGTCATCCAGAAGTCGGGCATCGAAGCCCGCAGGAAGCTGCCGTAACGGGCCGTGAGGAGTCGCGGATCGAGCACCGCGACCACGCCCTTGTCACTCGAGCGTCTGATCAGACGTCCCGACCCTTGGGCGAGGAGGAGTCCGGCATGAGTGGCGGCCACGGCCATGAATCCGTTGCCGCCCGCCTCGGCCACCGCGCGTTGTCGGGCCTGCAGTAACGGATCGTCGGGGCGCGGGAACGGGATCTTGTCGATGATCACCAGCTGGCAGGTCTCCCCCGGCACGTCGATTCCCTGCCACAGCGAGAGGGTCCCGAACAGGCTCGCCTCCGGGTCGTCAACGAATTGCTTCGTGAGTTCCGGAAGTTGCCGCTCCCCCTGGCACAGGATCGTCGCGTGGGGCAGTTCCGCGCGACAGAAGCGAGCCGCTGCCTCGGCGGAACGCTGGGAGGCGAACAGACCAAGGGTCCTTCCACCCGCGGCCCAGACCAACTCGGCGATTTCGGCCATCGCATCGACGCTGATCCCGTCCCGGTGAGGCGGCGCGAGGTGCCGTGCCACGTAGAGGATCGCCTGGCGTCGGTAGTCGAACGGCGAACCCACGTCCACCCCCTGCCAGGTCCGGGCGCCGGCGGACTCGGGCCCCGCCCACAACCCCAGGGAGGTGGCGACCGCGTCGAAGTCGCCCCCGATCCGCAGGGTGGCCGAGGTCAGCACGCAGGGCTTGTCGGCCAGGATCTGGTCGCGGATCAACCCGGCAACCGACAGCGGAGCCTGGTAGGCGCCTCGGCCGAACCGCTCCCGCTCGGCCAGCCAGATGACGTCCGTCTCTGACAGCGCGGCCAATCGCTCGGCGACCTCGAAGGTCTCCTTGGCGGCGGCTGCGGCCTGAACCCTGTCGTTGTCGTCGGCGGCACCAGCCAGGGCGGAGACCACGCGTCGACTGACGTCACGCACTCGCCGGAAAGCGGACACGACAGCGCTGTCAGGGTCATCCACCCGTCCCAGCGCCGCTGCGTCCAAGGCCACTCGGAGAGTGTCAGCGGTCTCCAGGAACTCCAGCCCCAGGTCGTCCTCCAGCCACAGCAGGCACCGACGGGCTACCCGCTCGAGAGCCTGGGGGCTGAGTTCATGCGACGCGGCGCCCGTCACCCGAGCGACCAGTTCGTGCGCCTCGTCGATGATGACGGCATCGTGGCTCGGGAGGGCGGTGCCCCCGTGCAGCGCATCGATGGCCAGCAATGCGTGATTCGTCACCACCAACTGGCTTCCCCGCGCGCGCTCCCTGGACAACTCGGCGAAGCACTCCTGGCCATAGGGGCAGCGAGCGCTGCCAAGGCACTCGCGCACCGGGATCGACACGTGAGCCCAGGCCTGAGGGCCATGGCTGGGCGCGTCATCACGGTCAGCCAGGCCGTTGCCCCGGGACTCCGCTTCGGCCCACTCCCGCAACGCCACGACCTCGATTCCGGCTGCGCTGGCAGCGTCCGTGGGGCCTGCGGCGCTCGACAGGTCGCCGGCACCAAGCAAGGTGTCCTGGACGGCGCCCTGACCATCACGCACCCGGTACAGGCAGGCGTAGTTGCCCCGCCCTTTCACCACCGCATGGCTGATCCGCTTGCCGGTGACCTCTTCACAGGCCGTCACTGCGGCCGGGATGTCCTTGGTGGCGAGCTGGGCCTGCAACGCCAGCGTCGCCGTCGCGATCACCACCCGCGCCTCCGGATTCGAGGCCAGGTAGGCGAGCGCCGGCGCGAGGTAGCCCAGGGACTTCCCGGTTCCCGTCCCGGCTTGGACGAGCAGGTGGTCGCCGGAACTGAAGCTGGCCGCGACCCTGCCGGCCATCTCCCCCTGACCTGGACGCGCGCTCCCCCCGATCCGGTCCACGGCGGCTTGGAGGATCGCTGCTGTCAGGTCTCCGGACTCAGCCACCGCTGTCGTGCTCGGCGTAACGCGCCAACTCCCCCGCCAGGTCGGAATTGACTCGGACGGTGACCCGCGTGCCGTCGGCAGTGTGCTCGGAGGAGACGAACTCCCCCTCCTGATGAATCCGATTGATGAGGTCTCCCCGGTCGTAGGGGACCAGCGCGGACACGTCCACGGCCGGGCGTGGAAGCCGCTGTTCGAGGACGGCCTGCAGCTCGGCCAGCCCCTCGCCGGTGCGGGCGGAGACGAAGACCGCGTCGCCGAAGCGGCCACGCAACGCCAACAGCATGGAGTCGGGCGCCTGATCGATCTTGTTGATGACCAACTGCTCAGCGATCCCGGCCGCCCCGATATCGCTGAGGACAGAGCGCACGGCGGCGATCTGCCCGAAAGGATCGACGTCGGAACCGTCGACGATGTGCAGCAACAGATCGGCCTCGACGGATTCCTCCAGCGTCGAACGGAACGCCTCAATCAGGTCGTGCGGGAGGTGCCGAATGAACCCGACGGTGTCGGTGAGGGTGAACTGGCGCCCGTCGCTGGTCGCGGCCCGCCGCGTGGTGGGATCGAGGGTGGCGAAGAGAGCGTCCTCAACCAGTACTCCGGCGCCAGTGAGCCGATTCAACAGTGACGATTTCCCGGCGTTGGTGTAGCCGACGATCGCCACCGAGGGGACCTGACTGCGACGGCGCTGAGCACGCTTGGTCTCGCGCACGGAGTCGAGTTCGCGCAGCCTCCGACGCAGTCCTGCGATCCGGGTCTTGATGCGGCGCCGATCGATCTCGATCTTGGTCTCACCGGGACCGCGGCCACCGATCCCCGCCCCCGCGGCGGCCCGCCCGCCGACTTGGCGCGATAGGTTGCCTCCCCAGCCGCGGAGGCGCTGCCGGAGGTACTGCAACTGCGCAAGTTCCACCTGCGCCTTGCCCTCGGCGCTCTTGGCGTGGGCAGCGAAGATGTCCAGGATGAGGGCGGTCCGGTCGACGACCTTCACCCCGACCCGATCCTCGAGGTTGCGCAACTGGGCTGGTTCGAGTTCGCCGTCACAGATCACGGTGTCGGCCCCGGTGGCGATCACCACCCGTCGCACTTCGTCGACCTTGCCCCGGCCGATGAAGGTAGCGGGATCCGGGTGGGAGCGCCGCTGCACCAGACCTTCCAGGACCTCCGAGCCAGCGGTTTCGGCCAGCAGCTTCAGCTCCGCCATGGAATTCTCGGCATCGGCTTCGGTGCCGCTGGTCCAAACCCCGACGAGCACGACGCGCTCCAACTGGAGCTCGCGGTACTCGACCTCGCTGATGTCCGTGAGCTGGGTGGACATCCCTGCGACGCGACGCAGGGACTGGCGCTCCACGAGCTCCCACTGGTCGCCGTCAGGGTCGTGCGACGTTTCGACGGTGTGTTCGGCCATCAGGAACTCCCTCTCTCGCAAGCCTGTGCGGCGTCCCCGAAGCCGGGAAGCCAGCGGCCCTTGGCGACCAGCACGGCCGGCCCCGTCAGGGTTGCCTCGCCGTCGGTGAATCTCACCTCAAGGGCGCCGCCCGGCACCTCGACCTGGACACCGCCGCCAGCCCCCACCCCACCGACCGCCGCAGCCGCAGCCACCACGCCCGTGCCACACGACCACGTCTCTCCGGAACCCCGTTCGTGGACGCGCATGGCGAGCCGCCCTGGGCCCCGGAGCTCCACGAACTCCGCGTTCACGCCTCGGGGGAAGTGGTCACCTGGCTCGCACTCAGGGGCGCGCGAGAGGTCGAGGGTCGCCAACTGATCCTCGGATCTCAGCACCGACACCACGTGGGGGTTCCCGACATCGACGGGAATCCCCGCCCACTGTTGGCTCCCCACCTTCACCTGGACGCGCGCGTCCGAGACCCTCACCTGACCCATGCTCACCCGCACCCGCCCGTCGGGGAGGAACCAGGCGTGGCGGAGTCCTGCCCGTGTCCCGACACTCAGGTCACCGGGCTCAACGAGTCCCTCGGCCACCAGAAATCGCACGAAGACCCGGAGCCCGTTCCCGCACATCTCGGCGAGCGTTCCGTCGGCGTTGCGGTAGTCCATGAACCACAGGTCGGGGTCGCCACTCCACTCCTCGATGTGGCGGGCTCGGACAGCCCGCAGAACACCGTCGCCACCGATACCGGCGCGACGGTCGCACAACAGTGAGACGTCGGCAGCGCTGAGGAGGAGTTCGTCGTCCGGATCATTGAGGAGGACGAAGTCGTTCAGGGTGCCGTGCCCCTTGGTGAACGTCAGCTCGCTCATCGACTCTCCTCCATTCGATCGAGCCTACCCCGCAGGTCGGACAGGATCGATTCAACGGCTCCGTCTCCGGCCTGGAACCAGGCGATGCGGGGGTCTCTGCGGAACCAGCCGAGCTGCTTGCGCGCGAACCGCTTCGTACCGGCCACCGTGGCAACGACGGCCTCCTTCTCACTGCACTGGCCCTCCAACTGGTCCAGGATCTGGCGATATCCCAAGGCTCGGGAGGCCGTGCGGCCCTGTCGAAGCCCGCGCGGCACCAGCCCGCGCACCTCCTCGACGAATCCCGCTTCCCACATGTGCTGCACCCGCTCTTCGATGCGACGATCCATCTCCGCACGAGGGAGTTCCAGCCCGTACTGGACGACACCGGCCAGCGCGTAGCTCCACGTCGGCAAAGCTGCCGAGTAGCTCCCGGTGAGGGTGATCACCTCCAGGGCCCGAACGATCCGACGCCCATTGCCCGGCTGGATCCCGGCGGCCACCGCCGGGGCAAGCCCTGCCAGCCGCGCGTGCAATATGTGCGGACCCGACTGCGCCAATTCCACCTCCAGTGCGCCTCGGACGGCCGGGTCGGTTCCTGGGAAGTCGAACTCGTCCAGGATCGCATGCACGTACAGGGCGGACCCTCCCACCAGGATCGGCAGGACGCCGCGGGATCGACACTGCGTGAGACACCGCCTGGCGTTGGCTTGGAAGGCCGCGACGTTGGCGGTCTGCGTGACGTCGAGGATGTCGATCAGGTGGTGGGGCACCCCCGCCCGCTCAGCCATCGTCGGCTTGGCCGTACCGATGTCCATCCCGCGGTACACGAGCATGGAATCGGCGTTCACGACCTCCGCAGGGATATCGAATTCGCCGAGTCGCCTCGCCAGCCTCACCGCCACGGAGGACTTGCCGCTCGCGGTCGGACCGCTCAGGGCGATGACGGGGAGTTCAGGCACCCAGTCATTGTGCCTTCCCAGGTTGATCGAGCGAGACTCTTGGCACCCGCGGTGGAGGAGTGTACAAAGGAGTGGTCAGCCGTAGAGATACTCCGGCGTCGCGAGAGAGAGGGGGTCGCATGGATATCGTCGAACAGATCAAGGGTGCCGTTGCGGGCCACGAAGACGAGATCGTTCAGGGCATCGACAAGGTCGGTGACGCGGTCGATCAAGCGACGGATGGCAAGTTTGCGGACCAAGTTGACCAGGCTCAGGACTTCCTGAAGGACCAACTGGGTCAGGCCTCAGACCAGACCCAGTAGGAGCCGGTCAGCGATCTGACCAACGACGAAACCCAGGGGGTCGACCAGACGGTCGGCCCCCTGGTCGTTGTCGGCTCACCTGCGGATTGGCATCCCGAGTGTGATCGACGCCGGGCCGACGGCGGGCAACGACGCGTCCGCGCTGGCCGGTGGCGACGACACCGCGGCCTGCCAGGCGTCGCCGCCTCGACTACGGCGCAACGACAACAGGCCGCCATCGGCATTCAGGTGGTGGGGTGCGGCATAGCTGATCTCGACCTCCGCGAAGTCGCCCGGGCGCGGCCTGTCCGCTGCGTCCTCCGGGACGCGGACGTGGACCAGTCGATTGTCCCTGGCCCGGCCGGACATTCGCGCGGTGGCCACATCCTTGCGCCCCTCACCAGCGGCGAACATCACCTCGACCCGCTCCCCGACCAGCGTGAGGTTCTCTGACCACGCGAGGTCACCCACCACCTCGACGAGCCGTTCATACCGCTCCTGAACAACGTGCCGCGGGACCTGGTCCTCCATGGTGGCAGCCGGGGTCCCGGGACGAATCGAGTACTGGAAGGTGAAGGCCGCCGCGAAGCGCGCCTCCCGCACGACCTCCAGGGTGGCGGCGAAATCCTGCTCGGTCTCGCCCGGAAATCCCACGATGATGTCGGTGGTGATGGCTGCCCGGGGCATCGCCGTCCGGACCCTCTCCAGGATCCCCAGGAACTTCGCACTGCGGTACGAGCGGCGCATCGCCTTCAGGACGCGGTCAGAACCCGACTGCAGCGGCATGTGAAGCGACGGCATCACATTCGGGGTGTCCGCCATCGCTTCGATCACGTCGTCGGTGAACGCCGCCGGATGGGGCGACGTGAAGCGAACGCGCTCCAAGCCCTCAACGTCGCCACACGCCCGCAGCAGCTTGCCGAACGCCCGTTGGTCTCCGAACTCCACCCCGTAGGTGTTCACGTTCTGACCCAAGAGGGTGACCTCCTGGACACCTTCGGCGACCAGGGCCCGGATCTCGGCCAGAATGTCGCCGGGGCGCCGGTCGGTCTCCTTGCCGCGGAGCGTGGGAACGATGCAGAAGGTGCAGGTGTTGTTGCAGCCCACGCTGACCGACACCCACGCCGCATAGGCCGAGTCGCGCCGTGTCGGCAGGGTCGAGGGGAAGCGCTCCAGCGACTCCAGGATCTCGACCTGGGATTCCCGTTCGACTCTGGCCCGGTCGAGGAGGGCCGGCAGGGACCCGAGGTTGTGGGTGCCGAAGACCACATCAACCCAGGGGGCCTTGCGCACCACCACCTCGCGGTCCTTCTGAGCCATACACCCGCCCACCGCGATCTGCATACCCGGAGTTGCCTGCTTCACCGGTGCCAGGTGGCCCAGGTTGCCGTAGAGCCGGTTGTCGGCGTTCTCCCGCACCGCGCACGTGTTGAAGACGACCACGTCAGGCGAGGCGTCCCCGGGCGCCCGACGGTAGCCGGCGTCCTCGAGGACGCCCGAGATCCGCTCGGAGTCGTGCACGTTCATCTGGCACCCGTACGTCACCACCTGATACGTACGAGGTCCGGACGTGGTCGGAAGGGTTGGGTTCACCATGGTGGGGACACCCTACCTGCCGAGGACTCACGACCCCAGTTCAGCGGGCCAGGGCCACGGCGCGGGATTCCCGCACGACAGTGACCTTGATGCTCCCCGGATAGGTCAGCTCCCCTTCGACCTCGCGAGCGATTTCATGGGCGATGGCCACCGATTCGGCATCGCTGACCTGCTCCGGGGCGACCATGACCCGAACTTCCCGTCCAGCCTGCATCGCGAAGACCTTGCTGACCCCGGCATGCGCCTTGGCGATCTCCTCCAGTCGCTGTAGGCGCTTGACGTAGATCTCCAAGCTCTCGCGGCGAGCACCGGGTCGGCTGCCACTGATCGCATCGGCGGCCTGGGTCAGCACGGCCTCCACCGTGCGCGGCTCAACCTCGTTGTGGTGAGCTTCAATGGCGTGAACGATGTCGGGATGCTCCCCAAAGCGACGGGCAAGGTCGGCCCCGACGGCGGCGTGAGTACCCTCCACCTCGTGACTGAGCGCCTTGCCGATGTCGTGCAGAAACGCCGCCCGCTTACACAGGTCCGCATCCAGCCCCAATTCGCTGGCCATCAGGGCTGCCAGGTGACCACACTCCACGAGGTGAGCCAGGACGTTCTGACCGTACGACGTGCGGTAGCGCAGCACTCCCAGGTAGGGCACCAGCCCGGGATCGAGATCGGTGATCCCCATGTCGAGGAGCGCGTCCTCCGCCGCGCGCTGGCACTGCTCGTCGATCTGTCGCCGGCTGCGTTCGTAGACCTCTTCGATCCTGGCGGGGTGGATCCGTCCATCGGCCACCAACTCAGCCATGGTGAGCCGAGCGGTTTCTCGCCTCACAGGGTCGAAACAGGAGATCAGCACGCTTTCGGGGGTGTCATCGATCATCACGTTGACGCCGGTCACCTGTTCGAAGGCCCTAATGTTGCGCCCTTCGCGGCCGATGATGCGGCCCTTCATCTCATCGCTGGGCAGGGGGACGGTGGCGACCACCGACTCCGTCGTCTGTTCTGCCGCCATCCTCTGAATGGCCCCGACGATGATCTGACGGGCCTTGGCCTCCCCTTGACGACGCGCCTCACTCTCGAGCTCACGGGAGAGTTGTGCAGCGTGCAGCCGACTCTCCTTCTCGACGTGCGCCATCAGCTCAGCCCGAGCCTGCTCTGCTGAGAGCCCGGCCACCTCCGCCAGCGCCCGACGTTGGGCACCCTCAGCGGCAGTCAACTGCTCTTCGCGGAGAGTGAGCGCCGACTGCTGCTCCAACGCGGCAGCGAGGCTCGCCGCGGCCGCGGCGGCGTCCCGTCCAGCTGCCTGTTGAAGCGCTTCCAGTTCCCGTTCCCGGCGCAGGATGGACGCCTCGACCACCCGCAGTTCGGCATTGGTGGGGGCCGAGTCATCAGGGCGGGCGACGGGGACGTCCGGACCCTCGACCGACTGGGTGGGCGACGCTGACTTGCGCGGCTTGCGTGGCTTGCGGTCCGGATCCGATCGGGGCATGAGATCGGTCAAGGCCCGCCGCCGCCGCTCGGCCTCCAAGGCTCGCCGCGCCGCTTGGCGAGCGGTGCGCTGCTGCGCCCGAAGGGTGGAAATGAACATCGCTGCCAGTACAAGAACAGCCAGACCCAGCACGGCCGCCGCGATCCCCAGCATCAACAGGATGTCCATGGCGCCTCCTTGGCCGGGGTGGAGGGTGCGCGACCGTGCCACCACCGTGCACCGGTCAGAGACCGCAAGCGTCGGCGCTGGAGAAAGCGCTACGCAGGTACCGCGGGGTCTAGTCCCCAGAAAAGGTCAATCGCTCAGCGGTGGTCGTGAGACGCACCTAGGTGGCAGGCTAAGCCCGGAACATCCATTCCGCAAGGCTGGCTCAGGACTCGGTCACCCAGGGATCGGCCGCCTCGGCATTCATCGCCATCGGCGGCTCCCGGAGGGTCTCGCGGACCACAGCAGCCACCACCGCGCCGGAGAACCCCCGCCTGGCCAGCGCGCCAGCCAACCGGCGGTAACGCACCGCGGGATCGAGACCCTGGGTCGCTGCGGCCTTCTTGCGACCCAGCGCCCGGGCCGCCTCCAGCTCAACCTCGGCGTCGCGGGATTCCAGGGCACTATCGATCGTCTCTCGATCGACGCCCTTGGCGGCAAGTTCCTGGGCCAGACTGCGGCGGCTCTTGAATCGGCGCTCCCCGCTCGCCACCCAATCTCGTGCATAGGCGACATCGTCGAGTAACCCCACCTCACTGAAACGCTCGACCACCTCGTCCACTGCCTCGGTCGGAACGTGACGGCGCGCCAAGGCGGCGCGGAGCTCAGCCTCCGTTCTGGCCCGCACGGTCAGTTGCCGCAGCGCGATCTCGCGCGCCACGGCAACCGGGTCAGCTCCAGGATCGTCGGCAGGCGACACCTTAGAACTCGATCTCGCCCGTCACCGGGTCGATGCCCTCGGGAACGGTGACCTCACCGATGCCCATGTGCTTCAGGATCCGACGCTCCAACTCATCGGCCACGTCAGGGTTCTTCTTGAGGTACGTGCGGGCGTTCTCCTTGCCCTGACCCAACTGGTCCGCCTCATAGGTGAACCAGGCGCCGGCCTTGCGCACGATCCCGCACTCCACACCGAGGTCGATGAGGCTACCTTCACGGCTGATGCCCAGCCCGTAGATGATGTCGAACTCAGCCTGCTTGAACGGCGGCGCCACCTTGTTCTTGACGACCTTGACCCTGGTTCGGTTACCGACCATGTCACTGCCGTCCTTCAGCGTCTCGATCCGTCGAACGTCAAGGCGGACCGACGAGTAGAACTTCAGAGCCCGGCCACCTGTCGTGGTTTCCGGCGACCCGAACATCACGCCGATCTTCTCGCGCAACTGGTTGATGAAGATGGCGGTGGTACCAGCATTGGACAATGCCCCAGTCATCTTCCGGAGTGCCTGGCTCATCAGGCGTGCCTGCAGCCCGACGTGACTGTCCCCCATCTCACCCTCGATCTCAGCCCGGGGAGTCAGTGCTGCCACGGAGTCGATAACGACCAGAGCGAGCGCGCCGGAGCGAACCAGGGTGTCGGCGATTTCGAGAGCCTGTTCACCATTGTCGGGCTGGCTGACCAGCAACTCGTCGGTGTTGACGCCCAACTTGGCGGCGTAGTCGGGGTCCAGAGCATGTTCGGCGTCGATGAAGGCGCAGATTCCACCGGCGGCCTGGGCGTTGGCGATCACATGCAGCGCCACGGTCGTCTTGCCGCTCGACTCCGGTCCGTAGATCTCGACGACCCGACCGCGTGGCAGCCCGCCGATTCCGAGTGCCACGTCGAGTGCGATGGACCCCGTCGGGATGACTTCAATGGGCTGGCGCACCTCGTCGCCCAACCGCATGACCGATCCGCGTCCGTGCTGCTTCTCGATCTGGGCAAGAGCTGCCTCCAGCGCCTTTGCGCGATCTGCCACCGCCATGTCAGTTCCTTTCCTGGCCGGCATGTGCCGGTTCCGTCACTCGACGCCCATCACTGTAGGGACCGCCTCTGACAAGCACTCAGGAGCTGACGGTGCCTGTGGATGACGAGGCCTTCGCCCCTGAGTGATCCACAGCCTAGGCGAACAGGTGTTCGAAATCGAGCGACACGCCAATCACTTCGCGCTGTCGGGGAGTTCCAGATTCGACCAGGTCGCCAGCCAGATCCGGCGAACGTCCATCCCCGCGGCCAGCGCCTGGGCTGCGGTCCTGTCGCCCAGTCCGGTGTGCACCACGGACTCGGCCCACAGCGACGCGTAGGAGTCCCCTACGTGACGCCGCAGGCGAACCCAGTACTCCGCTTCTCGCATGGCGGCCGGCTCAGGCCGCGGCAACCCGCGAGCTTCGCACCGGAAGCTGGGTCACCATCGAGTGGGCGTCAATGTGCTCACTCACCCGGCGCAGCAGACCGGCCAGCGGGATGTCCAGCGCACCACAGATCGCATTCAACAATTCGCTGGAGGCTTCTTTCTGGCCTCGTTCGATCTCGGAGAGATAGCCCAGGCTGACGCGTGCCTTCGCCGAAACCTCCCGCAGGGTGAGGTTCTCGGCAACCCGAACCTCGCGCAGCGCGCCCCCCAGCATCTCGCGCATCAGCACGGGACGTTCCGGGATCGGCTGGACCATGGCGTGAACTCTACCTGTCAATCGAAGGGCACCCTGTTGCCTGCTACAACACCACGCCGGTCGATCCTCTTCCGGTTCCGCTCAGCCGGCTAGACCGGCGACAGTGCCGTCAGGAGCATCTGGAGGGACGTGGCGACCGTCTGTTGTCTGACTGCGGAGCGATCACCGGTGAATTGGTGACGCCGAGCGAGGAGGAAATGGTGCTGGCCGAGTTGCGGTCCGGCGAGGCCGATCCACACTTCTCCCGGAGCGTGCCCCTGCTGCGGGGCCGGACCAGCCACCCCTGAGGCGGCGATCGCCCACGTGGATCCGGTCAGAGTCTGGATCCCGACGGCCATCTCGGTCACGGTCTGTTCCGAAACCACCCCGTAGGTGTGCAGGATCGTCCTTGAGACCCCGGACAGGCGGGCCTTCATCATCACGTCGTAGGCGATCGCGCCTCCCAGGTAGACCTCGGAGGCGCCCGGAACCTCAGTGATCGTGGCCCCGATCAGGCCCCCGGTAAGCGACTCGGAGGTTGCCAGGGTCGCGCCACGCTCGCGCAACGTCTTCACGACCTGGGTGGCCAGGGCGTCAGGAAGCAGACCCACGGTCCGCCTCCAATGCCTTGAGTGCCTTGGCCCTGAGTTTCCACGCGTCGAGGACGTACATGCCCCCGGTGACCACCGTGAGGACGAACGCAGCGCCCATCATCAGCCAGGCCAGCCACTGCCCGAACACCGGAAGATGGACCAGCCCTGGCAGGAACAACAACAAGGCGAAGGACTGAAGCACCGTCTTGAGCTTGCCCCCGGCAGCCGCGGCCATCACCTCGTACTTGAGCATCAGGACCCGCATCCAGGTAATGCCCCACTCCCGCACCAGGATCAGGATGGTGATCCACCAGGGGAGCTCACCCAGGATGCTGAGCCCGATGAACGCTGCACCGGTGAGCGCCTTGTCCGCGATCGGATCCCAGATCTTGCCGAAGTTGCTGACCAGGTTGTGCTTGCGGGCAAGGCGCCCGTCGAAGAAGTCCGTCAGGATCGCCACCCCGAAGGCGACGGTGGCCCCCAGTCGCCAGCCGAGATCGGAGGGAGCGACGAACAAGAGGACCAGGAAGACCGGCACCAGCACGAGCCGCAGCACCGTCAGTGCGTTCGGAAGGTAGGCGGGGATGGGCGCGCGGGGGGGAGTCGACTCCTGTGACATCAATCCTCCAGCTCAACGATGAGATCGACCCCATCGGTAGCCGTGACCTTACCCCAGTGCAGGGTGCCGGCGTCAGGCACGCGGGACCCTACCTGGGCCTGCGCGACCCCGTCGGTTTCGGGACCCTGATGGGCGGCACGACCCTGAACCCCGCCTTGGGCGTCAGCGGTCTCCACCAG
Organism: Propionibacteriaceae bacterium; assembly: GCA_016717345.1. GTDB lineage: Bacteria > Actinomycetota > Actinomycetes > Propionibacteriales > Propionibacteriaceae > Propionicimonas. The sequence continues at coordinate 227,874 of JADKFR010000003.1, forward strand.
CACCCGCACCCGCTCCCCGATCCGGTCCTCAGCGCGCTGGGAGACCAACTCGTCCACCAAGGCGCTGACGGTTTCTACTCGATCGGCGATCTCGCGGTCACTGACCTTGGCGGGGAGCCGCTGCCCTTCGGTGCCCTCCTCATCGGAGTAGCCGAAGACCCCTACGGCATCGAGCCGGGCGCTGGCGAGGAAGTCCATCAGCACGTCGACGTCCGCTGCCGTCTCCCCGGGGAACCCGACGATGACGTTGCTGCGGATCCCCGCCTGCGGCGCGCGGGTGCGGATCGAGGCCAGCAGGCCGGCGAAGGAGTCGGCGTCGCCGAAGCGCCGCATTCGCCGCAGCACACTCGCCGACGCGTGCTGGAACGGCAGATCGAAGTACGGCACCACCGATTCAAGCCCGCACATGGTTGCTATCAGGGAGGGCCGGACCTCGGCCGGCTGCAGGTAGCTGATCCGGATCCAGTCAAGCCCGTCCACGGCGTCCAACCGCTCCAGCAGCCGCTCCAGCGCGACCGGGGTGCCGAGGTCCTTGCCGTAAGAAGAAGAGTTCTCCGAAACCAGGACGACCTCGCGAACCCCGGAAGCCACCAGCCAGCGAGCTTCGGCAACGATGTCGTCAATGGGTCGCGAGAGGTAGGAGCCCCGAAAGGACGGGATGGCGCAGAACGCACAGCGGCGGTCGCACCCGGAGGCGATCTTCAGCGGGGCGGTGGCGCCACGCTCCAATCGCCGCCGCAGCACCTGGGGCCCGCTCGCCGGGGCGATCCCCACGGGCAACTCCCCGTGCCCCGGCAAGGCGATCCCCCCCGAGGCCGCCGGACGCGCGGTGGGCGCCAACGGCAGCAGGGTACGTCGGTCCCGGGGAGTGTGAGCCTGGTGGTGTTCGCCTGCCATGATCGAACGCAGCCGGGCCGCAATGTCGGCGTAGTCGTCGAAGCCCAGGACGGCGTCGGTCTCGGGGAGTTCCCGGGCAAGCTCGGCGCCGTACCGCTCAGCCATGCACCCGACGGCGACCACCGTCCGGCTCGGATCGTCGGCCTTGAGGTCGGCGGCAGCCAGCAGGGTGTCGATGGAGTCCTTCTTGGCGGCGTCGATGAAGCCGCAGGTGTTCACCAGGACTGCCGTGGCGTCGGCTGGGTCATCCACCAAGGAGAACCCGCCGGCCTCGAGCCGTCCGGCAAGCTCCTCGGAATCGACCTCGTTGCGGGCGCACCCCAGCGTCACGAGATGGACGGTGGTCAGCTGGGACGTCATGTGGCCCGAGCCTACCCGGGACGGCGGTCAGCCCTCACGCAGGTTCGCCAGCACCTCGTCGAGGTCGTCGGGTTTCACCAGGACCTCCCGCGGCTTCGAGCCTTCGGACGGCCCGACGACCCCCCTCGTCTCAAGGATGTCCATCAGGCGTCCGGCTTTCGCGAACCCCACCCGCAGCTTGCGCTGCAGCATCGAGGTCGAGCCCAGTTGCAGGTTCACCACGAGTTGTGCGGCCTCCAGCACCAGTTCGAGGTCGTCGCCGATGTCCTCGGCCACCGTCCGTCCGGACTCCGCCACAGCGGTGACGTCCTCGCGATACTGCGGGCTGAGTTGCTCGGTCACGTGCTTGACGACCGCGCGGATCTCGGCCTCGGTCACCCAGGCGCCCTGCACGCGCAGCGCCTTGGACTGCCCCATCGGAAGGAACAGCCCATCTCCTTGTCCCACCAACTTCTCGGCTCCGGGGGAGTCCAGGATGACCCGGGAATCGGTCATCGAACTGGTGGCGAAGGCCAGCCTCGAGGGCACGTTGGCCTTGATCAGTCCGGTGACCACATCGGTGGACGGACGCTGGGTGGCCAGCACGAGATGAATCCCCGCCGCGCGGGCCAGCTGGGTGATCCGGACGATCGAATCCTCGACGTCACGCGGTGCGACCATCATGAGGTCGGCGAGTTCGTCGACGATGACCAGCAGGTACGGGTAGGGCGCCAGGGTGCGCTCCGAGCCCGGCGGTAGCTTCACCTGGCCCGCGCGGACGGCGCGGTTGAAATCGTCGACGTGCCGGAAACCGAAGGCTGCCAGGTCGTCGTAACGCGCGTCCATCTCGCGGACCACCCACGACAGCGCCTCCGCGGCCTTCTTGGGCGAGGTGATGATGGGGGTGACCAGGTGCGGCACCCCTTCGTAGTGCGTCAACTCGACACGTTTGGGATCGACCAGCATCATGCGCACTTCGTCCGGGGTGGACCGCATCAGGATCGAGGTGATCAGCGAGTTGACGAAGCTCGACTTGCCGGAGCCGGTGGCGCCGGCCACCAGCAGGTGGGGCATCTTGGCCATGTTGGCCACGACATAGCCGCCCTCGACGTCCTTGCCCAAGCCGACCGTCATCGGGTGGTGGTCGTTGCGGGCGCGGTTCGAGCGCAGCACGTCTCCCAGAGAGACGATCTCCTTGTCGGCGTTCGGGATCTCGATGCCGATCGCCGACTTGCCGGGGATCGGGGACAGGATCCGGACGTCGGCCGAGGCCACGGCGTACGCGATGTTCTTGGCCAATGCGGTCACCTTCTCGACCTTCACCGCATTGCCGAGTTCGACCTCGTAGCGGGTGACGGTCGGTCCACGGGTGTAGCCGGTGACGGTCGCGTCGATCTCGAATTGGCGCAGGACCTCGGTAAGGCGTCCGACCACCTGGTCGCTGGCCTGGCTACGGGCCTTGGGGACGGTGCCAGGCTTCAGAACCCCCTGATCGGGGAGGGTATAGACGATGTCTCCGGAGAGTTGGTGCTGCTCGGCCCGCAACGGCAGGCCCGAGTTGGAAGGTGCCTCGATCGGGGGCTTGTCCGGCGGAAGTCCGGCGGTCAACCGGACCGGCTCGGTGACCTGGTCATCGGGGGATGATGAAACCGGTGCCGCGTCGATCGCTTCCTCCCAGGCCACATCGGCCACCAGCGGAGTCACGTACGCCTCGTCGCGGGTGAAGTCGCTGAGTTCGGCCGGAGCCGGGGTGAACCGCTGCTTCAGCGCTGCGGCCCGCTCCCCCAGTTCGTGGACGGGGATGCCGGCGATCACCAGGACGCCGAATGCCACCAACAGCACCAGGATCGGCACCGCCAACCAGACGCTGACAAGATCCACTAGAAACGACGAGGCGATGAAGCCGAGGAAGCCGCCGGCTTCCCGGATCAGTTCAGGGTGGGAACCCCGGGGCAGGCCCTTGGCGATGTGCACCAGGCCCAGCACGCCGAGCAGGACGACCGTCCACCCGACGACCTGGCGCCCTGCCGGGCCGTTGCGGTCAGGATGCCGCAGCGTGCGCCAGGAGGCGGCCACGGCGAACAGGGGCACGGCCACGGCGAGCGAGCCGACCACGGTGGTCACCACCACGTGCACGACCGACCCCAGGGCGCCGGGCAGGCCGAACCAGAATTCGCCCGCCACGACGAGACCGAGGATCAGCAGGGCGAGGCCCGCTCCGTCCCGCTTCAGCGCCGGGTCGAGGTCACGGGCCCCGGAGCCCACTGCCCGGGCGGTACCGCCCACCAGCGAGGCGGTGCCACGCCACAAGGCGGCCAGGCCGTGACCGACGCCGGTGAGGAACCGACTCAGCCCGAAGGGCTGGCTGGCCTTCCCGCGGGTCGTGGCACGGGTTGTGGGTTTCTTGCTTCCGGACGCTCGGGACGCCGTCGCACGCGGTGAGGCCGTGCTCCGGCTCCGCGAGGGGGAAGACGCGCGGGTCGCCATGACACGAAGGGTAGGCGAATCGGCTCCCAACCGCGACCAGCCCACGCCGGGGCACGGCCAACTACCCCCGCCCGCCGCTGAAGTGGTCCCAGCCCTGGGGGCCCTCCCAGACTGCCCCGTCCACCAGCACGATCGGCTCGCCGGCCTCGACGTGACCGATCACCCGCCAGCCGTCGGGGACGCCTCCCGCGGCGAAGGTGGCGGTCAGCGCATGGTCGTCCCCGCCGGTGAGAATGAACCCCAGGGGATCGCGTCGCCCGATGGCGCCCGCCACCGCCCGCTGCGGCTCGGCGATGTCGAAATGGGAGGTTTGAAGCTGGATGGTGACGCCGGAGGCCCGGGCGACGTGCCCGAGGTCGGCGAGCAGCCCGTCCGACACGTCGATCATGGCACTGGCGCCCGCCCGGGCAGCCGCCGCACCCGCACCGTAGGGCGGCTCAGGAACCCGATGGGCGTTGACGACCGCCGCCGGGGAACGGAAGCCGCGATTGAGCACGGCCCGACCGGCTTCGGCCCAACCGAGCCGACCCTTGAGGGCCACCACGTCACCGGGACGCGCTCCCGCGCGGGTCACCGGGTCGCGGCCCTGCAGGTCGCCGAACACGGTCACCGTGACGACAGCAGTGGGGGCGGCGGTGGTGTCCCCGCCGAGCAGGCCGGCGCCGGCCCGTTCGCATTCCTGGCGGACCCCCGCGGCGAAGTCCCTCACCCAATCTGCAGCCAGCGTGGTGGGGACGGCCAGCGAGATCACCAAGCCGATCGGACGGGCCCCCACCGCCTCCAGGTCCGCGACCGCTGCCGCCACGGCCTTGCGTCCGACATCGCGCGGCGAGGACCACGTGTCCTTCCAATGCCGATCCGCCACCATGGTGTCGGTGGAGACCGCCACGTTCCCCTCCGCGCTGAACACCGCGCAGTCGTCGCCGGCCCCCAGCACCACCCCGCGGGTCATCGGCAGGTCCCGAATGATCTCGTCGATGAGGCCGAATTCCCCCAACTCGCCGACGGAACCACCGGCCATCAGCGCAAACCCATCGGCCGCGCCAGGGCCAGCTCGAGCAGTTCACTGATCAGGTCGGGGTAGGTGAGGCCACTGGCCTGCCACAGTCGGGGGAACATCGAATGTCTGGTGAAGCCGGGCATCGTGTTCAGTTCGTTGACGAACACCTCCCCGTCGGCGGTCAGGAACAGGTCGACCCGGGCCAGCCCTTCGCAGTTCATCACCGCGAAGGTACGCCCGGCCAGGGCCTGCACCTGCGCCAGCTGCTCGGAGGCGAGCGCTGCCGGCGTTTCGAGACTCACCTGCCCCTCGGGCAGGTACTTCGCGTCGAAGTCATAGAAGGAGTCGCCGTGCATGATGATCTCGCCGGGCAACGACACCCGCGGGGCCCGACCGGCGACCCCTTCGAGGACGGCCACCTCGATCTCGCGACAGCCGACGAAACCACGCTCGACAATCACCTTCGGGTCATAACGCTGGGCTTCCGCGACGGCCGCCGCCAGCGTGTCGGGCCCATCCACCCGGGAGATACCGAGGCTCGAACCTCCCCGCGCGGGCTTGACGAAGACCGGGAAGCCGAGTTCGGCAACCGCCTCGGCGCAACCCGTGCGATCCGATTGCCACATCAGTGGCGAGATCGCGACCCACGGGCCCACCGGCAACCCCGCCGAATCCATGGACCGCTTCATGAGGTCCTTGTCCATGCCGATCGCGCTGGCCGCGACTCCCGCCCCGACGTAGCGGACGCCGAGCATCTCGAACATCCCCTGGATCGTGCCGTCCTCGCCGTAGGGGCCGTGCAGCAACGCGAACGCCACGTCGATGTCGGTCAGGTCGCTGAGTTCGTCGCCGATCCGGGTGGCGACCTGGGCCCCGTGCGCACCGCGCAGCAGCACGGCCTCCTCCAGCCCCTCGGGCACCCGCGGCAGGCGCCCGTCCACCACGTCGAGGGCCATCACCTGTTCCAAGGGCACGCGGAACCACCGTCCATCGGCCGAGATCCCGATCCCGACCACCTCGAACCGCTCGGCGTCCAGCGCCCGCGCCACCCCGCCCGCGGTGAGGCAGGAGATCTCGTGCTCGGAGCTGACTCCCCCGAAGATCAGCGAAACCCTGCAGCGTCGGTCCTGCTCAGTCATGTGTCCTCCGGGTCGACTTCTGTGCCGAAGCCTACTGGGCCTGTCCTGCGGTCAGTCCCCGGCGGGTAGCTGCGGGACACGCCGCCCGGCACGAAGGTCGTACCGCTCGGCGGGGGCGACCTCCCCGCGGATCCCGGCCACCAGGGCGGTGATCGACGCCATGATGCGCCGTCCGACCTCGAGGACAGCGGCACGATCGGTGCGCCCGGCCAGGTCGGCCACATCGATCGGCTCACCGACCCGGAACGTCATCGTGGAGCGGGGAAGGAACGTCGGGAAAGTCGGCTTCTTCCCACCCATCACCTGCTGGGCGCCCCATTGCCCGATGGGGACCACCGGGCACCCGGTGCTCAGGGCGAGCCGAGCGGCGCCCGCGTGAGCGGTCATCGGCCAGCCGTCCGGGTCAGCCGTGATGGTGCCTTCGGGGTAGATCAGCACACACTCGCCACGCTTGAGGGCCTCCTCGGCGGGCACCAGGGCGTTCCCCGCGCGGGCGGTGTTCCGCTCGACCGGGATCTGGCCGCACTGCGTGGCCAGCCACCCGATCACCGGGACCTGCCACAGGTCCGCCTTGCCCAGGGCGCGGGGCCAGCGTCCGTGCCAGATCAGGAACTGCGCCAGGGCCGCCGGGTCGAAGTTCGAAATGTGGTTGGCCACCACGATCACGCCCCCGGCCGCGGGCAGGTTGTCCGCCGGGCCCCAGTCCTGACGGGTGAGGAGTCGCAGGAGCCCCCCGCCGACCCACGCGAGTCTTCGGTAGGTCGGCTGGACGGGGGTGGGGTTCGCCTCCCGCAGCGGGAGCTGCGCGCGATTCACCCCGCCGTTTTGGCGGGCAGGGTTCGCGGCAGCCAACTGGGACGGGTTGCCTCGAACTGGGTGATCAGGTCGGCGTGCTGCAGGGTGAGCCCGATGTCGTCGAGACCTTCAAGCAGGCGATGCCGGGTGTAGTCGTCGATGCTGAACTCGAACACGTCCGCACCCGCGGTGATTGTCTTCGCGACCAGGTCAACGGTGAGTTCCGAGCCGGGGGCCGCCTCCAGCAGGTCCCACAACTTCTCCACGACGTCCTGGCCGACCCCTGCGATGACCAGGCCGGCCTTGCCGGAGTTGCCGCGGAAGATGTCGCCGAAGCGTGGGCCGATGACGACGCGGAAGCCGTAGTTCTGCAGCGCCCAGACCGCGTGCTCGCGCGAGGAGCCGGTCCCGAAGTCGGGACCTGCCACCAGAATGGAACCGGCGGCGTAGGCAGGCTGGTTGAGCACGAAGGTCTCGTCGCTGCGCCAGGCGGCGAACAGGCCGTCCTCGAAGCCGGTCCGGGTGACCCGCTTGAGGTAGACGGCCGGGATGATCTGGTCGGTGTCGACGTTGCTGCGGCGCAGCGGGACCCCGATCCCGGTGTGGGTGCTGAACTTGTCCATGACTACCCCTTACAGATCTGACGGTGAGCTCAACGTGCCGCGGATCGCCGTCGCCGCGGCGACCGGCGGGGACACCAGATGGGTTCGTCCACCCTTGCCCTGGCGGCCTTCGAAGTTGCGGTTGGAGGTGGACGCGCTGCGCTCCCCCGGCGCCAGCTGGTCGGGGTTCATGCCCAGGCACATCGAGCAGCCGGCCGCCCGCCATTCGGCGCCGAACTCCAGGAACACCTTGTCCAGGCCCTCGGACTCGGCCTGCAGCCGGACCCGTGCCGAACCGGGGACGACCAGCATCCGCACGCCGTCGGCGATGGTGTGGCCCTTCAGTACCGAGGCCGCCAGGCGGAGGTCCTCGATCCGTCCGTTCGTGCAGGAACCGAGGAAGACGGTATCGACCCGGATGTCGCGCATCGCGGTGCCTGCGGTCAGGTCCATGTAGGCCAGGGCCCGCTCGGCGGCGGCCCGGTCGACCGGGTCAGCGAAATCCTCCGGCGAGGGCACCGCGGCGCCCAGCGGGACGCCCTGGCCGGGGTTCGTGCCCCAGGTCACGAACGGCGTCAAGGTGGCGGCGTCGATGGTGACCTCGGCGTCGAAGACCGCATCCGGATCGGTGAACAGCGTTCTCCAGTACGCGACCGCGGCGTCCCAGTCCTCGCCCTCGGGGGCGTGCGGGCGTCCCTTCAGGTAGGCGAAGGTGGTGTCGTCGGGGGCGACCAGGCCGGCCTTGGCACCCCATTCGATGCTCATGTTGCAGATCGTCATGCGGCCTTCCATCGACAGGTTCTCGATGGTGTCGCCGCGGTATTCCACGACATAGCCCTGGCCGCCTCCGGTGCCGACCTTGGCGATCAGGGCCAGCACGACGTCCTTGGCGGTGACGCCCTCAGGCAGGGCCCCGTTGATGGTCACCGCCATCGTCTTGGGCCGGGCCTGGGGCAGCGTCTGGGTGGCCAGCACGTGCTCGACCTCGGAGGTGCCGATGCCGAACGCCAGCGCGCCGAACGCGCCGTGGGTGGAGGTGTGGGAGTCGCCGCAGACCATGGTCAGCCCGGCTGGGTGATGCCCAGCTGCGGGCCGATGATGTGGACGACGCCCTGGTCCTTGTCGCCCAGGGAGTGGATCCGAACACCGAACTCGGCGGCGTTCCTGCGCAGGGTGTCGACCTGGAGCTTCGAGACCGGATCGGCGATCGGGAGCAGGATGTTGAGGGTCGGGGTGTTGTGGTCCTCGGTGGCCATCGTCAGGTCGGTGCGCCTCACCGGGCGTCCGGCCAACCGCAGGCCGTCGAACGCCTGCGGGCTGGTGACCTCGTGCACCAGGTGCAGATCGATGTAGAGCAGGTCCGGCTCCCCGGGCGCCGCACGCACCACGTGGCTCTCCCACACTTTGTCGCTCAGCGTCTTTCCCATCGGACCTCCATTGCTCACGCGCCCATCCTGCGGGCCGCTACAGTCACATCATTACCCTAACAGGCTTGCATATCATGATGCGAGACGGCAGTATCATCCTATGGACAATTCAAGCGGTGTCGGAGTGCTGGACAAGGCGGCCCTCGTTCTGACAGCCCTCGAGCAGGGACCAACGACGCTCGCCGGACTCGTCACCGCCACGGGATTGGCCCGGCCCACCGCCCATCGGCTCGCGGTCGCCCTCGAACACCACCGTCTCGTCAGCCGTGACCTCCAGGGACGGTTCGTGCTCGGCCCCCGCCTCACCGAACTGGCCTCGGCCGCCGGCGAGGATCGCCTGCTGGCGACCGCGGGCCCGGTTCTCGCCCGGCTGCGCGACATCACCGGGGAATCCGCCCAGTTGTTCCGGCGTCAGGGCGACTTCAGGGTCTGCGCCGCCGCCGCCGAGCGTCCCTCCGGCCTGCGTGACACGATCCCTGTGGGTACGCAGCTCACCATGGCCGCCGGCTCAGCCGCGCAGGTGCTGCTCGCCTGGGAGGACCCCGACCGCATCCAGCGGGGGCTCCAGACCTCGTCGTTCTCTGCCGTCGCGCTGGCCACCGTCCGCCGTCGCGGCTGGGCCCAGTCGGTCGCCGAACGCGAGGCCGGGGTCGCCTCGGTCTCGGCTCCCGTCCGCTCCCCCAGCGGCAAGGTGATCGCCGCGGTCAGTGTTTCCGGACCGATCGAGCGTCTCTCCCGGCAGCCGGGTCGCCTCCATGCCCCGGCCGTCATCGCCGCGGCCGAACGCCTCTCGGAGGTGCTGCGCCGCACCGGCGGCGAGGGCTGAGGCGCCCTGGCGGGCAGGGGCTGCTACGCCAACCAGGTGAGCCAATAGCCGTGGGGATGGCAGGTGGCGAGGTGCTCGACGCTGCGCCGTCCGTCCCGCCAACGGGTCACGCTCAGCAACGTCAAGGTCGAGTCCTCCATCCCGGGCGGGCAGGGCAGGCCGGGGGCGTAGGCCGGTGCTTCCGCGCAGACCCAGGACAGGTCGCGATGCTGGGCGATGAGCTCGAGCTCGCCGAGAAATGCGTCGCGGCCCGCCCGGTCGAGGTAGTTGAGCACCCAACTCGTCGTGATCACCAGATGCCCCACCGGCAGCGCTACTGCAGTCGAGGCCAACGCGGTCGCCGCGTCCCCGGCCCGGACCTGTACCCCGGCTTCCCTGGCGAGCTGGATCGCCGTACCGAGGCGTTCGAAGCGGTCGGTCTGGTCCGGCCAGACGCAGGCGCGCAGCCAGCGGACCTGCTCGGCATCCGCCAGATCGATCGGTGATCGGTCGAGGCCCAGCCGCGCCACCACCCGCGGGATCCGGGCCGGCAACAGCTCGGGGCGATCGCCGCGGGGCGTGCAGCTGATGACCAGCCGCCGTCCGCCCAGCCGATGCCCGGCGTAGTCGTAGCCGTACTCCGAGACGAGCAGGTTGAGCCCGGCGCTCGCCCCCACGTCCAGGTGCGCCAGGTCGCCCACGTCGGCGGCCACCCTGGCCATCCCGACCAGCAGCAGCGCGCTGCGTCCGATCTCGTTGGTCTGAGGCGTCCGGTTCCGCACCAACTCGGCCACCTCGTCTCGACGCTCCCGACAGAAGCCGACGAAGGCGGGCACCGGATCATCCCGGCGCGGGTCGGCGGTCAGGTTGGGGTAGTAGGCGGCCAGCGGTGCGGACGGGTCTGCCAGCAGCAGATCGTGCACGGCTGCCAACAGGGTCACCGGCAGCTGGTTCGGGCCGGGCGCTTCAGCGAGCAGGTCCAGCACCTCGGGCACGTCGGCCAGCCCCCCGGCCAAGCGCTGGTAGAGCGGGGCTCGAGGCCCGGCGACACCCTCGAAGTCCCGCATCCGGACGGACAGGTCGCGCGCGGTCACCTGCTGAGTCAATCAGGCCGCGCGCTCCAGGGACAGGTGCCCTTCTTGCGCAGCCTCCGCAGCGGCGCGCCGCTCAGGAGTAGCGCAGCAGGAGGTAGGGCGTGGCGATGGCCACCGTGACGAGGGCGACCACACTGCCATATCGGGTGAACTCCCAAAAAGAAATGGGGTGGCCGCTCCGCTTCGCGATCCCCGTGACGACGACGTTGGCGCTGGCTCCGATGGCGGTCGCGTTCCCGCCGAGGTCGGCGCCCAACAGGAGGGCCCACCACAGGCCGTTCTGGCCGGCCAGGGGGCCCTGGCCTCCCACCAACTGGTCGACGACAGGCGCCATGGTCGCCACGAACGGAATGTTGTCGACAATCGCTGACAGCAGTGCCGACCCCCACAACAGCAGCATCATGGCCACCGGCAGGCTGTTGCCGGTGGCAGCGATCAGGGCGCTGGCGAGATGGTCGATGACGCCGGTCTTGACCAGCGAGCCGACCAGCAGGAACAGCCCGGCGAAGAACAGCAGCGTCTCCCATTCGATGTCGACCAGGTAGGACTGGGGTCTCAGTCCGCTGATCGCGATCAGCGTGCCGGCACCGAGCAAGGCCACCACCGACGGCTCCAGCCCCAGCACGCCGTGCAGGGTGAACGCGAGGAGCACCATCGCCAGGACAACCAGGCTGCGGACCAGCAGGGAGTGGTCCTGGATGGCCTCGCGCTCATCGAGCTTCATCACCTCCGCCACCTGGTCGGGGTCGGCGGTGAAGTCCTTGCGGAACAGGAACCGGGAAAGCCCGACGAAGACGACCAGCATCACGAAAACGATCGGCGCCAGATTGACCAGGAAGTCGTTGAACGTCAGCCCCGAGCGGCTGGCGACGATCAGGTTCGGGGGATCCCCGACCAGGGTGGCGGTGCCTCCGATGTTGGACGCCAAGGCCTCGGCGATCAGGAAGGGCACCGGACGGACGCCGATCCGCTCGCACACCAAGAGGGTCACCGGTGCGATGAGGAGCACCGTGGTCACGTTGTCCAGTCCCGCCGAGGCGACGGCGGTGATCAGGCACAGCAGGGTCATCACCCGGAAGGGCCGACCGCCGGCCCGCTTCGCGGCCCAGATGGCGACATATTCGAAGACGCCGGTCTGGCGGAGCACCCCGACGATCACCATCATGCCGAAGAGGAGGAAGATGACGTTCCAGTCGATCCCGGTTTCCGGGGAAAAGAACGCATCATCGGTCCCCAGCACGCCGATCGCCAGGATCACCCCTGCGCCGCCCAGGGCAGCCGCCACGCGATTCACGCGCTCCGAGGCGATCAACACGTAGGCGATCGTGAAGACGATGATCGCCGCCAGCATCATGGGACGGGGTCCCCGCACATCAACTCAAGGAGGTGGGACGCCGTGACCACCCCGACGATGGTGCCGTCGTCGACGACGGCGCACAAGGGACTGCGCAGCCTGGCCATCACGGCGGCCAGTTCGAGGACGGTGTCTTCGGCCTTGAGTACGGGCACCTCCACCGCGCGCAGCGGGAGCAGTTCACCCACGGTGGCCCGGCCGAGACGACTCGCGATCCGGTCGGCCGCGTCCTCCCCGATCACGCCGGCCAGCGTCGGATCGGCCTGCACATAGTCGGGCACCAGGAACCGGACCACTTCCGAGGCCGGCAGCACGGCCTTCGGCGAGCCATCCAGATCGGTGACCACGAGCCCGGGCAACCGCTGGCTGGCCAACAGCCGGGCCGCGACCAGCGCTGAGGTGTCGACACCCACCACCGGGTACGGTTCCGCGATCTCGCCAGCCAGCATGCCCCCACAATAAGGGCGCGTTGGTGGTGTTCGCGGCTGGGATTGGTCAGGCGTTGCACGCCTTGAAGTGTCGCTGCACCGAGTGCGCAGAACACATGTTCGACGTGGTGGTGAGTGTGGCCGGTTCCCCAGGCCACGCGCCACCGTCCACGTCGCCCAACGACACCTCCTGACTACCCACGGCTGACTTGATCGGTGCCGAGTATCCTGATGGTGGATCAAGAAGTGCGACCGCAAACCCTCCGGCTGGTCGCCTGGCAACCGCGCATCGCGCACGGTGCCCCCGGAGGAAGATCCGCCTCAGGCGGAGCGCCTGAGGAAGAGCGATCACCTGAGGAGCCCTCATGGCCATGATGATCCCCACACCCGACTGCGAACTGTTCCTGCCGGGTCACCACGTGCATTTCATCCAATGGAAGCTGAGCCTGAAGACGGAGGCACCGCAACGCGTCCAGCTGGTCTCCCGCGAGGGGCTGAGCATGCTCGTGCGCGTGGAGGACCACCAGGAGCTCTGGCGATTCCATGACGACGCCCAGGATCGGAAGGCCCTCGAGCGCTGGGAGCGGGGTGCCCGCGCGGAACTTCTGGACCACGGCCTCCTGAAAGTCGCCAACGGCTATCTGTACCCCTGCCGACGGCCCGAGGACTGGCAGGACTGCCGCACGAGGAGCAGTATTCCAGTCCGGGGACAAGGCGCCCAGGGGGGGGGGGGGGGGGGGGGGGGGGGGGGGGGGGCCGGGGGGGGGGGGGGGGGGGGGGGGCGAGGCCAACAGGTTCGCCGGGGGGGGCGGGCGTACCACCGCCTTCCTTCTTGAAGTCAGCGGTGCCGATTTTCACGGGGTCGATCAAGATCCGGAAGGTGGCCCCACGGTCCAGCCTGTCCGAATCGGAGGTCTCGACGATCCTGACGTCTGGCCCACCGGGAGTTCAGGGGCAGTCGTTTGCGGCTCGGTCGCACGCGGGGTCGGGGCGGCCGTTGTCCGCGCCTGGGTGGGTGTCCGCGTGGCTGATGCAGGGGTCGGCCCGAGGCCGGGTGGCGAGGCCGAGACTCCTGCGCCCCTGCCTCCAATCGCGTTGCTGATGATGCCCAGAGCCACCATCCCAACAGCCAGGCTGATACCTGCCACCTGAAGGACATTGAGGCGTGGGGTCGGCGCCGGACCCTTCTGAGATGGCGGTCCCTGGAGTACAGACACCGAGCGAACCGGTGGTCGGGGGACGTCGGGAGCGCGCGTCGCCTGGGGCGCGGTCGGAGGGCGTGCGCCTTGAGCCGGGCCAGAAGGGCTTCCGGCCGGTACCCACTGCGAGCCTGACCACACATGGCCGTTGACCACGGCACCCGTTTGGAGGCCTGGCACCAAGGCCAGGATGGCGTTCGCGGACGTGAACCCCGGGCACGAGGCGCCCCGGCGCCTCAGGTCTACCGGGCAAGCGGCTGGGAGACCCCGGCACAGACCAGGCCTGGTGGGTTAGCCCTTTCCAGCTGCAACAAGCGGCTCGCACGCAATCCCATTCCCGTTCGAATCCCGCCAGCTGGCGTAACCCGGAGAGCCCTTCTTGTAGGTTCCCTTCGAGCATGGGCACTTGGCCATGAGTTGATTCTTGTCCGTGGCCGCCTTCCACTGAGGGCGGGCCGGTTCCGAAGGCTCTTGCCTGAGACGCCCTCCTCGCGGACCACGATGACCTCGTCGAAGCCGTGGCCCTGGGCGGCTTGGGTGGCGACGAAGGGTCCCGGCCTGGCTGTCCGGCCAGGGGCCGATGAGGGCCATGAGCGGATGGGCGGCGGCGACCCGCCTGCTGGGAACATCCAGCAAGGCCATCGGCCCAGCCCGGCCGAGCCAGTCACCGATCGGCGAGGAATCGCACCCTGCCCGCTCCTTGCTTCCTCGAAACTCCCCCGCTGGGCCGAACACCGCCCGGTTCAGGGGCACCGCTCGTTCAGCTTCACCGACGCGAGGACGACGATTGCGGACAGTGGCACGGCCTTCCCGGCGGCGGGCTTCTGCCGGCAGACCTTCCAGTTGGAATCGACAAGCTGGAGCCGACCAAGACCTGAGGCGTCTTGCTGGTCCACGAAGAAGGACCCGAGCGACTGGAGTTCGTCCTGTGCGTCCTGCAGGTTCTTGCCGACCAGTCTGGGCATCCTGAACGTCTCCGGCTCGGGCTCCTCCGGCTGCGTCGGTTCGGGTCTTGCGGTCTGGCTCTCCGGTCGAGTCGGTGGCGCCGTGGTTGGTTCCGGGCTTGTGTCCGACGGTGTCACAGTCACGGCGACCGTGGCGGTGACGGTAGTTGTCGCCATTGGCGCCGAGACCTCTTCCTGCTGGCTCCCACCAGAGCCGCACGAACTCAGCGCGAAGGCCGCCACGGCCATGCTCGCGACTACGGTAAGGGTCTTGTGCTTCTTGACGGTCATACTCCGTCCCCCCGAACGTTGGTCAGCCCCGGTTGTCCACCTGCCGTTCGAACCTACCGCGCCCCCGTCCCAAGTGACGGCCGTTCAATCAGACCGAGAACTTTGGCAGGCACCTGGCGCACGAACCGGTTCGAATCCGGCGGCACCGCACCGACCAGAAGCACGGTGGCCTCATCGGCGCGACTGGGCTCACGGGGTGGCCCGGCCCTACCCCGGGGACCGACTCGACAGCGTCGCCGACGCCCTGGACGCTGCTCGGAGCATCGCGCTGGCGGGTGTGTACCGGATGCGTGCCGAAGGCCTCGGTGGCCAGTTCCCCATCAGCGCCTGAGAACGAGAAAACCCCCTCTGACGAGGGGGTTTATCCTTGTAGCCCCGACGGGATTCGAACCCGCGCTACCGCCTTGAGAGGGCGGCGTGCTAGGCCGCTACACAACGGGGCCCTAGCTGTTCGCCTAGGCGAACCCAGCGAACATTACCAAACCACAACCAGCGACGAGAAACCTCGTGCGCTGGGGTACTAGGACTCGAACCTAGACTGACGGAACCAGAATCCGGCGGGCTGCCAATTACCCCATACCCCACTATCCCTGAGGGATCTGCCGACCGGATCGCGGTGCGACGGAACCTTCTCAACGACGCCGGTCCGGTGAGGACCAGCGACGCACGACTTTACTAGACGCCGCCACCGCCCGCCAAACCAGGCACTTCGGGCGGGGTCCTTGTCTCCAGCCCCCACCGCCTCGCCAACCAGATCGCACCCAGGGCGAACAGCCCGAAGCCGGCCAAGTCCCAGCCCGCGTCCGCCCAGCCGATGACCTGGGTCGCCTTCACCTCGGCGATGGTGCTCGTCAGCCCCGCGTAGCCGAACGCGAAGATGTTGTTGACCACGTGGGCGGCGATCCCCGCCTCCAGACCACCCGTCTTGAGCGCCAGAATCCCCGCGAGCAGGCCGAACCCGAAGCGGTCGAGGAACAGCGGCAGGTTCTGCGTCCCGTGAAACGCGGCGAACAGCGCCGCCGAGGCCACAATGCCGAACCAGGGGCCACGAGCGATGGGGCTCAACGCCTGCATCAGGTAGCCGCGGAAGAAGTACTCCTCCGCCGCGGCCTGCAGCGGCGAGGTGAGGACGATGGCCACGGCGAACCACCAGAAACCCGGCTGCGGACGGATCGTCCAGTCCTGGCCCCAGCGGGACGCCACCAGCACCGCATTCAGGACCACGGCGGCCACCAGCATGGCGGCCAGCCCGAAGCCCCAGCGCAGCCCGGGCCGCACCGAGTGCAACCAGCGAGGGTGCACCCGGTGGATCATCAGCATGAGTCCGAAGCTGATCGGGATCAGCATCGCCAGTCCGAGGTGGGCGGCCACCATCCCGGCCGGGTTCTCGAAAGCCCGCGCCTGGGCGGAGAAGCTGCCGAACTCCCCTGGCTGCCCGGCGACCAGCCACGCCAGCCCCACGATCGCAGCGACGACCAGCGGCACCACGATCAGGAACAGCAGCATGCCAAGCGCACTCCCGGCCATCCCCCGCACCGCCGTCAGCAACCTTGAGGGTGACTGTGGCTCATCCAGTGCGAGCACCTCCGGGTAGGTGACCCCGGGACGCGGCCGCCTCAACGCGAGGCGCTCCACCACCTCAGGATTCCTGGCCGACGACCGGGTTCGTGAGGGTCCCGATGCCCTCAATCGACACGGTCACTTCGTCGCCGGCCACCATGGGACCAACCCCGGCCGGGGTGCCCGTCAGGATCACGTCGCCGGGCAGCAGGGTGGTGAAGTCGCTGATGTGCGCGATCAGATCTGCGACCTGGTACGTCATCGCGGAGGTGTTGCCCTGTTGCCTGGTCTCGCCGTTCAGCGTGGTGGTGACCTCGAGATCGGCCACCTCGTCCAAGCCGAGGTGGGTCACGATCCACGGCCCCAACGGGCAGAAGGTGTCGAAGCCCTTGGCGCGGGTCCATTGCCCGTCCGTCTGCTGCAGGTCCCGGGCCGTGACGTCGTTGGCCACGGTGTAGCCGAAGATCACCTCGGCTGCCCGTTCCCGGGGCACCCGCCGGCTGATCCGTCCGATGACCACGGCCAACTCGCCTTCGAAGTGCAGGTTGGAGGTCTCCGGAGGACGGACGATGGCCTCGCCGGGGCCGATCACCGAGGTGTTGGGCTTGAAGAACGTCAACGGCAGATCAGGGACGGTGTTGCCGAGTTCGGCGGCGTGCGCGGCATAGTTGCGGCCGACGCCGATCACCTTGCTCCGCGGGATCACGGGGCTGAGCAGTCTCACCTCAGCGAGGTCGATCCGCTCCCCGGTGTAATGGACGGGCCCGGCGAGGGGATCACCTGTCACGACCGCGACCGTGTCGGGGTTCGGGCCCCCGTCCGCAGCCAACTCGACCACCCCGAAGACGGGGTCACCACCATGGGAGAAACGTGCAACGCGCATGCGCCTCACCCTAGCGTCCGGGCGGAGAGCCTCAGGTGACCACGTTCTCCAGCGGCGCTCCCGCGGCGAACCGCGCCAACTGCTCGCGGACCATGCGATGCATGCGGGGGTAGAACGCCGTGCTCTGTCCGCCCACATGCGGGCTGATGAAGACCCCCGGGGCGTGCCACAGCGGATGATCCGAGGGCAACGGCTCCGGTTCGGTCACGTCCAGAGCCGCGCGGATGCGTCCCTTCCGCGTTGCCTCGACCAACGCGTCGGTGTCGACCACCTTGCCGCGTGACACGTTGACCAGCAGCGCGCCGTCCGGCAGCGCCGCCAGTTCGGCGGCCCCGATCATGCCCTCGGTCTCGGGGGTGAGCGGGGTGATCACGAAGACGACGTCCGCTTCCGGTAGCAGGGCCGGCAGGTCGGTGAAGGCATGCACCTCCACGTCGCGGGTGCGCGCGCGCCGCGCCACCCGGGTCACGCCGGCCACCTCGAAGCCCGCCAGCCGGCGCTCGATCGCCGCGCCGATCCGTCCGTACCCGACGATCAGGACCCGACGATCGGCCAGCGACTCGGCGAACTCGAGCCGCCAGGTGCCGGAGGTCATGTTGCGGGCGAAGGTGTCCAACTTTCGGTTGCTGACCAGGGCCAGCGCCACGGCCAACTCGGCGGTGCTGGCGTCGTGGACTCCGGCCGCGTTGCACAGCGTCATGCCAGGACGGAGGAACGGCAGGTAGTTGTCGTACCCGGCCGAGAGCAGTTGGACGGCCTGCAGCTTCGGCATCTCATCGATCCGGGCCAGCACCTTGGTGGGCGGATACATGTAGGGCGCCACCAGGAACTCGACCTCGTCGGCGGTGTCCGGCCAATCCCCCTCAGCCAGGAAGTAGTCCACATCGAGGCCCGCGGGGAACTCCCCCAACGCCGCGTGGGCCGTCGAGGTGTCGGGGAAGGGAAGCCAGACCCGTTTGCCCATGGTGCACTCCTTTGCGCAGGTGACTACCGGCCACCCTATGCCGGGGGGCGCGGGCGCGCCCGCCGGGCGGCGAATCCCGGACGGGGCTAGGGTTTGCGGACATGAATGCAGCGGCGCAACCGGCCTTCGACGCGGTCGACCTGATTCGGACGAAGCGGGACGGCGGGGCCCTCACGGATGAGGCCATCGACTGGCTGATCAGGAACTACACCGGCGGAGTGGTCTCCGCAGAGCAGATGGCCGCACTCGCGATGGCGATCTTCTTCCGCGGTCTTGATGCCCGGGAACTCTCCCGCTGGACGGCTGCGATGATCGCGACCGGCGAGCGCATGGACTTCTCCAGCCTCTCCCGGCCCACCGTCGACAAGCACTCCACCGGCGGGGTGGGGGACAAGATCACACTGCCGCTGGCCCCCCTGGTCGCTGCGTGCGGCGCCGCCGTCCCGCAACTGTCCGGACGGGGACTCGGCCACACCGGAGGCACCCTCGACAAGCTCGAGGCGATCCCCGGCTGGCGGGCCTCGCTCACCACCGCCGAGATGCTGGCCCAGCTTGAGGAGGTCGGGGCGGTCATCTGCGCTGCCGGTTCCGGGCTCGCGCCGGCGGACAAGATGCTCTACGCGCTCCGTGACGTCACCGGGACGGTGGAATCCATCCCCATGATTTCGGCCTCCATCATGAGCAAGAAGATCGCCGAGGGCACCTCCGCGCTGGTGCTGGACGTGAAGACCGGTGCCGGCGCGTTCATGAAGTCGCGCGCCGACTCGGTGGCCCTGGCCCAGACCATGGTCGGGCTCGGACAGGCCGCCGGGGTCACCACCGTTGCGCTCGTCACGGCGATGGACAGCCCGTTGGGCCGCAGCGCCGGTAACGCGGTCGAGGTGGCCGAGAGCGTCGAGGTGCTGGCCGGCGGAGGTCCGTCCGACGTGGTGGAACTCACGCTCGCCCTGGCCCGCGAGATGCTCGCCTGCGCCGGCATCGACGCGGACCCGGCCCGGGTGCTGGCCTCCGGGCAGGCGATGGACACGTGGCGGGCGATGATCCGCGCTCAGGGCGGCGATCCGGACGCCCCGCTCCCGGTCGCGCGCCATACCGAGGTCGTCAGGGCGAGTTCGGACGGCTACCTGGCCGGCCTGGATGCCATGGCCATCGGCGTGGCCACCTGGCGCCTGGGTGCCGGACGGGCCAAGCAGGGCGACCCGGTGCAGGCGGCTGCGGGTGTCACGTGGCACGCCGGCGTGGGCGACCCGGTCCGCACGGGCCAGCCGCTGTTCACCCTGCACACCGACACCCCGGAGCGCCTGCCGCGGGCCCTGGCAGCGTTGCAGGGCGCCGCGAGTTACTCACCGACGCCGGTGGCGCCAGCCCCCGTCCTGCTGGAACGGATCGATTCGGCCTAGTCAGACCTCAGTTGTGGGCCTTGCGGTGCGACAGCAACCCCCAGCGGTAGGCATCATGCAGCGCCTCCCAGCTGGCCTCGATCACGTTCGTCCCCACCCCGACGGTGGTCCAGGTCCGGGAGCCGTCGCTGGTGTCGATGAGGGTGCGTACGATCGCGTCCGTGCCGTGCCCCTGGTCCAGGATCCGCACCCGGTAGTCCGTCAACTCGAAGGCTTCCACCTGCGGGTACGCGCGCACGAGCGCCCGACGAAGCGCCACGTCCAGGGCGTTGAGCGGGCCGTGCCCCTCCCCCACGAGCCATTCGACCTCGCCGTTGACCCGGAGCTTGACCGTCGCCTCGGAGTCACCTTCGGGCTTCGTCTCGTGGCTGGTGAACACCCGCCAACTGGTGACCTCGAAACTCCGGTCGGCCATGCCGAGCTCCGAGCGCAGCAGTAACTCGAACGAGGCGTCAGCGGACTCGTAGGAGTAGCCCTCCATCTCCCTGGCTTTCACCACGTCGGTGATCCGAGCGGCCAGCGTCCGGTCAGCCAGGTCGTAGCCCAGCTCGGAACCCTTGATCTGGATGTTGGCCCGACCGGCCATGTCCGAGACCAGCATCCTCATGTCGTTGCCGACCAGAGTCGGATCGATGTGCTGGTAAAGGTTGGCGTCGACCTTGATGGCCGAAGCGTGCAGTCCTGCCTTGTGCGCGAAGGCGGATTGCCCCACGTAGGGCTGCCGGTTCGTCACGGGGACGTTGGTCACCCCGGCGATCGCGTGGGCGATCCGGGTGGCCTCGCGGAGCGATTCGGGTGGGATGACCTCCCAGCCGTACTTGAGCTGAAGGTTCGCCACGACTGTGATGAGGTTGGCGTTGCCGGTCCGCTCACCGTGCCCGTTCATGGTGCCCTGGACGTGCATGACCCCCGCCTCCACCGCGGCCAGCGTGTTCGCCACGGCGCACCCGGTGTCGTTGTGGCAATGAATGCCCAGGTCGACGCCGATCTGGGCCGCCGCACTCACGATGTCGCCCATCCAGGTGGGGAGCATGCCGCCGTTGGTGTCGCACAGGACCACGACCTCAGCCCCGGCGTCGGCAGCGGTTCGGACCACTTCGAGGGCGTACTCCCGGTTGGCGCGGTAGCCGTCGAAGAAGTGCTCGCAGTCGACGAACACCCGTCGGCCCTGGCTCACCAGGTGCGAGACGGTGTCCCGCACCATCTCGAGGTTCTCCTCAAGGGTGGTGTGGAGGGCGCGGAAGACGTGCTCGTCGTGGCTCTTCGCGACGATGCAGATCACTTCGGTGCGGGCATCCAGCAGCGCCTGCACCTGCGGGTCCTCGGCAGCCGTGGCGCCCACCTTCCGGGTCGCCCCGAACGCGACCAACGTGGCGTGGCGCAGTTCCAGCTCGCCGTCGGCCGCCCGGGCGAAGAACTCCGTGTCGCTCGGATTCGCCCCGGGCCAACCGCCTTCGATGAACCCCACACCGAGGTCGTCGAGCAGCGCCGCAATCCGCAGCTTGTCGAGGACGGTGAGTCCCATCCCCTCCTGCTGGGCGCCGTCGCGCAGCGTGGTGTCGAAGACGTGGAAGGTGTCGGGAGCCACGGGCACTGTGGTCATGGGTTGCCTGTCAGGTCGGAATCGTCGTTGTTCGAAGGACGAGACTACTGCCCAATGGCCGGACGTGCGAGGGAGTGACGAGGCCCGGGACGGTTTGACCAGTGGCTGGCGAGGGTGGCTAGATGGCGACATGGCGACGACGATCTACCGCAACGAGACGGTCCACACAGCGGGCGAGTTGCCCACCACCGGCTCCCCCCTGCCCCCGTTCACCGTGACCCTGCCCGGCCTCATCGAACTCTCCAGCGACGAACTGGCCGGCAGCCGCCTCATCCTGAATGTCTTCCCGAGCATCGACACCGGAATCTGCGCAACGAGCGTGCGGCGCTTCAATGAGATCGCCGCCTCGTTGTCGAACACCCGCGTGATCTGCGTCTCGATGGACCTGCCGTACGCGCTCAACCGTTTCTGCGGCGCCGAAGGCATCGACCACGTCACCACCGGCTCGGCGTTCCGGTCGAGCTTCGGCGAGGACTTCGGCCTCACCATGATCGACGGTGGCATGCGCGGGCTGCTGGCCCGGGCCGTCATCGTGGCCGACGTGGACCAGACGGTGCTCCACGCCCAACTGACCCCCACGATCCACGTCGAGCCCGACTACGAGGCGGCGATCGCCGCCCTGGGCTGAGCGCTTCGGGAGAGTCGTCAGCAGACCCGACGCATCCACCCGTGCGTGTCCGCCGTCCGCCCGTACTGGATGTCAAGGATGTGGTTGCGGATCGCCAGGGTCTGCTCGCCCGCCGGATTCGCCAACCGGTACTCGGCGGTGGCCGTCTTGAACCCGCCGATCGGGGTCAGCACGGCGGCCGTCCCGCACGAGAAGGCCTCGTTGGCCGTGCCATCCTCGATCAGGCCGAAGAACTCGTCCGGGCTCAGGCGTCGTTCCTCAGCCTTCAGCCCGAGCTCGGCGGCCACCGTCAGGATTGAGCCACGAGTCACGCCCTCGAGGATCGTCCCGGTCAGGGCCGGGGTGATGAGGCGTCCGTCGGTGGTGACGAGGAAGACGTTCATTCCACCCAGTTCCTCGATGCGGTCCTTGTCGGCCGCCTCGATGAACAGCACCTGTGAGCAGCCGTGGTCGTACCCCTCGTACTGGGCGATCAACGAGGCCGCATAGTTGCCACCGCACTTGGCCGACCCGGTACCGCCGACGCCGGCGCGAGCGTAGGTGTCGGTGACCCAGATGTCGACCGGCTGCACCCCGCCGGTGAAGTAGGGACCGACCGGTGAGGCGATCACGCTGAACGTCACCTGCTGGGCGGCCCGCACCCCCAGGAAGACCTCGGAGGCGAACATGAACGGCCGGAGGTAGAGGCTCTGCTCGCCACCTCCACCGGGCACCCAGCGCACATCGGTCTCCACCAACTGGGTGATGGCTGCCAGGAAGTCCGCCTCGTCGATGCGGGGCAGCATCATCCGGTCGGCGGAGGTGTTGATCCGGGCCGCGTTGGCCTCCGGACGGAACAGCCACACCGAATCGTCGGCATGCCGATAGGCCTTCATCCCCTCGAAGATCTCCTGCGCGTAGTGCAGGACGGCCGAGGCCGGATCCATCTGGAAGGGGCCATAGGGTTCGATGCGGTCGTCGTGCCAGCCCACGTCCTTCGTCCACACCGCGACGGCCATGTGGTCGGTGAAGTACTCGCCGAAGCCGGGGTCAGCCAGAATCTGAGCCAACTGCTCGGCAGTGCGCGGGTGGGACGTGCGTTGAACGGGGAACGACAATGACATGCCCCGCATGCTATCGCCCACGATCGAGCAGTCGTTCAGGTGGGCGTCCCTCGAACGTGTAGCCTCCCCGATGTGACCATCGCGAATCCGCTACCCAAGCCCGTCATCGCCGTCATCGCCGGGGACGGCATCGGCCCGGAAGTGGTCGCCGAAGGGCTCAAGGCCCTGGTTGCCACCGTGGGTGAGGACGCCTTCGATTTCGTCCATCACGACCTCGGCGCGCAGCGTTGGCAGCGCACCGGCGAGGTACTGCCCGACGCCGTCCTCGAACAGTTGGCGTCCAGCCAGGCGATCATCCTGGGTGCCGTCGGCGCAGCCCCCGGGTCGAAGGCGATCCCCAGCGGGCTACTCGAGCGCGGGTTGCTGCTCAAGCTGCGCTTCGCCTTCGACCAGTACGTCAACCTTCGCCCGTCCGTCCTCTACCCGGGAGTGCCCACCCCGCTGGCCGCCTCGGTGACCGATCGCGGCCCGGTCGACTTCGTCGTGGTCCGCGAGGGCACCGAAGGCCTGTATTGCGGCAACGGTGGCGTGGTGCGCGCCGGGACACCGCACGAGATCGCCACCGAGGTGAGCGTGAATACCGCCCACGGCGTCGAGCGCGTGATCCGGGACGCCTTCAGCCGCGCCAGCAAGCGGCGCGGCAAGATCACCCTGGTCCATAAGCACAACGTGCTGGTCAACGCCGGCGGCCTGTGGAACCGGTTGTTCACCGCGGTGGCCGCGGAGTTCCCGCAGGTCACCACCGACTACCTGCACGTGGATGCGGCGACCATCGCGATGGTGGTCGACCCCCAGCGGTTCGATGTGATCGTGACCGACAACCTGTTCGGCGATATCATCACCGACCTGGCAGCGGCGGTGACCGGCGGGATCGGGCTGGCCGCCAGCGCCAACATCAACCCGGAGCGCAGCTTTCCCTCGATGTTCGAGCCGGTCCATGGGTCAGCCCCGGACATCGCCGGCAAGCAACTGGCGGATCCGACCGCGACCATCCTGTCGATGGCGTTGCTGCTGGACCATCTCGGACGTCCCGAGGATGCCGCCCGGATCGAGGCGGCGGTCAATGCCGACATCGCCGAGCGGGGGACGAACAGGCGTCCCACCAGCGTGGTCGGCGACGAGATCACGGCCCGGATCGCCTGACTCGATCCGAAGGTTCGTTCACGCCGGCTTGCGCCCGAACAGCGACCGGTGCTCGCCACCGAGGTGGCCGCTGAGCCACCAGATGGCCTCGATCACCACCGCACCCGCCACGCCCAGCCACACCCCGCTGGCCATCAGGGCAGCGTTGCTCGGATCGAGTTGGAGCTGCGCGATCGCCGAGGCGAGCGGCGCCCAGGCCGGGCGCCAGGACGGCACCACGAAGATGACCAGGTACGCCGCCGTCCCGCAGGCGGCGATCATCACCAGCTTCCACCAGGCGTAGGGCCGGCTGATCACCACCATCACCCAGGCACCGGCCATCATCAGGGTGACGAGCACCGCCGTGCTGACCTGGATCCGGAGTTGCGGGTCCGCCCCGTCCGGGGGGAGCACCAGCAGGTAGCTGACGAAGGTCGCCGTGGCGACCGTGATCCCCGCGGGGATGCTGAAGCGCATCACCCGGTTCAGGAAGCCGGGACGGGCGCGCTCGGCGTTGGGCGCCAAAGCAAGAATCGAGGCGGGGATCCCAATGGTGAACCACCCCACCAACGACACGTGGATCGGCACGAACGGGAACGGCAGTCTCCACAGCGCCACCAACAAAGCCAGCCCGATCGAATACATCGTCTTGGTGAGGAAGAAGTTCGCGACCCGCTCGATGTTCCCGATGACCCGGCGCCCCTCAGCCACGATGTGCGGCAGGGTGGCGAAACTGTCGTCGAGCAGCACGATCTGGGCCACCGAACGGGTGGCCGCGGCTCCGGGAACCCATGGCGACCCCGAGGTCCGCGTCCTTGATGGCCAGGACGTCATTCACTCCGTCCCCGGTCATCGCAACAGTGTGGCCGCGGGACTGCAGGGCGCCGACCATCTGGCGTTTCTGCTGGGGGGTGACCCGTCCGAACACCCCCGAGTTGCTCACCTCGTCGGCGAACGCCGTCGGGTCCTCGGGAAGCGTGCGAGCGTCGACGACCTCGCCGGAATCCACGCCTAGGGAGGCGGTCACCGCACCGACCGAGGTGGCGTTGTCCCCCGAGATCACCTTCACCGAGACGTCCTGATCGGCGAAGTACTGCAACGTCCCCCTGGCCTCGGGACGGACACGCTGCTCGAGCACCACCAAGGCCACCGGGGTGACGGCGCCCGGCGCCCCCTCAGCATCCACCGGAAGGTCGGAACTCCCCAGGAGGAGTACGCGTCGACCCGACGCGCCCACCTGTTCGGCCAGCAGCGCCGCTTCGCTGCCCGGTGCCGCCAGGATGTCGGGAGCGCCGATCACCCAGTTTCCCTGGCCGGCCAGCGACGCCCCCGACCACTTCCTGGCGGACGTGAAGGGCGCCAGGGCGCTGACCGCCCAGCGCTCGGCGACGGTCGTCATCTCGTGGGCGATGGCCTGGATCGACGCGTTGGGACGGGGATCCGTGGCGGCGATCTGGGCGAGCACCTCCCGCACCCGATTCTCGTCATGGCCGGCCAACCTGATCAGTTGTCCGAACTGCATGCCGTGCTCAGTCAGCGTCCCGGTCTTGTCGGCGCAGACCACGTCCACCCGCGCCAAGCCCTCGATCGCCGGCATCTCCTGGACCAGGCAGTTGTGCTGCCCCAGCCTCACCACGCCCACCGCAAACGCCAATGACGTGAGCAGGACCAACCCCTCGGGGACCATCGGCACCAGGGCCCCGGCCATCCGGAGCACGATCTCCTGCCAGGTACCCGGCGCATTGTTCCACTGCACCCAGACGGTCGCTGCCCCCACCGGAATCAGCAGCCACGTGATGAGGCGAAGGATCTTGTTGATGCCCTGCTGCAGTTCCGACTTCACCAACGAGAACTTGCTCGCCTCGGCCGCCAGTTGGGCGGCGTAGGAATCATGGCCGACCCGGCTGGCCCGGAACGCGGCGACCCCCGAGACCACGAAGCTGCCCGACATCACGGTGTCTCCGGGTGCCTTCAGGACCGCGTCCGATTCGCCGGTGAGCAGGGATTCGTCCACCTCGAGATAGGACGCCTCGATCACGTCACCGTCGACGATGATCTGGTCTCCGGGGCCGATCTCGATCACGTCGTCCAGCACGACCTGGTCACGCGGCAGTTCCCGGGCGACGCCGTCGCGGCGGACGAGGGGCTTGCCCTCCCCGACCACCGCGAGGTTGTCGAGGGTCTTCTTCGCGCGGAGTTCCTGGACGATGCCGATGCCCGAGTTGATGATGATGAGGAAGCCGAAGAGGGCGTTGATGACCGAGCCGGTGCTGATCACCATCACGAAGAGGACCATGAGCAGGAAGTTGATCCGGGTGAAGACGTTGGCCCGGACGATGTCCCACGTGGTTCGCCCCGAGCGCGGCGGTAGGTCGTTGGTCTGCCCGGCCGCCACGCGCTGGGCGACTTCAGCGGCGGTCAACCCCGGTGTGGTCACTGCATCAATGGTCACAGCGAAAGCCTGCCACACCCGGATCGTCGTGCAGCGGGCCCCTGGGGCCTACTTCATGACCTGAACCACAACCAGGGACTCGCTCGTGGTGAGCTTGCCGGCCTCGTCACGAATCGTGAATCCAGCGTTGATCACCGTTCCGGCGGGCACCACCTGTCCGATCGTGAGGGTGGTGGTCTGGCCAGGAATCAACCGGACGGTCTGCGGCTTGAGGCCGCTGGCCTCGCTGAACGTGACCGTGCCCTCGTAGCGGCGGGGGCTGCCGGGACGGAGGCTGAAGTTCACCCGCGACCATGACGTGGCGCAGTTGCAGCCGAGCGTGACTTCCACCGAGGCCCACGCGGGGCAGTCGACGAGATGCCGGACTTCCTTCACCTTCACGTAGCCCGTCACGCAGGCACCTCCGGAGCTCGCCACGTGGCAGTAGCGATCGACCAACAGTTCGTCGCGGTCCTGGGCGGTGACCAGCTTGGTGGTGCAGTCGCCGGCCGGAACGTCAAGGGTGGCGATCGTGCGACCGTCCTGGTTGACGACCGGGTACTGGATCGGACTGGCGCCGTCGGTGTTGCAGGCACGGAACTCGACGGCAGCGCTTCCGTCGCAATCGGTCCCACACGTGCTGGAAACCGTGGGCGAACCCAGCGTGCGCTGGTAGGCCAGCCGCGCCTTCTTGACCTCTGTGAAGCCACCGCTGAGGGTCATCTGATGAAGCCGCGAGGAGTTGCTGACTCCGGCCTTGCTGGTCGACGGCCCCTCGATGGAGGCCGTGAAAGCGACCTCGCCCGAGACTGTCGTCCGCTGGTAGGTGACCACGATGAGACCGTCCGCATCGCTTCGGCTCGGCGCCGACAGCACCCGAACACCGGTGTGACTCAGCGTGACGAGCCGCCCCTTCACCGGGCCATCGTGGCTACGCAGGCTGATCGTCACGGTGCCGGCCTCCAGGTAGTCGACCGGGTTCCCGGTGATCGTCATCTTCACGGTCGCGAACTGCCCGGCTTCGGCCAGGATCCCGGCGACCTCTGCTTGCATGGCGGCGTCCACCTTGCCGTTCTTGGAGGCCCAAGCCCACCAGGTGTCGAACCGCGCGTTGCTTTCCAGCGTCCAGATGGCCAGGGCGGCGGCGGCGGCCGTCCTGCGATTCGTGGTCGCCGCGTACTTGTTGGCGATGAACTTCGCCTTGGCGGAACTCGCCGCACTCATGCCCGGGACGCGATCCCCAGCGGACAAGATCTTCGTGCCCGCAGCCGTGGGCCAGTCCATTCCGAATTCGATGCAGAAGCCCTTCTTGCCGCCGTTCTTCCACACGACTGCTTTGACCGGCGCTGAGTGTCCTGGCCCGCCAGGAAGTGTCACCCCGAGCACGATCGTTGCCCGCGTGTACACCACGGCTTCCCCTGGCGGAGCATTGATACCTGCCAGGACCTGGAGCGCCAGGACAAGGGCCATCATGGTCGTTCCGACCACGGCCCACCGGCGACGACTCGTCACGTGGTGATTGCGCATTTCAACGCCTTCTATTCGGGGAAGTGGGACACCCTCACGCCCTCGTCGTGACGGTGCTCCGGGCTCGACACTATCGACGAAACCCGGCGGGATCGGCTCCGGCGGGCGCAACGCGCCGGGATGAATTCCCCACCGGAGGAGGGTCTTCCCCGCCGTCGGCGACGCACGGCGCGGACTCGGCGGAACGCCCAGGACCCGGACCCACTACGGTCGTGGTGTGAGTACTGACTATTCCGACCCAGCAGCGCTGCCCGAAGCGGACCCCGAACTGCAGACCTTCGACGGACTCGGCCTCGACGAGCGACTGCTGCGGACCCTGCACGACGTGGGCTACGAGAACCCCTCGCCCATTCAAGCGGCAACGATTCCGGCCCTCCTGCAAGGACGCCACGTGGTTGGCCTCGCCCAGACCGGGACGGGAAAGACCGCGGCCTTCGCCCTTCCGATCCTGCAGCGACTGGATCTGAAGCAGAAGTCACCCCAGGCCCTGGTCCTGGCCCCCACCAGGGAGTTGGCGCTCCAGGTCTGCGAGGCGTTCCAGAAGTACGCCGGCCGGCTGGCTGGAGTCCACGTCCTTCCGGTGTATGGCGGACAGGGGTACGGCGTCCAGTTGAGCGCCCTGGCGCGCGGCGTCCACATCATCGTGGGCACGCCCGGCCGGATCATGGATCACCTGGAGAAGGGCACGCTCGACCTGACCCACCTGCGGTTCCTCGTGCTCGACGAAGCCGACGAAATGCTGAACATGGGGTTCGCCGAGGACGTTGAGACCATTCTGGCCGACACCCCGGTCGACAAGCAGGTGGCGCTGTTCTCGGCGACCATGCCGCCCCAGATCAGGAAGCTGTCGAAGAAGTACCTCACCGACCCGGTCGAGTTCCTGGTGAGGGGGAAGACGGCGACCGCGCCCAATGTCCGGCATCGTTACGTGATGGTGTCGTTCCCGCACAAGGTTGATGCCCTGACTCGAATCCTCGAGGTGGAGAACTTCGAAGGGATGATCGTCTTCGTTCGGACGAAGAACGACACCGAGACCTTGGCGGAGAAACTCCGGGCCCGGGGGTTCTCCGCGGCCGCGATCAACGGCGACATCGCCCAGCAGCAACGCGAACGAACCATCGGGCAACTCAAGTCCGGCAAGCTCGACATTCTGGTCGCCACCGATGTCGCAGCCCGGGGGCTCGACGTCGAGCGGATCAGCCACGTCGTCAACTTCGACATCCCCACCGACACGGAGTCCTACGTGCACCGGGTGGGCCGGACTGGTCGCGCCGGGCGCAGCGGGGACGCCATCTCGTTCGTCACGCCCCGCGAGCGCCGACTGCTCGCCGCCATCGAGCGGGCGACCCGCCAGAGCCTGTCCCCGATGACCATGCCGACAGTGGAGGACATCAACGCGACCCGCCTGACCCGCTTCGACGACGCCATCACCCAGTCGCTGGAGTCGGATCGCCTCGACTTCTTCCGGCAGGTTGTAGCCCACTACGTCAATGAGTTCGACGTCCCGGAAGAGGATGTTGCGGCCGCGCTGGCACTGCAGCTGCAGGGTGATGAGCCGATGCTCCTGGACCCCACGGTGGAGCGTGAGGTGGCGGCGACATCGGAGCGGCCCGCGCGCGCCCCGCGGGGCGGCGCGGAGGTTCCCATGGCGACGTACCGGATCGCGGTAGGCAAGCGACACAAAGTCGAACCACGCCAGATCGTCGGCGCGTTGGCGAACGAAGGTGGGCTGCGGCGCCAGGACTTCGGTCACATCGATATCCGGGCCGACCACTCCCTGATCGAACTGCCCGCGGACCTGCCGAACCGGGTGCGGGAGGCCCTGCGGTCGACCCGGATCTCCGGACGGCTCATCGACCTCATCCCAGAGGCCGGCCACAGCCGAAAGTCCGGCGACTCCCGGCCCAAGAAGCCCTACCAGAAGGGCCCACGAGCCTGACCACGGACCTGAGAGTCGAACCGGGGCCGGGGATTCCCGAAGGATTCGTGATCCCGGAGCAGGACCTCGTGGAGCGTTACTCCCGCTCGTCCGGCCCCGGCGGCCAGGGGGTGAACACGACGGACTCCCGGGTGCAGCTGTCCTTCGATGTGGCGGGCTCCTCGGCGCTCACCGACGTGCAGCGCAGTCGGTTGCGACGACGTCTGGGCTCCCGGCTCGTCGAGGGTGTCCTCACCATCGATGCCTCCGAGTACCGCTCGCAGTGGCGCAATCGCGAAGCGGCACGGACGCGCTTGGCGAGCCTGCTGCGCGAGGGGTTGGCTCCCCCGCCGCCGCCGCGGCGAGCCACCCGTCCCACCCGCGGCTCCGTCGACCGCCGGTTGTCCAGCAAGCGGCGCCGCGCCGAAGTCAAGCGCCAGCGCTCCCGTCCGCACGACGGCTAGGCGGGTCCTCCTGGCGACACGAAGCCCCGCCCCCCCATTCGGGGACGGGGCTCGGTGAATCCAGGCTCAGCGGGCTGCGGTGCCTTCGACGAAGTCATTGTCGTGCGACTTCACCCACGCCATCAGGCCACGGAGCTTGCGTCCGGTCTCCTCGATGGGGTGGTCCTCAGCAGCGGCACGGAGGGCTTTGAACTCCTTGGCCCCGGCGTCCTGATCGTCGATGAACCGCTTGGCGAAGGCGCCGGACTGGATGTCGGCCAGCACGTCCTGCATCCGGGCCTTCACCCCGGCGTCGATCACCCGGGGGCCTGAGACGTAGTCCCCGAACTCCGCGGTGTCCGAGATCGACCAGCGCATCTTGGCGGGCCCACCCTCGTACATCAGGTCGACGATCAGCTTCAGTTCGTGCAGGCATTCGAAGTAGGCCACCTCAGGCTGGTAACCGGCCTCAGTGAGCACCTCGAACCCTGCCTCGACCAGAGCCACCGTGCCACCGCACAGGACGGCCTGCTCGCCGAAGAGGTCGGTCTCGGTCTCCTCGGTGAAGGTGGTCTTGATACCACCGGCACGGAGGCCGCCGATCGCCTTGGCGTAGCTGAGCGCCAGCGGCCAGGCATTGCCGCTCTCGTCCTTCTCGACCGCGACGATCACCGGCACACCGCGGCCCTCGGAGTACTCGCGGCGGACCAGGTGGCCGGGGCCCTTCGGGGCGACCATGCAGACGTCAACGCCGGCCGGCGGCTGGATGTAGCCGAACCGGATGTTGAACCCGTGAGCGAAGAAGAGCGCGTCGCCGGGCACCAGGTTGGGCTCGATCACCTCTTTGTAGATGATCCGCTGGAACTGGTCGGGGGCCAGAACCATGATCAGGTCGGCCTCCTCGCAAGCCTGCGCCGGGGTGACGACCCGAAGCCCTTCGGCCTCGGCTTTCGCCCAGCTCTTCGAGCCTTCCCGCAGGCCGACGCGGACGTCCACGCCGGAGTCGCGCAGCGACAGCGCGTGGGCGTGGCCCTGGCTGCCGTAGCCGATCACCGCGACGTTGCGGCCCTGGATGACCGACAGGTCGGCGTCGGAGTCGTAGAACATCTCTGCCATTTCTTACAGTCCTCTTCAGTTGGTGGTGTTCGCGGCGGTACGCGTCTTGTCGATCTTCGCACGTTCGGTGAGGGAGCGGCTGCCTCGACCAAGCGCGACGAGGCCTGACTGGACCAGTTCCCTGATTCCGTACGGCGCCAACATCTCCAACAGCGCCTCCAGCTTGTCCGGGGAGCCGGTTGCCTCGATGGTCATCGAATCCTGGTGGACATCGACGGTCTTGCCCCGGAACAGCTGCACGATTTCGATGATCTGACCCCGGGTGGCGGCGTCGCCGCGCACCTTGATCAGGACGAGTTCACGCCGCACCGAGGAGCCTTCTTGCAGCTCGACGATCTTCAGCACCTCGATCAGCTTGTTGAGCTGCTTGACGATCTGCTCAAGCACCTGCGGGCTGCTCACGCTCACCTGCAACGTGATCCTGGACAACTCCGGCTTCTCGGTCGGACCGACCGCCAGCGACTCGATGTTGTAGCCGCGGCGCGCGAACAGGCCGGCCACGCGCGCGAGCACGCCCGGCTTGTTCTCGACCAGCACGCTCAGGGTGTGGGTGCTCACAGGTCCTCTCCTTCCCAGTCGGGCGCGAGGTCCCGAGCGATCTTGATGTCATCGTTGCTGGTGCCGGCGGCCACCATCGGCCACACCATCGCGTCCTTGTGGACGACGAACTCGACCACCACCGGCCGGTCGTTGATGGCCATGGCGGCTTTGATCACCTCGTCGACCTCGTCGGGCGTCTCCGCCCGGAACCCGGCAGCGCCCATCGCCTCGGCGAGCATGGGGAAGTTGGGGATGCGATTCGTCTTCAGGTCGGTGTTGGAGTAGCGCTCCCCGTAGAACAGGGTCTGCCACTGGCGCACCATCCCGAGGCTCTGGTTGTTCATGACCGCGATCTTGATCGGGATCCCCTCCAGCGCACAGGTGACCAGCTCCTGATTGGTCATCTGGAAGCAACCGTCGCCATCAATACCCCAGACCACAGCCTCCGGACGCCCGACCTGGGCACCCATGGCGGCCGGGACGCAGTAGCCCATCGTCCCGGCACCGCCGGAGTTGAGCCAGCGTCCCGGCCGCTCGTGGGGAAGGAGGTGCGCCGCCCACATCTGATGCTGCCCCACGCCCGAGACGTAGTACGCCTCAGGTCCGGCCAATTCGCCCAGGCGACGGATCACGTACTCCGGGCTCAGCAACCCATCTTTGGTGGGTTCGAGGTCGAGGGTGTACTTGGTCCTCAGGTTGGAGAGGTAAGCCACCCACGGGCTGTAATCAGGCAGGTCAGCACCCCGCAGCAGGGTGTTGAGTTCTTCGATGACCACGCCGAGATCGCCCACGATCGGGACGTCGGCCACCCGGTTCTTGGAGATCTCGGCCGGGTCGATGTCGGCGTGGATCACCTTGGCGACGGGAGCGAAGGAGTCCAGCCGTCCGGTCACGCGATCGTCGAAGCGCGCGCCGAGGGTGATCAACAGGTCGGAGCGCTGCAACGCGCCCACGGCCGCCACCGTCCCGTGCATGCCAGGCATCCCGTAGTTCAGCTCATGACTGTCGGGAACGATGCCGCGGGCCATCAGGGTGGTCACCACCGGGATGCCGGTGATCTTGACCAGTTCGGCCAGAGCCTCGTGAGCCTTGGCCTTGACGGCTCCGCCGCCCACGTACAGGACGGGACGCTCGGCCTGCCCGATCAGGCGGGCTGCCTCCCGCATCTGCTTGACATGCGGACGGGTGACCGGACGGTAGCCCGGCAGGTCGAGCGATTCCGGCCACACGAAGGGCGCCTTCGTGGCCAGCGCGTCCTTGGCGATGTCGACCAGCACCGGCCCGGGGCGTCCGGTCTTCGCGATATGGAACGCCGCGGCGATCGCGTGCGGGATGTCCTCGGCCTTCTTGATCAGGTAGCTGTGCTTGGTGATCGGGAAGGTGATGCCGCGGATGTCCGCCTCCTGGAAGGCGTCCGTCCCGATCGCGGGGCTGGCGACCTGACCGGTGATCGCGACGATCGGCACCGAATCCATGTAGGCGTCCGCGATCGCCGTCACGAGGTTGGTCGCGCCGGGCCCCGAGGTGGCCATGCAGACCCCGACCTTGCCGGTCACCATGGCGTAGCCCTCGGCGGCATGCCCGGCGCCCTGCTCGTGGCGCACCAGGATGTGCTTGACCAGCTTGGAGTCGAAGAGGGGATCGTAGGCGGGCAGGATGGCGCCGCCGGGGATGCCGAAGACAACCTCCACGCCGACCCGCTCCAGCGACTCAACGAGCGCTTGGGCCCCTGTCATGAGTGTCGGTGACACTTCGTCTGCCATCTCTGTCATTCCCTTCGCTGGGTCTGGTCTCGTGCGGGTTCGAGGATCTGAGCAACAAAAAACCCCCGCTGCTGTTGCAGGCGAGGGAGCGCGTCGTTGAGTGAGGACTCAGGCGACACGCTGGCTAACTACGATGAGGGTCGAACGCACGGTTCCAAGGTTGCTCGCCGGGGCCTGAGAGTGTCAAACCCGAAGCCGGATCGTCCCATATCGTGAGAGAGCCGGGCCCCGCCAACGCTCAAGCGCCCCTTGCGACTTCCCCCGTCCTCGCTGGCGCGTCGCGGGCAGCCCGGGCCACCATGGCGCGGGTGACCACGCTCGGAAGGACCGACCCATGAGATGGCGACGACAACTGGCGGCCGCAGGCACGCTGCTGCTACTGGCGACCGGGTGGGCGTCCACCCCCACCGCCCAGGCCGACACCGCAGTCACCCCGAAGAGTTCGACGATCACCGTCACCGGCGCCGGCTGGGGCCATGGCAAGGGGCTGTCCCAGTACGGAGCCTACGGCGCCGCCCTGTCGGGCCTGAGCTACACCAAGATCCTGGCCTTCTACTATCCCAAGACCACTTCCTCGACGCTCTCGTCGGGCGACAGCATCCGGGTCTGGATCTCGGCCGACAACGACAACCGCCTGACGGTGAAACCCGCCACCGGGCTGAAGCTCAAGGATTCGGCAGGCAAGACCTACCAACTGCCCACCGGGAGCGGCTACACCCAGTGGCGCGTCTCACGATCCGGCTCGGCCCGGGTGCTGCACTACCGGAACGCCAAGGGCGCCTGGGTCGCCAAGAGCCCGGGTCTCAACAAGTCTCTGTCCTGGTCGTTCAGTAACACCGACAAGGCGACGGTCAGCCTCATCCTTCCCGGTGGCACCACCAGGACCTACCGCGGGACCCTGACCCTGCGCTTCTACGGCAGCGGCGCCCGGACGGTCAACAGCCTCAGCATGGAGAACTACCTCCGCTCCGTGGTGCCCGCAGAGATGCCCGGCGGGTGGGCGACCGAAGCCTTGAAGGCCCAGGCCGTGGCCGCCCGCAGCTATGCCGCTCGCTATCGGGCCAATCTCGGCGGCAAGCAGGTGTACGACATCTGCGACACGACCGCCTGCCAGGCGTACCACGGCACCGGCACCGAATTCAGCGCCACCACCGCCGCGGTGGCCGCGACCGCGAACCGGGTGCTGACCTACAACGGCTCGTACGCGTTGACCATGTTCTCCTCCAGCAACGGCGGCCACTCCGCCGACGGCGGCGTCGCGTACCTCGTGGCGAAGAAGGACCCCTACGACGGCAAGGTGAAGAGCCAGACCTGGACGAAGGCGCTGTCGACCAGCACGATCCAAAAGGCCTTTCCCAGCGTTGGGACCCTGAAGAGCGTTCAAGTGACCCAGCGCGACGGCGACGGCTCCTGGGGCGGCCGCGTCGACCAGGTCAAGATCGTCGGCAGTAAGGGGTCGGTGAGCGTCGCCGGCGGGACGTTCAGAAGCACTTTCGGGCTCAAGGAACGCCTCTTCACCCTCTCGGGCGGGGTCCCCACGACCACGTTGAGTGCCGTCACCCCCACCGCGAACGCGGCCGGTCCCACGTCGGCGAACGAAACCCGCTGGAAGGCGATGGGCGGGGCCGACAGCCCGCTCGGGCAGGCCAAGGGCGACGAGGTGGCCGTCGCCGGCGGCTGGCACGCCAGCTACGCGGGCGGCGATCTGTGGTGGTCGGAAGCGACCGGCAGCCACTGGCTCGCCGGCGAACTGCTGAAGGCCTACCTCGCCGCTGGCGGGCCGGCCTCGGACCTCGGTTTTCCCACCAGCGACCAGACCGCCGTCGCCGACGGAAGCTTCGCCGACTTCCAGTTCGGACGGATCTCCTGCCCCTCCTCAGGCGCCTGTGCTGTCACCTTCGGCTGAGCGACTCAGCCGTTGCCCAGGATCTGCCGGTGGACGCGTTCCAGGTTGATGCCGGGCTCACGGACCATCAACTGGCCCAGCCCAGGACGATGGGAGTAGCGCGGGATCAGATGGACGTGCAGGTGGAAGACCTCCTGGCCGGCCGCATTGCCCGAACTGCTCATCAGATTGAGGCCATCGGCAGCCAACCGATCCATCAGCAGGCGGCTCGTGGCCGTGATCGCCGGGGCGATCTCGACCAGGGCGGTCGGGTCTGAGGTGAGGGCCTCGACATGACGTCGAGGCATGACCAGCGTGTGGCCCACATGCCAGGGGTTGATGTCGAGAATCGCGATGGCCGCGTCGTCGGCGTAGACCTGCTTGGAGGGCAGGTCGCCCGCGACGATGGCGCAGAACAAGCAGTCCATGGCTGTCAGCCTACGGCCGAGGTGGGCAACCGGACGGGGAAACCCGCCTCCCGCAGCGCCTGCTTGACCCCTGCGATCGTGAGCGTCTGGTAGTGGAAGACGCTTGCCGCCAGGACTGCGTCGGCTCCGGCCTGGGCCGCGGCCACGAAGTGCTCGACCGCGCCTGCCCCCCCCGAGGCGATGACGGGCACGCTCACCACGGCCTTGACCGCCGCGATCATCTCCAGATCGAACCCCTGGGTGGTGCCATCGGCGTCCATCGAATTCAGCAATACCTCACCGGCGCCCCGGTCGACGGCCTCCCGCACCCAGTCGATGGCGTCCAGGCCGGCGGGGATACGACCACCGTGGGTGGTGACCCCGAAGCCGGACGGCTGCCCCGGCTCACGACGCGCGTCCAGGGAGAGAACAAGGACCTGGTTGCCGAACCTGCGAGCGATCTCGTCGATCACCCGTGGAGCGGCGATGGCTCCCGTGTTGATCCCGACCTTGTCAGCGCCGGAGCGCAGCAGCGTGTCCACGTCGTCGACACTCCGCACCCCCCCGCCCACACACAGCGGGATGAACACGGTTTCGGCGGTCCGCCGCACCATGTCGTGCGTGGTCGCCCGACCTTCAGCCGATGCCGAGATGTCGAGGAAGACCAGCTCGTCGGCCCCTTCGGCGCTGTAGGTCGCGGCCAACTCCACCGGATCCCCGGCGTCACGCAGGTTGGTGAAGTTCACCCCTTTGACCACCCGGCCGTCGTGGACGTCAAGGCAGGGAATCACGCGGATCGCAAGCGTCATGGCGCCACCTTAGCGAGGCGGCTCCACCGGGAGCGCCGGTTCCGGCCCCACTCAGTCCTCATCCGGCGCCACGTCAACCACCCCACGACGGACGAGGTCGATGACCTCCCGACAGGTGTGACGCAACTCGCCGGGACCGACCGCCTGCGCCACCTGTCCGGCCAGATCGACGACCTGCCGGGCCCAGCGGACGAAGTCGCCGGCCGTCAGGCCCGAGAGTTCGAGGACGTCGGCCAGCGGGCGACCGGCCGCCCAGGCGTGGATCGCCTCAGCGAAACCGATCTCGGGTTCGGCGTGGCTGGGGAGACGGTTGTCGCGTTCGGCGAGGCAGACCTCCCGCCAGATCCGGCGCAGCGCGGACTGGGCCTGCTCGGACCTGCGGTCGGGCATCCGCGCCGGGGTACGGCGATCTCCACGGGCTTCATACACCAGGCTCGACAGCACCGCTGCCAACTGCGGCGCCGACAACCCGGACCAGACGCCCTGGCCAATCGCCTCCGCAGTCACCAGATCCAGTTCGGAGTAGATCCTGGCCAACATGGCCCCCGAGTCGGTGACGTGGTGCCCCCCGTCCGCGCTCAGGTAGCCCATGGACTCCAGGACCGAGCAGATCCGGTCGAACCGGACGGCGATCGTGTTGGTCCGACGGTCGGCCTGGCGTTGCACGGAGTCGGTGTCCCGCTCCAGCCGGAGGGCCGCCTCCGCGAAGCGGGCGTGGGACTCCCGGTCCGGGCAACGATGGCAGGGATGGACGGCCAACTCCCGGCGCAACTCGCCCACCGCGGCCAGCGCCTCCGCCTCCACCGGGTCGCTGTGCCGATCGGGACGAACCTCGGTGTGCTGCAGCCACGAGACCAGCGCTGCGGCCAGGTTGCGCCGGAAGGCCGTCGATCTCGGGTCGAAGTGCTTGGGGACCTTCATCCGCCCGAGGACGGTCGGCGGGGTGGGGAAGTCCAGTGGTGACAGCCGTCTCACCTGACGATCGCCGGTCATCACCGTCGGCTGCGGTCCCTCCGGTCCGCTACCCGGGTCGATGACCACTGCCCAGCCTCGCTGGCGCTTGGCCGGGATGTCGATGATGTCACCGGGCATCAGGGCCCGGAGGGCCTCGATCGACTCGGCGCGACGATCCGCGCGGCGGAGCCTGGCCGCCTCGGCCTCCACCTCGCCGATGCGTGCCCGAAGCCGGGCGTAGGCCTCGAAGTCGCCCCGCTCGCAGCCGGCGCTGGCCCAGTCCTGCGCGATCTGCTCGCGGTTGCGCGCGATGGTCCGCGACAGTCCCACGACGTTCCGGTCGGACTGGTACTGGGCGAAGGATTGTTCCAGCAGCCCACGCGCACGTTCCCGTCCCACGGTGGCCACCAGGTTCACGGCCATGTTGTAGGTCGGCTTGAACGACGAGCGCAGCGGATAGGTCCGGCGCGAGGCCAGCCCCGCCACCGCCCGCGGTTCCAGGCCGGGTTGCCAGCACACGATGGCGTGGCCCTCGACGTCGATCCCGCGGCGGCCGGCCCGACCTGTCAGCTGGGTGAATTCCCCCGCGGTGATGTCGGCATGGCTCTCACCGTTGTACTTGACCAGCTTCTCCAGGACCACGCTGCGGGCCGGCATATTGATGCCGAGGGCCAAGGTCTCGGTGGCGAAGACCACTTTCACCAGCCCTGCCGCGAACCCCTCCTCGACCGCTTCCTTGAAGGCGGGCAGCAGACCGGCGTGGTGGGCGGCGATCCCCTGACGCAGCGCCTCCGCGAACCCGGCGAAATCCAGCGCGTCGAGGTCAGCCGCACTCAGGCCCTGGGTGTGGCGGATCGCGATGGCGCCCAGTGCGGCCCGCTCGGCGGCGGTGGTGAGCCGCAACCCCGAGCTCATCAACTGCCCCACCGCAGCGTCACACCCTTGGCGCGAGAAGATGAAGTAGATGGCCGGCAGCAGGCCCGCGACCTCCAATCGTTCGACGGTGGCATCGCGGCGGGGAACGAGGTGGCGGCTGCTCTGCTGCCGCTCCCGGGCTGCTGCGCCGCCGTAGCGTCCCGACCCGTAGGCCGAACTTCGCCCGTTGCCGGAGCGACCGCGGGGGCGTCGGCTGTCGTCGCGTTGGCTGCGCGACTCCTCCTTGGCCAAGCGAACCAGTTCGGGGTTGACCTCGACGCCGGCGCCGGTGGCCGGGTCGGCCGTCGCGAACAGGTCGACCAGCCGGCGTCCGACCATCACGTGCTGGTACAACGGGACGGGTCGCCGCTCCGAGACCACGACCTCGACATCGCCGCGGACCTCCTCCAGCCAATCCCCGAACTCCTCGGCATTGCTCACCGTCGCTGACAGCGCCACCAGTTGCACCGAGGCGGCCAGCGAGATGATGACCTCCTCCCAGACCGCCCCCCGAAACCGATCGGCGAGGTAGTGGACCTCGTCCATCACCACGAAGCCGAGGTTGTCCAGCGTCCGCGAGCCCGCGTACAGCATGTTGCGCAGCACCTCGGTGGTCATCACGACAATGGGAGCCTCGCCGTTGACGGAGGTGTCGCCGGTGAGGAGTCCGACCTTGTCCTCACCGTGCCGCTCACACAGGTCGTGGTACTTCTGGTTGCTCAGCGCCTTGATCGGGGTGGTGTAGAAGCACTTGCGTCCGGTTTCCAGGGCGAGATGGACGGCGAACTCCCCCACGACCGTCTTGCCGGACCCGGTCGGCGCGGCCACCAACACTCCGCGGCCGGCTGCCACCTGCTCACAGGCGGTCGTCTGGTACTCATCGAGCGTAAACGGGTATCCCGCCCGGAAGGCCGCCAGTGAATCCACGCTGCCAACCTACTGCGGGCTGAACAGGGTGAGCATGTCCTCCACGGCCCGCAGACGCAGGGGCACTCGTCCCAACTCCTCACCATCGGCCATCCCGTAGAGGCCGTCGCCGTCGACCACGACCTCGCGGGCCCGCAGCAGCTCCACGGCCGGATCCTTGACGAAGCCGCCCGAGTACATGGTGGGCAGCAGCCGGAGCAGGGTCGCCCGGCTGACCGGGTGGATGATGGTCACGTCGAGCAGGCCGTCCTCGACGTCCGCGTTCGGGCACCCCAGCATGCCGCCCCCGAAGACGCCCGCGTTCCCGACGCAGGCGAACATGGCGCTCTGATTGCGCGGTACCCCGTCGATCAGGAGTCGGTACGGCAACGGCTCGAAGACCCGGAGTTCGGCCAGTGTCGCCCAGGCGTAGCTCAGCGCACCCAACGGAACCGTGGAGTTGTTGGTGCGGTAGTTCACCCGGCCGTCGAAACCGGTGCTGACGATCGAGCCGACCCACCGGCGTTCCGCTCCCCCAGCCAGATCTCCGCGAGCCTCCATCAGGTCGATACGTCGGGTGCCGCCCGCCACGATCACCCGGACCGCCCCCATCACGTCGCTCGGGACGCCCACGCCTCGGCAGAAGTCGTTGCCCCGGCCACCCGGGACCACGCCCAGCGGGACGTCGGTGCCCGCGCACGCGTTCAGCCCGAGGTGCATCATGCCGTCGCCGCCCATGACCACCAGGGCATCGCTCCGCTGGCCCGCCACGGCCGGGCGGGCCTGCTCGACGGCCGCGATGCACCGCAGCCGGGCCTCGGAGAACGACGTGGTCTGGAAGACCCGCAGGTTCGCCCCCGGCAGTTCGGTCAGTAGGGCGGTGGCGACCTTGGGAAGCAGTTTCCGGGCTCGCCCCCCACCGGCGGACGGGTTGACGACCAGCGTGAGGATGGGGCCGTTGTAGCTCGACAGGCTCATGCCACCGCGGCAGCCTCGGCGGCGCGGGCGACCTTACGCCGGTCATGGGCGTGGGCGATGACCTCCGCGATGATGTAGAGCAGTGTCATCGGGATTGACAGGGCCATCATCGAGAACGGGTCGGTCGATGGGGTCGCGGCCGCGCCGAACACGAAGATCCCGAAGATCACGTAGGTGCGCACCTTGGCCAACTGCTGGGCCGAGACCACCCCGATGAGGTTGAGGCCCACCACGACCACCGGCATCAGAAAGCCGAGGCCGAAGACGACCATCAACTGCAGGGTCAACTCCAGGAACTGGTTGACCTCCAGCAGGTTCGTGATCGGGACGCTGGAGGGGGTGAACGACAGCATCACTGAAATCCCCTGAGGCATGATGTAGTAGCCGATCAGGACGCCGAACAGGAACAGCGGAATCGCGGCCCCCAGGAACGACAGGGCCCACTTGCGTTCCTTGGCCAGCAGCGCCGGGACGATGTAGGCCCAGATCTGGTAGACCCACACGGGGCTGGCGAGCACCAGTCCAGCGACCAGGCATACCTTGAGAGCCAGGGTGAACGGCGTGACAACTCCGCTGATGACGGTCGTGGTGTCGAGATTCGGGTTCGACTGGGCGAGCATCTCGACCGCCACCAGGTAGGGGCGCATGAGGATCTGGTACAGCGGGTCGTACCAGAGGGCGGCCACGAGTGAAGCGACGACCACCGCCACGCTCGACAGGATGATCCGATAACGCAGCTCTCGCAGGTGGTCGGCGAGCGACATCACCCCGCCGGGAGCGGGCTTGGGGGGCCTCAACCAACCCAGGCTCAAGCGGGCCATCGGGCGTCTCAGGCTTCGGTCCGGGGCTTTCGTTCGGGCTCGACCACCTCGGCGTCGACGATGTCGCCGGCCTGGGGGACGGAGGGCCGCGGCGCCTCAACGGCTGGAGGCTCGGCCTTCAACGTGGCGGTCTCCTCCTTGAACTCGCGGATCGCCTTGCCGGCGTTCTTGCCGATGCCCTGCAGCTTGGAGCCGCCGAACAACAACAGGGCGACCACCGCGATGATCACCCATTCCCAGCCACCGAGACTCGGCATGTCCGTTCCTCCTTCTTGTCAAGCGCTCGTGGAGTCTACCCGCTCCGGGTCAGGACCTGGCGTCGAGCGCCGGCACCTGGATCTGGGCCAGAAGGTCGCCAAGCTCCTCCGCTCGGACACCGAGCATCTCCAGTTCGGAGAAAAGGTCACTGGCCTTGTGCCACAGCCAAACGGCGTAGCTGACCACCATGACCAGCCCACCGAGGGCTATCAGGAGGAACACCAGCACCCAGATCATGCGCGCCAGCCTACTCCTGGAGGGCCAACCCCAAGGATTGATAGAGGGCCAGTGCCTCACGAGCCGACTCCTGGGCCGAGCGGGCGGCCTGCGGCGGCTCGACCCGCAACACCCCCGATCCCAGCCTCAACAACTGGGCCCGCAGCCACGCCGGGTCGGAGACCAGCAGGGTGACCTGGAGGCCCTGCGGGGTGGGTTGAGTGTGGCGGATCGGAATGTACTCGGTGATCCAGCGTGCCGACTCGGCGAGCACGAGGGTGACCTCCGCTGCGTCCGGCAACTGGTCGAGCCAACCCGGATCGAAGCGGGGCGGTTCCCCGCGATCCGGGGCCGGGCGACCGGTCGGTCGGACGTCGGCGATACGATCCACCCGGTAGACCCGCCAGTCGTTCCGGTCCACACTCCAGGCATCGAGGTAGGCATAGCCGTCCCGCATCGCCAGCCGGGACGGCTCGACCGTTGGCGTCGTCGTCTCAGCTCGTGCGAGGCCGTCGTAGGTGAGGTCCACCACCGTCTTGTTCGTGATCGCCTCGTTGAGAACCCGCCGGATCTCAGCCGAGCCGGTGGCCGTCGCGACCCCGATCGTCGCGGGGTGCTGGGTGCCCTGAGCCCGCTCCAGCTTGGCAACCGCCGAAGCCACGGCATCGCCGAGGGCCGGATCACCCAGGTCCCCCAACGTCCGGAGGGCCACGACGAGGCTCAACGCCTCGTCGGGGGTGAACCGGAGCGGCCGCGCCAGGTACTCCGCGTTGGACAGCCTGATCCGGCCCGCCTCCATGCTGTCCATGTCGACTTCCATCAGGTCCCCCGGGAGGCCACCAGGCAGGCCACAGAACCACAGCACGTTGAGGTCGGCGACCAGTTGACGCACGGCGATGCCGAACACCGCGGCGGTGGCCGCCAGTTCGGCCGCCGGGTGGGCCTGGAGATACGGCACGAGCGCGAACAGTCGGGACACCTGCTCCTTCGACGCCATTCAGCTCACCCCTGCCAGACCGGCCAGTTGACGCCCCACCGCGGCGCGCACCTCGAGCGGGTCGAGGACGAGGACGTCCGGACCGGCCGCGCAGACCTCGCCGACGAGGTCACCCTGACGCGCGTAGGCCACCTGGTAGGCGACGAAGCCGGGCGGCAGGGCCACCGACGACGCCACGCGGTGTCCACGTCGGCGGAGCCCCGGCGCCCGGTCACCCCGAATGGCCAGTACCGCCTCAGCGTCCGGTGCGGCAGGTTCCAGTGAGCTGAGCAGGCCTTCCACGTCAACCTTCGGGGGCTGGAAGGAGCCAGGTCGCCCGATCGGGGTTACCGCGGCGTCGACCCGGGCCACCTTGAAGACCCGGGAATCCTGGCGACCCCGGTCGAAGCCCACCAGGTACCAGGCACCCCGCCGGTACGACATCGCCCACGGCTCGACCCGTCGACCCTCGCCCCGGTAATCGAAACTCACCGGGACTCGCTCGACGGTGGCCTGCCACAGTGTGTCGAAGGCCGGCTCCTTGGCGCTCACGCTGGCGCTCAGGCCCTCAACTCGACCAGGGTCCGGTTCGACCCCGGCCGCGCGCAGCTTGGCGACCGCAGCCAGCGCCTGATCAGCCTGGGTGGCCGATTCCCAGACCCGGGTGGCAAGGCCGAGCACCAGGGTTTCGGAGGCGTTGAACTCGATCGGCGGCAGCTCGAACTCCTCCCGCCGGATCCGGTAGCCGACCTCGTCGGGGAACAGCGGGTTGTTGCTGCCGGTCTCGACCGGCACCCCCATCGCACGAAGTTCGTCCTTGTCGCGCTCGAACGTGCGCTCAAAGGCCGCATCGCTCAGGCCCGCGTATCCCTCCACCACGGTGCGGATGTGGGATTTCTCGACGTACCGGCGCGCCAACAGCAGGCAGATGGCCAGATTCATGATGCGCTCAGACTTGCGGGGAGACATTGCCGACCCAACCGTGCGTGATGGTGTGCTGACCCCGCCGACGTTACCGGATCTGGTTGACTGGCCAGCGCAGGCCACCGGAAGGGAGTCCCCGTGGCGGGTCGCTTCGCCCCCAGCCCCACCTCGGCGCTGCATCTGGGCAACCTGCGTACCGCTCTGGTCGCCTGGCTGATGGCCCGGCGCACCGGGCGGCAGTTCCTGATCCGCGTGGAGGATCTGGACGCGGCCCGGGTGGCGGCTGCGGCGGGGACGGCCCGGCAACAGCTCAGCGATCTGGCGGCACTCGGACTGGTGGCCGACCAGCCGGTGGCGTGGCAATCGCAGCGGCTGGAGGGGTATGCCGCCGCGCTGGAGCGGCTACGGCCCCTGACCTACGAGTGCTTCTGCACCCGCCGCGAGATCGCCCAGGCGGCGTCCGCCCCGCACGGGGACGGCTACCGCCCCTACCCGGGAACCTGTCGTGACCTTGATCCCCTCCAACGTGCCCGATTGCGGGCGGTGCGTCCCCCGGCCTTGCGCATCCGGGCTGAACGGGCGGTGATGGCGGTGCACGACGAGTGGGCGGGGACGGTCACCGGGGTGGTCGACGACTTCGTCCTCGTCCGCAATGACGGGGTGCCCGCGTACAACCTCGCCGTCGTGGTGGACGACCTGGACCAGGGCATCGACCAGGTGATCCGTGGGGATGACCTGTTGACTTCCTCCCCACGTCAGGCCTGGCTGGCCGGCCAGCTCGGCGGGTCACCGCCGCAGTATGGTCACGTGCCGCTGGCTCTCAACCAGGCCGGACACCGGCTGGCCAAGCGGGACGGCG
Source organism: Propionibacteriaceae bacterium (assembly GCA_016717345.1). GTDB lineage: Bacteria > Actinomycetota > Actinomycetes > Propionibacteriales > Propionibacteriaceae > Propionicimonas. The sequence goes on from JADKFR010000003.1 coordinate 272,584, forward strand.
CCGTCAGCCTGGCGGATCTGGCGGCCGTCGGCCTGAGGGCGGGCGACGTGCTGGGGCTGCTGGCCACCAGTCTGGGGTTGGCTGCCCAAGGCGAGACCGTCACGCTCACCCGGTTGGTGGAGCGATTCGATCCTGCGGCGCTGCCCCGCAGCCCGTGGGTGGTCGACCCAAGGACCTATGCGGAGTATGCGAACAACAGGTCGATCACGTAGACGACGGTGTCACCGGCCTCCACCGGAGGATTGTTGCTGCCCTCCGGGAAGCCCTCCTTGGGCGGCAGGACGAGCATCACCCGAGAGCCAACGGTCTTGCCGACCAGGCCCGACTGCCACCCCGGGATCGTGCTGCTGAGCAGGCCGCTGCTGGGGGTGTCGAACTGGTCGTCGATCACCTGGCCGGTCTTCCAGGAGACCCCGACATAGCGGGCCAGGATGGTGTCGGTCTTGGCGACCTTCGCCCCGGTGCCCTGGATCAGCGTCTGGGCTGCCATCTTCGTGGGGGCCGGCGCGCCTGCGGGGATCGTGATCGTCGGCTTCCCCGTCCCGGGGGTCACCGTGGGGAGGCCGGCTGCCGGGGTGATCGCCTTGCCGCTGGGTTCGGTCAGTGAAACGTCCACCACGTCGACGACGAAGAGCAGGGTGTCGCCGACCGCGATGGAGCCATCGGAGCTGCCCCCCGAAGCGTCGTAGCCGTCCGAACCGGGCATCACGATGAGGACCCGGCTGCCCTCGGCCTGACCGGTGAGGCCCTTCTTGAAGCCTTCGATCACCTGGTTCAGCGGGAAGGTCACCGTCTGCTTGCGCGAGTACGACTCGTCGAAGGACTTCCCCGTGCGGCCGTTCACCCCGTAGTAGTGGACGGTGACGAAGCCGGTCTCGACCGCCTTGGCGCCCTTGCCCGCCACCTCGACCCGGGTACGGGTCTCATCGATGGCGAAGGGCGCCTTGAAGGTCACCTTCGGGGCCTTGAGCCGCTCTCCGGTGACCTTGATCGAATCGATCGAGTTCGACACGACCACGCTGCTCGTGGGGGTCGCACTGGCCGTCGGCGTCACCGAGACACTGGGCGACGCACTCGCCGAAACACTGGGGGACGGAGGGGTTCCGGAGCCGCAGGCGGTGAGCAGCAGGGCGGCGGCAGCGGTCGTTGCCAGGACGAGACGATGTGGGTGGAGCACGATCCTGACCCTACCGCGAGGGCCAATCGGGTCGCGAACCGGGTGGTCGGAAGCCCCCGGTGGCCCGGACCCGTGGGCTGTCCAGCATTCTCGCGGCAAGTTCGTCCACCGCAGCCTCGACGGACGCGAGCGGGTCCCCCAGGGTCACGGTGAGGTCTGCGGGACCGGCCCCACCCCCCGGCAGGTCATGGACGGCGAACCGCATCCAGTCGACCGAGTAGTCACGCGTGGCCTGCTGCGCGGCGACGATCAGCCGGGAGCGCAGCTGGGCCCGTGTGGGCGACACCGGCCGCGACATCGCCTGGCGTACTTCCTCGGGCCGCGTCAGACGCCGCAGCACTCCACCCGCCTCCAGGCGTCGCGCCAGCCCGTTGCTCGACAGGTCATGAAAGGCCAGATCGACCGCCGCCAGTCGCGGATCGTCCACCGCCAGGTCGTGGCGCTGTCGGAACTGGGCGAGCAACCGGCGTTTGGCCGCCCACTCGACGATGTCGGCGACCGCGTCGGGGTCGTCGGCATCCAGAGCGTCCAGCACCCGCAGCCAGGTCTCCATCACCGTGGGGTCGGCCACGGCGTGACGCGCGACCAGCTCAGCGAAGGCGTACTGCACGTCCAACGCGGTCATCCGGCCGCCGCTTTGGGTCGTGAGGAGGGCACGCGGGTCGCGAGCCACCGCGGGCAGGGCAGCGACCGGATCGGCCAACTGCCAGCGCTCCAGGTCGGCGCGCAGTTGCCCTCGCGGCTCGGACGCCGCTCGCTCGATCAGGCTGAGGACGGCCTCGGTGCTGGCCAGCCGGAGCCACGAGGAGTACTCACTCAGGTTGGAGTCGCCGGCAAGCACGTGCAGGCGCCGGAATCGGGCGGGGTCGGCCAGAGGTTCGTCCCGGCTGTTCACCAGCGGTCGCGCCCGCGTCGTCAGGGCGGAGTAGGAGTCGTGGAGATGATCGGCTCGTTGGCTGATGACGAATGCACCTCGCCTCAGGCACCCGCTGCCGCACAGCAGTGGTCGTGTCACCAGGAAGCTGGTGAGCAGGGCAGCTGCGGATTCGGGTTCCAACTCCCGCTCGACGAGGTAGTTCTCGTGGCAGCCGTAGGAGTTTCCGAAGGAGTCGGCGTTGTTCTTGAAGAGTCGTAGGGTCACCGGCGTTCCCGCTGCCGCCGCTTCCTCGCTTGCGCGTTCGGCGAGGCTCACCAGCAGGTCATCACCGGCCCGCTCGCTGAGGACGACTTCCCGCGGGGTCCGACACTCCGGCGTGGCGTACTCGGGGTGGGCGCCGACGTCGAGATACAACCGTCCGCCATTGGCCAGGAAGGCGTTGGACGAGCGGTGGTGGGCCTCCACGGGACGAAACAACCACTGGGCCGCCTCGCTGGAGGCCATCCGGCCCGTTCTCGTGCGACCCAGCAGCCCGTACTCGGTCTCGACGCCGATCACCCGCTGCATGGCTGCCCGGCTACAGCCCGACGGTGTCCAGCAGCGAGCCGAGTTCCTCGCGCGTCAGGTCACGCACGGTCCCCACCTTGAGCTGGCCGAGCCGGATCGGCCCGATCGCGGTGCGCGAGAGCCGACGCACCGGGTGGCCGATCGCGTCGAAGAGGCGACGGACGATCCGGTTCCGTCCCGAGTGCAAGGTGATCTCGATCATCGAACGCTCCGGCCCGCGTTCCCGCAGCGTGACCTTGTCCGGCTTGATCGGGCCGTCTTCGAGCGTCACTCCGCGGCGCAGCTTCACCACGCTGTGATGGTCCACCGAACCCTCGACCACCGCGACGTAGGTCTTGGGGATCTCGTACGACGGGTGGGTCAGGCGCTGGGCGAACTCGCCGTCATTGGTCAGGATGATCAGGCCCTCGGTGTCGAAGTCGAGGCGCCCGACGTGGAAGAGGCGTTCCTTGGAGCGCTGCCGCAGGTAATCCTGCAGGGTGGGACGACCCTGCGGGTCATCCATCGTGGACACGACGCCTCTCGGCTTGTTGAGGACCAGATAGAGATGGTGCCGCGCCGGTGGGATGCGGGCGCCGTCCACTCGAATCGTGTCGTGGATGGGATCGACGCGCAGGCCCTGTTCGGTGACCAGCTTGCCGTTGACCTCCACCCGTCCGGCCGCGATCAACTCTTCACTGACCCGGCGGGAGGCGATGCCGGCCTGTGCCAGCGCCTTCTGCAGCCGGATTCCCTCAGGGGTGGTGGTCATCAATTCTCCGTTTCCATGACACTCTGCACGTCGATTCGGGGTTCGGCAAGACCTGCCAGTTCAGCCTCCAGGGCGCTGGCGTCCGGCAGGTGGGGAGCCAGCGGCGGCAACTGGTCAAGGCTCGTCAATCCCATCCGCTCCAGGAAGTTCGAAGTGGTGGCGAACAGCCGCGCTCCGGAGTCACCATCGCGGCCCACCTCTTCGATGAGGTCGCGGGTGGCGAGCGTGCGCATCACCCCGTCCACGTTGACCCCCCGGACGGCTGCGACGCGGCCCCGCGCGATCGGCTGCAGGTACGCGACCACGGCGAGGGTCTCCAACGCCGCCTGCGACAGCCTGCCCGGCTGCCCGTCGATCAGCCAGGCGCCGATCAGTGCAGCGTGCTCCGAGCGGGTGTAGTAGCGCCAGCCGGTGCCGACGTGACGCAACTCGAAACCACGTCGGGTCGTGTCGTACCAGGCGGCCAGCCCGGCCAGGCATTCGCTCACCACCTCTGTGGGTGCCCCCACGGCCCGCGCCAGTTCGTCGGCGGGAAGGGGCTCGGTCGCCATCATCAGGACGGCTTCCAGCGGTCCGGTCAACGTCGCGGGATCCCATTCGATGGCCAAGGTCTCGTCAGTCATGGGCAGCCTCCTGGCCTGTGGGCGGTGCGGTGTCGGGACGTCCCGGCGGGATGTCGCCGGCCTCGTCGAAGGCCGCGCCTATCCCTTCGGTGACCTCGGTACCCAGCCAGCGGATCGTCAGTTCGCCGAGTGCGGTGAGTTGTTCGAAGACGACCGCCTGCTCACGGTACAACTCCAACAGGGCGAGGAATCGTGCGACGACGACCAGTCGTTCCTCGGCGTCGTCGATGAGGGCGCGGAAACTCAGCGGCGAATGCCGCCGCAGGCGGTCCACGATCACTTGGGCCTGCTCCCTGACGCTGACACGAGGGGCATGGAGGTGGGCCAGCGACACCTCCTGGGCGGCTTTGGGGACCAGCGCCCGACCGGCCAGCAGGGCTAGCTGGCCGCCCATCCCGGTGAGGTCGACCTCGGGCAGCAGCCGGGCGAATTGCTCCTCCAACCCTCCCGGACGCGGGTGCCGCCGTCCCTGTTCCTGAAGAACCTCACTGATCCAGCCGGCGACGAGCTTGAAAGCGCGGTACTGCAGCAGCCGCGCGAAGAGAAGGTCGCGGGCCTCCAGCAGCGCGAGATCCTCATCGTCCTCAACCTCGCCCTGGGGCAGTAGCCGGGCCGCCTTCAGATCCAGCAGGGTGGCTGCCACGACGATGAACTGACTTGTCTCGTCCAGGTTCCCGATCCCACTGCCCTGCTCGTCCCGGGCCCGCCGCAGATGGGCGATGAACTCGTCGGTGACCTGCGACAGGGCCACCTCGGTCACGTCCAGCTTGTGCTTGGCGATCAGCTGCAACAACAGGTCGAAGGGGCCCGAGAAATTGGTCAGGTGGACGGAGAATCCCGGCTCGAGCTGCGAATCATGGGCGAGACTACTCACTGCTCGGTCAACGCCTGCACCAGCTCCGACTCCTCGCCGCGTTCAGCAAGATCGGCCATGATCAGGCTCACCGCCGTCCGAACGATGCGTCCGCGGTCCACAGCGATCCCGTGCTGCGCCCGGAGGGTGAGGCGGGCCTGCTCCAGGAGCAGGAGCTCGGCGCTGGTGACGTACACCGTGATCTTCTCGTCGTGGCGCACGCGTCCCGTCGCCTGCGCCGACTCGTCCGCAGCGTCAGCCGTGGTCGGGGAAGGCGCCGGGGTGGGAACCGTCGAACGGAAGAGCTCCGAAGCGCCGGGCAGCGCTACGCGCCGGGGCATCGGAACAGCACCTCCCTGGCCAGCATGCGGTAGGCGTCGGCGCCCGGCGAGTTCGGCGCGTAGGTGGTGATTGGCTCCCCCGCGACCGTGGTTTCTGGGAATTTGATGGTTCGGCGGATGACCGAGTGGAACACCACTTCGCCGAACGCCTGGACGACCCGTTCCAGGACCTCACGGCTGTGCAACGTTCGGGCGTCATACATCGTGCCCAGGATGCCCAGGATCTCCAGCTCCGGATTCAGCCGGTCCTGCACCTTCGCGATCGTGTCGGTGAGCAGGGCGATCCCTCGCAGCGCGAAGAACTCGCACTCCAGCGGCATGATCACCTGGTCGGCGGCGGTGAGCGCGTTGACGGTCAGCAACCCGAGGGACGGCGCACAGTCGATCAGGATGATGTCGTAGTCGTGGCGGACCTTGGTGAGCACCCGCCGCAACGTCTGCTCCCTGGCGACCTCGCTGACCAGTTGGACTTCGGCGGCCGACAGGTCGATGTTGCTCGGCAGGATGTCAAGTCCCGGCACCGAGGTGTGTGTGATGACCTCCGTGACCTGAGTGTCGCGGCGGATCAGCAAGTCGTAGATCGACTTGTCCAGAGTGTGGGGGTTGACCCCGAGTCCGACCGACAAGGACCCCTGGGGGTCGAAGTCGACCAGCAGCACCTTGCGTCCGGTCTCCGCCAGGGCAGCGCCCAGATTGATGGTCGTGGTGGTCTTGCCCACCCCACCCTTCTGGTTGCACAACGCGATGATCAACGCCCGCTTCGGGTGGTGGGGGTCGGGCGCCACCGGCTCGGGCAGGACCGGCAGGGGACGCCCGGTGGGGCCGAGGTCCTCCTTGTCGAGGGTGGGCTCGGGATCGAAGAGCGCGTCGGTGCTGTCAGGCTTCACAACCGCAGCCTAGGCCAGGAATGTCGATAAGTCCCCCGGACGGACAGGCTCGGCTCCCGACCGGAGTCAGCGGGCACGCGGGTGCGCTGCCACGAACACCTCGCGCAGGTGCTCGACGGTCACCAACGTGTAGAGCTGCGTGGTGGTGACCGACGCGTGTCCCAGCAGTTCCTGGACGACCCGGACGTCGGCGCCGCCGTCGAGCAGGTGGGTGGCGTAGGAGTGACGCAGCGTGTGGGGGCTCACCTGATCGGCGATGCCGGCGGCGTCGGCGTGCTGCTGCAGCACCTTCCAGGCGCTCTGCCGGCTGAGCCGTTGTCCTCGAACTCCCAGGAGCAGCGCGGGAGTAGGGCTCCTGGCACCCGCCGCCCACCCGGGTCGGCCACGCACCAGCCACGCCTCCACGGCCGCGCGGGCGTAGCTACCCAGGGGCACGAGGCGCTCTTTGCGCCCCTTCCCGAACAGCCGGAGCCCGGCGTCCGGGTTCGCCAGCACCGGCATCAGGTCATCGACGTCGAGGTCCACCACTTCAGAGATCCGGGCCCCCGTCCCGTACAGCAGCTCCAGGAGCGCGGCGTCCCGCAGCCCTGACACGGAACTGGGGTCGGGGGCGTCCAACAGTCGCTGGACGGCCTCGATCGGCAACGCTTTCGGAAGCCGCTTGAGCTGCTGGGGCGGGCTCACGCCGACAGCAGGGTTCGGCGTGTGGCCCTCCTCGGCCACGAACCGATGCAGGCTGCGGACGGCGACCACAGCGCGCGCCACGCTGGAGGCGGTCAACGCCGGTCGGACGGAGTCGCCGGTGGCAAGCCAGGCCGCATAGTCCGTGATGTCACGCTCGGTGATCTGCTCCGTTGCGGTGATGCCGCGGTCGGCCAGGAACCCGGCGTAGCGACCCAGGTCGCGCCGGTACGCGGTGACAGTGTGGGGGGACGCTCCCCGCTCCACGCTCAGGTGGTCGAGGTAGCCACGCACCAGCCGCTGCACCTGGCTCGTGCTCACGCCAGGGCGGCCAAGGCGGCGTTGTGGGCCAGTCGCACCCCTCTGGCGGGCCAGGGGGCATCGCTGGGACGCAAATCCTCCAGGGAATGGGAGAGCCGGGCAGTCTCAAGGGCCAGCACTCCGCTGACCATGGTGGGGTTCTGCAGGCGACCCGCCAGGACAGCGGCGACAAGATCGGCTCGTCTCGCCCAGCACACCTCCATGTGGGCCTCCTCGTGGTCGGCCACGAAGCCCTCTGGCACAGGGGCCGCGTGCAGGTCCCGTGCCAAGAAGATCCGCAGCGACTCCTGGCACGCCCCGGGCGTCGTGAAGACGTCGACCAGAACCTGCCAGCGTTCGGCGCGCAGTCCGGCTTCCTCAGCAAGTTCGCGCTGGGCGGCCACCAGGAAGTCCTCGCGGTCGTGATCGAGCAGGCCGGCCGGCGGCTCACTGAGCTGGAATCCCACCGGATGCCGGTACTGGCGCACGACGGCGATCCGGTCCGCCTCGTCCCACGCGATCACCCCGACCGCACCCGGGTGCAGGGTGTACTGCCGAGCCATGCGTCCGGCATCCGGGGTGATGACGTCATCGTTCACGAAATCGCTGATCGCACCGCGACCCAGGACGGTGTGCGCGGCGATCGGCCACGCCATCGGCAGGTCGGCGAGCTCGTCGTCTGCCAGCAGCCGCAATTGGGGAAGCTCAGGCATCGGGACCGTCCTCCACCGGCAGTCGGGCCGAGAGCTTGCGCTTCAGGGCCGCCTTGATCAGCCCCGCGAACAACGGATGCGGCTGGGTGGGACGCGACTTCAGTTCCGGGTGCGCCTGGGTGCCGACGTAGTACGGGTGCAGTTCCCGCTTGAGTTCAACGAACTCGACCAGCCGGGAGTCCGGTGACGTGCCCGAGACCACCAGCCCGGCTTGCTCGAGCTGCTCGCGATAGGCATTGTTCACCTCGTAGCGATGCCGGTGCCGCTCGGAGACGTGCGTGCTTTCGTAGACCTGTGCCACCAGCGATCCCGGAACGAGTTCGGCCGGATAGGCACCGAGCCTCATGGTGGCGCCCAGATCTCCCTTGCCCGAGACGATGTCCACCTGCTCGGCCATGGTGGCGATCACCGGCGAATGGGTCTGCGGGTCGAACTCGGTCGAGGCGGCATCCACCAGCCCCGCGAGATCGCGGGCCGCTTCGATCACCATGCACTGCAGCCCAAGGCAGAGGCCCAACGTCGGGATCCGGTTCTCCCGCGCGAAGCGGAGCGCCCCCAGCTTGCCTTCCACACCCCGGATGCCGAAGCCTCCCGGTACCACGACCGCGTCCACGTCGCCCAGATTCGCCGCCGCTCCCGCCTGGGTCTCGCAGGAGTCCGACGCCACCCAGCGGACGTTGACCTTGGCGTAGTTGGCGAAACCGCCCGCCCGCAGGGCTTCGGACACGCTGAGGTAGGCATCCGGCAGGTCGATGTACTTGCCGACCAGAGCGACGGTGACGTCCTCCTTGGGGTGGTGGACGCGCTCCAGCAGGTCGCTCCAGCGCGTCCAGTCGACGTCGCGGAACGACACCCCGAGGCGCCGGACGATGTAGGCGTCGAGGCCCTCGCTGTGCAGCACCTTGGGGATGTCGTAGATGGACGGGGCGTCGGGGCAGGAGATGACGGCCTCTTCGTCGACGTCACACATCAGGGCGATCTTGCGTTTCACCCCGGCCGGGACGTCCATGCTGGCTCGGCAGACGATGGCATCGGGTTGGATGCCGACCTGACGTAGGGCGGCCACCGAGTGCTGCGTGGGCTTGGTCTTGAGCTCGCCGCTTGGCCCGATGTAGGGAACCAGTGAAACGTGCAGGAAGAACACGTTCTCGCGACCGACCTCGCGTCGCACCTGCCGGGCGGCCTCCAGGAACGGCAGCGATTCGATGTCGCCGACGGTGCCGCCGATCTCGTGAATCACGACGTCGATTCCGGACGCGGCCATGGCCAGCATCTCGTCCTTGATCTCGTTGGTGATGTGCGGGATCACCTGGACGGTGTCCCCCAGGAAGTCGCCCCGACGCTCCTTGGCGATCACGTTGGAATACACCTTGCCGGTGGTGACGTTCGCGTCACCGCTCAGCGGCACGTTGAGGAACCGCTCGTAGTGGCCGATGTCCAAGTCGGTCTCAGCCCCGTCCTCGGTCACGAACACCTCGCCGTGCTGGAACGGGTTCATGGTGCCCGGGTCGACGTTGAGATAGGGGTCGAGCTTTTGCATCGTGACCCGGAGCCCCCGGGCCACCAGCAGGCTGCCGAGGCTGGAAGCCGTCAGTCCCTTGCCGAGGGAGGAAACGACGCCCCCCGTGACGAATACGTGTTTGGTTTTCCGCGAGCTGCCCACGGGCCTCCAATGTAGGGGTTGCGGGTCGGAGGCGGTCAACTCGCCGCTCCGCGGACAGCGCGTGGGGCCTCCCCCTTCACGGAATCGAGGAGTTCCCGGGCGTGGGCCATCGCCGATTCACTCGATTCCAGCCCGCCCATCATCGTGGCCAACACCGCCACGCGGTCATCGTCACGGACGAGCCGGACCCCGCTGGTGGTGACCTGGCCGTCGTCGGCCTTGGTGACCATGAAGTGGCGGTCGGCGAACGCGGCGACCTGGGCGAGATGGGTGACCACGATCACCTGGGCCTGATCGGCCAGCCGTGCCAACCGCCTGCCGATTTCCAGAGCCACCGCTCCCCCGACGCCGGCGTCCACTTCGTCGAAGACGAACGTGCGGCGGGTGTCCCCCTGGTCTGCGCGCTGACGGGCGAGGACCACCTCAAGGGCCAGGCGTACCCGTGAGAGCTCGCCTCCAGAAGCCATCCGGGCCAAGGGACCCGGCGCCGACCCGGGATTGGCGGTGAACAGCAGCGCAATCTGGTCGGCCCCCTGAGGACCGGGCTCCTCCAGCGGGCTGATCGAGAAGAAGAGCCGGGACCGCGGCATGGCCAGCGCGGCCAGTTCGCCCGCTACTTCGTGGGACAGCCGCTCAGCCGCGGCCACGCGCCGCCGCGTGAGCTCCTCGGCAGCCGTCCGTACCGCCGCATCCTGCTGGGCCAGGCGCGTGGTCAACTCCTCGATCCGATCATCCGCGCCGGCGAGATCCGACACCCTCGTCGCGGCCTGAACGGCGTAGGCACGCACCTCATCCACGGTTGGGCCGTACTTGCGGGTCAGCCCCTGGAGTTCGGCTCGCCGTCCGGCGATCCACTCAAGACGTGCGGGGTCAGCATCCAGACCAGCCGCGTAGCCGGCCAACTGGGAGGCGACGTCAGCCACCAGGGCGCCCACCCCGGCCAGTTCGGTGGTCAGGCCAGCCAGGTCCGGATCCGCTCGGGTGGCGGCGTCCAGCGCCCGCCGGGCAGCGCTGATCAGCCCGAGCGCTTCGGGGGCGTCGGAGTACCCGTCCTCAGCCCCCACGAGCGCCGCGAGCGCCGCCTGGACGGCCAGTCGAAGGTCGTCCGCCGATTGCAGCCGACGGGCCTCGGCGGCCAACTGCACGTCCTCGGCGGGCTGAGGATCGGCGTGGGTGATCTCATCGAGACCGAACTGCAGGAGGGCCAGTTCCCGAAGCCTCGCCTGGGATTGGGTCGTCAGCCCCAACAACTCCGCGGCGGACTTGCGCCTGGTCTCAAAGCTCTCCCGGTAGCGGGCCAGCAGGTCCGCCAGGTCAGGCCCGGCATAGGCGTCCAGCACCTCCCGCTGCTTGTCTGCCGTCCCCAGACGAAGTTGCTCCGCCTGGCCGTGGACGGTGACCCACTCGCCCATCAACGGCTGGCCGATCGCGAGGGGGATCTGGGCGCCACCGACGGTCAGCCGGGACCGGTTCGCACTCACCTGCCTGGCCGTCAGCAGGTCAGCGTCCTCTGGTTCGGCGCCCAACTCCGCGACGCTGGCCAGGCCTGCGGGGCCGAGTTGCCAGCGGCCCTCGACGAGCGCTCGCGACGCCCCCGTCCGCACCAGCGCAGGATCGGCCTTCGCCCCGGCCAGCAGGCCCAGCCCGGTCACGATCATGGTCTTTCCCGCCCCGGTCTCCCCCGTGACAGCGGTGAAGCCGGGGCTCAGTTCGAGCGCTGCCTCACCGATCACGCCCAGGTCGACGATCCGCAGTTCAGCGAGCATGGGCCGCGTCCCGCTCGGCCCCACCCCGCCATCCGTCGACCGGAAGCCCGAACTTGCGCACCAGGCGGGTGACGAACGGCTGCTCGGAGGTGCGCGCCAGCCGCAGCCGGTGCTGTCCCGCACGGGCTTCGATGACCGACCCCTCGGCGACGTCGAACGAGCGCCGTCCGTCGCACCACAGCACTCCGGGCGAGGTGGCCGGGAGCACCTCGATGGAGACGACGGTGGTGTCGCTGAGCACCAGCGGTCGGGCGAACAGCGCGTGGGCACTGAGCGGGACCAGCAACAGCGCCGAGAGTTCGGGCCAGATCACCGGCCCATGGGCTGAGAACGCGTAGGCGGTGGACCCGGTCGGGGTGGCGACCAGAACGCCGTCGGTCGCCCACCGTGACAGCGGACGCCCATCGATCCGGACGAGGACCTCGAGCATGCGTTCCCTGGCGAGTTTCTCCACCGAGCATTCGTTGATGGCGAAGGAACTCCAGCGAATGGGACCTCCGGTCCCGTCGCGAACGACGGTGTCGATCGTCATCCGCTCCTCGACGTGATAGTCGGCGGCCACGACGCGCTCGATGAGCGAACCCACCTGCGAGGAGTCCAACTCCGCCAGGAACCCGACGTGTCCGAGGTTCACCCCCAGCACCGGGATCTCCCGCGGCAGCGCCCACTCGGCGGCCCGCAGAATGTTGCCATCGCCCCCGAAGACCACTGCCAGTTCACACCCTGGCGCCTCGTCGACCGGCAGCGGCTCGATGGCTGCCGCTGGCACCCGGCCGGAGAGCAGGTCGATGGCGTCCTCGGCGATCAGGCACGTGATGCCGTGTCGGGAGAGTCCCTCGACGAACTCCGCCGCGGCTTCCAGGGCAGCGGGGCGGCGGGGGTGCAGGGTGACGGCAACACGCCGGCGATGGTCGTTCACACCTGCACCCTAATCGGCGCTGCCGACATTCTCTGCGTCCGGTTGCTCGTGGTCGCGGCTCAATCGCACGAAGTACTCCTGATTCCCGTTCTCCCCCACCACCCGGCTGGGTCCCTGCCAGGTGGTCCGCCACCCCAGGCTTGCCGCCGCCTCGGCGACCCGGGCCACGGCGGCCCTCCGAGCCGGCTCATCCCGGACGATCCCGTGCCCGTCCAAGCCGCCCCGTCCGACCTCGAACTGGGGCTTCACGAGCAGCAGCGCCGTCCCGTCAGGACGCAGGACCCCGAGCAGCGGTCCGACCAGCAACGTCAGGGAGATGAACGATACGTCGGCCACCACCAGATCCACCTGCTCACCGTCCAGATGTTCGAGGGTGAGGTGGCGCAGGTTGGTGCGCTCGAGGACGCTCACCCGCGGGTCGTGGCGCAAGGATTCGGCCAACTGGCCGTGCCCGACATCGACGGCGTAGACGCGCGCGGCCCCTTCATCCAAGCAGACCTGGGTGAACCCTCCCGTGGACGCCCCTGCGTCCAGCACCCGGCCGGCAACCGCGGTCCCGGAATCCTCCAGGGCAAACAGCAACTTGTGGGCGGCTCGCGACACGAAGCGGTCGACAAGGCTCACCGCGATGCGATCGGTCTCCTTGATCCCCGTCGAGGGTTTGGTCGTCACCACCTCGTTGACCACGACAGTGCCGGCGGCGATCGCCGCCTGGGCCGCGGCGCGGGAACGGGACAGTCCCCGTCGGACCAACTCGACGTCGAGCCGCGGCGTCACCGTCGAAGGTCCGCCGGTGGGGTGTTCAGCGCTGACTGGAGGGCATCAAGGGCAGCGGCGTACTTCTTGTGGTGGTCGTTGACGTCCTCTGAGAGCACCAGGGAGTCGAGTGCGGCATCAACATCGGCGATGCCCGTCACCGGTGGCGGGGTGCGCGATTCCGGGTGGCTCACGGGTGCGAGCCTACGCCGTCAGGCTCATCCTCACCCAGCCCGCGGGCGGCCAGGGCGGCGCCGGAGGCCTGGGCGTGACCCACCGCCCGGACCACGACCGGAGTGAGGAGGGCGAACAGGTGACGGTCCCGTCCGCGTGCCCGGGCGGCCTGACGCACCTGTGTGAACGAATCCAGCAACAGCGGGATGGAGCGCAGCATCAAGGCGATCGCGAGGCCCACCCGTTCCGGGTTGACCCCCACCCTGCGCAGCGGACGGATCCCGTCGACCAGCGCGTCGATCAGGACATGGGCAGGGGTGGTCACGGTGATCAGCCGGGACGCGTAGACGGCCGTCAGGAGGTTCGCGGCGATCACCACCCCTCGCAGCGGCTCAGCGATCAACACCTGATAGCCGACCATGATCGCGAGCAGCAGCCACAATCCAGCGGGGATGCCCCAGCTGTAGCGAAGTCCGACACCGGTCAACGCCAGGAACCCCATCACCAGCGCCAGCATGGCCAGGCTGAGCCACAGGTCGCCGACGATGATCGCCGGCAGGCTCACCACCAGCAACAACAAATACTTCCACCCCACGCCGAGCCGATGGAACATCGAGTCCCCGGGCACGTAGAGGCTGAAGACGCCGTTCATCTCGTCATCAGTTCCAGATAGGAGGCGATGGTCGGCCCCGGCGCACCGTCCGCGACCACCCGACCTTCGTCGACAACGAGGACGCGGTCGGCGTCGGCAGCGATCTCCAAGTCGTGGGTGGCCACGATGACCTGCTGGCCGACCTCGGACAGCGCCCGTTGGATCAGGGTACGGTTTCGCAGGTCGAGCAGCGTGGTGGGCTCGTCAGCCACCACGATCACCGGATCGGCCGCCAGCACCGAGGTCAGGGCCACGAGTTGGCGCTCCCCCCCGGAGAGGTCGTAGACGCTCTGGTCGGCGAAGCGGCCCAGCCCGCGCTGCTCCAGCAGCGCCAGCGCGCGTCGGCGTCGCTCCGTCCGGTCCGGCACGTCGCGGCGCAGGCTGAGTTCAACGTCGTCAGCCGCTGTGGCCATGACGAGTTGGGCCAGCGGGTCAGTGAAGATGAAGCCGACCCGCCGGCGTACCTCGCGGCCTTGGTCGCGGGTGTCCAGTCCATCCACCAGGACATGCCCTGACGTCGGCAGCACCAGCCCGTTGAGCAGTCGCAGCAGCGTGGACTTTCCCGACCCGTTCGCGCCGATGACCGCGATCCGCCGTTCCGCCAACCTGAGTGTCGTCTCGGCGACCAGGATCCGCCGCAGCGGGCGGCCGCCCGCTCTGGGGACCGAGACGACGACCTGGACGCCTTGAAGCTCAATCACCTCAGGCGGTGGCGGGGACCGGCGCGGCCAGTAACGCCGGGAAGGCCTTGTGGACGGCGACAGCGATGCCGGCAGCGGCGAACACCTTGGCGATGTCTCCCGGGACGTAGGCCAAGGCTACGCCGATCGCGTGCAGCAGGTCCATGTGGGCGTTGACCACAAATCCGGCGATGCCAAGGGGGGTGACGATCAGCAGGGCCGGGACCAGACCGGCCACCACCAGCCACAGATATTGAGCTCTGAAGCCGCGGCGCAGGAAGTAGGCGGCCAACGCCCCGGTGGCGGCAGCAGCGATCGGGAAACTGATCAGGTAGCCCGCTGTCGGTCCGGCCATCACCCCAAGGCCGGCCTTTCCGCCGGCGAGGACCGGGAGTCCGGCCAGTCCAACCACGACGTAGAGCAGGGTGGCCAGGAATCCGCGCCACGCGCCCAGCACCAGGCCGGTCACCGTGATCGCGAGGGTCTGCAGGGTGAGCGGGACGCCGAGCGGGCCCACCGGGATGGCGGGCGTCAGCGAGAATGCGGCAATCAAGGCTGCGAAGACCGAAACCAACGCGAGATCCATCGCGGGGGGCGTGGTGGACTGTGCCATCATGACTCCTTGTCAGGGCCGGAACGGGACAGGTCGAAGGGTGCTCCGGCCTGAGCAGGATATACCGGCCGACGGCACCGGCCGCCAGTGCTCAGGGGAGCAGATCGAGGTCGGCAAGGGCCCCGTCGGTCTCCAGGGCGGGGTCGCCCCAGGCCAGCGCCGCCAGGGCCCAGAGGGCGTCAAGCTGTTCCTGGAGGGTGATCGGCTGGCTCACGATGACTGCTTCCCTGCCATGAAGCTCGACTCGCTGGCCTCCGCACGCCACTCCGGTGGCGATGGGCAGCAGCCTCCGTGGGGGCAGCAACAAGGCAGCAATATCAGCACCGATGTGGGTGGGTCGCTCCCCTGGACCGGCGGCGAGCAGATCAGACTTTCCGTGGGCGCCGCTGAAGACCAGCAACGAGTCCATCGCTGCCCGGTTGGCACCGATGATGTCGGTGTCGATCCGGTCTCCGACGAAGATCGGGTGCTGGGCCCCGGTCCTTTGGACGGCCTCCGCCAGCATCGGACGGAACGGCTTGCCGAAGATCGCAGCCGGGGCACCGCCGATGGCCGTGCTGACGACGGCCAGCATGGCTCCCAGGCCCGGCACAATGCCGCGATCGGTCGGACGCGAGGCGTCGTCATTCGTCGCGAACCAGGTGGCGCCTCGTTGGATCGCCAGGCAGACCTCGTCGAGCATCGGCCAGGTGAGCTGCGGGTCGTACCCCTGGATGACCGCCACGGGGTCGGCGTCCGCGCTTGACACCGGGGTCAGGCCGACCTCACGAATCAGGTCCACCAGGCTGGCGCTCCCGGCGACCAGCACTGCCGAGCCGGGGGGCAATACGCGCGCGATCCCCACGGCCGCCACCTGGGCGCTCGTGAGGACGGTGGACTCGGCGGCGGTGAAGCCGAGTTGCCGCAAGTGGTCAACGACCGTCTGGGAGCTGCGGGCGGCGTTGTTGGTGACGTACATCACCCGTTTGCCGTGCGCCTCCAGGCTGGCCATGGCCCCGACGGCCCCCTCGACCGCGACCGGGCCGAGGTAGATGACGCCGTCCAAATCGAAGAGGGCAGCATCGTAGGCGTCCACCAAGCACTCAGTCATGAGCACCCGACCCTTGGCTCGCGGCGCCGTCCACCGGGTCACCCGGGACGTTGGGGTCACCCTGATCACTGGGACCCTCGTCCTCCTCGGAGTCGTCGAAGACGATCGTGATCCCCTGCAGTTCGGCAACCCGGTCCGCCGCATCAGTCTCGTTGTCGACGTCCAGCGCAGCAGCTGAGTTGAACCACTGCTCAGCACCGACCAGGTCGCCCTCGGCGACCAGGAGTTCGGCGTAGCCATAGCGCAGGCGGGCCCTGGCCAGCTTGGGCCCACGCGTGCCGACCGCTTCCAGTTCAGCGCGCAACAACCGGATCGCCTCGTCCCGTTGACCGAGGTCGACCCGCGCACCGGCCTCGACCAACCGCAACTCGATCATCTGGTGGACGTCGGGGTGGGCGGCCAGACCCTCCTTGACCACCTTGAGCGCAGCGTGGGGACGGCCAAGCGCACGCTCGCAGTCTGCGATGGCGGGCAGATACTCCGTCGTCCCGCTCATCCGACGCAGGGCCCGGAACTCGCTCAGCGCGACGTCGAAGTGGCCGGCCGCATAGGCGGTTTCTCCGGTGGCCTCCCGAGTCACGGGAAGCCGTGCCGCCCGTCGTCGCGCCGCCTCCGCGTGGGCATAGGCCAACTCGGGGTCGGAGTCGATCAGCATCCCTGCCATCAACAGGTGGGCCCCGACGACATCGGCGTGTTCGGTGGTGAGGCTGCGCAGTTCTGCCCGTACCCCGCGTGGAAGTTCGCGCAGGTCGAGCCCCTCCGGAGTGGCTGGCTCATTGGCCTTGGGAGCCAACCCGGGATGCAACGCGGGCTTCTCCTCGGCTGATGGCCGGTCCCTGGGATCCCGGCGCCCTCGGACGGCAGCTCCTCCGGCGGCTGCGGCGGCGAAACCAGCCGAGGGGGGACGCCGATCGTCGGAACGTCCGCGTGGACCCGCAGTCGTGCGATCGCCGCCGTCGTAACGCGGGGTGGCCCTACTGTCCTGGCTGCCGGTGCGCGGCCGGTCGCTGCTGTGCGGACGGTCACCGCCGCTGGGGCGGTCACCACCGCTGGTACGGGCCGGTCGCTGCTGTAGGGACGGTCACCACCGCTGGGACGGCTCCCACCGCTGGTACGGGGACGGTCGCTGCTGTAGGGACGGTCACCACCACTGGGACGGCTCCCACCACTGGTACGGGGCCGGTCGCTGCTGTAGGGACGGTCACCACCACTGGGACGGCCCCCACCACCGGTACGCGGCCGGTCGCTGCTGTAGGGACGGTCACCACCGGTAGGACGGCCCCCACCACCGGTGCGGGGACGGTCGCTGCTGTAGGGACGGTCACCACCGGTAGGACGGCCCCCACCCCACCAGGCGCGCCGGGACGGTCACCGCCGAGGACGGTCCACCGCTTGCGGGGACGGTCGCTGCTGTAGGGACGGTCACCGCCGGTAGGACGGCGGCCACCGCTGGTGCGGGGACGGTCGCTGCTGTAGGGACGGTCACCACCACTGGGGCGGCCACCGCTGGTACGGGGACGGTCGCTGCTGTAGGGACGGTCCCCACCACTGGGGCGGCCACCGCTGGTGCGGGGACGGTCACTGCTGTAGGGCCGGTCACCACCACTGGGGCGGCCACCGCTGGTGCGGGGCCGGTCGCTGCTGTAGGGACGGTCACCACCAGGGCGGCTCCCACCACTGGGACGGCTCCCACCACTGGGACGGCTCCCACCACCGGTACGCGGACGGTCACTGCTGTAGGGACGGTCACCACCGCTAGGGACGGCCACCACCGGTACCGCTTAGGGCCGGTCACCGCCGCAGGGACGGCCACCTGGGGACGGTCCTGCTGTAGGGACGGTCACCACCTGGGACGGCTCCCACCACCGGTACGCGGACGGTCACTGCTGTAGGGACGGTCACCACCGCTAGGACGGCTACCCCCGCTAGGACGGCCACCTGCCGTCCGCGGCCGGTCGCTGCTGTAGGGACGGTCACCACCCGATCCGGTGCGTTCTGTGCCGGTTCGGTCTGAGAAGGGGCGCGTGTCTCTTCCAGCTTGCCCGCGGTTCGCTGCACCACCGCGCCCACCGGCGTTTCGAGGTGACGAATCTCGCGACTCCCAACCTGGCTGCGTGCCCCTTCGAGCATCCATCCCGCGGCGGGCACCACCTTTGCCGGCGTTGGGACGGCTCTGAGCAGGCCTGTCGCCTCCTTGTCGTCCGCCCTCGCTCCGGGGACGATCCGAACCGCCCTGGCGAGCGCCCGATTCCTTTGTCATCGCTTCATCCTGCCCTTCTGTGGCCTTTGTGACGCAAAGAGTCCGGAAATGCACAACACCCCCGTGGAACCCGAAGGCCCCACGGGGGTGTTTGTATGTCCGGCGACGTCCTACTCTCCCACAGGTTCCCACCTGCAGTACCATCGGCGCTGAAAGGCTTAGCTTCCGGGTTCGGAATGGAGCCGGGCGTTTCCCTTTCGCCATGATCACCGAAACTCTATGGAGTTGTGCCGGCCTCTTGTTCAGAGGTCCCGACCGTTACTCGAGAACCGCACAGTGGACGCGTAACATCTTTGTAGGAAACAAGCCCTCGGCCTATTAGTATCGGTCAGCTCCATGCATTGCTGCACTTCCACATCCGACCTATCAACCCGGTGGTCTTCCGGGGGCCTTACCAGATTATTCTGTGGGAACCCTCATCTTGAGACGTGCTTCCCGCTTAGATGCTTTCAGCGGTTATCACTTCCAAACGTAGCCAACCAGCCGTGCTCTTGGCAGAACAACTGGCACACCAGAGGTTTGTCCGTCCCGGTCCTCTCGTACTAAGGACAGCCTCTCTCAAGATTCCTACGCGCGCAGCGGATAGGGACCGAACTGTCTCACGACGTTCTAAACCCAGCTCGCGTGCCGCTTTAATGGGCGAACAGCCCAACCCTTGGGACCGACTCCAGCCCCAGGATGCGACGAGCCGACATCGAGGTGCCAAACCATGCCGTCGCTATGGACGCTCGGGCAAGATCAGCCTGTTATCCCCGGGGTACCTTTTATCCGTTGAGTGACGGCGCTTCCACGTGCCACCGTCAGATCACTAGTCCCGACTTTCGTCCCTGCTCGAGGTGTCCCTCTCACAGTCAAGCTCCCTTGTGCACTTACACTCAAAACCTGATTGCCAACCAGGCTGAGGGAACCTTTGGGCGCCTCCGTTACATTTTGGGAGGCGACCGCCCCAGTCAAACTACCCATCAGGCACTGTCCCTGATCCAGATAATGGACCTAGGTTAGATATCCAGAACAGCCAGAGTGGTATTTCAACGTTGACTCCACAAGAACTGGCGTCCCTGCTTCAAAGTCTCCCACCTATCCTACACAAGCTGTACCGAACACCAATACCAAACTATAGTAAAGGTCCCGGGGTCTTTCCGTCCTGCTGCGCGTAACGAGCATCTTTACTCGTAATGCAATTTCGCCGAGTTCGTGGTGGAGACAGCGCCCAAATCGTTACTCCATTCGTGCAGGTCGGAACTTACCCGACAAGGAATTTCGCTACCTTAGGATGGTTATAGTTACCACCGCCGTTTACTGGGGCTTAAGTTCGGTGCTTCGCTTGCGCTAACACTTCCCCTTAACCTTCCAGCACCGGGCAGGAGTCAGTCCGTATACATCGTCTTTCAACTTGGCACGGACCTGTGTTTTTAGTAAACAGTCGCTTGGGCCTGGTCTCTGCGACCCTCAGTGCCGGCAGGAGCAAGTCCTGTGACACGTCAGGTCCCCCTTATCCCGAAGTTACGGGGGTATTTTGCCGAGTTCCTTCACCACGATTCTCTCGATCGCCTTGGTATTCTCTACCTATCCACCTGTGTCGGTTTGGGGTACGGGCGGCTAACAACTCGCTCACGAAGATTTTCTAGGCAGCATAGGATCACCCACTTCTGGAACCAAAGTTCCATCGCCGTCATGTCTCAGGCTTCACCAGGTGCGGATTTGCCTACACCTGACCCTACACACTTAGCCCGGGACTACCATCGCCCGGGATGGGCTACCTTCCTGCGTCCCTCCGCAGCTTACCTAATACAAGTTCGGGTCGCAGACTCAAACGCACTCGGACCGAAGTCCTCCCGCGTTCTTGCGTGCTTAGCATCACTCGCCTCGGCAGGGTCGTTGTTTCGCCGGTACGGGAATATCAACCCGTTGTCCATCGACTACGCCTGTCGGCCTCGCCTTAGGTCCCGACTTACCCAGGGCAGATTAGCTTGACCCTGGAACCCTTGGATATTCGGCGGACGGGTTTCTCACCCGTCATTCGCTACTCATGCCTGCATTCTCACTCGTGTGCTCTCCACGGCTGGGTCACCCCGCCGCTTCACAGCGCACACGACGCTCCCCTACCCATCCGCGCACCTGGACCACGAAGGCCTGGTTACACGCGAATGCCACAGCTTCGGCGGATTGCTTGAGCCCCGCTAAATTGTCGGCGCAGAATCACTTGACCAGTGAGCTATTACGCACTCTTTCAAGGGTGGCTGCTTCCAAGCCAACCTCCTGGTTGTCTGTGCAACTCCACATCCTTTTCCACTTAGCAATCGCTTAGGGGCCTTAGCTGGTGATCTGGGCTGTTTCCCTCTCGACTATGAAGCTTATCCCCCACAGTCTCACTGCCGCGCTCTCACTTACCGGCATTCGGAGTTTGGCTGATTTCGGTAAGCTTGTGGGCCCCCTAGACCATCCAGTGCTCTACCTCCGGTAAGAAACACGCGACGCTGCACCTATATGCATTTCGGGGAGAACCAGCTATCACGGAGTTTGATTGGCCTTTCACCCCTATCCACAGCTCATCCCCTCGGTTTTCAACCCAAGTGGGTTCGGGCCTCCACGACGTCTTACCGTCGCTTCACCCTGGCCATGGATAGATCACTACGCTTCGGGTCTAGAGCACGCGACTAAATCGCCCTATTCGGACTCGCTTTCGCTACGGCTTCCCCACACGGGTTAACCTCGCCACGTACCACTAACTCGCAGGCTCATTCTTCAAAAGGCACGCCGTCACCCCTAGAGGCTCCGACGGATTGTAGGCAATCGGTTTCAGGTACTATTTCACTCCCCTCCCGGGGTACTTTTCACCTTTCCCTCACGGTACTTGTCCGCTATCGGTCATCAAGGAGTATTTAGGCTTAACGGGTGGTCCCGCCAGATTCATGCGGAATTTCAGGGGTTCCGCATTACTTGGGGTGACGCTCGAGAGAGATCAACTTACGACTACAGGGGTGTTACCTTCTATGCCAGAACTTCCCAGAGTCCTTCGTCTTCATTGATCTTTTCTTACTCTCTGACCAGATGACAGCCCGGTCTGAACGGCCCCACAACACCCAGCATGCAACGCCTGTCAGCTATCACACATGCGAGGTTTGGCCTCTTCCGCGTTCGCTCGCCACTACTTACGGAATCACTGTTGTTTTCTTTTCCTGTGGGTACTGAGATGTTTCACTTCCCCACGTTCCCTCCAACTACCCTATGTGTTCAGGTAGAGGTCGCCGGACATGACTCCGGTTTCTTTCGAGGTTTCCCTATTCGGAGATCCACGGATCAAAGCTCGTTTACCAGCTCCCCGGGGCTTATCGCAGGTTACAACGTCCTTCATCGGCTCTTGATGCCTAGGCATCCACCGATTGCCCTTAGTAGCTTGTTATTTCACTACAAAGATGCTCGCGTCCACTGTGCAGTTCTCAAGAAACGGGCGGGCCCAGGGATCCCCAGCTTGTCACTGGTTCTCGCTGGTCCGCGCGAAAGGTGTTGCCGAAGCAACCGACCCTTCAGGGCCCAACAGCGTGCTTTGGGTATCGCTTCTGCACTCGAGGTTCCACTCCGCCGGCGAACCGGACGGTTGTACTGACGAGCCAGTGGCTCAACTTAATGGTCAATGCTCCACTTCGGTGCCTACCTGCCCATCGACGTTTGCGATGGAAGCAGGTGCTGGACAGGTTGATTAAGCCTGCCAATGGCTCCTTAGAAAGGAGGTGATCCAGCCGCACCTTCCGGTACGGCTACCTTGTTACGACTTAGTCCTAATTACCGGTCCCACCTTCGACGGCTCCCTCCACAAGGGTTAGGCCACCGGCTTCGGGTGTTACCGACTTTCATGACTTGACGGGCGGTGTGTACAAGGCCCGGGAACGTATTCACCGCAGCGTTGCTGATCTGCGATTACTAGCGACTCCGACTTCATGGGGTCGAGTTGCAGACCCCAATCCGAACTGAGACTGGCTTTATGGGATTCGCTCCACCTTGCGGTATCGCAGCCCTTTGTACCAGCCATTGTAGCATGCGTGAAGCCCTGGACATAAGGGGCATGATGACTTGACGTCATCCCCACCTTCCTCCGAGTTGACCCCGGCAGTCTCCTATGAGTTCCCGGCCGAACCGCTGGCAACATAGGACGAGGGTTGCGCTCGTTGCGGGACTTAACCCAACATCTCACGACACGAGCTGACGACAGCCATGCACCACCTGTATACCGACCTTGCGGGGCACCTATCTCTAGATGTTTCCGGCATATGTCAAACCCAGGTAAGGTTCTTCGCGTTGCATCGAATTAATCCGCATGCTCCGCCGCTTGTGCGGGCCCCCGTCAATTCCTTTGAGTTTTAGCCTTGCGGCCGTACTCCCCAGGCGGGGCACTTAATGCGTTAGCTACGGCACGGAACCCGTGGAAGGGTCCCACACCTAGTGCCCACCGTTTACGGCGTGGACTACCAGGGTATCTAAGCCTGTTTGCTCCCCACGCTTTCGCTTCTCAGCGTCAGGAAAGGTCCAGAGAACCGCCTTCGCCACTGGTGTTCCTCCTGATATCTGCGCATTCCACCGCTCCACCAGGAATTCCGTTCTCCCCTACCTTCCTCAAGTCTGCCCGTATCGAAAGCAGGCTCAGGGTTAAGCCCTGAGTTTTCACTTCCGACGCAACAAACCGCCTACGAGCTCTTTACGCCCAATAAATCCGGACAACGCTCGCACCCTACGTATCACCGCGGCTGCTGGCACGTAGTTAGCCGGTGCTTCTTCTGCAGGTACCGTCACGTGTTGCTTCGTCCCTGCTGAAAGCGGTTTACAACCCGAAGGCCGTCATCCCGCACGCGGCGTTGCTGCATCAGGCTTTCGCCCATTGTGCAATATTCCCCACTGCTGCCTCCCGTAGGAGTCTGGGCCGTATCTCAGTCCCAGTGTGGCCGGTCGCCCTCTCAGGCCGGCTACCCGTCGTCGCCTTGGTGAGCCGTTACCTCACCAACAAGCTGATAGGCCGCGAGCCCATCCTTGACCGTCGGAGCTTTCCACCCCGGTGGATGTCCACCAGGGTCGTATCCGGTATTAGCAGCTGTTTCCAACTGTTATCCCAGAGTCAAGGGTAGGTTGCTCACGTGTTACTCACCCGTTCGCCACTGATCCGGGAGCAAGCTCCCTTCACCGTTCGACTTGCATGTGTTAAGCACGCCGCCAGCGTTCGTCCTGAGCCAGGATCAAACTCTCCGTTGAAAATTTTCAGATGTGGGCTTTAAGGCCCGTAACCGTCAACTTCGGTCTGATACTGACGCAGACTCATTGCTGAATCTGCTCAATAATCAAAGGAATCCGTCCAGACATGTGTTCGACTTTCGTCTCGCACACCCCTGGAACGGGGTTTGTTTGCACTCCGTAGAGTGCATTATTGTGCATTGACTTTTAAAGCACGCTGTTGAGTTCTCAAGTTTCGGGTGCGCACCTCGCTTTGGCTTTCACCGCCGCTTGGGGCAACTCGACTTACTTTACTTGGTTCGAAGCCCGGTGTCAAACCGGGCCCTTTCACCCTCCCCCACTCACGTCGACGCACGGATCTTGATGGGTCCTGGCATGGACGCACATCTATCCGAGCTAGTCAGTGGTGGTTTGGCGCTCCAGTTCGTCCGCACCAAGTCTTCCTTGGTTCGTCCGTGTCACCGGCAGCGCTTGATGAACATTACGCAGGTGTCACGTCGGCGTCAAATCGAGCCGGGGTCGATGGTGTCGGGGGCGCCTGAGGCACCCACCACGACGCCTCCCACCGTCCGCTTGCCCCTGCGCAGGATCAGGTAGCGGCCGGCCAGCAGATCACTGGCCTGGACTCTGGCGTCGGGGTCGCTGACCTTGGCGTTGTTGAGGTACGCCCCACCCTCAGCGACGGCCCGCCTCGCGGCAGACTTGCTCGCCACCACCCCAGAGGCCGCTAGGACGTCGGTAACGAGTGGGAGGTCCCCCGTCCAGGGGAACTGGGGGGCGCCCAGTTCGGCACATACCGAGGCCAGGACATCCTCGGTGAGCCCCTGCAGTTCAGCGCGGCCGAAGATCGCCGCCGCCGCCTGGGTCGCGGCCCGGCGCTCTCGTGGAGAGTGGACGAGGTCGGTGATGTCATCGGCCAGGGCCCGTTGCGCGGCCCTCAGGTGCGGAGCCTCGACGGTCTGGCGGGTCAGGTCGGCGATCTGGTCCGCGCTCCGTGTGGTGAAGATCTTCAAGTAGGTCTCCACCATGGCGTCCTCGGCGTTGAGGAAGAACTGGTGAAAGGCATATGGGCTTGTCATCGACGGATCGAGCCACACCGTCCCGGATTCGGTCTTGCCGAACTTGGTGCCGTCGGCCTTGGTGAGCAACGGTGTCGCCAACGCGTGCACCCGGGCCCCGTCTGCTCGCCGGATCAGGTCGACCCCGGCGGTGAGGTTGCCCCACTGATCGGAACCTCCCGTCTGCAGCGTGCACCGGTGTCGCCGGAAGAGCTCGAGGTAGTCCAGGGACTGCAATAGCACGTAGGAGAACTCGGTGTAGGAGATCCCCGCCTCCAGGCGGGCCCGCACGACTTCGCGATCCAGCATCCGGTTCACGCTGAAGTGCTTCCCGATGTCCCGGAGGAAGTCCAGGGTCGACAACTGGGCCGTCCAGTCGTAGTTGTTGACCAGAATCGCGCCGTTGGGCCCGTCGAAATCAACGAACTTGCTCACCTGGCCGCGAATCCGGTCCACCCACTGATGGACGAGCTCCTTCGGGTTCAGGCTGCGTTCGGCAGTCTGCTTGGGGTCACCGATGAGCCCCGTCGATCCGCCCACGAGCAGGATCGGGCGATGCCCTGCTGCCTGCAGTAGACGAACCAGCATCAGCTGGACCAGGTTTCCCATGTGGATGCTCGGCGCGGTGGGATCGAACCCGACGTAGAAGCTCACCGGGCCTGCACCCAGGTGGGAATCCAGCGCTTCGAGCTCGGTCGAATGGGCGATGAAGCCCCGCCATGTCAGTTCGTCCAGTACCCGCGTCACGACGCCCAAGCCTAGCCGAGGGTGTTGGCGGCGGGAATCGCGAGATCTGTCGGAGTCGGTGCGTAGCGTGGGCGCCTGATCCGGGAGGTTGAGCATGCCGTCATTTCGAGCCACTGTGGCGATCGCCGCAACCCATACGGGGGTCGCGCCCCCAGACGTCCTCGAAGCCGCCCGCACTGCCGTCGGCGCCCCTCACCATGTCGAGGACGCTTTCCTGGACGTTGCGCAGCTGGCCCGGCACGCAGGACTGCCGCGGGTGACCATTCGCTTCCTGGTCCCTACCGAGAACGATCGCCTGGAGGACGCCGCCGCCTGGCGGGTGGGACGGGAGCTGGAGGCTGCCGTTGCGCGGGTCGCCGACTGCCAGGACCTTGCAGTGCTGCGGCGCTGCAAGGGACGCTGGATACCGCTCGATCCGTAAGGACGGCGACTCAGGCGCCCAAGGCGTCGCGGAGTTCACCCAACTGGGCGCGCACCGCGGCCGGAGCCGTTCCCCCGCGTGCGCTGCGGGCCGCCACCGACCCCTCCACGCTCAGAACCTGGCGCACGGCACCGTCGAGGTGGGGCGAAATTGTGGCCAACTGTGCATCGTTGAGGTCTGACAGCTCGAGTCCGTGCGTTTCGCAGTAGCGAACGGCCGCTCCGGCTATCTCGTGGGCGAGGGCGAAGGGCACCCGACGACGCACCAGCCAGTCGGCCACGTCGGTGGCCAACGAGAACCCCTGCGGAGCCAGCGAGGCCATCCGCTCGGTGTCGAACCGAAGGGTGCCCACCATCCCGGCGACGGCGGGGAGCAGCAGCCGCAACTGGTCGAGGCCGTCGAAGATGGGCTCCTTGTCCTCCTGGAGATCCCGGTTATAGGCGAGGGGAAGCCCCTTCAGGGTGGCCAGCAGCCCGGCGAGGTTGCCGATCAGACGGCCGGCTTTGCCCCTGGCCAGTTCAGCGACGTCGGGATTCTTCTTCTGCGGCATGATCGAACTTCCGGTCGACCAGGCATCGTCCAGCTTCGCGAACCCGAACTCGTGGGTGCACCACACGATGACGTCCTCGCTCAGCCGTGAGACATCCACCCCGATCTGGGCCAGCACGTACGCCTCTTCTGCCACCAGGTCGCGCGCGGCCGTCCCGTCGATGGAGTTGGGAACGCTCCCGCTGAAGCCCAGATCCCTGGCGACCGCCTCGGGGTCGAGCCCCAGTGAGGTGCCGGCCAAAGCACTGGAGCCATACGGGCTGATCGCCAACCGTCGGTCCAGGTCCGCAAGCCGCTGCAGGTCTCTCATCAACGGCCACGCATGGGCCAGCAGATGATGGCTCAGCAGCACCGGTTGGGCGTGCTGAAGATGGGTCCGGCCGGGCATGACCGCGCCCAGATGAGCCTCGGCCTGACCGGCCAGCGCCGACACGACCTGGCGCACGTCGGCCGCCAGGTCCCGGTTCGCTTCCCGTAGATAGAGCCGGATCAGGGTCGCGATCTGGTCGTTGCGGGAGCGCCCGGCCCGCAGCCGGCCGCCCAAGTCCGCACCGACGCGTTCGATCAGCCCCCGCTCGAGGGCACCGTGGACATCCTCGTCAGCGAGCGCGGGGAGGAAGGCTCCGGAGGCGACGTCAGCCTCAAGCGCGTCCAGCCCAGCGAGCATGGCTGCGAGTTCAGGGTCGGTCAACAGTCCGGCGGCGTGAAGGGCCCGGGCATGGGCGCGGGAGCCGGCGAGATCGTGCCGAGCCAGTCGCCAGTCGAACTGAGTGGACTTGCTCAGTGCGAACATCGCCTCCGCCGGGCCGCCGGTGAACCGTCCACCCCACAGTCGACCCTCAGCCACCGGTGATTCCATCCGTCCGCCTCCCGTTGCGCGTCGCGCGATTCAACTGCTGTGAAGGCCGAGCAGGGTCTCAGCCATGGCGGACCCGCCCGCCGGGTCGCGCGTGATGATGACGACGGTGTCGTCGCCCGCGATCGTACCGAGGATGGCTTCCCAGGCGACCTTGTCAATCGCCGAGGCGAAGAACTGGGCGGCTCCCGGTGGGGTGCGCAGCACCGTCAGGTTCGCCGAACCCTCCGCGGTGAGCAGCAACTCGCCGCAGAGCCGGGTGAGCCGACTCAAGGCGGGGCCGCCGGAGCCGCCGTTCGGCTCCCTGGCCAGCAGTGCGTAGCGGAATTGGCCGTCGGCGCCGCGAACCCGGACCGCGCCGAGTTCCAGGAGATCCTTGCTCAGGGTTCCCTGGGTCACCACGACTCCCTCGTCGGCCAGGCGCTGCGCCAGTTCGGTTTGGGAGCCGATCGAGTCCCGCTCAATGAATTCCGCCACCCGTGCCTGCCGGGCGGACTTCGTCACCGGACTGCGGGACTCGTTCACACCGCACCTTCCAGGAAGGCCGGGAGCCGCGCCACGAAGCTGTCGAGCTGGCCTTCCTCCACCACCAGGGGCGGAGCGATCCGCAACACCGCCGGCCGGGGAGCGTTGATGACGAAACCGGCCGCCAACGCCCGGTCGGCGACCGCAGGGGCGATCGGATCCGCCAGGACGATTCCGCGCAGCAACCCGCGTCCGCGGACGGTGACGATCCGGGGGTGGTTGAGCGCGAGCACGGCCGACGCCAAGTGGTCGCCCATCTCGGTTGCCCGGGCCAGCAGGCCGTCCCGCTCGATGATCCCCAGGACCGCCAGGCCCGCTGCCGCGGCCACCGGGTTGCCGCCGAAGGTGGTGCCGTGCGAGCCGGGCTGCAAGAGCCCGGCAGCCGCACCGGTGGCGACACAGGCCCCGATCGGGAAACCGTTGCCCAATCCCTTGGCGAAGCTGACGATGTCGGCCGTCACCCCCGATTCGGCGGAGGCCAGCCAGGCGCCGCAGCGGCCGATTCCGGTCTGCACCTCATCCACCCACAGCAGGGCACCGTGGCGAAGAGTCAGCCGCCGAACCCCCGCCAGGAAGTCGGACGGTGGCTCGACCACCCCGTTCTCGCCCTGGATCGGTTCCACGATGACGGCCGCCACAGTGTCGTCCAGCGACGCTGCCAGCGCGTCCAGATCTCCGAATGGGACGAAGTCCACCATCCCGGGCAGCGGCTCGAACGGCAGCCGATAGGCCGGGTTGGAGGTG
The DNA here is from genome assembly GCA_016717345.1 of Propionibacteriaceae bacterium. Lineage (GTDB taxonomy): Bacteria > Actinomycetota > Actinomycetes > Propionibacteriales > Propionibacteriaceae > Propionicimonas. The sequence goes on from JADKFR010000003.1 coordinate 301,047, forward strand.
AGCGCGAGCGCCCCCAGGCTGCGCCCATGGAAGGAACCCTCCATGGCGATCAGGCGTTTCCTCCCCGTCAGGCGGGTGATCTTGAAGCCGGCCTCATTGGCCTCGGTGCCGGAATTCGTGAAGAAGACGCGGGCCGGGGTGTCCGGGTGGTTGGCCACCGTGAGGGTGGCCAACCGCTCGGCCAGGGCAATCTGGGTCGGGGTGGCAAAGAAGTTGGACACGTGACCCAGCGTCGAGAGCTGGGCAGAGATCGCGCCCAGGACCTGGGGGTGGGCGTGCCCGAGCGCGTTGACCGCCAACCCGGCCAGCAGGTCGAGGTAGCGGTTGCCGTCGGCGTCCCAGAGGTAGGCACCCTCGCCTCGCACGAAGACTCGCTTCGGGGCGCCAAAGGTGTTCATCATGACTCCGCCATAGCGGGCCGTGAACTCGGCATTGCTGCCGCCGAGGGCCTGAATACTCACCGGATCAGCTCCGACAGCGCCTTGCCTCCGAGCACCATCGTGCCGATTCCCTCGTCGGTGAAGATCTCCAGCAGCAGCGAGTGCGCAACCCTGCCGTCGATCACCGTTGCCTTCGGCACCCCGGCCTCGCACAGCCTCCAGGCAGGCCTCCATCTTCGGGATCATCCCGGACGCCAGCGTCGGCAGCAGGTCGCCCAGCTCATCGGCCGTGATCTGGCGAATGATCTCGGTGCTGTTGGGCCAATCCGCGTAGAGACCCTCGACATCGGTCAGGACGATCAGGCGCTCGGCCCCCAGCGCCACAGCCAGCGCCCCAGCGGCGGTGTCGGCGTTGACGTTGTGGACCTGGCCGTCCTCGTCGGGTGCCACCGTGGCGACGACAGGAATCCTTCCGGCGCTGATCAAGTCGAGGACAGATTCCGGACGGACTTCGGTGACCTCCCCCACCAGGCCGAGGTCGATCTCGCTCGCCGTCGACCTCCAGTCCCTTGCGCTCGGCTGTGAGCAGGCCGGCATCCTCCCCTGACAAGCCCACGGCGAGCGGACCGTGGGCGTTCAGCAGGCCCACCAACTCGCGGTTGACCTGGCCCATCAGCACCATCCGTACGACATCCATGGCCTCGGGGGTGGTCACGCGCAGTCCCCCTCGGAATTCACTTTCGATCCCGAGGCGCTGCAACATCGCTGAGATCTGCGGGCCGCCCCCATGCACCACGACCGGCTTCACCCCGACCAGCCGGAGAAAGACGATGTCCTGGGCGAAGGCGGCCTTGAGTTGGTCGTCCACCATCGCGTTGCCGCCGTACTTGATGACCATGATCTTGCCGACGTACTGCTCCAGCCAGGGCAGGGCTTCGATCAGGATGGCCGCCTTGGTGAGGGCCTCCGCGCTCATGAGGAGTACTCCGCGTTCTCCTTGACGTAGCCGTAGGTGAGGTCGTTGGTCCAGATGGCCGCCGACTCACCGCCCGCGTGCAGGTTGACCTCAACCAGAACCTGGCGACCGGTCAGGTCGACCTGGGAACGGTCAGCGCCCAACTGGCCATCGACGAAGACCGGGACGCCATTGAAGGCCACGTCGACGTGTTCAGGGTCGAAAGGTGCCTGCACGCTGCCGGCGGAGGCCAGCACCCTTCCCCAGTTGGGGTCATTGCCGAAGACGGCGCACTTGAAGAGGTTGCTGCGGGCGATGGCGCGGGCCACTTCCAGGGCGTCCGCCTCACTGGCTGCCCCGTCCACGCGCACCTCGATGTCGTGGGACGCGCCCTCTGCGTCAGCCAGCAGTTGCTTGGCCAACGAGGCGCACACCCCGGTGAGGGCCTCGGTGAACTCTGCAGGATCGGCCGCCCCGGCGGCCCCGCTGGACATCAGAATCACCGTGTCGTTGGTCGACATGCACCCGTCGGAGTCGGTGCGGTCGAAGGTGAAGCCGGTCGCGATCCTCAGGGCTTCATCAAGGGTCGCTGCGCTCACCGCCGCGTCGGTGGTCAGGACGACCAGCATCGTCGCCAGCGCGGGCGCCAGCATGCCGGCACCCTTGGCCATTCCTCCCACGGTCCAGCCGGAGGGGGAGGTGTGGCTGGCCTGCTTGGCGACGGTGTCGGTGGTCATGATCGCCTCGGCTGCGGAATCTCCGCCGCTGCTGGAGAGATCCTGGGCAGCCAGTTGGATCCCGTTGAGCACGGCGGGCATGGGCAGCCGGACGCCGATCAGACCCGTCGAACACACTGCGACGTCCGCGGGAGCGCAGCCCACCTCGGCTGCCACCCACGAAGCCATCTGCTTCGCGTCGGCCAAACCCGCCGAGCCGGTACAGGCGTTCGCGCCACCGGAGTTGAGCACCACGGCGGCCAGGCGCGAGGTCGCCAGAGCCTGCTTCGTCCACACCACGGGGGCGGCCTGGAAGCGGTTGGACGTGAAGACGGCGGCCGCATGAGCCTCGGGCCCCTCATTGACGACCAGGGCGAGGTCGGGCTTCCCGGAGGCCTTGATGCCGGCGATGACGCCGGCGGCCGAGAAGCCCTTGGCTGCTGTGACACTCATGGTGCGACTCCGATCGTGGTGAGGCCGGTGGTTTCGGCGAGCCCGAGGGCCAGGTTCATCGACTGGATCGCGCCCCCGGCGGTGCCCTTGGCGAGGTTGTCGAGAGCGGCCACCACAACCAGCCGTCCGACGGCCTCATCCACGGCCACCTGGAGGTGGACCCCGTTCGATCCCACGATCGACTGCGTCTGGGGCCACAGACCCTCGGGAAGCAGCGTGATGAACGGCTCGTCCTCGTAGGCCGCGGCGTAGGTGGCACGGACCACCTCGATCGGCACTGAGGCCACGAGGGGTGCCGTGCAGGTGGCCAGGATCCCCCGTGACATCGGCACCAGCACCGGAGTGAAGGACACGCTGGGATGGACCGCGCCGAGCAGGCGGAAGTTCTGCAGGAGTTCGGGCAGGTGCCGGTGTCCCCCACCGACGCCATAGGCGCTCGCCGAACCCATTAGTTCCGCACCCAAGAGATTGACCTTGAGCGATTTCCCGGCACCGGACGGACCACTGGCGGCGACCGTGACGACGTCGGTGCCCGTGATCAGGCCCCCGGTGAGCGCCGGCAGCAGGGCCAGGGTGATCGTCGTGGGGTAGCAGCCGGGCACCGCGACGCGCTTGGTGATCCGCAGGAGATCCCGCTGGCCGGGCAGTTCCGGGAGACCGTACGGCCAACTCCCAGCATGCTCGGTGCCGTAGAAAGCCTTCCAGGCCGCGGGGTCTGTCAAGCGATGATCCGCGCCGGCGTCGATCACCAGGACGTCGGGACCCAACTGGGCGGCAATCTCGGCGGAGGCGCCGTGAGGCAACGCCAGGAAGACCACGTCATGTCCCGCGAGGTTCTCGGGCGTGGTGTCGATGACGGTACGGTCCGCCAGGGGAGTGAGGTGCTGGTGGTGCTGGAGTAAGCGAGTGCCCGCGCTGGCCTTGGCGGTCAACGCGCCGATCTCGACGTCGGGATGGCCGAGCAGCAGGCGCAGCAGTTCGCCTCCGGCGTACCCGGTGGCACCCGCGACGGCAATGGAGTAGGTCACGAGAATGACTATGCCGTATCAGGAATGAATATTCCAACCGCCGGGGCGGGTTCCTCCCCGGTGTCAGATCATGGCAGCGAGCGCGTCCACCCCCGGGAGCACGATGTCCGGGCGGAACGGGAAGGTCTCGATGTCGGCGGCCGTGGTGACGCCTGTCAGCACCAGCACCGTGAGCAACCCCGCCTCCATGCCCGCCACGATGTCGGTGTCCATCCGGTCGCCGATCATGGCGGTGGTCTCGGAGTGCGCCTCGATCCGATTCATGGCGGAGCGGAACATCATCGGATTGGGCTTGCCGATCACGTACGGGACTCGGTTGGTGGCTGCGGTGATCATCGCCGCGACCGCACCGGTCGCCGGCAGGATGCCGTCTTTGGAGGGTCCGGTGGCGTCCGGATTCGTCACGATATAGCGCGCGCCGTCACTGATCAGCCGGATCGCTTTGGTGATGGCCTCGAAGGAGTAGTTGCGGGTTTCGCCCAGGACCACGAAGTCGGGGTCGACATCGGTCAGCACGAAGCCAGCCTCGTGCAACGCGGTGGTGAGCCCCGCTTCGCCGATCACGAAGGCCGTCTTGTTGCCCGGCTGGCTCTTCAGGAAAGCGCCCGTCGCCAGCGCCGAGGTCCAGATGTTCTCCTCCGGGATCGGCAGGCCCGAGCGCGCAAGCCGGGCCGCGAGGTCGCGTGGGGTGAAGGTGGAGTTGTTGGTGAGGACGAGGAACCGCCGCGAGGTCGTGACCCAGCGGTCGATCAGCTCGGCAGCCCCCGGGAGGGGCACCTCCTCGTGGACGAGAACCCCGTCCATATCGGTCAGAAAGCATTCGATGTCGCGAACATTTCGCATGAATCCAGTCTCTCACCTCGTGATCGGAGTTCCTGCATCGGTCGGCCGTGGGGCAGGATCGACGGCGTGGACGGGTCACGAGTGCTGCTGGGGCGACGGTTGCTGATCCCTCAGCGCACGGGTCAAGGCATGGCCCAAGGGCTGCGCGAGTTCGGCGCCATTGTCGACGAGGTCGGGCTGATCACCCGCGTGCCCGTCCCCAGCCCGGCGCTGCACGACCTCGCGGGGGACCTTTCCGCCGGCTACTACCAGTGGCTGGCGCTCACCTCAGCGTTCACCGTGGAGGCCCTGGCCAGGCTGTCGCATCCGCTCTATACGATGATCGGCCCCGGGTTGAAGGTCGCCGCCGTCGGACGGGCCACGGCGGCGGCTGTGCTGGCCTCGGGAGCCCGGGTTGACCTGCTGCCCTCGGAAGGGATCGGCGGTAGCGCCCTCGCGGCCAACTGGCCCCCCGGCCCCGGACGGGTGGCCGTCCCCGGTGCGATCGACTCCGCCCAGGCCCTGCCGCGCCTGTTGCGCGACCGGGGGTGGGAAGTGGACTGTGTTGGGGTCTATCGCACCTCCCCGGTCGCGGCCCTCCCGGCCACCCTCGTGGGTGCCTGGCGCCGCGGCGACTACGACGCACTGGTCGTGACATCGGGCTCCGTCGCTCAGGCCGCCGCCAGCCTGCTGGGGACCGGCGTCCCCGTCGTGGCCATCGGACACCCCAGCGCTCAGGCTGCCACCCGAGCGGGCTTCCGGACCGTGGTGATCGCCCGGACCGCAGCCACGAGTGACCTGGTGACCGCGCTGACGGTGGCGGTGGGCTAGCCTGCTCCTGCTCGAGCAGGAGGCTTTCGTTGAGTTCCATGATCCGTCGCCCACGGCGACTCCGCACCACCCCGGCCATGCGTCGAATGGTGGCCGAAACCCGAGTCCATCCCGCGCAACTCGTGCTGCCGGTCTTCGTCCAGGACGGGATCTCTTCGCCGGTCGCGATCAGCAGCATGCCCGGCGTCGAACGCCACAGCATCGACTCGCTCCCGTCCCTGATGGCCACGGCGACCGCCGCCGGGATCGGGGGCGTGATGCTTTTCGGGGTGCCGCGCGAGGACGACAAGGACGCGACCGGCTCGCACGCGCTGCGGCCCGACGGGATCCTCAATCGGGCGCTGTCCGTGGCTCGCCGGGAGGCCGGAGACCGGTTGGTGGTGATGGCCGACACCTGCCTGGACGAGTACACCGACCACGGGCATTGTGGCGTCCTCGATGCCGCTGGACGCGTCGACAACGATGCCACCGTCGGGCTCTACGTCGAGCAGGCGATCGTCCAGGCAACTGCCGGAGCCGACGTCGTCTCCCCCTCCGGCATGATGGACGGTCAGGTCGCCGCGATCCGGAACGGGCTGGACGGTGCCGGGTTCACCGACGTGGCCATCCTTGCCTACGCCGTGAAGTACGCCTCCGCCTTCTACGGACCATTCCGGGAGGCCGTCGCCTCCTCGCTGCAAGGCGACCGACGAAGCTATCAACAGGATCCGGCGAACCGCCGCGAAGGCGCACTGGAGGCCCGGTTGGACGAGGCCCAGGGCGCCGATCTGGTGATGGTGAAGCCCGCGGGTTACTACCTCGACGTGCTGGCCGACGTCGCCGCCCAGTCGTCGGTTCCGGTCGCGGCCTACCAGGTGTCCGGCGAGTACGCGATGATCGCCGCCGCGGCCCAGCGCGGCTGGCTGGACGGCCCGGAGGCCTTGGCCGAATCCGTGACGGCGATCGCCCGCGCCGGTGCCGACGTGATCCTCACCTACGCCGCCCTCGAACTGGCCGGCAGGTGGCAGGCATGAGCATGCGGGAGCAGTTCGAACGGGCCTGTGAGGTCATCCCGGGTGGGGTGTCCTCACCGGTACGGGCCTTCGGTTCGGTGGGTGGCACGCCGGTGTTCATCGCTTCCGCTGCCGGCCCGCGGGTCTTCGACACCGACGGGCGCGCCTACCTCGACCTGGTCGGCTCCTGGGGTCCGGCGCTGCTGGGACATGCCCACCCCGACGTGGTGGCAGCGGTGCAGGCCGCCGCTGCCCGGGGACTCTCGTTCGGCGCGCCCACACTCGCCGAGGTGGAACTCGCCGAGCTGATTCGAACCAGGGTGCCCGCCGCTGAGAAGGTGCGCTTCGTCTCCACCGGGACGGAAGCCACCATGACGGCGATCCGGCTCGCGCGCGGTGCCACGCAGCGGCCACTGATCGTGAAGTTCGCCGGCTGTTACCACGGGCACTCGGACGGGCTGTTGGCCGCGGCAGGTTCTGGACTGGCCACCGCGGGGCAGCCGGGTTCGGCCGGCGTGACGGCCGCAGCGGCAGCGCAGACCCTGGTGCTGCCCTACAACGACACCACTGCCCTGGCTGCCGCCTTCGACCGGCACGGTGACCGCATTGCCGCGGTGATCACCGAGCCGGCGGCCGCGAACATGGGCGTGGTCCCCCCCGCCCCCGGCTTCAATGCGGCCCTTCGTCAGATCACTGCCAAGCATGGCGCTCTCTTGATCTTCGATGAGGTGCTGACCGGGTTCCGGGTTGGCCCAGCGGGGTGGTGGGGGCTGGAGAACACCGCCGCGGAACTCGACCCCGATCTGTTCACGTTCGGGAAGGTGGTCGGCGGCGGCATGCCGCTCGCAGCCCTCGGCGGGCCGGCGGCGGTCATGGACCTGCTCGCACCGCTGGGTCCGGTCTACCAGGCCGGGACGTTGTCGGGGAATCCGCTCGCCACCGCTGCGGGGATCGCCACCCTGACCCTGGCCGACGACGCGGTCTACGCTTCGGTCGACGCGGCCGCGGCCCGGCTCTCGACGTCGGTGGGCGCCGCGCTCGAGGCCGCCGGGGTTCCCCACCGCGTCCAACACGCCGGATCGCTGTTCTCGGTGTTCTGGGGCGAGGCGCCGGCGGCGGAACCCGTCCGCAACTACGCCCAGGCCCAAGCCCAGGACCCGCGGCGTTACCAGGCCTTCTTCCACGCCATGTTGGAGGGCGGGGTGGCCCTGCCACCGTCCGCCTTCGAAGCCTGGTTCCTCTCGGCCGCCCACGATGACGAGGCCCTGACGGGGATCGAGGCGGTCCTGCCGCAGGCTGCGGAGGCCGCCGCCCGGGTGCGGCCCGAGCCGCGTCCGGTTCCCGTCACCCCACCCAAGGCGGCGAAGGGGATGGTCAGCCTGGTCGGAGGGGGCCCCGGAGACCCTGGACTGCTGACCCTGGCCGGAGCGGACTGCCTCGCCGAGGCGGACGTGGTGCTCTACGACCACCTGGCACCGTACGAGAGCCTCCAACTGGCCCGGCCCGGGGCGGAACTGGTGGATGTCGGGAAGCTGCCACGCGGTGAGTTCACGCCGCAGGAGGACATCAACCGACTCCTCATCGAACACGCCCGCGCCGGCAAACGGGTCGTGCGTTTCAAGGGCGGAGACGTGTTCGTCTTCGGCCGGGGCGGTGAGGAGTGGGAGGCGTGCAACGCAGCGGGTATCCCCGTCCAGATCATCCCGGGGGTGACCTCGGCGACCTCCGCGCCCGGATTGGCCGGTATTCCCGTCACCCATCGCGGCCTGAGCCAGGGGTTCACCGTGGTGTCCGCCCATGTCGGTCCCGAGTCGCCGCGCTCCACCCTCAACTGGGAGGCATTGGCCACCAACGCCACGACGCTGGTGGTCCTGATGGGTGTCAAGACGCTGCCCGAGGTGTGCGCCGGACTCGTATCCCGCGGCATGGATGCGTCCACGCCCGCAGCGATCATCCACAAGGCCGCCAGCCCCGACATGGGCGTCGTCCGCGGGACGGTCAGCACGCTTGCACAACTGGCAGCCGAGGCCGGAATCACCGCGCCGGCGATCACCGTCATCGGCGCGGTGGCCGGTCTCGACCTGGCCTGAGCTCGCGCAGGGTCAGAAGGCCCGCAGGGCAGCGCCGGTGACCCTGGCCGCTTCGGCGATCGCAGCGTCCCGAGCGGCCGCGGTGTCGGCGTCGGTCAGCGTCCTGTCGGAGGCGCGGAAGCGCAGCGCGAAGGCGACCGACTTCTGGCCCGCCGGCACCTGCCCGCCGGTGAAGACGTCGAACAGTGTCACCGATTCCAGCAGTTCCCCGGCCCCGTCCCGCAAAGCCTGCTCCACGACTCCGGCGGGCACCTCCTGGGACACCACCAGGGCGACGTCCTCCTTGGCCACGGGATGCCCCGAAACACTCACGATGGAGCCGCGCTGCGGGGCGAGCCGCAGCAGGTGATCCAGGTCGAGCTCCACCGCCGCCGTGCGGGGAGGGAGGCCGAACGCCTTGCAGACCCGGGGGTGCAGTTCGCCCGCATGGCCGATCACGTCGGCTCCCAGCGTGAGTTCGGCGCAGCGTCCGGGATGCCAGGGAGCCACGTCCGTCGACGTCCGCGTCAGCGCGGCACCAACCGTCGCGGCGACGACGTCGGCAAAGGCGAGGGCTTGTTGCCAGCCGGCCGGCTGACCGGCTCCCTGCCAGCCCGGACGGCGCCACTGCCCACACAGGACGGCCGCCAGATGCCGCGGTTGGACGGGTAGCGCCACCTCGATCGCCGCGAGTTCCTCGGCGCCCGGACGACCACTGACCGCGGGAATCGGGGCAGCCCCCCCTGAACCGGTGAAGAAGACGCGGCCGGCTTCGAACAGGGCCAGATCATCGTTTCCCCGCGAGGTGTTGCGGGCGACGGCGGCGAACAGGCCGGGCAGGATCGTGGTACGAAGGTACGGCTGGGTTTCCGCCAGCGGGTTGGCCAGCCGGACGAGTCGGCGGCGCTCATCGGCCACCGACACGCCCATCCGGTCCAGGTCCTCGGCCGAGCCGAACGGGAAGGTCAACACCTCGACGAAGCCTGACGCCGCGAGCGCGGCATTGATGGCCCGACGGCCGCGCTGACCTGGGGTGAAGCCGCGTCCGACCGGGGCGGCCGGGACAACCGAAGGGATGGCTTCGAAACCGAGCTTGCGGCCGACCTCCTCCACGTAGTCGTAGGGATCGACCAGGTCGGGACGCCAGGTGGGCGGCAGGAGTTCCAGCCCGGCCGCGGTTTCCGCGACGGCGACGCCGCTGGCCCGCAGGATGGCGGCCACCGCCTCGGACCCCACCTCGACCCCGAGTACCCGTGAGGGAAGGTCGGCGTCGATCAGCTGCACCGGCATGGCGGGAAGGGACCCCGCCACCGTCTCGTCCCTGGACAATGCGCCTCCGGCCAACTCCACCAGCAGCTGGGCTGCCAGGTGTGCGGCGCTGTAGGCGGCGTTCGGATCAACACCCCGGTGGAAGCGCTTGGAGGCCTCCGAGGGAAGGTTGTGGCGGCGCAGCGTCCGGGAGATGGTGGTCGGGTCGAAGTGAGCGGCCTCGATGACCACCGACGTGGTGTCCTCGCGCAGTTCGGTGCTTTCGCCGCCCATGACGCCGGCCAGCCCGATGGGGCCGGAATCGTCGGTGATCAGCAGGTCGTCGACGTCGAGGCTTCGGGTCACCGAATCCAGGGTGACCAACTGTTCACCGGCAGTCGCCTTGCGGACCACGATCGGGCCGGCCAGGAGGGCGGCGTCGTAAGCGTGCAACGGCTGCCCGGTTTCGAGCATCACGTAGTTGGTGATGTCGACGGCGAGCGAGATCGATCGCATCCCAGCCATCACCAGGCGGCGCGCCATCCATCGCGGGGTGGGTTTCGATGGATCGATCCCCGTCACGCCGAGCGCCACGAACAGGGGACAGGCCGCGTCCGCCAACACCACCGGATAGCCGTCGGATACCGCAGCCGGGGTCGGGCGGTCGATGACGTCGGTGAAGGCCACGCCGAGGTTCTGCCCCGCTTCGCGCGCCAGCCCCCGAATGCTCAGGCAGTAGCCGATGTCGGGAGACACGTCGATGTCGAGCACATCGTCGCGCAGCAAGAGCGCCGCGGACGGGTCATCGCCGGGGCTCAAGGCGATGCCCTCGATCACCGGCGGCAGCACGATGATGCCGGTGTGATCGTGGCCGATCCCCAGCTCGTCCTCGGCGCAGATCATGCCGTCCGAGACGTGGCCGTAGGTCTTGCGGGCCGCGATCGTGAACCCGCCGGCCAGTGTGCTGCCCGGCAGGGCCACCACGACGAGGTCCCCGACCTCGAAGTTGTGCGCCCCACAGACCACGCTGCGACAGCCCCCGGGGTGGGCGGGGTGAGGTTCGTTGTGCGCAGACCCCACGTCCACCTGGACCCACCGAATCACCTTGCCGTTCTTCTGCGGCTCGTCCACCGTGGCGAGGACGCGTCCGACCACGACCGGTCCGTCGATCTCGGTTCCGACGCTCTCCACTGTCTCGACCTCGAGCCCGGCCCGGATCAGCACCTCACCGAGTTCGCGCCCGGTGATGCCCTCCGGCAGCGCCACGTGCTCGGCCAGCCATCCCAGTGGCGCCTTCATCGCGCAACCCCCTTCAACGACCGGCTGAACCGCACGTCGCCCTCCACCATGTCCCGCATGTCAGCGGCGTTGTTGCGGAACATCAGCGTCCGCTCGATTCCCATCCCGAACGCGAACCCGGAGTAGACGTCGGTGTCGATGCCGCAGGCGGCCAGCACGCGCGGGTTCACGACGCCGCAGCCTCCCCATTCGATCCAGCCCTGGGACTTGCACGTGCGGCAGGCCGCGTCGGGGTTGCCCACCGATTCGCCCTGGCAGACGAAACACTCCAAATCGACCTCGGCCGACGGTTCGGTGAACGGGAAGTAGTGCGGCCGCATCCGGGTGCGGATGCCCTCACCGAACATCGCCTGAGCCAGATGATCCAGGGTTCCACGCAAGTGCGCCAAGGAAATCCCCTTGTCAACGCACAATCCCTCGATCTGGTGGAACACCGGGACGTGGGTGGCGTCGAACTCGTCGGCACGATAGACCTTGCCGGGGCAGACCACGTAGACCGGCAGCTCACGCTCCAGCAGGGAGCGGATCTGGACCGGCGAGGTGTGCGTGCGCATCACGATGTGGTGCTCGAGCGGGTCCACGAACAACGTGTCGGAGGTGCCCCGCGCGGGATGGTCGGGGCCGATATTGAGAGCATCGAAGTTGAGCCACTCCCCCTCGGCCTCGGGCCCTTCGGCGATCTCCCATCCCATGGCGACGAAGATGTCTCCCAACTGGTCCATCAGCGCGGTGATGGGGTGGGGAGCCCCGGGCGGACCCAGTTCGACGGGCAAGGTCACGTCCACCCGCTCGTCGGTGAGGATGCGTTCCAACTCCTCGGCCTCAACGGCCTCCTCCCGCGCGGCGAACGCCTGGGTGGCGCGGCCCCGGGCGGCGCCGAGCAGCTGTCCGGCCTGCTTGCGTTCCGGACCCGGCAGCGAACCGATCTCACGGTTGGCCAGCGCCAGTGGTGACCGCTCCCCCAGATGGGCCAACCGAGCGGCCTTCAGCTCCGCGGTCGAGGCCGCGGCCGCAAAGGCGGCAGTGGCCTCGATGACGAGTTGCTCGATGGCTTCCGGGCTGAGGCCCATGGTGTTCCCTTCGTAGTTCGCCGAAGCTAGTTGGACGCCCGCTGCGCTGGCGCTGGCGTAGAGACAGACCGCCGCCGCGGTGGCCAGGTTCAAGCTCTCGGCCTGCCCATAGATGGGGACGGCAACCGTCCGATCCGCCAGGGCCAGGTGTTCCACCGGCAGCCCCCACGACTCGTTGCCCATCACCCAGGCGGTGGGCTTCTGAAGATCCTCGTCGAGATCGGTCAGGTCGGTGCCCGCGGCGCCGTCGGTGGCGAAGACCTGCATGCCGGCCTTGCGGCAGGCGGTGATGGCCTCGGCCAAGTCGACGCCCACCACGATCGGGAGGTGGAAGAGGCTGCCCACGCTGGCCCGGACCGTCTTGGGGTTGTACACCTCGACCGAATCCGAACTGAGGATCACCGCGTCGGCTCCGAAGGCATCCGCGCAGCGGATCACGGTCCCGGCGTTCCCCGGATCGCGGACCTGAGCACAGATCACGACCAGGGAGACGTCCTTGCGGCGATGCTTCTTCTTGACCTTCGACGCCTTGTCCTGCTTCTTACCCAGCACGCTGGTCAAGGGGACGTCGACGTACGTGGCGACCGCCACGACCCCCTGCGGCGTCACGGTGTCGGTGATGGTCGCCAGGTTCTGCTCGCTGACCCCGTAGTACGCGGCACCGGCGGCCTTGGCGGCGGCCAGCAGGTCCTCGTTGGCGAGGGCGGCGTCCCAACGGAAGTAGACCTCCTGGACGACCCCGGGCAGCTTCAACGCCTCGCGGACTGCCTGGCGGCCCTCCACCAGGAACAGCCCGGTCTGCTGGCGGCCGGAGCGCCGCTGCAGCGCCCGGGCGGCGCGCAGGACGGCCTGCGATGGCTGCAGAAGTTCAATGGGCGCGGCGGTCATCGGCGCACTCCTTTGTCCAGGGATTCCGATCCGGGATCGGGCGGATGGTGGTGGACGGCGACGCTCGTCACTGCCCACATCGAGCATGCCACCAGCGCGGCCCCGGCATCCGGGACCGCGCTGGCGGTGAGGCTGAGGATCAAACGGCCTTGGGCTGATTGGCCTTGGCGATGTCGACCAGCGCGGTGAACGCCTTCGGGTCATTGACCGCCAAGTCGGCCATGATCTTGCGATCCACCTCGACGCCGGCAACCTTCAGGCCATTGATGAAGCGATTGTAGGTCATCCCCTGCTCACGGGCGGCCGCGTTGATCCGCTGGATCCACAGCGCGCGGAAGTCGCCCTTGCGGGCCCGGCGGTCGCGGTAGGCGTAGGTCTGGGAATGGAGCAACTGCTCCTTGGCCTTGCGGTACAGCCGCGAGCGCTGGCCCCGGTAGCCGGAAGCTTGCTCGAGGACTTCGCGACGCTTCTTCTGCGCGTTCACAGAACGCTTCACGCGTGCCATGTGGGTACTCCTTGCTGGTGATGGGATCGCCACGATCCCTGCGCCCGTGGGCGCGGACGGTCAGGGATTCAGTTGGCCTTGTAGCTGCCGAGGAGACGACGGGCCTTCTTTGCGTCGCCCTTGGCCACGACCTTGTCGCCATCCAGACGACGGGTGCGGCTGCTCGACTTGTGCTCGTTCAGGTGCATCTTGCCGGCCTGGCGGTGCATCACCTTGCCGGTGCCGGTCACGCGGAAGCGCTTCTTGGCCCCGGAATGGGTCTTCATCTTGGGCATGGTGTCACTTTCTCCTGGTACTACAGATCGATGTCGGGGTCCATGTTGTCCGCCGGACCCCGCTTCTTCTTGGTCTCCGGTTTGGCCTCATGGGCCGCCCTGAGCTCTTCCTGCTGCCTGCGCTCGGCCTCGGCGTTCTCCGCGCGTTCGGCGGCGCGAGCCGCCTTGGCGGCCTCCACCTCGACGCGGGCCTCGGTCTTCTTGCGGGTCGGGGACAGCACCATCAGCATGTTGCGCCCGTCCTGCTTGGGAGCCGACTCGATGAAGCCGTCCTCAACGACGTCGTCAGCGAGCTTCTTCAGCAGGTTGAAGCCCAGTTCGGGACGGCTCTGCTCGCGGCCGCGGAACATGATGGTGATCTTGACCTTGTCGCCGGCCTTGAGGAAGCGCACGACGTGACCCTTCTTGGTCTCGTAGTCGTGGCTGTCGATCTTGGGCCGAAGCTTCATTTCCTTGATGACCGTGTTGGTCTGGTTGCGGCGCGACTCGCGCGCCTTCTGGGCGGCCTCGTACTTGAACTTGCCGTAGTCCATGAGCTTGGCGACCGGGGGTCGGGCCATCGGGGCCACCTCGACCAGGTCGAGATCGGCCTCCCGCGCCAGCCGCAGGGCGTCCTCGATGCGCACGATGCCGACCTGCTCACCGGCAGGGCCGACCAGACGCACCTCATTGACATGGATGCGGTCGTTGATACGCGGTTCGGTGCTGATGTGTCCTCCAAAGGAATCGCTGGGTGGACCGTCCAACCGAAAAGGGCCTCCGCGCAGGCGGAGACCCTGAACACACGACCGGGGAACACCCGGACGGGGACCGACCCACGACGCCAGCAGCGTGCAGGTGGGAGTTCAGGACTCCACTTGGGAAGCCAGCCTCGGCTGACCGATCCCCGGGAGTCTATCAGGCGAGCACAGGCGCCGACACCTCACCGCCGCCGGGGTGCTGGTGGCTCGGCGGGTCATCGCGACGGAACAACCAGCCGAAACCGCCGTCGTCGAGTTCGACCAGTCGCCGCCCCGCCGCCAGTTCGGCGATCAGGCCAGCGTCGATGACCAGACCGATCGGTCCCGCGACATCGATCAGGATCGCCGTGCACCCGGTTTCGACCGCCGTCGCCGCGACGTCATCAAGGGTGCACGGAACGGGGCGGGCCGTGGGGTTCCAGGCACGCAGCGAGTCCAGCCCGGTGAAGACCGGAAGTCCCGACTCCCCTGACCCTGATTGCACCATGACGGCCGAGAGGTGCGCTTCGGGGTCCTCGGCGATCGGCAGCAACAGCCTGCTGCCGCACAGCGCGGCGACCGCACGGGCGTACCCGGTGACATCGGAGGCCGCCGCGATCAGCGCCCGGACGACAGCGTCCGGCTCCCCGCGGTCGCCGGCGAAGCCCGCATTCGGTCGGCCGAGCGCCGTCACGCCCGCTCCCCCACCGGGGGATCGGGACAGGCGTCCCGCCAGGCGGCACGCAGGGCTGCCACCGCCCGGTCGGCGCGGGGGCCGTCCGAGCGTTGGACGGCCAGCAACGGCCGGGTGTCCGGATCGCCGTCGAGTTGGACGAAGGCCCAGGCGTCGTGAGGAGAGAAGCGGATCCCGCGAACCTCGGCCCACGTGATCCAGTGGCTACGCACCCCGTTGCGGATTCTGAGTCCATCGGGCTCGATGCGGACGGTACTGAGCCCGACAGCGATCATGATCGCGATCATCACCAGGACGAACAGGCCGAGGGTCAGCAGTTGGGGGACCGTGAAAAGCACCCGGATCTCGGCGGGCAGCAGCATCCACCCCAGCGCCGAGGCAGCCACCAGGACCGCCGACAGGACGATCCCGGTGATCAGGACCGTTCGGGGTCGCAGTACCTGCGGCACCGCTACAACCGGCAGGCGTGGATCGACGTCACCAGGATGCCCTCGGCGCCGGCATCCCACAGTTCGTCCATGATGCGCTGAGCCTCCCGGCTCGGGATCATGGCGCGCACCGCCACCCAGCCCGGCTTGGCCAGCGGGGACACCGTCGGGGAGTCCACCCCGGGCGTGATCGCGCAGGCGGTATCGAGCAGGCGCTGCGGCACGTTGTAGTCGACCATCAGGAAGTTCCGGGCGGTCATCACACCGCCCAGCCGCCGCAGCAGCAGGGGCAGTTCGGCCGGAGGCTCCTGCCCGCTGCGCTGGATGAGGATCGCCTCCGAGGTCATGATGGCCTCACCGAAGAGCTCAAGCCCCGCACGCTTGAGGGTGGTTCCAGTCTCGACCACGTCGGCGATGACATCGGCAACTCCGAGACGAACGGAGCTTTCCACGGCACCGTCCAACTTGATCAGGCGGGCCGCGACGCCCGCCTCCGACAGGTACGCCCGCACCAGGCCCGGGTAGGAGGTCGCGATGCGCTTGCCCGCGAGATCAGCCACCTCCATGGCAGATCCTCCCGGCGCGGCGAACCGGAACCGGGTGCCACCGAATCCAAGGGCAAGGACTTCGGTCGCCGCCGCGCCTGAGTCCAGCAGCATGTCCCGTCCGGTGATGCCGAGGTCGAGGGTCCCTTCGCCCACGTAGACGGCGATATCGCGTGGTCGCAGGTAGTAGAACTCCACCCCACTGGCCTCGTCGACCAGCACCAGATCCTTGGGGTCGGTGCGCTGGCGATAGCCCGCCTCGCGCAACATCACGGTGGCGGATTCGGCCAGCGACCCCTTGTTGGGCACGGCAATCTTCAGCACGTCAGGTCCCGTTTCGTCGGTGATTCGTGGTCTCGGCGAGGAACGCCGGTCAGAGGTACTCGTAGACGTCGTCGAGGTCGAGCCCCAACGCGATCATCAGAACCTGGAGGTGGTAGAGCAGTTGGCTGATCTCCTCGGCGGCCTCGTCCTTGGACTGATGCTCCGCAGCCATCCAGACCTCGGCGGCCTCCTCGACGACCTTCTTGCCGATGGCATGAACTCCGGCGTCCAGAGCCCGGACGGTGCCGGAGCCCTCAGGGCGGGTCGCGGCGCGGTGGCGCAACTCGGCGAAGAGGTCTTCGAAGGATTTGCTCACCGCGGCAGTCTAGCGGCTCGCCACCGCAGCGCTCGGGGCAGCGATCCCCAGCAGGGCGTCGGCCGCGCTGGCCACCAGGGAAGGCGCCACCGGGTCGGCGCCCCCGCTGAGGGCCCATTCGTCGATGATCGCCAGCGCGGAAGGCGAATCCAGGTCGGCGCGCAGGGCTGCCCGCAACGCCGCCACGACGGGTTCGCCGGGAGCGCCGGCGGGTGCGCTGAACGCCGCTCGCCAGGCTGCCAGCCGGGCCTGTGCCGCCGAGAGCTCGGAGGCGGTGTACTGCCAATCGGTGCGGTAATGGTGGGCGAGCAGCACCAGGCGAATCGCCATCGGATCGACGCCATCGGCCACCAGGCGGCTGACGAACACCAGGTTGCCGAGCGACTTGCTCATCTTCTCGCCGTTCAGCCCCACCATCCCGGTGTGCAGAAAGACCTTCGCGAACCGGTGACCGGTCGCCACCCGGGCGCCTGCCGCGGACATCGGGTGATGCGGGAAGATGAGATCGCGCCCGCCGGCCTGGACGTCGAAATCCTCCCCGAGTGCCTGCAGCGCAATGGCACTGCACTCGATATGCCAGCCGGGCCGCCCCCGTCCCAAACCGGATTCCCACGAGGGCTCATCCGGTCGGGCCTGACGCCACACCAACGGATCGAGTTGATGCCGCTTGCCCGGTCGGCCCGGGTCGCCGCCCCGCTCGGCGAACACCTGCTCGGCTTCGGCCACCGAAAGCCCGGTGCCCTCCAGCAGATTCGAAGCCCGGGTCACGGAGAAGTACCAGTCCGGGTAGGCCGGGTCGGCCAACTGGTAGACCGCCTGCTGTTGACGCAGCACCTCGATCAGGTCGACGACGGTGTCGAGGGCTTCGACCACCCCGACGAGGCGCTGGGGGGGCAGGACCCTCAGCGCCACCATGTCGTCGCGAAAGAGGTCGATCTGGCCGGCGGCGAGCGCCTGCCAGTTCACCCCGGTGGCGGTGGCACGCTCCAGCAGGGGATCGTCCACGTCGGTCACGTTCTGGGCGAACTGGACACTCAGGCCGGCGTCGAGCCACACCCGGTGCAGCACATCGATGGAGACGTAGGTGAAGGCGTGGCCCAGGTGGGTCGCGTCGTAGGGGGTGATCCCGCAGGCGTACAGCCGGGCCTCCCCCGTGGCCGGACCAGCCGGTTGCAGGTGGGAGGTGACGCTGTCAAAGACCCGGACGGGGGCGTCCAAGGCGCCCGGCACAGCCGGGACGGCGACGGGGGACCAAGCGCGCATGGCCCGCAGACTACCCTCATGCGTCCGGCCATTAGGCTGTCGGGGACACGGAGGGGGGAACCAGATGGGCTGGTTGGAAGCGGTTGTGCTGGGCATTGTGCAGGGGCTGACCGAGTTCCTTCCGATTTCGTCGAGCGCCCACCAGTCGATCGTCGGACAGCTCTTCTTCGGTGGGCACGATCCCGGCGCGGCCTTCACGGCGATCACCCAACTGGGTACCGAGAGCGCGGTGATCATCTATTTCGCCCGCGACATCGGGCGCATCATCAAGGCGTGGGCCCTCTCGCTGGCACGCCGGGTGCCAGCCGACGACCCGGACGCCCGCATGGGCTGGCTGGTGATCATCGGCTCCGTCCCCATCGTGGTGCTCGGGCTGCTGTTTCAGGACGCGATCGACACGTCGCTGCGCAACCTGTGGATCACGGTGGCGATGCTGGCCGGGTTCGGCGTCGTGCTGTGGGTCGCGGACAGGTTGGCGCGCAACGCCCTCGAACTGACCCAGCTCACCTGGCTGGACGGCATCGCCCTTGGCTTCGCCCAGGCGCTCGCGCTGATTCCCGGAGTGTCCCGCTCGGGCGCGACGATCGCCGGCGGCCTGTTCCTGGGCTACAAACGCCCGGCAGCCACGCGCTACGCCTTCCTCCTGGCGATCCCTGCCGTCTTCGGCTCAGGGCTGTACAAGTTGAAGGACCTCAACGAGGATCCGTCCCTGTCCTGGGGGCCGACCCTGGTGGCTACGGTCATCGCTTTCGGGGTCGGGCTGGCAGTCATTCACTGGTTGCTGAAATACGTCAGCAAGCACAACTTTTCGATCTTCGTCTGGTATCGGTGGGGACTGGCCGCACTCGTAACCGTCCTGCTGCTGACCGGCCGGCTTCAGCCCTGAGCCATGCAGCGTCGATCAGTTGGACATAGTGGCCTGCAGGTCTCCCAGCTCGGGCTGGGGACACTGACCTGGGGCCGGGACACTCGCCTGGATGATGCCCGGGCCCTGCTGCGCAGCTTCGTGGCCGCGGGGGGCTCGCTGGTCGACACCGCCGCCGCCTACGCCGCGGGTGAGGCGGAACGGATGCTGGGAAAGATCATTCGGGCCGACCTGCGGCGCGAGGACCTGGTGATCGCCACCAAGGCCGGGTTCGGGATCCGCGACGGCGAACGGGTCGTCGACACCTCACGCCAGGCGCTGTTGACCGACCTGCACGGCTCCCTGCGACGGCTCGGTACCGACCACATCGACATCTGGCAGTTGCATGCCTGGGGCTCGGCGCCCTTGGAAGAGTCGCTGGCTGCGATCGACACCGCGGTCACGGCCGGCGACGTCCGCTACGCCGGCATCAGCAACTTCGTGGGCTGGCAGACCGCGCAGGCCGTCACCTGGCAGGCCGCCTTCCCGGGACGGACGCCGATCACCTCGGCCCAGGTGGAGTACTCGCTCCTGGCACGCCGCGCCGAGGTGGAGGTGATTCCAGCGATCCGGGCGTTCCAACTGGGGTTCTTCCCCTGGTCACCGATCGGACGGGGGGTGCTGACCGGTAAGTACCGCACGGGAATTCCACGGGGTTCACGAGGTGCCGCCACGCACTTCTCGTGGTTCGTGGAACCGTACCTGGAGACCCGCTCGCAGGCTGTGGTGGGTGCCGTCGCCGTCGCCGCCGCCGGCCTGGATCTTTCGCCCGGCCAGGTCGCCCTGTTGTGGGTGCGGGACGCCCCCGCGGTGACCGCGCCCCTGCTCGGGGCACGCACTGTCGCGCAACTCGAACCCTTTCTGGCCCTCGATGATGTCGTGCTCCCGAGCGAAATCGTGACGGCGTTGGATGAGGTCTCCGGCGGACTGAACGCCGGACGGGTCGAGTCGGGCGACTGACATGGCCATGGCTGACGCGGAACAGTTCCAGCCGGAGAGCCTGGACGACTGGCATGCCTGGCTGGAAGCCCATCACGACCGGGGCGCGGGGGTGTGGGTCGTGATCTGGCGGGCCGGTTCAGGGCGACAGCCACTGAGCTACGACGAGTTGGTCCGCGAGGCGCTCTGTTGGGGCTGGGTTGATGGCCAGGCCGCTCCGCTGGACGACCAGCGCTCGAAGCTGTGGTTCACGAAGCGGAAGCCGGGAAGCCCCTGGGCGGCCAGCAACAAAGCACGGGTGGCCGAGCTGGAGCGTGAAGGACGCCTGCAACCGTCCGGTGCGGCCGAGATCGAGCGAGCCAAAGCGACCGGCGCCTGGACGCTGCTGGATTCCGTCGAGGCTCTGGAGGTGCCCCCAGATCTGGCGACAGCCCTGGACGCCTCCGCGGCGGCCCGGACCGCCTGGGACGGCTTCCCGCCGGGTGTTCGCAAGCAGGCGCTGGGCGGGGTGGCGCTGGCCAAGCGAGCCGAGACCAGGGCGAGCCGGATCGCGGCGATCGTTGCGAAGGCCGAGCGGGGCGAACGACCCGCCTGACGCCCGTCCGAACCCAAGCTGGAGGATTTGCCGCCGTACTCGGTGGTGAATCCTCAGCGCTGAGGGCTCAGGCCTCGTCAAGGAACCGGTCGAGCACCCGGCAGCCGAACTCCAGCGATTCGATCGGCACCCGCTCGTCCACGCCATGGAACAGTGAGACGAAGTCCAACTCGGGCGGCAGCCGCAGCGGAGCGAACCCGAAGCAGCGGACGCCCAGTTTCGACCAGGCCTTGGCGTCCGTACCCCCGCTCATCATGAACGGGACGGTTACCGCCTCAGGGTCTTCTGCCTGGAGAGCACTGGTCATGGCTGCCACCAGATCACCCTCGAAACCGGTCTCGACGGCGATGTCGCCCGTGGCGACCTCGTAGCGCACCTTGTCACCGAGGAGTTCGGTGATGGTCGCATAGAACTCGTCCTCGAAGCCCGGGATGAAGCGTCCGTCGACGCCGGCCGTCGCGGCTCCGGGGATCACGTTCACCTTGTAGCCGGCCTGCAGCATCGTCGGGTTGGCCGTGTTCGACATCGTCGCACCCACCATCCGGGCGATGGAGCCGAGCCGAGCCAGGCTCTCTTCGGCGGTGTCGGCACTGATCGGGACGCCCAGGGCCGACTCGACCGCTTCCAGGAACTGCTGTTGGGCGGGGCGAATCCGCACCGGCCACCGATAGTTCCCGATCCGGGCAACAGCCGCAGCAAGGTTGGTGACCGGATTGTCGGAGTTGCGCATCGACCCGTGGCCGGCGGTGCCCCCGGCGATCAGATTCAGCCAGGCGATGCCCTTCTCGGCCGTCTGGATGAGATAGAGGCGACGCTGGTTGAGGGTCAGCGAGAAGCCGCCGACCTCACCGATGGCCTCTGAGCAGTCTGCGACGAGGTCAGGATGATGGGCTCCCAACCAGCCCGATCCGAAGCGACCGCCGGCCTCCTCGTCCGCGGTGAAGACCAGGCGGATCGGCCGCCGCGTGGCCCGCCCGCTGCGCACCCGCTCCCGGATGGTGGCCAGGATGATGGCGTCGAAGTCCTTCATGTCGACCGCCCCGCGTCCCCAGAGGTAGCCGTCCCGGATCTCGCCGGCAAACGGATCCACCTGCCAGTCAGCGGCCACGGCAGGGACGACGTCGGTGTGGCCGTGGATCAGCAGCGGGGGCAGGGACCGGTCACACCCCTCCGGTTCCCAGTGGGCCACCAGGTTCGCCCGACGGGGGGCGGACTCAAGAATTGTCGAGCTGATCCCCACCTCGTCCAACTGCGCGGCAACGTACTCCGTCGCCTCCCGCTCCCCCGCAGCGCCGTCCGGACCGAAGTTGGAGGTGTCGAAGCGGATCAGGTCACGGCAGAAGGTGACGACCTCGTCGTGGACGGTCGGTGGCGTGCTCATGCAGCCATCATCACGCAGGCGGCGGCGTGGGCGCGGACGTGAGGCATCGTTTCGCCAAGCGGCCGGGCGCGTTGCTATAGTTTCCAAGCTGTCCGGGCGATCCTCGGGCACACCCTGTCCGGGTGGCGGAATAGGTAGACGCGCTAGCTTGAGGTGCTAGTGCCCTTTATCGGGCGTGGAGGTTCAAGTCCTCTCTCGGACACAACGCGAAAGTGGCTCTGACTAGGGTAAATAGTCAGAGCCACTGTCATGCCCGGACCCTTGCACAACATATGCACAACATCTCCGGGGGTAGATCGGTCCCTGATGGGCAGGTGTGGGCAGGAGTGGGCAGCCGGATCAGACGTCCTCCTCACCAATGACGGTCAGCGTTGGCGAGGATCGGATCTGGGAGCTGAGCGGATCGTTGGGGTCGGCCCATTGGGCTCGTGATCGGATTGTCGGGTTCACGGGGAGGCCGAGTCTGGCCTGTGCCCGATCGGCGGCTTCGTAGACGTCTGCCCTCGCAACACCCTCGCCAACCACGAGGACGTCGATGTCATGAGGGGTGGCGCCGGCCTCGCCAGCATGACGGGCCGCCCACGACCCGAAGATAATGACCTCACTGGCTCCGGGGATCCTTGCGAACTCGCCGGCCACGACGTGCTCGGGACCGAAGCTCAGTTCGAGCGGTCTGATGAGTGGCTCACTGGCCGGGTGATCCAGGTTCGCGCGGACCATGCGGTTGCGACCCCCGGGCCGTTCGGCGAGCATCGCCGCCTCGACCAGTCGCTCGACTTCCCTGTGGATCGAGGTCAGCGGAGCCTTGATGCGGCGCGACAGGTCAGTGAGGTTGAACTCCTGCTCCGGGTGCAGCGGCAGGAGGGCGAGGATCTCCGCCTGGGCCTGGCTGCGGAAGATCGGAAGCAACGCCGGCGCTTCGCTTCTCATAGACGGAATATATCTTCCATTTATCGGAAGATCCGGGCTCGCTCGATCCTCCCGCGGAGTGGCGACGTCCCGAGACGTCGAGGGTGTCGATGTTGGCCGGCTCCAGCGTGGGCAACTCCGTCCCGGGGAGACGATCTCGAACCGGGCGTGAGATGACCAGCTCGACGAGGTCAACCACTCGCAAGAGGTCCTGCGGTAGGCGGGAGCTCCACCTCAACGCGGGTGCTGCACGGCTGACACCGATACCCGGCTCGACTCGCTGCTGGCCTGCCGTGCCGGGTCACTCAGGCCACGGAGCACCCTCCAGCTGCGAGGACTTTCATCGTCACAACGATATGTCTATTGGCGGACCTGCGTTATTGAGTGCGGGTATTGATCCCCCAGGAGCGTGGCCTGCAGGTCGCTGCTGGCGCGTCGCCGTGATCGGCTGCTGACGACGTCGGCAGGGCGCTCCTAGCGGTCGGCGATGTATCGGCTCCAATCGCGGGCGGCGAGCGCGGCCCATCTGATGGCGGCGGCGGGTGTGATGCCGGCGATCTCGGCGAGGACGGGTGCGGGGATCTGACTGGCGAGCGCGAAGAGGGCTGCGCTGCGGGATTGTCGGGGGTGGATGCCGTGGCTGACGAGTTCGTTTCGGATGCGTTCGGTGACCATGTGGGTGCCGGGGTTGCGTCCGGGGAACAGCCAGTTGGTGTCGCCTGCGGTGTATGGGGTCAGACCGTGGCTGGCTTTCTGATCGAGGATGAGCCGGCTGAGGCCGGGCGGCATTTCGATCGGGATGCTGTCGAAGGTGACCAGGACTCGGCCGTCGGGCTGTTCGGCGATGTGGTCGTGGGTCATGCGCAGGATCTCGTTCAGGGGCCAGGAGAACAGCAGCATGAGCAGGCCGGCGACTCGGCTGTAGTGGTTGATGGCGTGGTCGTGGAGGAGCCGGTCGACGCTGTCCCAGCGGTGGTCGTCGCTCATGGTGACGGCCGGTTCGGTCTTGGCGGGTTTGCGTAGGAGTAGCCCGGTGGTCGTGCCGCTGTTGTCCAGCCAGGTGATGAAGCCGGAGGCGGTGTGGTGGGCGCCGGGTTGCTCGTGGAGGTATTGCTCGAGTTCGGCCTGGGTCAGGTCGGTGAGGGTGGTTCCTTGCCGGGTGGACCAGTCGGCAAGGCGGGTGGCGAGGAGGATGCTGGCGCGGGCGTGGTTGGTCATGCTCGCGGTCATGGTGCCGGCCTCGGCGTGCAGGCGGAGACGGCGCAGAAGGTGCGAGTGGGCGTAGCGGTTGATGATCTCGGCGTGGTGGCTGGGCTGCTGGGCGAGGAGTTCAGCGAGCCAGGGCAGGAGGCGTTCGATCCCGATCGGTGCCGGCGGCAGGATCCCGGTCGAGGTGAGCAGGGTGCGGAGGTAGTCGTAGCGTCGGCCTTGGGGCAGCTGGTGGCGGAACGTGTCGTGGTGCAGGGCCAGCTCGCCGGTGGCGAACTGGTGCAGCACGTCGGCGGCGACCGAGCCGGGTTTGATCAGCCATCGGATCGTGGTTCGGGGTTGCCGGCCGGCCCGCAGCGTGTCGTACAGCGGTAGGAGTTCGGTGTTGATGGTGCCGGTGGACGGGTCGGTGAGGATGCCGTCGAGGCGTTCGGTGAGCCAGCAGCGGGCGCACTGGCTGAAGCTGTAGGGGTGATCTTCTCGACCGCATTGCTTGCAGGCGAAGATCGAGGGAGCCTCGGCGCAGCCGGCACAGATCATCTGATGCGGGTCGGGCCCGGGCCAGGCCAGCGGCCGGACGACGCGGCAGGACGGGCATTCGGCGGGGTGGTAGTGGCGGCGTTGCCGGCATTTCCAGCACAGCCGGGGCCATTTCCTGCCGGCGGCTTCGAGGCAGCCGCAGTCTTGGCAGGGGTAGTTGTTCAAGCGTCGTTGGGACGCCGCAGGGTGGTCCGGACGGGCTGGATGCCGCCGAGTCGGGGTCCGCGGTCGGCCAGGCCTGGGTTGTTGTCGGTGCCGGTGCGGGCTGTGGTGGTGGTTTCGGCGATCGGGGTGAGTAGGTCGCCGGGGTCGCATCCGAGCGCGTCGCAGAGGGCGGCGAGGATGTCGATGTTGATCCGTTGCGGGGTGCGGGTGACGAGCCGGTAGACGTGTTCGCGGGATACGTGGATGCCACGTTCGGCGAGCAGGGGGAGGAGTTCGCTGGTTTGGAACAGGCCCCGGTCGGCCATGACCTGACGCAGGTTCCATTGCATGGTGACGGTGCGGCTCATTGCTGGTCTCCTTGGGGTTCGTTGGGGTGATAGACCCGGCCCAGGGCCTTCTTCAGGGCACGGTTCTTGAAGTCGTTGGACACCGAGGTGTAGATCGCGGTGGTCGAGGCCCAGGCGTGTCCGACCTGCTCGGTGACGAATCGTTCGGGGTAGCCGAACTCGATCAGGTGGGTGACGTAGGAGTGCCGCAGGCAGTGCAGTGTCAGACTCGGTTCCAGGCCAAGGGCGTCGCGGGCGGCGGCGAACCGCTCGTCGATGTGACGGGTCGAGACCCTGGTCAGGCGTTCGGTCGGCCACAAGGTCGGGTGGTCAGCGGCCCGGAACAGCGGCCGGACTTCCTCGACCCATTGCCGCATCCCCTCCACCGCCCAGTCGAACTCGGGCACGGTCAACACGGTGCGGCGTCGTGGCAGGCTGCCCTTGCTGGCCTTGCCGAATCGGACGTGTATCGAGCCGTAGCCACCCCATTGGGGCATGTGCGGGTTCGGCCGGAGATCGGCCACATCAAGCCGGGCCAGCTCGTTACGCCGCAGCCCGTAGGCGTAGGCGGTCTTGATCATCACCGCATCGCGGAGCGCGTTCAGCGACCCCTTCCGGCCCGCCGCGCTGATCCGTCCGACCCGGTCGTCGAGATGATCGAACAGGGCCTGCAACTCGTCGACGGTGAACGGCCGTCGTTGGGGCCGGCCCTCGTACTCGTTGAGGTGCGCAACCGTGTTCCACTCATGACACACCTGGGTCGGGACCTGGCCGAACCGGTCGCGGCACTGGCGTACCCACTCGTAGCGGCTGTCGGTCAGGTAGTCGCAGAACATCCGCAAAGACAGGTGGTAGCCGCGGATCGTCGAATACGCCAGCCGGCCCTCCCCGGACGTTAACGACACCGTGAAGTCCTCCACGTCAGAGGCGCTCCAGCCCCACGGGAACGCCTCGGCGAACTCGGCGAACCGGCGCACCAGCCGCTCACGCTGAGCAATCGTCGCCTCACCCAACAGCCGCGAGCGCTGCTGGCGTTCCCAGCCCTTCAACATCGCCTCGAACACCGCCTGCGGCTCGTTCAGATGGACGACGCCCTCGACCAGAACAAGCCGCGCCGACCCCGGAATGCCGCCCACCAGCCCCCACCCTCCGTAACCCCAACCGCATCAATGTTGCGTAAAACGTAACAGAACCGGCGGGACCCAGTCCCCACTTGGACCGCCACGCACGGGGCCCTGACGAACAATGCTCGATGCCTCCAGCGAGCACGGCCGCGACGTTGCAGCAAGTGCAATAAAGCTCGGTCGCGCCACAGATGCATGAGGTCTGTTCCACTTCAGAGTGGTGCTATTCGGGCAGGTCGGCGGCTGCCGGCTGCGGAGGGATGACAGCTATAACGTCTCGCGTTATAGTGGTCGGGTGATCAGGTCGTTCCGAGATACTGCCACCGAGCGGCTCTGGTCACGCGAACACAGCCGGTCACTCGATCCGAGGATCGAACGGGTCGCGCTGCGCAAGCTGGTGATACTCGACGCCGCCGAGGCGCTGGAAGATCTGCGGGTGCCGGCCGGGCAACAGACTCGAAGCCCTCCACGGCGATCGGGCCGGCCAGCACAGCATCAGGATCAACCAGCAATGGCGGATCTGCTTCACCTGGACAGACGCCGGACCCGCCGACGTCGAGATCGTCGACTACCACTGAAGGGGGTGACCATGACCACCATCACACCTATCCACCCCGGTGAGATCCTCATGGAGGAGTTTTTGGAGCCCCTGGAGGTCTCCCAGAACCGGCTCGCCGTCGCTATCGGCGTCCCGCCCCGCCGGATCAACGAGATCGTCCACGGCAAGCGGCGCATCACCGCCGACACCGCCCTGCGGCTGTCGCGCTACTTCGGCACCACGGACCGGTTCTGGCTCAACCTCCAGACCCGCTACGACCTCGAAACCGAGAAGGACAACCTCGGCGTCGCCCTGGACCGCATCCAGCCGCTCCGCACGGCCTGAGAGGCCACTGCTGCGCGACGTCCGAGCATGCACACCCGGAAATGCCCATTGTGTGTGCGGCTGTGGTGAGGCTCGTGGTTGCGAAGCGAGCTGACGGCGGCGAAGACGATAGCCGGGGGGCTGGAGCTGAGTGTCGGCGGCGACGCTCGTGGCTTGCGGGATCGCAGTCGAGGCGATAGGTGAGCAGTGTGCGGGTTCGGCATCACTGCTCAGGCGGTGGTGCTGTAGCCCTCTGCCGCGAGCCAGGCGCGGGCCCGGCCGCGTTGACGTTCGTCGCTGAAGGCGTGCCAAAGCTGGAGCTCGGTCGGCGATTCGGCCAGGACGTCCTTGAACCTGCGGAACACACCACGACCGGTGAGTGCGCGTTCGAGTCGGGCGGCCAGGTCCCGGTCCTCGACCTGAGCAGTGAACAGCTCCATGTCCCGGTAGCCATCGCGGGAACCCTCGCACGGGACCCACAGCCACCTGTCGTCATCTTCGTCATCTTGGTCGAGGTCGCCGCTGTCCTGGGCGTTCTCGATCGCGGCCGCCGGCCACACCTCCCCCGTCCTCAGGTCGATCCGGCCACCACCGTTGACCGGATCTCCTTCGAGCACCATCGCCAACTCCTCCAGGTCGACAGCGATCGGACGCAGGAGCCGAACCGGCCCCTCGCCCAGCCGCGCCTCTAGCACCTCGGCGAGTTCGACGTCGCCCTCCCAATCACGGGAGCGAAGCTCTGTGGCGCACCTACGAGCCAGACCAGCCCCACGGGCGGAGCCTCCGCTGACACTCCTCAGGGCGTCCCCGACCAGTTGGAGCGCATCTGCCGGCCAGTCATCGGCCAACACTTCGAAGAGACGTTCCGAATCACCCTCGGCGAGGAGCACCCGCAGCTCGGCCCGCCGATCGCGCTCAATGGGCATGGTCCGATTCTTGCCGGTGGCCCCCGGCGCTGACCAGAGGGAGTCATTCAGGGCCGCGCTCGCCGACACCGATCAGTCCTTTCGTCACAACGATCTCTCCCAGCCGAGATGCACCGGGTGTGAACCAGATGTGAACCAGATGTGAACCAGATGTCGTTGTGCCAAAGGGTCGATAAAAGCTGGCGTTCAGCCGTGCTGCTGTCGGAGGCTGGCGGCTCGGGCGAGGCCAGGCTTCGCGGCGAGGCGGATGGTCGAGGTGTCGGCGACGAGGGGTGCGGCAATATCGCCCGCGCACCACGCGGCTAGTAGCGGATGCCTACTCCGCCTTCGCGAGGGCCGGAAAGGTTAGAACCTCGCGCCGAAACCGCCTGCCTCGAACCCACCACCAGAGCCTGGGCAGCGGAAAGGAGGTGGTGAACTGAGCCGAAGGTTCTCCGAGGGCATCGTGGCTGATGGCCGACCGCACAACCTCCTGGCCAGCCCACTCCAGCAGGACCTGGGTCGGACCGAGCACTGCGGCGACGGCCTCATTGATCTTGTCCTCCAGGACCTCCCGCTTCTCCTCCAAGTCGTAGGCGAACTCGGCCACGTGGTACCCGGCGAAGGAAAGGCCAAAGACCTCCGTCGACGCCGACATCGCGATGCGCGCACAACGGCTTGGATCTGATGCTGGACGGATGTCTAGGACAAGGCCATCGGTCGTCTCCGTGGGCTCCCAGTCGATCCCAGGGTGGACAGCCAGCAACTCCGGGACGAGCGCCTGGGCTGCGTTGGGAGGATCAGTCTGCGTCCTCCCACCAAGGGTTGACGGTGTACCACAGGCCGAGAAGCAGTCCAGCGGCTCCGGTAGCGATCGCCACCCAAAGGAGGGTGAGGTCCTCCTGGATCCCGGGACTAGTCGACACCAGACCCAGGATGCCGAACACCAGTGAGACTGCCAGCATGCCGATCGCCGGCGCTTTGCGCAGATAGCGGGCCCGCAGCCCCGGATGGCGCCGCTCGGCTTCGATGTCTCGAACGAACACCGCGATCCATACGCCTCCGGCCAACAGACCGAGCCAGCCCAGAACCAACCAATGCCAAGACAGCACGTGCCCACGTCCTTGATCTCGCGGTCAAGGGCACCGAAGCCCCGACTCGCCACGAAGAGTGTCCCACCTTCGAGCCGTTGAGCCGGCTCGCCGACGAGCCAGCCGGTAGTCCAATCTTCCGATTGGGGAACACCCGCAGATCGGCACTACCGACCGCGCGCCGAGCGGCAAATGAGGGCGAGTGTGTGGCGGATCAACCGATCGGACCGCTGGCTTGGTACGGCTCGTAGCTGACAGCCTTTGCTCGCTTCCTCCACCCGGGAATGGGTAGCCAGCCCAGACCTGTGTCATAGCCGGTCTCGGTAACCTGTTCTCCGGTCGCGAGTGTGACGCGTACCTCGGATCGCCTCAATGAGATGAGTTCGACAACACGGCCGCTGATCACTGCCTCGATGATGGCGCGGGCACGCTCAATGTCCTCGGGTGTGTAGTCGAGTTCCCACCGGCCGCCATGTTCGCCGGCTTCGATCTGGAGCCATTGCTGCCCGACGATGACCAGAGTTCGCGCCTTCGGGTTGATCGGCGTCACCCACAAGATCTTGACCCGGCCCTCGCTGTAGGTCGCCCGCTGAATACTCGCCGATTCGCCGACCAGAGTCCGCACGTACGCCTCAAGCGAGTCCACAGTGCCCTCCGCTTCCTTGAGCGAGTCGTCCGCGTCCGCGCGCCAAGTCTGCCCGACCACCATGTCCTCAAGGTCGCCCACCAGGAAAGATCACGCTGAAGGCGGCATTTAGGACGCCTTGAGACTGGCGGCAACACTGTTGAGAGACTAGATCGAACCAAGCGTCGTCGACATCTGGCCCCCGGCCCCCTCGAACGGCTCGCCACCTCCGGTCGAGCGCTGGTTCTGGGCCAACCGCCGCTGTACCGTCGCCCCGCGGACTGTCCGAGAACGTACGAGGTTCACGTGGGTTCCTCCTCGCCGTCCAGGACGCAATATCTTGCCGCAATGAGACGAACCCCCTGGATCTTGCTGGCCGCCCTGCCGGCAATCTTGCTGTCTGTGACTCCCGCCAATGCGGGAGATGAGGTAGGAACCGCAGAAGCGGCTTCAGCCAACACTCTCCGTCCTCTTGCTGCCGATGAACTGACGGTGCAGTCGACGAGTGGTAGTTCCACGTTCACCGTGAGCGTCTCGGGTACGCGATACAACGAAGCGTTCGGCACCAGCGTCTCCCCCGCTGTGAACATCCGCTGGGAGTGCTCACTACAGGCACGAAACCCGCACTACTCCACGGGTAATGGTGGAGTCATCGCAAAGGTCGCCGTTAAGTGCTGGGGCGACATCGGCACGATCCCCATCCAGGTTTACTCACTGCTTGGGCGCTCCTCGGTCAACTCAGCTTCGAGCCTGACGATCGTCAAGGAGTCGTACTACACCCAGTCCGTGGTGTCGAACGGTTCAGAGAAGCTCTGGTATGTGCCAGCGTTGGGAGTGGCCGGCGCCAAGCGTGGCGCTTACTTCCGTAGTTCGGCATCCGCCAAGCCGGCGCCGCCACTCGTTCCGTTCAACATCGCGAGTCATGCATCGGCGATCGTGTGGGTACCGTAAGACTCCAATGGAAAACCATCTGATCGACGAGAGAAACGCCGTCAGCGAGGACACGATGCCGGCCTACCGTGTCGTGTTTGAAGAAGGCACCACCACCTGGACGTATCGCTTGGTCGGCTGTTCTGTTCGGGATGCGCTCCACTGGGCCTCGGAGAATGCAGTTGGCCGGACACATGAACTCTGGGTTGAGCATCCGCTTGACGCTGAGCCGGGCATGGTGACCCTCTCTCTGCTGGAGCGAGCAACGAATGCGGAGGCGACCTAAACTCCGAGCCTTCGACAGCTTGGACGTGGACCCGGCTGGGCGCGCAGTGTCAACCCAAACCGCGCCCAGCCGTGTCTGCGAGCGCTCACGAGCTCCGACCCCAAGTAGGTGCCGCGTTGTCGGAATCGTCCTGTATTCGGCATTATGTGGGTGATCGTTGTCAAGAGGCTTCGGTGCGGTCGACGGTGGCGATGAGGTTCTCGTAGATCTGGGCTCGTCTGGTTTGTCCTTTGGCGCAGGCGTCGGCGCGTTGGGCGAGCAGGGTGGGTCGGAACTCGAGGCCGGTGGTGAAGTAGGTGCAGGTCTCGCAGATGTTCTCGAACTCGCAGTCCATGATGGTGGGCCGTACGCAGTAGCCGTTGCCGAGCAGCCGGTGGTGCTCACGGTTGAGGCGGGCCATGTTCGGGCCGAGGGCGTCAGCGGGCAACTGGGCGGGGCTGGCGTAGAGGGCGTCGACCTTTTCGGCGACGGTGAAGTATTCCTCGGCGACGGTCCGGTTCGCGATCTTGGCGTACACCAGTGTCATGTCGAGGGATTTGTGGCCGAGCATCGCCGCGATCGCTTCCAGGCTCATGCCGCGGTTGATCGCCTGGGTCGCCAGGGTGTGCCGGAGCTGGTGGGGGTGGATGTGGGGCAGCCCTGCTGCGCTGCCGGCCTTGTTGATGAACCGGGTGACGGTGTGCCGGTCGAGCGGTTTACCGTTCTCGCGGGGCAGCAGCAGCGGGTGCCCGGTGGGCACATGCGCGTCCCGGTAGGAGTCGACGAGTTCGACGACGCGGGGGTGCAACGGTAGGTAGCGGTCCTCGTGGAGCTTGCCGACGGGCACGTGCAGCCAGTTCGTGTCACCGATCAGGACGACGGCGTCGGCGGTGAGCGCGGTGTATTCCCCGACTCGCAGGCCGGTCCGTAACAAGAACTCGACCGTGACCCCGACCAGGGCACGCTTGTCGGCCTGGCCAGCGCGGAGCAGCTTCGCGGCGGTCGGATCGTCGAGGGCCTTGGGTAGGGCGTGGTCCTGGCGGGGCACGTCACCGTGGAACATCGGCACCCTGGCTGGGGAGTCGTCCCAGCCCCACTCATCGATGCGGAGGAAGAACATCCGCAGCGTGCCGAGCCGGTGCGCGATCGTGGCGGGGGTGACCCTGGCACGGTTCTGACCGGGACGGGCCGCCAACCAGGGCTTGTAGCCCTCGATTTGAGGCCGGTCGATATCGGCGACCCGGCGGATGTGGGGGTGTTCGGCGATCAGGAACGCCGCCAACGACCGCAACGCGAGGTCGGCGCCCATCACGCTGCCCGGCCGCAGCACGCACCCGACCTGGGTGAGGTAGGCACGCATCGTGACGACGAGCTCGGGCCGGGCGACAGCAAGGACGTCCCAGGTCGGCAGCAGCAGCGGGCCGCTCACCGTAGCCTCCGGAACCCGGGGACCGGCGTCGGCCGGGCCGGTGGTGGTGCCGCGGGCGGCAGGGGTGTTCGGTGAAGACCTGGGCGTCGATAACCTCCGCAGCCCTTCGGTATTGCGACGCCAGCCAGTCATCGGCCAGGTGCAGATAGATCCTTGTCGACTCGATCGACGCATGACCGGCTTGGGCTTGCACGGCTTCCAACGCCATCCCTGCTTCCCGCAGCCGCGTCAGGCACGTGTGACGCAACTCGTGGCAGGTCGCGTGCGCCAGCCCGGCCCGCATCCTGGCCCCGTGGAGGACCTCATCCAAGCCATCCGCGGTAAGCGGCCGCCCGCGACGTGGCCGTTTGAGCACCACGAACAGCACATCGGAGTCGGCGTCGGCAGGGCGCTCCTGCTCCAGATAGGCCGCCACCTGGGTGAAGAACCGGGCCGCGATCGGGATCAACCGCTGGTGCCCTCCCTTGCCGTTGGCGACGAACACCCGCCGTTGCGCCACCTGCAAGTCACCGATCCGCAGCCCGAGCACCTCGCAGCGACGCAGACCGCCCAGCACCATCGCCGCGACCATCGCCCGATCCCGGTGAGTCCGCAACGCCGCCGTCAACGCGTCGACCTCGGCCGGGGTCAGAATCCGCGGCAAAGTGCGCGGCGCCCGCACGAACGGCACCCCTGCCGAGGCCGGTTCCGCTCCCGCCGCGTCGGTAGCCCTTTCGGCACCGGGTTCGCCGCAACGTCACCCCGCGCGACCAGATACCCGTACAGGCCGCTGATCGTCGACAAGCGTCGATGGACCGTCCGCAACGACACCCCAGCCGGCTCATCCCGCACCGGCACCACGCCTGCGACGGGCAGGGACCCCGTCCCCGTCCGCTGGGCCGTGATGAACCCGAACACGTCCGCCGGCGTCACCGCGACGACCGGCTTACCGACCACGGCGAAGAACACCCTCAGGTCGTACCAGGCCGCCAGCACCGAGTTCGGCCGGACCCGGGCCACCAAGAACTCCAAATAGGAATCCACCAGCAGATCCCCGAACAGGCCCGGTGGCGACCCCGCAACCCGATCAGCGACAGGAAACAGGCACGGCAGAACAAGCGACATGACAGGCACCTCCACCCGATCCTGACACCACCCCACCGGCAGTGCTCACGAACGGAAGATCACCCACATATCAAGCAGATCCGGTCGAATCACGTGCATATCCCCGACGAGCGTGCGCACTTTGGATGAGAGTGATGTTCCAGCCCTCCGGGGTCGTCAGGCGTCCAGAAGGCTCGGCTGCTCCAGCTTGTGACCCGTCCGTCGCGAGGTCGTCCTAGGTTTCGACGCTCTTAAGGTCGTCGAGGGCTGAGAGCCAAGGGCGATTTGGGGAGTCGGTCGGCGATGAGGCGGTCTCGGTCGGCGGCGGTGTGTTGGTAGATGATCGCCATTGCGGGAGTGGTGTGGCCAAGCCGGTCGGCCAACGTCACACCCGATTGGGCAGCGAGGACGGCGCCCGTGTGGCGCAGATGGTGGAACTTCAAGTCGTCCCGCCCGGCTGCGGCGCGAGCGGCATGCCAGGCAGGCTGGAACTCTGACGGGCGGAGGTTCCGCCCCTGCCGGTTCGAAAAGAGCAGCGCGTCTTGGCGCTTCTCGACGTGGATCTCGAGGTGGCTCACGACCATCGGCATCAGGTGGGGCGGAATCGCGACGTCCCGGACGCCGGCGCTGGTCTTGGGTCGGTCGTTGGTGACTTGGCCTTTGGTCCACACCACGGCCCTGCGGACGTGCACGACGCCACTGGTGGTGTCGAGGTCCTTGCGGCGCAGCTCGAACACCTCCCCATAGCGCAGGGCGCACCATGCGCCGAGCTGGACGGCGAGCCGCAATTCGTCGGGCATGGCCTCGGTGATGACGGTGAGTTCGGCAAGGGTGGCGGGGTGGATCTGGGTGGAGCGCGGCACCCGGCCGGCGCCCTTGATGTGGGCCGGGTTTTCCGTCAGCGGCATGTCAGGGTCGTTCTTGGCCGAGTTCAGGATCGTGCGCAGCAAGCCGTACGCCTTCGCCCGAGCCCTGGGGATGCGGCGGGCACCCAACTTTCGGTACCAGGCTTCGATGTCGGCAGCCTTCAGCTCCGCCAACGGGATCCGGCCGAGGCAAGGAATGATGTGGTTGGCCAGCAACGACCGGTAGTCCTTCACCGACGAGGGCCGAAGTGCTTGCGAGTCGTGCGGGTCACGCTCGCACCGGTCGTCCAGCCAACCGGTCGCATACGACCCCACCGTCGGCCCGCCAGGCTTCGGTGCGCGTTCGGGTGCCACAGAGCGACGCCGACGCTGGCCCGGGGGTAGCCACTGGTCCAGGTCGATAGAGCGCCGCTCGACTGCGAGCCAGCCTTCGGTATCGATGCGGGCCTGGAAGGTTTCGGCTGCCCGGTGCAGTTGCAGGTCGGGCCCGACGTAGGCTGCGCTGAACCGTCCAGATCGTTCCCGGCGTACCCGTCCGAACCCTCTTCTCCGTTGCACCACGACCACCACCTCCACGCTTCCGAGCCTTCCGTAGGGTTGCCGCAGGCCCGGATCTTGCACAACATATGCACAACATAGAGGCCTACGAGAGCCCATTTCTGCCCACTTCTGACCACTTGTGCCGACCATTTCCTGACACCTTTTTACCTAGTCAGAGGCGGTTCGACTAGGGCAAATGCCTATATTCCGGAATGCCCGAAATCGAGGATCAAGTCCTCTCTCGGACACAATGTTGTATGGTTCGCTGACAAGGTGAAATCCCGCCTGGCAAGGACTTTCGTACTTGCCGGGTGTGGACACCAGTGGACAGGAATGGCCTCCAGAGGCCACTCATTCCCCACGTATTCCCCACGACATCCTCGGCGTGGGGAACGTCCCCCACGCGGACACCCCCCGACTCCCCTGTCCCCCGGACGGGACGCCGCCGCGCCCTCGGGCGGATAGTCGTTCCGACATCGCAGTCACGGAACGGGGCTGTCCGGCACCGGCCGCTGGGGGGAGTCCGGCTGGTTCTGCGCTTTGAGGTGCGTGAGTGCCCTGTGCGGAACGCGGATAGCCCGCGCAAACCCCGAGGCGCTTTCCGCCGACTGCGGATCTAGGCTTGAATCGAGGGAATTGGCCCCCGCATAGCCGGGAGGAGGACCGGTGATGACGGACTTTACGCGTGGGTTCGAGATTGGGATCGACGCTCCCGTGCACGATGTCTTCGAGTACTGCCGGGACCCGCATCATCTCTTCGCCGGATGGCCCGAGGTCGAAGTGACCGACGTCGTCATCACGCCGGACGGGATCGGCACCACGGCGCATATCGTGGGCAGATTCTTGAAGGGGATGATGGTCGAGCAGATCGAGCGCGAGTACACCGAGTTCGTGCCCGACGAGCGAATCGTCAGCAAGGCCCACGCGAAGGTGCGCTTTGCCGGACGGACCAAGGATGTTGCCAATGGCCCGATCTTCACGTGGCTGTTCGAAGCCAAGGATGGCGGCACACAGGTGTCCTTCGTCGTGCTGGAGGAGGACCTCAGTTGGTGGCAGAACTTCCTCGAGTCAGTCAGTGCAGCCGTGATGGCGAAGAAGATGGACGGCATGCTCGAGGCCCTCAAGACCGGAGTCGAGACCCGGGCCTCGTCAGTCGCCTGACCCGAAGGTCGGATGGGGTCTCCGTGCGTCGGGCGCGGGGAAGCAATCCGACCTAGGCCCGAACCATCAGGGCTGACGAAACGCACTGAACGGAAGGAAATGCCTGCCATGCTCATCTCCGCTTTCGCCGAACGCGCCCGCCACGCCCTGTACACCGGCCTCGCCGAGACCGGCACCGCTCCCAGTGTCGATTCGCTCGCGCTGGCGCTCGGAGCCACCACGGGGGAGGTCGCCTCGGCCATGGCCGAACTCGCCGACGCGCACCACGTCGTTCTCGAGGCGGGTGAGGTGGTGCTCGCCCACCCCTTCGCGACCCGGTCCTTCCGGTTCTCGGTGATGGGGCCCGACACTCTCTGGTGGGGCGGGTGCGCTTGGGACGCCTTCGCGATCCCCAACCTGGTCCCTCAGGCGCCCTCGGTGCTGGTCGCCACCACGTGTCCCGCCTGCGAGACCGCGCATGCCTGGACGGTGACGAACCAGGGCCCCCCGGCCGGTGGGCAGGTAGCCCACTTCCTCGTTCCCGCCGATCGGATCTGGCCCGACGCCGCCCACGCCTGCGCGAATCAGCAGATCTATTGCTCGGAGGCCTGCGTCAGGCACTGGCTCACTCGCACCGGCAACCCCCGGGGCTATGTGATGACCCTCGAAACCCTGTGGCGTCTGGCGGAGCACTGGTACGACGGACGATTGGACACCCCCTACCAGCGTCGCGAACCGGCCCTGGCGGCCGACTACTTCCGCAGCGTCGGACTCAGCGGACCGTTCTGGGGTCTGCCCGAGCGGACGTAAGGTCCGAGTGACACCGATGCACAACCAACTCCCGGAGGCATCATGCGGAACAACCAGACGCCCTCAGCGAGCCAGCGTGCCACGAGTTGATCCCAATCACGAGCACGTGCCACTCACCCCCGACGTTGCCTCCTTGATGGACGCGGTGGTCATGCCTGGACACAGGCAGGACCCAATGGGGGCCCGGTCGACTCACCGGAATTCTTCCCGTTCAACGGCGACCTGGCCGTGCGGTACGACCTCGTCGTCAACCCTGATCGCCGCCACGTTCTGGCCGCGGGCGAACGATTCGTGCTGACGTGAGCGTGATCGAGTTGCCAGGCAGGACCTCGGCCTGATGGCGGCCGTCTTCGTCACCGGCGCCACCGGCACGGTTGGGTCAGCGGTGGTCGCCCAGTTGGCCGCTGCCGACCAGCAAGTCATCGCCGCGGTGCGCCGTCCAGGCCTCCGGTCGTGGCCGGAGGGAGTCAGTGAACGCCGCTTTGACTTCGAGTATCCACAGACCCACCTTGAAGAAGTGTTGGACGGTGTCGACCGGCTCTTCCTGCTGCGCCCCCCGGCGATCGCGGATGTGGCCACCCGGCTGTTCCCCCTTGTGGATGCTGCCGCCCGCGTGGGAATTCGGCAGGTGGTGTTCCTTTCGCTGCAAGGCGTGCAGGCAAACCGGGCCACCCCCCACCACGCCGTCGAAACCCATCTGCGCCAACTCCAAGCCCCCTTCACGTTCCTGCGGCCCAACTTCTTCATGCAGAACCTGATCACTGCCTACGGCCGCGCCATCCGCGACGAGGGACGCATCTTCGTGCCGGCAGGTCGGTCGCGGACGGCGTTCATCGACGCCCGCGACCTCGGCAGAGTCGCCGCCTCCGTGTTCACTCAGGATGGTCACCTGGGGAGGGCCTATACCCTTTCCGGCGAGCAGTCCCTGAGCTACGACGGGGTGGCCAGGATCATGACGGAGGTGCTGGGCCGGCCGATCAGCTATGCGCGGCCCACCGAGGACCACTACCTCGACCGACTACGCAGCCAAGGCGCACCGGCCGATTACGTCGAGGTGCAGCGCATGATCCATCGCGTTGTCAGGCTGAACATGTCCGCCCTTCCCAAACGAGCGGTGCGCCGGCTCACCGGCACTCCGGCCACCACCCTGCGACAGTTCGTCATCGATCACCGGGACTCCTGGAACCGGTGAGCCCGCTGAGTGCCCGCCCGCAGCCCGGGCAGCCGCCGGGTCCCCGCGCATTCTCAGCGAGGCTCCCCCGCCGCACCGGTGACCAGGGGGCCGCGGCGCCCAACTGCCCAGACCAGGAGCGCCGCCGCCCCGCCAAGGGCGCCGGCGAGGCAGATCGCCGTCCAACCCCCCGCCGTCCACAGCAGACTCGCCGCCGCCGACCCAGCCGCCCCCCACAGGAAATTGTTGGTGACGAACGCGGTATTCAGCCGGCTGCGGGCTGCCGGGTCGACATCGAACAGGCGGGTCTGGTTGAGGATGTTGATGCCCTGGATCGCGATGTCGATGCCCAGGATCGCGACCACCAGCCACAGCAGCGACTGGCCACCGATGAACGCCAACCCGAAGGACGCGACGACCATCGCCCAGGCGATGCCGGTCACCGGCAACGACCAGCCCCGGTCGTGCAGCTTGCCGGTGCGCTGGGCGGCGATCGCGCCGGCGAGCCCCACCAAGCCGAACAGGCCGATGATCGAGACCGGATAGTCGAACGGCGGGCCGCTGAGCAGGAACGTGAGTGCCGTCCAGAACATCGTGAACAGCCCGAACGCGAACCCGCCCATCGCCAGCGTCCAGCGAACCGTTCGGTGGGCGACGATGGCCGTGCCGACCGAGGCGATCAACGAGCCGTAACGCACCTTTGCCTTCGGCGGTAACGTCGGGATCACCCGCAGCAACATCGCCGCGATGGCCACGTCCAGCACCGCGGCGACAACGTAGATCGCCCGCCAGCCCGCCAGGTCGGCGACCAGCCCGCTGATCGTGCGAGACACCAGGATCCCAATCAGAATCCCCGAGACGACCGTCCCCACGACATGACCACGGTTGGTGTCGTCGGCAAGATCGCCGGCCAACGGGGTCAACAGCTGAGCACCGACCGTGCATACCCCGACCGCAGTCACCGCCACCACCAGGAGTTCCAAGGTGGGGGCCAGCGCGCACAACACCAGCGCAACCGCGGCGGCGAGCATCATCCCAGGCACCAGACGGCGGCGGTTGACGATGTCGCCCAGGGGCACGATCAGCAGGATCCCCAACGCGTACCCGATCTGGGTGGCGGTGATCAGCCACCCGGCGCTGGCCGTCGAAGCATGCAGGTCACTGGCGATGAACTCCAGCAACGGCTGCGCCCAGTACAGGTTCCCGACCGCGGCGCCGCCGGCGATCGCGAACAGCAGCGTGCGGGCAGGGGTCATCAACGAGGAATCAGGCATGGCTTCACTTTCGAATGAGTCCAGATGGGCGTGGCCCCGAGGCTGCGGCTGGCAGCCAACGGGCTCAGGGACGGTGGTAGTCGGTCTCGGTGACCTGTTCGCCCCAGGTGGTTTCGGGTTCGCCGTTCTCCTGGGCTTCCCACATGGCGAGGTGGGTCATGAAGTCGGTGGGGGTGGCGCCGTGCCAGTGCCATTCCCCGGGTGGGGTGTACACGGTCTGGCCGGGACGGATCTCGATCACATCCCCGTCGCGAGCCTGGACCAGGCCGACGCCCTCGGTGACGTACAGGGTCTGGCCGACCGCGTGACAGTGCCAAGCGGTCCGGGCCCCGGGGCAGAAATGGACGGAGTTGACCCGCATCCGGGACGGTTCGGGTTTGGGGGCGGCGATCACGTCGTAGTACACGTCGCCGGTGAACATCGGCGCCGGGCCCTTGACACTGGACTGCTTGGGTTCAATCTGCACGACTGTCCTGCTTTCTTGATGGCGTGAAGGCCGGTGCGGGACGGGCCCACTCCTGGCTGGCCGCCCAACTGCCCAACAGCCGCAGCGCCTCAGCCGACGCCGAGCCGGGCTCGGCGGTGTAGACCAGGAACTGCAGACCAGGGTCCTCGGTGACCTCCAAGCCTTCATAGGTGAGGGTCACATCACCCACGACCCGGTGGCGGAACACCTTCACCCCGGTCCCGTGACGGCGCACGTTATGGGCGCCCCAACGGGTCCGGAACTCGTCACTGCGGGTCGACAACTCACCCACCAGATCCTGCAGGTCCCGGTCATGGGGATCCCGTCCAGCCTCGGCACGCAGGATCGCGACCGTCACGTCAGCCGCAGCAGCCCAATTCGGATGGAAGCTGTGGGACGCCTCAGCCAGGAACGTGAACCTGGCCAGATTCGGAATCGGGTCGGCCATGGCATACACGTCGTCGTAGAAGGCCCGGCCCAACAGGTTCGTGCCGAGCAGGTCCATCCGGCCGTTGCGGACGAACGCCGGCCCGGCCGTGATCGCATCCAGCGCGGCCTGCAGGCCCGGACGCAACGTGCGCGCCTTCGACCCACGGGTGCGCCGACGTGCCACCGAGGCTCCGCTGGCGGCACGAGCCAGGTCGAACAGGTGCGCCCGCTCAGCCTCGTCCAACTGCAGCGCGCGGGCGATCGCCTCCAGCACACTGTCGGAGACCCCGGCCAGGTTCCCACGCTCAACCCGGGAGTAGTACTCGATGCTGACATCGGCCAACATCGCCACCTCCGAGCGGCGCAGGCCCGGCACCCGACGGTTCGACCCGGCCGGGATACCCGCCCGTTGCGGGGTCAGCTGGGCGCGGCGGGAAACCAAGAACTCGCGCACCTCGACGTGATTGTCCATGCCCACCACCGTAAAGGCCCCATGACCGGCGTGGGATGCCCTGTCGGGGCACCTCCTGCCAGGACTCCCCACAGAGCCATCACTGACGGCGCCTGGCAACCGGATTCGCCCGCGTCGCCGTCCGGCGGTGGGTACCCGCGGGAGGCAGGGTGCGTCAGGCGGCTGCGGGGTCGGGCTGATGGATGCCGAAGACGTTGCCCTCGGTGTCGAGATAGTAGCCCTGCCACGCCATGCCGGGGAGGGCGGCCTTCGGCAGGGCGACCTTCCCGCCCGCGCCGAGGATGGCGCTCTCGGCGGCATCGTAATCTTCGACGCCCATGGTCAGCACCGCGCCGTTCACCGCCTGCCCCGCTCCAACGCTCGATCCGTGGCGCTGCATGAGCGCCCCGTTGATGCCCATCTCGCCCTCGGCTCCGGTCATGGCTCCGACGTAAGGGGCGCCCACGTACGCAGACCAGTCCTCATACGTCCAGCCGAATACCGCCGCATAGAACTGCTTGGCACGCTCCACGTCGTCGACGTGGATCTCGAAGTGAATCGGACGGGACATGGAAACTCCTTCGGGTTGTCTCCGGGGTGCCTGGGACCAGGCCTTTCCGGCAGTGCTACCGGTGGGTGACCGTGTGGCTGTCGACGAGCGCGCCCTCAATGGTGAGGAAATCGAAGGTGAGGGTCGAGGGGGTGACGGTCACCCTCTGGGCGCCCCACGTGTCGTTGTACCTCACGACGCTGCCACTGACCGGGGTGGTGAACTTGTAGCGCGGAGAGCCGCCCAACCCGTTGACGAAGTAGGTGATGCCGTCGCGCATGACCCGCTCGTAGGTGTGGGCGTGACCCGAGATGACGACGTCGGCACCCCAGTCCGCGAACGGCCACTGCAGGTCGGGGTTGGAACCGTGGTCGGCGTCGGAGGAATAGGGGGGATGGTGGTCGACGACGATATTCCAGGCCGACTCGGACGCCGCCAGCTGCTGCTGGAGCCACTCGGCCTGTGACGAGGTTTCGTCGATGCCGTCGGGCTCCTGCGGGTTGGAGTTGAGTACGAAGAAGTGGACCGGGCCTTCGACGAAGTCGTAGTAGCGCTCATTGCCCGAGGTATTGGTGAAGCCGTCCCCGGGAAGGTCGAAGTAGTCCAGGTAGGTTTCAGGAGATGGCCGGGCGTCGGTGTAATCGTGATTGCCCATGGCCGGGAAGAACGCATTCCGTTCCGCCTGGCCTGAGGGACACCGCTGTCCGCTGGTGGTGATGTCGGCGAGCCAGCGGCAGTAGTAGGCGCCCGTCGACTCGTCGTACCGCCCGCTTCGGGTTCCGCCTGCCGTCGCGTAGTACCCGTCCCCGACGGAGACGACATAGGCGGGGTCCCAGGATCCGACCAACCTGGCTACCGCCGCCTGGTCGCCGTTGTCCCGGCCGTAGTCACCGATCACCGCGAAGATCGTGGGGGGGTCTGTCGGAGTCGGAGTTGCTGTCACCGGGGGTGACGGAGGAGACACCGTCGCACTGGAAGAGGCGGACGTCGTCACTGCTTGGGCAGCCGTTCCCTCGACGGTGCAGGCCGGTGCTGCGAGCAGGCTCGCCAAGATCAGTACCGGGACGACCATGGCTCGTGGCTGTCGCTTCATCCTCGCCCCTTCGGCTTCGGGAAGTCGGGTCAGGGTTCGCCGGGTCCGCGTCGATCCCGGAGGCCCCCGAGTGCGTCGATGCTACCAGGGGCGTTCCGTCGGGCCCGGGAATGCCCACTCAGGCCTGGTCCCCCAACCGCCGGAGCACCGCCATTGCCTCATCGCGCCGGCCGACTGGGACCAACAGGTGATCGTGGAACACACCAGCGATCACGTTGCAGCTGATCCCCTCAGTAGCGAGCGCCCCGGCGACCGCCGCGGTGAGCCCCACTGCGCTGAGGTCTGAGGTGACGCGCAGG
The DNA here is from genome assembly GCA_016717345.1 of Propionibacteriaceae bacterium. GTDB lineage: Bacteria > Actinomycetota > Actinomycetes > Propionibacteriales > Propionibacteriaceae > Propionicimonas. Next base: position 343,238 of record JADKFR010000003.1, read on the forward strand.
GTGATCCAGGCGGCGGTGAACGAATACGGCCACCCGGCCAGGTCCGCGACCTGGCGGGTCACGACCAGCGACAGACCTTCGTCCTCCCGGACGGACGCTTCGATGGGGACGCTGGCTGTCTCTCCCTCTGGCACCCCGACGAAGACGTATTCGCCCGGACGCGGTGCCGGGTCGAGGCTGCGCAGCAGCACGTCCAGATCTGCAATGGCGGTCACAGGCAGTGACCCTAGCGTCCTCGGCCGCGGGCTAGGGTCGCACCATGAGCAGCGACCTGCGCAGCATCGTGGACCACAGCACGCGGATCGTCTTCTTCGGCGGCGCCGGAGTGTCGACCGAGAGCGGAATCCCCGATTTCAGATCCGGCGGGGGGCTGTACAACCAGGCGACGGCAACCCGCTACGCCCCCGAGCAGATCCTCAGTCATGGCTTCTTCGAGCGCCACCCTGAGGAGTTCTTCGCCTACTATCGCGCCCACCTGCTGTACCCCGACGCGCAGCCGAACCCGGCCCACCTGGCCCTCGCCGCCTGGGAACGGGCAGGCAAGCTGGCGGCCGTCATCACCCAGAACATCGACGGGCTCCACCAGCGAGCCGGCTCCCGTCGGGTGCTGGAGCTGCACGGCAGCGTTCACTCCAACACCTGTCTGGCCTGCTCGAAGCGGTTCGGTCTTGAGGTGATCCTTCAGGCGACCTCAATCCCTCGGTGCGATGTCTGCCGAGGCATCATCAAACCGGACGTCGTGCTCTACGAAGAGGCCTTGGACGGTGCCGTCCTCCATGCCGCTGTCGCTCAACTGGCACGAGCCGACACCCTGATCGTCGGCGGGACCTCGCTGGTGGTATATCCGGCCGCCGGCCTGGTCCAAGCCTTCAGCGGGACCAACCTCGTCCTGATCAACAAGGCCGCCACGGACCTTGACCGTCAGGCCACCCTCACCCTCCGGGAGCCGATCGGGACCGTCCTGGCCCCGTTCGTGGACTGAAACCTCAGGACTTCACCACCGCCGTTGGGCACCGGACAACCGGCGCCACAACCAACTCGACGGGACGAATCTCCCCTCCAGCACATAGGCAGCGGTGGGCTCGTGTGAGACGGTGGCGTCGATGGCGCGCCGGGCGTCCGGCACGCCGGCGATCAGTAGCCGGTCTCCAGTATTCAAGGGTTCTGCGTCCGCAGGAGTCGCCTGGGTGGACCCCGTCCGGAGCACAGCCAGAACCACCGCCTGGACCTGACGCTCACGACCCCCGGGACTGCGCAGCAGGTCGCCGATCGTGACCACTCCCGCAGCCAGCCGTGACATCAGCGTGGGAGCCTCGGACGGCGTGAGGGACAGTGTCCACAACTCAGGGGTGCGGTCCCCGCAGCGTCCGATCAGACGCCGGAGCTGTCGCTGGGACCATTCCTCGCTCTGGTGAGGCACCTGCTTGAGGAATCCGTACAGGACGGGGTTGGCCAACTGTGCCATCACCTCGTGGCTGATGACCTCGGCGGGGGCCATGGCGAAGTCGACGCCGAGGGCCTCGAACAGGGGCACGTTCGAGACCCGTTGCTGGAGGGTGACCAAGAAGACATGGGGGTTCACCCGACGTGCCGCCTCCAGCAACCACAGGTTGGCGGTGTCGTCGTCGGCCGCCGCCACAAATCCCACCGCGTCCGCCAGGGCAGCGGTCAAGGCGGGGTTCCCGTCCAACGGGCGGGCCGCCGCCGCGGTCGCCAGGGCATCGGATTCGCGCAGGACGATGACCTCGACCCCCTCGGCGGTCAGATCCTCGGTCAACTCGACGGCCAGGGTGCCGGAACCGCAGATGACCCAACTCCCCGGCGGCAGCCGCGGGTACCGGGGCGGCAGCGGTGACCCCGGAGCGCTGGTCAGCCAGGACATCAGCTGATAGCCGGCCGGAGCGCGCATCACGATCCGTAGATGGTTGCCGAACCTGTCGAGCGGATTGACGACCTCCTGGACGCCGAACGCGCGCATGCGCGCGCCGACCTCACGCGAGGTGGTGCGCGCAATCACCGGGAGCCCGGGACGGAGCATGGCACTGGTCATGACGACATCGAGGTTCACCACATTGTCCCCGGTCAGGCTGACGATGCCCTCACAGCGCGGATGCGTGAGGCCGGCCAGAACCATGACCCGGGTGTCACGCGCGTTTCCCATCAACGCCGGAACATCGGCGCGATAGGCGTCCAGATCGACCTCGGACACCCGATTCTCGTCGTAGTCAAGCACCACCACCCGCTGCCCCATGCCGTCGAGTGACCGGACCAACTGCTTGCTGGCGGCGCCGTAACCCACCACGAGCAGGAACGGTTCGTTGAGTCGAGCGATCCGGGTGGCCGCCCGGCGCCGCGCGACGGTCCGCCGGAAGCCTCGGTCCTGGATCAGCGCCAACAGCGATCCGATCGCGTAGGCCCAACCGATGACTCCCACGAAGATCACCACCGTCACCCACATCCGTTGAGCGATGGTGAGCTCGTGCGGGATCTCCCCGAAACCGATTGTCGTCGCCGTGTAGGCCATGAAGTAGAAGGCGTCAAAGACGCTCATCCAGTGCGGATTGCCCGCCGCGTCCTTTCCCGGGATCATCGCCAACCCCATGACGCTCACTGAGAAGATCAGGATCAAGACGATGAGTGGAAGCCGCATCCGGCGCATGACCAACAGGATTCCGGCTGGCGGCTCGCTGAATTCGTCGGACAGTTTGTCGTGACCCGCAGGACCGCCGCGCTCGGGCTCCGTCCCGCCGAACAGGCGTGACCAGAACAAGAGCAGCGGATTACCCACCGTCGCCGCCGCTCAGCGGCGCCGGAAGGAGACGGTTTCGATCACCAGCAGGACGACCGAGACCACATTGGCGAACAGGGCTCCCCCCGACAACGAGACCACGCTGGCCATCAACTCGGGGGTCAACCCACTGTCGGCGACCTGGGTGGCGTAGGTCCACACCAGCGTCGCGGCGACGAGTTGGAGCGTCGCCACCAGGCTCGTGGCCAGATGGACGGCTCCGATCTGCGTCCGGTCACCGAACTTGAGGACGGTGGCGATCAGGTTCACGACCACCGCCGCGAACAACTCATAGACGTTATGCAGGGCAGGGACGCCAATGTCACCAATGAAGAAGCCGAAGTTCAACGTGGCCGAGAGCAACACGAAGAATCCGAAGATCACCTTTTCCAGATTCATCGGGGCTCCTTCACGGGGCAATCAGGCTGTTCGCAGCGTAGCGAAGCCGGCACCGACCACGCCGGAGAAGTCGGCAGCCCGCCGCGGGTGCGGCCCCCTAGCCGCGCCGATACTGGCGGACTCGCGCTGCGTCCCGTGACGTCTGTCGGTGCTGGAAGCGCCTGCCCACGACGCCTGTCCGCGTGCTACTCGGTCGTCTCCGATGTGGTCTCCTGGGCCGCTACCTTCGCCGCTCGACGCCGACGGCGCCACACCAGCAGCGGAGTACCCACGATCACGGCTACGCCAAGGAAGGGGAGGGCAGCCCCCAGGAGAGTGAGCAGAACTCGCCCCGCTGCCAGCAGAGCCTCCCAGCCCGCGGCCAAGCCGGGCAGGAACCCGCTCTGGGTGCCTGGCCGTGCAGTATCGCGCACGGTGAGCGAGACCGTGATGAGGGAGTTCTCCACCAGGCCCTTGAGCGCCTTCTGCTGAGCGAGTAACGACTCGAGAGTCGCTTGCCGGGAGGTCAACTCCGACTCGACTGCGGCGATGTCCGCCACCGACCCGGCGCGCTTCATGAGTGCCTGCAGCCGCTCGATCGACTCCCGCAGCGTCTTGACGCGCGCGTCGACGTCGACCACGGCGTCGGTCACGTCGCTGGAGTCGATGACCCGCGACGTCACTTCTCCGAGCTCCGCCACTGCGCCGAGGGCCTCGTCCAAGCGGGCGGCCGGCACGCTCACCACCACGAAGGACGTCTGCCGCTCTGCGGTGTCGAGGGCCAACGACTCCGTGGTGATCGACCCACCGAACCTCGCGGCGATCCGGCCAAGGTCCGCGGCAGTGGCCATGGCGTTGCTCACGGTCAGGGCGATGGAGGCGCTGCGCGCGATCTGGCGATCGCCCGCGGCAGACGGCTTCCCCTCGGCCGGTACGCGGGTCGCGGACTCAGGGACCCCGGAGTCGCTCACGCTGGTACCTGCCGGCGCTGAGCCTGCCGTCGCTCCCGCAGAACAACCGCCAAGGCCCAGAAGGATTCCGGCCATGCCCAGACTGACGATGAGATGCGTCGCCCGGCGACGCGTACGTTGGGTCATGTCTTCATCACGCAGGATCCCGTCGTTTCGTTGCGTTGGGGGTCACGACTGTGATGGGGTTCGGGATGTGGCGGGCGAGCGAGGCGGCAGCCGCCAATCCCACTGATCGTCCTGGATCAGAAATCCCCGGTCTACGAGCTCGTCCAAGATGGCAAGGCAGGCGGCCAGACCCACTCCGGAGGCGAGCGACAGTTCGGAGGCCGAGCGGGCCCCGCGGGCAGGGACGGCCTCAAACACCCGCAACTCGTCGGGTCTCAACTCATCGGTGGGCCGGTGCGGGGAAGCGGGACGGTTGCGGCCGCCCCCCAGGGAGCCCACCAATTCGAGGACCTCGCTGGCCTGCGTCACCAGCACGGCTTCAGACTCACGGATCAACCGGTGCGGGGTGTACGCCATGGCGCTCGTCACCGGACCGGGCACTGCCATCACCACCCGCCGCAGGCAATTCGCCCACGTAACCGTGTTGCGCGCGCCGGAACGGACGGCGGCCTCGACCAGAACCGTCCCAACGGACAGGGCGGCGATCAGGCGGTTTCGACTCAAGAAGCGGGAACGGGTCGGATGCTGGCCAGGGGGCAGCTCGGAGACCAGCACTCCGTGCTCCGCCGCCCGCTCGAACAGCGGACGGTGTGCCGGCGGGTAGGCCTGATCCAGCCCTCCTGGCAGGACGACCACCGTCGGGGTGCGACTGGCCAGGCACCCGCGATGAGCGGCTGCGTCGATCCCGAACGCCCCGCCGGAGACGACACACTGACCTGCGTCGCCCAGGTCCGCAGCCAGATCGGTGGCCACCGTCTCGCCGTACGGGCTGCAGGCCCTCGACCCCACGACCGAGATCGAGCGGGTGGCCAGCGCCCCCAGATCACCCGCTCCCCGTACCCACAGCCCCACGGGAGGACCTGTCATGGCGTTGACCGGTTCGCAGCCCCCAAGGTCGGCCATTCGTGGCGGCCACTCGGGGTCCCCCGGTACCACGAACCGGATCCCGGACGTCTCAGCGACCGCCTGAACCGGCTCTGCCCGGAAGCTCCGAGCTCGGCGACACAGCGGTGAGTCGCCCCCACTGATCAGGCTGGCCCAGACCGCCTCAGCCCCGAAGTCCTCAATCGCTTCGGTCACCGCCGGGGTGGCCGGCTCCACCACACAGCTGAGTGCCAGTCGTGCCTCACGCTCGTTCATGATGACTCCGTTCCGCTGGGTCCTGGCCCCGGCGCAGGGCCAGAGCGGTTCGCACGTGCTCCTGGGTGGGCCGGTCCGAACCGGCGAGGTCGCCGATTGTCCATGCCAGCCGCAATACTTTGTCGACACCTCGTGCTGACAGGCGGCCACGGTTGACCGCCTCGTCGAGCAGTTCGATTCCCTGGGGCAGCGGCAGTTGGCGTCGCAACGCCGGCCCCGGGACCTCGCCGTTGGTTCGCCACCCGCTGGCCGCCAGTCGGTGGGACTGCCGCTGCCTGGCGACCTGAACCCGCTCGGCCACGGCAGCGCTGGGCTCGCAGGATCGCAGTGCCGCCGCCAGGAAGGACCGGCGGACGGGACGAAGGTGCTGGTGGATGTCGATCCTGTCCAGAATCGGGCCCGAAACGCGGTCGGCGTAGCGACGAACCGTCATCGGCGCACAGCGGCAGCCGCCACCGGGCGTCGCGGCCAGCCCGCAAGGACACGGGTTTGCCGCCAATATGAGCTGGAAACTGGCAGGGTAGACGGCCGTCGCCAGCGCCCTCCCCAGCACAATCCGCCCTGATTCCAACGGCACCCGGAGCGCTTCCAGAACGCGCGGCGAGAACTCCGGAGCCTCGTCCAGAAAGAGCACGCCCCGATGCGCCTTCGACACAGCGCCAGGCACCGCGATCCGGGCGCCGCCGCCCACCAGACTCGCCATCGATGCCGAATGGTGCGGGTCTGAGTAGGGCGGACGTCGGATCAGCCCGTCGTCGAAGGTGGCGCCCGACAACGAGTGGACAGCAGAGACCTCCAGCGACTCCCCCAACTCGAGATCGGGAAGGATGCCCGGCAGACGTTCCGCCAGGAGGGTCTTGCCGACCCCAGGCGGTCCATGGAGGAACAAGTGATGCCGACCTGCGGCCGCCACCTCCAGCGCCCACCTCGCCTCTCCCTGGCCGGCCACGTCTTTGAGGTCGAGCGGCGACGGCGCCAGGGGGACCGGCGCCGTCCCGGTTGGCTGGGTTGCGCCGGCACCGCCGCGCAAGACGTCGAAGAGGTCGGCGAGATCGTGAACTCCCCACACCCGCATGCCCTCGACGAGGCTCGCCTCGCGCATCTGCGCCGCTGGCACCACGACACCGTCGAAGCCGTGCTGCGCCGCGGCCAGCACCGCCGGCAGGAGGCCTCGAACCGCGCGCACCCTGCCGTCCAGCCCCAGTTCACCCAAGAGCACCCGACCATCGAGAGCGCCGGGCTCACAGGCGCCACGCGCCGCGCCCACTGCCCCCACGATGCTCAGGTCGTAGTGCGAGCCGGCCTTGGGCAACGTCGCAGGGGACAGGTTGATGGTCACCGGGTCGCTGGGCCAGCCGAGGCCCGCCGAGGCCATGGCTGCCCGGCAACGGTCCCGGGCCTCGTAGAGGGAGGTATCGGGTAGGCCGACCAGGATGGTCCGAGGCAGTCCGCTGCTGATCGCGGCCTCAACCTCAACCATGGTGCCTTCCATGCCCACCAGCGCCACCGACCACGCTCGCGCCAGCGTCATGACCCGATGCCCCGAACGTGGGTGATCACCGGTGGCGAATCGCGTGGGAGCAGGATGCCGACTCCATCGAACCGGATTCGTGGCACGGGGTGGTCGAGGCCGCGCAGCCAGTGCAGTGCCAGCTGGCGCAGTTTGGCCACCTTGGTGGCCGTGATCGACTCCAGAGGATCCCCGAACCCGCGATCGCGCCGACACTTCACTTCGCAGAAGACCACCACCGGCGGAGATCCGGGCTCTTTGGCGATGATGTCCAGTTCGCCGGCGGGACAGCGCCAGTTCCGCTCCACCACCTCCCAGCCGATCCCACTCAGGTAGGTCGCGGCCAGGTCTTCCCCGGCACGCCAGACATCAACATTCCCCATCACGCACCTCCAGGAAGCAGTATGGGAAGGCTGGTGCGGGATATGCTCACTGGGCTGCAGCCTGTGGATGACGCCCCGCGTCATCCACAGATTCAAAGGTTCTCGGGCACTCGCAGGTCGGAGTGCGCGATCTCCTCGATGGACACGTCGCGGAAGGTCAACACCTTGGCGCTCTTGACGAAACGGGCCGGGCGGTACATGTCCCAGACCCAGGCGTCCCCCATGGACACCTCGTAGTAGACGTCTCCGCCTTCGGTACGCACCTTGAGGTCGACCGCGTTGCAGAGGTAGAAGCGCCGCTCAGTCTCCACCGCGTAGGTGAAGATCCCGACCACATCCTTGTACTCGCGGTACAGCTGGAGTTCCAGGTCGGACTCGTACTGCTCAAGGTCTTCGGCGCTCATGACGAGCCAACTCTACCGTCAGCGGCCACCGAACTGATGCGGCGCAAGCCGACCCGTCAGCGGACCTCGATCGCCTTCGCAGGGCGCGCGGCCCTCCGGACGTTCTCGAAGCACCAGCGATGAATGGCGCAGGGGCCGTGAGTGTCGAGGCGCTCCTGATGGTCGGCGGTGCAGTACCCCTTGTGGACGTCGAACCCGTACGTCGGGTAGGTCTCGTGCCAGACAGCCATCCGGCGATCCCGCGTCACCTTCGCCAGCACGGAGGCGGCGGCCACGCAGGCCGCTACCTGATCGCCTTTCCAGATGCCCAGGTTTGGCACGGCCAAGCCATCCACGGCGAATCCGTCGCTGAGGACGAAGTCGGGCACCGGGGCGAGTCGCATCACCGCTCGCCGCAGGGCCGTGAGGTTGGCCACGTGCATCCCCAGTCGATCACAGTCGGCGGGCTCAAGGCTGACGACTGACCACGTCAAGGCGCGGCTCAGGATCACGTCGTAGAGCCGTTCTCGTTGGCGAGGGGTCAGCAGTTTGGAGTCGGCGAGACCCTCGATCCGTCCCGCGTCGGTGGGCCTCAGAATGACCGCAGCCGCCACCAAGGGGCCGGCGCAGGCACCCCGTCCGGCCTCGTCCGTCCCAGCTACGAGCCCGAACCCTGCCCGCCGCAGAGACCGCTCATAGCCGTAGATCCCGGCGTCGCGCCGCACCACACTCGCCACGACCGACTCCTCAGCACAGAACCTTCGGCCCCGTGATCACCGGGTCGGCCGGAGGTGGAGCGCCGGACGGGATGCCGTCAAAGGTCGCAGGACGTTCGAAACCGTGCACCCTGGAAAATGGAAAGACCACGGCCATCGCCGTGCCCACCACGTTCTCGGCCGGAATGAAGGCAGCTGAGCCTTCGGGGGCACCGGCCGTTTCGTCGGCCAGATGACAGCGGGAGTCCTGAGAGTTGTTGCGGTGGTCCCCCATGACGAAGATGCGGCCCACCGGGACCACCACGTCGAAGGCCACCGTCGACGGGTCTACCTGCTCGCCCGTCACGGGATCGGTGTAGAGGTAGCTGCCCTCCTCGAGGGCGACACCGTTGACCATCACGCGACCCCGCGCATCGCAGCACGTCACGTGATCGCCCGCCACACCGATGACCCTCTTGATCAAATGGTTGGAGCTCTCGTCGGGAGCAAGTCCGACGAAGATCAGGGCCCGACGAAACGGGTCCTCCTCGGACTTGGCGGTTCCCAGCCAGAACTGGGTGTCCCGGAACACGACGACGTCCCCGCGATGGAAGGTCGCCAGTTTCTGCACCGCCACCCGGTCCTGCTTCTGCAGGGTGTTCTGCATCGATCCTGAGGGGATCACGAACATCTGGACGATGAAGAGCCTCAACAGCGTGGAGGCGATCAACGCCCCCAGGATCACGATCGCGATCTCTCGAAGCCAGGCAAGGGCAGACGGTCCCCCGCGTGCCGAGGAGGAGCGTTTGCCTTGTGAACGGCTCACCGCATCCCTCTCGTCAGAACTCAATCGATGATAGTTCGCGGCACCGACTCCACTAGACAGGCCCGACTCAGCGGTCGCGCTTCTCCTTGATCTTGGCGGCCTTGCCGCGCAGCCCACGAAGGTAATAGAGCTTCGCGCGGCGGACGTCACCTCGACGCTCGACCTCGATCTTTTCGATGATCGGGGAGTGCAGGGGGAAGGTCCGCTCCACACCGGTGCCGAACGACACCTTGCGGACGGTGAAGGCTTCGGCGATACCGGCGCCGGCGCGCGCGATCACAGCACCCGCGAAGACCTGGATCCTGGAGCGGTTCCCTTCGATGACACGCACGTGCACCTTCACGTTGTCCCCAGGACGGAAGTCGGGGATGTCCTGACGAAGGGAGGACTGGGCGATCTCGGCTACCAGCTTGTTCATGGTCTTCTTCCTCGCAGTGCCACAGGTCACTGTTGACAGGGATGAGCGGATTGCTGGTCTCGAACGCCTTCCCCCTGTGGCAGGAGCGCACCAGACACAACGGTGTCCAAGTTTGCCACACCCGCAGGCGGGCGGCGAATCGTTGCCCCCGGTCCCCCGCCGTCCGGCACCCTGCTCCTCGTCACCGACCCTGCGCCCCTCCGCGCGACCCTGCGCCCCTCCGCTCGACCCTGCGCCCCTCCGCTCGACCCTGCGCCCCTTGGGCGACCCTGCGCCTGCTATAGAACGCGCTAAGTCACCCAAGGGGCGCAAAGTCATCGACGGGGAGGCTGTGGGCGCGCCGGCCGGTCGATGGGCGGGGTCCGCGGAGCCAAGAGACGCCACCGGCCAACCAGCAGGGTGAAGGGGAACGTCACGAACGTGGGTGTTGCTGAGGAGAGCCGCCATCCCCGAAGCCGACTCCCCCCGGACGCGCAACGACCCCCGGACGGCTCCGGGGGTCGTTGCGCGGTGGTGCTACTTGCCGTCCTTCTTGAACAGCGAGGCGATCAGATCGCGGTTGAGCTGGCTGATCGTGTCGAGCGGAATCTCCTTGGGGCAGACCGCAGAGCACTCGCCGATGTTCGTGCACCCGCCGAAGCCTTCGGCATCATGGGTGGCGATCATGGTCTTGATCCGGCTGTACCGCTCCGGCTGACCCTGCGGCAGCATCGCCAGGTGGGTGATCTTCGCTGCCGTGAACAGCATGCCCGAGGAGTTCGGGCACGCGGCCACACAGGCGCCACAACCGATGCAGGTGGCAGCGTCGAAGGCGCGATCGGCCTTCAGCTTGCCTACCGGCGCCGCATGGGCGTCCGGTGCCGCCCCCGTGTTGGCCGAGATGAACCCGCCTGCCTGGATGATCCGGTCGAAGGCTGACCGGTCCACGGCGAGGTCCTTGATGACCGGGAAGGGCCCGGCCCGCCAAGGCTCGACGTCGATGGTGGCCCCATCGGAGAACGACCGCATGTGCAACTGACAGGTGGTGGTCGCCACCGGGGAGTCGCCACGCCCGTGAGCCGTCCCGTTGATCACAACACCGCACATGCCGCAGATACCCTCGCGACAGTCGTGATCGAACGCCACCGGCTCCTCGCCCTTGAGGGTGAGGTCTTCGTTGAGCAGGTCGAGCATTTCCAGGAAGGACATGTCGGGCGACACATCCTTGACCTGATAGGTAACCATCTTGCCCGTGGCCTGGGCGTTCGCTTGGCGCCATACGCGCAGGGTGATGTTCACTTGTAACTCCGTTGCTTCAGCTCGATGGACTCATACACCAAGGGCTCCTTGTGCAGGATCGGCGGCTGCGCAGTGCCGTTGTACTCCCAGGCCGCCACGTAGAGGAACTTGTCGTCGTCACGCAGCGCCTCGCCGTCTTCGGTCTGGCTCTCGGCCCGGAAGTGACCGCCACAGGACTCACGCCGGTGCAGCGCATCGACGCACATCAGTTCGCCCAGTTCCATCAAGTCGACGACCCGACCGGCCCGCTCGAGGGTCTGGTTGAAGTCCTCGTTCACGCCGCTGACCTTGACGTCGGCCCAGAACTCCTCGCGAAGCTTCTGGATCAGGCCGATGGCCTTGATCAGGCCCGCCTCGGTGCGCTCCATGCCGCAGTACTCCCACATGATGTGGCCGAGTTCCTTGTGGAACGAGTCGACGGTTCGGGTGCCGTCAACCGCCAACAGGGCATCGATCTGGTCCTTGACCGCCTTCACGGCCTCGACGGCTGCCGGATGACTGGCGTCCACCTTCGTGAACGGTGCCCCTGCCAGGTAGTCGTTGATGGTGTTCGGAAGCACGAAGTAGCCGTCCGCCAGGCCCTGCATCAGGGCAGAAGCGCCGAGCCGGTTCGCACCGTGATCGGAGAAGTTGGCCTCTCCGGTCACGTAGAGGCCGGGGATGCTGGACGAGAGGTCGTAGTCGACCCACACGCCGCCCATCGTGTAGTGCACAGCCGGGTAGATGCGCATCGGGGTTTCATACGGGTCCTCACCCGTGATCTGGGCGTACATGTCGAAGAGGTTGCCGTAGCGGGCAGCCACGCCGTCCTTGCCCAGCCGCCCGATCGCATCGGAGAAGTCGAGGTAGACACCACGACGGGCATCGCCGACCTTGGGCCCGACGCCTCGACCCTCGTCACACATGTTCTTGGCCTGGCGGGACGCGATGTCACGCGGCACCAGGTTGCCGAACGCCGGGTAGATGCGCTCCAGGTAGTAGTCCCTGTCGGCTTCGGCGATCTGGCGAGGATCCTTTTCGCAATCCTCGGCCCGCTTCGGCACCCAGATCCGTCCGTCGTTACGCAACGACTCGCTCATCAGGGTCAGCTTCGACTGGGTCTCCCCGTGCACCGGGATGCAGGTCGGGTGGATCTGGGTGTAGCAGGGGTTGCCGAAGTAGGCGCCCTTGCGGTGCGCCCGCCAGCCGGCCGTGACGTTGCAGCCCATGGCGTTGGTGGACAGGAAGAACACGTTGCCATAGCCACCGGTCGCGAGGACCACGGCGTCGGCGAAGAAGCTCTCGACCTTGCCAGTCACCATGTCACGGGTGACGATGCCCCGCGCCCGACCGTCAACGATGATGACCTCGAGCATTTCGTGGCGGGTGTACATCGCGACCGTGCCTGCCGCGACCTGGCGCTCCAGCGCCTGGTAAGCACCGATGAGCAGCTGCTGACCGGTCTGGCCGCGCGCGTAGAAAGTGCGCTGCACCTGCACGCCACCGAAGGAGCGGTTGTCGAGCAGGCCGCCGTATTCACGGGCGAAGGGGACGCCCTGGGCAACGCACTGGTCGATGATGTTCGCGCTGACCTCCGCGAGACGGTAGACGTTGGTCTCCCGAGCGCGATAGTCGCCGCCCTTCACCGTGTCGTAGAACAGCCGGTAGGTGGAGTCGTTGTCGTTGCGGTAGTTCTTCGCCGCGTTGATGCCACCCTGGGCGGCGATCGAGTGGGCCCGCCGAGGGCTGTCCTGGTAACAGAAGTTCAAGACGTTGTAGCCGGCTTCACCGAGGGAGGCCGCTGCAGCCCCGCCGGCCAGGCCGGTTCCCACGATGATGACGCTCAACTTGCGACGGTTGGACGGGTTGACCAGCTTGGCCTCGAACTTGCGCTTCGACCACTTCTGCTCGATCGGGCCCGCAGGGGCCTTGGTGTCACGGATCTCGGCGCCAACCGAGAAGAAGTCCTCGGGCCTGGTTCCGGTTGGTCTCACGGTCGTAGTCATCAGTGCAACACTCCAGTCAGGACGGCCACCGGCATGATCATGAAGCCGATGTAGAGCAGGATGGCGACCACCCAGGCGCAACCGTTGAGCACGGCCCGGGCCTTGGGGCTGGTATTGGCGCCCAGGGTCGTGAAGGCGCTCCAGACGCCGTGGCGCACGTGCATGCATACTGCGACCAGCCAGAGGCCGTACGCGAGCACCAGCCACCAAACGTTGAACTCGGCGACGACCAACTTGTAGGGGGTCAGGTCCGCGGTTCCCTTGACCAGGGTCGCCTTGACGGTGAACTGCAGCAGGTGGAAGACCAGGAAGCCGGCCAGAATGACGCCACCCCAGCGCATGGTGCGCGCCGAATAGGTCTGGGCCAGCTGCTTCTTGGCCGCGTAGGCCTGCGGGTTGGCTGCCTTCGCACGCGCCCACAAGGTCACCGCGGAATACATGTGCAGCGCGATCGCCGCCAGCATGAACGCGCGGAACAGCCAGATGAACCAGCCGTGGGGAATCAGCGGGTAAAGGATGTCGCCCTTCAGCCACTCCGCATAAAAGTCGAAGGAGTGCTCCCCGAGGAACATCTTGAGGTTGCCGTACATGTGCATCAGCAGGAAGCCGATCAGCACCAACCCGGTGACGGCCATCAAGGCCTTCATCGCGACGGTGGACCGGACAGCTCTCTGATGAGGGGTAAGAGTCGTTGTCGCCACGCCCCTACCCTAATCAGGGCCGGCACCCTTGTCCGGCCATTTGTCCTGTTCAGCGCCGATTGATCTCACATCACGGACAGCCACTGGACTTTCTGTCCATCTTCTGGGTTTAACAAACGGCCGAGTGCCGAAAATCACCCGTCCAGAAGGTCCGGGCGACGTTGCCTGGTGCGAGATCGGGACTGTTCCTCACGCCAGGCAGCCACCTGGCCGTGATGTCCTGAGAGCAGGACGGCAGGCACCTCCCACCCCCGCCACTGAGCAGGCTTGGTGTAGACGGGATACTCGAGCCGACCATCCAACTCGGCCCCATGGGACTCTTCGGCCAGCGACTGAGGGTTCCCCAGGACCCCGGGAAGCAGCCGGACAACCGCCTCGAGGATTGCGAGGACGGCCACCTCTCCCCCGTTCAGCACGTAGTCACCAAGGCTGACCTCGAGGACGTCCATTCTGGTCGCCGCGTAGTCAACGACCCGGGCATCGATGCCCTCATAGCGGCCGCAGGCGAACACCAGCCACTCGCGTGCGGCGAGGTCGACAGCGAGGGCCTGGGTGAAGGGGCGTCCGGACGGGGTCGGCACGACAAGGAGGGGACGCTGGGCCGCCGGGACGAGTTCGTCCAGGGCCTCACCCCAGGGTTCGGGCTTCATGACCATTCCGGCGCCGCCGCCGTACGGGGTGTCGTCCACGGTGCGATGACGATCGTGCGTCCATTGCCTGAGGTCGTGGACGCGGACGTCCACCAATCCTCCGTCGATGGCCTTGCCCACCAGCGAGAGCCGCAGCGGCGCGAAGTAGTCGGGGAAGATGCTGATCAGATCACAGCGCATCGCCCGGCTCCACCTCACCGGCTTCCGCCTCGCCGAACAACCCGGGAATGGCACGGACCTTCACGACGCCCGCCGCCAGGTCGACTTCGGGGACCAGTTCGGTGACGAAGGGGACCAGGGATTCGCCCTGGGTCGTGGACACGGCCAGAACGTCCTGGGCAGGCAGGTGCAGCACCCGCTCGATCCGCCCCAGCGGGCTGCCATGGTGATCGTGCACGGCCAATCCCACCAGTTGACTGTCGTGGTACTCCCCCGCGTCGAGGGGCTCGTCGGCCGGGTCGATGGCCGTCCACAGCTCCACTCCGCGGAGTTGCTCCGCAGCGGAACGGTCAGCCGTTCCGACGAAGGTCACCACCGGGACCCCGGAGTGCCATCGCAGGGTGCCGATGGTGAGCACGTCACCCCGCTGGGTACGCAGCTGACTCCCCGGAGCGAAACGCCGCTCCGGGGAGTCAGTGGTGGCGTGCAGGGCAAGTTCACCGCGCAACCCGTGGGGCCTGCCCACGCGTCCGACCAGGACGCCGATCGTCTGAGCCATGGGGTGAGGCTCAATACCTCCGGCGCGGACGCTTGTCGACGTCGACGAAATCGATACGGACCTGCTCACGGCCGGCCAAGGCGGCGATCACCGTCCGGAGCGCTCCGGCGGTGCGACCCTGACGTCCGATGACCTTGCCGATGTCCTCGGGATGCACCCGGACCTCGAAGGTTCGCAAGCGGCCGCGATCGGATTCCCGCACCTTCACATCGTCGGGATTGGGCACCAGCCCGCGGACCAGGTGCTCCAACGCGTCGGCGAGCATGCTCACGCTTCGTCGGCCGCCTCAGCCGCGGCCTCGTCCGCCCCGGCATCGGACTTCTTCTTCGACTTCGAGATGGCGGCGCTGGACGGCTCGTTGTCCGCCTCGGCCAGCGCGGCGTTGAAGAGCGCGACCTTGTCCCTGCGAGCCTTCTGCGGGGTGACCCCTGAGGGGCCGGTCTCGCCGGTGAAGGTCTGCCAGTCACCGGTGCGCTTGAAGAGAGCCACCACGGCCTCGGTGGGTTGAGCACCGACCCCGAGCCAGTACTGGGCCCGCTCGGACTTCACCTCGATCACCGAGGGATCGTTCTTCGGGTGGTAGAGCCCGATCTCTTCGATCGCCCGGCCGTCCCGCTTGGTGCGGGCGTCCATGACGACGATGCGGTAGTGCGGGGAGCGGATCTTGCCGAGCCGCTTGAGCCGAATCTTGACAGCCACGTGTGTGGTTTCTCCTGTGGAAGTAGGACCGATGACGCCACCGGACCGGATGGGTGAACTCCTGCAGTCGCTGTGGGGCAACGCCCGCCTGGGTTCGGATGGATCCGCAGCCGCCGGAGTGAGAGGGCACCGAGCGGGCACAGATGCGCCGCCCATTCTGCCAGAGGAGGTTGCCGAGGTGCCAACCGGACGGCTGACCGCTACCACTGAGGGCGGAACGACGCCTCAGTCGGCCGCATAGCCGCGGGCGACGACCCGTCCGCGCAGGATCACCAACGCCGGGGCAGCGACCACGTCCAGCCGCCGCCGAGGGTCGGCTTCGTACACCACCAGGTCCGCCCAGGCCCCCTCCACCAGCGAGTCCGGCGCGCCCAGCCACTGCCGCGCCCGCCAGGACGCGGCGCCCAGGGCGAACTCGGAGCCGCCCACCCTGCCCAGGAGCTCCATTTCGGAGGCAAGAATCCCGTGGGCGAGGGTGCCCCCGGCGTCCGTCCCGGCGAAGACCGGAACCCCGGCCTCCACGGCTGCCCCGATGGTCGCGAAGCGGCGGGCGTGCAGGGCCCGCATGTGGGCGGCGTAGCGGGGGAACTTCGCCTCCCCCGCGGCGGCGAAGGCGGGGAAGTTCTCCAGGTTGATCATCGTGGGGACCAGCGCGACGCCTCGCGAGGCCATGAGTTCGATGGTGGCGGAATCCAATCCGGTGCCGTGCTCGATGCCGTCGATCCCGGCGCGCACCAACTGGTGAACCGACTCCTCACCGAAGCAGTGGGCCGTCACTCGGGCGCCCAACGCGTGGGCCCGGGCGATGGCCGCCTCGGCGACGTCCGCAGGCCACAGCGGACCCAGGTCACCGGCATCGCGGTCGATCCAGTCGCCCACCAACTTGACCCAGCCATCTCCCCGGCTCGCCTGGCGCTCAACTTCGGCGATCAGCTCCGCGGGCTCGATCTCGACGGCGTAGTTGCGGATGTACCGCGCGGTACGGGCGATGTGGCGACCGGCGCGGACGATCCTTGGCAGGTCCTCACGCTCATCGATCCAGTGGGTGTCCACGGGCGAACCGGCATCGCGAATCAGCAACGTCCCGGCGTCCCGGTCGGCGCGGGCCTGGGTCTCGGCGATCGCCACCTCCACCGGCCCGTGGGGACCGAGCCCGACGTGGCAGTGGGCATCGACCAGCCCTGGCAGCAGCCAGGCATTGCGACAGATCGTGGTGGCGTCAGCGACCGGCTCGGTTCGGATCAGGCCGTCAACGATCCACAGGTCGCGCGCGCCTCCCTCCGGCAGGACGACTCCGTGCAGGTGCAATCGCTGCGGTTCCGGGGGACCGGCCGTCCCCGCGCTTGGATGGTGGTGAGCGAAGAACTCCGGCTCCCCCAGCCCGGGCGGAGCGTGGTGGTGACCCATGCGCCGACGCTAGCGCACGCCTCGGTCTACTGGGGACCCTTGTTGGGTTGGTTGAACAGCTTCTGCAGGTCAGCGGGCAACTGGAACTCCCCCATCGCCTTGGCCAACTCGGCCTCGCTGGGTTGCGGCACCCCGAAGGCGGCACCGGGAACGGCCGTCGTCGCTGCGGGGGTGGCGGGCAGGCCGCGCTTGGCCGGGTTCCCCGAGACCCCATGGCCCTTGCGCTTCTTGGCTGGCTGACGCGGCGGCTGACGTCGGGCACCCGGCATGCCGGCCATGGCCCCACCCGCCAGGGATTGCATCATCTTGCGGGCCTCGAAGAATCGATTGACGAGGGCATTGACGTCCGAGACCTGCGTTCCGGAACCCTTGGCGATCCGGGAGCGGCGGGAGCCGTCCAGCACTTTGGGGTTGCTGCGCTCAGCCGGCGTCATCGAGTAGATGATGGCCTCGATCCGGTCGATCTCGCGCTCGTCGATCCCGGCGATCTGGTCCTTCATCTGGCCCATCCCTGGCATCATGCCCAGGATCTTCGACAGCGGCCCCATGCGGCGAACCGCCTGCATCTGCTGCAGGAAGTCGTCGAGACCGAACTCTCCCTTACCGGCGATGAGCTTCTGGGCGGCCTTGGCCGATTCCTCGGCGTCGAAAGTCTTCTCGGCCTGCTCGATCAGGGTGAGTAGATCGCCCATGCCGAGGATGCGACTCGCCATCCGGTCGGGGTGGAAGGCGTCGAAGTCATCCAGCCCTTCCCCGTTGGAGGCGAACATGATGGGCTTGCCGGTGACGCGCGCGATCGACAGCGCTGCGCCGCCGCGGGCGTCGCCGTCCAGCTTCGACAGCACCACCCCGTCGAAACCGACACCCGCCGCGAAGGCGTTGGCGGTGTTCACCGCGTCCTGGCCGATCATGGCGTCCACCACGAACAGGATCTCGGTCGGGTTGACCGCGTCGCGGATGTCGGCCGCCTGCTGCATCAGCTCGGCGTCCACACCGAGTCGACCGGCGGTGTCGACCACCACCACGTCGTAGAGCTTGCTCATCGCGTGCAGGATCGAGCTCCTCGCGACCTGGACGGGATCGCCGACACCATTGCCTGCCTCGGGGGCGAAGACGTGGACGCCGGCGCGCTCCCCCACCACCTGGAGCTGGGTGACCGCGTTGGGACGCTGCAGGTCCGCGGCGACCAGGAGCGGGGAATACCCCTGCCCTTTCAACCACTTGCCCAGCTTGCCGGCCAGCGTCGTCTTGCCGGAACCCTGCAGGCCCGCCAGCATGATCACCGTCGGAGGTCGCTTGGCGAACCTCAGGGGCCGCGCCTGGCCACCCAGGATGCCGATCAGTTCCTCGTTGACGATCTTGATGATCTGCTGGCCGGCGTTGAGCGCCTGATGGATCTCGGCGCCCGCGGCCCGGGTCCTGACGGCGGCGGTGAACTCCTTCACCACCGTCAGGTTGACGTCGGCCTCCAGCAGGGCGAGTCGGATCTCGCGCAAGGTGGCTTCGATCTCGGCTTCACTCAGCCGGGTCTTGCCTCGAAGGTTGCGGAAGGCCGCGGAGAGGCGGTCTTGAAGGGTGTCGAACAACGCATTACCTCACGTTCTCAGGAGTCCGGGACAGCTTACCGGGCGGCTCAGACCAGGGACCGACGTCAGCCTTCGCTCAGCAGGGCATCCACGAAGTCGGAAGCGTCGAACGGTGCCAGGTCGTCAACGCCCTCCCCGAGCCCGATCAGCTTGACGGGCACTCCCAGCTCGCGCTGCACCTGAACCACGATTCCCCCCTTGGCCGAACCGTCCAGCTTCGAGAGCACGATGCCGGTGATGTTCACGACGTCGGCGAAGACCCGGGCTTGGGTCAGGCCGTTCTGGCCAGTGGTGGCATCGATGACCAGGAGCACCTCGGTGACCGGAGCCTTGCGTTCGATGACCCGCTTGATCTTGCCCAATTCGTCCATCAAGCCGGACTTGGTGTGCAGGCGACCCGCAGTGTCGACCACCACCACGTCGACGGCGTCGTCGATGCCGCGCCCGACCGCGTCGAAGGCCACCGAAGCCGGGTCACCACCCTCTGGGCCACGGACGGTGGGAACGCCCACCCGGGAGCCCCAGGTTTCCAACTGGTCGGCAGCAGCCGCACGGAAGGTGTCGGCGGCTCCCAGGACCACGGACTTGTGCTCGGCAACCAGGACCCGCGCCAGCTTTCCGATGGTGGTGGTCTTGCCGGTGCCGTTCACCCCCACCACCATCACCACGCCCGGGAGGCCACCGGATCCCTCGGTCACGAGTCGGCGATCCATGGTCGGGTCAACCAGGTTCAGGAGTTCGCGGCGCAGCACCGTCCGGGCTCGGGCCGGATCGGCGTGCCCGTCGATCGACAGTTCCCGTCGCAGCGCCGTGATCAGTTCCGTGGTCGGCCCCACCCCGAGATCGGAGGTGATGAGCGTCGCCTCCAGGTCGTCCCAGGCTTCGGCGTCGAGGGTTTCCGCCGACAGCAGGCTGAGCAGGCCTCGTGCCAGCGGGTTGCTGCTTCCGGAGAGTCGCCGCCGCAACCTGGCCATCCGGGATGCCGGCGCCTCGGGGACGTCGAGAGCACCCGGCTCCGGTACCGCGGGCGGTACCGACGAAGCCGGTGGCTCCGGCTCGGCGGGCAGCAGGGCAGGTGCGCCGGCCCGCGCCTCGAGGGCTGCCTGACGATTGCTCTGGACGATGACAACCGTGGCGACAAGGATCGCCAGCACGACGCCGCCAAGAATGAACCAGAAGATCTCCACCGGGTCATGGTAGGGGAGGCTCACCCCTCCGCCGCGCCGTCCCTCGGGTCCGGGACGCCGGGGGGTTCAGCGATCAGCGCCGCGCAGCCTCTGTGGCGGAATCGGCACTCTTGGGAACCGGGATCTCATCGAAGAACTCCACCAGCCCTCGCGGCGGCTGGGCGTCGCCGTTGAGGTGGCGGGCGGTGTTGGCCATCACGTGGGCGATCTCGGGGGCCCTATCGGCCAGGTTGCCCTGCATTCCGACGGCGACGATGGCGATCACCGCCAGAGCGATCGCCAGGATCACGATCATTACGATCAACGCGCTCACAGGGGGCCTTCCTTCGGGTGGTTCCCATTATGCCGGACGGCAGCCGGCCAACGATCACGGGTCACTCCTGCCGGAGCCGCTGGCTGATCACCGTGGACACGCCGTCGGCCCGCATCGTCACCCCGTACAGCGCGTCGGCGATCTCCATCGTCCGCTTCTGGTGGGTGATGACGAGGAGCTGGCTGGTGTCGCGGAGTTCTTCGTAGATCGCCAGCAGCCGCCCCAGATTGATGTCGTCCAGGGCTGCCTCCACCTCATCGAGGATGTAGAACGGGCTGGGCCGTGCCTTGAACAAGGCCACCAGGAAGGCCACCGCCACCAGGGATCGCTCGCCGCCGGACAGCAGCGACAGACGTTTCAGCTTCTTTCCGGCCGGACGGGCCTCGACCTCAACCCCGGTGGTCAACCACTGCCCGGGCTCGGTGAGGACCAGCCGCCCTTCGCCCCCGGGGAACAAGCGCGCGAACGCCGTCCGGAAAGCCGCCTCGACATCGACGTAGGCCTCGGCGAAGACCTGCTGCACGCGGGCGTCCACGTCCGCGATGATGCCTGCCAGATCCGCCCTCGTCTTGCGCAGGTCCTCCAGTTGCTCGGCGAGAAAGGCATGTCGCTGCTGCAGCGCATCGAACTCCTCCAGGGCCAGCGGGTTCACCTTCCCCAGCACGGCGAGATCACGCTCGGCTTGGCGGAACCGCCTCTCCTGCTCGACGCGCAGGTAGGGCACAGGATCGGGCCGGGGGTCGTCCGGCCCCAGCAGTGCACCCTCGGGCCCCACCAGAACCTCGACGCCCTGATCAGGTCCGTAGCCCGACAGCAGCGCGTCGACCTCCAGTCCCAACTCGGCCATCGCCTTCTCGGCCAGCGCTTCCAGTTTCACCTGCTGTTGGGCGCGGGCGAGTTCGTCACGATGCGTGACGTCCACCAGGTCCTCGAACTGCCTGGCCAGGCCACGGCCGCTCGCCCGGGCGGCAGCCACCGCGGTTTCTGCCTCGATTCGGCGAGACTGCGCCAGCTCCCTCGCCCGACCTGCGGCCGCCAGCGACAGCGCCATCTGCTCGCGGAGCCAGGCCGCCGCCACCCCGACCGCCTGGGCGATGGCTGCCTCTCGCCGCAACTGCTCGCGGCGCTGAGCCGCCTTGTCCCGGGCCGCCCGTTCCGCCTGGGCAGAGCGGCGAAGGCTGTCGACCCGTCCTGCCATCGCCCGGGCGCGCTCCTGAGTCGTGCGCAGCGCGAGCCGGGCCTCCATCTCCGCGGCCGCGGCGGCCCTGGCCTCGGCGGCGCAGCGGTTCCGCTCGGCCGGATCGGCTTCGCTGAGGGCTGACTGCTCCCGCGCCAGATCGAGCCGGCTCTGGAGTTCGGCCAGCCCCTCCGCTGCCCGAACCCGGACGTCCTCAGCGGTCGCGATCGCCTGATCGAGGCGTCCCACCTCGGACTGCGATGAGCGGATCACCTGGTTGAGGTCGCCGGCCTCCTCGGCGAGCCCGGCGTGGGCGGCGTCGGATTCGTGGAGCCGGGACAGCGCAGCCTCGGCGTGCTGGCGGGCTGTGGCGAGTCGGGAGTCCTGCTCGGCGACCCGGAACCGGACGCGCTCCCATTCCGCCTCAACCTGCGCGAGTGCCGCGGCGGCCTCCTCCCAGGCCGCCTGCACCTGGATCAGGGACGGCTGCGCCTGTGATCCGCCGGCGGCATACCATGCGCTCAGCACGTCGCCTCCCCGGGTGACAGCGGTGAGGTCCGGGAGCGCGCCGACCAGGTCCCGGGCTTGGTGCATGGTGTCCACGACAGCCACCTTGAAGAGCAGCCGGTCGAGGGACGGACGCAAGTCCGCCGCGCATTCGACGAGATCGCGGGCGTAACGGGCAGCCACGGGAAGCTCAGGCCAGGTCGAATCGTCAACGGCGTCCCCACCCCCCAGCAGGAGCCCCGCCCGTCCCAAGTCCCCACCGCGCAGGTGCTCGAAGGCGCCCAGCGCTGCGTCGAGCCCAGTCACCGCGACGGCATCTGCGGCGGTCCCGAGCGCCGCGGAGATCGCTGCCTCCGAACCTGGCTCGACGCTCACCAGGGTCGCCACCGAGCCGAGCAGTCCGTCCAATCGGTCAGTAGCCGCCAGGAGCGCGGCTGAGGCATCCTTGCGTTCCAGGCCGAGACCCAGCGCGTCCACCCGGGCCGCGAGCGCAGCCTTCGACGCGTTGAACTGAGTCTCGGCTGCTCGAAGCTCCTCGCGTGCCGCCTCAATGCCGGCGACCTCGGCCTCGGCCGATTCGTAGGCGGCGTCGAGTCCCGCTTCGCCGGCGCTCAGGGACGCCAGCCGCGTCTCGAGAGCGGCGAACGATCGCCTCGCCTCGGCGGCGCGACCCGCAGCCTCCGCCCTTGCCCTGCGCAGGCGCTCGATCTCCGCGCCTGAGGACTCCGCGCGGCCATGCAGGGTGTTCACTTCGCCGGTAAGACGGGCCAGCCCCTCCCGCCGGTCAGCGATCGCCCGCTGATGAGCCGCGAAGCGGCGCTCTGCCTCGGTCGCGGCCGCATCGCTGGCCTGCCGAAGCTCGGACGCCGCGCGCAGGGCTTCGCCCAGGCCGGCGACCTCAGTCTCCAGCAGGAGTTCTGCTTGCCGCGCCGATTCGGCTTCACGATCAATCGCCTCGGGATCCCTGCCAGGCCGGTCGTCGGCCCCGAGCGACTCCGCGTTCCGAAGCCTCTCAGCGGCGATCGAGGCCGTGGCCGCGACCCGCTCGGCCAAGCCGGCAAGCGCGTACCAGGTCTCCTGGGCGACGCTGAGTTCTGACAGGGATGAGTGGGCAGCGGCCTCCGCGACCTGCTCGGCCGCCCGGGCAGCGGCCAGCGCTTCCTCCACCTGACGCCGACGCTCGCGCAGTTCCGCCTCGGCGGCAAGGTCCATGGCCAGCGTCCCGGCGGCGGCCGCATAGTCGTCGGCGAGCAACCTGGCCCGGGCGTCCCGCAGGTTGGCCTGGATCACCGAGGCGCGTCGGGCGACCTCGGCCTGCCGACCCAGCGGCTTGAGTTGCCGCCGGAGCTCCATCAGCAGGTCGGCGAGCCGGTTCAGATTGGTACCGGTCGCCTCGAGTTTGCGCTCGGCCTTCTCCTTGCGCTTGCGATGCTTCAGGACCCCGGCGGCTTCCTCGATGAAGCCTCGGCGGGTCTCCGGCGTCGCGTTGAGAATCCCGTCCAACTGGCCCTGGCCCACGATCACATGCATCTCTCGACCGATTCCGGAATCCGACAGCAACTCCTGGACGTCGAGGAGCCGCGCGGCGTGGCCGTTGATGGCGTACTCGGAACCACCGGTGCGGAACATCGTCCGGGAGATCGTGACCTCGGTGTAGTCGATCGGCAGCGCACCGTCGGTGTTGTCGATGGTGAGCAGCACCTCGGCCCGTCCGAGCGGAGCCCGGCCGGAGGTACCGGCGAAGATGACGTCCTCCATCTTGCCGCCCCGCAGCGTCTTGGCTCCCTGCTCCCCCATCACCCAGCTGAGGGCATCGACCACGTTGGACTTCCCGGACCCGTTCGGGCCCACCACGCACGTGATGCCGGGCTCGAAGCGAAGGGTGGTGGTGGAGGCGAACGACTTGAAGCCGCGCAGCGTGAGGCTCTTGAGATACATGGGCAGCCGCGTCCTACCCGGCCATCGCCTTCTGACGTCCGTGACGGGCTCGGACAGCGCGGAACGTCCACAGCTTGTTGAGCACGAAGTTCACCGGAGTCACGCAGACGATCATGATCAGGTTCGCCCAGTACAGCTTCGTCCGCAGGCCACTGGAGTTGTCGAAGACGTCGCTGGGGAGCCCGATCGGCGAGTTGGGATGCATCAGGGCCGTGATCAGCAACATCCCCACCATCTGGGCTCCCAGGCCGACGAGCAGGAACGGCCAGTACTCGTGCCAGAAATGGGCCCGGTTGGCGCTCTTGAACGTCCAGTAGCGGTTCAGGAGGAAGTTGGAGAGGTTGGCGACCAGGAACGCGATCATCACATAGACGTGATAGTTCCGAATGTTGAACGGGGTCAGGGGGATGCCCGCCACCACATCGTTGTTGTGGAGGCCGAAAGCGTCGCGGGCAATGACGTTGGTCACCACCAGCACCACCTGGTTGACCACCACTCCCAGGCCGCCCACCATCAGGAACCGCGCGAATTGCAGCAAGCTGCGGCGATGCCGGGCGAAGAGGTCAGTAGGGTTCACAGTTCGACCACTCTACCGGCACTGCCCGGCACCGCCGGTCAGGGAGTGCCCAGCGGAGGTGGATCCGCCCGCAGCGCCTGCCGCAGGGCCGCTTCGGCAGCGGAATTGAACGCCACCAGCAGCCCGCGTTCCACCTTGGTGGGCGTGGCGCGCAGGGTGTCCACAGCGGCCCTCGCGGCATCCTCCAGCGGCCAGCCATACGCCCCGGCCGAAATCAGGGGAAAGGCGACACTCCTGGCTCCGAGTTCGTCGGCCACCGCCAGCGATTGGGCATAGCACGAGGTCAGCAGGTCACGATCGGTCTCGCCTCGATGACGATTGGGACCCACCACGTGGATCACCCACCGGGCCGGCAGCATCCCGGCCGTCGTCCAGCCCGCAGCCCCCGTCGCCAAGCCGTGGGGGAAGCGTCGGACGCAGTCTGCCAGCACCCCCGGGCCCCCGGCCCGATGGATGGCGCCATCGACGCCGCCTCCGCCCCGCATCGCCCGGTTGGCGGCGTTCACCACCGCATCAACCTGGAAGGTCGTGATGTCACCTGGGACAACGTCGAGTTCCATCGCACCAGTGTGCCCCCGTCAGGGCCGGACGCGAGGCCTGGGCTGGCACCTGGGGCAGCGGAACGACGACCGGTTCGCAAACGCCTCGCGGACGATGCTGCGGCCACACCGCGGGCACGCCCGCCCGGCTTGGCCGTAGGCCGCCAGCGAGCGCGAAAAGTACCCGGAGGCGCCGTTGACGTTGACGTACAAGGCATCGAACGAGGTGCCGCCCTGGGCGAGAGCCTCGCCCATCACCTGCCGGGCGGCCTCCAGTACTTCCCGAACCCTGGCCGGCCGGAGTGAGGAAGCGGGTGAGTCGTAATGCACGCGTGCCCGCCACAGGGCCTCGTCGGCGTAGATGTTCCCGATCCCGGACACGATTCCCTGGTCGAGGAGGACCCGCTTGATCCCGCTGTGCCGGGCCCGGATCCGCGCGACCAGTTGATCGTTGTCGAGGGTGGGGTCGAACAGGTCGGGGGCGATGTGGGCCAGTTCGGCCGGAGTTTCGGCGCCTTGTGGCGACACCCAGAGCCCGCCGAAGATGCGCTGATCCACGAAGCGCAACTCCGGGCCGTCGTCGTCGAACCCCAGCACCACCCGGGTGTGGCGCTGAGGCTCCGCGGCAGCCTGATCCAGCCGGAATTGCCCGCTCATTCCCAGGTGGGCCACGAGGGCGTCCTCGCCGTCCAAGGGGAGCCACAGAAACTTGCCCCGCCGCGCCGGACGGCCCAGGCACCTTCCCGAGAGACCGGCGACGAAGTCAGCCGACCCACCGGGCTGGCGACGGACGGTTCGGGGATGCAGGACGCTGACGGTGGCGACCGTCCGTCCCGGGAGCACCGCATCGAGGCCTCGGCGAACCACCTCCACCTCGGGCAGCTCGGGCATCAGGAATCGAGGTGCCGGAACGCGGCTTCAGCGGCGCGCTGTTCAGCCTGCTTCTTGGAGCGCCCGTGACCCACCTCGAAGTGTGCGTCGCCCACGACGGCGACCGCGTCGAAACGCTTGTCGTGATCGGGCCCGGTCTCGCTGATCTCGTAGGACGGCAGGCCCAATTCGAGGCGCGCGCAGAGTTCCTGAAGGCTCGTCTTCCAGTCCAACCCGGCGCCGACAGTCGCGGCGTTGTCCACCAGGGGATCGAACAGGTGGTGGAGCAGTCGATCGGCAGCCGCCTGCCCGGCGGAGATGAGGACCGCCCCGAACAGGGCCTCCAGGGAGTCGGCAAGGATCGACGACTTGCGGCTGCCACCGGTGGTGATCTCGCCACGGCCCAGCAGCAACTCGTCCCCCAGCCCGAGTGAGCGGGCGACGTCGGCCAACGAATGGGAGTTCACGACCGCTGCCCTCAGCTTCGCAAGGCGCCCCTCGGGCAACTCAGGGAAGGTGCGGTAGAGGTATTCGGTGACGACCACCCCGAGGACCGCGTCGCCCAGGAACTCCAGTCGCTCGTTGTGGGGCAGGCCCCCGTTCTCGTAGGCATAGGAACGGTGGGTCAGGGCAAGCTGATAGAGCTGAGGATCGATGTCGATCCCCAGCTCATTCAAAAGCTGCCTCGCGCGGCTCACGCCACGGCCCGACGCTCGGTCAGAGCTCGACGACCTGGCGACGACTGGCCCGCGGGCCGTACTGGCCGCACTCGGGGCAGGCCGTATGCGGCAGATGCTTGGCCTGGCACGCCGCGTTGGCGCAGGTGACCAGCGTGGGCGCAGAGGTCTTCCACTGCGAACGGCGGGCCCGCGTGTTGCTGCGGGACATCTTCCGCTTCGGAACGGCCACGGCGTACTCCTTGATCCTCGGCCCGCCGGTGCGGGCCTGGTCGATTCGGTCAGTCGGTCTGCGTCCACGTCGTCAGGCCGTCCCACCGTGGATCGGTGGCCTCGGCATGACCGTGGTCAGGATCCCGATTGAGGTTGGCCCCACAGGAGGGACACAACCCCGCGCAATCCGGACGGCACAGTGGCGTGAACGGCAGGTCGAGCACCACGGCGTCCCGCAGCAGGGGTTCGAGGTCGATCAGTTCTTCCTCGATGCGGCTGGCCTCGGGATCGTCCAACTCCTTGTCGGGGTGACAGAACAGGTCCTGCAGATCGATCTCGGTGACATCCGCGATCGCCTCCAGGCACCGTGCGCACTGCCCCTCGAGGCGGACCTCGGCGGTTCCGGTGACCAGCACCCCCTCCACCACCGACTCGACGCTGAGGTCGAGCCGAATGGGCGAGCCGGGTGGTACTCCGATCATGTCGATGCCGATGCCCTCCGGTGCTTCAACGACCCGCGTGACCTGCTTCATCCCGCCAGCCCTGCGTCCCAACTCGTGGGTATCCAGGACAAGCCCGGAGCGAGGGTCGGGATGGCGGTGAGGCACGACAGATCCCTTCATCGGTGGCGCGACAGCGTCATAACCAAGGGACGACTCTACCGTGGCGGCCAGGCAGGAACCAAAACGGCGAGGGTCAGACCTTCAGGCGGGGCAGGGCCTGGGTCTGGTCGCCGTCGAGGGAGGACCTGGTGGAAAGCCGGGCGCGCATGGTCGCCACCTGCGCGAGGGTCTTCTGCAGCCCGGCCTCGAAGCTGGCGATGCGGGAATCGACATAGGTGTCGGCCTCGCGCTTCAGCGCCTCGGTCTCGGCCACCGACTTCTGTTCCAGGAGATGGGCCTTACGGCGGGCCTCCTCCATCACCGGGGTCTTGCTCGCCAGGTAGGACGCCCGCTCTTCTGCCTGAGCGATGATCTGGGCCGCCTCCGCCTGCGCCCGCTCGAGTGTCTCCAGCGACGTGGCGGTCACGCGCTGAGCTTCGCTGATGTCCTCGGCCAAGGCACTGGTTGCCCGGTCGATCAGGGAGAGCGCCTCAGCCCGATTGACCATGCAGGATGCGGACATCGGGACGGCCTTGGCTCCCGAGACGACAGCACGCAGTGAGGCCAACACCTCGATCGCGCGATCAACCATCGTTTCGCTCCTTTGCTCCGGGGGTCACTGTGGCTGCAATCCGCTCTGCCACCAGGGCAGGGACGAAGCTCGACACGTCTCCACCATAGGAGGCGACCTCACGAATCATGGTGGAGGACAGCGTCGACCACGCCGAGGAAGCGGGCAGCATCACGGTCTCGATCCCTCCGACGATGCCGTTGATGTGGGCCATCTGCAGCTCGAAGTCGAAATCTGAGGCGAACCGGATGCCCTTGACCACGACTGAGGCGCCGTGGACGGCCGCGAAATCCACCAGCAGGCCGTGCAGGGCGAGCACCCTCACCCCTAGGATGTCCGCCGTCGCTGCCCGGAGCAACTCGATGCGTTCGTCGGTGTCGAACAGGTAGTTCTTGGCCGAGTTGCGGCCCACGGCCACGATCACGTCGGAGAACAGCGCAGCAGCCCGACGGATGATGTCGAGGTGCCCGTGGGTCACCGGGTCGAAGGACCCCGGGCAGATCGCGGTCATCAGTGGCCCTTCATCGCGAAGTACAGGATCGTCTCACCGTAGCGTCGTTCCCAGGATTCCTGCAGGCCCTCGGGCCACTGGGGAGCGCGGTCCCGGCTGGAGCGCTCGACGATGACCAGACCGCGCGGGGCCACCCAGCCCTCGGCGACCAGTGTCGTCAGGACGCCCTCCACCCGGTCGGTGGCAAGGGCGTACGGTGGATCGGCCCACACCACGTCGTAGCCGTCCCGGGTGGGGGACGTCGGCCCGGTGGCAAGAAAGGCCGCGACCGTACGGCTGATCACCGTGACGTCAAGCTGCGTGGCCGCCACGTTGCGCCGGGCGACCTCGGCGGTCGCCCGGTCGGATTCCACGGCGACGACCGGGGCGGCCCCCCGGCTGGCAGCCTCCAGGCCCACTGCCCCCGACCCCGCGTAGAGGTCGAGAAACCCCAACCCTGCCAGCGTGGTGGCCGCCGGCTGCCCTGCCGTCCCTGCCCAGTCCGCGATCAGCGAGAACACGGCCTCCCGCACCCGATCTGAGGTCGGACGGGTCTCCTGATGGCCCGGCATCTTCAGGCGATGACCCTTGCGGGCCCCGGCGATGATGCGACTCATGGTCTCAGGCTAGCCGCCCCCCTGTTCGACCTTGCGCCCCTTGGCTGACACTGCGCCCTCTATAGCAGGCGCAAGGTCAGGGACGAGGCGCAGAGTCGCAGGGACGAGGCGCAGAGAGGTGTGGTCAGTTCGAGTCGAGGAGGTCGCCGTCCGCGAGCATCTCGGTCTGCCGCACGGCGTCGGCGAAACCCGGGGTGGTGCATCCAGGGTCGAGGCGGACGCACTCCTCGGCGATCTCCCGGGCCCGCGCGATGATGTCGGCATGCTCCAGCACGCGCAGCAACCGGAGGCTGGACCGCGTTCCGGACTGGCTGGCGCCGAGGACGTCACCCTCGCGGCGTTGCTCAAGGTCGAGTTCAGCCAGTTCGAACCCGTTGGTGGTGGCCGCCACGGCCTCCAGTCGTTGGCGGGCCGGGTCGGCGGCGTCCCCATGGGTGATCAGCAGGCATACCCCTGGGTGGGAGCCGCGTCCGATCCGTCCGCGGAGCTGGTGGAGCTGAGAGATGCCGAACTTGTCGGCGTCCCAGACCACCATCATGGTGGCGTTGGGGACGTCGACGCCGACCTCGATCACCGTGGTGGCAACGAGGACGTCGAGCTCACCGGCGGCGAACGACGACATCACAGCGTCCTTGGTGTCCGAGGGAAGCTGGCCGTGCAGCACTCCGACGTTGAGGTGGGCCAGCGGGCCCGCCGACAACTCGGCGGCCAACTCGACCACCCCCTTGCCCTGGTCGGCCTTCGCAGGCCCGCCCCCGATTCGGGAACACACGATGAAGACCTGGCGTCCGGCGGACACCTCTTCGATGACCCGCTGCCACGCCCGCTCCACCCAGGCCGGACGGCCCACCGCGTCGACCACCACGGTGCTGACGCTTTGGCGGCCGGCGGGAATCTCGGCCAGGGTTGCCACCTCAAGGTCGCCGAAGATGGTCATCGCCACTGAACGCGGGATCGGCGTCGCGGTGAGGACCAGCACGTGGGGGCGTCGCATGGCCTTTTCGGCCAGCGCTGCCCGCTGCTCGACGCCGAAACGGTGCTGCTCGTCGATCACCACCAGGCCCAGATCGGCGAACTGGACCCGGTCGGCAAGCAGGGCGTGGGTGCCGATCACGATGCCGGCCTCCCCGCTGGCCGCCCGCAGCAGGGCTGCCCGCCTGGCCGTCGCACCCATCGACCCCGTCAGCAGGACCACGTCGGTGGCCACCTCGGGGGCACCCAGCATCCTTCCGCCACCGAGTTCCCCGAGCAGGGAGCGGATGGTCTGGTAATGCTGGGTGGCGAGCACCTCGGTGGGGGCCAGCAGGGCGGCCTGTCCACCGGAATCCGCGACCGCGAGCATCGCCCGCAGGGCCACCACCGTCTTACCCGAGCCCACCTCCCCCTGCAGCAGCCGCTGCATCGGGCGCGACCTGGCCAGGTCGTCGAAGATGGCCGAGCTGACCCTCACCTGGCCGGTCGTGAGCCGGAACGGCAGTTGCCGGTCGAAGGCGTCGAGCAGTCCGTCGGCCACTCGAGGCCGGGGGGTGGCGGCCTGGGCCGCTGCCGAACTGCGGCGGTAGGCCATGGTGAGCTGCGTGGCCAACGCCTCGTCGAAGCGCAGGCGCTGCGCCCCCCGTTCGGCTTCGGCCAGCGAGACCGGGTGATGGACGGCGGCGAACGCGGTAGTGAGCTCGTCGACCCCGGCGCGGTCCCGCACCCAGGCGGGCCAGGGGTCCTCCGCCCCCGCCACCGACTGGCAGGCCAGCCGGGCGCATTCGGCCACCGTCCACGTCGGCAACCTGCCGGTCGCCGGGTAGAGGCCGACCAGGCCGGCCCGCGTCAGGCTCGCCATCCGGGCCTTGTCCTGGGAGGACGAGCCGACGATCTGGCCGTTCGCATCGAGCATCACGAACTCGGGGTGACTCATCTGCAGGTTGTCCCGGAAGCTGCCCACCTTGCCCACGAACAAGCCCGCGACGCCCTCACCGAGCTGCCGCTCCCACCAACCGAGCAGATGGGCCTTGCCGAAGAAGGTGACCGCCAGCCTTCCCTGGCCGTCGGTGAGGGTGGCTTCGAGTCGTCCGGGACGCGGCGCGCGCCCGGCCTGGGAGCCGCCCTCAAACCGCTGCAGATGCGCGACCCGCGCGATCACCGCCACGTGTTCGCCCTGCACCAGGCTGCCGAGGTCAGTCAGCTCGGTTCCGGACAGGTAGCGGCGCGGGATGTGGCGCAACAGGTCGCCCAGACTGTGGAGCCGAAGGGCGGCGAACTCCTTGGCCGTCTTGGCCCCCACCACAGTGGCCAGCGGGGCGTTCAACTCGGCGTACATGCGGGTCCGCCACGGGGAGAGTTCGCTGTCCACGGTGCCCGAGCCTAGACGCTGTCACCGGCGAATCGTGGACGGGGCCGGACATGCCAAGAGACCCGCCGGAGCGGGTCTCTTGGCGGGACGATCAGGTCAGCGGGTGACCCGACCAGCCTTCAGGCACGAGGTGCAGACATTCAGGCGCTTGGGGGTTCCGTCCACAGTGGCGCGAACGCGCTGGATGTTCGGATCCCAACGGCGCTTGGTCTTCTTCTTCGACCAAGGCACGTTGTGGCCGAAGCCCGGGCCCTTGGCGCAGACGTCACAAACGGCAGCCACCGGAGTTCTCCTTGTTTCTCAGACATTCCGAACAGCCGTCGGGCGCTCGGGATTCATCCCACAGACGGGGACCCGCCAACGATACCCGAATCAGCGCCTGGCGGCCTAATCGCTGTGGCAGCCTACGTGGCCACGACCACTGGCAGGATCATTGGACGCCGACGGTGCTGCGTGTTCACCCAGCGCCCGATGATCCGCCGGACGAGTTGCTGCAGCTGGAAGGTGTCCTCCACCCCGTCGGCCATCGCCTTGTGCAAGGCATCGATGAGCTGTCCCCGGACGTCGGCGAACACCGAATCATCCTCGGCGAAACCGCGGGCGTGGATGTCGGGACCGCTCACCAGCGTGCCGGCGTGCAGATTCACCACCACGACCACCGAGATGAAACCCTCTTCGCCGAGGATCTTGCGATCCGTCAACTCAGCGTCCCCGATGTCTCCGACGGTGGACCCATCGACGAAGATGTAGCCGCACTCCAATCGGCCCACCAGGCGTGCCTTGCCTTTGGCCAGGTCGATGACCGCCCCGTCCTCTGCCACGAGGGCTCGATCCCTGGGCACCCCGGTCTGCACGGCGAGGTCGGCGTTGGCGATCAGGTGCCGGATCTCGCCATGGACCGGCAGCACGTTTCGAGGCTTGAGCAGGTTGTAGCAGTACAACAATTCCCCGGCGCTGGCATGCCCGGACACGTGCACCAAGGCGTTGCCTTTGTGCACCACGCTGACTCCGTTGCGGGCCAGGCCGTTGATCACCCGGTACACCGAGTTCTCGTTTCCTGGGATCAACGAACTGGCCAACAGCACGACATCGCCCTTGCCGGCGCGCACGATCGGGTGTTCGTGGTTGGAGATCCTCGACAGCGCGCTGAGCGGCTCCCCCTGGGAACCGGTGGAGATGATGAGGACCTCGTCATCGCGGTAATCATCGATCTGCTTGAGGTCGATGAGGGTGTTCTCGGGGACTTTCAGGAAGCCGAGTTCCCTTGCCACGGTCATGTTGCGCACCATAGAGCGGCCCACGTAGACGACCTTGCGGCGATGCCGGACGGCGGCATCCATGACCTGCTGGACGCGATGGACGTGGGAGGCGAAGCAGGCCACGATGAGCTTCTGCTTCGCGGTGGCGAATACCCGCTCGATGGCCGGTTCGAGGTCGCGTTCGTGGGTGGTGAAGCCCGGGGTCTCGGCGTTGGTGGAGTCCGGCATGAACAGGTCGAGGCCCTCGGCGCCGACCCGGGCAAAGCCCCGCAGGTCGGTGAGGCGTCCGTCCAGCGGCAGCTGATCCATCTTGAAATCTCCGGTGTGCAGCACCGAACCGGCGACGCTGCGAATCACCACGGCCAGCGCGTCAGGGATCGAATGGTTGACCGCCAGGAATTCGAGGTTGAAACCGCCGATGTCGAGCCGATCCCCCTCGGCGACCTCCCGGAGTTCGACGTGGCGCAGCCGGTGTTCACGGAGCTTTTCGCGAACGAACGCGAGGGTGAGCTTCGAGCCGTACACCGGAATATCGGGCCGACGCCGCAGCAGGTACGGGACCGCCCCGATGTGGTCCTCATGGCCATGCGTCAGCACCAGGGCGAGGACCGACTGCAGGTGGTCCTCGACCAGGTGAAGGCCGGGCAGGATCAGGTCCACCCCCGGCTGGTCGTCGGACGGGAACAGTACGCCGCAGTCGACGAGCAGCCGCTGCCCGTTCAACTCGAACGAGGTCATGTTGCGGCCGACGTCACCGAGGCCTCCGAGCGGAATGATCCGCAGGGTGTCACGGGAAAGCTTGGGGGGGGTCTTCAACGTCTCTCGCACGGCACCCACCCTATGCCACGGGCGATCTGCGCCGTGATCTACGCTGGCGGCATGACCCACGGCTCCGTCCGCCTCGCCCTGCCCTCAGAGGCTTCCGCGATAGCGGCCGTCCAACGTCGTTGTTGGACGCAGCTGCTGTCCCCGGCGGTTTCCCAACGCGCTCTGGCCGACGTCGACCTCGAGGCGATGGCAGCGTCCTGGCACGACGCGATCACCCGTCCCCCCCTGGCGACGTTGCGGGTGCTGGTGGCGCTGGATTCCAGTGATCCCGGCCGGCACCGCGTGGTCGGTTTCGCGGCGGTGGGCCCCGCCGACGACCCCGACGCGGCTCCCGACGTCGACGGGGTGGTGGCCGAGTTCTCGATCGACCCACTCGCTCAGCGACAGGGCCACGGGTCACGGCTGCTGCAGGCCAGCATGGACACCCTGCGGGCGGACGGGTTCACGCGCGCCACGTGGTGGGTCAACGCGACCGACGATGACCTGCGGGGTTTTCTGGCAGGTTCCGGGTGGGCTGCGGACGGTGCCCACCGCGAGGTGGGCACCGAGGACGGTGAGACGCGGGTGAAGATCGTCCGGCTGCACACCGACATCTCGCCGCAGTGACGGACTGGACGATCAGGCCAGCGGGATCGTCAGTTGGTTTCCCGTTGCCGTGAGGTCAAGCCCCTGCGGGGTGGGGGTGATCGCTGTCAGCTGGATTCCGTAGGGCAGCAACGACAGATCGATGGGCTCGACCACGGCATCGACGAGCCCCTGCAGGACGTCGGCGCCCAGATCGAACCCGGCGATGCTCATCGTCGGGTCGGCCAGCCGCAGCTGCTGGGTGGCGGTGTCCAACTCCGGCACGGCGGAGACGGACGCCGTGAGCTCCCGCGAGAAGACAGTGACCGTGTAGCTCACTTGTAGGCGACCAGGCTCCCCATAGCCGACGGGCACCGACGCAACGGCACTGAGGTCGTCGTAGCTGAGCCGGGCCTCGCCGTCCGCCGAACCGAGCACCACCTGGGTGTCTGCGAGCGAGACCTGAGTGGCCGACACCGACACGTCCCTCAGCGTCACCGAGTGTCCGGCCATGTCCACCGGCAGACCGTCCACCCTCAGGTGGGCATCCGGGACGGTGCGGGTGAGCAGCGCCAGGCTGAACGGCACTCCCCCGAGTTCCACCTCAGGCGGTCCGGTGGGTCGGAGCGCCGTCGTCAGGGCGCCGGCGACACGGGTCTCGGCGGCATCGCGGACGGCATTGTCCCCCAGGTAGCCACCCACGCCGATCACCCCGAGGCTGACACCCGCCACGAGCAGGCCCTTGAGCGCGGCCACGCTACAGACCCAGCAACTCGTCGATGCCGAGGGTGAGACCGGGCCGATCGACGACCCCCCGCACGGCAGCCAGGACCCCGGGCATGAACGAGGACCGGTGCAGCGAGTCGTGCCGGATCGTCAAGATCTCACCCTCGGTGCCGAACAGCACTTCCTGGTGGGCCACCAGCCCTCGCAGCCGCACCCCGTGGACGTGGATCCCCTCGATTTCGGCGCCGCGGGCCCCGTCCAGCTCGTCGGTGGTGGCGTCGGGGATCGCGGCCAATCCCGCAGCGGCGCGCGCGGCGGCGATTCGCTCCGCGGTCGTGCGCGCCGTGCCGGAGGGTGCGTCCACCTTGTTCGCATGGTGCAGCTCGATGATTTCGACCGACTCGTAGAACCGGGCAGCCTGTTCTGCGAAGCGCATGGTCAGGATCGCTCCGATCGAGAAGTTGGAGGCGATGATGACCCCCACACCCGGATGCTCAGCCAGGAGCTCCCGGACCGCCGAGAGTCGCTGCGGCGTGAACCCGGTTGTCCCGACCACGATGTGAATCCCGCGTTCCACGCACCAGGCGATGTTGCCCATCACGGCGTCGGGGGTGGTGAAGTCGACCACGACCTCGGCGCGTTCGGCGAGGAGGTCCCTCGGGTCTCCCTGGTCGACGCCCGCCACGAGTTCCAGATCGGCGGCAGCCTCCACGGCGCGGCAGACCTCGGCTCCCATGCGCCCGTTGACTCCGAAGACTCCCACTCTGATCATGCGTTCCTCCTGATTGCGCCGGGCACCATCCTAAGTGCCTGTCCTGCCGCCTTGAGGCTGTTGCCGTCCCCGGGGACGGCAACAGCGCCGGCCCCGGGCGGGGACGACGCTGTTGGTAGGGGCTGTGTCAGGCCTGCGCGGGAGCCTCCTGGCTCTCCTCGACCACCGGGATCAGCGAGAGCTTGCCCTTGTCGTCGACCTCGGAGATCTCGACCTGGAGCTTCTGACCCACGCTGACGACGTCCTCGACGTTCTCGACGCGGCCGCCGCCGGCCAGGGCGCGCAGCTTGGAGATGTGCAGCAGTCCGTCCTTGCCGGGCAGCAGCGACACGAACGCACCGAAAGGCATGATCTTGACGATCGTGCCCAGGTACCGCTCGCCCTTCTCGGGCATCGTCGGATTGGCGATCGCATTGATCATCGAGCGGGCGGCTTCGGCGGCCTCCCCGTTGTCGGCGCCGATGTAGATCGTGCCGTCGTCCTCGATGGAGATGTTGGCGCCGGTGTCGTCCTGGATCTGGTTGATCATCTTGCCCTTGGGGCCGATGACCTCGCCGATCTTGTCGACCGGGATCTTCACCGTGATGATCCGCGGAGCGAAGGGGCTCATCTCGTCGGGGGTGTCGATGGCCTCGGCCATCACCTCCAGCAGGGTGTGCCGGGCCTCGCGAGCCTGCAACAGGGCACCCGCCAGGACGTCCGCGGGGATGCCGTTGAGCTTGGTGTCCAACTGCAGGGCGGTCACGAAGTCCTTGGTGCCGGCGACCTTGAAGTCCATGTCGCCCAAGGCGTCCTCGGCTCCGAGGATGTCGGTGAGCGCGACGTACCTGGTCTCGCCGTCGATCTCCTCGCTCATCAGGCCCATGGCGATGCCCGCCACCGGTGCCTTCAGCGGAACGCCCGCATTCAGCAGCGACAACGTGGAGGCGCACACCGAACCCATCGACGTGGACCCGTTGGAGCCCAGCGCCTCCGACACCTGACGGATCGCGTAGGGGAATTCCTCGCGCTTCGGCAGCACCGGCATCAGAGCCCGCTCAGCAAGCGCCCCGTGACCGATCTCCCGACGCTTCGGTGACCCGACCCGGCCGGTCTCACCGGTGGAATACGGCGGGAAGTTGTAGTTGTGCATGTAGCGCTTGGTGGTCTCCGGCGCCAAGGTGTCGAGCTTCTGCTCCATGTCGAGCATGTTCAGCGTGCTGACGCCCAGGATCTGGGTCTCTCCGCGCATGAACAGCGCCGAGCCGTGCACCCGCGGCAGCACGCCCACTTCGGCGGACAGCGTCCGGATGTCGCGCAGCCCACGCCCGTCCATGCGAACCTTTTCGGTCAGCGTGCGATGCCGGACGACCTTCTTCGTGAGCGCCCGGTAGGCCCCCGTGATCTCCTTCTCCGCGCCCGGCAGGCGGTCGGCCAGTTCGGCCTTCACCTCGGCCAGCAGGGTCTCGGTGGAGGTCTCGCGCTCGCTCTTGCCGACGATCGCCATGACGACCTTGAGCCGGTCCGTGGCGACCTCGGCCACGGCGTCGTAGACGTCGCTGGTGTAGTCCAGGAAGACGGGCATCGCCGCCACCGGCTTCTCGAACTGGGCGGCCAACTCGGCCTGGGCATCGCACAGGGCCTTGATGAAGGGCTTGGACGCTTCGAGTCCGGCCGCCACGACCTCTTCGGTCGGAGCGGTCCGGCCGGAACGGACCAGGTCCCAGGTGGCTTCGGTTGATTCGGCTTCGACCATCATGATCGCGACGTCGCCATCAGGCAGCACGCGTCCGGCCACGACCATGTCAAACGTGGCGCCTTCGACCTGTTCGACGGTCGGGAAGCCCACCCAGGTGTCGCCGATCAGCGCGACGCGGACGCCGCCGACGGGGCCGGTGAACGGCAGGCCGGCCAGCGTGGTGGAGGCGGAACCGGCATTGATCGCGATCACGTCGTACAGCACGTTCGGATTCAGCGCCATCACCGTGACGACCACCTGAACCTCGTTGCGCAGACCCTTGACGAAGCAGGGACGCAGCGGACGGTCGATCAGCCGACAGGCCAGGATGGCACCCTCGGACGGACGCCCCTCACGGCGGAAGAAGGAGCCGGGGATCCGGCCGGCGGCATACATGCGCTCTTCGACGTCGACTGTCAGGGGGAAGAAGTCGATCGCGTCCCGCGGGTTCTTGGCAGCGGTCGTCGCGCTCAGCAGCATCGTGTCGCCATCGAGGTAGACCGTGGCGCAGCCGTTGGCCTGGCGGGCCAGCAGCCCGGACTCGAAGCGGACCACGTGCTTGCCGTGGGAGCCGTTGTCAATCACGGCTTCGGTGAAGCGAAGGTCGGGACCTTCCATGGGGATTCCTTTCGGTTTCGCCATACCCGCGGAGTGTGCGACCCGGTCTTCGATCGAGGCCCGCGGGAGTTGTCCGCCCGAGAGCCACTACCGAGGACCGAGGCCTGGGCGTCGTCCTGGGATGGCTGTGTGGAGATGACCCGGTGTTCCCGGGGTATGGCTGAAGGGAGTGGCCCACAGCGGGCCACTCCCTTCCTAGAGTGTGTCGGTCACCGACGCAGGCCGAGGCGGGCGATCAGTGCGCGGTAGTGCTCAACGTCCTGCTTCGCGACGTAGTTGAGCAGGCGGCGGCGCTGGCCGACCATGAGCATCAGGCCCCGGCGGCTGTGGTGGTCGCCCTTGTGTTCCTTGAGGTGCTCGGTCAGGTGGGCGATCCGCTTGGTGAGGAGCGCGATCTGAACGTCCGGCGAACCGGTGTCGCCCGGAGCAGTGGCGTAGTCCTCGATGATCTTCTTCTTGGTGTCAGCGTCCATGGAGGCTGCTCTCCTCTCGGTTTCCCGTTGCGCGGCGCTCCCCTGCCAGGTGGCTCGAAGGGGGATCGGTTGATCATTCGATCGATGGGAAGCACTTGGGCGTCCGCGGCCGTCGTGACGGCGTCCCTACTCTACCGTTCCCGCTCGGAGGCGGCGAATCCACGGAGGCGGCCCGCCCAGCGCCCAAATCTCCCGACCGTGCAAGGACGGGGCCCGGGTTAATGAAAGGATGCTGCCGGACTCGGAGACGTCCCCCGAGCCACCCAGCAGAGCCGTTCACTAAGGAGTGACCATGGCGGTTGTCATCGGAGTCCCGGCCAGCGCCGATCCGGGCGAGCGGCGCAGCCCGATCGTTCCCGATGTGGTCAAGAAGCTGCGCGCCGCCGGAGTTGAGATCGTGGTCGAGCGTGGGGCCACCGACGGCGCCTTTCTCGACGCGGACACCCTGGGCGAGGCGTCCTGGGTCGATTCGACCGAGGAGGTGCTGGCCGCCGCCGACGTGGTGTGGGTCATCGGCCCACCCACCGATGCTGTGATCGCCGCGCTGCGTCCGGGCACGGTCCTGATGGGAATGCTGGCCCCCTACGCCAGCGTCGAGCGGATCCGGTCCCTCCAGGAGCGGGAGATCACCGCCTTCGCCATGGAGTTGCTGCCCCGCATCTCCCGAGCGCAGAGCATGGACATCCTGTCCTCCCAGGGTGCCGCCTCTGGCTACCAGTGCGCCTTGATCGCCGCGGCCAGGGCCCCCAAGTTCTTCCCGATGCTCACCTACGCCGCGGGCACGGTCCGTCCCTCCCGGGTCCTGGTGATCGGCGCCGGGGTCGCCGGGCTGCAGGCCATCGCCACCGCGAAGCGGCTGGGCGCCATCGTCGAGGCCTACGACGTCCGACCCGACACCCGGGAACAAGTGGAGTCGCTCGGAGCCAAGTTCGTGGACACCGGGGTCAGCGCGGCCGGCGCGGGTGGCTACGCCCGTGAACTGACGGACGAAGAGAAGGCCCGGCAGGCCGACAAGCTCGGCAAGGCCGTGGCTGCTTGCGACGTGCTGATCACCACCGCCGCTGTCCCGGGCAAGAAGGCCCCCCTCATCATCACCGAAGCGATGGTGGGCGGGATGAAGCCCGGGGCCGTCGTGGTCGACATGGCCGCCGAAACCGGCGGCAACGTGGCCGGAACGGTGGCGGGTAAGGAGGTCAGGGTCGGTCCGGCACACGTGGTCGGGCCGGTGAACCTACCGAGCCGGATGCCCGTCCACAGCTCCGAGATGTTCAGCAAGAACCTGTTCAACTTCCTCGCCCCGATGCTGGACGCGGGACTGCTCGTCCTGGACTGGGAGGACGAAGTCATCGCCGGAACCGCCCTCACCCACGCCGGGGAAGTCATGCACGCCGGCGTCAAGAACGTCCTCGGCCTCTAGGCCCGGGAAGGAAAGAGACCATGGACGCATCGTTCCTCACCAACCTGTTGTTCCTCTACATCTTCATGCTGGCAGCCTTCACCGGCTACGAAGTCATCTCGCGGGTGCCGGTGATCCTGCACACGCCCTTGATGTCCGGCTCGAACTTCGTCCACGGCGTTGTGCTGGTGGGTTCCATGTGGGCCCTCGGCCACGCCGAGGGGCCCTTCCAGTTGACCCTGGGCTTCCTGGCCGTCCTGCTCGGGGCCGCGAACGCCGCCGGTGGCTATGTGGTGACCGAACGGATGCTGGGCATGTTCACCGCCAAGCAGAAGCCGGCGCTGCCCGCAGGCAAGGAGTCCTGAGACCATGACCTTCCTCGTCAACGCTGTCTACTTCGCGGTCGCGATCCTCTTCATCCTCGGACTCAAGGCGATGTCCTCGCCGGTCACCGCCCGCAAGGGCATCATGTGGGCCGGCCTCGGCATGATCCTCGCGACCGTCGCCACCTTCTTCTACCCCGGTGAGGGCAAGACCCTGTTCCTGTTCTTCGGCGAGGGCAAGACGATCAACCTCGTCCTCACCGTCGTCGCGATTGCGATCGGCGGCGGGGTCGCCTGGTGGCTGGGGAAGACGGTCAAAATGACCGACATGCCGCAGATGGTCGCGGTCTACAACGGCATGGGTGGCGGTGCAGCGGCCCTGATCGCCGCGGTTGAGTTCTCCCGCGCCTTCTCCAACGCCGAACACCTCGACCCGATCGTCGCGACCCTGGCGGTGCTCGGCGCCCTGATCGGGTCGGTGGCGTTCTCCGGGTCGATCGTCGCCTTCCTGAAGCTGCAGGGCATCATGAAGAAGACCTGGCGGCTACCGGCCCAGAACGCGGTCAACATCGTTCTGGCACTGGTCGCGTTCGTCCTCGGCATCCTGATCGTGGCCCTGGGCTCCAGCCCGGTGACCGCCGCGATCCTGGTGGCGTTCTTCCTGCTGTCGCTCTTCCTCGGGGTGATCCTCACCAGTCCGATCGGAGGTGCCGACATGCCCGTCGTCATCTCGCTGCTGAACGCCTTCACCGGCCTGGCCGTCGGCTTCGAGGGCTACGTGCTGGGCAACCCCGCGCTGGTGATCGCCGGCATCGTGGTGGGGGCCTCCGGCACGCTGCTGACGCAGTTGATGGCCAAAGCGATGAACCGTCCGATCAGCAACGTGATCTTCACCCCGATCACCGGCGAGGCCCAGGCCGGCGGAGAGATCGAGGGCTCGATGAAGGAAGTCGGCTCGATGGACGCGGCAGCCATGATGCGCTACGCGGAGAAGGTCATCATCATCCCCGGGTACGGCATGGCCGTCGCGGGCGCCCAGCACAAGGTCTGGGAAATGACCAAGCTCCTCGAAGAGCAGGGTGTTCAGGTCAAGTTCGCGATCCATCCGGTCGCCGGACGGATGCCTGGCCACATGAACGTG
This sequence comes from Propionibacteriaceae bacterium, assembly GCA_016717345.1. Lineage (GTDB taxonomy): Bacteria > Actinomycetota > Actinomycetes > Propionibacteriales > Propionibacteriaceae > Propionicimonas. Next base: position 384,358 of record JADKFR010000003.1, read on the forward strand.
CTCCTGGCCGAGGCCGGGGTCCCCTACGACATGATCTTCGACCTCGAAGAGATCAATGACGAGTTCCCCACCACCGATGTCGCCCTCGTGATCGGGGCGAACGATGTGGTGAACCCGGTGGCCCGCACCGACAAGGGTTCTCCCATCTACGGCATGCCGATCCTGGACGCCGACCGGGCGCAGAGTTGCATCGTCATCAAGCGTGGCCGGGGAGCCGGCTACTCCGGCATCGAGAACGCCCTGTTCTACGCCGACAACACCTCCATGCTGTACGGCAGTGCTCAGCAGGCGGTTGCCGACGTGATCACGCAACTGAAGACGCTGGTCTAACCGCGGGAGCGCGGTCCACCATCCGGTGGGCCGCGTCCTGGCCGGCGCTGGAACGAACCCGCCGTCGGCCCCCACGCACAACGAGTAGCATCGCAACTGCGGGGACCACGGTTACCGCGTACCCCTGACCCCACGATTCTCGGAGTTCGCATGAGTGCTGATCAGATCACCGTCCGGTTGTGCACAGCCGACGATCTGGACGCGCTGCATTCCCGCGAGTCGCATCCGACCGCTCGGCACGCTCAGCGCCACTTCGATCGCCAGGTCGCCGGGCACGGCCTGTTCGCGGTCGCGGAGCTGCAGGGGTCCTTCCTCGGCAGTTGCGCCCTTGACTGCGATCCGGCGAACAAACTGTGCCCCGAACTGCTGAGCCTGTGGATCTACCCGGAATTCCGCCGCCAAGGTGCCGCCCGCAAACTCACCACCTTCCTCGAGGGGGAGGCTTCCGCGCTGGGCTTCACTGAGGTCTTCCTTCGGGTCGATCCCGAGAATGAGGCGGCGATCCCGATGTACATCGGTTTGGACTACTCCCCGACCGGAGACCATCAGGTCAGCTCCTACGAGACCGTGGATGCGGCCGGCGTCCGCCGCAGCGTCGACCAGGTGGACGCGGTCTACCGCAAGTCCCTGCTGACCCGCTGAGTCACTCGGGGTGCTCCACCCACAGGGCGACCACGTCGTGGCGCCCGTTGGGGGTCCGCAGCCTGAGGGTGACCCCGTGCGGGTCCGCCTCGCAGTCCTCCAGCCACAGGTGACCCTGCAGCGCGCAGACGGCGATCCGTCCCAGGTCGCCGGGGTGCCGGCCTCGGATCATCACCGACGTTCCATCGGCGAAATGCAGCTCAGCCACACCGTGCACGGCCGGCTTGGCTGCGACCCGGCGAATTGGGACACCGCGAGCCCGCAGACGTCGTAGGTCCTGGGCGATGACGTGCGGCGACGTCGCCGCGTAGTCGAGGCTGATGGTCGCCGCCGCTTCGATCAGGTCCTGCGCGTCCTGCGGCGCCACCACCCCCAGGTGCGACAGGGTGTCGTCCGCGTTCCGCGGCGGCCACCAGGAGCGGATCGTCGCCCAGAGCCTGCCCATGCCCCCAGTATGGTCCGCGGCGCGGGGCCTCAGCCGGTGAGGATCCGGCGAACCCGTGCGACGTCGTGGTGCATCGTCTCGACCAACTCGTCGATGGAGTCGAACCGGATCTGGCCGCGCAGGAAATGGATGAACTCGACCGCGACCGGAACGTCGTACAGCTCCAGATCATCGCGATCCAGGACGTAGGACTCGACCCGCCGGGCCAGGCCATCGAAGGTCGGGTTGGTGCCGACCGAGATGGCGGCCGGCAGCGGCGTCTGCCGGGTCCCCGCCGGAAGCAATTCGCCACGAGGACCGCGGTGGTCACGCCGGGTCAGCCAGCCGGCGTAGACCCCGTCGGCCGGACAGGCCAACTTCGGTGGAACGGGCAGGTTGGCGGTGGGGAAGCCGAGCGCCCGTCCACGCTGGTCACCGCGCGTCACCACCCCGCGGAAGGCGAACGGACGGCCCAGATGTTCCATGGCGTGGCCGACATCCCCACAGGCGAGCGCGAGTCTGATCCGGGACGAGCAGGTCTCCTCGTCCCCGAAACGCACCAACGGGAGGGCGTCCACGACGAACCGATCGCGGGCGAGTTCCTCCAGCGTGGCCACCGTGCCGGCGGCCAGGTGACCGAAACGGAAGTTGGCGCCCACGACGACCCGAGCGGGATTCAGGGGGATCAGGATCTCCTCGACGAACCGCTCGGGCGGCCAGGAGGCGAAGTCGTGCGTGAACGGAATGACCTCCACCCGAGTGGCCGCGGCGCTGGTGAGCCGCTCCACACGCTCTTCGAGGCTGGTCAGGAGCATCGGTCCGACCTCGGGACGGAGGACGGCGACGGGGTGCGGCCAGAAGGTCACCACGATCAGGGGTAGACCGGGCTCGCGACGCCTGGCCTCGGCCAGAACCGCCTGGTGACCGGGGTGGACTCCATCGAAGTTCCCGATGACCACAACCGAACGTTCCACAAGCACTCCCTCGTCGGTGACCCCGCCAGCGAGGCCGGGACAACCCTACCGGGCGAAGGGTCAGACCTCATCCAGGAGTCGGCGTCGCGTTCGCTCATGCTCGGCCGCGTCGATCCGCCCCTCGCGCAGCAGGGCGTCCACCTCATCGAGGCGGGAACCGAGACCGCGCGGTGACACAACTGGGTCGATCGGTGACGCCGGCCTGAGCAACTCGGAGTTCTTGAGTTGACCCAGGAGTTGGGTTTCGGCGGTGAACGGGTCGAGCCCGGCGGTCCTGGCAGCCCGGTAGTTGCGGACGACCACCACGATGATGGCGCCGAGGATCAGCGCCACGACCACGAAGAAGATCGGGATGAACCAGGAGAACACGCCCTGAACAAATTCGAAGCTGGGGTCCATTCGGGTACCTCCTGTCGGCACGTGGAGCGAGCGGGGCGATCAGGTCAACACGGCGACGGCAACCGCGCCCTCTCCCTCCGAACGGTACAGGGCGAGCAGCTCGTTGGCGTGGATCAGCGCCGTTGGGGAGGCAGTGAGGCTCAGGGCCAGGGGCCGGCCGAAGCCGATGTCGCGGGCCTGGTCGTCGTCGACCTCGACGACGTCGAAACTGCGCCGGGCGACCTCAGCCATGCTGATCAGGGGAACCAGGCCAGGGGTGGGGGCGGGATCGGCGAGCAGGTCGGAGGGCGTGACATGGGGCTCTTCCAGGCTGAAGCCGCCGACCCGAAGCCGGCGCAGGGCAGTCACGTGTCCACCCACGCCCAAATCCTGGCCCAGATCGCGGGCCAGGGCCCTGATGTAAGTGCCCGAGGAGCAGTCGACAGCAACCTCGAGGTCGAGCACGGGGATGCCATCCACCTCTGCGGCGGCCGAGCCCAGCAGTTCGTACCGGGTGATGGTGACCTCACGCCCGGCCAGATCGACCGACTCGCCCCTGCGGACCCGGGCGTAGGCGCGCTGCCCGTTCACCTTGATGGCTGAGACCGCCGACGGCACCTGGACGATGGTTCCGAGGTAGCGGGCCATGGCCTCCGCCAGCCGCTGCGGGTCGATCCCTTCGGCTCCGGGCAGGGACAGGGTCTCCCCCTCGGCGTCGTCGGTCACCGTCGACTGGCCAAGCCGAATCGTGGCGGTGTAGGACTTGGTGGTCAGGCTGATATGCCCCAGCAGCCGCGTCGCCCGGTTGACGCCCACTACCAGCACGCCGGTGGCCATCGGGTCGAGCGTGCCGGCATGACCGACCTTGCGGGTTCCCAGGAGGCGGCGCAACCGTCCCACCACCTGATGGGACGTCCACCCCGACGGCTTGTCGACGACGACCAGCCCGTCACTCAACGTCGTCAGGCTCCGGCCGCTTGTACGGATCGGCGTCCCCGGCATACGAGGCATTGGCTGCCCGGGCTGCCACTTCCGCATCCAACGCCCGGGCACGGGCCAGGACGTCCTCGAGGTGCGCGGCGTCCTCCTCCACCCCGTCCAGGACGAAGGCCAGCGTGGGGGTGAACTTCATCCCCAACTGCTTGCCGACGCTCGAGCGGAGCAGCCCGGTCGCGGAGGCGAGCGCCGCCGCCGTCTCCGTACGGCTGGCCTCGTCTCCCAGGACGGTGTAGAAGATCGTCGCCTCCCGGTTGTCCCCGGTGACCCTGACATCGGTCAGGGTCACGAAGCCCAGCCGTGGATCCTTGATCCGACGCTCCAGCATTTCGGCGACGACGAACCGGATCTGTTCGGCCACCTTCAGGTTGCGCGGGTTACCCACCTGACTCCCTTCGCGGCGGACCGGGCCGCGCCGCACCCGACTGGATCAATTGCGCGGCTTCTCCACCATCTCGAAGGTCTCGATGATGTCGTCCACCCTGATGTCGGAGTAGTTGGCGAGCGTCATGCCGCACTCGAAGCCCTCGCGGACCTCGGTGGCATCGTCCTTCTCGCGACGCAGCGACGCGATCGTGGACTGGTGGACCACGACGCCGTCACGCAGCAGTCGCGCGGAGGCGTTGCGTCGGATCGAGCCACTGAGCACCATGCAACCGGCGATCGTCCCGACCTTGGAGGAACGGAAGATCTCCCGGATCTGGGCCTGCCCCCGGACCTGCTCCTCGAAGATCGGCTTCAGCATGCCCTTCAGGGCTGCCTCGACCTCGTCGATCGCGGAGTAGATCACCGAGTAGTAGCGGACGTCGACACCCTCGGCATCAGCCAACTGGGTGGCCTTGCCCTGGGCGCGCACGTTGAAGCCGATGATGACGGCGTCCGAGGCGGCGGCCAGCGACACGTTGGTTTCGGTAATCGCACCCACTCCACGGTCGATGACCCGTAGAGCCACCTCATCACCGACATCAATCTGCAACAGCGAGTCCTCCAACGCCTCGACCGCACCGGCCGAATCGCCCTTGAGGATGAGGCGCAACTCCTCGGTTTCGCCCTTGGCCAACTGCTCGAAGAGCTGATCGAGCGTCTTGCGCCGGGTGGTCTTGGCCAGCATGGCTGCCCGCTGCCGGGCTTCCCGCTTCTCGGCGATCTGGCGGGCCATCCGGTCGTCCTCGACGACCAGGAAGTTGTCACCCGCACCGGGCACCGACGTCAGGCCGAGCACCTGGACCGGCATCGACGGGGGCGCCGAATCGACGGTCTCGCCCCGATCGTTGATCAGCGCGCGCACTCGACCGTAGGCGGGGCCCGCCACGATCGAATCGCCGGTATGCAGCGTGCCGCGGTGCACCAGGACGGTGGCCACGGGCCCACGGCCCTTGTCGAGGTGAGCCTCGATGGCCACACCCTGGGCCGGCATCTCGGGGTTCGCCCGCAGATCGAGCGCCGCGTCGGCGGTCAACACGATCGCCTCCAGCAGCTGTTCGAGGCCCTGATGGGTGGTCGCCGACACGTCCACGAACATGGTGTCGCCGCCGTACTCCTCCGGGATCACACCGTACTCGGTGAGCTGGCCGCGGACCTTGACCGGGTCAGCCGTCTCCTTGTCGACCTTGTTCACCGCGACCACGATCGGCACGTCGGCCGCTCGGGCGTGGTTGAGCGCCTCGATCGTCTGCGGCATCACCCCGTCATCGGCGGCCACCACCAGCACGGCGATGTCGGTCGACTTGGCACCACGGGCACGCATGGCGGTGAACGCCTCGTGACCCGGGGTGTCGATGAAGGTGATCTTGCGCTCGAAGCCGTCCACCTCGGTCGCCACCTGGTAGGCGCCGATGGCCTGGGTGATGCCCCCGGCCTCCTTGGCGACCACGTTGGTGTTGCGCAGCGCGTCCAACAACTTGGTCTTGCCATGGTCGACGTGACCCATGACGGTGACCGCCGGCGGACGCGGAGCCAGATCGTCCTCGTCACCCTCGTTCTCGCCGAACTCGATGTCGAAACTCTCCAGCAGTTCGCGGTCCTCGTCCTCGGGCGAGACGACCTCGATGTTGTAGTTGAGCTCCGCGCCCAGCACCTCCAAGGTGTCGTCGGCGACGGACTGCGTGGCGGTGACCATCTCGCCCAGGTGGAACAGCACCTGCACCAGCGACGCCGGCTCGACGCCGATCTTCTCGGCCAGGTCGGTCAACGACGCACCGCGACGCAGCCGGACGGTCTGGCCGTCGCCCTGACGGACGCGCACGCCGCCAATCGACGGTGCCTCCATCTGGTCGAATTCCTGACGGCGCTGCTTCTTCGACTTACGACCGCGCTTGGCCGGACCACCGGGACGCCCGAAGGCGCCCTGGGTGCCGGAGCCACCGCGGCCACCGCGGCCACCCCGACCGCCACCCGCCGGAGCGCCGCCGGCGGGAGGCCCGCCGACGCCACCGCGCCCGGGCGCACCACCGGGACGGCCACGGCCACCGGGAGCCCCGGGTCGTGCCGCTCCGGCGCGAGCCGACGGCCCTCCGAGGCCGGCGGATTGCTGCTTGGGCATCATGGCCGGGTTCGGCCGCGGCATTCCAGCCACCCCGCCGCCAGGCCGCGGTGCCCGGTCACCGGGCGGACGCGGACCGCCGGGGCGATCGCCGGCATAGCCACCGGGGCGACCGGGGGCCGCACCGGGAGCTTCCGGGCGGGGCCGGCGCACGCCCATGCCCTGACTGGACGCGAACGGATTGTTACCGGGGCGCGGGGCACCCGGCCTACGGGCGCCCGCACCGGGATGACCTGCCGTCCCGCCGGGACGGGGCATGGGCCGGGGCCGGGGGGCGTCGCCGGAACCCGCCTCGCGGGCCGCGGGGGCCTGGACAGCGGGAGGTTGTGCTGGCTCGGTCACGCGGGGGGCTGGTGCGGGCGCCGGGCGGGGGCTTGGCGCGGGACGCGGCGCGGGGGCCGCGGCGGGAGCCGAACGCGGCCCGGGAGTCGCCGTCGGGGCGGACCGGACCGGGGCCGGGACTGCTGGTGGGGTGGACCTCACCGGCTCAGGGCTCGCCGCGGGGGGGGTCTGAACGACCGGGGCTGCCGTTGGTGTCGGAGCCGGCGCTGGTGTCGGAGCCGGCGCTGGTGTCCGAGCCGGCGCAGCTGTCCGAGCCGGCGCAGGTGCCGCGGACGCCGGGGCCGGCGCAGGTGCCGCGGACGCCGGGGCCGGCGCAGGAGTGGGGGCCGGCGCAGGAGTGGGGGCCGGACGCGCGCCAGGCCGTGCGACCGGACGAGGACCGGGAGCTGCCTGCGACGAACGTTCGGCGTTCATCTTTTCGTTGAGTCGGCGCACGACCGGCGCCTCAATGGTCGACGACGCCGACCGGACGAATTCCCCCATGTCGTTGAGGGTCTTCAGAAGTTCCTTGCTTTCGAGTCCGAGCTCCTTGGCGAGCTCGTAGACGCGGACCTTGGCCACTACTCTCCTTCAGGTCCGCGCAGCCGCGCTGGACCAGTTAGTTGTTGTTGCTCATTGCTGGGTACTCATCGAGTGGTCATGAGCGCTAGCCCACTTTCTGGTTGTGCCCGCCACAGCAGCGAACGCGCCCCACGAGTCTATCGCCGCGACCCCGAATCACCTAAGCGGGGCTGCGAAACGGCCTCCAGTAACTGACGGACCTGCTCGGGATCGACCGGCCGCCGCAGGCCCCGTCCGACCCCCGCGTTGCGGATCACCCGAGCCACGCACCCGGCGTGCAGGTGCACGCCCCGGCCGGGTCGGCGCCGTCCCGGGTCAAGGACGACCTGCCCAGTGGCGCCGTCCCAGGCGAGGCGAACCAGGCGGCTCGCAGGCTCCCGCTCCCGGCACCCGACGCACATTCGTACCGGTTCGTTCACGGGCCACACCCTACGCCGGCGCCATCCACAGCAGGCACCCAGTCGTCTCCCAGCGCCCTGCCAAGCGGGACGGGCGTACTGGGGGGAACCGATCAGGAGGAACAGTGAACGTCAAGCAGAAGATCGCCGTGGGCATCGGCGGGGTCACGGTGGCGGCCGCGGCCGCCCTCGGGGTGGGCTACGTGGCTACCAACGCGACCGCCAGCAGCCAGTCCAGCCAGCAGGACGCCAGCGGTGGGCGCGGAGCGCGACCCTCCGGGGCCGGTCAGGGCCTGGACACCGAGGCGTTGGTGACGGCGCTGGCAACCGGGCTCGACAAGGACGAGGCGGTGGTGAAGACGGCCGTCGAATCGGCGATCAGCTCGGCGATGCCCGACAACGCCGGTGGTCACCCCTCCGCACCCCCTTCGGGGAGCCCGGACCAGTCGTCCGGGACCCCGACGACCGACGTCCGGAGCGGTGGCGGTAGGGCGACGAGGCTCGCCGCGGCGATCGCCACGGCCCTCGACGCCGACGAAGCGACCGTTCTGAAGATTGTGCAGGAGACCCTGTCGACCGCGGCAGGCACATCCAGAGCGGTACCCTCGGCCGCCCCCACCGGGTAGGGGCCGGGCTACTCGGCGGTGTCGGATCGGATGTCGATCCGCCACCCCGTCAGCCGCGCCGCCAGGCGGGCATTCTGTCCCTCACGTCCGATGGCGAGGGAGAGCTGGTAGTCCGGGACGACCACCCGCGCGGCCTTCGCGACAGGATCGGTGACCGTCACCGAGGTGACCTTCGCCGGCGACAACGCGTGCGCGACGAAGTCGGCCGGATCGTCGGCGAAATCGATGATGTCTATCTTCTCCTCGTTCAGCTCGTGCATGATGGCGCGGACCCGCTGGCCCATCGGCCCGATGCAGGCACCCTTGGCCGAGACCTCCGGCTGATGGCTCACCACGGCGATCTTGGTGCGGTGACCCGCCTCGCGGGCGATCGCCTTGATCTCGACCACCCCCTGTTCGATCTCCGGCACCTCCAGACGGAAAAGCTTGGCGACCAATCCGGGATGAGTTCGGGAAACCACCACCTGGGGGCCCCGCAGATCCCGCCGCACGCTCACCACATACACCCGGAGCCGCTTGCCGTGGCTGTACTCCTCCCCGGGAGACTGTTCCGCCTGGGGCATGATCGCCTCGACGCTACCCAGGTCGACGCGCACGGTGCGCGAGTCGCGGTCCTGTTGGACCACCCCGACCAGAATGTCGCCCTCAATGCCGACGAAGTGTCCGTACTTCTGTTCGTCCTCCGCCTCGCGTAGGCGCTGGAAGATCACCTGGCGGGCGGTGGCGGCAGCCACCCGTCCGAAGTCGGCCGGAGTGTCGTCGAACTCGGAGACCTGGTTGCCCTCCTCGTCCTTCTCGGGTGCCATGACCCGCACCCGGCCGGTCTTGGTGTCGATCGTGACGCGGGATCCGTCGACGGCGCCCGGGGTCTTGGCGTAGGCGTTGAGCAGGGCGTCCTCCAGGGCGCGCAGCAGCACGTCCAGCTTCAGCTCCTTGTCGCGTTCCAGTTGGCGCAGTGCGACCAGATCAATGTCCATGTCAGCTCTCCTCGTCCTGATCGTCGCCGTCGAGGGGCCGATTGAACTCGACCTCCACGACGGCCTCGTCGATATCCGGGTACGCGACCGCCTGCACCACGCCGGCGACGTCGAGGACGACGTGCTCGCTGGTCGCGTCAGTGATGCGGCCGGTCACTGCCAGGTCGGCTCCCCGAACCTGGACGAGTCGGCCGCGGTTGCGACGGAAGTGTTTCGGATCGGTGAGCGGACGACCGACACCCCGGGAAGAGACCTCCAGGGTGTAGGGGCCGGCTCCGGTGATGTCCGACTCGTCCAGGCTCGCCGAGATCGCCCTGGTGGCGTCAGCGATGTTGTCGAGGGACGGACCGCGTCCGTCCGGACCGTCCCCGTCCAGGAAGACACGAACCACCTTGCGCCTGCCCGCGGGCAGGACCTCGATGCGATCGATCTCAAGGCCCAGCGCACCCACGACGGGCGCCAGCAGGTCGGACAGCTCAGTGGTCTTCATGGGGCCTTCGATCCGATTGTCAGGTGTGGTTGTGGGGCCAGCTTACCCACCCGCGTACCGGGGAGGGAGCGCTGCGTCAGCCGGTGACGAGTGCCACGAGATGGGCGGCAGCAGCGGCCACCTCCACCTCGGTGCGTTCACCGGTGGCCCGGTCCCGGACCTCGACGACGCCGTCGGCCAGCCCGCGACCGACCACCACCACCGTGGGCATGCCGAGCACCTCGGCATCGGCGAACTTCACTCCCGGCGAGGCCTTGCGATCGTCCAGCAGGACGGCGAGCCCGGCCGAGTCCAGCTCGGCGGCCAACTGCTCGGCCGCCGCGAACACTGCTGGGTCCTTGCCGGTGGCGACGACTTGGACGTCGAAGGGCGCCAGGGCCCGCGGCCAAGCCAACCCCTTTTCGTCGCAGGTGGCCTCGGCGACCGCGGCGACCGCCCGGGAAACACCCACGCCGTAGGACCCCATGGTCACGGTGACCAGCTTGCCGTTGGCGTCGAGCACCTTCAGGCCGAGGGCGTCGGCGTACTTGCGTCCCAGCTGGAAGATGTGGCCCATCTCAATCCCACGGGCCAGGCGCAGGGGGCCTGACCCGTCCGGCGCGGGGTCGCCGTCGCGCACCTCGGCCACATCGAGCTGGCCATCAGCGGTGAAGTCGCGGCCGGCGACGACGTCGACGAGGTGGGTGTCGGCCACGTTGGCCCCGGTGATCCAGCTGGTGCCGGAGACGACGCGCGGGTCGGTGAGGTAGCGCACCCCCAGCGGCCCTGCGCTGCCGAGGTGTTGGACGGCGACCCCTTCAGACACGCTGACGGGACCGATGTAGCCCTTGACCAGCCCCGGGTGAGCGGCGAAGTCCTCGTCGGCCAGCGGCGCGAATTCGGCCGGCGCGATGGCGGCCTCCAGCCGCTTCACGTCGACCTCGCGGTCACCCGGCAACCCGACGACCAGGAGTTCGCTGCGACCGTTCGGGTGGACCACCTTGAACACGATGTTCTTGAGGGTGTCGGCCGCCGTCCAGGCTCGATCGGCCCGGGGGAAGGCACGATTGGCGGCCTCGACGAGTTGGTCGATGGTGCCTGTGCCGGGGGTGTCGACCGGACGTGCCGGGCCGACCCCGCTGGCGTCCTCCTCCGGGGGAGCAGGAGTGGTCACGGCCTCGATGTTGGCCGCGTAGCCGCCCGGGGAACGCACGAAGGTGTCCTCGCCGGAGGCTGAGACGGCCAGGAACTCCTCCGAGGCGGACCCGCCCATGGCTCCGGAGGTGGCTTGGACGATGACGTAGTCCAAGCCCAGGCGGTCGAACATCCTCACGTAGGCCTCGCGGTGGGCCTGGTAGGAGGCCTCCAGCCCTTCGTCATCGATGTCGAAGGAGTACGAGTCCTTCATGATGAACTCACGGCCACGCAGCAACCCCGCCCGAGGACGGGCCTCGTCGCGGTACTTGGTCTGAATCTGGTAGATCGACAGCGGCAGGTCCTTGTAGGAGGAGTAGAGGTCCTTGACCAGCAGCGTGAACATCTCTTCATGGGTGGGGCCGAGCAGGTAGTCGGCACCCTTGCGGTCCACCACCCGGAACAGGTTCGGTCCGTAGTCGACCCACCGGTGGGTGGCCTCGTAGGGCTCCCTGGGCAACAGCGCGGGGAACAGCACCTCCTGGGCGCCGATCGCGTTCATCTCTTCACGGACCACGTTCTCGACCTTGTGAAGCACCCGCAGGCCGAGCGGCAGCCAGGTGTAGATGCCGGGCGCGGCGCGCCGGATGTAGCCGGCCCGCACCAGCCAACGATGGCTGGCCACTTCGGCGTCGGCGGGGTCCTCGCGCAAGGTGCGGACGAACAACTGGGAGAGTCGGGTGATCACCGCCTGATCCTAGCGAGTGCGCCGCTGCGCCTCACCTCGGCCCACGGCGCCAGTATCCCTTGGTGATCGAGCTCTCGGCGGGCAGCCCCCAGCGTTCGAACAGCGCACGTCCGACCTGCACGATCGCGTGCTCGGCCGCCACGAACCCCAGCACCGACCCAGCCGGCCGGTCGGTTTCCCGCAGGCCGGCGAGGTGCTCGACCAGGGTGCGGCCTGGGCGCACCAGCAGCGTGCATTCTGCGTCGGCATCGAGCGGGATCGGCACCTGGGCGTTGGCAGCCTCGACCTCGAGCACCACGACGGCCCTGGTGCCTGGACGGCGCTGCCGCAGAAAGCGGGTGATGGCCGGCAGGGCGGTCTCATCCCCGGCCAGGAACAGCGCGTCCGGTTCCCCGATCACGGCGTTCGAGCGTCGCGGCCCGGCCACCGCGACCGCAGCGCCGGGCGCAGCGGCAGCAGCCCACTGCCCCTCGCTGTGGATCAGGAGATCGAACTCCACCCAGTCCGCACCCGAGGCAAGCGGGGTGTACTCCCGGCTGGGAAGCTCCCGCCAGCGCTCCGCCTCGGTCGGGGCGGGCTCGCCCGCGGGGCCGAAGAACACGCGGACGTGGTCGTCCGCGCCGGGGGCGTTGAAGCCCTTCAACGCCGGACCCGCGAATCGCACCCGGACGTAGCCCGGCGTCAGCCATTCGCGGGAAACCAGCGTGGCGGGCCGGAAACCGGGCTCCAGCGGGACGGTTTCAAAGGCTGCGGTCTGCGGGGACATGGCTCTCCTTCACCCGGTGCGATTTTGGCAAGAATAGCCTTTCCCAATACCTGACCCGTTGCAGAGTGCCGGCCCTGAGCGTCGCTTCGCGACACGAGGCCCCACTGGCAAGATGGGCGGATGAGTCAGATTCCCGAAGGCGCCCGGCGGGTGGCCGCGACCCTCGCGGAGCGTGGACACCCCACGAGGTGGTCATGCTGCCGGTGACCGGACGGACTGCCGCCGACGCCGCGCAGGCCCTCGGAGTGCACCTGGGCCAGATCGCCAAGAGCATCGTCTTCCGCCGCCGCAGCGATGACGCTGCGGTCCTGGTGGTCACCTCGGGCGACTTGCGGGTGGATGAGAAGAAGGTGTCGGCCCTGGTCGGCAAGATTGGCCGCGCGGACGCCGACTTCGTCAAGTCGGCCACCGGGTTCTCGATCGGCGGAGTCTCCCCGGTCGGCCTCAACCGGTCTCCGGTCGTGCTGGTCGACCGGGAACTGTTCCGCTTCGAACGGGTCTGGGCCGCCGCGGGCCACCCGTTCGCCGTCTTCCCGCTCTCCCCCACCGAATTGGTCGAACTCACCGGGGCGCCCGTCGAGGACGTGGTCGACTCCGCCTGATCGGACCAACCGGTCCAGGCTCCTAGTACAGGATCGTCGCGAACTCGCCCACCTGGGTGAATCCGACCGCCTGGTAGGCCCGAATGGCCGGGATGTTGAAGTCGTTCACGTACAGGCTCGCCGTGTGGTACTCGGCAAGGATGTATTCGGTCACCGCCGCGACCGCCGGTGCCGACAGTCCGCGTCCGCGTTGGGCGGGGTCAAGCCAGACCCCCTGAATCTGGGCCACCGAGCCGCTGGCGGCCCCGATGTCGCTCTTGAAGATCACGCGGCCATGCTCGACGATCCCGAAGGCGCGCCCCAGATCCACCAGCCAGCGGCAGTAGCTCCGGTAGCCCGAGCCCGAGCCGTTGGCCAGCGGGTCGGCACCCACCTCTTCGGTGTACATGGCGACGGAGGCCGCAAAGTAGGAGTCGAAGTCCGCGGTGGTGATCGGACGCACCCGAGAGTCCACCGGCCCACTCGGACCGGCGGAGAGCGCCATGACAGGTTGGTGCTGCCGGACGTCGCGCACCGCCTCGTACGGTTGACCCCACCGCTCCACCAGGGCCCGCCACAGTGGCCGCACCAGCCAGGACGGGCCCACGATCGACTGGCAGGTGCGGCGCCGCCCGGCGGCTTCGACGAAGGCCGGGATGGCGTCCAGACTCGTGGCGACGGGGACGAGATTGGCCCCGGCGTGCAGCAGTGCGGTCGGGTGCTCAGCCGGCCACCCCCACAGCATCCCGGGGGTGGTCGGATTCAGGACCCCGGCGTCCAGGCGAGAGGCGACGAAGACATTGCCGACCGGGTCGCCCGCCAGCACCTCCCGGGCCACGGGGGCATCGGCCGGGTTCAGGATGCGGGCGGACACGGTTACCCGACCGAAACGGTGACCGGGCCGGAGCCGCTCCCGGACGCCTCAGCCGCCAGGCGGTTGGCCTCTTCGATCAGGGTCGCGACGATCTCGGACTCGGGGACCGTCTTGATGACCTCCCCCTTCACGAAGATCTGCCCCTTGCCGTTGCCGGACGCGACCCCGAGATCGGCCTCCCTTGCCTCGCCCGGTCCGTTCACGACACACCCCATGACGGCCACCCGCAACGGGACCTCCATGCCTTCCAGGCCGGCGGTGACCTGTTCGGCGAGGGTGTAGACGTCGACCTGAGCCCGCCCGCAGGAGGGGCAGGACACGATCTCGAGATGCCGCGGACGCAGGTTCAGCGCCTCGAGGATCTTGATCCCGACCTTCACCTCTTCCACCGGTGGGGCCGACAACGACACGCGGATGGTGTCGCCGATCCCCTGGGCCAGCAGTGCTCCGAAGGCGACCGCCGACTTGATGGTGCCCTGGAAGGCCGGCCCCGCCTCGGTGACCCCCAGGTGCAGCGGATAGTCGCAGGCTTGAGACAGCTGCTCGTAGGCGCGGACCATGACGACCGGGTCGTGGTGCTTGACCGAGATCTTGAAGTCCCCGAAGCCGTGCTCCTCGAACAGGCTGGCTTCCCAGAGCGCTGATTCGACCAGGGCCTCCGCGGTGGGGGCCCCGTACTTCTGCAGCAGCCGCTTGTCCAGCGAACCCGCGTTCACGCCGATCCGGATCGACACGCCCGCGTCGCTGGCGGCTCTGGCGATCTCCTTGATCTGGTCATCGAAGGCGCGGATGTTGCCCGGATTCACCCGAACCGCGGCGCAGCCCGCCTCGATGGCCGCGAAAACGTAGCGCGGCTGGAAGTGGATATCGGCGATGACCGGGATCTGGCTCTTCTTGGCGATGATGTGCAGCACGTCCGCATCATCCTGACTGGGGACGGCCACCCGGACGATGTCACACCCCGTGGCGGTCAGCTCGGCGATCTGCTGCAGGGTTCCGTTGATGTCGGTGGTCTTGGTGGTCGTCATCGACTGAACCGATACCGGAGCTCCACCCCCGACCGCCACCTTGCCGACCTGGATCCTGCGGGTCGGGCGACGCGGGGACAGGACGGGCGCCGGCACAGCCGGCATCCCCAGGTTGACAGTCATGGGACTCCTCGTGGTGAAGCGATTCGCGGAGGTCGGGCCGCCCGACCCCGCACGCCAGCCAGACTACCCACCGGACGGTCGCCTGCGCCCGTGATTGGAGGCCGAGGTCGGTCACGGTGCCGTGGCTCCGCCCTTCCCGGTCGCGGTGGGCGCCGGCCTCAGAACAACTGCATCGGGCTGATGATGTCGGCCACGATCAACACGACGCCGCTCAACAGCAGCAGGGCACCGACGCCGTAGGCCCAGGGCAGCAGCCGAGCGGTGTCGAAGGGCCCCGGGTCGGGCTGCTTGCGCAGTCGGGCCACCTGCCGACGCAGCCACTCCCACAACGCCCCCGCCATGTGGCCACCGTCCAACGGAGGCAAAGGCACGAGGTTGAACACGGCCAGGAAGAGGTTCACCGAAGCGAGCAGCGAGGCGAACATGACGGCCTTCGATTGCCAGGTCACCGCGTCCGAGGCAATGATCTCCCCGGCCACCCGACTGGCTCCCACGATGCTCATCGGACCGTAGATGTCCCGCGGCGCTCCGGTGACGAGGTCGACGACCACATTCCACACCTTGGCCGGGAACTGGACGAGGGCCACGAGGCTCTGGCCGGTCAAGGTCATCATGTCGGAGACCACCACCGCCGGTCCCCCGGTGGTCAGCACCTGCTCGGGTCCTACGCCCAACCAGCCCGCGGCGATCCGGCGCCCGGGATCCCAGTTGTCCGCCACCCCGTTGATGATGGTGTGGACGGGGGTGAGCTCGACCATCTGCCCTCCGCGTTCCACGGTGAGAGCGGCCGGGCCGTCCAGGTTCGCCCGGATCAACGCGGACAACTGCGCGTAGGAGTCGATCGCGATTCCGTTGAAGCTCACGACCCGATCGCCCACCCGCAGGCCCGCCTGGAAGGCCGGCGTCCGGGCGTCGGTGTCGAGGCACTCGGTGCGTTGGGCGTCGAGTGGAATCACACATTCCTGCACGACGGCGATGGTGGTTTGGGGGCGGTAGACGCCGTACAGCCCGGTCACGCTCCAGAACAGCAGGAAGGCGATCAGGATGTTCATGGCCGGCCCGCCGAACATCACCACCATCTTCTGCCACGTCTTCTTCTGGTAGAAGAGACGCTGGTCGGCGACATCCGAGGGGGTGATCGCCTCCCATTCCTGCGCGCGGGCCTGGTCGGCGAAGTCGGCCAGGCGCGAGGCCTTGCCCTGGCGAGGGGATCCCGGCGGGTACATGCCGAGCAGCCGGACGAAACCGCCGAGGGGGAACCACTTCAGCCCATACTCCGTCTCGCCCCGACGGGTCGACCAGGCTGTCGGGCCGAACCCCACGAAGTACTGGGGGACCCGGACACCGAACAACTTCGCCGGAACCATGTGGCCCACCTCGTGGAGGGCGACCGAGACCATGATCAGCCCGAAGAACAGCACCGCGAACACCACGGTGATCAGCGTGCCCACGACGCCTCCTCGATCAGTCGTGAGGCCTGTCCCCGGGCCCAGGCGTCGGCAGCCAGCACGCTTTCGACGCTGAGCCGGCGTGGATCCGGACCGTCACCGGCCAGCAGCCGCGCCACGGTCGCGGCGACGACGTCGGTAATGCCGGTGAAGCCCAGCTGGGCCGAACCGAAGGAATCCACCGCCACCTCGTTGGCGGCGTTGAAGACGGCTGGCGCGACCCCGCCTGCCAGCCCCACCCGGCGGGCGAGTTCGACCGCTGGGAAGGCGTCGTTGTCGAGGGGTTCGAAGGTCCAGGCGGTGGCCTGGGTCCAGTCGCAGGGTGCGGCGGCGTCCGGCACCCGGTCGGGCCACGCCAGCCCGAGGGCGATGGGCAGCTTCATGTCCGGCGGTGAACACTGTGCGATCGTCGACCCGTCGCAGAATTCGACCATCGAGTGGACGACCGACTGCGGATGCACGACGACGGTGACGGCCTCCAGCGGCACGCCGTAGAGCAGAGCCGCCTCCAGCAACTCAAGGCCCTTGTTGACCAGGGTGGCCGAGTTGATGGTGATGACTCTTCCCATCGCCCAGGTCGGGTGCGCCATGGCCTGCTGCGGCGTCACGCCCGCCAGCTCGGCACGGCCACGGCCGCGGAACGGGCCGCCTGAGGCGGTGAGGATGAGTCGGCGCACTTCGCTGGAACGGCCGGCGCGAAGGGCCTGCGCGAACGCCGAGTGCTCGGAGTCGACGGCCACGATCTGCCCGGGGGCGGCTGCCTCGGTCACCAGGGTGCCCCCGATCACCAGGGATTCCTTGTTCGCCAGGGCCAGGGTTGTGCCGGCCGCCAGCGTGGCCAGTGTCGGTTCGAGTCCCGCGGCGCCCGTGATCGCGTTCAGCACCACGTCCGCCTCGATACCGGCCAGACGGGTGGACGCCTGCGCGCCGTCCCAGACCTCGATGCCCGGCAGCGCCTGACGGAATCGGGTTGCCGCCGCAGGATCGCTGATGGCCACGACGCGCGGACGAAGCGCCCGGGCCTGAGCGACCAACAACTCCAGCGACGAGCCGCCCGCGGAGAGACCGACAACCTGGAATTGGTCCGGACGGGCCACGATGACCTCGACGGCCTGGGTTCCGATGGATCCGGTACTGCCAAGGATCACGACGCTACGCACGCTGTTCAGTGTAGGAGCCTGCTGAACAGGTCGCGCCAGTGCCAACCGGCGCGCGCCGGGCGTCCCATTCCCCCGTGCCCGGACGAAGTCCTATGCTGCCGCCATGTCAGCACTGACCGACTACCTCGAATCCCTGGCTGAGCCCCAGCGCAGTGCGGTGGACGCCGTCTATCGGCGGGCGCGGAGTCTGGTGCCGGAGGCCGAGGACGCGGAAAGCTACGGAATGCCGGCGCTGCGGTACCGGGGCAAACCGCTGCTGGCACTCAAAGTGGCCTCCGGTCACATCGGCCTCTACCCCTTCAGCCCTGAGGCCATCGACCTGGTACGCGAGGAACTGGACGGCTTCGACCACGCGAAGGGGACGATCCGTTTCACCGCCGAACATCCGCTCCCGGACGACCTGGTGGATCGGGTCATCCTCGCCCGTCGCGCGCAGATCGACGGGAAGGGGTTGCGCTGAGGCCTCAAGGAGTCTCGGCGCGGTCGGTGGCGGCCAGTTGCCCGCACGCACCGTCGATCTCGCGCCCACGGGTGTCGCGGACGGTGACCGCAACCCCTTTGGCTTCCAGGCGCCTGACGAACTCGACCTGATCGGCGCGCCGGGACGCCGTCCACTTCGAGCCGGGAGTGGGATTGAGGGGGATCAGGTTCACATGCACCCAGCCGTGGCCACCTCGGCGCAGGAGGCTGGCCAGGGCATCGGCGCGCCACGCCTGGTCGTTGATGTCGCGGATCAGCGCGTACTCGATGGAGACCCGTCGGCTGGTCGCGAGGAAGTAGGCGTGCGCAGCGTCCACCACCTCGGCCACTGGCCACCGGGTGTTGATCGGACACAGTTCGTCGCGCAGCTCGTCGTCCGGAGCGTGGAGGCTGACCGCCAACGTGACCGGCAGCCCCTCCCCGGCAAGCTGGCGGATCCGCGGCACCAGACCGACCGTGGACAGCGTCACTCCCCGTGCCGAGACCCCCAGCCCCTCCGGCGCGGGTGAGGTGATGGCACGGATCGCCGCCAGCACCGCCTTGTAGTTGGCCATCGGTTCGCCCATTCCCATGAACACGATGTTGTTGAGGTGGCCGGGGCCGCCGGGGATGGCTGAGTCGCGCAGCCGGCGTGCGGCGTCGATGACCTGAAGCACGATCTCGGCGGTGGTCAGGTTGCGCTGCAGGCCGCCCTGCCCGGTGGCGCAGAAGGGGCAGGCCATCCCACAACCGGCCTGGGACGAAATGCAGACGGTGGCACGCTCCCGACCGCGCCCACTGGCCCGCAGCCCGGGGACTCCGTAGCGCATCAGCACCGACTCGACCAGTGATCCGTCGACGAGCCGCCACAGGGTCTTGACCGTCGTCCCGGCATCGGCCTGCTGGTCGCGCACCTGGTGCAGGAGGGGTGGCAGGAAGCGCTGCGCCAGGACCGTGCGCTCGGCGCTGGGAATGTCGCTCCACTCGGTCGAGTCGACGCTGAAGTGGCCGAACACGTGCTGGTCGAGCTGGGCGCGGCGGAACCGTGGCATGCCCAACTCCGCCATCCCGGCCGCGCGCTGGTCGGGATCCAGATCGATCCAGTGAACAGGCGCCTTGCCGCGCCGCGGAGCCTCCATCACGAGCGGGACCGTCCGGCCGGACTGCGCGTGGGCGAGCAGGTCGGCGTAGGCCGATTCCTCCTGCGGGGTCAACGAATCGCTCATGCCACCCCGAAGACCGTGAACAACAACCAGGCTGCCGGGACGACGACCAGTGTCGAGTCGAGCCGGTCCATCACCCCGCCGTGGCCGGGGAGGAAGGAGGACATGTCCTTGATGCCGACGTCCCGCTTGATCAACGATTCCACCAGGTCACCGGTCGTCCCGAAGACCACAACGACCAGTGCGAGCAGCAGCCCGAACCACCACGGCTCCCCGATCACGAACACCGACATCAGGGTTCCCACCAAGGTGGCCAGCAGCACCGACCCGATCAGGCCCTCCCAGGTCTTCTTGGGACTGATCGTGGGCGCCATCGGGTGCTTGCCAAGCGTGGCGCCCATGGCATACCCGCCGGTGTCGCTTCCGGTGACGCAGAGCAGGACGGTGACCACCTTGGAGGTCCCATGGGGCATGGCCAGAATCAATCCGATGAAGGAGGCCAGCATCGGAATGTAGCTGATGATGAACAGGCTGGCCGCCGAGTCCTTGACGTAGCCCTCGGCCCCGCCCGGCATCCGCCACATCAGGGCCAGCAGCACGGTGGCCGCGAGGAAGCCGAGCAACACCGAATGCCACGGGATGGTCGTGACCGGCTGCAGGATCGCTGCCGCGTAGGACCCCCCCACGATGGCGATGTTGCCGATCACGATGGGGACGATGGCCGAGTTCATGCCGATCCGCCGCAATGCGTGATGAAGCTCGATGGCGCACAGGCAGGTCAGCACCACGATCAGCAGGATGAAGCCGGTGTGCCAGTACATCAGGGTGAGCACCACAACGGCGAGCAACCCCAACCCAACCGCCACCGCAGCGGGAAGATCTCTGCCGGCCCTGGACGGGCGCCGACCCGAGGCTTCGGGCTCGGAGGTCATCAGACCTCCATCAGTTCCGTCTCCTTGGACTTCAGCAGCTCGTCGATCTGGTCGACGTGCTTCTTGGTCAACGTGTCGAACTGCTTCTCAGCGCCACGGGCATCGTCTTCGCCGACGTCCTTGTCCTTGACCAGCTTGTGCACGGACTCAATGCCGTGCCGCCGGATGTTCCGGACCGCGACCCTCGCCTCTTCAGCCTTGTGACGGGCGACCTTGATGTATTCCCGACGGCGTTCCTCGGTGAGTTGCGGCAGCACCAGGCGGATCAGGTTGCCGTCATTGGCCGGGTTCACGCCGAGGTCGGAATCCCGGATCGCCTTCTCGATGCCGGCCATCGCGCCCCGGTCGAACGGAGTGATCAGGACGGTCCGCGCCTCCGGCACCTGGAAGGTGGCGAGTTGTTGCAGGGGCGTGGGAGCGCCGTAGTAGTCGACCAGCAGCTTGTTGAACATCGCCGGATGGGCGCGTCCGGTGCGGATCGCAGCGAACTCCTCGCGGGCGTGGTCTACTGCGCCGACCATCTTGTGTTCGGCGTCCTTGATGATGTCAGGGATCACAGCGTGGAATCCTTCCAGTCAGTTGTCGCGTGACGACTACGCGTGGAGCGTCGTCCCGATCTTCTCACCTGCAACCACCCGCGCGATGTTCCCTTCGACCCCCAGGTCGAAGAACACCATCGGGAGTTGGTGTTCGCGCGCGAGGCTCACCGCAGTCGCGTCGGCGACCTTGAGATCACGGGCGAGGAAGTCGTCGTAGGTCAGGTGATCGAACTTGACGGCGTTCGGGTTCGTCCGCGGATCGGAGTCGTAGACACCATCCGTCCCCTGCTTGGCCATCAACAGCACTTCCGCGCCGATCTCGAGGGCACGTTGCGCGGCGACGGTGTCGGTGGAGAAGTACGGCATCCCCGAGCCCGCCCCGAAGATCACCACCCGGCCCTTCTCGAGGTGGCGTTGGGCCCGCCGCGGAATGTACGGCTCGGCGACCTGGCCCATGGCGATCGCGGTCTGCACCCGGGTCTCGACCCCGGCCTTCTCGCAGAAGTCCTGCATGGCGAGGCAGTTCATGACGGTGCCGAGCATGCCCATGTAGTCGGCGCGCGCCCGATCCATCCCGCGGTTCTGCAGCTCGGCCCCGCGGAAGAAGTTGCCACCGCCGGTGACGATGGCAACCTCAACGCCGCGAGCTACGACCACCGCGATCTGGGCAGCGATGCTGGCCACGACATCGGGGTCGACCCCGATGGCGCCACCCCCGAACGCCTCTCCGGACAGCTTCAGCAGGACTCGGCGGTAGGGGCTGGCCACGGTATCTCCTTCAGGATCGGTCAGGAATGGGACTCGGGCTCAGGCGCCGGCGGCGAAGCGGACGAACCGCTTCACCGTGACCCCATTCCGCTTGAGCAACTGGCCGACCGTGAGCTTGTCGTCGGACACGCTCGCCTGGTCGATCAGCACGACCTCCTTGTAGAAGCCGTTGAGCCGACCCTCGACGATCCGGGGAATGATCGCCTCGGGCTTGCCCTCTTCCTTGGCGGTCAACTCGGCGACGCGACGCTCGTTGGCCAGAACCTCGGCAGGGATCTCTTCACGAGTGACGTAGCCCGGCTTCATGGCAGCGATCTGCATCGCGATGCCACGAACGAACTCCGGTTCGCCGCCGTCGTACTCGATCATCACCGCGACCTGCGGCGGCAGGTCGGAGGAACGCTTGTGAAGGTAGATACTGACCGGCCCTTCGTAGCTGGCGGCATTCGCCAACTCCAGCTTCTCGCCGATCTTCGCGCTGAGCTCCGCGATTGCCTCCGCAGCCGTGTTGCCTGTCGGCAGGACGACGGCGCTGGCGGCCTCCACGCCATGGGCGCCGGCTTGCGCCACGGCCTCAGCGATGGACTGCGCCAGCGCCATGAACTCGGCGTTCTTGGCGACGAAGTCGGTTTCGGCGCCCAACTGGATGACCGCGGAACCGGCGGAGGCGACGAGCCCGTTGCTCGCCTCGCGGTCGGAACGGTTGGCCATCTTGGCCGCGCCGGTCACCCGCAGGATCTCCACGGCGGCATCGAAGTTGCCTTCGGCCTCCGTCAGCGCCTTCTTCGCGTCCATCATTCCGGCGCCAGTGGCGTCCCGGAGCTTCTTCACATCAGCAGCGGTGATCGTTGCCATCTCTAGGTGTTGTCCTTTGTTGAAGTGGGAGTAGGGGGTCAGTTGGCGTCGGCGACTGCAGCGGCGCTCGGGGCGGCCTCGGCGGGCGCCTCCTCGGCAGCTACCGGCTCGGCGGCAACCGGCTCGGCAACCTCCGGCTCGGCGGCAACCGGCTCGGTGGCAACCGGCTCGGTGGCAACCTCCGGCTCCCCTGCCACGACCGGCTCAGCCACCACCCCGACAGCGGCGGCCTCGGCAGCGGCACCGGCGAGCAGGTCGCGTTCCCAATCGGGCATCGGCTCGGGCTCTTCCCCGGTGACGGCGCCGGCAGAGCGAGACAGCAGGCCCTCAGCGACGGCGTCGGCGACCACGCGGGTCAGCAAGGCAACCGAGCGGATGGCGTCGTCGTTGCCCGGGATGGCGAAGTCGACCTCATCCGGATCGCAGTTCGTGTCGAGGATGCCGATGATCGGGATGTGCAGCTTGCGGGCCTCGTCGATGGCCAGGTGCTCCTTCTTGGTGTCAACCACCCAGATGGCCTGCGGGACCCGGCCCATGTCACGGATGCCGCCGAGGGTCTTGGCCAGCTTCTCCATCTTGCGCTTCTGCTGCAGCAACTCCTTCTTGGTCAGCCCCGACGACGCGACATCGTCGTAGTTGAGCCCCTCAAGTTCCTTCATCTTCGAGATGCGCTTGCTGATGGTGCCGAAGTTGGTGAGCATGCCGCCCAGCCAGCGCTGGTTCACATAGGGCATCCCGACGCGGGTCGCCTGCTCGGCGATGGCCTCCTGCGCCTGCTTCTTGGTGCCCACGAACAGGACCTGACCGCCCTTGGCGACGGTCTCCTTGACGAAGGCGTAGGCAGCGTCGATGTAGGACAGCGACTGCTGCAGGTCGATGATGTAGATGCCGTTGCGCTCGGTGAAGATGAACCGCTTCATCTTCGGGTTCCAGCGACGGGTCTGGTGCCCGAAATGGACACCGCTGTCGAGCAGTTGGCGCGTGGTGACGACGGCCATGGCCGTTCCTTTCTGCGCAGGCCGGGACGTGCCCAACCCGCTTGGGTTGACGGGGTCGAAGCTTTCGACCCCCCTGACGCAGTCGCCTACTGGCCACCCTGATGTGGGACCTCGGGGTTCGGCCCGCCTGCCGGCGGAAAGACTGCATGCGAAGTCGATCCAGATCGGCTGGATCGCTGCAGTGAGTCTACTTCCAGTGCAGCAACGGCGCCACCGACCTCGTGCGGGTTGTCCACAGCCTCGTCGTTTTCCACAACCGGAGGCATCGGCCGGCACATCTTCCCTGGCCATCCCGAGAATTCCCTCCGACGAAGGGAGGCCGACCATGGTGGCCCGCCGCATCCTCACGATCCTGGCACTGAGTCTGATCGGCTGGGTGGCGCCGGCCACCTCAGCACTGGCCCTCACCGGAGTGCCGCCGGTGCCGGGACCGGTCGCCGAAACGTTCAACCCCCCGACCCAGCAATGGCTCGCGGGCCACCGGGGAGTCGATCTGCTCGCTGCGCCGGGCAGCGCCGTCCGGGCCGCCTCGGCTGGACGGGTGGTCTTCGCGGGCTCGGTGGGCGGCAAGCCGGTGGTGGTCATCAGCCACGGCGACCTGCGAACGACGTACGAGCCCGTGCTGGCGACAGTGGTTGTCGGGCAGGCGGTAACGACCGGGCAGCCACTGGGCACCCTGGTCGCGGGCCACCCGTGCCCTGGCGGTGACTGCCTGCATTGGGGGCTCAAGCGCGGTGCTGAGTACCTCGACCCGCTCGCCCTGCTCGGCTCGACCGACCTGCGGCTACTACCGGCTGACTGGGCTCCGAGGGCAAGCGCTGTCGCCAGCGCACGCGACGCCGCGCTGGCGGCCGGCCGGGGCATTCCCGGGGTACTCACCCGGCCGGTGCCGGGGTCGATCACCTCGGGATTCGGGCGCCGCTTCCACCCGATCTTCCACGAGTGGCGGCTGCATGAAGGCGTCGACTTCTCGGCTGGGTGCGGCACCCCGATTCGGGCCGCCGCTCCGGGCACGGTGCTCTCGGTCAGCTTTGACGCCTCGGGGGGACACCGTCTGGTCATCGACCATCACCTGGTGGGCGGGCACCGCGTCACCACCTCATACCTGCACGCGCAGGGCTACCTCGTCCACGCCGGGCAGCGCGTGGTGCGGGGCCAGGTTGTCGGTGCCGTCGGCAGCACGGGCTGGAGCACCGGGTGCCACCTGCACTTCTCGGTGAAGGTCGATGGGCAGCAGGTGGACCCGGAGGGCTTCCTGTGACGATCAGGCCCGGGGATGCGCCTGGCGGAAGGCAGCTTGGAGGCGTTCACCGGAGACATGGGTGTAGATCTGCGTGGTTGCCAACGATTGATGGCCCAACACTTCCTGCACGGAACGAAGGTCCGCCCCGCCCTCCAGCAGATGCGTGGCCATCGCGTGCCGCAGGCCGTGTGGACCCAGGTCGGGAGCTTCCGGACACGCCCGCAACGCCCGATGCACCAATCGCCGAACGACGCGCGGATCGACCCGGGAGCCGCGATCGCCGACGAACACGGCCCGGCCCGCCTGCGCACCGGCCAGCCGGTCGCGATCCTGCAGCCAGGCGTCCAGGGCCAGCAGCGCCGGGCGACCCAGGGGCACGACCCGTTCCTTGCCGCCCTTACCCAGGACCCGCAGCAACTCGCGGTCACGATCCAGATCGCCCAGGTCGACCCCACACAGCTCGGAGACCCGGATCCCACTGGAGTAGAGCACTTCGACGATCGCGAGGTCGCGGCGGGCCCGCGCGACGCCCAGGTCTCCCTCCGCCGCAGCCACCTGGCTCGCCAAGGAGTCCAGCACCAGGCGCATCTGTTCCACGGGAACTGTGGGAGGCAGTCGCCGATCAACCCGGGGCGAACGCAGCCCGACCGCAGGATCCTGTGCCAGACGACCGGTGCGGACGGCCCAGGCGAAGAACGTGCGCGCGCAGGCTGCGCGGCGTTGCAGCGTCGCTCGCTCGGCGTGAGCGGCGTGCTGGATCGACAACCAACGTCGCAGCGCCCGAATGTCCACTGCGTTCACGTCCGTCTCCCCCACCCGGGTGAGGTGGGTGAACAGGCTGGTGAGATCGCCGGCATAGGCCCGCACGGTGTGGGGGGACAGGTTCCGCTCCGCCGTAAGGTGCTGGACGTAGTCCGCCAGGAGGTCCGTCTGCTGCGCTGTGAGACAGGACTCCACGCCACGGGCCCGCGCGTCGGGGCGGGGAGTGCCTGGCATGGGACTCAGCGTTGTCCGCCCGGTGCGGCGCCGCAAGCCGCCGCGCGCGCAGCCTCCTATGATGGCCCCGCGATGGTCGCGGTGGACAGTGAGGCTGCAATGGGGATCGAGACTCTGATGACCGGGGGCACCGTCTTGCCCATCACGCGCTGGGGTACGCCTGTGATGCACAGCCACACCAGCCCCGTCACCCGTTTCGACGAAGAACTCCATACGCTGGTGCGCGACATGTTCGCCACCATGGCCGCCGCCCGCGGCGTTGGTCTTGCGGCCACCCAGGTGGGCCGGGGTATCGCCCTGTTCATCTATGACTGCCCGGATGCCGACGACATCAACCGTCAGGGAGTCGTCTGCAACCCGGTCGTCAGCACGCCGGCCGGCGATGCACGCAACTTCGAGTCCGAAGAGGAGGGATGTCTGTCCCTGCCCGGTGGCTACCAGCCACTGGCCCGACCGGATCTGGCAACCTGCGTGGGGGTCGATCCGTTCGGCGAGCCCGTGACCATCCAGGGGACGGGGATGCTTGCCCGCTGCCTGCAGCACGAGACCGACCACCTCAACGGCATCGTCTTCGGCGACCGGCTGTCGGGACGGGTCCGGCGCAAGCTGTACGCCCAGCACGAAGAACTGGCCCATCTCTACCCCGAGGATTGGCCCGTCACCCCTCGCCGCAGTTCAGCGTCCTAAGGCATAGCAGGCGACTGCGCTGGCAGCCGCCACATTGAGCGAATCCACACCGCCCGCCATCGGAATCGTGACCAGCAGGTCGGCGGCTTCCAGGACCCGCGGCGACAGCCCGGCTCCCTCGGTCCCGAGCACGATCGCGAGGCGTCGGCCGCGCACGCGCCGTCCGGCTTCGTCGAGGTCGACAGCTCGCTTGTCCAGGGCAAGGGCCGCCACCGTGAAGCCGGCTTCGTGCAGGGTATCCACGAGGTCCAGGCCCGGGGAAAGCCGCGCCCAGGGCAGCGCGAACACCGTCCCCATGGACACCTTGATCGAGCGGCGGTAGAGCGGGTCGGCGCAATGAGCACTGATCAGAAGCCCGTCCCACCCCAAGCCGGCGGCGTTTCGGACGACCGCGCCGACGTTCGTGTGATCGACCAGGTCCTCCAGCACCACAACCCGCCGCCCCGCCAGGACCTCCCCCACGGTGAAGCGCTCACTTCGCTGGAGAGAGGCCAGGGCACCTCGATGGACGTGGAATCCGGTGACCCGTTCCGCCAATTCCTCACTCACCACATACACCGGCGCCTCAAGGCCCGCCAGCACGTCCTCCAGGTCCGCCAACCACCGACGGGCCAAGAGGAAGGATCGCGGCGGATAGCCCGCCGCGACCGCACGCCGGATGACCTTGGCCCCTTCAGCGATGAAGATCCCGCGTTCAGTTTCCAGGAGCCGCCGCAGGGTGGCCTCTCGCAGCGACACGTAGTCGGCCAAGCGGGGGTCCTCGGCGGAGTCGATCTCGATCACCTGGGGCACGGCCGCGAGTCTAGGCCGCCCCCGGGCCGGGCGTCGGCCGCGGGCCGGACCGGCGAGATCACTAGGATGACCGGGTGTCCTGGCTCTCACGTCTGCCCATCGATCGTTTCCTGCTGGCGATCATCGCGGCCGCCGCGCTGGCCAGCGTGTTTCCCGCCACCGGCATCGCGGTGGACGTCGTGGAGTGGGCGACCACGGTGGCGATCGCTGCCCTCTTCTTCCTTTATGGCGCACGACTGAGCCCTCAGGAGACCCTCGCGGGGCTGAAGCACTGGCGGCTCCACCTGCTGATCCTGGCCTTCACCTACCTGGTCTTTCCGCTGCTCGGCCTGGGCATCAGCACCCTGGGCGCCGCCTGGCTGAGCCCCTCCCTGATGGCTGGGGTGCTCTACCTGACGCTGGTCCCCTCCACCGTCCAGTCGTCCATCGCCTTCACCTCAGTGGCCAAAGGGAATGTGGCCGGCGCAGTGGTGAGTGCCTCGGCCTCCAACATCCTCGGGGTCTTTCTGACGCCCCTGTTGTGCTGGCTGCTGATGACGAGTACCGGCAAGGTGGTCTTCACCGCCTCGACCATCGTCGACATCGCTCTGCAATTGTTCCTCCCCTTCATCCTGGGGCAGCTGTCGCGGCCCTGGACGGCCGGCTACGTCAAGGCCCACCCCGGTCTCAAACTGTTCGATCGCGGGTCGATCGTGCTCGTGGTGTACGGGGCCTTCTCGGCCGGGATGCGTGAGAACATGTGGGCCCAGACCTCCTGGTCCGAGATCCTCATCCTGCTGGCGATCTGCATGGTGATCCTGGTGGTCATGCTCAGCCTCACGTGGTGGACGGCCCGGCGGTTGGGCTTCAACCGTGCCGACGTGATCGCGATCCAGTTCTGCGGCACCAAGAAGTCCCTGGCCAGTGGCCTGCCGATGGCCGGCGTCCTGTTTGTGGGGCAGCCGATCGGGCTGCTGGTGCTCCCGCTCATGATGTTCCACCAGGCGCAGCTGATGGCCTGCGCGAGCCTGGCAAGCCGCTACGCGAAACAGCCGGCAGAGTCAGGAAGTCAGGTCGCCAGAGGCTGATCCTGGCCGCTGCCGCAGGCCATCCGCCCGCCACCCCCAACGCCAGGGCAGGGCCCGCTCTGCCGTCACCGGCGGGTACAGCAGATACCAGACCACGATCGTGACGGCCGCTCCGGCCAGCGCTCCGAAGAGGGTGTCGGAGAGCCAGTGGGCGTTGGCCAGGGTCCGCTGCCACACCATGCCGAGGCACAGCACCACCGCCACCCAGGACCACCACCGGCGATGAGCAACCGGCAACAGGATCCCGATTGCCACGACGGCGAACCCCATGGTCAGCGCGTGCCCCGGAGGGAAACGAGCCATGGTCCACGGCCACCCAGGGGCCGTACAGGCCAAGCGTCGGGTCACCGGCCGGACGCGGACGGTCGATGAGGTTCTTGGTTCCCTGCGAGATCAGGCCCGGACCGGCCAGGGCCGAGAGCAGGACGAAGGCAAGCGTCCACAGTCTTCCGGTTGCCAGCAGCAGCACGCCGACGGCCGCCAAGGTCGCGTAGCCGACTCCGTAGCCGAACTGCTCGAAGAACCAGAAGACCGGGCCGCCGACCGGGGAATCCGCACCGACCGCACCTCGCCAGGCATCATCCAGGGGCTGGGTGATCGGCACCGGCGACAGCCTCAGGTGGGCTGCCATCAGCACGAACACCGCCAGCGCAGCGAGAGCCCCCAGCAGGAGTCCCCGCGGACGCGGGGAGGCGCTGTGGATCATGGCGTGATCGTACCCAGCCTGCTCAGAGGATTTTCGTGCTGACCCACCCTCCACACCGATCACAGCGGCACCCGGTCAGGGCGCCGAGGGCCCCTCGACGGGCGTGAAGGACGGCTCGGCCTGCGCGGCGAGGTTCGGACCGGGCTCGGCCGGTGCCGCTTCCAGGGCCGGGGCGTCAGTGCGAAGGTGGGCCGCCCGGCGTCCCTCCAGAGCCGCCGCTTCGGCGATCGCGTTCTGCACCGACCGCTGGGACTGCTCCTCGTCAGCCGCCTTCTGGGCCTCGATCTCGGCCTGGACATCCACCCTCTCGGGAGCGGTGAACTCACCCAGCGCCTCGTCCGCAGCGACCTCCCCGCCACCTGTCGAGGTGCCCCCCAGCAGGCTGCCGAGCCCCCGCAACGCATCGTTGAGCTCGCTCGGGATGATCCACAACTTGTTGGAGTCGCCCTGGGCCATCTTCGGCAACATCTGCAGGTATTGGTACGACAGCAGGGACGGAGTGGGCCGCGCCGCGTGGATCGCGGAGAACGTGGTCGTGATCGCCTGCGCTTCGCCTTCGGCCCGCAGCATGGAAGCCTGCCGATCAGCCTGGGCCCGCAGCACAGCCGACTCCCGATCCCCCTGGGCCCGCAGGATCGAGGATTCCCGATCGCCGCTGGCAGACAGGATCTGGGATTGGCGCTGCCCCTCGGCGAGCAGGATCGCCGCCCGCTTGTCCCGCTCGGCGCGAGCCCCCTTCTCCATGGCATCCCGGATCGTGGCCGGCGGCTCGATCGAGCGCAGTTCCACCCGGTTCACCTTGATCCCCCACTTGCCGGTGGCCTCGTCCAGGACGGCGCGCAACTTCTGGTTGATCTCTTCGCGGCTGGTCAGGGTCTGCTCCAGATCGAGCCCACCGATGATGTTTCGCAGGGTTGTCATCGTCAGCTGCTCGATGGCCTGGATGTAGTTCTGGGCCTCGTAGGCCGCGCGAACGGGATCGATCACCTGGAAGTAGATGACCGAGTCGATGCTCACCATCAGGTTGTCCTCGGTGATCACGCCCTGCGGCGGGAAGGGCACAACCACCTCGCGCATATCCATGGTGTAGCGGACCGAGTCGATGAAGGGCACCAGCAGATGCGGTCCCGGGTCGAGGGTCCGCTTGAACTTACCGAGCCGCTCCACGACCGCTACCTGCTGCTGGCGGATCACCTTGACGCTGCGCACCAGGATGCTGACGACGACCAGGATCACCACGAGCCAAGCGATCAGGGTGAAGGGGAAGACCATGATTCCTCCAGTCCGGGGAGAGTTGCCTCCACCCTAGCCACTGGCCGGGAACCGACGCCCTACGGCAAGGCCTGATGCCGTGGGTACACCACGGCCACCGCACCGTCCACCTGGTAGACCTCCACCTGGGAGCCGGCCGGAATCGTGGTGCCGTCGACGCTGCGGGCCGTCCAGGTCTCCCCCGCCACCTTGATCTCGCCTCCCGTGCCCGTGATCGCGGTCAGTGCCTGCCCCGTGCTCCCGACCATCTTGTCCAGCGAGGAGCGGTAGCCGGGCATCGAGCGGATCTTCTTCAGCAACGTGGGCCGCAGCAGGGCCAGCATCGCCACGGCCACGCCGATGGCCACCACGACCTGAAGCCACGGCAGACCCGGAAAGAGCAGCGCCGTGCCGGCACCGGCCAGCGCGCCCGAGGCGAGCATCAGCAGCGTGAAGTCGAGCGTGGTGACCTCGGTGATGGCGAGGACCCCCGCTACGACAAGCCACACCATCCACAGATTCGCCGATAACCAGTCGAACATCCCGCCTCCTCAGCTCAGGCCAGTCGGGTCGGGGGACGCCGCGCAGCTCGCGAGGCGGCCCGGGCCACCCAGCGTCCGTTGTCCTGGCGGATCTCCAGGAGCAGGTCGAAAGTGGCACTCAACAGGGGACCGGTCAGGGTCTCTTCGATGGGGCCCGCGGCCACCACCCGCCCATTCTTCAGCAGCAGGGCGTGGGTGACGCCGCGCGGGATCTCTTCGACGTGGTGCGTGACCAGCACGGTGGACGGCGCGAAGTCGTCCTCACAGAGCTCGCTCAGGGTGCTGACCAGAGCCTCGCGGCCCGACAGGTCCAGCCCTGCCGCCGGTTCGTCCAGCAAGAGCAACTCGGGGTCGGTCATCAGCGACCGGGCAATCTGGACGCGTTTGCGTTCGCCCTCACTGAGGGTCCCGAAGGTGCGATCTCCCAGGTGGTCGACCTGCAGTTGCGACATCAGGGCATGGGCACGCTCGTGGTCGGACGGGTCGTACTCCTCGTGCCAGCGCCCCATCACCGCGTAGGCGGCGGAGACGACCACGTCCTGCACCCGCTCCCCCTTGGGGATCCGGTCGGCGAGAGCGGCCGAAGCGACACCGATCCGTGGGCGCAATTCGAACACGTCGACGGCGCCCAGGGTCTCGTCCAGAATCGTGGCGGTGCCGCGGGTCGGGTGCAGTTGGGCGGCCACGATCTGCAGCAACGTGGTCTTCCCGGCCCCGTTGGGGCCGATCACGACCCAGCGCTCGTTCTCCTTCACCGTCCACGACACGTTGTCGAGCAGGGTCGATCCTGATCGTACGATCGTCACGCCCTCGAGTTCCACCACCGCCATGGGCCCAACCTACCTGTTGACCGCTGAGGCAGTGGGCGCGACCGGCGGTCAGGCGCCAGTCGCGTGCAGCCCGCCGTCCACATGCACCATCTCGCCGCTGGTGGCCGGGAACCAGTCACTCAAGAGGGCGACGACGGCCTTGGCGGTCGGCGTCAGATCCTTGGAGTCCCAGCCGAGCGGGGCGCGCCCACCCCAGATGTTGTTGAACTCGTCCGAACCGGGGATCGCCTTCTTCGCGATGGTCTCCAGCGGGCCGGCAGCAACCAGGTTGCAGCGCACCCCTTCGGGCCCCAAATACCGGGCGAGGTACCGCGAAGCGCTCTCCAGAGCCGCCTTCGAGACCCCCATCCAGTCGTAGATCGGCCACGCGAAGCGCGCGTCGAAGGTGAGGCCGACCACCGCTGCGCTCTCGCGGAACAACGGCTTGCAGGCCATCGTCAGGCTGACCAGCGAGTACGCCGAGGTCTGCACCGACGTGGCCACGTCGGCGAACGGAGTGGTGAGGAACTTGCCGCCCAGGGCGGTCTCCGGGTTCGCGTAGGCGATCGAGTGCACCACCCCATCAAGGTGGTCGACATGCTCGGCGAGGCGGTCAGCCAGACCGGCCAAGTGCTCGTCGTTGGTGACATCCACCTCGACCAGCGGCGGCACCGGGTCCAGACGCCTCAGCACCCGCTCCGTCAGGCTCATCGCGCGCCCGAAGTTCGACACCACGACGGTCGCGCCCTCGGCCTGCGCGAGCTCGACCACCCGGTACCCGATCGAGGTGTTCATCGTCACCCCGGCGACCAGGATGTTCTTGCCCTCCAGAATGCCCATGTGACTTTCCCTTTCCTCAGTGACCCATGCCCAGGCCGCCATCGACCGGAATGACAGCGCCCGAAATGTAACCGGCCTCATCGGAGGCCAGGAAGGCGACCGCTGCCGCCACCTCGCCGACCTGGCCGAGGCGCCCCGCGGGGATGGACGCGTGGTACTTCGCAATCAGGTCGTCGGGCAGGCCGGCCGTCATGTCGGTCTCGATGAATCCCGGAGCGACCACGTTGGCGGTCACTCCACGGCCGCCCAGTTCGCGCGTCAGCGACCGCGCCACGCCGACCAGAGCGGCTTTGCTGGCCGAGTAGTTGACCTGACCGGCCGACCCGTAGAGGCCGACAACCGACCCGGTGAAGATGATGCGACCGAACCGGCCCCGGATCATGGAGCGGGCCGCCCGTTTCGCGACCCGGAACGAGCCCGTCAGGTTGACGTCCAGAACCGCGGCCCAGTCCGCTTCACTCATCCGCAGGATGAGGGTGTCCTTGGTGATCCCCGCGTTGGCGACCAGCACGTCGACCGGGCCGTGGGCCGCCTCCGCGACCTTGAAGGCGGCGTCGACCTGGTCCGCCTCGGACACGTCACAGACAATGCCCAGCGCCCCCTCGGGTGCTTCGCCGGCGCGGCTCAGCGCGGCAACCCGATGGCCCTGGGCCACGAAGCGTTCCACGATGGCGAGGCCGATTCCACGGTTGCCGCCAGTGACGAGAACGCTGCGCACAGGCATTTCGGAAACAGTCACGGCCGCAACGCTATCGGGTGGGACCCCCTGCGCCCACACCGAACCGCACAGAATGCGCAGCGCTTCCTTGTCCGATCTAGGCTGGAGGATGTGAGCCGGAGCCGGGAGCGGAACCAGACAGCGCTGATCACCAGCGCGCGGTTCAGCCGCTCACTGGACACCGATCAGCGACGCACCAGGTACCTCTGGACGATGGCCCTGCGAGTCGTCTGCTTCCTGGCCGCCACAATGACCCCGCTGCCGTGGAATCTCCTGCTGCTCGTCGCTGCCGCCGTCCTGCCCGCCATAGCCGTCATGCTCGCCAACGCCATCGACCTGCGCTCGACGCCACCGGCGATCACCGCCGAGGACGTGAGCCGGCCTGCGTTGCCCAGTTCCGCGACCGTCCAGGGGACGGTGGTGGACGACCTCGAATGACCCTTCTCAGCAAGCCCATGGGCCACACCGGGCCGGGGACCGCCACAGGCCGGCTCTGGCCGCGCTGGCTGGCGCTCGCGGCGGTCGTGATCGGCCTGGTGGTCGCCTTCGTGAATCTGGGCACCTGGCAACTTTCACGCTTGGACCAGCGCCGGGAGCGCAATGAGGTGGTGGTCGCGCACGAGAGCTCCCCGGTCCTGGACTACGCGGCCGTGTTCGGCCGTCCGATCACCGACGCCGACCAGTGGCAGAAGGTCCGGGTCGTGGGCAGCTTCGACCCCGCCCTCGGCTGGGTCGTCCGTTACCGCTCGAACGCCGGGGTGACCGGCTACGAGGTGGTGGGAGAGTGCTGCAGACCAGCGACGGACGGCACCTGCTGGTGAGTCGCGGGTTCGCGCAGCGCCCCGCCGGCCAGGACTTTCCGCAGGCGGCTCCGGCCCCACCCACCGGCACCGTCACGATCGTCGGGCACGTCCGGCGCGACGAGCAGGGTGATGCCACCGCCACGACTCCCGCCCAGGGGGCGATCCGGCTGATCAACTCGGCGGCGATCGGCAGCACCCTGCCCTTCCCGGTCCTGGAGGGCTACCTCGGGGTGCTCGAAATCTCCCCGGCGGATCCTGCCGGGCTGGTCCAGGTGCAACCCCCCGAGCTGAATGAGGGCAACCACTTGTCCTATGCGATTCAATGGTTCACGTTCAGCGGGATGGCTGCACTGGGTCTGGTGTTGATGATCCGGTCGGATCTGAAGGCGAAGCAGCGGGCAGCGCCCGCCCCAGTGCGCAAGGAGGCGCCGTGAAGCGTTTGGTGTTGGCAGTTCTGGCGATGGCAGGGCTGCTTGCCGCCTGCACGTCCGTGGTGCCCGCGAGCCCCACTCCCACGATCAAGGGCACCTCGTGGCTGGTGACGTCGATCAAAGGCACCCCGGTGATTGCCGGTACCCAGCCCACGGTGACCTTCGGTGGGGATCTCACCGTGAGCGGCAGCACGGGCTGCAACCGGTTCACCGGTGGCTACACGACCTCGGCGGCCGCCGTCGCGGTCGGCCCGCTCGCGATGACGATGATGGCGTGCCCGGAGCCGGGCGTGATGGAGCAGGAGACGGCTTTCACCCAGGCGTTGTCCGCCGCCCGTTCCGCCCGCGGGGACGACCTGCAGCTGGAACTCGTCGACCAGAGCGGCGCCGTCCTGCTGGCGCTCACAGCCGCCCCCCCGGCACCTGAGGTCCCGCTGCTGGGCACCACCTGGACCCTGTCGGGCATCGTGGCCAATGAGGCGGTCAGCTCACCGGTGGCGGGATTCCCCGTCACGCTCGTGCTGGCTGACGGCACGGTCACCGGTAAGGCCTGCAACAGCTTCCGTGGCCAGGCCACCATCACGGGCTCGACGATCAAGATCGGGCCTCTGATGAGCACCAAGATGGCCTGCGCCGACGCTGCCGCGACCGCACAGGAGACGACGGTGTTGCAGACGCTCGAAGCGGCCACCACCGTGACCCAGGACGGTGCGATGCTGACCCCTGACCGCCGCCGACGGCAGGGCCCTGCAGTTCACCGCTGAGTGACATGGCGTTGGATGCCGCCTCCGGGCTCTTGGCCTGTCCCCACTGCGGGGACGAACTGGGCCTGACCTCACCCGCGGCACTGTGTGACTCCGGGCACAGTTTCGACATCGCTCGGCAGGGCTACCTCAACCTGCTGGGCGGTCCGCAACCCGCCAACGCCGATACCGCCGCGATGGTCGCCGCCCGCGGTCGCGTGCTGAAGTCGGGTTGTTTCGACGTGCTGCTCACCCTGGTGGCTGAGGCCGCACGGGGTGGCAGGACGATCCTCGAAGTGGGCGCCGGGACCGCGGATTACCTCAAGGGCGCCCTCGGTGACAATCCCCGGCACCGCGGCATCGCCTTGGATATCTCGACCGCCGCCGCCCGGCGGGCGGCGCAGGCCGACGTGAGAATCGCCTCGGTCGTTGCCGATGTGTGGCGACCACTGCCCTTGCGGGACCGCAGCGTCGACGTGGTGCTGGCGGTCTTCGCGCCGCGAAACCTGGCGGAGTTCGCCCGGGTCCTCACCGGTGAGGGACGGCTGGTGGTGGCCGTGCCGAATCCGGGTCACCTGGCCGGGCTGCGCGCCCGGGACGGGCTGCTGGGTATCGAGCCCGAGAAGGAGGAACGCCTTCGGGTGGCCGCCAGTGAGTTCTTCACCCAGGTGGCCTCCGCTCGGGATCGACGGCGCCGGGACTTCTCGGACGCCGAGGTCACCGATCTGGTGGCCATGGGCCCGAATGCGTTCCACCACTCCTCGCGACCCAGGGTCGGCCTCCTCGACACCCTCGACGTCACCGTGCACGTGTTCGAGCCACTCCCCCACGACGGCCCACCAGGGACGAGAATGACCCCATGACCTGGCCCTCCCGCGCCGCAGCCGAACTCCTGGCCGACCTGACCCGCCATCTGGACGAGGTGTTGCCGCAAGCCAACACGCTGCGCCGCGACATCCACCGGCACCCGGACCTCGGCGACGGCGAGCGGGCCACCGTGGACCGGCTCCGCAAGGCGATGCCCGGCCAGAGGGCCACCCGGGTCGCCGAGACCGGCTTCCTGACCAGGGTCGGGCCCCCTGAGGGACCCGCGGTGGCCGTCCGAGCCGAACTGGACGCCCTGCCGCTGACGGAGGAGACCGACGCCCCCTGGGCCTCGGTGGTGCCCGGCGTGATGCATGCCTGCGGCCACGACGTCCACCTGGCTGCCACCTGGGCCCTGCTGCAGGCCGCCCGCAAGATCGAACACCTGCCTGTGGGGTTGCTCGGTGTCTTCCAGCCACGCGAGGAGGTCCAGCCGTGTGGTGGCGCGGACGTCGTGGGCTCAGCGGCCCTGGCCGACCATGACATCCGGGCCGTGATCGGAGCCCACGTCCAGCCCCGCGTTCCCGCGGGTGTCGTCAGCACCGGGACGGGTGGGGTGAACGCGGCCGCCGACGCCTTTGACATCGTGATCCACGGCCAGCCCGGTCACGGGGCGTACCCCCACCTCACCATCGATCCCATTCCCGCGCTGGCCAGCATCGTGCTGGGGCTGCAGGAACTGGTGGGCCGCAGTATCGACCCCGTCCACCCGGCACTGATCACGGTCGGCCAGGTGACCGGCGGCACCGCCCACAACATCATCCCGGCCAGCGCCTCGTTGCACGGCATCATCCGG
Source organism: Propionibacteriaceae bacterium (assembly GCA_016717345.1). GTDB lineage: Bacteria > Actinomycetota > Actinomycetes > Propionibacteriales > Propionibacteriaceae > Propionicimonas. The sequence continues at coordinate 420,881 of JADKFR010000003.1, forward strand.
ACGATGCACACCGCCGATCAGGAACACCTCCACGAGGCTGTCCGCCACCTCGCCGAGTTCAGCGCCCGCGCCCGGGGCGCCCGCGCCGAGGTGACGATCATCGTCGGCGATCCGGTGCTCAGTAACGACACCCGGCTCGTGCAGACGGTTGATCCGCTGCTGGAGGCGGCCGGGATGATGGTGGCGCACCAGCCGTTCCGATCGCTGGGAGCCGACGACTTCTCGCACTATTCCCGGGTGGCCCCGATCCTGATGATGTTCGTCGGCACCGGCCACGGACCCACCACGGACGGTCGCCACGAGATCGGACTGCACCATCCGCGGTACCTGCCCGGTGAGGACGCCGTCCACCGGACGGCCCTGGCGCTGGCCGCGGGGTTCGTGGGTGGGGCCCACGTCGCCGGCGCGCTGTGACGCGCCCACAGACGCCCGCCAGCAGCCAGTCCCCAGGGGATCGCGCGCCTGAAGCTTGGTCAGGCGAGCGAGATCAGTTCGGCGTACTCAGGGTTCCAGAGGTCCTCGATACCGTCGGGCAGCACCAGGACGCGATCCGGGTCGAGCGCCTCCACAGCGCCCTCATCGTGGGTGACCAGGACGACCGCGCCGGCGTAGGTCCGGATCGCCTGCAGCACCTCGCGGCGGGACGCCGGATCGAGGTTGTTGGTCGGCTCGTCGAGCAGCCGCACGTTGGCGGCCGACACCACCCGCATCGCCAGCGCCAGCCAGGTCTTCTCCCCCCGAGGCGCGGGCGGGCTTGTCCACGTCGTCGCCGCGGAACAGGAAGGATCCGAGGATCTTGCGCACCTCGGTCTCGGTGAGGTCGGGTGAGGCGGTGACCATGTTCTCCAGGACCGAGCGGGACACGTCGAGGGTTTCGTGCTCCTGGGCGTAGTACCCCAGACGCAACCCGTGGCCGTGATGCACCTCACCGGTGTCCGGCTCCTCCAGCCCTGCCAGGATGCGCAGCAACGTCGTCTTCCCGGCACCGTTGAGTCCCAGGACGACGACCTGGGAGCCCCGGTCGATGGCCAGGTCAACCGCGGTGAA
>JADKFR010000004.1 GCA_016717345.1 Propionibacteriaceae bacterium
GAGTACTTCCGCCCCGACGCTGAGGGGAACATCGCGTACTACGGCGCCGGCGGATCGGGAAAGACCACCGCCTTGCGTTCGCTGGGCCTGGCGGCCTCCATCACCCCACGTTCGGGGGGAGTGCATGTGTACGGGATTGACTTCGGCGGGGGCGGGCTCGCCCTTCTGGAGCCATTGCCCAATGTGGGCTCGATCATCGATGGGGGCGACGAGGAAAGGATTTCGCGCCTGATTCGCTGGTTGCGCGACGTGGCAGACGAACGCGCCTCACGGTACGCGGCGGCGAAAGCCCCCACCATCGTGGAGTATCGCAGGGTCTCCGGAATCCTGCTGAGCCCCGCATCTTGGTGCTGATCGATGGTTTCGCGGCCTTCCGGACCGAATATGAAAGCACGTCCGAACGGTCAGTGGTCTTCGCCCTGTTCCAGCAACTCCTGGTGGACGGCCGCGGTGTCGGCATTCACTTTGCGGTGACAGCCGAGAGGCCGGCAGCGCTGCCAACATCAATAGCCAGCTCGTTCCAGCGCAAAGTGGTGCTGCGTCAGACGGATGACGACGGGTATCGCTACTTCGACCTGCCGCGCGACGTGCTTACGCAGACCTCACCGCCTGGGCGTGCCATCCAAGTGGGTAGGCCCCATGAACTCCAGTTGGCGATCCTGGGGGACAACATCAACGTGGCGGCTCAGTCACGGATGATCGAGCAGCTGGCTGACTGGCTACGCACGGTCGAGCAACCACGACCCAGCAAGATTCGCAGCCTCGGCACCGAGATTAGGGCCGAGGAGTTGCCCGACAGCGTCGCGGGGCAGCCGGTGCTCGGTGTCTCGGACGAGACCCTGGCCCCAATAGGATTCAAGGCCGGGGGCGCCTTCCTCGTCTGGGGTCCCACGCAGTCGGGCCGGACCAACGCAATGGCTTGGCTTGCTCAGTCGCTGGTGCGGTGGAACCCGGAGCTGCCGCTGGTGCACCTGTCCGCGCGACGGTCGCCGCTAGCGGAGATGGAGGCGTGGAGCGCGTCGGCGACCGGCGCAGAGGCTTGCCGCCCCGTGATCGAACGGTTGCTGTCAGTGACTGCGGAGCAGTCAAGCGACGGTCTGCCGTTGGTGGCTGTGCTCGTCGAGGGCTTTCCGGACTTCCTGTCGGGTCCGGTGGAGTCGCAGTTCACCGACCTGGTCCGGAACTGCCGCAACAACGGCCATCTCCTGATCGCTGAGGGCGAGGCGAGTGGCTGGAACAGTTCATGGACGATGCTCAGCGAGGTCAAGAACTCCCGAACCGGACTCCTGCTGCAACCTGATCCGATGGATGGCGACATGGTCTTGCGCACGCCGCTGCCACGATTCCGGAAGGGCGATCCGATCCCAGGTCGGGGCTGGTGGATCGCCGCGGGCAAGGCCACGAAAGTGCAAGTGCCATGGGTCGGTTGAGCATGGTCACCGAGTCCCATTGCAGGGCTGATTTCCGCGATGACATGATCGCGGCGCGACGAGAAACGGAGTCGGGGCATGGCAACTGAGGTACTGCACCTTGATGAGGAGATCCTCAACGGTGCCTACCAGCAATTGGTGAAGTCCAAAGCCGGTTTCGATGCGGCCAAGAACGTTGCGGAGGACATTTCCGGCGCCATCGGCAAGCCAGCGCCAGTGGCCAGGAAGGTTACTGAGTTCGCCGATTCCTGGAGTGTGAACCGCGACCGGTTGAGCCAGTCGATCGGGAAGCTTTCCGAGAAGCTCAAGGGCATCATTGACGCCTTCGACGACTATCACGACAAGCTCGCAACGGCATTGCAGGACGCGACGAACCAGGCGGGTGGCACCACGTCCGGCGGCACGACTTCCGGTGGCTCATCCACCTCCGGCGGCTCCCCCCATGGCAGTTCGTACAGTGGTGGCGGCGCTTCCGGCAGCTGGGAGGGCAGCTCGTCCGGAGGTTCTGGAGGATCAGGCGAAGGCTCGTCCGGCATGACGAGCAGCGCGGCGATTGGCAGCGTTTCAGCCAGTGCAGACCACGCATCGATGCCACCCGGGATTGTGCTACCGCTCCCGGGCGAGGCACCACCAGGCCCGTCCGTGGAGTTCTTGCCTGACAGCCCTGACGTCCCTCAGCCGACGGAACCATCGCCCAGCGATCGCGGTTCCGCTGGCCTCGTGGGGGCGGGCGGACTAGCGATCGGCGCCGGTTCGGCCGCTGCTGCCGGCACCCTGTTTCGCGCCTGGAGCGGTCGATCGACAGCCACAGCAGCTCCGACGGCCGCGGGCGTGGAGTCCCGCGCCGCGTTGGGCGCGGAACTGCGGGGCATGCGTTCGGCGCCGAGCGCCGGCGCCACAGCCGCCGGCGGGTCGATGAATCGAAGTTCGGTGGCCTCCCTCTTCCGCCAAGGCGGATCCGCCTCACCCACGGGTGGGCCGCTGGGAATGGGTCACTCAGCATTCAGCAGGGAAGAGAGGGAGGACAAGAGGCGCCGGAGGGTCGCCCAAGCCCCCCACAAGGCGGATTACCCGGAGTCGCAGTCCACTCCCACCGAGCCCGCGGACGCCACCGACGCCATGCCCAACCGGGCCCCGGACACAAGAGCGCGTGACGACCGGCAAGGAGATTCCCGATGACCGTGTTGGTCGAGATCGACTTCGTCACGCCGCCCGGTTGGGTTCGGCTTGATCTGACCGGGGACATCGGTCAGATCGCCCTGACGGTGACCGATCGGCTCTTGGCGCCGCTGCCCCCTGAGCATCGAGCCCAGGCGCGCGGCAAGGTGAGCGCCGCGCTCAGGGATGCGGCGCTGCGTGCCCGCTCGGCGGGTGCCATCCAGCTGGTACTGCCGCTGGACCTCGACCTGTCGGTCACCCTGCCAGCGTCCTTCACCGTCCAGCCGTTGCCCGTCCCGGAGGGGATCGACCCGCTGCAGGCGGTGGCCGCCATGACCGTGGGGGACAGCGGCTTCGAGCCGGTCGAGGACACCGGGGTGTTCGCCCTCCGCTCGGCGGACGAGTCAACCGATGATGACGCGGAGACCAGACGGGCTCTGACCGAGCTGGTCACGATCGACTCCCGGGAGTCGCGTGCGGAGATCGACCGCTGGTCGACCGGGGCGGCCTCGCGCCGGGTCCGCTACATCGTGGGTGACCCGGAGACCCCGGGCTCGTGGTACCTGGTCGTGTTCATGGCCAACCGCAGCGCAGACCCGCAGTCACAGGAGCTGGCTGACGTGCTGGTGAGGCTCTTCGATCTCATCATGGCGACGGTTCACTTCGGGCCCGAGACCGACGTCGCGGCGAGCGCCGACAGCACCACCCAGACCCCCGACAACACCGAAGACCAACCGGGGCCGAGCGGCCCGGGTCAGACCACGAAATAGATGAAGGAGAACGAAAATGGCGAATATGCATGTCTCGTACGAGGACATGAGGGCCGAGGCACGGGCTCTACGGCAATACCAGCAACAGATCAAGGATGACCTGAGGAAGGCCGCCAACGAGATCGACGGTCTGGTGAACGGTGGATTCGTCACAGACCGGGCGTCGGTGAAGTTTCAGGAGAACTACCGTCAGTTCACCCAGTCGGCGAATTCGACCATCGACGCGCTCGACCAGATCGCCCAGACGTTGGAACAGACCGCCTCGACCCTGCAGCAGGCCGATTCGGACATCGCCTCTCAGATGGGCTGACCTTCCGTGAAGGTGGTCCGGAGCATTCGTTCCGGACCACCCACCCGGAACCCTTACGTCAACCGCCGGCGAGCCGGCCTGCATGAGGAGAAGCAGTGACAACCCGATCCGTGGACTGGAGCGTGGTCTGGACCTCGTCTGACGACCCTATTCCGGGCTCGCCCGACACGGTCGCCAGCGGGGCAGCCGAGTATCAGGGCAACGCCAAGGCGGTACGCAGCGCGATCGACTACCTGGACAGGCTCTCCCTGGAGCAGATCAAGAGCGACTCGATCGCTAAGCTGGCCGAGCAGATGACGACCGTCCGCACCGAGCTCGACCGAGTGGAGGAGCGCGTCAAGGGCGTAGGCGATGCCCTGGCTGGTTACGCGGAAGCGTTCCGCGGGTATCAGCAACGGACCATGGCCCTGTGGGAGGAGGCGGACGGCCTCCAGACCCAGCTCGATACTGCAAACGGTGACGTCGTGAACCTCAAGCGCCATACCGACCGACTGGGGGACGGCGACGAAGCTGAACGGCAACGCCTCGACGCGGAGGCTGCCGACGCCAGATCGGCCGCTCTGCGGGCCTCGAACGCGTTGTTACGGGTCCAGAGGGAGTTCGCGGGTGTCGTCGGCGAGCGGAACACGGCAGCGGAGGTCCTGAAGGCCACGCTAGAGGCCATTGACAACACCACACCTGGTAAGGACTCCTTCTGGGACAAGGTTCAGGCCTGGGTCAACAAGGTGGTCACCGCGGTGTTCGAGGCGGTGTCGAAGCTGATCAAGGCGGCGGTTGAGCTGATCGTTGCAGCGCTGAAGGCAATTGTGGTGGCGCTCATCGCCGTCCTGGCGCTCCTGGCCATCGCCGAGGTGATTGGCCTGATTGTGACGCATCCGCTTCTGGTGCTGGGTGCGGTCTTGGCTGCCGGGCTGCTGTCCTACTTTCGGGAGCATCCCGAGTTGGTCGTGGCTGGCGCGCTCATGGTGGCCCAGGGTGCCCTGCTCTACATGTCCTTGGCTCGCGCCAAGCGACAGATCCGCGGTGGCTTCAAGGAGTGTGACCAGGATCCGGCCACGATTGGCCGGAACCAGAAGCTGATCACGTGTGCTGAGTCAGCGGACAATCCCGCAAAACTCACAGGCAAAGACTACGTGGTTGTCAGTGACCCCACGGAGTTGAAGCGGCTAGGCATCACCCAAGACATGCTCATCGATGAGAGCTCAGGTTTCAAGGCGACGGTCTTCGTTGATCCGAACACCCACGAATATGTCATCGGCTTTGCAGGCACGAATTTCGATGACTCCGCGGACGTGATCACCGATGCGGTTGGCAGCCAACTGGTCACCAAGCAGGACCTCATGGCAATACGGCTGGCGCGTGCTATCGCGAGCAGCCCGTCCGCCGACAATGTCACGTACGTGGGCCACTCCCTCGGAGGCCGCCTGGCCGCGGTCGCAGCGATTGCCTCTGGCGCCGAAGCGGTGACCTACGATCCTGCGGGCACCAGCGATGCGGTTGTGGCACAGGCCCTTGCCGCGCGGGATGGGAGCGACGCCGCGGCGGCGACACAGCATCTGGCCGAGGCAGGGCACAACGTCACCGTGTACCGAGTCGCCCACGATCCGCTGAATATGGCCCAGGAGGTCCCCTTGATCAACCAGTTAGCACCTCCAGCGTTCGGCGACAACCGCTACATGGTCTACGACAGCGATCTGGCAGGCCCCGACGACGTGTCCGGTGCGTTCAGCGGAGAGTTCTGGAAGGACGGCCATGACCTGACATCAACGAAGAATGGGATGGAGAACGCGAGGGTGATCAACGGCGGCACTCCGGCAACTGCCAACCGGTCTTGAGACGGCTGTGAGGAGGTGGGCGACTGCACTCAGGCGGCCGGATCACTTTGGCGGCTGGCTGTTAAAGCTGTGGTTCGAGTCGGGTGTCCCGGCCTTGCAGCAGGCGGCAGTGATATGAAGAGACCGTGTCAGAAGGAGTTGGTGGGATGGAGTGTGAAAAGTGCGGGTACACGCCCAATGGCGTGGCCTCGAGTTGCCCTCGTTGTGGCGCGCCCCTCGGGGTGGCGCAGCCGTCGCCGGTAGCTGGTTACGACGGCGGGTGGCTGACGGCAGGAGATGGTCCCGGCCCGGCGGCTGACCGGACGGTCGTCCGCCCCAGCATTCGGAATGATCGGCCCGTGGTTGCCGAGCGCGCCTCCGATCCTTACCCCGAGGACCAGAATCTGTCCTACTACGCTTCGGCGCCGGCTGGTGAATGGCCCGCCTCCGCTCCCGTCCAGACGCCGCTTCCGACGGCGGGTCCCCCCACCTTGAGCCCTGCCACCGCGTCGGCTGCAGGCCCCTGGCTGGACCAGGCGGGTGGTGATCCTCGCTACCTACCGACGGCCACCTTGGGCGTCCGCTTCGCGGCGCAACTGCTTGATTCCCTCGTGATGTCGGCGGTGGCACTGGCCGCCGGCCTGGTTGGCGGGGTCCTTGTGGCAGGGATGATGTCCAACTCCTCAACCGCAGGCCTGCAGGTAGTGCTGCTGTTGGCCCAATTGGCCGTGACCATCGTCATCGTGGGGTACTTCGTTCGGGGCTGGGGCCGCGGTCAAACGATAGGCAAACGTGCCATGCGGATCGCGGTCACCGACGTCAGCACCGGTGGCCCGATCGGCTATGGTCGGGCCTTCGGCCGGTACCTGATGATGATGGTGATGGCGCTACCGCTGTACCTCGGGTTCCTCAGCCTGCTCTCGGAGGACCGGCGCGGCTGGCACGACAAGGCTGCGAATTCTCGCGTGGTCAAGTTGCCAGACGCTTACAGGTAGGCGGGTTCCCGGCGCTTGACAGCCCGGATCACCGCATAGGTGACCGGCAGCAGGATCACCTCCACGCTGACCTTGTAGATCCAGCCGACGGCGGTGTAGTTGAGCAGGGTCCCCCAGGGGATCGAGTCGCCGCCGAACACCGTCCCCAGCGGTCCGAAGGCGATCAGGCAGAACACCAGGGTGTCGGCGAACTCGCCGACCAGGGTGGACGTGATCAGCCGCACCCACATCCGTCCGGTTCCCCAGCGCCGCTTGATCGCCACGAGGACGTACGCGTTCAGCAACTGCCCGGCCAGGTAACCGAGCAGGCTTGCCACGACGATTCGAGGGACGAAGCCGAGCACGGCGTGCCACGCGTCCTGGAGCGGCCAGTCGGGTGAGGCAGGTGCGAGGTCGACGGCGAGGAAGGTGACTGACATCAGCGCGGCCAGGACGAACGCGGTGATGATCGCGCGATTGGCCCGCCGAAGCCCGTACACCTCGGCGAGGATGTCGCCCAGGATGTAGGTCAGCGGAAAGAGGAACGCGCCCCCATCGGTCACGATGGGGAGCACTGGAAAGCCGCCGATCTCCAGATTGGGACCGAAGGCGATGAGTTTGGTCGCCCCGATATTCGAGATCAGCAGGAGTCCGCAGAAGGCGGCCAGGATCAGGTCGTAGTTGCCTCGGAGAGCGGTCGCTGGCTGGCTGTCGGGCATGTCAGCGGATCCTAGCCGGGGCCGGATCGCGGAGATCCCCAGTCCCACTCCCGGCTGCCCCCTTCCTACCCCTGATGCTCCAGCATGCTCCGGATCATCTCCTGGGCGGTCTGCTCGACTGCCACCAACTCCGATCCGCGTGCTGCGGCGGCGAAGGACTCGCCGTCGGCGTAGACGATCAGTCCGGTTACTCGGGCGGTGGCGAGCAGGTACCCGGCGACCCCCAACGTGGCCAGCGCCATCAGCACAACCCAGCTGCCGACATAGCCGCCGAATGAACTGAAGAACTGGAACAATCCGTACAGCCCGGCTGCGACTCCGAACAGCAGCCGTTCGGTGCGCACCCGGGTTCCGGCCCCGATGGTGGAGACGGAGGATCTTCTGGCGGAAGTCTCCCAGTAGCCGAGCGGAACAAAGCCGAGAATCGTGTGGGGATGGCGAATGACCACACGTTGGTTGGTCAGCACGACCAACGTGCGCAGGTGGGGCATGAGCACCTTGGGTGAGAACCAGACCTCGCGCTCGATGCGTTCGTCGGGGTGCAGGAAGAGCCCGGGCGACGCCGTCGCCGCTGCGCGATAGGGCCGGGGATCCGGCTGCGCCGTCCTCGCGTCGAATCCGTCAGACCAGGCGTACGCATTCGTCTGCGGCCATTCCGGGGGGGCCGGCGCGGCCGCGATCGGGGGCAGGTCAGATCGGCCACCGGCGGCCGGAGTGACGTGCAGGTAGTAGCCGCAACTGGGGCAGCTGCGGGCATCCGCGCTGACTCCCGTGCCGCACTTGGGGCAATAGCTCATGTTGTGCCTCCAGAGGGTTGTTTCGGGTGCCGGGGTGGTGTCGGGCTAGGGACGATGCTTCGCCGAGACCAGGGCGGGTAACAGCCCACACAGCACATAGGCCACCGGAGCCGCGAGGAGGATCCCACCAAGAACCTCGGGCCACTTCTCGATCAAGGTATCGCGCAGGAGCGAGAAGGGCCCGATACCGCTGACCTTGACCAGGCCGGTCAGCATGATGCCGGCGGGCACCGCGAGCCCGATGGTGCCCCACGCACCCACCGATCGAGCGCGGGCGGCACGCAGCGCGACTCCGATCACTTCGGCCGCTGCGGCGGCCAACACCAGAGCCAGCCCGATGAAGGCGAGGTAGGTGGTGATGTCGTAGCCCTCGAGTGCCACGGCCGCGACGCCGGTGGTCACCAGAGCCAGCCCCGCTGTCGCTGCGGCGAATCCGGCCCGGCGGGTCAGGGCGCCGACCGCGACGCTCGGCCCGGTCGTCAGCGTCCAGAAGAGGGGCTCCGCGATCAGCCAGGAGAGATCTTGGAACTCGCTCGACCACAGCCACGAGTTGAAGCGGTACGTCAGCCAGAACAGCAGCGGAGACAGCAGTGCGCCCGAGGCCAGCACCCATGCCACGTGGTGGCCCACCGAACTGTCGACCGGTGCGCCAGGGACGGCCGCTCCCGTCGCTGCGGGGTGCCAGGCACCCAAGGGGGGTGGGGTGACACGTCCAAGCTCATCGAGAAAGTAGGGCCACCCAGGGGGTGCCGGTTGCCAACCCGGGGCGGGTCGCCACGTGCTGGCGGGCAGCCAATTCTGGGGCGGCGTCGGCCACCCTGGGGGAGCGTTGAACCGGATCATCAGAATCCTCGTGAACGATGGTGAGTGGCTGGTGGGCCGGGCGGATCGTACCGAAGTCAGGTGAGGTGCTCGGCACCCCGGCGCGTTGGTGGGCACGTCCGTACAAGCCGGATACCGGAGGCGAAACGCCAGGAGTTTCCTGGCCTGCCCACCACTAGCGGGCGGAGTGCGTGGCAGGCTAGGGCCATGAGCGAGTTCGACGTATCCGTCCCCGACGAATCGGAGCAGCTGGACCAGTTGCAGCCCGACGAGACCCTGCTCGACCGAGGCGTCGAGGATGTGCTGGACGAGGGGTATGTCACCGCGGAGAACTGGTCGCCCGCTCAGGGCTTCGGCAGCACGGCTGCTGAGATGAAGCGCGGAGAGACCCTCGACCAGCGCCTGGCGCAGGAGGTTCCGGAGGTCGTCCCCGACGAGACCCCGTGGAACCCTGATCCGTCCGAACCGAGGCAGGTGGGCAAGTCGCGTGCGGGGCGGCTGGTGGATGCCAACGGCGGCTACCCCGGTGAGGACTCCGAGGCCGAGAGCGTCGGGCATGAGGTCGGGATCGACGGTGGTGCAGCCAGCGCGGAGGAAGCCGCGATGCACATCATCGACGTGTACGACGATGACGACGACTGAGGCCCTGCTCTACCCGCCAATCGAGCCGTATGCCAGCGGCCGGCTCGACGTTGGCGACGGCCAAGAGCTGTACTGGGAGGAGTGCGGAAACCCAGACGGTAAGCCGGCGGTCTTCATCCACGGTGGGCCCGGCGGGGGACTGGTCCCCAGCCATCGGCGCTACTTCAACCCCGCCGCCTATCGGGTCGTTCTGTTCGACCAGCGCGGTTGTGGGCGTAGTACCCCCCACGCCAGCGATCTGAACGCCGATCTGAGCGCGAACACCACGTGGCATCTCGTCGCCGATCTGGAACGTCTCCGCGAGGCCCGGGGAATCGACTCCTGGCTGGTCTTCGGTGGATCGTGGGGCAGTGCCTTGGCCCTGGCGTACGCCGAGTCGCATCCCGAGCGCGTGAGCGAATTGGTCCTTCGCGGCATCTTCACGCTGCGTCGCAGTGAACTGGACTGGTACTACAACGGAGGCGCGGCGAATCTCGCCCCCGTGTGGTGGCGTTCGTTCCTCGCACCGCTGGGTGAAGGTTTCACGGGGGACTGCATCGCTGCCTATCACCACCTCCTGTTCGACCCGGATCCGGCGATTCACCTGCCGGCAGGAGTTGCCTGGACGACCTGGGAGGCTGCCACGTCCACGCTTGAGTTCTCCCCCGAACTGGTGGCCGCCTTCTCCGACCCGGCCTTCGCCCTGGCGTTCGCACGCATCGAGAATCACTACTTCGTCAACGCCGGATGGTTCACCGAGGGCCAACTGCTCGCGCAGGTCGACAGGATCCGCCACATCCCTGGGGTGATCGTGCAGGGCGCCTACGATCTTCCGTGTCCGCTGACCACCGCGGACGCCCTGCATCGGGCGTGGCCCGAGGCCGACTACCGCGTTGTGCTGGCGGGGCACTCCGTTTCTGAACCCGCGATTGCCAAGGAATTGGTAGCGGCCACGGACCGAATGGCCCTCTGAACGAAATCACAACGCACTGAACGAGGCCACCACGTCCTGGTGCGGGTTATCAGCCGGTTCGTTGGCTGGCGGCGCTCGGACAACGCCTTCGGGCAGGTTATCCCGGGGTGGGAGAGGGGTCGTAACCCGCCGTTCCGCGATCTGAACGCCTGACCCCGGACGAACGGGCCTCATAACCTGCCGGAAGGCGACAGTGCAGGTGCCTGGCCAGTGGGATCGGGTTGCTCGCTAAGATGGGCGTTCATCGAACCAGGAGGAATGCTGAACTCGCACCAGACGACGGCCGTTGCCGAACGACGGGTGGCAATCCCCGCGTCCATCAACATGGTCTCTGTGCTCGGTCCACGGGATGAGTTCCTACGCATCCTGGAGGCCGGGTTGGATGCTGACATCCATGTGCGCGGCAACGAGATCACCCTCTCCGGAGAGCCGGCCGCGGTGACGACAGCGGCTGACGTGCTCACCGAACTCATCACCATCGTGCGGACGGGGCAGGGGCTGGCCGCCGACGTGGTTGAACGCGTGGTCGGGATGACGACCGGGGCCACTGCCCGGGCTTCTGAGGTGCTGACCCACGACATCCTGTCGTCGCGGGGCAAGACCATCCGTCCCAAGACCCTGAACCAGAAGCGGTACGTGGACGCCATCGATGCCCACACCGTCGTCTTCGCGATCGGGCCCGCCGGCACGGGCAAGACGTACCTGGCCATGGCCAAGGCCGTCCGGGCCCTGCAGGACAAGGAGGTGAACCGAATCATTCTCACCCGGCCGGCGATTGAGGCCGGGGAACGGCTCGGCTTCCTGCCGGGCACTCTGAGCGACAAGATCGACCCTTACCTGCGGCCGTTGTACGACGCCCTTCACGACATGATCGATCCCGAGTCTGTGCCCAGGCTGCTGACGGCGGGCACCATCGAGGTGGCCCCGCTGGCATACATGCGGGGACGGACGCTCAACGACGCCTTCATCATCCTGGACGAGGCCCAGAACACCTCGATGGAGCAGATGAAGATGTTCCTCACCCGGCTGGGGTTCGGGTCACGCATGGTGGTGACCGGCGACGTGACTCAGATCGATCTTCCGGGTGGAACCCGCAGCGGCCTGGCCATGGTGGAGCAGATCCTCGATGGCGTCCACGACATCGCGTTCTGCACTCTGACCAGCCATGACGTCGTTCGGCACAAGCTCGTGGGACGGATCGTCGCGGCCTACGATCGCTACGAGGCGACCGTACCGGCACGAAGGAGAGACCGATGATCGATATCAACAACGAGTCGGGCGTTGAAGTCGACACCGAACGACTGCTGGCTCTGGCCTCGTTTGCGCTGGACCTGTTGCGGATCCACCCCCAGACCGAACTGTCCGTCCTGCTCGTCGATGAGGACACGATGAGCGCCTACCACGTCAAGTACATGGATGAGCCCGGCCCGACCGATGTTCTGAGCTTCCCGATGGACGAACTCCGAGCCCCCGACGGCGACGAGGAGCCCCCGCTGGGCATGCTGGGGGACATCGTGTTGTGCCCGGCAGTCACCGCGGTGCAAGCGGCCGAGAACCACCGGACCCCGAGGAGGAGGCCGACTACCTGCTGATCCACGGGTTGTTGCACCTGCTCGGTCACGATCATGCCGAGGCCGAGGAGAAGAAGGTCATGTTCGACCTGAACGACCGGATCATCGCGGCGTGGTCGAATCACCGCCGGTGACGCAGTGAACCAAACGCAGTGGATCGAGATTGCGGTCGCCATCGCCTGTATCGCGGTGGCCTCGCTGCTCGCCGCCGCCGATTCGGCGTTCTCGTCGATGTCCAAGTCACGCGCGGAAGGACTGCTCGAGGAGGGACGCACCGGCGCGAAGCGCTTGGTGGATATGGTGGCCGACCCGGCCCCCTTCCTGAATACCGCACTCTTCCTGCGGCTGTTGGTCGAAGTGACGGCCACCGTCCTCGTCACTCTGGTGTACGTCGAGCATGTGGGAGAGGTGTGGCAGCGCATCCTGCTGCCGGTTGCCACGATGGTCGCCGTCTCTTTCATCGTCCTCGGCGTGGCGCCCCGAACCCTGGGACGCCAGAACGCCGAGCGGGTCGCCCTGGCGGCCGCGGCGCCCTTGAGCGCGCTCACCACCGTGTTGGGCCCGATCCCGCAACTCATGATCGTGATCGGCAACGTCCTCACCCCAGGTCGGGGATTCTCCGACGGCCCGTTCACCTCGGAGGCCGAACTGCGGGAGTTGGTCGACATGGCCGAGGCCCGGGAGCTCATCGAAGCGGGCGAGCGCAAGATGATCCACTCGGTGTTCGAACTCGGGGACACCATCGTCAAGGAGGTCATGGTCCCTCGCACCGAGATGGTCTACATCGAACGCGGTAAGACCTTGCGACAAGGCCTTTCGCTGGCGCTGCGTTCGGGCTTCAGCCGAATCCCGGTGATCGACGATGACATCGACGACGTCGTGGGGGTGCTCTACCTCAAGGACGTGATGCGCCGGATGTATGACAACCCCAAAGCCCAGACCGACGAGAACGTCGAAACCCTGATGCGTGCACCCAGCTTCTGCCCCGATTCAAAGCCGGTCGACGAACTCCTGCACGAGATGCAGCTGACCCGCAGTCACGTGGTCATCGTGATCGATGAGTTCGGCGGCACAGCGGGCCTGGCCACGATCGAGGATGTCCTGGAGGAAATCGTCGGGGAGATCGTGGATGAGCACGATCAGGAGGTGCCGCCAGTGACCCAGCTCGGACCGGAGCGGTTCCGGGTCTCGGCTCGGCTCCCGATCGACGATCTCGGTGAGCTGTTCGGTCTCAAGCTGGACGACGAGGACGTGGACACCGTGCTCGGGCTGATGGCCAAGGAACTCAACAAGGTGCCGATCCCTGGATCGGTCGTGCGGTGGGAGGGCATCGAATTGATTGCAGAACGAGGGACGGGGAGGCGCCACTCGATCCGGACAGTGCTGGCGTTCCTTGCCGGCGAAGAGACCGGCACGCCCACCGAGGAGTCGGACGCGGCGGCCGAGGTGGCGGCCAGGCTGGCCCGGGAATCGGCTGCGAGGGCATCGTGACACGGTCCGGTTTCGTCTGCTTCGTGGGCCGCCCCAATGCCGGGAAGTCCACGCTCACCAACGCCCTGGTCGGCACCAAGATCGCGATCGCCTCGTCCAAGCCGCAGACGACCCGCCACGTGATCCGCGGGATCGTGAACCGCCCGGACGCACAGCTCATCCTGATCGACACCCCCGGGCTCCACAAGCCGCGGACGTTGCTGGGGGAGCGGCTCAACGACCTGGTGCACGAGACCTGGTCGGAGGTTGATGTGATCGGGGTGTGCCTTCCCTCCAACGAGCGGATCGGCCCTGGTGATGAATTCCTCGTGGGGGAGATCGCGAAGTTGCCCAAGCGTCCGCAGTTGGTGGCCCTGGCGACCAAGTCCGATCTGGTCGCCCCGGCCCGGATGGCTCAGCACCTGCTGAAGATCGCTTCCCTGGAGGAGAAGCTCGGGATCCGCTGGGCCTCGATCATTCCGGTCTCCGCGGTGACCGACGACCAGGTGGACATCGTCGCCGACGAACTCGTCAAGCTGCTGCCGGAGGGTCCCCGGTTCTACCCCGACGGTGAGGTCACGGACGAGCCGATGGAGATCCGGATCGCCGAGCTGATCCGGGAGTCGGCTCTGGAGGGTGTCCGTGACGAGCTTCCGCACTCGCTGATGGTCACCATCGAAGAGATGGGCCTCCGCGAGGGCCGTCCCGCGGACCGTCCGCTGCTGGACATCTACGCGTCGATGATTGTCGAACGTGACTCCCAGAAGGGGATCATGATCGGTCACCGGGGTGAGCGGTTGCGGGAAGTGGGATCAGCCGCCCGCCGGCAGATTGCTGAATTGGTGGGCACCCCTGTGCATCTCGATCTGCGCGTCAAGGTGGTCAAGGAATGGCAGCGCGATCCGAAGGCGCTGAACCGGCTGGGCTTCTGAGCCGGCCGCCGTGGTGCGGATCGGATGACGGGACGGGGGTGGCGATTGTGACGATCGTGTGTCACAGTGTCGTCATGGCATGGGTGCGACTGCTCCTTCATCGCCGTAGCGAGGCCTAGACTCCAGATCAGGCTTCCTCGCTGCGGAGGCTTTCCACGCGCCTGGCATCCCAGAATCCCCTCTGCGAGGAATCACCATGACCACCCACACGTTTGGCACGCGGCCCCAGTCCGTCGGCGTCCAGCAGCCCAGCCCGATGCCGTTCACTCGGTACACCCCGTTCGAGCCGGTTGACGTGCCCGACCGGACCTGGCCGACCAAGAAGATCACGGCTGCGCCGCGCTGGCTGTCCACCGACCTGCGGGACGGCAACCAGGCGCTGATCGACCCGATGACCCCCTCCCGCAAGCTGAAGATGTTCGACCTGCTGGTGGCGATGGGCTACAAGGAGATCGAGGTGGGGTTCCCGTCGGCGTCCCAGACCGACTTCGACTTCGTCCGTGGCCTGATCACCTCGGACGCCGTCCCCGACGATGTCACCATCAGCGTCCTCACCCAAGCCCGTGAGGACCTGATCGAACGCACCGCCCAGTCCCTGATCGGGGCGAAGCGGGCGAA
This sequence comes from Propionibacteriaceae bacterium, assembly GCA_016717345.1. GTDB lineage: Bacteria > Actinomycetota > Actinomycetes > Propionibacteriales > Propionibacteriaceae > Propionicimonas. The sequence continues at coordinate 14,980 of JADKFR010000004.1, forward strand.
CATCCACCTGTACAACGCGACCGCGGAACTGTTCAGGCGGGTGGTTTTCAACATCGACGAGGCCCAGTGCATCGCCATGGCGACGCGGGGCACCCAGTTGGTCATGAAGTACGCCGAGCAGAACCTGCGGGATGTGGAGTTCGGCTACCAGTACAGTCCCGAGATCTTCACCCAGACTCCGACGGACTTCGCCATCGAAGTCTGCAACCACGTGATGGACGTCTGGCAGCCCGGCGAGGGCCGCGAGATCATCCTCAACCTGCCCGCCACGGTCGAGCGCTCGACCCCCAACACCTACGCGGACCAGATCGAGTACTTCGGACGGCACGTCCGCAACCGTCCCCACGTGGCGGTTTCGCTGCACCCCCACAACGACCGCGGGACGGCGGTCGCCGCGACCGAGTTGGCCCTGATGGCCGGTGCCGACCGGGTCGAGGGTTGCCTGTTCGGCCACGGCGAGCGGACGGGGAACGTGTGCCTGGTGACCCTGGGCATGAACCTGTTCAGCCAGGGCGTCGACCCCAAGATCGACTTCTCCGACATCGACGAGATCCGTCGGACGGTGGAGTACTGCACCAACCTGCCGGTCCACCCGCGTCACCCATACGCGGGGGATCTGGTGTACACCGCCTTCTCTGGCTCCCACCAGGACGCCATCAAGAAGGGGCTGGAGGCGCTGGAGAGGCAGGCCGCCTCCCAAGGGAAGACGATTCATGAGATTCCCTGGGAGGCGCCCTACCTGCCGATCGATCCGCACGACGTCGGGCGCACCTACGAGGCCGTGATCCGGGTCAACTCGCAGTCCGGCAAGGGCGGCATGGCCTACATCATGAAGTCCGAACACAAGCTGGACCTGCCGCGCCGCCTCCAGATGGAGTTCAGCCGTGTCGTCCAGAAGCGCACGGACTCCGAAGGCGGCGAGGTGTCCGGCGACGAGATGTTCCGGATCTTCGAGGGCGAATACCTGATCGGGGAGTCGCCGCTGTCCCTGGTCACGGTGAAGTCGATCTCGAACGGCGGCGGCTACAGCGTCACGGCGACGGTGCTTTCCCACGGGGTGGAGAAGACCATCACCGGTGAGGGCAACGGACCAGTGTCGGCATTCGTGGACGCGTTGGGGATTCTGGGCCACCACGTGCGCGTCCTTGACTACACCGAGCACGCGCTGTCCTCTGGCGGTGACGCGATGGCTGCCGCCTACGTCGAAACCGAGGTCGGTGAAGGTGAGGACTCCCATGTGCTGTGGGGGGTCGGGCTCAACTCCTCGATCGTGACCGCCTCACTCAAGGCGGTCGTCAGTGCCATCAACCGGGACTTCCGGGATCGCGCGGCCGTCTGACGATTCGGCGTTGGCCAGGCCGGCTGGGCCGGACGGACGCGGTGAGGGACGTGGGCGCTGACCGATAGGATCGCGCCCATGCCCAAGGTCCTCACCAAACTCCCGGTCGGCGAGCGCGTCGGCCTGGCCTTCTCCGGCGGTCTCGACACCTCGGTCGCGGTCGCGTGGATGCGCGAGCGGGGTGCCGTCCCCTGCACCTACACCGCCGATCTCGGCCAGTACGACGAACCCGACATCGACTCGGTCCCGGGCCGCGCAGGTGCCTACGGCGCTGAAATCTCGCGGATGGTCGACTGCACACCGGCCATGGTCGAGGAGGGCCTGGTCGCATTGGTGTGCGGCGCGTTCCACATCCGCACGGGTGGACGCACCTACTTCAACACCACTCCGATCGGACGGGCGGTGACGGGAACCCTGCTGGTGCGCGCCATGCGTGCCGACGACGTCTGGATCTGGGGCGACGGCTCCACCTACAAGGGCAACGACATCGAGCGGTTCTACCGCTACGGCCTGCTGGCCAACCCGCAGCTGCGCATCTACAAGCCGTGGCTGGACGCCGACTTCGTCGCCGAGCTGGGCGGCCGCTCCGAAATGTCCCAATGGCTGGCCGAACGCGACCTGCCTTACCGGGATTCCAAGGAGAAGGCGTATTCCACCGACGCCAACATCTGGGGCGCCACGCATGAGGCGAAGGAGTTGGAACACCTCAACGTCGGGATGGAGATCGTCGAACCCATCATGGGGGTGCGGCACTGGGACCCGTCCGTGGTGATCGAGACCGAGGACGTCACTGTCAGTTTCGAGCAGGGACGTCCGGTGGCCATCAACGGCAGGACGTTCGCGTCCGCGGTGGAACTGGTCTACGAGGCCAACACCATCGGCGGCCGGCACGGGCTGGGGATGAGTGACCAGATCGAGAACCGCATCATCGAGGCCAAGAGCCGGGGCATCTACGAGGCACCGGGGATGGCGCTGCTGCACATCTGCTACGAGCGGCTCGTGTCCGCGATCCACAACGAGGACACCCTGGCCAACTACCACGTCGAGGGCCGCAAGCTCGGCCGGCTGATGTACGAGGGACGCTGGCTCGACCCGCAGTCGCTGATGCTCCGCGAGTCGCTGCAGCGTTGGGTCGGCTCGGCCGTCACCGGGTCGGTGACCCTGCGGCTGCGTCGGGGTGAGGACTACTCGATCCTCGACACCGATGGACGCGAACCTGTCCTACCACCCGGAGAAGCTGTCCATGGAGCGGGTGGGGGATGCTGCGTTCGGTCCGCTGGACCGGATCGGCCAGCTCACGATGCGCAACCTGGACATCGCGGACTCCCGCACCAGGCTGGAGCAGTACGCGGCGCTGGGGCTCGTCGGCGGGGCCGTCTCGGATCTGGTGGGGAGCCTTGAGGCCGGGCAGGCCAGTGCGATCAGCGAGCTGTCCTCCACGATCAGCGAGGCCTCCCTGGAGGCTCAGCAGGGTTCGTCGTTCGATCAGGGCACGGACTGATCGTCACCTCGCCTCACCAGGACCCAGCCGGTTCACAGGCAACCCACAGGCTGACTCCCTAGGTTCTCATGAGAGACCCCGGCCAGCCCAGACAGGATCCTTCATGACCTCCACCTCCCGCTTCAGCGCCGTGTCCAGAAGGGCCTTTCTGCAGGGGGTGTCGGCGGCAGCCCTGTTGGGTGTCGCAGGCTGCGCCTCCTCCGACGCCGACGTCTTGACTCCCGCCGCGACCCCGACAGCGGCCGGCTCCAGCGGGGCCGCCAGTTCCACCCCGTCCGCCACGGACGTCGCCAGCGCTGCTGCCGGTGAGGCCGTGATCAGCTTCACCTACACCGTCGACACCACGGCGTCCTCGGGCGGCCGGGGTGGCCCGGGCGGGGGGATGGCCCGCAATCCCTACATCGCGGTCTGGATCGAGGATGCCGCCGGGGAACTGGTGAAGACCGTCTCACTGTGGCACCTGGCCGGGCAGGAGGACCGCTGGCTGTCGGAGTTGGCCACCTGGTACGCCGCCGCCGGTGGCGACACGACCGTTTCGAGCGCGACGCGCGCTGCCGGCAGCTACGACGTGGTGTGGGACCTCACCGACACCTCCGGTGCGGCGGTGAAGGCTGCGAACTACACCGTGTGCATCGAGTCGAACCGTGAGCACGGGCCAACCTCCCTGATCACGATGGAGCTCACGCTGTCCGGCAAGAAGGCGAGCGTGTCCGGGACCCCCAACAACGAACTGACCGCCGCCAAGGTCACCGTCGCGCCATGAGCCCGGGCACTGCGCCACAGACCGTGTCCGTGCGATCGGAAGGCCGGAGGCCCTCGGCCCGAGCGACCAGCCATAAGTGGACCCGGCAACTGCACTCCTGGCTGTCGATGGTCAGCCTGCTGGTGGTGCTGTTCTTTGCCGTGACGGGCCTGACCCTGAACCATCAGGACTGGACCTTCGGCCAGGAACCCGTCACCACGACGACCACCGGAACCCTGCCGGCGGCGTCGATCACCGCCGGTGCTGTCGACTTCCTGGCGGTCAGCGAATACCTGCGCTCGGCGCAGGGCGCCTCCGGTGAGATCACGGACCACGGAGTGGACGGGACAGTCGGGCGCCTCACCTACCAAGGCCCTGGCTACACCGCGACGGCCACCTTCGACACGATCACCGGGTCCTTCACGCTGGCGAGCACCCGGTACGGGCTCGTCGCCGTCGCCAACGACCTCCACAAGGGACGACACACGTCGCTCGCCTGGTCGTGGCTGATCGACGTCTCGGCGGTCGGGCTGGCTTTGGTCGCGATCACCGGGCTGGTGCTCCAACTCTTCATCGTCCGGACGCGGCGGCTCGGGCTGATCCTGATCGGCGTGGGTGTCGTCGCCGGCGTTGCCCTGGTGATGCTCAGCTGAACCAGGTGGGCGAGTCGTGAACGGCGCCCTCGGCGTCCACGATCAGAGCTGCGCACCCGTCCCGTCCGCTGAGGAAGTCGAGCGCCTCCCGGGGTGGGAGGACCCCGCAGATGGTGGCCAGGGCGTCGGCGTCCATGGCTCGCGGCGCGCGCACGCTCACCGACGCGGTGTGCTCCACCGGCCATCCGGTGCGCGGGTCGATCACGTGGCCGTACCAGGCGTCGGCGACCCGGAACCCGCGCCGGGCAAGGCCGGAGGTCGCGAGGGCCTCGTTGGCGATCCTGACGCGCCAGCGCGCCGGAAGGTTGTCGTAGGGACGGAACGGATCCTCGATGCCGACCTCGACGCTTCCCGTGCCGCTGTGGAGCAGGTCCCCGCCGGCGTTGACCACCACGGCAGCCACACCTGGCAGGGAGCGCCCGACAGCGGCCGCCCGATCGACGATGTAGCCCTTGGCGATCGCATTGAGATCGACTCCCGAGCAGTCTGAGACCTGCACCACGTCCCCGGCGACGACGCGGAAAGGAAGCGGCGCCGGTTCGAGGGACGCGGGCAGGCGGGGTGGCGGGCCATCCGAGTCGGCAGCCAGCAACCAGTGGGCGCGCAGGTGACCGACCGCGGGGTGGAAGGCGCCGTGACTCTCCTGCCACCAGTACTCGGCAGCAGCCAACACAGCGGTCAGCTCCGGCGAACACGGACCCCCGCCGTGTGACCACTCAGACAGCTCGCTGTCGCTCCGATAGGTCGAGAAGACGGCGTCCAGGCGCTCGAACTCGGCCAGAATGGCGCTCTCGGCCTGGCCCGCCACCGTGTCGTCGGCGTCGATGCGCGTCTGGACGACCGTCCCGAGCACCGGGGAGTGGTCGGCGATCCGGGTCATTGAGTCGGGCTGGGATCAGGCTCAACCGGGTTGGGGACCGCGCCTCCATAGCGCCGGTCCCGCTGGACGTAGGTTTCCACGGCTCGCCACAGGTCCCTCCGGTCGAAGTCCGGCCACAGAGTGTCCATGAAGACCATTTCGGCGTAGGCCGCCTGCCAGACGAGGAAGTTCGACGTCCGCTGTTCACCGGAGGAGCGGATGAACAGGTCGACGTCGGGGATCTCGGGCTCATCGAGAAAGCGTCGGAAACGCTCTTCGGTGAGGCGTGAAGGGTCGAGCTCGCCCCGCAGCGCCGCCTCGGCGATCGCGCGGGCGGCATCCACGATCTCGGCCCGCCCGCCGTAGTTCACGCAGAACTGGAGGGTGAGGGCGGTGTTGTCCCGGCTCTGCTCTTCGGCCTCCTGCAGTTCACGGATCACCGACTTCCAGAGTCGAGGCATCCGTCCGGCCCACCGGATCCGGACGCCCAAGGCGTCGAGCTGGTCACGACGGCGGTGGATGACGTCGCGGTTGAACCCCATCAGCCAGCGCACCTCGTCGGGCGAGCGGCGCCAGTTCTCGGTCGAGAACGCGTACGCCGAGAGGTAGGGGATGCCGAGTTCGAGAGCGCCTTCGATCACGTCGAACAGCGAGTCTTCGCCGCGCGCATGGCCCTCGGTGCGGGGCAGGTTGCGGGCCTTCGCCCACCTCCCGTTGCCGTCCATCACGATGGCCACGTGCCGGGGCAGGAGGGAACGGTCCAGCACGGGCGGACGCGCCCCGGACGGATGGGGGATCGGGGGGCGGGGCACCTTCTTCACAGCCACGTGCCGCAGCCTACTGCGGGGGTTGCGGCCCCGGGTGACCGGCTGTGGCAACCAAGTTGAGTGTTAGCCGCTCAACTCTTGAGTTTGGACGGAGGGCGCGGCACACTATGGGTGTTAGCACTCGAGTAAGGCGAGTGCCAGAATCCGATGAAGGAGTGATGAGTCATGGCACGTACCTTCGATCCTTTCCGTGAAATGGACCGTTGGTTCTCCGATGTCGCGCGGACCCCGGGGGCTGCTGCGATGCCGATGGATCTCTACCGTGACAAGGAGGTCTTCGTTGTCCGGATCGACCTGCCGGGCGTTGACCCGGCCTCGATCGACGTGGACATTGATGATCGCACCTTGACGATCCGTGCCGATCGGAAGCCGGTGACGACCGAGGGCGAGCAGAAGTGGTTGGTGCATGAGCGTCCCACGGGCACCTTCGCCCGGCAATTGACGCTGGGCTACGGCGTCGCGCTGGACAAGATCGGCGCCGAGTACCGCGACGGCGTCCTGCAGTTGACCATCCCGGTCGCCGAGGAGGCCAAGCCGCGCAAGGTGAGCGTGCAGCACGCCGGCACCGTCACCCAACTGGAAGGGACGGTGCCGAGCGAGGCGGAGTGATCCCGCCCGCGTCGTGGCGCCCTCAGCAGAAGGGAGCCGACGCCTTCGTCAGGTGATTCATGTGGGCGCGTCCCAGGTGAAGCTCGAGGGCCGCCACCAACGGTGGCAGTTGCTCGACTCGGCTCACGCTGGCGATCGGCGAGACGACGCCGGGTTGCTGGCGTAGCCAGGCCAGGGCGACGGTGGCCGGTTCCACGCCGAGTTCGTCGGCGATCCGGTTCACCTCGTCCAGCACGGTGAAGCCCGCCTCGGTGGCGTAGTTCTTCACGGTCCCCGCGCGGGGACCGTGAAGAACCTCGCCCCGGGCGTACTTCCCGGACAGGAACCCGCCGGCAAGGCCGTAATAGGGGACCAGGGCGAGGTGGTGTTCGCGGCACGCGGCTCCCAGTCCGGAGGTCTCGACCTCGGCGCGATGCACCAGGTTGTACTGGGGCTGGTGGGCCACCGGCAGGGCCAGACCCTCCGCGGTAGCGACCTCAATCACCTCCAGCGTGCGCTCGGCGGTGAAGTTGGACAGCCCGTAATGGCGGATCGTGCCGTGAGCGATCATCGTGTCAAAGGCGCCGACCCATTCCGCGATGGGCACCCGCGGGTCGTCCTCATGGGCGTAGTAGAGGTCGATGGTTTCGATGCCCAGGCGTCGGCGGGAACCGTCCAGGCAGATCCGCAGGTTCGCCGGCCGAAGTCCCCGATGGGTCGGCATCTTGGCCACCTTGGTAGCGATCACCACCTTGTCGCGATTGCCTGGATGCCGTAGCCAGCTGCCGATGATGCTTTCGGACTCACCGCCGCGATGGCCGGGAACCCACGCGGAGTAGGTATCGGCGGTGTCGATGAAGTTGCCGCCGGCAGCGGTGAAGGCGTCGAGGATGGCCTCGGACGTCGAGCCGTCGGCCGTCCATCCGAAGACATTTCCCCCCAGGCAGATCGGGGACACCCTCAACGATGAGATGCGCTGCATGGGCATCACTCTAGGAGGACATCTCAAAGTCCACGGTCAAGTGAATGAAGAGTTGCTCCGATGAGGCGATATCAACTCCCAGATCCAGCGGTGCCGCCATTGCCTTGGCGGCATACCCAACGTCCTGGGCGGCCAACTCCACGCGCGCCGAGGGAATGTTCCAGGAATCGCTGGCCATGGTGACGCCGGTGATTTCCCGTCCGGCCGCGCGGGCCACGGCGTCAGCCTTGCGTCGCGCCTTGACCATGGCCGCAGCCGTCGCTTCGATGCTGGCCTCGAAGCCATCGAAGACCCATTCCAGATGCTCCAGGCGCAGGTTCGGCTGATCGGCCAGGACGCCCAGCAGGGCGGGCAGGCGGTCGGGCAGGGCGCTGATCGTCAGCAGGATCTCGATGCTCTGGCTGCGACCCACCCGCCCCGACCGGGTGTGGAGTCGCACGCCGTCGACCTCGATCGACTCCTCGGTCACCCCGATCTGAGCCAGGGCGTGAACGAGCCCACGCACCTCTTCGGAACGTGCGAGCGCCGCGTTGCCGAGCAGTGCGCTCGACCCGCTGACAACGGTGTGCACCCGAGCGCTGCTGGCTGCCACCCGAGTGGTCTGGTCGATGGTGATGCGCAGGGTTCCCATCCGCCCAGAGTAGGCGTCGCACCGGCCCGGGAGCCTCTCAGCTGGAAGATGCCCCTCGGCCGGCGCTCAGCTGTGCTCGACCGCCGCGCGTTCGATGGCCAGGCCGTTGACGAAGCGCTCGGAGAACGACTCGAAGCCGGCCACGTCCTGGGGGTCGGGTTCCATAGTGGCCAGGCTCACCCCGGCGAAGACCGCCTGCGACAGGTAGTCGCCGAGCGTTTGTCCCTCCACCCTGTCCCGGGTGAAGGCCGCCAGGACCGCGATGCCCCAGGCACCTCCTTCTCCGGCGATGTCACCGACCGAGACCGGAGTGTTCAGCGCTGCGGCGAGGATCCCTTGGGCGACGCCCTTGGTCTTGAAGAGCCCTCCGTGGGCGAACATGGAGTCGAGTCGGACGCCCTCGTCCCGCAACAGCACCTGCATTCCCAGACGCAGGGTTCCCAGCGCCGCGAGCAACTGGGTGCGCATGAAGTTCGCCAACGTGAGCCGGCTCTCCGGGGTACGCACCAGCAAGGGCCGCCCCTCGTGCAGGCCGGTGATGTGCTCTCCGGACAGGTAGTTGTAGGCCAGGAGGCCGCCGCCGTCCGGCTCTCCCTGCAGCGCTGCGGCGAACAGGGTCCCGAAGACCGTCGCGGGATCGGAGGGTGCGCCGAGCGCTGCGGCGAATTCACCGAACAGTCCGGCCCAGGCGTTGAGTTCGCTGGCACCGTTGTTGCAGTGCACCATGGCGACGAGGTCGCCGGCGGGCGTGGTCACCAGATCCAGTTCGGGGTGGACGCTTCGGAGGTCACCCTCCAGGACGACCATGGCAAAGACGGACGTGCCGGCGCTCACGTTTCCGGTTCGGCGCGCCACCGAGTTGGTGGCAACCATGCCCGTCCCCGCATCCCCTTCGGGCGGGCACAGCACGACGCCCGGCTGCAAGCCGCCCGAAGGATCGAGCAGCGCGGCACCGGCCGCTGTCAGGTGACCGCCGGGCTCACCTGCGGGCAGCACCCGCGGCAGGATGTCACCCAGTCGCCACCCGAGGTGGTGTCCGGCCACGAGGGCGTCGAACTGGGCCAGCATGGCTGGGTTGTAGTCGGTCGAAGCGAGGTCGATGGGGAACATGCCGCTCGCGTCGCCCACGCCGAGGACCTTCTCACCGGTCAACTGCCAGTGCACGTACCCGGCCAGGGTGGTGAGGTGGGCGATGCGTGCCACGTGCTCCTCGCCGTTGAGGATGGCCTGGAACAGGTGGGCGATGCTCCATCGTTGCGGGATCGGGTACCCGAATTCTTCGCTGAGCTGGGCGCTGGCCGCTCCCGTCGTGGTGTTGCGCCAGGTCCGGAACGGGACGAGCAGTTCGTCGTCGGCATCGAAGGCGAGGTAGCCATGCATCATGGCCGACACCCCCAAGGAACCGACCGTGGTCAGTTCCACACCGAAGCGCTCAGCCACCTGCGCGGCGAGGTCGCCGTAACAGCGGCGCAGTCCGTCCGCCACCGCATCGAGGGAATAGGTCCACAGCCGGTCGACGAACTGGTTCTCCCAGTCGTGGCTCCCGGTGGCGATGGGCGCGTTGTCGGGCCCGGTCAGCACGGCCTTGATGCGGGTGGAACCGAACTCGATTCCCAAAGCGGTGTGCCCCTGGCGGATGGCTTCGCGAAGGCTCGCCTGCTGCGACTCGATCATCGTTGATGCTCCTTCTGGCAGCGAGCTGAACGTCGTTCACCCGTGATGTCACCGTGACGCCGGGGTAGCAGCCGCCTGCAGGGTTAACGGTAACACCGACGCGCCCCGGCATGCCTGGCCCAGGTTCGGCAAGGCACCGGCGACAATGGCCGAGTGCCCACCTACCGTGATGAGGCGATCGTCCTGCGAACCCACAAGCTGGGGGAGGCCGATCGGATCGTCACGCTGCTCTCCCGGCGACACGGCAAGCTCCGGGCGGTCGCCCACGGCGTGCGCCGCACGTCCTCGAAGTTCGGTGCGCGGCTTGAGCCGTTCAGTCATGTCGATCTCCAGTTCGCCACAGGCCGCACGCTGGACGTGATCACCCAAGCGGTGACCCTCCACCCCTACTCCGAGCCCTTGAGTCACGACTACCCGCGCTACACCACCGGGCAGGTGATGATCGAGACGGCCGATCGCCTGGTGACCGAGGAACGCGAGCCCGCCCTGCACCAGTACCAACTTCTGGTCGGGGGCCTTCATGCCCTGATCAGCGGAACCGCTGACGGGCCTCGCCCGGCGACCATGGTCATGGACGCCTACCTGCTGCGCGCCATCGCCTTGGCGGGGTACGCCCCGACGCTCACCGACTGTGCCCGCTGCGGGGCGGTCGGGCCGCACGAGGCCTTCTCGCCGGCGATGGGCGGAATGGTGTGCCGCAGGTGTCGACCCCCTGGCGTCGCTCATCCGAGGCCGGCGACGGTGTCCTACCTCGGCGCCCTGCTGGCCGGCGACTGGGCCGGCACTCGGGAGGTGGACGATGTCACGGTGCGTCAGGGAAGCGGGTTGGTGGCCGCTTTCATCAGTTGGCACCTGGATCGGGGCCTGCGCTCGCTGGGGCACGTCGAACGCTCCTGGGGCCCGTCTGAGTGAGTCAGCATCGAGACCAAACTGTTACCCGGAAAGGGCTGGCGCCGTCGCGTGATACCGGTAACATCCTCTATGGCGAGCAGAGTTGCCGCCAGCGAAGAGGGAGCACCAGGCAGTGGCATATCCAGCGAAATTCCTTGTGGGGGACGTCGTCGTCGGTCTTCGGGCAGGAGTGATCTGGTGAGCGCAATCCCCGCCGAGTTCCGGCAGGCCGTGGACGACCTCAAGGTCGTCGTGGCGGGCCTGCACGCCGAACTTCCTCGTAACAACCTGGTGGTCTGGACGGCCGGGAACGTGTCAGCCCGCGTGCCGGGTGCCGATCTGCTGGTGATCAAGCCCAGTGGGGTCTCCTACGACGACCTGACTCCTGAGGCGATGGTGGTCTGCGATTTCGAGGCGAACCTGGTGGAGGGGACGCGGAGCCCGTCCTCCGACACCGCGGCCCACGCCTACGTCTACGCGCACATGCCCCACGTCGGTGGCGTGGTGCACACCCATTCCGACTATGCGACCGCCTGGGCCGCGCGCCGCGAGCCGATCCCGTGTGTGCTGACGATGATCGCCGACGAGTTCGGCGGGGACATTCCGATCGGCCCGTTCGCGTTGATCGGCGATGACTCGATCGGGCGGGGGATCGTCGAAACCCTGCAGGGCAGTCGCTCCCGCGCGGTGCTGATGGCCAACCACGGACCCTTCACGATCGGTTCCGACGCCAGGGACGCGGTGAAGGCCGCCGTCATGGTCGAGGATGTCGCTCGCACCGTCCATCTCGCCCGGCAGGTGGGGGAACCGCTCCGGCTCGACCAGGCCGACATCGACAGGCTCTTCGACAGGTATCAGAACGTCTATGGACAAGGAATTTCACAATGAGTAAGCAGATCTGGTTCCTCACCGGCAGCCAGGGCCTCTATGGCGACGACGTGCTGGAGCAGGTGCGCTCCCAGTCCGCCCAGGTGTCCGGAGCCCTGGCAGCGGCCGAGGCCATCGTTCCCGAGGTGGTCGCCAAGCCCACATTGACCGACGCCTCAGCCATCCGGCGAATGATGATCGAGGCGAACGCCGATGACGACTGTGTCGGCGTGATCGCCTGGATGCACACCTTCTCGCCGGCCAAGATGTGGATCGGTGGGCTGGACCTGCTCCGCAAGCCGTTCCTCCACCTTCACACCCAGGTGAACCGCGACCTGCCCTGGGCCACCATCGACATGGACTTCATGAACCTGAACCAGGCCGCCCACGGCGACCGCGAGTTCGCGTTCGTGGCCACCCGGCTCGGTGTCCCGCGCAAGACGGTGTCGGGTCACGTCAGCGATCCCATGGTGATCTCGCGGATCGGTAGCTGGTCGCGCGCCGCGCTGGCCTGGGCTGAGCTGCGGACGATGCGGGTGGTGCGGTTCGGCGACAACATGCGCAATGTCGCGGTCACCGAAGGCGACAAGGTCGAGGCGGAACGCCGCCTCGGGGTGTCGGTCAACACCTACGGGGTGAACGATCTCGTGGCGGTGGTCGACCAGGTCTCCGAGAGCGAGATCGACGCGATCGTCGAGCAGTACGCAGACCTCTACGACGTCGCCGCTGAGCTGCTGCCCGGTGGTGCGCGGGTGGATTCGCTGCGCTACGGGGCCCGCATCGAAGTGGCCCTGCGACGGTTCGTGATCGACGGAGGCTACGGCGCCTTCACCACCAACTTCGAGGATCTCGGCGGCCTGCGTCAGCTTCCCGGCCTGGCCGTGCAGCGCCTGATGGCCGAGGGAATCGGCTTCGGCGGCGAGGGCGACTGGAAGACCGCCGTCCTGGGACGCACCCTGAAGACCATGGCTGCCGGCCTGCCCGGTGGTACCTCCTTCATGGAGGACTACACCTATCACCTGGAGCCGGGACAGAACCTGATCCTGGGCGCCCACATGCTCGAGGTGTGCCCGAGCATCGCGGCCGCCACGCCGCGTATCGAGGTCCACCCGCTGGGCATCGGTGGGCGTGAGGATCCCGTCCGCATGGTCTTCGACGCCGCGCCGGGTGACGCCGTCACCCTGGGGATGTGCGATCTGGGCGACCGACTGCGGTTGGTGGCCAACGAGATCACCGTCGTCGAGGCGCTCGCCGAGATGCCGAAACTGCCGGTCGCCCGTGCGGTGTGGCAGCCGTTGCCCGATTTCTCCACCTCCACCGAGTGCTGGCTGAGCGCCGGCGGCCCGCACCACACCGTGATGTCGACCGCGCTCACGTCCGAGCACCTCACTGACCTCGCCGAAATGCTGGGCCTCGAATTGGCCCTGATCGGTCGGGAAACGAAGACCACGCAGTTCCTCAAGGAACTGCGCTGGAACAACGCCTACCATCGGCTCGCGCTGGGGTTCTGATCCCGGCTGGTCGATACTTCCCACAACTGAATACGGCCCGCTCCTGGGGACTTCCCGGACGGGCACGACATCAAGACAGGTCTCTGGCCGCTGGCCGGGGATCCAGAAGGAGAAGCATTGACTTCATGGTGATGGTGAACATGGCCGTCCTGGCCGGCATCGCAGGCATGGTTTACACCGCGTACCTGAATGCGGCGAACCCGAAGGATGGAACCGGCTTCGAACTGGACGCCATCGCGGCCGTCTTCATCGGCGGGGCCGCCGTCACCGGCGGCATCGGTACCGTGGTCGGTTCCATGATCGGTGGTCTGGTGATGGGCGTGCTGAACCTGGGCCTGGCCAACATGAGCGTCGACTCCAACGTGATTCAGGTCATCAAGGGCCTGGTGCTGCTCGCGGCGGTGGCCTTCGATGTGCTGAGCAAGATGCAGGGCAAGCCGAGCATCATCGGCATGATCCAGCGGGGGCTCACCAAGGGTGGCGGGAACGTGGCGACGGAGCCGACGCCGGTGCGGGCCGCCACTGCGGCCCCGAAGACCGGGGTGCAGGACGTCTCCGCGAGCACGCGCGATGACATCGACCCGGGTGTGATTACGAAGAACGATCGGCAGTAGACCCGACGGGGACGCAATGATCCCCACCAGCCACACAGCGGAGCCCCGGCCACAGAGCCGGGGCTCCGCTGCGTTCCAGGGTCGAGGGCTACCATGAGCGCCGTGTGGGCAATCAGCAGGTTTCAGGTGACCGGGGACCCGACCGGCTTTCGAGGCACGGCGGAGTCGGTGGTGGCGCACTTCAACGAGTGCGCCGGGAGCGAGGGTGCCGACCTGGTGCAGAACCTCGACGATCCGGGACTGTGGGCCATCATCAGCCGCTGGAGGGACGTCGGTTCCTACCGGCGGGCGTTCAACGGGACGGACGCGAAGCTCCTGCTGGTTCCGCTGCTTTCCCTGGCGATCGACGAGCCCAGCGCGTATGCCGCGCCGGCGGCCGTCGGGGAGAACCGTCCGCGTGGAACGGTAGGCTAGCCGGGCTGCCAGCCGGGCAGCATGTCGCGACGACAAGGAGTGCATGGTGGCAAGCCGCCTGGAGAACGTGATCAGCCTGACCAAGCGCCGGGGGTTCGTCTACCCCTGCGGCGAGATCTACGGCGGCACGCGGGCGGCGTGGGATTACGGTCCCTTCGGTGTGGAGTTGAAGGAGAACATCAAGCGCCAGTGGTGGCGCTCGGTGGTGCAGGGCCGCGACGACGTCGTAGGGCTCGATTCGTCCATCATCCTGCCCCGTCAGGTCTGGGTCGCCTCCGGCCACGTCGGGGTCTTCTCGGATCCGTTGACCGAGTGCCTCTCCTGCCACAAGCGGATGCGTGCCGACGAGCTCGAAGAGGCCTTCGAACGCAAACACGGACGGGCCCCGTCCGGGCTGGAGGAGATCAACTGCCCGCACTGCGGAAACCACGGCCAGTTCACGGTCCCGCGCGACTTCAACATGATGCTGAAGACCCACCTCGGGGTCATCGAGGACGAGTCGGGGCTGCATTACCTGCGCCCAGAGACTGCCCAGGGCATCTTCATCAACTTCAAGAACGTCGAGAACACCTCCCGCATGAAGGTGCCGTTCGGCATCGGCCAAGCCGGTAAGTCATTCCGCAACGAGATCACCCCCGGCAACTTCATCTTCCGCACCCGGGAGTTCGAGCAGATGGAGATGGAATTCTTCGTCAAGCCGGGCACCGACGAGGAATGGCACCAGCACTGGATCGACGCCCGCACCGACTGGTACATCGATCTGGGCATCAGCCGCGAGAACCTGAGGCACTACGAACACCCTCGGGAGAAGTTGTCCCACTACTCCAAGCGGACGGTCGACATCGAGTACCGCTTCGGCTTCGCCGGCAACGACTGGGGAGAGCTCGAAGGAATCGCCAACCGCACCGATTTCGACCTGGGCACCCACTCCCAGCACTCGGGTACCGATCTGTCCTACTTCGAGCAGGCCACCGGCGAGCGCTACCTGCCGTACGTCATCGAGCCGGCGGCGGGGCTCACCCGTTCGCTGATGGCCTTCCTGGTGGAGGCCTACACCGAGGACGAAGCGCCGAACACCAAGGGCGGGGTGGACGTCCGGACGGTCCTGAAGCTCGACCCGCGATTGGCGCCGGTCAAGGCGGCGGTGCTGCCCTTGTCCCGCAACGAGGCGTTGTCCCCGAAGGCGCGGGATCTGGCGAAGGAATTGCGCAGGTACTGGAACGTCGAGTTCGATGACGCCCAGGCGATCGGACGGCGCTATCGCCGCCAGGACGAGATCGGCACCCCGTTCTGCATCACGGTGGACTTCGACACCCTCGACGATGACGCGGTCACCATCCGCGAGCGAGACACGATGACGCAGCAGCGGGTGGCGCTCGATCAGGTGAGGCCGTACCTGGCGGAGCGTCTGATCGGCTGCTGAGCGCTGGAGCTCAGACCAACGGGACGAAGCTGAAGTGGTGGCCGGGCACGGCAACCCGGCGAAAGCCCTTGTCGTCCCGGTCGACGACCCACATCTCCCCGGCCGCCGGCAGCACCATCCGTCCACCGCTGGCGAGCTGGGCCTCAAGTTCGGCAGGGATCCGGCCGGCGTCGGCCGAGACCAGGATTCGGTCGAACGGGCCGGACTCCGGGGCCCCGAGCCGGCCAACCGCCAGTTCGATCCGGGCCCAGAACAGCCCGGTCGACCGCAGGTTCTCTCCGCCCCACGCGACCAGTTCGGGCACGATGTCGACTCCGAGCACGGATCCCTCCGGGCCGGTCAGGTGGGCGAGGAGGGCGGTCGTCCAGCCGGAGCCGCTCCCCACGTCCAGCAGCTTGCCGCCGGCCGGGACCGCGAGGAGTTCCAGCATGAACCGGACCGTCCACGGCTGCGAGTTGGTGGCCCCGTACCCGATCGGCAGCGGTCGGTCGACCCCCGCCAGCGCCCGCAACTCCGGCGGCAGGAACCCGACTCGCGGCACGCTGTCGAGGGCCGCGAGAACCCGAGTGTGTTCGGTGCTCACGCCTCCAGCGCACACCGATCCGCGGCTGAGCGCAAGGGGTAGGTAGGCTGACGCTGCGCTCCGGGTCCCGACGCCCGATCTCGCGCCCTTCGAACGGTCTGGAAAGGGAGGCCATGGCCGACACGCTGCGGCTCGTGACTCGTTCGGGCAGTGCCCTCGAGGTGAACCCGCCGGTCGTTCTGGCGCCCATGGCCGGGATCACCAACGCCGCCTACCGGCAGCTCTGCCGGGAGCAGGGGGCGGGCCTCTACGTGTGCGAAATGATCACCTCGCGCGGTGTCGTGGAGCGCAATCCCAAGACGTTCGCCATGCTGCGCTTCGACCCCGGCGAGACCGTCCGATCCGTCCAGCTGTACGGAGTCGACCCCGCCGTGATGGCCAGGGCGTCGGGCATCCTGTGCGCCGAGTTCGGGGTGTCCCACATCGATCTCAACTTCGGCTGTCCGGTGCCGAAGGTGACGCGGCGCGGTGGTGGGGGAGTGCTGCCCTGGAAACGCGATCGGCTGCGCGACATCCTGCGCGCCACCGTCGCGGCTGCCGAGCCGTACGGGGTTCCGGTGACCATCAAGACCCGGCTGGGCATCGACGCCGACCACCTCACCTACCGCGACGCCGGCAGGATCGCCCAGGACGCCGGGTGTGCGGGTGTCGCGCTGCACGCGCGAACCGTCCAACAGGCGTACTCGGGTCAGGCCAACTGGGAGGCGATCGCGACGCTGGTCGACGATCTGGAGATTCCCGTGCTGGGCAACGGCGACATCTGGGAAGCCTCCGACGCGCTCGCCATGGTGGCTCGGACCGGTTGCGCTGGGGTCGTGATCGGACGCGGCTGCCTCGGCCGCCCGTGGTTGTTCCGCGATCTGGCCGACGCGTTCGCCGGCCGCACGACCCGCTCGCTGCCGACGTTGGGGGAGGTGGCCGCGATGGTGCGCCGACACGCCGAACTTCTGGCCGCGCTCTACGGCGAACGGCACGGACTCACCGACCTGCGCAAGCACATGGCCTGGTACTTCAAGGGCTTTCCGGTCGGGGGTGACCTGCGTCGTGGCCTCGCAATGGTGTCCAGCCTGGCCGAGCTGGACGGGCTGCTGGCTCAGCTGGATCCTGACGCCGCGTTCCCCGTGGGTGAACTCGGCTCACCTCGGGGACGCCAGGGAACGCCCCGCGACAAGGTCGTGGTCCCCTACGGCTGGTTGGATTCCACCGACTTGGGGTCGGTGGACCTGAGCGCCGCTGAGTCGGACGTCTCCGGCGGCTGAGCCCACCCGGCTGGGCGGCGGGGCGAGACGAAGAGTCGGGTCTGGCTCAGCCCTGGATGACGGCCACCGCGCCGGCCACCGCGACCAGGTACATGGCGATCGGCGCGAGCACTCCCACCACGATCCCCGCGATGCCCCAGCGACGCCCGGCCGATCTCACGGTGGCCACGATGCTCACGACCCAGCCGACGAGGCCGACCAGCGAGGCGCCCAGAACGCCCATCATGGGACCCATCACCTGCGAAAGCTGTTCGGGACCAAGATCTTCGGGCTGGAGGTTGTAGCCTCCCGCCTCGAGGAAGATGCGCCCGTAGCCGCCTCCGGCGGTGTAGCTGACGATGACCCCGACGATCATGGCGACCACCACGAGGCCGAGCCCGATCATTCCCAGGGTCGACTTCTCAGCGGGCTTGCTGGGTTGGTAACCGGCCCTGGCCGTCGGGTAGGCCGGCGGCGTTGCGCCCCACGGCTGGTAGGGCTGGGTGCCCTGGTACGGCTGCGATGCGGGGTACTGCTGGGGCGTCTGGAAGGGCTGAGCGGCCTGATAGGGCTGGGCACCCTGGTACGGCTGGGCACCCGGCTGGGCACCCTGGTACGGCTGCGACGTGGGGTACTGCTGCTGGGGCGCCTGGTACGGCTGCGAACCCGGGTAGGCCTGCGAACCGGGGTAGGCCCCCGAACCGGGGTAAGCCCCCGAACCGGGGTAAGCCCCCGAACCGGGGTAAGCCTGCGAACCCGGCGCGGGAGCGGAAGAGCCGTACGCAGGTGGCGTAACGCCTCCGGCGGGCTCTGGGGAGCCGTCGGCAGGCTGGTGGGGGTATCCGGGCGTGGTGTGCGGATCCTGTGACATGACCCCAGACTACTGACCGCTCGCCGGTGAGTCGTCACGGCCGGCGATGACCCGGCGAGGCGCTGGGCCGATCGACGAGGCCGGCATCGTGCCAAGATGGGGACCATGCGCGAACTCACCCCGCGGGCGGCTGCCTGGGCCGACACCATGGGGGGACACCCGGATTCCCAGTTGGTGCGCGCGCACGCTGATTCGACCGCGGGCGTCGCCCTCTCGGCCCCGGTGGGACGTCGGCAACGGGAAGAGACGGAAGACCGGCTGCTGGGTCCTGAGGCGGCTCGGGCTCGCGGCGCCGGCGATCGGGTCGTTGCGGAGGAACCGGATCCCGAGCGGACCTGCTTCGAGCGTGATCGGGATCGCATCGTCCATTCGACAGCCTTCCGCCGGCTCGCCGGGAAGACCCAGGTGGTCGTCTTCCCCACCGACCACCAGCGAACCCGGCTCACCCACGCGCTGGAAGTGGCGCAGGTGGCGACGTCGCTGGCCCGGGGCGTGGGGGTGAATGTGACGCTCGCCGAAGCCATCGCCTTGGCGCACGACTGCGGCCACGGTCCGGGCGGGCACGCCAGCGAGGACGCCTTCGACCAGTTCCTTCCGGGTGGCTACGACCACGGACCGTGGGGGGCCGACGTGGTGCTCACCTCCTTGAACCTGTGTCGCCAGACCCTGGACGGGGTGCGCAACCACTCGTGGTCGAGTCCGGCGCCTTCGAGCGTCGAGGGTGAGATCGTCAGCTGGGCCGACCGCATCGCCTACTGTGCCCACGACCTGGAGGACGCTGTGGCGGCCGGCATCGTGCAACTGTCCGATCTTCCCTCGGAGATCACCGAGGTGTGTGGCCGCACCCGGCGCGAACAGCTCGGCACGTTCGTGCGCGCGGTGGTCGCTACGACCGTCAGCACGGGCACGATCGGGATGGCGGCCGAGCCGGCGGCGGCGTTGAGCGCCCTGCGGGCCTTCAACTACGAGCGGATCTACACCCGTCCGGATTCGCTGGCGCAGTCCCGGGCGGTGATCGACGTGCTGCGGGCGCTGGTGCAGTACTACGTGGAGACGCCGACGGCCCTGCCGGCGGACCTGGAGGTCCGCGACGGCGACGAGGCCGCTCGCACCCGCGCCGCCGTCACCTACGTCGCGGGGATGACAGATCGGTTCGCGTTCGAGGCCGCGACGGCGTTGCTGGGCTGGAACCCGGACCGGCTGCCGAAGGGGATCGGTCGCGGCGCCTGAGTGCGTAGACTCCATCGGGTGGTGGGGCTGATCAACGAGGAAGACCTCGCGACGGTTCGGGAACGCTCCCGGATCGACGAGGTGGTCGGGGCTCACGTCACGCTGCGCAATGCCGGGGGCGGGTCGTTGAGCGGGCTGTGCCCGTTCCACGACGAGAAGACCCCCAGCTTCCGGGTCACGCCCGCCAGGGGGTTCTACCACTGCTTCGGCTGCGGCGAAGGTGGCGACGTCATCTCCTTCGTCCAGAAGATCTCCAACGTCTCCTTCGTCGAGGCGGTCGAATACCTCGCTGACCGGATCGGGCTGCAGCTTCGGTACACCGAAGGGGACGCGCACCGTCCCGAACCCGGGCTGCGGTTGCGGATCCTGGAGGCCAACCGCGAGGCGGCTGACTACTTCGCCGATCGACTCACCACGCCCGAGGCGTTGCCGGGGCGCCAGTTCCTGGCCGGTCGCGGCTTCGACCGGGACGTCAGCGAACGTTTCGGGCTCGGGTTCGCCCCCAGCGGTGGACGGGAGCTGTCGGCGCACCTGAGGGCGCGCGGCTTCACCGACGCCGAGCTGGTGAAGGCCGGCCTGGTGCGCGAGAACGGCTGGGACTTCTTTCAGGGCCGCCTGCTGTGGCCGATCCGGGACGCGGGACGCTCCGTCCTCGGCTTCGGGGCGCGCAAGCTCTTCGAAGACGACCGGATGCCCGCCAAATACCTGAACACCCCCGAGACCGTCGTCTACCGCAAGTCGCAGGTGCTCTACGGGCTGGACCTGGCGCGAACGAACATCGCCCGCAAGAACCAGGCGGTGATCGTCGAGGGGTACACCGACGTCATGGCCGCACACCTGGCGGGTGTTGACACAGCGGTCGCCTCCTGCGGGACGGCGTTCGCCGACGATCACGCCCGCCTGTTGCAGCGGCTGATCGGCACCTCCGACGTCCAGGCCGGTGAGGTGATCTTCACCTTCGACGGCGACGCCGCCGGCCAGGCTGCCGCGTTGAAAGTGTTCAAGGGCGACCAGCACTTCGTCGCGCAGACCTACGTGGCCATCGAGCCGACCGGCCTCGACCCGTGTGACCTGCGGCTGCAGCACGGTGATGCCGCCTTGCGCGAACTGGTTGCCAGGCGTGTCCCGCTGTACCGGTTCGTGATGCGCAACGTGATCGGGGGGTTCGATCTGGATCGCGTCGAAGGACGCGTCTCGGCACTGCGGGCCGCGGCACCCCTGGTGAGCAGCATCCGCGACGCCGGGCTGGTCCCGGGCTACATCCGCGAACTTGCGCAGCTGCTCGGTCTTGACCCCGAGGAGGTCCGGCGCGAAGTCAAGCGCGCCTCCGCCAAGGGCGGCGGGCGTCCGTCCGGCTCGGCACCGGCCAGGCGTCCTGACGAGCCTGCGTTGCCCGGCCTCGACCTGCCGGATTCCCGCGATCGACGCTGGGAGGCCGAGCGCGGGACCCTTCGGCTGCTGCTGCGGGCGCCGGAGGCCTTCACCGGCACCTTGAACGACCTGGTCGCCGACGATTTCGCACACCCGACCTATCGGGCGCTGTTCGAGCGCCTGGCAGCCTCCGCGGACGCCGGCCCAGGAGACTGGGCGCAGCGCGTGCTGAGCGCGAACCAGGATCCGGTCATCGAGGAACTCGTCGTGACGCTGGCCGTCGAGCCCATCCTGAGGGAGCCGACTCCCGCCTACGCCGCTGAGTACGCCGCCGGGGTCCGGGTGTTGGCGGTGGCTCGGCAGATCGCCGCCTTGAAGTCGAAGCTGCAGCGGACGAACCCGGTTGAGGACCAGCTCGCCTACAACCGGATGTTCGCTTCCCTGGTTGATCTCGAAGCCCGGCGCAAGCAACTGGTCGCCGTGGCCACTGGGCCGTCGCTGTGACCGATCCACAGCGGTGGGTGTTGTCGATGTGTTGCCCCACAGTCGGGAATCCCGGGGGCTGACGCGGTCGCAGTGATGCCCGAAGGTGGGGTCATGAGCCATCACCACACCCTCCCGCCCCTGCTCTCCGCCGACCAGGAGTCGCGACTGGCAGGCACCATCGAAGCCGGCCTGCTGGCCGCCCACCACCTCGCCAGTGGCGAGTGTCCCGTCGCTGCCAGCAGCGACGAGCTACGTCGCCTCGAAGCGGAGGGGCGCCTCGCCTGGCAGCACTTCCTGCTGGCGAACGTCCGGCTGGTGTGGCGGGAGGTGCGACGCTGTGGCAGGGGGAGCGGGCTGAGTGACGAGGAGTTGTTCCAGGAGGGGTTCCTCGCGCTGGCCGGCGCGCTCCAGCGATTTGATCACACCCGCGCGCGGTTCAGCACGTTCGCGACTCCCCGGCTGCGCCAGCATCTGTCGGCCGTCGCCGCGTCGAGGCTCGGCGGCCTCGGGATCCCGATGGGTCGAGCCGTGGAACTTCGCCACGCGAATCGACTGGCCGCCGAACTGGCCCAGGAACTCGGACGGCCCCCGGCTGTGGCGGAACTGGCCCAGGCCCTGGGCCGCAGCCCCGGGCACGTGGCGCTCTTGCTGAGCCATCGGCCGCCAGTGCCGCTGGACGGACAACTGGAGGTCGTCGGTGCCCTGGCGTCCTTCGATCCGCCGTCGGAGGAGACCGAGGACGAGAGGGGCGTCGTGGGTGTGCTGGCAGGGCTGGCCCTGGACGAGCGCCAGGTGCTGGCATTCCGCTTTGGCTTCATCGACGGGGAATCCCACACCTGCCGCGAGGTCGCTGCCAGGTTGGGCACCTCGGTCAGCTCGGTGCGTCGGATCGAACAGCGTGCGCTCGCGAACGTCCGTCGCCGGCTCCTGCCCGGCGGGGCGGCCAGGACCGCTCTGACGGGTTGACCGAGCGATCCATGGCAGCGGGGCCCTTCCAGCGGCTAGGTTGACGAGGCGGGGCCGACCGGGCCCGGGTGAAGGAGAGCGATGCGGATCGGCGTCATGGGCACCGGCCTGATGGCTGAGCGGGCTCTGGAGGGATTCGCCGCAGCGGGGATCGACTGTGTCGCCCTGCTGCACCGTCCGGGCAGCCAGTCACGGGCCACCGAACTGGCAAGTCGATTCGGGGTGGGCGCGATCGACGTCGATCAGGATCGGTTCCTGGCGCGGTCCGACCTCGACGCGGTCTACGTGGCGCTGGTCAATGTCGCCCATGCGGCAGCGGCGCGGGCGGTGCTGCTGGCGGGCAAGCATGCCTTGGTGGAGAAGCCGTTCACGTCCACCGTGGCGGAAGCCGTGGAGGTCGCGGCCCTGGCCAAGGAGCGGGGGCTGATGGTGTGGGAAGCGATCATGCCGCGTTACGCACCGACCCTGCCCGAGGTGAAGGAGGCGGTCGCGGAGCTTGGCGACCTCCGCTTCGCCTACGCCAATTACTCCCAGCGTTCCAGCCGCTACGACCGCTTCCTCGCCGGGGAGACCCCGCCGGTTTTCGACCCCGCGCTCTCGGGCGGCGCCCTCTACGACATCAACGTGTACAACGTGCACCTGGTCACGTTGCTGCTCGGGCAGCCGGACGCCGTCACGTACCGGGCCACCAGGCTTCGCGGCATCGACACCAGCGGCGTCCTGTCGCTGGAGTACCCAGCCGCGACCGCGGTGTGTGTGGGTGCCAAGGACAGCCAGAGCCCGCCCGGCCTGCTGATCCAAGGCACGCGGGGCTACCTGCGGATGGAGTCGCTGCCGCATGAGGTGTCCGGCATCACCGTGGTGACCGACCGGAGCCGGACGATCGTGGCTGCCCCGGTCGAGCACCCGATGGTGCCAGAACTGACCGCGTGCGCGGCCATGTTCGAGTCCGGGGACTTCACGAGGTGCTACGCCGACCTTGACGCGTCGGTGGCCGTCATGGGTTTGCTGGAGACGGCTCGGCTCCAGGCCGGGATTCGGTTCGGCGCCGACCTCCCGGCCTGAAGCGGCTTGCTCAGACCCCCAGGCGGGCCCTGCGCACGATCTCGCCGTCGGTGAAGTTGGCCGCCGGGACGTGCCCGGGCAGCGGCACGATGCGCTCGTGGATGGCATCGATGATCCAGGAGGGCTGGGGGAAGAACAGGTCCTCCAGCTCCGGGGCGGGCGTGATGTGGTTGCGGGCACCCACCACCACCACCGGGGCGTCCAAGGAGTCGAAGGCCAGGTTCTGGACGTTCGAGGCCACCGTCTGCAGGAACGAGCCACGATCGACGGCGTCGGAGGCGAGGACGAGGCGCCCGGTCTTCTTCACCGACTCCAGCACGGGGCCGTAGTTGAGAGGTGCCACGTAGCGCAGGTCGATGACTTCGGCCGACACGCCGTACTTCTCCTGGAGTTCGTCCGCGGCCTGCAAGGCTCGGTACAGAGTCGCTCCCAGGGTGGCGATCGTGACGTCGCTGCCTTCGCGGCGGACCACCGGCTCGCCCTCGGGCGTCTCGTAGTAGCCCTCCGGCACACCGTCGGCTTCGAAGTGCTCGCCGATGTCGTAGAGCAGTTGGGATTCCAGGAAGATCACCGGATCGGTTCCCGACAGCGCGCGGTTGAGCATGCCCTTGGCGTCGGTGGGGGTCGCCGGGAAGTAGACCTTCAGTCCGGGGATGTGCGCCACGAGGGCTGACCAGTCCTGGGAATGCTGGGCGCCGTACTTGTTGCCCACGCTCACCCGCACCACCAGCGGCATCTTCAGCAGCCCGGCCGACATCGACTGCCACTTCGCGGCCTGGTTGAAGATCTCGTCCCCGGCGCGACCGAGGAAGTCGCAATACATGAGCTCGACCACGGCCCGGCCGCCCGACAGGGCATAGCCGACCCCGGCCCCCACGATCGCCGCCTCCGAGATCGGGGAGTTGAACAGTCGCCGGTAAGGCAGCAGTTCGGTGAGCCCGCGGTACACCGCGAACGCGCCGCCCCAGTCGCGGTTCTCTTCGCCCCAGGCACACATGGTCGGGTCGATCGTGTACCGGTGCGCCATGGCCTCGAACAGGCCGTCACGGAACTGGTACATCTTCACCTTCGATACCGGCTTGCCGGCGGCGTCCGTGGCGGTGCGGACCTTCTTGGCGATCGCCTTGACGCGGGCGTTCTCGGCCAGCGGCTCGTTCAGCTCGGGCTCTCCGTCCCCGAAGGACTCGACGTGGCCGTTGGAGAGCATGGCACCCTCGATGTAGGCGACATCCACCCGCTCGAGTTCGCTGTTGTTGCTGGCCAGGGCCAGCACCTTGGTGAGGCGCTCGTCGATCCCGGCCTGCAGGTCCGTCACAGCTGCGGTGGTGATGATCCCCTCGGCGACCAGCCGGTCGGTGAAGCTCACGATGGAATCGGCGGCCTCCCAGGCTTCGATCTCATCCCGCGTCCGGTAGCTGGAGGCGTCGGAGGGCGAGTGGCCCGAGATGCGGTAGGTGATGGTGTCGAGCAGGACGGGTCCCCGTCCGGCCAGCAGGATCTCCTTCTTGCGACGGACGGCGTCCGCGACGGCCAGCGGATCGTAGCCGTCGACGCGCTCGGCGTGCATGGCCTCGGGGTTCACGCCGGCACCGACGCGGGCGAGAATGTCGTAGCCCATGGTCTCGCCGGCCGTCTGGCCGCCCATGCCGTAGAAGTTGTTGAAGAAGTTGAACATGATCGGCGGGTTGCCGCCGTCCTCGGGGCGCCACAGGTTGCGGAACTGGTCCATCGCCGAGAACATCATCGCTTCCCACACCGGGCCGCAGCCCATGGAGGCGTCGCCGATATTGGCGATCACGATGCCGGGAAGCCGGTTCACGCGCTTGAACAGGGCCGAGCCGGTCGCGATCGGGGCCGAGCCGCCGACGATGGCGTTGTTGGGCATCGAGCCGAACGGGGTGAAGAAGGCGTGCATCGAGCCGCCCATGCCCCGGTTGAAGCCGGCCTTGCGGGCGAAGATCTCGGCCAGGGTGCCGAAGAGGATGAAGTTCTCGACCAGTTCGCCGGACGTGGCGTAACCGAGCTTCTCGGCGTAGCGCAGCGTGTCACCGTCCAGGAAGCCCGACATGATTCCCTGGAGTTGCGCGGCGTCCATCTTGCGGGCGGCGGAGAAGCTTTTGGCCAGAATCTCCCCGTGGCTGCGGTGGGAGCCGAAGATGTAGTCATCGGAGTCCAGTTCGGCCGCCTGGCCGACGGCGGAGGCTTCCTGGCCCATGGACAGGTGGGCGGGCCCCAAGTGGCTGTACTCGATGCCGTTCCACCCGCCAGTGGTCTTGATCGAGTTGAGCATGTTCTCGAACGTGCGGATCGTGATCATGTCGTGCAGCATCCCGACGAGCCCTTCGGCTCCGTAGCGGGCGGCGGCACCGGGAAGATCAGCTTCATAGGCGTTGACCGGGATCGGCGGGACGGTGATCGAACCGCGGGCGCGAACCAGATCGGGATTGACGGTGAGTGACTTCGGCATTTCTTCCTCTTGGTTGGGTGGTCAGTCCCGGAGGGCCCAGACGGCCTCGCGGATTCCTTCTGAGACGGTGGGGTGCGGGAAGACGATCTGGCGCAGGTCGTCGATGGTGAGTTCATTTTCGAGAACGGCGGCTGCACCCCAGATGGTTTCGGGAGCGTAGGGCCCAAGCAGGTGGACGCCGAGCACCGCGCGGGTGACCTGGTCGGCGATCAGCTTCACCGCTCCCGGACCGCGGACGCCGTTCTCGGCGACGAATCGTCCAGACACGGCCAGCGGCACGGTGGCAGTGATGACCTGGTGGCCCCGGGCTTCGGCCTGGGCCTGCGTGAGGCCGACACCGGCCGCCTCGGGCATCGAGTAGACCGCCCACGGGATGGTGTCCGTGCGCAGCCGCTGCCCCGTGGCCTTCGCCTGGACGGGATCAATGATGTGGGCCGCGGCGATCTCGCCCATCCGGTAGGCGGCGTGGGCGAGCAGGCTGCGTCCGGTGACATCGCCGACCGCCCAGACGTTAGGGAGGTTCGTCTTCATCGAGTCATCGACGACGACCCCACGGGGCCCGAGGTCGAGGCCGGCTTCCTTCGCGCCCCAGCCGTCCACTGAGGGACGCCGTCCGACCGCCATCAGGATCACGTCGGCCTCAACCCGGGCGGTGTTGCCGTGAGCGTCGGTGTAGACGACCGTGCCGTCCTCGATCCCGGTAACCCGGCAGCCGAGGTGGAACGTGACCTCCTTCAGCGCCTTCCGGAGCTTTCCGGCGAGCTCGTCGTCCATGAACGGGACGATCTCCGGCAGCATCTCGATGATGTCGACGTGGGAGCCGAACGCGGCGAACAGGGACGCGAACTCGACGCCGATCACGCCGCCGCCGATCACCACCAGCCGCGGCGGGACGGCTTCGACGGCGAGCAGTCCGGTGGAGTCGACGACCTTGGGATTGTCCTTGGCCCCCGGGATCGGTGGCATGACGGGAACCGAACCGGTGGCCACGATCACATGGTCGGCGGTCCGTCGGACCCCGTCCACCTCGACGACTCCGGGGCCGATCAGGGTGCCGTGGCCGAAGACGACCTCGACCTTCATCCGCTTCTCGGCGGCTGCCACCCCGGCCACCAGTTTGGCCACGACGTCGGCCTTCCAGGCCTGCACCGTCGCCCAGTCGTAGGAGACCCCGGTCGCGGTCACCCCGAACTGTTCGGAATGGAGGGCGTGGGAGTAGAGCTTCGCCGAGTTGAGCAGGCTCTTGGTCGGGATGCAGCCGACGTTGAGGCAGGTGCCGCCGAGAGACTCCTTCTCGATCAGCAGGACCCGCTTGTGGGCGTGTCCCAGCCGCTCAGCCGCGAGGTAGCCGCCGGGGCCGCCCCCGAGGACGATCACATCAAAATCAGCCATGATGGTGCCCGTTCAGCCGAGGACGGTGAGGTCGATGTCGGCCACGGCCGCGCACAGGTCTTTGAGGTAGCGGGCCGCGTCGGCGCCGTCGATGACCCGGTGGTCAGCGGTCAGCGAGAACCCGATCCGTTGTTCGGCGCCCACGCCGCCGTCGGCGTGGATCACCGCGCGGGGGAAGATGGCATCGACTCCCAGGATCGCGACCTGCGGGACGTTCAGCAGGGGCGTGAACGACTCGATTCCGAAAGCTCCGAGGTTCGAGACGGTGAACGTCGCTCCGCTGAGCAGGTCGGGACTGATCGAGCCGCCGATCGCTTCCATCGCCAGGTTCTTCGACAGCGTCGAGAACTGGCGCAAGGTCATCGTGTCGGAGAACCGCAGCGTCGGAACGAGCAGGCCGCGAGGCGTATCGACCGCCATCCCCAGATGGACGCTCGCGAACGTCCGCAGCACCCCGTCGCTGAGGTGGGCGTTGACAACCGCATGCCTGGCAAGGGTCTTCACCGCCGCGTAGCCGACCAGGTCACCCACGGTCACCGAGGACAATTCCGGGTCGGCGGCTCCCTTCAAGCGCTTGCGCAGTGCCAACAGGGCGGCTGCCGGAGCGGTCGCCGTGTACGTCAGCTGCGCGGACGTTGCCAGCGAGGCCATCATCCGCTCGGCGATCACCTTGCGGACGCCCTTCAGGGGCGCATCGGTGAAGGCGCCGGGGAATCCGGTGGCCACCGAAGCATGGCCGGGGACCACCGGCGTCGTCATCTCGGCGGAGGAGCCATCGCCGGCGGCGGCGGCGAGGTCGGCCCGGGTCACCCGTCCGCCGATCCCGGTGCCCACGGCACCGGGCAAGAAGCCGTCCGCAGCGGCGCGGGCGCCCGCGGTGAGCCCGGGGCCGGCGGCGATCGCAGCCTCCACGTCCCGGGTGATCACCCGGCCACCCGGCCCGGAACCGGCCAGACGGTCGGCCGCGATCCCAGCGCCGGCAGCCACCCCACGAGCCCGTGGCGAGACCGCAGCGCCGCCGGCAGTCGGGACGGCCGACGGTGGCGTCACGCCTGGGACCGGTGTGGTTGCGGAACCGGTGGGCTCCGCTGCGGGTTCGACGGTCGGCTCTGAGGCCGGAGCGGCCTGGCCGGCGGCGGCCAGCGCCTCGTCCACCGAGTCCCCGACCGCCCCCACCACGGCAATCGCCTGCTTGACGGGCACGTCGTCGCCCTCCTCAGCCAGCAGTGCCAGGACCGTCCCGGCAACCCCGGAGGGCACCTCCATGGCAGATTTGTCCGTTTCGATCTCGCACAGCAAGGTGCCCGCCTCGACGGTGTCGCCCACGGCGACCAGCCACGTCGTCACCAGACACGACTCGACGGTGTTACCCAACTGGGGCATCACGACAACCTGGGCCATTCATCATTCCTTCGTCGAGGTCGCAGGCCAGCGGAGTGGGGGACAGGGGTCCAACCCGGACCGCAGGCCCAGCGATGGGCTGCGTCAGCTACTTTCGCCACACTTGCGTTCAGCTTTCGATTAGAAGCTTATCGCTGTCGTAACGGCAGTGCAAGAACGTTTCAAATCTGAGGACCTCGGGCTAGACGAGCGTCACCAGGGGCCCGGTTTCCCGCAGGGCGGCGACGCTCTGCTGATCCAGGCGGGTATCGCTGATCATCCCGGTCAGCTCAGCCAACGGCAGCACGGAGACGAAGCCGGCCTGGCCGTACTTCGACGAGTCCGCCACCAACCAGGTCTCTTCCGCCTGGGCGTGCATGGCGGTGATGACCTCGGCGCCTTCGGAGAACTGGGTGGTCAGACCCCGTTGCGGAGTGAAGCCGTCCGTCCCGATGAAGGCGAGGCGGACGTTGAAATCGCGGACGGCGCGAAGCGCGACCGGGCCGATCAGCGACTCGGATTCGCGATGGAAGGTGCCGCCGGTCAGGATCACCGTCAGGTTGTCGTTGTGGCGTGCGAATCCGAAGACGAGGGTGGAGTTCGTCACGATCTGGACGCCACGGCGGCTCGCCAGGTGGCGGACGATCCGGGCTGCGGTGGTGCCTGCCTCGATCATGATCCGGTCACCGTCGCGGACGAGAGCCGCTGCGGCGGCCGCGATCCGGTCCTTTTCGGCCTCGTGCTCCCGCTCCCGCTCCAAGACGTGGCGGACGGCCGTTGCCTGCGCGCCCCCGCGGGTCCGCTTCAGCAGGCCCCGTTCCTCCAGGGCGCGCATCTGGGTGCGGATGGTCACTTCGGAGACGTCGAATTCCCGGGCAAGGACGGCCACGGTCAAGGAGCCGTCCTTGGCGAGAAGGTCGAGCATGCGAGCCTCTCGCTCGCGTCGATCGATCGCCATGGCACGTCCTCATTCCCACAGATCCGGCTTCCAGGCTGAGCTGTCGGGCTTACGAATCGTGTGCGAATCAGGCCCGCGGCTCAACCGATCATAAGGCCGGTCTTACGGTTCCGCAGCGTCGGCGCACGGAGGGCAGGGCGTCAGGCGTCCCGACGCAGGAGCAGAACGTTGTCCACCAGCAGTGCCGGCTCCCCGTCGGGGCTGGTTGCAGCCCGTTCGAGTCGGCCCAGGTGTTCGCAGCTCCAGGTTTCGTCCACGCGAAGGGCGTCCAGGGTCTCCTGCGGAGTGGGGAAATGGACGTGGTGATGCCGTAGGCCCGACCACGGGGGCGCCTCGCCGTGTTCCACGATCAGCAGCCGACCCCCGGGAGCCACCGCCGCGGCGGCCGAACGCAACACGACTTCGCGCGGAAACTCCAGGGGGGACTGCAGGAACTGGGCCGTGACCAGGTCGAACGAGCCCTGCGGGAAGGTGTCGGTCAGATCGTGCCGGCTGAAGTCGATCAGGTCGGCGACGCCACGCCCTGCCGCCGCGACGCGGGCGCGGCCCAGAGCGACCTCCGAGATGTCGACAGCGGTGACCCGCCAGCCCTGTTCGGCCAGCCACACCGCGTCCGCCCCCTCGCCGCAGCCGAGATCGAGGGCGCGGCCGGGGGCGAGCGGGGCCGCAAAGTGCACCAGTTGAGCGTTCGGCCGCCCGCTCCAGATCTGCGCGCGTTGACCGTAGTGCTGCTCCCAGAATTCTCCGGCACCGGCCGTCTCGTCCGTGGTCTCCATGGCTCCAGCCTCTGTCACACCTTGGCTTGGGTCAATTGGTCAACGACGAGCAAGGTCGGCCACCACGATCCCGGGAGTGGCGGTGGGGCGGTCCATCGCCCTGAGCGCTTCACCGAGCTGCTCGAAGCCGATGATCCGGCCGATCAGGCGCTCCGGCTGCAGCCCGCCGGCTGTGATCAGGTCGAGCATGGGCGGGTAGTCGGCGGCAGCCATGCCGTGGGATCCCAGGACTCGCAGCTCACGGGCGACCACGAGGTCCCAGGGCAGCGGCGCCCTGCTGTCGGAACCCAGCATGAGACCCACCTGGAGGTGGCGTCCGCGCCGGCGCAGGCAGCGCACCGCCGCCAGCGCTGAGGGGGCCGAGCCGAGGGCGTCCATGCTCACGTGGGCGCCTCCCGCCGTGGCCGCCAGAATCGTGGGGACCGGATCCTCGGCGTCCACGAGCAGTCCAGCACCCAGGTCGCCGGCCCGTTCCAGGGCGGCCGCCGACGGGTCAACAGCCACGACCCGGGCGCCCAGGCAGCGGGCGATCATGACGGCCGAGAGCCCGACGCCACCACAGCCGAAGACAACCACCCATTCGCCGGGGAGCACAGCGGCCTGGGCGGTGAGGGCGTGGTAGGCGGTCGCGAAGCGGCAGCCCAGCGCGGCGGCGGTGACGAATCCGAGGCTGTCGGGCAGCCGGACGAGGTTGGTGTCGGCAGCTCCGACCACCACCAGGTCGGCGAAGGAACCGGCCCCGGTGAAGCCGGGCTGCGTTTGCGCGGGGCACACCTGGGCCTGGCCCGAGTGGCAGTAGTCACAGGAGCCGCAGCCGTTCACAAATGGGGCGGTGACCCGATCGCCCACCGCGAATCCGGCGACGCGGGGTCCCACCGCGGCCACGACACCGGCGAACTCGTGGCCGGGGATGTGCGGCAATCGGACCGGGTCATGACCCCGCCAGGCGTGCCAATCGGACCGGCAGACGCCGGTAGCGCGGACCTCGACGACAGCACCCTCGTCTGGGCAGGCGGGGGACTCGACCTCCACCACCGTGAGAGGGCCTCCGATGGTGTCGTAGCTCACTGCGCGCATGCGGTCGTTATAGCAGGTGGTGACTGGCTGGGTGTGCCGCGGTTCGGCGCCGAGCCGCGCGACTGAGGCGGCGGCCACGACCTAGACTCGCCAGGGATGTCCTCTCGAAAGGCGCTGCCCATGCTCTCCTTCCGCGTCAGTGGCCGCCGTGCCGGCATCGTTGTGGGCGGTCTCGCCCTCGTGGTCGGGATGGCTGCCTGTGCCGCGCCCGATGTCGTCACCACAGGTCAGCGCCCGAACGTCCCCACCTCAAACGTGTCCCCGCCGCGCAGCCCCGAGACCGACCCGGTGAAGCTCGCGCTCAGCCTGTCGAGCCTTCCCGGCTTCACGGCGCCCACCTCGGAGGGTGCCGGCGTGTTCAGCCGACCCCTGGTCGATGCGGAGGGGACGGCCACCTGGAAGGTGCTGGACGACACGAATCAGGTCATCGCCGACTACCGCCCGACCCAGCCGGTCGCATTCGGCGATTCGTCGGTCTACACCACGATCCCGGGCGTGCTCACCTTCCGAGGCAACAACTATCGGGACGCCCC
Organism: Propionibacteriaceae bacterium; assembly: GCA_016717345.1. Lineage (GTDB taxonomy): Bacteria > Actinomycetota > Actinomycetes > Propionibacteriales > Propionibacteriaceae > Propionicimonas. Next base: position 46,889 of record JADKFR010000004.1, read on the forward strand.
GGTATACGGCACCACCGACATCACCGAGAAGAAGTTGGCGGTCGCCTGGACGCACGACACCGGCGACGTGACGGCCGAAGGTTCCTACTGGGCTGGGGCCGGCTGGACGGGGCAACCCCTCCTGGTCAACTGGCCGGCGGAAACCAAAGCCGCCATGGGCTTTGAGGAAGGGCTGACCAACGATCAGGGCTTCGTGGAAGTCCTCTACCCCGTGGTGGACGGCAAGGTCTACCGGATGGACCTCGCGACCGGCAGGGACGTCAAGCCGCCCATCGACACCGGGTTCGCGTTCAAGGGCACCGGATCGGTCGATCCCCGGGGCTATCCGCTGCTCTACGCGGGCATGGGACTGAACGAGAACGGCGACAAGCAGGGGGCTTGGCGCTATCGGATCTTCGACCTGATCCAGAACCGGGAGGTCTCCGGCTGGGACGGTACCGACGCGGGAGCGCCTCGGGAGTGGGGTGCCTTCGACTCCTCCGCGTTGGTGAACGCGGCCACCGACACGTTGATCGAGCCGGCGGAGAACGGCCTCATCTACAAGGTGAAGCTGAATGCGACCTATGACCCGACGGCCAGAACGGTCAGCGTGGAGCCGAAGATCACCAAGATGACGTACACCACGCCGGACTCTTCGCGACACGGCATCGAGAGTTCTGCGGTTGCTTACCGCAACCTCATGTTCGCCGGAGACAACGACGGCAACATAGTGTGCTGGGACGCCACCACCCTGCAGGTGGTCTGGGTCCGTCCCACCGGAGACGACACCGACGCCACGCTGGTCCTGGACGCGACGAGCGAGGGCCCTTTCCTCTACACCGGCAACGAGGTCGACAAGCGCGGCGAGGCGGGTGCGACGACTGCCCCGGTCACCATCCAGAAGATCAACGCCCTCACCGGGCAGCAGGTATGGCAGTGGCAGACCGACGCGCGCTACGACAAGGCAGTCAACGGGGGAGTCATGGCCACCCCCGTCCTGGGCACCGGGGAAGTGTCCGACCTCGTCTTCTTCAACGTCGCCAAGACCCTGTCCCCGAAACAGGGGAGCCTGGTCGCGCTCGACAAGGAGACCGGGACGATCGCCTGGCGGCGCGACCTGCCGAGCTTCTCGTGGAGTTCCCCGCTGCTGCTGACCGGCAAGGACGGGCACAGCTACGGCATCGTGGGTGACTCCAGCGGGCTGCTGCACCTGTTCGACCCGAACACCGGCAGGGATTACTCGACGCTGCAGCTCTCGAAGAACATCGAGGCGACGCCTGCTGTCTACGGCAACATGCTGGTCGTCGGCACCTATGCCAAGAAGCTCTACGGAGTGCGCCTTAGCTGACCCGCGCGTCGCCGAGGTCGGGCAGCGGTGAGATCCCCCGAGGGCGCGCGGTAGCCTCGCCCCCATGGGGTGGGGGCGAGGCGTCACGAGGGCGAGCCTGATGCTGGTGGTCCTGACTTCACTGGCAGGCTGCCTACCGGTCTCCGTCAGGCCGTCCGTGGGCCCCCCGGCCTCACCGCGAGCGAGCGCGACAACCACCCGACCCGGCGACGAGTCCGTCACCGTGCAATGGGTGATTGACGGCGACACCTTCTCGGCCAGGACCTCGTCCGGGCGGACTGTCACCGTCCGCCTGCTCGGGATCGACGCTCCCGAGGTCGATCGGGAGGACGTGAGCGAATCGGACTGCGGCGCCGACCGGTCGACCCAGGCGTTGGAGCGGCTGGTTGCCAAACGGCGGGTTGTACTGGTGAGGGATCCGGTGGCCGATGCCACTGACCGCTTCGCTCGCCTGCTGCGCTACGTCGCCACCGACGCCACGCCCGATGTTGCCGAACACCTTGTCGAGACCGGAATGGTGGCAGCCTGGTACCCGCGCGGTGAGCCCACGCCGACCCGCTTTACGACCTACCAGAAGCTGGAGGACGCCGCTCGCGCCAGCCGCACCGGCCTGTGGGCGCGCTGCGAAACGATCGGACGCTGAGCACCGCGGTGGCGATGGTCCAGCTACTTCGTCCGGCAGAAGGCGTCCACGTGGACGGTCTTGCCCGAGACGATCAGTTCGTCCCCGCGGTGGATCAGGGTCTCGGGAATCGCGTAGATGAAGTCCTGATTGGCCCGCTTCACCCCGACCACGGTGATCTTGTTCTGAGTTCGCACCATGGAGTCGCGCAGCGTCTTGTTCCAGGTGAAGGCCGGCGCCTTGGTGCGGGCCATGGCGAAGCCGTCCTCGAACTCGAAGTAGTCGATCATGTAGCCCGACACGGCGTGGGCGACTCGCCGTCCGGTCGACGCCTCGGAGTACACGACGTGGTGCGCTCCGATCCGCTCCAGGATCGAGCCGTGCTCCTTGGTCGCCGCGCGGGCCCAGATCTCGGGGACCTTGGCCTCGGAGAGCGCGAGCACCGTCATGATTGAGAGCTCCACCTTGCTGAGGGCGACGACAGCCTTGCGAATCTGGTGGATGCCGATCTGTTCGAGCGCCTCCCGATCGGCCGGGTTCATCTCGATCACGTGGGTGAAGTCGTCGGCATAGTGGACGGCCTGCGCGTGGTCGTCGGTGATGGCGATCAGGGGCACGTTCATTTCGGTCAGGGCACGGGCGATGGCCGAGCCGAAGAGGCCCAGCCCGACCACCAGTACCGTCTCGTCGCTGATCTTGCGATCTTTGGATCTACCCAACAATTGGTTGCTCCTCGGGGAGTCGGAAACGGCGATGGCGTGGCCGGATGGCCAGCGCCGTGGCCACGGAGATCGTGCCCACCCTGCCCAGGTACATCAGCAGCATCAGGACACTCAGCGATCCGGGGCTCAGGTCAGAGGTGATGCCCGTCGTCAGCCCCACGGTGCCGAACGCGGAGATGGTCTCGAACAGCACCTGCTGCAGGGTGAAGGGCTCATACGCGACGATCAGGGAGGTCGCGATGCCGACGGTGACAACGCCCAGCAGAATGACCGCCATCGCCGAACGCTGCACGACCGTGGGGATCGCGCGGTGGGCGACCAGAACCTGATCCTCGCCGCGCAACTCCGCCACCACCGCGGCGATGATGATGCCAACAGTGCCGACCTTGACGCCGCCGGCGGTGCCGACCGAGCCGCCGCCGATGAACATGAGGATGTACGTCATCCCCAGCGTCGACTCGCTGGCGACGCCGTAGTCGATGTTGTTGAAACCGGCGGTGCGGGGGAAGACGCCGCCGCCGATGGCACCCAGGAACTTGCCACCCAGGGTGAGCGGCCCCAAGGTGTTCGGGTTGTTCCATTCGAACAGCGCGAAGCCGGCGACGCCGAGCCCGAGCAGGATGAGGGTGCCGTAGACCGTCAACCGGGTGTGCGCCGTCCAATGCGAGGCGCCCCTCGTCCGCAAGGTGTGCCTGAGTTCGGTCAGGACGGGCACCCCGACACCGCCAACAACGATCGCCGCGCAGATCGGAAGGATGATGAAGGGATCGCCGATGAAGCCGATCAGGTTGTCGCTGAACAGGGCGAAACCAGCGTTGTTGAAGGCTGAGACGGCATGGAAGACCCCGTGCCACACGGCGTCGCCCCAGCCGTCGGTGTACCGGCGGAAGCCCAGTGCCAGGGCGGCTGCGGTGAGCCCCTCTGCCACGAGCATCACCAGACCGATTCGCACGGGCAGCCGAAGGGTTTCGGACAGATTCGCCTGGTGCAGTTCCCGGCCGGCCATCAGCGATCCCTGCAGCGAGATCCGTCCCGTGGCGATCAGGGTAAGGAAGCTGGCCACGGTGACGATGCCGAAACCGCCCACCTGCACGAGGACGAGGATGACGACCTGGCCGAAGGGACTCCAGAAGGTCTGCGTGTCGACGGTGGTCAGCCCGGTGATGCAGATGGCCGACGTCGCGGTGAACGCCGCGTCGATCAGGGCTGGTGAGCTGTTGGCGGAGGTCGCGGCCGGCACCATCAACAAGGACGTGCCGGCGCCGATGGCTGCGAGGTAGGCCGTCGGGATCACTCGCGCGGGGTGGCTGAACCAGCGTGTCAGCTGCACTCTCCGATGGTAGGCCACCCAGGATCTGCGGGGGCGGCCAAGGACGACACTGGTTGACTCAGCCCGGCCGTTGGGTAGTCTCCCGCACCACCAGTCGCGGTTGGACGATGATCTCTCGCGGTGCTTGGCCGTGGATCTGCTCCAGGGCGAGATCGACGGCGGCCCGGGCCAGTTCGCGGGCGTCCTGGGACACCGTGGTCATCTGGACGTGGGGTACCCGGGCGAGTCGGGAGTCGTCGTAGCCCATGATCGACAGGTTCGCGGGCACGCGGAGCCCCGTCCGCGCAGCTACATCCAGCGCGCCGGTGGCGCACCGGTCATTGAAGGCGATGACGGCCGTCGGCGGAACCGGACGCGTCAGGAGTTCGCTCATGCCGCGGGCCCCGTCGGCCTCGGTGAGACCACCGGTGATGACATCGATGTTGTCGCCGAGGCCGAGCCGTTGCATCGTCTTGCGATAGCTGGCTCGCCGGTCGGCGCTGCCGGGGGCGTCGGCACCGTCGATGTGGGCGATGCGCTGGTGCCCGAGTGAGGCAAGGTGCTCGACCGCCATCCGCAGGCCGGCCTTGTCGTCGCCCCGGACGATGCCCAGGGCCGGAGCCTTGAGCCGGCGTGCCACCGATACGACGGGTACCCGCTCGGCGATCCGCTGGAGGTCATCGGCCTGGGCCTTCATGCCCAACACGATGAGGGCCTCGCATCGCTCGCGAATCAGGGACTCCACGGCCGTGGGCTCGTCCCTGGTGGGCGCCACCGCGCTGAGCGCGACGTCGTAGCCGCTCTCGGCGGCCGCCAGGTAGATCTGTTCCACCACGTCGCCGTGGAACGGCTGCTGCAGTTCGAAGGCGATCCCGATCAGGCGCGACGAGTTCTGGCGAAGCTTGCGAGCCCGTTCGTCCGGGACGTACCCCATCTCGTTGGCGATCCTGAGTACCCGTTCCCGGGTGGCGATGCTCGCGCCGGGCGCCTCGCGCATCACGATCGAGACCAGGGGACGGGACACGCCGGCGGCCTTGGCCACGTCACCCATGGTCGGACCGCGTCCGCGCTGGACGCCTTTCGCCGTGACGTCCTGCGGAGCGTCGGAATCGGGCCGACTCATGGCTCTGTCCTTCCTCGGCCCGGGGCCTTCGCTCGAAGCCTACGGCCAGTGATGGGTGGGAGCCGGCTCGGAAAGATGTTCTGACAAACGCCTTGACGACTGGCCCGCGATGGACATACGCTAGCACGAGCTAATAGCACGTGCTAGCACAAAGGAGACAAGCACATGTCCACTGACCTGGATAACACCTCACCCGCTACCCCGACTGCGCCCTGGCCGCTGCGGGTGGCCCTGATCGGGGCGGGCCGCATCGGCTCCAGCCATGCCGAGATCGTTGCGAACCGGTTGCCCGGTGTGGAACTGGCGATGATCTACGACCCCATCGATGGTGCCGCTGCGAGGCTGGCCGCCGAACTGCGGGTGCCGGTAGCCACGACGTCTATCGAGGATGTCTGGAACAGCCCGGAGATCCACGCTGTAGTCATCGCTGCGCCGGCCCGCTCGCACACCGATCTGGTGGTGGCGGCGGCCAAAGCGGGCAAGCATGTGTTCGTCGAGAAGCCGATGGCCGTCACGCTGGCCGACGCCGACCGGGCGATCGCCGCTGCCGCAGAGGCGGGGGTGGTGCTGCAGGTCGGCTTCAACCGCCGCTTTGCACCGGCTTTCGCCGCGGCCAGGTCGTATGTGGACGCCGGCACCATCGGGACGCCGCAGCTGCTTCGCTCGTTGACGCGCGACCCCGGCCCGTTCAAGGCTGACCCCACGCGGATCCCGCAGTGGACCATCTTCTTCGAGACCCTGATCCACGACTTCGACACCCTGTGCTGGCTGAACCCGGAGGCCAAGCCGGTCCGCGTGACAGCGCTGGCTGATGCCCTGGTGCGACCGGACGCGAAGGCCATGGGCCACCTGGACACCTCCGTGGTGACGATCGAGTTCGACAACGGCGCGATCGCCGTGGCTGAGGCCAACTTCTGCGCGTTGTACGGCTACGACGTGCGTGGTGAAGTGTTCGGGTCGGCGGGGATGTGCACCGCCGGGGACGTCCGCTCCACCAATATGACCGCCTACACCGCCGCGGGCATCAGCGTCGAGACGTCCCGGTTGGACAGCGACCTGCTGCGCAGCGCCTACCTCGGCGAGTTCGAGGCGTTCGCGAACGCCGCCCGCATCGGCGGGCCGTCCCCGGTTCCGGGCTCGGCAGCCAGGGTCGCGCTGGCCATCGCGCTGGCCGCGATCAAGAGCGTCGAAGAGGGCCGCGGGGTCGAACTGGTGGAGGTCGACCGATGAGCGGTTACCAACTGGCTGCCAGCGCCGAAATGATCTACCTGGACCTGCCGTTCCTCGAACGCGTTCGGAGGATCCATGACCGGGGCCTGCTCGTGGAGATCTGGGACTGGTCGAACAAGGACCTCGACGCCCTCGCCAGCAGTGGCGCGCGGATCGTCTCGATGACCGGCTACCTGACCGGCACCCTCACCGACGACGACGGCATCGAGCAGTTCCTCACCTCGGCCGAGAAGTCGATCGAGGTCGCCAAGAGGCTGGACTGCCCGAGCCTGAACGTTCACGGCACCGGGCTCGGCGAAGGCGGCTTGCCGGTCAAGCCGGTCGCGGTCGTCACCCCGGCGATGTGGCTCCGGGCCGCCGACACCTTGGGTCGCCTCGCCGAACTCGGCGAGAAGCACAACGTGGTGTTCACCCTGGAGAACCTGAACCTCCCGGTTGACCACCCGGGGACGCCGTTCGCGCTGGCCAGCGACACCAGAACCCTGGTGGCTGCGGTCGACTCCCCGCACCTGCGGATGAACCTCGATCTCTACCACGCCCAGATCGGTGAGGGGAACCTGATCGAACTCGTCCGGGCGTGCCAGCCGTGGATCGGCGAGATCCAGGTCGCCGACGTCCCGGGACGTTGTGAGCCCGGTACCGGCGAAGTCAACTACGCCGCCGTCGCCCGTGCGCTCAAGGACATTGACTACACCGGCGTGGTGGCCATGGAGGCCTTCGCCCAGGGCGCCTCCGACGCCGCTCTGGACGCCTTCACGGCAGCCTTCGCGTGATCCATCCGGCCATGACAGGAGTGAGCGATGAGTGAGAAATACCTGGTGGAGATGGAGGACATCACCGTCCAATTCCCTGGCGTGCTGGCTCTGGACAAGGTCCGATTCCGGGCCGAGCCCGGCAAGGTCCACGTCCTCCTCGGTGAGAACGGGGCCGGCAAGAGCACGATCATGAAGGTGCTCGCCGGCGTCAACACCGACTACGAGGGCCGGATCCGGTTCAAGGGCGAAGAGATTGTCGCCCGCAGCATCGACGAACAACGCGAGCGGGGCGTCAGCATCATCTTCCAGGAGATGAACCTGCTGAAGAACCTGACGGTCGCGGAGAACATCTTCCTCGGCCGCCAGCCCACCAAGGCCTCAGGTGGAATCGACTGGACCGGGATGTACCGCCAGGCCCGGGAACTGCTGGACTCCATCCACTCCGACATCTCCGAGCACGCGCTGGTGAGCACCCTGAGCGTCGGTCAGATGCAGATGGTGGAGATCGCCAAGGCGCTTTCCTTCCGCTGCGACATCATCATCATGGACGAACCCACCTCGGCGCTGACGGAGAAGGAGGTCGACGCCCTCTTCGAGATCATCTCCAAGTTGAAGAGCCAGGGCGTGGCCATCGTCTACATCTCCCACCGGCTCGAGGAGATCCTGCGGATCGGCGACTGGGTCACCATCTTCCGTGATGGCAAGTACATCGACACCGTCACCACCGAAGGACTCACCACCGATCGCATGGTCGCGATGATGGTGGGCCGGGAGATGACGGAGTACTACCCCAAGGTCGACGTGGTGCCCGGCCAGGTGATGCTCGAGGCCCGCAACATCGTGAAGGGCCACCGGCTCAAGGGGGTGTCGTTCACCGCGCGCGCCGGCGAGATCACCGGGTTCTACGGGTTGATGGGAGCCGGACGTACCGAACTGATGCGCTGCGTCTTCGGTGCCGACCCCTTCGACTCCGGTGAGGTTCTCGTCAAGGGCGAGCAGCAGCAGATCAAGAGCTGCGAACACGCCAAACGCTTGGGCATCGCCCTGCTCACCGAGGACCGCAAGAACCAGGGCCTGATCCTCAACTTCGACGTCAACACCAACATCTCGCTGGCCAACCTGGCTCCGGCCATGGGGCCTCTGGGCATCAGCCACTCCAAGGAGAACGAGAACAACAAGGTGCTGGTGGAAGCGGTTCGGGTCAAGACACCCTCGCTTCGCCAGTTGGTGAAGAACCTCTCCGGCGGCAACCAGCAGAAGGTTGTCATCTGCAAGTGGCTCAACACCACCGCCGACATCATCATCTTCGACGAACCCACCCGCGGGATCGATGTGGGGGCGAAGGTCGAAATCTACCGCATCATGAATTCCCTCAAGGAGGCGGGCAAAGCCATCATCGTTGCGTCCTCCGAGCTGACCGAATGCATGGGCATCAGCGACCGCATTTACGTCATGCACGAGGGCGAGGTCACCGGTCTCATCGAAGGCCCCGCCATGGCTGATCTCACTGAACAGGCCGTTGTCTCCTACGCGACCGGCTCGCATCTGCACGAACCCGAAAGGCAATGACCTCCAATGACTGAGAATGTCCTGCGTCGGTTCGCCCGAATCGACAAATCAAACATCACCCCGGCGATCGTCCTGGCTGCCCTCTGCCTCATCCTCGCCGTCATCTCGCCCACCTTCCGTACCCAAGACAACCTCGTCAACATCCTGCAGCAGGTGACGATCAACGCGATCATCGCGGTGGGCATGACCCTGGTGATCTTCACCGGAGGGGTTGATCTCTCCGTCGGCTCGGTGCTGGGCCTGTCCGGCATCGTGATGGGGATCATGATCGTGGACAACAAGATGTCCCCTCTGATTGCGGTCCCGGTCGCCATCGCGTTGGGAGCCGCGTGCGGGTTCGTCAATGGCATCCTGATATCGAAACTGAAACTCCAACCCATGATCGCCACCCTGGCCATGATGAGTATGGCGCGCGGCGCCGCGCTCACCCTGGCCAACGGCAAGACGATCACCGGCTACAGCAAGGAGTTCACCTGGATCGGTCAGGGCACGATCCCGGGCACCGGGATCCCGGTGCAGATCGTGCTCATGCTGGCCCTCTACGTGGGCTTCTACTACCTCATGAAGTACCGCAAGACCGGTCGCTACATCTACGCGATCGGTGGGAACGAAGAGGCCACGCGGCTGTCAGGCATCAACGTGGTGAAGTACAAGACGTTGACCTACACCCTCGCCGGAACCCTCGCCGCGCTCGCCAGCTTCGTGCTGGTGGCGAAGCTCAACTCAGCTCAGCCGATCGCCGGCCAGGACTACGAGCTGGACGCCATCGCGTCGGCGGTCATCGGCGGCGCCAGCCTGCTGGGAGGCTCCGGAAACATGTGGGGCACCCTGATGGGCGCCATCATCATCGGCGTCATCCGCAACGGCCTGAACCTGTTGAACGTTTCCTCCAATCTCCAGAAGCTGATTCTGGGAATCATCATTCTTATCGCCATCCTCACCGACGCACTGCGCAATCGTAAACGCGCCTGAGGAACTCCATCGCGGGCATTCCCCTCCCAGAGTTCCGCCGGGTGACAGCGCGCCGGCCCTCGCAGCTCACCACCATTCCGGGGGGCCCAAGGGGCTCGAACCATCGAAAGGACGCACGATCCCAATTAAAAGGCCGCTCGCCGCAGGTGCTGTCCGCAGCCACACAGCAGTCCCGCCACCCCGACAGCCGCCACCTCGGAGAGCGCCGCCGGCGGCGGCAAGGTCAAGATCGCCTATGTCGTGAAGGCGATGTCCGACCAGTTCTGGATCGACATGAAGGCCGGTGCGGACAAGGCCGCCGCCGCCAACAACGTCGAGCTCAGCTTCCAGGCGCCGGAGAAGGAGACCGACGTCGAAAAGCAGATCCAGATGGTCGAGAACGCCATCGCCTCCAAGGTCAACGCGATCATCCTGTCCGCGGCCGACTCCAAGGCCCTCATCCCGTCCATCGTCAAGGCCAACCAGGCGAGCATCCCGGTGGTGCTGGTCAACGACACGATCGACAACGACGCTCTGACCGCCGCCGGTGGCAAGGTCGTCACCTACGTCGGCATCGACCAGTACGCCTCCGCCAAGCTCGCGGGTGACTACGCGGTGAAGAACATCAAGCAGGGCAACGTCGTCCTCCTGGAAGGCATCTCCGGCGTGAAGGCGCTCGCCGACCGGCTCAACGGCTTCAAGGATGCGGTCGAGGCCGCCGGCACCTTCAAGATCGTCGCCTCGCAGACCGCCAACAACGACCGCGCCCAGGCGTTCAACGTGATGCAGAACATCCTCACCTCCAACAAGGAGGTGGACGTTGTGTGGGCCATCAACGCCGAAATGGGCCAGGGCGCCGTCGCGGCGATCCAGCAGTCCAACTACGGTCGGCCGGTGTCGGTCTTCGACTTCGATGCTTCTGCCGATGACGTCGCCGCCATCAAGGCCGGCACGCTCGCCGGCTCGGTCGCGCAGTTCCCGGAGTTGCAGGCCGAAGGCGCCATCAAGGCTGCGCTCGAGGCACTGGCAGGCAAGACCTTCGAGGCCAAGACCCAAGGACCAAGCTCGGCGTCAGGAGAACGTCGAGGCGCCTTCGGCCGCGGCCCGTCCCTAAAGCTGAGCTGATCCGGTGGCGGCCTCCCTCTCAGGAGGCCGCCACCAGGGCGCCCCAAACGGCGCCACTTTCGTCCCTGACGGACCAGTCCCAAGGAGGCAGTCATGACCGTCCATGCCGTCCCCACCGCCCTCCCCATCGCGCTCGATCGCATGAGCCCGGTGCCGCTGTACCACCAACTCTTCGAGCAGTTCGTCGCCGCCATGGAACAGGGCGCCCTGAGACCCGGTGACACCCTCGAACGGGAGGACCTGCTCGCCGATCGATTGGACATCGCCCGACCCACTCTCCGCCGTGCGCTCAGCGACCTGGCCGCGCTGGGGCTGCTGGTGAGGTCCCGCGGACGGGGCACGGTCGTCACCGAGCGGGCGGCCGCCTACCCGTCCCGCACGGCTCAGGAGGCCCGCCCTCCCGCCGGCGCCCCGGGACCAGCCCGATGGCACGTCCTGCGCCTCGACCCTGATCATCTTGACGCGGAGGCTGCCGGCGCCTTGGGGCTGGGTAGTCGTGGGCCCTTGGTCTACCTGGAGCAGTTACTCGTGGAGAAGGGCCGATCGGTGAGCCTGCTGCGGAGTTGGCTTCCCAGGGTGCTGGTGAACCCCGAACGCCAGGATCTCGCGGTGACCCCGTTCGCCAGGGCCCTGCGGGAAGCCGGACACTCAATCGCCAGCGAACGCCGCACCTTCAACCGACGACCGGCTGATGTCGCTGAGCGCACCGCGCTTGGCCTCCACGTCAATGACATGGTCTTCACCATCACCGGGGTCTCCTTCGACGGCCAAGGGTCGCCGGTCGAACGAACCACCCGCTCCGCATTACTCGAGGGCGACCTGCTGGGCGCTCAACTGGCTGCCAGCTAGCCTCCTACCAGGCGCGCCTGGTGCACCAAAGCCTGCGCCAACCGCGCCCGACGACGGGCTGGGTGACTGCGGCGGAGTCTCCGACGAAGCCCATTGTTCAGCCGGCTTCCTTCTGGCACCCGCTCACGCCCGCAGTGGCGTGCGCGGCGGACACCTCACCACCTGGAGGGCCGCCGGTGCCATGATCGATGCGGCGTCGGCCGGCCTGGCGCGCCTCCACCGAAGGAGTCTGCCGTGGGCGCTGACGACAATGTGATCCCCTTCCCGACCGGCCGCCGAGGTCGCCTGTCACCCACGAACTCGGACGTGGAGGCGGAGTCGGCGCAGGCAGCTGTGGTGCGGGACCTGACTGAGCGGATCGCGGCAGGGGGCGTGGGCGCTGGAGACCCGCTGACGGCCCTGCGAGGGATGACGGGCCCTGGCTCCTTCGGGGTGTTTGATCGCGAGCCGGGGGGCTTCGACCAACCGCCCCTGTTCGAGAGCAGACCGGAGCCTGCCGGCTACGTCCTGCGGCTCGACCTGAACGAGGCCGACCCGCCGATCTGGCGAAGGCTTCGCATCGCCAGTGACCTCACTCTCAACCAGGTTCACGACATTCTCCAGATCGCGATGGGGTGGACCGATTCGCACCTGCACCGCTTCCAGATGGGTCCCTACACCAACGACTTCCAGGTGGCGCCGTTCCTGACGCCGTTCGATCTGGACGAGGGCGAAACCGACGGAATCCTGGAGTCCGCGGTTCGCCTCGACGAGGTACTCGCCCGGCCCGGGCATCGGCTGTTCTACGAGTACGACTTCGGCGACGGGTGGCAACACACCCTGGAGCTGCAGCAGATCGAGCCGTGGGTGGAGGGCGATCCGCCCGCCACCTGCCTGACGGGACGCCGAGCCTGCCCGCCTGAAGACGTCGGGGGGATGCCCGGCTACGAGGAGGTGCTGGCTGCGCTCGTCGGCAACGTGGAGCCTGACGATGCCGACTGGATGGTCCAGAAGTTGGAATGGCTGCCCGCTGGGTTCGATCCGTCGGCTTTCGATGTTGCCGCGGTGAATCACCTGCTGCGGGAGGGCCCCGTCCCGCCGCTGGAGCGGTGGCATCCCGAGCTTGAGAACCTGCTGCATCGGGGCGGTGGTGGGATGTTCACCGACCTGGCTGGGCTGGTCAAGCGGGCTGTCGCGGACTGGGTCGAGCCCGACGATGAGCTGCTGGCTCGTGCCGTCCTGCGCTTCCAGGGGCTGCTGAGGACGGTCGGAGCGGGCATCACGTTGACCGCGGCCGGCTACCTTCCGCCCCGAATCGTGGATTCGCTCTACCGCGAGCTGGGCATGGAGTCGGACTGGTACGGAAAGGGGAACCGTGAGAATCAGACTCTCCCGGTCCTCACGCTGCGGGAGTCGGCGACGGCCCTCGGGCTGGTACGCAAGGCCAACGGACGGCTGAGTGTCACGAAGCTCGGCCAGAAGCTGACCGACAACCCTCGCGGGTTGCTCGCCCATCTCCAGGCTCGGTTGCCGCTCGGACGGGTCTACGAGCGGGACGCTGGAATGCTGGGGCTGCTCTTCACCGCGGCAGGAGAGGACTTTTGGCAGGCGCGCCGGCAGGCCGGCGAACTCTTCGAACGCCTCGGATGGTACGTGTCGGCGGGCGATCTCGGTTCTGCGGTGGTCCACGCCGCGCGTCCCACCATGGCTGTGCTCGATCAGGTGACCGGACACAGCGAGGACCCGGCCTTGCTGGCGGCCATGGCGCGGTTGCTGCTGCGCAGATCGTGACGGCGCGGGCGCTCTCACCGTCTCTTAGCCGGCGACAGCGGGCTCCGGCTGAGCGAAGCCCTGGTCGGCCGCGAGCCTGGTGAGCATTCCCACCACGGCGCCGAGGATCGCCGGGACGGTGATCGCCGGGCCGGCGGAGATGGTCAGCAACACCCCGAGCAGCGCGCCCGTGAAGGGCAGCCGCATCCCTCCCGCAATGGCGGCGGCAATCGCGGTGGCCGCCAGCGCAGGGACGGCTTCCTGACCCAGCACGAGCCCACCCATCGAGGCCAGGATCGTGCCCAATGCTATCGCCGGGAACAGCGAGCCGCCCTTGAAGCCGCTGCCCAAGCAGGCGACGTAGGCGACGAATTTGCCCACCAGGACGACCGCGGCCACGCCGAGCGTCGGCAGTGCGAGATAGGCGGACATGGACGTCTGCCCTGCGAACACCACCAGTGTTGACGACTGGCCTGTGACCAACGTCACGAGGACAGCGGCCAGGCCGGTCACGAGCCCGGCCGCCAGCAGCAGCAGCAGGGGGAGCTTCCGTCCGGCACGAGCAAGTGCACCGGCGGCGCGTTGGGCCAGGAAGGCGACCAGCGCGACCACGACGGCCAGCACCAGGCCGAACAGGAGATCCCCCAGTCGGACGTTCTCGTAAACCGGGAGGGTCTTGATGCTCAGCTGGACATCTCCCAGGCCGGTCCAGGGGCCCACGCCGACCTGCAGGAGGTAGCCACTGCCCAGACCCACGAGCGAGGGCAGCAGGACGGCGGGTCTGGCCACCTGGGCCCCGCCGACAAGCGCCAACTCCAGCAGCAGGATGGTGGTGACCAGCGGGTTGCCCAGAACAGCGCCGGCGCCGGCCATCGCCCCGACGATCATCATCACCTGGCGGGCAGGATGCTGCGGCGAGCGAAGCACCGCCGCACCGACTGCCGTGCCGATGGCGACCAAGGGAGCCTCGGGCCCGAGGACGGCACCAAAGCTCAGGCTGGCCAGCGCGGCCAGCAGAACGGAGGCCACCTGGTGGGGGCCGATATCGAGCCGCAGGCCGTCCAGGGGACTGTGCCCGCCGTGGCCAGGCAACTGCATCGCGCCCCAGGTCAATGCACCGCCCACCACCGGCAGGGTGAGCACCAGCCACCAGGGGGCGGCCTCCAGGCCCAGGGCTTCGGGGACGCCAACCCAGAGGAAGTGAGTGAGGTGGTGTTGGACGGCGACGAAAGCGGACGCACCAGCGCCGGCAAGGAGGCCCACCACCATCGCGAGTACCGACAGCCGTGCGATGACGCCGAAGCCGTCCGAGGGCGCCGCCCGCTGCTCATCACCAGTCACACGTCCCCCTGAGAACTGCGAGCAAGCTATCGCAGGGACGCCTCGGACAGAAGCCCGGACGCGATTCAGGCCATGGGGTGCCGCAGTTCGGCCAAGACCTTTCCATTCCAGATCTGGGCTTTGACTTCCTCGGGGCGGACTGCAACCACCTCGCCGCCGTTGCTGAGGACGTGGACCGCGATCCGCGAGAGCAGGTCGTAGCCGTTCTCTGGGTCGTAGCTGATGGCACCGTCGGAGTCGTCCAGGAAGCCCTTGGCGTCTGCGGACATGGCGTAGAAGAGCTTCCCGACCGCCCCTGACACCGCAGCCCGGGCGAGCTGGGCGATGTCGGTGACCGCCAGTCCGGAGGCGAAGTGATTCCCGATCCGGTCGGCCTCCGCACTCAGCGCGGCATTGGTGAACGTCCCGATCCGCGCCCGGATGGCGGCGTCGATCTGGTCGGGACGCAACTCATCCGGTGCGCCCGGCACGGGCACCTCGACCCACGGCAGCTGTTGCGCCCGGAGCAGGCTGAGCAGGGCTCGGTGGCGAAGACGAACAGGGGAACGGCGGCTTTCGGATCCAGCCGAACGAGCTCGGTGCGCACGGCCTCGGCCACCACCTGGGCGTAGCGCTCCAGGAGAACCTTGTGCCCCTCGTCGCCGCCGAGGCGGCGGAAGAGTTGGCGTCCGCGGATGGTGGAACGGTGGGTGGCCTCGGCTACGTCCTCGGCGTGCTCGCCGACCAACTCCAGCTCGGTTGCCCGGGTCGTCGCCGTGGCCTCCCAGAGGTTCCAGCCGTTGCTCGAAAGGGTCACAGCGAAGGCCCGCTGCGGAAGGGTGACCGTTCGCACAAGCTGGTTGAGGTCGAAGTAGTCGCCCACATGGACGCGCGGCTCCAGATCGTTGGGCAGCACGTACTCCTCCGCGAAATCGGGGGCGAGGAAGATCACCAGCGAGGCTGCGAGATTGCTCCAAATCCGATCGTCGGCGGCGACGGCCGTCCACTGGCCGCGCAGCGCCTCCTGGATCGCGGGGCTCCGGCCGGTGTCCCGCAGCTTACGGACGGCCTCGTCCACGGCACTCTTGGCGGTGGCGAAGGCAAGGTCACGACCAGCGGGTGTCGGGGCGGTCGGCAGGTAGATCGACAATCCGTTCGGGCGCGGACGGCCCAGACGGATCAGGTCCTCGGTGCGGGGCAGTTCATAGCGGATCATGCAGACGTCCTTTCCGTGGGAACAGCGTTCGATTCAGGCAAATCACCCCTCGGTCGTGCGGCCGCGGTGCAGCAGGCCGGCCAGGATCGGGCCGATCAGGAAGGCCGCGAAGTAGGCCCACACGCCCGACACGGTGAGCATGGCCAGGGTGCCGTTGACGGCCCCGACGGCGACGGTCCACAGGACTACCACCGCCGCCCAGATCGCCCCTCGGCGAACGCCTTCGGCAGCGCCGCGGATGTTCAGGAGCCACGCGACAGCGAAGGCGAGCAGCAACACCAACAGCGCGGAGACGGAGAACATGAGGTTGATCTGCGTCAGCCACTCGGGATGGGCGCCTGGGTCAGCCGGGGCCGACTCGTAGGGGAGTGAAAGACCGACGGCCAAGCCGATCAGATACGAGACGTACAACAGGATCTGGGAACCGAACGCCAGAGCGGCACCGATCACCACATCAATGAGAACTCGCTTGACCATGACGGCCTCCGATGAAGATCTCTGGCAGGAATTCTACGCTCCTCTGCGGCCGTCGGGGCGTCCGCGATCACCCCAGAACACCAGCCCCAGCTTGCGATATTTGATGTACCGTATGTTCGGAAATCATCAAGTCGAGGAGTCCTCCGTGCCCGTCCCGCGTCATGAAGCGAAGGCGCAGCTCTTCCGGACTCTCGGGCATCCCGTCCGGATCCGGGTGCTTGAACTGCTGTGCGAACGCGAACACGCGGTCCATGAGTTGCTCGCCAGCCTGGAGGTCGAGCCCAGCACGCTCTCCCAGCAGCTCGCGGTGCTCCGCCAGGCGGGAATCGTGCGGCAGCGCCGGCTCGGTGGCGAGGTCCGCTACTCCCTGATGATCCCGTCGATCGGCGAACTTCTGGCGGCCGCTCGGACCACCCTGGGCGTGCTGCTGGCCGACCAGGCCCAACTGCAGGCCGACCTGGACGAAGAGACCGGCGCCGAAAGCGCGGACGAATGACCACTGCCCGCCTGCTGAAGCTGATCGCCAGGACCGGTCGGGTGGCGGAGCCGCTCGACCGGGGTGACTACGGGCTGCAGCTACGCGACGGGTTCGTGGCGCCGCGGACGCTGCGGGGCAGCGTCCAGGTGCGGCACGTGGACGCCGGCTCCTGCAACGGGTGCGAGCTTGAGCTGGGGGCAGCCTTCGGCCCCGTCTACGACGCCGAGCGGATCGGCGCCAGGCTGGTCGCGTCACCGCGGCACGCCGACGTGGTGGCCGTCACCGGCGTGGTCACCCAGAACATGGCCGAGCCGCTGCTCAACACCGTGGACGCCACCCCCCACCCGCGCGTGGTGGTGTCGATCGGAGATTGCACCCGAGGCTGCGGGGAGTTCGTCAACTCCTATGCCGTGGCCGGGTCGGTGGACGACATCGTCGACGTGGACGTTCACATCCCCGGCTGCCCGCCGCCACCCGGCGCCATCATCGCTGCCCTGAGAGCGGTGACCGGCCGATGACGGCCCTGGAGGTCCCGACCCACCTGGTGGACGCCGGCCTGATCGCCCAACTGCTGCTCGGAGCGCTGGCCGTTCTGGTCGCCGTCGCCGCTCCGGCCCGTCTGCGGAGCGTGCTGACCGGCAGCGTCGTTGTGCTCGCCGGGATCGCGGCGGCCGTCACCGGGAGTGCCGCCCTCGTCGGTGCGGTGGGAGTTGGCCTGCAGATTCCGGTCGTGCTGCCGTTGGCGGCGCCGCTGGAGCCCCTGGTGCTGGCCCCGGACCGGTTGGGCGGGCTCTTCATGGCCCTGGCCGGGGTGGTGGTAGCTCTGGCAGCCCTCTTCGGGATCGGCTACGCGCACGGTCCGGCGGCGTCGCGCACGGGCTGGACGGCGTTCTCCGTCTTCGCCGTCGGGATGCAACTCGTGCCGGCGGCCACCGATGCGATCACGTTCCTGCTTGCCTGGGAGTTGATGGCCGGCGGCTCCACGGCGCTGCTGTTGGCAGACCATGCCAGCCGCGAGCCGGTGCGGCGCTCGACGGTCTGGTATTCGGTGATGACCCACCTGAGCTTCCTCTTCCTGCTGGCGGGCTTCGGCGTCCTGGCCGCGGCGTCGGGCGGCACCTCTTGGGCCTCCATCTCGGGGGCGGCCCTGACGGGGACGCCCGCCACGACGGCTTTCGTCCTGCTGGTCGCCGGGTTCGCCACCAAGGCAGGCCTGGTTCCGGTGCACGTCTGGCTCCCACGGGCTCACCCGGAGGCGCCCAGCCACATGTCCGCGGCGATGTCGGCAGCGATGGTGAAGATGGGTGTCTACGGTCTGCTGTTGCTCACACTCCGGCTCCTGCCGACGGGGCCACGCTGGTGGTCGATCGTCCTGATCGCGCTCGGCACCGTGTCGGCGTTGTACGGCATCCTCCAGGCTTCGGTCCAAGCGGACCTCAAACAGCTGCTCGCCTACTCGACCACCGAGAACCTGGGCCTGATCACGACCGCCATCGGTGTGGGGCTGCTCCTGCGCGATTCGGGCCAGCCCGCCGTGGCTGATGTCGCCCTGGTCGCAGCCCTGTTGCTGGCCGTCAGTCACGCGGCGTTCAAATCCGTCCTGTTCCTCGGTGCCGGCTCCGTGCTGCAGGCGACGGGGGAGCGCGACCTCGACCTGCTCGGCGGACTGGCTGCCCGAATGCCGTGGACGTCGGGGGCCTTCGGTGTGGGGGCGCTCGGCGCTGCCGCGCTGCCGGTGACCGGGGGGTTCGTGGCCGAGTGGGTGTTGCTGCAGGCTCTGATCCACGTGGGCGCGCAGGCGGACCGGTTGCTGGCCATCGTCATCCCGATCACGATGGGCATCGTCGCCCTCACCATCGGCCTCGGGCTGCTCACCTTCGTCAAGGCGTATGGGATCGGCTTCCTCGCCCGTCCCCGCACGCCGGCGGCAGCGCAGGCTCACGAGGCCGGCCCGGCGATGCGTTCGGCTTTGGTCCTCGGCGCTGTGCTCGTGGTGGGGCTCGGGCTGGCCCCCGGTCCGCTCACCCAGGCCTTGGCAGGCGCGGTCTCAGCGGGAGGAGTGGCCACGTTCGGGGTCACCGGACTCTCGCTGGAGGCGGTGGGGGTGGTGCTCCACCCGGTCGCGCTGACGCTGCTCGCCGTGGCGGTCCTGGTACCCCTGGTAGCGGTGAATGCGGTTCTGGCCCGTCGGCACCCCCGGCGCGACGTGACGCTGGCCTGGGGCTGCGGCGGCGAGCGGACCAGCCCGCGGATGGAGTACAACGCCACCAGCTACTCCGAGCCGCTGGTGCGGGTCTTCCGCGGTTCGCTGCAGGCGAGCCACGTCGTGGACGTGGTGCACCATGACCAGTCGCCGTTGCTCGTGGAACAGATGACCTACACCCAGGAGACCGGGGATGTGATCGAGCATCGCCTCTACCAGCCGGCGACCCGTCTGGCTGCCCGGATCGGAGACCTTGCCCGGACGGTCCAGAACGGGAGCATCCACCGCTACGTCGGCTTTTCGTTCGCCGCGCTCGTGCTCGTGCTGGTGGTGGTGGCGCTATGACGATCGAATCCCTCGCGGTCATCGTGATCCACCTGGCGTTGGCTGTCACGCTCACCCCGGTGTTGATCGGCGTGATGCGGACGACCCGCGCCCGGTTGGAGGGCCGAGTCGGCGGCGGGGTCTGGCAGCCTTGGCGCGATCTGCGCAAGCTCCTGTCCAAGCAGCCCACCCGAGCACCCGGGTCGACCCCGGTGCTGACACTCGCCCCGATCCTGCTGATGGCCTCGAGCCTGATGCTGTGCGCACTGATCCCCCTGGTCAGCACGGTGGCTCTGCCTGGCGTTCCGGGAGACCTGTTCGTCGTCGTCGGTGTTCTGCTGCTCGGGACGGTGGCACTGGCCCTGCTCGGCCTGGAGTCTGGAACGGCCTTCGGCGGCATGGGCTCCAGCCGGCACATGGTGATCGCCGCCCTGGTCGAACCGACCGTGCTGCTGAGCATCTACGCCCTGAGCGTCCCGGCCGGAACGTCGGCGCTGGCCGCGATCGTGCAGGCCCGACTCGCCGATTCGGCTTCGCTACTCAACCCGGTCAGCCTGCTGGCCATCTTCGCCCTTGTGGTCGTCGTGATCGCCGAGACCGGACGGCTCCCGGTGGACAACCCCTCCACGCACCTGGAGCTGACGATGATCCACGAAGCGATGATCCTGGAGAGCGGAGGCCGCGACCTGGGCTGGCTTGAGCTCGGCTCCTGGCTGCGGCTGACAGCACTCCTCGGTGTGGTGGCCAACTTGGCTCTGCCCTGGGGCGTCGGGCAGGATGCAGCTCCCCTCAGCCTGCTGGTGGGCGTCGCCGCGATCACCGTCAAGCTGCTGGTCCTCGGCGCGGCGTTGGCCGCAGCCGAGGTGTTCATCGCCAAGCTTCGACTCTTCCGCGTCCCGGAATTGCTGGCTGGCTCCTTCGTCATGGCGTTCCTGTCGGTCAGCGCCTCCTACCTCGTGTTCTAGAAGGGAGTGCGTGGATGTCGAGCGAGCTGTACCAGCAACTGCTGGCGACGACGACCGGCCTGCTGCTGCTCACCGCCGTCCTCCAGGTCTGGGGCCGCTCCACCGTCAGGGCGATCGGGCTGCTGGTGATCCAGGGGACGGCCCTGGCCGGATTGGTGCTGACGGTGGGCGTTCAGGCCGGGGAGGCCGCGGCACCCCTGGTGGCCGGCCTCCTGTTCGTCGTGAAGGCCCTGGTCATGCCGTGGGTGATGTTGCGCTCCGCACGACTGATCGGGGTGACCCGGGAGCGCTCGGCCCGGTTGAGGCCGGCCGTCGAACTGATCGGCGCCGCCGGGCTCACCCTGCTTGCCTACGCGGTGAGCGGGCCGATCCTGGGCGACACCACCGACCCCGCCACCCGCGCCGTGCCGGTCGGTGTCTCGCTGGTGCTGCTCGGGTTCTGGCAGTTGTTGATCCGCGGCTCGGCGATCACCCAGTTGGTCGGGTTCCTGATGCTCGACAACGGCATCGCCGCCATCTCGTCCCTGACGTCGGGTGGCCTGCCGCTGGTGGTCGAGCTCGGCGCGACGCTGGACGTGCTGCTGGTCGTCCTGATCCTCGGCGCGCTGGTGGTCCGGATGCAGGCTGAAGAGGGCCACATCGACATTTCCGAACTCAGGGAGTTGCACGACTGATGGCCGCCCTGATCTGGATCCCACTCATCCTTCCGCTGTCGCTGGCTCTGGTCAGCAGCCTGCGACAGCGCAGCTCGTGGACGCTCTGGCTGCCGGTCAGCGCTGCGGGCGTCCTGCTTGGCGTGGGCGTGGGGCTGATCCTCGCGGTCGGCTCCGACGGACCGCTCACGACGGGGGCCGGACTCCTGCGGGTGGACGCCCTCAGCGCCTGGATGCTGACCGTCGTCGGGGCGGTGGCGGTGGTTGCCCTGTGGGGCGGGATCCCGCATCGAACCGGTCGCAGCCGGAACATCGGGACGTTTGCCACCTTGTTGTGCCTGTTCCTGGCCGCCATGACCCTCGCGGTGGTCGCCGACAACATCGGCCTGATGTGGGTGGCGATCGAACTGACCACGATCACCACGGCCTTCCTGGTCGGGTCTCGCGGTGGTCACGGCGCCCTTGAAGCCGCCTGGAAGTACGTGGTGCTCGGCTCGATGGGCGTCGCGATCGCCTTCCTGGGCATCGTCCTGATCTCCGCCGCCAGCCGGACGAGCGGGGAGCCGTCGCTGTCCTGGGTCGTCCTGCTGGCCCATGCCGGTGGCCTCGACCCGTCGCTGGTTCGCGCCGGAGCCGCCCTGGCGGTCCTCGGCTTCGGCACCAAGGCAGGGCTGGCGCCGACCCATTCCTGGCTCCCGGACGCGCACAGCCAGGCACCGGCAACGGTCAGCGGCCTGATGTCGGGCGTGCTGTTGTCGGTGGCCTTCTACGCCATCCTGCGGGTTCAGGCCATCGCCGATGCCGCGGTCGGTCCGGAGTTGATGCGGGGGGTGCTGGTCACGGCGGGGCTGCTGTCGTTGGCCGTGACGGCAGGGCTGGTGATCACCCAGAAGGACTTCAAGCGACTGTTGGCCTACAGCAGCATCGAACACATGGGGCTGCTGGCGTTGGGAGCTGCGGCAGGCGGGCCCCTGGCGATCGCGGCGGTGCTCCTGCACATGCTCGGCCACGGTCTGGTCAAGTCCTCGATGTTCGTGCTGGCCGGGAGGATCCTCGGGTTCACCGGCAGCCACCAGATCGCGGACGTGCGGAACCTGTTGCGGCGGCGCCCCGACCTGGGCGGGCCGTTCCTGCTCGGCGCGGCGGCGCTCCTGGGGTTCCCTCCGTTCGTCACCTTCTTCACCGAGGTCGCCATCATCGTCGCCGGCTTCCAGCGCGGCCTGGGCTGGCAGATGGGGCTCGCCTGCGCCCTCCTGCTGGTGGTGTTCGCCGGGATCGCCCGCCACTCGTTGGGGATGACCGTTGGCGCCCAGCCCGATCTGGACGCCGCCCGGACGTCGCCCGCCCCTCCCGACCAGCCCGCGCGGTTCCGTCAGGTTCCGATCGTCCTGGCCCTGGGGGCCAGCGCCGTGGTGGGCTTCGCCGCCTGGCCGCTGACAGGCCCGCTGATCGCTGCCGTCGCAGCCCTGGGCGGTGTCCGATGAGCCGCCTCGCCCCACCCGAGGTCATCCTGACAAGCCGGGATGATCTGATCGATGTGATCGCCGCCCAACTTCAGCGAGGTCTCCGGCTCGCCCTGGTCGCTGCCCACGAGGACCGCCGGGCCGGGGACGATGCCTGCTTCCGGGTCGTTCACGTCCTCCTTGGCTCAGCGGGGGAGCGGGTCGAGGTGGTTGTCGAGGTTCCGGGTACGGATGCCTGGCTGCCCACGCTCGCCGGAGTCTCCTTCACCGCGGGCCGGTTCGAACGCGAGATGCGTGACCTCTACGGGATCGTCCCGCGGGACCACCCCCAGCCGTACCGCCTCGTAAGACACGGACACTGGCCCGTCAGTTACCACCCGATGCTTGCCGAGGCCGACCCACACCCCGACTTCGGCGCCGCCGGCGGATTCCCGTTCGCCGAAGTGACCGGGAAGGGGGTTTACGAGATCCCCGTCGGACCGGTGCACGCCGGCCTGATCGAGCCCGGGCACTTCCGGTTCTCGGTAGTGGGGGAGACGATCGTGCGGATGTACCAGCGGCTCTACTTCGTCCATCGTGGCGTCGAAAAGCTGTTCGAGGGCCGTCCGGTGGCGGACGGGATCGCCCTCGCCGAACGGATCAGCGGCGACACCGCCGTCGGCCACAGTCTGGCCTACGTCATGGCCGTCGAGGATGCGCTGGCCATCGCCGTCCCGGAGCGGGACCGGCTCGTGCGGGCGCTCCTGTTGGAGTGCGAACGCCTGTACAACCACATCAACGATCTGGGTGCGATCGTCAACGACGTCGGGTTCGGCATCGTGAACCAGCATGCGGGACGGCTGCGGGAAACCCTGCTGCGGCACAACGCCCGGCTCACCGGTCACCGGCTGTTGCGTGGTGCGATTCGGATCGGCGGCGCTGACCTGCTGGCCGCACCGGACCTCGCCCTGATCGCCTCGGTGGCCGATCAGGCTGCCGAACTTGTCCGCATCTCCACGGACAACCCGATGGTCGCCAACCGGCTGAACACCACCGCGATCCTTCCGCAGTCCCACGCCAGGCAGATGGGGGTCCTTGGCTATGTGGCCCGCGCGTCCGGGCTGGGCATGGACGCGCGCGCCGAGCATCCCTTTGTCGACCTCGGTGCCGGCTTCCGGGTCGTGTCGAGGCAGGACGGAGACGTCCGGGCCCGGTTCGACGTCCGGGCCGGTGAGGTGGACGTCTCAGCGCGCCTGGTTGCCGACCTCGCGGCGAGGATCGCGGCCCTCGATCCGTCCGCTCCCGTCGCTGTGCCGTTCGCCCAGGGGGCCGGGCTGGGTGTGGTGGAAGCGTGGCGAGGGACGCTGGTGCACCGCGTCGAAGTGGGCGCGGACCAGGTGCTGACCCGGGTGAAGGTCGTCGACCCGTCATTCAGTACCTGGCCTGCCCTCGGGATCGCCCTCGCGGACACGATCGTCCCGGACTTCCCGCTGGCCAACAAGAGCTTCAACATGTCCTACGCCGGCAACGACCTCTGACCGCGCCGGGCGAGCGTTACTCGGCGCTCGGTGCGACCAGAAGGGAGAACAGCTGCTCGGGGGTCTCAGCCGCCCTGAGCTTCTCCACCTCGGAGTCCTCTGAGAACAGGAGCGCGATCTGGGAGAGGATCCCCAGGTGTTCACCCCCCTTGCCGGCGATGCCGACGACGAACCTCACCCGCTGGCCGTCCCAGTCCACGCCGCCGTCGTAGCGGACGAAGGTGAGGGCTGTGCCCAGCACGGTGTCCAACGTCTCATTCGTGCCGTGGGGGATCGACAGCTCGTTCCCCATGAACGTCGACACGGTCCGCTCGCGATCCTGCATCGCCTCGTAATAGGCGGGAGTCACCGCCCCAGCGGCCACCAGGAGGTCTGTGGCCTCCTGCAACGCCTGATCGCGGGTGGCGGCTCCCGGGTGGATGCGCACCCTGTCAAGCGAGATGACCTGGTTGGCTTCCATGGACTGCCTTTCTGTGGCGAGGTGCGGTAGGGCCCGGTGAGGGCCCTACCGCCCGCGGGATCAATGCTTCCCGGCGGCCTGGGTGGAGACCATGTCGACAACTTCGTCGTACTTGGGGGAGTTCAAGAAGTTGTCCACCGAGACGTGGACCGCGTCCGGCGCCTGATGCCGAGCCCGGTCGGTGAGCTGTGCCTGGGTGATCACCAGGTCAGCGCTGGGGTCGAGGTTGGCGATGGCCTTGTTGACCACGGTGACGTCCTCGATCCCGGCCTTCTTGATCTTGTTGCGGAGGACGGAGGCGCCCATGGCGGAGGAGCCCATGCCGGCGTCGCAGGCGAACACGATGTTGCGGATCGGGCCGGTGTGGCTGGCCAGGTCGCTGGCGTCGCCCCAGGCCTGCCAGGGCACCAGAGGCCTTGCCCTTGTTCGCTTCGGTCTGGTTGATCGCACTCTCGAACCGGTGGGTACCCAGAGCTTCAGCCGCCAGATCACTCTTGCGGGAAGCCCGCAGGATGACCGCAGCGATCACGAACGTGACCGTCGCGGACAGGACCAGCGACAAGAGCACTGCGAACTAGGCACCCGGTGCCGTTTGCGCGAGGACCGCCAGGATGCTGCCCGGAGCCGCCGGGCGCGCAGCGCCCCACCCAACACCATGTTCGTCGCAACACCCGTCATCCCGCCACCGATCAGCGCCAGGATCAGGATCGGCTTCATCAACGCGTAGGGGAAGTACACCTCGGATACCACCCACGAAATGGATGAACGCCGCACCCGGAGCCGACGCCTTCCGCGCTGATCCCAAAGAACGTGAACGCCAGCAACAACCCCACACCCGGACCGGGTTGGCCTCCAACAGGAACAGGATCGACCGGTTCCCGTACCCGGCGACGCCGCCGCGCCAGACCCAACGGCGTCAACACCCCATGGTTGATCGCGTTGTTCAGGAAGAACACCTTCGCCGGCTCGATGATGATGCTCGTCAACGGCAGCAGGTTGTTCGCGACCAGCCAGTTCACCGCGTTACTCAGGATCGACATCACACCGTTCACCAACGCCGCGATCGGGTAGAACCCGACAATCGCCATCACGAACGCCCAAATCCCCGCCGAGAACATGTTCACCAGCATCTCCAAGCCGGCCTTGACCTTGTTCTCCCACAAACCGTCCAGCCACTTCATGCTGTACGCGGCCAACGGCGCCATGATCATCGCACCGATGAACATATGGATCTGACCGAGCTGGTTATCCTCCGGCTGGGTCGCATTGAACTGAGCAATCAACACATCCGACCCGGCAATCGCACCGAACGTCGCGATCGACGCCACCACCGCACCCCGAACCCCATACACCATATGACCACCGGTATACGCAATCAGGATCGGCAACAGGTAATGAATCATCGGGCCGACGATCGACGAAAGATCAGCATTCGGCGTGAAACCCGCAGAAATAAAGAACATCGTAAAGATGCCCCACGCGATCAGCGCCGGAATGTTCGGCATAATCATGCCGGACAAGAAGGTACCGAACTTTTGGACGGCTACCCGTGCGCCCCCCTTCGGGGGTGCGGAGGTGGTGATTGTGCTCATGGTGATTATTCCTCTCGTTGAAACAGCTCGGGAGTTGCCGCGTCGGTGCGGCCCCGGGGAGGGTAGTCAGTTGGTGGTCGGCCGGCGGCCACGGCGTGGTGTCGCGAACCGCCGTCTCGATCGGCCAGCGTCCTGGTGCCGTCGAGGTCGGAGAAGACGTCAGCGTCCAGGAGGAGCACGCCGACGCCGTGCGGGGCGGCAAGATCCCTGATCGACTCGAAGCGAGGAGCCAGGTGAGGGCCCAGAAGGATCAGGTCGCTGGAGTCCACTGCCTCCGGCAGCCGTCGCTCGTCGGTTGCGGTCGCGGTGTACGCCCGGTTCCGCCGCCGTGCCGCGCCGTTGATGCGCTGGGCGACGAACGTGCTCGATGCCCCCGCGCCGCACACCACCAGAATCCTCATCGTGTGTCCTCCTCGGCCCCAATGATGCGCAGCCGCCGCCCTCGGCCTCAACCAGAGCATTTTCCGCGGGGGCGGAAGGAAGGGTGGCGGGAGGTGCCTGTCCCAACCCCGGACATGCTTGACTGTGGTGCAGCACGCAGGGTCCCGCGTGACGCCGGGGCTCTCGACTGAGGAGGTCGGAACGTGTCGAGGTCACGACAGAACAGGCTCCTCACCCACCTGGTGAGGGTCGAGGACTGGGTGACCGCTGCCTCTCTTGCCGACTTCCTGGGGGTGACCCCCCGGTCCGTCCGCAGCTACGTGGCTGCCCTGAACGCCAGGATCCCTGATGGGGTCGTGGTGGAGTCGGGGGCGCAGGGCTACCGTGCCGCCGCGGCCGCCCGCGCCGCGCTCCGCGAGGGCTCGGTCGAGCCGGGCAGCCCACGTGACCGGCTGCACCAGTTGGTGCGGCGGTTGCTCGAATCCGAGCAACCGCTGGACGTCCACAACACCGCGGACGAGATCTTCGTCAGCTCCGCCACCATCGAGGGCGACCTCGCCCGGGTGCGCGGCCTTCTGGGCGGTAGTGGCCTCACCCTTGAACGGCAGGGGTCGCAGGTCTGGCTGCAGGGCACAGAGATGGCGCAGCGCCGGCTGTTCAGCCGGTTGGTGCACGACCAGGCCGACATGGAGTCTCTCGACTTCCCAGCGCTGATGCGGGTCCTGGGCGAGGGGGCAGTGGGCGCCGAGGCGTATGGCCGGTTCAAGAACGACCTGGTGGAGGCCCTGGGTGGCCTGGGCTACTTCGTGAACGAGTACGCGATCGCCGACGTGCTGATGCACGTCGCGATCGCGGCCGACCGGATCGCCCGCGGTCGCCCGCTGGCCATGGGTAGTGGTCACCTCCGCGATGACGAGGTGGCCGTGGGCGAGGTGCTGGACGAGTTGGCGTTGCGCCACTTCGGCATCCGGTTCGGCGGCGGCGACCGGGAGTTCCTCACCACCGTGGTCCTTAGCCGAGTCGCGGCTCCCCGCCTGGATTCGGTTCGGGAGCTCGCCAGGCAGCGGGTGTCCCCCGTTGTCGAGCAGGCCGTGCTGGACGCCTGCGCCGCTGCCGCCGCGGAATTCCTGATCGACCTTTCCGGGGACGACTTCACCTGGCGCCTGATCCTGCACGTCCAGAACCTTTCCGAACGCGTTGTCGGGGCGGCGTGGTCACGCAATCCGCTGACCCGCACCCTGAAGGCGTCGTATCCGATGATCTTCGAGGTCGCGGTGTACATCGCCAACACCTTGCAGGAGCGGCTGGGGATTCCCCTGGTGGACGAGGAGATCGCCTACATCGCCATCCACGTGGGCGCCAGGCTGGAGCGTAACCGCACGGACGATGCGCCGCCGACGGCGACGATCGTCTGTCCGGGCTATCACGACCTGGATAGCCTGCTGCGCTCCAGCGTGGACCGCTCGCTCGGCCAGGCGATCCAGGTGGTGAGGGTGGTGACGCGGGCGGACCCCGACTGGGCGGCCCTGGACTCGGACCTCATCCTCACCACGATTGCGCCACCCCGGCACAGCGACCGGATCATCACGATTCCGCTGTTCCTCACCGACGCCGACGTCGAGCGGGTGCACGCGGCAGCGATGCGGGTCCGGAGGTCCCGTCGGCTGGCACGGTTGCGCACCGAACTGGAGAAGTACTTCGCCCGGCGATCGTTCGTCCGGGATCTCGACGCGGCCTCGGGCGAGGAGGCCATCATCCGCCGGCTGGGCGCGCTGCTGGTGACCGAGGGTGTCATCGACGACAGCTACGTGGAGCGCAGCGTCGAACGGGAGCGGATGTCGTCCACCGCGTTCACCGAGTCGCTGGCCGTGCCGCATGCGCTGAGCATGACGGCAACCCGGACGGCGATCGCCGTGGGCATGTCCGACCGGCCCATCCCGTGGGGGGAGAACCGGGTGCTGGTGGTCGTGATGGTCGCCTTCTCCGACAGCGACCGGGCGGCGTTCCAGACGGTGTTCGAGCAGCTCGTCGAGGTGTTCAGCGAGCGCGACAGCGTCCAGCGCCTCGTCCACAAGGGAACGGACCTGCCGGCTTTCCTGGACGAGCTTGTGGCGGTCCTTGATGGCTGAGGCCGTCCGGTGTGAACCGACCGGCGGGGGTCACCAGAGAAAGGGGACGAAAGCTCGACGGACGCGCTCGGTGTAGAGCGCGTAGTGAGGGTATTGGGCCAGCAGCCAGGCCTCCTCACGGCGGCGTTTCGCGTCGAAGAAGAACGCTCCGAGCGTCCACGGCGCCAGGGCCAGCGGCGAGCTGACCAGCGCCCAGGCCAACAGGCTGAGTAGTACGCCGCCGTAGATGGGGTGGCGAACCAGGGCGTAGACGCCGTCTTCGCGGAGCTCACCGTTCGGGAGCGGTCGGGGAAACGGCGTCAGCTGCCGTCCCAGGCCCGCGCCGCCGGCCACCAGCAACCAGCCCCCGGCGAGGAAGGCCACGGTTCCCGCCACCCAGAGCCAGGGTGTCGCCACGAGCGGCCAGGGCGTCCCGAACCGGCCGGCCAGGGCGGCGACGGCGAAGATGACGACCTGCAGCGCCACCCAGCCGCCGCCCCGGCGGCCGAGGGTGGGCAAGCGGCTTCGCTGCGGGGGCACCGGCGCGGGGGAGCTCTCAGGCACGTTCATCACCCTCAACGGTAGGCGGCGTGGTGGCGATCCTGTCCTGCGCGGGGATCTGACCCTCCGGACAGGCGCCGGCGTCAGAGCCGCGCGATCTTGGTGATGTCGTCGAGGAACTCGACCACGGTGGCCTCCGAGACGGTGGCTCGGGTCCCGGCGAGCGCTGCCAGGTAGTCGTTGGTCGTCAACTCCTCCCCGGGGGAGGGCTCGTCGCCTGTCCGGAGAGCCCGGGCGAGAGCCTCCTGCGAGGCCTTGCGGGCGGCGTACTCGATGTCAGCGGGCGTGAAGCCGTCGCTGGCAGCGACGAGAACGCCGAGGTCGATGGAAGGGACGACGCTGGCGGGGATGTAGCGCTGCCAGATCGCCGCCCGGGCCTCGGGGTCCGGCAGCCCGATTGGGATGACATAGTCGAACCGCCCGTGGCGCAGGAAAGCCGCGTCGAGCGCGCGGACGAAGTTGGTGGCGCAGATCAGCAGCCGGCCCGAGTGGTCACGGAAGTCCGCGACGAGCTTGAGCAACTCGTTGGTCACACCCTGGGTCGGGGACGGCGGGATCCCGCCCCGCCTCGAGGCGATCTCCTCAACCTCGTCGATGAAGACCACGGCGTGCTCCAGGTGGCCGACGACCTCGAAGCTGGTGCGCAGCGCGGCTGCCAGGCCGCCCGGGGTGTCGGACAGCCGGGACGGGAAGAGCTCCACGAACGGCCAGTCGAGCCGGGAGGCCACGGCTCGGGCGAAGGTGGTCTTGCCCGTGCCTGGAGGGCCGAAGAGCATCACGGCTCGAGGGGGAATCACCCCGAACCGATCAGCGAGGTCCGGGCTCGCCAGCGGCGTGACGAGCCGTTCCTCGAGCAGTTGCCGGCGACCACAGCATGGTCCTCTCGGCAGGACGCGATCACCTCCGACAAGGCGTAGACCGGGCGCGAGCGCCGGTGGCCGATCTCGTCGTAGAGGCGAACGATGCCGTCGAGATCGTCATCGTGGAAGTCGCGGATGTTCGTTCGGCTCATGGGCGACATCTTGGCACTCCGGACCTTCGCCGCTGGGATCCGAGTCGCCAATCCTCAGTGCGGCTTCAACCCCTGCGAGCGGCGTAGCTGCTTCCCCAGCCCGTAGTCGCGACCTCCGTGACCGTGTCAATGAGGGCGTTCACCCCAGCCTCGGCCCTGAGCGTCAGGGAGCCAGCTGAGCTTTGTCAATGCACCCTGAGGCCGCGGTGATAGAGATATGGTCGCTGCTGTGGGCGGATGCGACATTCCGCAGGAGGGCGAAGGACCGAATGACGCAACAGCATCCCGCAGGGTGGTATGGCCAGCCTGACGGAACCCAGAGGTATTGGGACGGAAGTCAGTGGATGAACCCCGTTCAGCCTCCTCCGGCGCCGACAGCGCCCCCGCCCCAGCCGGCGGCGAGTGAGCCGAAGAAAGCGTGGTTCGCGAAGAAGCGGGTGATCATTCCAGCGGCGGCCCTGGTGGCCATCGTGGGCTGGGCGAGCGTGCAGGGCAAGGGCGGAGAGACCGCCACTCCCGCCGCTGTCGTCGCCACACCCGCTCACCAAGACTCGACGGTCGAGGCCACCCAGGAACCTGCTGAGGAAGTGACCGAGGAAGCGACCGAGGAAGCGACCGAGGAAGCGGCCCCCAGCCTGACCGTCTCCCAGGAGCAAGCCGTCAGGAAGGCCGAAGATTACATCGGCTACACGGCCTTCTCTCGCTCGGGCCTCATCAAGCAGTTGAAGTACGAGGGCTTCTCTTCCAGGGATGCCACGTTCGGCGCCGATCACATTGACGTGGACTGGATGGAACAGGCAGCGATCAAGGCCAAGGATTACCTCGAATACACGGCATTCTCCAGATCCGGCCTGATCAAGCAACTGGAGTTCGAGGGCTTCACGCGCAAGCAAGCCGAGCATGGCGCCAAGGCGGCCGGTCTGTGACGTCCCGGAACGCCGGCGGTCCGGTCGGCAAAAGGGGACTGCGACTGCCCGCTCCGCGTCAGTGAGGTGACCCGCCAACCCGCCTTGCCGACCGGGAGCCCCGGCACGCCGACCCGACGGAGAGTCGAGCCCAGTGCTGGTGGGACGACCAGCAGTGGAATCCTTCAGAGCTACCCGCGACGCGTTCGAGGCGTTAGCAGGAACGCGAACAGGTACAGCACGGCGACCATCACCAGCAGGTTCCGATAGCCGGTCAGCAACCCGAGGTACTCCAGGCAGCCGCCCAGCATGGCTCCCAGCAGGTTGAGTCCGAACGCGGAACGGGAGTCGTCCGAGGCCCCGAAGCGTTTGGAGAAGGCCACGTTCGCCAGGTAGATCGGCACAAAGGCCAGCAGGATCGCCGCGACCAGTCGCGGGCCGAACGCCAACGTCAGCAGCCACTCCGGTTCGACGACGTAGCACACCGCCAGCGACCCGGCTATGCCGGCGAACACTACCGGCAACGGCGGCGTGCGGAATCGTCGGGTGGTTTCGACCGCGGCCAGCACGATCAGCAGCACCCCGGCAAACACCATCGCGTTGACCAGCCACGTGGTCCCGAACAGCAACGCGAAGGTGGCGATGTTCTTGGTTTCCAGCAGCATGAAGGCCGCCCCCATGAAGAACAGGTCCGCATACGGGCGCATCGTCCGGAACGGTCCACCGAGGATCCGGACGGCGAGGAGCGAAATGAGGAGGATGCCGCCCAGGGTCCACAGGTAGAGCGCTGGGATGGGCCCGCCCTGGTAATACAGGAATGGGCGGTCATCCGTGGCTGGGGCGACGACCGCGCCGGCCGGGACATGTCCCGCGCCGCAGGATTGGCTGGGTTCGTCCAGCGCCGCCGTGACGACAGCCTGCCCGCCGCCAGGCAGGTCGACACAGGGGTAGTGACCGAATGCCGCTTGGACGGTGCCGGCCAATCGATCGATCAGCCAGTCCTCGCGGTAGTAGTTGTACATCGAGAAGGCGCCCTCCGCGGTCAGATGCTCCCGGGCGGAGGTGAGTGCCTGCTCGGTGAACAGGAAACTCTCCAGCCGAATCTGGGAGGCGCCAGTCACGAGGGCCAATGAGTCGGGCAGGGCGAACAGGATCAGGTCGTAGTCGGTGTCGGAAGCTTCCAGGAACGCGCGTCCGTCATTGACGTGGCGGGTCACGCGCGGGTCGTCGTAGGGATGATCCGGGTTCTTCTCGACGCCGATCTGCATGATCCGCGGATCGATGTCGACCGCGTCGACGTGCTGGGCGCCCTTGGCCAGGGCGATCGCCACGTCCGATCCAGAGCCGGCGCCGATGATCAGCACGTTCCGGAGCGGATTCGCGGGCGAGCGCTGATACGGGAAGCCGTACTGCGGTTCCTCCAGCAGTCGCTGGGACGCCGGGCGCATGATCTGGTGCGGCACCCCGTTCACCGAGATGTCGGTCAACGGGAGGCCGGCCACCGTCCGGTCCTGCGTATGGATCTTGTAGTAGGGCGACCATGAGATGCCGGGGGACAGGGTCTCCACCAGCAGGACGACGGTCATCGCCAGCCCCGCCACCGCGGCGACGTACCGCTGCCGGCCTTTGATCAGGACGACGAAAGCCACGGTCACGAGCACGCCCCACACCACCGACGGTGCCTGCAAGAACGACATCACGGTGAACGAGCCGATGCCGATCAGTGATCCGACCAGATCCCAGCGGTAGGCGGTAAGCGGACGCAGCTCAGCGAAGCAACGGCCCACCACCTCGGCCGGCCCGGCCAGCACCGCGGCGACCAGGATGAAGATCAGCGGCAGCACCACCCAGGCGGGCGGCCCGGTGGTGCTCAACGAGGTGAAGTAGATGATCTGGTCACCCGCGCGGTCGATCGTGACCGGAGCCAGAAATGTGCCGATGACCAGGACGGCCAGGATGGCCGGGGCGAGGGGGAGGACGGACCGTTCTTGTCGAGCGATCAGGAAGCCGAGTCCGATCCCCAGGAAAGAACCGAGCAACACGAAGTTCGAGAAGTAGCTCAGGTGCACGACGTTCGAGCCCAGCCAGCGGATCAGCGCCAACTCCAAGAACAGCATCAGGGCGCTGCCAAGAATCAGCCGACGAACCAGCGAGAAGTCGGGGCGCTCGGGCTCGGGGTCAACCGAAAGCTGCCAGGACCGGCGACTCCGAGCTCCAGCTGAAGCCTCGCGCCGCGCAGTGGTCAGTTCAGAACCTTCCGCCATGGTGCACCTCCACTCGGCCGAACCCTGCCCGCCTCGATCATGGTGCCTCCGCCGCCCGAGCGCAGCAAGGCCGCGCCTGTGTGTCGCGCGGGAGATTCAGCCCCGACCGGGGCGCCGCCGTGCGCCTTGCAGCAGGAGCCTGCAGGAGCCGCAGGCGGTTGCCCTCGGATCATTGACCAGGCCGCAGCGCGGGCAGACAACACCCGGCGCTGCCGGCGGGGGATAGGTCCGCGGGGCTGGTGGAGACGACGTCGGCGGGCGCTTTGCCCTCACGAAGCGTCTGGTCAGCAGTGAGGCACTCACCACGACGAGCAGGGCGCCGACCACCATGCCGGCGATCGGACCATACCGACCGAGGGCATCGAGCAGCCCCGATTCGGACTCGATGAAGCCCGGGTCCGGCTGGACCTGCGACCCATCCGGCAGGCGCAGCGGCTGGTCCTGCCCCTTGGTGAGCACGAGGGTGGCCGTCTGGCCGGCGCCGATCGGCTGTTCCCCGTAGTTGACGATCGCGGCCTGGGTGGCTGTGGCGAGGTGGAACGTGCCGTCGGCAGTCCCGGTGGCAGCGACCTGATACGTCCCGGTGGGCAGATAGATGAGGTTGACGAAGGTGCCGTCATCGTTGGTGACGTGCAGGTGGTTGGCATCCGGGATCTCGTTGACCCGGCTGCCGTCGGCCGTCCGTCCGACCTGGCGTCCGCGGCTGTCGGTCACCAGGAGGTCGACCGGGGAATAGCTCAACACGGCCATCATGTCGACCGCTCTGGCGGCCTCCATGGGACCGGGCTGATACGTGGCGCTGCCGTTGGTCGGGTAGTCGCCGAAACCGATCCAGGCACTGTTGCGCCCGAAGAGTCGCGTCCACGAGGCGTAGGTCCAGACCTCCTTGTCCTGGTTCCACCACGGCTCAAGGACGCTGCCCTCCTCGATCCCGCCGTCATGGGGGTACAGAGCGACCGAAACGTGGATCAGCGAGGAGACGTCGGAGATCGGCCCGTAGTCCACTCCCGCCATCAGCATTCGGTCGGCCCTGCTGGCGCTGAATCGGATCGAGTTGAGGAACTTCAGGGTGTCGATAGCCAATGCCGTGCACTGGTAAGGCAAGAAGCGCTTGTCGATCCAGGAGTGGAGGTCGACTTTGACCCCTTTGGGGTACCACAGCGCTGCGATGAAGGGCCGGTCCACGCCGCGCGGAACCTCTGGCGTGGCTTGCCAACGTCTGGCGATTTCGGCGAGGTTCGACGTCACCGTCCCCGAGGTGACCGTGAGCGCCTCCAGAACGATCCTTCGCGTGAGGGTCACGGAGTCGGAACCGGGGGTCGCCTTCGTGTTGATCGTCCAGATCCCCGGGGCAGCATCGGCGGTGAAATACGTCGGCCAGGAGAAGTTGGCCAGGGCGCTGCTGGTGCTGGTCAGCTTGGTGGTGGACACCTTGCCGCTGGGGCTGGTCAGGTTCACTGTCACGCAGGCCCCGCTGGTGGGGGTCGCGCCGCGGGTGCGGTCGTCGCGATAGACGACCCCCTGGATCAGGAGGTCGTCAGCCTGGATGAACCGCTGTCCCTCGCCGAGGCTGATGTCGAGCTTGAGCTTGCCCGTCGCCGGCTTCGTGGACAGCGGTCCAATGATGCAGGAGTAGCTGCATTTCTCCAGGTCCGGTTCAGCGGGATCGCAGCCGCAGGCCCGCAGGCACCCCTCGTAGCAGGAGCCTTGACCCGCCATCTGCCACAGATCCACCTGCATCAGGAAGCCGATGTACGGGCTGCCGTCCCGATTCGCCTGGTACATCAACGGCTTGCCGTCGGCGCAGGTGCAACGGCTCGGGACGAGTGGAGGCTCTTCGGCGACCGCAGGCCTCGTCGTCGACAGCAGGACCGACAACAGGGGCAGCAAGAGGAACACCTGCACCAACAACACCCACCGTCTCACCAGACCCACCTCCGAAGGTCGTGGGAGAGCCGGTACCTCATCGAACCGACTCTGACGATGGGACAAGTCTTTCACACGTTCTCGCCCGTGTTCGGATGGGGGAGAGGTTGCCTACCCAGGGTTGTGTGGACGCCTGACTTCGCGCGTTGAGCAGCGCGGTCAGTGGCCCGCCTCCGAACCACCGGTGCGACCGGCCACCGAGCGCCCTTTGCCGTGGCAGCGAGGAGATGAGCGCTGCTACGGTTGCCGTCGACGCGGCAGCC
This sequence comes from Propionibacteriaceae bacterium, assembly GCA_016717345.1. Classification (GTDB taxonomy): domain Bacteria; phylum Actinomycetota; class Actinomycetes; order Propionibacteriales; family Propionibacteriaceae; genus Propionicimonas. The sequence continues at coordinate 82,308 of JADKFR010000004.1, forward strand.
CAGACAACCACAGGTGTCGTGGCGCAAGAGATGCCCATCACCCTCGGAGGCCCGGATGATTCCCTTCCAACGGCGCGAACGCATTCTTGAGATCCTGAACACCTCCGAGGAAGTCGTCTTCATCGACGAACTTGTCAGCGCTGTCGGAGTTTCCTCCTCGACGGTACGCCGCGATGTCAACGCTTTGGTCGAAGAGGGCGAGGTGGTGGCCTTGCGCGGCGGCGCCGTAAAGATCAACGACCGCGTCTCGGAATTGCCCGCCACGGCCAAGGCGCTCATCAACAAGGACGCGAAGCGGACCATCGCCGCCGAGGCAGCCAAGCTGGTCCAAGACGGCGATGTCATCTACGTCGACTCCGGGACCACGACGCTGCAACTCCTGCCGTACCTGAAGTCAGTCCGGGTCAAGATCGTCACCTCCAACACGAGCGTGTTGGGGATGCCCGAGGCCACCCTGGGACGCATCATCCTGCTCGGCGGGGACTACCTGCCGGACCTCGGCTCGATCGTAGGACCCATGACGGAGCGTGAACTCGCCGACCTCTACTTCGACAGCGCCTTCATCGGAGCCAACGGGTGCAGCCGGGAATCCGGGATCAGCACGTTCGATATGCGCGAAGCCACCAAGAAGCGCTTGGCCCACGAGCGGAGTCGCGAGTCGTACGTGCTGCTCGACCAGACCAAGTTCGGCAAGTCCGCCTTCTGCAAGGCTCTGGAGCTCGACCAGAGCACCATCATCACCGACGCCTACGACGAGATCCTGGAATCTGCCAAGGGCTACCGGATCGCGCGCGACCCATCTGCCAGCGACGGAGTTGACGCCGCGCCTGCCGAGGACCAGGTGCCGCTGCACTGATGACCCTGGCGCAGCACGTCAGGAGACCTGCCGGTTCCGCTGGGTGAGCACGCTGTCGGGCTGGCCGACGATCGCGAACGCCTCCAGCGGATGCGCTAGATATTGTGGCGTGAAAAGGTGACAGAGGCAGGATTAGCCAAGGCCAGCATGCTCACCAGGATAGAGGCGAAGATGGTGACAAGCAGAGGGCAATTCATGACCCCAATGATTACCGGAGGCTCCCCCACCTTCGATTCGACAGGGGCTCTAACCTGAAAAGCCACAGCGGATCGGTACGAGAGCCAATACGATCTTCATCAGGTTCCCAAAGAAGGAGGACGTCATGATGAAGAAGCTGACGCTAATGCTTTGTGCGCTGCTGATCGTCGTCGCCGGGGCGGGGTGCAGCCCCGAGGAGCTGAGGAAGGACGTTGTGGAGACCCAGGCGGGTGCCGCGGGGGAGACTGCGCCGGGAACCTCGGCGGGAGCCGCGGCTCCCGTGCTGACCCAGAAGGAGGCGGACGCGGTCCTGGCTTTGGCGGCATCGAAGTCGGAGGCTGTGAATAGGCCGGAGGACGTGACTCCGGAGGCGATAGCCAAACTGGAGAACACGGTCATCACCAGTGATTACGTGGCCAACTTCGGGAGGTCAAACGCGACGATTCTGGCAGATGAATCCCTTCCTGCAGAAGCCTTGGCAATAGCGGTGCTCAAGATCCTGGAGAGCGAAGCGGTGGGGAAGTCCAGCCTGGCTGGGGACACGATGACCATCCCCAACCCCGAAGACACCGTGCTGGAGAAGACAGACGTTGTCTTCAAGTACTCCGGCGGTAAGTGGCTCATCGACAACGTGATCTTCACGAACAAATAGTCCAGCCTGGGCTGCGAAGCATGGTACGTCATCTGGTACCGATCGTTGGAGGTGCGAGATGTCGACGACGAGCGCAAGTGAGGCGCGCAAGAACCTGTTTCCCCCGAGTGGATCGAGCGGTTGTTCGATGCCGGCCTTGAGCACGGCGGAGTCACCAAAGCGACCCGCGTCGTCGTGGCCGCTGACCCGGACTCACTGTCCAGCAAGTCAAAGAAGGCTCGCGACTACGGCATCCCGATCGTGACGGAGGCCGCATTCGAGCAGATCTTCGAGCAGTACCGAACGAACCGTCCGGTTTGACCCGCCTTCTCGTTTCAGCCACATACACCTGGGCCGACTCACGGAGCCGTCGCGGGGCAGCGGGGTGACGCAGCCCGATCCGGCTGGTCTCCTCGGCCAGACGGGGACGGCCGCCCTGGCGGCCATGACGGGCGACGAATTCGCGGGCGATGTCCCCGATGTGATCTCAACGGGCTTGCCGTCGCGACGATGGCTCGCAACAAGACCAGCGCGCTTCCCCACATGCCGAATGCCGGTTGCTTCCATTATGGCGCTGGTGGCGCCACAATGGCTCCATGCCGAATATTCAGATTAAGGACGTGCCCGACGATACGCACGCCGTGCTGAGGCAACGGGCGAGCGCGGCGCACCAGTCCCTGCAGGAGTATCTGCGGTCGAGGCTGATCGCCGAGGCTTCGCGGCCGACAGTGGATGAGGTGTTGGAACGTGCTGGTGGCCGGGCCGGTGGGTCGCTTCCCTTGGCTGATGCGGTGAGTGCCTTGCGGTTCGATCGTGCTCGTCATTGACGCCAGCGTCCTGGCAGTCGCGCTCCTGGACGATGGTCCGGACGGGGACGCCGTGCGGCAACGGCTGCGCGGCGAGCAACTCGGCGCACCGGCCCTGATCGATCTCGAAGTGGTCTCTGTTTGGCGTGGGCTGGCCCGAGGCGGGCACCTGGATGCTCGGCGGGTCGGGCTTGCCCTCGATGACCTACGTGACCTGCCCATCCAGCGATTCGAGCACACGCCGTTCCTGCCTCGCTGTTGGGAGTTGCGAGACAACCTGACCATCTACGACGCCGCCTACGTCGCTCTCGCGGAGGCGCTCCAGGCTTCCCTGTTGACCGGCGACAGGCGCCTTGCGAGGTCCACCGGCCCACGCTGCGCCATTGAGGTCATCAAGACCGACCGCTAGAGAGCGCGACTCTGCCGTACTGCGCGCGGTGGTTGTGGGGGTGCGGGCGGGTGCGTTGGTCTGGTTGGGTTACCGGCTGCCGGGCTTGTTTCGTCGGACTTCCTGGCGTCGGACAGCGAAGTCGCGACCGAGCGCCTTCTCGTGAAGCCGGCGAGCTTTCTCGTCGGTCCTGATCTTCAGCGCCTCCAGTTCGCTGCGTAACTTCAGGTAGCTGGCCAGCCGTTCGGGGTCCAACCGCCCTGCTGCTACCGCTCCCCGGACCGCACAGTCCGGCTCCTGGTGGTGCCGACAGTCCGGGAAGCGACACCCCGGGGCCAAAGCGTCGATGTCGTCGAAGGTTCGATCCAACGAGTCCTCGTCGGCCCACAACCCCAACTCGCGCAGACCCGGCGTGTCGATCAGCAGCGCGCCGCCGGACAAGCGCACCAGTTCACGGGCCGTCGTGGTGTGCCGGCCCTTGGCCGCCTGGCCGACCGGGCCGGTGGCGAGTCGCAGGTCACCCAACAAGGTGTTGACCAGGGTCGACTTGCCCACGCCGGAAGACCCCAGCACGGCGATGGTGCGACCGGGCGTCAGGTAAGACCGCAGAACATCGACGCCGTGGGCGTGAAGCGCCGTTGTGGTCAGCACCGTGACGCCCGGTGCGGCCGCCGTGGTCGCCGCCACGGCGCCCGCCAGATCGGCCACCAGATCGGCCTTGTTGAGCACGATGACGGGCTCGGCTCCACTGGCCCAGGCGGTGGTCACATACCGCTCGATTCGCCGCACCGACCAGTCGCCGTCCAGGCCAGCGAGCAGGAACACGACATCAACGTTGGCGGCCATCACCTGCGCCTCGGCGACACCACCGGCTGCCTGACGGGCGAACACGCTACGCCGCGGCAGCACGGCCTCGATCACCGACCGGCCATCGGGCACCAGCCGTGCCGCCACCCAGTCGCCGACAGCGGGGAAGCCTGCCGCGTCTCCCGCGGCCCGACGGAACCGACCAGACACCTCGGCTTGGATCTCACCCTCGTCGGTCACCACGACCGCGAGGTCGCGGGCCTGCTTCACGACCCGCCCGGGACCAGCCCCTGCCCAGCCCACGGCCCGAACTGCGCTGCACGCTCGTCGGTCCACCCGAACTCGGCCACCCCCACCGCTGCCCCCCATCCGACCACCACGCACCGACCCGCGGCGACCCGTCAACCCCCCTGCTCCAGCATGCCCGGATCGCGTGGCAGGAAGCTCTCAGAGGCGCCGACTGAACGCACGTTGCCGCGCGCCGCGTGGACGTCCCCCCGGACCGGGGTGGCCGCCCAGATGGTGCCGGTGCGTGCATGCCCGCACCGCCGAGACTCGCCCGATGCACACCGTCATGCCGTCCTTCGACCCCGACGCGAGCTGCCGGTCGTCTCCGAGAGCCGGGAGTCGCCCCGCAAACCGTGGATCCCGTGGCCCCTCCCGGGCCCGGGTCAGGCCGCTGAAGGAGATTGTCGGTCGACGGCTCGGCTCGATCCATGCCGAGAGCATTGCGCTGGTGGGGCGGGTGGGGCTCGAACCCACGACCCAGGGATTATGAGTGACCCGAATGTGTCGCTGACTAGGACATATTGCACGGCTATTGCACGCCGTGTGCAACAAGGACGCGTTCAGTGTCGATTTCTGGCCAATTCTAGCTATACACCCACCCCTATCGGGGCCGGCGTCGGCTGCTGATCCAGTGTACCTCGCCGCCGGAGAAGTGGCATCTGACAAGCGAAAACGATGATATTCGCTGAAAAGACGGACCCCCGCGCGACGCCTAGGGTACTGGCTCGCCGGGAAGGCCCCCGACTTGCCCGTCACCCAAGGAAACAGGCCCGAAATTGCCGCCCTTAACCGAAACGTCCCTCGTATCCAGCCTGATGGCAAGCCACAACGCTATTGCACGCAAATGCATGCAACTATTTTGATAGCAGTATCCCTGGGTCTCCAGATACCCCCCATGGGGTAGGTCCGGACAGGGTGGGGGTATGCGAGCGCCTTGCGTGCCTCTGGTACGATATCCGGTACCGAAGGTTGGAGGTGCGAGATGTCGACGATGAGCGCAAGTGAGGCGCGCAAGAACCTGTTCCCACTCTTGGGCCAGGTGAACGAGGATCACGACGTGGTCCGGATCACGTCCAAGGCCGGCAACGCTGTCCTGGTCTCGGAAGCCGACTACGAGGCCTGGCAGACCACTCGCCACCTATTCTCCACGCCGGCGAACGCTCGCCGGCTGCTGGGCTCGATCGAGGAGTGGCAGGCTGGGCACCTGGTCACTGAAGGTCTGCCCGAAGACGACGAAGCGGACGAGTGAATCTCGCCTTCACCCCGTCCGCCTGGGAGGACCTCAACTACTGGGCCGACAAGGACCGGGCGACCTACAAGAAGGTCCGCGCTCTGCTGAAGGAGGTCCTGCGGACTCCGTTCGACGGCACGGGCAAGCCCGAGCCGCTGAAGTACCAGCTGGGCAACGTCTGGTCGCGCCGGATCACGCAGGAGCACCGCCTGGTATATGCCGTTGAGGACGCCCAGATCGTGGTGCTCGCGGCCCGCTTCCACTACGGTGAGTGACCTCTCCGCTGCCCAGCCCTGCTCTCGGGAGGTGGCCTCGTGGCAACCTTGACGATCAGACAGCTCGATGAGCGGACGCATGCCCGGTTGCGGTCCCGAGTTGCCAAACACGGCCGGTCGGTGGAGGCGGAGGTTCGGGCGATCCTGGGCGCGACCGTCGACCCGCCCGAGGAGAACTTCCTGCTGGCTCTGCATGCGGCGATGTCCGAGGACGGCGGGGTTGATGATCGCTGGCATCTGCCTTGTCGGCGGGCACCAGCTGGCCACGCGCAACGTCCTTGACTTGGAGGTCGTCTCCGACCTGACGGTGAAGAATCCCTTCAGCTGAGCCCAACCAGCCCAAGGTGAGCGCCTCGATGCGGAGTAACTGAAGAGAATCTGTAGTTCTGCGGTCCGGGTGGCCCGCGAAACTCAAGTTCGGTGCAGTCCTCCCAACCCTCGGAGGAGCGTCAGACTGCGCTGGCGGTTGTTCCTCGGGTGACGCTCTCAGCTGTCGGCACTTCCACGACAACCGCAAAATCGGCCTCGTCGTTGATGTCGTCGGCTTCGAATGCTCCGGGTGGGTTGGCGTCGTCGGATGCAGCCCGTCGGTGGCCTGGCTTGGTGAGCTCAAGGGTGGCCAGGTGCTTCTGCAGCTTCTTGGACATGGGCAGGAAGGTGGCCAGCGTGAGCCCGCCTGAGAGTACGGCCCCCGCGACGGGGATTGCCTTCGCGACGCCGCTGGCGAAGAGCTTCTTGGTCATCTGGGCGCCAAGGATCTGCGCGACCTTCTTGACGAGGGGATACACGGCACCTTTGGTCAGCGCCTTTTGCGGCAGCGTCTTCATCACCTGCGCGGCGATCATCGTGGATACCTTGGTTACTCCGCTTTGGGCGAACTGCACCCCGACCATGACCCCCACGAAGAGCGTGAGAATACCCTCGGTGGCTTCATCGATCTCATCGCCGTCGGCGGCAAAGAGATCGGGCCAGCTGTATATGTATGCGAGCTTCTGAGCGATGCGAAGCAAGTGGCCCAGGTATTGCGCCATGTCGGCGGGCACCGTCCCGATAAGAGCGAAGCCGCCCGGGATGCCAGCCGCGGCGGAGATCCCCGTTACCTTGCTGGTCTCGTAGCCGATCGAAGTGTTGGCCACTTCCCTGATGACGGTGAGCGGAATACCTGCCGCTGCCGGGCTCTCGGCAATCGCAAGTTCGATCTGTTCCTCGGCGCAGTGACGCTTCAGTGCCACCCGGAGGTAGTGGGCGCGGTTGATCCTGACGCCGGGCAGCTTTGCGGCAGTGTTCAACACTAGGGAGAACTTCGACCCTGCAGGCTCGACCTCTTGGCTCTCAGGCATGACCTGAGAGTATCGGCAGGCACTGGCGCAGCGCTTCCACACGCGGCCAGCTCGGTGCTCGTTGGAATCGAGGGGTGCCGGAGCGCCGAAGGGTGACGAGTTTGGCCGGCTGTCGCCAGGGCGTTGTCCGTGTGTCCGTCTATGGTGATCCTGATGAGCGCGATAACGCCGAGCGAGGCAGCCCAGAACTTCGGTGAGGTCTTCACCAAGCGCTGGGTCGTGGACACGCTGCTCGACTTGACCGGCTACCGGGCCGACCGCGACCTCGGCGCGCTTACCGCTGTCGAGCCGTCCGCGGGTTCGGGTGCCTTCCTCCTGCCGATGGTCGAGCGCTTGGTCGCCAGCGCCAAGAAGCACCGCCGCGACCTACGGACTCTCGAGGGTTCGATCCTAGCATGGGAACTTCAGCCTGCCAACGTTCAGACGCTTCGGTCTCTGGTGCGGGAGCTGCTGACCGGGGCCGGCGCATCGGAACTCGAAGCGAACCAGCTCGCGCACGCATGGCTCATCAAGGGTGACTTCCTGCTGCCCGATGGCGACGACCTGCTGACCGCGGACGCCCCCCAAGTGGAGGCCGACGTCGTGATCGGCAATCCTCCCTACATTCGGTTCGACGACTTGGGCGACGCCATCGCCACGGAGTATCGGCGCCGCTGGTCGACTATGGCCGGCCGCGGCGACATCTACGTTGGCTTCTTCGAGCGCGGTCTGGCGATGCTGAAGCCGGGCGGGAAGCTCGGGTTCATCTGCGCCGACCGGTGGATGCGGAACGCCTACGGCGCCAAGCTGCGTGCCTATGTGTCCGAGGGCTACGCGGTCGAGACCATCTGGCAGATGCACGACGTCGACGCCTTCGAGGCTGAGGTGAGTGCCTATCCCGCGATCACGGTGCTGGCCAACCGAGTACAGGGGGCAGTTACGGTCGTCGACGCGACCGCTGAGTTCGGGGCCCACGCCGCACACGACGTTGTCGAGTTTAGCGTCTGCCGGGCAAGAGGCCGAAGGGCAGGGCTTCAAGGCCGCTCGTCTGCCAAGCTGGTTCGAAGGATCGGACCTCTGGCCAGCTGGAGGCCCAAAGGAGATCCGCCTCCTAGAAGATCTCAACGAGCGATTCCCCACTCTTGAGCAAACCGGGGGGACACCAAGATCGGCATCGGGGTGGCCACCGGCGCCGACAAGGCCTACCTCGTAGACCTAGGGACCGCCGACGTGGAACCCGATCGCCTGACTCCCATCGTGATGGCCGACGACATTCGGTCCGGGCGGCTGACCACGCCCAGGAAGGTGCTCATCAACCCATGGGACGACGAGGGCCGGCTCGTCGACATTCGGAGTTGCCCACGGATGGCCAAGGCGCTCGCCAGCCATCCGAGCGTCGTGACTCGTTTCGTCGCGAAGAGGAACCCTGCCGACTGGTTCCGAACCATCGACAAGGTCTACCCAGGACTGGCCGAAAGGCCAAAGCTGCTGCTCCAGGACATGAAGGCCCAGATCACCCCGGTGTACGAGCCCGGCGGTCTCTACCCGCACCACAACCTCTACTACATCGTGTCGACCGGCTGGGACCTCGAAGTGCTTGGCGGCCTACTCCTGTCGCGAATCGCCGAAGCCTTCATCTCGGCGTACGGCGTCAAGATGCGCGGGGGAACGCTTCGCTTCCAGGCCCAGTACCTGCGCAAGATCCGCGTTCCCGCGCCAGAACAGATTTCCGCCGAGATCGTCGTCCGACTGCGTGACGCCTTCCGCTTGTACGACCGGGACGCCGCGACGAGCCGCCGAAGCCGCCTACGGACTTCCTGAAGGGAATCTGTAGTGAGTCCTCGACCTCGGGCCTTCGGGGTTTCGGTAGGTTCGCAGCATGCCTGCTGACTTCATCTGGAAGACTCCCATCGAACTGTTCTGGCAGGTGCGAAGCCAGCAGACCCAGAAGCAGATCGAGGCTGGCGTCCTCGATGCGGGAACGCGCGGCTCCGTTACCGGCGGCAAGCACATGGACGCGCTCACAGCCGGCGTCGCGAATCTCTTTCGGGCCGACCCAGAGATCGTGTTCGACATCCGCCATGGAGGTCGGCTGAGCCTGCCTGGCTACTACCGGCGCACCAAGGACTGGGACCTCGTGGTGCTCCACCGGGGCGTACTTGTGGCTGCCATCGAACTGAAGTCCCAAGTGGGCAGCTTCGGCAACAACTTCAACAACCGAACCGAAGAAGCCATTGGCAATGCTGCCGACATCTGGCGTGCCTACGAGGAGGGGTTCTTCGGTCACATCAGGCCCTGGCTCGGGTTCATCATGATCCTCGAAAAGGCCAAGGGCTCCACCACGCCGCTTGGAGACTCCGGCGCGTTGTTCCCCACCGACCCCATCTTCCGAAGCACCGGGTACCTCGACCGATACCGCATCCTCATGAAACGCCTCGTTCGCGAGAAGCAGTACGACGCCGCCGTCGTTGCAGCCACAGCCATTGGGCTGGGGACGATCGAGGAACCGGTCTTCGACCTGTCCTTCGCCAACTTCGAGGCAGCCATCGCAGCACGCATCGCCTACATCAAGGCCCTCCCCGACGAAGCCTTCGCAGACGACACGCTGCCCTCTGCGTGAGAGCGCTGGAGGTGCACGACTTAGGCGGTTTCCCCGCGTGATGAATGTGATCTCGATAGCGAGCGGTCAAACCAGGATTCAGGGGGCGCATCGGCGTGGGCGGGTACACGGTCATCGATCTTGAGACGACAGGCTTGTCCCCTCGCCAACACGATCGGATCGTTGAGATCGCCGCGGTATACGTCTCCGAGAACGGCCAGATCGAAGGGGAATGGACCACCTTGGTCAACCCCGGCCGTGATGTCGGCCCAACGAACCTCCACGGAATTGCCGCCAAGGATGTTCTCGACGCGCCCTTTCTTTGCTGACATCGCGCCGCATGTCCTGCACTCTGTGACGGGTCGAACCATCGTCGCCCACAACTCCCGCTTCGACACTGGCTTCCTGGCTGCTGAGTTCACCCGAGCCGGTGTTCCGCTTGCCGCCCTTCCTCTGCCGTCGTTGCGCACAATGCAATGGGCGCCGAGGTTCCTCTCGGCGCAATCGCGTCGCCTGATCGACTGCTAGCCGGCACCGGCAAGACCACCGCCATGCGCGTCCTCGGCTCGGCGTGGACGGAGTCGGGAGGCACTGTCATAGGACTGGCGCCGTCCGCGGCCGCCGCCAAGGCCCTCGCCGACCAGCTCGAGGTGCCCTGCGACACCCTCGCCAAGCTCACCTGGAGCCTCGACCACCCCGAGCAGCCGACGCCCGCGTGGATGGCCGCCATCGGGCCGAAGAGCCTGGTCATCATCGACGAAGCCGGAATGGCCGACACCCTCAGCCTCGACCGGGCGATCGCCGAGGTGATGATCCGCGGCGGCAGCGTCCGCCTAGTCGGGGACGACCGCCAGCTGTCCGCGATCGGCGCCGGCGGCGTCCTTCGCGACATCGAAGCCGAGCACGGCGCCTGCCGACTCACCGAGATCCTCCGGTTCGACGACTCGGCCGAGGCGGAGGCCTCCAGAGCGCTGCGGGAGGGACGGGCAGAGGCGCTCGGCTACTACCTCGACCACGACCGCATCCACGTCGGCGACCTGGTAACCATGGCGCACGCGGTGCTGGACGCGTGGACGCACGACCGCGCGGACGGCCTGGACGCGCTCATGCTCGCCCCGACCCGCGATCTGGTCACCCAACTCAACCGACTCGCCCAGCAGCGCCACCACGAAGGCCACACCATGCTCGGTCGTGGTGCCGGCCTCGCCGACGACAACATCGCGGTTGCCGGTGACCTGGTGATCACCCGCCACAACGATCGCCGACTGCCAGTCGGAAGCCGCGATTGGGTCAAGAACGGCGACCGCTGGCGCGTGGCATCCGTCGCGGGGCACGGCAGTCTGCGGGTCCAGAGCCTGCGCTCGAAGCACGCCGTGACGCTGCCCGCCGACTACGTGAGGGAGTGGGTCGACCTCGGCTACGCGACCACGATCCACGGCGCCCAGGGCCTAACCGCCGACACCACGCACGGACTGACGACCGGGGAGGAGTCGCGCGAGCAGCTGTACACGATGCTCACCCGCGGGCGGCAGGCCAACCACGTCTACCTGCAGGTGGTCGGCGACGGCGATCTGCACGGGCTGGCGCACACCGACTCGGTGTACCTGCTGACCGGCGTCGAGCGGCTCGAGCGCATCCTTGCCCGCGACGACGCGCCCCTCTCGGCCACGACCGAGCTGCGCGAGCAAGACAACCCGGCACGGCTGCTCGCTCCGGCCGTGGCCCGCTACACCGACGCTCTCGGCGTCGCCGCCGAGCAGGTCGTCGGGGCGGAGGCCGTCCGACGATTCGACGACGAGGCCGACCAGGTCGTGCTGTGGCTGACGGAGTGCCCCGCGTGGGAGACCCTGCGCGCCGACCTCCTCGGCCTCGCCGCGGACGGCCACGACCCGGTGGCGCTGCTGCGTCAGGCAGCGAACATGGACGAACTCGACACGGCGCGCGACCCGGCCGCCGTGCTGGACTACCGGCTCCAGATCCTGGTGCCCGAGAAGATGGCCGGGCCGTTGCCCTGGCTGCGCGGCATCCCCTCCCGCGTCGCCCAGGACGAGGTGTGGGGGCCGTACCTGCATGCCCGAGCGGACCGGATCGAAGGCCTGGCCGACGACGTGCGCAGGGAGGTCCGTTCCCACTCCCTCCCCCCGAGCTGGCTAGGGCAAATGTCAATCTCCCCCCGAATGTTCGAAAACGGCGTCCTGATCGGCGATATCGCCGTGTGGCGCGCGGTGATGGACGTTCCAAGGTTCGACGTGCGTGCCACCGGGGCGCCGGCGGTGGGGGACGCGGCGGCACGCTGGCAGCGCGAGCTGGACGCGCGCCTGGACCGAGCGCTGGGTGCGGGGGAGTGGAGTCGGCTGCTTCCCAATCTCGACCCGGTACTCGCACGCGACCCGGAACGGCTCGTGATCGCACGCCGACTCCACGGGCTCGCGGAGAAGGGGTACGACGTGGCTCAACTGGTCGAGGGCGCGCTGGCAGAGGGAACGCTGCCCGAGGAGCGCGCCGCGTCCGCACTCTGGTGGCGAGTAGCCGGTACCGGCGGCGTGCGGCTGGGCTGGCCGCCCACCTCCACGAAAGAGGTGTGGGAGACCGTCACCCCGCCGCCCCGCCGCCGGCCGGAGCACGAACACATGCCCGGCTACGGCCACGACCGAGATCGCCACGGCCCCAGCTTCGGCTTCTGAACACCCCCAACCGAGAAGGAGCAAGCATGTCCACCATCGAGAGCACCAAGCCCGGCGCCTTCATCTCCCTGTCCACCGCCGCCGACATGCTCGGCATCAGCGTCCACACGCTGCGTCGGCGCATCGCCGCTGGCGAACTCCCTGCGTTCCGTACCGGCAAGCGGATCATTCGTGTCCGCGTCAGCGACCTGGAACGCATGCTGCGTCGCGTGCCGTCGACAGGCCGTTGGTGATGGGGCCGTCGACGGCGGAGCTGCAGCGGCTGGCCGCACCCCTGACATTGTCGGCACGTGGACTATCGCGGATGCTTGGTGCGGCGGGCCTGCTTGGCCTCAAGCGCGGTTCTCATCTGATTGAGCTGGAGAGCGTGGCGTGCTTGTTCAGCGATCGCGCGCGTCGTTTCGCTGGCGAGGATGGCTGAACAGAACTCGGCGCCATGATTCTGACACCAGGCGGACTCGGAGCATGTATCCATGGCGATAGTCCTCGTCGTGGATGTGCTCGATTTCGAACTCCTTCCAGAGATCGGTGACATCCGAGCCGGGGACCCCGTTTGAGCATCCGCAACTCGTGGTCACGAAGTCGTTCTCCTTGAAGTGGTTCCAAACCCTCTCGGTAGTAACGATCTGGTGGCGTGCCGCTGACTGTGCACACTTGACGGCGTGGTTGACGGTCCGGCCTGGCCACACCGCCTCCTGCTCCGCGACGTCCCTCGGAGTGCCAATGGTCTTGACGAGGACCCTGTCGGACGCCATCCCGACCTTGAAGCCGGTCTCCGGAAATGAACCCGATCCTCCGTACTTCGTCTCGAGCTGCTTAACAAGGAGCGCACTGAAGGAGCGGACCGTCACGGCGGCGCAGAAGGCGCGTTCGTAAGCCGAGTCGCCCCAGAAGAGGCCGAATCCTCCGTCTCCCTGAATGTCAATGAAGTTGGCGTCGAAGTCGTGGAAGACCTTCACTGCGCCGTCAACCGATGACTGGTAGATCTTTGCGGTCGATACGTCATGCCTGCCCGTGCCCAACTGGCTGCAGTTACGAAGGTCCGCGACAACTGCTACAACTTCGGGGATCTTCAGCCAGGTAGAGGAGCCGGCACCCTTGATGTCGTCGAGGTCGGGATCCGACCGTTCAAGGACGGTGGGGCTGGAAGAGAACCTCTCGGACTCCATTGTCGAGATCGGTGAGTAGTGAGTTCAATGCAACTGAAACCATGGCAGAACACTAGAACCCGGCGCTGACACCCGGTGCTACCACCCGAACCATTGGGTCAGTACTGCACCGAGAAGACATCCAAGTGCGACCACCAAGGCGACAATCGAACCCCCAACCCAGCGATACTTGCGAGTTGCGACTGTGGCGTTGGCAACGATCTGCGCGCTGAGGTGCTTGACGTACGCCTCGTCGTCGCTCAGCGCCGCATTGACGGCCTGCTGGGCCTTAAGGAATGTTCCGTAGCGTTCTGACAGATGGCGATAGTAGAGCGGGTTCTCAGGAGCGTCCGAACGGCCAAGGCGCGGCCAGATCGAGAGACATGAGAGTGTCGCCGCCAAGAGCAGAAGCATGCTGCATGACACGACGAATACGCTCATTAGCACGGTCATGTCCTTGGGCTTCCGGTAGCAGGACCACCAGCCCGGCTGATGCTGCTCCGATGAAGGCAAGGGTGGCGCCCGCCTTGCTTTCGGCGTGAGTGATCCAACCGCTGATCGCGAGGTATAGCGGCCAGTGCCGATCTGGCGATTCACGGGCGACCCGAACCTCAATAGGCGGCAAGGCCCGACGGTGCAACATGACTGACCCCTGTCTCCATGCAGTGCCGACCATCCTACTTTTGGTAATCCTTGCAGGTCAGCCACTAATGAGCTACGACAGGCTCTCTGCGATCAGTTGATCACGCCCCTTAGCAGTGTGCTGATAGAGGAGCGCAGCGTTCGCTGTGGAGTGTCCGAGCCGGGCTTGGAGATCGGCGAGCGTGGCACCCTGTTGCGCAGCCATCACGGCGCCGGTATGACGCAGATCGTGGAAGCGGAGGTCCGAACGACCGGCGATCGTCGCGGCCTTCTTGAAGTAGCTGGTGATGGTGGAGGGCCACTGCTGGCGTCCGTTGGCGGCGGGGAAGAGCAGACCCTCCTGACCGGGCGTAGCGAACGTCTCCAGATGCTCCTTGATGACCGGGATCAGGTGCGGCGGGATCGCCACGTCGCGGATGCCGGCCTCCGACTTGGGCGGCTCGACCTGGATCTTGCGGTTCACCCAGACCACACCGCGACGCACCTGGATCACCCCGGTCCAGCGTCCGTTCACGTGGCGGAGCTTGATGTCCTTGCGGCGCAGCTCGGCGATCTCGCCGTAGCGCAGCGCGCACCAGGAGGCGAGCAGGATCATCAGCTTCCACTTCTCCGGCATGTTCTCCACGATCACGTCGAGTTCCTCGATCGAGGCCGGTTCGAGCCGGCGGCGCTTCGGCTGGTAGCCGGCGCCGCGGATGTGCACCGGGCTGGCCTCGATCAGGTCCTCGTCGACGGCGCTGTTCATAATCGCCCGCAGCAGTCCGTACGCCTTCGAGTTCGCCCGCGGGCTGTCGCCGTTGCCCTCCAGCGTGTCCTCGTGCCAGCGGCGCACCGCGCCCTTGGTGATGTCGCGCAGCCGCATCCGTCCGAACGTCGGCACCAGGTGGTGCTCCAGCGTCGCCTCGTAGTTGGCCCGCGTGGACGCCCGCAGCGGCTCGCCCTTGTCGGTGCGCCGCTTCGCGATCCACTTCTTCGCGTAGGTCTCGAAGTCGGGCGTCGTCGCCGCCGCTCGCGCCTTCTCGGCCCGGTGCTTCGGGGGAGACCACTCGTTGGCCTCGATCAGCTTGCGCTCCTCGTGGAGCCAGCCCTCGGCGTCGATCTTCGCCTGGAAGGTGGTTGGTGCCACGTGTCGCAGCAGGTCCGGGCCCGTGTAGACGGCCTGGTGGCGGCCGGACGCGAGCTTGCGGATCGACCCGAACTGACGGCGTTCGCGGCCCATCGGAGCCTCCGATCCTTATTGCACGACGTGCCACTATCGTGCAATAAGAGGGGTCCGTTGTGCAACCATCTGGCCTGTTGCGCCCAACCCGTTCGAGGGTAAGATGCCTAGTGAACGAGCGGTGAAACGCTGGTGGGGCGGGTGGGGCTCGAACCCACGACCCAGGGATTATGAGTCCCCTGCTCTGACCGGCTGAGCTACCGCCCCGGTGGATCGTTTGTCAACGTATCCGGGTCTGACTGCCAGTTCAACTCGGCTCGGATCAGGTCAACCTGATGCCTTCGACGACCAGCTGGGCCATCAATTCGGCCTGGTTCACGGCCAGGTCGACTCCGAGATCGGCCTCGAACAGCCACCTGTTCCTCGGGTTGTTCACCCGCGCGAGCACCCGTCCCACGCCGAACTCGAACTTGGCCATGGTCGCGATCGTCAAGTTGGTCTCATCCGCGCCGGTGACCGCGCAAACGACATCGGCCCTGGCCGCGCCGGCGGCCTCCAGGACGGCTGGGTCGGTGCCGCTCCCGGCAACAATGAGCGAGCCCGGTGAGTCCTGCCGAACTCGGGCGAGGGCGGCTTCCCGCGGTTCAATGATCGTCACCTGGCACCCGCTGGCCAGCAGCAGTTGCGCGACATGGCCGCCGATCTGACCGCCACCAACGACGAGAACGTACATTGCAGACCCCCCCCTCAGGCCCCGCCGAGCATGGACTTGAGCCTCGGCTTGGAGGCCGACATCACCGCGAGACAGAGCACGTCGCGATCGTGGACCCTGGTCCCCGAAATCGGGATGAACGCACGGGCACCGCGCTCGATGGACACCACCTGGATCTCGCCGGCCACCGTCAGAGCACTCACCGGCGTCCCTACCAGCAGCGTCGGAGCTTCGACCCGCACCAGCTCCAGGTCGCTGTCGCCGATGGTCAGCATTGCTTCGAACTGCTGGAAGCTGAGCAACTCGCAGATCCTGTCCACTCCCCAGGTGATGGTCGAGACGGGGTGCACGCCGAGGGACCGGTAGAGGTGGGCCTGCCGCGCGTCGTGGAGCCGGGCGATCACTTGCGGCACCCGGTAGCGCGTCCGGCTCAACCTGCCGATGACTGCGTTGGCGTCGTCGCTGCCCGTGGTGGCGACCACGGCGTCCACCTGGCCAATGCCGGCGCTCTCGAGAACATCGCGGTCGAAGCCAATCCCTTCGATGGTCTTTCCGGGAAAGCTCGCGCCCAGGCGCTCGAAAGCCGCGGCTTTGCTGTCCACGACAATCACGGCGTGCCCCCTGCGTGCCAACTCGACGGCGAGGCCGGAGCCCAGCTTCCCGCAGCCGATGACGATGATCTTCATCTGTCGTGACCTCCTTGACTGGCGGATCGGGAGCGGCGTCTCGCCACGGTCTTGCGAAGTTCGTCCAGCAGCACCATCGGAATGGGCAGCACGATCAAGTACAGCCAATCGAAGGGCCCGATCGCTGTGGTCCCGAAGACTGCCTGCAGGAACGGGACGTAGATGAGGGCACTGAGCAGGACGACCTCCACCGCAATACCGACCAGCACCTGCCGGTTGGCCAACAACCCGACCGTGAACAGCGACTGGCGGTCGGTGCGGCAGTTCAGGACGGCACCGATCTGGCAGAACACGATCGCGGCCAGCGTCATGGTGGTGGCCCGCTCATAGACCGGCCCCGACGCGGCCAGTGGCACGCCCGGCCAGCCGTTCCCGATGTTGACGTAGAAGTAGGCCGTCATCGAGAACACCGTCTCCAGGAGGCCGTACCAGGCGAAGGCCTTGACCAGCACCCGCTGGTTCATCAGCCGGTCGGTGCGTGCCCGCGGCGGCCGGTCCATCACCCCGGGCTCGGGACGCTCGGTGCCCAGACCGAGCGCCGGCACCAGGTCGGTGCCCAGGTCGATGGTGAGGATCTGCATCACAGTCAATGGCAGCGGGATGCCGCCCCGGGACAACAGGAACGCCGCTGACGGTGCCCCTTCCGACACGTTGCTGGTGAGGATGTAGGTGAGGAACTTCCGGATGTTCCCATAGACGCCCCGGCCTTCCTCGATGGCCCGGACGATGGACGCGAAGTTGTCGTCGGTAAGGATGATGTCGGCGGCTTCCTTGGCCACATCGGTGCCCGCGATTCCCATCGCCACACCGATGTCGGCCTTCTTCAGGGCGGGGGCGTCGTTGACCCCGTCCCCGGTGACGGCAACCACCTCGCCCATCGCCTTCAACTGGCTCACCACCCGGAACTTCTGCTCCGGGGCGACCCTGGCGAAGATCACCTCGTGGGCCAGGGCCTCGCGCAGGTCGGCGTCGGAGAGCGTTTCGAGTTCGACTCCCGAGATGACCCTGGTTTGGCCGCCCTCCACGATCCCGATGCGTTTCGCGATGGATTCGGCAGTCAGGCCGTAGTCGCCGGTGACCATGATGATCCGGATGTGCGCTCGGCGGCAGGTGGCCACGGCCTCGGCGACCTCCGTGCGCGGCGGGTCGGCCATCACCACGAGTCCGACCAGCGTCAGTTGCTGCTCGACCACGTCCTGGGTCAGGTCGGCCAGCGTGGGTGGTCGGTCGCCGGCCTGTCCGAGGAGGCGGTACGCGACGGCCAGAACCCGCAGTCCGTCCCGCGCGAACCCGTCGTTGGCCGCCATGATGTCACGGCGGTCCCGAGCCCTGAGCGGCGAGCGAACGTGATTGCGCTCGACCGTGGAGCACAGCCCCAGAACCTCGTTGGGAGCACTTTGACGTACGCGATGCGCGAACTGCCGTCCTCCGGACTGGCCAACTGGTGGATCGTGGTCATGCGCTTGCGGCGGGAATCGAAGGGGAGTTCCCGAATGCGGGGCTGCTCGCGCTGCAGAGCCGTGACGTCGATCCCTGCCTTGGCGGCGACCACGCTGAGGCAGGCTTCGGTCGGATCGCCGAGAACGGTGTAGCGGTCAGCTTCAGCGCTGGGCGGCACCAACCTGGCATCGCTGCACAAGGCCGCCCCGCTGAGCAGCCGCAGCAGGCCCGGATCCTCCGCTGCAACCACGGTTCTCCCGTCGCAGAGCACGCTCCCCAGGGGTGCGTAACCGCGTCCGGTCACTTCGAAGCCGCCAGTGGGCAGCCACAGGTTGCAGACGGTCATTTCGTTCTGGGTGAGGGTCCCGGTCTTGTCGGAGCAGATGACCGTGGTGCAGCCGAGGGTCTCGACTGCCGAGAGCTTCTTGACCAGAGCGTGTTGCTTGGACATCCGCTGCACGGCCATCGCCAAGGAGAGGGTGACCGTGGGGAGCAGGCCTTCGGGGATGAAGGCGACGATCATGCCGAGGGCGAAGATGAACGCCTTCGGCCAGGGTTCATTCACCACAAAGACGCCGGCCAGAAAGAAGACCGCCCCGGTGACGAGCGCGATGACGGAGAGCTGTTTCGTCAACCGGTCGAGCTCCCGTTGCAGGGGGCTGGGCTCGTCCTTCATCGACTGGGTCAGGTGAGCGATGCCGCCGAACACCGTCTGCATGCCGATGGTCATGACCACCGCGCGTCCGGTTCCGCTGGAGACGCTCGTCCCTGCGAAAAGGAGGTTGGGCGTGTCGGTGGTCGCCAGATTCTCCGTCTGAATCGGGTCATGGGTCTTGCGGAGAGGGCTCGATTCGCCCGACAGGGTGGACTGGTCTGCCTGCAGGTCGGAACACTCGAGGATGCGGGCGTCGGCGCTGATCCGGTCGCCCTCGCCGAGGATGATCACATCGCCGGGGACGAGGTCTTCGGACAGTACCTGCTGTTCGGTGCCGTCCCTCGACACCCGGGCATGTGAGGCCAGCATCTTCTTGAGCTCAGCCGTCGCCCGCTCGGCCCGGTACTCCTGCCAGAAGCTGAAGATGCCGTTGATGACGTTCACGGTCCAGATCGCCACCCCCAACTCGGGCTCGCCGGCGAAGAAGGCGACCAGACCGCCGAACCACAACAGCCAGGCCATCAGGCTGGTGAACTCGGACAGGAACACCAGCACCACCGGGACCTTCGGTTCCGAGGTGATGGTGTTCTTGCCGTAGCGGGCCTGGCGAATGGTGGCTTCGGCGGCGGTCAGTCCTTCGCGACGCGTGCCCAGCAGCCGCAAGGCCGCTTCAGCGTCCAGCTCCCGCAGCGCAGGGGTGGGTTCGGTTCCGGCCGCGAGCGCGGGGCCGTCGAAGGTGCGTTGATCGCTGGAAGGCGTGATCGTTCTGCCCACAAGGGCCTCCTCGACCCCTTCATCGTAGATCTCCCGGCCAGGGCCCGCGGGCTCCACTGCTCGCCGATGAGGCGTCGGAGCCTCACACGTCGGGCAGCCGCGAGCGCCACCACAGCGACAGCGAGAGTTCGATCACACCGATCACGAAGATCACGGGCTGCAGGAAGAAGAACACCTGCAGCACCGCCCACTGGATCGAGATCCACACCAGCAGGGACACGCCGGCAAGCATGCCTGCAAGAACGCCCAACCGAGGATTACGGGGGAGTGCGACGACGGGAAGGGCAGCGAGGAGATGGGGGATCCCCACCAGGCCCATCAGTAGCCAGCCGGGCCCGGCCCAAGTGTCGAACGGGGTCCGTATCAGCCACTGGGTGGGCAGCTGCCAGGTGTTGTCGATCAGGCCCACTCCACCGGTGAACGCCTGATAGGCGACGAACAGCTCGACTCCGGCAAGCGTCCAGGCTTGCCAGGGTCGAGCTGGACGAGGCTTCGGGTCAGCCATCAGGGGTTCCTGTCGTCGCTGCGGGTCGACCCGGGAGGGCATTGACTCCCTGGCGATCCACGACTGAAGGATCAGCCCAGCAGTTTGGCCTTCGCCGCGCTGAACTCCGCGTCGCTGAGCAGCCCGGCCTCCTTCATCGCTGCCAATTGCTGCAATTGCGCCATCAGGTCACCCGCTGGGGCTGCCGGGGGCGCCGGTGCGACCGGCGCGGGGGCCTGGGCCGCCTGCAGCTGGTCCAACTGGCCGCGCATCGCCGCCATCTCGGCCTGTGCCGCTTGCTGAGCGGCAGCCTCGTTGGCCGCCGCCTGTTGCTGCGCGGCAGCCTCATTGGCCGCCGCCTGCTGTTGGGCACCCTGCTTCTGCGCCACGTTGCCCGCCACCGCCTGGGCAGTACCCGCGATGACTGCTGTCCTGGCCACCGTGCCGAGCAACCCCGGCCGTCCCACTCGACGCCTCATGAGATGTTCCTTTCAGTCTTCGTTGGGTACGGAGTTCACGATCTCACGGACGACCGAGTCCGGAACAGCCACCTCGGCGATCACGTCGCCGCCTGCGTCGCACAGCGGCCAGCAGCGGTACCAGCCAGGCGTTCTCGAACGCCAGCACCAGCGCCGAGGAGCCGGGTGCCAGCTCCGCCACGAGTTCGGCGACGTCCTCTTCTGCAACGAGCCCCTCGACCTCGGCCAGTGAGATCAGCTCGCCCCACTCTGCGGTCTCATCGGCCAGTTCAGCCCAGGAGACCGTTCCGTCTGCGTCCTTGGTGGCGAGCACGGCGTCGACGATCCGGACGGCACCGCCGCCCACCAACGCCCGCATCTGGGCGAGCACGCCCGCGTCCAGGGTTCGGCCCGGCAGGGCGAACGCCACGATTTCGACCGGTCCCAGTTCCACCGTGTCCTCCATTGTCATTGATCCTGGGCACAGGCTACCCAGCCTCCGGACCTGCGGGGTGTGCGCGGGGGAGTCCGCGATAGTTCGCGGCGCCCGCTGTTCAAGCACGTCTCTTCACGAGGGTGATCGCTACCTTTGCTCCGTGGACTTCGAGAGCATCTTCCTTCACGGTGGACTCGGGATGGATCTCATCGGTCTGGCGGTGCGCGTCACCGCCATCCTTGTGGTGCCGGTGAACCGGCGGCCCTCGTCGGCCATGGCCTGGCTGCTGGCCATCTTTCTCATCCCTTACGTCGGTGTCATCGCCTTCCTGCTGATCGGCAACCCGAAACTCCCCAAGCGTCGACGTGAGCAGCAGCGGAGATCAACAGCAGGTTGGCGGCCCTGAACAAGGATGTGGGCGAGGTCGCGCCGGCACCTGGCTTGGAGTGGGTCGCCGCGGTCGCCCGCCTCAACCGCAACCTCGGCTCGTTGCCCCTGTCGACCGGTAATGCCGCCACCCTCATCGAGGACTATGACGACTCGCTGCGGCAGATGGCCGACGCGGTTGATGCGGCGCAGCGCTACGTCCTTTGCGAGTTCTACATCCTGTCCTTGGACGCGACCACCCGGCCCTTCTTCGCCTCGCTGGAAGCCGCGGTGAAGCGCGGTCTCACCGTCCATGTGCTCTTCGATCACATCGGGTCGCGGGGGGTGCCCGGCTACCGTGCGACGATCGCGCACCTCACCTCCATCGGGGTCGAGTGGCGTCCGATGCTCCCGGTGATGCCCCTGCGGGGCAAGTACCAGCGCCCAGACCTGCGCAACCACCGCAAGATCCTGGTCCTGGACGGCGACGTCGGGTTCCTGGGGTCTCAGAACCTCATCGACCGCACCTACAACAAGCCCAAGAACCGTCGACGCGGACTGAAGTGGCAGGAGTTGGTCACCCGCGTGGAGGGCCCGGTCGTGCGCGCCATGAATGCCGTCTTCCTGACCGACTGGTACAGCGAGACGGGCGAGATCCTCCTCGACCAGGCCCCGGCCTCACCGGCCAGCCGACCAGGGACGCGGGGCACCTGGCTTGTCAGATCGTGCCGAGCGGGCCCGGCTTCGACAATGACAACAACCTCAAGCTGTTCAACTCGCTGCTCTACCAGGCTCGTGGCCGGGTCAGCCTGACGAGCCCGTACTTCGTGCCTGACGAGTCGTTGATCGCGGCGGTCACCACGGCCTCAGAGCGCGGCGTGGACGTCGAGTTGTTCGTCAGTGAGCTCGGAGACCAGCCGATGGTGTTCCACGCCCAGCGTTCCTACTACGAGGTATTGCTGCGCGCAGGGGTGCGGATCTACCTCTACCCGGCGCCCTACATCCTTCACGCCAAGCACTTCACCGTTGACGACGACCTCGCCGTCATCGGGTCCAGCAATATGGACATGCGCTCGTTCGGCCTGAACCTCGAGGTCGTCATGATGGTCAGCGGCCGGTTTCCACCTCCCAGATGCGGGGCGGTGGAGGACCGGTATCGGGCGATCAGCCGGGAACTGACCCTCGAGGAACACCTGGATCACCACGTGGGCACGCGGATCCTGGACAACCTGGCGCGGCTGACCTCCGCTCTGCAGTAGGACGCCGCAGCACCCGCCAGGAGGGACGGCCACGTGCCGGATGTTCGTCCTGGTCAGGAAGAACGCCCAAGCCGTGTCGACTTCCGAGGCGAGATCCAGCCTTGCCTGGACTGGGCGCGACCGCACGCCCAATTGGTCGTGGGTGGCAGACTCCGGGCATGACCGTCACCGTGCTCTACGACGCCGACTGCGGCTTCTGTACGAAATGCAGCCGGTGGCTCATGCGCCGAGGCGCGAAGGCTGACTTCACGCCCTTGCAGGCCGCGGATCTGGCCGGGCTCGGTGTGGACGCCGCACGGGCGCAGAGCGAGTTGCCGGCGGTGCTGGCCCGCGGCGACGTCGTCTACGGTGCGGCGGCGTGCGCGCCGCCCTGAGTACCGGGCCGCGCTGGATGAGGGGTCCTGAGCCGTCTCCTGGGGTGCGCCGCCGGTGGCGGTGCTGGCCCACGTCGGCTACCGGCTCGTGGCCGCGCACCGGCACCGGTTGCCGGGAGCTACTGAATCCTGCGCACTGCCGGAGCGTTATCCCAGCACCAGGCCTTGACCCTGGGTCCCTGATGTTACGCTCACCCTTATGAGACGAGTCGCGGTCGGTGTCCTGGTGTTGTTGCTGTCCCTTACCGGCTGTTCCCAGGTGCTCGGTATCGCTGATTGGGACAAGATCGTGGTGAACTACACCGACGAGGCCGGAGGCGACCACGCGCTGGTGGTCACACCCGCAGAAGCCATCTCGACTATCGACGGCGAAGAGACCTCCCATGCTTCCGGACGGCTTCTGGAACACGCTCGTCACCGGCGTCCGGGCACTCGGTGAACGGGAAGCGGTGACGTGCGCTGAGGGCCAGGCGATCAAGATTCAGGCCACGTCGGGGGCGCGGTCAAGCAGACCCTACGCCGCCAACAGCTGTGACGCCGGCGACGCCCTGAAGTCGGCGCAGAAGCTGGTCGAACAGCTCCTGACCCTGATCCAAGTGAGGGGACCCGGGCAGCAACCGGCTTCGCGCCCGGACGGCGCGGCCCGCAGCAGTCCTCCGCTCAGGACCACAGGGTCCTCGACGAAGCAGGAGTAGGTGCGGACCGGGCGCTTCAGCGGCCGAAGATCTTGAAGAGCCCGGAGTTGGCTTTCACCGTGGGCTGGGACGACTGAGCGTGCCCACCGCACCATTGGCCGGCAGGCACCCTGGCCTTGACCTGAGCGACGTGCTGGCCGCAGCCCGACCAGGTCGTCTTGCCGCAGGTCCTGCAGGTAACGGGGCTGCACATGTGGTTTCTCCTTCGTGACGGGTACGATCCAAACCATACCCGGGGGTATGTATAGTGCCAATCGGGCCAGCCCGGACCGGCGTCGTCTCGGGTCAGCGCCTCACCAGATGAAGCGATCATCACCCCGGGGGCGCAATCGGTTCCTCCGATGACTGTGGACCCACTGCCTGGCGCGGCTGCGGGCGCTCAACGGGTGGTTGCAACGTTCGCGGTGACGAAGTCCGTGATGGCGCGACCCAGCAGCGGGGCCTGCGACCAGTGCAGGTAGTGGGCGCCGTTCACGACCTGGAGTTGGTGCGTCGAGACGTCGGCGAGTTCGCGCTGGTGCTTCTCCATCCAAGTGGGCATGGACGCGACGCTCTCGCTCGACAGGAACTCGAGCACCGGGACGGTTCTGGGGAACGGATGAGCGGCGCTCTTCGTGGAGTTGGCAGCGAGTTGGGCCCACTCGTCCGCGATGGACGGATTGCCGTAGTTCCACCTGCTCATCGCAGCGGTGAGCTCGCTCGGCGGCGGTACGCGGTGCCGGGCGGCTGGATCAGGTCGGGAGCCACCGAGGTCACCCAGCGGTAGAGGCCGAGCGAGGCCAGGACGCCCTCGATCCGCGACGGGGTTCCCGTCTCCAGCGTGGACGCCGTCGCGGGCGTCGGATCGATGCCGATGATGGCCGACACCTCACCTGGGTAGGCGTTCGCGTAGAAGCGGGTGTAGATGCCGCCGATCGGAATGTCCGATGAGGATCACCGGGTGGTGCACGCCGAGGCGGCCGAGCACCTGGTGGATCTCGCCGGTGATGTTCTCCACCGTGCGGTCCGGCACGTCGAGGTCGCTGTAGCCATATCCGAAGCCCTCGATGACGATGACGTCGAAGGCGTCCAACTCCCGAATGAGGGGGGCGAAGTCGACGGCCGCGCCGGAGTGCCGTAGCCGCTGAGCAGCACCATGGTCGGGCCTGCGCCACCGTTGCGGTAGACGTTGATGTCTCCCTCGGCCAGTGTCACCGTGGCCGTAGGGCGCGTGATGGGCCTTCTCGGCGGCGGTGACGGCAGCGTTTGACAGCCCCGAGGTGGCGGTGAGGGGCAGGGAAACGCTGATCAGTGGCGCTACCCGGCCTCGGACGGTTTGAGCGGGGTCTGGGATCGCTCGGCGGCGACCTCGGCTTACCTGTTACCGCCTTCGGCCCCTTGTTCCGGGCTTTCGGGCCGGTTTGGGGCAGGCTGCCGCCCGGGTTACTCGGTCGTGACCGCGGCCGTGAGCCGAGTCTGGATCACAGCTGCTCGGGCTGTCATGAGCAGGTTCGCCGAGGCGAGCGCGATCTGGAGCCGGTTGAGGTTCTTCGCCAGTCCGCGGTAGCGGGTCTTGGTGAACCCGAAGTCCCGTTTGACGATCAGGAACACGTGCTCGACCTTGGCCCGGGTCGACGCTTTGCGGGACTCGATGGCCTGCTCGTGGGGGTGCATCGCCTTCAACGGGCCCTTTGCGGGCCGCGACCTGCCACGTCACCTTCGACAGGTGCGGGTCGCTGGTGACCTCGGGACGCTTCTGGACTCCCTGGTAGCCGGCATCGGCGTACACCACCTGGTCATCGGCTCTGACGAGGTGGGTGATCTCGTCCAGGTCATGAACGCTCGCCGCGGTGACCGTCACGCTGTGGACCAGGCCGGTCCCGGCGTCCACCCCGGCGTGGGCCTTCATCCCGAAGTACCACTGGTTACCCTTCTTCGTCTGGTGCATCTCCGGGTCCCGGGTGCCGGTGGCGTTCTTCGTTGAGGAGGGTGCAGCGATGATCGTGGCATCCACGATGCTGCCGCCCCGCATGATCAAACCGTCGGCCTCCAGCTGCGCGGTCAACCAGGCGAGCATCGCCTCGCCCAGCTTGTGACGCTCCAGCAAGTGACGGAAATGCAGCAGGGTGGTCGCGTCGGGTACCTGCTGGCCGCGGCCGAAGTCGAGCCGCATGAACTGCCGCATCGCGAACGAGTCGTTGATCTGGTCCTCGACACCCTCATCGGACAGGTGGAACCACACCTGCAGCAGGTACATCCGCAGCATCGTCTCCAACGGCACCGGCTTCCGGCCGCGCTTGTTGCTGTAGTAGTGCGGCTCGATCAACGCGATCCAGTCCGCCCACGGCACGACCGCGTCCATCTGCTTGAGGAATGCTTCCCGTTTCGGGGTGCGGCGCCGCTGGGTGTACTCGACATCGGACAAGCTGGGCTGAAACTCGGTCACGACCAGTATCTTACCTAGCCAGCGCCATATTTACAGGTGACGACACCCATCGGCCACCCAGTCCCTGCGGTCAGGAGTCGCTCATTGATCAGCGTTTCCCTAGAACCTCCCACCCCCCGTCGCCCGGAACGTCCGCGCACTGCTCCTGAACGCCCGCCGCAGGCCCGAATCGGCTGCCCGAACCGCCGGCGTCCGGCAGTCTCGGGTGGGACCAGGTGGCCCCGGCGGGCTCAGGGACGGGACCAGATTCCGGCGATCCAGGCTTCGACGGCATCCGGGTCACGGGGCAGGTGATCCGAGAGCACCTCGGCCCCGGTCGGGGTGATCGCGATGTCGTCCTCGATCCGGACGCCGATACCGCGAAGTTCCTCCGGCACGAGCAGATCGGTGCTCTTGAAGTAGAGCCCCGGCTCGACGGTGATCACCATCCCGGCCTGCAGCACCCCGTCCCGGTAGTGGTCCGCCCGGGCCTGGGCGCAGTCGTGGACGTCCAGCCCCAGGTGATGGGACGTGCCGTGGACCATCCACCGTCGGTGGTGACCACCGGTCACCGGATCCAGGGACGCGGCGGACGTCACCGGGAGCAGCCCCCATTCCTCGAGATGACGGGCGATCACCGCGACCGCGGCAGCGTGGACGTCGGAGAACTTCGCCCCCGGCCGCGCCGCGTCCATCCCGGCCTGTTGGGCCTCGAGTACTGCGGTGTACACCCGGCGCTGGGCGGGGGAGAAGACCCCTGAGACCGGCAGGGTGCGGGTGATGTCGGCGGTGTAGAGCGATTCCACTTCGACCCCGGCGTCAAGGAGCAGCAGGTCGCCGGGGCGCAGCTCGCCGTCGTTGCGGATCCAGTGCAGGGTGTTGGCGTGGTCGCCACCGGCCGCGATCGTGTCGTACCCGATCGCGTTGCCCTGGTGGCGGGCATGCAGCCCGAAGATCCCCTCGACCCAGCGTTCCCCCCGTCCCCCGCCGGACGGCCCGGGCAGGTCGGCGACCACCGCCTCGATGGCGTCCGCCGTCCGCACGATCCGGACGGCCAGCGAATCGAGGTTCTTCGCCAGCGCCGTGTCCAGTTCCGAGATCGGCGCGCAGGACAGGCCGGTCAGGGCGACCATCTCGCCCAGCGACTCCCGGGTGCCCACCCACATCTCCCCGTAGCGGGCGTCGGCGTAGAACTCCGGATCCGTGCGGGGAGCGCGCGGCTTGAAGTACAGGGTCGCTGCGGGGCCTGCGTCCGTCGGCTCCAGCACCAGGACCGACCCGGGCTCCCGGTCGGCGCCCAGACCCGACAGGTGAGCGAAGGCCGAATGCGGACGGAAGCGGTAGTCGGTGTCGTTGGCGCGCGGCTTCAGTTCGCCGGCGGGAATCACCAGTCGTTCCCCAGGGAAGGCAGCGGCGATCGCGTCCCGGCGCTGCGGCGTCCAGACCGCGGCCGGAAGCGGGTTCGGCAGCGCGTCGGGGTACGGGGCCCAGCCCTGCGGGATGAACTCGCGGAACGGCTCCGAGAACGGGGTTTGTCGATTGGGGAGCTCCACGGTTGGCTCGGGGCGCTGCTCGGTCATGTCCTGATGCTAATCCCGCTAGAGTCGGTCCCCACACCACAGGAGGCGCGATGAAGGCTGCCGCAGCGGCACAGCGGGGGTTGCTCGACCTGCAGGCGATCGACACCGTGATCGCCCAGTTGGAACACCGTCGCCGCTCGCTGCCCGAGCATGCCCAGATCCTTGAGGGCCACAAGCTGCGGGCGTCCCTGGGGGAGTCGCTGGTGGCCGCCCGGACCCTGGTCAGCGACCTCGAAGCGGAGATGGACAAGGCCGAATCCGATCTGGTCCCGGTGAAGGAGCGACGGGCTCGGGACCAGCGCCGCCTGGACGGGGGGACCGTCACCGACCCCAAGCAGCTCAGTGCCCTGATCGAGGAGATCGACCACCTCAAGCGGCGGATCTCGGACCTTGAGGACATCCAGCTCGAGGTGATGGAGCGACTGGAAACCGCCTCCGGGATGCGCGACAGCGTGCAGGAGGAACGCACCGAGGTCGAGCACTCCCTGCGGGCGTTGATCGCCTCCCGCGACGCGCTCGTCAGCCAGATCGACGACCAACTGGCCGAGCAGCGCGCTCGGCAGGAGGCTGCCGCGGCCGCGTTGCCCGCCGAGCTGGTTGCGCTGTACCGGCGGATCGCCGCGCGCAGCGGCGGGCTCGGCGCAGCTCCCCTGAACGGACGGCGGTGCGGCGGCTGCCAACTGGAGGCGACCGCCACGGCGCTGGCGGAGTACGCTGCCGCTGCCGAGGACGAGGTGGTGCGCTGCGAGGAGTGTGAGCGCATCCTGGTGCGTGGTGGCGGCGCCTGATGGCCCGTCCGCCCCGGTTGCCGCAGCTCGGCCCGTCCTTCTTCGACGCCGAGACGCCGGAGACTGCCGCGCCGGCCAAGGCCGGGACCCCACGGCGCCTTATCGTCCGGGCGGACGGTGGATCGCGCGGTAATCCTGGCCCCGCGGCCTACGGGGCGTTGGTCTATGACGCCGATACCGGGGAGTTGCTGAACTGTGAGGGACGGGCTCTGGGCGTCGCCTCGAACAACGTCGCCGAGTATTCCGGGCTGATCGCCGGGCTGGAGATGGCCAGAGCGATCGACCCCGGCTGCGAGCTGGAGGTCCGGCTGGACTCCAAGTTGGTGGTCGAGCAGATGGCCGGACGGTGGCGGGTGAAGCATCCTGACATGAAACCGCTGGCCCTGAAGGCCCAGTCGCTGCGGCCACCGAAGGTTCGCTGGACGTGGGTGCCGCGTGCTGAGAACAAGGCCGCTGATGCGCTGGTGAACCGCGCGCTGGACGGCGATCCCGTCCCGAGAACCTGAGGCTCACGCCGGCTGCGTGGCGAACCCGTCCGGTGACTGACGCCGGCCCGCGCCACCTCACCGCACCCGACCTGGTCGGACCACTCAGGCACGGGACCTGCCGGCCGGCACCAGGCGCGGCCGGTGATCCGCGCGGGTCCGGGTGAACCTGCCCCTGCCGTCCTAGGCTGGCTGGGTCGCCACCGTTGGCCGCCACCAGGCAAGGAGTCCCATGCCCTCGCGTTACCTCTCCCTGAAGGTCTCTGAGCCGCCCGCGCTGCGCGAGGGCCTGCGTCGCCTGCGAGCGTCCCTCGGGGTTCCCGGCGAGTTTCCAGCTGAGGTGTTGGACGAAGCGGAGCGGTCGAGCGCCCACCCCGTCCTGCCCTCGCGGGACTGCACCGACATCGAGTTCGTGACCATCGACCCTGCGGGTTCCACCGATCTCGACCAGGCGTTCCACCTCTCCAGAGTCGGTTCGGGCTATCTGCTGCGGTACGCGATCGCGGACGTGGCGGCCTTCGTCACCCCCGGCGGGTTGGTGGATGCCGAGGCGCAGCGGCGGGGCGAGACTCTCTACGCGCCGACTTCCCGAACTCCGCTGCACCCCGCGGTGCTGTCGGAAGGGGCGACCAGCCTGCTGCCCGGTCAGGTCCGTCCTGCGCTGATCTGGGAATTGCAGCTCGACGAGTCCGGACGGACGACCGCTGCCAGGGTGGAACGCGGCCTCGTGCGCAGTCGAGCCCAACTCACCTACACCGGCGCCCAGGCCGATCTGGACGCCGGACGTGGCGGCGAGCAGCTGGAACTGCTGCGCGTCATCGGGCAACTCCGGCTGGCGTTGGAGGCCGCCCGCGGCGGGGTCAGCCTGCGGGTGCCGGAGCAGGAGGTCGCGGCGACCGACCTCGCCTGGGAGTTGGAGTACCGGGCACCCCTGGCCGTTGAGGACTGGAATGCCCAGCTGTCCCTGGCGACCGGGATGGCAGCGGCGGATCTGATGCTGGAGGCCGGCGTGGGCATCCTGCGTACCCTGCCGCCAGCGCGGGACAGCTCGCTGGCCAAGCTGCGGCGCACGGCGGCCGCGCTCGGGATCACCTGGCGGCAGTCGATGGCGTATCCGGAGTTCGTGCGGAGTCTGGACGCGTCGCGGCCCGCCCAGGCGGCGATGCTGAACGCCTGCACCCTCCTTTTCCGCGGGGCCGGCTACGAGGCGTTCTCCGGCAGGCCTCCGGAGCAGCCGTTGCACGCCGCCATCGGCGCGTCCTATGCCCACACCACCGCCCCCTTGCGGCGTCTGGTGGATCGCTACACCGGCGAGACCTGCCTCGCCCTCTGCGCGGGGGAGGAGGTGCCGGAGTGGGTGGCGTCGGCCCTGCCCGAGCTACCGGCTCTGATGGAGGCCTCCGGTCGGCGCGCCAAGAAGTACGAGCGTGGGACGGTCGACCTTGTCGAAGCGATGGTGCTGGCACCCCGATTGGGCCAGACGTTCATAGGGACCGTCCTTGAAGTCGACCCTGAGGACGACTTCGGCATCCTGCAGTTGGCCGACCCGGCCGTGGAGGGCAAGGTGAAGGGCAGCACCCTGGTGCTCGGCGCTCAGGTGGCGGCGACGCTGGTGTCGGCGGACCTCATTGCCGGCAAGGTCGAGTTCCGGATCCTGCCAGGCTGACCCGGGGCGAGGTTGGGGCTACCCTGGGACGCGGACGAGTCGGCCGGGTGATCGCGGCGCAAGTCGAGGAAAGTCCGGACTCCACAGAGCAGGGTGGTGGGTAACGCCCACCCGGGGTGACCCGCGGGAAAGTGCCACAGAGAACAGACCGCCCCGGCAACGGGGTAAGGGTGAAACGGCGGTGTAAGAGACCACCAGCACCCCAGGTGACTGGGGTGGCTCGGCAAACCCCACCTGGAGCAAGACCAAGAAGGGCCTCCGGGCCCGCGGACGCCGTTTGAGTGTTGCTCGCACGAGGCGCCCGGGTAGGTCGCACGCCGGAAACGGCGAAGGCGGTCGGTGACGACCGTCGCAGATGGATGATCATCGGCTCTCTTGGGAGCCACAGAATCCGGCTTACAGGCCGACTCGTCCCTAAATCTGGCTCTGACTAGGCCAGATGATGTCCAGGGTGGCTGGGAGGCCGCAGGGAGTCCGGAAAGTTTCCGCAGTTCCCTCCGGACTCAGCCCGCAGAGCAGCATCGACCGCGTCCCGACTGCGGTCGTCAGAGTCCGGCCACAGGTGCGAGTACGTGTTCAGGGTCTCCTCGGCGGACTTGTGGCCGAGCCTCGCCTGAACCGTCTTGACCGACTCGCCGTAGCGGATCAGCAGGGACGCGTAGTAGTGCCGCAGCTCGTGGAAATCGAAGCCGTCGAGCTTCGCTGCCGTCATTCTCGCGCGCCATACGTCGCCGAGGGTCGTCCAGCGCCACGCGTGACCGTGGGACGTCGTGAACAGCAGCCCGGCCGGCCCGGGAGGGTGCTGCTCGATGTGTTCCGCGAGGGCTTCCGCGACGGACGTCGGAAGCGGGATCTCCCGGACGCTCGACGCTGTCTTGGGCGGGCCGAACACAGGGGAGCCTGTGCGGACGCCGACGAGCTGGCGATCGACGATGATCTTCCGCTCCAGGAACCGGACCCGGTCTGCGGTGAGGCCGAAGACCTCACCGCGTCGCATGCCAGTCCCGGCAGCAAGCAGAACCGCGGCACGCAGACGATCACCCGCGGCCGTGGCCGCCGCTTGGACCTGGTCGGTTGTCCTCGGCTCGACCCGCTTCTTCACGATCTGGGGGAGCTTGATTCCGACGCACGGCGTCCTGGCGATCCTGCGGTTCTCGACGGCGTCCTTCAGGACCGTGCTCACGTAAGAGTACGTCACGACGACAGTCGCGGGAGCGTAGGTCTCGTTCAGGGATGCGACGAGCGTCTGGATGGTCGTCTTGGAGATCGCGCTCAAGGCCTTCGTGCCGATCACTGGGTAGACCCGCTTGCGCAGCGCGAGTTCGACAAGCGCGGCCGTGGACGGCCGGAAGACCTGCGAGGTGCGCCACGACTCTGCGTACTCCCTGAAGGTCACCTTTCCGGCGTTCGGCACGACATAGGTCCCGGTGACCGTCGCGGTCGTCTGCGCATCGAGCCAGGTCTGGGCGTCCCTCTTCCGCGCGAAGTGCTTGGCGTGCTCCTTGCCGGCATCGTCGACGAAACGCGCCCGCCAGGCTGCCGCGGTTGCCTTGGCTTTGGCCGGGACTCCTTGGCCTGCGAGTTCGGCGACGAGCGCGTCCGCCTCCGCCTGGGAGCTCACCGTCGACACGCGGTTCCGCCCGGAGGAGCCGAGGTACAGCACGCGCCACGACGCGGGCCTGGCCGCGATGTTCTTGCCTGCCATCAGCCCGGCCCCGCATCCGCGAGGCCCTGAGCGTCTCCGGCGGCGGCCTCCGCGCGACGGGCGGCGATGGCCGCCTCATGAGCAGCCAGGATCCCCCCGAAGTACTGGCGGTTCACCTGCTCCATCACGCCACCCGGCCTGAGCGGAAGGTGCGCCGTGATGCCCTCGAGAATGCGCTCCGCGCCGGCGGAGAGAGCGTCGAGCAGGTCCAGCACCTCTTCGGCCCAGGCGCGTACCTGGTCGCCGTCGGCTGAGTCGTTGCTTCGGGCCAGGCCGGCCACTACGCGTTCGCGGTCGCCGTCGATCGCTGCCAGTTCCTGCTGAATGCCCATGGCGATCCGGTATTCCGTCTCGCCTGCCCGCCTCGCGATACTGGTCAGCTCGCGGAACGCACTGTCGGCACTCGACCAGTCCGCCAGCATGTCGTCCACCGTGGACCCCAGGACCTCGGCAAGTGCGTACACCTCGTCCAGTCGGCAGGGCCGGGCACCCTTCTCGACCCGGTCGATCGTTGCCTGGTGGAACTTCAGGCCGTGCCGCTCGCGCAGCTGCGCCGCCAGATCGGTCTGGGACAGGCCGCGAACCTCGCGTAGGCGCCGTACCTCGCGCGCGAAGGTCTGGCCCAGGGGGCCGACGTCGGCGCCGCCGTCACGGTCGAGCGGACTGCTCTTCGGGGACAACCCGGGTGCACGCATACCTGAACCATAACAACGCCATGTTGCGTTGCCAATATGGTGCTTGACAACCCTGAGCCAGCAACGCATAATCAGTGTGCTGGTGTCCCATCACCCTGTTATGGAGCGAGCGATGATCAACGAAGCCGAGATCTGGTTCACCACCCAGGTCGCCGAGTATCTCAAGACCCCCGCCACGACCATCCGGTGGTGGCGCCACATCGGCCAGGGCCCCAAGAGCTTCAAGCTCGGTGCCCGCAAGGTCGCCTACCTCAGACGCGACGTCGAGGCCTGGCTCGAGGAGCAGTACACCGCCCAAGCGGTCTTGGACAGATGACCCCGTCCCGGCGATAACGCCAACGAGCAATCCGCAGCGCCGCCGCGTCGACGGTTGATCCGTGCGGCGACAGATGACCTAATCGGAGGGTCGGTGGTCGTCACGTGGAAAGCGTCGCCCGACGTAGAAGCTGGCCACGCTGACTGCCAGGATCCCGACCGCGACGATGATGACCGCGACAGACTGGTCGAGCGGCAGGTAGCTGGCAATCCCGTTGAGCGGTACCGCAGCGAAGAAGGTAAGCACCATCAGTGGCCCGGTCCACGGCATGGAGGAACCGTCCGCCTCCAGATGGACCGTGAACATGGTGAGCACCATGATGACGATGATGGTGAGCCAGGTGACGGCGGTGACCCAGCGGAACTGGCTGCGATGCCTCCGGCCAGACCACACACCGAGCACGACCCACCCAGCGACGGTGATGATGGTGGCGACGATTGCGACGACCGGCGCCGGCTGCTTGTAGATCGCTTCAACCGCGCCGAACGCGACACCAGCCATCTGCCACATGAGCAGGATCGCCACATACCGCCAGAACGGCCGGGCGGTCGTCCCGCTGACGGTCCCTGTCAGGTTGCCGCTGCTCACGGCACCTCCCTGTCCGATCATTGCAGATTGCGCTGTTCAGGCGGTCAAGCTGAGGTCTCCACGAGACGTGCCAAGGCCGCATCGCGATGTTGAAGGCGTGCGAGCGCAGCTTGGGCGTTCTCCAGGTTCCGGCGGACTCCTTCGAGCTCCCTGTCTGGGCAACCTCGGCGCCGGACCCAGCGCGGAAGGGGACATTATCGGGCAGTGGTGGGGGCCGCCTGCCTACGGGTCGGTCGCCAGGCGATTCCCCATGCGAGCACAAAACTGAGCAGACTTAGCGTCAGGATCGCGATCGCCGTTACGAGGTACCTGACCTGTTGGCTCTCGATTGGCACATAGGGGCTCAAGCCGTGCAGGGCAGGTCCGAGGACAAGGATACGAGAAGTAACGCCTGCTGACCGGGAATTACCGAGTCACTCCCTGCCGCCCACATCGTCAGCAGGCACACAACGATCGCGGCGCCCCAGAAGACGAGCACGAGGGTCAGGAACGACCGCCATCCGCGTGCCCCGGACCAAGCCGCGAGAACGATCCAGGCCAACGCCAGGAGTGTCGAGGCAGCCACCCCGACGATCGAGGCCGGGTGGTCATACATGAACTCTGGGAAGCCAGGGGTGACCAGGAGTGCCTGCAGGATAAGCAGGGCAATGGCCGGTTCGCGCAACCGCGTCACACTCTTCATTTGCCTGCCGTCCGTGGTCGAACTGCGGCTAACTGCGAGGGTCCAAAGTCAGGCACGACCGCCATCTGCGCACACCCGAACAAGCTGGGAGGACGATCCAGGCCAACGCCGGGATTAGCGACGCGGCCCCATCGATGGAGGTGGGTGGTTGTACAGGAACTCCGGGAAGCCTGATGTGGCCAGTAGTGCTTGCAGGATGAGCGTGGCAATCGCGGGTTCGCGTAACCGCCTGACCGTCTTCATGTTGCTCTGCGGTCGCGAAGCTCTTTAGGCCAAGCTGGACGGGCTCGGCGTCAGGTTTGGCTCACCCTCACGAGGTTCCGGCGCGGAGGGCAGATCTGCGAGCCACGCCATGATCGAGTCTTGGGTGAGGCGCAGGTTGTTGATCTGGCAGTGGGCGTCGGCACCCGTCCATTTCTGGAACCTCAGGAGGCGGGAGGCCGGCTGGCGTGGCGCGAGGTCGGCGAATAGTTCACTGGCCTGGCGGGCCGCTTCGGGCGGCTCGGACTCCCCAACGATGGCGAGCACGGGCAGGTCCAGGTTGGCCGCGTCCACGACGCCGGCCTCGCCGGCCAGGCCGATGATGTCCCCGATCCAGTCGGTGCCGAACTGCCAGCGGTACTTGGTCAAGGCCGCTTCCGTCACCGGGCTGATCCGTCCGGCGATCCTTGTCATCAGGCGTGCCAATGCGCTGTGCGGACGTTGGGTGAGTACGGCTGGCATGCCGCGCGTCAAGAGTTTCGCGATGTCGGTGACCGGGGTGCTAGCTACCAGTGCGTCCACTCTGGCTGCGCTGGCGGTGTGGGGATCGTCGAGAGCTTTCAGTGTGAAGTAGCCGCCGCCGGAGTAGCCGGTCAACACGATTCGTGCCTGGGGCCAGTTGTTCCGCAAGCGCACCAGGAGTTCCCGCAACGCCATGATGGTGGCCTCGCCGAAGTGGAGTCCCCGGTAGGGGGTGCCGCCCTGTCCGGGCAGGTCCACCAGAAGGACCTGGTAGCCCTCTGCCACGGCCCGGCCACCGCCGAAGAAGTAGAGGTCCTCGCGGAAGGTGTCCCCACCGCCGATGACGACATACCAGATAGCGGGGTCCGTACAAGGCTGGTCGATGGGTGCCGTGGCATAGCCGGGCAGAAGCCCGGCCGCTGTCGGGAGCTCGATCGGTGCCAGCTTCGAGCCGGACTGCACCATCGCTGCCTGGAAGCACCGCTCCAGTTGGTTGAGCAGGTCGCGGGCCTGCTGGCTGGCGGGGTCGACCAGGTGCCATGCCGCCCGCGCGGCGACGGCTGCGG
This sequence comes from Propionibacteriaceae bacterium, assembly GCA_016717345.1. Classification (GTDB taxonomy): domain Bacteria; phylum Actinomycetota; class Actinomycetes; order Propionibacteriales; family Propionibacteriaceae; genus Propionicimonas. The sequence goes on from JADKFR010000004.1 coordinate 117,876, forward strand.
CGAGGTAGCGATTGGCCGCCAGCTTCGGAGGATCCTGTCTCGCTGCGGCTTCCTGACGCTCCGCCATCGCGGCGAAGGACCGGACCCAGGAGCCCGGATCGCCGTCGCGGATCGCGTTGAGGCATTCGAACACCTCCCCGGGCGCGAGGCCGCCAAGCTGGCTGTAGCCGAGCACCCAGCCGGCGTTGAAGTCCATGGTGCCGTTGCGGAACCGGAAATGGCGTCCCTGCCGCTCGCCAAGATCAGCTTCCTCTCGCATCTTCGGCTCCTCCCGCCGTGCTGCTCGTTGCCCGCAGGCGCGTTAGGTAGCCGTGATAGACCTCGGCCATTTGGCGCTCGAAGATGGTGTGCTGGCGAACGGGGTCCAGCCCGAGCGCGGATGCCGCCTCGCCACCGATCAGCATTTCGGCGAGGATCGGCAATAACCCGAACCAGGTGATGGCGCTGATCAACTCCTCAGACTCCACGGCCAAGCCGAAGGCCCTGAACCGGGCGTAGCTGTCGTCGGACACCAGCCTGAGTACGCCGAAGGAAAGGTCGGCGCGACCCCCTGGCCGAAAGCACTCCAGCACGACGATCCGCAGGAAGTTCGCGTGACTGGCGAGCAGTGTCGCCACGCCCTCGCTCAGGACCTTCTCGACCAGCGCATCGTCGAGTTCCTCCTTGCCGGCGAACATCCGCTCCTTGTCAGCAAGGATCCCCTCAACACGGTCGGTGAAGACGGCGGCCAGCAGATCGTCCTTACTGTCGAAGTGGTAGTAAAGGTGGGACTTGCTCGCCCCGGCGCTCGCCGCTATCCGGTCCATCGTCGCAGCTTCGAAACCAAGGCCGGCGAACTCCGACTCAGCGGCGTCGAGCATCCGAAGCATTGCTGCTGATCGCCTGCGTTTCCTCACATTTCAGAGATTAGTACTGGCGAGTTCAAACTGTCGAGTCGGGCCGGACGTTGGGACCCGCCATGATCATCCAGTCCCAGGCCGGCGGGACCGCTGTTTGCCGGTCACCCAGGGGTCCGCCGGTCAGCTCGATGCCTGCCGAGAGGCCGGCCGGCCCTTCCGTCAACCAACGATCTGTCATCGGCCTTATGAGCGCGAGTCTCTGGCGACTGGAGTACGCCATTTATCGCCGACGGAGCACCGCCAGTTGGCGCCCACAGCCACACCTGATCGCCCTCAACATTCCAGAACGTCACTTGCCGACGACCCTGGCCGATGCACGTGCACCGCGGGAGCTAGCCGGCGCAGGACAGGGTCACATCTGATCCGTCACATGCCTTTTGCAGGACATACAATAAGTGACTGGTTGAGTGACATGCCACAGCAGCCAATCAGAGGGGGCCAGTCGTGTCACGTAGACGGTCGTTTAAGTGAAGGCGGATGCGATGCTGGTCGGGTACATGCGGGTCTCCAAAGCCGACGGGTCTCAGTCCACCGACCTGGAACGCGACGCCCTCCTGGCCGCCGGCGTCGACCTCGACGCCCTTTACGAGGACAAGGCCTCCGGCAAGAAGGACGACCGACCGCACCTCACCGCGTGCCTGAAGGCGCTGCGGCCCGGCGACACCCTGATGGTGTGGAAGCTCGACCGGCTCGGCCGCGACCTGCGCCACCTGGTCAACATCGTCCACGACCTCACCCAGCGCGGCATCGGCTTGAAGGTGCTGACCGGCCAGGGTGCGGCGATCGACACCACCACCAGCGCCTCCGGCAGGCTCGTCTTCGGCATCTTCGCCGCCCTGGCCGAGTTCGAGCGCGAGCTGATCTCAGAACGCACCATCGCCGGCCTGGCCGCTGCTCGGGCCCGCGGCCGCAAAGGCGGACGCCCCTACAAGATGACTCCAGCCAAAGTCCGGCTCGCCGCCGCGTCTATGGGTCAGCCCGACACCAAGGTTGGTGACCTCTGCACCGAACTCGGGGTCACCCGGCAGACGCTGTACCGCCACGTCTCGCCCACCGGCCAGCTGCGCGCGGCCGGGCAGAGGCTCTTGTCGAGCAGCAGCCGGGGGTGAAGGTGATGGTGCGGCCAAGGCTCATGCGGGGGATCCATGCTGCCGATGCGGCGCTGGCTTCCGGTGCGGCTGTCGTCATCGTGATCGAGGCGTCCTTACTCGGCCGCTATGGCCCGACGTGGTACGTCGTGGCGAATCTGGCGCTCCATGTGGGCCTGACCGGTGCTCTGCTGGTCCGCCACGTGTGGCGCCGTAGCAGCTTCATCGCTACCTACCTGTTGTTGGCTGCGCTGGCGGCCGTGGTGTGGTGGTCACCGGTCAACCTGGGGGTCTCGCCCCTGGTCCTTTGTGCGCCGTTAAGTCTCTATGTGGTGGCGCGCCACGAGCCGTACCGCTGGGCGGTCGTGGGGCTTCTGCTGGGCGTTGCCGGCTCGTTCGTGAGCCCGTTGCGTCGCCTGCCTGACGGCACCGGCGTCGGAGCATGGATCCCGCTCATGGTGCTGGTGCTGGTGGGTGTCTTCTTGTGGGCGACGGGACGGCGGCGAACCGAGCTGGCCTATCAGGAGCGGTTGCAGAGGGAGCTGGCCGAGCATGAGCGCACGACCCAGTCCCGGATCGCCGGAGCGCAGGCCGATGAACGGGCTCGCATCGCCCGTGAGCTGCACGACATTGTGGCGCACAGCCTGGCAGTGGTGCAGGTGCAGGCCAGCACAGGCCTCGCCCTGGGAGACCCTGAGCCGATGCGTGATGCCCTGGTCAATGTCCGCGACGCCAGCCAGGAGGCCCTGGCAGAGCTCAGGTCGCTGGTGCACCTGCTGCGGGAAGACCCCGGCACTCCGGTCTCGGGTGATCTGCTGCACCTGAAAACCCTGGTGCAGTCTGTCCGGGACGCCGGTGTGGAACTGGAGGCATCGCTGCCCGATGCAGGCACGTTCCGGCAGTGGCAGGCGGCCTGGCTCGCCCCGACCAGGGTTACGGTGCTGCGGATCGTCCAGGAGGCCTTGACCAACGTGCTCAAACACGGGGGACGCGACGCTCAGGCGCGGCTCGACGTCGCGGTCGACCAGGGCTGGGTGAGCGTCGAGGTGACCAACGACCATGCCGACCCCCAACCCGAGCCTGGCTTCGGCCTGATTGGATTGCGGGAACGGGTGGCCCTAGCTGGCGGCACCTTGCAGGCAGCCCCGCAGGGTGACGGGTTTCGGCTCCATGCGCGGCTGCCCATCCTGTGGGAGGAGGAAGCGTGATCCGGGTCGCGGTCGTCGACGACCAGCCGTTACTGGTCTCGGCGTTCGCCGCGCTCATCGGTAACCAGCCGGACATGGTCGTGACCGGCACCGGCGCGAATGGCCAAGATGCCGTCGAGCTGTGCACCGTCGATCAGGTCGACGTGCTCTTGATGGACATCCGCATGCCGGTCATGGACGGCGTCGAGGCCACCCGGCGGATTGTGGACGCTGGGCCGAGGCCGCGGGTGCTGATCCTGACCACGTTCAACATCGATGCGCTGGTGCTGGGCGCGGTCGCGGCTGGCGCGCGCGGCTTCTTACTCAAGGACGCTGATCCCGTCCGCCTGCTGGACGCAATTCGCGCCGTCCACCGGGGAGATGCGGTGGTTGACGCCCAGGCCACGCCTGCGTTGCTCGATGCGGTGCGTGCCAGCCCCCGCGAACCGGTGCCTCTGGTCGAAGGCCTGACCCCCCGGGAGACCGAGGTGCTGACCTTGATCGGCCACGGCCGGACCAACGCCGAGATCGGAGAGGAGTTGTTCATCGCCGAGACCACAGTCAAGACGCACGTGCGGAGCCTGCTCACCAAGCTGGCTGCCCGAGACCGGGTCGCTTTGGTCGTGCTCGCCCACGGTGCCGGGCTGGTGGGCGGTCAACGGACGGTTTCGCTGGACTGACCTCCTCCCCGGGACTGAGGGAGCGGTCATCGCCGGACCGTTGAAGTCCATACGGTCGGATGATGCTTCGTCGCGGCACCCTGGCCAGGCTGGGAGCATGACAGATGCCCCCAGCCTCGGGTGCCGGAACGTGTACAAGAGCTTCCGGTCCCAACGCGTTCTCGACGATCTGTCGCTGACGGTCCACCCCGGGCGTGTTTACGCACTGCTGGGACGCAACGGCGCTGGCAAGTCGACCGCGATCAAGATCATGCTCGGCCTGTTGACCGCCGACTCCGGGGAGACCTTCCTGCTCGGGCGCCCCCTCCAGCGCTCATCGCTGGCCGAGGTGGGTGCCTCGATCGAGGGGCCTGCCCTGTACGGGCACCTGTCGGCACGGGACAACCTGCGTGTGCACGCCCGCCTGATGGGTATTGACGAGACCCGCATGAGCGAGGTGCTTGAACTCGTCGGGCTGCGCGACGTCGGCTCCAAGCGCGCCCGGACCTTCTCAACGGGAATGAGGGCCAGGCTGGCGTTGAGCATTGCCCTGCTGAGCGACCCGGCCGTGCTCGTCCTCGACGAGCCTCAGAACGGCCTCGACCCAGAGGGCATCATCGAGTTGCGTCACCTGATCCGCGCCCTGGCTGCCGCCGGGCGCACGATCTTGATCAGCTCTCACCAGCTCGGTGAGGTCACCCAGCTAGCCGATGACATCGGCATCCTGACCAGCGGACGACTCGTCTACGAGGGTCCTCTGGCCGACTTCGCCCAAGGTGACCTTGAGCAGGCCTACCTGGCGGCGACCCAGGGTGCTGTATGACCGCCCTCGTGCCCTATCCGCGCGCGCTCGCCGCCGAACTGGTTCGGACCAAGCACAGTGCGTCGGCCAGGTTCGCCGGTGCCGGCCTCGCCGTCGCCACCCTGCAGGGGCTGGCATGGTCCACGGTTGCTACTAGGCAACTACGCGGTTGGGAACAGCTGGTGGGCTGGCAGGCCCTGTACATCACCGCGCTCTTCACGCCCCTCACTGCGCTGCTCGTAGCGCTCACCGTGGAGCGGGAACGCAAGGCGCGCGAGGGCGGCACGCTGTGGCGTCCGCTCACTCCCCGGGTCGGATTCGCAGCCCGCGCCACCGTCCTGACACTCCAACTGCTCGTGTTCAACGCCGCCCTGATCCTGCCGATGCTGCTCATCGGCCTGGCCCATGGCCTCGCCGATCCCCCCATCGTCCGGATCTTCGCCCTGGGGCTCGTGCTGTGGCTCTGCTCGCTTCTCGTGGCGGCGATCTTCCTCCTCCTCACCCGCGTCGCCGGTCTCTACGTCACCCTCGGCCTGGCATTGGGCTGGCAGCTCGCCGGCACCCTCACCGCCGAGACCGCCTCCGGGTCCTGGCAACCCTGGGCCTGGCAGGTGCGGGCCGCCCTGCCGCTGGTCGGCATTCATGCCAACGGCACCGCGCTGGAACCCCACTCCCCGATCTGGGACTGGAACCCCCTGTGGCCGACCCTGTACAGCCTGAGCCTTGCTCTAGTCATTGCGGGCGTGGGCGCGCTCCTTTCCAACCGGGACCTGCGGATACTCCGGCCGAGACCACGCCCCAGCCCAGGCCCCGTATCCTCCGAGCCGGCGCACCAGCGTGCCGGCGGTGCCCAGCGCTCCGTGCTGGTATTGCCGCTGGACCGCAGAATGCCGCCAAGTCGGCCGCACCGGCTCGCGGCGGTCGCCGGGTCACTACGCCGCACCGGCCTCGCCAGCCTCACCGCGTCGGCACTGGGCACGCTGGTCCTCATCGGCCTGGTGTGGAACGCAGGATACGTACGCGGGTTCGCCACCTGGGTGGTCATGCCACTGGGGACATGCCTGTTCGCCTGTCTGGCGTGGGCGGCTCAACGTGAGCCTTGGCGGGTGCTCGCCCTGCGCGCCAGCCCGGCCCGGCTCGCTGCCCATCTGTTGGCCGTCGGCACGGCCGTCCTCCTTCTCGTCGGCCTGACTACAACCGCGATCAGTGGTGCGCGGGGTGACACGGATTTTGCCCGCTTCGGGACCGTGTTGGTCATCGTGGGCGTCGCCTGGCTCCTGGTCTGCCTGTGGCTTACCGCCCGCTATGGTGCCGGCGCCACGATCGGTGTGACGCTCGTGGTGCTGGTGTTCAGCTTGGTCTTCGGCGGCTCCGAGTTCGCCGCCAGCGACCTGTGGCTCCTCGGGGTCCTTGGGTGGCCCGCCTCTGCCACCACCTGGGCACGTGTCGGGGTAAGTCTCCTGTTGTCCGCCGCGATCAGCACCGCAGCAGGCGTTGCCTGGCTGCGTGCCCTCCGCTCCGCTGCCAGCCGGTCAACCTCCGCGTGAAACGGCGCCGTCCCTGCTACTTATCGCCGTGCAGGCAAGTTCAGACGCTCGTGCAGCCGACTTCGGGAACTGACACACGCTTCCCTGCGTGGCCGAGCCCAATCGGGGATGGGGGATGGACCCAAGGGGCTTCCCCGGGCCGTCGTCGCCGGTCGTGTGGCGCCTCGTCCAGATCGGTCGGTGCTCGGAACCCTGACACTGACCCAGCCCCAAGTCCTCCAGAGCCTGGTCCACTGGAATCGCCTCACCTCCATGTCCCGAGTTCTCAGCCACGGCCAGCCGTCTTCCGAGCCGTCGGCCACAGGCCGCCCTTCCCCATGTAGCGGACGTAATGTACCTTTGTTTCGTGGCTATCACCGGCATGGGTATCGTGCGGGCGGCGGGTGCCCCCGGGTACGTGAAGTACCTGTCGGAGTGTGGCCATTCGCGGGCGGACGAGTACTTCTCCGAGCATGGGCACGCGGTGGTGACGTGGCGCGGTATTGGTGCCGACGGCAAGCTGGTGGAGCGGCAGCTGACGGCGGAGGAGTTCGGCCGGTTCATGGCTGGTCTGGATCCAGACACCGGGTGTGTCGCGGTGGGCGCAGCGGGTGGAGCCGGAGCATGTCGCGGCGGTCGACTTCCTAGTGAACGGGCCGAAGGAGTGGAGCATCCTCGCCGTTCTCGACCCGGGCGTGCAGGCCGCGCTGTTGCTGGGCCAGGTGAACGCTGAGCGGGCCGTGTTGCGGTACCTGTGGGAGAACGGCACGGTGCAGGTGAAGCAGGCCGGCCGGGTGGTGCGGGTGCCGGTGGAGAGGATCGAGATCGCCTCGGTGCAGCACTTCTCGTCCCGGGCTGGTGACCCGCATTTCCATCGGCACATGGAGGTTTCGGCCAGGGTGTGGGCGGCGGGGAAGTGGCGGGCTCTGGACTCCATGGGGGCGAGGAATTTGAACGTGGCTGTGCAGGCGATCTTCCACCGCGAGCAGTTGCGCGAGTTGCGGCCGGAGTTGGCCCGGCTCGGCTATCAGGTCGACGAGGTCGGTCAGATCGCGCTGCTGCGGCCGGTGGTGGACGCGATGAGCCGGCGGGCGGCGCAGGTGGAGCGGAACCTGGCGGTGATCGAGGCCGCGTGGCGGGCGGAGCATCCAGGGCAGGAGCCGACCGCAAGGATTCTGAGCAAGTGGGGTGTGCTGGCGTGGGAGAAGCAGCGGCCGTACAAGGCCGAGGCGGGTGCGCTGGATGAGGAGTTGGCGGTGTGGGCTGCCCGGATCGGTGAGGTGATGGCCGAGCAGGGCGTCACCGAACCCGTCCCGGGTAGCGCTGTCGACAGGCGGGTCAGTGTGGCCAAGTTCGACCGGGACGCGTTGGCGGCGGAGCTGGTCGAGTCTCAGGGGTTGAAGCGGTCGGCGTGGTCGCGGGCCGACTTGGAGGCGGCGGCGATCCTGGCTGTCGAGGGACGGGTGCGGGGGGATCGTGTCGCGGTCGACGAGTTGGCCTTGGATGTGGTCGCGCGGGCGTTGGGGGAGTCCCGGCTGTTGCCGAGTGTTGTCGGCGGCAGGTCGTCGGCGGCGGTGAAGTGGTGGACCAGCCCAGCTGTCATGGAGCGGGAGAACGAGTTGCGGGCCGGGCTGGCCGTCCTGGCTGACCGCGATCGGTTGAGTGTGGTTGAAGGCGCCGCCGGTGTCGGGAAGACGACCAGTCTGGCGGCCTACCTCGAGGAAGGGCCCGGCGGGCCAGCGGGTGGCCGTGGCAGCCCCGACCGGGGCGGCTGCGATCGTTGCCGCCACGCAGGCTGGGGTGGAAGCCTCGACGGTGGACTCGTTGCTTGGACGGTACGGGTGGGACAAGAGCCAGGCCGGGAGCTGGGTGTGGGCCGAGCCCGACAAACGGCCGCGGGAGCCGCTTCCCGCCGGTAGCAGGCTTGTGGTCGGGGCGCCGCGCGTCCCGACCGGGTGGCTCTGCTGGATGATGCCGGCGACGTCCACCGCTTCCGGCTGCGTACCGGTGGCCGTGATGAGGCCTACGCGGCGCACAGCATCGCGATCCGCACCGGCACCGACCCGGAAGCCACCGCCGCCCAGGTGATGGAGCGCGCGAGGGTGTACGCATCCGAGGCCGAGCGTCAGACGGTGATCGCGCGGGAGTGGGCCGAGCGTGCTCATGCCGGCACGGGGCTGGTGATCGCCGGCACGAATGCGGACGTGCAGCAGCTCAACGGGCTGATCGCCGACCGGCTGCGGACGGTCGGGATCGTGACCGGTGACACGCTCGACACCGCACCGCGGGGCGAATGGGCCTCCGAGACGATCAGCGAGGGCGATGTGGTCGCGACCCGGGTCAACGGTGTCGACGAGGCCGGTTGCCGGTATGCGAACCGGGAACGGTGGCGGGTCGACGCCCTGGATGATGCCGGGGCGTACCTGATCAGCCTCGACGGCCGCCGGGAGTTGCGGCTGTCGGTCGGCGCGGCGCGCGAGCAGCTGCAACTGGCGTATGCGGTGACCGGGTACGGCGCCCAAGGGGTCACGGTCAACGAGGCCGTCCTGCTGGTCGCCGAGCAGATGGACCGTCCGTCGTTCTATGTCGGCTCGACCCGCGGCCGCTACACCAACCAGGCCGCGATCCTGGCCCCCGATGGGGATCCGAGGCTGGCGCGCGCCCAGGTCGAGGCGATCTTGTCCCAGCCGGGCGCCGACACCGGATGGCGTGCCGCCGACCTGGCCGCGGCCGCCGACCGGCAACGGATGGGCGACCTCGTCGACATGCCCAGCCGCCACGTCCCCGCGATCGGTGGCGGCCAGGTCGCCGAGGCTGCCGAGCAGATCACCCGGGACGCCGACTGGCCGGACGAGGTTCGCGACCCGCACCTGTTCGACCGGGCACTCGCCCACGTCGACCGGCTCCAGCAGCAGCGGGCACTCGAGGCAGACCGGGAGGAGGCCAGCCTCGAACAGTTGCGCGGCGGTCTCGCCAAGGCCATCGACACCCATCGACAGGCGGCGCTCCGGGTCGCCGATGCAGCCCAGCGGCTCGGGCAGGCCGAGCAGGCCACGAAGGCTGCCCAGGAAGCCGTGCTGGCCGCCGAGGACCGCCTCCGGCACGCGAACCCGTTCAACCGCGGCAGCCGCGAGCGCGACCTCACCGCCGCCCGGGACACGCTCTGGGCCGCCCGACAGGCCGAGACCGGCCAGCGCACGCGTCACGCCGAGCTCACCCAGAACGCCCAACGGCACCTGGAAGCCACCCGCCGGATCGCCCGCGACGTCGAACACGCCGAGAGCTACCTTGGCTGGCTGCGAGGCGAGCGGCACCAGCTCACCCTCGACCTGCTGCCACTGCCCGGCGTGGAATACCAACACACCTACAGCCGCGCCGACCTCGAAGCACTCCGAGACGCCTGGCTCGCTGAGCCTCAGCCCCGCGAGGCAGCAGACCCGGTCCGAGCGGTCATCGACCTCGTCAACGACGACCGACACCTCGCCGACCTCGCCACCCCAGCCAGTGGCACACCCTGGTCGACGCAGCCCGGCCCGACGACCTCGTCTATGGCGGCGACCGCGACAGGCACTGGCTACGAGGCATGCGCCAACCCCTGCTCGGCTGGCTCGACCAGCAAGCCACCCAGCTCGGAAGCAACCCTCAATGGCACGACGCCGCCGACCAGCTCACCAACCGCTGGACCACCATCAAGCAAGCCGCCGCGACCAGACGCGCACAACTCAAACCCGACCGGCCACCTACAGCCCGGACGCGAATCGACCCCCACCGGGAACCCCCACGGCTCAGTCCTCCCGGCCCCGACCTCAGCCCCGGTCGGTGAGATCCAATAGTGTCCGTCAAAAGAGTTCCTTCGTAGTAAGGTTTTGACATGGCTGAGGTAGTCACGTATCTCGAGCGGCTGCGGGAATTGGCGCTGGACCAACATGGTTTCGTGACGACCGCGCAGGCGCTGGCTGAGCGTGTGCCGCAGGCTGAGCTGTCGAAGTTGGTCGCACGCGACCGCTTGGAGCGGGTGGCGCATGGGGTCTACCGGGTGCCCCAGGTACGGGCGACCCGATTCGATGAGCTGCATCTGGCTGTGCTGTGGACCGGTGCGCCCGAGGCGTGCATCTCCCACGAATCGGCTCTGGACGCCTACGAGATCAGCGACGTGAACCCGAACCGCTATCACGTGACAGTGGGCTCCCGTCGGCGGATACGGCGTGCCGGAGGAGAGCAGTACGTCGTGCACTATGAGGATCTCGCGGCCAGTCAGATCGGCTGGTGGCAGGAGATCCCAACGGTGACTCCCGCAACGGCGATTGCGCAGTGCATCGCCTACGGCACGCCCACCTACCTGCTGCGGCAGGCGATCGAGAACGGGCACGCCCGCGGCAGAGTGACCTCGGCCGAACACGAAGACCTTGCCCGCAGGCTGGAGGAGCGTGATGGCTGACAAGCCGATCGAGTCGCGCCTGACCAAGCCGCTCGCGGATCTCAAGCCGAAGGAGAAGCAACCCGAACCCCGCGTCCGTGCTGGACGTGTGGATCGCGCACGCCGCCGGCCGCATCGGGGATGAGGCGGCAGGTGGCCGATTGGGGTGGCTGATTGCTTCGTCGATCGCGGTGGCAGCGGTTCAGCGAGCGCTGGACACGGACGGCAGGCAGCTGTTCCTGCTCAAGGGAGGCACCCTCCTGCAGCATCGCCTACGTGCCACCGCCCGGGCGACCAAGGACGTCGACGGGCTCGTTTGAGGAGATATCGACCAGTTCCTCGTTTGCACTCGAGGCGGCACTCGCGGAGCCTGTGTCCATCTCGGCCGGTAACCTTGAGCGCAGTAGAAGCCACCGGGAAGGAGGCTGGACATGAGTGCCACGGTTCCGCGCGGCTTCAGGTTCGAGCAGACCATCCCCTACGACACCCCTGAGTCCCTGGATGAGCTTAAGGGCCCGACCTCGGGGACCGTCCGAGTGCGTCCCCACATCAACACCAGTCCCGACCCGGTTTACGATCTGGACAGCCCCTCGCAGGTGTGGAGCCTGTACAGCGCCGTCGTTCGCGACGGTCTACCCAGTGAACAGGCCACGCTCCTCAACCGGGGGATCCTCCTCGCGCTCTGGGCCGACCTCAACCTCCCCGCGCGCTGCCGGGCGATCTGGGAAGACAAGTTCCCCGAACTGGCCGTGGTCTCGCGCGCGAAGGCAGTGTAGATGCTTCCATTCCACCGACGACTGGCCGCAATCGGGCTCCACGCGATCAGCCGCTACGGATTCGTCCTTGCCGGCGGTTACGCCATTTCAGCCAACGGGATGGGGGATCGCCCCTCCGAAGACGTCGACATGTTCACCAACCGGTCCGACCCCGCGGACTTCGCGTCAGCTGTCGAACTTTTGCGCGCTGCGTACCTCAGCAACGATCTTCAAGTCGAGGACATCCGCGTTCGGCCCACCTTCGCAGACTTCCACGTGACCGCACCGGCCACGGGGGAGGCCAGCAGTGTTCAGCTCGGACTGGACTTCAGGGCATTCCCACCCGCAACCCTCGACATCGGTCCGGTGCTCGATCCTCGTGACGCCGTGGCAGCGAAGATGTCCGCACTCTGGTCCAGGGGTGAGGCGCGCGACTACATCGACATTGACATCGTGATCGACTCGGGACGGTTCAGCCGTGATGACCTGCTCGCCATCGCCGACCAGTTCGAGGCGCAGCCACTGGACCGGCGGACGCTCGCCGCTCGTTTCCGAGAGGCAAGCAGGCACGACCAGGAGATCTTCGCCCAGTACGGCGTGGACGGCGCCAGCCGCGCCACGATCCTCTCCAACTTCACCGAGTGGGCTGACGAGATCGACCCGCCGGCGGCTGGACGGGGTGGCTCCGGGCCGGCACGCGTGCCGTCGCCACAGTGGGAGATCGTAGATCCGACTCGGACCGACCGGCGTCTGCACGAGGGGCCGGGCAGTGCTGAGCGCGCACAGCACGGATTCGGCATCGATCGGTGAAGAGCTGAGAGAAATTCCGACTCACGGCAACTTGGCAACCTGCCCACTTCGGGCTCTGATGACACCCACGGAGACTGGGTTGGGAGTCCGCAGGGAGTCCGCAAAATCTCCAGCTGCCCCAAACTCGGCCAACCTGCCAAACTGTGAAATGCCTAGTCAATGCCAGTTTGCCAACCTCGCCAACCCGACCAATTATGGCCATTTAGGCCGAAATCAGAATCCGGCTTACAGGCCGGCTCGTCCCCTATTCAGCCTTTGATGAGGCCGGATGGTGTCCAGGGTGGCTGGGAGGCCGCAGGGAGTCCGGGAAATTCCCGAAGTCTCGCCGGACTCCGCCCGCAGAGCCGCCTCGACGGCGTCCCGGCCCACCTGCATTCCGACCTGGTCGACCAGGACGTTCTCATCACCGTCGGCGCGTGGCGTTGAGCTTCGTCGTCGCGAGCAGGCCTTGGTGCGCCGCCACCTCAAGTACTAGTTGGACCGAGGGCCGACGGGGACGGGCGAGGCTGCCGCCCCTTCCCCGAACCAGCCGCGGCGCACCATCCATTTGACCAGCTCGAGCACGGGCGTGACGGTGAGCGCGAGACCGATGGCTGTGGCCCAGTCGGTGACTGACAGCGGGAAGGTGCCGAGGGCCTGCTGGAGTGGGGGCACGTAGATCATGGCTGCCAGGAGGGCCGCCTCCCAGAACACAGCCAGGTTGAGCCACTTGTTTGCCAAGGGCCTGGTGAAGGCCGAGTGGCGGTCGGAGCGGAAGTTGTAGGCCTTGAGGAGCTCGATCAGGACGAGGGTGACGAAGACCATGGCCATCGCCTGCTGCAGGCTTCGCCCGGTGTTGAGCAGCCACACGAACAGGCCGAGGTTCATGATGGTGGACCACGCCCCGCCGGCGGCCATCAGGGTGACGACCGGTCTGGTGAAGATGCCGGTGCGGCCGCTACGCGGGCGGCGCGACATGAGGTCGGGCTCGGCCGGGTCGACGGCCAGGGCGAGTGCTGGCAGTCCGTCGGTGGCGAGGTTGACGTAGAGGATCTGGACAGCGGTGAGTGGCAGGGGGAGTCCGGCGAGGACGGCTCCAACCATGAGTCCGATCTCGCCGATGTTGGATGACAGCAGGTACATCAGGTACTTCTTGACGTTGTCGAAGACACCCCGGCCCTCTTCGACGGCGGCCACGATGGAGGCGAAGTTGTCGTCGGTGAGTGTCATGTCGGCGGCCTCTTTGGTGACGTCGGTGCCGGTGAGGCCCATGGCGACTCCGATGTCGGCCTTCTTCAGGGCCGGGGCGTCGTTTACCCCGTCACCGGTCATGGCGACGATGTGATGGCCGGCCTGGAGCGCGGTGACGACGCGCAGCTTGTGTGCAGGGGAGACGCGGGCGTAAACGTCGATGCCACCGACCTCGCGGTTGAGCCGGTCGTCGTCCATGGCGTCGAGGTCGGCGCCGACGGCGACTCGGCCGTGACGGAGCAGGCCGAGTTCTCGGGCTACGGCTTCGGCGGTGAGGGGATGGTCGCCGGTGATCATGACCGGCCGGATGCCGGCGCGCTCGCACAACGCGATCGCCCGCGGGCCTCTGGTCGGGGCGGGTCGATCATGCCGACGAGCCCGAGGAGGGTCGTGCCGTGTTGTGCCGTGCTGAGCTCGGCGTCCTGCTTCATCGAGACCGCAAGCACCTGAGCGCGTCTTCAGCGAAGGACCTGGCGAGGCCCAGCAGTTCCGGAGCGGGCGTCGTTGTCGAGCGGACGTCCCCGTCCGCACCGATCCTCGTTCGGCAGTCGGGAATGACCATTTCCGGTGCGCCTGGTGAACGCAGCCGTTCCGTCCACGGTTCGGTGGAGGGTGGTCATGCGCTTTGTTTCCGGAGGTGAAGGGGATCTCCTGAATGCGCGGGACTGCGTTCAGGGCCTCCCGGTCGATCCCGGCCTTGAGGGCCGCGACGACCAGGGCGGCCTCTGTCGGGTCTCCGGTCACCAGCCAACCGTTGTCGCCTTCCCGGAGCTGCGCGTCACTGGCGAGGATCGCCGCCTGCAGGAACTGTTCCAGCTCAGGGGTGGGCGCAGTGGCCACACCATCCACCAGGAAGCGGCCGGCCGGTTCGTAGCCCGACCCCTCCACGTCCCAGGTCCGACCGGCGACCCACACCCGACGCACGGTCATCTCGTCGCGGGTCAGCGTGCCGGTCTTGTCCGAGCAGATCACGGAGGTGCACCCGAGGGTCTCCACCGCCGGGAGCCGACGGATCAGGGCGTGGCGGCGTGCCATCCTCTGACCCCGATCGCCAGCGAGATGGTGACCACTGCCGGCAGCGCTTCGGGAACGACCGCGACGGCGAGCGCGATCCCGAACAGCAGCATCTCCAGCCACGGCTGGCCCTGCACCAGACCCACCCCACGACCAGCATCACGATGAGCAGGGCCGCGCGGGCGAGCGTGGCGCCGACCCGGTCGAGGTTCTCTTGCAGAGGGGTGCGGCCTACCTCGACGCGCTGCAACAGTTGCGCGATCCGGCCGAACTCGGTTCGCATGCCGGTGGCCACCACCACGGCCACCCCGCCCGTAGCTCACCGCGGTGCCGGCATAGGGCTGCTCGCGCGGTCCGCGACGGGGAGGTCGACGTCTTCCAGCGGGACGACCACCTTCACCACCGGCAGGGACTCCGGTCAGTGGCGCCTCATCGACCATCAGGTTCACCGACTGACCACGCGTCCATCGGCCGGTATCCGATCGCCGGAGTGCAGCACGACCACGTCCCCCGGCACCAGGTCCTTGGTGGGCAACTGGGTCTCCCGGCCGTCCCGCAAGACGGTGGCCGTGGGGGCTGCCATTTCCCGCAACGCCTCGATCGCCCGTTCGGCACGGAACTCCTGGACGGACCCGAGCAGGACCGCGAACAACACGATCACCGCGATCACGACGGACTCCACGCCATGGCCCAGCACAAACGACAACGCGGTCGCCGCGAGCAGGATGAGGATCAGGACGTTCTTGAACTGCTCCAGCAGAATCCGCCACGGCGAAACCCGCCTCGACGCTTGAAGCTCATTCGGGCCCCAGCTGTCCAGCCGCGCCGCCGCCTCAAGGGTCGTCAGCCCGGAAGGGCCGCTGGCCACAGCGACATACACCGCCTCAACATCGGCGGCGTGCCACACGAGGCCCGCCTCACGGAAAGCCTCGCCCGCAGGCCCAGCCATATCTCGACGGTAACTGAACCCTGGTCGCCGCGGGCCACAACCAGACCGATCACACAGCCTTGCGCCTCCAGGCGCCCGCCCATCGCGGGTCGCGGCGAGAGCCCGGTAGGTCATGCCAGTTGACCTCCCTCTTCCCGCCCGCGGGTCGAGGTGGTCTGGACCCGAACTCCGGGGCGTGCCGACTTACGACGCTCGGGCCCGCCAATCGGCGGTCCACTGCCCGGCGGCGATGTCCATGTGCTGGTAGATCAGCGCGGTGGCCTCATCGAGGTCCGCGTGGTCGATCGCGTCGACAATCGGTGCGTGGTGCGCGTGTCCCATCAGGTCGAGGGGCTCGGTGCGTCCCGAGGAGAGCAGGACGACCCGCATCTGGTCCTCCAGCCGCTTCCAGGTCACCAGGAGAATGCTGTTCCCGGACAGTCGGCACAGTTCTTCGTGGAAGGCCAGGTCGATGTCCAGCGCGTCGATGAAGGACAGCTCACCGCCAGCTGGCGGCAACGCGGCGCGAAGACGCTCTGCGAAGTCGTTGCGCTGAGGGGAGGCGATGATTTCGCGGAGCGCGAGCGACTCCAGGGCTGCCCGAACGCGGTAGATCTCGGCGATCTCGCGGTCGTCGGGCACGTGAACCCGCAGGGTGCCTCGGGCGTCCCCGGTGATCAGGCCCGCATTCTGCAGGGTGCGCAGGGCTTCTCTGACCGTCCCCCGGCTGACCTCATAGCGGTCGGCCAACTCGGTTTCGGTAAGGATGGTTCCAGGGCGGAAGCCGCCGGTGACGATGGCCTCCCGGAGGTTCTCCAGCACCTGCTCGCGCAGGGTGAGCCGATTGACAGCTCCGGTCTTGGGTGGCACGGGGTCAGGGTACCAACGCCCGCGCCCGGTGGTTGCGACGACGTTCCCGCCGAGCCATGGAAGGCTCGGCGGGAACGCTGCTTGGGATCGAGGCATCGATCAGCTGTAGACCGGTTCGCGGGAGTCGGCCGGGGTGTCGGCGACGACCCTCTCCACCCGATCCCGGAGTTCCTTGGGCCAGGTTTCCCGGGTCGCCAGGGCGGACACCAGTCCGAGCAGGGAGTAGGCGCCGAACAGGACCGCGGGGCCGACCCACCCGAACTGAAGGAAGAGCAGGGTGGTGGCGAACGGGGTGATCCCGGAGATCATGGCCGAGATCTGGTAGGCCAGCGAGGCTCCCGAGGAGCGGACGTTGGCGTTGAACAGCTCGGGGAACCAGGTTCCCTGCGACCCGGCGAGGGCATTCTGGCTGACGCAGTAGGAGATCACGAAGACGACCACGATGACCCACCGATTGGCCGTGTTGACCAGCAGGAACATCGGGACGGCCCACAGCACGTTGAATGCGGTGACGACCAGGTACTGGGGCTTTCGTCCGATCCGGTCGGTGAGCATGCCCCAACCAACCGTGGCGAAGATGCCGAGGGCTGACGCGACGCACAGCGCGAGGATGGTGTCGTCCTTGGTGCCCAGCGGCGGCTTGCTGGTGGTGATGTAGCTCATCATGTAGGTGATGGCGACCGCGTACCCGGCAGTCTCGGCGATCCGCAGCCCGATCCCGCGCAGGATGTTGCGCCAGTCGGTCTTGATGACCTCGACGATGGGGGACTTGACCAGTTCGCCGGCTTCTTTGGCTTCGTCGAAGACGGGGGACTCGGGAACCTTGGAGCGGATGATCATGCCGATGACGACCAGGACGATGGAGAACAGGAACGGCACGCGCCAGGCCCAGTCGCCGGGCAGGTGAACCGAGACGAGGAAGACCAGGTTGGCCATCAGGAGCCCGATCGGGAAGCCGGCCTGAACCCAGCCGGTGTACTTGCCCTTCTTGTTCCAGGCGCTGTGTTCGTAGGTCATCAGGATCGCACCGCCCCATTCGGCGCCGTAGGCGAGGCCCTGGATGATGCGGACGGTGACCAGCAGGGCGGGCGCCCAGGCGCCGACCATCGCGTAGGTGGGCAGCAGGCCGATAGCGAAGGTGGCGAAGCCCATCAGCAGCAGGGAGGCGACCAGGACCGGCTTGCGTCCGACCTTGTCTCCCAAGTGGCCGCCAACGATGCCGCCGATGGGACGGGCGACGAAGCCGACCCCGAGGGTGGCGAAGGCAGCGAGGGTTCCGACGATCGGGTCGCCGCCCGGGAAGAACGCTTGTCCGAGGTAGAGGGCGGCGGCGGTGCCGAAGCCGATGAAGTCGTAGCTTTCGATGACGGCGCCGGCCGTTGAGCCGAGTGCCACGCGCCTGACATCGCTGGTGCCGTGTACCGGCCCGCGGATGTCGAGTTGGGATTCACCCATGGGTACAACCTTCCACTCTTGGGCGCCCCCGTCTTTGGGAATCGGCGCCGATGTCGATGGCTCCAGCGTGCACGGTAAATCGTTGACTGTCAAGAGTTGACTGTTAACAATCAACCTGCGAGAGTTGAGGTGTTGGAGCGGTACTCATCGAGGAGGCCGCCGGATGAGAGGACGAGCCCATGGGCTTTCAAACAGGAGTAGGTCAACGCACCGCGGTGGTCACCGGCTGCGCCTCGGATCGGGGCATCGGGTATGCCACCGCGAAGCGGTTCGCCCAGGAGGGCTGGGCGGTGGCCATGCTGGACCTCGACGCGGCCGGGGTCACGGCAAAGGCTGCCGAGATTGCCGAGCAGTTCGGGGTGGCGGCGGTGGGGGTCGGCTGCAATGTCGCCGACGAAGCCTCGGTCGCCACGGCGGCCAACGAGGTGAAGGCCGCCGGCCTGCCTCCCCTCGGCGCGATCGCCAATGTGGCGGGCGTGGCGTCCCCCCCTGACTTCCTCGACCTCACCCTTGCCGAGTGGAACCGCGTGATCGCGGTGAACCTGACCGGCTCCTTCCTGGTCTGTCGGGAGTTCATTCCCCAGCTGATCGAAGGCGGCTACGGCCGCATCGTCAACATGTCGTCGGTCACCGCCCAACACGGCGGAGGGGTGTTCTCCAAGACCGCTTACGCCGCGGCCAAGGCGGGTGTGATCGGGCTCACCAGGGGACTGGCGCGGGAGATGGCCCAGTACGGCATCACTGCTAACTGCATCGCCCCCGGGGCGGTCGACACCGACATCCGGGTCGGGTCCAGCGAGCAGAACGAGCAGGCGCTGTCCGCGTCCGTGCCGTTGAAGCGTCAGGCCAAGCGCGAAGAAATTGCGGCTCTCTACGTCTGGCTGTCCAGCGAGGACGCCGGCTACATCACGGGTACGACTCAGAGCATCAACGGCGGGAGCTACATCTCATGACCATCCAGACCGACGCCCCCGTGGCGACCATTCACGAACCGGCACGGGCACTGCCCCTGGCGGAGCGGGTGCGGCGCGTCCGCGACGCCGCCTACCAGATCCGGCTCAACGTCCTCGTTGAGGGGGAGGCTCAGGGAGAGGGCTACGTGGGTCAGGCACTCGGGGTCGCCGACGTGCTCGCCACGATCTATGCCGACCAGATGAGGTTCCAGCCGGCGAACACCGAATGGGCCGAGCGGGACCGGTTCCTGCTGTCGGTGGGCCACTACGCGCTCGCGATCTACGCCGCCCTCGCCGAGGCGGGCGTCCTGCCTCACGAAGAGCTCGGCACCTACGCCGCTGATGGCTCACGCCTGCCGATGTCGGCGATGTGCACCTACACCCCCGGAGTTGAGATCTCCGGCGGATCCTTGGGGCATGGCCTCGGCCTGGGCGTGGGGCAGGCTCTTGGCCTGCGTCACCAGGGCATGGCCGACCAGAAAGTCCTCGTGCTCTTCGGGGACGGCGAGCTTGACGAGGGCTCCACCTGGGAGGCCGCGATGAGCGCCGCCCACTGGAAGCTGGGCAACCTGATCGGGATCGTCGACATGAACGGCCTGCAGGCTGACGGCCGCACCGAAGACGTCCTGTCGAACGAGCCCCAGGAGGATCGCTGGCGCGCGTTCGGCTGGCACACCCAACGGGTGGATGGTAACGACCCCCTGGAGCTGATCCGCGCCTTTGATGCGGCGGTGGCCCTCGCCGCGCCCACCGGCCAGCCGCACATGATCATCTGTGACACCCGGTTGGGCAAGGGGGTTCCTCGGCTCGAGAGCCGAGAGAAGCTCCATTTCATGAAGATCGCCGCCGACGAGTGGGACCCCTGCCGGGTGGAACTCACCGCCAGCTACACCGCTGAGGAGAAGTGATGACCACGACCGCCACCAAGTCCGCCCAGCCGCTGCGTTCGGCGGCGATGATCGCCTCGATCGCCGATGCCGGCGTCCGCACCACGTCGGCCCCGTTCGGGCATGCGCTCAACGCCCTGGCCGCTGTCGACCCCCGCATCGTGGGTCTGACTGCTGACCTGAGCAAGTACACCGACATGCACATCTTCGCCGCCGAGTACCCCGACCGGTTCTTCGAGATGGGGATGGCGGAGCAGGTAATGATGATGGCGGCTGCCGGCATGGCTCAGACCGGATTGGTCCCGTTCGCGTCCACGTATTCGGTTTTCGCCACGCGCCGGGCGTACGACTTCATCTGCCTGGACATGGCCGAGCCCAAGCTCAACGTCAACCTGGTCAGCGCGCTGCCGGGCCTGACCACCGGCTACGGTCCGAGCCATCAGGCGACTGAGGACATCGCGATCCTGCGCGGCATGCCCGACCTCACCATTGTCGATCCGTGCGACGCGGTCGACATCGAGCAGGCCGTCCCGCAGTTGGCTGCCTGTGAGGGCCCGACCTACACCCGGCTCCTTCGCGGTGCGGTCCCGAGAATTCTGGACGACTACGACTACACCTTTGAACTCGGCAAGGCCAAGGTGGTTCGCCCCGGGCAGGACGTGGTCTTCGTCGCCTCCGGCCTGATGACCATGCGCGGTCTGCTCGCGGCTGAGGAGTTGGCCAAGCGCGGGGTGGACGTGTGCGTGGTGCACGCTCCGACGATCAAGCCGTTCGACGCCGACACGGTGGTGGAGCAGATCGATACCGACCGGATGGCCTTCACCCTGGAGAACCACACCATCGTGGGCGGGTTGTTCGAGTCGGTCGCCGGCGCTCTGGTCAAGAGGGGTGTCGGCCGCCAGGTTCGAGCGATCGGCTTGCCGGACGAGTTCCTCGACGCCGGTGCGCTGCCCACCCTCCACGACCGCTACGGGTTGTCGACCCAGGCAGTGGTCAACCGCGTTCTCGCGGAGTTGGTCGGACGCTGACAACGCGTGTGGGCCCCCGGACCAAGGCCGGGGGCCCACACGCGTGTCCTCCGCCCTGCTCACGGCGAGCGGCGCCGACGTGGGGAAGGCTCCGTCGCGGACCGCGTGTGGAACTGGCCGCAGCCGCCCCCTGTGGGCCGCTGGGGGCCCGTGCGCCCAGCTTCCGCGACAGCAGTCTCACTTCGCAACGGCAAAACCGCCCGTCCAGGGCAGTGACCCTGCGATCGCGAGCGTCAGTTGCAGGAAGCCGAGGGCCTCCAGTTCGTGGGCGCGCTTGAGGGAGCCGACGTCAAGGGCGTCGAGCCCGCCGGCCTTGACCACGCCGATCAGGGCCTGCTTGGCCTCGGTATCGTCGCCGGCCACCAGGACCGTGGTGGGGAGGCTTCCGGTCACCCCGGTGGCCAAGGTGGCTGCGAACGTGGTGTTGAACGCCTTGAGCACCTTCGACTCCGGCAGCAGCTCCGCGAGTTCGGCGGTCGCTGAACTGCCGGCCGGGACGGTGAGCGCGTCGAAGGTCTGGAAGTCGAGGGGGTTGGTGATGTCCACCACGACCTTTCCGGCCAATTGCGGCCCGTAGCTGGCGGCGATGGTGGCCAGCGCCGGGTAGGGGACGGCGAGAACGACGAGGTCACCCTCGATGGTGGCCGGCGGCGTGGCGGTGGTGATCGTCTGGACGGTGGCGCCGCCGGTGGTGGCGATCCCCGCGATGGCCGTACCCATGTTGCCGTCGCCGAAGATGGTGATGGTGCTCATGCGGTGCTCCTTGGTGTGTGTCGACAATGTGATTGAATCTTGAATCAAGCCTAACCCGAGATGGTTGTAGATGCAAGTTTGTAGATACAACTTGTTTGCTAGATTGGGCTCCATGCTCAGCACCTCCGAACGCTCGCTGGTGAACCGACTCAGCGCCGTCCTGGAGTTGCTGCCGCCTGCCCTGGACGCCCGACTCGTTGCCGTCACGGGTCTCAACGCCTTCGACAACGCCGTGCTCGCCACGCTGGCGGCCGCCGACCAGGAGACCCTGCGGATGACCGCGCTGGCCTCGCACACGAACGCGACGCTCCCGCGGCTTTCCCGGGTGGTCTCACGGCTCGAAGCGCGCGGCCTGGTCGGGCGTCGTCAGTGCCCCTCCGACGCTCGAGCCACCAATGCTTCCTTGACCCAAGCCGGAGCCGATCACCTCGCGGCCTCCCAGCTCGCCGGCGAGGCGGTGCTGCGCGAGCTCCTCGTGGAGGCCGTCGAGCCGGCGCTCGTAGAACCGCTCTCGCGCGCGCTGGGGCAGCTGCTCCTGCGGCTCGATCCCGAGGGCCGCTATGCGGTGACAACCTGCCCGAGCATTCGGACGTCGTCGTCGGAGTAGATCACGGGACGGTGAGGATCTCCGCACCGTCTGGCGTCACGGCCAACGACTGCTCGAACTGGGCGACCCGGCTGCGGTCATTGGTGACGACCGTCCAGTCGTCGTCCCACACGTGCGAGCGTTCGTCACCCAGGGCCAGCATCGGCTCGATCGTGAAGGTCATCCCGACCTCGATCACGGTGTCGGCCGCCGGCTCGTCGTAATGGGGGATCACCAGGCCGGAGTGGAACGCGGAATGCACGCCGTGGCCGGTGTAGTCCCGCACCACTCCGTAGCCGAATCGTTTCGCGTAGGACTCGATGACCCGACCGATGATGTTCACCTGGCGTCCCGGACGGACCGCCCGGATCGCCCGATTCATGGCCTCCCGAGTGCGTTCGGTGAGCAGCCGGGACTCCTCGTCCACCTCGCCACAGAAGAAGGTCCCGCAGTTGTCGCCGTGGACCCCGCCGATAAAGGCCGTGACGTCGATCTTCACCAGGTCGCCCTCCTCCAACGGGCGAGCATCGGGGATCCCATGGCAGATCACCTCGTTCACCGACGTGCAGCACGACTTCGGGAAGCCCCGGTAGCCCAGCGTCGAGGGGTAGGCGCCGTGGTCGATGAGGTAGTCGTGCACGACCCGGTCGATGGCGTCGGTGGTCACCCCTGGCGCGATCGCGGCGGCCCCAGCGGCCATGGCGCGAGCCGCGAGCCGGCCGGCGACCCGCATCTTCTCGATGGTCTCCGCGGTCTGGACGTGCGAGCCGACGTAGCGTTCCGGACGGGCCCGGTCGACGTAGGCAGGCCGTGCGATGCCAGCCGGGACGGCAAGCCGAGGGGACACGGGAAAGGGCTTGATCGCAGTCACGGGTGCGATCATAGTGTCGGACGCTGCGACCAGAAGGGGGTCACGATGACCCAGGGTGAGTGGTACTACTGCCTCGACCATGCCGCGGTGGAGCCGTACGAAGCGTGCCCCAGCGGGTCCCGGCTCGGCCCGTATCCGACTGCCGGCGAGGCCGCCGACGCGCTGGCACGGGCCAAGGAACGCAACGCCGAATGGGAGCACGACCCGCGCTTCGTCGACCCGGACGACGAGGAACCGGACGACACCGAAGGCTGGGGGCCGTTCCGCCACTGATCCGGCCAGCACGGACGCGCGGACACTCCTGGCCCTGTAACCCCACTGAAACACGGTCGGCGGCAGACTGGGCAGCATGGATAAGCAGACCGAATTCGTGCTTCGGACGATGGAGGAACGTGACGTTCGCTTCGTCCGGCTCTGGTTCACCGACGTCCTGGGGTTCCTGAAGTCCGTTGCCATCGCCCCCGCCGAACTCGAAGGTGCGTTCAGTGAGGGAATCGGGTTCGATGGCTCCGCGATCCAGGGGTTCGCCCGGGTCTTCGAATCGGACATGGTGGCTCACCCCGACCCCTCCTCCTTCCAGCTCCTGCCGTGGCGCGGCGCCACCCAGGGAACGGCCCGGATGTTCTGCGACATCCGGTTGCCGGACGGCTCACCGTCCTTCGCCGACCCCCGCTACGTGCTGAAGCGGGCGTTGCGCAAGGCCAGCGATATGGGTTTCACGTTCTACACGCACCCCGAGATCGAGTTCTACCTCTTCAAGCAGCCCATCGTGCCTGGTCAGGCACCGATTCCGGCTGACCAGAGCGGCTACTTCGACCACACCACGACCTCGCCGGGGGCGGACTTCCGTCGCCAGGCCATCACCCTGCTCGAGCAGATGGGCATCTCGGTGGAGTTCAGCCACCACGAGGGCGGCCCCGGCCAGCAGGAGATCGACCTGCGCTACGCCGACGCGCTCACCATGGCCGACAACATCATGACCTTCCGGGTGGTGATCAAAGAGGTCGCGGTGATGCAGAACATGTTCGCGTCCTTCATGCCGAAGCCGTTGACCGACCACCCCGGCTCGGGCATGCACACGCACGTGTCGTTGTTCGAGGGCGACAACAACGCGTTCTACGACGCCAGCGCCGAGTACAACCTGTCGCGGATCGGACGCCAGTTCATCGCCGGGTTGCTGCACCACGCCGCCGAGATCACCGCGGTGACGAACCCGTGGGTGAACTCCTACAAGCGGCTGATCGCTGGCGCAGAGGCGCCCAGCTACATCTGCTGGGGTCAGAACAACCGCTCTGCGCTCGTCCGCGTGCCCATGTACAAGCCCGGCAAGGGGGCCTCGGCGCGGGTCGAACTGCGCTCGATCGACTCCGCAGCCAACCCCTACCTCGCCTACGCGATGGTGCTCGCGGCCGGCCTGGCAGGCATCGAGAACGGCTACGAGTTGCCCGAGGGCGCTGAGGATGACGTGTGGTCGCTGACCGACCGCCAGCGGCAGGCTCTGGGCATCAAGCGCCTCCCGCGCAGCCTCGGCAACGCGATCGACCTGATGGAGAACTCGCAGTTGGTGGCAGACACCCTCGGTGAGCACGTGTTCGAGTTCTTCCTGCGCAACAAGAAAGCCGAGTACAACTCCTATCGCGGGCACGTCTCGGAATGGGAACTGCGCAACTCCTTGCCCAGCCTCTGACACTGAGGTGCCGCCTGACTCAGGACGCAGTGAGGCCCCCACGGGATTCCGTGGGGGCCTCACCTTTTCGCGTCAGCGGACGGTCGACCCGGAGGTCGTGCGTCGCTGGCTGGTATTGGACGGGATCTCCGCCGTCCTGTCGGACAGGACGACCAGCTGTCCGGCGGTGATACCCCCGGTGATCTCGACCCGTCCGCCGCCGACGGCACCGGTGGTGACCTGCACCGTCTCCGCACTGTCGT
This sequence comes from Propionibacteriaceae bacterium, assembly GCA_016717345.1. Classification (GTDB taxonomy): domain Bacteria; phylum Actinomycetota; class Actinomycetes; order Propionibacteriales; family Propionibacteriaceae; genus Propionicimonas. The sequence continues at coordinate 142,523 of JADKFR010000004.1, forward strand.
CGGAGGCGTTGTCGACGATCTGGACGGTAGCTGCGCCGTCACCGGTCGGGGTCACCGCCGAGCCCGGGACGACGACGACATCACTCGCCGTCCGGAGCGCGATCGAAACCGCGGCCTTGGCGCCCTCGTTGAGCAGCTGGTCGGGGTCCTTCACAACCACCAGGGTCGTGTAGGTGGGGGAGTCCCCGCTGGTCCCGGAGGTTTCCAGGATGTTGATCCGGCTGATCGAGCCCGCCAGGACGGTGCTTGACCCGGCGGCGGTCACCTCGACGGCCATGCCCTGTTTGAGCAGGGTTCGGGTCGCCAGTGGCACCTCGATGCTGACGACGGCCGTGCCCTCGCCGACGATCGTCACCGAGCCGGACGAGGCGCTGCCGCCCTCCTCGAGGCTGAGGGCGCCGACTGTGCCGTCGAGCGGGGCCAGCAATTCGGCGCCGGCGAGGTTCGTCTCCGCGGTCGTCACGTTCTGTTCGGCTGACAGCAGGTCCGCCGTGGCGGCGGCCACCGCGCGGGCCGAGACCGAGGTGGTCGAGGACGAGGACGACGACGCCGAGGAACCTGAAGCCGCCCCGGTGGACGCGCTGGCCGAGGCGCTGGCGCTGGCCGTCGGGGTGGGGGTTGCTGTGGAGCCCCCTGCTTCATCGGCGGTGACGATGGTGCCGGTGGTGACCAGCTGGTGGTAGTAATCGGCCAGAACAGCGTTGGCCGTCGCGAGGGCGGCGCGAGCCTCCCCGCAGGCCTTGATCTGCTCGAGCGTGATGTCATCGACCGTGAACGCGGCCAACTGCTCCGGATCCTCCTGCGAATCCTCCGTGGAGGCGGCAGCCGAGGGGGCAGTCGAGGCGGCAGCCGAGGGGGAGGCCTCGCCGGCGTCGGACTGCGTGGCCGCGGGCTCTGTGCTGGCGGTGGGGGTGGCGCTGGCCGAGGCGGCAGCCGTCGGTGTGGGCGTGGCGGAACCCTCCTGGGTGGCCGTGGCGGCCGGGCTGGTCTGGGTGGCCTCGGCAGTGGGGGTCGCGGTCGGTTCGGCCTGGTTGGCCGCCACGAGGGCGGCCTGGATCGCGTCGCAGGTGGTGGGCTGGGAGGCGTCCGAGCTGCTCCAGGCCGCGCTCGCGACGTTGACCGCCGCCATCGCGGTCAGCAGTTGGGTGGTGTCCGCTGCCGAGATGCCCGTGGTCCCGGTGGTGCCGGTCCCCGTGTCCCCGGTGTGCCGGTCCCCGTCCCGGTGCCGGTCCCCGTCCCGCCGGAGGCCGCCGCGGCACCGCCGGCCGACGACACGGACTTCGCCGACGAACTGCTACTCGACGCAGGGTTCTCGGCCGCGTAGAGGGTTGCCTTGGCCTGGGCCCGGTTGGTCTCCGCGTTCAACAGGGCCAGCTTCAGGGCGGTGGTGTCGATGGTCGCCAGCACCTGGCCCTGGGTCACGGCGTCGCCGATCGCCACCTTCACCGACTTCACCGTGCCGCCGACAGTGAAGGTCGCCTCCACGTTGTTCGTCCGGGTGATGGCGCCGGTCGTCAGGTAGCTCTGGGTCACCAAGCCGGTGGCGGCGGTTGCCGTCACGTAGCGGCCGGTGGCGGCGGACGAGCCGGTGGCCCACGCCGTCCCGACCGCTGCGATGGTGGCCAGGCTGACCCCGGCGATGGCCAGCGCTCGGATCCGCCCGCGCAAGGCGGAGGGGATGCGTTCTGGATGCTTCGTCACGACTGCTTCCGTTTCTTCAGGCTTCGTCATCATTCGCTCCGCAGGGCATCGATGGGGGCGAGCTTGGCCGCCCGGGTGGCGGGGTAGACCCCGGCCACCAGGCCGATCGCCAGCGACACCCCCAGCGCCAGCAGGGTCGCCACCCAGGAGATCTCCACCGTGATGCTGAGCAGGGGGCTCAGGATCGCCGAACCGAGGAAGCCCAGGCCGATTCCCAGCAGGCCGCCCAGCATCCCGAGAATGCCGGCCTCCACCAGGAACTGGCGTCGGATCACGCTCGGGGTGGCGCCCAGAGCCTTCCGGAGGCCGATCTCACGCACCCGCTCGCTGACCGACACCAACATGATGTTCATCACGCCGATGCCACCGACCAGCAGCGAGATGGCCGCGATCCCACCCAGCAGCGCGGTCAGGACGCCGGTCATCGACGTGGCCGCCTCCACCAGGGCCGCCTGGGTGCTGACCGTGAAGTCGGCGGTGGTGGCCGTGACGCCGTGGGCGCTCAGCAAAGCGGTCTTCACTTCCTGGTAGGCGGCCGACAGGCTCTCGGCGTCGGTGGCCTGCAGGTAGATGGACGACACGCTGATGGCGTTGTCGGACGTGGAGAGCCGGGCGGCGAAGGTGGTGCTCGGCACCACCACCGTGTCGTCCTCGTTCGACGACAGCGACGACCCGGCCGTGGCCAGCACGCCGATCACCGTGAACGGCTGCCCGCCGACGGTCATGGTCTGCCCGATCGGGGACGCGGTGTCGAACAGCTCACTCGAGGTGGTCGCACCGATCACCGCCACATTCGCCGAACTGTTCACCTCATCGCTGGTGAAGAAGCGTCCAGTCTCGACCGTCCGCGCCCGCACGCTCAGCCAGTCCGGCACCGTCCCCACGACCGTCGAGGTCCAGGTGGTGGTCGATGACTGCAGGGCGGCCTGCGAGCTGGAGGTCGGGGCGACCGCGGCGACGCTGGGCGCCACGCTGGGATCGGCCAGCATGGCCGCGTCCCGGGTGGTCAGGGTGGTCACCGTCGAGCCACCCCGGAAGCCGGAGCTGCCGGTGGTCTGGCTGGGGGTGACGATGATCATGTTCGAGCCGAGGGAGTTGATCTGGTTGGTGATCGAGGTCTGCGCGCCCTGGCCCAGCCCGACCGTGAGCATGACCGCCGCGATCCCGATCAGGATGCCCAGCATCGTCAGCGCCGAACGCATCCGGCGGGCGTTGAGGGCGTCGATCGCCGTCCGGACGGTTTCCTTCCAGTCCATCATCGCGAGGCTCCTGCCAGCGGGGCGTCGTCGGTGAGCAGGCCGTCGTAGATATGGACGGTGCGCTTCGCGCGCTCGGCGACGTCGTGCTCGTGGGTGATCATCACGATCGTCCGTCCCGCCGCGGTGAGTTCATCGAACAGGGCGAGGATGTCGCGGGTGGACACCGAGTCGAGGTTTCCGGTCGGCTCGTCCGCCAGGATCAACGCCGGGTCGGTCACCAGGGCCCTGGCAACCGAAACCCGCTGCTGTTGGCCGCCGGAGAGTTCACCGGGCCGGTGGTTGACCCGCTCGGCCAACCCCACCCGATCCAGGGCGAGCAGCGCCCGCTCGCGACGCTCGCCCGGGTTCACGCCGGCATAGACCAAGGGCAGCTCGACGTTCCGCAGCGCGGTCAGGCTGTGCAGCAGGTTGAACGACTGGAAGACGAAGCCGAGCTTGCGGTTGCGAACATCGGCGAGGTCCTTCTCCGTCATCGAGCTCACGTCGACGCCGTCGAGTTCATAGCGGCCGGCGGTCGGCACATCGAGGCAGCCGATGATGTGCATCAGCGTCGACTTGCCTGAACCCGAAGGGCCCATGATGGCCACGTAGTCGCCGGCGTCGACCGTCAGGTTCACCCCGCGCAGGGCGTCGACGGCGATCGAGCCGGTGTTGTAGGTCTTACGGACCCCCTCCATGGACAGCAGGGCGCTCATCGACCCGTCCCTCCCGCGGGCGGCTGGCCACCGGCCGGCGGACCACCCATCCCGCCGCCGAACAGCCCGCCGCCCTGGGAATCGCTGGAGCTGGTGCTCGTACTTGTGCCGGTGGCGTTGGGACGGGTGAACGTGATCTGCACCTGGTCCCCTGCGGAAAGCCCCTTGGTGACCTCGGTCAGGTCGCCGAAGACGCGGCCCACGGTCACCTCGGTCAGTTCAGTGCTGCTGCCGGAGACCTTCGTGACGACCGTCTGCTTGTTCTGGGTCGTGATGGCCGCGGTGGGAATCGTCAGCACGTCGGAGTACTCGCCCACCGTGATGGTCGCCGCCGCGGTGGTGCCCGAGAACAGGTCAGGGTGCTTGCCCGACAGGTTGATGACGACCGGGAAGGTCGCCGAGCCGTCCGAGGTGGAGGTGGCGACGATGCCGATCGACGCCACCGTGCCCTTGATGGTGGCGGTCGCGCCGTCGGGGGTGACGACCACGGACTGCCCGGCCTTCAGATTGGCCAGGTCGGCGCTGCCGACCGTGCCTTCGAGCTTCCAGGTCGTCGGCGAGATCACCAGCACCTGCGCCGAGGAGGTCGCGGTGGTTGTTGTCGCCTGGCTGCCGCTGGAGCCGCTGCTGGACGAGCCGCCGACCGTGTCGCCGACGCTCAGGTCGAGGGAGGCGATCGTGCCCGAGATCGTGGAGCGCAGGACCGCGTCGGCCAGGGCCGAGGTGGCGCTGGTGACGGCTGCCTTCGCCGACTTCACTTGCGCTTCGGCTGCGGTGATGGCCGCTGAGGTGCCGTTGTCCTCCGTGTCGTCGAGGTTGGCCTCAGCGGTATCGAGGTTGGCGTTGGCCAGGTCCAGCGCGTCCTGCAGGGACCCGTCGTCGATCCGGGCGAGCTTCTCGCCCTTGGTGACCGTGTCGCCGACCTCGACGTAGACCTTGGTGACGGTCCCGGAGACGCTGAAGCTCAACTCGGCCTGGGTCTTCGGCGACAGGGTCCCGCTCAGCCCGACCGTGACGCTCTGGTCGGACAGGCTCGCCTCCACCGAACGCGTCAGGCTCTGGGCCCGGGCGTCCGTCTGGGGTCGCAGCAGCCACCACGCCACGCCGCCGGCGACGCTCAGCACGAGCACGACAGCGCCCACGATCCACGTCCGGCGGGTCAGGGTGAACCGGCGAGGCCTGGTGGGTTCCGGGGAGCCGGTGGCCAGGGGGTCAGGGTGTGGCGGGTCGGGGATCTGCTGCGTCATCTGGGGTTCCTCTCGACAGCTCTGCTCTGTCAACGACTCGACGCTAGGACGGGCGGCTGTGGGCTGTGTCGTTTCAAGCTGTGCGCAGGCTGTGCGCGGAGCCCCCTCGGTGCCGTGCGACCGGACGACCCCCGCGCGACCGGACGACCCCCGCGCGACCGGACGACCCCCGCGCGACCGGACGACCGTCGCCAGAACCCTGTTCAGGGAACCCTGTTCAGCGGAGCCCTACAGCGGGAAGCACTCACTGAGGTCGGCCTGCGCCCCACTGGCGCTCACCCGGTGGGCTGCGCGAGCCTCGGGCCACGTGAGACTTCCGGTGGCCAGGCAGACCAGGGTGGTCGGGTCGGTTTCGACGACATTCGGGGGAGTCCCCCGGGTGTGGGCGCCACGGTTCCCGATCCCGAGCTGAACCGCCGAGAACGGGGGGACGCGCAGTTCGACGGTGTGTCCGGGATGCCGCTGTTCCAGCAGGTGGCACGCCGTGCGGGTGGCCGTGGCCAGCTCGGCTCGCGCCACCCCCTCGCCGCGCGCCAGGGCTACGCCCACCCGGGCCACCAGGGCCCGGTCGCTGTCGGAGATCCGCTTCGCCACCGTCCGACGCTAGCACCGTCCGACAGCGCTACCATCGCGGGCATGCGGCGCACAGATTCGTTGTCCGGACGGCTGGCCCGCCTGGGTTTCGCAGACACGTCTTCGTTGGCCGAGGTTGTCGAGCTCTGGTACTCCAGCGCGCCACAGGCGGCCTGCGACCTGGTCCTGGACGAGTTGGCGGCCGCCGCGGATCCGGACCTCGCCTTCCAGGGATTCGTGCGGATCCTGCGCGCCCGTCCGCAGTTGGGTGAGCGTCTCGGCACCGATCCGGAGTGGGCGCGTCGGCTCGCCCGCGTCCTGGGGGGGAGCGTCGCGCTCAACCAGCATCTGGGAGCCCATCCCGACGAGGTCGAGCCGTTGGCGGGTTCCATCGAACGCCGCTCGGCGACCCAGTTGCGGGCGGAACTCCTCCACGCCGTCGGCGCCGACCCGGCGGATCCGACCCCGCACGCCGAGGCTCGTCGTTCCAACGACCTGCGCTACGCCTACCGTCGGGCCCTGCTGCGGATCGCCGCACGAGACCTGACCGCGCTCGACGGGCTGGCCGAACTGCCGGACATCGCGGGCGAGTTGGCCGACCTGGCGGACGCCACCGTCGAGGCAGCGCTAGCGCTGGCCCGGGGCGAGGTCCCGGACTGGGAGCTGTGCCGGCTGGGTGTCATCGCGCTGGGCAAGACCGGTGCCCGCGAGCTCAACTACGTCAGCGACGTGGACGTCCTGTACGTGGGTGAACCCGCCCTGGACGCCGAGGGCAGCCCGGTGTGTGACCAGACGCGCGCGCTCTCGATCGCCACCAGGCTGGCCAGCGCCTTGAGCCGTACCTGCTCGGCCCACACCACGGCCGGAACGATCTGGCCGATCGACGCCGCGCTGCGTCCCGAAGGGAAGGCCGGCCCCCTGGTCCGCACGCTGGCCTCGCATCGGGCCTACTACGCGAAGTGGGCGAAGAACTGGGAATTCCAGGCGATGCTCAAGGCCCGTCCGATGGCCGGGGATCTGGCTTTGGGCCAGGAGTTCGTCGACTTGGTGTGGCCACTGGTCTGGCAGGTCGCCGACGATGACCTGTTCGTCTCCGAAACCCAGGCGATGCGGCGGCGGGTGATCTCGCTACTGCCCGCGAAGGAAGCCGACAACGAGATCAAACTGGGGGCCGGCGGGCTGCGGGACGTCGAGTTCAGCGTCCAGTTGCTCCAGTTGGTGCACGGGCGCGCGGACGATCGTCTCCGGCTGCGCGGCACGTTCGAAGCTCTGGACGCCCTGGTCGCCCACGGTTATGTCGGTCGCTCGGACGGCTTCGACCTCGCGACGGCCTACCGCCTGCAGCGGCTGCTGGAGCATCGCATCCAGCTTCACAAGTTGCGTCGCACGCACCTGATGCCGAGCGATGAACTGAACCAGCGCTGGCTGGCACGCAGTATCGGCCTGCCCGAGCCGAAGGAACTGATGCACCTGTGGCGTTCGTCGACCCGCCGGGTGCTGGTGCTGCACCAGCGGCTCTTCTACTCCCCGTTGCTGGAGGCGGTGGCGCGCATCCCCAGCGGTGCGGTGCGGCTCACCTCGCAGGAGGCCGAAACCCGGTTGAAGGCGCTGGGGTACGGGGACCCGCGCGCCGCCCTGCGGCACATCGAGGCGCTCAGCACCGGCATGAGTCGTCGCGCCGAGATCCAACGCCAATTGCTCCCGGCGATGCTCGGGTGGCTGACGGCCGGGCCCAACCCCGATCACGGCCTGCTGGCCTTCCGCCAGGTGTCCGAAGCGCTGGGGGACACCCACTGGTACCTGCGGGCGTTGCGGGACGGGGACGCCACCGCCGAGCACTTCGCCAAGATCCTCGCCTCGAGTCGTTACGCGGTCGACCTGCTGATGCGCAATCCGCAGAGTGCCGCCTGGCTGAGCGACGCCGACGGCCTGGCGCTGCGTTCCCGCGAGCAGATCACCGCCGAGATGCGGTCGGCGGCCAGACGCTACGACTCGCCCGAGGCCGCGATCGGCGCGGTCCGGGCAGTGCGGCGCGGTGAGCTGCTGCGCCTGGCCATGGCCGACCTGTTGGGGAACCTCGACATCACGGCCCTGGGGAGGGCCCTGTCCGACCTTGCCGGAGCCACCATCGATGCTGCCATCGAGGTCGCCGGACGTGGGATCGATCCCGTTCCCACGATCGCGGTCATCGCCCTGGGCCGCTGGGGCGGCCAGGAGATGTCGTACTCCTCCGACGCGGACGCGATGTTCGTGGTGGCCGACTCCGACGATCCGGACACCACCAGGCGTGCCGGCCAGGTGGTCAGCCGGCTGCGGGCGTTGCTGGCCAAGCCCGGTGCCGACCCAGCCCTCGATATCGACGTCGACCTGCGGCCCGAAGGCAAGGGCGGACCCCTCATTCGGAGTCTGGCCTCGTATCGGGCCTACTACGAACGGTGGTCGTCGACCTGGGAGTCCCAAGCCCTGCTGCGGGCCGGCTTCGGCGCCGGTGACCAAGAGTTGGCGGGCGAACTGCTGGCCGGCATCGATGCCCTGCGCTACCCCGCCGACGGCCTGTCGCGTCCGGCGCGCAACGAGATCCGCAAGTTGAAGGCCCGGATGGAGGCCGAGCGGATGCCTCGGGGATCCGACCCGAAGCGTCACACGAAGCTGGGGCCCGGGGGGCTGTCGGACGTGGAGTGGGTCGTCCAGTTGCTTCAACTGGAGCATGCCCACCAGTTCCCGGACCTGCGTCAGACCACCACCCTCGGAGCGCTGGACGCGGCTGTCGCGGCCGGGCTGGTGAGCGACGCCGACGCCGCCGCGTTGTCCCAGGCGTGGTTGCTCGCGTCCAAGATCCGGAACGCCAGCATGCTGCTGCGCGGACGGGCCTCCGACAGCATCCCGACCGACCCTCGCGAGCGGGCGGCGGTGGCCCAGATCATCGGTTACGGCAAGGGTGAATCGTCGTTGATGGTCGAGGACTACCGGCGTTTCGCCAGGGTTGCCCGCGGCGTGATGGATCGCCTCTTCTGGGGGGTCGAGGGCTGATCCTCTGGCGGCCGATGTCAGCCGGCGGGAGCGGGGCACAGCCGACACGGCGGTAGACTGGCCCACGATGACTGCCACCGAGATTCAGGATCTGCCCACCATCACCCAACAGCTGTCGGGCTGGGGTCGTACCTCCCCGACGGTTTCCCAGGTGCTCACCACCGGTGACCCTGAGGTGATCATGACGGCCGTGCGGGCCGTCGCCGAACACAACGCCACCTCGCCTGCCCACCTGCGCCGCGGAATCCTCGCGCGCGGGCTCGGACGTTCGTACGGTGACGTCGCCCAGAACGCCGGCGGAATCGTCGTCGACATGACCGCGCTGAACCGCATCCACTCCATCGACGCTGCGACCGCGACCGTCGACCTGGACGCCGGGGTGAGCCTTGACGAGCTGATGCGGGCCGCCCTGCCGCATGGCTTGTGGGTCTCGGTGCTGCCCGGCACCCGCCAGGTCACCATCGGTGGTGCGATCGGGTGCGACGTCCACGGCAAGAACCACCACAGCGCCGGCTCCTTCGGCAGCCACGTCGCGTCGATGGAACTCCTGGTCGCCGACGGGCGAGTGCTGCACCTCACCCCGCAGGGTACGCCGGACGACCCGGACGCCAGCATCTTCTGGGCCACCGTGGGTGGGGTCGGCCTGACCGGCATCATCCTGCGGGTCACTCTCAGCATGACCCGCACCGAAACCGCCTACTTCGTGGCCGACGGGGTCGTCACCAAGACCCTCGACGAGACGATCGCCGTCCACTCCGACGGCTCGGAGGCCAACTACGACTATTCCAGCGCCTGGTTCGACGCGATCTCCCCGGCCCCCAAGCTGGGACGCGCCGCGCTGTCGCGCGGAAACCTGGCCCGGCTGGACCAGTTGCCGCCCAAGCTCGCGGCGGACCCGCTGGGCTTCCACGCCAAGCCGCTCTTCGAGTTGCCCGACGTCTTCCCCAACGGGCTGGCCAACAAGTTGACCTTCTCCCTGCTGGGCACGGCGTGGTACGCCAAGAGTGGGAACTACACCAACAAGGTCCAGAGCCTGACCGGCTTCTACCACCCGCTGGACATGTTCAGCGAATGGAACCGGGCGTACGGGTCACACGGCTTCCTGCAGTACCAGTTCGTGGTGCCGCCGGCGGCCGTGGCTGAGTTCAAGCGGATCATCGCCGACATCCAGGCGTCCGGCCACTACTCCTTCCTCAACGTCTTCAAGCTGTTCGGCGAGGGGAACCAGGCTCCGCTCAGCTACCCGATGGCTGGCTGGAACGTCTGTGTGGACTTCCCGATCAAGGCCGGCCTGCACGAGTTCCTCGCGGGGCTGGACGCCCGCATCCTCGAGTTCGGCGGCCGGTTGTACACCGCCAAGGATTCCCGCACCACCGCGGCGACCTTCCACGCGATGTACCCGCAGATCGACTCCTGGATCGACACCCGTCGCCGGGTCGATCCGGACGCCGTGTTCGCCTCTGACCTTGCTCGCCGATTGGAGCTGCTGTGATCGACGCCACCGGAAACCCCCAGACCGTCCTGCTGTGGGGAGGCACGTCCGAGATCGGGCTGGCCATCGTCAAGGAGTACCTCGCCAAGCAGCCCCTGCGGGTGATCCTCGCTGCGATGCCCGGTGACCCGGCCCTCGGGGAGGCCGTGGCTGACCTGAAGTCCTGCGGAGCGACCGCTGTCGAGACCCTCGACTTCGACGCCACGGCCTTCGACACCCATCCCGGGATCGCCGACGCCGCCTGGCAGGGTGGGGACGTCGACGTGGTGATCGTGGCCTTCGGGCTGCTCGGCGACGCTGAACAGCTCTGGCAGGATCAGGCCGCGGCCGTCCAGATCGCCCAGGTCAACTACACCGGCGCTGTCAGCGTCGGGGTGCTGACTGGCCAGAAGCTGAAGGCGCAGGGCTACGGGCAGATCATCGTGATGTCGACCGTTGCCGGCGAACTGGTCCGTCGCTCGAACTTCGTCTACGGCTCCACCAAGGCCGGTCTCGACGGCTTCTACCGGATGCTGGGGGAGGCGTTGGCGCCCTTCGGCCCCAAGGTGCTGGTGGTTCGGCCGGGCCAGGTGCGGACGCGGATGTCGGCCGGGGTGAAGGAAGCCCCGCTGACCGTCAACAAGGAGGATGTCGCCATCCAGGTCGTGGAGGCTGCCCGCAACGGGCAGAAGCTGATCTGGGCGCCGGCGCCCTTCCAGTTCGTGATGTGGGCCCTCAAGCACGTGCCCGGCCCGATCTTCCGTCGCCTGCCCTTGTGAGGATCGCGCGCGCGTGCAGCGGCGCCCGTCCGCGGGTGGTCACCCGGGTGCGCTGAAGCCGAGCCCTGCGGAATCTGGGTTCAGCCAGGGTCTCAGACCCTCAGCTGCGTCCCATCCGGGTGCGCCAGCGCCCCGAACTCCGCCAGCGCCTCCTGGAGGTCGGCCAACGGCGGGTTGTGGTGGCTGAGGTGGATCGCGACCACCTGGGTCGTCGGGGTCACTGCCTCGATCGCGCGCAGCTGGTCGACGAGCCGGCCGAAGGTTTCCAGGTGCAGGTGGATCTCGCCGCCGTCGGTCTTGGTGCCGAACGTCTCCTCCAGCAGCACCGCGTCGAGCCGGGTGCCCCGCAGCGCCGCCAGCGTCCGCGGCGGGAACGGGCCGGTGTCGGTGGCGTACAGCAGGCGCGAACTGCCGTCGTCGACCAGGTAGAGGACCGCCTTGCCGAAGGCGTGATGCTGGGCCTCCAGCGCGGTCAGTGAATACCCGGCAACGTTGACCTGCTCGCCGGCGGCGACCTCGCGCAGCGTCACGCTGGTGTCGGCGGGATCCAACCATTGCCCGCAGTGGTCGATCACGGCCGGGGGGCCGATGACCTGGAGCGGCCGACCGTCCACCCAACTGCGGTACAGCAGGAAGGACGGGTCGAGGTGGTCGTGGTGGGCGTGGCCGATGGCCACCGCCTCGACCTCGGTGAGGTCATGGCCGAAGCGTCCGGCCTGGCGCGGGGTCTCCGGTCCGCAATCGAGGAGCAGCCGTCCGTCCACCAGGACGGAGGTGTTGCAGCGCACGAGGCCTGACTCGCGGGCGTCGGCGCAGGTGGGGCAACGGCACCACGGGTTCGGCAGCCCATCGGCCGACCCGGTGCCCAACAACGTGACCAGCATGGCCGCACTCTAGACACCCTGACACGTCAGGCGGCCCCGCCTCGCTGGCGGGGCCGCCTGGGAGCCTGCTAGAGGGGGAATCTGGGCTGCTCGTCATCTGCCTCCTGGTGGTTGGTGTGTCCTGCTGAGAAGAACTCTCGTCTCCGGGACTGTGCAGGTGCCCATCCGTGGCTGGGAGTCCGCTGCGGGAATTCCAGTGTATAGTTGAACTATCAACAACTTTGGAGGATTGATGAGCCCCGCGACCACCCTGCCGTCCGACACCACGATGGGACGCGTCGGCCTGGTGGTCGGCGATCTGGACGCCATGACGCGGTTCTACCGCGACGTGCTGCTGCTGGAGGTGCTCCAGCAGGGCACCGACTCGGTCAGCCTCGGACGGCGGGGCCCGACCGGCGCCCCGGACGTCCTGGTCACCTTGAACCATCGGCCCGACCTGCCCAAGGGGGAGCGTCGCAGCGCCGGGCTCTTTCACACGGCGCTGCTTCACCCGGACGCCGCCGGCCTGGCGACCGCCCTGGCGTCCGTGGCCGTCCACGCGCCGCAGCTTTTCACCGGGGCCGGAGACCATCACGTTTCACAGGCGTTCTACCTCGACGATCCCGAAGGCAACGGGGTCGAGCTGTACGTCGACCGCCCGCGGGAGCACTGGCTGCACCGCAACGGACGGATCTTCATGACCACCGAGTACATCGACCCCCATGCCTTCCTTGCCGAGCACCTCACGGACGCAGGACGCGACCTCGTCGAAACCGCCCCTGACCAACGGCGGGGGCTGGCCTCGCTGGGGGCGCAGGTGGTGGGCCACGTCCACCTCAAGGTCGGCTCCACCGCCGAGGCGAAGGCCTTCTACGTCGACAAGCTCGGCTTCGAGGTCACCGCCGAAGTGCCCGGAGCACTGTTCGTCTCCGCCGGCGGCTACCACCATCACCTGGCGATGAACACCTGGCAGTCCGAGGGGGTGGGCCTGCGCGCCCCGGGGCTCGGGCTCGGGCTGGTGACCGTCCAGGTCCCGTCCTACGCACTAGTGCGCATGGCCGAGGACGGCGTCCTGCGTGATGCTGGAGCCCACGAGGGGCCTTCTTCGGGGGCGGAGGTCGCCGGTGCCCTTGAGTTGCTGGACCCGTGGGGAAACCTGGTCAGGATTCAGCCTCAAGCGAGCTGAGCAGGTCGTCGTGGCGGATGCGGTGGGTGGCTGCGTCCGCCACGAACCTGTCTCTCGCCCCTGTCACGTGATGGACGGGAACCCGACGGCGTTCGCCAGCACGCTGGTCACCTCAGGGTCATGACGCAGCCGCTGCCCGTCCAGGCTCACCACCGGCAGTACGCCGCGAATCGCCGAGACCAACCAGAGCCCATCGCAGTCGCCGACCTCGTCGCCGTGAAGCATGCGTTGCCCGCTGCCGACGCCGTTGCTGCCCGCCGCGGTGAACAGGGCGGCGATGGTCACCGACGGCAGCACCCCGGTCGGCCCGAAGGGGATCGTCCAGAGCTGGTCGTCGCAGGCGAACAGCACGCCGGCGGTCGGCCCCTCGAGCAGGTAGCCGTCGCTGGAGCGGAAGATCGCCTCGTCCACCCCGCGCGCGGACGCCTCGCGGCGCGCCGCCACGTTGACGGCGTACGCCAGCGTCTTGACGCCGCCCAGCAGCCAGGGGGCGTCGGTGAACGCGTCGCTGCGGTAGCCGCGATCCAAAGAGACCGCGCTGACCCCGCGACGGACGCGTGCCGCGTCGGGGGTGGTGGTGATGGTGAGGTATGCGACGGGGGAGCTCGGGCGGGACTCCAGTCCTCGGGTCAGGACGAACTTGCAGACCGCCTCGGCGGATCCCGTCCAGGCTTGCAGGGCCTCGCCCACCAGAGCTTCCCATTCCCCGGTGTCCGGCCCGTCGATTCCCAACGCGTCCGCGGAGCGCTGGAGTCGGGCGAGATGCTCGGCCAGGTAGTGCACGCGTGGCCCGTCCGGGCCGCTGGTGACCCGGGCGGCGTCGAAGCAACCATCGCCTCGGGTGACGCCCAGGTCGTCCGCGCTGAGCAAAGGGAACTCGACCGGGACGACGCCGCGCCCGAGGACGGCCAACAGTTGAGGGGTCGGAGTCACAGACCTCAGCCTAGGCCGTGGCTTCGGTCGTGCGGCGTTCGCCGGGCGCAGGCGTCAACCCTGCGCAGGCGTTCAGCTGGGCGTGAGTTCGCTGATCAACTTCTCGACCCGCGCCCGGATCTCGTCGCGGATCGGACGGACGGCCTCGATGCCCTGGCCGGCCGGGTCTTCGAGGACCCAGTCCTCATAGCGCTTGCCAGGGTAGAAGGGGCAGGTGTCGCCACACCCCATGGTGATCACGACGTCCGATTCCTTCACCGCGTCGGTGGTGAGCAGCTTGGGCTGCTCGGCGGCGATGTCGATCCCCTCTTCGGCCATGGCAGCGACCGCCGCCGGATTGATCGAGGCGGCGGGTGCGGAGCCGGCCGACAGCACCTCGATCCGGTCCTTGCCCAGGTGGCGCAGGTAGCCGGCGGCCATCTGGGAGCGTCCGGCGTTGTGGACGCAGACGAACAGGACGGTGGGTTTGCTCATGTGGTGACTCCCCGGGTGGTGTGGTTGACCTTCATAATAGATCAACTATCATTGAGTCAATCGTGAGGGAGGCGAAGGCGGATGTCAACCGGGCAGTTGGACGCCAGGGCTCGCGCGTACGCCGCGCTCGGAGACCCCTCACGGCTGGCGATCGTCGACCTGCTGGCCCGGACTGACCTCTCCTCGGGCGAACTCGGCGCGCGCCTCGACCTCCCGACGAATCTGATGGCGCACCACCTGCAGGTCCTCGAACTGGCCGGACTGATCACCCGCCGCCGCTCCGAAGGGGACGGGCGGCGCAGCTACGTCCGGCTCACCCGGGCCTGCCATGACCTGATCGGGCAGCCGCCGGCGCCGCGCCCCCACCGGCTGGCGTTCGTCTGCTCCCAGAACTCAGCGCGCTCCCAACTCGCCGAGGCCTACTGGCGGACGGTGAGCGACGTCCCAGCCGTCTCGGGTGGCACCCACCCCGCGAGCGGGGTCCATCCCCAGGCCGTGGCGACCGGCCGGCGCCACGGCCTCGACCTGTCGATGGCCCGACCCAAGTTGGCCTGCGAGGTGCTCGCCGGTGACGAACTCGTCGTGGCCGTCTGCGACCGCGCCTACGAGGAGCTCGGCACCAGCCCGCTGCACTGGTCCGTCCCCGACCCGGCCGGAGCCGAGGACACGGACGCCTTTGAGCACGCCTACGACGACCTCACCGACCGGATCACCCGGCTCGCCGCCAGCTTCTCGGTCCCAGCCTGAGCCTTGCCCGCGGGCTCAGCGGGTGAGGCCCACCGGGCAGTGGGCATGGGCCAACACGCCGCGAATCGAGCCGCCCAGGGCCGCCCGATCGTGGTGGACCCCGAGGATCAGCAGGTCGACCTCCCGGCTCACCCCGACCAGAGCGTCCACCGGGTCGCCGAGGAGGACCTCGAGCTCCACGTCCAGGTCAGGATGCTTGCCTCGCAGCGGGCTGAGCTGATGATTGAGATCCGTGGTCGCGGCCGACACGAAGTCGGCTCCCTCGATCCCCAGCGTCTCGGGAACCACGTGAACGACCCGCAGCCGTGCCTGACGCAGCATCGCCTCGCTGGCTCCCCACTCCAGGGCCGACTCATCGATCGGCCACGTGCTCACCGCGACGGCCACCGTCCGCAGCCCACCCGTCTTATGCGGGGTCGAAGCCGCCGAAATGACGATCACCGGGCAACCGGCGTGAACCACGACCGCCACGCTGGTGGAGCCGACGAACATGCGCTCCAGTCCTGTCAGCGAGCGCCGTCCCACCACCATGAGGTCGGCCTTGTCACTGAGGTCGGCCAGCACGACTCTGGGCCGTCCGATCAGGACGTCGGACGTCACGCGATCGGCGGGGAACCCCTCCGTGGACAGCAGGTCCAAGGCTTCGGCGATCTTGGCCTCACCCGCCAGGCGCAACTTCTCCGGGGTCAACACCAACTCCCATAAGCCGCTGACCGTGTCGGTGTCATCGACCACGTGGACGACCCACAGGTCAGCTCCGCTGGCCAAGGCCTCGTTCATCGCATACCGGACGGCTCGCAGGCTGTCCTTCGATCCGTCCACGCCCACCAGGATCCGGGGACGGCCGGTGCCAGAACCCTTCTCGCTCTCGCTCATGATTCGACGATTCTCCTTCCGGCCGGTGCCGTCAAGCCCTCTCCCGAGTTGGCAGCCGCCGGCTTCGTCAGCGGGGCGGTCCGGGCGCCGCTGAGGCGGGGAATCAGCCCTGATGCCCGTCCGCGAGTTGGCCTGTGAGCCAGTCAAGGGAGCGCTGCCAGTAGGCCCGCGCCACGGCGGTGTGGGGTGCCACCGTCTCGAAGGCATGCGGGGCCCCGGGGACCACGTCCAGCACGCAGGCGACTCCGGCGGCGCGCAGGGAGGCGGCGTAGGCGAGGTTCTCGGCGTGGAACAACTCGATGTCGCCGGTGCCGATCCAGGCCGGCGGCAGGCCGGAGAAGTCAGTCCGGCGAGCCGGGACGGCCGCGACGGGAACCTCGGGGGACCCCGGCGCAGCGCCGAGGTAGGCCTGCCAGCCCACCCGGTTGGCCCGGTTGTCCCACAGGAGGTGCCCGATCCGATCCAGTGCCCGGTCCCCGGCGGTCCGGTCGTCCAGCATCGGGCAGAAGAGCCACTGCGCCGCCGGTTGGACCCCGCCGTCGTCGTGAAGGCGTTGCACGAGGCCGGCCGCCAGCCCGCCCCCGGCGCTCTGCCCGCCGACAGCGACCCGCGCCGGGTCGATCCCGCGCTCGGCCGAGTGCTGCTGCAGCCACTGCCAGGCCTGGCGGCAATCCTCCAGCGGGGTCGGGAAGGGGTATTCCGGGGCCAGGCGGTAGTCGACGGACACGACGACCACGTCCAGGTCCCGTGCGATCGTGAAGCAGCGGCCGTCATCCTGCGAGGCGGCCCCGATCACCATGCCGCCGCCGTGGATCCAGAGCACCGCCGCCCCCGAACCGCCGTTGTCCGGCGTGTACACGCGCAGGTCGCCGGCCCCCCGTTGGGCGACCGTTTCGAGCCGGACGCCGGCCGGAGCCTTGGTGTGGGGGATGAGCGGGAACGCGACCCGGGCCAGCTTCACCAGGCCGGGATGGCCGACGGGAGTCGTCCGCACGAACCGGTAGGCAGGACGCAACTCCGGATTCACCTGGGACAGCCGCATGCTGGAACCTTCCCCTGATATCGGTGTTGCCGGGTCAGCACGGCCGGCACCCCCGGGAGCGGGTCGGTCCCACGCTAGCGGAGGCTGCACCATCGGCTTCGCCGGGAGGGGCGGCCGAGCCCGATTGCCCCCCGCCGGGCCCGACTGGAGAAGGCGATGAGTCATGGCCCGCTCGGCAGACAGCAGAAGTCCGCACGAGCAGCGATCGCGGGTGCTCTCACTGCTCGTGCGGACTTCAGTGGTTCAGGGTGCGGCTTGCCGCACCTGAGGAGGGATCGAACTCACATGTCGTAGTACATCTCGAACTCGTGCGGGTGCGGACGGAGCCGAATGGCGTCGATGTCGGCGCGCTTCATGTCGATCCAGGTCTCGATCAGGTCGGCGGTGAAGACGTCACCGGCGAGCAGGTACTCGTGGTCGGCCTCAAGGGCGTTGAGCACGGCGTCCAGCGAGCCGGGGACGGTGGCCACCTGAGCATGCTCCTCCGGAGGCAACTCGTAGAGGTCCTTGTCCACCGGAGCCGGCGGCTCGATCTTGTTCTGGATGCCGTCGAGACCGGCCAGCAGCATGGCCGCGAACGCCAGGTACGGGTTGGCCGACGGGTCGGGGCAGCGGAACTCCATGCGCTTGGCCTTGGGGTTCGAACCGGTGATCGGGATCCGGATGGACGCCGAGCGGTTGCGGCTGCTGTAGACCAGGTTGACCGGAGCCTCGAAGCCGGGCACCAAGCGGTGGTAGCTGTTCACCGTCGGGTTCGTGAACGCGAGCAGCGACGGGGCGTGGTGCAGCAGGCCGCCGATGTACCAGCGGGCGAGGTCGGAAAGACCTGCGTAGCCGGCCTCGTCGTAGAACAGCGGATCCCCGCCCTTCCACAGCGACTGGTGGACGTGCATGCCCGAACCGTTGTCGCCGAAGATCGGCTTCGGCATGAAGGTCGCGGTCTTGCCCGCGGACCAGGCGGTGTTCTTGATGATGTACTTGTACTTCATCAAGTTGTCGGCGGCGGCGAGCAGCGAGTCGAACTTGGTGGCGATCTCGCCCTGACCGGCCGTGCCCACCTCGTGGTGCGCGCGCTCGATCACGATCCCGACCCCGATCAGGTGGCGAACCATGTCGTCACGCAGGTCGGCGAAGTGGTCGATCGGGGGCACCGGGAAGTAGCCACCCTTGTACTTGACCTTGTACCCGCGGTTGCCGCGGCCGTCGCTGTCGTTCTCCGCACCGGTGTTCCAGGCGCCGGCTTCGGAGTCGATGTAGTAGAACGAAGCGTTCTGCTTGGTCTCGAAGCGGACCGAGTCGAACACGTAGAACTCGGCCTCCGGGCCCATGAAGGCGGTGTCGGCGATACCGGTGGACGCGAGGTAGTTCTCGGCCTTGCGGGCGATGTTGCGGGGGTCGCGGCTGTACGGCTCCTTGGTGAGCGGGTCGTGCACGAAGAAGCTCACCACCAGCGTCTTCGACTTCCGGAAGGGGTCGAGGTAGGCGGTGGTCGGGTCAGGCATGAGGGTCATGTCCGACTCGTGAATCTTCTGGAACCCGCGGATCGACGAACCGTCGAAGGAGAGGCCGTCCACGAAGACATCGGGGCCGAACGTAACGGCGGGCACCGTGAAGTGCTGCATCACGCCGGGAAGATCGCAGAACCGGACGTCGACAGTCTCGACGCCCTCGTCCTTGATGAAGGCCAACAGGTCGTCGGCGCCTTGGAACATCTTGCCTCCAGAATTCGGGGATTGAACGCTGTCCACGCTAGGGACGAGGCGTAACCGAAGGGTTGCGCCCACGTTTCAGGCATGTAACACCGGCTACGCTGAGCGGCGATGAACAGCCAAGCCGACGCAGCGGACTACCCTGGCGCATCGCTGGGGCTGCCCGCCTCCGGAGCGGGCTCACTTGCCAGTTGGCGGTCCCGGATCGCCGCGCTGCTGGTGGACTGGGGAACCTCGATGATCCTGGCCACCTTCGCGTTCGGGATCGGCGTGCTGCGGGACGGAGGGTGGCGGGCCTGGATGATCCTGGCGGTCTTCTTCGTCCAGACCTCGGTGATGAGCGCGCTGGTCGGTGGCAGCTTCGGGCAGGTGCTTGCCCGGCTCGCCATCGTCCGCCTCGATCGCCGTCCGCTGGGCTGGGCGCGGGCGATCGCGCGCGCCGCCCTGATCTGTCTGGTCGTCCCGACGGTGGTGATCGGGGCCGAACGGCGGGCCCTGAACGACTTGGTGCTGGGGACGGTGGTCGTCCGCCGGGCGTAGCCCGGAGCGGCTGTTTGGCCCGTGCAGGCTGCTGCGCTACGTTCCGTCCCATGATTCGTTACCTCGGACGGCGGCTGCTCAACTATGCCGCGCTGCTGTTCGTGGCGGTGTCGCTGACGTGGGTACTTGCGGCGACCCAGCTGAACCCCCGGGCGCTGTTCCAATTGCGGCAACCGCCGATCGATCCGGAGGTCATCGAGAACCAACTGCTGCGCTACAACCTGAGCGAGAACGTGCCGCTGGTCGAGCGGTACTGGACGTGGCTGAGTGGAGTCCTGCGCGGCGATTGGGGGTACTCGCCGTTGGGGGTGAGCGTGGCTGAGGAGATCAGCACGCGGATGTGGGTGAGCCTGCGCCTGCTGCTGATCGGCACGCTGCTCGGCATCCTGCTGGGGGTGGCGTTCGGGGCCTGGACGGCCACCCGGCAGTATCGGGTCTCCGACCGGGTGGTCACCGGGATTTCGCTGCTCATCATTTCGACGCCGGCGTTCGTGATCGGCCACGTCACCCAGATCGGAGCCACCTGGCTCAACAACCTCACCCAGACCCGGATGTTCGAGTTCATCGGGGAGACCGGGGAGGTCGGCGACTACCCCCTGGCCGACCTGGTCGACCGCGCCCAGCACCTGTTGCTCCCGACCTTGGTGTTGATCGTGCTGGGGGCGGCGTCGATGAGCCGCATCCAGCGCAACCTGATGCTCGATTCGCTGGGTGCCGACTACGTCCGAACCGCGCGGGCCAAGGGCCTGCGGGAGTCGAAGGCGGTCATGAAACACGCCTTGCGGACGGCACTGATCCCCACCGGCACCTACGTGGCGTTCAGCGTGGCCACGATGTTCACCGGAGCGACCTTCACCGAACGGATCTTCAACTTCCCGGGCATCGGCCAGTACGGGGTCGACACGATCACCAATCGAGACGTGAACGGGGTGGTGGCGGTCACGGCCTTCGCCGGCGTCTGCGTGCTGGTGGGTGCCGTCCTGTCCGACATCATGGTCGCGATCCTCGATCCGCGCGTCCGACTGGCCTAGGAGACGACATGGACATCACGGCCGGCCTCCCCGTCACCTCCCCCGTCAAGCGGCTGACTCGACGCCAGTTGATCTGGCGACGGTTCCTGCGCAACCGCATGGCCGTCGTCGGCGCCTTCGGGATCGCGTTCCTGTTCTTCCTGGCCGTCGCGGGCCCGTTCGTCCTCTACTGGAAGTTCGACGACATCGACACCGCGGCCTTCCTGACCCCGCCGAACTCGGCCCACCTGTTGGGGACGACCCGTTCCGGACGGGACGTGCTGGCGCTCACCGTCCGCGGGTTGGGCAAGTCCTTGCTGATCGGGTTCCTGGTCGCCCTGATCTCCACGTCGCTGGCGGCTCTGGTCGGCGCGTCGGCGGCGTACCTCGGCGGTTGGTACGAGCGGTCGATGCTGTGGATCGTCGATCTGCTGCTCGTGGTGCCCAGCTTCTTCCTGATCGCCGTCGCCTCGCGCGGGGCCCCTGAGGGCGATGCCGCCTGGATCCTGCTGGTCGTCCTGCTGGCGGCCTTCGCGTGGCCCCTCTCGGCGCGCGTGGTGCGTTCCCTCACCCTGTCCATCCGGGAGCGGGAGTACGTGCTGGCCGCCCGGTTCATGGGCCTGTCGGCCGCGCGGATCATCGTCCGCCACATCCTGCCCAACGCGTCCTCCCTGCTGATCATCGACGCCACGCTCGGCGTCGGCTACGCGATCCTCTCCGAGACCGGACTGTCCTACTTCGGGTTCGGGGTCCAGCCGCCCGACACCTCGCTGGGCACGCTGATCGGTGAGGGCGCCCGGATGGCGACCACCTACCCGTGGATCTTCACCGGCCCGGCCGTCGTCCTGGTGTTCCTGGTGCTGTGCGTGAACGCGGTGGGGGACGGCCTGCGGGACGCCCTCGATCCGGCGTCGGCCTCGGGAGGGACGGCATGAGCCAGACCGACGCCGGCCGGCGGGGCGAGAACCCGACGGTGCCCGTGTTGCAGGTGCGCGACCTGGAGGTGACCTTCCCCAGCGAAGCCGGTCCCGTCCGAGCCGTCCGGGGGTTGAGCTTCGACGTCTCGGCGGGCGAGTCGATGGCGATCGTGGGGGAGTCCGGTTCGGGGAAGTCCGTCACCTCGCTGGCCATCATGGGCCTGCACCCGGCCACCACCCGGATCAGCGGGTCGATCAAGCTCAGCGGCGAGGAGCTCCTGGGCCGCAGCGACGCCGACATGTCCCGCCTGCGGGGCCGCAAGCTCGCCATGGTCTTCCAGGATCCGCTGTCGGCGCTGACGCCGGTGTACACCATCGGCGACCAGATCACCGAGACCATCCAGGCCCACTTCGACGTCCCGAAGGCGAAGGCGTGGTCCCGGGCCATCGAACTGCTGGACCTCGTGGGGATCCCCAATCCCCGTGAGCGGGTGAAGTCGTTCCCGTTCGAGTTCTCCGGGGGCATGCGGCAGCGGGTGATGATCGCGATGGCGATCGCGAACGACCCGGACGTGATCATCGCCGACGAGCCGACCACCGCGCTCGACGTGACCATCCAGGCCCAGGTGCTGGAGGTGCTGAAGAAGGCACAGCAGGAGACCGGGGCGGCCATCATCATGATCACCCACGATCTGGGGATCGTCGCGGGGATGGCCGATCGGGTCACGGTGATGTACGCCGGCCGTCCGGTCGAGCAGGGCGGGCTGGACGACATCTTCTACCGGCCGCGGATGCCCTACACGATCGGCCTGCTGGGAACCGTGCCCCGACTGGACGCCACCGACACCGGACCGCTTCCGGTGTTGGAGGGGAACCCGCCCTCGGTGGTGGACCTGCCTCCCGGCTGCCCCTTCGAGCCACGTTGTCCGATGGCGATCGAGGTCTGCCGGGTCTCCGAGCCGCCGCTGCTGGCCACCGACGGCCCGGGCCACGTCGCCGCGTGTCATCGGGTCGAGACGGTGATCCAGGAGTCGCTGACGCACGCCGAGATCTTCCCGGCCCCCACGATCGCCGAGTCGGCTCTGGCCCACGTCCCGCGCTCCGAGCGCCCCGTCGTGCTGGAGTTGACGGGCTTGAAGCGTCACTACCCGTTGATGAAGGGCGCCATCTACCGACGCCGGATCGGAACCGTCCATGCCGTGGATGGCATCGACCTCGAGCTGCGGACGGGGGAGACCCTGGGGCTGGTCGGCGAGTCCGGGTGCGGCAAGTCCACGACCCTGCTGGAGATCCTCAACCTCGGGACGCCCACCAACGGCTCCATCACCGTGCTCGGCAAGGACACCCGGCGCCTCGGACGCAGGGAGCGCAAGGCGCTCCGGCGCAACCTGCAGGTGGTGTTCCAGGATCCGATGGCCTCACTCGACCCGCGGATGCCGATCTTCGACATCATCGCCGAGCCGATGGGCGTCCACGGCTACCCCAAGCCTGAGATCGAGGCCAGGGTGAGCGAACTGCTGCAGTTGGTCGGCCTGGAACCCAGCCACGCCGATCGCTACCCCCAGCACTTCTCCGGCGGTCAACGGCAGCGGATCGGGATCGCCAGGGCGTTGTCGGTCGAGCCCAAGCTGATGGTGCTGGACGAGCCGGTCTCGGCCCTCGACGTCTCGATCCAGGCCGGCATCATCAACCTGTTGGAGGACCTGCAGGCCCGTCTCGGCCTGTCGTACCTGTTCGTGGCCCACGATCTGGCCGTGATCCGCCACATCGCGGACCGGGTGGCGGTGATGTACCTGGGACACATCGTGGAGGAGGGGTCGGTGGAGGCGGTGTACTCCGCGCCGACCCACCCGTACACCCAGGCGCTGATGTCCGCGATCCCGATCCCCGATCCGGAGACCGAACGCAGCCGGCAGCGGATCATGCTGACCGGCGACCTGCCGAGCCCAGCCGATCCGCCGTCGGGATGCACCTTCCGTACCCGCTGTCCGACCTACGCCCTGCTGCCCGAGGCCGACCAGGGCCGCTGCCGGACGGTCGAGCCGGTGCTGGAATCGTGGGGTGAGGACCATCGGGCAGCCTGTCATTTCGCCCGGCCTCTCACGCTGGTGTGAGGTCGCCGAGCATTGTTAGCGGCCTGTGACCTGTGTCGCGGCTGCTTGCCGAAGGGCCACTGTAGGGTCGTCGAAGAGACCGTTCGAGGGGCGGTCTGCAAGACCTGACTGGAGGAACAGTGACAGTGAAGCGACTCGTGTTGAGTCTGATCGGTGGTGGCCTCGCGTTGGCCCTGACCGCCTGCGGCGGGCCCACGTCGACCGGCACCACGGTGGCCAGCCCGGCGGCCAGCGGCAGCACCGGCTCGGCCGGCTGGGACATCAACGAGACCTCTCGGGAGGCGCTTGCTCAGGGCGGCCAGTTCGTCGGCTCCATCTCGTACCCGATCACCACCTGGAACACCCTGAACACCACGGGCAACGAGGCGGAACTGGTCGATCTTGAGGCCCCGATCAGCCCCGCCTACTACGACTACAACGGCGTCGGCGAAGCGATTCTGAACCCCGACTACCTGGTCTCAGCCAAGACCGAGACCAACCCGAACCTCGTGATCACGTTGGACCTCAACCCGAAAGCCGTGTGGAATGACGGCGAAGTGATCGGTGCGGACGACTGGATCGCCACCTGGAAGGCCCAGAACGGCAGCAACAAGAAGTTCGCCGCGGCCTCCTCGGACGGCTGGAACCAGATCTCGTCCATCACCGCGGGCGCGAGCCAGCAGCAGGTGATCATCACCTTCAAGACGACCTATCCCGACTGGACGCGGATCGTGTCCGGCGGCCCGGCGCGGGCCGAGGGCGTGGCGACCCCCGAGCTGTTCAACGACGGCTGGAAGACCTACCAGGACGCCTGGTTCACCGGCCCGTACAAGGTCGACAGCTGGGACAAGACCAGCGGAACCGTGACGATGGTGCCCAACCCGAACTGGTGGGGCGACAAGCCGCTGCTGGACAAGCTGACCTGGAAGCAGATCAAGACGGACGCGCTGGCGGCCGCCTTCGCCAACCAGGAGGTCGACTACTACGACATCGGTCCGGACCCGGACGGTTACCAGCAGGCCAGCGGCGCGCAGAACTCCGTGGTGCGGGTCGCCGCGGGGCCGAACTTCCGTCACTTCACGTTCAACTCCCAGTCGCCGAACCTGACCGACGTGAACGTCCGCCAGGCCCTCGTCATGGGCATCGACCGGACGGTCATCGCACGCTCCGACCTGGCCGGCCTGCCGGGTGAACCCACCCCGCTGAACAACAACCTGTACGTGGCGAACCAGCCGGGTTATGTGGATCAGGCCAAGGCAACGGGCATCGACTTCAACGTCGAGGGTGCGAAGACCAAGCTGGAGACCACAGGCTGGAAGCTGAACTCCTCGACCGGCTTCCGGGAGAAGGACGGCAAGCAACTCGACGTGGTGTTCGCCGTGCTGGGTGGAGTGTCGGCCTCGGAGAACGAGGGCCTGCAGGCCCAGAAGATGCTCAAGGAGATCGGGGTCAACCTGAAGCTCCGCACGGTCGACATCAACAAGGACTGGCCGGGTGTCCTGATCGAGCACAAGTTCGACATCGTCGCCTTCTCGTGGATCGGCACCCCCTACCCGCTGAGCAACATCGGGCAGATCTACGGAGCCACCACCGGCAAGGACGGCAAGGTCGTGCCGAACGAGTCGAACTACGCCCAGCTCGACATCCCGCTGGTGAACGAGCTCACCCCGCAGGTCGACACCGAAATGGACGTCGCGAAGCGCGCGGAGTTGGGCAACAAGGCGGCCCAGGCGATCTGGGAGGCCGGGCACACGCTGCCGCTGTACCAGCGGCCCATGCTGATCGGGGTTCGGGCCAAGCTGGCCAATATCGGAGCCAAGGGCATGGCACGGGTGCCGTCGTGGGAGAACGTCGGCTTCGTGAAGTGAACTGACGCAGGACAGTCGGGGGCCGGGGCCGTCAGGTCTCGGCCTTCGGCGTGTCCGGGCCAGATCTCTGGCGATCCGCGACCTCAGGTGGCGCAGCGACGGCCGGCCTCGGACGCAGAAAACGCGACGGGGAACCCCCGTCGCGTAGCTGTGGCCAGGGCCGGGATCGAACCGGCGACCTTTCACTTTTCAGGCGAACGCTACTACCAACTGAGCTACCTGGCCGATGAAGCACTCGCTTGCTTCAGCGACCCCGACGGGACTCGAACCCGCGACCTCCGCCGTGACAGGGCGGCGCGCTAACCAACTGCGCTACGGGGCCTTGGTAGGCCTCACCGGCCGTCTCCGGCCAGCCCCGAAACTATAACGTAGGAGCTTGGTCGAGGCGAAATCACGCCGGCTCAGCATCCCCAACGGGATTCGAACCCGTGCTGCTGCCTTGAAAGGGCAGTGTCCTAGGCCGCTAGACGATGGGGACCTGACGGCTGAACTATACGGTGCTGGTACGCGCGTCCTCAAACTGCCGTGCCTGTGGGCGCCGGTCGCGGATCACGGGTGGATGACTCAGGTTGCGAGGAACGAGATGTGCACGTGGTCCAGGTGATTGGCGGTGTCGCTGCCCCGGTTGGCCATGGACACCCAGGAGCCCCGGGTCATGGTGTAGCTGCGCTGGCGCCAGATGATGTAGTTGACGTGGAGTTCCTTGTGGTGGGCGATGACGTAGGCCGCGACGCGGTCCCCGAGGGCCTTGTTGGTCTTGTACGAGGGGATCATCACGTCGAGCGCCCGACCGCTGGGGTGGTCGGAGGAATAGGCGCTGTAGGCCCGCCAGCCGTACATCGTCTTGATTTCGGGGAACTGGTCACGGATCACCGGGACGGCCGCCTTGCCGTAAGCCAGGAGTTTGTTGAGGCTGGTGGACCCCAGGTCGGACACGCTGGGCTTGGTGGCGCTCAGGGAGGTACTGGGGAGCCAGACGCCCTTCCCGTCGTAGATCACCTGGGAGTAGCCGCTCTTGGTGATGCCGGTGATCTGCACCTGCGCGCCCTTGGCCAGGGTGGCGATCGCGGCCGATCCGGCTGCGGCCGAAGCGCGCAGGGTCACCGCGGCTGTGACGTAGCGCAGGCCGGTGGCGACGGGCAGCGACAACGCGGTGGTGGTGGTGGCGATGCTGAGGTTGCCGGTGAGAACCCACGCGGGCTTCGCTGAGATCACGATCTGGCTGAAGCTGCCCTGGTGAGCGCCGGTGAGGCCCACCACGGTCTTGGCCTTCACGTCCCCCGGTGAGGTGGCGGTGAAGCTTGGGGTGTCCCGAAGGGTGAGGGCAGCGGTCGTGGTGGCCGTCGCGACGACCTCCGGGCTGCTATCGGTGGCCGCGGAAAGGAACTTGGTGTAGATCCAACGGGTAGCCCCGCTCACGGTGACCTCGGTGAAGTCACCCGAGCCCCGCCCGGTCACCTTGACCGGAGCGCCTTTGGTGAGCGTGGCCGCGATGGTCGCGGTGAGGCTGGGGGTGCTGCGGACGTTGACCGCGACGGTGGGAGTCTTTCGACCGGCGATTCCCACGGTGGCGGGCGTGGAGGTGGAGGCCGTCGCCGTCACGTAGCTGGCGTACACGTATGCGGTGGCGTTGTTGAACAGGATCGGGAGCCAGCCATTGCTCGCGCTGCTCCGGGCCTGCACGACCTGCCCTTCCTGAAGGGTTGACAGCAACGAGGAGGCGGTTCCGGGTCCACTGCGGACGTTCACCGAGGTGCGGACGGTGAACACGCTCGTGGCGGCCTGCGCGGTGATGCCCATCACGAGCCCGGCACTCATCGCCAGCACGGCGGTGAGCGCCAACCACGTGATGGTCATCCTTGCCCTGCCCACGGTGTCCCCTTCTGGTTGGGCGGTGAAGAGGCCCTGGACCGGGTCTTCCCCGTGACGCACGCGCCACACCCGTCCCAAGAACCTCAACTTCCTCAGGACTCTAGAGAGGCCGCGGGGATCACGTCATCGCCGATTCCTAAACTGCAAGGCGACACGCCGTTCGAAGTCGAGAAACGACACGGCTGTAGTTCTGCGCTGGCGTGCGTCCCTACAGTGGGGTCATGGCGGTCGTGATGGGGGCTGATCGGTTCGATGAACTGGTGTGGGAAGCGCTGGAGGGGATCCCGTCTCGCCTCCTGGCGCTGGTCGAGAACTGCGCCGTGATCATCGAGGACGAACCTGAGCCAGACGAGCCCGAACTGTTCGGCTACTACGATGGAATCCCCTTGTCAGAGCGAGATTCGCAGTACGGAGCGGTGCTCCCGGATCGGATCGTGATCTTCCGGGGTCCGCTCTTGCGGCACTGCCGGGATGAGGTGGAGGTCGTCAACGAAGTGCGCATCACCGTGTGGCACGAGGTCGCGCACTTCTTCGGCATCGACGACCACTCCCTCGACGACTGGGGCTATGCCTGACCCGGTCCTAGGGGGGCCGTCGGATGCTGAGAAATCACCTAGAGCAGCACTTGAGACCTGAAGGGCTCACGAGTTCTCCAGGATGACCCAGGAGTCGTCCTCGTCGCTGATCCAGGTGCGGCAGGTGCCCAACGAGTCCTCCGGCAGGAAGCCGGCGCGCAGGTCGTCCGCCGGGATGAGGTCGGCGCCCGTGAGCGAGCACAGGGAGCGTCGCAGGCCTGGGTCGGCGAGTAGGACCAGCAGGCAGGACTGGGTGCCCTGGACCATGTTGGCGCGCAGGGTCGCGTCGACGGCGCTGGTCGCGTCCGGGCTGACGATGACCAGCGCGCGGCCGGACGCTTTGGCGTGGCGCAGAGCCGGAAGCAGTTCGCGGAAGTCCGCGAGTTCATCCGCGCAGACCAGGACCAACGGCTCCGGCAGGACGCACCACCCGGTCGTGCGATCTGTGATGAACGCACGTGACGTCCACCCCGCCGGGAAGCTGGGGGAGCCCTTGAGGCGTTCGGTCAACTCGTGCCGCGCGTCGGTGCTGAGTTCCGTGGCGGCCAGACCCTCCGGGCGGACGGACGCCTGCAGTTCACTGAGGTACTCGGGGTTCACGGGCTCGGGCCGGAACCCCGGAATGTCGCGCTCTGGGGGCAGCGCCAGGGCGGCCTCGCGGCGGCGGTTGGTTTCGCGGTCGGACCACCAGCCGTAGCCCACGATGGCCGTCCCGATGACCAGGACGGCGATGATGCCCCAGATCGCTGTACTCACGCCCTCCAGTGTGCCGCTCGCTTTGGCGGAGTGGTGTGCGCCGACCCCCGTCGCGCGGGTACGCTACGAGTCGCACAAGGGCCTATAGCTCAATCGGCAGAGCAGCGGACTTTTAATCCGCGGGTTCTGGGTTCGATTCCCAGTGGGCCCACCAGCGATTATCGCTCAGCGACTAGGCATTATGCCTCCAACCCTGACAAGCACTAGTGAGCAGGTTCAGACGCACGTAGGCTCTCTTAATGCACGTAGAGTGCACGAATCGCGAGGTTCAGGAGGGTCCGTGATGGCTGAGAGACGAGACTTCGGCACGATCCGGAAGCTGCCATCGGGCAGATATCAAGCTACCTTCGTCGGCCCCGACCTGGTGCGCCACAAGGCCCCGGTGACCTTCGAGGTGAAGGACTCGGCGATCGTCTGGCTGTACAACGAGAAGAGGCTGATCGACCAGGCCGCGGCCGACAACGCGCGTTGGGTCTCGCCGACTGAGCGGGCCGAGGACGCGCGGCGGGAAGCGGAGCCGAAGGTCGTCTTCGGTGACTACGCCGTCCGGTGGATCGACGAGCGCCGCAACGCCAAGGGTGAGCCCCTGCGTGCGCTGACGAAGAAGGACTACCGCCAGGTGCTGGCGACCTACCTCGCGCCGACGTTCGGCAAGCGTCCGATCGACCAGATCGCACGCGCCGACGTCCGGGCGTGGCACGCGAGCCTGGCCAAGGTGTCCCAAAGACCGCGGACGAAGGCCTACGGCCTGCTGAGGGCGATCATGAACTCGGCCGTGGACGATGAGCTGATCGCTACCTCACCGGTGCACATCCGCGGTGCCGGCGCAACGTCGACGAAGCGGCCGGTAGAGCCAGCCACGCCCGCCGAACTCGAGGTCATCGCCGACCACATGCCGCCCCGGCTGCGGGCCGCAGTGATGATCGCCGCATGGTGCGCGCTGCGCTACGGCGAGTTGGCCGAACTGCGCCGCAAGGACATCGACGTCGCCAACCGCCAGATCAAGGTCCGCCGAGCCGTGACCTTCACCCCGGACGGGATCGTGGTGGGTCCACCAAAGTCGGATGCCGGCTATCGCGATGTCTCTATTCCGCCGCACGTCTGGCCGATCGTAGAGGGGCACCTGGAGACCCACGTTCGTCCCGGAGCGAACACACTGCTGTTTCCCGGTGTGGCGCGCGGCCATATGTGGCACTCGGTGATGGGCAGCTACTTCACCAAGGCGAAGAAGGCCGCTGGCCGCGATGACCTCAAGTGGCACGACCTGCGTCACACGGGGGCCACCCTGGCTGCGCAAGTCGGAGCTACCACCGCTGAACTCCAAGCCCGCCTCGGCCACTCCACCTCTGTGGCCGCCCAGCTCTACCAGCACGCCGCCAAGGACCGTGATCGCCAGATCGCGGAGCGATTGTCCCTGATGGTCGACTCTGAGGCCGACCATCACCCCCGAGCGAGGCCGTCGGGGAGAACAGGCTAGCCGCGAATGGGTGCTGCAGACGCTGAGACCCGGATTCTCTACGGCCCAATGAGTCGAGGGCGCTGGCCCAAGTCGCAATCATCTCCCGGGCCATTATTCGCACGTTTCGAAAGCGTGTACGCTATGTCTGTAGGAGGCAGATGAGATGAGCATCGCGATGTCGTCGCAGACGTATGTCCCCGAGGGTGCTGACGGCCAGCTGGCGGAGGTGCGGAGCTTCCTTGAGGCCCACGCGGAGCGACGCGGCAGCGTGCCGCCTCAGCGCTACCTGCTGGTGGGCGGTGGCGAGGGCGAGCAGATCGAACTGCCGTCCGCGGTGTACCGCGTGCTGATGCAGGTGGTCGAGGCGATGGCGGCCGGCAAGGCGGTCACGGTCACACCTCAGGAGCCTCAGCTGACCACTCAGCAGGCTGCCGATCTACTCGGGGTCTCTCGACCCACAGTGGTTCGGCTCATTGAGTCCGGGGAGCTTCGAGCCGATCGCAACGGTTCGCGGCGCCGGCTCTTGCTCAGCGAGGTGCTGGCCTACCGAGATCGTCGTCGACAGCGTCAGTACGCGATGCTGGAAGCGACCGCCATCGACCTCGACAACGAGGACGATCCGGTCGAAGTCATCGAGCGGCTTCGTGCTGCGCGCAAGGCGGTGCCGAGCAGCAGGCTCGGTGATCGCCGAACGTGTTCACCGCACTCCTCGATACCTCGGTGCTGTGGCCGAGCCTCCAGCGTGACTTCCTCCTCAGCCTGGCCGTGGAGGGCCTCTATCGGCCCATCTGGTCCCAGGCTGTTCTCGATGAACTGATCGAGGCCGAAGCCGAGAAGAGGATCAAGCGCGGCGCCGAGCCAGATCAGGCTCGCGTGGTGGCCAAACGCCTGGCGGACCAGATGAACTGGGCCTTCGACGACTCCTGCGTGTTCGGCTGGGAGCCGCTCGTGGGTAGCTATCGACTCCCGGATCCCGACGATGAGCATTTGGTCGCAGCAGCGGTCGTCGGCGGTGCTCAGGTCATCGTGAGCGACAACGTCAAGGACCTACCGACCGACAAGCTGCCGGACGGGCTCGACGTGGTCCCGGCCGCTCAGTTCGCTTACGACACGGTGTCGGTTGCGCCCGCACTGGCGCTTGCCGCGATTCAACAGATCAGCGCGCGCTACGTCGACCCGCCGAGAACCGTCGATAGCTTGCTCACCATTCTCGACGCGCGCTACGGCATGAACGCCGGCTTGCCGGCCAACACCGTGGTGTGCGGATCGTCGCGCGACTGTGGTTCGGTCCCGGACGCGCTCCGTCCGTAGCATCAGGACCTCTGGCGCTCGCCGAGACCCCGTAGCCGCACCCCAGCCCTCGCGGAAGGCTCGCACCACCCGATTGCCATGACTACCCTCACGCGACGCAGGTGGGCGAGTGATCTGCACCGACGGCCGGGGCTCAGTCGGTCTCGAAGGCTCCTCCGAGCACCGCGAGGGCGGTGAGCACCCCGCGAGCGACGGCCCCACGCAGTGCGTGAGGGACGACGAAACCGACCTCGGCGTCAGGGACGAGGACACCGACGCGCTCCAGGCGTTGCAGGTTCCGCATCGCGCCGCTTTCCAGGAGCCGGTCGAATTCGTTCTCGTAGAGGGGCGGTTCGACCTGTCCAGGGGCCAACGCCCGCAGCAGATGGCCGATCATGATCGCGGTCACCCGCTCTGCGAAGCGCGCCGAACGGTTCTCCAAGTCTTCGCAGATGAACTGGGAGACGGTGAGGCCGACCACCGTCTCGGCCAGGTCGAGCGGCGGGACCGACTCAGCCGTCCATTCCGCGGAGGACGGTCCCGGCGCGACCCGATAGCTGTTCACCTGAATCAGATCGGCCGAGGCCAAGGCGGTCCACCACGAGGGCAGCAGTGGCACGTCCTTCATGGCGCGGGCACGAATGGCATTCGGCGGCGAGGAATCGGGTTCGATGTCGATCAGGGCAGGGGAATCTGGAGCGAACGGGGGCAGCTTGGCCACCCCAACGGCGGCGATGCCCAGCAGGCTCGCGGCGAAAGCGATGTCGGCCCGCCGCAGGCCTCCGGACGGTGAAACCTTCCGTCCGGTGCCGATCCAGTCCAGCAGTTCGTTCAGGTGAGCAACGAGCTCCGTCGCGGCGAGAGCCGCCCGACGCTCGTCCGGAGCGAGCTGCTCAGTGTCGACGATGGCAGCCTCCAGGATTTCGGACCCTGGGAGTGCGTCGTCGAGCGCATCCTCGACCTGCTCGTGGATCTCCTCCCATGCTTCGGGGTTGTGGTCCGTGTCCATCCGGAAGTGGACGTAGTCGTGCAGGGTGGCGATGGCGGCGGCGATAGCTCCGTCTGGCTCAGGGGCGTCAGCGTCGAGGAACGCATCGAGTAGGTGTTCAACGCCGTCGGGAGTGCGCAGGGTGAATCCCTGGTGCTGGGCGACCTTGAGCAACTCCCCAAACAGGCCGGACTCTTCCCCGGGGCTCGGGGCCGCGATTTCTGGCTGCCGACGCAGCCAACGGTCGAATTCGCGCACGAGTGCGCGGTCAGATTGGGCCTGTTCGCGCCGACCCGGATGGCCGGACGCGTGTGTCCCTCGCTTCGACGCCCGCTTCGACGCCGACCCGGGGTGGCTTGGCGCCGAGGTAATGCCGCGGACTCCCGCCGGTGTGGGCTGGTCCGACGACGACGGGCGCCGGATGAAGGGCGAACCGCCGGCAGGTTGCCGACCCGGCGGCTCCCGACGGGGTTGGCCAGCCTCGGGGATGCTCTCGTTGTAGCGCGCGGTCGCCCGCGCGAGCGCCGCGTTGAGTCCGTCGAGGTCGGTATCGCCGAGGTCGTTCAGGTCGATCCCGTCCTCGGCGAGGAAGGGCGCCAGGTCGCGCAGCACTTCCTGGGCGACTCCGGGCTTATGGACGACGCCGGCCGCAGCCATGGCGGCCTTCACCTCTGGATCATCGAAGATGTTGGGCACGCAGGGAGCCTACCGGCGGCCGAGGCAGCTGCAATCAGGCACACAGGGCGCCATTTCGGTTGGAGCGACCGCAAGCACGGCCCGCGGGAGCGCCCCGCGTCGATTACCCGGCTTCCAGGTAGTACCAGCGACCGTCTTCGCGGACGAAGCTGGAGCGTTCGTGCTGCACGTCGACCCCACCTCCGGGCCGCAGGAAGGTCGCGCGAAACTCGACGATGCCCGTGTCGTCGGTCGGGCCGCCCGCGACGGTGTCGAGGATTTGAAGCCCCCGCCAGATCGGGTTGCTGCTGAGGTCGAGAGCTTCCGGCCGGGTCGACGGGTGCCAGGAGGCCAGCAGCCAGGCAGCGTCCCCGGTGCGGAACGCTGCGAAGCGTGAGCGCATCAGCGCCTCTGCCGTCGGCGGCCAGGGTGTCTGGTCTGGGCTCGTCACGCCGATCATTCTGCCGTGCGCGGCGGGCGGATCAGTGCCAGCAACGAGCCGAACCCAGCGCGCGTTCGCGATCATGTCGCACGCGCGGGACATCCGCCCGATGATGGAGCCATGCCCGATCCGGACTCCGCCGACTACCCGGCCTCCGCCGTCGGCGCGGCGACCCTCGGCGAGCTGGACGCGTTGCTGGTCGAGTGCCGGGCCTGCCCCAGGCTGGTGGCGTGGCGGGAGGGGGTCGCCGACGAGAAGCGGGCGGCGTTCCGCGATCAGGAGTACTGGGGACGGCCGGTGCCCGGCTTCGGCGACCCTGACGCGCGGATCGTGATCGTCGGGCTCGCGCCGGCGGCCCATGGCGCGAACCGCACCGGGCGCATGTTCACGGGCGACCGCTCCTCTGATCGGTCCACACCCAGACGGACAAACCCGTGAGGTGCGGCAGCCCTCCTGCCTCACGGAATGGGCCGCTGCTGCCGAGTTGCGGGGGTGCTGCTGGCGCGGCGCCCGGACTTCGCCGGCCAGATAGCCGAAGCGCACGTCAAGAGCCAGTGGCTCGGTCCAGGAGAAGTCAGCCGTCATGCGAAGTCAGCCTGGATCTGGTGGACGGCGGGGACGTCTGCCGGAGCCCAATTCAGGGTTTGGAGCTCACTCGGTGGAAGCCACACACAGGCGGTGTGCTCCGAGATTGTCGGTTCTTCGTTGACCACGGCGCAATAGAAGGTTGTCAGGCTGACCACGCCAAAGTCGTATTCGTGCTCGGTCGTGACTACCTTGGCGCCGACCTTGACTGTGCAGCCGAGTTCCTCGCGGATCTCACGGGCCAAGGCATCCTCCGGAGATTCGCCGGGCTCCACCTTGCCGCCGGGAAACTCCCAGCGCCCCGCGAGGCTCCCAGCGCCACGCTGAGTGCAGAGGACCCGATCAGCCTGCATGATGACCGCACCAACGACTTCGATGCGCCTGGTCACCTTCGCTTCCTTTGCCGCTCCATCGTGATCACGCCGCTAGCTTGTCTGATTGCGAGCGCCGCGCAGCGCCCAAACCCCGGCGCGTCGCAGAAGGCCTGCCTTTGGGTGGGGAGGACCGTCGCCGGGAGAAGCTTCGCCGTCCGCCACTCTGCAGGGTGAGTTCGCAGGATCTTCGCCAGGTGCGAGTCCACGCGGGGATTCGAGAATCAGCAGGCTCCTAGGCCCAGAAGGCGTCGCTCTCGTCGGTGTTCTCGAAGTACTGCTGGACTGACTGCACCCGTCCGTCCTTGAGCTGGAAGACGTTGACACCGGACGAGTTCAGGGACACCCCGTTGCGAGTCGCCTCACTCCGGTCGAGGGCGAAGACGTGACCGCCACCTTCGGCCAAGGCCAATTGCGTGACCTTGAATGTCCCTTCCGAGCGAGTCATCACCTCCACCAGGTAGGCCATCACGGCGTCACGACCCTGCTTGGTTCCCGAGGTGGGGCCGCTGCCCGGCACCGTCCACGTGGCGTCCTCCGCGAAGAGCTCGCTGAGGGCCGCCAAGTCCCCGGCGGCGAAGGCGGCATACCCCTGTCCTACAACCTCCAGATCGCTCCCGGCCATGTCGTGGCCTCCTTTCCCTGACACCCAGGCAGCGAGGGCTACGTCCTCGCGTGACCTAGCCCAAGCGTCCAGACCGGCCCCCGCGTGAGGCAAGTGGGAGGATTGCTGAGCTCAGCAGCAGCGAGTAGTTCTTGGCGGGTGCACCGTTCAGCCAACCCGCCAGCGAGGATGCCGAGCGGGAACCACCAGCACCGGGACGGTGGCGAACTCCAGCACATGCTGGGTGGTGCTCCCCAGGTGTTGAAGGACGTGACCGGGCCGTCCGACCCGGGCCATCAGGATCAGATCGGCCTCACAGGTCAGGGCCTCGTCCAGGATCTCGGCGGCCACGTTGCCGAACCGCAGCACGGTCACGACGTCCACGCCGACCGCCGTGCCCAGAGCAGTCACGTGCCGCAAAGCCGCTTTCGCCGAGAGTTCTCCTTGGCGGGTGAGTTCCCGGGAACTGTCCAGGCTGGGCAGCTCCACCTGTGAGACCACCGAAACCGCACGCAACCGGACGCAGAGGCGGCGGGCCACGGTGACGGCCACCTCGGCGGCATGGAAAGCCGCCGGCGAGTCGTTGACGGCCAGCAGGATGATGTCGCTCATCGAGGCACCGCCGTTCCACCGGGGCTGGACGCCCGCTCCGCCGCAGCTGACCGGACGATGGCGTCCGCAGACCAGCGCAGCCGGAGATTCTCCTGGAGTTCCTGCTCCTGGAGTTGGCGGCGGATGGTGTTCAGTTCGTTCTCAAGCCTGGGGATCCAACGCTTCTGCACCGCCCGCAACCGGGTACGGGTGGCCTTGAGTTCCGCGGCCACCAGCAGGACGGCGCGCTGGGCCGCGGCCTGCCTGACACCGGCGTCCAGCGCCGCCCGTGCGGCGCTCATCGCGTAGGTCAGTGCGGAACTGGCGCCGGCGGGGGCCGCCACCGGAGCCTCGCAGCGCGCATCCTCCGGATAGGTCACTCCCATCGCGCCTCCCCACTCCAGCTGCACCTCAGCCGGGATCACGGGTGCTGCAGCAGCGATCAACTCGCGCCCGTCCAGCGCGGCGGTCCGTGCCAGCCAGGACTCCGCGTCGCGGGCCGCAGTGAGCCACAGCTGTTCGGTGCGGGCGGCTCTGAGGTGCAGCCGCTCCAGCTCGTCAGCGAGGATGCGTTGCTTTCGATCCAACAACTCCGCGCCATGCTGAGCGGTCAGGAGACGCCGCTCAAGCCGCAGCTTCCCGGCCCGTCCGGTTGTGTTCATGGCCCGCTCCTCGGCGGCGGTAGGTAACGGTCCAGCAGGTCGGTGGAGACCATGGTCAGCTCCCGTCGTGGCAGGGTGCCCAGCGCAGCCCAGGCCCGTCCGAGCGTGTCTTCCAAGGAACGGAACTCG
Organism: Propionibacteriaceae bacterium; assembly: GCA_016717345.1. Classification (GTDB taxonomy): domain Bacteria; phylum Actinomycetota; class Actinomycetes; order Propionibacteriales; family Propionibacteriaceae; genus Propionicimonas. The sequence goes on from JADKFR010000004.1 coordinate 178,535, forward strand.
CTGGTTCCCTGGCGGAGCAGGTCCTGTTCAAGATGACTGCGATAGGCCACATATCGTCGATCGGTCTCGCTGAGGGAGTCGGCCCCCACCAGTTCGGCGAGCTCCGCCGCCTGCCGGGCGCGGGCCATCGCGGAGAGTACCTGCGCGGCCACATCAAGGTGGTCATCCCTGGTGCGGCCGGCGCCGGCGCCGCTGCGCATCAGCCGGGAGAGCGACGAGAGGACGTCGACCGGCGGGTAGACGCCACGAGCTTCGACCTCCGCGGAGAGGACCAGTTGCCCCTCGGTGATGTAGCCGGTGAGATCTGGCACCGGATGGGTGATGTCGCCTCCGGGCATGGTCAGCACCGGGACGATCGTCACCGATCCTTCGTGCCCCCGAACCCGGCCGCAACGTTCGTAGAGGCTGGCGAGGTCGCTGTAGAGGTAGCCCGGGTAGCCGCGGCGGGCGTGGATCTCGCGGCGGGCGGCCGACACTTCGCGCAGGGCCTCGGCGTAGCTCGTCATGTCCGACATGACCACCAGCACGTCGTGGCCCTCGGTGTAAGCCAGGTGCTCGGCGATGGTCAAGGCGATCTTGGGAGTGAGTAGCCGTTCGATCACCGGGTCGTCGGCGGCGTTGAGCAGGAGCACCAACTCGCCGGCGGCCGATCGCTCCTCGAGTCGGTCGCGCACATAGTAGATGTCCGCGTGGGTCAGACCCATCGCCGCGAACACCACCCGGAAGGGGCGGCCGCTGGAGGTGGCCTGGGCGGCGATCTGGGTCGCCAGGGTGAGGTGGGGCATTCCCGGCAGCGAGAAGATGGGCAGCTTCTGACCCCGGACCAGCGTGGTGAGCGCGTCGATGACCGAGATCCCGGTGATCACGGGCTCTGCTGGCGGCTCCCGGTGGACGGGGTTGAGCGGCCACCCGTGCAGCGGCATCGTGGTCTCGCCGGTCACCGGCGGTCCGCCGTCCAGTGGTTCACCGCGACCGTTGCAGGTGCCGCCCAGCCAGCCGGTTCCCACCGGAATGTGACGCGGGAGGCCCGCGAAGCTGCCTGGACGCCACCGGCGTGCATCGCGCCGGTGCCCTCCAGCACCTGCAGCGTGACCAGGTCGTGGTCGACCTCCAGGACCAACGCGTGCCGCTCCTCAGCAAGCCCCACCCCGGCCCTCCACCTCGACGAGGGCGTACTCATCCCATCCCCACCGACCGCGTCCCCGAGGACGAGCAGCGGTCCGCGCAGCTCGCGGACGTCACTGTGGGAGACCTGATTGAAAGGCTGGGTCGCGACAACTCGTCCAGCCGTGTCAGGAACTCACGTCGCCGGGCGTCCACGCCGTCCGAGTCACGGGGATCCACCTCCTCGCGGGCGCGAAGCACGAGCCCGAAGTCGGGTCCTCGATGGTTGTCGCCGCGACTCCTCGGGCCACCAACAGGTTGCAGGCGTCCACCACCTCCAGGACCAGATCGAGCAGTGCGGAAGCTTTGTCTGCGGAACAGAAGCTGTCGTTTTGCGCTCAGTGCGTTCTGCGGCAGTACCCCTCCCGCAGCACCGGCCACCCAGCAGCACCATCCGCTCGTGGCCCGGCAGGGGACGACTGACCGATGATCTCCGCCAGGGAGCTGAGCCGGTCGGCCTCGGCCAGCAACGCCGTCGCCCGGCTTCGCCGCAGGGACCAGCCCGGGTCCCCGTGCCCGGCGTGCCAGCGACCCACCTCGTCCACATCGCGGGCGAAGGAACCCGTCCAACTCACTGCCGGGTAGTGCCGGGAGTAGGCCAGCTCGCGGTCGAGGAGCCACAGGAGCGCACGAAGCGCAAAGGTGTCGGTCGTCACCGGTTCTGTCATGTCGCCTCCGGGCGGAGGGACAGCCCCGATCACGGTCACCGAGGCGGTGCCACCGCCAGGGTGGTGACACGGCCGGCTCTTTCGTAGAAGAGCCGCCAGTGCCGAGGCGAGGTGGGCCGGATAGCCCTCCTCCGGCCGGCAGATCCCCGTTGCGGTTGGCGGAATTCACGCAGGGCTTCGGCCCAGCGCGAGGTCGAGTCGGCGATGAGCACCACGTTGTAGCCCATGTCACGGTAGAACTCGGCCACCGTGATCCCGGTGTAGATGCTGGATTCGCGGGCCATCATCGGCATGTTGGACGTGTTCGCGATGATGACGGTCCGGTCGATGAGGTTGCTACCGGCCCGGGCGTCCACAAGCGTCGACAGGTCCTCGAGCACGTCGGCCATCTCGTTGCCCCGCTCACCGCACCCGACGCAGACGATGACATCAGCATCGCTCCGCCCGGCGACCTGCTGCAGCAGCATGGTCTTCCCGGTCCCGAAGCCGCCGGGCACCGCAGCGGCTCCACCTCGGACCAAGGGGGTACAGCAGGTCCATCACGCGCTGTCCGGTGTGCAGCGGGACTGCCTCGGTGAGCCGTTCCCGGAACGGGCGAGGTCGCCGGATCGGCCAGATCTCCGCCAGCCTCACCGGTTGAACGCCGACGCGGGCCACGACGTCCAGAGCGTGCACCGTGCCTCGCGCAGCCACCCAGGTGATCTGGCCGGCAATGCCCCACGGGACCAGGACCCGATGCTCAACCGAACCAGCGTTCGGTACCGTCGATGATCGAACCTGGCTCGACGGCGGAACCGAGTTCCGCACTCGGTAGGAACGTCCAGTCACGGTCGAGGATGGCAGGGTCCTGGGCTGCGGGCGGTCGGTCCGAGGTCAACCACTGCGGCGCAGACGACAGTGGGCGCATCAGACCATCGAAGACATTGCCGAGCATGCCCGGTCCCAGCAAGCCCGACAGTGGCTCGCCGGTGGGCTGGGCGGCAGCGCCAACCTCCAAGCCGCCGGTGTACTCGTAGGCCTGCAGGGTCACCCGATCACCGGCGATCGCCACGGTTTCGGCGCTGATCCGCTGTGGGCCGACCATCAGCACCTCCAACATGGAGGTGTTGCCGGCTCCTCCACCTCGACCAGCGGACCGCTGACGCGGACCACCGTGCCGGGCTGCCTGTCACCTAGTGGGTCCGTAGTCGACTCACCTGTGGACTCATCGCATCCAGCGTCCGGGCTGCCAGGGCCGGCAGGCTCAGGTCAGGGTGCAGGAGCCGGCCTGTCCGACCACGCCGCCGGCCGAGATCCTCCGTCACGACAGCCTCCGCACCGGGCACGGCGCGGCAGCGTTGCGTGAGGGTGGCCAACAGCGTCGGGTAGCTGGCATCCTGCCGCAGGTCAGCAGCAGCCTCACGCACCTGCCGCGCCAGTTCGCGACGCAGCGCGGGCCTGCTGCGCCAGCACCAGTTCCGTGCGCCTGCCGACGAACCCGGGCCGAGCGCAGCGCTGGGTCCCGCTCGGGCCGCGGTTTCGCCCTCGGACGCTGCTGCCGCGATGATCCGGGCTGCCTCGTCGTGGGCGGCAGCCACCACCGCCCTCGCCTGCTCTTCGGCGTCCTGCCGGATCGCGTCGGCCGGGTTTCCCGCAGTGGCGAGCAGCGCCGCACGGACGGGGGCCAGCGCCTCGTCCGGAACCGTGCGGGAGGCCGGTCATGGCTAGCAACACCACGGTCATCGGCGCACCCAGTTCGGTCAACCTGCGCCCCAGCGCCGCGGCGGCGTGGGGTATCAGCACCACGATCGTGGTGTCCCCGGCCAGCGACTGCCAGGCCGTACGCACGTCGTCGTCGGTCTCGGCGGCCAGCACCGACACCGGCCAGGGCGTAGACCTCCAGCCGGGACAGCTCCCCGGCCCCGCGACAGTGGGCATGGTGTGCCCGCCTCAGGCCTTGCCGATCAGAATGATCGAGATGATGAGCCCGTAGATCGCGATGCCCTAGCCAGGCCGACGACCACCATGGCTCGTCCGAACATTCCGGGCCGCTCACTCATGGCCGCCAGCGCCGCAGCGCCCGTATACGCCACGGCGATGGCCGCTCCAGCGACGAGCGGCGACCGCGATAGCCGCAGCGATGAGCGCGGTGCCACCGGCGCCCGTTGCCGTTGTCCGGGTCGGGTCCGGCGGCGGCTGCGGCGCAGCGTTGAGCCCGGACGCGAGCAGTGCCACGGCGACCATGAACACCGCAGCGTTGACCGCGACCAGCACCCTCGGTCCTGCCGTTCGCCACCGGATCAACACCATCGCGGCGGCCGAGGCAGCCACGACGATGATGGGGATACTGGCTAGCCACGGGTTCATGGTTGGTGCCTTTCTGGTGCAAAGCCTGACGAGGCGGTCAGCTCTGGGGTGGGGGTGAGGTCGGGAGCCCACAGTTGGAACAGTCGACCCTCGGTGGCGAAGATGCGGGAGAAGAGCTCGTAGTACTCCAGCCGCAACGCCTGGATGCCAGCCACCAGGGCCTCGAGCGCGAAAGTGACGAGGTTCCCGATGACGAACACCAGGATCGCCGCGGCGGCTTGCCAGCCAGGCACCCACAGGGCCGTGGTGCCGTTCAGACGACCATCAACAGTGCGGCATGGGTGAGCCGAAGGCGGCCAGGCGGGCGAACGAGTCAACGTTGGAACCGAGCCGGATCGACGTCGAACAGTTCGATGGCGGCTTGGGCCCCACCAGCGACCCCGCCTCCGGCCTCCAGATACAACCCGATGGACAGGAAGGCCAACGCCACCGTGGCAACGATCGCGGCCACCGTGACCATCGCACCGGTCGGTCTAGAGGCCGAAGGCAAGCAGGGCCGAGACTGAGGAAGAGCAGCAGGCCCGCGACTCCGGTGCGCGAGTAGAGCGCCACTCCCCAGCCGCCCTCACGGAAGCGGTTGACGGTGCCCAGTGCGTAGGCCACCGAGCAGGGCCGAGCCGAACAGCAGCGCGGCCAGCAGGGCAGCACGGGCTCGGTGAGCGGGTCAGCCACACCACAGGGACCAGACCGGTAGGTCCGAAAACAGTCCCGTACAGCACGCCGAAGAACATGGACGTGAGCCCGGCGCCCACCACGAAACGCCCACCTTCTGAAGCTTCTGGAGTCTGGCGATGCGGCCGCTGCGCAGCAGCAGTCCCCCAGCAGCAGGAGGGCGCCGTGCCCGACGTCGCGGAGGCTTATCATCCCGAACATGACCACGTAGGCGAGGCCGGCGAGCCGGGCAGGGTCAAAAGGTCCGCGTACGGCACCGTCCCGTAGGTGTCCACCAGTAGCCGGGACGTCGACGACGTGCCGGCGCTCAACAGGGTGGGAAGTTGCACCCCAAGCGGGTGACTGGCGAACGACCGCGCAGCCCAGCGGAGCCAGACTTTCGGTGAGTTCAGTCGATGGGACGGCGCCCAGCCGACCAACCGCTCACCGGCTCCGAAGACGATCGCGGCGCTCGCGGCGCGGTCGAGTTCATCGCGCCCGTCGGCCGAAGGACTGGGCAGGCACCAGCTCGACCGCAGCCAGCGCAACCACCACGATCAGGACCTCGCGCAGCGGGGTTGGCGCGACCAGTGCCACCCGCTCCAGCCGGGCAGGGGCGAGGCTGTCACGCCACCGCATCGAGCACCTCGCTGGATCCGAAGCCGGCGTCACGCCGCGGCCAGCGCTGCCCGCGACCGCCAGCCGTCGACGGCCAGAGCGGCGATCGCGCCCAGAGCGACGTCAGGGCCAGGCAGGGCGGCGTGCAGGGCCCCAAGCCGTCAGCCTCCACCCCTCGGCCCGCAGACGCGCCTCGACTCGCCAAAGGTCCGATGGATCGTCGATGCCGCTAAGGATTACCTGGGCAGAGCGGGGCAGGCTGGCGCAAGTATCACAGGTCACTTGTGCTCGCCCACTGACGACCGAGCCAGGGCGGGCGAGTCGAGCACGCGGGAGGTGGGGGTGGTGTGGTCGACCCAGCACCATCCCGGGCCGCGACCAAAGCGCTGGACCGAGGACGCCCAACCGCTGGCAGCCGGGGCCAGAATCTGGTCAGCGCCGGCGAACGGGCCGCCGACCAGCGGACCGATCACCGAGGCGATCCCGAAGGTCGCCAGGAAGAAGCCCTGGTACTTGGCGCGCTCGCGGGGTGCGAGCATGGCTCACGGGCTGGCGCTGGGTCTTCCTGATCAACGTGCCGGTCGGCATCATTGCGCTGCTGATGGTGATCGCCTTCCTGCACCTGCCTCACACCCCGCACGCCAAGCCCCGCATCGACTGGTGGGGCGCCGGCCTGGTGGTGGCCACGCTGTCCCCGCTGCTGCTGGTCGCCGAGCAGGGACGCGAGTGGGGCTGGACGTCCGCGGCTTCCATGGTCTGCTACGCGATCGGCGCGGCCAGCCTGCTCGGGTTCGTGCTGGTGGAGCGGGCCATGGGGGCGAACGCGATCATCCCGTTGCGACTGTTCGGCAACAGGGCCTTCTCCACGGCCACCGTGCTCAGCATCCTGGTCGGCTTCGGCATGTTCGGTGCCATGCTCACCCTGCCGCTGTACCTGCAGATCGTCCTCGGCATGAACCCCACCGAGTCGGAGCTCGCCACCTTGCCGATGATGGCGGGCATCATGCTCGCCTCAATCGGAACCGGCCAGATCGTGGCCTGCACCGGCAAGTACGGCGCGTTCCCGATCACCGGCACCGGCACCACCGCGCTCGGCTTCCTGATTCTGGCGTTCATGACCCTGCAGACACCGTTCTGGTACCTGGAGATCGGATGTTCGTGGTCGGCTCGGCCTGGGCCAGCTGATGCAGACCCTCACCATGGCCGTCCAGGCTGCGGTGGGCGCCCACGAGATCGGCGTGGCCACCAGTTCTGCCACGTTCTTCCGTCAGATCGGCGGCACCCTCGGGACGGCGATCATGCTGTCGCTGCTGTTCAGCATCCTGCCGGTGAACATCACTGCCTCCCTGACCGACGAGCGCACGACCTGGAACGCTCTGGACGCCGCGCTCAACCCGGCGGTCGCCAACGACCCTGCCAACAAGGCGGTCATGGACAAGCTGTGGACGCCGATCACGGACAGGATCAGGACCAGGTCGACGACAATCTGGCCGAGGCGACCGATCAGGTCAAGGACGGCGTCGAGACCGCTGTCCGCGCCAAAGTGACCGAGGCGGTGTCGGCGAAGGCCGCTGAAGGCACCGGCAAGATCGCCGATGGGGTCCTGGCTCTCAGTACCGGGCTGGACAAGCTGAGCACCGGCACCGGGGCCTTCGTGGACGGCGTCGGCCAGATCGGGACCGGGGCGCAGCAGCTCGCAGCCGGCACCTCGAAGATCGCCACCGCCGAAGGCCAGCTTGCGAGCGGCCTGAAGGGCCTCAGCGCAGCCGAGCAGGGCGCCGCGGCCACGGCGAAGGACGCCGCCAGCGACTACGCCGCCGTCTCGTCCGCCCTGGACACCATGACCAGCGACCAAACCACGTGCGTGGACGGGGACGCCGCCGCCTGCGACCAGTTGGCCGCCGACCGGGTGGCGCTGAACGCCGCGATGGACGCGCTGAAGGGCAGCGTCAACGCCACCAGCGGCTACCTCAACGGCACCTCCGGCAAGCCCGGCTTGGCCGAGGGGCTGACCTCGGCAGCCAACGGCACCTCCGCGCTCGCCAGCGGTCTCAAGCAGCTCGCGGCAGGTACCCAGAAGCTCGCCGACGGCGCGACCACCGCCGCCGACAAGGGCAGCGCCATCCCGACGGGAGCAGCCGCGGCCGCTTCCGGCAGCGAGAAGCTGGCTGCCGGCGCGGAGAAGTTGTCGAAGGTCGACAAGCTGATCGATGAGGCGGTGAAGAAGGCCCTGCCCAAGGCCGAGAAGAAGGCGCTGCAGCAGGTCGCCTTCGAGCGGAACCTCAGCGTCAAGGACGGCAAGCTGGCCGTCGACTGGTCCGACCCGGTGCAACGCTGGGCGATGGTCGACAAGCTGGTGCCGACCCTGATCGACGCCATCAACAGCGGTGACACCAGCGACGTCAAGGCTGACACCAGTGCCAGCGACACGTCCTTCCTCACCGGCGCCGACCCGCGCCTGACAAAGCCGTTCATGAGCGGCTTCAACGACTCCGTGGTCACCATCTACTGGGTGGGGCTGGCTGTGATGCTGGTCGCGTTCGTGATCACCTGGTTCTTTCCGGGTGCCGCCGCTGCGCACCCGCTCGGCCCTGCAGGAGAAGTCCGACCTGAGCGACAGCGCGGCGCTGGAGGGGTTGGCATGACAACCGGGGCGGTGGCCGAGCAGCCGTGCACGGGACTGCGGGAGCGCAAGAAGACGGCCACGCGTAGGGCCATCCACGAGACCGCTTTACGCCTGGTCGCCGAACGCGGCCAGCACAGCGTCACCGTCGAGGAGATCTGCGCCGAGGTCGGGGTCTCCCCGCGGACCTTCTTCAACTACTACCCGAGCAAGATCGCTGCGGCCTTCGACCTGATGGTGGCGGAGATTCCGTCCGGCCAGCAGGAGTGGTTCGTGGCCGCGCAGGGCAGCCTGATCGGCGACACGTGCGAACTGGTGGGACGTCACGTCACCCTTCCTACCGATTTCCCTCGGATCAAGGCGTTGTTGCACCAGCAGCCAGAACTCAGCATGGACTTCTGGGCCCAGACCATCATCCGGCTGCGCCCGTTCTTCAAGCTGCTCGAACAGCGGACGGGCGACTCCCACACCGCCCGCATCGCCTTCGGCATGGTGCTGGCGGCAGTCACGTCGGCCATGGCCCGCGCGGACGGAGCCGAGGCGGGCGATATCGGGTCCCGACTCCTGGCCGAGGTTCGAGCGATGCGCGAGCTGATCGCCGAGGCCGAGCCCGACCTGGAGGTCAGCCCGCAGCCCACGTCCGAACTCACCACGCAGCTGTGAACCCGCTGGCCAGCACGTTCATCACCGCGGCATTGGTCTTCTACTCCATCGGGGTGTGGGGCGAGCGCCTCGTCGGCCGCCTCAGGTGGTGGAACCTCGTGTTCTTCGTCCTCGGCCTGATCTGCGACACACTCGGTACCGGCATGATGTTCGACTTCGTCGGCGGCATGACCTTCGACGTCCACGGCATCTCCGGACTCGTTGCCATCCTGCTGATGTTCATCCATGCGGCCTGGGCATTGGTCGTACTTCTCAAGAAGGACGAGGCCGCCCTCAAGAACTTCCACAAGTTCAGCGTCCTCGTGTGGGTCATCTGGCTGATCCCCTACTTCAGTCCCATGGTCGTGGCCATGGCGAAGTAGCCACCGGCGTACAGGCAGCCGCCCGCAGCTCCGCCAGCGTCAGGGGAGGTGCCGGCGGAGATCGCCCAGCGCGTCCTGGATGCCGCGGTGGAAGGTGGGGTAGGCGTAGATCTGGTGGCGTGCCCAAGAATTGCTGAGGGTGTTCTCCGACCGCACTCCTTCTGCTGGATCGGTGTGCCACGTAGGCTGCCGGGGTGCCGTCCGGCTCAGTGACCAGAAGGAGATTCACATGCAGCGGATCGTGCCCAATCTGTGGTTCGACCACACCGCGGCCGAGGCGGCCGACTTCTACACCTCGATGTTCCCCCAAGGACGGGTGACCCACACCCAGCGCTACCCGACGCAGGGTCTTGCGGACTTCCAGGCAGAGTTGGCCGGTCAGGTGCTGATGGTCGAGTTCGAGCTCGCCGGGTACCGCTTCATCGGGATCAACGCGGGCCCTGAGTTCCCGGTGAACCCGTCCGTCTCGTTCATGCTGAACTTCGACCCCTCGGTCGATCCACAGGCTCGGGAACACCTGGACGAGTTGTGGGCGGCGTTGTCCGAAGGCGGCCAGGCGCTGATGCCGCTGCAGGAGTACGACTTCAGCCCGCACTACGGCTGGGTGCAGGACCGCTACGGAGTCAGTTGGCAGTTGATGCTCACCAATCCGTCCGGCGACCCGCGTCCGTTCATCGTCCCCAGCATCATGTTCGGCCACACCATCCAGGGGCGGGCCAAGGAAGGGATCGACTTCTACACCTCGGTGTTCGGGGGACGGATCGGGACGGTGGCGCTGTACCCGGAACAGGCGGGTCCGGTCGCGGGCAGCGTGATGTTCGCCGACTTCGAGGTGCTCGGCCAGTGGTTCGCAGCGATGGACGCCGCCGGCCAGGACTTCACGTTCAACTGTGGGGTGTCGCTGATGGTGGAGTGCGCCGACCAGGCCGAGCTCGACCGGTACTGGGAGCAGCTCAGCGCGGTCCCCGAGGCTGAGCAGTGCGGCTGGTGCGCCGACAGGTTCGGGCTCAGCTGGCAGCTCGTGCCGGTGAATCTGGGCGAGCTGATGACCGCGCCCGACTCCTTCGAGAAGCTCATGGGGATGAAGAAGATCGAGATCGCCGCGTTCGGCTGAGCAGCCCCTGAGCCTCCGTCAGGGGGAGACCTGGGAGCTTCTTGCCTCGAGGCCGGTGTTGCGGGACTTTCTGTCAGTGCCGACTCCTAGAGTCCGACCATGCGCATCCTGCACACCTCCGACTGGCATCTCGGCCGCACCCTGCACGGGGTGGATCTGGCCGCAGCCCATGCGGCGTACTTCGACCACCTCGTCTCCACCGTTCGCGACGAGCGGGTCTCAGCCGTGCTCGTCGCCGGCGACATCTACGACCGGGCGTTGCCGTCGGTCGAGTCCGTCGCCCTGCTTGAGGACGTGCTGCTGCGCCTGACCGCGATCACCCGGGTGGTGATCACGCCGGGAAACCACGACTCGGCCACCCGCCTGGGCTTCGGCTCGGCGCTGTTCCGCGATCGGCTGAGTATCCGTTCGAGGCTCGCTGACGCCGCGACCCCGATCATGATCCCGGACGATGCCGGCGGCGACTGCCTGTGGGTGTACGCGGTGCCCTACCTCGACCCCGACACCACGCGCCACACGCTGGGCACGGTGGACAAGGACGGTACGACGCTGCCGCTGGCCCGTTCCCACGAGGCGGTCACGGCCGAGGTGATGAACCGGGTGCGCCGCGATCTCACCCACCGGCGCAACGCCTCGCCTCGTCGGCTGCCGGCCTTGATGGTGGCCCACAGCTTCGTCGTGGGCGGTCAGGTCTCCGACTCCGAGCGCGACATCCGGGTCGGCGGCGTCGACAGCGTCCCGCATGGGGTGTTCGGCGGGGAGGGTGAGGCCCTGGACTATGTCGCCCTCGGGCACCTCCACGGCCCCCAGCGGGTAGGGCCCGCCGACGGCCCAGGCCCGATGCTGCGCTACAGCGGATCGCCGCTGGCGTTCTCGTTCTCGGAGATGAACCACCACAAGTCGTCCACCCTGATCGAGTTCGGCGCCCACCCGGGTGTGGCCAGGCTGGAACTGGTCGAGGCACCGGTGACCCGCCGGCTGTCAGAGGTTCGTGGCGACCTGGAAGCCGTGCTGGGGCCACGCTTCGACTCCCAGCGAGGTGACTGGGTGCGGGTCGTGGTGACCGGTGGTTCCCGTCCCAACGATCTGGTCACGCGCGTCAAGCGGGCCTTCCCGAACGCCCTCGAGGTGCACTTCGAGCCGACCGGTGGCGTGCACCGATTGCGGGGCCCGCGGCCAGAGCTGGCCGATCCCCTGCAGGTGATCGGTGAGTTCGTCGAGCAGGTCAGCAACCGTCCGGCGGACGAGCGGGAACGACACGTGTTGCAGCAGGCCTACGAGGCCGTCCTGGCGGGGGAGGGGAGCCGGTAATGGAAGTCATCAGGCTCGAATTCCAGGGCATCGGACCCTTCACCCACCACCACGTGATCGACTTCCGCGAACTCGGCCAGAGCGGCCTGTTCCTGCTGGAAGGGCCCACCGGCTCGGGCAAGACGACGATTCTCGATGCGATCGTGTTCGCCTTGTACGGAGATGTGGCAGGGGCTGATTCGAGCAAGGGACGGATCGTGTCCACCATGCTCGACCCGACCCGCGAGCCCTTCGTCGATGTGGTGATCGACTCCAGCCGGGGGCTGCTCCGCGTGCGTCGAACGCCCGACTTCGAGCGTCCCAAGCTCCGTGGCGAGGGGACCACGACCAGCCGGGCGACGATCAAGCTGTGGAAGTTGTCGACTCCCGACGACCGAGTGGGGGTGCCGATCAGCACCTCCATCGCCGAAGCCAGCGAGGAGTTGAAGCAGGCGATCGGGCTGGACAAGGGCCAGTTCACCCAGACGGTGATGCTGCCCCAGGGGCACTTCGCGACCTTCCTGCGCGCCAAGCCCGAAGACCGTCGGGGCGTCCTGCAGGACATCTTCGGCACGGAGTTCTACGAGCGGTTCGCGAAGAAGCTGGCCGAGCTGGCCGGGGAGCACCGCCGGAGGGAGGAATCGGCTTGCGTCAGCGTGCACGAGGTGGCAAGCAACTACTGCCAGGTGGCGTGGTACGACGACGCTTCACGGGCTGCGGAACAGATCGCCGAGCAGGTCGCCTTCGACAAGGCCCGAGACGCCATGGATCTCCATGCCCTGGTCGCCGGGGCAAGTGCGCGTGGTGAACTCCTGGCGGCCCAGCGCGCCCGCCTCTTCGCGGCCGCCGAGGTGGCGCGCCACGACCATGAGGCCGCCGCCGACAGCCTGCACCGTCTGCAGGCCCGCAATGAGCGAATCGCCGAGGTGATCGAACTCGCTCGCCGCCACAGTGAACTGCAGGCTCGCGCGGAGGAGGTCCACCAGCAGGAGGGGATCCTGGCCGCCGCCGAACGGGCCGAACTGGTCAGGCGTCCGATCGCCAACCGGCAGCAGGCCCTGGCTGGGCTGGAGGCCGCGACGCGCGCCCAGGCGTCCGCGTTCGATCAGGTGCGGGCTGGGGCGGACGCCGACCTGCTGGTCGGGCACCCAACAGCGGCCGAGTTGGGTGCCCACGAGGAGTCGGCTCGGTTGCAGGCTGGCCTGCTGGATCGGCTGGTCGCCCTTGAGGACGGGCTGCCGGGCCGCCTGACGGCCGCGGCCAGCCAGCGAGAGGCCCTGCTGGACGAGCGGAAGCGCATCACCGAGGGCCTCGAGCAGGTCCAGACGTCCCGTGCCGAAGCCTGTGAACTGGCCGCACGGGTGTCCGCTCTCGATGAGGTGGCGGCGACGCTGGCCGGCACCGTCGAGACCCTGGCAGCGGCCACCCGGCGCCAGGAGGCTGCGGTCGAGGTGGAACGGTTGACCGCGCAGCTCACCGAGGCCAGGGCCCGTGAACGGGTGGTGACCGCTGACCACCAGGAGGCCGAACGGCGGCACGGCGTTGCCAGAGCCAGCTGGCTCGATGGGTTGGCGGGGGAGTTGGCCGGCTGGCTCGTCGAGGGCCGGCCCTGCGCGGTGTGCGGTTCCGAGGTTCACCCGGCGCCGGCCTCGACACCCGACGACTTTGTCGGGCGCGAGGAGGTGCAAGCCCTCGCCGAGGCGAAGGAAGCCGCGGCACGCAAGGCCGAGGAAGCCCGAGCGGTGAGCGACCGAATCGCCAGTCAGTTGGCCGGGCAGTCGGCTCTCACCGAGGGGCGGACGGCCGCTGAGGCGGCAACCGAACAGGCCTCGGCCCGGGAGCGGCGAGCCGTGGCCGGCCGCGCGACCCTCGAGGTGGCGGGGCTTCGCCGCACGATCGAGTCCATCGGCGAGGCGACACAGGCCACCGAGCGCCGGCTGCATGAGGGGGAGTCGGCGCTGGCTGCCAGGACGGGGGCCTTCCAGGCGGACGAGGGCCAGATCGTCGACGACATGGCTGAGGTCTCCGCGGGCGCCGCGGGCTTCGGGTCGGTTCGCGCCCGACAACAAGCGCTGACCGTCCGCGCCGGGGCTGCCAAACAGCTTGCGGGAGTCCTCAGCGCGGCGGCGACCGCCGAGGCGGAACGGGATCGTTGCGTCCTCGAACTGACAGCCGTGCTCAACGAACGCGGTTTCGTCACCGCCGAGGAGGCACAGGCGGCCATGCTGGGCCCCTCCGAGCGGAATCGGCTCGGGGCCGAGGTGACGTCGTATCGCCAGGAGGTTGCCCTCGTGGAAGCGCAACTCGCGGACGAGCGCTACGCGGGCCTGGCTGGGGTGGCTCCCGAGGACCCAGCCCCCGCCGTGCTCGCCGAACGCGTCACAGACGAGGCGCAGCGCGCGGCGCACCGGGCGTGCGGGGTCATCGACCTGACCGTGCAGGCCGCCGCGCAGGCCTTCAGCGACCTCACCGCCCAGATTTCGGCCCTGAAGACCGTGCGCCAGACAGCTGGGCCGGTCCTGCGGCTGGCCAACCTGGCGAACGCCGGAGAGGGCAATCTGCAGCAGGTCACCCTGCCCACCTACGTGCTGCTCCGACGCTTCGAGGAGGTCGTGGACCTGGCCAACGTCCGACTCGGCGCCATGACCGGCGGACGCTACGAGTTGCGTCGCACCGACGAGCGGGAGGGCAGGGGCAGACGGCTCGGGTTGGGTCTTGAGGTGGTGGACCATCAGGCCCGTGACACCACGCGCGACCCCAAGACGCTCTCCGGTGGCGAGACCTTCATGGCTTCGCTGGCGCTGGCGCTGGGACTCGCCGACGCCGTCACAGCGGAGGCGGGAGGCATCGAACTGCGCACCCTGTTCGTCGACGAGGGCTTCGGATCGCTTGACCCCGAGACCCTCGACGCCGTCATGGACCAACTCGCTGCCTTGCGGGACGGCGGACGCTGCGTCGGCGTGGTCAGCCACGTCGCGGAGATGAAGCAGCGGATCGCCGATCGAATCACGGTCGTCCCCGGGCGCAACGGCACCTCGACCCTGCTGTGCAGCACCGACAGTCAGGCATTGGCGGGGTGAGTGAGCGGCGTTACGGTTACTGTGAGCCAGCGCAGCGTGATCGCTGCCCCATCAGCTGAGTGCACGGCATCGCGGCCCCGACGTGGCGGGGAGGTCAGGAGAGAGCCATGGAGGCAGACGTCCTCGTGATCGGTGCCGGCCTGGCCGGCCTGAACGCCGCCCGCCGGCTCGAAGGCGCCGGGCTGGTGCCGCTGGTCCTGGAGGCGTCGGACGCGATCGGCGGACGAGTGCGTACCGATTCGGTGGACGGGTTCCGGCTCGACCGTGGTTTCCAGGTGCTCAACCCCGCCTATCCGGCCTTGCGCGAGGCTGTCGATGTCGCCCGCCTCGCCCTGCGGCCGTTCGGGCGAGGGCTCGTCGTCCACACCGCCTCAGGGTCGAGGGAACTGGTCGATCCGTTCCGCCAGCCGTGGGCCGCCGGCGAGTTGGTGCGGGCGAGCCTGGCAGACGGTGCGGGCACCAGGGCCTTGGTCCGGTGGCTGCTTCCGGCCCTGCGGGGACGGGGAGCGCTGGCGGCGTTGCCCGACGAAAGCCTTACGGCGTCCTTGGACGCGGCGGGAGTTCGGGGAGCGCTGCGGACCGAGATTCTCGAGCCGTTCCTGACCGGGGTCCTGGCTGACGACCAGGGCGCCACCTCGGCGACGTTCGCCCGCTGGCTCACCCGTTGGTTCGCACTCGGTACCCCGAGCCTGCCTGCTCAGGGCATGGCGGCGCTGCCGGCCCTGCTGCGATCACGGATGGCGGCCCGCGTGCATCTCGACACCCGGGTCGATCACCTCGCCAAGCAGGGCACGGGGTGGGTGGCGCAGACCGCGGGCGGCTCGTTCACCGGTGCTGCCGTCGTGGTGGCCACCGACCCGGTGACAGCGAGTGCCCTCACGGGCCTCCCGGCTCCCCGGATGCGGGGTCTGGCGACCTGGTGGTTCTCGGCTCCCCAAGCTCCGATCGAGTCCCGGTGCCTGCAGGTGGACGGTGCCCGGCGCGGTCCGGTGGTGAACACCGCCGTGATCAGCAATGTGCAGCCCGCCTACGCCCCGGCCGGACGTCATCTCGTCCAGGCCTCAACCCTGCTGGTCGGGGCTGCGCCCAGTGAGGCGGACGTCCGCGTCCACCTGGAACAGCTCTACGCTTGCTCGACCACCGACTGGACGGTGGTGGCCACCCACCTCATCCCGCAGGCTCTGCCCGCCATTGAGCCGGGTGGTTGGCGCCGGGTACCCACGGCGAGCGACGAGGGCGTGATCGTCGCCGGGGACTCCTCCGACGCCTCGATCCAGGGGGCCCTGCAGTCGGGCGTCGACGCGGCGGCTCGGGTCGTCGCTCGGCTGCAGGGCGGCCCGACCCGCTGAGGTCTGGGCTCCGGAACACTCAACCAGCGGCCGGAAAACCCTCAAGTAGATGAGGGGTCGCCCGCCCGCCGATGCCAGACTGCCGAAAACCGGCTTTGGTGCGCTGAGGCTCCGTGATGACCCGGGCGGCCCCTAACGGGCTGACCGCGAGACATCGCGAGGCAGCGCGCCGACCGGAGCGGGTGCGTCCTTGGGAGGTTCGGCAATGAGGCGATTCAGAAGAGCCGCCGTGGTGATCGCTGCGGGCATGGCGCTGCTGCTGTCCCTGGTAGGAGCGGTCGTCGGCTCGCCGGTCGCCAGGGCCGCGACCGGTACCGCCGCGGCCGATCTGCGGGTCCAGGCGCTCTATTTTCAGAAGACCGGAAACACGACCCAGCGGGCCCTGGCGCTGAGTTCCCTGACCGCCGCTTCGGCCTGGCAGGGCCAGCTGTGGACGGACTTCATGACCTCGTGGGACACCGCCAACAAGGGGCTGAAGATCTACACGGCCACCCCCGACGGGATCCCGGCGAAGGGGCACGTGTTCGTGGTGCTCGGATCGGCGCTGACCTCCTCGGGGCAGGCCACCACCATTGTGGTCCGGCGATTGAAGGTCGCCCTCGCGGCGCTCGCCAAATACCCCACCTCGACCGTCCTGCTTTCGGGCGGAGCGCCCAAGAGCGGCCGCACCGAAGCCAAGGTGATGCGTGACTGGCTGGTCGCCAAGGGGGTCGATCCGGCGCGCATCCTGCTGGAAACCACCTCGTCCAGCACCGTCGGCAACGCCAACAACTCGATGGCGATTCTCGCCAACTCCCCGCAGTACACGGCTTACACCCTGATCTCGGACGCCTCGCACATCCGGCGGGCCACCATCTTGTTCAACGCCGCCAAAGTGAAGATCCAGGAACGGACGGGGAAGGCCTGGACCCTCGCGCCGATCGCCAACGTCGCCTACTCCGACAGCTCCACCGCCAGCCGCGGCCCGGTGCCGGCGGCCACCCACACCATCATCGCCAGCAACGTGGCCAGCGTCTTCGGGGTGCTGGCCGCCTACAACGCGCTGCTCGCCTCTCCGCCGGCCGTGCCGAAGCTGACCTCGATCCAGCTGACCCCACCCACGACCCTGACCTATCAGGTGGGGCAGAGCCTCAACGCCACCGGCCTGAAGGTGACAGCGCTGTTCAACGACGGTGCCTACAGCCAGCCGGTGGCCGGCCCGACGATCACCGGCTTCAGCTCCGCCGCGGTCGCCGCCGTCCCGGTCAAGGTCAGCCTGACCGTCGCCGGGGTGACCAAGACCGCCACCTTCACCTGCCAGATCGTGAAGGCGAGCAGCAAAGTGAGCCTCAGCCTGTCCACCACCACCATCAAGCGATCCCTCACCCGCGTCGTCGTGAAGGCGACGGTCGCGGCGAGCGCGAGCAAGGTCGTCCCGACCGGCAAGCTCGGTTTCTACCTCGATGGGAAGCTGCTGAAGACCGTGACG
Organism: Propionibacteriaceae bacterium; assembly: GCA_016717345.1. Lineage (GTDB taxonomy): Bacteria > Actinomycetota > Actinomycetes > Propionibacteriales > Propionibacteriaceae > Propionicimonas. The sequence continues at coordinate 195,931 of JADKFR010000004.1, forward strand.
GCCGACGCGAAGGGGGTGGCGACGTACAAGCTGCCGACGATCGCCAAGGCGGGCAGCCACCAGATCGTCGTGAAGTACCTGGGCAGCTCGACGGTCAAGGCCTCCAGCCGGACGCTGACGGTGTCGGTGAAGTAGCGCTCACCCGCAAGGCCGGCGGGTGCGACCCGCTTTGCCAACCCCTCGAACTCAGGGGGATGAGGGCCCGACATCAAGGTCGCCGGGGTGCGCTCACCACCCGGAACTGCCCGGGACGCCCTTGAACGGCCCGGTCAGGTTGGAGGTGACCCAGCCGCCGTAGAAGCCGCCCGGCTGCGGCACCACCAGTTCGCCCCCGACGTAGCAGGCGTCCATCAGGCCGGCGTAGAGGGCGACATGGTCGGCCAGCACCTCGAAGCCGGGTGACGGCTTCGGGTAGTACCAGCCCGCCTTGGAGGCCGTCCGACCGCCGCCGTGGAGGTCGAGGTAGCGAGCGGTGCCCTTCCACTCACACCAGGAGGTGCCGGGGACGGGTCGCAGGGATCCCTCGGCGAACGCGGAGCGTGGCAGGTAATAGGTCGGCGGGTGGCTGGTCTCGAGCACCTGCCAGGACTGGGTGGTGTCGGCTATCAGCGCGCCGCCCAGGATGACCTGGATCGGCTCGTGACAGCGGCGCAGCGCCGGCGGTCGCGGATACCGCCACACCGACTCCTGGCCTTCTCCGACGGGATCGACGACAGGACGTGACATGTGGCCAGGCTACGAAGTGGCGCAAGCGCCCCGTCAGACGGCTGCCGGTCGCGCACCGGTGTCGGACCTGGCGCGGACCAGGTGCGGAACCCGCCTCAGGCCGACCCGCAGCGGCCCCCAGCGCCGTTCCCCACGCGCTTCGCGTCAGCCGACCCCGCGCACGCCGAAGCGCGGGCCCAACGAGCCTCAGTAGTCGCCGATCCGAACCGGGATCCGGTGAGGTCCGAAGTCGCCGGCCGACTCGGCGAAGCGCCCGGGCACCGCCAACCCGCAGTCGGGGCAGCGGCCGTCCGGGGTCAGTCGATAGCTCAGGATCCGGTACCAGTCCCTCCGGATCAGCGCCCCGCCGCAGCCGGGGCACCAGGTGGTGTCGCCGTCCGGATCGTGCACGTTGCCGGTGTAGACGAAGTGGAGCCCGTGGTCCAGCGCGATCCGACGGGCGCGCGTCAGCGAGGCCGGCGGCGTCGGGGGGACGTCCTGCAGGTGGTGCGAGGGGTGGAACGCGGAGAAGTGCAGCGGCACGTCAACGCCCACGTCGGTGGCAACCCACGCCGCCAGCTCGTTCAGTTCCTCGTCGGAGTCGTTGTGGCCGGGGATCAGCAGGGTCGTCAACTCCAGCCACACCGACGTCTCGCGGGCCAGGTAGGCGATCGTGTCCAGCACCGGTTGCAGGTGCGAGCGGGTCAGCGACTTGTAGAACTCGTCGGTGAAGGCCTTCAGGTCCACGTTGGCCGCGTCCATGTGCGCGAAGAACTCCCGGCGTGGCTCGTCATGGATGTAGCCGGCGGTCACCGCGACCGTCTGAATTCCGGCCTCGTGGCAGGCGTCCGCCACGTCGATGGCGTACTCGGCGAAGATCACCGGGTCGTTGTAGGTGAACGCGACGCTGCGGCACCCCAGCTGGGTGGCGGCTTGCGCGATCGCCGCCGGCGAGGCCGCATCCTGCAGCCGCTCCGGATCGCGGGAGGTGCTGATGTCCCAGTTCTGGCAGTACCGGCACGCCAGGTTGCAGCCGACCGTGCCGAAGGAGAGGACGCTGCTGCCCGGGTAGAACTGGGCCAGCGGCTTCTTCTCGATCGGGTCGATGCAGAACCCGGACGCCAGGCCGTAGGTCGTCAGGACGACCTGATCGCCGAGCCGCCGCCGCACGAAGCACGCCCCGCGCTGCTGGTCGCGCAGCTTGCACTCCTGGGGACACAGGTCGCATTGGATCCGGCCGTCCTCCAGCCGGTGCCACCACCGGGCCGGGTGGTCCAGCGGGATTGTCGTGGTCATCGAATCACCTCCATCGGACGGTCCGCCGGCTCGGTCCAGGCGGTGACGCCGTAGCGGCGGACGGTGACCTGGGGGCTCCAGAAGGACACCGGCAGCCCCGCCTTCTGTTTCAACCGATTCAGGAACTGCTGCGGGTCGGGCAACTGCTCCCACACCTGGGGCAGGAACGTGCCGCGGTGACCGTCCCAAGCGAGGATCAGGCCGTCGACGCCGGGCCGAAGCCGGGCCACCAGTTCGGCCTCGGAACCCGCCTCCAACGGTTCGCTGGCCGACAGCAGGGACACCTCGATTCTGGTTCGCGGTAACTCGGCGGCGCTCAGCGGCGGGAATCGTCGATCGGAGAAGGCGGCGGCCCGGGCGTTGTGGGTGACGTCGGCGAGCAGGCTGCGATGGGGCTCCAGCGAGCCGATGCAGCCGCGCAGCCGCCCGTCCAGCGTGAGCGTGACGAAACAAGCGCCCGGGGCGGCGAGCCAGGGAGCGGACTCATCGACGGCCGGGGCCCGCCCGAGGCGGGCTGCGATCGCCGCCCGGGCCAGGCCCAGCAGGATCGGGCCGGCCGACGGGTCGGTCAACGGGCCACCGGGATTGGGGTCAGGTCGCATCGTCGCCCGCCTCGCTGAAGGAGATGGCGGCGTATCCCACGACCCGGTCCCGGTCGCCGGCGGTGTCACCGGAGTTCCGGCGGTCCACCAGCGTGGGGCTGAGTTGGTGCTCGCGGGCTGCCACCAACAGCCCGTTGATGCCGCGAGCTCCGCAGGCGCGCCGATCCGGCAACGGGCCCTCCAGGTCAAGAATGCGCCGCACGGTGTCGACGTCCAGGCTCACCGCGGCCTCATACGGCAGGTAGTGGGACAGGTCGGAACTGATCAGCAGCAGAGTTTCCGGACCGCCCCAGCAGGCATCGAGGACGGCGGCGACCTGCGGGGGCGTGGCGTCCCCGACGACCAGCGGCACGAGCCTGAACTCGGCCAGCACGCGCTGCAGGAACGGCAACTGCACCTCCAGGGAGTGCTCTGGTGCGTGCGCCGAGTCCGACTCGATGACCTGCGGCAGCCGGCTCAACGCCTCCGCCGTGTCGCGGTCGAGCCGCACCGGGCCGAGCGGGGTGTCGAACGCGTCCGCGCCGGACAGGGCGAGCCCGGAGAAGCCGACGTAGTGAGCCGGGCCGAGCAGCACGACGCGCTGAATCGAGGAGCGCCACGGCTCAAGGTGGACGTAGCCACAGGCGGCTGTGAAGCCCGAGTAGATGTAGCCGGCGTGGGGCACGATCAGGGCTTTCGGTCGTGGCGCGGGGGCCCGCATCGCCCCGCGAGCCTGGCTGAGCAGACCGTCCACCTCGTGTTCCAGAGTGGCGGCGCGACCTGGATAGAAACGACCCGACACCGCGGGCTGACGAACGGTCATCATGGGACATCGCCTCACTGCGACGCTATGCCCGCTGGTGCCCGCCGTCAACGCCCGGTAGGGCTGTCCGGTGCCGTCGGCAGGGGCGAGCCCGGGTCCGCTCAGCCGAAGGTCTGGCCGACGAAGCGTCCGATCCAGTAGGTGACGCCCATCGCGATCAGGCCTCCTGCGACATTCCGCAGGACGGCGGGCAGGCGCGGGGTTCCGCCCGCTCGGGCGCTGAGGTAGCCGGTCAGCACGAGCGCGGCGGCCACGGCCGCCACCGTGACAGCGATCTTGATGTCGCTGGGCGCGAGCATGATCGCCAGCAGCGGCAGGATCGAGCCGATCGTGAACGACACTGCCGACGAGGCGGCAGCCAGCCAGGGGCTGGTGAGTTCGTTGGGGTCGATGCCGAGTTCTGCCTCGGCGTGGGCCGCCAGCGCGTCGTGGGCGTGCAACTGGTTGGCCACTTCGAGGGCCAGTGCGGGTTGCAGGCCCTTGGCCTCGTACAACCCGGCCAACTCCGCCAGTTCCTCCTCGGGCATCTCGGCGAGTTCGCGGCGTTCCTTGTCCAGCAGCGCCCGCTCCGTGTCGCGCTGGGCACTGACCGACACGTATTCGCCAACCGCCATCGAGAGGGCGCCGGCGGTGAGCCCGGCGATGCCCGCGGTGAGAATCGGGAAGGGTTCCAAGGTGGCCCCGGCCACCCCGATCACGATGCCGGCGGTGGAGACGATCCCGTCGTTGGCCCCCAGCACTGCGGCGCGCAGGGCGTTCAGCCGTCGGGCATGGGATCCCGCCCTGGCCTCGGCTGCCTGATAGCCGCCCGGATCGCCGTTCGCCAGCGACTTGTCTGCCACGCTCGCACTCCTCTGCTTCGGCCCTGCCGGTCCGGGGACCGCTTCCGAGCCTAGCCCTCGCCCGGGCGTCCCGAGCCTCGGGGCGTCCCGGCCGCCCCGAGCGCCGGCCCCGAGCGTTTGAGCCCGCTCAGTCGAGCGTCGACTCCCGCAGCGGCAGGCCGGCCAGCCGGTAGCACTCGTCGATGAGTTCCATGCTTACGATCGCGTTGTCCAGATCGGTCGGGAAGGCCGCCCCCTCGCGCACGGCCGCCACCAGGGCGCGCAACTGGTGGGTGTAGGTCGACGTCGTTCCGTGGTGCTCGACCGACTCGTCGCCGTTCACGGTGAGGATCACCCGATCGTCCTCACTCACGTTGATGAAGTTCGGCTGGCGGATCGTGCCGCGGGTACCGGTGACCAGGACCGAGTAGCCGTCGGGGCCCTCCAGGCTCGACTCGAGGTGCGCGACCGCCCCGTTGGGCAGTTCGCACTCGACCGTGGCGGTCGCGTCCACCCGGGGGTCGATGCCGGGGTGCCGGCCGGCGCGGACGGCCACCGGACGCAGCGTGCCGCCCAGCGCGGCGGCGACGTCGCGCGCGACGTGGAGGTTGTAGCACCCGAGGTCCATCAGCGAGCCGCCGGCCAGGGCCAGGACCAACGGATGTCGCCCAGATCGGTGCAGTCGAACTTCATGTGGACGTCCAGCCTTGTCACCTCGCCGATCGCGCCGGTGCGCACCAACTCCAGCACCCGCTGGTGGGCGGGGTGGTAGCGGTGGTGGAAGCCTTCGACGACGACCAACCGGTGAGGGTTGGGCTCGGCGGCGACCAGCCTCGCCTCCGCCGCGTTGCTCCCGAACGGCTTCTCCGAGAGCACGTGCTTGCCCGCCCTCAGGGCCGCCAGGGTCCAGCGAACATGCTCGCTGTTGGGGGTCGGGTTGTACACCAGCTCGACCTCGGGATCGGCCAGGAGTTCGGCGTAACTGCCGTAGGCCCGGGGGATCCCGTGGTCGCCGGCGTAGTCGCGAGCCCGGTCCAGGCTGCGGGCGGCCACGGCGACGACGGTGGCACCGACGGCACGGGCCGGCTCGATCATGGCGCGGCCGGCGATCCGGGCGGCCCCGAGAATCCCGATGCGCAGCGGTTGGGTCATGGTGTCCTGTCTGGGTCGGTGGGTCGGTGGGTCGGTGGGTCGGTGGGTCGGTGGGTCGGTGGGTGCGGGTTCGCAGGCTCAGGGGACGCGGTGGCCCGCGGCCCGCAGCAGGGCGTACCACTCGGGACGGGTCAGCGGCAGGTCGCTGCCCAGAGCCGCCTGCCTGACCCGGGCCGGGTTCGTCGTCCCGAGCACGACCTGGAACTGGGCCGGGTGGCGGGTGAGCCACGCGGTCGCGATCGCCAGCGGCGGCACCTGGTAGCTGGCCGCCAGGGAGTCGATCAGGGCGTTCAGCTCGGGGTAGGCGGGTGAGCCGAGGAAGACGCCGCTGCCGTCCCCGATCTGGAACGGCGACCAGGCCTGGATCGTGATGCCGTTGAGCCGGCAGTAGTCCAACGTCCCGACGTCCCGGCTGACCGACTGGTCAAGGGTGGCGATGTTGGACGCCATGCCGTGGGTCACCAGGGGGGCGTGGGTGAGCGACAGTTGCAGCTGGTTGACGATCAGGGGCTGGCGCACGGCGGTCTTCAGCAGCGCGATCTGCCCGGGGGTGTGATTCGAGACCCCGAACGCCCGCACCTTGCCTGAGCGCTCCAGGTCGTCGAAGGCCCGGGCCACCTCGTCGGGCTCCATCAGCGCGTCCGGGCGGTGCAGCAGCAGGATGTCGAGGTAGTCGGTGCGCAGCGCCCGCAGCGAGCCTTCGACCTGGCTGACGACGTGTTCGTAGGAGAAGTCGTAGTAGGTGTCCTGATAGGTGGGCATCCGGGGCACGATGCCGCACTTGGTCTGGATCGTGAACTCCGCGCGCTGGGACGGAGTGAGCCGCAGCGCGTCAGCGAACCTGGCCTCACTGCGGTGCCAGTCGCCCCCGTAGATGTCCGCGTGGTCGAGGAAGTCGATCCCGGATTCCCGGGCCGCGTTCACCAGGTCGCGGATCTCGGCATCGCTCTTCTCGGCGATCCGCATCAACCCCAGCATGACGACGGGGGCCGGGAGCGGAACGCCCGGGAGCGTGATGGTCTTCATGGCGTCTCCTGGCCGGGGTCGTCGTGCTGCCTGTCGGGCCGAGGCGGCCCAGGGAGCCGGGGCGGACCGTCCGCCTCCACGAACCCACCCGGCGATGATCGCACAGGCCGGACCCTGGCACCCGGCGACTCCCGGGTCGATACTGGGCGCAACGCACCGTCGGGAGGCTGACGCGATGAGGAGAACCGGGCGATGAGAAGGACCCTGTGGGCCGCCCTGTGCGGCGTGGCGCTCCTGGCTTCGGGGTGCGGGTTGCTGCCGAGCCTGCCGACGCTTCCGTCCCCCTCCGCCGGCGTGACGGCCGGCCAGACGTCCCCGCCGAGCGGATCCGCTCCTTCGGCCAGCTCACGTGCGACGCCGACGCCGACGCCGACGTTGGGCGTCGTGCTGAGCGGGGACGGTGTGGCTGGCCACGACTTCGGCACCAAGGTCGGTGACGTGGAACCGGCGTTGCGGGTTCGGCTCGGGAAGCCGAATCAGGTCATGGAGGACATCGGGTGCCCCCTGAACCCGCTGTGGACCAGAACCCTGCGGTGGCAAGGGCTGATCGTCAACTTCGAGGCCACCGGCGCCAAGAAGACCAAGCAGACCACGCTGAGCACGTGGACGCTCCGGCTCTCCGACGGCGTCCCGAAGGGGGTCACGCTGGCAGGCGGCCTGCCGCTGCACCCGACCTTCGCACAACTGAAAGCGAGCTACCCCGGGGCTCAGCTGACCGAGGAACTGGGGTGGTTCCTGATGGAACCGGTCGACGGCATCGTCTACCTGGGTGACAACAAGACCAAGCCGTCGGAGATCCTCAGCGCCCCGATCCATTGGTGCGAATGATCCATCGGTGCGAATGAGCCGGTAAGCCCAGCGGGCCTCGCCTGCCCAGCTTTCAGGCTGGGATCAGCTGCAGGAATCAGAGCGCGCTGGACGGATCCGGCTGCCAGGATCGGGACGAGCCCGCGGCCGGGCGGGCCAGCTTGTCGAGGATGCTGGCGGCTCCGGACACGATGAGATGCTCCCCGGCGGCGACCAGCCGATCGTCGGGGGGATTCGGCTCGTACTCGCCGGGGGCGTGCAGCATCGTCAGGGTGAAGATTCCCTGGGCGCGGAGTTCACCGATCGTCTTCCCTGCAAGCGCCCCGCCCGCTTCGGCGGCCACCTCCTCCATGCTGAACGCGAGGCTGGAACGCGTCAGCGCTTCGTCGATGAACTCGATCACCCCGGGGCGCAGGGTCAGGTTCACGATCCGTCGCCCGGCCATGGTGTAGGGCGAGACGGCCCGATCGGCTCCGGCCTGGATCAGCTTCGGGATCACGCTCTGGTCGCCCGCGCGTCCGACGATGAAGAGGTTCGGGTTGAGCGATCGTGCGGTGAGCGTCACGTAGACGTTGTGGGCGTCGGAGTCGATGGCGCTCACCAGCCCCTTCGCGCGCTCCACTCCCGCCTGGCGCAGCACCTCGTCGGAGGACCCGTCGCCGTGGATGACCAGGTGGCCGTCCGCTTCGGCACGCTGCAGCGAATCCTCCTTCACGTCGATGACCACGACGAGGTTGCCGTCCTCGAGCAGGTCTCGGGCGACCATCGAGCCGACGCGGCCGTAACCGCAGACCACGAAGTGCCCCTGCAACTGGTCGATGATCCGGTTCATTCGCTTGATCCTCCTGTTGCCGCTGGCGACGTCGGCGATGACGTTCTCGGCGACCACCCCAACCGTGCCGAAGACGACTCCGATGGCCGACAACGCCATCAGCATCGTCCAGATCCGCCCGGCCCAATCGAGTTCGTGCACCTCGCGGAAGCCGACCGTGGTCATCGTGGTGACCGCCATGTAGAGCCCGTCCAGGAACGACCAGCCCTCCAGAATCATGTAGCCGAAGGCGCCGATGAGGGCGAGCCCGATCACGGCCACAATCCAGCCGACCAGCGAGCGGCTGGTCGTTGCCGACCGTCGTGGACGGATGAGGCTGCCGCGTCCGAGGCGCTTCACGTCCGCATCCTATGGCGGCTCGTCCCGGGCAACCTGGGATCCGCGGAATCGGGGGCCAAGGCGGGTCGCGGGCCGGCTCCTAGCGGGCTCCTAGGCCCGCAGTCCGTTGAACAGTACGTCCAGGAGCGTGTCGACGACCTGGGGCGATTGGGCGCCTCGGTCGCCGGCAGGGCTGAAGAACGGGTAGAGCATGCCAAGCAGGAGCCACACGACGGTGGCCGGGTCCAGCGGACGGAGGTCTCCGGCGGCGGTCCCTGAGGCGATCAACTGCCGCAGCGGATCGATGAAGCGAGCGTGGTAGGCGAGCGTGAAGGCGTCCCGCTGCTCGGGGTCGAGCTTGGGCACGTCGTTCATGGCCAGGCGCATGATCGCCCGTCGCCGCGGAGGAAGCTCGAACAGCCGGTGGACGAGCCAGCGCAGCTGGGCCTCGGGCCCCTCGGCACGCTCCGCGCTGGCGGCGACGACCTGGCTGATGTCGTCGAGGTACCCGGTGCAGATCGCGTCCAGGAGGTCCGCCTTGCCGGTGAAGTGGTAGTACAGGGCGGCTTTGGTGATGCCGCAGGCCTCGGAGATCTCGCGCATCGCGACCCCGTCGTACCCGCGCTCGACGAAGAGTTGCGTCGCGGTCGTCAGAATGCGCTCACGCATGGGACGGCTGCCCTCCGGCCGCTTCCCGGGCTGCGGCGGGCAGTTGCTCCACCAGGCGCGACTTCAGCAGGACGGCGGGGGCCAGCAGCATCACGCCGAGGACCCCGATCAGGCCGAAGGCAGCGTCGTAACCGGCGGTCGTGCCTGCCGCGGACGCCGCCACAGCCCCCACGACAGCGCTTCCGACCAACTGGCCGAGGCTGGTGAAAACCGCCACCAGTCCCTGCGCTGAGGAGCGCTCCTGCGGGGTGGTCTCGTTCAACGTCACGTAGCGGATCGGCGCCCCGAGCAGGGCCGACATTCCCAAGCCGATCAGCACCCCGGCACCGATGAAGGCGGGCAGGGACTCCGAGGCCTGGCTGAGCAGGAGCATGCCGAGGCTCATCACCGAGATGCCCGTGAGGATCACCGTCCGGGATCCGAGGCGGTCGAGCAACCGTCCGGCCAGCGGGGAGCCGACGGCCATCGCCAGCACGACCGGCAGCAGCAGGTAGCTGGCCTCGGCGGCGTGGACGCCCAGCGCGACGACCGCCAGCGAGGGGATGAAGACGAGGCTCGCTTCGCCCAGGCCCGCCCCCGCGGTGAGGGTGTAGCCGAGCGCGAGCTGGCGGCGGCCGAACAGGTGGGTGGGGAAGACGGGGTGGTCCGCCCGCTGTTCGATGACGATCAGGGCGGCCCAGGCCAGGACTGACAGCGCCAGCCACGGCAGGACGTCCACGCTGGTGAGGCTCGTCCAGAAGCGGGTGGTGTCGATCTCATTGAGGCCGTAGGCAAGGGAGCCGAGGGCCAGCGCCAGGGTCAGCATGCCCGCCCAGTCGAACCCGCCTACCCCGGCGACCCGGGTGTGGGGGAGCAGCCGCCACGCGAGCCCGATCACCACCGCGGCGATCGGCAGGTTGATCAGGAACAGCCACTGCCAGCCGAAGCCGAGCAGCACGCCGCCGATGATGGGTCCGATCAGGAAGGCCATGCCGAACACTGCGCCGATCAGGCCGAGCGCGCCGCCGCGCTTCTCGGGGGGAAAGGTGTCGCCGATCACAGCGCTCGCCACGGGGAAGATGCCGCCGGCGCCGAAGCCCTGGATGGCGCGTCCGAGCAGCAGCACCCAGAAGAGCCCCAGGCCCTGCGAGCTCGCCACCACCAGCGAGCCGATCGCGAACAGGCTGACATCGAGGATGTAGATCGCGCGGCGCCCGAAGAAGTCGGAGAGCTTGGCCATCAGCGGCGTACCGATCAGGTTCGCCAGCACATAGACGCTGAAGATCCACGACACGTCGCGGGAGTCGAGCCCGAATTGGGCTTGCATGGCCGGCAGCGCCGGGCCGACGATGGCGATGTCGAGGGCGCCCATCAGGACGCCGACGAACAGGACGGCGAGCAATTGGTTGCGGTTCCTGGGTGTCATGGTTCTCTCTTACTTACCGAGCGGTTAGTAAGAGCGTAGCGGGCTGGCGAGCCGTTGCTCGCCACCGTCGTCGGGGGTCGCTCCCGGCGCCCCTCAGGCCGGGACTCCGCCGATGACGGTCGCCCACACGTCCATCCGGCGCAGCCGGCGGGCCGCCTCGGCGCTGGAGAAGTCGGGGCACAGCGGGTCGTCGTCCAGCAGCACGAGGTCTCCCGGCTCGCCGGGCGCGATCCGTCCGCGCACGCTGGCGGCCAGCGCCTGGACGGGGCTCAAGGCCTGTGCCGGGTTCCAGGGGGCGTCATCGGGGTCCCCGCGATGGACGGCCGCCGCGATCGCCAGCCAGGGGTCCAGCGGGGCTACCGGCGCGTCGGACCCGAAGGCCAGCCTGACCCCGGCTGCGGCGAGCGACGCGAACGGGAAACAGCGGTCGGCCCGGTCCGGCCAGAGCTGGTGGGTCACCGCTCTGTCGTCGAGCAGGTGGGCCGGCTGGACGCTCGCCGTCAGGCCCAGCCTGGCCAGCCGTGAGACGTCCGCGGTGGCCATCAGTTGGGCATGTTCCAGCGAGCCGGTCGCGCCGGTGGCTTCGAAGGCGTCGAGCGCGGTCGAGACCGCCGCGTCCCCGATGGCGTGGACGGCCGCGGTCAGCCCGTGCGCGCGGGCCTGGGCCAGGAGTTGCGTCAGGGCGTCGAGGTCGTAGTTCTGCACGCCATGGGCCTCGGCCAGGCCGTCGGCGTTCGGGTACGGCTCGACGCAGCGCGCCGTCCGGGTGTTGAGGGAGCCGTCGGAGATGATCTTCAGCGACCCCATGGTCAGCATCGGGACGCCGTCCCGGCCGGCCAGCACGTCGCCGCTGCGCACCCCGGACGCGATCGCCTCGTCCAGGTCGTCGGGGTAGACCGAGGTCTGGACGCGCAGCAGCCCGGTGGCGGCATAGCGCTCCGGCCAGCGGCGGAATCCCGGCTCGAACTCGTAGTCGATGACGCCCACCACGCCGCGCCGGGCGGCCTCCTGCTGGGCGGCGGCATAGCTCCGGGGGCCGGCCTGCGCCAGTTCAGCCGCGACCACGTCAGCCAGAACGGCGAACCATTCCGCTTCGAGCAGGACCCCGGCCCGGGGGGCCAGGCCGAAGCGGGCCAGGGCCGCCGAGTTCAGCCAGCCGTTATGGCAGTCACCGCTGATCAGGACGACCGGGCGCTGGCCGGTGGCCCGATCGAGAGCGTCGACGGTCGGCGGCTCGGGCCAGGTGGGGGAGCGGTAACCGGCGCCGACCACCAGGTCGGACACCCCTGGCCGTCCCAGCGCGGCCGCCATCAGGGCCGCCGCGGCCGGGGCGCTGTCCGCGCTGGAGACATCCACCCGGGAGCGTCCCAACGACCACTGGCCGAGGTGGACGTGAGCGTCCCACAGGCCCGGCAGGGCCCAGCGTCCCTCGCCGTCGATGACCGCCTGATCGCCGGCGGGCTGGAGTCGTGGAGCGACGGCGGTGATCCGTCCCCGGGCGATGGCGACGTCCACCTCGCCGCTGCCGGTGGCGGGCGAGCCGTCCCCGCTCAGGTCGACCAGGCGTACCCGGCGGATGAGGGTGGCTGGGGTCACGGTGATCCTCCTACGATCGAGCTCAACCGAATCATGACGCGAAGGAGCGGATCGTGACTGCACTGCCCGCCGGTGTCCCCACCGACTTGTTCATCGATGGACGCTGGCGGCCCGGCGGAGGCGGCCGCCGCTTCGTGGTCGACGACCCCGCCACCGGAGCCGAACTCGCCCAGGTCGCCGACGCCACCGACGCCGACGCCAGGGCGGCCCTCGATGCGGCGGCCGGTGCCGCGGAGTCCTGGCGTCGCACGGCTCCCCGGGTGCGCTCGGAACTGCTGCGCCGCGGCTACGAGGCGATCATGGCCAGGGCCGACGACTTCGCGCTGCTGATGACCCTGGAGATGGGCAAGCCGTTGGCTGAGGCCCGCGGCGAGGTCGCCTATGGGGCGGAGTTCCTGCGCTGGTTCGCCGAGGAGGCCGTCCGCGGCTACGGGCGCTACTCCGCCGCCCCGGACGGCGGGCAGCGGATGCTGGTCACCAAGCGTCCGGTCGGACCGTGCCTGCTGATCACCCCCTGGAACTTCCCGCTGGCGATGGCCACCCGCAAGTCGGCGCCCGCGCTGGCCGCGGGCTGCACCGTGGTGATCAAGCCGGCAGCGCTGACCCCGCTCACCACGCTGCTGTTCGCCCAGGTGATGCAGGAGGTCGGCCTGCCCGACGGCGTCATCAATGTCATCCCCACCAGCCATTCCGGTCCGGTGACGGCACCGCTGTTCGACGACCCGCGGCTGCGGAAACTGTCGTTCACCGGCTCCACGGAGGTGGGGCGGACGCTGCTGCGGCAGGCCGCGACGGGCATCCTCCGGACGTCGATGGAACTCGGGGGCAACGCCCCGTTCGTGGTGTTCGACGATGCCGACGTCGAGGCGGCCGTCACCGGGGCGTTCAACGCCAAGCTCCGCAACGGTGGCCAGGCCTGCACCGCGGCGAACCGCTTCTACGTCCAGGCCGGGATCGCCGAGGAGTTCACCACCCGCCTGGCCGAGCGGGTTGCGGCGCTGCGGGTGGGGCCGGGGGTGGAACCCGACACCCAGCTCGGGCCGGTCATCGACGCCTCCGCGCGGGAACGCATCGCGGGCCTGGTCAGCGAGGCCAGTGCCGCCGGAGCGCGAGTGCTCACCGGGGGCGCCAGCCTGGACCGTCCCGGCTGGTTCTACCAGCCCACCGTGCTGGCCGACGTGCCCACCGGTGCCCGGGTGATGACCGAGGAGATCTTCGGCCCGGTCGCCCCGATCAGCACGTTCGCCACCGAGGACGACGCGGTCGCGCTGGCGAACGGGACCCCCTTCGGGCTGATCTCCTACGTCTTCACCGAGAACCTGGCCCGCTCCCTTCGGCTCAGCGAGCGCATCGAGACCGGCATGCTCGCGGTCAACGCGGGCGTGATCTCCAATCCCGCGGCGCCGTTCGGGGGCGTGAAGCACTCCGGCCTGGGTCGCGAAGGCAGTGTCGAGGGCATGGAGGAGTTCCTCGAAACCGTCTACGTCGGGATCGCCGACCCCTTCGCGGGCTAGGCGGGGAACATGGGTGGCAGTTGTGGCCCATAGTCGGGCCACAACTGCCACCTGTCCGCCGCCACCTCAGGCGACGGCCGTCGCATCAGTCGAGCAGGTCGTCCAGCGACGCGCACTCCAAGCCGAAGGCGTCGGCAACGCCGGCGTACGTGATCTGGCCGCCGGTGGTGTTGAGGCCCAGCGCGAGCGCCCGGTTCTCTTTCAGCGCCCGCTTCCACCCCTTGTCGGCCAACGCGACGGCATAGGGGAGAGTGGCGTTGGTGAGCGCCCACGTCGAGGTATTCGGCACCGCGCCGGGCATGTTTGCGACGCAGTAGAACACCGAGTCGTGCACCATGAACGTCGGATCGTCGTGCGTGGTGGGGTGGGAGTCCTCGAAGCAACCGCCCTGGTCGATGGCCACGTCCACCAGCACCGAGCCCGGCTTCATCTGGGCGACCAGTTCGTTGGTGACCAGCTTGGGAGCCTTCGCGCCGGGGATCAGCACCGTCCCGATGACCATGTCGGCGTTCAGCACCTGCTCGCGGATGCTCAGCCGGGAGGACACGATCTGGTGCACCCGGTTGTCGTAGCGCCAGAAGCTGAGCCTCAGCTTGTCCAGGTCGGTGTCGAGGATCGTCACGTCCGCCCCCATGCCGAGAGCGACGTTCGCCGCGTTCTGGCCGGCCACGCCACCGCCGAGCACGACGACCTTGGCGTTGGCGACGCCGCCGACGCACCCCATCAACACCCCGCGGCCGCCCTGCGCCTTCATCATCGCGTGGGCCCCCACCTGGGGGGCCAGGCAACCGGCCACCTCGGACATCGGGTAGAGCAGCGGCAGCAGACCGGAGGGGAGTTGGACGGTCTCGTAGGCCACCGCGGTCGTGCCCGCGGCCAGCAGTGCGTCCAGGCCGGGACGGTCGGCGGCCAGGTGCAGGTAGGTGAACAGCACCAGGTCCTCGCGCAGCCGGTGGTACTCGGCGGCGACCGGCTCCTTGACCTTCATGACCAGCTCGCCGGCCGCCCAGGTCGAATCCGCGTCGGGCAGGATCGTGGCGCCCTGGGCGACGAACTCCGCATCGGTGATGGACGAGCCGAGGCCCGCGCCCGCTTCGATGAACACCTGGTGGCCGTGGCCGACCAGTTCGGCGACCCCCACCGGGGTGATCGCGACGCGATACTCATGGTTCTTGATCTCACTCGGGATGGCGATCCGCATGCTGGGTGTCCTTTCCTGGCGGCCCGGGCCGGCGCGTGTGCGGGACCCAGTCTGCTGCACCACAGGGTGTCTCCCAGCCACCGAACCCGACACGCCGCCGGCATCCAGCGGTACTAGACTGCAGGGGAACGTGCTCCGGGGTCGGTGTAATTCCGAACCGGCGGTGACAGTCCGCGACCCGGCCTCGCCCAGCGAGGACGGTTGACCTGGTGGAACTCCAGGACCGACGGTGAAAGTCCGGAGGGGAGGCAGCACGGGTTCGGACGGCGCTTGCGCCGCCCCTGAGCCTTGCCTACCCACAACCATGCCCCGGGCCCACGAGTGGACCGGAGGATGGTGGATGAGACAGCGACAGCCATGGCGTGGCACCGGGGTTGTAGCCCCCGTGCTGCTGGCTGCCGCGTTGCTGCTCGGCTGGGGCCTGACCACCAACCTGAGCGCCATCCCGTCCTACCTGCTGCCGGCGCCCAGCCAGGTCGCCGCCCGGTTGGTCGCCGACCTGGCGAGTGGCGCGCTGCTGCCCTACCTGGGCGTCACGCTGGCCGAGGCGCTCGGCGGCTGCGTGGTCGGCGCCCTGGTCGCGCTACCCCTGGCGGTGGCGATCCACCGCCTGGGGTGGTTCCGGGCCGCCGTCCAGCCCTTCCTCGGGGCCACCCAGGCGATCCCGGCGATCGCCCTCGCCCCGCTGCTGGTGTTGTGGATCGGGTACGGCTGGTGGGCCGTGGTCGTGCTCTGCTCGCTGATGGTGTTCTTCCCCATCCTGGTCTCCAGCGTGCTCGGGCTGCGCCACGTCGACGGCGACGTCCTGAAGGCGGCCCGCATCGACGGGGCCGGCTCCTGGCACCTGCTCACCGACATCGAACTGCCCCTGGCGTGGCCCGCCGTCCTGGCCGGGCTGCGTAACGGTTTCACCTTGTCGATCACGGGCGCCGTGGTCGGCGAGATGGTGATGGGCGGTCGCGGCCTCGGCATGGTGCTCACCGTCCAGCGCGACGCCGTCGACACCGCCGGCATGTTCGCCACGCTCACCGTGCTGTGCGCGGTGGCCGCCGGCCTCTACAGCCTGATCTACACCTGGGAGCGCCGTTCCCAGACCATCGAAGCCCTGACCACCTGAACGAAGGAACCTGATGCGCAAGTTGCTCGCCGTGCTTGTCGGCACGCTGCTGCTGGCCGGCTGTGCCGCCCCCGCCGCCGCCCCGACCCCGTCCGTCACCGCGACCCCGTCCGCCACCCCCTCCCTGACGGCCGCCCGGATCGGCCTGAGCTACATCCCCAACGTCCAGTTCGCGCCGTTCTACGTCGCCGAGGCGGACGGGCTGTTCGCAGCCAACGGCGTCGCCGCGACGCTGCGCCACCACGGCGCCAGCGAGGGGCTGTTCACCGCCATCGCCGCAGGCCAGGAGGACTTCGTGATCGCCGGGGGGGACGAGGCCCTGCAAGCTCGCGAACAGGGGATCGACCTGGTGGCGATCGCCACCTACTACCGCAGCTACCCCGTCCAGATCATCGCCAAGGAATCCGGGCCGATCGACTCCCTGGCCGGCTTGAAGGGCAAGCGCATCGGCGTCCCCGGTCGCTACGGCGAATCCTGGTTCGGGCTGCTGGTGGCGCTGTCCAGCGCCGGTCTGACCGAGAAGGACGTCGACATCGTCGAGGTCGGCTACACCCAGCAGGCCGCGCTGACCACCGGCAAGGTGGACGCCGTGGTTGGCTTCAGCAACAACGACCTGGTGCAGTTCGGGCTCGCCAAGGTGGCGGTCCGGGCCCTCCCGCTGACCAAGGAGGGTGAGCCGCCGCTGGTCAGCATCAGCCTGCTCACCACCCGGGACTTCCTGACCGCTCATCCCGCCGTTGCTCAAGGGGTGGCGAAGGCCATGGTGTCCGGGATCTCCTCGACGGCCGCGGACCCCGAACGGGCGTTGACGATCTCAGCCGACCAGGTGCCGGGGCTTGGGGTCGAACCGGCGCTCAGCGCCGCCCGCGCGACCCTGACCGCCACCCTGACCGTGATGCTGACCCCCGAAGGCAAGGCCGACGGCTCCCTCGACCTGGCGCAGTGGCAGGCGATGGCGGACTTCATGCTGGCCAAGGGGTTGCTCACCAAGACGGCTGATGTGACGGCGGCCACGGCCCCGGAGGTGCTGGCGAGCTGAGACGCCTCCGGGCCCGCCGGGTTCGGTACACCAGAGCCTGCTCCCTTGGCGTGGCTGGGCGGGCCCGCCGCCTTCGCCGGCCCACCAAGGAAGGCGATTGTTCAGCCGGGTCCCGGTCGGAGTTACGCTGAGCGGCATGACGCAGACACCCCCCGTGCCGGTCCCCGGCTGGGACGAGTACTTCTTGGGGATCGCCACCGCGGTGGCGACCCGCGCCAAGTGCACGCGGCGCCGGGTCGGGGCGGTCCTCGTTCATGAGCGGCGGATCATCGCCACCGGCTACAACGGCGCCGCCTCAGGGCTGCCCGACTGCCTGGAGGGCGCCTGCCCCCGGGGGCGGCTGGGGTACGACGAGGTGCCGGGCCTGGGCGATTACGACCGTCCGGGGACCCCCGGGTTCTGCATCGCCATCCACGCCGAGGTGAACGCCCTCCTGTTCGCGACCCGGGACACCAAGGGCGCGACGGCCTACATCACCGATCCGCCGTGCCCGGGCTGCCGGAAGGCTCTGGCCGCCGCGGGGATCATCCGCGCGGTGTGGCCCGGGGGCGAATACGACGCCCAGCACCTGGTGGACTGGAGCCTGTAACCAGGGGGAGGCCCGGGGTAGCGCAGCTCGGCGACGGAACGTCGTCCGAACCCCGGGTGGGGGACGCGGGGAGCTCAGTACCAGCCGTGGGCGGCCTTGAAGGACCACGCCGAGCAGGGAGTGCCGAAGCGGGCCTTGACGTAGCCGAGGCCCCAACGGATCTGGGTGGCGGCGTTCGTCCGCCAGTCGGCGCCGGCGGAGGCCATCTTGCTGCCGGGCAGCGCCTGGGGAATGCCGTAGGCGCTGGAGTGGGGGTTGTCGGCCGTCACGATCCAGCGGCTCTCCCGCATGATGATGTGGTCGTAGCAGGCGAACTGAGCATCGCCCCAGCCGTACTTGGTGAGCATCATCGACCGGGCGATGTCCCGCGGATCGGTGAGGGCCGGGTCGTAACCGAGTTCAGCGATCCGGGCCTGCTCGATCGCTTCAAGCGCCGCGTTGTGGACGGTGATGGCCGTGGTGCGGCGCACCAACTGGGCGGTGCGCTGGGCCAGCAGCCCGGCGACGTCAAGATCAGCTCGGGGAGCGGTGGCCCCCTCGGGAGCCGTGATCGGGGTGCCGGGAGCGGCCAGCGCAGCATCACTTCCACGGACGACGGCCAGGCTGACACTGGCGCCCACCACGATGCTTAGCATCGTGACGAGGAACCGGTTCAAGCCTGAGCGACGCACGGGCTGAGTGTGCCATAAGGAGGAATCTCAGCGTTAGCTCAGATTCGGCCTTGGCTCCCACCAGGGGTGGGTGGACGGGCTCACAGCCCCCGCAGGAAATCGGGGTCGTCGTCCGGGGCTCGGGGACGGCTCTTCGGGCCCCCTGAGCTGCCGGCGGACGGCCTGCCGAAGACCAGCCACGCCAGCGCGCCGATCCCCGGGAGCAGGATCACGCTGACCGCCCACAACCACCGTGGCATCAGCCGCACCCGGACGGGATCAGCCTGCGCGACCTCGACGATGCAATAAATCATCAGCATCGCGACGATCACGAACGGCAGGACCCTTCCCATGGCTGCCAATGTACCCGGGGGGTGCTCGTATCGTGTGGTGGTGGACCTGACCCTCGCGCGCGCCGCCGATCTGCCTGCGGCCCTGGCGCGGGCGCTGGCCGGTGAGAGTGTTGTCGCTCCGCAGCCGGCCACCGGTGGGGGTCCGTCGGTCACTGAGCGGCAGGTGCCGGAGTTGCCGGCCGGCGGCGTGCTGGTGGCGACCTCAGGTTCCACCGGTTCGCCGCGGACGGTGATGCTGTCGGCGGCAGCGGTTCGGGCCTCGGCGCAGGCCACCCACGAGCGGCTCGGCGGCCCGGGTGACTGGGTGTGTGCGCTACCCGTCCAGCATGTCGCCGGGATGATGACGGTGGCCCGGGCGGTGGTCGCGCAGCGCACCGTCCACTTCGCTCGCAGCGACCTGACCGACCTGCCCGAACCGACCAGACGCTGTTACCTGTCCGTCGTGGGAGCGCAATTGTTCCGATCGCTCGATACCCCCGGCCTTGCCGAGCGACTGGCCGGGTACGCCGCCGTCCTGGTGGGCGGGTCGGCGGTCAGCGACTCCCTGCTGATGCGCGCCCGCCAGGCCGGGATCACCCTGGTCACCACCTACGGCATGGCCGAGACCTGCGGGGGCTGCGTCTACGACGGCGTCCCCCTGACCGGGGTGCGGGTCGGGCTGGACGGCGAGCGGATCACGCTGGCCGGGCCGATGGTGTTCAGCGGCTACCGGTTCGACCCGGCGGCGACGGCGGCCGTTCTGCACGGGGACAGCGTCCGCACCCGGGATCGTGGACGCTGGATCGATGGTCGACTCGAAGTCCTGGGACGGGTGGACGACGTGGTGATCAGCGGCGGCGTCAACGTCGATCTCGCCGAAGCACAGCGGGCCTGTGACGACGAATTCGGCGCCCCCGAGCAGGGGGGTGTCGTCATGCTGGCCGTCCCGGACGAACGCTGGGGCCAGCGGGTGGTCGCCGTCACCACGTCCGCCTTGGAGCTGGAAGGCGTTGTGGATCGGCTCCGGTCGCGGCTGGGCCCGGCGGCGCTGCCGCGGGAGTTGCGGCGAGTGGCTCGGCTGGCGTACACCTCGACTGGCAAGATCGACCGCGTCGCGTTGCAGCGCGGCTGGGAACCGAAGGGCTGAGATGGCGACGCTGGCTGAGTGGGTCGAGGGTGCCCGTCCCCGGACCCTGCCCGCGGCGGTGGCGCCGGTGGTCGCCGGCAGCGGAGTAGCCGCTTTCGAGGGAGGCTTCGCGCCGGCTCTGGCCGGCCTGGCGATGCTGGTGTCCCTCGCCCTCCAGATCGGGGTCAACTTCGCCAACGACTACTCCGACGGGATCCGCGGAACCGATGCCCTGCGCGTCGGGCCGCAGCGACTGGTCGGTTCCGGAGCGGCCACGCCGGGGCAGGTCAAAGCGGCCGCGCTGGGCAGTTTCGCCCTGGCAGCGCTGGCCGGGCTGGTCATCGTGGCGCTGACCGGTCACTGGTGGCTGCTGGCCGTCGGAGCCGCCGCGATCGCCGCCGCCTGGTACTACACCGGGGGTCGCCACCCCTACGGGTATCTGGGCCTCGGCGAGGTGTTCGTCTTCATCTTCTTCGGGCTCGTCGCGGTCACCGGGACGGCCTACATCCAGCTCGGGTGGGTACCCCGGGAAGCCTGGTGGGCCGCCATCGCCATCGGTGCGCTCGCCTGCGCCATCCTGGTCGCCAACAACCTGCGGGACCTGGCCGGTGACGCCCAGGTCGGCAAACGCACCCTGGCGACCCGGCTGGGAGACCGCGGCACCCGGCGGTTCTTCCTCGCGCTGGTGCTGCTGGCCGGCGTCGCGGTCATCGGCGCTGCCGCCACCAGCAGCTGGTGGGCGCTGCTCGGGCTGCTGATGGTGGTGCTGCTGGTCGGACCCACCAGGCAGGTGCTGCGCGGGGTCAACGGGCGCGAGCTGATCGGCGTCCTCAAGAACATCGGCCTGGCTCAGCTTGCCTGCGCCGCCGGGCTCTTCATCGGGCTTGTGATCGCCGTATGACCCAGGCTCAGGGGATCCAGGTCGTCGGCGTGTACGCCCTCGGCCTGCGCCACCGGTTCCGCGGGCTGCAGACCCGGCACGGTGTGCTGCTGCGGGGACCGGCCGGCTGGGCCGAATGGAGCCCGTTCCTGGAGTATCGGCGTCCCGAGATCGACACCTGGTGGCAGGCGAGCCTCGAAGCGGCCACCCAGGGCTTCCCGGCGCCGGTGCGGGATCGGGTGCCCGTCAACGTCACCGTGCCCGCGACGGATCCCACCACGGCCCACCGGCTGGTCACCGAGTCCGGGTGCCGGACGGCCAAGGTGAAGGTCGCCGAACCCGGGCAGCCGTTCGCCGACGATGTGGCCCGCCTGGAAGCCGTCCGGGACGCGCTGGGCCCGCAGGGACGGCTGCGCGTGGACGCCAACGGTGCCTGGACGGTGGACCAGGCGCTCCTGCACCTGCGGGAGCTCTCCCGGTTCGACCTGGAATACGCCGAGCAGCCGTGTGCCACCACCGAGGAACTCGCCGAGTTGCGCCGCAGCCTGGCCAGGCGCGGGGTGCAGGTGCCGATCGCGGCGGACGAGTCCATCCGGCGCAGCGGTGACCCGGAGCGGGTGGTCGCCCTGGAGGCGGCCGATATCGCCGTCCTCAAGGTGCAGCCCCTCGGCGGGGTGCGACGCTGCCTGGAGCTCGCGGAGCGGCTGGGGCTGCCGGTCGTCGTGTCCTCGGCGCTGGAGAGTTCGGTCGGGCTGCGGGCGGGGGTGGCCTTGGCCGCCTGCCTGCCCGAACTGCCGTACGCCTGCGGGCTGAACACCGCCGCTCTGTTCACCGGGGACGTCACCGCCGACCCGTTGGTGGCTGTCGACGGGGAACTGCCCGTCCGTCCGATCGAGGTGGCCGACCCGGCCACCTGGCTTGCCGACCCGGCCACGCAGGCACTCTGGCGGGAACGGCTCGCCGGCCTGCCCGAGGCCCCTGGAGGACCCGATGACTGACTCCGCCTCGTGCGCGGTGGCGCTGATTGCCCAGTTCTGCGCCCAGGGGGTCACCGACCTCGTCCTCGCGCCCGGCTCCCGCAGTGCCCCGCTGGCGCTGGCCGCCGTGGCCGCCGACGCGCGCGGCGAACTGCGGCTGCACGTCCGCATCGACGAGCGTTCCGCCGGCTTCCTCGCCCTCGGCCTGGCGAAAGGGTCGGGGCGTTGCGTTCCGGTCGTCACCACGTCCGGGACGGCGGTCGGCAACCTGCTGCCGGCGGTCATGGAGG
This sequence comes from Propionibacteriaceae bacterium, assembly GCA_016717345.1. Taxonomy (GTDB): domain Bacteria; phylum Actinomycetota; class Actinomycetes; order Propionibacteriales; family Propionibacteriaceae; genus Propionicimonas. The sequence continues at coordinate 217,677 of JADKFR010000004.1, forward strand.
CCCACCACGCCGGCGTCCCGCTGCTGGTCGTCAGCGCCGACCGTCCGCTCGAACTGGTGGGCTTCGGGGCCAACCAGACGACCGACCAGCAGCGGCTGTTCGGCGGCTTCGTTCGCTACCAGGCCCAGGTGGAAGCCGCCGCCTCCCCGCAGTCGTGGACGGCCCAGGCGGCCCGCGCCGTCCTCGCCGCCGTGGGTGGGGCGTCCCGGAACCCGGGGCCCGCGCACCTCAATGTGGCGCTCGGCGTCCCGCTGGTGGGGGAGTCGACGCCGCTGCCGCCCAGCGTCCACGAGGTCATCCACACCGGCCCGGGCCGGGCCCTGCCGACGCGGCTGTCCGCCGGGCACCGCACCATCGTGGTCTGCGGCGACGCGAGCCCGGCTGAGGGCGCGGTGGCCCGGCAGGTGGCCGAAGCCGGCGGCGCCCCGCTGGTGGCTGAGCCGAGCAGCAACGCCCGCCGGGGCCCGAACGCGGTCCGCTGTGGACGGCTGCTGCTCGGCGGGGACCTGGCCGCGCAGGTGCAGCGGGTGCTGGTCTTCGGACGTCCGACCTTGTCGCGGCCGGTGTCGGCGCTGCTGTCGCGCCCGGACGTCGACATCGTCGTGGTGGGTGCCGGGCCGCAGCTACCCGACCCTGGCCGCCGCGTCCACCGCTTCGTCGGCGCCGTCGAGTTGCCCCCCGGCGACCCGGACTGGCTGGACACCTGGCAGCGGGCCGACCGGGCCTGCGGAGACCGGGTGGACGCCGTGCTCGTCGCCCAGCAGGCGGTGAGCGGGCCGCAGGTGGCGGCCACCGTGGCCGCCGCGGTCGGCAGCGGGGCCTGGCTGCTCGGCAGTTCGAACCCGATCCGGGACGCCGACCTGGCCCCGCTCTCCGCCGCGGCGGGACCGGTCTTTGCCAACCGCGGCCTGGCCGGCATCGACGGGACGCTGGCCACGGCGTTCGGCATCGCACTGGCCCGAAAGGAGCCGCTGACCGTGCTCTGTGGTGACCTGACCTTCCTTCATGACGCGAACGCCCTGGCCATCGGGCCCACCGAGCCGACCCCGGACGTCCGGATCGTGGTGGCCGACGATTCCGGGGGCAGCATCTTCGCGACCCTGGAGTACGGCCAGGAGCGGTTTGCGGGTGTCTTCGAGCGGGTGTTCGCCACCGATCCGGGGGTGGACGTGGTGGCCCTGGCCCGGGGCTACGGCGTGCCCGCCCGTCGCGTCGAGAGCCTTGAGGCGTTGGCCGAGGTGGTGGCATCACCCGTGAGAGGGGTCGAGGTGGTGGCGGTCAGCGTGGACCGGGAACACCGGCGCGGGCTGATGGAGGCCCTCAACGCGTGCGCGTTCCCGATCATGTAAGGACATTCTGTTGACTTCCGTTCCCACCGGGTATTGAATAGGACTGTTCGATCAACTCCCCGGCACGACGTGCCTCGACGAAGAGGTTTCACCGATGACAGATACCACGACCCCCCTGGGCACGATGGCCGCACGCGGCCCGTCCGTGCTGTGGAACGACTCCTCCGATCCCAAGGAGCTCGCCGAGTCCATCTCGTACGGGGCGGTGGGTGCGACCTGCAACCCGGTGATCGCCCTGGCCGCCATCCGCGCCGACCTGCCGCGCTGGTCCGCCCGGATCAAGGAGTTGGCCGTTGAGATGCCGGAGGCCAGCGAGTCCGAGATCGGCTGGAAGGTCGTCGAAGAGGTATCCCTGGAGGCAGCGAAGCTGCTGGAGCCCGCCTTCGAGAAGTACCAGGGCATCAACGGTCGGCTGTCGATGCAGACCGACCCCCGCCTGATGCGGAGCGCCAAGAAGCTGGCCGACCAGGCCGCGTACTTCAGCTCCCTGGCCAAGAACATCATCGTGAAGATCCCCGCCACCAAGACCGGGACCGAGGCCATCGAGGACGCGACCTACCGTGGCGTCAGCATCAACGTGACCGTCTCGTTCACGGTCGCCCAGGCCGTCGCCACCGGTGAGGCCATCGAGCGCGGCCTGAAGCGCCGCGAGGCCGAGGGCCTGGACATCTCCACCATGGGCCCCGTCGTCACCATCATGGTCGGACGCACCGACGACGCCATGAAGGCCGCCTACGCCAAGGACAAGCTGGTCTTCGACCCGGGCTACCTCGAATGGGCCGGTGTGGCCGTGTTCAAGAAGGCCTACGCCGAGTTCGAGGCTCGTGGCCTGCGCTCCCGGCTGCTGTCGGCCGCCTTCCGCAACTCCATGCACTGGAGCGAGTTCGTGGGCGGCAACGTCGTCATCTCCCCGCCGTTCGGCTGGCAGAAGCGCATCCAGGCCAGCGAGCTGATGGGCGAGGACCGCATGCACCTCGCTGTCGATCAGACCATCATCGACACCATGTACGCCCAGATGCCCGATTTCCGCAAGGCCTACGACGTGGACGGGATGGCCCCCGAGGAGTTCGAGTCCTTCAGCGCCACCCGCAAGACCCTGCGCCAGTTCCTCGGAGCCGACGAGGAACTCGACCAGATCGTGCGTGACATCCTGATCCCGGCCTGAGTCCGTCACCCACCAGCTATAACTCGATCGAGGAGTCATTGATGACCCAGACCGTCCGCCTGACCGTCGCCCAAGCTGTGGTGAAGTTCCTGGCGAACCAGTACTCCGAGCGCGATGGTGTCGAGCCGCCGTCGAGGCCGTGGGCGGCCAGGGTGGCCGCGTCGTAGCCCGTCCAGCGATCGTCGAACTCGAACTCGGCGCCCTGCAGGCCGCCCCGGTTCATGGACCCGAAGACCAACTTGCCCTCCAACAGGCCCGCCATCAGCAGGTCCTCGAGGATGTCGGCGGTGCCCAGCACCCCGTCCACCCCCGGACGGGTGATCGTGACGGCCAGTCGTTCCAGCAACTCGGGACGCGAGGCCATCGCCGTCGCGTCGGCGCCAACCCCCAGCGCCCCACGGGCCGGGTGATCCGCGGCGATGATCATCATGCGGTCATCGGCGGGAATCGTACCCCGCGTGCGTGCGGCCCAGGCCTGCGCGACAGCGCCCGGCGAACGCAACCGGCGTCGGGTCAGGTCGCTGAATACCCCGCTGCCCATCAGCGACCGGCTTGGAGTTCGAAGACCTCGGCCTCGGTCGGCATCGCCGTCGAGCATTCCAGCCGTGAAGCCACGAGGGCTCCGGCAGCGTTGGCGAAGCTGAGGAGGCGGCGCAGGTCCCAGCCCTGCAACAACCCGTGACACACCGCCCCGCCGAAAGCGTCGCCGGCACCGAGTCCGTTGATCACCTCGACCATCACCGGGGGCACTTCGACCTCTTCGTCAGCAGTCATGGCCAGCACCCCGCGGGGGCCCTGCTTCACGATCGCCAGTTCGATCCCGCGCTCCAGCAGCGCGGCCGCGGCCCGCTTCGGCTCGGTCTCCCCCACCGCCACCCGGCACTCCTCACGGTTGCCGATGGCCACCGTGCATTGGGCGAGCGCGCGTTCCGCCTGCCGGGTGGCTTCGGCCTCGTCGGTCCAGAAGTTCGGACGGTAATCCAGGTCGATGATGGTGTGTGGACGACGGGCCCGCAGCTGCCAGGCGGCCGCGTGGGACTGCCGGCTCGGCTCAGCCGACAGGCCGGTCAGGGTCGCCCAGTAGACCCTCGCCTCGACGATCTCGGCCAGCGGCAGGTCGTCGATCTCGATCCGCAGGTCCGGGGCCTGGGGGTAGCGGTAGAAGTAGAGCGGGAAATCATCGGGGGGGAAGATCTCACAGAAGGTCACCGGCGTGGGGAGCCACTTGTCGGTGCCGACGTGCTCGGTGGAGACGCCGAGTTCAGCCAGCTTGAGCCGCACGAAACGCCCGAAAGGATCATTCCCCGTGCGGGTGATGAGGGTGGACGAGTGACCGTAGCGGGCAGCCGCTACCGCGACATTGGCGGCGCTGCCACCAAGGAACTTCCCGAAGGTGGTGACTTCCTCCAGGGGCACACCGATCTGCATCGGGTAAATGTCGACACCGACCCGTCCGATGCATACCACGTCGTAGCGCTGGACCATGGGTTCAGCATGCCGCTGCAAAGCCGCCTTGTCAAGATTTGTTAGGACAATAAGCTATATTGTTTGATTGGAGATTAGGTTATCCTGCACGTCATGACCATTCAGATCCCGGTCTCCATCGATCGCAGCAGCCCGGTGCCGCTCTATCATCAGCTGGCTGAGCAGTTGGCGAAGTCGATCGATGACGGCGTGTTGAAGCCTGGAGACTCCTTCGAGAATGAACTGTCCCTAGCCGATCGCCTCGACCTGTCGCGCCCCACCGTCCGGCGGGCGATCGTCGAGTTGGTCACCCGCGGGCTGCTGGTGCGACGCCGGGGCATCGGGACCACCGTGGCCCAGGAGGTCATCCACCGCCGCAATGAACTGACCAGCCTCTACGACGACCTGGCCAATGGCGGACGAACTCCCACGACGGAGATCCTGCAGTTGGTCACCGACTACGTCGATCAGCGCGCTTCCCAGGTCCTGGGCCTGCCCAAGGAGACGCCGCTGGTCTACATCGAGCGGTTGCGTTCGGTGCCCGAAGGCCCGATGGCCATCCTGAAGAACTGGCTGGCACCCAGCTTCGCCGACGTGACCGCAGAAGGCCTCAACGAGAAGGGCCTGTACGCGCTGCTGCGCTCCCGCGGCCACGTCCCCGCAGTGGCCCACCAGACCATCGGAGCGCGTCCGGCGGTGGCCGAGGAGCGCCGCCTGCTGCAGCTGGACAAGAATGACCCGGTGCTGACGATGTCGCGTCGCGCCTATGATGCAGCCGGGCATCCGGTGGAGTTCGGCGACCACTGCTATCGCTACGACCGGTACAAGTTCGACATCACCGTCTACAGCACGTAAGGCCTGGCGGTCCCCAAGAACGGCACGAGGCCGCGGACGGGTCAGTGGCGCTTGAGCCGGACCAGATCCCCGTCCACCGGAGGGGGCATGGAACGCTTCTTCACCGCCATGTAGATGAAGGCGCCGATCGCGGCCGCACTGCCCACGATCACCATCACCCACCCGAGCACCGGATCTCCGCCTGCGTCGGCCGGGGTTTCGGCCTGCGCGCTCGGGGCCCACAGGACAGTCACCAACACGGTCCCGATCACCCAGCCCCACCCTCGTGCGAGTCGCCGCTGCATTGGGGCCTCCTCAAAGCCGTGGACTTCCGGTGAGGCTAGCACGCCGGCCCCGTGGGGGACGGAGCCAGCGGGCCTCACCTGCCTGGAACGCTAGGCCCCGAGCTCGGCCTGGATGCGAGCGAGCATGCGGCGGTTGATCCGGCCGGCCTCCTGCCCAGCCGGACACGCAACCGACACCCACCCCCCGCCCCGGATCTCGCGCAGGGGGGGGAACCCCGGGGCGAAGGGCACGTCGCCCTCAGCCGAACGAGCGGAGCCAGCGCCGGAGTTGCCAGGTGGCCTGGACGTCGTCCTCGTTGTATTCCAGGACGCGCGTCCGGGCCTGCTCGCGGAGTTCGGGGGTGGCCCCGCCGACGGCGTCGGCGAACCAGTGCATGCTGTTCAGGCCGCCGGGATCCTCGTCGCGCCAGGCGAACCCGGCTCCGTGAGTGGCCACCACCTTCAGGCCCAGGCCGTTGGTGCCGAAGAAGTTCGTCCGCACGATCCCGAAGAGGTCCACGAAATTGGCACGGGCGTACTCCACCGCCCAGGTCAGCACCGGATGGTCGGTCGCCGCGGCCAACCGCGCGATCCGGATCACCTCGTAGTCGGAATAGTGGTAGACCAGCGCGTCGCCGTGCGACACCCGCTCGCGCAGCCAGCCCAACGCTTCGACCGCCAGTGCCGCCTCGCTGGCCGCGTCCAGGGCGGAGAAGTCGGAGAAGTGCCGGTAGCCGAGTTCGCCGGTGGCCGGATCGGAGACCCAGAAGCCCCACAGGTACACCCGGTCGTCCCACGAGGTCTCGATGTCGATGTCGATCTCCAGGGCTGCCGCCGGGACGTCGATGGCGTCCTCGCCCGTCCGCTCGAGGTGGACGCCATCGCGCAGCAGCACTGAGCGCCGCTGCGCCAGCCGCAGCCGGTCCTCAGCGCCCAACCGGTGACCCACCTGGGGCAGGTAGGTAGGGAGCAGCTGCTCCAGGTCCGCGCTGGCCAGGTCGCTCACCGTGACGATCCCGGCCCGGCGCAGAGCCGTGATCTCGTGGCTGTCCAGCGGTGACTTGCTGATCCGCAGGCTGAGGTCGTCGTCGTCGAGCTGAGGACGACAGACCTCCCACCAGGGGCACCAATTGCACTCCCCGGTGACCACCGGAGGTATCACAGCCGGCTCGTCGGGAGCCAGCAGGCCGGCGCTCTCGGCGATCCGCAGTCGCAGTGCGAACTCGTCGTCGTAGCGCTGCAAGGCTGACACGGAGGTCTCGCACGGCTCGGCGGTCCCGCCGGCCGGGGGGACCGCCAGTTCGCTCAGGTCGAGCCAGATCGCCGGCCCGGGGGCGCCGTCCACCTCGTCCGTGCCGATCGCGAGCGCCCACGGCGTCCCCGTCGCACCGACGCCCATCGCGGACAGCATCCGGTGGAAGTGCGCGAGTTGGAGCACGTTCTGGTAGCGCCAATGCCAGCGATACCGGAATCCCTGTCGCACCTCCCGCCGCTGCAGGTCGTCCACAGGGGAGGCCACCAGCGGGGTGTCGTCGCGGCGGGGATCCAGCAGCTTCTGGGACTTCACCATGCCCGGCAGATATCCCGTTGATTCGCGGACCAGCAGGTCGGGGCGGCCCGAGCGATGGCCCTGCTCGTCGCGGGGAAGCAGCCCGCCGATCACCACGTCCGCCCTTGAATCGAGGGCGGCGAGGGTGGCTTCGACCTGGACCTGGGACGGTTGGTCTCTCAGCGGTCGGAGGTCGACGACGCTGCCGGTGCCCGCGGCGATGCGGTCCAGGATCCTGGCCACGAACTCGGGCCCCCCGCGGTTGGCGAACAGGGTGGGGCGTGGGTCCGGACGCTCCAACCCGGGCCGGAACAGGTTGTGGGTCTTGACCGGACAGCTGCGGGCGGCGTAAGGGTCCAGCGTCAGCATCAGGCGTGAGCTCGGTGCAGGGCGACGATGCCCCCCGAAAGGTTCTTCCAGCCGACGCCCTTCCACCCGGCGGCCGACATCAGGTCGGCCAGCGACCGCTGGTCCGGCCAGTCCCGAATCGACTCGCCGAGATAGTCGTAGGCCGCGGGATTGGACGAACCGAGCGCGGCAACCTTGGGCAGGGCGGTCACCAGGTAGCGGTGATAGACGCTGCGGAATGGCGTCCACGTGGGGGTCGAGAACTCGCAGATCACGATCCGGCCCCCGGGCCGGGTCACCCGGCGCAGCTCGGCAAGGGCGGCAGGCGTGTCCTCGACGTTGCGCAGCCCGAACGAGATGGTGACCGCGTCGAAGGCATGGTCGGCAAAGGGCAGCGCGAGCGCGTCGGCGTTGACGAAGGGCAGTTCCGGGTGCTTGCTCTTGCCGACGGTGAGCATCCCGAGACTGAGATCGGTCGGGACGACCACCGCCCCCTTGTCGGCGAACGGGACGGACGACGTTCCGGTGCCGGCGGCCAGGTCGAGGATGCGCTGGCTGCGCCGCGGATCGATCGCCGCGACCGTCTCGGCCCGCCAGTGTCGGTCCTGCCCGAGCGAGAGCAGGTCGTTCATCACGTCGTAGCGCGACGCCACCTGGTCGAACATCGCCGCGACCTCGGTGCGGCGGCGCTCCAAGGTGGCCCGGGCTTCACTCTTCTCCACGTCCCTAGCCTGCCACGCGCCACCCACACCCCCTAACCCCGTCCGCCGTCCTCGGCCTCGGGCTCGGGCTCCTCGGGCCCTGGGCTCGTGCCCGGCTGGGTCGTCCTCGGCGCTCGTCCTCGGCTGGGTCGTCCTCGGCGCTCGTCCTCGGCTGGGTCGTCCTCGGCGCTCGTCCTCCCGTCGCTCGTCCTCCTAGCCGCTCCCTTCCCGACTTTGCGCCCCTGGGGTGACTTTGCGCGGGCTATTGAGGGCGCAGGGTGACTGACGGGGCGCAGAGTGGCAGGGGGCTGGTGTGAGGGCGCCGGGGACGGAGGACCCGCCTCCCTTCCCGACTTTGCGCCCCTGCGCTGACTTTGCCCGTCCCTTCCCGACCTTGCGCCCCTGGGGTGACTTTGCGCGGGCTATTGAGGGCGCAGAGTGACTGACGGGGCGCAGAGTGGCATGGGGCAGGTGTGAGGGCGCCGGGGACGGAGGACCCGCCTCCCTTCCCGACTTTGCGCCCCTGCGCTGACTTTGCCCGTCCCTTCCCGACCTTGCGCCCCTGGGGTGACTTTGCGCGGGCTATTGAGGGCGCAGAGTGACTGACGGGGCGCAGAGTCGCAGGGGGGGAGGGCGCAGGGTGACTGACGGGGCGCAGAGTCGCAGGGGAGAGCGCAGGGGGGGGGTGACGGACGGGGGCGCAGGGTGACTGGCGGGGCGCAGAGTGACTGACGGGGCGCAGAGTGACTGACGGGGCGCAGAGTCACAGGGGGAGGAGGAGCGGGGGAGGCGGGAAGGGGGGAGGAGGGAGGGCTCTGAGTGGCCGGTTCGCGACCCGTTGGGAAGTGGGGGACAATCGAGCCCATGGCGAAACGTACGCCGGTGCTCAAGGTCACCGCTCTGAAGAAGGCCTTCGGGCCTGTGGTCATCGTCGACGGCTTCAACCTTGAAGTCCACGCCGGCGAGGCGGTGGCACTGACGGGACGCAACGGCGCCGGCAAGTCCACGGTGCTGCGCTGTCTGGTGGGCGCCGACCAGCCGGACGAGGGCAGCATCCTGGTGGACGGGGTGGCCGTCAGCGAGACCAACCCCCAGATCCGGCGGGACGTGGCCACCGTGATCGACGATCTCGACTTCTTCCCCGATCTCAGCGTCGTGGAGCACCTTGACCTGTTGGCCCGGGCGCACGGCATCGCCGATGCCGAGGCGGCCGTGGACGAGGTGCTGCACGAGGTGCAGTTGGTGCCGCAGTCAGGCCAACTGCCGTCCACCCTGTCGTCGGGCCAGCGCCGCCGGCTGGCTCTGGCGACCGCGTTCGTCCGTCCGCGCAAGCTGCTGATCCTTGATGAGCCCGAACAGCGCCTGGACACCGAGGGCGTTGCCTGGCTGGCCGCCCGGCTCGCTGCCGAGCGGTCACGCGGTCTGGCCATCGTGATGGCGAGCCACGAACCCACGCTGGTCCGGGCGGTCGCCACCAAGGTCGTGCGGTTGACGCCCTCGGCGGAGGCGCCCGATGTCGAGGCCTGAGCTGAGCCCAACGCGGAGGCGCTCATGAGCAAGAAGTCCCGCAAGTTGATCCGGGCCACACCGCCCCCACCCGAGCAGGCGACTCCCGAGCTGCTGCCCGAGGCTGCCATCCCCGTCCCGGAACTTCAGCAGCGCTTCTACTTCCTGCCCGACACCCCAGCGCTGGCGGTGCACGAGAAGGAACTCCACGACCTGATGAAGGTGTGGCGGCACGGGCGGGCCACCCGAACCATCTGGGAGGTGCTGCAGGACGGTTACGTGGCCCTCTTCACCGTGGTGCTGATCGGGGCCATGGTCGTCAACGTGGTGCTTCACGCGCAATCGGGGGCTGCCGGCTGCTCGACCCAGAGTTGCGCCTCGGCCCGGCTGCTGATGCCGACCGCCATGGTGTTCCTGAGTTACGCCTTCACGTTGTCCATCGCCCGACTCTTCGGCCCGGTGCTGGCTTCGGCAGCCGAGGGCTTCTGGTTGATGGACGCCCCGATCAGCCGACGGCGGCTACTGCGCGGCCGCATGGTCACCCCCGTGGTGATCGCTGGAGCGCTGTCTGCCGTCCTGACCGCCTTGTCGGCCGCCCTGGTGGGTATGGACGTGGCCAGCCTGCTCGTCTGGACGGTGGCCGCCGGGCTGGGAAGCTCGGCGCTGATGGCGTGGGCCGCCGCTGAGCAGGGCTTGGAGCGGGTCACGCTGGTGCGCCTGCTGCTGGGCGTCTTCGGGGGCCTGGCACTGGCCGTCCTGCTGGGCGTGGTCTCGATCGCCGCCGGCTGGCTCCCGGCCACCGGCGCCCTCGCGAGCCAGAGCGCGTGGTGGATCGGGGTCGGCGTCATCGTGGCGGCCGGGGTCGGACTGGCGGTCGCCCTCCGGTCGGCCGGCCAGCGACTCGAACGCATCCGACGCGCCCGGCTGGTCAGTGGCGGCTCGCTGGTCTCCGGCATGCAGGGGGCCATGTTCGCTCTCGACTTCGGGCTGATCCGCGACATCCTGGTCGAGCGTGAGGCCGCCGAGCGCGGCCACGTCCGCCCCACGAAGGGACGCGGTCTCGGGGTCACGGCGCTCATCTGGCGGGACGTGGAGCGCCTGAAGCGCAACCCGAAGGCGTTCATCGCCCTGGCGGTGAGCCTCGTCGTCCCCTACGCGGGCGACGCCCTGCGGATGAGCCAGCTCAATCCGCTGATCAGCGCGATCGGCCTGTTCATCGCCCTGGTGCCGTTCCTGGGGAGCCTGCGCGTCCTCACCCGGACGGGGGGGCTGGCGCGGGCCCTACCGTTCAAGACCTCGACGATCCGGACGGCGGCCATGGCCGTCCCGGCGGCCCTGGCGCTGCTGTGGGCGGTGGCGACCACCCCCGCGTTCATCGGCATCGCCCAGACCGGCGCCGACCGGAGCCTGTTCAACGGGTTCGCCACAGCCCTGGTGACAGGGGTGGCGGGTCTCTTCGGGGCCGTCCGCTGGGTGACGGGCAAGAAGGTCGACTTCGCGGTGCCCATGATGGCCACCGAATCAGGGGCCATGCCCCCGACCCTGCTGTTCAACCTCGTCCGCGGATTCGACATGGCGATCCTGATCACCGCGCCGTTGATCCTGCAGCAACCAGTGACCTGGTCCTTGGCCATCGCCGGGGTCGTCTTCGTCTTCCTGCGTGGCACGTTCAACATGGCAGAACTCACCGCCGAGCAGGAGGCTATGAAGCGCCAGGAGGCAGCGGCCAAGGCCGCCGGCAAGGAGAAGGTGAAGATCGTCCGTCCCGCCCGCTGAGGACGGCCCGCACCGGTCGTCGAGTTTCGCCTCCACCGCGGGCGCCGGGCTCCTACCCTGAGGTCAGCGGCGGGGCGCCCGTCGGCTCGTGCGAAGGAGTCACCGATGGCGGGACGGCTGGACGTCCACTACGACAATCACGTGGCGACGGTAACCCTGGACAATCCGGGCAAGCTCAACGCGCTCACCGCCGACATGTGGCGCCAAGCCGCGGAGCTGTTCGGGCAGTTGTCCGATGACTCGGCGGTGCGGGTGGTGGTCCTGAGGGGCGAGGGCGACCATTTCTGCGCCGGATCGGACATCGTCGACCTGCAGGCGCACCACAACTCGGGCCTGCCGAGCCTGGCCGAAGAGGCCATCGCGGGTTGCGTGAAGCCGGTCATCGCCGCTGTCGCCGGGCATTGCCTGGGCGGCGGACTGCAGTTGGCTGCCGCCTGTGACATCCGGCTGGCGGGCAGTGAATCGCACTACGGCGTCCCGCCGGCGAAGCTCGGCATCGTCTACCCGTTGTCGGCGACCCGCCGGCTGGTGTCGATGGTGGGGGCCGCAGCCACCAAGTACCTGATCTACACCGGGGACCGCATCGACGCCACCCGGGCGCTGCACATCGGGCTGGTCGACGAGATGGTCGGCAGCGACCTGTTGTTCGCCAGGGCGGCCCACGTCGCCAGGCAGGTCGCCGGGCTGTCCCAGCTCACGATCCAGGCCACCAAGGAGATCGTGGACGAGTTGGTCGCCGGGACCCTCCAGGAGTCGCTCGTGGACGCCTGGGTGGCCGAGGCGGACGCGGGTCCGGACCTGCCCGAGGGGATCGCGTCCTTCCAGGCCCGGCGGCGGCCGCACTTCACTTGGACCCGCGGCTGACGCTTGCTGCCGCGAACCGGGCGGAAGGAGCCGGAGGCGGGAGTGTGGTGGGCCGTGTGATGTGGCGCGGTGAGTGGCAGTAATCTGGCCCCCATCATGACCGCACCCGACCCCGACTGGCTCGCCGCGGTCACCGAGCAACTGCTGCTCGGCCAGTTCGGGCACCACGCCACGCAGGCCGGCCTGACGTACGCCGAGTCCGGACGGGTCGGCCGCATCAGTCAGGGCGGTGGCAGTCCGGAGCTGGTCCTCAACGCGCAGGTCCGCGGGTCGGGCTACCGCACCTACCACACGGTGGTTCGCTACCGACCGACAGCGGGCTGGATCAGTTCCACCTGCACCTGCCCCGTCCGAAACGCCTGTAAGCACGGGGTCGCCGTGATGTGGGCGGCCCGGGAGGCGGGGGTGAGGCTCGCCACCCCGTCCTGGCAACGGGCCCTCGAACAGGTCGCCGAGCAGGTGCGTCGCGCCGACGTTCCCGGCACGCCGCTGGCCCTGCAGTTCGACCGCGGTTCCACCGGGCAGGTCACCCTGCGCCCGCTGATGCGTGGCAAGCAGGGACGCTGGGTCAAGTCGGGGATCAGCTGGGACGCCCTGGACCGAGGCGGTGGCAGCTACGTCGAGGCCCACCTGAGTCTGCTGCTGGCGCTCAAGCGCACCCGGCGGGTGCCGGAGGGCTATGGCTACTACGGGTACCGCAGCGACGTTCTCAATCTCGGGGAACTGGGACCGCAGGCGTGGTCGTTGCTGGCCGAGGCCAAGGCTGCCGGGGTCGACTTCGTCCCGGCCGCCGGGGTGGGTCCCGTCCGGCTGTTGCCGGAGCCGGCCCGGCTGGTGGCCGGCCTGACCCGCGACGGCGACGAGGGCCTGGTCGTGGAGTCCCGGGTCGAGGCGGACGGGCGACGTTGGTCGCTGGTCAACGGCAACCTGATCGGGGAGCCGCCGCATGGGGTCGTCCTGCCCGGCGGCGACGACCTGCTGCTGGGGGCCTTCGACGCCCCGCTCACCGCAGCCCAGCGGTCCATGTTGTTGCAGCATCCGCGGGTGCGGATACCCGCCGACGATGTGGCGGTGTTCGCCGCCGGCTTCCTGCCCGCACTGCGGCGCGTCATCGAGCTGGAGGTCGCTCCTGACGTCGAGCTGCCCCGGATCGAGCCGCCGACGGTGTCGCTGCGGGTCCGCTTCGACCCCGGCCACGCCACGCGGCTGACGTGGGGGTTCCGTTACGTCACCGGATCGTCGGTGGTGGAGGTGGGGGCGAATCCGGCGCCCCAGGACCCGCCGGTCCGCGACGCCGACGGGGAGCGACAGGCGCTCGCGGGCCTTCCCCAGCAGCCGTGGGCCATCTGGACCGATTCCTCGGGACGGCTCCGGTTGGTGCCGGACGCGCATCTGCGGGGAGCCGAGTCGGCCGCCTTCGTCACCGACTGGCTGCCGGTGCTCCAGGAACTGCCCGGCCTGACGGTGACCCTCAGCGAGGAGGCCCCGACGTATCGCCGCGCCGAGGCGGCGCCGGTGGTGAGCCTGGCCGTCAGCGATCCGGCCCAGGGGGTCACGGACTGGTTCAACCTCGACATCCGCATCACCATCGACGACGAGACGGTGGACTTCCGCGACCTGTTCACCGCGCTGGCGCGCGGGGAGTCCCACCTGATCCTGGAATCGGGGACGTGGTTCAGCCTCGACCGCCCGGAACTGGAGCAGTTGCGCCGGGTGATCACCGAGGCGCGGCAACTCCAACCCGACCCCTCCGGACGGTTACGGCTGCGCGCCGAGCAGGCCGGCCTCTGGGAGGAACTGGTCGAACTGGGAGTCGTCGCGTCGCAGTCCACGGCCTGGCGCGAATCCGTGTCGGCGTTGCTGGATGCCACCGCGGTGCCGCAGGTGCCCCTGCCGGCCGGGCTGGACGCCACTCTGCGCGGCTACCAGGAGGACGGCTTCCGCTGGCTCAGCTTCCTGTGGGGGGCCAGGCTGGGCGGGATCCTGGCCGACGACATGGGCCTGGGCAAGACCTTGCAGATGCTGGCGGTGGTGGTGGCGGCCGCTGAGCGTGGCGAGCTGGAACAGCCGGTCCTGGTGGTGGCGCCCACCTCGGTGCTGGGCACCTGGGCCAGCGAGGCCGCCCGGTTCGCGCCGGGGCTGCGCGTGGTGGTCGTCGACCGGACGGCCCGCAAGCGCCCCGAGTCGCTGACCGAGTTGCGGGCGGCGGCCGACGTCCTGGTCACCTCGTACACGCTGCTCCGGCTGGAGGAGGACGACTACGCCGAGGACGCCTGGGCGGCGGTCTTCCTCGACGAGGCCCAGTTCGTGAAGAACCGGCAGGCCCGGGTGTACAAGGCGGTCCGGCGGCTGCGGGCGCGGGTCAAGTTCGCCATCACCGGAACGCCGTTGGAGAACAACCTGATGGACCTGTGGTCGCTGCTGTCGATCAGCGCCCCCGGCCTGTTCGCCAACCCCGAGGTGTTCACCGAGTTGTACCGCCGACCGATCGAATCGGGCGCGGACCCGACGGCTTTGGAGCGGCTGCGTCGCCGCGTCCGTCCCCTGATGCTGCGGCGGACCAAGGAGGCGGTGGCCTCCGAACTGCCACCCAAGACCGAGCAGTTGCTCAAGGTGGCGCTGACACCGGCCCACCGCCGGATCTACGACAAGCACCTGGCCGCCGAACGCAAGAAGGTGCTGGGACTGGTCGGGGACCTGGAGAAGAACCGGATCGCCATCCTCGCCTCGCTGACCCTGCTGCGCCAGTTGAGTCTGTCGCCGGCCTTGCTGGATTCCCGGCTCCCGCCCCAGTCGGCGAAGATCGACACTCTCGTTGACCTGCTGGAGGAGATCCAGGCCGAGGGGCACCGGGCCCTGGTCTTCAGCCAGTTCACCAGCTTCCTGCGACTGGTGCGAGACCGGCTGGACGCCGAGAAGATCGGCTACCAGTACCTGGACGGACGCACCCGCGACCGGGCCGCCCGGATCGACGCGTTCCGGACGGGGACGGACCCCGCCTTCCTCATCAGCCTCAAGGCGGGCGGTTTCGGCCTCACCCTCACCGAGGCCGACTACGTGTTCATCCTCGACCCGTGGTGGAACCCGGCCGCCGAACTGCAGGCCATCGACCGGACGCACCGGATCGGCCAGGACAAGAACGTCAACGTCTACCGGATGGTCAGCGAGGACACCATCGAGGAGAAGGTCGTGGCGTTGCAGGACCGCAAGCGTGACCTGTTCGCCCAAGTCGTCGGGGATGGCTCGGCCTTGGCAGCACCGCTCAATGCGGCCGACATCCGAGGCCTGTTGCAGGCCGACTGAGCCGGGCTGCGGGGGAGCCGCCCTCAGGGGCTCTCCGCGACCGGCAAGCCGAGGGCCTCCAGCATGGGAATCAGCTTCGCCTCGGTCTCGGCGAACTCCTCGGCCGGGTCCGAGCCGGCCACGATGCCGCACCCCGCGTAGATCGTCATCGAGCGCGGGTCGGTCTCGTCGATCAAGCCGCACCGCAGCGCGATCGCGAACTCACCGTCGCCGCTGGCATCCATCCAGCCGACGGGCCCGGAGTAGCGACCCCGGTCCAGTTGCTCCAGTTCGGCGATCGTGGCTCGGGCGGTGTCGGTCGGCGTCCCGCACACCGCAGCGCTGGGATGCAGTTCGGCCGCCAGCCGCACCACCGACACCCCGGCCTGGGCGACCGCGGTCACGTCGGAGGCCAGGTGCAGCACGTTGGGGAGTTCCAGGACGTACGGCGCGTCCGGGACGTTCATGCCCGAGCAGAAGGGCGCCAGCGCGGCAGCCACCGATTCGACAGCCAGTTCGTGTTCGATCAGGTTCTTGCTCGAGCGCGCCAGCGAGTGGGCCAGCTTGAGGTCGAGCTCCTCCTCGCCGTTGCGGCGGATCGTCCCCGCGAGCACGCGGGAGGTGGCCAGGCCGTCCTCCAACCGGATCAGCATCTCCGGTGAGGCGCCGACCAGCCCGTCCACGGCGTACGTCCAGCAGGTGGGGTAGCGGGCGGCGAGCGTGGTGACCAGCCCGTTGCTGGCCAGTGGACGCTCGGCGCGGGCGGTCACGGCTCGCGCGAGCACGACCTTGTCCAGACCCCCGGCGTCGGAAACGATCCGGCCGACCGCCTCGGCCACGATCTGTTCCCAGGCCCGGCGGGTCAGGTTGGCGCCCACGACCCGGACGCCGGCGGGTGCAGCGGGGGCGGGCCTGCGCTCGGGCAGGCGCCCCTCCTCGCCGTCGGGAGTGATCGTGGTCAGCCAGCTTCGTCCGCGGCGGCGGCCGACCACGATGCGGGGCACCACCATCACCGAGTGCTGGGCCGTCCGTTGCGGATCGAAGACGAAGGAGGCGAACACCACCGGCCCGGAGCCACCGACGCCGGGAAGTTCGGTGTCGTGCTGGATCCGCGCCCGCACGTCGGCCCACCACCGGTCGGCGTCGCCGGCCGTGCCCCCCTCGAAGCGCGCCACCTCGCCGAGCCCGATCATCCCGTCGCCACGACGCAACCAGGCCAGCCCGCCGCTCTCGGGCAGGAACGCCTCCAGGGGTCCCGGGTCGTCGATGAGGACCGTGCGGGCACGCCAGTGCGGGCCGCGTGGGTGGAGAGTCACGACGTGCAGGATATCCCTCGCCCGCAGGGCTTCACCGCGCGCCTGAAATGGCTCCTCAGGGCCATTGTCCCTAGACTGTCCCAGCACGACGACGCGTAGTACAGGAGCAGCCGCCATGACGCAGACGCAGGCCGATGTCATCGTCGTCGGCGCCGGTCCGGCCGGTTCCACCGCCGCCCGGTATCTCGCCGAACGCGGCCTTGACGTCGCGGTTCTGGAGAAGAGCACGTTCCCGCGCGACAAGGTGTGCGGTGACGGCCTGACCCCCCGCGCGGTGAAGCAGCTGATCCGGCTCGGGATCGACACCAGCGAGGCGGCCGGCTGGGTCCGCAACAAGGGCCTGCGGGTCTACGGCGGCCGGAATGAGCCGTTCGAATTGCTGTGGCCCGAACTCGCCGAATTCCCCCCCTACGGCCTGGTCCGCGCGCGCCGGGACTTCGACAAGATCCTGGCCGATCACGCGGTGGCCGGGGGCGCGCGACTCTTCGAGAAGACCACCGTCACCGGGGCCATCATCGATCAGCGCAGCGACCGCATCACCGGGGTCACGACCAAGGACGGCCGCAGCTTCAGCGCCCCGATCGTGATCGCCGCGGACGGGAACTCGTCCCGGTTGGCACTGTCGATGGGGCTGGAGAAGCGGACGGATCGCCCGATGGGCGTCGCCGTCCGCACCTACTTCACCAGCCCGCGCAGCAACGACGACTTCATGGAATCCTGGCTGGAACTGTGGGACGGCAAGCGTGGCGAGTCCAACCTCCTGCCCGGCTACGGGTGGATCTTCGGGATGGGGGACGGCACCTGCAACGTCGGCCTGGGGACGGTCAGTTCCCGTTCGATCTCGGCCAACCTCAACTACCGCGACATGTTCAGCGCGTGGGTGGCCAACACCCCGCCGGAGTGGGGCTTCACCCCCGAGAACCAGGTCGGCCCGATCCTGGGCGCGGCGTTGCCGATGAGCTTCAACCGGCAGCCTGCCTACGCTCGCGGGCTGCTGTTGGTGGGCGACGCCGGCGGCATGGTGAGCCCCTTCAACGGCGAGGGCATCGCCTACGCGATGGAGGCGGCCGAGATGGCCGCGGACGCGATCATCGACGCGCACTTCCGGGGGGTCGGCACGCCCAGCGCCGAGAAGGCTCTGCAGGGCTACGTCTCGCGCCTCAAGGGTGAATGGGGTGGCTACTTCCGGCTCGGGCAGGCCTTCGTCACCCTCATCGAACACCCCCAGGTGATGCACGTGTGTACGAAGTACGGGCTGCCCCGACCGGTGCTGATGCGCTTCACGATGAAGTTGCTCGCTCACCTGTACGACTCACGTGATGGTGATTGGATGGACAAAGTGCTCACCACCCTCTCGAAGGTGGCACCCTCAGCATGACGAATCTGGCAGGAACTCCCGGAAGGTCTGGTCGTTGATGAGCCCGTACATCCCGATCCTCGGCATCATGGCGCTGGCCGCAGGGTTCCTCGCCATTTCCATCGCGCTCAGCTCGGTGGTCGGCCCGCGGCGTTACAACCGCGCCAAGTACGACTCCTACGAGTGCGGGATCGACCCGACGCCGGGACCGGCCGGTGGCGGACGGTTCCCGGTGAAGTACTACATCATCGCCATGCTGTTCATCGTCTTCGACATCGAGATCGTGTTCCTCTACCCGTGGGCCGTCACGTTCGGCCAATTGGGCTGGTTCGCCCTCGTCGAGATGGTGCTCTTCATGGCGACCGTCTTCATCGCCTACATCTATGTATGGCGACGTGGCGGGCTGGAATGGGACTGAGGCGCCAGAAAGGGATGAGCAATGGGCATTGAGGACAAGATCCCCCAGGGTGTGGTGCTGACCACGCTGGAGGGCGTCTTCGGCTGGATGCGGCAAGCGTCCTTCTGGCCGGCCACTTTCGGGCTCGCGTGTTGCGCGATCGAGATGATGACCTACGGCGCACCTCGGTTCGACGCCGGACGGTGGGGCCAGGAGGTCTTCCGGGCATCCCCGCGCCAGGCCGACCTGATGATCATTTCCGGCCGGGTCAGCCAGAAGATGGCCCCCGTTCTGCGCCAGGTGTACGACCAGATGCCGAACCCCAAGTGGGTCATGGCGATGGGCGTCTGCGCCTCCTCGGGCGGCATGTTCAACAACTACGCGATCGTCCAGGGCGGCGACCACCTGGTCCCGGTCGACATCTACGTGCCCGGGTGCCCGCCGCGGCCCGACATGCTGATCGACGCGATGTGGAAGCTCCGCAAGGACATCGTCATGAAGCGGCCGATGGCCGCCAACGAGATCGCCGCGTTCGAGGCCGCTGAGGCGGCCGCGCTGGCGGCCCCCGCCACGCACGAGATGAAGGGGCTCCTGCGATGACCGATCACGGGCGCGATCCGGCCCCGAGGCGGACCCGAGGATGCCCAGCCCCGACGAGTGCCGCCCCGGCCGGCCGGCCCGGACGTGATGTCCGTCCGACGGGGCATGTGGTCCGCCGGCACCGGGGACACCTCCGGCTACGGGCGCATCGTCCGCGAGGTCGTGGTGGCGACTCCCGCCGCCGGACCCCTCGGATCCTGGTACGACTCGGTGCGTGACCGGCTGGCCACGCTGGTTGCCGACCCGTTCGTCAAGGTCGTGTTCGAGTACGGCGAACTCACCTTCCACATCCCGCGCGAGAAGCTCGCCGAAGCGATGTGGGCCCTGCGCGACGACGCCCTCCTGCGGTTCGAGTTCTGTGCGTCCGTCTCGGGCGTCCACTACCCGCAGGCCGCCGGTGCCGAACTGCACGTCGTCTATCACCTGCAGTCGATGACCCACAACCGTCGGTTGCGGGTCGAGACCGCGTGCCCCGACGCGGATCCGCACGTGCCCAGCGTGGTCGCCACCTACCCCGCCGCCGACTGGCACGAGCGGGAGACCTGGGACATGTTCGGCATCATCTTCGACGGCCACCCCCACCTGACCCGGATCCTGATGCCGGACGACTGGGTAGGCCACCCGCAGCGCAAGGACTACCCGCTGGGCGGAATCCCCATCGAGTACAAGGGCACCACCGTCCCGCCGGTCGACGAGCGCAGGAGCTACCGATGACAGCCCAGCACACCGACTACTACGGCACCCCGGGCGAAGAGACCGAAGGCACCGTCTACACCGCCATGGGCGGCGGTGACTTCGCCGACATCGCCCGCGAGCAGGCCGAACGCAGTGATGAGACGCTGGTCATCAACATGGGCCCGCAGCACCCCTCCACCCACGGTGTGCTCCGGTTGATGGTCGAGTGCGACGGCGAAACGGTGAAGAGCATCCGTCCCGGCATCGGCTTCCTGCACACCGGCATCGAGAAGAACATGGAGTACCGGTCCTGGACCCAGGGCACCACCTTCGTGACCCGGATGGACTACGTCTCCCCACTCTTCAACGAGGCGGCCTACTGCCTGGCGGTGGAGCGGTTGCTGGGGATCGAGGACCGGATCCCGCAGCGGGCCACCGAGATCCGGGTCCTGATGATGGAGTTGTGCCGGATCGCCTCGCACCTGGTCGCCATCGGCACCGGTGGCATGGAGATCGGCGCCCTGACGGTCATGACCATCGGCTTCCGCGAGCGCGAGATGATCCTCGACTTCTTCGAGGCCGTGTCCGGACTGCGCATGAACCACGCCTACATCCGTCCCGGCGGTGTCGCCAACGACCTTCCCGAGACGGGCATCGCGCAGCTGCGCACCCTGATCGGGTGGCTGGAGAAGCACCTGCCCGAGTACGCCGCGTTCTGCAACGAGAACCCCATCTTCAAGGGGCGGATGTGCGGCATCGGCCACCAGGATCTCAGCGCGTGCTTCGCGCTCGGGGTCACCGGCCCTGTCCTGCGCTCGACCGGCTACGCCTGGGACCTGCGCAAGCAGCAGCCCTACTGCGGCTACGAGACCTACGACTTCGACGTCATCACCTGGGACACCTCCGATGCCTACGGCCGCTTCCGCGTCCGGCTGCAGGAGATGTGGGAGAGCCTCAAGATCGTCAAGCAGGTGACCGAGCGTCTCGACGCCTCCACCGGCCAGCCGGTCATGATCGACGACCCGAAGATCGCCTGGCCGGCGAAACTGGCCGTCGGTCCGGACGGGCAGGGCAACAGCCACGAGCACATCAAGCACATCATGGGTGAATCCATGGAGGCGCTGATCCACCACTTCAAGCTGGTCACCGAGGGCTTCCGGGTGCCGGTCGGCCAGGCCTACGTCCCGATCGAGAGCCCCAAGGGCGAGATCGCGTGCCACGTGGTTTCCGATGGCGGACGCAAGCCCTACCGCGTCCACATGCGGGACCCAGGGTTCAACCACCTGCAGTCAGTTCCGATCCAATGCGAGGGCGGCATGATCGCCGACGTGGTGGTAGCGATCGGGTCCCTCGACCCGGTGATGGGAGGCGTCGACCGATGAGTGGGCATGAGTTCCAGTCCTACTTCCCCGAGTCCGGCTCGGTGGACATGACCGACACTTCGACCAACATCGACGAGACGACCATGGCCGAGTTGCGGGAGCTCGCCGGACGGTACCCGCAGTCGCGCTCAGCGCTGCTGCCGATGCTGCACCTGGTCCAAAGCGTCGACGGACGGGTCTCCCCGGCCGGGATCGAGGCCTGCGCCGAGGTGCTCGGCATCACCACGGCCCAGGTCTCGGGCGTGGCGACCTTCTACACCATGTACCGCCGCCGCCCTGGCGGGAAGCACCACGTGGGGGTCTGCACCACCGCGCTGTGCGCGGTGATGGGCGGCGACGCGCTGCTTGAGACAGTCGAGGCCAAGCTGGGGATCCACCCCGACGAGATCACCCCCGACGGCACCTTCAGCCTGGAACGCCTGGAATGCAACGCCGCCTGCGACTTCGCCCCGGTGATGATGGTCAACTGGGAATTCATGGACAACATGACCCCCGCCAAGGCCGAAGGACTGCTGGAAGACCTGGCCGCCGGGCGCGAGGTCCAAGCCAGCCGCGGTGCCACGATCACCTCCTGGCGCGAAGCCGAACGGGTGCTGGCCGGCTTTCCCGACGGACGCGCGGACGAGGGCCCCAGCGCCGGGGAAGCCTCGCTGTTGGGCAAGGGCATCGCTGATGCCGAGGGCTGGGCGGCGCCGCAACCTGAGGGGAGCGTGCTGTGACTGATCTACTGACTCCCGTCCTGTCGGCCAACTGGGGGCAGGACCATTCCTGGGGCATCGACGCCTACCGGGCCCAGGGCGGCTACGACGCCGTTGCCAAGGCGCTCGCGCTGACGCCCGACGCGGTGACCGGCATCGTCAAGGACGCCGGACTGCGCGGTCGTGGGGGCGCCGGCTTCCCGACCGGCATGAAGTGGAGCTTCGTCCCCAAGGACAACCCGAACCCGAAGTACCTCGTGGTCAACGCCGACGAGTCGGAGCCGGGGACCTGCAAGGACATGCCGCTGCTGATGGCCTCGCCCCACACCCTGGTGGAAGGCATGATCATCGCCTCCTACGCCATCGGCTGCCACACCGCCTTCGCCTACGTGCGCGGCGAGGTGCTGCACGTCATCCGCCGGCTCCAGCAAGCGGTGGCCCAGGCCTACGAGGCCGGCCTCCTCGGCAAGGACATCCAGGGTTCGGGCTACGACCTCGACATCATCGTGCACGCCGGTGCCGGCGCCTACATCTGCGGCGAAGAGACCGCGCTGCTGGATTCCCTCGAGGGACGCCGGGGCCAGCCCCGCCTCCGTCCGCCCTTCCCGGCGGTCGCTGGGCTGTACGCCTCTCCGACGGTCATCAACAACGTCGAGTCGATCGCGTCGGTGCCCAGCATCATCAACCGGGGGGCCGCCTGGTTCTCCTCGATGGGCACCGAGAAGTCCAAGGGGATGACGATCTATTCGTTGTCGGGGCACGTGAAGCGCCCCGGCCAGTTCGAGGCACCGCTGGGGATCACGCTGCGGCAACTGCTGGAGCTGTCCGGCGGCATCCGGGAGGGCCACGAGCTCAAGTTCTGGACCCCCGGCGGGTCGTCCACGCCGATCCTGACCCCGGACCACCTCGACACCCCGCTGGACTACGAGGGGATGGCCGGCGTCGGCTCGATGCTTGGCACCAAGGCCCTGCAGGTGTTCGACGAGACCACCTCGGTGGTGCGCACCACGCTGCGCTGGGTCGAGTTCTACAAGCACGAGTCCTGCGGCAAGTGCACCCCGTGCCGCGAAGGCAGCTGGTGGCTGGTGCAGCTGCTGAAGAAGTTCGAGGCAGGCCACGCCGTCGACGGCGACGTCGACAAGCTGCTGGACGTCTGCGACGACATCGGCGGCAAGTCGTTCTGTGCTTTGGCCGACGGCGCCGTGGCCTGTGTCACGTCGGCGGTACGGCACTTCCGTCCCGAGTTCGAAGCCGGCTACGCCACGCCCGCCTGGGAGTTGTTCCCCTACGGTCGCAGTGCGCTGTTTCCCGTCGCAGAAGGAGGCCACGCATGAGCGTCGAGACCGTGACCGGCCAGGTGGCGCCGGTTGACACCATCACGGTGATCATCGACGGCATCGAGGTCGGGGTGCCCAAGGGGACCCTGGCGATCCGGGCCGCCGAGATGATCGGCATCGCGATTCCGCGGTTCTGCGATCACCCGCTGCTGGACCCGGTGGGCGCCTGCCGCCAGTGCCTGGTGGAAGTGCCCGACATGGGCAACGGCCGCGGCATGCCGAAGCCCCAGGCGTCCTGCACGCTGGAGTGCGCGCCGGGGATGAAGATCAGCACCCAGCTCACCTCGGCAGTGGCCAAGAAGGCCCAGAAGGGCATGCTGGAACTCCTCCTCATCAACCACCCGCTCGACTGCCCGATCTGCGACAAGGGCGGCGAGTGCCCGCTGCAGAACCAGGCCATGAGCCAACGGCCGCGGCGAGTCCCGCTACGACGGCGTGAAGCGGACGTTCCCCAAGCCGATCAGCATCTCGGCGCAGATCCTGCTCGACCGCGAGCGCTGCGTGCTCTGCGCCCGCTGCACCCGGTTCTCCGAGCAGATCTCCGGCGACCCGTTCATCGCGCTCGTCGAGCGCGGTGCGCTGCAGCAGGTCGGCAAGTACGCCGACGACCCGTACAACTCCTACTTCTCCGGCAACGTCGTCCAGATCTGCCCGGTGGGTGCACTGACCAGCGCGTCGTACCGCTTCCAGAGCCGTCCCTTCGACCTGGTGTCGACCGATTCGACGTGCGAGCACTGCGCCGGTGGCTGCCAGTTGCGCGTGGACCACCGCCACTTCCAGGTGAAGCGCCGCCTTGCCGGCGATGCCCCCGAGGTCAACGAGGAATGGAACTGCGACAAGGGCCGCTTCGCGTTCGTTTCGGGTCGGGGCGAGGACCGGCTGAAGCACCCGCTGGTCCGCGAGGACGGCGCCCTGCGCGTCGCCTCCTGGGCTGAGGCCATCGACGCCGCCGTCGCCGGGCTGCAGGCCGCGGGCCCCTCGGTGGGGGTTCTCACCGGTGGCCGGCTGACGATCGAAGACGCCTACGGCTACTCCAAGTTCGCCCGGCTGGTGCTCGGCACCAACAACATCGACTTCCGTTCCCGTCCCGCCAGTGCCGAGGAGGCCGGGTTCCTGGCCGCCGAGGTGGCCGGCAGGACCCTCGGCGAGGGCGTGACCTACAGCGCGCTGGAGGCTGCCAAGCGGGTCGTTCTGGTCAGCCTGGAGCCGGAGGAGGAATCCCCGCTGATCTTCCTGAGGCTCCGTAAGGCCGTCCGCAAGCGGAAGCTGGCCGTGACCACCCTGGCCCCGTTCGCGACCAACGGCTCGACCAAACTGGGCGCCACGGTGATCCCCACCGCTCCCGGCGACGAAGCGGCCCACCTGGCCGGGCTCGACCTGGACGGCGACAGCGTCATCCTGGTGGGGGAGCGGGCGGCGAGCCTGCCCGGCACCCTCACCGCAGTGGCCGATCTGGCCGGGCGCACCGGTGCCAAGCTGTCCTGGGTACCGCGTCGTGCCGGCGATCGGGGAGCCCTCGAAGCCGGCGCCCTACCCGGGCTGCTACCTGGGGGCCGTCCGGTCGCCGACCGGGCTGCCAGGGTGGACGTCGCGGCGGCCTGGGGCGCCGACTCGTTGCCGGCGCACTCGGGCCTCGACGTCAACGGCATGCTCGAAGCCGTGGAGGTCGGTGACCTCAAGGCGCTGCTGGTCGCCGGCATCGAGCCTGACGACTTCGCGGTGGCCGAGCGCGTCCGCAGCGCGTGCGAGGCGGCCGGGTTCGTGGTCAGCCTTGAGACCCGCCTGTCCGAGGTGTCGCAGCGTGCCGACGTGGTCTTCCCGATTGCTCTGTTGGAGGAGCATGCCGGCACCTTCTGGAACTGGGAGCACCGTCCCGGACGCGTGAACACGGTGATCTCGACCCCGAATCCGTCCATGACGGACCTCAGGGTGCTGGCGGCCCTGGCTGATGCGCTCGGCCAGCCGCTCGGGATCAGGACCCCACGCCAGGCACTCGCCGAGCTGACCGAACTCGGAGTCTGGGAAGGCCCCCGGGCGACCCCGAAGGCAGCCGCGCCTGCCCCGACCGGCGAAGGACCCGTGGTGGCGACGTGGCGGCAACTCCTCGACGGCGGCGCCGGCATGGACGGTGAGGAAGCCCTGGCCGCCACTGCCAAGCCGGCGGTGGCCAGGCTGAGTCCCGCCACGGCCGCGGCGGCCGGGCTGACGGAGGCGACCGAGGTGAGCATCGTCACTGGCAAGGGCACCTTCAGCCTGCCGCTGGAAGTGACCGCAGAAATGGTGGATGGCACGGTCTGGGTGCCGACCCGCTGGCCGGGGGCCTGCCTGGCCGACTTCGGGCTGGTAGCCGGGGACCGCGTGCAACTGGGAGGTGGGCTGCGATGAACGACCCGTGGTGGCTGGTCCTGATCAAGGTTGTTGTCCTGTTCGTGGTGCTGCTGGTCTGGACGATCTTCAACGTCTGGTTCGAGCGGCGCCTGGTGGGCAAGATGCAGCACCGGCTCGGGCCGATCATGAATGGTCCGCTCGGCCTGGGCCAGGCCCTGGCCGACGGGATGAAGCTGCTCATCAAGGAGGACTTCATGCCCTCCATGGTGGACAAGGTGCTGTTCACGGTCGCCCCGCTGATCGCCGGCACGGCCGCCTTCACGGCCTGGGCGGTGATCCCCTTCGGTGGCGAGGTCGAGATGTTCGGCGTCACCACGAGACTGCAACTCTCGGACCCGAACGTCGGGACGCTGGTGCTGCTGGCCGTCACCTCGGTCGGCATCTACGGCTTCGTGCTCGCCGGCTGGGCGTCCAATTCCCCCTACTCCCTGCTCGGTGGGCTGCGCTCGAGTGCCCAGATGATCTCCTACGAGATCGCGATGGGCCTGTCGCTGGTGGCGGTGTTCCTCTACTCCGGGTCGATGTCGACCTCGGCCATCGTGGAGCACCAGCGGCTGCCGATCGCCCCGTTCGGCCTCGATATCGGGATGCAGCAGTGGCTGTGGCTGTCGCTGCTGCCCAGCTTCTTCATCTACGTCATCTCGATGGTCGGCGAGACCAACCGCGCCCCGTTCGACCTGCCCGAGGCTGAATCCGAACTGGTGTCGGGTTACATCACCGAATACTCCGGCTTCCGCTACGCGGTCTACTTCCTGGCCGAGTACATCAACATGGCGACGGTCTCGGCGATCGCGACCACCCTGTTCATGGGCGGCTACCTGCCGCCGTGGCCGCTCAACCTGATCCCCCTGCTCAACAACCCGTGGCTCGGACCGATCTGGTTCGCCTTGAAGGTCCAGCTGTTCATCTCGTTCTTCGTCTGGCTGCGCGGCACCCTGCCGCGGTTCCGTTACGACCAGTTCATGACGCTGGGCTGGAAGTGGCTGATCCCGATCTCGCTCGGCTGGATCGTGGCGGTGGCCACGTTCAAGAAGCTGGCGGACGAGGGCTTGTTGCAGGGCCCGCTGCTGTGGGTGCTGGTCGGCATCGTGGTGGCGGTGCTACTCGTCCTGTTGTTCCTGGGCGAGAAGCCGGAACCGGAGCCGGAGCTCTTCCCGCCGGGGCCGTTCGACGCCTTCGCGGGGGGTTACCCCGTGCCGCCGATGCCGGGGCAGGTGCTCCCGGAGTTGTCGGACGTGGTTCCGTCCACCACCGAGCCGACAACGGCGAGTTCGATCGTTAAGGAGCAGTGATGGGTTTCTTCGACCCGTGGGCCGGCTTCGGCGTCACCTTCCGGACGATGTTCCGCAAGACCTTCACCCAGGGCTACCCCGAGAAGGGCAAGGTCAAGGTCACCGCGCCGCGCTTCCACGGCCGGCACCAGCTGAACCGCTGGCCGGACGGGCTGGAGAAGTGCGTCGGCTGCGAGCTGTGCGCCTGGGCCTGCCCGGCGGACGCCATCTACGTCGAAGGTGCCGACAACACCGAGACCGAGCGCTACTCACCCGGCGAGCGGTACGGCAGGGTCTACCAGATCAACTATCTGCGCTGCATCCTGTGTGGGCTGTGCATCGAGGCCTGCCCCACGCGCGCCCTCACCATGACCAACGACTTCAAGCTGGCCGACACCTCGCGGGAGAAGATGATCTACACCAAGGATCGCCTGCTCGCGCCGCTGCTGCCCGGCATGGAAGAGCCACCCCACCCGCGACGCCTGGGTGCCGACGAGAAGGACTACTTCCTCGGCCTTCCGGCAACCGGACGGCCGGACAACCGCACGCCGGTGATCGACGAAACCGCAGGAGGTGCCCGGTGACCGGGGCCGATGTCGCATTCTGGATCTGCGGGCCACTGATGGTGGCCGGCACCTTGGGCCTGGTCTTCCTGCGCAAGGCCGTCTACTCGCTGTTGTGTGCCGTGTTCGCCATGCTCAACCTGGCCGCCCTGTACTTCGCTCTGGGGGCGGAGTTCCTCGGCGTCGTCCAGATCATCGTGTACACCGGCGCGATCCTGATGCTGTTCCTGTTCGTGCTGATGCTGGTCGGCGTCGACATCCCCGATTCGGTGGTGGAGACCCTGCGAGGCCAGAAGCTGCTCGCCATCCTGACCGCGGTCGGTCTGGTGGCTCTGATCATCCTGGGGATCGGCGGGGCGCTCAACGCCCCGATCGTGGGTGTGGACGCGGCGAACGCCGCCAACGGCGGGAACCTCGAGTCGCTGGCCGCCCTCGTCTTCGGACGGTACGTGTTCGTGTTCGAGTTGACCTCGGCACTGCTGATCACTGCTGCCTTGGGTGCCATGGTGCTGGCCCACCAGCGACGGGTGACCCCGAAGCCCGGTCAGGCCGAACTCGCCGCGGAGCGGATGCAGGCCTACGCCCGGACCGGCGCCCACCCCGGCCCGTTGCCGAACTCCGGCGTGCTGGCCCTGCACAACTCGATCGCCACCCCGGCGCTGCTGCCGGACGGTTCGGTCTCGGACGCCTCCGTGTCGGACACGCTGGCTATCCGTGGCGTCATCGTGGACGCTCCGGCCATGTCGCAGGCGACCGCGCAGACGTTCCGGGCGATCGAACGAGTCGTCGAGGAGGAGGAGCTGTGACTCCTGAGAATCTGGTCTTCCTGGCCGCCATCATCTTCGTGATCGGGGCGATCGGCGTGATGACCCGACGTAACGCGCTCGTCGCCTTCTTGTCGATCGAGATGATGCTGAACGCCGCGAACCTGGTGATGGTGTCCTTCGCCATGGGCCGAGGGGGCCTGGACGGCCAGGTGGCGGCGTTCTTCGTGATGGTGGTCGCCGCCGCCGAGGTGGTCGTCGGACTGTCGATCATCATGATCATCTTCCGCACCCGTCGGTCGACCTCGGTCGACACCGCCAGCCTGCTGAAACTCTGAGGGGAACCAGCTGATGACTCTGTTGGAGACGATCACTCCGGTCGCGGCGACCGGGATGTTCAGCTACGCCTGGCTGATGATCGCGCTACCCGCGCTCGGTGCCGCGTTGTTGCTGCTCACCGGCAAGGCGCTCGACCGCACCGGTCATTGGATCGCGCTCGGGGCGGTGACGCTATCCTTCTCGATCGCCGTCTTCCTGTTCGCACAGCTGCTGCTGGCCGATCCGGAGCACCGCGCCGTGTCGGCTCCGCTGTACGAGTGGATCGCCGTCGGACCGTGGCGGGTCGAGGTCGGCCTGCTCGTCGACACCCTCTCGATCCTGTTCGCCTTGCTGATCACCGGGGTTGGCAGTCTGATCCACCTCTACTCGGTCGGCTACATGGCTCACGACGAGCGGCGCCGCCGCTTCTTCGCCTACCTCAACCTGTTCATCGCGGCGATGCTGATCCTGGTCCTCGCGGACAACTACCTGGTGCTCTTCGTCGGCTGGGAGGGCGTCGGCCTGGCCTCCTACCTGCTGATCGGTTTCTGGCAGCACAAGCCTTCAGCGGCGGCGGCCGCCAAGAAGGCGTTCGTGATGAACCGCGTGGGTGACCTCGGCCTCACGATGGCGATCATGACCATGCTTGCCCTGTTCGGTTCGTCCGCCTTCAGCGACGTCAATCAGCGGATCGGCCAGGCGGATGTCTTCTGGGTCACCCTGATCGGGCTGCTCCTGCTGCTGGGGGCGTGCGGCAAGTCGGCGCAGGTGCCGCTGCAGGCCTGGTTGCTGGACGCCATGGAGGGTCCCACCCCGGTTTCGGCCCTGATCCACGCGGCCACCATGGTCACCGCGGGGGTCTATCTGGTGGTGCGCTCCCATGCGATCTTCGAGGGGGCTCCGATCGCCAGCACCGCGGTTGTCGTCGTGGGGACGGTCACCCTGCTCGTGGGTGCCTGGATCGGCACCTCCAAGGACGACATCAAGAAGGTGCTGGCGGGTTCGACGATGAGCCAGATCGGCTACATGATGCTGGCCGCGGGCATCGGCCCGGCCGGCTACGCCTTCGCGATCTTCCACCTGCTCACCCACGGCTTCTTCAAGGCCAACATGTTCCTCGGCGCCGGCTCGGTCATGCACGCCATGGACGACGACGTGAACATGCGGCACTACGGTGCCCTGTGGAAAGTCCTGCCGTGGACGTTCTGGACGTTCGCCGCCGGCTATCTGGCCATCATCGGGATCCCGCCGCTGGCCGGCTACTTCTCCAAGGATCACATCATCGAGGCGGCCTTCGGCCGGAGCCCGCTGGTGGGAACCCTGGCGCTGCTCGGTGCCGGCATCACGGCCTTCTACATGACCCGGTTGATGCTGATGACCTTCGGCGGCCAGAAGCGCTGGCAGGCGGGCGTGCACCCGCACGAGTCGCCGAAGACCATGACGATCCCGCTTGTCGTGCTGGGATTCTTCAGCGTGGTCGCCGGCGTCCTGATGAACGGCTGGATCGCCGAGTGGCTGGAAACGGCCACCGGTGCCCATCCCCACGAGGTGGAATGGCTACCCACGCCGGTCGGCTGGGCCACGATGGCCGTGGTGGCGCTCGGAATCGCCGCCTCCTGGTATGTCTTCGGACGCAACCCGATCCCCGAGGTGGCGCCGGCCACGATGAACCCCGTG
Organism: Propionibacteriaceae bacterium; assembly: GCA_016717345.1. Classification (GTDB taxonomy): domain Bacteria; phylum Actinomycetota; class Actinomycetes; order Propionibacteriales; family Propionibacteriaceae; genus Propionicimonas. The sequence continues at coordinate 247,542 of JADKFR010000004.1, forward strand.
ACGATCGCGGGCCGCAACGACCTCTTCGGGGACGCGGTGAACAACACCCTCGTGGTGGCACCCACCATGATGCTGGCGGATCAGGTGGTGGCCGCCGACAGGGTGATCATCGACGGCGGGGCAACCGGCCTGGCGACGATCTTCGCCGGCCTGTCGAGCGAGGGTCGCAAGCTTCAGACCGGTCAGGTCAGGACGTACGCGTTCACCATGATGGCGGGTGCCCTCATGATCGGGGCCGTGATGATTCTCAGTCTGCTGGGCTGAGGGAGGACGAGAAATGACTGTTCCCTGGCTCACCATCCTTGGCCTGATCCCGCTCCTCGGCGCGGCCGTGCTCTGCCTGCCGATGAAGCAGGTCGCCAAGGGCGTCGGCCTCGCCTTCGCGCTGGCCACCGCTCTGGTCGGTTTCGTGGTGGCGGCATTGTTCACCGGCGGGGCGAACCTGTCCGAGTCGGTGCCCTGGATCCCGGCCTTCGGCGCCTCCTGGTCGCTGGGCCTGGACGGGATGGGCCTGATGATGGTGCTGCTCACCGTGGTGCTGACCCCCGCCGTCCTGCTCGCCGAGTGGAAACTCGCCGACACCAGCGGGGGCGGCTGGGGAGCCCGCGCCTTCTTCGGCCTGGTGCTGGCGCTGGAGAGCCTGTCGCTGTTCGTCTTCCTGGCCGATGACGTGCTGCTGTTCTACCTCTTCTTCGAGGCCACCCTGATCCCCATGTACTTCCTGATCGGCGGATTCGGCGGGGCCAACCGGTCGTACGCCGCAGTGAAGTTCCTGCTGTTCAGCCTGGCCGGCGGACTGATCATGCTGTTCAGCGTGATCGGGCTGTACGCCGAGTCGACGCGGCAGTTCGGGGCTCCGAGCTACCTGCTGGCCGACCTGGCGAAGCTTCAACTGGATCCGAACACCGGGATGCTGTTGATGCTGGGCTTCCTGATCGCGTTCATCATCAAGGCCCCGATGGTGCCCGTCCACACCTGGCTGCCGACGGCGGCCGAGGAGTCCACCCCGGGTACCTCCGTCCTGCTCGTCGGCGTGCTCGACAAGATCGGCACCTTCGGGATGATCAAGTTCTGCCTGTACCTCTTCCCGGACGCCAGCCGCTCGGTCGGCCCGATCATGATCGTGCTCGCCCTCGTTTCGATCCTCTACGGGGCCGTCGCGGCGATCGGCAGCCAGAACCTGCTCCGGCTGGTCGCCTACACCTCGGTGAGCCACTTCGGCTTCATGGTGCTCGGTATCTACAGCTTCACCACCGCCGGTGTCAGCGGAACCATCTTCTACATGCTGAATCACGGCTTCTCCACCGCCGCGCTCTTCCTGGTGCTCGGCTTCCTGATCTCCCGCCGCGGTTCGGCCATGGTCGATGCCTACGGCGGTGTTCAGAAGGTCGCGCCGGTGCTCACCGGTTCCCTGCTCCTGGCGGGCCTGTCAGCGCTGGCCCTGCCCGGCATGTCGAGCTTCGTCTCGGAGTTCATGGTGCTCGCCGGTGCCTGGTCGCGCGAGCCCTGGGTCGCGGCGGTCGCGGCGCTGGGTACCGTCCTGGCCGCCGTCTACGTGCTGCTGATGTTCCAGAGGACGATGACCGGCCCGGTCACCGACCAGGTCCGCGAGCACATCACCACCGACCTGAATGGTCGCGAGAAGCTCGTCGTGGTACCGCTGATCGGGGTGATCCTGTTCCTGGGGATCCTGCCCCAGGTCGCGCTCAGTGTGATTGAGCCGACGGCGGTCGCGACCCTCACCCAGGCACGGGTCACCGACCCGGTGCCGCTGCACGGGAAGGAGGCCAAGTGATGGCCCTTCTGGAGATCGCTTCCCCGACGTTCGAGTGGCTGGAGCTCGCCCCCGTCCTCCTCGTCCTCGCCGGCGGCTGCCTCGGGGTGCTGGTCGAAGCCCTGTTCCCGCGCGCGTGGCGTTTCACCGCGCAGGTAGCCGTCATCGAGTTGACCGTCCTGGCAGCCTTCGTGGTGTTGGTGGCGAACTACCGGGCCCACCGGTCCGGCATCCTGGCCATGGGCTCGATCGCCCTGGACGGCCCCACCTACATCATGTGGGGATCGCTGCTGATCTTCGGTCTGCTCGGCATGCTGGTGTTCTCGGAGCGTCACCTCGACAACGGCGCCTCGGTGTTCACCCCGGCCGCCTCGTCCATCCCGGGCAGTGTCCATGAGGCTGAAGCCCTCACAGCCCGACTGGAACACTCCGAGGTCTTCCCCTTGGCCCTGTTCTCGCTGGCGGGAATGATGGTCTTCCTGGCAGCCACCGACCTGCTGACCATGTTCGTCGGCCTCGAGGTCATGTCGTTGCCGCTCTACCTGCTCAGTGCCATGGCCCGGCGTCGCCGGCTGCTGAGCCAGGAGGCAGCCCTGAAGTACTTCCTGCTCGGAGCCTTCTCCTCGGCCTTCTTCTTGTTCGGGATGGCCCTCCTGTACGGCTACGCCGGTTCCTTCGACCTCAAGGCCATCGATGCCGCGATCACGTCGCCGTACTACGGTCCGGGACTGCTCTACGTCGGGCTCGCCATGCTGGCGATCGGCATGCTGTTCAAGATCGGCGTCGTGCCGTTCCACAACTGGGTTCCCGATGTCTACGTCGGAGCGCCGACCCCGGTGACCGGGTTCATGGCCGTCTGCACCAAGCTGGCGGCCGTCGGGGCGACGGCCCGGGTGTTCTTCGTGGCCCTCGGTGCGGAGCGCTGGAGTTGGCAGCCCACGATGGCCGTGCTCGCGGTGCTCACCATGGCGTTGGGCGCGATCCTGGCACTCACCCAGACCGACATCAAGCGGATGCTGGCCTACTCGTCCATCGCGCACGCGGGCTTCCTGCTGACGGCCATCGTCGGTGCGAACGCGGATCCCGGCGTGCAGGTGAACTCCATGGGGTCGATCATGTTCTACCTGATCGCCTACGGATTCGCGACGATCGCCGCGTTCGCCATCATCACCATGGTGCGCAACTCGGCCGGCGAAGTCACCGCCATCTCCGGGTGGGCGGGTCTGGGCCGCAAGAGCCCCATCCTGGCCGGCATCTTCGCCTTCCTGATGCTGAGCTTCGCCGGGATCCCGCTGACCGGCGGGTTCATCGGCAAGTGGGCCGTGTTCTCGGCGGCGTGGCGGGGGGGCTTCCCCTGGCTCGTGGTCGCGGCCATCGCCTTCAGCCTGATCGCGGCCTATTTCTACCTGCGGGTGATCGTCGTGATGTTCTTCGCCGAGCCTGCGCAGTCAGTGGTGGTGGGTCGCGCCAGCGGCATGACCTGGGTTCCGGTGGTACTCGGGGTCGTGGCGTCGGTGTACCTCGGCCTGTTCCCGGGACAGTTGCTCGACCTGGTCTCGGCGTCCAGCGTCTTCCTCCGCTGAGGCTAAGCTGTGCCGGTGTTTGTTGACAGCGCCCCGTCCGATCAGGTGTCCGGGCTGGATCCCGCCTTCAACGAGCGGGTGGCTGCCCAACTCGAGGTGATCGAAGAACGGCTGCGCGAGGCCGCTGTGGCCGACACGCAGTTCGTCACCGAGGCAGCCCAGCACATCATCGACGCCGGGGGAAAGCGGTTCCGGCCGGGGTTGGTGGTGCTCTCCTCCCTGCTGGGACCGGACGCCGACCCCGACGAGGTCGTGAAGGCAGCCCTGGTCGTGGAGTTGACCCACGTCGCCAGCCTCTACCACGACGACGTGATGGACGAAGCCGACTTGCGGCGGGGCGTGGCCAGCGCCAACCAGCGGTGGGGGAACACCGTCGCGATCCTGGTGGGGGACCTTCTGTTCTCGCGAGCCTCCAGCATCGTCGCCGACCTGGGCACCGACTTCGTCCGGCTGCAGGCCGAGACTTTCGCCAGGCTCGTCCAGGGCCAGGTCGCCGAAACTCGCGGCCCGCAGCCGGGAGACGACCCGCTTGAGCATTACCTGGATGTGGTGGCCGGAAAGACCGGAGCCCTGATCGCCACGTCGGCGGTCTTCGGGGGCATGGTGGCTGGTGTCGGTGCCGACGTCCTGAATGCCCTGGACGCCTACGGCGAAGAGATCGGCGTGGTCTTCCAGCTCAGCGACGACATCATCGACATCGCCAGCGACGAATCCGGCAAGACTCCAGGGACGGACCTGCGAGCCGGCGTCCCCACCCTGCCGACGCTGCTCGCCCGTCGCTCGGCGCGCCCGGAGGACGCCCGGTTGCGGGCACTGCTCGAAGCCGGCCCGGCCACCGAAACCGAGGTTTCCGAGGCGCTGCACCTGCTGCGTTCGCACGAGTCGCTGGCGGCCGCCCGGGCCGAGATCGGACGCCGCGCCGAGGTGGCGCGGGCCTACCTCGCGCCGCTGCCTGCCGGTCCGGCCAAGGACGCGCTGTCAGCGTTGTGCGATGCGGTGATCTCCCGCTCCGCCTGATCCTTGGCTAGGGTGGGCAACCTCGGCCCTTAGACCCTGGGAGTCCTCGTGACACGACCGCACGTCGTCATCATCGGATCTGGATTCGGTGGCCTGTTCGCCGCCCAGGCACTGGCCAAGGCGCCCGTCGACGTCACCCTGGTCTCGCGAACGGCCTCCCACCTGTTCCAGCCGTTGCTCTACCAGGTGGCGACCGGGATCCTGTCCACCGGCGAGATCGCACCCGCCACCCGGGACATCCTGGCCAAACAGGAGAACGCGACGGTGCTGCTCAGCGAGGTGACCAGCATCAACCTCACCTCCCGGGTCGTCGTGGCCGAGAAGCTCGCCAAGACGACCGTGCTCAAGTACGACCACCTCATCGTCGCCGCCGGGGCGGGACAGTCGTACTTCGGCAATGACCAGTTCGCCACGTTCGCCCCCGGGATGAAGACCATCGACGACGCCCTGGAACTGCGGGCCCGGATCTTCGGCGCCCTCGAGATGGCGGAACTGACCGAGTCGGAGAACGAGCGCCGGTCGCTGCTGACCTTCGTCGTGGTGGGCGCGGGCCCCACCGGGGTGGAGATGGCCGGCCAGATCGCCGAGCTCACCCATCACACGCTTCGCAAGAGCTTCAAGCGGATCGACACCGCCTCAGCGCGGGTGATCCTGCTGGACGGGGCCAACGCCGTCCTGGCACCGTTCGGCCCGCGGTTGTCCGCGGCTGCGCAGAAGGTCCTGGAGAACGCCGGGGTCGAGGTCAGGCTGGGTGCCCTGGTCACCAACGTCGACGCCGGCGGGCTGGACGTCAAGTTCGCCGACGGCTCCACCGAGCGGATCACCGCCACCTGCAAGGTCTGGGCGGCGGGCGTCCAGGCGAGCCCGCTCGGCCGGACGTTGGCCGAGCAGTCTGGAGCCGAGCTGGATCGGGCGGGTCGGATCGCCGTCCTGCCCGACCTCACCCTGCCCGGCCACCCGGAAGTCTTCGTGTTGGGCGACATGATCAGCCTCGACAAGCTCCCCGGGGTGGCGCAGGTGGCCATCCAGGGCGGACGCTACGCCGCGAAGAAGATCGCCGGTGAGGTCACCGGACACCCGGTCACCGAGCCGTTCAAGTACGTCGACAAGGGCTCCATGGCTGTGATCAGCCGGTTCGGGGCCATCACCAAGATGGGCAGGATCGAACTCACCGGCTTCATCGCCTGGGCCGCCTGGCTGTTCGTCCACATCCTGTACGTGGTGGGCTTCAAGCACCGCGTGACAACGTTGCTGCACTGGGTGATCGCCTTCATCGGCAGTTCGCGTTCGGAACGGGTCACCACCGAGCAGCAACTCGTCGGACGCCTCGCAGTGCAACAGCTGGGCGCGGACTTCCAGCCCACCATCGGGGGAACCCTGCACCCGGGCAAGATCACGGGTGACTGACCTGGCGGGGCTCGGCGCCCTCGAGGTGGCCGCAGCCGTTCGCGCAGGCGAGTTGACAGCCACCGAGGTGACGCTGGATGCCTTGCGTCGCGCCGAAGAACGAGGTCCTCAGGTGGGGGCATTCGCCTTCCTGGCCCCGGAGCGGGCTCTGGCCGAGGCCGGGCGGCTGGATTCGCGGCTGGCGCGCGGAGAGGCCCGCGACGCGGCGTTGCTGGGGGTGCCGTGCCCGATCAAGGATCTCAGCCCGGTCGCCGGGGTGGGGTTCGAGGCCGGCAGCGCCGTGCTGCGCGGCAACATCGCCGCCCAGGACGACGCCCTTGTGGGCTGGCTCGCCGCTGCCGGCACCGTCATGCTCGGCAAGACCACGGTTCCCGAGTTCGGCCTCCCTTGCTACACCGAGCCCGAAACCGCCGCCCCGGCCCGAACGCCGTGGGACTTGAGCCGCTCGGCCGGAGGGTCCAGCGGCGGTGCGGCCGCTGCGGTCGCCGCCGGCATCGTCCCCCTCGCGCACGGCTCCGACGCCGGCGGTTCCCTTCGCATCCCCGCCTCCGCCTGCGGACTGGTCGGGTTGAAGGCCAGCCGCGGACGGATCAGCTCCGGCCTGTTGCGGGAGCCGGGCCCGGGACTCGGCACAGACGGGGTGCTGAGCCGGACCGTCCGGGACACGGCGGTCGCACTCGATGTGCTCGCCGGTCCGCGGCGCGGTGACACCTATCACGCCCCGGCCCCGGCGGGCGGCTTCCTGGCCGCCTGCGAGGACCGGATCCAGGGGCTCCGGGTCGGGGTCCTGACCACGCCGGTGATCGCCGCGGCCGCCGTCCATCCCGCCTGCCTGGCCGCCGTCCGGCACGCCGCGGAGTTGCTCGGCCATCTCGGTCACCACGTCGACGAGGCCCCGGTGCCCTTCGCGGCGAGCCGCTGGGAGGCCTTCGCCGTGCTGTGGAGGGTCGGGGCCCTGCAAGTGCCGCTGCCCCCCGGCGCGGAGGCGGGGCTGCGTCCGCTCACCCGATGGCTCCGCGAAGCCGGACGCCAGGCCTCGGCCCTGGAGTACGCGACCGCCCTCGCGGAGGTGCAGCGCGTCACCCGCGACGTCGCGCTGGCCTGGGATGACTACGACCTCATCCTCACCCCGACGCTGGCCCAGCCCCCGGCGTTGCTGGGGAGCCTGCGCAACGACGATGATCCCGCCGCCGATTTCGAGGCCCAGACCCGCTTCACTCCCTGGACCAGCGTCTACAACCTCAGTGGGCGTCCAGCCATCCAACTCCCGCTGCACACCGCTGAGGTCGACGGGACCCTGCTCCCGATCGGCATCATGCTGGGCGGCCGGTTCGGCGCCGAGGAGTTGCTGCTCAGCGTGGCCGCAGCCCTCGAAGAGGCCACCGGGGGTTGGGCACCCCCGCTCACCAAATGGTGACGCGCTGCTCCGGCGGCAGCCACGCCGCATCGCTGGGCCCGACCCCGAAGGCTGTGTAGTACCCCTCGACGTTCCGCACCACCTGATTGCACCGGAATTCCTCCGGCGAATGCGGATCGGTGGCGACCTGCTGGCGCAGCGCCGCATCCCGGCGCTTGCTCTGCCAGGCGCGGGCGTAGGCGAGGAAGAACTGTTGCGCGTCGCTGGGCCCGTCGGTGGCGGGGTCACTCCCGGCGTTCCCGCCCGCCAACTGCCAGGCCTGATAGGCGATCCCGACCCCGCCGAGATCCCCGATGTTCTCCCCCAGGGTGAGCCGGCCGTTGACCCGCACGCCGGGCAGTTGCTGTGGCTCGAGGGCCTCGTACTGATCGACCAGCGCCTGGGTCAGCGCCTGGAACGCCGCCTTGTCCTGCGCCGTCCACCAATCACGCAGCAGGCCGTCCCCGTCACACGTCGAACCCTGGTCGTCGAAGCCGTGCCCGATCTCGTGGCCGATCACCGAACCGATCGCGCCGTAGTTGGTGGCGTCCGGGGCGTCGGCGTCGAAGAAGGGTGGCTGCAGGATCGCGGCGGGGAAGACGATCTCGTTGCGCAGCGGATGGTAGTACGCGTTGACGGTCTGGGGGGTCATCAGCCACTCGTGCTTGCGGATGGGCCCGCCGAGCTTGCTGACCTCATCGTCGAAAGCGAACTCGAGGGAGCGCAGCGCGTTGCCCAGCAGATCGTCGGCCTCCAGGTGAAGGGCTGAGTAGTCCTTCCAGATTTCGGGGTAGCCGATCTTCGGGGTGAACTTCGCCAGCTTGGCCAGCGCTTCGGCGCGGGTCTCATCGGTCATCCAGGTGAGGCTGCTGATGGACGCGTGGTAGGCCTCGATCAGCCTGGCCACCAACTCGTCCATCCGGGTCTTGGCGGCAGCCGGGAAGTGCCGTTCGACGTAGAGCCGGCCGACGGCCTCGCCGAGGAAGCGCTCCACCAGATCGACGCCGCGCTTCCAGCGCTCGCGGATCACCGGCGTCCCCTGCAGCACGGTGCCGTAGAAGTCGAAGCGGGCCTGCGCCATCGGCTCGGGAAGGTAGGGCGACAGCAGCGAGACGGCTGCCCAACGGGCCCACGCCTTCCAGTCCTCCACCCGCTGCTGCGTGAAGAGTCCGGCCAGCCCGGAGACGAAGGAGGGTTGCATCACGATGACCTGGTCGACGGCGATGTGAGCCTCGGCCAGGATCGAGCTCCACGGCAGCCCGGTGGCATCCAAACCGGCCAGGGACGTGGGGTTGTACATCGCGACCATGTCCCGCGTCCGCACCTTGTCCCAGTGCAGCGAGGCGGTCTCGGTCTCCAGGGCGAGGACGACCGTGCCGGCGCTGACACTCAGGCCCGCCAGGGCGTGGGTCCGGTCGAGGTGGTCGGCGTAGGAGTTCAGGACGGAACTGTGGGTCTCCAGGCGGTAGTACTCCTCGTCCGGGAGCCCCAGGCCGGACTGGCCGAGGAACAGCGCGTAGCGGGTGGGCCGGCCGGGGTCGGAATCGACATCGACCGCGAACGGGGCGCCGGTGCCGCGGCGCAGGCTGCGTCCGAAGTAGGCCAGGAGATCCTCGACGGTGGCGATGCCGTCGATCTCGGCCAGGATCCCGGCGATGGGGTCGAGGCCCCGGGCCTCGACCTGCTCCAGGTCCATGAAGGAGGCGTACAGTGCCTCGACCTTTGCCGCCTCCGAGCCCGGCTGCGAGCCGGCCAGGCTGGTCACGATGTCGCGAATGGCCAACTCGGCGGCATCACGCAGGTCAAGGAAGGCGCCGGCGGCCGGCTTGTCCTCCGGGATCACGACCGTGCCCAGCCAGCGGCCGTTCACGTGGCGGTAGAGGTCGTCCTGGGGACGGATGGCAGGGTCGAGGTCGAATCCAGTCACAGCGGCCACCCTACCGGTGGCAACGAACGGGCCGGAGGGCGACCCGGTCTACGATGGGGGCCCACAGGGGGCGCTCGCGCCCGCAGACCAGGAGGTTCGATGAGTGTCGTCGCCCGGCCGGCAGACCCAGCGGAGGCCTACGCGCTGAGCGTGGCCGAGACCTTGGAGAGCCTCGGCGTCTCACCGGAGGGGCTGAGTCCGGACGAGGCCGCGCAGCGCCTGGCCTCGAACGGTCCGAACCGGCTCCCCGAACCACCCCGGGACGGGCCGCTGAAGCGGTTCTTCTCTCATTTCGACGACGTCCTCATCTACATCCTGCTGGGCGCCGCGGCGCTGAAGGCGGCCATGGGGGAGTGGATCGACTTCTGGGTGATCCTTGCCGTCGCGGTCATCAACGCGGTCATCGGCTTCGTCCAGGAGGGCCGCGCCGAGGAGGCGCTGGCCGGCATCAAGGCCATGCTGTCCTCGGAGGCCCAGGTGCGCCGCAACGGTGCCTGGGTCTCGGTTCCGGCCGACCAGTTGGTGCCGGGCGACCTCGTCCGGGTCGCCCCCGGCTCCCGGGTGCCCGCGGACCTGCGGTTGGTGGAGGCCAGCAACCTGAGGGTTGAGGAGGCCGCGCTCACGGGCGAGGCGGTACCGGCGGAGAAGTCCCTGGCGGCGGTTGCGGTGGGGACGGGGATCGGTGACCGTACCTCGATGCTGTTCTCGTCCTCGATCGTGGTCGCAGGGCAAGGGGTCGGCGTTGTCACCGCGACCGGGGCGGACGCCGAGATCGGGCGCATCACCACGATGCTGTCCGACATCGAGACCTTCGACACCCCGTTGACCCAGCAGATCACGGCCTTCGGCAAGAAGCTGTCGATCATCATCGCCCTGATGGCCGTGCTGATGGTGGCGATCGGCAAGCTGTGGCACCAGATGCCCGCCGGCGAGTTGATTTCGGCCACCATCGGCTTCGCGGTGGCGGCCATCCCGGAGGGATTGCCGGCGCTGGTGACGATCACCCTAGCCCTCGGCGTGCAACAGATGGCCAAGCGGAACGCCATCATCCGCAAGCTGCCCGCGGTGGAGACGCTCGGGGCGGTGACCCGGATCTGCTCGGACAAGACGGGCACGCTGACCACCAACGAGATGACCGTCCGCTCCGTGGTCACCCGGGCGGCGCACTACGACGTCGAGGGCCTGGGGTACGACCCGGCCGGCGGGGTCAGCCACGCCGGCCACCCTGTCGGGCTGGAGGGACGGGGTGACCTGCGTGCGCTGGTCACCGCGATGAGCGTGGTCAACGACGCCGTGATCAGCCAGACCGACGGTCGCTGGGGACTGGTCGGTGAGCCGACGGAAGGCGCGTTGGCCACCCTCGGGCTGAAGCTGGGATTCGACCCGGCCGACTATCCCCGGACGGCGGTGCTCCCCTTCGACTCCGAACACAAGTACATGGCGACGGCGAATACCACCCCCGAAGGCCATCGGGTCATCCTCGTCAAGGGCGCTCCCGATCGGTTGTTCGACCGCAGCGCCACCCAACTCTCCGCCACCGGCTCCGCCGAGCCGATCGATCGCGCCTGGTGGGATGCCCGGGTCGAGGAACTGTCGAGCCAGGGCCTGCGGGTGCTCGCCGCAGCCACCCTTCCGCTCACCTCGGAGAGTCTCGAGCACGACGACCTCACCGACCTCATGCTGATCGGGATCACCGGAATCGTCGACCCGCCCCGTCCCGAAGCCATCACCGCGATCGCGGCCTGCCACACCGCAGGGATCAAGGTCACCATGATCACGGGTGACCACGCCGGCACCGCGACCGCGATCGCGCGCGAGATGGGCTTGTTCGACGACACCAGTGAACAGGCCGTGACCGGCGCCGAACTCGAAGCGGCGACGGACGCCGAACTGCGCGAGATCGTCAACCGCACCGAAACCTTCGCTCGCACCAGCCCCGAACACAAGCTCCGATTGGTCAAGGCGATGCAGGCCAACGGCGAAGTGGTCGCCATGACCGGGGACGGCGTCAACGACGCCCCGGCGCTCAAGCGGGCCGACGTCGGGGTGGCGATGGGCATCAAGGGCACCGAGGCGACCAAGGAGGCCGCCGAGATCGTCCTCGCCGACGACAACTTCACCACCATCGAGTTCGCCGTCGAAGAGGGACGCCGGATCCACGACAACCTGCACAAGTCCGTGCTCTTCCTGCTCCCCACCAATGGCGCCCAGTCGCTGGTGGTGCTGGTGGCGGTGCTGTTCGGGCTCACCATGCCGCTGGCCCCCGTCCAGATCCTCTGGGTGAACATGATCACCGCGGTCACGTTGTCACTCGCGTTGGCCTACGAGCCGGCGGAGCCCGACATCATGACCCGACCTCCCCGCGCCCCCGGTGCGCCGTTGGTGAGCCTGCGCTACCTGCCGCGTCTGGCGGTCGCCTCGGTGCTGATCGCCGCCGCCACCTTGACGACGTTCCTGATCGCCCGGGCGCTGGGCAACGACCTTGCCCAAGCCCAGACCTGGGCGGTGAACACGCTGGCGCTCGGTCAGGCCGCCTACCTGTTCAACTCCCGCTTCCTGCGCGAATCGAGCCTCCGCAAGGAGGCGGTGAGTGGCAACCCGGTCGCCTGGATCGTCGTCGGGATCCTCGTCGCGTTGCAGGTCGCCTTCGTCTACCTGCCGGTGCTCAACACCTGGTTCGGCTCGGCTGCGGTCGGCGTGCTCGGATGGCTGGTCCCGCTCGGCTTCGCCGCCGTGATCTTCCTCCTCACCGAGGTCGCCAAGGCCGGCTTCCGGGCCCGTGAACTCGGCTGAGTTCACCCCCGCGCCGCTCGACGTGGTGTGCCGGATCGTGGCCGGCGACCTGCCGTCCGAGGTGGTCTGGCGCGACGCCGACCTGGTGGCCTTTCTCGACCACCGACCGGTCTTCAAGGGTCACGTGCTGGTCTGCCCCGCGCGTCATGTGACGAACCTGCCCGAACTGCCCGACGACCTCGTGGCACCGCTGTTCACGCTCGTTCGCCGGGTGGGAGTGGCGATGACGGAGGCCTTCGGCGCCCAGGGGAGCTTCACCGGCATCAACACGACGATCAGCCAGTCGATCCCGCATCTCCACGTGCACGTCATCCCACGTTCGCGAGGCGACGGCCTGCGCGGCTTCTTCTGGCCGCGGGTGCGCTACGCCGAGGCCGAAGCGGCCGAGTACGCCGGACGGTTGCGCGCGGCCCTGCGCTGACCCGGCCGCTGCCGCCGGACGCCGACGCAGCGCCGCCCGGACAGCCGAAGCGTGGTCGCTGCCGCGTCGGGTCAACCGGCCGCGGGGACGGTCCAGGTGTCGGAGCCGGCCAGCAGCCCCTGCAACTCGGCCAGTCGCTGGTCGGGGGAGGCCGCGACGCTCACCTGGGCCCGGGCCAGATCGTCGTAGGCCGGACGTTCCACGTCACGGAAGATGCCGATCGGCGCCGTCCGCACCGCCCCCTGATCGGTCAGTCGGGAGAGCTCGAAGGCGAACGAGGGGTCCTCTCGGTGGGCATCATGCAGCAGCACGTTGTCCAGCCCCACGGCAGCCACCTCGTCGATGCCCAGCGTCCCGTCCGGGCGGCGCACCACGCCCAGCATGGCGTCCGCTCCGAAGACGATCGGCTCGCCGTGCTTCAGGGGGATCAGCCCGGACTGCGGTCCCTTGAGTTCGTCGAAGGCTCCGTCATTGAAGATGGGGCAGTTCTGGTAGATCTCCACGAACGAGGCGCCGCGGTGGTTGATCGCCGCCGTGAGGACCTCGGACAGGTGGGCCCGGTGCGAATCGACCGTCCGTGCCACAAAGCTCGCCTCGGCGCCGAGCGCCAACGAGATCGGGTTGAACGGGGCGTCCACCGAACCCGCAGGGGTCGACTTGGTCACCTTGCCGACCTCGGACGTGGGAGAGTACTGCCCCTTGGTGAGCCCGTAGATCCGGTTGTTGAACAGCATGATCGTGATGTTCACATTCCGCCGCAGGGCGTGGATGAGGTGGTTGCCGCCGATGCTCAGCGCGTCCCCGTCCCCGGTCACCACCCACACGGCGAGGTCGTCGCGGGCCATGGCGACCCCGGTGGCGATCGCGGGCGCCCGGCCGTGGATCGAGTGGATGCCGTAGGAGTCGACGTAGTACGGGAAGCGGGACGAACACCCGATCCCCGAGATGATGACCGTGTTCTCGCGCTTGATCCCGAGCTGGGGCATCAGCCCTTGGAACGTGGCCAACACGGCGTAGTCGCCGCAGCCGGGGCACCACTTCACCTCCTGGTTGGAGGTGAAGTCCTTGCGGTTCAACGGCGACAGGCTGAGTGGGACCCGTCCCAGCCCGCCGAGGGGGCTCGGGGCGTCGCCCACGGAGGGGGCGGTCGCGGTGGTCATCGGCTGGACTCCTCATCGACGATGGCTTGCAGGTCGGCGGCCAGTTCGGCGTTCGAGATCGGGAGCCCGCGGACCCGCGAATAACTCTCGGCGTCGACCAGGTAGGTGGACCGCAGCACCATGGCGAGTTGCCCCCGGTTCATCTCCGGAACGATGATCCGGTCGTAGCCGCGCAGAATCTCAGCCAGGTTGGACGGCAGGGGGTTGAGGTTCCGCAGGTGCACGGTGGCGAGGTGACGCCCCGAGTTGCGCACCTGACGGGCAGCGGTGGCGATCGGACCGTAGGTGGAGCCCCACCCGACCACCAGGACGCGGGCGGCACCACTGGGGTCGTTCACTTCGGCGGCGGGCAGGTCCGCGGCGATGCCGGCCACCTTGGCGGCCCGCAGGTTCACCATGAACTCGTGGTTGGCCGGGTCGTAGGACACGTTGCCGGTGCCGTCCGCCTTCTCCAGGCCGCCGATCCGGTGTTCCAGGCCCGGAGTGCCGGGGATCGCCCAGGCGCGGGCGAGCTTCTCATCCCGCAGGTACGGCCAGAACGCGCCGTCCTCCCGGTTCGGAGCGGTGGCGAAGGCGGGGTCGATGGCCGGCAGGGAGGCGACGTCAGGAATCAACCACGGCTCGGCACCGTTGGCCAGGGAGCCATCAGACAGCAGGATCACGGGCGTGCGGTAGGTGATCGCGATCCGAACGGCCTCGAACGCAGCGTTGAAGCAGTCCCCCGGGGAGGCGGCGGCGATCACCGGGACCGGAGCTTCGCCATGCCGCCCGAACAGCGCCTGGGTGAGGTCGGCCTGCTCGGTCTTGGTGGGCAGCCCCGTGGCGGGCCCGGCCCGTTGCACGTCGACGATCACCAGCGGGAGTTCCAGCATCACCGCCAGACCGATGGTCTCGGCCTTCAGGGCCATGCCGGGCCCCGAGGTCGCGGTGACGCCCAGTTGGCCGGCGAAGGAGGCACCCAAGGCCGCGCCGATGGCGGCGATCTCGTCCTCGGCCTGGAAGGTCATCACGCCGTGCTGCTTGGTGACAGCGAGGTGGTGGAGGACGTCGGAGGCCGGAGTGATCGGGTAGGCGCCCATGAACAGCGACAGGCCGGCCTTGGCGGCGCCCGCCATCAGGCCGTAGGCCAGGGCCCGGTTCCCCGAGATCTGCCGGTAGGTGCCGGGCGGGACGGGGGCCTTCGCAACCTTGTACCGGGTGGCGAACAGTTCGGTGGTTTCAGCGAAGGCGTAGCCGGCCTTGAAGGCGGCGACGTTGGCGTCGCGCATCTGGGGTTTGCTCGCGAACTTCTTCTCCAGGAACGCCAGGGTGCCCTCAACGGGACGATCGAACATCCAGTCCAGCAGGCCGAGGGCGTACATGTTCTTGGTGCGGATCGCCTCCTTGCGTCCCAGCCCCAACTGGGTGACCGACGCGACAGCCTGACCTGACAGGTCGATGGCGAAGACCCGGAAGCCGTCCAGGCTCCCGTCGGTGAGCGGGTCGCTGGCGTACCCGACCTTGGCGAGGTTGCGCGGGGTGAAGTCGGCGCTGTCAGCGATCAGGATCCCCCCGGGAGCGAGATCCTCGATGTTGGCTCGCAACGCCGCAGGGTTCATCGCGACCAGGACCTCGGGACGGTCGCCCGGGGTCTGCACGTCGAAGTCGGCGAACTGCAGCTGGAAGCTCGACACTCCCGCCACGGTTCCGGCGGGGGCGCGGATCTCGGCGGGGAAGTTGGGAAGCGTCGAGAAGTCGTTGCCGGCGACCGCGGTGTCGTGGGTGAAGCGGTTCCCGGTGAGCTGCATCCCGTCCCCGGAGTCCCCGGCGAAGCGGATGATCACATGATCGAGGGTCGTGATGTCGGTCATGCGATGGCTTCCTTGGGTGTGAATCGTTCCCGGGCGTCGGGCAAGCCTACCCCGTGGCTGACGGCTTTCCGATAGCGGGTGGTGATGGCGTTGACCACGAGCCGGTGGACCCCGACGGGTGCGGACACCCGGTCGGCCCCGGCCAGCTTCAGGCGGTCGGCGAAGACCCCCGGCGCCAGCAGGTAACTGGCGATGCTGACGGTGGTGTGACCGGCGGCCCGCAGGTCGGCCACCGCCTGCGCCGGGCTCGGGGCGGCCGCGGTGAGATAGGCCGGGGCCACCGGGCGGCCGAGCCGGCGACCGAGGTCGGTGGCGGCCTGGGCGACCTGGTTGTTCGAGGCCGCCCGGCGGGATCCGGCCGCGGCCAGCACCACAGCATCACCAGGACCACCGGCCTCCTCCAGGCGCGCCATCACCGCCTCCAGCAGGGACGGGCCCAGCAGCGGCGCCAGCGTAGCGCGTCCGCCACTGGCCCGGATGGCGGCCGGCAGATCGGAACTGACGTGGTAGCCCGCGGTCAGGAAACAGGGCACGACGACGGCGCTGCCGAGGCCCGCCAGGGTGTCGGTGAGCGTAGGCGTCAGCACGTCCGCCCATCCGACATGGACGGTGACCCCGGGCACCTGCGCGGCAACGGCCAGCAGCAGCTCGGCGGCCATCTGCTGGCCCTCCGGTTTCGAGGTGCCGTGGAGAGCCAGCACCAAGGGCGGTCGGGTCATATCGACCAACTCTGGGAGTCGTCGAAGGAGTCCCCGAACGCCTGATGGCCACGCACCATCCCGGCTGCCAGGGTCTGGCCGGTCTGCGGGTCGATCAACAAGAAGGCCCCACCGGTCCGGCTGGTGGTGTAGTCCTCAGCCAGGATCGGGGCTGCCAGCCGCAGCCGGATCCGTCCGATGTCGTTGAGCTCGAGCGTGTCGGTGGCCACAGGTGCCATGGCGTCGAGGTCCAGGCGTCCCCGCAGCTCGCGCACCACACCCTGGACGGTTCGGGTGGAGTGCTTCAGCAGCACCCGGGCGCTGGTACGCAGCGGGCGCTCCGCCAGCCAGCACACCATCGCGTCCACATCCTGGGTCGGCGTGGGCGCGTCGGCCACGGAGCTGATCAGTGCACCGCGAGCCAGATCGACCTCATCGGTCAGGCGCAGGGAAACGGACTGTCCGGCCACGGACTCCTCGAGGGACGCCCCGGCCAGGTCGATGCCGGCGATCCGGCTGTGGACGCCCTCGGGAAGCACGACGATCTTGTCGCCGACCCGCACCCGCCCGGAAGCGACGATCCCGCCATAGCCGCGATACTCGTCGTGTCGCGGGTCGAGGGCGGCGGACTGGGGACGCAGGGTGAGCTGCACCCCGAACCGGAAGCCTTCCTCGACGGAGGCGACCTCGAGGTTCTCCAGAAGTTCCAGCAGGCTTGGCCCGTCGTACCACGGCGTGCGCGTCGAGCGCTCGACGATGTTGTCCCCGACCAGGGCCGAGACCGGCAGCGTGACCAGGCTGCCCAACCCCAGGTCGGCGGCGATGCCGGCGAGCTCTCCCGCCACCGCGAGGTACCGCTGCTCGTCGTAGTCGACGAGATCGATCTTGTTGATCGCCACGATCACCTGGGGCACCCGCAGCAGCGCGGCCACGGCCAGATGCCGACGGGTCTGCTCCAGCCCTCCCTTGCGGGCGTCGACCAGCAGCACCAGCACGTCGGCGGTGGACGATCCGGTGACGGTGTTGCGGGTGTACTGCACATGCCCGGGGCAGTCCGCCAGGATGAACGTCCGGGTGGCCGTGGCGAAGTAGCGGTAGGCAACATCGATGGTGATGCCCTGTTCGCGCTCGGCGCGCAGGCCGTCGGTCAGCAGGGCGAGGTCGACGTGGCCCAGGCCGCGTTCCCGGCTGACGCGCTCGACGGCGTCCAACTGGTCGGTGAGGACGGACTTGGAGTCGTGCAGCAGGCGGCCGACCAGCGTCGACTTTCCGTCGTCGACAGAACCGGCCGTCGCGAGTCGGACGAGGGAGCGAGGGGGACTGGCGCTCATCAGAAATAGCCTTCCTTCTTGCGATCCTCCATGGCGGCTTCGGTGATCCGGTCGTCCGCGCGGGTTGCTCCCCGTTCGGTGACCCGGGTCGCCGCGACCTCGATCAGGACGTCCTCCACGCTGGACGCCTCCGACTCCACTGCTCCGGTGCAGGACATGTCGCCCACGGTGCGGTAGCGGACCCGCCGGGTCTCCACCCGCTCGGTGGGACGCGGCGGGCTCACCTCGCTGACCGCCAGCCACATCCCGTCCCGGAGAAACACGTCGCGGTCGTGGGCGTAGTAAAGGCCGGGCAGGTCGATCTGTTCCCTGGCGATGTAATGCCAGACGTCCAGTTCCGTCCAGTTGCTCAGCGGGAACACCCGGACGTGCTCGCCCGGACGGTGGCGGGGGTTGTACAGGTTCCACAGCTCCGGGCGCTGGTTGCGCGGATCCCACTGCCCGAACTCGTCACGCAGGCTGACGACCCGCTCCTTGGCCCGGGCCTTCTCCTCGTCGCGGCGCCCGCCGCCGAAGACGGCGTCGAAGCGATGGTCGGCGATGGCATCGAGCAGCGGCTGGGTCTGCAGCGGGTTCCGGGTGCCGTCGGTGCGCTCCAGCAACCGTCCGTCGTCGATGTAGTCCTGCACCCTCGCGACCACCAGGCGCAGGCCGAGCCGTTCCACCACCGCATCGCGGTAGGCGAGTACCTCGGGGAAGTTGTGACCGGTGTCCACGTGCAGCAGCGGGAACGGCAACCGTCCCGGCCAGAAGGCCTTGGCGGCCAGGTGCAGCATCACCACCGAGTCCTTGCCGCCGCTGAACAGCAGGACGGGTCGCTCCAGCTCAGCCACCGCTTCGCGGATGATGTGAATGCCTTCGGCCTCGAGGATGTCGAGATGGGTCAGTGTCGTCATCGGTGCAGCCCACATTCGGTCTTGGCGAGGCCGGCCCAACGGCCGGCGCGCGGGTCTTCGCCGGGTTCGACCCGGCGGGTGCAGGGAGCGCAACCGATCGAGGGGTAGCCCTCGCTCAGCAGGAGGTTGATCGGAACCTGGTGGGCGCCGGCGTAGTCCAGCAGGTCGTCGAACGTCCAGGCGGCCAGCGGATTCACTTTCACCATGGCGTGCACGGCATCCCACTCGACCACCCCCGCCTGGGCGCGCAGCGCGTTGTCCTCGCGGCGGATGCCGGTCACCCAGGCTTCGTAGCCGGCCAGTTCGGCGTTGATCGGGTCCACCTTGCGCAGTTGGCAGCACAACGTGGGGTTCCGGTCGTGCAATCGCGGGCCGTGCTCGGCGTCCTGCTCGGCGACGGTCCGCTCGGGCAGCACGTCGATGATGCGGGCGTCGATGGCCGAGGCCAGCGCGTCGCGGGTACCCAGGGTTTCGGGGAAGTGGTACCCCGTCTCCAGGAACAGGACGTCAACTCCGGGAGCGTGGCGGGCCACCAGGTGCGGCAGCACCGTGTCGCCGGCCATCGAGCACGCCACCGCCAGGCTTCCAGGGAAGGTTCGGGCCGCCCAGGCGGCCACGTCGTCGGCGGACGCGTCGGCCAGGTCGACGGCCGCCTGCTCGGCGAGCGCCCGCAGCTCCGCCGTGCTCCGGGTGCGCCCGGGGCCGTGGGAGACCAATGTCATCGCAGCTCCTCCTCATCGGCTCGGTGGGCCCATTCGGCGAACGTCTCCTCGCCGAGGCGGCCGGCCACGAAGCTGCGGGTCACGCGTTCGACGTAGTCGGGCAGGTCGGCGCTGGTCACCTTGAGGCCACGGACGGTTCGGCCCAGACCCGCCTCGGAGCGTCCGACCTGGGCCAGCCCGCCGCCGAGGTGTACCTGGAAGGCGAACTCGTCGGCTCCGTCGGCCGACTTCATCAGCTGGCCCTTCAACCCGATGTCGGCCACCTGGATCCGGGCGCACGAGTTCGGGCAGCCGTTGACGTGCAGGCTGATCGGGGCAGCCAGCGTGACGTCGGACAGCCGCTGTTCCAGCTCGAGGACGGTGGTTCGCGCGGCGTTCTTGGTCTCGACGAACGCGAGCTTGCAGTACTCGATGCCGGTGCAGGCCATGGTGGCGCGCCGGAACGGGCTCGGGTGGGCCGTCAGCCCGAGGGCTTCGGTCGCCGCCAGCAGGGTGTCCACCCGATCCGTCTCGACGTCGAGCACGAGCACCTTCTGATGGGGGGTGAACCGGATCCGATGGGAGCCGGCTGCTTCCGCGGCGTCCGCCAGCGCGTCCAGGATCGATCCCGAGACCCGCCCGACGATGGGGGCCAGGCCGACGTAGGCCCGCCCGTCCGACTGCCGGTGGACGCCGACATGGTCGGCCGGCAGCGTGGACGGTGCGGGCGCCGGCCCGTCCGCGAGTGGGTAGCCGAGGTACTCGGTTTCCAGGATCTGGCGGAACTTCTCCGGCCCCCACTGGGCCAGCAGGAACTTCAGCCGGGCCTTGGCGCGCAGCCGCCGGTAGCCATAGTCGCGGAACAGCCGGATCACCCCGTGCCAGACCTCCGCTGCCTGATCCTCTCGGACGAAGGCGCCGAGCCGCTCGGCCAACCGGGGGGCCACGGACAAACCGCCGCCGACCCACAGGTCGTACCCGGGCCCGAGGTCGGGGTGCACCACCCCGACCAGGGAGATGTCGTTGATCTCGTGGACGACGTCAAGGCTCGGGTGGCCGGTGATGGCCGATTTGAACTTGCGGGGCAGGTTCGACAACGAGTCGTCGCCGATGAACCGCTCGACGATCTCGTTGATGACGGGGGTCGGGTCGATGATCTCGTCGGCCGCGATGCCGGCCACCGGTGAACCGAGGATGACCCGCGGCGTGTCACCGCAGGCTTCAACCGTCTGCATGCCGCAGGCCTCGAGTCGTCGCCAGATCTCGGGGACGGACTCGATCTCGATCCAGTGGTACTGGATGTTCTGCCGGTCGGAGATGTCGGCGGTGTCGCGGGCGAAGTCTCGCGAGATCCCCGCCAGGACGCGCAACTGCTCGGTCGAGACGGCGCCGCCGTCCAGCCGGACCCGCATCATGAAGTAGCGGTCGGAGAGTTCGTCCGGGCCCAGGGAGGCGGTGCGCCCCCCGTCGATCCCCTGCTTGCGCTGGGTGTAGAGACCCCACCAGCGCATCCTGCCGTGCAGGTCATCGGCCGCGATCGAATCGAAGCCCTCGCGGGAATAGATGGTCTCGATGCGCTCACGGACGCGCAGGCCGTCGTCGGTGGCCTTGAACTGTTCGTTCGCGTTCAGAGGCGTGCGACCGTCGATGGCCCACTGACCCTCGGCCCGGGGCGGCCGTTGGGTTGTGCTCATGCTTCCTCACAGGTTCATGGGCTCAGGTCACCCTGGTTAGCGTGGAAGCATCCGGGGCAGACACGAGCCCTGCGGATTGAAGGCGGGCGCGTCAGGACGCGCAACACATGACCGGGCGCACCACAGCCGCGCGGCTCGCGGCCACGGTCAGCTCTCGGTTACCAGTCATCGACAGGGACGCTAGCACGGATTGCTGACCGTTCAAGCATCGGTGGTCCACCTCCTGGGATGGTCGGGATTAGGCTTGGCCCGGAATCGACAGATCGGACGACAGCGGTGGGACTGCGAAACGCCAGGTGGGCGGGCCTGTGGGCCGACATCGCCGCCGCTTGGCAATTCCCTGCTGTCAAGCGGGGATTCTTGGGGACCTGCCTGCTGTTCCTGGGCTCGCTGACGCCGGCCTACCTGCCGCAGAACAGTCCGTGGTGGGAGCCGATGCGGGCGCTCGGGTTGGACAACTGGCCGGCAAAGGCCTTCGGAACCGCTCTGGTGGTGGCCGGGGTGGCGCTTCTCGTAGAGGCCTGGTTCAGGCTCCGACCGAGCCTGTACCTGCACGTCAAGCACTGGGCGATCTGCCTGCTGTGGAGCCTGCCGCTGGTCTTCGCGCCGCCGATCTTCAGCCACGATGCCTACGCTTATGCCGCCGAGGGGTGGCTGCTGCGCAACGGGCTCAACCCCTACGAGAACCCGATCAGTGTGCTGCCAGGGGCCTTCGCCGACCAGGTCGCCTGGCTGTGGCGCTACACCACCGCGATGTACCCGCCGCTCAGCCTGGAGATCTTCCAGGGGTCGGTGATCCTGGCCGGCAACAACCCGTACTTCTCGGCGATGGCGATCCGGATCCCCGCCCTGGTCGGGGTGGGGCTCATCATCCACTTCCTGCCACGACTGGCCCATCGGCTGGGGGCCGACCCGCAGGCCACCGCCTGGTTCTCCACCATCAACCCCATCCTGATCATCGACTACGTCGGTGGCGCCCACAACGACGCGCTGATGATGGGGCTGGTGGTGTTCGCCCTCTGGCTGGCCTTCAACGACCGCTTCTGGTGGGCGGCCCTCACGGTCGGGATCGCGGCCCAGATCAAGCAGCCGGCCCTGCTGGCGGTCTATCCCGTGGCGCTCATCAACCACCCCTGGGTGTCGTTCGCGCTGCGCGACACCCTGCGGGCGCTGGGACGGATCGCGCTGGCGACCGCCATCGCGATTGCCACCTTCGTGGGCATCACCAGCATCACGGGGCTCGGCTATGGCTGGATCAACGCCGCCGACGTGCCGGGCATGGTCATCACGCTGGCCCCGTCCAGCCTGATCGGTGCCGGCCTCAAGCTGCTGTTCGACCTGGTGGGGTTGCCGGGGGTGGGCGACACCGCGAAGGTCGTCGTCCGAGGCCTGGGGTTGCTGCTGACGGCGGTCGCGATGGGCTACTTCGCGCTCGGGGTGGGACGTCGCAAGCCGGTCACCTTCTTGAGTTGGTCGTATCTGGCGTTCGCCTTCGGAGGGCTGGCGATGCACAGCTGGTACCTGACCTGGGGTGGGTTGCTGCTGCCACTGACCCGCCCGACCGAGCGCCTGATCGGGGTTGCCGTCACGCTCACCACCGTCCTGCTCGCCTATGGGGCCGGGAACCTGGCCTGGCGCAACGACGCCGTGGCACTCGGGTTCGCTGCGCTGGCCTTGATGCTGACCCTGCTGTGGCGCCATTCGCAGGACCGCAAGGAACACCTGGCCAACCTGGAGGGAGCAACGCATGAGTGAAGCCGAGGTGCTCGTCGAGGTTCGCGACGGGGTCGGTCGGATCACGCTGAACCGGCCGTCGTCCATCAACGCGCTCACCCTCGGCATGATCCGCACGATCGCCGGCACGCTGGACTCCTTCGCCGATGATCCGGCCGTGACAGGCGTGGAACTCACCGGTTCGGGACGGCGCGGGCTGTGCTCAGGTGCCGACGTGCGCCTCCTGCGCTCCCAGATCCTGGCCGGTGAGGACCCGATGCCCTTCTTCACCGAGGAATACGCCGTCAACCGGCGGATCCTCACCTACCCCAAGCCGTACCGGGCACTGATGGACGGGATCACGATGGGCGGGGGGCTTGGCCTGTCGGCGCACGCGTCCGAGCGGGTCGTGACCCCCAGCAGTCGCCTTGCCATGCCGGAGACTCAGATCGGGCTGTTCCCGGACGTCCTGGTGACCTGGCACCTGGCCCGCATGAGCGGCCAGATCGGCACCCATCTGGCACTCACCGGGCAACCCATCGCGGCCGCGGATGCCCTGTGGCTGGGCCTGGCCGACCGTGCGCTCGGTGAGGTGGACGCTCCCGTGCTGGCGGTGGACCACGCCTGGATCACGCAGTGCTACGTCGGGGACGACGCCAGCGAGATCGTCGGACGGCTGGCCGAGCACTCGCATCCGTCCGCCCGAGCCGCCGCGGAAACCATCCGGACCCGCTCCCCGCTCTCGGTCGCGGTCAGCCTCGAGGCGCTCCGCCGGGCAGCCACCATGGCCACGATCGAGGAGTTGGTCGCCCAGGACCTGGCCCTGGCGGCCTCCCTGGCCACTGGGCCGGACTTCGCCGAGGGGGTGCGGGCCCAACTGGTCGACAAGGACCGAGCGCCGCACTGGCGGCATGCCGGGCTGGAGGACGTGTCGCGGGCTGAGGTGCTGGCCTGCTTCGGCGAGGGGTAGTTCCCTCCCGCTGCCAGGCTCTGGCGTCGGTCGAGGTCCGGGCGTGGACACCGTCGTGGGCCCGGCGCCCACCGGGTCAGTCGTAGTCGACGACAACCGGGGCGTGGTCGCTGAGACGGGATTCGTAGTCGATCGCTCGATCAGTGCCGCCGCGGCGCGCCCGTCCGGCGAGTCCGGGGGATGCCAGGTGATAGTCGATCCGCCACCCGACGTCCTGGGTGAAGGACTGCCCTCGCCAGGACCACCACGAGTACGGGCCCTCGGCGTGCGGGTGGAGCCGGCGCACCACGTCCACCAGGCTGCGGGGGCCGAGGATCGTGTCGAACCACTCCCGCTCCTGCGGTAGGAAGCCGGGACTGCGTTGGTTGCTTCGCCAGTTCTTCAGGTCCGCCGGGGTGTGGGCGATGTTGAAGTCCCCCAGCACGATGAATTCCAGACCAGCGGCCCGCGCCTGGAGTCGGCTTCGAGTCAGGTGGGCACGGAAGGAGCGCAGGAACAGCAGTTTGCGGCGGTAGCGGTCCACCTCGGCGGCGTCCCCGTCGGGGTGCCCGCCCTTGGGAAGGTAGAGCGAACCCACCCGCAGGCCGGGGTAGTCCACCTCCAGATAGCGGCCCTCAGCGTCGTGGCGATACCCGAACCCGTGCCGGGTCGCCAAGGGCGCCTGGCGACTGAGCACGGCCACCCCGTTGCGTCCCGGCAGGGCACCCTCGTGATAGCTGAGGTGGTAGCCGGCCAGGGTGTTCTGAGGGATCAGTCCGGCCGGGCACCGGACCTCCTGCAGGGCCACGATGTCGCACTGACGCTCCTCCAACCAGGTGCCCAGGCCGCGGCGGGCGGCCGCGCGGATCCCGTTGACGTTGAGGGTGGCGATCCGCACGTCAGCGGTAGTTGGTGAACTGCACCGCGAAGTCGTAGTCGGTGCCCTTGACCAGCGACTGGATCGCCTGCAGGTCGTCCCGCTTCTTGGAGAAGACGCGAAGTTCGTCGCCCTGGATCTGGGTCCGAACCCCCTTGGGGCCCTCGTCACGGATCAACTTGGCGATCTTCTTCGCGTTCTCGGAACTGATGCCGTGCTCCAGGGTGGCGGTGATCTTCCACAGCTTGCCTGACAGCCGGGGCTCCCCGGCGTCCAGTGACTTCAGGTCCACCTTGCGCCGAATCAGCATCGTCTGGAAGACGTCGAGCACCGCCTTGGCGCGCTCCTCGCCGTTCGCCTCGATCTCGATGGCCTCGCCGGACAGCTTGATCGAGGCGTCGGTGCCCTTGAAGTCGAAGCGGTTGCGGACCTCCTTCGCGGCCATGTTGAGCGCGTTCTCGACCTCCTGGCGGTCGACCTTGTTGACGATGTCGAATGAGTTCTCTGCGGCCATGGGGCCATTGTGCCGCAGCCTGTGTGCACCGCCGACGCGAAGGCCGCGTGGAACCCACCCGCCCGGGCGAACGATGGACTCTTCGCAGCGGTTCCGCGCCAACTCCGCGACAACTCAACGCAGGGCCCGACGAATCGTTGCCAGAACCGCCTCCGGGTTGTCGGCGATCATCCGCCAGGTGAAGCGGAGCACGCGATAGCCGTGCAGCACCAGTAGGTTCTGGCGCTCCCGATCTCGCTCGAAGGCTGTCGCGTCACTGTGGAAGGCCCTGCCGTCCACCTCGATCACAATGCGATGCTCGGGGAACAGCACGTCGGGGTGGATCGTGGTGGCACCCAGGCGAAGGGCGCTGTTGGCTACCCAGCCCTGGATCCCCGCCCGGTTCATCAGGCGATGGAGGTCGCGTTCCGGGGGTGACCAGGGGTTGCCGGCGAACTCCCGCACAATCCGGCTTCGGAGGGGATTGCGGCGTCGACGGTGGAACCAGTCAGCGACGTGCGTCAGGTCGCCGGACTCAACTCCTTGTGGCAGGAGGTGCGCCAACGCGCGGCCATCGTCACGCGGGGCACGCTCGACCGCCACCACCAGGGGATCGACGAAGCGGCGGGCGCCGTGGTAGCGAATGAACTCCTCAGGGACCGGTCGGCAGGTCCAGGAGATGCCGACGCGGGGCTCGCGGTAGAGCGGGTGCGCCAAGCGGATGACCGAATCGGTGCTGAAGGCGGTGTCGTCGCCGAAGGCGGCCTGCCACGCCGAGTCGCCCCACAGCACCGCGCGCCTTGACCACAGGCAGGCCGCCGCCAAACGCACTTGGCGGTCCTCGACGAGGTCCGCGCGCACATAGACGGCCGGTAGCACCCTGACGAGGGCGCCACCTGCGGCGAGGCGTTGAAGTGAACGGCGCTGGGGGTGGCCGAGCGTCCTGACGAGGTCTGGTATCTCCATGAGGACAGCTTGTGGAGGCGATCGCCGACCTGTTCACCGACTGGGTGGGGATGTGGATGACGCGGAGTGAGCCCTGAACGCCTGTGGATGGGGTCGTACGGACGTCCTAGGGTGCGTTGGGCACGGGTTCCGCGACGGGCTCCCCGACCGGATTGCGGCGGGGTGAACCGATTCGTCCCGACCGGGGCGCTTTGCTACAGTATCCGGGCACGGCAGGTTGCCCGAGTGGCCAAAGGGAGCGGTCTGTAAAACCGTCGGCTCAGCCTACGTAGGTTCGAACCCTACACCTGCCACGCCTGGCCCTCTGGGTCCGCGCAGCCCCCTCCAGCTGGAGGGGGCTGCGCGTTTCTGCTTGTCAGGACCGTTTCAGGGCCGTCATCGAAGACACGTCGAGAGCCTGGGCGAGTTGCTCCTCGGAGATCTCGCCCCGCTGCACGTAGCCGAGATCGCGGACGGCCTGGGCAACGGTCAGGTTCTGCTTCACCGAGTGCTTGGCGATCTTCGCCGCCGCCTCGTAGCCCACGATCCGGTTCAGCGGCGTGACGATGGACGGGGATGACTCCGCCAGTTCACGGCAGCGGTCCACGTTCGCGGTGATCCCGTCGACGCACCGCGTCGCCAGGAGTCGAGAGACGTTACCCACCAGGGTGATCGACTCCAGCAGGTTGTGCGCCATCACAGGCAGCATCACCAGCAGGTCGAAATTGCCCTGAGCGCCGGCGAAGGCGATCGTCGCATCGTTGCCGATCACCTGGGCGGCCACCATCACCGTCGCCTCGGGGAGGACCGGATTCACCTTCCCCGGCATGATCGACGAACCGGGCTGCAGGTCGGGAAGCGAGATCTCCCCGATCCCCGTCCGCGGGCCCGACCCCATCCAGCGCAGGTCGTTCGCGATCTTCACCAACGAGACCGCGATCGTGCGCAGGGCGCCGGAGGTCTCCACCAGGGAGTCCTGGGCGGCCTGGGCCTCGAAGTGGTTCGACGCCTCGACCAGCGGTAACCCGGTGTGCTCGGCCACCAACGCGATGACCCGCGCCGAGAATCCCGGGGGAGTGTTGATGCCCGTCCCAACCGCGGTGCCGCCCAGGGGCAGTTCGCTCAGGCGGGGGAGCGCGGCCTTCACGCGCTCGATCCCGTAGCGAACTTGGGTGGCGTAACCGCTGAACTCCTGTCCCAGCATGATCGGGGTCGCGTCCATCAGGTGGGTCCGGCCCGCCTTCACCACGGAGGCGAACTGGGTCGCCTTGGCTTCCAGCGAGCTGGCCAGAACGTCCAGCCCCGGGAGTAGCTCCCCGATCACCGCCTGCATCGCGGCGATGTGGATCGAGGACGGGAACACGTCGTTGGAGGACTGGGACGCGTTCACGTGGTCGTTGGGGTGCACGGGCTGGCCGAGACTGGCCGAGGCCAGTGACGCGATCACCTCGTTGGTGTTCATGTTGGAGGACGTGCCCGACCCGGTCTGGAAGACGTCGATCGGGAACTGGTCGTTGTGGCGGCCGTCGATCACCTCGTCGGCTGCTGCCACGATGGCCCCCGCGACATCGGCGTCGATCACCCCCAGTTCGGCATTGGTCAGCGCGGCGGCGCGCTTGATCTGGGCGAGGGCGGCGATGTGGTGCGGGGACAGGCCGCGTCCCGAGATCGGGAAGTTCTCGACGGCCCGTTGGGTCTGGGCGGCGTACAGGGCGTCAGCAGGGACCCGGACGTCACCCATGGTGTCGTGCTCAATGCGGTATTCCATGCCCTCAACCCTAGGCTGGCCCTCCATGGGGGTCGTTGCGGACGTCACCGATCAAGTGCTGCTGGCGGTGTCACTGATCCCGCCGGGTCAGGTCACCAGTTACGGCGCAGTGGGACGCTTGGTGGGCTGCAGCCCGCGGGTGGTGGCCAGAGTGCTCGCCAGCGACGGCGGGACGGTGTGCTGGTGGCGGGTGGTACGCGCCGACGGCACGATCGCCGACGCAGTCGTGGAGCGGGCGCTCGCCCACCTTGCCGCCGAAGGAGTGGTCGTGCGGGGTAATCGGGTCGACCTCGGCAGACACGGAGTAACCGGCGGCTGAGCGGGACCCCCGATCGATTTGGGGGGTTGGTCCCCGGTCGTGTAATGTCAACCGCTGTCCGGCCCCTATAGCTCAGTCGGCAGAGCGTCTCCATGGTAAGGAGAAGGTCTGCGGTTCGATTCCGCATGGGGGCTCTGCGTGCGGAGAGACGGAATAACCGACCGTCGTCCCAGGTTCTGGGTCTCCGGACGAGGGCGGGATAGCTCAGGCGGTAGAGCAAGCGGCTCATAATCGCTGTGTCGCGGGTTCAAGTCCCGCTCCCGCTACCAAGCAAGACCACACTGGCAGGAAGAGAGAGCACGATGGCCAAGAAGCAAGCCGACATTCGGCCGAAGATCACCTTGGCGTGCACTCAGTGCAAAGAGCGCAACTACATCACCAAGAAGAACCGCCGCAACGACCCCGATCGGCTGGAGCTGAAGAAGTTCTGCCCCAAGTGCCACGTGCACACCGCTCACCGCGAAACCCGCTGATCCGACGCCGTGCCGCGAGCCGTCCACCACGCGGTGGGCGGCTTTCGCACGCTCGGCCACAAGGCGAGGTGACCGCGTCGCGATGACGCTCGCGTGGTCGTTGACGGACCGGATGAATCGAATCTGGATGTCCTTCTGCCTCGTCCTGGCGAGCGCGGGGATGATCCCGTTCCTGCTCGACCGGATGAGCGTGCTCATGATGGTGGCGGTGGGGCTGCTTCTGGTCCAGGCCTGGCACCACTCCCGGATGCGGACGGTGACAGTGACCCTCGATCCCGTGGGGATCACCAAGCAACTTGCCCACCGAACCTGGGTGGTGCGGTGGGCCGATGTGGTGTCCGCCCGGCTTGTCACCTGTTGGGGCTCGACCCAACTGGTCATCCGGACTGCCGAGCCGCTGGCGGGGTGGTCCTTCTCCGACCGGCCGCTGGGACGCCTCCCGCGCGGCACCCGCGCGGCCCAGGTGGATCCCGGCCAGGTGGATCAGGTCCGCGCGATCTTCGCCCGCGAGGGTGTGGCGTTAGCCTAGGTCCATGCCGATCAGCGAAGTGCACCAGGGTAGGACCTACCCCGCCACCGCGCCGCTGCGGGTGACCCGGGAACGGATCCGTCATTTCGCCGCTGCCCTCTCCGATGCCGACAATCCCGCCTATGCGGGCCCCGATCCGATCGCCCCTCCCACCTTCGCCGTGGTGTTGTCGTCCGCCGCCTGGGGGGCGATGTTCGAGGATCCTGACCTGGGTCTCTCGTTGAGCCGGACGGTCCACGTCGACCAGCGGTTCACCTGGCAACGTCCGCTTCGGGACGGGGACGAGGTGACGGCTGTGCTCACGATCGAGCGGGTCCGGCCCCGTGGGGCGACCGCGATCATCGGCATCTCGGTGGAACTCCAGACGACCGCTGGCGAGCCCCTGTGCACCGCAACCTCCACCCTCATGCACACCTCCGAGGAGTCCGCGTGACCACCAGCATCGAACCCGGACAGGAACTGCCGGGCTTCAGCCACGTCTTCACCCGCGCGGATCTCGTCCGCTACGCCGAGGCGTCCGGCGACGACAACCCGATCCACCTCGACGACGAGAAGGCCGCCGAACTGGGGCTTCCCGGGGTGATCGCCCACGGCATGCTGACGATGGGGACGGCGCTGCGCGTCGTGACCGACTGGATCGGCGACCCCGCCCGCGTGGTGAGCTACCAGGTGCGCTTCACCAAACCGGTCGTCGTCGATCCGCTCACCGGGGCGGAGGTCAGCTTCGGCGGCCGGGTCACCGCCGTGAACGACGGCATCGCCAAGGTGTCGCTCGAAGCCACCTGCGCCGGAGTGAAGGTGCTGGGCGCCGCTGTCGCCGAGGTCCGCCTTGACTGACGCGCAGGCGCCGACGCTGGCCGACCTCACCACGTTCCGCGTGGGCGGCCCGGCCCGCCGGGTGCTGGAACCCGCCGATGAGGCTTCCCTGATCGACGCGGTGACCGCGTGCGACGCGGCGGGCGAGCCTGTCCTGCTCGTGGGAGGCGGGTCCAATCTGGTGGTGTCCGACGCCGGCTTCCCTGGCACAGTGATCCGTCTCAACGCGTTGAAGGGTATCGACGCCGAGGACGTGATGGCCTGCTCGGGTGCGTTCCTGCGGGTCGCGGCAGGCGAACCGTGGGACAACGTGGTGGCGCACTGCGTCGCGAACCGGTTCGTCGGGGTGGAGGCCCTCTCCGGGATCCCCGGACTGGCAGGTGCGACCCCCATTCAGAACGTCGGCGCCTACGGCCAAGAGGTGTCCCAAGTCCTCGCCCGCGTCCGCGCCTACGACCGCTTCGAGCGGCGGGTTCGCACGTTCAGCGTCACCGAATGCGGTTTCGGCTACCGGCACTCGCGCTTCAAGGACGAACCCGCTCGGTGGGTGGTGTTGTCGATCAACCTCCAGTTGCGGTTGGGTCCAGACTCGGCCCCGCTCCGCTACGGCGAACTCGCCCGCCACCTCGGCGTTGAACCCGGAGGCCGCGCCCCTCTCGCCGACACCCGCCAGGCCGTCCTCGATCTGCGCCGGGCCAAAGGCATGGTGCTCGACGCCGCCGACCACGACACCTGGAGCGCCGGGAGTTTCTTCACCAACCCGATACTCAGCGCTGAGCAGGCGGCCGCCCTTCCCGCTGACGCCCCGCGCTACCCGGCGGGGGATCAGGTCAAGAGCAGTGCCGCCTGGTTGATCGAACACGCCGGGTTTCACAAGGGGTACGGCACCCCGCCGGCGACCCTGTCGACGAAGCACACCCTGGCCCTCACCAATCGCGGTGGGGCCAGGGCGTCCGATGTCCTGGCCCTGGCGCGGGAGATCCGTGACGGGGTGGAGGCCGCGTTCGGCGTCCGACTGGTTCCCGAACCGTTCCTCGTCGGGTGCTCCCTGGAGTCCTGACCAAGGCCCCAGGCGCCGGGAGGCGACCGCTGCGGTCACCGATCGGCAGGCGCGTCGGTTCATGGCGTCCGGCGGATGCCCCCCCTAGACTGGCGCGCGGTGAGTGAGAGGAAGTCCCCGTGAGCATCCTGACGTCCGTGCCGTTGGCGCCCAGAGACCCCATCCTGGGCTTGACCGAGCAGTTCGTTGCCGATCCGCGACCCGAGAAGGTCAATCTCGGCGTCGGGGTCTACCTCGGCGAGGATGGCCGGATCCCGTTGCTGGACTGTGTCCGGGCCGCCGAAGCCCGGTTGGCGGCGGCGCCGGCGCCCCGCGGCTACCTCCCGATCGACGGGCACGTCGCCTACAACGCGGCTGTCAAGCGACTGGTCTTCGGCGCGGACTCCGAACCTGCGGGCTCGGGTCGCGTCGTCACGGTGCAGGGTCTCGGTGGCACCGGGGCGCTGAAGGTGGGTGCCGAGTTTCTCAAGGTGACCTCGGCAGCGCGGACGGTCCTGATCTCCGACCCCTCCTGGGAGAACCACCAGGCGTTGTTCAGCCGGGCCGGCTTCGAGGTCAGGAGTTACCGCTACTACCAACCGGCGTTGGGCGGGATTGACGGTGACGGCATGCTCGCCGATCTGGCCGCGGCAGCCCCCGGCACGATCGTGGTCCTGCACGCCTGCTGTCACAACCCGACCGGCTACGACCTGAGTGCGGCCCAATGGGAGCAGGTCGCGGCCGTGGTGGCCGAGCGTGGGCTCGTCCCGTTCCTCGACCTGGCCTACCAGGGCTTCGCCGCCGGCATCGAGCCGGACGGGTCGGTCGTGGCGCGCTTCGCCGCCCTGGGAATTCCACTGCTTGTCGCCTCGTCGTTCAGCAAGAGCTTCAGCCTGTACGGCGAGCGGGTCGGTGCGCTGAGCGTGGTCACCGCCGACGCCGAGGAGGCGTCGCGAGTGCTGTCCCAACTCAAGGTGACGATTCGAACGACGTACTCCAGCCCGCCGACCCATGGTGCGGCCGTGGTGTCCACGGTGCTCGGCGACACCGAACTGCGCGCCGGCTGGGTGGGGGAGTTGGAGGCGATGCGGATCAGGATCCGGGAGATGCGGGCCGCCCTCGTCGCCGGTTTGGTGGATGCCGGGTCCAGCGTGGACATGGGCTTCATCGGCGACCAGGTCGGGATGTTCAGCTACTGCGGCCTCAGCGCCGAGCAGATGACCGAGTTGCGCACCGTCCATGCGGTGTACGGCACCGACGCCGGACGGATCTGCGTGGCAGCCCTCAACCAGGGCAATGTCGCGAGGGTCGCTGCCGCGATCGCCGCAGTCCAGTAGGTCGTCGCGGTCCCCGTCGTGGGGGGGCGCGGGGCTGGCGGCTTTTCTCGGGTGAAGAGTTGAGTCGTTGGGGGGGTGTCGGCGGTGGTAGGTTGTTTCATAGGCGACTGGGTAAGTGTTGGGGTGGTTGAGAACGACGTTGTGACCGGTGTCATGTCAGGGGGGGGGCGTTGTGAGGGAAAGGGGGGTGCACTAGGGGGCCCAGTGCGCACGGGTCGATCGAAGACGGCTCGGCCTCATCGCGGCTTCTGACGAGTTCCGCAGCGTTGGTGGTCTTCGGACTGGTCGTGAGCGGTGAGTGGGGACTTCGTCTGAGAGGCCAGGCTGCCTGCGTCAAGGGCATCCCCTGGGCCAGGTACTTCCCAGGACCCCGCGTGGGGAGTACTTGCTGGTCGGCGGTCGACACGGACTCGGGGGCCTGGCTGCGGAGACGGCGGAGCTGCTGGCGGCGGTCGGTTCACCCGTGACCTCACCACTGATCCAGGACGGCCCTTGTCTCTGCTGCTTTGGCGACACGACAGATCCTTCACCCTCCCCGGCCCAGCTTCCCGGGGGAAACCATCTGAGGCACGACCCCTCACTACGCGGGGACTAAACGTGAGTCTCGTCGCCGGTTCGACTCCGGGGGGCGCAACCACGTACAATCTTCGTCTTGGTGACCGACACCTATTCGGCCATGCCCACAAGGCAATGGCAGGGTGACTTCACCACCTAGGGCAATAGCTCAATTGGCAGAGCAGCGGTCTCCAAAACCGCAGGTTGGGGGTTCAAGTCCCTCTTGCCCTGCTGCAGAACTGCGCACACCCGACAGCGAAGGACGGCAAACTC
Source organism: Propionibacteriaceae bacterium (assembly GCA_016717345.1). GTDB lineage: Bacteria > Actinomycetota > Actinomycetes > Propionibacteriales > Propionibacteriaceae > Propionicimonas. The sequence goes on from JADKFR010000004.1 coordinate 280,276, forward strand.
GTGGCGGAGGAACAGGACCAGGCGAATGCCGACGTCCCCGATGAGCCGACCCCCGAGCCGGTTGAGCTGCAGGACCTGCCGCTGACCGAGGCGGAGCAGGTGGCCATCGACGCCGCAAGGGCGCGTCCGGCTCGAAAGGCTGCGACCGTCGATCCCAAGGGACACGCCACCCGGAAGCGTTCGGAGGCCGGGCCCGCGGCGGAGAAGGTCAAACGCACCACCCCGATCCAATTCACGAAGGAATCGGTCGAGGAACTTCGCAAGGTCATCTGGCCGACCCTGAGCCAGTTGCAGCAGTACTTCATCGTGGTGTTGGTGTTCGTCCTGATCATCATCGCTTTTGTCGGCGCCTTGGACCTGTTGTTCGGCTGGGCCCTGCTGAAGACCCTCGGCTGAGCACAAGGAAGCGAGAGACGACGTGACTGATTCCCCCACCGACCCCTTCGAGGCATCCGACGACTTCGAGATCGACCTTGGGTCACTCGAGTCCAGCGCGGACGAGGTCGAGCTCAACCTTGACTTCGCTGAGGGACTCGACACCCCGGCCGAGTCGGACGACCTGCTGCTCAATCTCGGCGACGAGCCGGCGGCGGAGCCCGAGCCGGACGATCTGGATGCCGACGACGAGGCCGTGCTTGCCGAACTCCGGGCTACCCTGCGCAGCCAGATCGGCGACTGGTACGTCATCCACACCTATTCAGGCATGGAGAACCGGGTCAAGCAGAACCTTGACAACCGGGTCAAGACCCTCGGCATGGACGACTACATCTTCGAGGCGGTCGTGCCGACGGAAGAGGTCACCGAGACCCGCAACGGTGCCAAGAAGTCCGTGACCCGCACGGTGCTGCCGGGCTATGTCCTCGTGCGGATGGAACTGACCGACGCTTCGTGGGCCGCCGTGCGGCACACGCCGTCGGTCACCGGCTTCGTGGCGCACGCCAACGCCCCGGTGCCGCTGAGCCTGGACGAGGTCGAGAAGATGCTCGCCCCGGCAGCGTTGGCCAAAGCTGCTGCCGCCGCCACCGGCTCCAGGCCGCGCACCAAGAAGATCGAGGTCGCTGACTTCACTGTCGGAGACTCGGTCATGGTGGTCCAGGGCCCCTTTTCCGGGGTGCACGCGACCATCACCGAGATCAATGCGAACAGCCAGCGGCTCAAGGCTCTGGTCGAGATCCTGGGCCGGGAAACCCCGGTGGATCTCACTTTCGGTCAGATCCAGAAGGTCTAGCTCTCGCATGGCGGTCGGCCAGCCAGGTCGACCGTGACCACGAAACATCACGACAAAGGACCCACTCATGCCTCCCAAGAAGAAGGTCGCCGCGATCGTCAAGGTTGCCTTGAATGCGGGCGCGGCCACTCCTGCACCGCCGGTCGGTACCGCTCTCGGTCCGCACGGCGTCAACATCATGGAGTTCTGCAAGCGGTACAACGCCGAGACCGAGCCGATGCGCGGCAACGTCATTCCGGTCGAGATCACGATCTTCGAAGACCGCACGTTCACGTTCATCACCAAGACGCCGCCCGCGGCCGAGTTGATCAAGAAGGCCGCCGGCCTCAAGAGCGGCTCTGCCCGTCCCCACACCGACAAGGTGGGGAAGCTGACGGCGGACCAGTTGCGCGACATCGCCACGACGAAACTGCCTGACCTCAACGCCAACGACATCGACGCCGCCATGAAGATCGTGGCGGGCACGGCTCGCTCGATGGGCGTCACTGTCGAGGGCTGAGCACCACCCACCGTGGGAGGGCGCCACGCCCGCACCACACCTGGCATCCGGTCCATACGAGGGCCGCACCAACAACAGGAGACCAGAACATGAAGCGAAGCAAGGCATACAAGGCCGCCGAAGCGGCCATCAAGGCGGATCAGCTGTACACCCCCGAGGAGGCCATCGCGCTGGCGAAGCAGGGCGCCTCGGCGAAGTTCGACGAGACCATCGAGGTCGCCATGCGGCTCGGCGTCGACCCCCGCAAGGCGGACCAGATGGTCCGCGGCACGGTCAACCTTCCCAACGGCACTGGCAAGACGGCACGGGTCCTCGTCTTCGCCACCGGTGAGAAGGCCGCCGAAGCCCTGGCCGCGGGTGCTGACGAAGTTGGTTCCGACGACCTGATCGAGAAGATCACCGGCGGCTACCTCGACTTCGACTCCGTGGTCGCCACCCCCGACCTGATGGGCAAGGTGGGGCGTCTTGGGCGCGTGCTCGGCCCGCGTGGGCTGATGCCGAACCCGAAGACCGGGACGGTGACCATGGACGTGGCCAAGGCCGTCACCGAGATCAAGGGCGGCAAGATCGAGTTCCGCGTCGACCGTCACGCCAACCTGCACCTGATCGTCGGGAAGGCTTCCTTCGAGCCGCAGCAACTGGCCCAGAACTACTTCGCGGCTCTGGATGAGGTCCTGCGACTGAAGCCCAGCGCCTCCAAGGGCCGCTACCTGGCCAAGATCACGGTGTCTTCGACGATGGGCCCGGGGATCACGGTCGACCCGACCCGGACCAAGCCTTCGGAGTAACCTCCACACGCCGGCAGCGGGCCCAGCGGTTTCGACCGCTGGGCCCGCTGCCGCGTCCAGGGCAGGAGCCCCCGCTGCCGGCGAACCGGGCCTCCCGCCAGGGCGGTGAACGTGACAGCGGGGCCGCGATTTGGCCGCCCAATGGCGCTGGGCCTAAGCTGGGGTGCGCCGTAGACCGCTGGTGCGGTCCTGGTTCGCCAGGGCCGGCAAATCCCGCGCAGGTGAAACGTGAATTGCTGGCTGGTGGGTGTCACCAGTGAGTTCTCCCCGGGTCGCCCTGCGCGCCGGGGTTTTTCTTTTCCCCGGGGGCGTCTCTGCTGCTGACACAACAAGAAGTGGGGAAGGAGACCCATGGCGAGGCCGGACAAGGCAGCTGCCGTTGACGAGTTGAAGGATGCCTTCAGCACTTCTGCGGCCGCCGTGCTGACCGAGTACCGCGGACTCAGGGTCAAGGATCTCAAGGCATTGCGCCGGTCCTTGGGCGAGTCCGCCACCTACGCCGTTGCGAAGAACACCCTGACGACGATCGCGGCCCGCGAAGCGGGCATCGAAGGACTCGATGAGAAACTCACCGGGCCCACCGCGATCGCCTTCATCCACGGTGACGTAGCCACCGTGGCGAAGGGGTTGCGGGACTTCGCGAAGGCCAACCCGCTTCTGGTCATCAAGGGTGGCGTCATGGACGGTCGCGTCCTCGATGCCGATTCGGTCAAGAAGCTGGCCGACCTGGAGTCGCGCGAGGTGCTCCTCGCGAAGCTCGCCGGTGCAATGAACGGGAACCTGGCCAAGGCTGTTGGCCTGTTCGCGGCACCGTTGTCCCAGATGGCTCGCGCCGCGGCCGCTCTGGTGGACCAGAAGCAATCGAACGAGTAAGAGAAACGAAAGGACGCCCACTATGGCGAAGCTCAGCACTGACGAGCTCCTTGATGCCTTCAAGGAGATGACCCTGATCGAACTCAGCGAGTTCGTGAAGTTGTTCGAAGACACCTTCGGCGTGACCGCTGCCGCTCCGGTGGCCGTTGCCGCCGCTGCGGGTGCCGCCGCGGCCGAGGCCGTTGAGGAAGAAGAAGTCAGCAACGAGGTGGACGTGATCCTCGAATCCGCCGGCGACAAGAAGATCCAGGTCATCAAGGAGGTGCGCGCGCTCACGAACCTGGGCCTCAAGGAGGCCAAGGACCTCGTGGAGGCCGCGCCGAAGGTTGTTCTGGAGAAGGTGGCCCGCGACGCTGCCGCCAAGGCCAAGGAGGCCCTCGAGGCCGCCGGCGCCTCGGTGACGGTCAAGTGAGGTCATCGGCCTAGCCCGATTACCGACAGCGAATCGGCGGTAGCCCTGTGGGGCTACCGCCGATTTCTGTGCTGAGGGTGGGCTAGTCGTGACGGCGTTTGCCGCGCGGATCCAATCAGCGCGCGAGTGGCCAATCGCCTTGGCCGCCGTGGGCAATCACCTTGATCGACTTGACGGCCGGTGCTGCGTGATCTGCCGAGGCGGCGGTGATCGGGATGATGGCCAGGGCGCCCGCCAGGGCTGCGGCTGCGATGACCTTGCGAACGATAGCCATGATGGTGTCCCCTCCGAGCTTGCTGGCACTCTTTGACAGTGAAAGTACGGGACTCTTGACTGTATTGTCAAGATTTGACAGGCTCAGAGAACGAAATTGAATGGAGAGGAGATGGCCGTGGCGGAATCGCAGCACGGGGCCGGTTTCGGCCAGTTGTTGCGGGAGAGCCGCCACCATCGGGGAATGTCCCAGGTTGCGCTGGGTGGCGACAGGTACTCGGGAAGCTACATCTCTCACCTCGAAAGTGGCCGGCGGGCACCGACGGTCGAGGTCATCGATTTTCTGGCGCGCCGCCTCGGCGTCTCGCCGCTGGAGTGGGGGATCAGCGGGCCGTCTCCCGGCGCGGAGCCGCGCAGCGAGGCTCAAGGAACAGATCTGGTCGAACATCTTCTGGTCGCTGAGCGGGCGCGTTCGGACCGCGACTGGCCGGCCGCTGAGGCGCACGCCGAAAAGGCGGCTGCCGGTGCGGCGGCAGTGGGTGACGCGATCCGTCATTGGGAGGCTACCTACGTGCTGGCTCAGGCGAAGTTCGCCGGGGCCCAGTTCAGCGCTGCTGCCGACATCGCCCGCCAACTCGCCGAGCATGAGGCAGCCCGGGAGTTCCCCGTGGCGCGCGCCCAAGCCCTGAGTCTGGCCTCGATCGCCTATCGATCCAGCGATCGCCTGGGCTGGGCGGTTGCCTACGCCGCTCGGGCCGTGGAGGCTGCCTCGTCCGCTCCCGCGATCATTCTGGCCGAGGCATTGATGGCTCTTGTCAGTGCCCTGTCTGAGGCTGGGCATTCGTCCGACGAGACCGCAGCCTACGTGGCCCGACTGGAGGCCCTCAGCCCACGACTGGCCTCGGACCACTCCCGTGGCATGGTGGCCTGGGCGATCGGAACAGCAGCCTTCAAAGCCGGCGATGTCGCCGGGGGTCTGTCCTGGCACGAGCAGGCAAAGGCACTTCTCGATCCGAAGCGTGACCTGCGGCTCTGGCTGCGGTTCCATCGCGCCACGGCCAACTGCCGTCTCGATGCCGGCATCACCGACGGCGTGGCGGAACTCCTGCGACTCAGCGCCACGGCACTGGAGATCATGGGCAATCCGTTGGACGTGGTGGAGCTCCGGCAGGCCCAGGCACGGCTCGCTCTCGCAACCGGAGACCCCGACACTGCCATCAGGGTGATTCGCGGGATCATGGACGATCCCGCCCTCAGAGCCAGTGAACACAGCCGAGCGTCCTCGGAGCTCATCCTGGCCGACAGCTCCACAGCGTTGGGGGATCGTGACCTGGCCTCCACCCAATATCGCCTGGCGGCCCGCCACTTCGAACTCGAAGGGCGGCTACCACAGGCCATCGACGCTTGGCGCAAGGCGACCGGTACCGATCGCAGCTGATTCTTGACAAGAACTTGACAAGTCTTGTCAAGTATGATGGGATCTGTACATCGACGCCCCCCCCAACAACGCGTCGGATGGGTACAGCTGGATCGGTGCTTGCAGAGCGACTCTCCCTCCCGGGTCACCTGCAGGCGCCGATCTGTTTCTGCACCCAACTTGCAGCACCCTCAGTCGGTGGGTAAGCTAACGCTTTGCCCATTGCCATCTACGACCCGTGCGCTTGACGCGGGGCGTTCTGCGTGCAACGAACCGGCAACGCCGGGTATCTGGAAGGACTCCACCTTGGCCGTCTCGCGCACTGCGTCGAAGAACACCAATGTTGTCTCAGCCAGCGGACGGATCTCCTTTGCGAAGATCCACGAGCCGCTGGAAGTGCCGAATCTGCTGGATCTTCAGGTCGAGTCCTTCGACTGGCTGGTCGGCAACGAGGCCTGGCGCAACCGGGTGGCCGCAGCTCAGGCCGAGGGTCGCACCGACATCAACACCAAGTCCGGGCTCGAGGAGATCTTCGAGGAGATCTCACCGATCGAGGATCTTTCCCTCACGATGTCGCTCTCCTTCCGGGACAACCGGTTCGAGGACCCCAAGCATTCCGTTGAGGAGTGCAAGGACCGCGATGTCACCTACGCCGCCCCGCTCTTCGTGACCGCTGAGTTCATGAACAACGACACCGGTGAGATCAAGAGCCAGACGGTGTTCATGGGCGACTTCCCGTTGATGACTGAGAAGGGCACCTTCATCATCAACGGCACGGAGCGCGTCGTGGTGAGCCAGTTGGTGCGTTCTCCCGGCGTCTACTTCGAGCAGACCGCCGACAAGACCTCCGACAAGGACATCTTCACCTGCAAGATGATCCCGAGCCGGGGGGCGTGGCTGGAGTTCGAGATCGACAAGCGCGACATGGTCGGAGTCCGCGTCGACCGCAAGCGCAAGCAGAACGTCACCGTGCTGCTCAAGGCGCTCGGGTGGACCAACGAACAGATCCTGGCCGAGTTCGGCGAGTACGAGTCCATGCGGCTCACGCTGGAGAAGGATCACACGGCCAACACCGATGAGGCCCTGCTGGACCTGTACCGCAAGCTGCGTCCCGGCGAGCCGCCGACGCGCGAAGCCGCCCAGCAGATGCTGGAGAACTACTACTTCAACCCCAAGCGCTATGACCTGGCCAAGGTCGGCCGTTACAAGATGAACAAGAAGTTGGGCGTCGGGCTACCGTTCGACACCCAGGTGCTCACCTTGGACGACATCGTCGCCGCCATTCGCTACATCGTGGCTCTGCACGAGGGCCGCGCCGAACTCGGTGACCAGATCATCGAGACCGACGACATCGACCACTTCGGCAACCGGCGCCTGCGCACGGTGGGTGAACTGATCCAGAACCAGCTCCGGATCGGCCTCGGCCGGCTTGAGCGCACGGTCCGCGATCGGATGACGACCCAGGACATCGAGGCGATCACGCCGCAGACGCTGATCAACATCCGTCCGGTCTCAGCCGCGCTGAAGGAGTTCTTCGGAACCTCGCAGCTGTCCCAGTTCATGGACCAGACGAATCCGGTTGCCGGGCTGACGCACAAGCGACGCCTCTCCGCGCTGGGTCCCGGTGGCCTTTCCCGGGATCGGGCGGGCATGGAGGTTCGTGACGTCCACCACAGCCACTACGGCCGGATGTGCCCGATCGAGACCCCCGAAGGGCCGAACATCGGACTGATCGGCTCGCTCGCCTCCTTCGCGCGGGTGAATGCCTTCGGGTTCATCGAGACCCCGTACCGCAAGGTCGAGAACGGTTACGTCACCGAGCAGATCGACTACCTGACAGCCGATGAAGAGGACCGCTACGTCATCGCCCAGGCGAACGCGGCAGTGGCCGCGGACGGCCGTTTCTCCGAGGACCGGGTGCTGGTGCGGATCAAGCATGGCGACGTGGACACCGTCCTGCCCGAGCAGGTGCAGTACATGGACGTGTCCCCGCGTCAGATGGTGTCGGTAGCCACGGCGCTCATCCCGTTCCTGGAACACGACGACGCGTCGCGGGCCCTGATGGGTGCCAACATGCAGCGCCAGGCCGTGCCGCTGATCCGGAACGAGGCCCCCTTCGTGGGCACCGGCATGGAGTACCGCGGTGCGGTCGACGCCGGGGACGTCACGGTGGCGGCCAAGGCCGGCGTGGTGACCTCGGTGAGCGCCGACATCGTCGACATCGCCAACGACGACGGCACCTACAGCGCCTACCGGCTCGCCAAGTTCCGTCGCTCCAATCAGGCCACCTGCATCAACCAGCGTCCGCTGGTCTCCGACGGCGATCGCGTCGAGGTCGGCACGCCGTTGGCCGATGGCGCCTGCACCGACCGTGGCGAAATGGCCCTGGGTCGCAACCTGCTCGTCGCCTTCATGCCGTGGGAGGGCCACAACTACGAGGACGCCATCATCCTCTCGCAGCGACTGGTGCAGGACGACGTCCTGACCTCGATCCACATCGAGGAGCACGAGATCGACGCTCGGGACACCAAGCTGGGCGCCGAGGAGATCACCCGGGACATCCCCAATATCGGTGAAGACATGCTCGCCAACCTCGACGAGCGTGGCATCATCCGGATCGGGGCCGAGGTAGGTACTGGCGACATCCTGGTGGGCAAGGTCACGCCCAAGGGCGAGACCGAGCTGACCCCGGAGGAGCGCCTGCTGCGGGCCATCTTCGGTGAGAAGGCTCGCGAAGTCCGCGACACGTCCATGAAGGTGCCGCACGGCGAGACCGGCACGGTCATCGGCGTCCGCGTCTTCGACCGCGACGAGGGCGACGAGCTGATGCCCGGCGTCAACCAGATGGTGCGGGTCTACGTGGCCCAGAAGCGCAAGATCTCCGACGGCGACAAGCTGGCCGGTCGTCACGGCAACAAGGGTGTGATCTCCAAGATCCTCCCGGTCGAGGACATGCCGTTCATGGAGGACGGCACGCCGGTCGACATCGTCCTCAACCCCCTGGGCGTGCCCTCGCGGATGAACGTCGGGCAGGTCCTGGAAACCCACCTTGGGTGGGTCGCCAAGACCGGGTGGGACATCGACGGGGTCGACGAGCCGTGGGCCGAGCGTTTGCGCGATGTCGGGCTCGGTAGGGTCGACGGAAATTCCCGCCTGGCCACTCCGGTCTTCGACGGCGCCAACGAACAGGAGATCGCGGGTCTTCTCGAGCATGGCCTCGCTCAACGCGACGGTCTCAACCTGGTCAACTCCGGGGGCAAGGCGCGGCTGTTCGACGGCCGCTCCGGCGAACCCTTCCCGGAACCGGTTGGTGTCGGCTACATCTACATGCTGAAGCTGCACCACCTGGTGGACGACAAGATCCACGCCCGCTCCACGGGGCCCTACTCGATGATCACCCAGCAGCCGCTGGGCGGAAAGGCGCAGTTCGGCGGTCAGCGGTTCGGTGAGATGGAGGTGTGGGCACTGGAGGCGTACGGCGCTGCCTGGGCCCTGCAGGAACTGCTCACCATCAAGTCCGATGACGTCCCGGGACGGGTCAAGGTCTATGAGGCCATCGTCAAGGGAGAGAACATCCCCGAGCCAGGCATCCCGGAATCCTTCAAGGTGCTCGTCAAAGAAATGAAGTCCCTGTGCTTGAACGTCGAGGTGCTCTCCTCAGACGGCACGGTGGTCGAACTGCGTGACTCGGAAGACGACTTCCGTTCCGCCGAGGAGTTCGGGATCGACTTGTCCCGGCGTCCCGGTGCGGATTCCTTCCAGTCCATCGACGAAGTCTGAGCCGAAGACTCAGGGAAAGGGCACACAACGTGCTTGATGTGAACTTCTACGACGAGCTGCGCATCGGCCTGGCGACCGCCGAGCAGATCCGTGAGTGGTCTCATGGCGAGGTCAAGAAGCCGGAGACGATCAACTACCGGACGCTCAAGCCCGAGCGCGACGGCCTGTTCTGCGAGAAGATCTTCGGCCCCACCCGGGACTGGGAGTGCTACTGCGGCAAGTACAAGCGGGTGCGCTTCAAGGGCATCATCTGCGAGCGGTGCGGGGTCGAGGTGACCCGCTCCAACGTGCGACGGGAGCGGATGGGCCACATCGAACTGGCCGCTCCGGTCACGCACATCTGGTACTTCAAGGGCGTTCCGAGCCGACTGGGTTACCTGCTGGACATCGCCCCGAAGGACCTCGAAAAGGTCATCTACTTCGCTGCCTACATGATCACTTCCGTCGACGAGGAGGCACGTCACCGCGATCTGGCCTCCCTCGAAGCCAAGGTTGAGGTCGAGCGCAAGCAGCTCGCCAAGCGTCGCGACAGCGACGTGGAGGCCCGCCTGCAGAAGATCGAGGAAGACCTCGCCCAGCTGGAGAGTGAAGGGGCCAAGGCCGATATCAAGAAGCGGGTCCGTGACAGCGGGGACCGTGAGGTCAAGCAGTTGCGCGATCGCTCGCAACGTGAGCTCGACCGCCTTGATGCCGTGTGGGCCCGATTCAAGGGTCTCAAGGTTCAGGACCTCGAAGGTGATGAGATCCTCTACCGCGAGATGAAGTCTCGCTTCGGCAAGTACTTCGCCGGCTACATGGGTGCCGAGGCGATCAAGAACCGCTTGGCCACCTTCGATCTGGCTGCGGAATCCGATTCGCTGCGCAACATCATCCAGACCGGCAAGGGCCAGCGGAAGACCCGTGCCCTGAAGCGGCTTCGGGTGGTGGCGGCCTTCCTCAACACCACGAACAGCCCACTGGGCATGGTGCTGGATGCCGTTCCGGTGATCCCGCCGGACCTGCGTCCGATGGTGCAGTTGGACGGTGGCCGGTTCGCCACCTCCGACCTCAACGATCTCTACCGTCGGGTCATCAACCGGAACAACCGGCTCAAGCGGCTGCTCGACCTGGGCGCTCCCGAGATCATCGTCAACAACGAGAAGCGGATGCTGCAGGAGGCCGTCGACTCGCTGTTCGACAACGGTCGCCGCGGTCGTCCGGTGACCGGCCCGGGCAACCGTCCCCTCAAGTCCATCTCGGACATGCTGAAGGGTAAGCAGGGTCGGTTCCGCCAGAACCTGCTGGGTAAGCGCGTCGACTACTCCGGCCGCTCGGTCATCGTGGTCGGTCCGCAGCTCAAGCTGCACCAGTGCGGCCTGCCCAAGGCGATGGCGCTGGAGCTGTTCAAGCCGTTCGTGATGAAGCGGCTGGACGACCTGAACCTGGCGCAGAACATCAAGAGCGCCAAGCGCATGGTCGAGCGGCAGCGTCCAGTGGTGTGGGACGTCCTCGAAGAGGTCATCACCGAGCACCCCGTGCTCTTGAACCGCGCGCCCACGCTGCACCGCCTCGGCATCCAGGCCTTCGAGCCGCAGTTGATCGAAGGCAAGGCGATCCAGATCCACCCGCTGGTCTGCACCGCCTTCAACGCCGACTTCGACGGTGACCAGATGGCCGTGCACCTGCCGCTGAGCGCAGAGGCCCAGGCCGAAGCGCGCATCCTGATGCTGTCGACCAACAACATCCTGAAGCCCGCCGATGGCCGTCCGGTCACGATGCCCACCCAGGACATGGTGATCGGCCACTACTTCCTGACCCTCGAGCAGCCCGATCTGCCGGGCGAGGGACGCGTCTTCAGCTCGGTGTCCGAAGCCTTCATGGCGTTCGACAACAAGGAGCTGGGCATCGGGGCGAAGTGCCGGATCCGGTTCTCGGGAATCGTGCCCCCGGCCGAGAACGAGCTGCGGCCTGACGGCACGATCGTGCTGGAGACCACGCTGGGTCGGGCATTGTTCAACGAGGCCCTCCCGGCGGACTACCCGTACGTCAACGTCGAGGTCGGCAAGAAGAAGCTGGGCCAGATCGTCAACGATCTGGCTGAGCGGTATCCGAAGGTCGCCGTGGCGGCGACTCTGGACAAGCTGAAGGACCTGGGCTTCAAATGGGCCACCCGCTCAGGTGTCACGGTGTCCATCTCGGACGTCCAGACCCCGCCGAACAAGCCGGAGATCCTCGCCACGTACGAGAACCGTGCGTCGAAGATCACCAAGCAGTACGAGCGTGGCAAGGTCACCGAGGAGGAACGGCACCAGGAGCTGATCCAGCTGTGGACGGATGCCACTGCCGAGCTGACCGCGGCGATGGAAGCGAACTTCACCAGGAACAACCCGATCTTCATGATGGTTCACTCGGGCGCCCGAGGAAACATGACGCAGATGCGCCAGATCGCGGCCATGCGAGGCCTGGTGGCCAACCCCAAGGGTGAGATCATCGCCCGGCCGATCAAGTCGAACTTCCGTGAAGGCCTGAGCGTCCTGGAGTACTTCATCTCCACCCACGGTGGTCGTAAGGGCCAGGCCGACACCGCGCTGCGGACGGCCGACTCCGGCTACCTCACCCGCCGGCTGGTGGACGTCTCCCAGGACGTCATCATCCGCGAGGAGGACTGCCAGACCGAGCGCGGCCTGACCAAGTCGATCTCGGAGGTCGGGAAGAACGGCAAGTTGATGGCCGCCCGGAACATCGAGACGGCGGTCTACTCCCGAACCCTGGCCAGCGATGTGGTCTCGCCTGAAGGCAAGGTGCTGGTCAAAGCCGGCGTCGACCTCGGGGATGTCAATATCAAGAAGCTGCTCAAGAACGGCGTCACCGAGGTCAAGGTGCGTTCGGTTCTCACCTGTGAGGCTGCCACGGGCACCTGCGCGATGTGCTACGGGCGTTCGCTGGCCACCGGCAAGCTCGTCGATGTCGGCGAAGCGGTCGGAATCGTTGCCGCCCAGTCGATCGGCGAACCGGGCACGCAGTTGACGATGCGTACCTTCCACACCGGTGGTGTGGCAGGCGACGACATCACCCAGGGCCTGCCGCGTGTGGTCGAGCTCTTCGAAGCGCGCCAGCCCAAGGGCAAGGCGCCGATCGCCGAATCCTCCGGCCGGGTGCGGATCGAAGAGGGCGACCGCACTCGCAAGCTGGTGATCGTGCGTGATGACGGCGAACTGGACGTCGAGTACCCACTGCCGCGGCGCGTGCGCCTGGAGTGGGAGGACGGCTTCGGCGTTCGTCATTCGATCGCGGACGGTGATCATGTGATGGCTGGGCAGCAGCTTTACGCCGGGACCCCTGATCCCCAGGACGTGCTTCGCGTGAACGGCCTGCGCAAGGTTCAGGAACACCTGGTGGAAGAGGTCCAGGCGGTCTATCGGACTCAGGGTGCCCCCATCCACGACAAGCACATCGAGATCATCATCCGGCAGATGTTGCGCCGGATCACCGTGATCGAGTCGGGGGACACCTCGATGCTGCCGGGTGAGTTGGCGGACCGTAAGGCGTTCGAGTCCGAGAACCGTCGAATGGTGACCGAGGGGCTCACTCCTGCTCAGGGCCGTCCCGTGCTGATGGGGATCACGAAGGCCTCGCTGGCGACCGAGTCGTGGCTCTCGGCGGCTTCCTTCCAGGAGACCACCAAGGTCCTCACCGATGCGGCCATCCACGCCAAGTCCGACTCCCTGGTCGGTCTGAAGGAGAACGTCATTCTCGGCAAGCTGATCCCGGCCGGAACCGGCCTGGAGCGGTACCGGAACATTCGGGTGGAACCAACCGCCGAAGCCCGGGCCGCCGCCTACGACCTCTCCTATGATCCCTACGACTACGACCTGTCGGTGGGCGGCTCGTCCGCTCCGCTCGACGAGTACGACAGCGGGGACCTGCGCTGAATCCGTCCGGTTCGACCTCGGCCCACGCCTGGCGAGGTCGAACCGGACGGGGGCGGGGACGCATTTTGCCCGATCCGCTCCCAGCGACTAATCTGGTCCACTGGGTCCGGGTGACCGGACCTTCGTGCGTGCCGACGCCGGGCTCCTCGGGGCTCCGAGGGGACGCCCCGCCACCACACCAGCCTTGCGTTCGGTAGGACGCGCAGAAGTACGACAACGGAAAGAGAAACCAGCCGGTGCCCACAATCCAGCAGTTGGTCCGCAAGGGCCGCGCTGACAAGGTCAGCAAGAGCAAGACGCCCGCGCTCAAGGGCTCTCCCCAGCGCCGCGGCGTGTGCACCCGCGTGTACACCACGACGCCGAAGAAGCCGAACTCGGCCCTGCGCAAGGTGGCTCGCGTCCGGCTCTCCTCCCAGGTCGAGGTGACCGCCTACATTCCGGGTGTCGGCCACAACCTGCAGGAGCACTCGATGGTGCTGGTGCGCGGCGGCCGTGTGAAGGACCTTCCCGGCGTTCGCTACAAGATCATTCGCGGCTCGCTCGACACCCAGGGCGTGAAGAACCGCAAGCAGGCTCGCAGCCGCTACGGCGCGAAGAAGGAGAAGTAATGCCTCGCAAGGGTCCCGCCCCGAAGCGCCCGGTCGTCGTCGACCCGGTGTACGGCTCACCGCTGGTGTCGCAACTGGTCAGCAAGATCCTGCTGGACGGCAAGAAGACCACCGCCCAGTCCATCGTGTACGACGCGCTGGAGGGCACTCGCGCCAAGACCGGCATCGACCCGGTGCAGACCTTGAAGAAGGCGCTCGACAACATTCGTCCGGCTCTGGAGGTGAAGAGCCGCCGCGTCGGTGGCGCCACCTACCAGGTGCCGATCGAGGTCAAGCCGGCTCGTGCGAACACTCTTGCGCTGCGCTGGTTGGTGGCCTTCTCGCGCCAGCGTCGCGAGAAGACCATGACCGAGCGGCTCATGAACGAACTCCTGGACGCGTCCAACGGCCTGGGTGCCGCGGTCAAGCGCCGCGAGGACACCCACAAGATGGCCGAGGCCAACCGCGCCTTCGCGCATTACCGCTGGTGACCCGCCGCCTCAACTGACTCACCTTGCAGGGCACGGTTGCCAACCGTGCCCTGCACCCTGAAAAGCCCAGCACCACCGCGCATCGAATGGAAGGTTGACCCTCGTGGCCATTGACTTGAAGACGGATCTGGCCAAGGTTCGCAATATCGGCATCATGGCCCACATCGACGCGGGCAAGACCACCACCACCGAGCGCATCCTGTTCTACACCGGCATCAACTACAAGATCGGTGAGGTGCACGACGGCGCCGCGACGATGGACTGGATGGAGCAGGAGCAGGAGCGCGGCATCACGATCACCTCGGCCGCCACCACCTGCTTCTGGAAAGACATCCAGATCAACATCATCGACACCCCCGGGCACGTCGATTTCACGATTGAGGTCGAGCGCTCGCTACGGGTCCTCGACGGTGCCGTGTGTGTCTTCGACGGTGTCGCGGGGGTCGAGCCCCAGTCCCAGACTGTGTGGCGCCAGGCCACCAGGTACGGCGTGCCCCGAATCTGTTACGTGAACAAACTCGACCGCACCGGCGCGTCCTTCGACTACTGCGTCAAGACCATCCGCGAGCGGCTCCACACGGTCGCCGCCGTGCTGCAGCTGCCGGTGGGCGCTGAGTCGAAGTTCCAGGGGGTCATCGATCTGGTTCGCATGCGCGCGCTGATGTGGCGCGGAGAGACCGTGATCGGCGAGGACTACGTCGTCGAGGAGATTCCGGCGGACCTGAAGCTCGCCGCCCTCGAGGCCCGCGACGACCTGATCCACGTGTTGGCCGATCATGATGACGACTTCGCTGAGGCGTGGCTTGAGGCCGAGGAGTCCGGCGAGGA
Organism: Propionibacteriaceae bacterium; assembly: GCA_016717345.1. GTDB lineage: Bacteria > Actinomycetota > Actinomycetes > Propionibacteriales > Propionibacteriaceae > Propionicimonas. The sequence continues at coordinate 295,303 of JADKFR010000004.1, forward strand.
GCTGACCGAAGCGCAGATCAAGGCCGCCGTCAGGCGTGCGGTGATCGCGAACAAGATCACCGCCGTCATCTGCGGCTCGTCCTTCAAGAACAAGGGCGTGCAGCCGATGCTGGACGCGGTGATCGACTACCTGCCCTCCCCGCTGGAGATTCCGCCGATCGAGGGCTTCAAGCCCGGCCACCCCGACAAGGTGATCGAGCGGCACACCTCCAACGACGATCCGCTGGCCATGCTGGCCTTCAAGATCGCGGCGGACCCGCACCTGGGCAAGCTGACCTACATCCGGATCTACTCCGGGGTGCTCAAGGCCGGCCAGCAGGTGCTGAACTCGACCAAGGGCCGCAAGGAGCGGATCGGCAAGATCTACCAGATGCACGCCAACAAGCGTCAGGAGATCGATCAGATCGGCGCCGGCATGATCATCGCCGTGATGGGGCTGAAGGACACCACCACCGGTGAGACGCTGTGCGACCCGCAGAACCAGGTCGTCCTGGAGTCCATGGACTTCCCGGCGCCGGTCATTGAGCAGGCCATCGAGCCCAAGACCAAGTCCGACCAGGAGAAGCTGTCGGCCGCGATCCAGCGCCTGGCCGAGGAGGACCCGACCTTCCGCGTCCACACCGACGAGGAGACGGGACAGACCATCATCGCTGGCATGGGCGAGCTCCATCTGGAGGTCATGATCGACCGGATGAAGCGCGAGTTCAAGGTTGAAGCCAACATCGGCAAGCCGCAGGTCGCCTATCGGGAGACCCTGCGCCGTCGGGTGGACAAGATCGAATACACCCACAAGAAGCAGTCGGGTGGCTCGGGCCAATACGCCAAGGTTCAGATCGCCCTCGAGCCGACCGCCCCGGGTACCGGCTACGAGTTCGTGAACGGTGTCACCGGCGGCCGGATCCCCAAGGAATACATTCCGGCCGTCGATCATGGGGTCAAGGAGGCGATGGCCTTCGGTCCGCTGGCCGGCTACCCCATCGAAGACATCAAGGTCACCTTGTTGGACGGTGCCTACCACGACGTCGACTCCTCCGAACTCGCCTTCAAGATCGCCGGTTCGATGGTCTTCAAGGAGGCCGCGCGCAAGGCCGATCCGGCCTTGCTGGAGCCCCTGATGGCGGTCGAGGTCACCACTCCGGAGGATTACCTGGGCACGGTGATCGGCGACATCAACAGTCGTCGTGGACACGTCCAGTCAATGGAGGATGCCCATGGGAACAAGGTCATCCGGGCGCTGGTGCCGTTGAGCGAGATGTTCGGCTACGTCGGTGACCTGCGTTCCAAGACTTCCGGGCAGGCCTCGTACTCCATGGAGTTCGATTCCTACGGAGAGTGCCCCAGGTCGGTGTCCGATGAGATCATCGCCAAGGGGCGCGGCGTCTGAGGGCTGAGTTTGACTCACACCCTCCGGTAGAGAAAACTTGGACGGGCCTGCCCTCAACAAGCAGGCCGCGACCATGCAGTCAGTAACCACAACACGCCCCGCGAGCAAGCGCGTGGCGACATCCGAAAAGGAGCCCAAGTGGCAAAGGCCAAGTTCGAGCGGACCAAGCCGCACTGTAACATCGGCACCATCGGGCACGTCGACCACGGCAAGACCACGCTGACCGCGGCGATTACGAAGGTGCTCCACGACAAGTACCCGCTGCTGAACGCTGTGTCGGCGTTCGACCAGATCGACAAGGCTCCTGAGGAGCGTCAGCGCGGCATCACCATCTCGATCGCGCACGTCGAGTACCAGACCGAGAAGCGTCACTACGCTCACGTCGACTGCCCCGGCCACGCCGACTACGTCAAGAACATGATCACCGGTGCGGCCCAGATGGACGGTGCGATCCTCGTGGTCGCCGCCACCGACGGTCCGATGCCGCAGACCAAGGAGCACGTGCTGCTCGCCCGCCAGGTGGGCGTGCCCGCCATGGTCGTTGCGCTGAACAAGTGCGACATGGTCGACGACGAGGAGCTCATCGAGCTCGTCGAGCTCGAGGTCCGCGAGCTGCTGTCCGCCCAGGAGTTCGACGGTGACAACTGCCCGATCGTCCGGGTGGCCGCTTTCCCGGCCATGAACGGCGACCCGAAGTGGTCCGAGAGCATCCTGGAGCTGATGGACGCTGTGGATGAGTACATCCCGCAGCCCGAGCGTGAGACCGACAAGCCGTTCCTGATGCCCATCGAGGACGTCTTCACGATCACCGGCCGCGGCACCGTGGTCACCGGTCGTATCGAGCGCGGCATCGTCAAGACCGGCGAGACCGTCGACATCATCGGCATCGCACGACAAGAAGCAGACCACCACCATCACCGGTGTCGAGATGTTCCGCAAGATCCTCGACGAGGGTCGCGCGGGCGAGAACGTCGGCCTGCTGCTCCGCGGCACCAAGAAGGACGATGTCGAGCGCGGCATGGTCGTGATCAAGCCGGGTTCCACCACCCCGCACACCGACTTCGACGCCAACGTCTACGTGCTGACCAAGGAGGAGGGTGGCCGTCACAAGCCGTTCTTCTCCAACTACAGCCCGCAGTTCTACTTCCGCACCACCGACGTGACCGGCGTCGTTCAGCTGCCCGAGGGCACCGACATGGTGATGCCCGGTGACAACACCGACATGACCGTGCACCTGAACAAGCCGATCGCCATGGAGGACGGCCTGAAGTTCGCCATCCGTGAGGGTGGTCGGACGGTTGGCGCCGGCCGTGTGACCAAGATCATCAAGTGATCTGACGCACGCACCCAGTTTGACAGCGCCGGTCCCACCTCGGGTGGGGCCGGCGCTGTCGTCCATTCGCAGACCCGCTCGGGAGCAACCGACGTGCACCGCCTGACACACCCAAGGACCTCCACGGCTCACGACCGCCTCGCCGGACCGGCATGACGATCCACAGCGAGCACCCGTTCGCCGATCCCGAGCACGCCCGCGACAGCGTCCGTCGACTGCGCGGACGGCTGGTGAGCGGGGTCACCCTGTGGTGCGCGGGCTCCACGCCGGCGGGGTGGGCCGGTCTGACCGTTTCCTCCCTGATGGTCGCCAACGGGGAACCACCGCGGGTGCTGGTCCTGCTGGACCCGCTGAGTGACCTGACCGATGTGCTGGGAGGGACCGCGAAGGCGGCAGTCAGCGTGCTTGCCCACCCACATCGGGCGCTCGCAGAACAGTTTGCCGGTCAGGCCCCGGCGCCGGGCGGGAGGTTCGCGCAGGCTCCTTTCTGCCAGACGGGCTGGGGACCCGTGCTGGCGTCCGCGGGCACCTGGGCGGGGGTGAGGGTGGAATCAACCACAGCGCTGGGCTGGTCGAATCTGGTCACCTGCGTGCTGGAGCATGTCGAACTGGGCGACGATACCGATCCGCTGATCCACTTCCGGGGCCGCTACCCGCGGCTGCGCTGAGCCTCAGAGTTCGGCCCGGGTGGGCGGGTTGGCGCCTGCCCGCGAGACGGTGATGGCCGCGCACGCCATGGCGCGTTCCACCGCCGGGGCGATGTCCTCCCAGGTGGCCTCCGCGAGCCGCTCCCGAGCATCCGTCCCACCCAGCAGCCCGGCGTCCAGCAGCCCCGAGATGAACCCGGACATGAAGGAATCCCCAGCCCCCACGGTGTCGATGACGACGACGCGGGCTGCGGGCCTCTGGTGAAGCTCGCCCCCCACCAGCACCAGCAGATCGCTGCCGCCCCTGGTGGCGGCGACCACGCGTGGTCCCAGCGCCGACCAGCCCCGCAGCACGTCGGCGATGTCCTCGCCCGGGTACAGCCAGGCGATGTCCTCGTCCGAGGCCTTGACGACGTCGCTGAGCCCGATCAGGGTTTCGATGACGGGCCGTGCCTGCTCGGGGCTGCCCATCAACGTGGGTCGCGCGTTGGGGTCGTAGGAGACGGTGGAGTGTTGTCTGGCCGCCCGCACGATCGCCAGGACCGCCGTGCCCCCCGGCTGGAGCGTCGCGGCGATCGAACCGGTGTGCACATGACTGCCCGCCGGCACCGGGAGTGTGGGGTCGAGTTCCCACTCGAGGTCGAACTCGTAGGTGGCCACGCCAGCGGCGTCCAACGTCGCCTGAGCCGTGGGTGTCCTGGCCGCCGACGTGCTGCCAGGGGCGAGGTCGACCTGTTCTGCGGCCAGAAGTTCGGCGATGCGGGTCCCACGCGCGTCGGTGCCGATGTGGGTGGCCAGATCGGTCGGGTGCCCAAGTCGGGCCAGACCGATCGCAACGTTGGCGGGGCTACCTCCGACGTGTTCGACGCTCGGGCCGTCCACGGGGACGACGATGTCGATCAGGGCCTCGCCGATGGCGGTGACGTGAGCGCTCATGGGTGTCACCCTAGACGCCGGACGATCCCACGGGCAGCCGGTTCGTCAGGATTCCCGGCCCCGGAGGATGAGCAGGACCGCCGTGAGCTTGTCAGGCGCGGTGGGGGCACAGCCTCAGCCGGCGAGGATGCGGGCCTTCTTCGCCTCGAACTCGGCATCGGTCAGGACCCCGGCCGCCCTGAGCTCGCCCAACTGGGTGAGCAGCGCGAGTTGGTGAGCCATGGCGTCGTTGCCCGTGCCCGGTGGGGCTGTCGGCGGCGCTGCTGGCGGTGTGGACGCCGCGGCCTGGTCCTGAGCCGCCCAGCGCTGCGCTTGTCGTCGCTGCACGCGTCCGTGGACCGAGCTTGCCACTGCCACCCGCCCTGCGGTCCTGAGAAGTCCCATGTCAGCTCCGTCCTGGTCAGTCGTCTTCGGTGGCCGCAAGGGCCTTTTCGAGGTCCTCTAGCCCCAAGGAGCCATCCGCGATCACGCGTGAGCCGTGCGCCTCGAAGGACTGGATGGTGGGCAGCAACGCCGTGTGCTCGATCAGCAGCACGGCGATTGTCGTTCCCACCTCGATCTCGGCCAACAACTCGACGATGTCGTCATCGTCGAGTAGGCCACTGCAGGCCCCCTCGAAGGCGGGCAGTTCGAACCCGATCGCCTCTGGGAGGTCTGCTGCGTCCAGGACCTCGGCCTCGTCCTCGGCTGTGCGGTGGATGAATTCCAGGTCGAGCACCCGCACCGTGTGGGCATCGACCGCGGCGAGCAGCGAGTCCCAGGGCGCTGCGGAGGCGACGGCGGGAACGTCGATGGCGATGATCTCAACCGGGCCGAGATGATCGGCCAACCACTGCTCGTGCGTCATGACTGAAGCATAGGCAGCCGGACCAGCCTCGGGGGCGGGTCAGCCCTGACGGCGCTGGATGGCCGCCCATTCGTCGCGCAGGCCGACCGTACGGTGGAACAGCAGTGGCGTGTCCGAGTCGTGAGCGAAGTACCCGAGTCTCTCGAACTGCACGACCTGACCAGGCGGTGTCGCTGCCAGCGCGGCTTCCGCCTTGGCCCCGTCGAGCAGGGTTCGGGACTGCGGGTTGAGGTCATCCAACGCCTCCCCGGTTGACTCGCCGGGAACGGGCGCCGTGAACAGTCGGTCATACAGCGCAACCGTCACCTCCACCGCGTGTCTCGCCGACACCCAATGCATGGTCGACTTCACCTTTCGGCCATCGGGGGCGTCGCCGCCCCGGGTGGCTGGGTCGTAGCTGGCGTGGACGGTGACGATCTCTCCCTCGGCGTCCTTGTCAACGGCTGTTGCGGTCACCAGAAAAGCGCCGCGCAACCGCACTTCCCGGCCCACCGAGAGGCGGAAGAACTTGGGTGGCGGCACCTCGGCGAAATCCTCGCGTTCGATGAACAGTTCACCGCTGAAGGCCACCGAGCGTGAGCCGTCGGCCGGATTCTCCGGGTTGTTGGCGACTTCGAAGTACTGCGTCACGGGTTCGCCGGACTCGTCGATCGGCCAGTTGTCGATGACCAGCCGCAACGGACGGAGCACGGCCATGCGCCGCTGCGCCGTCGTGTTCAGGTGCCGCCGGACGGACGACTCCAGCGCCTCAATGCTCTGGCGGCTGTTGGTTCGAGTGGTGCCGATCTCGGAACAGAAGGCGCGGATGGCCGCCGGCGGATAGCCGCGGCGGCGCAGGCCGCGCAAGGTCGGCATCCTCGGGTCGTCCCAGCCGTCCACCACGCCGTCGGCGACCAGCTTGGCCAGCCGGCGCTTGCTGGTGATCGTGTGGGTGAACTCGAGCCGGGCGAACTCGATCTGACGTGGAGCTTCGGCCGGCAACGTCAGGTGGGCCAGGTACCAGTCGTAGAGCGGTCGGTGGGTGTCGAACTCCAGCGTGCAGATGGAGTGGGTGACTCCCTCGATCGCGTCGCTCTGGCCGTGGGCCCAGTCGTAGGTGGGGTAGATGCACCACTGGTCGCCGGTGCGGAAGTGGTGGCGGTGCCGGATCCGGTACATCACCGGGTCGCGCAGGGCCATGTTCTCGTGGTTCATATCGATCTTCGCGCGGAGCACCCGGGAGCCGTCGGCGAACTCCCCGGCGCGCATTCGCCGGAAGAGATCGAGATTCTCCTCGACGGTGCGCGTCCGGTAGGGGCTGTCGCTGCCGGGTCTTCCGAAGCCCCCCCGCTGCGCGGAGATGGTCTCGATGTCCTGGTCGTCCACGAAGGCCAGATCGCGGGCGATGAGTTCCTCGGCCCAGTCGTAGAGCTGGCCGAAGTAGTCGGAGGCGTGTAGCAGCCGGTCGGGACGGAACCCGAGCCATGCGATGTCAGCCACGATCGATTCGACGAACTCCGTCTCTTCGGTATCGGGGTTGGTGTCATCGAGTCGAAGGTTGCAGCTGCCGCCGAACTCCTCGGCGGTGCCGAAGTCGACGGTGATCGCCTTCGCGTGACCGATGTGGAGGTAGCCGTTGGGCTCCGGCGGGAAGCGGGTCTGCACCCGGCCGCCGTAGGTGCCCAGCTCGTTGTCCCGGCGGACGATGTCGCGGATGAAATCGTTGGCAACGGGCTGAGTCATGGCCGAAAAGTTAGCACGCTGCCACCGGGGGCCTGCTGGCGTTGCAGACCGTGACCAGCCCTTCTCGCCCGCGCCCGTCCGCGCGAAGGTGAGTACCCCCTGCTCCCCGTGCTCGCGTGTGGCCCTGAACCCGGCATGGGGGCCGCTGGGCGCCCGAGAGTACTCAGCCGGGTTGGACTAGGCTGACGTGGCCATGAATTCGAGCCCACCACGCCTTCGCGTTGCCCCGTCACCAACCGGTGACCCGCACGTCGGAACCGCCTACATGTCCTTGTTCAACCTGGCCTTTGCGCGAGCGAGCGGGGGTGCGTTCGTGCTCCGCATCGAGGACACCGACCGCGCTCGGTACGTGGCGGACTCCGAGCGCCAGATCTACCAGACCCTCCACTGGCTGGGACTGGATTGGGACGAAGGGCCCGACATCGGTGGACCGTACGCGCCCTACCGGCAGTCGGAGCGCTTGGACACCTACCGGCCGTTCGTGCAGCGGTTGCTCGACGAGGGCCACGCCTACTACTGCTGGTGCTCCACCGAGCGTCTGGCGGCACTGCGCGCCGAACAGCAGGCGGCCAAGCAGTCCGTGACCGGTTATGACCGGCTCTGCGTGGGCCTCACCCGTGAGCAGCGGGCAGTCCTCCCGGGCTTCAGTGACGTCCCCGTGGTGCGGATGCTGATCCCCGACGACGTGCCACTGACCTTCACCGACCTGATCCGCGGCGAGGTGAGCGCGCCCCGTCCCGACGACCAGGTGATCCTGAAGGCCGACGGCTTCCCCACCTACCACCTGGCGGTCGTCGTGGACGACCATTTGATGGGCATCACCCACGTGGTGCGCGGCGAGGAATGGATCTCCTCCACCCCCAAGCACCTCCTGCTCTACCGCTGGCTGGGGCTGGAGCCGCCGGCGTTCGCGCACATGCCGTTGCTGCGCAATCCCGACAAGTCCAAGATCTCCAAGCGCAAGAACCCCGCAGCGCGCCTGACGTGGTTCGTCGAGCAGGGATATCTTCCCGAGGCGCTGCGCAACTTCCTGCAGCTGTTGGCCTACCCTCCCCTGGACGACGAGCACGAGGTGTCGAGCTTCGAGGAGTTCGTGGCGGGCTTCGAATGGGCCAAGGTGAACACGGTGGGGCCGATCTTCGACCTCAAGAAGCTTGACTGGTTGAACGGCCAGTACCTGCGCTCGCTCCCGGTGGATGACCTGACCGATCGAATCGTGGAGTTCGCTGTGCGCGAGGGTCAGTGGAGCTCGGTCCCCGACCCCGCCGATGTGGCGCTCCTACGACGGGCAGTTCCGCTGGTCCAGGAACGCCTCGTGTTGTTGAGCGAAGCGGTGCCGAAGCTCGCCTATCTCTTCACCGCCGATGCGGACGTGAAGGTGGACCCCGAGGCGCTCGCGCGCATCGCCGACGCCTCGTCGGTGGTGGCTGCGGCCGTTGAAGCACTGTCCGAAGTGGGGGAGTGGAACCACCTGGCCATCCAGGAAGCCCTCCGCCAGGCGTTGGTGGAGGGCCTCGGCTTGAAGCCGAAGTTCGCCTTCGCACCGGTGAGGCTGGCCATCACCGGCTCGACGGTGTCTCCACCGCTGTTCGAGTCGATGGAGCTACTCGGACGCGCCTCCAGCCTGGCCAGGCTGGAGCAGATCCGCGAGTCATGATGAGCCACGTGGTCGTGATCTTCGGTGGCCGCAGTGAGATCGGGCTCGCGGTGGCTACCCGCCTTGCGCCCGGCGCGACTGTGGTGCTTGCGGCTCGACCCGGGTCGCTCTCGCAGGCGGTGGCCGACTGTCGCGCCGCCGGGGCCGGCCGGGTCGAGGTGATTGACTTCGACGCCGACGACATCGGTGCGCAGCCGGGAGTGGTCGACGCGATCGAGGCCCGCGTCGGTCCGATCGACGTGGCCGTCCTGGCCTTCGGAATCCTCGGAGACCAAGGGAGAGCAGAGCAGGATCCGGCCGCTCTCGCTGCGTTGCTGCACACCGACTTCACGGCACAGGCCACCCTCCTCATGGTGTTGGCCAACCGGATGCGGTCGCGCGGCAGAGGCTCGCTCGTCGCCTTCTCGTCGGTGGCCGGCCAGCGGGTGCGCCGGGCCAACTTCGCCTATGGCTCCGCCAAAGCCGGGCTGGACGGGTTCGCGTCCGGTTTGGCCGACTCGCTGCATGGCAGCGGCGTGCACCTGGTGATCGCTCGCCCGGGCTTCGTGATCGGCAGGATGACCGCAGGGATGACCCCTGCGCCGTTCTCGTCCACACCGGAACAGGTGGCCGACGCGGTGGTCTCCCGGATTCGCCGAGGCAGGGGTGTGGAACTGTGGATTCCTTGGCAGCTACGGGTGTTGTTCGCCATCGCGCACCTGGCTCCGCGTTCGCTGTGGCGTCGTATGCCGCGGTGAAAGGTCGGGGCGGCCTCGGCCGCTTCCAGTTCGTCCGGAAAGGTGGGCAACCCGGCGGGACGGCGGCCGCTGGCAATCCTGATCAGGACCACGCCCACCATGATGAGCAGGCCCCCCAGGAGCTGGATCGGGCTGGGGCGCTCGCTCAACAGCAGGACGGCCAGCAGCGCCGCGAAGATCACCTCCGACAGGCTGACGAACGAGGCCAGCCGCTCACCCATGACGGCAATCCCGGCCACGCCCACCGCGTAGGCAAGTGCGGTCCCGGCCACCACCACCACACTCAGCGGCGCCCACCAGGGCAACTGCCTGCCCATCAGTTCGACCTGAATCAACGGCGCGGAATAGGGAAGCAGCCCGAGCAGGATCGCCAGGCCGAGCACCAGCGCGCCGACCGGTAGACCGAAAGCCGGGAGCGCCAACGGGTGAAGCCGGGTGGGACGCGCCCCCAGCACGAAGTAGGCCGCAGCGCCGATCATGGCGCCGAAGGAGAACAGCATGCCGAGCGGGTCCAGGGTGGCCCCGGTCAGGTCCAGCACGCACAGCAGCCCCAGCACGCTGGTCAGCGTGCCTGCCAGCACCAGCCCGGAGGGCGCCCGCCGCTGACGCGCCCAGGCCAGGAGCACCAGAGCAACCGGGGCCATGTACTCGATGAGCAGCGCCACGCTGACGCTCATCCGCGAGACCGCGGCGAAGTACATCAGCTGGGCGGTGGCCACCGCCAGCGCGCCGAAAGCGGCAATCGTCCGCCATTCCGCCACGACTTCGAGCAGGCGTCGCCGCATCACCCACAGCCCGGCCGGCAGCAGGAGGATCGCGGCCGCGCAGACCCGCCAGAATACCGCGGCACCAGGCGTCCACCCGGCGACCAGCAAGGGCCGAACGAAGGGCCCGGACGTGGCGAACGCCAGCGACGCCACCAGCCCGAGCACCACCCCCAGGCCCACCCGGACAGTCCGGACGGGCGCCGCTGGTCCCGACGAAGAGGTGCTCACGCGGGCAATCGTGCACCAGGGTTCGGTGATTTGGCATGACAGGCCGGCTCATGGGAAGATCGACAGGTTGCTCCGACGGGGACGCCTGCCCAGGCGGCCCTCTCGGTAAGTCTGGCGCTCGTGTGCCGGGCCCTACCACGACCCACTCACACTCGGTCATGTGCGGCCCAGAACAGGCCCGACACGCCCGACCCCGGGGGTCGGAGCGACAGCTCCATCGGAAGATGCACCGACAGAGCACCGACGACAAGAAGGACGAACCAGTGGCGGGACAGAAGATCCGGATTCGACTCCGGGCTTACGACCACGAGGTCATCGACTCCTCGGCGAAGAAGATCGTCGACACCGTGACCCGAACCGGCGCCAAGGTGGCAGGCCCCGTGCCGCTGCCGACCGAGAAGAACGTGTTCTGCGTGATCCGTTCTCCCCACAAGTACAAGGACAGCCGCGAGCACTTCGAGATGCGCACGCACAAGCGGCTGATCGACATCCTCGACCCGACGCCGAAGACCGTCGACTCGCTCATGCGACTCGACCTTCCGGCCGGTGTCGACATCGAGATCAAGCTTCCGTGAGGTCACCCGTGAAGAGCGAACGAAACGTGAAGGGCCTGCTGGGCACCAAGCTCGGCATGACCCAGGTCTGGAACGAGCAGAACCAGGTCGTCCCGGTCACCGTCATCCAGGCGGGCCCGTGTGTCGTGACCCAGGTCCGCACCCCGGATGTGGACGGCTACGCGGCCGTGCAACTCGGGTTCGGGGCGATCCGGGCAAAGTCGGTCACCAAGCCCGCCGCGGGCCACTTCGAGCGCGCCGGGGTCACCCCCCGCAAGCACCTCGTCGAGCTGCGCACCTCGGACGCGAGCACGTACACCCTGGGCCAGGAGCTCAACGCCGACGTCTTCGCCTCTGGTGAGATCGTCGACGTGACCGGCGTCAGCAAGGGCAAGGGCACCGCCGGCGTCATGAAGCGCCACGGCTTCCACGGCCTGCGCGCCAGCCACGGTGTGCACCGCAAGCACCGCTCGCCGGGCTCGATCGGCGCCTGCGCGACCCCGTCCCATGTCTTCAAGGGCACCCGGATGGCCGGCCGGATGGGCGTCGAGAAGGTGACCGTCCAGAACCTCACCATCCACGCCGTCGACGCCGAGCGCGGGCTGATCCTGGTCAAGGGCTCCGTGCCCGGCCCCAAGGGCTCCCTGGTCGTGGTGCGCACGGCCGCCAAGAAGGGAGCTCAGGCATGAGCGAAACCAGAACGGTGCCGGTGATCGGCACCAAGGCTGACACCGTCGAATTGCCGGCCAAGGACTTCGACGTCCAGACCAACGTGCCGCTGATCCACCAGGTCGTCGTGGCCCAGCAGGCCGCGGCCCGCCAGGGCACGCACTCCACCAAGACCCGCGGCGAAGTCCGCGGCGGTGGCAAGAAGCCGTGGCGCCAGAAGGGCACCGGCCGCGCCCGTCAGGGTTCGCGCCGCGCCCCGCAGTGGACCGGCGGTGGCGTCGTCCACGGCCCGCAGCCGCGTGACTACGCCCAGCGCACGCCCAAGAAGATGATCGCCGCCGCCCTGCGCGGTGCGCTGTCCGACCGGGCCCGCAACGGCAACGTCCACGTCATCGAGGCCATCGTGGCCGGTGAGACCCCGTCCACCAAGGCAGCGCTGCAGGCCCTGAGCGGAATCGGCGGCGCCAAGCTGCTGGTGGTGCTCGGCCGTGACGAGGACGTGGCCTGGCTGAGCCTGCGCAACGTTCCCAGCGTTCATGCCCTGGCCGTCGATCAGTTGAATGCCTACGACGTGCTGGTCAGCGACGACGTGCTCTTCACCACCGCCGCTCTGGCAGCGTTCACCGGCCGGCGAGGCGTCCACCGAGACCGAGGAGGACGCGAAGTGAGCGATCTCAAGATCCGCGACCACCGCGACATTCTGCTCGCCCCGGTCGTCAGCGAGAAGAGCTACGGCCTGCTCGACGAGAACAAGTACACGTTCCTCGTCGCCCGACGCCAACAAGACCGAGATCAAGATCGCCGTCGAGTCGGTGTTCGGCGTCAAGGTCACCGGCGTCAACACCATCAACCGCATCGGCAAGCGCAAGCGGACCCGCGCCGGCTGGGGCAAGCGTCCCGACACCAAGCGGGCCATCGTGAGCATCGCCGAAGGGCAGCGCATCGACATCTTCTCGGGCCCGGTGGCCTGAGAGCTGGGATAGGACAACGAACTCATGGGTATCCGCAAGTACAAGCCGACCACTCCGGGCCGTCGTGGCTCCAGTGTCGCCGACTTCGTCGAACTGACTCGCTCCACCCCCGAAAAGTCGCTGCTCGCCCCGAAGCCGAAGACCGGTGGGCGTAACAGCTCCGGCCGGATCACCACCCGGCACATCGGTGGCGGCCACAAGCAGGCCTACCGTTTGGTCGACTTCAAGCGCTACGACAAGGACGGCGTGCCGGCCAAGGTCGCTCACATCGAGTACGACCCGAACCGCACCGCCCGCATCGCGCTGCTGCACTACGCCGACGGCGAGAAGCGCTACATCATCGCCCCGCTCGGCCTGCGCCAGGGCGCGACCGTCGAGGCTGGCGAGGCTGCCGACATCAAGCCCGGCAACAACCTGCCGCTGCGCAACATCCCGGTCGGCACCACGGTGCACGCCGTGGAGTTGCGTCCCGGCGGCGGCGCCAAGCTCGGCCGTTCGGCCGGTGCCCGGATCCAGTTGGTCGCCCGTGAAGGCAAGATGGCCACCCTGCGTCTCCCTTCGGGCGAGATGCGGATGGTGGACGTCCGCTGTCGCGCGAGCGTCGGTGAAGTCGGCAACGCCGAGCAGTCCAACATCAACTGGGGCAAGGCCGGCCGCACCGCTGGAAGGGCGTCCGCCCGACCGTCCGCGGCGTCGCGATGAACCCGATCGACCACCCGCACGGTGGTGGCGAGGGCAAGACCTCGGGTGGACGTCACCCGGTCACCCCGTGGGGCAAGCCTGAGGGCCGCACCCGCGACAAGAACAAGGCGAGTTCTCGCCTGATCATCCGTCGCCGGAAGTCCGGCAAGAAGCGCTGATTGGACAGGTGGACTAGAACATGCCACGCAGCCTGAAGAAGGGCCCCTTCGTCGACGACCATCTACTCAAGAAGGTCGACGTCCAGAACGAGAAGGGCACCAAGCAGGTCATCAAGACCTGGTCGCGGCGCTCGATGATCATCCCGACATGATCGGCCACACCATCGCGGTGCACGACGGCCGCAAGCACGTCCCGGTGTTCGTCACCGAGTCGATGATCGGTCACAAGCTGGGCGAGTTCGCCCCCACCCGCACCTACCGCGGGCACATCAAGGAAGACAAGAAGTCGCGCCGCCGCTGAGTGGGCGAGAAGAGGAATTGATCTACACATGAGCAAAAAAGAGGAGCGACCCAGCCGTCGCGCTGCCCTGCTCGGGGATCGTCCTGGCTCGTACGCGATCGCGCGTCACGTCAGGATGTCGCCACTGAAGGTGCGTCGCGTGGTCGATCTGGTGCGAGGGATGGACGTCACCGACGCCCTGAATGTGCTCAAGTTCGCCCCGCAGGCCGCCTCCGAGCCGGTCTACAAGGTGGTCGCGAGTGCGAAGGCCAACGCTGAGTCAACCGAGGGACTGCGTGGTGAGGACCTGTTCGTCTCCGCCGCGTTCGTCGACGAGGGCATGACGCTGCGTCGGATCCGGCCGCGGGCGAAGGGTTCGGCCAGCCGGATCCTCAAGCGAGCCAGCCACATCACCGTCGTTGTCGAACCCAAGAGCGAGAAGGGAGCCTGAGTATGGGCCAGAAGATCAACCCCCATGGCTTCCGCCTCGGGATCACCACGGATCACAAGACCCGTTGGTACGCCGACAAGAACTACGCAGACCTGGTCGCCGAGGATGTCAAGATCCGTCGGTTCCTGTCCAAGACGCTGGAGCGGGCGGGGATCTCCTCGGTCGAGATCGAGCGTCGCAGCGAGCGGGTGACCATCTTCCTGTACGCCGCACGCCCGGGCATTGTCATCGGCCGCAACGGGGCCGAGGCGGAGCGCGTCCGTGCCGAGTTGGAGAAGCTGACCGGCAAGCAGGTCCAGTTGAACATCCTCGAGGTCAAGAACCCCGAGATCGATGCCCAACTGGTGGCCCAGGGTGTCGCCGAGCAGTTGGGCGCCCGGGTGGCGTTCCGCCGCGCGATGCGCAAGGCGCAGCAGTCGGCCATGCGCGCTGGTGCCCTGGGGATCCGGATCCAGTGCTCCGGTCGTCTGGGCGGCGCCGAGATGAGCCGCTCGGAGTTCTACCGCGAGGGCCGCGTGCCGCTGCACACCCTGCGCGCCGACATCGACTACGGCTTCTACGAGGCCCGCACCACCTTCGGCCGGATCGGCGTGAAGGTGTGGATCTACAAGGGTGACGTCTCGGGCAACCGCGCCGAGCGCGCCGCCCAGAAGGCCGCACGGCAGGCTGCCGGCGGTCGTCCCCGTCCGGCCCGTGGCCCGCGCCGCGATGCCGGAGCCGGACGCGGGGATCGTCCCGAGCGCGGCGGACGCCGTCGCGCCGATGCCGTGGCCGAGGGCACTGCGCCCGAGGCTGCGACCGTCGAGCAGAACGCAGGAGCCTGACCATGTTGATTCCACGCAGGATCAAGCACCGCAAGCAGCACCATCCGCGACGGACGGGTGCGGCCAAGGGCGGCACCAAGCTGGCCTTCGGCGACTACGGCATCCAGGCCCTGGAGGGCTCGTACCTGACGAACCGTCAGATCGAGAGCGCCCGTATCGCCATGACCCGTCACATCAAGCGTGGCGGCAAGGTGTGGATCAACGTCTACCCCGACCGCCCGCTGACCAAGAAGCCGGCCGAAACCCGCATGGGTTCCGGCAAGGGTTCGCCGGAGTGGTGGATCGCCAACATCAAGCCGGGACGGGTGCTGTTCGAGCTCTCCGGGGTGACCGAGGAGGTGGCCCGCGAGGCCATGCGCCTGGCGATCCACAAGCTGCCGTTCAAGGCTCGCTTCATCAAGCGGGAAGCAGGTGACATCTGATGGCGACGACATCCTCTGCCGCCGAGTTGCGCGGCCTGAGCCGCGACGAGCTCAACGCCAAGGTCGTGGAGCTGAAGGAGGAGCTGTTCAACCTCCGGTTCGCCGCGGCCACCGGCCAGCTCGAATCCCACGGACGGCTGCGCGAGGCCCGCAAGGACATCGCCCGCATCTACACCGTGCTGCAGGAGCGCAAGCTCGGCATCATCCCCGATCCCGATGAGGACAAGTGAGTTCGATGAGTGAACAGAACGACGCCAAGCGCTCGGCGCGCAAGGTTCGTGAGGGCATCGTCGTGTCCGACAAGATGGACAAGACGGTCGTCGTGTCCGTCGAGCAGCGGGTCAAGCACCCGCTGTACGGCAAGGTCATGACGAAGTCCGAGCGGCTCAAGGCCCACGATGAGGGCAATGAAGCCGGTGTCGGCGACCGTGTACGGGTGATGGAGACTCGACCCACCTCGGCCACCAAGCGGTGGCGCCTGGTCGAGATCCTCGAAAAGGCCAAGTGACCAGGAGAGATAGCAGATGATCCAGCAGGAGACGCGGCTGAAGGTCGCCGACAACACCGGTGCCAAGGAACTCTTGTGCATCCGGGTGCTCGGTGGCTCGAAGCGTCGCTATGCCGGCCTGGGCGACAAGATCGTCGCGACGGTCAAGGACGCCATCCCCGGCGGAAACGTGAAGAAGGGCGAGGTCGTGAAAGCGGTCGTCGTCCGTACGGTCAAGGAGACCCGTCGTCCCGACGGCTCCTACATCAAGTTCGACGAGAACGCCGCCGTGATCCTGAAGAACGACGGGGAGCCCCGCGGCACCCGCATCTTCGGCCCGGTCGGGCGTGAGTTGCGCGAGAAGAAGTTCATGCGGATCATCTCGCTGGCCCCGGAGGTGTTGTGAGATGGCGAAGTCGTTGCATGTGAAGAAGGGTGACCGGGTCAAGGTCATCGCGGGTAAGGACAAGGGCGCGACCGGCGAAATCATCTCGGTCGACCCGCAAGCCGGCCGGGTCGTCGTCCAGGGGGTCAACCTGGTCAAGCGGCACGTACGCGAAACCCAGAACAACCAGACCCGTCAGAACAACGCCTCGGGCATCATCACCACCGAGGCGCCCATCGACGCCTCCAACGTGCAGCTGGTGGTCAAGGTGGACGGCAAGGAGGTCGTGACCCGCGTCGGCTACGAGCGCGTCGAGGTCACCAAGCGTCGTGCCGACGGCTCCGAGTACACCGCGCAGCGCAGCGTGCGGATCGCGCGCAAGACAGGGAAGGAAATCTGATGGCCGCCACAGCGACCAAGGAGATGCCGCGTCTCAAGGCCAGGTATCGCGCGGAGATCGCTCCGGCGCTGCACACCGAGTTCGGTTACGACAACGTGATGCAGATCCCCGGTCTGGTGAAGATCGTGGTCAACATGGGTGTCGGCGAGGCAGCGCGGGACTCGAAGGTCATCGACCATGCCGTGCGCGACCTCACTCAGATCACCGGGCAGAAGCCGACGGTCACCAAGGCCCGCAAGTCGATCGCGCAGTTCAAGCTGCGCGAGGGCATGCCGATCGGCTGCCACGTGACCCTGCGCGGCGACCGCATGTGGGAGTTCGCCGACCGGCTGCTCACCCTGGCCCTGCCCCGTATCCGTGACTTCCGCGGCCTCTCGGCCCGCCAGTTCGACGGCAAGGGCAACTACACCTTCGGCCTGACCGAGCAGGTCATGTTCCACGAGATCGACCAGGACCGGATCGACAAGATCCGCGGCATGGACATCACCTTCGTGACGACGGCGACGACTGACGACGAGGGCCGGGCACTGCTGAAGGCCCTGGGCTTCCCGTTCAAGACCGCGGAGAACGACGTTTCGACAGTGGTCCGCAAGAAGCGTCCGGCTTTCACCGGCAAGAAGAAGAAGTGAGCTGATCCATGGCCAAGACCTCCCTGAAGGTGAAGCAGGCCCGCAAGCCGAAGTTCGCCGTCCGCGCCTACACCCGGTGCACCAAGTGCGGCCGTCCCAAGTCGGTCTACCGCAAGTTCGGCCTGTGCCGGATCTGCCTGCGCGAGATGGCGCACAAGGGCGAGCTGCCCGGCGTCACCAAGTCGTCCTGGTGAGCGTCAGCTCCACCTGCCAACCCAACCCGCCGCAGGTCCGCATCATGCGGAAACCGTGGCGAGAAAGTGATTGAACAACGTCATGACCATGACCGATCCGATCGCGGACATGCTGACCCGTCTGCGGAACGCCAATCAGGCGTACCACGACTCGACCAACATGCCGCACAGCAAGATCAAGGTGGGGATCGCCGAGATCCTGAAGCAGCAGGGCTACATCGTCGGGTACGAGGTTCTCGAACCGACCGAAGGCCAGGTCGGCAAGACGCTGACCCTGACGCTGAAGTACGGCAAGAACCGCGAGCGCTCGCTCGCCGGGGTGCGACGCATCTCGAAGCCGGGCCTGCGCGTCTACGCCAAGTCGACGGCCCTGCCCAAGGTGCTCGGCGGCATGGGGATCGCCATCATCTCGACCTCCCAGGGTCTGCTGACCGACAAAGAGGCCAATTCCAAGTCCGTCGGCGGCGAAGTCCTCGCCTACGTCTGGTGAGCGAAGGGAATAGAACAATGTCACGCATTGGAAGGCTTCCGATCGCCGTCCCCGCCGGCGTCGATGTCACGCTCGACGGCCAGACCGGTCGCGGTCAAGGGCCCGAAGGGCTCCCTCAGCCACACCGTGTCCGAGCCGATCCAGGTCGGACGCAACGACGCCGGCCAGCTCGAGGTCACCCGTCCCGACGACGAGCGCGAGTCCCGCTCCCTGCATGGACTCACCCGGACACTGGTCTCCAACATGGTGACCGGCGTCACCGCAGGGCTACGAGAAGAAGCTCGAGATCGTCGGCGTCGGTTACCGCGTGATCGCCAAGAGCCCTACGCAGCTCGAGTTCCAGCTCGGCTTCAGCCACCCGGTCATCGTGAACGCTCCCGAGGGCATCACCTTCGTCGGTGGAAAGCAACACCAAGTTCACCGTCTATGGGATCGACAAGCAGGCTGTGGGCGAGGTTGCCGCCAACATCCGCAAGCTCCGCAAGCCGGAGCCCTACAAGGGCAAGGGCGTGCGCTACGCCGGCGAACGGGTTCGCCGCAAGGTTGGAAAGGCGGGTAAGTGATGGCTATCTCACTGTCGATGAACAAGGGAATGGCCGAACGCCAGGCCGCGCGGCTGCGTCGCCAGGCCCGGGCCCGCAAGAAGATCGCCGGCACGCCGGACCGTCCGCGACTGGTGGTCACCCGCTCGTCGCGTCACATCCTGGCCCAGGTGATCGACGACACCCGCGGCATGACTCTGGCTTCTGCCTCCTCGATGGAGGCCGACGTCAGGTCGACGGACGGCGACAAGTCGGCCAAGGCCAAGGAGGTCGGCAAGCTGGTTGCCGAACGTGCCAAGAAGGCCGGCGTGGTTGACGTCGTCTTCGACCGGGCCGGCAACAAGTACCACGGACGGATCGCGGCGCTGGCTGACAGTGCCCGCGAAGCCGGTCTCGGATTCTGACGGAAATGCGGAAAGGGAACAAGCGATGAATGGAACCCAGCGCCGCGGTGGCGGTGCCGGTGGTGAGCAGCGTCGCGGCCGCGAGGACCGTCGTGGCCAGGCGGCTGCCGCTGAGAAGGAGAAGAGCAACTACCTGGAGCGGGTCGTTGCCATCAATCGTGTCGCCAAGGTCGTCCAGGGCGGACGGCGCTTCAGCTTCACCGCGCTGGTCGTGGTGGGCGACGGCGACGGCACCGTGGGTGTCGGCTACGGCAAGGCCAAGGAGGTGCCCGCGGCGATCGCCAAGGGCGTCGAAGAGGCCAAGAAGCACTTCTTCCGCGTGCCCCGCATCCAGGGCACCATCCCGCACCCCGTGCAGGGTGAGAAGGCTGCCGGTGTCGTGATGCTGCGGCCGGCGTCGCCGGGTACCGGTGTCATCGCTGGAGGTTCGGCTCGCGCCGTCCTGGAGTGCGCCGGGATCCACGATGTGCTGGCCAAGTCCCTGGGCTCCGACAACGCGATCAACGTGGTGCACGCCACGGTGGCCGCGCTGAAGAGCCTCGAGGAGCCGGAGGCCGTGGCGAGGCGCCGCGGTCTTCCGGTGGCTGATGTCGCTCCGGCCGCGCTGCTGCGCGCTCGTGAGGAGGCGAAGCACTGATGGCACGACTCAAGGTGACCCAGATCAAGTCTGGGATCAGTGGCAAGCAGAACCAGCGGGACACCCTGCGCTCGCTGGGTCTGAAGCGAATCGGTGATGTTGTGGTGAAGGAGGACCGTCCCGAAATTCGGGGGATGGTCAACACCGTGCCGCATCTGGTCACCGTCGAGGAGGTTGAGTGACATGGCGTTGAAGGTCCATCACCTGCGCCCGGCACCCGGGGCAAAGACCGCGAAGACCCGTGTGGGACGTGGCGAAGGGTCGAAGGGCAAGACCGCGGGCCGCGGCACCAAGGGCACCGGAGCACGGAAGAACACCCCCGAGAACTTCGAGGGCGGGCAGATGCCCCTGCACATGCGGCTGCCCAAGCTGCGCGGGTTCAACAACCCGTTCCGCGTCGAGTATCAGGTCGTCAACCTCGCCAAGTTGGCGTCGCTCTACCCCGAGGGTGGCGCGGTGACCCCGGCCGACCTGGTGGCCAAGGGTGCTGTCCGCGACGGCCACCTGGTCAAGGTTCTCGGCAACGGCGACTGGCCGTGGCCCTGACGGTGAGCGCGAACGCGTTCTCCGCCACCGCCAAGGACAAGATCGTCAAGGCTGGCGGCTCGGTCACCGAGCTGTGAGCTGACGAGGCGGCGCGTTCGCGCCCATCATCAGGACGCAGGCCCCGGCACTCAGCCGGGGGCTTGCCACATTCTGGCACGGTGCGGGAAGCAGCCGGGGTGCAGGCCTGGTGGGGGACGGGGAGCCGCGCGCGCGCGGAGACGGGGACAGGCCGGCCAGGCGGGGCCTGAGATTTCGAGGACCGCCTGGTGCGGTGGCGGGTTGCGGTCAGCGTCCTTTTACCGTGGCGTTGATGGCCTTGGCCAGCTGCGCTGTCGCCGTGGTGGCGAACGTCCCCTGGAGGCTCAGGCGGCCGGTGGTGCGGCCGCGGGACCGACAGGTTGCGGACCGCAGCCCGGTGCGCCACCTTGTGAGCACGCGAGAGCCAGTGTGGCGACCGAAGAACACACGCCGAGGGACGCGTCTCCCGACGCCCGGAGAAGCCCGACACACCGACACGACGGACGCAGAAGGCCGGGGCAGCCCCGACCACGCCAACCGGCCCCGAAGGGGCCGACAACCCGCGAACACCAAAGGAGACACTGACAGAGCCCCCGCCTCGAGCCCAGCACCAGTCCTGCGGAACACCAGCTCCCAGCCCAGACAGCCGTCCTGGTGACCTCCCGCTGATGAGACACTGCGAACTCATCGCCAGCATCGTGACACCGTCTGGTGAGGCTAAGACGAGCAAGCCCCCCACGCGTGAGCCTGGTTCCGTGAGCACGTCGGGAGCGCCCTGAGCAAGATTCCCGCAGCGAAGGCGCTGGTGGCGCTGGGGCAATACGCCTACGACTGGAACACCACCAAGGGCACCGGTGAGTCGGCGGACTATTCCACGGCCATCCAGACAGCCACAGCGCGCCAGGCCACGATCACGACCGACGACGCGGCCCTCAATAGCACGTTCTCGTATCGTGACCTGGATGGCGACCAGCACGAGGTGGATGCTGGATGCCGTTTCGTTGTGGAATCAGCTGCGGTTCCTCGATGGCCGCCCGGTCTACGGGGTGTCGCTGTGGCGAACCGGGTCGGAGGATCCCACGATCTGGGACTTCTATTCGGCCAAGGCCAGCGGGGGGGCCCAGGTAGGCGTCGTGGAGCGCGCACGGGCGCTGGAATCGTCCACCTACTCCGGCGACGGCGAGTTCCTGACGGTGGAGCGGTCTCCGCAGGACGGAGCGGAACCACCGTCCGCGAAGACGACCCCCGGGTTCGCGTCAAGCGACGGCCTGAGCCCGCCCGAAAGTGCGCTGACCTTGATGATGGCCCCGACCGACCTACACCGCGCGATCCTGGACCAAGTACAACGTCAAGGCAACCTTCTTCGTGG
The DNA here is from genome assembly GCA_016717345.1 of Propionibacteriaceae bacterium. Classification (GTDB taxonomy): domain Bacteria; phylum Actinomycetota; class Actinomycetes; order Propionibacteriales; family Propionibacteriaceae; genus Propionicimonas. Next base: position 316,693 of record JADKFR010000004.1, read on the forward strand.
TCGGAGAATCGGTCAGTCGCTGGCCGGACGTCGTCCGCAGGGCGGTCGCCGAGGGACACACGATCGGGAGTCACACCTTTTACCACACGGACGACACCGAGGTCGTGGACAGCCGGTTCACGCTCGAACTCGACGCCACCCAGCGGGCCATGAGGGCGGTGTCGCACGCGCACAACCTTTGTTCGGCAGCCTTACGTGGATTCCCACCCCAACGTCCGACGTGCTCCACCCCGAGCGGCGCGGCCGACATCGACAGCGAGACTATGCGAACCCCGGCGTGCCCGCCATCGTGGAACCGTCCTGAACAGCCTGGACGCCACCGGCCCAAGTCTGTTGTTCACGAGGTGGTGCTCAGACGGTGGCCGCGCTGGAGCAACTGATTCCACGTTGCAGGCCAGGTACAACCTGGTGGCTCCCAGCCATCTGCTCAACGTGCCCCAGGACAAGGTGATGCGCGAATTGTCGTGGGGCGAGGGCATCCTCGCTTTCAACGATGGCTTCTGGATGGACGCAGCCCTCTGGATTCATGACTGGGCGTGGCGGGTCGTCAGCGTGCTGTTCCTGGCGACGATCCTGCTGAGCGTCGCCAGGATCTCGCTCCTGGGGTTCCTGGTCCTGCGGTCACGGTTCCACACTCCCGGATCCGACCCCGGTTTCCGTCCGTTCGTGTCGGTTCTCATCCCCGCTTACAACGAGGATCGAGTCATTTCCAGGACCCTGGACGCGCTGCTGCGCAGCGACTACTCCGACTATGAGGTCCTGGTCATCGACGACGGCAGCCAGGACAGCACCCGTGAGGTGGTGGAGCGTTACTCAGCCCACTCACCGCGCGTGCGCTGCCTGAGCAAACCGAACGGCGGAAAGTTCTCGGCGCTGAACCTGGCACTCGAGCAGGCCCGGGGCGACTATGTCGTCACGATTGACGCGGACACCCTGGTGTTCCCGAACACGGTGACCGCCCTGATCGCTCCCTTCTCGGATCCCAGCGTGGACGCGGTCTGCGGGAACGTGAAGGTGGGCAACGCCAGGAATCTGTTGACCAGGTTCCAGTCAGTCGAGTACATCACCACCCAGAACTTCGACCGGCGCGCCTTTGAGGCGATCAACTGCATCTCGGTGGTTCCCGGCGCCACCGGGGCGTGGAAGAAGAGCGCAGTGCTGCGCATCGGGGGATACTGCGGGGAGACCCTCACCGAAGACGCCGACCTGACCCTCACCCTGGTGGAGGATGGCGGCAAGGTTGTCTACGCACCCGAGGCGGTGTCCTCAACCGAAGCCCCCGAAACCCTGCGGGATCTGTACAAGCAGCGATTCCGGTGGTCGTTCGGCATCTACCAGAGCCTGTGGAAGCATCGCCGCTCATTCTTCACAGGCAGCCTGGGCTGGATCGCCCTGCCCAACATGCTGATCTTCCAGCTGTTCTGGCCCTTGCTGTCACCGATCGGCGACCTGGTCTTCCTGTATGCCCTCGTCACGGGCAACGCCCAAGCGATTGTGGTGGGGTACGCCACGTTCCTGCTGTTGGACGTGGCAGCCTCCGTGGTTGCCTTTTCCCTCGACAAGGAGCCGTACCGAGCAATGTGGCCCATCCTCATCCAGCGCTTCTACTACCGGCAGTTCATGTACATCGTCACCTTCAGGACCGTCCTTGCCGCGCTCGCCGGACGCCGCCACGCCTGGAACAAGCTGAACCGCAGAAACTCGGTGAACTCGCCTCCGCCGAAATCCCAGCTGCCCGGCCAGCTGGTCTACGTCGACTCGCCGACATCGTGAGCGTCCGGACCGACGTCCCTGCGGGTCGGCCGGCCCCAGACCCGGCCGATGAGCGCTTGCGATCCCCCCTTGGTAGAGTCTGACGGGTTGTCGCGGACGTAGGGTCAGCGAGCCGCCGTCAAGGGAGTGGGATCGGATGCTGTCCGCGTTCGCGAATGCGTTCAAAACGCCGGATCTTCGCAAGAAGATCCTGTTCACGCTCATGATTCTGGCGATCTTCCGACTCGGGTCGACGATCCCCACCCCGAACGTCAACATTGTCAACGTCAACCAGTGCCGCCAGTTGGCCACCACCGGCGAGAGCTCAGGGCTCTACTCGATGATCAACTTGTTCTCGGGCGGCGCCCTGCTGCAGTTGGCGATCTTCGCGCTCGGGATCATGCCGTACATCACTGCGAGCATCATCCTGCAGTTGCTCACCGTCGTGATCCCGCGGCTGGAAGAGCTGAAGAAGGAAGGTGCCGCAGGCACCGCCAAGATCACCCAGTACACCCGCTACCTGACCCTGGTGCTGGCAGTCCTGAACTCGACCGCGTTCGTGACGCTCGCCGTCAATGGCCAGTTGTTCCGTGGGTGCACGCTTGATCTGGTCTACGACAAGAGCCTGTTGCCCATCGTGGTGATGATCCTCACGATGACCGCCGGCACCAGCGTGATCATGTGGCTGGGTGAACTGGTCACCGACCGCGGCGTCGGCAACGGGATGTCGGTCATGATCTTCACCCAGATCGCCGCGCAGTTCCCGGCCTCCTTGTGGGGCATCAAGGAGAGCCGCGAAGGCGCTCAGGGCTGGCTGGTCTTCATCGTCGTGTTGCTGATCGGCCTGGCCGTCATGGCCGGCGTCATCTTCATGGAACAGGCCCAGCGTCGGATTCCCGTCCAGTACGCGAAGCGGATGGTCGGCCGGCGTCTGCTCGGCGGCTCGACCACCTACATCCCCATGAAGGTGAACCAGGCCGGCGTCATCCCGGTGATCTTCGCCTCGTCGATGCTCTACCTCCCTGTGCTGTACGCCCAGTTCCAGCCGGGCACCGCGGAGAACCCCAACCCCGTCGCCACCTGGATCTCGACGAACCTCGTGTCCGGTGATACCTGGCTGTACAACGTGTTGTACGCGCTGATGATCATCTTCTTCGCCTACTTCTACGTCTCCATCACCTTCGACCCGGTCGAGGTGGCCGACAACATGAAGAAGTACGGCGGTTTCATCCCGGGCATCCGGGCTGGGGAACCGACCGCGAAGTACCTCGCCCATGTCCTGTCCCGGTTGACTGCCCCCGGTGCGCTCTACCTTGCCGTGATCGCGCTGATCCCGGCGCTGGCCTTCATCATGTTGGGTACCCATTCGAAGTTCCCCTTCGGCGGTACCTCGATCCTCATCATCGTCGGGGTGGGACTTGATACGGTGAAGCAGATTCAAAGCCAGCTGCAACAGCGCAACTACGAAGGATTCCTTCGATGAAACTGCTGATCATGGGCCCTCCCGGAGTCGGGAAGGGGACGCAGGCCCAGGGCATCGCCGCCCACTATGGCGTCCCCGCGATCTCCACCGGCGACATGTTCCGGGCCAATGTCCGGGAACAGACCCCGCTGGGCCTGGAGGTCGCCCGGATCATGGCAGAGGGGAGCTACGTCCCGGACGAGGTCACCGACGCCATCGTCGCCGATCGGCTCGCGCAGCCGGACACTGCTTCGGGGTGGCTGCTTGACGGGTACCCGCGCACCGTGGGCCAGGTCGCTGCTCTGGACCGCCTGCTCGCAGCCTCGGGGGGAGCGATCGATGCCGTCATCTCGCTCACCGGTGACGTGGACCACCTGGTCGGGCGGCTGTTGAATCGGGCCGCCATCGAAGGGCGGGCGGACGACAACGAGGCGACCATCCGGCGTCGGATGGAGGTCTACGCCGACGCCACTGATCCGTTGCTGGCGATCTACCGTGATCGCGGCCTGCTCCGCGAAGTGGACGGGCTGGGTGGCATCGACGAGGTCAGCGCGCGGATCGTGGCGGCACTGGCTCCAGCGCTGCCCGCATGAGGGCGACGCGCGTCGAACTGAAGTCTCCCGAGCAGTTCCGCTCAATGCGCGCGGCCGGGCTGGTCGTGCAACGCACTCTGGCCCGTCTGGCAGCAGCCACAGCCCCCGGCGTGACGACCGCCGACCTCGATCAGGTGGCACGGGAAGAGATCGCCCGCGCGGGCGCGGTGTCGTCGTTCCTGGGCTATGACGCCGGCTACGGCCTACCCGCCTATCCAGCGGTGACCTGTATCTCGGTCAACTCCGAAGTCGTGCACGGAATCCCGGGACCCCGCGTGCTGGTCTCGGGCGATCTGGTCTCGTTCGACTTCGGCGTCTCCGTCGCCGGCTGGCACGGTGACTCGGCGGTCACCGTTGCGGTGGGTGAGGTTGCTTCGGAGGTGGCGCAATTGAGCGCGGTCACGCGCGAAGCGATGTGGGCGGGAGTGGCCGCGGTGCGCCCCGGTGGGCGGATCGGCGACGTCGGCCACGCCATCGAATCGTCCGTGCGGAGCCACGGAGCTCGCTACGGCATCGTCGCCGACTTCACCGGCCACGGCATCGGGTCCGCCATGCACATGGCTCCCGATGTTCCCAACCGGGGCCGGCCGGGAAGCGGCGTGGGGCTTCGGACGGGGATGGCGCTGGCCGTCGAGCCCATGCTCACTCTCGGGAGGGCCCCCGTGGCCACCCTCGACGATGAATGGACGGTCGTGACCCGCGACGGTTCGGTGGCGGCGCACTGGGAACATACCGTTGCCCTCACCGAACGAGGCCTGTGGGTGCTGACCGCCGAAGACGGCGGCGAGGCCGAACTGACCGCGCGTGGCGCGCCGTTCGGGCCCCTGGCCGACTGAACTCACCAGGGTGAAGGGCCGTCGATCCGACGCTGCCAGGCTGCGCTGCGCGCAAACGGGCGGTAGCCGAGCGCAGTGTTGATGGCCAGCATCGGCGCATTCTCATCGGCGTTCCACGTGGTGACCTCCCTGGCCTCGGGCCAGGAGGCGGCGAGCAGCCGCAGGTTCGTCACCTTGACCAGCAGGCCCAGGCGGACGCCGCGGTGCGGTGCGCTCACCACGGTGTTCCGCTGCTCGACGCGATGCGGGTGGGCGTACTCGCAGAACAGCTGGGTCACCGCCACGGGCTCACCGGTCGAGGCCTCGAAGGCCACCGTGGTGAACAGTTCGCCGGTGCGCAGTGAGCGCTCCTCCTGGCGGTGGACCCGCGCGGCGTCCCACTCCTGCGGCTCGACATCGATCCCCCCGGTGGGGGCATCGCTGGAGAAGGCATGGTTGAGGCGGGCGAGTGCCTCGGCCCGTCCGGTCTCCGACGCCCCGGACCAGGACTCCGTCCGATAACGGGGAATCGCGTGGGCCTCGGCTTCCGAGGCGAGCGCCGCCAGCCGTGAGTCATCGACCGGGAGCAGCAGCCGGGACTGGCGTTCCACCTGCTCCAGGCGGTGTCCCAAGGCCAGGGCGAACCCGGCCGCAGGGCCGAGCGGGACGTCCCCCGCGCCCGTGGAGGGCTCCACCCTCGGGAGGGCGGTGTCGTGGACGTCCAGGGCATGGTCGCTCCACATCACCAGGGTGGTACGCCCGTGCTCGCGCCCGATCCGCACCACCTCGCGCCACAGCGCGCGCCCGATTCCCTGGCGTCGGTACCGGATGTCCACCTGCAGCCAGGCGTCGTCGACCAGATGCGTGTTGTCGAGGGTCGGAAGCAGGAACTCGACGCTTGCCAGCATCTCCGCTGGATCCTCGGGCGCCACGGGCAACCCGAACCGGCCCGTGGGGGTGGTCGGTGACCCGACGCCGGGCAGGGCCGCCAGGAATCCTGGTACTCCCTGATGGTCGTCGCCGTGCAACTGCCGAAGCGTCGCCAGACTCACCGTCCGGTCTTCGCCGTAGGTCTCGACGCTGATCTCGGTACTCAGGGTCGCGAGCGCGTCGTAGGCCCAGCTGTGCCCGACCGGCACCTCGACGAGATGAAAGTCGATGGGCATGTCGACCAGCCTAGCCACCTGCTGGGAGCCCGCCAATGAGTAGCATTCCGGGTGTGACAAGGCGGCGGGTGCTGGCAGGGTTGCTGGATCTGGCCTGCATGGCTGGATGGATCGCCGTCGTCGCCGCGGCAGGATTCCTGCTCCGGCTCGCGGGGATCGCCGGTCGCCTCAGCCCACTGGGCCTGAATGTGGTGGGCGCGGTGGCCGTCGTCGTCCCGATCACCGTCGCGCTCGGGGTGCTGGAGGGTGGCAAGTACGAGGCCACGCTTGGCAAGCAGCGTTTCGGGCTTCGGGTGCGGCGGGCCGCCGGCCCTCAACTGGGCATCGGCAGGGCCCTGCTCCGCAACGGCATCAAGGTCGCCGCCCCCTGGCTGTTCGGGCAGGTCGCGGCCGTGGCGCTGGCAACCACCAACGGCCCCATCGACACCGACCTGCTCGTACTGACCGGCGTGTCGCTGCTGATCCCGCTGGTGTACGTGGTGTCGCTGTTCGTGGGGGACCGCCGTCCGCCCTATGACCTGGTGGCTGGAAGCACCGTCGTGGGAGTGGCCCCCGCCCGTCGCTCGCTCGACTGACCGGTCGGCGGGCCCCACTCGCCCCGGTGGTAACGTAGGCCGACCCTGGTGATGGGGCTTCACGATGTGCAGGGATCCCCATGGCAGCGTTCTCCTCCCTTGGCGTGCGACCGGAACTGGTCGCCGTGCTGCAACGGCACGGCATCGTCGAGCCGTTCCCGATTCAGGCCGACAGCCTGCCCGACTCGCTGGCCGGAAGGGACGTGTTGGGCCGTGGCCGGACGGGGTCGGGCAAGACCATCGCCTTCGGCCTGCCCCTGGTGACGCGCCTGCTGGAGAATCCGGAGCGAACCCGCCGTGGCCGCCCCCGGGCGCTGGTTCTGGTGCCGACCCGCGAACTGGCCGTCCAGGTCAACGACACCCTCGCCTTCCTGGCGCGGGCGGTGGGGTTGAAGACGATGACGGTGTACGGGGGTGTTTCCTACACTCCGCAGTTGCGCCGGCTGGAGGCCGGGGTCGACGTGGTGATCGCCACCCCGGGCCGCTTGGAGGACCTCATCGAGCGGGGATCCTGTGATCTGTCCGCGGTGGGTATCACGGTGCTGGACGAGGCCGACCTGATGGCCGACATGGGCTTCATGCCGCCCGTGATGCGCCTGCTGGACCAGACCCCCTCCCACGGGCAACGCATGCTGTTCTCGGCGACTCTGGACTCGGACGTTCGCACCGTGGTCAAGAAGTACCTCCACGACCCGGTCGAACATGCCGTCGCCGGCGAGGCCGCGCTCGACATCGAGCATCGGGTGTTCCTCGTGGACCGCACCACCAAGGAGGCCGTGTTGACCGACCTGGTCTCCGGCGCGGGCCGCAGCCTGGTCTTCGCGCGGACCAAGCACGGTGCCGCCAGGCTTGCGAAGCATCTGACCGAGGCGGGAATCCCCGCCGTGGAACTGCACGGCAACCTCAGCCAGGCCGTACGGCAGGACAACCTGCGCTCCTTCTCCCGCGGCAGCGTGCGGGTGCTGGTGGCGACCGACATTGCTGCTCGCGGCATCCACGTGGACGACATCGCCCTTGTCGTCCACGCCGATCCCCCCAACGAGGCCAAGTCCTTCGTCCACCGCTCGGGACGGACGGCCAGAGCCGGCGCTTCCGGCATCGTCATCACCCTCTGCCTGCGGGAGCAGAACCGGGCCGTGAAGGCCCTCATGGCCGCCGCCGGGATCACTGCCGCCCGCGACGTCGTGGCGCCCGGGGACGACCTGATCGCTGGGATTCGGGGCGAAGTGGCCGCGCCGCCGAAACCCGTCGTGCGGCCCCACGTCCCGGCGAAGACTCGGCGTCCCGGGCGCCACGAGCCGGGCGCCCGGGGCGGGCAGGCCCGAGCCAAGGGCAGGCCGCAGCGCCATGACTCGTCGAAGAGCGCGGGCTCGCGACGCGGACGTTGACACCTCCTTGAAACACAAGGCGCTTAGCCTGAGCGGGTGAGCCTGCTGTTCCATGACTATGCCGGCACCCCGCGAGCGTTCGATGAGGTCGTGGGTGCCGAAGGCGTCCGGGTTGCCTACAGCTCGGTACTGCGCCAACTGGCCAAGCTCGACGGCGACGAGGTCAGGGCGCGTGCGGAGTACCTGAAGTCGACCTATCTGGATCAGGGCGTCACCTTTGATATCGGAGGGGAGGAGCGTCCGTTCCCGCTCGATATCCTCCCTCGGGTGATCCTGGCCGAGGAATGGGCCGAGGTCGAAGCAGGGGTGAAGCAGCGAGTTCAGGCGATCGAGGCCTTCCTGGCCGATGTCTACGGTGAGGGCCGGGTGTTCCGCGACCGGGTCATCCCGCGCAAGGTGATCGTCACGTCCCCGCACTACCACCGGGTGATGGCGGGGGTGCGCCCTCCGAACGGCGTGCGCTGCCACGTCGCAGGCATCGACCTGGTCAGGGACGAGGTCGGACGCTTCCGGGTGCTGGAGGACAACGTCCGGGTGCCCTCGGGGGTGTCGTACGTGATGACGAACCGGCGGGCCATGTTCTCGGCGCTGCCGGAGGTGACGGCCCGCCATCGTATCCGTCCGGTCGAGGGGTACCCGCTGCAGTTGCTGGCGGCGCTGCGCGCCGCCGCGCCCAGCGGGGTGTCGGATCCCACCGTCGTCGTCCTTACCCCTGGCGTGTACAACTCCGCCTACTTCGAGCACGCCCTGCTGGCCCGCATGATGGGGGTCGAACTCGTGGAGGGCCGCGACCTCGTCTGCCACAACGGACGGGTGTCGATCCGCACCACCCAGGGCCTACGACCCGTCCACGTCATCTACCGGCGGATCGACGACGAGTTCCTGGACCCGGCCCAGTTCCGCGGGGACTCGCTGCTCGGGTGCGCCGGGCTGATCACCGCGGCCCGGGCCGGGAACGTGACCATCGCCAACGCGATCGGAAACGGGGTCGCCGACGACAAGTTGGTCTACACCTACATGGACGACCTGATCCGCTACTACCTGCGCGAGGAACCCAAGCTGGCCAGCGTCGACACCTGGCGGCTGGAGGAGCCGGCGCACCGCGAGGAGGTGCTGGACCGGCTAGATGAGCTCGTGGTCAAGCCCGTGGACGGCTCCGGCGGCAAGGGGATCGTGATCGGTCCGCGGGCCACCAAGCGGCAACTGGACGCCTTGCGCGCTCGGATCCTGAAGGATCCCCGCGGCTGGATCGCGCAACCGGTCGTCCAGCTCTCCACGGTGCCCACGATGATCGACGGCCGGATGGCACCGCGCCACGTCGACCTGCGGCCATTCGCGGTGAACTCGGGTGACAGCGTGTACGTCGTCCCCGGCGGCCTGACCCGGGTGGCCCTGCCCGAGGGGGAACTGATCGTGAACTCCAGCCAGGGCGGTGGGTCGAAGGACACCTGGGTGCTGGCCTCGGACGGGGTCCGCGGTCACCGGCGGCGCCGGCGCGTCCGGGAGGCTCCGGAGGGTGTTCCGATGGCCGACCTCGGCGAGGAGAAGGTGCAGCAGCAACAGGCGCAGCAGCAACAGCAGAGCCGGGTCGCGGGGGTGGACCCATGTTGAGCCGGATCGCCGAATCGCTGTTCTGGATCGGCCGCTACCTCGAGCGTGCCGAGGACACCTGCCGGATCGTCGAAGTCCACCTGCAGTTGCTGATCGACGATCCCTCGGTGGATCAGGACGAGGCGGCCTTCACCCTGCTGGCTGTGATGGGAGCCCCGGCTCCCGAGGTCGCCGACACCAACGAGGTGATGCGGGCGCTGTGCTACGACGCCAATTCGGCGGGGTCGATCGCTGCCGCCCTGGGCGGGGCGCGCGAGGCCGCCCGACGGGCGCGAGAAACCGTGTCCATCGAGATGTGGGAGGCCATCAACACCACGTGGAATTCGGTCAAGGGCGGCCGGCTGCAGCGGATGCGTCCCACGTCGGCGTTCAAGCACGTGCGGGAACGATGCGCGGTCATCTCCGGCACGGCCGACCAGACGATGAGCCACGACGAGGGGTGGTTGTTCCTGACTCTGGGCCGCAGCCTGGAGCGGGTCGACATGACGGCCCGGATGATCTCCACAGCGGCGGTCACCGCCGGCACCCAGAGCGCTTGGAACAACGTTCTGCGGGGTTGTGGCGCGCACCACGCGTTTGTTCGTACCTACGGCGGGGTGACGACGGATCGTGACGCCGCCGAGTTCCTGTTACTCGACCGGCTGTTCCCTCGGTCGGTGGTGCACAGCCTGCGGGCCGCCGAAAGTGCGCTGATCGAACTCGACCAGAGTGAACGGCGGGTCGGTTTCGACGACGACGCCCAACGGCTGCTCGGGACGGCTCGCGCGGCGCTGGAATATCGCCTGCCCGGCCGCATCCTGGACGACCTGCCTCGCCGGATGGCCGAACTGCAGCGCACGGTCACCCAGGTCAGCGAGACCATCACCAATCGGTACTTCGTGGGCGCCACGGCCGCCAGTTGGCAAGGAGGACAGTAGTGGCACACCAACTCAGGGTCGTGCATCGCACGGGCTTCCGCTACGCCCAGGGGGTCAGCGCCTCGCACAACGAAGCCCGGATGACGCCGCGCTCGACCCGGGAGCAGTTCGTCCTGGCGACCAAGCTTGAGATTTCGCCCATGGCGTGGACGCATGGCTACCGCGACTATTGGGGCACTCACGTGACCGCCTTCGAAATCGCTGAGCGCCACGAGCGGCTCAATGTGGTCTCCACCAGCACGGTGGAGGTGAGTGACCGGGTGCCCCGCGGTCACCACCTCTCGTGGGAGACCCTGGCCGATCCCGTTCTCGTCGATGAGCAGGTTGAGATGCTCGCCATCTCCGACCACGTCGAGCCGCCCTCGGAGTTGAAGCGGATCGCCGCCGAAGTCCGCCGCTCCAGCGACCTGCCCGCCCAGGCAGCCCAACGCATCATCGACCAGATCCGCGACCGCGTGGCCTACGTTCCCGGTTCCACCGAGGTCAACACCCAGGCGAGCGCGGTGTGGGAGGCCGGCGCCGGCGTCTGCCAGGATCTCGTCCACCTCGCCCTGGGGGGACTGCGGTCGGTCGGCATCCCGGCCCGCTACGTGTCCGGCTACGTCGTCCCGTCGGCCCAGGCCGAGGTGGGCGAGGTGCGCACGGGGGAGTCACACGCCTGGTTGCAGTACTGGGACGGTGACTGGGTCGGGCTGGATCCGACCAACGATGCTCCGCCGGGGGACTTCCATATCGAGGTCGGTTACGGGCGCGACTACTTCGACGTGCCGCCGCTGAAGGGCGTCTACTCCGGTTCGCGTTCCTCGGACATGTTCGTCGAGGTGGAGATCACGATCCTGGCCTGAGGCCGGACCGGCGGCGGTGGCCGGTACGCCTTGTTGCTCGGACGCATGTCCGCTCCGGTCAGGTCCTCCTGAACCCGGTAGGCGGCCAATGCCCCGGTCTGCAGCTGGGCCCACGGTTCGGGACCTGCCGGGCTGAAGGCGGACGCCTCGTAGACACCGGCCACCCGGGTCGTCAGCGCCGGGAGCCGCTGCAGCGTCCGCCAGCCTCGCCAGCGCGCTCCCACGGTGCCCGCCCGCGTGAGTCGGGGCGGCCGGCGTCCGCTCAGGGCGGCGGCCTGCCAGGGGTCGCAGGTGAGGATCGTGGCCTCACTCACCCACTCCGACGAGTCGGTGACCACCAGTCCGGGACGGACGCTGTGCGCCGCGTCCCCGAAACGCACCTGCACTCCGCGCCAGGCGAGCCGCTGTGCCAACAGTTCGGCCAGCAGTCCCGGGTGCCCTGCTGCCTCGCCGGGGGTGGTCAGCTGCCAGCGTCCGAAGGTGCGCTCAATGCTGAGCCGGGTGGCGATCCACGCGGGAGTGCGGCCGGGGTGGCTGTCGCGCAGGCTCGCCAACTCACCGACCACGTCGGCCAATTCGGGGACGGGGATTCTGCCCGCCACGTCCGCCACCGTCGTGCCGGCGCGCAGTGCCCGGCGGGTCGCTGCGTCGAGACGCCCGGTGAACTCCGCCTCCACTCCGAGCTTCCGCAGCGTCAGCCACGCGGTGTCGGCCTCGTCGAGAACCTGTTGCCAGGCATCGGCCGCCGTCGCTGAGTACGCGGCCCGCAGGGTGTGCCACTGGCCGCCCCGGTCAGCCGGTAACTGGAGCCCGTCACGCAGGATCCGTCCGGGGGCGGGGGAGAGGCTGATCCCGCGGGCGGCCAGGACGGCGTCGAGCGGCCGTCCGGTCTTGCGGAACAGGTCACGCCAGGCGGCGGGGAGGGTGATCGCGTCCTCCAACGGCGACGGCAGGAGCGCAGGTTGACTCGCCCGGGCCTCGACGACGACCACCTCATGATTGACCCGGGCCAGCCGGGCCGCGGCGGCGAACCCGGCCAGGGTGGCGCCGACGACCACGATCATGAGGAGTCGGCCACCAGCCACCGCCGCAGGGCTCTCCACCCCCGGCGGATCCTGCTGAACAGGAAGACCGCGACCCCGATGCCGACGGCCAGCAGCACTGCCGCGATGATCGCAGCCGGCACGGGGTGGGCGACCGCCAGCGTGACCACCGAGATCACGGCAGCATCCTCCGACAACGACAGTCCGATATTGGTGACCGGTTCGGGGGACGTGTTGGCCGCCAGCCGGATGCCGGCCTTGGAGAGATGGCTGAGCAGCGCAGCGACCCCGCCGACCGCCGCGAAGGCCAGGGTGGGCAGGTCTCCGGTGGCGCCGGCGAGCAGGGCGCCGATCACGGCTCCGGCCACCGGGCGGACGAGGGTCGACAGCCCATCCCAGAGCGAATCGACGTAGGGGATCTTGTCGGCCACGAACTCCACGAGGGCCAGGATGCCCATCACGATCAGGACGTCGGTGCGCTGGAACCCGACCGGGATCTGCTCGACCCCGCCGAAGCGTCCCAAGACCCCGAGGGCCATCACGGTCAGGTAGGCGTTCAACCCACTGGCCCAACCACTGGCGAACGCCAGCCCCAGGATGTCCATGGCGGCAGCCTAGCTTCGCCCACCGCAGGTCCGGGTACCGCGACCGGGGTCGAGTCGACCGGGCCGGGAGGGGTGGGGCTCAGCCGGTGGCGGTCGGGGGAAGGTGCCTGGCCAGGAGTTCGGCGAGGGTGACGGCCCGGCGCTGCGTCAGGTCGGAGACCTGCTTTCGGCACGAAAAGCCATCGGCCACGACGATGGCCGTGGGATCCGCCCGCAGGGCCGGCAGCAAGCTGTCTTCGGCCACCGCCACGCTCACGTCGTAGTGGCCGGCCTCGACACCGAAGTTGCCGGCCAGACCGCAGCAACCGCCGAGGGTGGTGACGCTGGCCCCCGTCCGTCGCAACAGCGCGGCATCGGCCTCCCAGCCCAGGACGGCCGCCTGGTGACAGTGGGGCTGGACGATCAGGTGGTGCCCGGTGAGATCCGGCGCCGAGTAGCCGGGCAGTTCCCGCAGCAGTTCAGCCAGTGTGCGGGTGGCCGCCGCCACCTCCGCGAGCCGCGGATCGTCCACCAGGTCGGCGGCGTCGCTCCGCCAGACGGCCAGGCAGGACGGTTCCACCCCCAGGATCGGCATCCGCACCGCGTACGGGTGGAGCACGTCGATCGCCGCGCGCAGGTGGGAGGCGGCGGCGTCACGCTGGCCGGTGGTGATCCAGGTCAGCCCGCAGCAGGCCGGCTCCTCGATCAGGTGGGGCGCGAAGCCGGCGTCGAGCAGGACGGTGAGCAGCGCCGGCAGGTGGGTGCCGGTGAAGGCATCGCTGAACGAGTCGATCCACAGCGCCACCGGACGGCCCGCACCGGTGGGAACGGAAAGGCTGCGTCGCAGCGGACGGACGGCGAACGCGGGCAGCGATCGCCGCTGGTCGATCCCGGCGACCCAGCGGGCGAGGTGGACGATCCCTGGGACCCGCAGCGCGGCATTGACCAGCGCCGCCAGCCCGGGAACGCCGGTGACCAGCCGACCCCAGCGGGGCAACTGGCCCAGCGCGTAGTGGCTGCGGGGGCGAAGCCGTCCCCGCCACGCCTCGTCGAGCACGCGTGACTTGGCCGCCGCGAGATCAACGCCGGTGGGGCAGTCACGCGCGCAGCCCTTGCAGGCCAGGCACAGTTCCAGGGCCTCGGCCACCTCGGGGGCTCGGAAGCCTCCGGTGATGACGTCTGCGGCCAGCATTTCCTGCAACGCCCGGGCCCGGCCGCGGGTGGAGTCGGGTTCGTTCCGGGTCGCGCGGAAGGAGGGGCACATCAGGTCGGCAGCGGTCCCCTCCGGGCTGACGCAACGGCCGACCCCGGTGCAGCGGTGGACCGCGGCGGTCAGTTCCGGGTGGGCGAGTGCCAGCCCGGAGTGGTGGACGGCGGAGAGCCGCAGGTGCGCATCCAGCGGCGCGGGGTCGACGATCACGCCAGGGTTCAGCAGGTTCTCAGGGTCGAACAGGTGCTTGACTGCGGCGAACAGCCGGATTGCTGCGGGGGAGTACATCCGCGGCAACAGTTCGGAGCGGGCCCGGCCGTCCCCATGTTCGCCGGACATCGACCCGCCGTGGCCGGCGACCAGCTCCGCGGCGTCGTGGAGGAAGGCGCGCAGCACGGCAGCGCCCTGGGGGCGGTCCAGCGGGAAGTCGATCCGGGCGTGCACGCAGCCCTCACCGAAGTGGCCGTAGGGCAGGGCGTGCAGGCCGTGGTTGGTCAACAGCGCGTCGAGGTCGCGCAGGTAGGCGCCCAGGTGGGCGGGCGGGACGGCCGAGTCCTCCCAGCCGGGGTGCGCCAGGGTGTCCAGGCTGACCGCCGCCAGCCCCGCCCCGTCCGAACGGATCCGCCACAGCGTCGCGGCCTCGTCGGGGCGGTCGACGATCCTGCCCTCCAGCGCGGCGGAGGCCGCGAGCAGGGCCCTGGCTCGGGATCGAACCTCACCACGATCGTCGCCGGCCAGTTCGAGGAACAGCCACCCGTCCCCGCGCGGCAGCGTCGGCACGCTGGCGGGTCCGAAGCGTCGGGCGACGACCTCGGTGATCCGGCGGTCCAGGCCCTCGCAGGCGACCGGACGGAACCGGAGCAGGGTGCTCACGTCGTCGGCGGCATCGGCCATGCTGGGATAGCCGAGCGCCACCAGGAGGGTGAAGGGAACGTCGCGCACCAGCCGCATCTCGGCGCCGGTGACGACGGCCAGCGTCCCCTCGGAGCCGGCCAGGAAGCTGGCCACGTCGAAGCCGCGCTCGGGGAGCAGGTGTTCCAGGCTGTACCCAGAGATCTGGCGCGAGAACGTCCCGAACTCGGTGCGGATGACGCCGAGGTTGTCGGCCACCAGTCGTCGCAGCCCCTGCAGGGTGGGGGAGGTGGCGGCCCGGAGGTCGGCGCGGGAGTCGACTCTCAGGCTCTCACCGGCGCCGGTGATGACATCGAGGGCGACGATGTTGTCAGCAGTGCGCCCGTACCCCAGGGCCCGCGGCCCGCAGGCGTTGTTGCCGATCATTCCGCCGATCGTGCAGCGGCTGTGGGTGGAGGGGTCAGGGCCGAAACGCAGGCCGTGGGGGGTGGCGGCCCGCTGGAGTCGGGCGTGGACGACGCCGGGCTGGACGGTGGCGGTCGCGGTGTCGGCGTTGAGGGCGAGCACCTGGTCGAGGTGGCGGGAGGTGTCGATCACCAGGCCGGGTCCGACCGCATTCCCGGCGCAGGAGGTGCCGGCGCCGCGCATGGTGAGCGGCAGGTGCTCCCGGCGGGCCAGCTCGACCAGCGCGTGCAGGTCGTCGACGGCCAGTGGCCGGGCGACGGCCTGGGGGACGACCCGGTAGAGCGAGGCGTCGGCGGCGTACAGCGCCCTGGTCAGCGCGCTGGTATCGAGCGCTGTCGCGGCGGTGGTGGGCGGCCGGGTCATGGTCCCCATCGTCCCAGATGCCGCGGTCTGCGGTCGGTGCGCAGGGCCCGCGTTCGGGTCGGGGCGGTCCCTTCGCCGAGGTCTTGACGGACGGTCGGGAGCCGGGGCTATAGTGGAGGAATCGAATAGTTGTTCGATAACGAACCTATCGATACGAGTCAGGGGAAGGCTCGCAACAGCCCCGGCACGGATGGTCTCGACCCCCATCCGTCGCCGGGGTCTGTCTTCCGCCCCTCCTGCACACCGGGGAGGGGTGGACGTGCGCAGGTACGACGAACAGATCGATGTTCGGCCCGGGTTGGTGGCCGGGACGGATGGCCCTGCCCAGTTCGTGTGGCGACGTCGGCTGTGGCGGGTGACCGAGGTGCAGACCCGCTGGGTGGAGACCGCCGACTGGTGGAACAGCCCCCAGGTCCGGGCCGCGCGCGGGGACTCAGAAGACGCTGACGGTGGTGACCTCCTCCGCGAAGAGGAGATCTGGCGGGTGGTGGCCAGTCCCGGCCGCGAACGCGACGCGGGCGTCTACGAACTCGCCCACGCCTGGGGGAGCGGACGTTGGATGTTGCGAGCGGTGGTGGACTGATGGACGGGCCGGAACCAGGTGGGTTGAGCCGGGCTGAGGCGGCGCTGCTGGCTGCCGACCTCGCCGAGGCCCCGGCGGAACGCTACTGCCAGGCCCATCTGGCCGCCCTGCGGGTGGCCGCGGTGATTCTCGCCGTCCGGGCGCCCCGGCTGCGGGGGCGCGGTCCCGGCTCGCGCAACGTCTGGCAGGTGATCGGCCAGGTGGCTCCCGAGTACGCCGAATGGGCAGGGTTCTTCGCCACCACCCAGCTCAAGCAGCAGGCGGTCGCTGCCGGGGCGACCGCGATCGTCACGGCGCGTGAGGCCGATGACCTGGCCCGCGACGCCCGGCTGTTCTGTGACCAGGTGGCCTTGTGGGTGCCCCGGGCCCAGGCGCGCTCCGCCCGGGGTGCGGGATGAACGATCCCTTCGTCCACCTGCGAGTGGCCTCGGGGTATTCGCTGCAGTACGGCGCCTCCTCCCCGGCGGCCCTGGTCGAGGCCGCGGCCGCAGCCGAGATGGACACCCTCGCCCTCACCGACCGGGGTGGGCTCTATGGGGCGATCCGGTTCGCCACCGCCTGCGCCAGGAGCGGGATCGCTCCGGTGGTGGGCGCCGACCTGGCGATGGCGCCGCTGCGTCCCGCCGCGCGGCGGCGTCCGTCCACCCCGGCGAAAGGCGGTGCGGTGCGCGACGTCCGGCTGCCCCGGGCGGTGGTGCTGGCGACCTCCCGGATCGGATGGGCTTCGCTGTGCCGGTTACTGAGCGCCACCCACGCCGCCGGGCAACGGGGTGAGCCGGTCTGCACCCATGAACTGATCGGCGCGCACGGTCGCGACCTGCTGGTGATGCTGGGGGCCGATTCCCGGGTGGGGGCTGCGCTGGGCGCCGGTGATGAGGCCGCCGCCGAGGCCGAACTGGTGCGCTGGCGCGACGTCGTCGAACCCCACCAGTTGGTGCTGGCCGTCACCCACCATCAGGTGCCCGGAACGGGCCCCGGGTCGGGGGCGCTGGCGGGGCGGATGCTTGCGTGGGCCGATCGGCACCGCGTGGTGGGAGTGCTCAGCCACGACGTGAGAATGGCGGCCAAGCACCTGGCGCCAACCCTTGACGTGCTGGATTCGGCTCGGCGGCTGGTGCCGCTGGATTCCCGCAACGTCGATCGCCGCAACGCAGAGGGTTACCTGAAGTCGGGTAAGGAGATGATGCCGCTGGCCGAAACGGTATCCGCGCTGGCCGGACGTCGAGACGCCGAACAGCTCATCGCCGACACCCGCATGGTCGCCATCCGCTCCCGGCTCGACCCGCGGGCCGACATCGGCCTGGGGGAGATCCACCTGCCCGAGTTCGAGGTACTCGGTGGGACGGGCGGCGACGCCGCAGGCGAGCTGTACCGGCGATGTGAGGCCGGTCTGACCCAGCGGTACGGCACCCCGGACGGGCGCGTGCTGGGTCGGTTGGCCGAAGAGTTGGACATCATCAACCACCTGGGCTTCGCTTCGTACTTTCTCACGGTGGCCGATGTCACCGTGGCGATCCGGGAGTTGGGGATCCGCTCAGCGGCCCGTGGTTCGGGTGCCGGCAGCCTGGTCAACTACCTGTTGGGGATCTCCGGGGTGGACCCGATCCGGCACGGGTTGTTGATGGAACGCTTCCTTTCCCCGCTGCGGGCGGCGTTGCCCGACATCGACCTCGATGTCGAATCCGCCCGGCGCACCGAGGTCTACGACAAGATCCTGGAGCTCTTCGGCACCGAGCGGGTGGCGTGCGTGGCGATGGTCGACACCTACCGCGTCCGGCATGCCGTCCGCGACGTCGGTGCGGCGCTCAGCCTGCCGCCGCGCGAGATCGATGCGATCGCCACCGCCTTCCCGCACATCCGGGCCCGCGATGCCCGCGCCGCCCTGCGCGACCTGCCCGAGCTGCGGGCGGCCGGGCTGGGGGAGAAGCGCCTCGACGTCCTGTTCTGCCTGGTGGAGTCCCTCGACGGGCTCCCGCGTCATCTCGCCCTGCATCCGTGCGGGGTGCTGCTGTCGGATCGCACCCTGGGAGACCGCACTCCGATTGAAGCCAGCTTCGGCGGTTATCCGATGAGCCAGTTCGACAAGGACGACGTGGAGGCGATCGGGCTGCTGAAGCTCGACGTGCTGGGTATCCGAATGCAGTCCTCGATCGCGCACGCGCTGGGCGAGATCCAGCGGGTGGAGGGCGAGCGAGTGGATCTCGACATCCTGAGCCCGTACGACGACCCGCAGACCTACGACATGATCGCCAAGTCGGTCACGCTGGGCTGCTTTCAGATCGAATCCCCTGGCCAGCGCGAACTGATCGGCAAGTTCGGCCCGGCCGATTTCGGCGACATCATTATCGACATCTCGCTGTTCCGGCCCGGGCCGGTGAAGTCCGGCATGGTGATCCCCTTCCTGGAGGCCAGGCAGGGCTGGCGGAAGGCCAGCTATCTGCACCCCGACCTCGAGCCGGTGCTGGCCGAAACCGGTGGGGTGGTGGTCTTCCATGAGCAGATCATCCAGATCATCGCGGTGGTCACCGGATGCACCCTCGCCCAAGGGGACGAGGCGCGACGGGCGCTCGGCAACCTCCAGGCGAAGGAGGACGTGAAGCGCTGGTTCTTCCCGGCCGCTTCCCGCCGCGGCTACTCCGCGGAGGTGATCGGGAAGATCTGGTTCATCCTGGAGTCCTTCGCTTCCTTCGGGTTCTGCAAGGCGCACGCTGCCGCCTTCGCGCTGCCCACCTACCAGTCGGCCTGGCTGAAAGCCCACTACCCGGCCCATTTCCTGGCCGGCGTGCTCACGCACGACCCGGGGATGTACCCCAAGCGGTTGATCCTCGAGGAGGCCCGTCGGCTCGGGGTGGAGATTCTCGGCCTGGACGTGAACCGTAGTGAGGTCGACTATCGGGTCGAGAAGCTGGAGGAATTCCCCCCGGGGGTCAGGAACCGGTTCCGGATGGCGGGCTCCCCGGAGATGGCCGGGGAGCCGTTATCCGATCCAGCGGGCGTGGCGCGGTACCCCGTCCGACTCACCCCCGGCCATGGCCTGCCGGACGGACGCGGCTACGGCATCAGACTGGGGTTGGCGGACGTGAAGGGGATCAGTCAGGTCGAACTGACGCGAATCGTCGCCGGACGGCCGTACGCCTCGCTGACCGACTTCTGGCGGCGCACCGGCAATTCCTCGCCGGTCACCGAGCGGCTGGTGCTCGCGGGGGCCTTCGACGAGTTGTACGACATCGGCTCCGGCGGCACGGTGGGCCGCCGGGGTCGGGTCACGCGACGGGACCTGCTGCTGAGCGTCTCCGACCTGGAACGGGCGGCGCGGGTGGATCGCCGCGGCGCCGGTCGCGCTCGCGGCCTGGGAGTCTCCGGCCAGTCCGGGGACGCCGGCCGCCGGGCCGAGATCCAGCTGCCGTTGGAGTTCGTCAGTGCCGCCGACCGCGGCGACGTGGTGTCCACCGGGCTTCCCGAACTGAGTGACAGCGAGCGGCTGGCCGCGGAGTTGGAGATCATCGGGCTGGACGCCAGTCATCACGTACTGAGCGACCAGTTGGAGTTCCTGACCGCCGTGGGGGTGACCTTCTCGGCCGACCTGCTCAGTCGTCGTTCCCGCAGCGAAGTGCTGATCGCAGGGGTGAAGGTCGCCACCCAGACCCCGCCGGTGCGTTCGGGTAGGCGGGTGATCTTCCTCACCCTCGATGACAGCACCGGGCCGGCCGATGCCACCTTCTTCGAGGACGTCCAGGGTCCCTACGCGGCCACCGTCTTCGGTTGTTGGCAGTTGGTGGTGCGTGGCGAGCTCCGCCGAGCCGGCCCGCGCGGGGTCTCCGTGCTGGCCAACGGCTGTTGGGACCTCACCCAGTTGCAGGCTCGTTACAGCCAGGTCTTCGACGAGACCGGCGACGCCGGCGCGGCGTTGGCTGCGGTCCAGGAGGTGATGGCAGTGGTTCCCGAAGGCTTCGGGGTCGGGGACGAAGCCGGACGCCGCCGGATGCTGGTGCACCCCAGTGGTTTCCGGCAATCGCCCTACGCCGACGTCAAGCCGGCCGGCGGGTCGGTTGAGGCCGCCCCCCGCAAACTGTGGCACTCCTCACCGGGGAGCGCCGGACGATGAGCCCGCCGAACCAGCCGAGCCGGCCACGTGAACGGGTCGTCATGCACATCGACATGGATGCCTTCTACGCTTCGGTCGAGCAGCGTCGCCGTCCAGACCTCGCCAGTGTCCCGATGTGGGTCGGGGGGGCCGAGCGGGGAGTGGTGCTGTCGGCCAACTACGCTGCTCGCGCCTACGGGGTCAGTGGCGGGATGTCCTCGACCCGGGCCCGTCGGCTGTGCCCGATGGCGGTCAGCCTCCCGCCTGACTTCGACACCTACACCCAGGTGTCGCGGGGAATCGTCGCGGTGCTGCAGAGCGTCACCCCGGCGGTGGAGAGTGCGTCGATCGATGAGGCCTATCTCGACGTCTCGGGTGCGATCCGGCAATGGGGTTCGGTGTCCGCCATCGGGGAGCATCTGCGAGCACTGGTTCATGACGAGCAGGGCATCACCTGTTCGGTGGGGATCGGACCCAACAAGCTGGTCGCCAAAATGGCCTCGAACGCCGCCAAGCCCGATGGGCTGGTCGAAGTCCCCGCCGCCCAGGTGGTGGCCTTCCTGCACCCCCAGCCGGTGGAACATCTGGTCGGGGTGGGTCAGAGCACCACCGCCGCGCTGCACCGGCTCGGCGTCTACACCATCGCGGAGTTGGCCTATCTGCCGCGCACCACCCTGCAGCGAGCCTTCGGGCCGCGGCAGGGGGCGCTGCTCTCCGAACTGGCCTGGGGACGGGATGCCGCCCGGGTGGTGGCCCGTCCCGGCGAGCGGGGAGTCGGCTGCCAGGAGACCTTCGCCCGCGACACCGACGATCCGGCCACGGTGCGTGCCGAACTGCTCCGGGTGGCGGTCACCGTGGGTGGCCGGATGCGTGCGGCCAGGGTGCTGGGACGCTCGGTCACGCTCAACCTGCGGTTCTCCGATTTCACGACGCTCTCCTCGGCCATGACCCTGCCGACGCCCACTGACATCACCGACGACCTGTACGACGCGGCACTGTCGCTGTACGCCCGGCTGCACCTGCAACGGGCCAGGATCCGTCGGGTGGGGATCCGGGTCGAGGGACTGGTGGATCGGAATGCGGTCGCCCTGCAACCAGCGCTCGACGAGCCCGAGCGTGGGTGGCGTGACGCCGATCAGGCAACCGATCAGGTGATCCGCAGGTTCGGGCCGCACGCGGTCCAGCGAGCGGTGTTGACCAGGCAGCGGCGAGCGTAGTCAACCGGTGGTTTCGTAAAGCCCCCGGGGCGCCTAGACTTGACCTACACTTCGTCCACGACGCAAACCAGGGAGGCGGGCATGGCCCTCTCGGAGGACGAGCAGAGGCTCCTCGAGCAGATGGAGGCCGCTTTGGCGGCCGAGGATCCCAAACTGGCCAACACCCTTCGGGGAACAACCACCCGGCGCTTCCACCGCCGCAGAGCCGCCCTCGCCGGGTTGGTCTTCCTGATCGGGATCGCCGCGCTGCTCGGTGGCATGGAGATCCATCCGCTCCTCAGCGTTGCCGGATTCCTCATCATGCTGGTCGCCACGGTGATCGCTGTCCGGTCCTGGCAGCATGTCGGCGTCGACCCGGACGGCCACCGGTCCTCGAATTCCGGTGGCAAGCCCGAGCGCGACTTCATGGACAAAATGGAGGAGCGTTGGCGTCGGCGTCAGGATGAGGGCTTCTGAGTCACCGGTACCCCGGTGACTCTGGACGACGACGCCCGCGACGCGGCGATCGAGCACTTCACAGCTCGGCTTCGTTTCGAAACCGATCCCTCCGATGTCGCGGCCGCACGAGCCGCCGGGGAACGCTTCGTGATCCTCGACGTCCGCAGCCAGGCATCCTGGGAGGCCGGCCACATCCCCGGTGCCCTGCACATCCCACGAGCCGACCTCGACGCCCGGCTGCACGAGATCCCCGAGGGTCTCGACATCGTGGTCCATTGTTGGGGACCGGCCTGCAATGCGGCGACCAAGGCCGCCCTGATGCTCAGCCGCCACGGTCGACGGGTCCAGGAGATGATCGGCGGCTACGAGTATTGGGCGCGGGAAGGGCTCCAGATCGAGACGGCGGCGGGGCGCACCCGGTTGCCGATCGATCCTTTGACCTCACCGCCCCAGCCGCCGGCCCCTCCCGTTCCACCTCACCACTGAGTTCCACTGCATCACTGAGCGGGGCAACAGCCGCCGCACCGGATGATGTCGCCCTCCCCGGGAGGCTCGCAGGCCGCCACGGATCCGTCCGACGAGGACGGTGACGCCGGCCGGTCCCACGGGCTGGGACGCGAACCGGGCCTGCTCCACCAGAACCGCCAGCTCACCCAACGCCGACGCGGCGTCGATGTCGAGCCGCTCGCCCAGTTCGGCGGCCACCTGGCGGGGGGTGCCTCGCGGCCAGTCGAGCCCGGTATCGACCACGGTGTCGCGGGCCTCGTCCCACGCGTCCTCCACCATGACGGCCGGGTCCCGCCCTGGGCGGAGCCTGAGCCACCGCCTCCCGGTCCGGACGGTGAGGGGGGCCAGGGCGGCCAGGAGTGCCGCGACCGTGAACCCGACCCAGGCAAGAGGCAGGGTGGTTCCGTTCGACCCGTCGGGGTCCGCTGGTTCGAGGGGTGCCGGCGACTCCTCCGAAGGGCTCACGGCGGGCAGGTCCGATGGCGACGAGTCGGGGGCGATCGGGCTCGGTGTGACACCGGTGGCGCCACTCGGCGTGGCATCGAAGGAAACCCATCCCAGGCCGTCGAGGTACAGCTCCGTCCAGGCGTGGGACTGGCGCAGCGACACCTCGAAGCCATCGTCGGTGCGGGCTCCCGGCAGGAAGCCGATCACCACCCGGGACGGAATCCCGAGCGTCCGGGTCAGGGTGGCCAGGGATCCGGCGAACTGCTCGCAATACCCGGAGCGGCTGGTCAGCAGGAAGTCATCCAGCGTCTCCAGCGTGGTTCCCGGCTGCCCCGCCAGGGAGTAGGCGAACGCGTCGGAGGCCAGCCAGTCCGTCAGGGCGAGCGCGCGTTCGCCGTCGGTGTCGGCGTCCTCGACGATCTTCTCGGCCAATGCGGTCAGCTGCGGGTTCAGTTCGCTCGGCAATTGCAGCGTCAGCCCGCCGTCGCGGGGATCCCCCGCCGGGGCTGCTGCAATCGCGGCGCGACTCGGCTCCAGGTCCCAACTGGTGACGGTGTAACGCAGATTCCGGGTGGCCTGCTTCCGGTTGGGGCCCACCGCGACGACAGCGTTGGTTCGTGGGTCGTAGCGCCAGTCGCCGTCGGTCGAGGCCTGTTTCGGGACCCAGGGGACGGGCAGCCACTCGCTGCTGAGGTCGCCCACCGCGATGCTGGTCTCGAAGGTCCGTTGGCTTGCCGCCACTCCGGCCGGCGGGGCCACCGGCAGGCCGAGCAGGTCTGTCGCCACGAGGTGGAAGCCGTTGGCGTCGAAGGCGGACAGTGCCGCCATCCGCAGGTAGCGGGGCTCCTCTGAACGGTAGGTGATCACCACGCGATCGGTGGGCGAGCGAAGGTTGCGGATCAGATCGAGGCTGGGATCGCCCAGTTGCACGCCCCCGTTCCCCTGGCCCGGGTTCAGGCCGGTTCCGTTGCGATCGGGCAGCAGCCCGAACCCCACCAGGCTCCCGAGGAGTGCCAGCATCGCTGTCAGCAGGGTCGCGACCACCACCCCGCGCCGAATCGGGCGCGACGACGACGAGCCCGCCTGGGACAACAGCGCGTGGTAGGTGTCGGTGGCCAGGACCCCGACGTAGCCGAGTCCGATCAGGAAGAACCAGATCGGGTGGAAGCGCTGGGGCACGATCAGGGCGGTGATCAGGGAGGGGAGCAGAAGCACGGGGAAGACCCAGCCGGGCCGCTGGAGGCCGATCGCCAACGAGTCGAGGACGAGGTAGAGCACCCACAGCAGCCAGGCGCTGAAGAGGGCGACGCCCAGATGATGCGTCATCGGGGCGACGCTCGTCGCGACGAAACGTGCGGTTTCGGCTGCCAGTCGGGGTAACCGGGGCAGGTAGAACAGCAGCAGGACAGCCCCCGGCGTTACCTGGGCAAGGCCCACCACGACCGCCGGGGCGCGCCAGCGCCGGGCGATCGCGCCCAACCCGATGCTGGATCCCGCCAGCACCGCGGCGAGACCGAGGTAGCTGCGATCGGAGGTCAGGGGCGTCAGTGCCAGTGCCGCGAGCAGCAGGGCCACCAGCAGGGCCAGCGACAACCGTTCGGTGTCCTTCACCGGACGACCCCCTCACCCAGGGCCCGCCAGGCGTCATCAACCGGCGTCCCCACCCGCACCCGCACGCAACGCCAGCCGGCTTCGCCCAGCAGGGTGACCGCCTGGGGGTCCACCTTCGCCGGCTCGAGTACCAGGGCCCAGCAGCTGCGGTGCCGGGGACGGGCCGCCGCCAGCACTGCGGCATCCGGGGCGCTGAGGCCACCGAGCAACGCGATCAGAAGTTGCCCGTGCTCGCCGCCCGGCGCGGCGAGCAATGCCTGCTGCAGCGTGCCCTCAGGGCTGGGCTCGATGTCGGCCAACTCGCGCAGGATCCTGGTCATCCCGCTCCGAGGGGCCGAGCCCAGGCGGTCTGGAGAGGAGTCGGAATCGCTCAGCTCGACACTGAAGCCGCGCGCCGAAAGATGGGCGCAGATGGACGCCGCCGCGCCCACCAGCCACTCGAAGCGCTCGTCCGGTCGGGCGGCCCGGAACCCGCTGGCCCGGTTGTCGAACAGGACCACGGCGCTGGGGTCCCAGGCCCGTTCCTCGCGGCGGACCATCAACTCCCCGAGCCGGGCGGTGGAGCGCCAGTGGATCCGGCGGACGTCGTCCCCGGGGGCGTACTCGCGGATGGTGACGTCGTCGGGCCCGACCAGGCTGGTGCGCAGCACGCTGGAATCGGTGGTCGACCCGACCCCCGAGGCATCCCGTACGGCGCTCAGCGGCTCCACGGCGGGCAGGACGAGGACCTCGGCCACCCCGCCAAGGTTCCTGTGAACCCGGGCGAGCCCGAGACCGTCCACACAGCTGCGACGCAGGGGCCCGATCCGGTGCCGACCCCGCCACCGCGGGGTGGCCCGGCACGTCAGGGTGTGTTGCTGGGGGCCGAACCAGGGCATCCCGGCAGCAGCGACCTGCGGTGCTTCCGGCGTCGCCAGTGCCGGCGGGAATTGCTCGACGTAGATCACCCCGGCGCCGAGGAAGAGCCCCCGGTGCGAGACCCGGAGGTGGTCGGTCAGCGGCGTGCCGACGGTGAGTTCCACCGGGTCGACGAGTCGCTGCAGGCCGGGCCGTCCGCCACCGACGGCCAGAACCAGCCAGCTTGCCACCGGCAGGCAGGTCAGCAGGAGACCCGGCCAGAGCAGGAGCCGTTGGTCGACGAGCCACGCCGTCGCCGTCCACAGCAGCCCGGCCACCAGCATGACCCGGCCACGCAGGGTCAGGGCGGGGGCCGTTGACATGGTCAGGCGCGGCGCTGGGGCACCGGGACGTCGGCGACGATCCCGCGGATCACCTCGGTCACGTCGCGCCGGCTCAGGTGGCCCTCGTGGCTCAACAGGACCCGGTGCGCCAGGGTGGGAACCGCCAGCGCCTGGATGTCGTCGGGAGTCACGTACAGCCTCCCGCCGATGGCCGCCTGGGCCTTCGCGACCCGCAACAACTGCAGGCTGGCTCGCGGGGAAGCTCCGAGCCGGAGGTCGCCGGCGGACCGGGTCCGATGGACGATCGCCACCAGGTAGTCCTTCACGGCGTGATGGACGAAGACCCGGCGCGCCGCAGCGATGCAGGCGACAACCCCGGCGGCGTCGATCACCGGGGAGATGGCCCCCAGCGGCTCGGACTCGCCGTGGTGATCGAGCATCGCGACCTCGTCCTGGTGGCTCGGGTAGCCCATGTCGATGCGCAGGCCGAACCGGTCGCGCTGGGCCTCGGGCAGTGGGTAGGTTCCCTCCATCTCGATCGGGTTCTGGGTCGCCACCACCACGAACGGTCGGGGCAGGGGGTGGGTGATCCCGTCGGCGCTGACCCGACGTTCGGCCATGGCCTCCAGCAGGGCGGATTGGGTCTTGGGAGAAGCCCGGTTGATCTCGTCGGCGATCACGATGTTGGCGAAGATGCCGCCCGGCTTGAACTCGAATTC
The DNA here is from genome assembly GCA_016717345.1 of Propionibacteriaceae bacterium. Classification (GTDB taxonomy): domain Bacteria; phylum Actinomycetota; class Actinomycetes; order Propionibacteriales; family Propionibacteriaceae; genus Propionicimonas. The sequence goes on from JADKFR010000004.1 coordinate 343,121, forward strand.
CCTGGTGTGCTGGTTGAACACCGACACTCCGGTGATGTCGCTGGGCAGCAGATCCGGGGTGAACTGGATCCGGCTGGCACGGGCATCGATGGCACGGGCGATCGCTCGGGCGAGCATGGTCTTCCCGACGCCGGGCACGTCCTCGATGAGCAGGTGGCTCTCGGCGAACAGGGCCGTCACGGCGAGGGCGATCGCCTCGCCCTTGCCAGCAATCACCCGACCCACTGTCTCGCGGATCGCGCTGGCCGCCTGTTGCACGGCCTGCACGTCCGTGGTCGTCGCGACTTCCACGTGTCGTCCCCTCGATCGCGGTTCCTTCCACCCTACGCGGCGGCTGATGCCGCGCAGATCTTGCCGTGGGTGGAGGGAAGTGGAGTAGAGTGGGGATAAGTGGAGCAAGAGGGAGGTGGGAGCCGTGTTTCTGGGCACCTTCACCCCCAAGCTCGACGACAAGGGGCGGTTCTTCCTCCCCGCCAAGTTCCGTGAGCAACTCAGTCAGGGGCTGGTCATCACGCGGCAGCAGGATCGCTGCCTGGCGATCTGGCCCCCTGAAGTGTTCGCCTCGGAGGTCGCCACGGCGGCCACCGGGCCATCCACCGTCCAGCGGGTCCGGGACTACCAGCGCATGGTGTCCGCGGGCGCGTCGGATGAACTGCCCGACAGCCAGGGCCGTCTCACCGTTCCGCTTCCCCTGCGGACGTATGCCGGGCTGGCCAAGGACATCGTGGTGATCGGGGCGTACAACCGCCTCGAGGTGTGGGACGCAGCGAGGTGGGCGGAGTACTCGGCCGCCCAGGAAGAGGCCTTCGCGGCCATGAATGAGGAGGCCTGGGGCGCGGGGTGACCCCCGTCCAGGGCATCCACCGACTCGTGCGGTGCGGCTTCAATCCGAGGCCGGAGCCCCCTGGCTCACCTTCCCCGGTGCCAGGTGGAACCAGTTCGGATTGAAACCACGTCGCACGAGCCTTTCCAGTCAGACACGAGGGTCGAGATGGTCGTTCCGAACAGCGCAGGGGGGCCGGTGCACCTCCCGGTCCTTCGCGACCGGATCGTGGACCTGCTGGCCCCGGCCCTCAGCGAACCCGGGTCGATCTACCTCGACTGCACCCTCGGCCTGGGCGGCCACGCCGCCGCCGTCCTGGACGCCTGCCCGCAGGCCCGGCTGATCGGTATCGATCGTGACCCGGCTGCCCTGGAATTGGCCGCGGCCGGCCTGGATCGCTTCGGCGCTCGGGTTGAGCTCCACCAGGCGATCTACCACGAGCTGGGCGACGTGCTGGCGCGGGAGCGGGTGCCCTCCGTCCAGGCCATCTGCATGGATCTCGGCCTTTCCTCCCTGCAGATCGACACGACCGAACGAGGGTTCGCCTACGCCACCGACGCGCCGCTGGACATGCGCATGGACCCAGGGCAGGAGCTGACCGCCGCGACCCTCGTCAACAATCAGGACGCGCGGGCTCTGGCTCGGTTGCTGCGGAACCTCGGGGACGAGCGGTTCGCCGACCGGATCGCGCGGCGAATCGTGGCCGCCCGCGAATCCCACCCCATCACCACCTCGGCCGAACTGGTGCGGATCATCATCGACGCGATCCCGATGGCGGCCCGGTACAGCGGGGGCCACCCTGCCAAACGCACGTTCCAAGCCTTGAGGATTGCGGTGAACGATGAGCTCACCTCCCTGGCGGACGCGCTGCCCGCTGCCCTGGAAGCCCTGTCCCCGGGCGGCCGGCTCGCCGTTCTGGCCTACCACTCCGGTGAGGACCGGTTGGTGAAGCGGACGTTCGCGCACGCCGCCACCGATCACGTGCCCCCCGGCCTTCCCGCGGTTCCCGAAGCGCTGAAGGCGCGGTTCCACCTGCTGACCCGCGGCGCGGAGCGCCCGGAGGAGGCCGAAACCGCCATGAACCCACGGGCCGCCTCGGCCCGGTTGCGTGCCATTGCCCGAAACCAGGAGGTCTGAATGACCGCACTGCTCATCCCCCGGGCGCCGCGCGACGAACGTCGCCCGCGCGCTGACCTGCACCCCGTCCCCACCCCGCGGCGGCAACTCCCGATGCCCGGCTTCGTCGCAGTCGTGGCCCTGGTGCTGGCGCTGGGCATGGTTGGTCTCCTCGTGCTCACCACGGCGCTGCAGAATCAGGCCTTCCTCGTGCAGGATCGGCAGGGTGAGGCCACCCAGCTGTCCAATCAGCTGTCCGACCTCCAGGCCCAGGTCGCCCAGGCCCGCTCGGTCGAACACCTGGGAATCGCTGCGCAGCAACTCGGGATGAAGCCCAACCCGTACCCGGCGCAACTGCGGTTGCCCGACGGGACGATCGCGGGCACCCCCACGCAGGTGCTCGGGGGCGAGGTTCCCAGCGTCCGCTACAAGACCGAGGAGCAGGCCCAGGCTGAGGAGCAGGCCCGCATCGAGGCGGCGGCCAAGGCGAAGGCGAAGGCGAAGGCTGAAGCGAAGGCCAAGGCGGAAGCGAAGGCCAAAGCGGAAGCCGAAGCGAAGGCCAAGGCGGAAGCGAAGGCGAAAGCCAAGGCGGAGGCCGCAGCGAAGGCGAAGGCGGCCTCGACGAGCAGTCAAGGTCGATGATGGCTCGGCCCCTGGACTGGTTCTTCCACCCCGGCGCGGCGAGGCGCCGGCGGATGCGGAGGATCCCGCTGTCTCCCTCGGTGGGGCGGTTGCGGGCGATGCTGCTGGCGGTGGCGGTGGTGTTCTCCCTCGCTGCCGGGCGGGCGATCCAGGTGCAGGCCATCGATGCCACCGATGTTGCCGCGCAGGCCGCCGACCAGATCACCGTGGCCCATGACATTCCGGCATTCCGGGGCGAGATCCTCGACCGCAACGGCGAAGTGCTGGTCTTCACCGAAGCCACCGTGACAGTGATCGCCGACCCCGAGATGATCCGCACCAACGGCAAGTTCGATCAACCCATGACCACCAAGGACGCGCAGGTGGCGGCCACTGCGGCAGACCGCATCGCCGCCCTTCTGGTCGCCCACCTCGGTGGTGACCTGGAGGCCTACCGCACATCCCTCACCAGGGCGGGCAGCCGCTATGCGATCGTGGCGCGCAACGTGTCGGCAGCCACCTTCAGCGCCGTGTCGGCCGCGCTTCGCAAGGATGATCTGATCGGCCTCTACAAGGAGAGCGCGCCTACCCGCCGGTACCCCAATGGCACGCTGGCGGCCAACATCCTGGGGTTCGTGGACGAGAAGGGCAAGGGCGCTGCCGGTCTGGAGTACGTCCTCAACGCCACCCTGTCAGGAACCCCGGGCCGCGAGGAGTACGAGACCTCCCCGAACGGGAAGATCCCGATGGGCACCAACGTGCTGACTCCGGCCAAGAATGGGCAGGACTACCGACTCACGATTGACGCCGGCCTCCAGTGGCAGGCCGAGCAGGTCCTGGCCGAACGGGTACGCGTCTCCAAGGGCGCCTCGGGAGTGGTCGTGGTGATGAACATCAAGACCGGCGAGATCCTGGCCCTGGCCAACTTCCCCTCCTTCGACCCCAACGACTACGGGTCCTACGACACCATGGACCTCCAGAACCGCGCCGTCACCGATGCCTACACCCCCGGCAGCGTCCAGAAGGTGCTGACCTTCGCGGCCCTGCTCGATGCCGGGCTGGTCAAGGCCACCGACCTCATCGAGATCCCTTCCCGCGTCCGGTCGGGGGATCAGTGGATCACCGACGCCTTTCCCCACACCGACGACCCCGAGGTGATGTACGTCCGCGGCATCATCGCCCGCTCGTCCAACATCGGCGCGATTCTCGAAGCCCGGAAGTTGGACAGCAATCGGCTGCGTGACTACCTGCTGTCCTTCGGGCTGGGGGCAAAGACCGGCATCGGCCTGCCGGGTGAGAGTGCGGGGCAATTGCCTGGCGCGAACATGCCCGGTTACAGCCGCGACGGCGTCGCTTTCGGTGGCAGCGCCCTCGCCGTGACCGCCATCCAGGAGGCCGCCGCCATCGCCGCCGTCACCAACGGCGGGGTCTACAACGCCCCCCACATCCTCGCTTCGACAACCACGGCGGACGGCTCCGAGCAGCCCCTCACCACGGCTCAGCCCCGGCGGGTGATTTCGGCCCAGGCGTCGAAGGAAGTCGTGTCGATGATGGAGTCGATGGTGGCGTTCAACGCCGCGAAGGGGTCGAAGACCTTCACTGTCGATGGCTACCGGACCGGTGCCAAGACCGGAACCTCCAAGAAGTTCGACAAAGCCTGCGGCTGCTTCAAGGGCTTGGTGACCTCCACCATCGGCGTGGGACCGGTCGAGGATCCCCAGCTCCTCACCTACGTGGTTGTGGACAATCCCCAGCGTGGAGGCTCCGGGACGGCGGTGGCCGCCCCCGCCTATCGCGACATCATGGCGCTGGCGCTGTCCCGCTACGGTGTCGCCCCGTCGAAGTCCACGTCGCCGAGTCTGCCTGTCTACCCCTGATCCGGCCCTAGAGTTCCCCCATGACCGTGCTGCCCTCGCTGCCGCGCCCGGTGTCGACCGCCGGTGTCCCGCTGGGTGACGTCGTCCCCGGTGCGCCCTTGATCGTGGCCACCGGCGTCAGTCTCGATTCGCGTCGGCTGGTGCCGGGTGACCTGTACGCCGCCCTGCCGGGCGCGAGCACCCACGGTGCCCGGTTTGCGGCGCTGGCCGTGTCGGGTGGCGCGGTGGCAGTGCTGACCGATCCCGCGGGGGCTGCGGAACTGCACGGGCTGGGCGTTCCCGTGATCCAAGTGCCCGATCCGCGGTCGGAGGCCGCGCGGGTGGCTGCGGCGGTGTACGGACACCCCGCGGATCGCCTGGCGATGTTCGGTATCACCGGGACGACCGGCAAGACCAGTACCACCTGCCTGGTGGAAGCCGGACTCTCCGCTGCCGGGATGGTCACCGGGACGATCGGAACGCTCGGCTTCCGACTGGCGGGGGAGCCGCTGGTGTCTGATCGCTCGACCATCACCACGCCGGAGGCACCCGACCTCCAGGCCCTGCTGGCGGTCATGCTCGAACGCGGAGCCACAGCGGTCGCCATGGAGGTCTCTTCGCACGCGCTCGACCAGCACCGGGTCGACGGGATCACGTTCGATGTGGCGGCTTTCACCAATCTCGGCCAGGACCACCTCGACTACCACGGCGACCTGGAGTCCTACTTCGAGGCAAAATCCCGGCTGTTCCTCGGCGGACAGACGCGCGAAGCGGTCATCAGCATCGACGATCCCTGGGGCCGGCGGCTGGTCACCATGATCGAGGCGGACGGCCAGGCCCGCGTCCACACCACCGGCAGCGACCCGGCCGCGGACTATCGGGTGGTCTCGTGCGCCCTCGACGCGGCGGGACGCAGCCGCGTCCGCCTGGCGACCCCGGCGCGTGAGGTGGGTTTCGAACTCGGCATGCTCGGCAGCTTCAACGTCACCAATGCGGTCACCGCGGTCGCCATGCTCGACCAGGGCTCGGTCGACCTGGACGCCGCGCTGTCCGGGCTGGCGGGGGCCGTCGTCCCTGGGCGGATGGAGCGCGTCCCGCTCGCCGGTGACGCCCCGAACGTCGTCGTCGACTTCGCGCACACCCCCGAGGCGGTCGCGGCGGCCCTCTCGGCGCTCCCGGCGGGACGGCGGATCGCGGTACTCGGTTGCGGTGGCGACCGGGACGCGGGCAAGCGCGGCCCGATGGGTGCCGCTGCGGCCAGGTTCGCCGATCTGGTCGTGGTCACCGATGACAACCCCCGAGGTGAGGACCCGGCCGCCATCCGGCAGGCCGTCCTGGCTGGTGCCCGCGCTGCGGCCTCCCGTTCCGGGGCCGAGGTGATCGACGGCGGTGACCGGCGCAGTGCCATCCGGACGGCCCTGCGGGCGGCCCGGCCCGGGGAGTGGATCGCGATCCTGGGAAAGGGTCATGAGCAGGGCCAGGAGATCGGGGGCGTGGTCAGCCCCTTCAGTGACGTGGTGGTGGCCTGCGAGGAATGGCAGGCTGCCAACGGAGGTGGGGAGCAATGGATCAGTTGACGGCATCGGAACTGGCGGACCTGGTGGGCGGTCGGCTGGTGGGGGGCCCTGCGGTCATTGTCGGTCCTGACGTGGTGATCGATTCCCGCCTGGCAACCCCCGGGGCGCTGTTCCTGGCGCTGCCCGGCGAACGCAGCGACGGGCACGATTTCGTGGCCGCCGCGGTGGCAGCCGGGGCGTCCGCGGTGCTGGTCACCCGGCCGGTGGACACCCCGGCCGCCCAGGTCGTGGTCGACGACACGACCCAGGCCCTGGGTCGGCTGGCCACGGCGGTCGTCGCGCGCGCCCGTCTCCGCGGGCTGGTGTGCGTCGGCATTACCGGCTCGTCGGGCAAGACCAGCACCAAGGATCTCCTGGCCGCTGTGCTGCGCGCCGGTGGTGTCACCGTCGCACCCCAGGGCTCGTTCAACAACGAGATCGGCGTCCCTTTGACCGCGTGCGGTGTGGATGTTCACACCCGTTTCCTAGTCGCCGAAATGGGCGCCCGCGGTCAGGGCCACGTCGCGCACCTGTGTCGCATCGTGCCTCCCGACGTGGGGGTCGAGTTGAATGTCGGCCACGCCCACCTTGGAGAGTTCGGTTCGGTGGGGGCCATCGCGCAGGCCAAGGGAGAACTCGTCGAGGCCCTGGCACCGGACGGCTGGGCGGTGCTGAACGCCGACGATCCCCTCGTCCTGGCGATGGCGGGGCGCACTGAGGCTCGGGTGGCCACCTTCTCGGTCCGGGGCGAGCCCGAGAGCGGGGAGTTGCGCGTCTGGGCCGAGAACATCAGTGCCGATGCCTGGCAGCGCCACTCCTTCGTGATGCATGCCGCCGGCATCTCCCGGGCCGATGCCGCCGTCACCCTGCAGGTCTCGGGGGCGCACCAGGTCGGCAATGCGCTGGCCGCCGCGACCGTCGGCCTGATCGAGGGCTTGGACGCCGCGGCGGTGGCCGGCGCCCTCAGCGAGGCGCCGGCCGCGTCCCGGTGGCGTATGGAGATCCTGCAGCGCGGTGACGGGGCGTTGGTCGTCAACGACGCCTACAACGCCAATCCAGACTCGATGCGGGCTGCGCTGACAGCGCTGGCCGGTATGCGTCGTCCCTCCGGTCGGCTGGTCGCCGTGCTGGGGGACATGCTCGAACTCGGCATCGAGGCTGCCGCCCAACACCAGGCCGTGGGAGAGCTCGCCGCCCAGTTGGGGTGGACGACGTGATCGCGGTGGGTGAGTTCGCGTCCGACCTGGTGGCCGGGGCACGACGCGGCGGTGCGGAAGCCGTGGCCGTCCCCAGCCGGGAGGCCGCCTTCGAAGCAGCCCTGGGATTGGTGTCACCGCAGGATGTCGTGCTGGTCAAGGCTTCGCGGGGGCTAGCGTTGGAATCGGTAGCCGAGCGGCTGGCGTCCGGCGTCGCGGCAGGGCACGGGGAAGGGGCCACCGCATGAGGACGATTCTGCTGGCCGGCGGTGTGGCGATGCTCGGGACCCTGCTGGGTACTCGCTTCGCGATCCGCTTCCTGGTCGGACGTGGCTACGGGCAGTTCATCCGGGACGACGGCCCCACCAGCCATCACACCAAACGTGGCACTCCCACCATGGGTGGCATCGTCATCATCGTCAGCGTGCTGGTCGCGTATCTGATCGCGCACCTGGCCACCTGGACGCCGCCGACGGCCAGCGGGCTGCTGGCCCTGGGGTTGTTCGCCGGGCTGGGGGTGGTCGGGCTGATCGATGACTGGATCAAGATCTCGCAGGCCAGGTCGCTCGGGCTGCACAGCTACGCCAAGCTGGCCCTGCAGACCGGCGTCGCCGTGATCTTCGGCATTCTCGCGTTCCAGTTCCCCGACCGGCGCGGGCTCACCCCGGCAAGCCAGGCGGTCTCGTTCCTGCGCGACCTGCCCTGGCTCCAGCTGCCGATCTGGCTCGCGGTGATCTGGATCGTCTTCATCGTGCTGTCCTGGTCCAACGCCGCGAACCTGACCGACGGCCTCGACGGCTTGGCCAGCGGCGCCGCCGCGGTGGTCTTCGCCGCGTACACCATCGTCAACCTGTGGCAGTACAACCAGTCTTGTGCCTGGGCCGACCCGGGTCCCCAGTGCTATGAGGTGCGCAACCCGCACGATCTGGCAGTGGTCTCGATCGCGTTGGCGGCCGCCTGCTTCGGCTTCCTGTGGTGGAACGCGAGTCCGGCCAAGATCTTCATGGGCGACACCGGTTCCCTGTCGATCGGGGGCGCGTTCGCAGCCATCTCCATCCTGACGCGCACCGAATTGCTGATGATCATCATGGCCGGGCTGTTCGTCACCATCACCATGTCGGTCGTGCTGCAGGTCGGGTGGTTCAAGCTCAGCAAGGGGAAACGGCTCTTCAAGATGGCGCCCTTACAGCACCACTTCGAGTTGCTCGGCTGGAAGGAGGTCACCATCGTGATTCGGTTCTGGATCATCTGCGGCCTCTGTGTCGCCCTCGGACTGGGCATCTTCTACGCCGAATGGACCGTCGGCCTGTGAGCGGGGGGAACGCGGCCTCCTGGTTGGGAGGCGCCAACCGCCTGTCGCCCTGGCGGCAGGCCACCGTGGTGGTCGCCGGACTGGGGGCCTCCGGCTTCGCGGCGGCGGACGGGCTGCTCGACCTCGGTGCCCGCGTGGTCGTTCTGGACGCGTCGGAGTCGGCGACCAATCGCGAGAAGGCGACCGTGCTGGAAATGTTGGACGCCTCCGTCCGGCTCGGTCCGGGTGTCACCGACACCCTGCCCCCGGACGTCGACCTGGTGGTCACCTCGCCCGGCTGGCTGCCCTCCTCGCCGCTGTTGCGGCAGGCGGCGCTGCGCGGGATCCCGATCTGGGGAGAGGTCGAGCTCGCGTGGCGGATGAGCCAACCGGATCGGGAGGTGCCCTGGCTGGCCGTGACCGGCACCAACGGGAAGACCACCACCGTGGGAATGGTGGAGTCCATGCTGACCGCGGCGGGGCTGACCACGGCGGCTGTCGGCAACGTCGGGCGGCCGATCGTGGAAGCGGTGCTCGATGACGTGGCCTACGACGTGCTGGCGGTCGAACTGTCGAGCTTCCAACTCCATTGGACGAACAGCTTGTCGCTGCATTCGGCAGCTGTGCTGAACCTGGCACCCGATCACCTGGAGTGGTACGCCGACCCCGCCGGGTGGCCCCCGGGGGCGAGTGGTGCGATGGCCGCCTATGCGGCGGACAAGGCCAGGATCTACGAACGGGTTCGTCACTCCTGCGTCTACAACGTCGCCGACCCGGCCACCGAAGAGATGGTCGTCGAGGCCGACGTCGTCGAGGGTGCCCGGGCGATCGGCTTCACCACCGGCATCCCCGGCCCGTCGATGCTCGGGGTGGTCGACGACCTGCTGGTGGACCGGGCCTTCATCGCCCAGCGCCGGGACTCGGCCGTCGAACTCGCGAAGGTCTCGGACGTGAAGCCGGCGGCTCCCCACAACATCGAGAACGCGCTCGCTGCGGCGGCGCTGGTCCGGTCGTTCGGGGTTCCCCCGCAGGCGGTCGCCGAGGGCCTGCGTCGCTTGCAGCTCGGTGACCATCGCATCCAGACCATTGCCGAGCGGGCCGGCGTCCGCTACATCGACGATTCCAAGGCCACCAACCCGCACGCCGCGGCGGCCTCCTTGCGAGCCTTCGATTCGGTGGTCTGGATCGCCGGTGGTCAGGCCAAAGGAACCAGCTTCGATGATCTCGTGCGCGACTACGCCCCCCGACTCCGGGGGGTGGCATTGCTGGGAGTCGACCGTCTGGTGATCGCGGAGGCGCTGGCTCGACACGCACCGCACCTCCCGACCTTCGTGGTCGACTCCGGCGAAGATGGGGCGATGGCGGCAGCAGTGGAGTGGGCGTCGACCCTGGCCGAGGCCGGGGACGTCGTGCTGCTCGCACCCGGCTGCGCCAGCAAGGACATGTACCGCGATTACGCAGCCCGGGGGGACGCGTTCGCGGCCGCCGTGGCAGCCCTGGATCGACAACGATAGGAGGCCGGAGCCGGTGGCGATCCTTACTTCCCCACGTTCGCTGGATCGCAACGGACCCCCCTCGTCCCCGCCTGCTGCGGGGGGACGACGGCGGAGTCTCGTGGTCGAATGGTTGGGCCACCCCCAGGCGAGCTACTTCCTGGTGTTGGTGCCGACGCTGCTGCTGCTCGCCCTGGGCAGCATGATGGTGCTGTCCGCCTCGAGCGTCTACGCGTTCGTGAAGTTCGGCGACGCCTACTACTTCGTCAAGCGGCATGTCGTCTTCCTGCTGCTCGGGGGACTCGCCGCCTGGTACCTGGGGCGTTCCAGCCCCCGCCGCCTGAAGATCATCGGGTGGGGTGCCCTGGCGTTCGCCTTCATCATGCAGCTGCTGACGTTCACCAGTCTGGGCTTTGCCAAGAACGGGAACCGCAACTGGGTGGACATCGGCTTCGGCCTTGGCCGGGTGCAGCCCTCGGAGTTCGCGAAGCTCGCCATCGTGCTGTGGGGAGCGGCCATCCTGGCGAGCAAGCACAAGCTGCTCGATCGTCCCAAGCACCTGCTGGTCCCCTTCGTCCCGGTGTCGCTGCTTCTGATCGGCCTGGTCATCCTGCAGCGCGACCTGGGAACCGGAATGGTGTTGGGTGCCATCGTGGTCGCGGTGCTGTGGTTCGTCGGCGCTCCCTGGCGGCTGCTCGGCGCGATGCTGGGTTCGGTGGGCGTCGTCGTTGCTGCCCTGGTCGCCACCAGCGCCAGCCGAATGGGCCGCATCCTGGGCTTCCTGAACCAGGACCTCGACCCACTCGGGGTGAACCATCAGCCCATCAAGGCGATGTTCGCCCTCGCTTCGGGAGGATGGTGGGGCCTTGGGCTGGGGGCCAGCCGTCAGAAGTGGGGCGGCCTGGTCGAATCCCACACCGACTACGTGCTGGCGGTGATCGGCGAGGAACTCGGCCTCGTCGGGACGCTGCTGGTGCTGGCGCTCTTCCTGACCCTTGGCTACGCGGGATTCCGGGTGGCGATGCGGTCCGACATCCGGTTCTGTCGCTACGCCTCCGCCGGGGTCACCTCCTGGCTGATGATCCAGACCCTGGTCAACATCGGCGTCGTGCTGCGGATGATCCCGGTTCTCGGGGTGCCGCTGCCGCTGCTGTCCTACGGCGGTTCGGCGCTGCTTGCCAACTTGTGCGGAATCGGCATCCTGCTCGCCTGCGCCCGGCAGGAGCCCCAGGCGCGCACGTTTGCGACCCGTCGGCGCCGCCGTCAGCGGAAGGCGAAGGTGTCCACGATCGTCCCCGCCGAGATGGGTACCCTGAGACGGTGAACATCGTTCTGGCCGGCGGTGGGACGGCAGGGCACACCTCTCCGCTGATCGCGACCGCCCAGCAGCTGCAGGAACTCGCCCCCGATTCGGCGTTGCTGTGCGTCGGGACGCCGAAAGGTCTGGAGACCCGCGTCATCCCTGAGGCCGGCCTGGAACTGGCGCTGATTCCCCCGGTGCCCCTGCCCCGGCGCCTGACGCCCGAGCTGCTCGCCGTCCCGGGCCGGCTGTTCGATGCCGTCCGGCAGGCCCGCGGGATCCTGCGGAGGCACTCCGCTGACGTGGTGATCGGATTCGGCGGCTATGTGTCCCTGCCGGTCTACCTCGCGGCCCAGCGGCTCAAGGTGCCCATCGTGCTGCACGAGCAGAATGCCGTCCCCGGCCTGGCCAACCGGATCGCGGCGCGGTTCGCCTCGGTGGTCGGCGTCACCTTCCCCCAGACGCGGCTACCACGGGCGGTGCCGCTGGGCCTGCCGATGCGGACGGCGATCGCCGCCCTTGATCGCCCCTCCGCGCGTCCAGGATCCAGGGCCGCCCTCGGATTCGACGCCGAGGTTCCGGTCGTGCTCGTGAGCGGGGGCTCGCAGGGCGCCCGGAGCATCAACCAGGCGCTCGCGACGGCCCTGCCCGAACTGCTGGCCGCCGGGATCAACGTGTTGCACGTGCTCGGCCCGGCGAACCTGACGCCCGATATCGTCGAGCGGCGTGACCCCGCCACCGGTGCGAAGTACCTGCCGTTGGCCTACGTGGACGCCATGGAGCAGGCCTACGCCGCCGCGGACCTGATGGTGGGTCGCTCGGGCGCCGGGACGGTGATGGAGACGGCCATGGTGGGGTTGCCCACCATCTTCGTCCCGCTGCCGCACGGCAACGGTGAGCAGGCGCGCAACGCCGACTTCCTGCTGGCCGCCGAGGCGGCCGTGCTGGTGGCCGACGCCGACCTGTCGGGACCCCGGCTGGTTCGGGAGGTGCAGTCCCTGATCGGTGATTCCGAGCGGCTCGCCGCGATGGGTGAACGCTGTCGTGCCCTCGTCCCTGCCGGCGCTGCGCGGGCACTGGCGGAACTGGCGCTCGGAGCCGCCCGGAAGGATCGCTGACCATGCCCCTGATCCGTCCCGTCCCGCTGCTGCCGGCCACTGAGGTGGGCGATGTCCACTTCATCGCCATCGGCGGTGCCGGGATGAGTGGCATCGCCACCGCGTACGCCGAACTCGGCGTGAGGGTCTCCGGCAGTGATCAGGCCGATTCGGCTGCCCTGCGGGAACTGCAGGCCCGGGGGATCGACGCCCGCGTCGGCCACGATCCGGCCAACCTCGGCACTGCCGCCACGGTCGTCATCTCGTCGGCCGTCCGAGAGACCAACGTGGAACTGGCGGAAGCGCGCCGGCGAGGGCTACGGATCTGGCATCGCAGCGCCGGCCTCGCCGCGCTCATGGTCCACCGGACGGGCATCGCGGTGACGGGAACCCACGGCAAGACCACCACTTCGGCGATGACGGCGGTGCTGCTGGCCGAAACCGGCGCCGACCCGAGCTACGTCATCGGCTCGCCGCTCACTTCCTCGGGGACCAGCGCCCACCTGGGTGGTGGTGAGGCCTTCGTCGTCGAGGCGGACGAAAGCGATGGCTCCTTCCTGCAATACCCGGCACGCATCGTGGTCATCACCAACATTGAGGCCGACCACCTCGACAACTGGGGCACGGCCGAGGCCTACGCTGCCGGTTTCGCTGAGCTGACCAGGGCGGCCGGCGTCGAAGCCGTCGTGCTCAGTGCCGACGACCCCGGTACCAGAGTGTTGATCGACCCGCTCCGAGCCGCCGGCAAGCAGGTCGTCACGGTGGGTGAGTCGTGGGATGCCGACGTCCGGCTGGAGGGGCTCAGCTTCTCGGGCGCCCGGGCTCCGCGGCTGCCTACGCGGTCGGTCGGCTGCTGGGCATCGACGGCGCGCGGCTGCGACAGGCCGCCACTGCCTTCGACGGTACCGACCGGCGCTTCCAGCGGGTGGGCGAGGTCAACGGGGTCACCGTGATCGACGACTACGCGCACCACCCGACCGAGGTGGTCGCCACCCTGACCGCCGCCCGGGTGCTGGCAGGAGCGGGACGGCTGGTGGCGTGTTTCCAACCACACCTGTTCACCAGGACCCGTGACTTCGCCGGTCAGTTCGCCAGGGCGCTGTCCCTCGCCGACGTCATCGTCGTGCTGGGCATCTACGCCGCCCGCGAGGACCCGATCCCGGGCGTGACCGGTCACCTGGTCATCGACGCTCTGGAAGGTATCTCCCAGCTCGAAACCATCCACTACGTGGAGGAGATGAGCGAGGCCCCCGGCCTGTTGGCCGGACTGGTCACCCCAGGCGACCTCGTCGTCACTCTGGGAGCCGGCGACGTCACCCGGGTCGGGCCCGCGCTGGTCGGCTTGTTGGCTGCGGAAGACCACCGGTGAGCCCACTGCCACTCGACGCGACCGGCCGCCTGGAGTCGCGTCGCCGGAAGGACCGTCGGCGCCTGGTACGGCGCGTGGCGGTGGCGGCGCTGGTGGGCCTCCTGGTGTCGGGGTTGGTGTGGCTGGCTGTCTTCTCCCAGGTCCTGGCCGTCACAGAGGTGGCCGTCAGCGGCACCAAAGTGACAACCGGGGCCCAGGTTCGCCAGGCCGCCCAGATCGCAACGGGCACCCCGTTGGTCCTCGTCGACGCCGCCGGTGCCGCCGATCGGGTGGCCGGGTTGCCGGCCGTGGCTTCGGTTTCGATTCGCCGCGAGTGGCCCGATCGGGTCGACGTCGCGGTCACCGAACGCAACCCTCGGCTTGCGATTCCCTCGGGGACGGGCTACCTCATCGCCGACGCGACGGGGGTGGTGTTCGACGCCGTGCTCAGCCCCCCGCGGGGATTGATCCAGGTCGAAGCGGATCCGGACGCCCAACAACTGCTGGTCGACGTCGGCACCGTCTATTCCTCGCTGGCGAGCGGGACGGCGGCCAAGGTCTCCCGGATGGTCGCCGCCGGCAAGGACTCGATCAGCCTCCGGATGCAGGACGGTTCGCGGGTCTTCTGGGGCAGCGCCGAGCAGTCACCTCTGAAAGCGCAGGTTTTGGAGGCCTTGTTGCCGCAAGGCGGACGGTCCTTCGACGTCTCAGCCCCGTCCCACCCGACGAAGCGTTGATCCCGCAACCCTGAACCAGTACTTGAGGTACGCGCCGTCCACCCCCCGCTTCTTGGACAAGGTCAAGGGCGTCTCATAACTTTGGACACGCCGAGATGGAGTCACCCTTCCCCGGGATTCGTCCTTGACCCAGCAGCGGCACCCGGCTTGGACGAGAAGGTGGAGAATCGCGTGGCAACTGCATCCCAGAACTACCTCGCCATCATCAAGGTGGTGGGTGTTGGTGGTGGCGGCGTCAACGCCGTGAATCGCATGATCGAGGGTGGGCTGCGAGGGGTCGAGTTCATCGCCATCAACACCGACGCGCAGGCGCTGCTCATGAGCGACGCGGACGTCAAGCTCGACATCGGCCGCGACCTCACCCGCGGTCTGGGTGCCGGCGCGGATCCCGCCAAGGGACGCCAAGCGGCCGACGACCACGCCGACGAGATCGAAGAGGTACTCAAGGGCGCCGACATGGTCTTCGTCACCGCTGGCGAGGGCGGCGGCACCGGCACCGGCGGTGCCCCGGTGGTGGCTCGGATCGCCCGCTCGCTGGGTGCCCTCACCATCGGTGTGGTCACCCGTCCCTTCAGTTTCGAGGGCAAGCGCCGTGCCACCCAGGCCGAGGACGGCATCGCCGCGCTGCGCGAAGAGGTCGACACCCTGATCGTCATCCCCAACGACAAGCTGCTGGAGATGACCGACCATCACGTCGCGATCCTGGACGCCTTCCGCCAGGCCGACCAGGTGCTCATGCAGGGCGTTTCCGGCATCACCGACCTGATCACCACGCCCGGCCTGATCAACCTCGACTTCGCCGACGTCAAGGCGGTCATGTCGAATGCCGGCTCGGCTTTGATGGGGATCGGCTCGGCTCGCGGCGAGGACCGGGCGCGCGCGGCGGCCGAGATGGCCGTCTCCTCCCCGCTTCTGGAGGCCAGCATCGAGGGCGCCCACGGCGTCCTGCTGTCGATCGCCGGGGGATCCGACCTGGGCCTGTTCGAGGTCTCGGCGGCGGCCAACCTCATCGAGACCGCTGCCCACGAGGACGCCAACATCATCTTCGGCACCGTGATCGACGACGCGCTGGGCGACGAGGTCCGGGTGACCGTCATCGCTGCCGGGTTCGATGGGGGCCAGCCGCCGCGGCGCAACCGTCCCGAGATCCGGCAGCGTCAGGAATCGGTGGCACCGATGGGCCGTCCCTCGCCGATGGCTCCCGCCGAGGTGCCCGCCACGCCCATCGTCCGACCGGCCGTGGTGACTCCCGTGTCCGACCCCGATGACGACTTGGACGTTCCCGACTTTCTGAAGTAGGCCACGTTGTTCAGCTACCGCAACGACCCCGACGCCGACGGCGTCGGGGTCGCGTTCTGTGATGCCGTCGGTCCTGACGGCTCGGTGCTCGACCTGACCCTGTCCGACGGGCGGCGCAGCGGCGACTGGAAGCACGTCGAGGCCGCCCTCGGTGTTCAGGTGCGCTGCGCGCAGCAGGTTCATGGAGTGACGGTCCTGCGCGTGGGGACGGATACCGACCAGCGCGCCTGCGGGGCGCAGGAGGCGGACGCGTTGGTGACCACCGCCCGCGGTCTGGGGGTGGCGGTCCGGGTGGCTGACTGCGTCCCGGTCCTGGTGGGCGATCCTGCCGCCGGGGTGGTCGCCGCAGCCCATGCCGGACGGGTGGGGCTGACCGCTGGCGTGCTCCAGGCGACTCTGGCTGCCATGCGTGAGTTGGGGGCGACCGCGGTGACAGCCTGGATCGGCCCGCACATCTGTGGGGCCTGCTACGAGGTTGAACCGGCCCTGCGAGACCAGGTCGCAGCTCAGCTCCCCGGAGCGGCGTCGACCACCGCGTGGGGGACCGCCTCGCTCGATCTTGGAGCCGGCGCCGCGCTGCTGTTGGAGGCGCTGGGCTGCCAGGTGCGCCGGCATGATCCGTGCACCCGGACCACCCCCAGCCTCCATTCCTACCGCCGGGATGCCCTGACAGCCGGACGTCAGGCCGGCGTCATCTGGCTTCCTGCGCGCTGACCCAGCGTGTCGGCGTCCCGCCTCCGGCTCCGCCGCGCTGTCGCTTGTTAGGGTTTTCGAGGAGTCCGAGCAGTGAGAGGCGAACACAATGGCTGACCGCTTGAAGAAGGCTGCCGTCTGGCTTGGCTTGGCGACAGATCATGAGTACGCCGAAGCTGTGGCGGGGGCCGACGACGTCACTGAGGAAGTCCTGCAGCGGCCGTCCTCCGCCCCTGCGGCACACAGCGTGACGGAGTTGGAGAGCCGCCGACCGGTCGCTCCGCAGCCCCGGATGGCGGACATCAGCCGGATCATCACGGTGCACCCGCGCACCTACAACGAGGCGCGCACCATTGGGGAGAGCTTCCGGGACGGCGTGCCGGTGATCATGAACCTGTCCGACATGGAGGACGTGGACGCCAAGCGGCTCGTCGATTTCGCGGCCGGGCTGATCTTTGGCCTGCATGGCACTATTGAGCGCATCACCAGCAAGGTGTTCCTGCTCTCACCGCAGTACGTGAATGTGGCCGCCGAGGACAAGGAACGCATCGCAGGTGGCTTCTTCAACCAGTCGTGACAACCGGGAGGCCAGATGAGCGCGGTCGGGGCGATTCTCGGGTTCGTGATCTGGCTCTACCTGATGATCCTGACGGTCAGGGCGGTGCTGTCCTTGGTGCCGTTGTTCGTCCGCCACTGGCAACCGCGCGGACTGCTGCTGGTGATCGCTGAATTCGTCTACACGGTGACGGATCCGCCGCTGCGCTTCCTGCGTCGCTTCATCAAACCCGTGCGCTTGGGGG
Organism: Propionibacteriaceae bacterium; assembly: GCA_016717345.1. Classification (GTDB taxonomy): domain Bacteria; phylum Actinomycetota; class Actinomycetes; order Propionibacteriales; family Propionibacteriaceae; genus Propionicimonas. The sequence goes on from JADKFR010000004.1 coordinate 360,347, forward strand.
GCACGCAGTGGGACTTCGGGTTCCTGGTGCTGTTCCTGGGCCTGTCGATGGCGATGAGGATCCTCCCGGCACTCTTCTGAGTCACCTCAACTCTGAACCCTCAACGCGTTGGTCTTGGACTAGTCAACGGCGCTGCACTAGCCTGATGGCCGGATCGGCGTTCCGGATTCCCCCGGTGGGTCGAAATCGATAATCATGAGGTGAACGATGACCCTGACCCTTGAGCAGGTTCGAAAGACCCGCTTTCATCTGGCTCGCCGCAACGGTTATGAGCCCGTCGACGTAGACAACTTCGTCGACCAGGTGGAGGCCACGCTGTCACAGCTTGGCGAGGAGAACGAAACCCTCAAGCAGCAGGTGGAGGCGCTCAGTTCCAGTGAGCCGTCCAGCATCTTCGTTCCTGGTGACTCCTCCGAGGCGGACTACCTCAAGGGTCAACTCGCCGCTCGTCAAGGCGAACTCGACGCAGCGCGGGGCGAACTGGACGGGCTGCGGGCCGACGTCGACAACAAGGCGCGGGAACTGGAGCGGTTGCAGACCGAACTCGGGGCCAAGCAGTCTGAGATCGATGCGGTTCGGGGCGAACTCGAGGCGCTCAGGACCCCGCAGTCGGCGGACGACAATCCGAAGGCGCGGGTCGAGAACATTGTCGTGACCAGTTCGGCGGACGCGTCCCCGGCCGTCACCCGCCTCCTCCAGATGGCCACGGAGCAGGCCGAACGGCTCGTGGGGGAGTCCCAGGTCGAGGCGCAGCGAGTCGTTTCAGAGGCCCGCACCGAGGCCGAAGGCGTGATCGACTCCGCCAACCGCAAAGCCCACGAAACGCTCACCGATGCCAGGACGCGCGCGGACCGTGTGGAGTCCGAGGCACGGGTCAATGCCGAGCGGGTCACCGGCGAGGCTCAGGCGCGGGCTGACGGCCTCAACGCCGAGGTTGAGCAGCGTCGCAACGAAATGTTCGGCGCGCTGGAGACTGAGCGGGATTCGTTGCGAGGCAGGGTTGAGCACCTGCGCAACTTCGAGGGGACGTTCCGCAACAACCTCACCAACCACCTGCAGAATCAGATCAACGTCATCCGTGACTCCGTGCTGGAGCCGGGCGACGCTCCCGACATCCTCAACGAACCGGGCCCCGGCTCCGCCACGCCGCGGCTGGACGCACTCCTGGGCGAGCAGGGCTGAAACCACCCCGAGACACCCCCCGGCACGGATGTGTCGGGGGGTGTCTCGTTGTGCGTGACCAGGTGGTACTCTCCGTGCTCAGGCATCACGAAGGAGTCCGATTTCATGACAACGTCCCGGCGCACGGCCCCCGACGCGACGTCGTTGCCGAAAGCGGCCACCTTCCCCGTCGCGGAGGGCGAAGACCCCTGGACGGAGGACGAGGTCGAAGAGGTTCGTCAGGAATTGCTGGCTGACATCGCCCGGATGGAGCGCGCGATCGAGGTCGCCGAGGCAGGGCTGGCCGATCTGTTCGACGAAGGCACTGACGGTGCCGGGCGGGACCCCGCCGACGTGGGTTCGTCCAACTTCGAGCGGGACCAGGAGATGTCGCTGGCGCAGAACGCCCGAGACATGCACGAGCAGGCGCAGTTGGCCTACCGGATGTTCGAATCAGGTGAGTACGGACGCTGTGAGTCCTGTGGAAACCCCATCGGCAAGGACCGTCTCCAGGTCTTCCCGCGAGCGACCATGTGTGTGACCTGCAAGCAGCGGGAGGAGCGGCGATAACCGCCCAGGAGATCCCCGGGGTGACCCGGCTTCGCCTCATCGCTGCGGGGATCGGGCTGGTGGGAGTGATCGCCGACCAGGTCACCAAGACCCTTGCGCTGAGCCACCTCGACCCGAGCCGGCCAATTCAATTGCTCGGCGGGCTGCTGACCCTGCAGCTCATCCGCAATCCCGGCGCTGCCTTCAGCATGGGTGAGAACTTCACCGTCGTGCTGTCACTGGTCGCCGTAGTCGCGGCGGTGGGCGTTGTCGGCTGGCTGCTACCCAAGGTGCGGCACCTCGGGTGGGCCGTGGCCACCGGGTGCCTGCTGGCAGGGATCCTTGGCAACCTGATCGACCGGCTTTTCCGTGAGCCCGGGCCCTTCCGCGGCCACGTGATCGACTTCCTGCAACTGCCGCATTTTGCGATCTTCAACGTGGCGGACATGTTCATCACAGCCGCCGCGGTGATCGTGCTCTGGCTGACCCTGGTGACCCAGGTGTCCGTCGACGGCACCAGCGTGAAGGACGCTCCGCCGACCCTGACGGGGGGCCGCGTTGATGAGTAGCGTCTGGCTGGTCCCTGATGGCTTGGACGGCGAGCGCGTCGATGCGGCGGCGGCGCGGATGACGGGTCTCAGCCGGAGTCGGATCGAGACCCTGATCGCGCAGGAGGGAGTGCGGGTCAACTCGACCGTGGTCACCAAGTCCGCCCGCCTGCGCGGAGGTGATCTGCTCGAGGTGGAGGTCACCACCGAGCCCCGGGTCGCGGTGACTCCCTCCGTCGTGGCGGGCATCGGGATCGTTCACGATGACGCCGACATCGTGGTGGTCGACAAGCCGGCCGGAGTCGCCGCACACCCCAGTCTCGGATGGGACGGGCCGTCGGTCGTCGAACACCTGGCCGCCGCCGGCTTCCGGATTTCCACATCCGGGGTCGCCGAACGCCAAGGCATCGTGCAGCGGCTGGACGTCGGCACGTCCGGGCTCATGGTGGTGGCCAAGAGCGAGCCGGCCTACACAGCCCTGAAGCGAGCGTTCAAGACCCGAAATGTCGAGAAGGTCTACCACACGCTCGTGCAGGGCCATCCCGACCCGTTTGAGGGAACCATCGAGGCCCCCATCGGACGCCACCCCGGGGCCGACTACAAGATGGCGGTGGTCGCCGGTGGGCGGCACAGCGTGACCCACTACGCGATGCTGGAAGCGTTCCGGTCGGTGACCCTCCTGGAGGTCCACCTCGAGACCGGACGGACCCACCAGATCCGCGTCCACATGCAGGCGATCCACCACCCCTGCGTGGGGGACCCCACCTACGGCGGCGATCCCGTGCTGGCCGCCCGGCTGGGGCTTGATCGCCAATGGCTGCACGCCACGCGGCTGGGGTTCAGCCATCCCGGCACGGGGGAGTGGGTCGAGTTCTCCTCCCCGTACCCCGACGACCTCGCGAGGGCCTTACAGCTCGTCCACAGCTGACCACGCGAGGCAGGGGCCCCGCGTCCGATAGGGTTTGCGTCGTGCGTAGAGCAAAGATTGTGTGCACGATCGGTCCGGCAACGGACTCCCAAGAGAAGATCGTCGACCTTATCAACGCGGGCATGAACGTCGCCCGCCTCAACATGAGCCATGGTGACCACGTCCTGCATGCGCAGCGGGTCACCATGATTCGCGATGCCGCTCGGATCGCCAACCGACCGGTCGGGATCTTCGCTGACCTCCAGGGCCCGAAGATCCGCCTCGAGACATTCATCGACGGCGAGGCCTTCCTGGAAGCCGGGCAGCAGTTCACCATCACCATCGAGGATGTCCCGGGAACCGCTGAGCGGTGTTCCACCACCTTGAAGACGCTCACCCAGGACGTCACAGCCGGGGACCAGATCCTGATCAACGACGGCGCCATCGAGTTGCGCGCCCTCGAAGTCACTGAGACCGACGTGGTCACCGAGGTCATCGTGGGCGGCCGGGTGTCCGACCACAAGGGCATCAACCTTCCCGGTGTCCCGGTGAGCGTCCCAGCTCTCAGCGAGAAGGACGAGCGTGACCTGCGCTGGGCCCTGCGCCACGGCGTTGACATGGTGGCTTTGTCCTTCGTGCGGTCGCCTGAGGACATTGAGCCGGTGCGCACGGTAATGGCGGAGGAGGGCCGACAGGTTCCCGTCATCGCCAAGCTGGAGAAGCCCCAGGCGCTGGAGAACCTCCACGCGATCGTGGATGCCTTCGATGCGTTCATGGTGGCGCGAGGCGACCTTGGAGTGGAGTTGCCGCTGGAGGAGGTGCCCTCGGCGCAGAAGCGGATCATCGACGCTGCCCGGCACTGGGCCAAGCCGGTGATCGTGGCCACCCAGATGCTGGAATCCATGATCACGTCCCACCGTCCGACCCGCGCAGAGGCCTCCGACGTCGCCAACGCCATCCTGGACGGTGCTGACGCTGTCATGCTGTCGGGCGAAACGGCGGTGGGCGACTACCCGATCGAAACCGTCGAGATCATGGCCCGGATCATCGCCCGCACCGAGGCCGAGGGCCTCGATCAGATCCGCCACCTGAAGTGGGACCCGCACACCACCAGCGGTGTGATCTCGATGGGGGCGGTCTCGATCGCTGAGCGGTTGGACGCCAAGTACCTCGCCGCGTTCACGGTGTCGGGGGACACGCCTCACCGACTGGCCCGCTTGCGTTCGCGGGTGCCGATCCTGGCCTTCACCCCGTTACCTCGGACGGCTCAGGAACTCACCCTGTGCTGGGGGGTGCAGTCGTACGTCACGCCGGAATACACCAACACTGACGCCATGGTGCACTCCGTGCAGGACGCCCTCACCGAGTTGGGCTGGGTCAAGCACGGCGACCGGGTGGTCATCGTGGCTGGAAACCCGGGCCGTCATTCGCGCCAGACGAATTCGGTGCGCGTCTACGAGATGGACTGAGCTCCAGTGAAGATCGCCATCGGCAGTGACCACGCCGGTTACGAGTTGCGCCTGCTCGTCAAGGACCACCTCGAAGGCCACGGCCATGAGGTCATCGATGTCGGTCACCACAGCCCGGCCCCGGTCGACTACCCGGTCTACGGGCGGTTGGTCGGGGAGGCCGTGGCCTCTGGTCAGGCCGAGTTGGGGATCGCCATCTGCGGAACCGGGGTGGGTATCTCGATCGCGGCCAACAAGGTCCCCGGCGTTCGGGCAGCCTGCGTGAGCGAGCCGTTCAGCGCGCTGCTGTCCCGGCAGCACAACAACGCCAACGTGCTGGCCTTCGGCGCGCGCGTGGTGGGTCCCGGGCTGGCGTTGATGATGGTGGACGCCTGGCTCGGAGGCTCGTTCGCGGGCGGGCGGCATGCGGAACGTGTGGCGCTGATCAGCCAGATGGAGGACGAGCGCACCCGGGACTGACCTGCGTTCGCGCAGGGCTCCTACAACCTGGTGCCGGCTGGCTCCGTGCCAGCACGTCCATCTGCGCCTTGGCAGCTGTCTGGTCGGCTTTCGGCGCGACCGCCAGTTGCTCTTTCAGGGTGC
>JADKFR010000005.1 GCA_016717345.1 Propionibacteriaceae bacterium
CAGGTGCCTGCATCGCGGCCGGCGGACTCACTGTCGCGCTGAACCCTGCCTCCCGTGCCGTACTGCTCGACTTCGGGGCCTTGGCACCCGCAACGCGGCGGCAGTCGCCGACCAGCTGCTCGCGGGTCCCAATCAGCCACTCGGCGTCATATCCCCGACCCTTGGGCGAAATCAGGCAGACACACTCGCGGAGATTGAACTCCTTGTGATCACACGCCAGTCAGCCAGTCTGTTCCGGGCGCCGGCGGTGCTCCTGCTACTTCTGAGCATCGAACAAGGAGGCATCCTCAAGGACGGCTCTGCCTCCCTCAGATCCCTCCAACAGATCCTCGCCGACGGTCCCGCCGTCGGCGTCCACACGATGATCATCACCGAGGGGTTGTCGACCTTTGAACGACGAGCCGGCTCCTACGCACTCGACGACTTCGACCATCGCTTGGTGGGGACTGTCTCCGCTGACGTTGGCATACGGGTGATCGACACCACAGAGACCAGCGACCTTTCCGACACGAAGCTCAGATACTACGACCGGTCCCGAGGCCTGCTGCGCCACGTCCTCGCGTTCGAATCTCCGCCCGCAACAATCTGGGGCAAATCGTGACCGTCGATCGCAACGCTGCGGGCGAAGCTATTCGGCACCTCGACGGAGCAGCAGCGAGTATCCAGGAGAGAGCAGAGAGAATCGTCCAAGCGGCCAATCGTCGCGCGGCGGGCGTTGTGCGCGGAATCGCGACCGAGCTTGCATCCCGAGAACGAGAGCTTGCTCAAGCGCGAGCGGAGCTTGATCGCTGCCGCCAATCAGAGCATACCGACTGCTCGGCAGCGGTCGCCCGCTTGCGCAGAGCGGAGGCAGCAGTCATTCAGGCGCGAGCAGCCTTGGCGTCAGCACGCGCCACTCGGAGCGAACTCCGTGCTCGACTTGGCGCGCGCGAAGAGCGAATCCGAAAACTGGTCGCGGACAGCCGGAGGATCCAGCCGACCGGAAGGCAGAACTGCGTGACTACCTTGCACTCGCCGGCACAGGTGCCGGTTCGTATACGCCCTCCACCACCGGTCGTGCCGCAACCGCCTCACTGGGAGGTGGTGGCAACACAACCTGCGCAGGCCTCATCGACGCCGCCGGTCTGCCACAGGGATTCGCGCTCGTGCCATTGAACCTCATCGATCAGAGCGCCTCGACCGTGCACGGTCCTGCCGACTTCAAGAAGGGATACTCACCCGACGACCTGGCGTGGGCCTTCGACGCATTCCAGCAGGTCGTCCTACCAGCGCTCGCTGCGGGGGAAGGGCGGGACTATTTCCACACGCTGGACCAGCGCGCAGGGCTCCAGGGGACACGTTCCTACTCGATGACCTACTCCCAGCTTATTGGAGCAGGTGACGCGATCCGCCTGAACCCGCAACCGAACGGCACGTACGCCATTGCCAACGGCCAGCATCGCGTCTGGGTCGCCGCACAGTACGGCGTCTTGCACATCCCAGCAAGGATCATGTGATGCAGCCCCTGATGGAGCAAGTGCGCGACGTGGGTGACGCCCGCTCGTTATGGATGACAGTCCAGGAGACGACCAAGATGTCCTGGACGGACGGGAACAGAGCCACCTTCGATCGTCAGCGCGCCGTCCCCCTGTCGCGCGAACTAGCCGCGCTGAAATGCGACCTGGAAAGTTCCTGCAGAAGCTTCGAGAGCATCTTGGCCCGCCTCTACGACACGCCAAGCTAGGGAAGGGGTGGGGGGTGTGGGTGACACGATTCGGATTCGGATCGCTGATGTGGAGCGGGTCCGGAGTGCGGTTGATCAGGCTGAGAAGGCGATCAGGCAGGCGTTGGCGTCGGTGGATCAGGCGCTTCAGAGTGCGGATTGGCAGGACGGGAATAGGCGCGCGTTTGAGGATCGGTGGCGGTCGGCCCGGGCTGCGACGGAGTTCGACACTCGGGCCAGGGATTTGCGTAACGAGCTGAACAAGGTGATCACCAAGGCCAAGGCGTTGGGTGGCCATTGACGTGACTGTTTCTGTCGCGTTGGTGTTGGTTGATGCTGCCCATGTGGGGCCGGTTCAGGGTTGACGGTTGGGCAGTTGGCACCGGAGACACGGTCGTCGTCGGCGTTGGTGGTGGTTGTTGGTCTGGGTGAGGGTGGTGGGGTTCTGGTTCCTGGTACGCCGATGGAGGAGGCTGCTAGGCAGTCGGTCCGGTGGCCGAAGTTGGGCGGGGCGTCCGGGCGTGAGGTGGATCTGGTTCTGGGTGCTGTGTATGACGTGGCGCATGCGGTTGGGGTGGAGCATCCGTCGGTGGTCGTGTATGGGCGGGTGGATTGGTCGCGGTTTCCTGGGTTGTTGGGGGAGTTGCATCAGTTTGCTGCTGTTGCGGGGTTGCCAGCGTTGCCGGTTCAGACGATGCGGCAGGCGGCCAGACCAAGGTCGACGGCTGGTAGCCGTCCTGCTACCAGCCCGGCCGTCACCGAACCAGCACCCAAACCGTCTGCACCCCCAAGTATCGGCCACACGCCGTCGGCGGTTCCCGCAGCGGTTCTTCCCGCCCTTCGTGGTTCGAGTGCGCTCGGTCCACTCGCTGTTGTGGCGATGACAGCGGTTGTGGGTCTCGCGGTTTCCCCCGGGATCGGTGCGGCCATCCGACGAGCAACCGGCAGCGTCCGTGAACTGGAACCTGAGCGATTCGAGGCGAGTTCGTCCATATCGTGGGGATGACAGACTCGCTCGTTGGTGGGTCAGCATTCGCGGCAGCCTTGGCCATCGTGCTGGGAACTGTGCTGTTCCGCCGCCACAAGGTCGTCGTATCGATTGTTGGTGCGCTGGCACTTGCCAGCTGCGGGATCCTCGCAGCGCACTCGACTGCAGCCTACGACGGTGAGGCTCGCGAGCCAGTCGCTGCCTACAGAGCGAAGTTCGAGAGGAGATCCTTCTCGGCATGTGCAACTCCGGTCACGGTTCATCGGGCGAGCAAGTCGTCGACGGCAGCAAGATCGAGTACGCGCTCAGTGGTGACTGCGATGCCTTGGTCCTCTGGTCGGGAGAGACGGAGATCCGTAGGATCCCCGCACCAGACGGCGCCAAGTTGGATCTACACGCAATCGGAGCGGAGTCGAGACGGGGCGCGCACTTCGTTGCCGCTAGGACGTGGACGGAAGAGAAAGGCGGGCCCTACAGGCTTGTGATATTCCGGCTCGACCAGGAGGCTGAGACCCAGAGCTTCGCTCTTCACGCACCCCATTCCGTGCAGGGATCCCTGATTCTAGGTAGGGAGGGTCGTTTCGTGTTCGAGCGTCAGGTCGATGGAGTGGAGATGGTCACGGCTGTGGATCCCGACACTGGGAAGTTCGTGTGGAACGTCGTGTGCCCCAAGGGGTGGGACTTCCCCTGCACCTCCTCGAAGAAGGGACGATGCGCTTTCGGGATGGGCGACACCTTGTCCTGTACGAGGGGCACGAGGATTCGAGGGTACAAGCTGGACATGCAGGCGGGGAAGCGGGGTGAACTCATCGAAGAGCGGGACTGGTAACCAACGCCAGGCGCTTCAAGCCTGTGGCCGAGCAAGGCCCCAGCCATCAGTTGACTTGGGCGAGCCCACACCGATCCGCTCATCGGCCAGATCGGGTCGGATCACCGGCATATCCCAGATGAGCGCGCCGCGCTGGAGCGGACGCGAGGGGCCGTGCACCAAGGCCCAGTGTCGTCGTGGGGCCTTGTGGCCCGGCTTCGTGTTGGCCGCCGCTACGTGTCCACCAAGGAGGGGGTCGGGTCCTTCTGGAAGGCGAGGGGAAGCCAACGTTGGAGGACACATGACACAGGCATCTGCGGCCCGGCGGACCGACTCTGGAGCCGATGCCACTGGAGCACCCTGCGCCAGGGCGCGGGTTCGGGGGTCGTCCGGCAGACCCCATCGAGGGGAATGGTTCAAGGTGGAGGCCCTGCTGGGTCCTCGAAGCGGGGTCTCGTCCGCTGTGGATCTCCTACCCCGATGCTGCGGAGTTGACGACGTTGTCGGTGCGGTCGCTGAAACGGTTGACGGCCGAGGGCAAGCTGCCGTGCTTCTTGATCGGCGGGAAGGTGCTGCGTTTGCGGCTGTCTGACGTGGAGGCGCTTGCGGTGCCGGTGGATCAGCTCCGCGGGTGGTCGTGAGCCAGACCTGACCCCGGGCTGGGTTGGCTGGCTGGCCCTGTGCCGCGAGAGGCCAGGGCCCCCATGCGTGCGGCGAGGTCGCGTTTGCGGTCGTTGATCGTCTCTTGGTAGCGCATGGCGACGTGGATGTCGTTGTGGCCGGCGAACTGCATCAGCTCCTTAGTGGTGGCCCCCGAAATGGCGGCCATGGTGGCCGCGAAGTGACGCAGGTCGTGGAACCTGAAGTCGGGTCGGCCGATCTCGTGGCGTGCGCGGTAGAAGCCGTTACCTGGGTGGATCCTCCGCTTCGTCTTCTTGTCGAAGCGGGGTGCGTGGCCGTACACCTGTCCGGGGGTGAGTGGGGTGCCCTGGTTACCGGGGAAGACGAGGTCGTCGGGGTTGGGGCCGGTGTGCTGGGCGAGGTGCCGGCCGATCTCTTCAAGCAGGTTCGTGGGGAGGTGCACCGTCCGGTTGCCCGCTGCCGATTTGGGGGTGGTGAGGATGCGCCGGCCTCCCACGGTGACAACCGCCCGTTCGATCTTCACGGTGCCCTGGTCCAGATCGAGGTCACGGCGTCGCAGGGCGGTCAGCTCACCGAAGCGAAGGCCTGCCCATGCCGCCAAGAGGATCAGGAGCCGATGGCGATCCGACATGGCGTCGGCCAGCTGTTCGATCTGGTCGACGGTGAGCAGTTCGATGTCTTTGGGAGCGTTGCGTGCTGTGGCGCCTTCGACGTCTACCGGGGACTCGGCGACGAGCTTGCGTGAGACGGCGGTCCGGAAGATCGACTTGAGCAGCGAGTAGGCGTGCGCTCGCATGGTCGGGGCCTCGGGGAGTGCTCGGTACCAGCGATCCACCGTCGAGGTGGTGATCGAGGCGAGGGGGAGCCGGTGCAGCGGCCGGAACAGCCGGTCGTGGATGTCGAGGTAGTGCTCGCGGGTCCGTGCCTTGATCGGCCGCCCTTTGACCATGCGGGTGCTGATCCAGTCCCGCGCGTATTCGTCGAAGTTGATGACGGCGGCCTCGGCTTCAGCCTCGGCCTGGATACGGCGCTGGGCGGGCGGTGTCCATTCGCCGTATTCAATGAGTTTCAATTCCCCGGCCAGCCATCCCTGGGCGCGTTCCCTGGTCGAGAAGGTCATTCCGGCGCGGTGCAGCTGTTTGTCTGGCCCGGTGTAGCGGACCTTGAATCGACCGCGGGCCTCTACGATGGTCCCGAAGCTTCGGTGCTCGGCTTTCGTCTTCCGCGGCCGTGGGCCAATCCTTCCCGAAAGTCCCCCGCGGGGAACTTGTGGGGAACTTTGAAGGTCTTCTTGCGCTCCCGGTGCCCGTCCTGTCATGACCCTACGATAGCCTGTCATTCAAGCGAATCACCTAGTCAAAGGCCTCTTAGCCCGCTGAGTCCGACGCAGTCACTCTGGGTCATTCCGGGTCGGTTTGCTGGTTCAAGTCCAGTTAGGCCCACCATCCCGATTCCCGCTTTGACTAGGGGTTTCACTCTTTTCACCCAGAACCCGTCCGACTTATGCGACCTTATTGCGACCTTAAGCTCGACGAGTGGCGCGTTCTCGGGTCGCGGAGCAGGCAGGTCGTGAGCTCGGATGCGTCTCCGGTGGAAACCACCAGTAGCAGGGTGCGCATGCCGGACCTCTCGCGGCCTATGGCGCACCTCGAACGCCGACAGAGCCTCGACGAACTGAGTGGACGGCCTGCGGATGCCAGCCAGCGCGGCGGGGTTCCCGACCGCGGCGATCACGCTTCGACCGGACCCGTGAAGCTTCGGTCGAGCCGGGCCAGTGATCAGTTCAGCGCCTTCCCGGACGCCCAGGGGACGCCCAGCGACAACAACGGCCTTGTTCCACCACCTTTGCCCGGTGCGGCTGGTCAGCCAGCAATCCCGGTTCGATCCGCCAGCGCCCCAGCCCGCCTCCATGGCATCCGCTCGCCAGAGGGCGCTGTCATCGACACCACACGCTCGTCGTGCCTAGTTTCAGGCATGGCTCTTGACGAGGCACTGCTGGGATGGTTGCTCGACACCGACCCTGCGCTGCGCTGGCAGGTGGAGCGTGATCTGGCGAAGGAGCGTGATGTGGTGTGGGCGGCGACCAGGACGCGGGTCGCGGCGGAGGGGATGGGTGCCCGGCTGCTGGAGTTGCAGGATGGGGACGGCCAGTGGGCCGGCGGGGCGTACTTCCCCTCGCGGGCGGATCCGCGCGCGGTGAATCATCCCGATGACGGCGAGGGTCAGCCCTACACCGCCACCACCTGGTCGTTGAACACGCTGCGGGAATGGGGGGTCGATGCGTCCGTCCTGGCGGGGACGGCGGAGAAGCTGACCGTGAACAGCCGCTGGGAGTACGACGACCTGCCGTACTGGGGTGGCGAAGTCGACTGCTGCATCAACGCGCACACGCTTGCCAACGGCGCCTGGCTGGGCGCCGACGTGAGCGGCCTGGTCGACTGGTTCGTCGAGCACCAACTCCCGGATGGAGGTTGGAACTGCGACTGGGTGGAGGGTCGCGCCGGTCGTCATTCCACTCCACGCTTAACTCGTTGCGCGAGGTCTTGTGGTTCGAGCAGGCGATCGGCGGCCACGACACACTGCGGGCGGCGCGGCACCGCGCCCAGGAGTACCTGCTCGAGCGGCGGTTGCTGTACTCCCTCGGCACGGGTGAACGGGTCGGGGGCTGGATCGCGAATGTGGACTACCCCTTCCGCTGGCCGTACACCGCCCTGCGCGCGTTGGACTACCTGCGCGAGGCCACTGTCCACGACGACGTGGCGCCCGATCCGCGGGCGGGGGAGGCGGTCACGCTGGTCAGGTCGGCTCGCGGCGAGGACGGCCGGTGGCTGCAAGGCACCCGCTACAAGGGCCAGGTGTGGTTCGAGGTCGACGTCCCGGTCGGCGAGCCCTCGCCGTGGCTCACGTTCTACGCCACCCGCGTGCTGGACTGGTGGGACAACGCCCAACCCTCCGCGACCCGATCCGCCCGAGCCTGAAGCCCTGAGGGTCTGGATCAAGGGCTAGCAGCTCCAGCGCACGGATCTCCCCGCCTTCATCGATGCCGTCGCCAAGGTCGAGGAGCCGAACGCCGCGGTCGCCTACGCCTGAGAAGGACTCGTCGAGGGGCTGGTGTCCAGCGTCGCACTCCAGGCCGGGGGGTTTGAGGTCGAGGTGAGGTGGGGAAGCCCGATTGGAGGTCGAGGTGAGGTGGGGGAAACCGGACGTAGGGTGGTCGCCGTGAGCGAGATCCCGCAGGGCCCGGGTCCGCGACCGGGGATGCCGACCAGCGTTCGCTGTGGTCGGGAGGCCACGCAGAGGTTCCCCGTCCTCGCGCCTGACTACTTTGCCGGCATGTGGGAGGGTGACCCGTTGGCCGACGCGTTCGTCGCTGACGCTGGGTTGTTGGGCGACGGCCGCGCGATGCGGATGGTGCGGACCGCCTGCAGGGAAGGAATCGGGGCGGTTGCGGACGCGCCGGCCTCCTTGGCCGCGCTGTTCGCCGAGTTGGATGACGTGCCGGAGTGGGTCGATCTCGATGCGATCGACCGGGATTGCCGATACCTGGGGCGCTTCACGCGGCAGGGCGGGATCGTTCTGGGAGCGGCATCGCTGGTCAGCGGGTACGCGAACTCGGCCGCGTCGCGTCCTTTGGAAATGACGGGGAGGTACGTCGAGAGTGCTGGCGTGCGGACGATCGAAGTGGCTTCATGGTTGGTTGAAGCCAGCGCCTCCGGCGGTCTGCAGCGTCACGCCAAGGGGTTCGAGCTCACCGTTCGGGTCCGGATCATCCACGCCTTGGTCCGCCGGGCCTTGCGCGACGATCCGCGTTGGGACGAGCAGGCCTGGGGTGTGCCCATCTGCCAGGCGTTCCTCGCCTACACGCTGGTCGAGTTCTGCCTGATCCCGCTGCGGGGCATGGCAGCGATCGGCGCCGCCTTTCTTCCTCACGAGGTGGCCGCCTATTACGCCCGTTGGCGTTACATCGGCCATCTTCTCGGCATCAATCCTGCGCTGCTCGCCACCAACGAGGCACAGCAGGATGCGCTGGAGCAGCTCTACCTCCTCACCCGCCCCGAGGTCGACGACTACTGCCGGGATCTGGTCGCGGCGATCAACAACGAGTTCCTGGTGCTCGAGATCGAGCAGTTGCTCATCAGGCCACTTCACGCCATCGCTCCCCGCGTCGTGCACGCACTCGAGAGGGTCTTTCTCGGCGACCGGATCGCCGACGAGCTTGCCATCCCCGATACTCGCCTCAAGCACGTTATCCGCCGGGTCGGCCCAATGGTGGCAGCCATCAATCGAGCCGTTGACCGCATCCCCGGCACGCTGCCGATTCGCACGAGCCTTGGCGAGCGCTACCGGATCAAGCAGGACGCCAGACTCCGTGCACGGTACTCAGTGCGCCACGACCTGGTCGACGCGGCACCGACTGGCAAGCCTCACCCCGCACGGAGCTGACCAAGCGCTGCTCACTACCCAGCGCCAGCAAGGACGTCTGCTCGACCCAGGCGTCAACCGCGGCCTAGGAGGTCCGCGCGGCTCGTCGGACCCACCACTGCCAGGCCGCGGTGAGGATGCTCGCACCGGCCAGCGACCCGATGATTCCTGAGGGTCGCAGCGCGAGGCCGTCGCCTGCCAGGAGGCTGATCAGCAGACCGCCGACGAAGGATCCTGCGAGTCCGCACACGAACGCGGAAGCCCAATCGATGCCTCTCCGCGAGCGGCCAAGCAGCAGCTGGGCAGCACCGCCAATGAGCATTCCGAAAAGGACCAAGCCGATGATCAACATTCGCGCAGCCTAGCCGTGGTGCCGTCCCGGATCGCACGCGCTCACCGACGTGAGAACCAGATCCGGCACGGCGACGCCTCGAACCCACGCCCCGGCCGGTGCGCCCGGACGGGCCGTCAGCGCCTCAAGTCCTAGATCAGGCATGCTGCGCCGGCTATCTGATGGCCCGGAGTGCCTGGTCGAGGTCGCGCCACAGGTCTTCGACGTCCTCGATGCCGACCGAGAGCCGTAACAGGTCTTCCGGAACGGTAGGAGACTCGGTCGGGTACCGGCGCCGACGCTCGAGGCTTGACTCGACTCCGCCGAGGCTGGTCGCCGGGACCCATAGTCGCACGCCGAGGAGTGCCTGTACGACCTGGACGCCGCACCCCGGCGGGTGTGTAGCGCGGAGGTGCCGATCCCGTATGCCAAACACCTCGAGGACGCGGCCCTGCCGTCGGTCGACGCGATCGTGGCGGCTGTGAGGGAGGTGTGCGGTGCGTGATTTCACGCTGCCCTCCCTCGGGCAAGCTCATCGAATGGCTCGTCCAGCCGGGCGATGAGGTCCACAAGGGGCAGGTCGTGGCGATCGTCGACACGTCAAAGGCCGCCATCGACGTCGAAATCTGGACCGACGGCGTGGTTGGCCAGCTGAAGACCGTCCCGGGCGAGACCGTCCTGGTCGGCGCGGTCATGGCGACAATCCTCGACCCCGGGGAGGCCCCGCCGGAGCCAGAACCCCCCGCTGCTGAACCTGACCACGCGCCGGCGCCGCCCGCCGGGTCGACACGCACGGCCGACGCGGCGCGGCATGACGAGGCGGCCGGCGTCCGGCGCCGGATCTCGCCCGCCGCCCGCCGTCACGCCGACGAGATCGGCATCGACGTTGCGGCAGTCACGGGCACCGGCCCCCTCGGCACGGTCACCCTGGCGGACGTGGACAGGGCCGCGGCAGCGCGCCCCACGCCGGAGGCCAAGAGCGTCGAAACCGCCACGCCGGCGGAGCGGCACGCTCTCGTGCGCCAGGCGATCGCCGCCGCCATGAGCCGCTCCAAGCGCGAGATACCGCACTACTACCTGTCGGAGACCATTCCGATGGCCCGTGCGGTGGACTGGCTCACGGCTGAGAACGCCGGTCGGCCCATCACGGAGCGCGTCCTGATGGCGGTGGTGCAGCTGAAGGCGGTGGCGCGCGCCCTGGCTGACTTCCCCCAGCTCAACGGCTTCTTCGTCGATGGCAGCTTCCGGCCGGCGCCCGTCGCGCACATCGGCGTGGCGATCGCTCTCCGGCAAGGGGGTCTGGTCGCGCCCGCGCTGCACGACGTCGCCGCCAAGGACATGCCCACCCTGATGCGGGAGCTCTCCGACCTGGTGGCCCGGGCGCGGGCGGCGTCCCTGCGCTCCTCGGAACAGTCGGACGCCACCATCACGGTCACCAACCTCGGCGACCAGGGGGTTGAGTCGGTCTTCGGGATCATCACCCCGCCCCAAGTCGCCCTGGTGGGGTTCGGCCGAGTGGCCCCTCGTCCGTTCGTCACCGAGGCCGGGCTGGCCGCGGTTGCCACCGTCAGCGCCAGCCTCGCCGCCGACCATCGCGTCTCGGACGGGCACACCGGCGCAATGTTCCTGGCGTCGCTGCACGACTGGCTGCAGCGTCCCGAAGACCTGTGAGGAGACCCAGCATGGATGACACCGAACTGCGGACAGCCATCGTCACCGAACTGCACGCCGTCGCGCCGGAGGTGGATGTCGACGGACTGGTGGACACGCGTCCGCTGCGTCGTCAGGTCGACCTGGACTCGCTTGACTGGCTCAGATTCCTCGTCGGTCTCCACGAACGGCTGCAGGTAGACATCCCCGAGGCCGACTACCCCCAGCTGGCTTCGCTCGCCGACCTGATGGGCTATCTGCGGGCGCGCATCTGAGCGTCGGTCTGGTTCGAGTGCCCGTCGGCTCAGCCGGCCTGCCAAGTCGCCAGGTCGAGCGGTCACCCCCCGAGCAGGGCGATGACCTCGTCGTCCGTGACCTGGGCGAAGTCCTCGTAGAACTGGCCCACGGCCTGGAAACCGCGCGGCGTCAGGAGGCAGATGACCTTGGTGCCCGGCTCGTCGAGGAGGCAGTCGTCGGGATGCTCGCGGACCTCGCCCCACGTCACAGTGCGCAGCAGAGGCCAGCCGGCGCCCTCACGGTGGGTGGCCCCACGCAGGGTTTCCTGGAAGGGAGTGCTGGTCGCGAGCGAGATGCCAGGGGCGGTCGTCTTCTCCACCGGGCGTGCGACGTTGACTCACTCCAGGCGTGGGGGGCGTGGTTGCGGTTCGGCCGAGGCGGCGGAGGCCGCGTGTGCGGATCCTGGGTGGGCGGCTGGTGGGCTTGCCGCCCAGCTCGCGAGGAGGTTGAGGGCGTGTGGGGTCGGGGAGCCGGGTTCGGCGGTATAGATGGTCATGGGGACGACAGGTTCGCCGGCGAGGTCGAGGGTGTCGTAGGCCAGGTCGAGATCGCCCACGATGGGGTGGTGGAAGTGTTTGGTGCCGGTGGTGTGGATGCGGACGTCGTGGGCGCTCCAGCGGCGCCGGAACTCGTCGCTGCGGGTGGACAGTTCACCGACCAGCTCGTGAAGCTGGCGGTCGTGGGGGTCACGGCCGGCCTGGGTCCGCAGCATCGCGACGGTGATGTCGGCGAAGTAGTCCCAGTCGGGATAGAAGCGGCGGGCGGCGCTGTCGAGGAAGGTGAAGCGGGCGAAGTTCGGCTTGCTGGTCGGGTCGGCGTAGAGGTCTGAGTAGAGGGCGCGGCCGAGGTGGTTGGCGGCGAGGAGGTCGCCGAGCCCGTTGCCGACAGCTGCCGGTGTGTCGCGGATCGCGTCAAGGGCGCGTTGCAGACTGGGTCGCGGCCGCCATTGCTTGCCGGTGCTGCGTCGACGGGGAGCCAGGAGACTTGCCCCGTTGGCCGCCTGGGCGAGGTCGAAGAGGTGCTCGCGCTCGGCCGGATCCAGTTGGAGTGCGCGGGAGATGGCTTCAAGGACACTGGCGGACACACCGGCAAGGTCGCCACGTTCGAGTTTGGAGTAGTACTCGATGCTCACTCCGGCCAAGCCGGCGACCTCGCCACGGCGGAGGCCGGGGACCCGCCGCTGGCCGTCTTCGGGCAGGCCGGCTCGTGCAGGCGTGATCTTGGCGCGGCGGGTGGTCAGGAACTCACGCACCTCGGCTCTGTTGTCCACTCGTCCACGGTAAACCGGATCCGGATGCGGCTGGGATTCTCTGCCGGTACACCTCACGGCAGAGACTTCCCGGCTCTTCAGGATCAGGGTTCGCTGGTAGTCGAGGGCAGGCCGCTGGTGGCCGTCCAGGAGAATTGAAGGAGTCGAAGCGATGCGTGGTGTGGTGATGTACGGGCCTGGCGATGTCCGGGTCGAGGAACGTGACGATCCGCGGATCGAGCTCCCGACCGATGCGGTGATCCGGTTGGCCGCGACCTGTGTGTGCGGCTCTGACCTGTGGTCGTACCGCGGCATCGAGTCGCCACAGTGGCCGGTGCCGATGGGGCATGAGTACTGCGGGGTGGTCGAGCAGGTCGGCAAGGCCGTCACGACTGTTCGGCCTGGTCAGTTCGTCGTCGGCTCGTTCTTCGCCTCCGACAACACCTGCGAGATCTGCCAGGCCGGCTACCAGTCAGGCTGCCTCCATCGCGAGTCGGCCTGCCCGGGCGGCGCCCAGGCCCAGCTGATGAGGGTCCCGCTCGCCGACGGCACCGTGGTCGCCACGCCCGGCATGCCCGAGCCCGACCTGATCCCGTCGCTGCTCGCCGCCTCCGACGTGCTCGGCACCGGCTGGTTCGCTGCCGTCGCTGCCGAAGCCGGCCCCGGCAAGACGGTCGCCGTCGTCGGCGACGGTGCCGTCGGCCTCCTCGGCGTGATGGCAGCCAAGCAGCTCGGCGCGGAGCGGATCATCGCGATGAGCCGCCACTCCGACCGACAGGCCCTGGCCCGGGAGTTCGGCGCCACCGACATCGTGACCGAGCGTGGCGACGAGGGCGTCGAAAGGATCAAGGACCTCACCGGCGGCTACGGCGCCCACTCCGTGCTGGAATGCGTCGGGACCCCGGAGGCGATGCAGCAGGCGATCCGCTCCACCCGCCGCGGCGGACATGTCGGCTACGTCGGCGTCCCCCACGACGTGCAGCTGGACGGGATCGACATGTTCTTCAGCCACGTCCACCTCCACGGCGGTCCGGCGCCGGTCCGCAGCTACCTCCCGCACCTGATCGAGCTGATCTGGAACCGCACTATCAACCCCGGACGCGTCTTCGATCTCCACCTCCCACTCGAGCAGGCCGCTGAGGCATACCAGGCAATGGATCAGCGCCGAGCCATCAAGGTCCTCCTCCGGCCCTGACCATGCCGACCAAGGAGTCCGACATGACCGCAACAACCCAAGCGCCGACCGTGCCAGCCAGCACGGCAAGCCGCCCCACCAACTGGATGCGGGGTGGTCCTGACGAGCCCGCCGTCCTCGGTATGTGCCGCGAACACGTCCACCAGCTCTCTGGTGGTGTCCAGGTCGAGCGTCTGGGCGCCCGTGGTGCCGACCGTCAGGCCTTCGCCTAAGTTAGCGGGCGTGAAGGACCATGTGGGCGATCAGGTTGTCCAGTCTCCGTACGTCGATTCCCTTGCCGAGCTTCACCTTGATGTGACCGGCTCGGGTCCACATCTCCAATTCCGAGTTCCAGTCGAGGGTCCCGGCGTTCTCTGAGGACCACATGTCAATGCGCAGTAGGGCAGCGAGTAGATCTCGACCTTCTTGCCGGACATGCCTTGGGCGTCGCGAACGATGAGGCGCATGTTGGTGAAGATGGCGGTGTCGCGGAAGGTGCTGTAGGCGGCGACGGCCTGCTCGCCTTGGACGAGTAGGTGCTGCAGTCCGGCGGTATCGGACATTCGGCTACCAGCGTCCAGGCGAGGATGAGGACGTCTCCATCGAGGATTCCTTCGATCAGGGGCGGTAAGGCAGCGATGCCTTCTTTGGACCTCTACACCAAGGCCAACTCCAACGTATCGATGACTCGGTCCCGCCGGGCGCGGACATGAATACGAGGGTGAACAACCACCCTTCCAGCACCGACAGGAATGCGCTCGGCGGGACGCTGGCCGTCCGCAACGATTCGGTGATCCGCCGATACACCGTGTAGCACCCAACACGCACCGGGGGCACGTGGTTGACCTGCACCCCGACCACCGTCGCGACGCGGGGACGCCGCGAGGCGCCATTCGTGCGTAGCCGCGAGGGCGTCCAGCAGGCGGGCGACGGGGGACCTCCGAGCGGCGCGCGTCGTCCTCAGGTTGGGCGTCGTACCCTTCCGGCATGGCGGATGAACCGAAGACCAGTCCGAGCGACGCCTCCGTGGTGGAGTTCCTGCACGCCGTTGAACCGGCCAGCCGCCGCGCCCAGGGACTGGAGCTGCTCAGCATCTTCAGGTCGGAGACCGGAGCTGAGCCACGGCTGTGGGGGCCTTCGATCGTAGGGTTCGGGCACCTGCGCTACACCTACGCCACCGGCCACTCCGGTGAAATGGCCCGCGTGGGGTTCAGCCCGCGCAAGGCGGCCCTCACCCTGTATGGACTAACCCTGTACGGCAGCAACGCCGATCTGCTGGAGCAGCTCGGCAAGCATCGGGTCGGGAAGGGGTGCCTCTACGTCAACAAGCTCGACGATGTTGACCTCGATGTCCTGCGCCAGCTCATCCGGCGCGGGTGGGCAGACGCGGACACTTTCTCCGAGACCCACCCCCAGGTGCGGATTGGGCAGATCGACTAGCTGTGGCCCCCTGGGGGCGATCAGGCTGGACGCGGACGTCCGGTGACGCACCTTCTGGGCCAACCAGGCCGGCAGCAGGGCGACGAGGGGTCAACAGCTCTCGCTACGGCTGGGACGGTGAGGAGAGCCACGGGTCAGGCAGATCGAAGTAGGTGACCTCGCCCACCTGGAGGGCGCTCAGCTTCTCCATCTGCGCCACCAGCTCCGCCGGCGGGTCCTGCTTCTCAGCTTCCCTGGCCTGCGCTTCGGACGTGAAGTAGACCGCCATCACGTAGTCACCGTCGTCGCGGCTGATCAGCAGGGACCCCAGAATGTCCGGACGGAGGGCCGCCCACACGCCAGGGTCGACCCTCAACAGCTCCCGGGCGGCGGCCGGATCGCTGACCCGGCCGCGCATCACCTGGACGAACCCCGCCGTGTCCAGGTCGCCGAGCTTGTCCTCGTCCACGTCGGCACTTTCGAAGAATGAGGCCTCACCGG
The DNA here is from genome assembly GCA_016717345.1 of Propionibacteriaceae bacterium. Taxonomy (GTDB): domain Bacteria; phylum Actinomycetota; class Actinomycetes; order Propionibacteriales; family Propionibacteriaceae; genus Propionicimonas. The sequence goes on from JADKFR010000005.1 coordinate 15,184, forward strand.
CGAGGTTCGCGGCCAGGGATTCCCACCATTGGCCCTGCTCGGGTCGCTCGCTGTTGGCGCGGGCGGTCTCCTGGGAGGTGAACCGGGCCAGGGCGACGAGCAGGCCGTCAGCGGTGATTCCGGCCGTCGAGCCCAGCCAGCCCACCGCGCCCAGCCCCACGCCGTCCGGCCAGCTTTCGAGAGCGGCGCGGACCGCCGCAGCGTCGGTGACGCTGCCACTGAACATCTGAACGAACATGAGATGACCTCCGATGACGCGCCCACCCCCTGAGCACCAGCTTGAACCCCTCAGTCACGGGGCGTCCAGGGGGCAGATGTACGACGACCCCGGGCCGACAACGGGGGCCAAGGCGCCTGCTACCCGGAAGCGCGAGCATGGGAGAGGTCTACCGCGCGCGCTGTGCGGCGAGTGCGTGGTCCTTACCCTTGGTGGTCTTGCCGGTGAGTTCTGTGACGATGGAGTCCTTGGCACAGATGCCGGCGTGGATCGGATCGCCTGCAGTCACGGTATTGCGCGCGGAGGCCAGGTTGGCTTCGGCGGAGGCCAGGTACTCCTCGGCCTTCTTGAGGAAGCTCCGAGCGTGATTGCGTTGTTCGAGTGTTGCCATCAAGCGACGGTGATCTTCGGGAGCGAACCGAGAAGGGCGACCCCATCAGCCAGGATCCGCCTCGCCACCGGCTCCTCGCCGCTGGCTGCGAGCCGGCTGAAGGCTTCGGGGGTAAACACGAGGACGTCGCAGTCGTTGCCGAGTCGGGCACGAACCACGTCCTCAAGTTCCGATCGGCCGTCCCAGCCTGGGGGTGCGAGGACGACCAGGTCGACATCGCTGTCGGCCCTCGCCTCACCGCGGGCCATTGATCCGAACAGAACCACCGCGTCGACGCCCGAGCCCACCGTCTTCCGGACCGCCTCGCGTAGGGCGGCGAACGGGTCGAGGAGGATGCGGAGGGGTTGGATCGCGTAGTGGTCCTCGTTGATCGTATGGACCATCGCGCGGCCGACAGCCTGTCGGCTCACCACACCGAGCCGGACGAGAGAAGCGAGCGCCTGCTGGACCGACCACAGGCTGAACTGGTCCCGGAGAAGGCCGTGCACCTGCCGCCCCGTCATCGGGGCACCGGTGCGTAGCAACGCGGCAAGCACCTCCCCATGAGCACCCGGGATCAGGCCACCGAACGCCTCCCCGAAATGCATGTGACCACTGTAGCAGTCATATGACTGGTTGGCCGCTCATGAGTCGCCGTGCGGGCCCCCGGCGGTGGCTACAACGGCCACAAGGTAGCCGCCGCCTCCGCCGCTCCCTTGGCCGCACGCCTTCTGATTGGGCGGCAGCCGTGGGACCGTGGTCCTGCCGTGGCCACACCGCGGCTCCGGAAACCGCGGTCTGCGGACGAGAGGAGCGGCATGGAGGATTACACGTTCACGAGCGTTCTGTGGCGCTGGGAAGCCCAGAACGCCTGGCGGTTCGTCACCGTCCCGGCCGACCTGACTGACGCCATTCGGCTGACCTCCGGCCCGCCCAGGGGGTTCGGCTCGGTGCGTGTCGAGGTCACCGTGGGGGCCACCACCTGGGGGACCTCGGTGTTTCCCGACACCTCCCGCGGCAGCTACGTGCTGCCGATCAAGAGGGCCGTCCGCCACGCCGAAGACCTCGAGGACGGCGACGAGATCACCGTCACCCTCCGGGTCGCAGCCGATTGACGGCCTGCCAGACGGAACTCGTTCACCTTGCGCCGGCTGCTCGACCCCGAACAGCGCCAGCATCGCCACAGCGGGACGCCACCACGGCCGGGTTGGGGCCGTCGCCTATCCTGACGCGCATGCCGTATGCCTACCTAACCGAGGCCGTCACCCGTGACGAGGTCGACGCCTTGCCCGGTGCCACCGTGCTCCAGTTCGGCACCGACTGGTGTGGGTACTGCCGCGCAGCCGAGCCGGCGATCGCGTCGATGTTGGACGGCTCGGACGGGGTGCGGCACATTCTGATCGAGGACGGCAGGGGACGTCCGCTGGGCCGCTCCTACCGGGTGAAGCTGTGGCCGACGCTGATCTTCCTGGCCGATGGCGTGGAGGTCGCTCGGGTGGTCCGGCCGTGGGGCACCGGCGAACTGACCGAGGCGATGTCCCGCCTGCGTGCGGAGACGTCCGCTCACTGACTCGGTTCCGCCAGCACCGGCGGGCTCACGCCCGCGAGCAGTCGTTCTATCGGGACTGTAGGCGATCCGGACATCCTGAACGCGATTCAACCCTGCCAGGAGTATGAGCCCCAGTGCGTTCCGCCGAAATGGGTTCCAGGCCCCTGACGCTGGCCTTCGGAAGCTGGCCGTCATCGGCGAAGCGGTCCGCTCTCTGCTCAGGAAACCCGCGACCGAATGCCTGACGCCCGCCTCCTGCGGCGATGACTTGTCTTGGGTCCGGGCGCGAGGTGCAATGGGGTGGTGAGCGAGCGTCACCTGTTCCGGGTTCCCACGATCGGGGTGAGCGTCGACACCGCCGGTTGCGAGTTGGACGACTTGGCGGTGTGCGCCGCCGTGCAGGTGCGGGTGGGCGCCGACGAGGCCTGGCGCTCGGTGGTCGAGCAGGCAATAGCCTCGGGATGGGTCGGGATCGAAGCGTTGGCCGGCGTCGCCGGCACTGTCGCCGACGTGACCCGGGACAACGTTTGCGGGTTCGGCCAGGCGGTGGCCGACACGGTCGTGGCCGTCCGCACGTGGGACCGGGAGACCGATGCCCAGCGGACGTTCCCGTTGTCGGAGTGCGGTTTCCGTCCCGGCGGCTCGAGGTTCCAGGAGGTGCTGGGCGACGGGTCGTGGCGGTTCGAGATCCTCGACGTGGCTTTCCTGTTGAAGCAAGGCGATCTGACCGCGCCGGTTCAGGATGTCGCGCTGGCCGCGGCTGTCGGGATCCAGAGGGGGCAGCGGGTGCCGCTGGCCGACGTCCGCGACGCCGTGCAGCGGCTGCGCTGACGTTCAGGACGCCTGCCCGTGGGGTCTACTTCTCGATGTAGATAGTGATGGGTGGGATGACGCCATGTCGCTCCATGGCTGCGAGAGTGTCGGCCGGTGGCGAGGCCAACATCGTTTCGAGTCCTGGCACGTCGTGAATGTCGGCCGTGATCGCGATCTGGTTGGTGCCATCTGCGGCGACGTGGTCGGTGACGTCCGTGGCGTACGGGCCGATCGTGGCCGCCCGTTCGGACTTGCCCGCGAGCCACCGTTCGACATCAACTACCGAGTGGGTGAGGACCATCTTGGGCATGACTCTCCCTTCGGGGTCTGGCGGAATGCCAGGATTCCCGTGGTCAGCCTCCCACCGCTGACGACCCGGCGACGATGAGCATTCTGGCCCCCGTCCAGGTACGGACGAAGTCCGCAACCGGCTACGCCTGCGGTTCCGCCACGTGAGTCGGGTGGCCCTGCTGGTCGTATTCGAGCAGGAAGGCTCGGGTGCTCCGCCTGGCCGACTCGACGAGGAACTCGAAGTCGGGCGGCTCAAGGTCGAATGACCGCGTCGTCACGTAATCGGTGCAGATGGGGACCGTCCGGGCGCGATCGCTGGGCGAAAAGGTGGTGCGGCTGAGGTCGCGGCTGACGGCATCGAACAGGTTCGCCGCGAAGCCCGCCAAGGTGCGCGGTGGGCGCGCGGGGAAGCCCACTAACTGGGTCGTCAGATCACCACCGAGGGTCTCGATGAACGCGACCACCTCGCTGAAGTCGATGTAGCCGTCGTCGTTCCGGTTCAGGGTAGAGAAGATCTCGCGGATCGAGGTGGTCCCGAAGACCGTGAGGAGTTCGACGGAAGTCACCTCACCGGACTCGACGGCCTGCCCCAATTCCGCCTCCGACACCAGGCCGTCCTCATTCAGGTCGAGGTCCTTGAGGGCGGCGATCAGCCGCTGGAGCGGTTTGGGGAACTGGCGCTGCATCGACGTCTCCCGCTCGACCTCCTCGTAGTGGGCTTTCGCCGGGGTGTGCGGGCGGGGTGGTGGCCCGCCCCCGGGACGGACCCAGGCGCGGGTGACGTCAGCCTCGTCGGAGGAAAAGAGCGTGAAACTCAGGGTCTTGGGATTCTCGGGGCGGAACCGCACCGACCGGGAGTAATACGCGGAAGCATCGTCGAGGTCGAGGACGCGACGCAGGAAGCTGTCCTCGGGATCCATCGACAACCACCAGCCGTCGAAGGCGTGGCTTGGGTTGTTGCAGAGCAGCCCGCCATCGACATATACCTCAGCCAGTTCGACGTCTTTGGCGGCCGCGGTCCGTTGGAGCAGCACGGGCTGGAGCAGGACAGGCAGCGACATCGACATTCGCACGGCGACGCGCACCGGCATGTTCGGGGTGGTCTTCGGGTGGCAGTAGTCGGTCATCATGCGGGTGACGTTGGTGACCGGGACGCACAACTCACGTCCAGAGCGCTCCAGCAGTTGGCGGAATGTGACATCGGCGCTGCCCGTGAAGTCCCGCAGGATTTCGCCAAGGAACTCGTAGCTGCGCTGTCCGGGGTGCATGCCGCGGGTGACGGCGGTCCGCATCATCGAGCCGACCCGGCCGCCGCCGCCGTCCATCACCAGGAGCTGAAGGTCGGTCGGCACCAGCTGAGCCATCTCGGCACTGGAGGCTCCCAAGGCGGCGAACATCGCCAGGATGCTCCCGACGCTGGTCCCCGCCACGCGGCGGATCTGAGCCGGGTAGATTCCCACCTTCTCGAGAGCCTGGATCGCGCCGATGTAGGCGTACCCCTTCGCTCCGCCGCCTTCGAAGCTGAGATTCTCCCAGGGGTAGGGCGAGCCACCAGAGCCAGTCGGAGCCACCGGAGGGTGCTTCACCTCTTCCAGCCGCGGCAGGGGGAGCGGCGGGGGGTCGGAGAACATGAGTGTGGCTCGTCGGTAATGATCGGGGGTCGCTCGCTCGGTGAGCGCGCGCCAGCGGCGCTGCTCATGAGTGGTCGGATCGGCGTTCACGGCTGCTCCGTAGGAGAGGCTGACTTACGCTCAGGCTCCTCTGCGCGCGTGTTGGGAGTCAAGGGACGGACCTCCCCCTGGAGCAATAGAACGTAGTCGAATCGCGTTCCGCGGCCCGTTGAATCCAGGTTGCCAGGAGCCAGTGCGTGTGTCTGTTGTCGCGTGCCTGGAATGACACGACGACGGAGTTCTGGATGACGCCTTCGCGGATTTCGATGCCCCGGCGGATCGTCGGGTTCGCGTCCCACTCGTTGGGTCCGCCGAGGAGGTCGCGAGGAACGGCAGCACCGCCTCGCTGATCTCCCACGTCGCCGAGTTCCACATGGAGGACGGGCTGTGGTCGACCGCGTAGCACGCAGCCGCCAACCTCGATCACCGGCTCGGTGAACGTTGTGGACGCGCCCAGCTGAACACCATTCCCTCGTCACAGGAGATGTCGCCGGTGGGGGTCCCGCGGGCGACGGCTACCAGGTGCTCTTCGGTGAGGAAGATGAGCGGTCCGTTGCTGTCCTGGAGCACACAGTTGACGATGACGTCGTGCTCGGCGAGGAACGCCGCCAAGGGCGTGCGGCCTGCTCGGTGACTGCGTGACTGACCCGCTCGGTGGTCGTGTCGGCGTCGAAGTGGACGATGCGGGCGGAATGGATCAGGGAAGCTACGGCAGCGGCCTCCCGGTGGGTGAGGACGTCCACGTCACGCACGCCCGGTTCCTTTCGCTCGGGACAGGTGGCACTTGTGGCCCATAGTTGGGCCACAAGTGCCACCTGTGTGACGTCAGGCGCCCGCTTCGCAGCGGCGACAGGTAGTTGGGACGCCATTCCAACCCCGCAGCGAGAGGACCTGCCCCACCTGCCAGGCGATCGCGCAAGGTCGCGCGCGGACGTCGTGGCTGCCGTAGCGAAGAGTGGCCCAGTCTCTGGTTGCGTGGGTGTTGTCCCGCGCCATGTCCCGGAAGGCGCCCTCCAGGTGCCTGGCGCGACCGTTCAACTCGACCAGAACGCGGAACAGGTCGTAAGCGACATCGGACCGGGTTCCGGCGCTCACCGTAGTCTGGCGGCGCCCGACAGGAATGTTGTGCGCGCGCTCGACGTCATCTCGGTATCGCCGCTCCGCGTACTCTCGATGCCCTCGAGATCACCCGAGCAACTCTGCGATCAGGCCTCGCTGGGGGAGCCGGGATCGGCTGTCCGCGACGGCCAACAGGCGCCTTGCGGTCGTCCGCCGCAGGAGAATGGCAGTCGTGAAGAGACTGACGACGTCATCGGCCTCAAGCTCCGCCACGACGTCGAGCAACGCGTCCTCGACCCCGATCCGACGCAGAGTTCCGCGCGCGCGAGCGATGCGACCGATTCGGTCGCGACGGATGGTGGCTCCGGCGAGGCCGGCCGGTACTTCACCACCGAGGTGGCCGGCGGGTTCACCGGCCGGGTCGTCGGCGTGGGTGCCCTCGCTTCGCGTACCCGTATCAGTAGCTTCCACTACGAAGGGATCTAGTAGAGAGGACCATGCGGCACGACTCGGGAGCCTGCTGGCAGGAGACTGACGGTGTGATTTCCCTTCTCTACGGCGCGCTCCGCCTCTCCGCCAGCGGGCCGCTGCCGGTCGACGAGGTATGGGAGCGCTACACCCGACCGGTGTGGTGGTCCCGGTGGGCGCCGCACCTGCGCGAGGTCGATTACCCGGAGCCGGTCGTGACGCCGGGGACGACCGGGCGGGTCACGGGGGTGGGCGGTGTCGTCGCGGACTTCCGTGTCGACGCAGTCGACGAGGCGGCTCGGACCTGGTCGTGGAGCGTGCGCACCGGACCGCTGCGGCTCTCCTTTGAGCACGGCGTCGATGCGGCGGCGCCCGCCTCCGGGCAGGTGAGCAGGGCGTGGGTCGTCGTGCACGGCGTGTGGCCGGTGGTTCTCGGCTACGCGCCGATCGCCCGCTACTCGCTCGGCCGGCTCGTCACTCCTCGCTGAGCGGTGCCCGCGGACGGGTTGACTGCCTCGGTGGGGCCCTCTGCGAAGGCGATTTGTTCAGCAGGACCGCGGAAGAGCCTCCGGCCAGGGCCGCTGGTCGCCCCGACAGCTCAGGCCACCGGCTTGCGCGCCTCGATCGTCGCGGAGACGACATAGTCGGTGATCGGCGTGCCGGGCGCCCATTCGGCCATGAAGGTCTTGCTCTCTTCCTTGGCGTCGACGCGCACGTGCTCGAAGCCGGCGTCCTGCAGCAGCCGCTCGACCACACCGGCCTCTTCCGCGCCGGAGACGCAGTTGGAGAGCAGGGCCAGGTCGTCGCGAACCTCGTCCGGGATGGGGGCGAAGGCGACGACGTCGGAGATGGCGAGTCGTCCGCCGGGCCGCAGGACGCGGAAGGCTTCGGCGAAGACGTTGGCCTTGTCGGGTGACAGGTTGATCACGCAGTTGGAGATGACCGCGTCGACGCTGGCGTCGGCCACGGGCAGGTGCTCGATCTCACCGAGGCGGAACTCTACGTTGTCGTACCCGTCCCGCTGAGCGTTGGCGCGGGCTTTGGTGATCATCTGGGGGGTCATGTCGACCCCGATCACTCGGCCGCGGGGGCCGACCTTGGCGGCCGCCAGGAAGCAGTCGAAGCCGGCGCCACTGCCCAGGTCGAGTACGGTCTCTCCGGGCTGAAGGTCCGCGATCGCTTGGGGGTTGCCGCACCCCAGCCCGAGGTTCGCCCCTTCAGGGACGGCGATCAGGTCCTGCTGGGAGTAGCCGAGTTGGAGCGACAACAGCTGGGGCTGCTGAGCTGTCGGGGTGCAGCAGGACGAACTGTCGCAGCAGCTCGACTCGGACACGGCGATCTGGCCGTAGTTCTCGCGCACGGCCTGGCGGATCTCGTCGTTCTTGACGGTGTTCATTCCTTCTCCTTCAGCAGCAGGTGAGGTGGAGCACGACGGCGATCGCCTGGATCGCCTCGGGCACCACCCGGTAGTAGACGGTCGTTCCCTGTCGGTCCTTGGCCACCAGCCCGGATTCCAGCAGGGTGCGCAGGTGATGGCTCACGGTCGGCTCGCTCAGGTTCAGCAGGGGCGCGAGTTCCCTCGTGGACGCGCCCTGGCCCAAGCGGTCGAGCAGCAGGCTCACCACGCGGAGCCTGGCCGGGTCGGCCAGCGCCTTGAGCCGGACGGCCAGAGCGGTGGCGTCCTCGTCGGACAGGCCGGCCGGGTCCTCCAGGGTCGGGCAGCAGATCGGCTGGGAATCCAGCAGCATCGGCAGGGTCTTGGGCACGGGCCCATGGTGCCACTGTTTAGACAAATATCAAAGCATGAACACCTCGCAGTTTCGTGAACGCCGGCCGGGGGTGAGCGTCGCAACCGCCCTCGGCCTTCGACGGGCCCAGCGGGAGGAGTTGTTGGGACGGGCGGGACCGCTCGCCCCAGGACTACCCTTCAAGATGTATTGATTCAAGAAGGATTGGAGCAATGGCGGTGGACGGCTGGACGCTGTATCTGGTGTTGTCGGTGGTGTTGTTCGGGTTGTCGTTCCTGTCGGGGATGATGGGCCTGGGGGTGGCGTTCATCGCGACCCCGGTGTTGGCGATGTTCGGCCTGGACCTGAAGAACGAGATCATGCCGCTGTCGTTGTGGTTGAACGGGGTGACGGCGATCTCGAGCGCGGTGGCGTTCGCCCGCAAGAAGATGATCGACTGGCGGACCGCCGTCCCGCTGCTGATCGTGACCACGATCGCCGCCCCGATCGGGGTGTGGTTGCTGCAGTTCACGTCCACGAGCCTGTTGTGGTGGTTGTACGTCGCGGTGTTGCTGTTCCTGGCGTGGCGGATGGCGTTCCCGCCCACCCAGGACGATTCCGTGCCGTCGGTGGTCACCGAGCGACCGCTGGGGGGGGCGAGTTCGGGGATCGGGGTGTTCGCCGGTCTGCTGGGTGTCGGCCCGGGGTTCTTGATGATGCCGACTCTGGTGCTGCTCGGCTTCGCGGCGCGGACGGCGGCCGCGACCAACAGTGTCGTGGTGACCCTGCCGTCCTTCTCGGCGTTCATCGCCCACCTGCCCGAAGCCCGCTTCGACTGGACGCTGCTCATCATGACAACGATCACGGCGATCGCCGGCGCGCAGTGGGGCTCCCGGTTCATGGCCAACCGGGTCAAGAGCCTGACCCTGACCCGGATCTTCGCGGTCGCGCTCGTCCTGCTCGCCGTCCAACGCGTGTTCGCCCTGCTCGGCTGACTTGACAGCCCGCGCCCGCGAGGAGAACCATTCAATCATGGTTGATTCAAGAACCACTGAACAGCTGGTGGCCGCGGCGGCCCTGCTGGCCGCCGTCGCCGACCCGATCCGTCTGCAACTGCTCCACCTCCTGGTCGGCAAAACCCGTTGTGTCTGCGACCTCCAGCCCGAACCCGCGATTCCGGGCAACCTGCTCAGCTACCACCTGAAGGTGCTGCGCGAGGCCGGCCTGATCGAAGGCACCCGGCGCGGACGCTGGATCGACTACTCCCTCACCGACGGCGCGTTGGAGCGACTGCACTCCGCTCTCCCTGACCCGGCGATGGTGGCCCGTCAGTTGGTCGTGGTTCGATGAGTACGACGGTCGAATCGTCCACGCGACGCAAGTCGGTGCAGCGCTGGGGCGGCCTCGCGCTCGCGGCGGCCGCCTGGTGGGTGCTCTATTCGGCCAACCAGCCCTTCTGGGATTGGTTGATCGGCTCGGTGGTCGGGCTCGACCTGACCAGCCGACTCGGTAGCGGCGTCCACTTCTTCTTCTACGACAGCATCAAGATCATCCTGCTGCTCGCGGGGATCATCTTCCTCGTCACCGTGCTGCGTTCCTTCATGAGCGTCGAACGGACCCGGGCCCTGCTCGGGGGCAAGCGGGAGGGCATCGGCAACGTTCTGGCCGCCGGCCTCGGGGTGGTGACCCCGTTCTGCTCGTGCAGTGCCGTGCCGGCGTTCATCGGGTTCGTCGCCTCCGGCATCCCGCTGGGCGTAACGATGAGCTTCCTGATCGCCAGCCCCCTGGTCAACGAGGTGGCCATCGCCCTGCTGCTCGGGCTGTTCGGGGTCGGCCCGACGCTGATGTACGTGGGTGCCGGGCTGGTCATCGCGATCGTCGCCGGCTTCGTCATCGGCAAGCTCAAGCTTGAACGCCACGTCGAGCCGTTCGTGTTCGAAACCAAGCTCCGCGGCAAGGTCATCGACAGCAGCACTGACCTCACCTGGGACGACCGGATCCAGATGGGCATCGAAGAGGTCGCCTCGATCCTGCGCAAGATCTGGCCCTACCTCCTGGTCGGCATCGGGCTCGGTGCGGCCATCCACGGCTGGGCGCCGGAGGACTTTTTCGCCACCTACGCCGGGGCGGACAACCCGTTTGCGGTGCTGGTCGCCGTCCTCGTGGGGGTGCCGTTGTACTCCAACGCGGCGGGGATCCTGCCGCTGGTCGACGCCCTCTACGCGAAGGGCCTGCCGATGGGCACCCTGCTCGCGTTCATGATGGCCACCGTCGCCCTCAGCCTGCCCGAGATGATCCTGCTCCGCCGCGTGCTCAAGCCCAAGCTGATCGCCGTCTTCGTCTCCGTCACCGCCGTCGGCATCATCGCCGTCGGCTACCTGTTCAACGCCGTCCTGTAACCACCAGAAAGAGAACCCCATGAACATCAAGATCCTCGGCTCCGGCTGCGCCAACTGCGTCAACCTCGAGAAGGCCGCCAAGCAGGCGGCCTCCGAACTCGGCATCGACGCCACCTTCGAAAAAGTGACCGACTTCGCCGACATCGCCTCCTACAACATCATGCGCACGCCCGGCCTGGTGGTCGACGAGCAGGTCATCGTGTCCGGACGCGTCCCGACCGCCCGGCAGGTCAAGGAGCTGCTCGCACCGCTGGTCGGCTGAGTTCGGCTGCGGTGTGAGTGCCGAGCAGAGCCCTGCGTCCGTCCTGCAGCCGTGGATTTCCGGACGGACGCCGAAGTCGATCCGGCACCCCTCGCCCAACGCCGCCGAAAGATCTACCGTGGAGGTAGGCAGGGTGTGCCTGCCCGGAAACTAGTAGAGGGAGTGATCATGAGCGGCACTGCGCTCCCCATCACCACCCGGCTTGACGCCAGGCTGGTGGAAGTTGACGAAGAAGTCGAAGCCCTCCTCGCGGCAGGGGACCCGGTCAAGGCAATCGGGACCCAGACGCGGCTCACCTTCGACGCGCTGATCGATGCGGTCCGCGAACTGGAGATCGTGGCACGCGGCCTTGAGGGCGCCCGCAAGCCCCAGAGCTAGCCGGTCTGTTGACGGCAGGGCCTGGACGGCCGGATCCGGGTGCTGGTGATGGGGGAGGGATCCTCACCGGCTCCCGGATGCGTCCGCTGGTGTGTGCAGATGACCGCTGGTGTGCTCGGCGGCCTTCGCTGAATCCAGGTGATCGCCCGTCCATGGAGGCCGGGCCCAGTCGAGGGTGATGTGCGCCCCCGAACCCGGATCGCCGACATGGCCCTTCAATCCCGCGCAGCCAAGCCTGCGGCCGGCTCAGATCTGCGAGGTGGTGAAGGTCGGAGCGCCGTAGGCGGGTGCGATCTGGCTGTTCCAGTCGTTGAGGAAGTCGGATTTGGCTTGGGCGACCGTCAGGTTCATGACGGTGACCTGCTGGTAGTAGGCGTTGTCCTCACCTTCGGAGCACCCGTTCGACTGCTCCGAGGTGGCCCAGGACACCCACACCTGATCGGAGTCGTGGGACAACTGGAGCGCGTGCCGCAGCTTGGCGACCAGGCTGCTGCCCTCCGGCACCGCGTCAACCGGAGTGGAATCCAGCGCGGCCAGCAACTCCTCGCGGTTGGCCGTGACGCTGTTCATCGTCGCGATCGCCTCACTCACAGCGGTGCAGGTGCGTACCTGATCGACCGCCCGATCGATGTTCGAGCGTCCGGCCATCGACTTCTGCAGGATCTGCGTCAGGTAGCGCACCTGGTCCTTCGCGGTGGCCTCGGGCGTATCCACTCCGTAGGAGCCGGTGCCTTCGCCGGCTCCGCCCTGGCCGTAGCCGCTGAAATAGTTGGACGTTGCGCTGTGCTGAGTCGTGCCGTTCGGCGATTCCACGCTGACCACAGCAGGCGCCCGGTACCCGCAGACCCGGCCGCGTGCCGTTTCGCCGCAGTAGGCGCCGTTCTGGTAGGTGACCGAGGTGCCCTCGGAGGCGTCCGTGCCGTCCGCGAAGACCAGGGAGGTGGGCTGCGTGGTGGACGTCCCGCACACCAGGAGCCACCCACCCCGGAACGTCGACAGTGAAATCGGCCAGGACCCTGCCGGACACGACTTCAACCCCGACGGCACCGGGTAGGACGCGTCGCCACCCGCGTTGTTCCAGCTTCTCGTCGCCGCGTGGGCGGTGATCGCTCCGTCCGCCTCGACGTAGACGATCGACCCGCCCAGAGCGACCCGCACCGTCGTGCCCTGGCTGAACACCACCTGGTAGCCACCATCGGTGAAGTTCAGCTCTGTGGCCTGCCAGTCGGCGTGACCGGGGGACACCACCTGATACCGATCCCCCTGCCGGCACAGCAGGATGGCGCCGTCGGCGTACTGCGTCCATGAGAGCGGCGTCATTCCGGACGGGCACGCGGGCGCGTCCGCGGGAACCTCGGGGGACTTCGTGAGCCGGTCGGCCGGCAGCAGGCGGGCGACGTAGGGCTGCCGATTCTCGCCGTAGCCGCCCACGTTGAGCAGGCTCTCCTGCCCGTCCGAGTCAGGAGCCACGGTGACTTCGCCCTCGACCTCCCACAACATGGCTCCGGTCTCCGGGTTGAAGGCCGCGGTCTGGAGGTAGCTGCCTGCCAGGATGGTGCCATCGCTGGTGCGATCGAGGCTCCAATACGTTGAGCCGTCCAGGGCCCGGCTCCACAACACGGCTCCCGTTGTCGGATCGAGCGCGGTCAGCGTGTCGGAGGTCTTGACGATGAGGCGCTGCCCGTCGTAGGAGATCTCCCCCGCAGCCAGCGGCATCGTCCGCACCACGAACTTCAACGGCGACGACCACGCCGCCAGGCCGGTGGCGGGATCGACCGCGGTGAGCGCAGCGAGGCCTGACTCCTCGGACACCTGGTTCTCGATGGTCAAGCTGAGCGGCAGCGGTGGCAGGCGGTCGACGAACGTCCAACCGCCGCCCCCGTCCACCAACGCCAGCTTCGTTCCGTCCGGCGCCACCAGCGAGGAGGCCGCCGCGGAGGCGTCGCGATTCGAGGCGTCGAGCGCACCGTCGGCCATCGGTATCACGTAGACCGAGTCGTCGAACAGGCTCTTGCCGGTGGCGAAGTCGTACGCCGAGCCGTAGCGGGTGGTCAGCACGCCATGCTGCAGGTTGCTCGCAGGCCGCGACACCCGGGAGGCGCCCTGTTCGCAGCCATCGCAACCCTGGCTCGTCGACACCCACAGGGCGCGGCTGCCGTCGGCGCTGATCTTCGCCGTGGTCACCCCCGCGAGGCGGCCGAGTTCAGGCCCGGCGTCCGGGTAATCCGGCAGTGTCAGGACAATGGCGTCGCCCACGACAGCCACGTCCGGCGCCGCGGAGGAAACCTGGATCCCGAACTCCTGCAGCGGCTTGGTCGACTTCGCCTGGCCCGTTTCCCAGTCGACCATGACGAGCACGTCCTGGTACTCCTCAGAACCGCGGACGGGGACGCTGTCGATGCAGGGCACGAGCCCACCGAGTTCGTCGGCGGCGCACTCCAGATTGCCCGGATGATCCCAGGTGATCGTGCCGGTCGAGGGGTCGAAGGCCCAGACGTCGAAGGTGACATCGCCAACGAGATCGGTCAGTGCCCACGCCTTGGTGGTGAGGGTCGACGTCCCGTTGAAGAAGTCCCGCGTCTCCCCCAACGTCCCGGAGTTGTGGACGCCGCGGGTGCGCCAGAGCTCCTGGGTGCCGCTCGCCCAACTCCCGGCGGTGCTGGGCGGCTGCCCGGTCACGGTGAGCTGCGCTGGGCCGAAAGGCAGTTGCGGCCAGCGACCGGCCGCGGTCACGGCACTGACGGCGGCCAGGGCACCCCCCGCCAGCAGGACGAGCGCCAGCACGCTGGCGGCGACGATCAGAGCGGTTCGCCGTGCCGCGGTGGCTGGGGTTGCCGTGCCCGCGGGCACAGGCGCGGGCGCGGCGGCGGGGCGGCGGCCCGGGGCGCCGCGACGGGTTGCGGAGGCTCGAACGTCGGGGGAGGTGGGGGAGTCGGGTGACCTGGGAGGGGGTGGACACCGCTTCCAGGTGGGTCAACCCGTCCGAGCGGGGCTCCGCAGCGGGGGCAGACAGTGCCGGAGCCACTCTGATGGTCACACACCGGACACCGTTGCGACATCACCGCTCCTTGGAATTCTGGAGAGCTGCCCACAGTCGGGGGCGGCAGCAGCACCCTACTTTGTCGCGATTGGCCGGCTGAACGGGATTCGACCCAGAGTCGATCGGACGGTGTCAGGACGGGTCATGCCCGATCTCTTCCCCTGGCCGCGTGTCGACTGTTTTCGCCGCCGGCCATTCTCTGTTTCGGTTCGATGATGCCTCAGTCTCGTCCCGGAAATGGCCCTGTCTCCATACGGCGGCCTATTGCTCCTACAGTATGTGCGGCAACGAGCCGGTTGGGTCCCGGTGGCCGCGAGGTTGCGGTCCGGCCAACTGGATTGTCCTTGGGGGGAATCAGTGACTGAGTTGGGGATCGACGGGTACGACTCTGCGGAGCCGCTGGGGCGAGGCGGATTCGGGTCCGTCTACCGGGCGCGACAGATCGCGTTCAATCGCACCGTCGCGATCAAGGTGTTCCACGCGGAGATGGCCGGTAGGGAATCTCTGGATACCTTCGAGCGCGAATGCCGAGCGATTGGACAGCTCGACTGGTGCCCGAGCATCGTCACCGTCTTCAGCTCTGGGATGACGGCAGCAGGCGAGCCCTACATCGTCATGGAGTACGCCCCCGGTGGGTCACTGGCTTCCCACATTGCCGCCGGACCGCTCGATGAGTCTGCCGCGCGTCGGATCCTGGGACGAATCGCCCTCGCCTTGGCCACCGCCCACGAGGCAGGCATTCTGCATCGTGACGTCAAGCCGGGCAACATTCTCATTTCCCGCGGCGACGAGCCGATTCTCGCCGATTTCGGGATCGCCCGCCTTTTCGCGGGCGGAGCCACGACGACCGGAACCGTCGCGGGCACGGTCGCCTTCACTGCCCCGGAGATCTGGTCGAACGTGCCGGCGTCGCCGCAGTCGGACATCTTTTCGTTGGGTGCCACGATCTATGCGACCTTGACGGGCCGCGGTCCATTCAGCAGCGTGAGCCAGGACTCGGTCGGAGCCATGCTCGCGAGGGCCATGTCCGGGGTCGAAACCGACGTCGACTCGCTGGGCGTCAGTCGGGAGCTCAAAGCGATTCTGGGTACCTGCCTGCGCCTTGACCCGGCGGCCCGGTTCGCTTCGGCGCGGGAGCTTCTCGACGAGGTGGCCCCGTTCGGTTTGGGGGGCGCCACCAAGCCGATCCCGGTGCTGAGGAACCTGCGTCCGGATCCGACCAAGGGTGCATCACGGGGTGCTCCAGTCGTCCCGGGGATACCGGTCCTCGACCGATTCGAGGGTCAGCCCGAACCCGTCCGACCCGCAGCGACGCGGGTCGAGGACGGATCGCGACGCTGGGGTCCGGAGTATTACCAGTCGATCGCGTACTCCACCAAGGATGGCTACGTCAGCCAGGACGAGATGTGGCCCTCGGCGACGGACTATGCCCGACTCGTCCAAGCCCAGCGGAGTCTCCTGGACGCGTCGCCGTTCGCGGGCGCCACGGTGGTCAGGGACTCGCTTGGCATGCCGATGTCGGCGAGCGGCCAGAACGCCATCGTGTTCGAGTTCGCGCACCGCGGCGGCCCGATCGCACTGCGTTGCTTCACCCGACCTCCGGTCGGCGCGGCGGCCCGCTACCGGGAGCTCGGGAAGTTCCTGGCGCAGCGCAACGTGGGGTCCATCGTGCCCTCAGTGTGGGTGTCTGATGTGCTGGCCGACGACACCAGGCGGTGGCCAGCGGTGGTGATGCCGTGGGTGGACGGGGTGCCTCTCAACGTCGCCGTCGAGGACATGCTCGACCGCCCGGCGACGCTCACCGAACTCGCCGGCAGGTGGCGCTGCGTCGTCGCTTCCCTCGTGGAGGCACGAGTAGCACACGGGGACATCCAGTGCGGCAACGTGCTGGTTGATCCCGAGCTCAACCTCAACCTTGTGGACCTGGATGGTGTGTATGCCCCTGGGATGACGGACGCCCCGAGCGAGGTCGGCCATCCCAACTTCCAGCATCCCCGCCGTGACCAGTCCCACTGGGGACCGGACGCCGACGCCTTCAGCTTCCTTGTGATGGCACTGAGTCTCGAGGCACTAGCCGCGAATCCGCGGCTGTGGCGCTACCACAACGGCGAGAACCTCATCTTCAGCCGGGAGGACTTCCTTCGGCCCGGGTTCACCCCGGTGTGGCGGGAGCTGGCCGCGAGCCCGAGCGCCGAGGTGGTGCGTCTTGCCAACGAACTCCGCGGCGCTTGCCTGACGTTTCAGCCGCCCTCCCTTGCCCACGCGCTGCGTGTGCTCGGGATCCCGGCGCCAGTCACCACGCCGGCCACGGCGGCGCCGGAGTCCGACTCCGAGCTGCAGCGGACCGTGGCCCGGGTCCGCGGGGGAGCCAATGCTCCCAGCGGTGCCGACGCCGTTGCGGCGGCCGTCCAGGACGACGACAAGACGGTGGTTCGGGCGCGGGAGTACCCGCCGACGATCAGGCGCCCTGTGCCCACGCCCCCCAGCGCAGCCCTCGCCCCGGGTGGGTTCGCCAGCGGGGGAGGGGCCGTCGCCAACCAGTGGTGGAGCGACGAGGCCGATGCCGAGTCGACTTCGGTCGCTGCGCTGGAGGCGGAAGCCGCCAGCGGGCAGCGGCCTGCGGCGGCCGGCGAGGCTGACGGGTCGGACGCGCCCGCGGTCGGCCTCTTCGGCCGCAACGCCATCCTTACTGGCATCATGGCCGGCCTGGTGGCGGGTCTCACGGCGTCCGTCGCGACCGAATCCGTGATTCTCATAGCTGGTGAATCGCTCCCGATTCAATACTGGGTGGCCGTCTTCCTCATCCTGGTCGGCGGATTTCTCACCGCGGCCCTCTCCGGGATGGCGAGTGCTGCCATGGGCGCTTGGCGACAGGCCCGGGTCAAGGCGGCCGCCGGGTTCGCTGCGGGCGGGGGCATGTCGCTCGTCGGCCTGGGGTTGTTCCAGGTGTTCGTGGGCAGGAACAGCGATCTCATGGAAGGACCTGCCCCGTTCAGCTTCCTGTTCGGGGGCTGGCTTCTCGTCGCGGTCGCTGTCGGGGTCGCTGCCGGCCTGATCCGTCAGTCCAGGCGCGCGGTCTTGTCGGGGTTGTACGGGGGGGCTGTCGGGGGATTCCTCGGGGCCGCGCTGCACTGGAGTTCGCAACCCTGGATCATCAGCCTCGACGAGGGCTTCACCGCACTCCTCATCACCCCCCTTGCGCTGGGGACGCTGTTCCCAGTGCTGTTGGCCTGTATCTGCATCGGGGGCGCGATCGGCACGGTCGATCGCCTGCTGCGCCGACATTGGCTCACCATCATCGAGGGCCGCGGTCGAGGCCTGGAACTCATCCTCGACCAGGAGTGGTCGACCATCGGTTCCCACCCGTCGAGCACGATGTTGCTGTCTGCTCCGGGAGTCCTTGCCGAGCACGTCGGCCTCAAGGTGGGCGCGGCACCGGTCATGCGGGCGAATGGCCCCGTGGAGCGCAACGGAGCGCTCGTGGCCGAAGCGGCGGAGATTGCTCTCGAGTCCGGCGACGTGCTTCGGGTCGGTGGCTCGTTCATCCGTTTCGAGAGCCGCGTTGGGCGCACCGGATGAGCGGGGCAGCGTGGTTGAGCCGGGCCCCCATGGTGGTGCGGGCACTGATCGCGTCCGCCCTGGTGGCGGCCGCCGGCGCGATTGCCGTCACGGTGTCGCTGCCCGGAGCAGATGCGGCGGTGAGCGGCGGCGCCACGCCCACCGCACCCGCACCCCACGCCAGTCGGGGACCCCTGCCGCCAACCAGCAGCGCTTCGGCCACCCCGACTCCCTCGGCCAGCCGGGACTGTCGGGGTCTTACCCTGCAGGCCAGGGACCCTGACGACACCGTCGGCGACCGCATCCGCTGTCGGCCGGGTCACTACCCAGTCGACGCTCGGGGCCGGGCCGTGTTGGTGGCCACCTGCCCGACCGCACGGACCTGGCTGGCGGACGACATGGTGCTGATCGCTGCCGAGTCCGGCGTGGCCGTGGCACCACAATGCGGGCCCGGCGGATCTCCGCGAAGGGGCGAGCCGCAGCTGCCCCCCTGCGATGCGCTGTTGGTCACCGTGCGCAGTGATGTGCCTACGACCGAGCGTTGTTGGTTCGATGGCCGCACTTCGGTGGCCATCGATTCCACCCGCCTGGCGTTGGTGGAGTCCTCGACGAACTACGTGCTCGCCAACGGCTCAGGCCGAGTTGTGGAGCTGGCGCCATGAGCCACGAGCGACGCATCGACCGGTTGAGCCCAGGGCTGATCCTCTTTCTCGTTGACCAGTCGGAGTCGATGAGCGAGTTGTTGCCCGGGTCCCCGCAATCGAAGGCGCAGGCCGTTGCCGACCAGCTCAATCGGCTGGTCTACGAGTTGATCCTGAGATCCGTGAAGACCCCCAGGGAACCGCCACGGGCTTACTTCTACATCGCCGTCGTCGGCTACTCCACTGGGCCGGAGGGTGAGCTACTCGTCGGACACTGCCTCACCGGCCCGACCAGTCACCCCCTGGGGTTGCACTCCACGACCGACCTGGCAGCCAGTCCACTGCGCATCGACCGCGTCGCGGGACCAGTGCCTGGCCAGACCATCAATGCTCCGGTCTGGCTCGAGCCGATCGCCCGCGGCGGGACGCCGATGTGTGGGGCCTTCAATGTGGCCGGATCGATCTGCGCCTGGTGGGTAACGCAGTATCCGGACGCCTTCCCGCGGCCGGGTCGGGCGCCGCGGGCGCGCGGCGGCGGCCGGCCCACCGGGGACGCGACGCGCGGGGGGGCCGGGGGGGCCGGCCCGGCCCAGTACGCCGCTGCTGTTCCCGTGGGACCCGTCCGAGCTCCCGGGGGCGAGCGCCGCCATGTTGTACGAGATGTCTTCACCCCTGCCGGAGTCGATGCTCGCGAGCGCCTTGTCGTTGGGGCTGTCCGTGCGTCCCAAGTCACGCGGCTTCGCCTACAACGCAGACCGGACCCTGGCGGCGTTTCTGAACGTCGGTACGAGCATCGGGGAGCGCAACGATGAGCCGGCCCACTCGACCGTTGGTCCACCCCGTCCGCCATCGGCGACAACGAAGCCCACCTGCTGGCTGCCGGCCAACCTGACCAGCTGGCTGATCGTTGCCGGCGCGGCCCTGGCCGTGATCGGTGCTGCTGTCTGGTTCACCCCCGTCGGTCACCGACTGCTCGTCGCGGGGCTAGCGCTGGCGGCGTTCACGGTCGCCTGGGGAGTGGACGCCCTGCTTGCCGTTGGGTGCCCACCCTCCGCCCACTGATCACCTCCCAGGACGTGCGGACGGGTGCGCCGGGGGCGTGGCCGCTGACAACACCCACAGGGTCGCCAGTCCAGTTCTCAGCAGCTCCGCTGAGGGTCACCATGTTCACGCGCGCCAAGGACGGCAACGCCGCCGATGACAACGAGGACAGCTACGCGGCGCAACCCGATCACGGACTCGCCGCGATCAGCGATGGTGCGTCCAGTTCGATCGGCGCGAGGGAGTGGTCCCAGGCGCTCACGGCCGCCTTCGTTTCCGTCCGTCCGCCGCTCACCGGCGACGGCCTGCGCGCCTTCCTGCAGGACACCGCGCGCGCTTTCACGAGCCAACCCTTCGACGCCGGCGACAGCTGGTGGGGCGAGGACGCTCTCCGGTCCGGTGCGTTCGCCACCTTCGTGGGCCTTCGTGTCCTGCGGACAGCGAACGGCGTGGCTTGGGAGGCGGCAGCCATCGGTGACTCCATCGTCGTCCACCTACGGAGTGAAGCAGCCGGTGCTCGGCTCGTCGAGGGCTTCCCCCTGGAGTCGAGTGCTGGATTCGCCGGCTCCCCGAGTTTGGTGGGATCGGTGTCGGCGCAGGAGGGTCACCTTCCCGCCGTCCGAATCGCCAGCGGCACCGGCCTCAGAACAGACCGGTGGCTGCTCCTCACCGACGAGGTGGCTGCCTGGGCCTTGCGGCGCAACGAGGTGGGTAGGCCGGTGTGGTTGCTCCTGCTCGACGGTTCCGACGCCGAGCTGGACGCCGCGCTCACCACGGCCCGCAGGTCAGGCGAACTTGCCAACGACGACCTGACGGTCGTACGGATCGGCCTCGGCTGAACCGCGCGCCGCCGACGACCGGCGGCCGCTAGCATGTCGCTCGAAGTCCGGCCCATGGTGGGGCAGCGGGCGGCCATCTGGGCAGGGGGGCTCATGGCGGATGTGATCGCCGGGCGTTACGTGCTGTTGTCGTCGCTGGGCCGCGGTGGGATGGGTGAGGTCTTCCTCGCCGACGATCTGGTGCTGGGACGCCGGGTGGCCATCAAAAGGATCCTGACGTCCGGGTCCGCGCCTGATCGGGTGGCCCTTGAGCGCCTCGTCCGCGAGGCCCGGCTGGCCGCGACGTTGCACCACCCGAACGTGGTCGCCGTGCATGATCTGGTCACCGACGGTGATCGCACCCACATCGTCATGGAGTTCGTCGATTCCCGATCGCTGGCGGAGATGATCCGCGCCAAGAAGCGGCTGGAGCCTGTTGTGGCGGGACGGATCGGCACCCAGATCGCCTCAGCCCTGGAAGCAGCCCACCGGGCCGGGATCATCCATCGGGACGTCAAGCCGTCCAACATCCTGGTGGACGACCAGCAGGTGGCGAAGTTGGCGGACTTCGGCGTGGCCCGCAGTGCGGGGGATCCGGGCCTTACCGGCACCGGGATGATGATCGGTTCGGTCGCCTTCATGGCTCCCGAGATCGCCAGAGGCGAGGCCGTCACGTCGGCCGCTGACATCTACTCGTTGGGTTCCACGCTGTTCGCCGCGATCGAGGGCCACGCTCCCTTTGCCAGCGAAGCCGAACCGTCCAGTTCGATGCGCATGCTGGCCCGGCTGATCACCGAATCCGCCCCGTACTCCTCGCACGGCGGACCGTTCGCCGGCCTCATCCGGCGGATGATGGCCAGCGACCCGACCGACCGTCCCACCGCCGGCGAGGTTCAACGCTCACTGGCCGTCCTTACCGCCGGGCCACCCCCCGAGCGGCAGGTCGTCCCGGTGAGGGCGGACGAGGACGCCACGCGCGTCACGACACCGACCAAGCCGGAGGTGCCGAGGGCCCCGACAGGTCCAGACGTGGCTCCCGATCAGGACTGGAATGCCACTGTCCCGCGCGGCTCGGTACCGGTGCCCGTTCCAACGACCCCAGAGGTCGATCCACACAACGCGGCCCTCCAGCGTTTGGTGGACGACAAGAGAGCGCGGTTGACGGCTGGTGCGAACAGCGGGTCTTCTTCCGCAGAAGTGGACGGTGCCGCAACCGTCCTGCGCGGCTCCGTGTCTTCTCCAACGACCCCAGAGGTCGATCCACACAACGCGGCTCTCCAGCGTTTGGTGGACGACAAGAGAGCGCGGTTGACCGCTGGTGCGGACAGTGGGGCACCGTCGGGAGCAATGAATCCCCCCAGGCAACTGCGGAGTCCTTCCGAGGCGCCGAGTCGGGCCGCCGACTTGCCCCCCGTCCCAGCGGTGGCACCGCCCGTCGATGTCAAGAAGCGGTGGCTCTTGGTCGCAATCGGTGCAGCCGTGCTGATCGTCGTGGCCGGCACCTTGATCGCAGTCCGCTGGGCTGGTGTCCTCAACGGCGTGGCCGCCCTCGCCGCGGGAGGGTCGCACACCTGTGCGCTTGCCCAGGACGGCACGGTCCGCTGCTGGGGGAACAACAGCTCAGGGCAACTCGGCGACGGCACCACCGATCAGCGTGCCAGGCCCGTCGTCACCGGCCTCACCGGCGTGACCGCCTTGTCCGCCGGAAGGGGGCACACCTGCGCAGTCACCCAGGATGGCGGGGCCACCTGCTGGGGGGCCAACGATTCGGGACAACTCGGCGACGGCACGACCACTGAACGCGCCAACCCGGGGCCCGTCACTGGCCTCAGCGGTGTGGCCGAGCTCGCCGCAGGAGGGTCGCACACCTGCGCGCTGACCGAAGATGGCCGAGTCCGCTGCTGGGGCAACAACGACTACGGGCAACTCGGCGACGGCACCACCTCCCAGCGCACCGAGGCGGTGACTGTCAAGGGTCTCGACGGCGTGACCGCGCTCGCCGCAGGAGACTCGCACACCTGCGCGCGGTTGTGGGACGGGCGCGCCCGGTGCTGGGGCGCTAACAATTCCGGACAACTCGGCGACGGCACCTCTGACGAGCGCACCAAGCCTGTCGCCGACACCGGCCTCACGGACGTGAGCGCCCTTGCCGCCGGAGGTGACCACACCTGCGCACTCATCCAGGACGGCACCGTGTACTGCTGGGGCGCCAACTATTCCGGCCAACTCGGCGACGGCACTTCTGACGAGCGCACCAAGCCCGTCGCCGTCACCGACCTGACCGATGGGAGCGCCCTCGCCGTTGGCGGCTCGCACACCTGCGCACTCACCCAGGACGGCAACGTCAGCTGCTGGGGTGCCACCTACTCCGGCCACGGCGAAGGCGGCACCACCGGCCTCTCCGGTGTCACCGCCGTCGTCGCCGGCGGTTCACACACCTGCGCGCTCACCCGTGACGACCGCGTCCACTGCTGGGGGAACAACAGCAACGGACAACTGGGCGACGGCACCACCTCCCAGAGCACCACCCCTCTCGACACTGGTCTGATCGACGAGACCGCGCTCGCAGCCGGAGATCTCCACACCTGCGCGCTGACGAGAGAGGGCACCGTCCACTGCTGGGGGAATAACAACCAAGGCCAGCTGGGCGACGGCACCACCACCCAGCGCACCAGACCCGTCGATTCCGGCCTCACCGACGTCACTGCCCTCGCAGCCGGAGATTTCCACACCTGCGCGCTGACCAGAGAGGGCACCGTCCACTGCTGGGGGAATAACAACCAAGGCCAGCTCGGCGACGGCACCACCGACCAACGCACCAGACCCGTCGATGGCCCCGCCGACGTCCTCCTGGCCGGGGGGCTCACAGCTGCGCCCTCACCGCCGACGACCAGGTCCACTGCTGGGGCGCCAACGATTCGGGGCAGCTCGGCGACGGGACCACCGATGCGCGCACCGAACCCGTGACCGTCGGTGGCCTCTCGGACGTCACCGCGCTCGCCGCCGGCGCGGCTCACACCTGCGCCCTCACGCTGAAAGGAAAGGTCCGCTGCTGGGGCGCCAACGATTCGGGGCAGCTCGGCGACGGCACCACCGATGTCCGCACCACCCGTGACCGTCGGTGGCCTCTCGGACGTGACCGCCCTCGCCGCTGCAGGGTCACACACCTGCGCCCTTGCCCAGGACGGCAGCGTCCGCTGCTGGGGCGCCAACTATTCGGGGCAGCTCGGCGACGGCACCACCGATGAGCGCACCAAACCCGTGACCGTCGGTGGCCTCTCGGACGTGACCGCCCTCGCCGCTGCAGGGTCACACACCTGCGCACTCACCCAGGACGGCAACGTCCAATGCTGGGGCTCCAACGACCTCGGTGCGCTCGGCGACGGCACCACCGATGAGCGTACTTCACCCGTCGTCGTCACCGGCCTCACGGATGTCACCGCCCTCGCCACCGGATGGTTGCACACCTGCGCGGTCGACCGAGCAGGCCGCGTCTCCTGCTGGGGGAGCAACGGCTCGGGACAACTCGCCAACGAAGACACGGACCGGGCCTCCGCGGTGACGGTCGTCAGCTGAGTCGTCCGGCGCCCCCACCGCACAGACCGCCCCAAGCTGCGGGCGTCCCCTCACCCCTACCACTTCGCGCCCCGCAGGCGCATAGTGAAGGCATCGGACGAGAGGCCACGGGAGGCATCATGTCAACGATCTCATCGCCACCGATCCCGCAATCGTCGGGACTCCTCCTTGCCCCGGAACTGCGTCTCAGCCTGTACGAGACCATGGTTCTGTGCCGCACCTACGAGGAGGCGATCCTCCGGGAATACCACGCGGACAAGGGTCCCGGTTTCGACATCGGGAAGGGGCTGGTCCCGGGAGAAATGCACCTGTCGGCGGGGCAGGAGCCGGTCGCCGCAGGCGTCTGCGCACACCTGACCACCGCTGACGCTCTCACCGCGACGCACCGGCCCCACCACCTGGCGATCGCCCATGGGATGGACCTCCGGGCGATGACCGCCGAAATCTTCGGACGGGTGGACGGTCTCGGGCGCGGCCGGGGTGGGCACATGCACCTGTTCGACCCGGAGACCCACTTCTCGTGCTCGGGCATCATCGCCGAGGGCTACCCGCCGGCGTTGGGGATGGCGTTCGCCTTCCAACGCAAGGGCAACGGTGCCATCGCGGTCGCGGTGACCGGCGAGGGGGCGGCGAATCAGGGCGGCTTCCACGAGTCGCTCAACCTGGCGGCGTTGTGGAAGCTGCCGGTCGTCTTCGTCGTGGAGGACAACGACTGGGGAATCTCGGTTCCCCGCAGCGCGTCCACGTCGATCCCCACCAATGCCGCCCGCGCCGCCGGGTACGGGATCCCAGGTGAGCGGGTGGAGGACAACGACGTCGAGGCCGTCCATGCCGCAGCCGGACGCGCGGTCGCGCGTGCCCGCGCCGGTGAGGGTCCGAGCCTCATCGAGGTTCACACGTTGCGGATGTGGGGGCACTTCGAGGGCGACGCCCAGGGCTACCGTCCCGAGTTGCCGGAGGTGGCCGGACGTGATCCGATCCCCCGGTACGCGCAGCAGCTGATCACCGACGGCGTCCTGGCAACCGACGACGTCGCGCGCCTCAAGGCTGCGGCCAGCGAGCGGGTCGAGGACGCCATCGCGTTCGCCAAGGCCAGCCCGATTCCCGATCCGGCCACGGCCGGTGAGTACGTCTTCGTCTGAGGGAGGACGCCATGACAATCACTGAAACGCCGATGGTCCACCGGCTCACCACGTCCAAGGCCATGGTCGAGGCCATCGACCTGGAGATGGCCCGCGACCCGTCCGTCTTCTACCTGGGTGAGGACGTCGGCGCGTACGGCGGCATCTTCTCCTCCACGACCGGCCTGCTGGACAAGTACGGTCCCAGCCGGATCCTCGACACCCCGATCTCCGAGACCGGCTTCATCGGCCTGGCCATCGGGGCGGCCACCGAGGGCCTGCGACCCATCGCTGAACTGATGTTCTCCGACTTCATGGGCGTCTGCCTGGACCAGATCTACAACCACATGGCCAAGATCGGCTTCGAATCCGGCGGCAACGTCAAGGTGCCGATGGTGCTCACCATGGCCGTCGGCGGCGGCTACTCCGACGGTCCGCAACACAGCCAATGCCTGTGGGGCACGTTCGCGCACCTCCCCGGGATGAAGGTCGTCGTCCCCAGCAACCCCTACGACGCCAAGGGACTGATGACCGCGGCCATCCGGGACGACAACCCGGTGGTCTACATGTTCCACAAGGGAGTGATGGGGCTGCCGTGGATGGTCAAGAACCCGCGTTCGATCGCGGACGTGCCGGCCGGGGCCTACGAGGTACCGATCGGCAAGGCGGCGGTCGCCCGTCCGGGCTCGGACGTCACCGTGGTCACCGTGTCGCTGTCGGTGCACCACTGCCTGGACGTTGCCGAGGCCCTTGCCGAACAGGGGATCGACGTCGAAGTGCTCGACCTGCGCAGCCTCGTCCCGCTTGATCGGGACGCCATCCTCGCCTCGGTCGCCAAGACCGGACGGCTGGTCGTCGTCGATGAGGACTACCTGTCCTTCGGCCTGTCCGGCGAGGTGGTCGCCTCGGTCACCGACGTGGATCCGACGCTGCTCAAGGCGCCGGTCGCCCGGGTGGCGAACCCGGACGTCCCCGTCCCCTACGCCCACGCGTTGGAGTACGCGATCCTGCCGCGGCACGACCGGATCGAGGCGGCCATCCGGAAGGTGGTGGGCGCATGACGGAGGTCCGGTTCCCCAGCCTGTCGAAGGAGCGGCCCACCGCCGAGGGCGTGGTGTCGACCTGGTTCGTCAGCCAGGGCCAGCGCGTCAGCGAGGGCCAACTGCTCGCCGAGGTCCAGGTGGACAAGGTCTCGGTCGAGGTCCCGGCCCCGGTCGGTGGCGTCATCCACCTGCTGGTGGCCGAGGACGAAGCTGTCAGCCAGGGTTCGCCGATCGCCACGATCGACTACGGGCTGGCCGGCCGCGCTCAGCGAGCGAGCTGGGCTGGCAAACATTCGTGGCATCGCGGGTGGCGGTGCTGCTCTGGAGCGCATGGGCACCACGGCACGAGCTCACAAGCGCTCCGCCCCGCACGGCGGAGGTGAGCCCGACGACGAAAGGACGAACGCGGAGTCGAGCACGTCCCTGCAGCAACCACGCGTCGGTGATGCTTGCCCCCCGCAAGCGCGGGGACGGCGAACCTGCTCGGGTCGTTCGGGTCGTCGGCCTGCGATTGCGGTGAGTCGAGGTTTGGTTCACTGCGAGATCACCCGATGATGTCTAGTCCGTCCTAGACTTGACTGTCTAGTGTCTACTAGACTTGCAGGCGTGAAGCGACGGGATGTGCTCAGGAGGCTCAAGGCCGAGGCCGACCGACGTGGCCTGCCATTCGAGGTCATCGAGCTGACACGACACTCGGCGGTCCGCATCGGCGGCACCAGTCGCACGCTGGGCAGGCACGCCGAGGTTGACGACCTGACGGCCCGCAAGTTCTTCGACCAGTTCGCCGACGTGTTCGGCGGGAAGGGGTGGTGGCGATGAGCCGCACGTTCACGATCACAGCCGAGCGCGTCCGTTCGGGCTGGTGGGTGACCGAATGCGCCGAGGCCGGATGCGTCTCCCAGGTGCGCCGGCTCGACCAGGTCGCCGACGACCTGCGCGAGGCGATCGCCTACCAGGCCGGGCTTCCGTCCGGCGGGTTCGACCTGGTCGTCGTGCCGGTCCTGCCGGTCGAGTACCAGGAGGCTGTCGCGGAGGCCGAGAGCGCCCGCAAGGCGGAGGCGGAAGCTCGCAACCGGGCGGCCCGGGCGTCGCGTCGCGCGGTCCGTTCGCTGCGCGACGCAGGCCTGTCCGTCCGGGATGTCGGCACGGTGATGGGCGTGTCCCACCAGCGAGCCGCGCAGCTGGCCGAAGGGTAGCCACCAGGCTCGGGTGTGAGGTCGACCCCGAATCCCGGACAGGTGGTTGTTTGGTTGGGCGGCCTGGAGGGGTCATCGATCTTCGCCAAGCTGCAGGTCAGCCGCCGCTCGGAGGCCATCGTCATCGCCCGCGGCGCCGGACTGGGGCAAAGCGAGCGGTAGTGCCCCGGCCCGTGGCCCGCCTCAGGACGGCTGAAGGACGGACAGCTTGCCGGAACCGAAGTTGGTCACGTAGACGAAGCCCGTTGTCGGGTCCACGGCGACACCGGTCGGCTTGGACCCGACGCCGGGTGTCGCGATGAGTACCCCCGAGGTGGTGTTGATCACGGCCAGTTTCCCGGCCCCGTTGCACGTGACATAGGCCGCCCCGGCGGTGGAGTCGACGGCGACGCGTGCCGGATGCGTGCAGGCGCGGACGGTGTGGCTCGTCCGCCTGGAAGCCAGGTCCACGACGCTGACGGTGCCGTCATCCCAGTTGGTGACCCACAGGGAGCGACTCAGCGGATCGATGGCGATGCCATTGGTGCCCTGCTTCAGGGTGAGGCGACCTTCGACTGAGCTGTTGGCCAGGTTCACTTCCGAGATCCGGTTGCTCTGCCAGTGGGTGACGAACGCCATCCCGTCCTGTTCGTCCACCGCGACTCCCTGCGGCTTCGGGTCGGTCGGGATGGTGGCGGTGATCTGGTGGGTGGCGGTACTGACCACCGTGACGGTGGCCTCAGCCTGACTGGCGACCAGCATGGAGTCTCCGCCGGGGTGGGCGGAAACCCGGAGCGGTCCGGCACCGATGGCCAGTGTGTCGACCACCTCCCGCGACGTCGGATCGATGACGACCAGGTCACCCTGGCCGCCCGCGGTGACGTACAACTGCTCGTAGCCGGCGTCGAAGGCGAGGCTCTCGGGATTCTTGCCGACCGGAATCCGCTTCACCACCCGCTGTGAGGTCAGGTCGATGACGAGGACGACCCCGTTCTTGTAGTCGGTCACGAACACCTGGTGCCGTTCAGGGTCGACCGTGACCCCGTGGGGCTCCCCCTTCAGGTCGATCGTGCTTCGCACCCGGGTGGCAGGAGAGCGGGGTTCCTCAGTGGTGGACGGGCTTGGGGTGGGTTCCGAGGTGGGGGGAGAAGCGGTCGTCGATGTCGGAGTGGCGGTCGACGCCGGTGTCTGGCTGCGCTGTGACCACCACCACACCCCTCCCGCTGCGGCGATCAGCGCGACCCCGGTCGCGGCAGCCACGATGGCCCACAGCCCCCGACGGCTCCCCAGGGGGTTCTGGCGGGGACTCGGAGGAGGACCGAGGCCTGGTGGCGGCATCTGCGCACCCGGGCGCCTCGGGTCAGCGCCGGTCGGGCCGCCAAGGTCTCCGGATTGAGTTGGTTGGAGGAGCTGGGCGCCGCACGTGCCGCAGAACGTGGTGCCTTCGGTGGCGATCGCCCCGCATTGACCGCAGTAGAACGTCATGTCATCCGTCCTCAGCCATGGCTGATTCTACAACCACGCGGCATCACTGCTGAGGACGATTTGCCAGACGCGTGGCTGGCGTCCGGCCTTGCCACAGCGGCAACACCTGGCGAATCGGGGGGCAACCTCCAGCTCCCCGCCGGGAGCAGAAGTACTGAAAGGTCATACGAAGTTCCTGAAGGGCCTGTGAGGAGGGCGCGTGCCGGGAGTAGCGTCGGGCGCGTTGAACCGTGACGCGACGGGCTGAAGACCATGGATGTTTTCGTCTTCCTGGAAAAGTTGCGCCGACCAGACCAACGCGGGCTGATCCGGGACCGTCTGGAGGCGCGGGCTGCCGCGCTTCAGCCCGGGACGCAAGGGCCGGTGTCCGTGGCCCTTGTGCTGGGTCCGCCGGGCTCGGGAAAGACCACTCTGCTCAGTCATCTGGCCGCGGCACGGGGCCCCTGCGCCTGGTATCGCTTGGGACCGGAGGACAACAGCGAAATCAGTCTCACTCGGCATCTGGCCCACACGCTGGGCGCCGCCCTGGCCGACCACGAGCTCATCAACGCTGCGGCCGGAGGGCGGATCGCCGACCTGATCACGGCGCTCGATGCCGCACCGCGGGCTGTGCAGTTGATCATCGACGACCTGCACGAGGTCGCCGGAACGCCGGCGGAACGTGCCCTGGGGACATTTGTCACGATGCGGCCACGGGGAGTCACGATCCTCCTGGGGAGCCGCCGACCACCGATGCTGAACACGTCGCGGCTGCTCGTGTCGGGCGAACTGATCGAGCTGGACAGCGACGACCTGCGCTTCCGGTCGTGGGAGGTCGAGCAGCTGTTCGCCACGGTGTATGACGCACCGCTCTCGCCGGAAGGCGCCGCCGCGCTGACCCGACGGACCGGCGGCTGGGCAGCCGGGCTGCACCTCTTCCACCTCGCGACGGCCCAGCTGGGCCGCGCGGAACGGGAACGAGCCATCGACGAGTTGAATGGACGGTCCCGCCTCGTCCGGTCGTACCTGGCCCGTAACGTACTCGGCTCGCTGGAGGAGGACCGTCGTCGGTTCCTGATGCTGACCTCGACCTTGGGGGTACTGACCGGGGACCTGTGCGATGACCTGCTCGGCACGTCCGGGAGTGCCGGCAGGCTTGCGGCGTTGGAGGAGGAGCAGTTCTTTACGACCTCGACCGACGGCGGGTTGACCTATCGCTACCACCAGGTCCTGCAGGCGCAGCTCGAGGCACTGCTGTTCGACGAGTTCGGTGGCCGCGCGACGCGGGAGCAGTACCTGCGAAGCGGACAATTGCTGGAGGACGCTGGACGGATCGGCGCAGCCGTCCACGCCTACGCACGGGCCGAGGACTGGGGTTCGGTGGCGCGCCTGCTCCATCCGGCGGCGCTCACGGTGGTCAGTGACGACGGACTTCTTGGCATGCTGTCGCTACCGGGGGTGCCCACCGATGATCCCGGCCTGATTCTCGCCGGGGCTCGACTGCTGGCCCGGCGCGGGCACCTGGCCGAAGCGGTGGCGGCGTATCGGCGAGCGGAGGGGCTCCTGGATGATCCCCACCTCAGTCGGCTCTGCGCCCAGGAGCGCCACTCGGTGGCGATCTGGCTGGACGGGGAGGTGGCGCCGTTCCCGGCCCGGCCCGGGCCGTCCGGGGTGTCCGAGCAACTCCGCGCGCTGACCCGGACGGCCACGGCAGCGGTCAGCGACCCCCTGGCCCGCGTGATCCGGCTGATGCTGACGGGCGATCTCGACCAGGCCGCGTCCGATTGTGCCCGGTCCGA
Source organism: Propionibacteriaceae bacterium (assembly GCA_016717345.1). Taxonomy (GTDB): domain Bacteria; phylum Actinomycetota; class Actinomycetes; order Propionibacteriales; family Propionibacteriaceae; genus Propionicimonas. Next base: position 45,663 of record JADKFR010000005.1, read on the forward strand.
CCCGGGGGGCGGCTGGTCCAGTCTCGCGACCAGGTTGGCGGAACGCTTCATCGACCTGCTGCGCGGTGCCGATGAAATGGGCGCCGCCAAGGTCGAGTCGATCGTGCTCGAGGCAGAGGTGGACGGCTGGCCGTGGCTGGCGCGGATCGCCCGGGGACTGGAGTCCGCGATGCTGCTGGCCGTGGCGCCCACGCCGTGGCGGGTCGCGTCCGCGGTGGAGCTCCTCGACACCCTGGAACGCCAGCACGACCCGTGGACCCAGTGCCTCACGTCCTTGGCCGTCGGCGTCGGATTCGCCCAGGCCGGCCGTGAGGACCTTGCCGCAGCCACCTTCGCCCGGGCCGCGAACCTCGCCGGCGGTCTCGGCGCACCGGCACTTCGGTTCTGGGCCGGCAGGCTGGCGGCTCGGCCCGCCACCATCCAGCCGACCGGCGTTCCCGAGCAGGTGCCGGATCCTGCGGTCGATCCGTTGCCCCCGGCGCGAGGGCCGGTCGCGCTGGTCTGCTTGGGACGGTTCTCGCTGACCGTCGACGGACGTGAACTGGGCTGGCGCGAACTGCGACCCAGAGCCGGCTCGCTGCTGATGCTGCTGGCGTTGCATCATGGGCGGCTCATTCACCGGGAGGAGCTCGTCGACAGGTTGTGGCCGGACGTGACGTTGGCCTCCGGAATCCGGAGTCTCCAGGTCGCCGTCTCCAGCATTCGACAGTGCCTGGCGACGGCCGGCTTGGGCAAGGAGACGCTACGACGCCACGGCGAGGCCTATGTGCTGGCCCTGCCTGATGCCGAGGATCAGTTGAGATCGTTCGAGCGCCTGGTGAGCGAGGCGTCCCACAGCTCGGGGCTGCCCGCGCTGCACCTCCGCTCCGCAGCGCTCGAGCTGTACGCCGGAGACCTGCTGCCGGAAGCCGGACCGGCGGAGTGGGTGGTCGGGGAGCGCGACCGGCTGCGCCGGCTCGCCGCCGCCGTCGCATTGGCGGCCGCCGTCGAGGCGCTGCAGGCGGACGATCCGCTCACCGCTCTCGAGTGCGCGCTCCGCTCCACAGCCCTGGACCCGTATCACGACTCGTCGTGGGACCTGGTGATCGAATGCAGTACCAGGCTCGGCGATCAGGCTGCGGTCGCCGCCGCGCGACGGGAGCAGGCCAGAGCGTGGGCCGATCTCGGCCTGATCCGCTGAGCGGGACTCAGCTCACCGGCCCTGGGCGTAGCCTGAAGTTGGTGCAAGTTGATGGACTCCGTGCGCTGGAGTTCTGTGTGGTCATTGATCCAGTACCTCAATGAGGAGATGAGGACGATGACAAGGCTCACCAAGAGCATCGTGATCGATGCCCCGGTCGGGCCGGGGACAACTCGGCTGCGCTTCGACCCTCGCCTCTTCGCCCAGGAGGTGCCGCTCCAACTCCTGAACCTCCACACCACCGTCTTGACCCAGCGGTTCGGGGCCCGGACCGCCTCGGTGATGCGACGCGAGATCCTCCAGGAATACCGGACGCTGATCCCCGGGCTGCCCGACCTCGGCGGCGGCAGCAATCCGGAGTCGATGTCCCTGATGCTGGCGCCCTGGGCCCTCGCGCTGTACCGGGTGGTCCAACGACACGGCGGCTCGCTGGAGGACGCCGGAGAAGTGATCCACTACAGCGTCCAGAAGCTGTACGGCCGTATCCCCCACCGGGTGCGCCTCTCGATGGGCCGGTCGATGATCAAAGCGAATGCGGAGAAGAAGGCCCGCTGGTTCGCCGAACACAGCTATCCCGACAACTTCAAGTACCAGGTCGTGGACGGAGACGGGCAGCCCTTCGACTTCGGACTCGACGCCACCCAATGCGCCATCGTCAACTACCTGCACGCCCAGCAGGCCGACGAACTCACGCCCTACCTGTGCGACCTGGACTACGTGTTGTTCGAGGCCCTCGGCGTCGGACTCACCCGTACCAAGACGTTGGCGTGGGGCTGCGATCGTTGCGACTTCAGGGTCACGAATCCCGGCAAGACGACCAGCACCTGGCCCCCGCTCTTCGCGGAGCGTGCCTGCGGTCTGCCCCAGCCAAGCGAGGCTGGTAAGCCGACCACAGCCGCGAGGGACGAGCTCAGCGCAAGGTCCAGAAGGGACGGGTGATCCGCTCGGCCTTGAGTCCCAGCTGCCTCAGGACCTTCCCGTCACTGGCTCGGGTCAGCCAGAGGTCGTAGTACTTCCCGGCCTTGCCGGAGGGCGTCGTCCGATTCGAGATGATCAGGAGGTTCCGGTTGTCCGGCGACCAGACCGCCTTGAAGTCCACAGCCGGAGTCGTGGCCACGGCTCTGGTTCCCGATCCGTCGGCCTTCATCACGAACACGTCGAGGTTGCCCTGGGGGGAGCCGTCGGCCAGTCGGCGGCTGAAGGCGATCTTCGTCCCATCGGGCGACCAGGCAGGGTAGGAGTCGACCCCGGCCGGCGACTGGGTCAGCCGCGTGGGTGCCCGGGTGCCGGTGAGCGGGAGGGTATAGAGCGAGCCGCCCTGCGCCTTCGGGTCGTCGCTCGCCCAGTAGACCACCGTCCTGCCGTCCGGTGAGACGCTGAAGTCCCCGATCACCTTCTTCCCCGTAGTGAGCCGGCGGATCAGCTTCCCCTCCAGATTGATCACCGAGAGCGTCATGGTGGACGGGGTGAGCCGGCAGCTGATCAGGAGCACGTTCGGGTTCGTCAGAGCCCAGGACGCGTGCAGCACGTGGTCGCAGCCGGCTGGGACGCCCTTGAACAGCCTGCGGTCTCCCGAGCCGTCGGAGGCCATCACCCGCAGCACGCCCTGGTGGATGTAGATGATGGTGCCGCGGCTGGGCTGCATCAACGGGTTGGAGGTGTTCCCGGCCGGCGCGGGCAACGTGACCCGGGGCAGCGTGCGCTCGTTGTCGACCAGGTACAGCGCTTCGCCCGTCCCGGAACCGCGACGCATCGGGACCACGACGACGCTCTGCGGCAGGGCAGCCGCCGTGGGCAGCGACTGCCCCGAGGTGGTGGTGGACGGCGTGGTGCTCGACGGCGTGGTGCTGGTCGGGGGCGACGTGCTGCTCGTCGACGATGACGTGATCGTCGACGGCAGCGGTGTGGTGGAGGTTGCAGCCAGGGGCTGCCGGCCGAGCGGGAGGAGGGCGAAGACCACGCCCGCCAACGCCACAGTCAGCACCACTGCGCCGGCGATGATCAGGAACAGCCGCTTGCGGGGCCCTGCGTCCTCGGCGGGTCCGGCCCGACGTGGGACGTGCCCGCCCGCGCCGCGCCCGCCGTCCGGCCCGGGAGGTGGGGCGTACCCCGGCAGCGGAGTGCCCCGCGGCGGCGGGGGCACCTGACTGGCGGCTTCGGCGAGGGGGGCAGCGGAGAGGATCCGGTTCCGTGGCGTCGTCTGGTCCGGGTCGACGGGGGCGAGCGGGACGACGGGGACGACGGGGGCGACGGGGACGACGGGGGCGACCGGGGCGACCGGGGCGACGGGGGGAACAGTGGCGACGGGGACCACCGGGACCACCGGGACGACCGGGCCGCGAGCCGGAGGTGGCGGGGGGACCGGCCGTGGGGGGACGGCGATCGGCACGGCGATCGGCACGGCAGCCGGGGCCGGCGGTGGGGCCGCCGGCGGTAGGGCAACCGGCATGGGGGCAACCGGCGTGGGGGCAACCGGCGTGGGGACAACCGGCGGAGGGGGTGCCGCGATCGGGGCGGGAGCGTCACTGCCCCCAGCGGCACCCAGCGCGACGGCCAGTTCCGGCCGGCTGCTCACCGCGATCGGGATCGAGAACTCCTTGTCCAGGAGGGCCGCCACAATCGGCATCCTGGAACACCCGCCCACCGCGACGATCGCGGTCAGGTCCGTGGCGGCGACGCCGGCCTCCCGCAACACCTGGGTGACCATGGCGATCCCGTCGCGCAGCGGACCGCGGACCAGTGACTCCAGCTCGGGCCGACCAAGCCGCACCATCGTGTGGAGAGCCGGCAGTGGCAGCTCGACCTGCGTCCGGGTCGACAGCTCTTCCTTGGCCGCCACGCCGGCGAGGCGGACCGAGGCCAACAAGGCAGGGTTGTTCGGGTCGCGAGCACGGTCGCCGAGCCCGCCCAGGATGAACCGGTAGACCGCTTCGTCGACGTCGTTGCCGGACGGGTGCGGCCCGCCCACGCTGCCCAGGATCGTGAAGCCAGTGGGGACGCGTTCCAGGACGGTGGCCTCGCACGAGCCGGCGCCCAGATCGAACACCGCGATCCGAGCGCCGATCGGCAGACGAGCCTGCGCGGCATAGCCGGCGGCGGCCGCCTCGGCCTGGGTGAGGCGGCGCAGCGGGCCGAGGTCGGCCAGATCGACGGCCTGGTCGAACGCGGCCCGCTCCGGCTCGCTCCAGTAGCCGGGCTCGGCGAGGACGATCTCGCTCGGCGGTCCGCCGAATTGAGCCGCGGCCCGATCCCGGGCCAGCCGCAGGAGTGCTGCCGACGCCTCCACGGCAGTGAGGGTGGGGTCACGGAGACTGGCCACGGTGACCGTCGGGCCCGGCGCGCCGAGGTTCACCAGTTCGACGGGGGCGCCGACGGGCGCAGCGGCCGCGACGAGGGTTGTCGTGCCGAGATCAATGCCAAGCCGATAGTCCATGCGAGGCCTCTCTGCGCTGAGTCCGGATGCCAACGGCAAGACCTGTCGTGCGGGCTGGACAACCTGGCTTGAGCATTACGGCTGAACCGACACCGTATGCCGAACGTGGGCCGGCTTGACCGACCTGATCAGCGCGTCCAGCCGATCGAGATCGACGGCGACACCGCTGGGCGGATGAACCACGATCCTGACGGCCGGCTCCGGCTCGCCCGGCAGCTCTCCCCCCGGGGTGGGCGACCAGCGGGCACCCCCGGAATCGGTGACCTCCGCCGGCATCCCGAGCGCATTCTCGACGAGGAGTTGAAGGCTGCGGCGGGTGCCTCGGGCGGCGTTGAGGGAACTGGCGAGTTTCAGTTCGTGGCGTTGTGGCGGCTGGTTCACGTCCAGGTCGCTGCCGAGGCCCAGCCACTGAGCAAGCCACGGCAGCATGTCGTCGGGGGTGGTCTCCGGATCGAGGTAGGCGACGAAGGTATCCAAGCTGAGGATCGCCGGGGCCAGCAGTTCGTCGAAACTGGCGCACAAGCTCTCCGCGAACGGGTCCTCCCGCAGCAGGGACGGCAGGGTCTCGGTCAAGGGATGGGGACTCAGCAGCTCCGGAATCATCCCGCGCATGGCAGGGCCCCTTCGCCTCTGGGCGGCTGGACGGGGACGGTGCGGCTGTCAGGAATCATTGGACGACCTTCACCTGATGGTCGAACGAGTAGATCAAGCCGGTGTCCGGCAGGTCCAGCCGTTCGACGGCGGCACCGCGCGTGCCGGTGTCGACCTCAGCGGGGAACAGGGCGACATCGACGGTGCGTGACATGTCCACCCCGGGGATTCTGGCGAGGGCTGCGTACACCTCCTGGGACTGCACCGAACGGCCGAACGGCCAGCCGGTCCCGTCCGGACCGCCGACCAGGGGATGGAACAGGCGGTACAGGGCCCGCAGCACGTCGTTCCGCAGGTCGCCGGGATCGAACCGTGGTCGGGCGCTGAGCCGGACGACCGCCGTCAACCACAGATAGTCCGGCGGCTGGACCAGCAGCCGCGTGCCGACCAGGCGGCGTTCGTCGAGGCTGTTGCTGATCCGCTCAAGGACCTGCCAGGGAGGGTCGAGGTCGGCGCGCTCGATCCGGCCGAGGTCGTCGCCTGACACGTGCGGCACCACGAGCAAGCGGACCCCGGCCGCCACTCCGTTCTCGGGGACGCACCGCACCCGCGCGGCATCCGGCGCCACGTCCCGGGCGAGCTCCTCGAAGTCTTCGGCGGTCACCGCCCGCCCGCGGGACCGCAGCAGCAGCGGGCCTCGGGCCTTCGCGTCGGCCAGGGTCTCGGCCTCGGCGCCACCGGTCGCCGGGGTTCGGTTCTCGACCCGGGACACGTACGGGACGCTGGTCTTGAGCACCCGAACCTGGCCGCGGGCCACGTTGCCGGCCCGGCCGCCGCCTGAGCGGTAGGCGTCCAGACGCAGCACCGCACCGATCGGCGGGACGTCTCCGTGGCGCTGGAGCTCGCCGTCGGCACCCCGCAGGGCTGGGCCGAATTGGACCTCGCCGGCGTAGGCGTCGATCCGGAAGTGCTTGTCCCCAGGCCCGGACTGCGCGAAGTGCGGCACCTCGGTCCACAGCTGGGCGCCGTCCGCGACCAGGGCGGTCAGCGTGCGGGGCGCATCCGAGGCGACCACGGGACGACGCTGGAGGGAGAACCGCTGCGCCGGCGTACCGTCCGAACGCCCGAGGATCTCACCGCTCACCCTCTCTGCGTTGATGGTCGGGGCGGTACCCCCGATGGTGTGCGCTTCGATGCCGAGGATCGTGGGGGAGTCGACGTAGGTCGGTTGGTCGGGCGCCGCGGTGACCAGCCGGCACCGGACCCAACCGGCACGCTCCCGGGCGATCACCGAGGCCCGGTGGGCCCCCGGCACGTGCAGGATCACGTCGCCGGGCTTGTTCAAGCCGCCCGTGGTGTCACTGTCGAGGTCGCAAGGGATCCACCCGTCATCGGTCCAGGCCTCCCAGACCAGCGGGGGTCGCCGCGGGTCGACGCCGCGTCCGGACAGCACGCAGTCGAGCCGAATCAGGACGGCGCAGGACGGGACGGCGTCCGACAAGCCGATCAACAGCGCGTCCCCGACAGCCGGTGTCGGGCTGAAGGCGCGGAACCCGTCCCGGCCCAGCGACACCGTGGTGTCGACGGGCGTGGACTTGTTCGGCTGCATGGCGACCCTGGCGAAGGAGCACGGGACGATCGACAATTCGGCAGTGGTGCTGAAGGTGACCGGGTCGGAGACGTCGGTGCGGGGGGTGGCCACCTGACTCTCGGCGCGGACGGTGACCGCCTGCGGTTGCGGCGCCGACAACCAGAACGTGGCCGACCCCTGGGCGGCCGCGGGGGGACGGAGCTCGACGCCGATGAGTTCGAGGAACTTGACGTAGTTGCGGTCCGGCACCCGGTTGAGCCGATAGATCAGCTGGTCGACCATCTGGGCGACGGCTTCGATCAGGGTGACGCCGGGGTCGGACACGTTGTGGTCGGTCCAGGTCGGACAACGTTGCTGGACGAGCCGCTTCGCGTCGTCCACCAGATCCTGGAAGCCCCGGTCGTCGAGGTTGGGTGCGGGCAACATCAGGCACCTCCGGGCAGTGCGGTGGGCTCGATCGCGTCCGCGGTCGAGGGAATGACGTAGAACGGGAAGACGAGATTGCGCGGGTCGTTGAGGCTGCGGATCGAGTAGTTGATGTCGATGTACAGCACGCCGATGGTCATCGCGTCGAAGCTGACGCCGACGTCGAGGACCTCGATCCTCGGCTCCCACCGATCCAGGGCCTGACGGACGTCGTAGGCGATCTGCCCGGCGGTGGCCGAGGACGCGGCGTTGAAGACATGATCATGGATCCGGCACCCGAACTCAGGGCGCATCGGCCGCTCGCCGACGGCCGTGCCGAGGATCAACCGGATCGCCTGCTCGATCTCGCGGTCGCGGGTGACCAGAGCGACGCCGCCGGTCGCGTCGGTGCCGAGCGGGTAGCTCCAGCCGGCTCCGACGAAGTCGATGTCGCGTTCGGGCACTGGCATGGTCGTCATCCTCCGATCATCACGGTGAGGGCGCCCATGACGATCGGGGCGCCGCAGCCGGCCACGTCACCCATCCGGGCGGCGGGCATCCCGCCGATCAACACCGTCGGGCAGCCCGGGGGCAGGATCGCGGACGGCGGATGGACGGTGGGCGGCGGGAAGCTGCAGACGTGGGGCGTCCCGACGGTGGCCGCCGGCATCCCCGCGATCAGCACGGTGGGGACGCCGGGGGGACCGATCACGCCCGGATGCCCGGTGGGATCTCCGACTCTGGCTGCGGCCGGCATCAGCAACGCCCCCCTTCGAGCCGACGACTGCGTCGGCCCCGCGGGGGACCGGCGACCCGCCCGGACGGACGCGTCAGTTGATCTTGACCAGCCCCGCCTGGATGGTGCACAGCGCGCCTCCTTTCACTTCAGTCGTCCCGCTGCCTTCGAGCTTGGCGCTGGCGCCGGTCAGGCTGAGGGTCGAGCCGGCCTTGACGTCCACGGCTCCGCCGCCACCGTCGACGCTCACCCCGGCCGTGGCCTTGAGCGAGATCTTGTTGCCCGTCAGGTCGATGTCGGACCCGGAGGAGTCGATCGTGATCCCTTGCGAACCCTCGATGACCACCTTGCCGTCGGCATGCACCGTGATCTTCGCCCCGCTGTGGTCCATGACCAGCGTCAACTTCTCGTCGGTCGTGGTGGCCCGGATCCCCTCTTTGCCGGTGGCATCCACCAGATCGACCCGGTGCCCGAGCCGCGAGGTGAACGAGCGACGGTTGATCATTCCGGTACCGCCGTCGACCAGGTCGACCGGGCCGCGCGGCATGGTGTCCACGCCGTTGAACAGCCCGCCGACCACGACCGGCCGATTGACGTCACCGTGCTCGAAGGCGACCAGGACCTCGTCGCCGACCTCCGGCAGCACCTGTGCGCCGCGGTCCTTGCCCGCCCCCGCCTGAACCGTCCGGGCCCAGTCGCTGACGTAGTCGTCGGACAACCAGGGGAACGTGAGCCTCACCCGGCCGGCGTTCTCCGGGTCCTTGGCGTCCGAGATCAGACCGACCGTGATCCCGGACGGACTCCGGCGCACGCCGCCGGCCGCCAGGCCCAGCATGGTGCGATCCCGTCGCCCGGTCACCGCGAAGGCGGTGGTGTAGCCGGTTTGGGGGTCGAAGCGATGCCGGGACGTGGTGATGGTGTACTTGCCGTCGAAGGGAACGCCCAGCCCGTCGATGGTCACCGAGGCACCGGCCCTCAGCTCCGGCCGTCCGCGCGCCGTCCCCTCGAACTCGGCGAAGGAACTCGCCAGTTCGTCCGCGAGTGCCTTCGCGGCCGCGTCCACCTCGGCCTGGTTCCGGTACGGGACGTCGGTCGCGACGTAGGTCGGGCCGCCGAAGGTCTTCGCCAGTTGCGCCGGGGAGGCGGTGGGCAACTCGATCCGTTTCGTCGTGGCCGGCTGGGTCGCGACGAGCGCCCTCTTGGTGGCGATGTCCCAGCCGCGGACCTCGACCTGCTCGACCTGGGCGGCCGAGGTGAGGACGGAGCGGAAGCGCAGGAGGTCCTTGCCCAGCGACAGGACCAGCGGCTCGGTGGTGCCTGGGCCGCCCGCGGCGGGAGCGCTGCTGGCGTCCGCGGGGGGGCCGAACGAGAACTTGCCCTCGCGCACGGAGATCTCGAAATTGTTCGACCGGGCAAGCACCGAGAGGACCTCCCAGTCCGTCTGGCCGGCCTGGCTGTAGTGGTCGTAGACGGTGGTCGTCGAGGTGACCTCGCCCAGTTGCAGGCCAGCCCGCCGGGCGATCGTGCCGGCGATGTCGGAGGCGGTCATCTGCAAATAGCTGGCGGTCGTGCGCCCCCGGAAGAACCGGTGGGTCTGGTCGAAGCCGCGGACCACCGTGAACGTGCCGGATTGGTCGTACTCGGCCTCCAGGGCCGTGACCTCACCGGCGATCAGGGGCGCCGGCTGCGGCCCGTCGGCCACCTGCACGCTGACCCTGGCGAGAGAACCGATCTTGATGCCCGCCGCGGCCAGCACCAGGCGGTGCGGGTCCCGAAAGCGCAGCACGAAGGTGTCCGGCAGTTGCTGGCTGTCGTCGACGTACGCCGACAGCAGCAGGGGGACGACGTCGCTCGGCAGCGGTTTGCCGTCGAACTCGACCAGGCAGGTACTCGTGATGCTGCTCATCGGATCCCCACCAAGGCTGGGGCGAGTTCCTCGGGTGTCGGCAACAGCAGGAGGGTGCCCGTGGGCACCCGCAGGGGGTCGTCAATCTCGTTGAACCTCGCCAGCGCGCGCCAGGCCGTAGGGTCCCCGTACTCGGCGAACGCGACCGAGGCCAGGCTGTCCCCGGCCACCGTCCGGTGCACGCGGCGCACCTCGTAGCTGCCGGAGGTGGGGTTCTGCTTGCGGAACTCCTCGCCCGGCATCTCCTCGAGCTGCACCGAGCAGACCGCCCGGATCGGGGTGCCGTCGGCGCTGAACAGGGTGAACTTCGCGCTGACGGAGGTGACGAAGGCTGGGAAGCTGGCCGTCGAGCCCCAGTGCAGCACCACGATCGGCGGCGACGGCTTCTTGTGGCCGATGCTCTCCTCGGTCGGGACGCAGCACGACAGCAACGACTCCACAGCCTTCACCACCGAGCCGTCCTGGGCGCTGGTGGCGTCGAAGAACATCTCCAGCGTCATCTTCGCCGGCTCGGCTCCGGTGAACTCCGGCGGGCCGGCCTTCTTGGACCCCTTGGTCGGCTTGCGTTCCCATTTGGCCGCTTTGGTGATCGTCACCTCTTTGGGGTTGAACTGGAAGGGCACGACGCCACGTTTGGCGCCCGCCGAGCCGCCCGGCGACGGGTCGTAGAGCGTGAGTTGCGCCTTGTCCATCTGGGGTCGACCCTTGACCGGCTTGCCGCCCCCCGGGGTCGCGCCGCCCGGCTGGGCGACGTCGGCCATGGCCGCCGACGTCATCAGCGCAATGGGCTTTCCGGTCATGTCCGTCTCCGCTCAGCTCTGCCCGCCGCCGGCGCCCTTGGGGAGGAAGCCGTGGTGCGCGAGTTCGACGGTCTCCATCGCGACCTTGGGGGTGTCGGGGTTGAGGCTCGGACCGGTCCAGCGAACCGGGATGACGCCGTCGAGGTTCCAGACCGCGACGACATCCCGGTCTCCGGTCATCGCGGTGATCGTCGCCGTTTGCCGCTTGACCCCCGAGGCGAAGCTGCACAGCCAGGCGGTCAGCTTGGCGCTGTCGCGGCAGACCGGGCGGCTGAGCTTGATGTTGGGGTACTTGATCCTGGTCGGCAGTTGCCAGACGAACCCGTTGTTGCCGCCCTCCTCCCGCTGTTCGATGACGACCTCGAGGCCGAGCCCGTCGCAGGTGCTGAAGGCACCGATCTCGTCGTCGTCGATCGTCACGTAGAAGCAGACGCTGACGGCCGGGTCCTTGTTCTCAGCCACGATCCATCACCCCTTCTCGGGCCGAAGCCCAGGCCAACCGGACGGAGTCCGGACGGGCGTCGGCACCCGTCCGGGCTGCGGGACGACTCTCAGACATCGCTCATCAGCCCCGCCCGCTCCCGGTCCAGCCAGAGTTCCTCGCGCAGCCGCGCGGCCAGCGGTTCATAGAGCCGTCGGGCCATCTCGTCCAGGTTCGCGGCAGTGCCGCCGGCGCCCTCGCCACCGGCTGGTCCCGGCCCGCCCGGGACGGGTGCCGCGGCGGGCTCGCTCATGGCTGACACCGACGGTTCGGACGGCGATGCCCCGCTGTCGAGCGGCTGCCGCTGCAGGCTGACCTGGTCGGGCTCGGCAGGGGCGGCCGTCCCGGTCGCGCTCGGGACGGCGCCGGCGAACATTCGCTCGAAGGAGATCCCCTCACCAGGCCGAGGCCCCCGCTCCGGGCCTTCGGTGGCCGCCACCCGACGCGACACCACCAGGGGCGGCTGGTACGACGGCGCGGGCGGCGCGATCTCGGCACCCTCGTGGCGGGGGGCGGTCAGGGCGACGGGCGGTGTCGAGGCCGGTGCCCCAACCGTCCGGCGCTGCACGGCGGTGATCGGAGCCTTTACCTGGGAGACGGTGCCGGCGCTCGGAGGGGTCGGGGGCGTGATGGCAGTCGACGTCCACGGCTCCACGGGAACCGCCGGGCCCAGCGGTGGCTCACCCGCGGCCGGCGAGGGGGCGTCGGCGGCGGCGGGTGGGTCGGGCGGGGTCTCGGAGGCCCACGACGGCTCGCGCTGGGCGTGGACGATCGGGTGGCCGATCGTGCTCTCGTCAGGGCGGGCGGCGCTGGGGCGTGCCGGGCTCCCGGCGACCACCAGCGGGACCTCGGTGAACCCCGCGACGTCGGCGCCGGGGTGACCGGTTTCGGCGAGCCGGCTGACCACGACGTCCGGCCAGGTCTGGTGGCCCTCGGCTTCGATCGGCGGTGGGGGCAGCGCCACCACTGCGTCGGGGCCGGGGGGGTTCGGTGAGCCGACCCCGCCCGAGGGGGGGACGACCGGAGTGTGGGATCGCTGGGCGGTGGCCGCTGACGAGTCCCGAGCCGGGACCGGCGGCAGTTCACGCAGCGGCTGGACGGTGGGGAGGTCCGCCCGTCCTGCTCCGGGGTCGGCCCGGGCTGCCCCGGGCGCCGGTTCGGCGACGACCTCGGTCGGTCGGACCCTCGGGCTGGAGCTGGACAGCGCCCCCGGCTGAGCGCCGGGGGGTCCGGACAGGAAAGTGAGTCGCTGCACGGGCGGATCGTCCGGCGGCCGGAGGGACGGGCTCAGCGGTGGTGCCGGGACGGGGAGCGGTGCGGAGGCCCACCCCACCCCGAGGGTCGGGGCGTCGCTGCCGTCGGCCGACTGCTGGACGGACAGCTGCGCTGCCGGCACCACCGGTCGCGACGGCGGGCTGACAGCCGAGCCGCCCGGACCGGCCACGGGCAACTCCAGGACCGCCGCTGGGTCTGCGGTACTCGGTTCAGGGGTGACCACCTCCAACTCAGTGACCGACGCTTCGGCCTCGACACCCTTGTCGGGGGACGGCGCCGGCCTTGCCTCGGTCGGCGAGGCCGCAGAGGTCTGGATCGTCGGAGGGGGATCGCCGGCCGGTTCGACAGCAGGGGATCCTGCCAGGGGAGTGGGGGACGGGGGGAGCTCCGCCGCCCGGCGCTGGGCGACGGGGGTTCGCTGGACCTGGGGCAGGGCGGTTGGCGCGGGGGCAGCAGGCACGGGTGCGGTCGGCGCCGCGGTGGGGGCCGCTGACCCGGTGGCGGGAAGGTCAGGCGTGGCGATGGGACCAGCTGACACGTCGACACCTGGATCGGGCGTGGCGACCAGGGGGGACGTCGTGGCAGGGGGAGCAGGCTCCGCGAAGGGTTCACCCCCCGACGTCACCGGGGGCCGGTGCGGGTATTCCAGCGGAACGGTCGTCAGCTCCGGCTCCGTGGTCGCCGTACTCCAGAGTGCGAGCCGCTGGACAGCGGGTGAAGGGCTGGCCGCCGCACGCTGGGGCACGACGAGTTCGGGTCCACCGCGAGCCTGGGGGTGGCCTGGTGAGACCAGCCCGGCGACCAGCCCGCCGGAAGACGGGTCCACCTGGTGGCTCAGGGGGGCTAGGAAGCTGGGGTCGGCGAAGGTGGCCAGCGAGTCCCGGAACCGGTCGTTGATCGCGACCGGCGCGATCGGTTCCGCGAGGGTTCGCTGGAGGCGGGGGACGTCGCGCCACTCTTCGCGGGGGGATTCGGCCGCGGCAGCAGTCGGCCCGGCGTCCGCGGGAACTGGCCCAGCACTCCCGGCAAAGCGTGCCCTCACGCTGTCCCACGGGTGATCCCACCACGGCATTTCTTCACCTCCTCGACCTCAGGACTGCTGGACGCGAGTGTTCAGCGCCGCGATCTCGGCCACGAAGCGTTGCCGCTCAGGGTGCTCAAGATCGAGGATGTCGTCGCGCGACCAGTGCAGGTAGTAGGCGATGTACGCGACCTCGGCGTAGAGCCGCTCGGTCGCGTACGTGGCTATTCCCCCAGGCGCCCACCCGAGACATCAACGGCGAACCGGTGTTCACAGGCTGGGCAGGTGACCGCCGCCCGGGTGTGCCCCTCGGTGTTCACGCGCCGGTAGAGATCCTGCAGGAAGGCGAGGTCGGCGGCGAACAGGTTCTCGACGACTCCCGCGTGCACGTCGGTGACTCCGCCGATCCTGGTGATCACGCGGGCCAGGAGTACCACCGTCAGGTAGGCGGGGTTCTCCCGTACCCGGTCGTCCCGGAGGGGGACGAGTTCGTCCCGTGCCGTCGCCAGCCGCATCACCCCCTCACGATGGACGTGACCCGCACTGTCGACGTAACCGCGCGGGAGCACGAACGAGAACTCGGTGATCAGCGGCTGCTCGGCGTGGGAACCGGCGGCCTGGTCCGCGGGGGGACCGTCCGTGGCAGCGTCCGCGAACAGCTCAGCGAACGAACCTCGGCGCATCACTCAACCTCGATGCTTTCGCAGGTCAGGACGAGCTTCTCCGACAGGTAGGAGGTGTCGCCGGCCTTCAGGGCGCCGATCTCCAGGCTCTTGGGCCACGCGTTCGTCAACTTGTAGCGTTTGACCGCGTTGCCCTCGAAGTCGTAGACGATGATCGCGCCGCCCTTGCGGACGTCGTTCATCTTGCCGAAGCGGCTGTCCTTCACCCACTTCTCGAAGCTGTTGTCGGAGGTGAGCCCGCGGGTCAGGGTGATGTCCGGTGCCTTGGGGCGGCCCGGCAGCCGACGGATCTGGTATTTGCCGTCCGGACCGTTCTCCTTGTACTCGACAACGTCCTGCTCGATCTTGAGGCCGCTGACCTCAGTGATGGCCTTGATGGTGATGCCGTCGAACTCCAGGCCGAAGGAGTGGCCGACTGAGCTGTCGCCGTCGGGAAGTGCCATGGTGCGCCTGCCTCTCTACCGTTGCTGCTATTCGCTGACCAGCGACGTGCCGCCGGAGAACTGGGCCAGCCGGAAGATCACGAACTCGGCCGGCTTCACGGGAGCGACGCCGATCTCGCAGACCACCTGGCCCGCGTCGATACCCTCGCTCGGGTTGGTCTCGGAGTCGCACTTGACGTAGAAGGCCTCGTCGGGAGTGCTGCCGAACAGGGCGCCGGAACGCCACTCCTGGACCAGGAACGCCGAGATCGTCCGCCTGATCTTCGCCCACAGCGCTTCGTCGTTCGGTTCGAACACCACCCAGTTGGTGCCGCTCAGGATGGTCTCCTCCAGGTAGTTGAAGAGCCGCCGGACGTTGAGGTACCGCCAGGCCGGATCGGAGGAGAGGGTGCGCGCTCCCCACACCCGGATGCCGCGGCCCGGGAAGGCCCGGATGCAGTTGATCCCTTCCGGATTGAGAAGGTCGTGCTCGTTGCGGGTGATGTTGATCTCAATGTCGACAACGCCCCTGATGACCTCGTTCGCCGGCGCCTTGTGGACGCCGCGGGTGTCGTCGTTGCGTCCCCAGATGCCGGCCACATGGCCCGACGGCGGGATGAAGGACAACCGCCCGGTGGCAGGGTTCATGGTCTGGATCCAGGGCCAGTAGAGGGTCGCGTACATCGAGTCGTAACGTGCCTTGTCGACCCGCCACTCCTTGATCTGCTGGGCGTTGAAGCCCGGCGGCGGGTCGAGGATCGCGATCCGGTCGCCCATCAGCTCGCAGTGCGCGATCATCGCGGTCTGCACGGCCTGGACGGTGTCCAGGTCGATGGCGCCCTGCTGATAGGCGCTCATCAGGTCCGGGACGCAGAGCATGGTGACCTCTTCGACGGCCTCCAGCGCGGCGAAGCCGCTGCGCTCGGCGACGTCACCGACGTAGTCGTCCGCGCTCAGCCCGCGCGACGGCAGGACGGCGGGCGCGGGGGCGACCAGCGCCGTCTCGGCGTTGGGCGGCCGTTCGAGCGTGCCGCTGCCGGTTTCCTCCAGCGTGATCAGCTTCGAGGCCGCGTTGACCATGGTCACGACGTTCTGCTTGCCCTTGGCGAGGGTCGCACTGTCGAACTCCTCGATGACTTCGCCGCTGCGCTTCACCAGCACCTTGAACATGTCGGCGCTGGGGCTTTCGCCGCCCGGGTCGGTGATCTGGACGCTGACGTCCCCCGCCTTCGCCGCCGGGTCGAGCGCCGTCGCCTTCAACCGTCCGATCTGCGCGGTCGGCGCGGCCGTGAGCTCCTTCGGGTGCGACACCCGGGGAGCCGAGCCGCTGGCGCCCGGGTCCTGCCCGATGCGGACGACGTAGCAGTTGCCGCCGCCGTTCATGAAGTAGCCGTAGACCGACTGGGCGAGGTAGCTGCCGGCGACGAAACCGCCGAAGGTGCCGGTGAACTGGGTCCAGTTGCTGACCAGCGTCGGCTTGTTGAACGGACCTGACTCGGTCAGCCCCACGAACGCGGCGATCGCCGTGCCCACACCGGCGAGCGGACGGGCGCCCGCGGCGACTTCCTCGACATACACTCCTGGCGACTGGTAGGTCGGCATCGGGGCTCCTTCACACGGACGACGACAGGTGGCTGAACAGCAGCCTCGTCCCCACCCCGGGTCGCGGGGACGGCCGGTGGGGCCCGGCCGGGGGCAGTCCTGGTTGCCCCTACGGGCAACCGCAGCCCGGCGTCAGCAATCCAGATCGATCTGCCGGTTGAACGGGTCGATCGCCAGGGACAGGGTTTCGGCGTCCTGTTTCCGCTTCTCGGCCTCGGAGTCGTGCATCTCCTGCGCCTTCGTCTGGGCAGCGTCGATGGCTGCCTCCTGGCCGCAGCCCTTCGCCGAGAACGCCCGCTTGGTGACCCCGTTGTAGGTGCGGATGCGTCGCGCGTGCTCCTTCTCGTGCGGTCCGAGCACATCGCGCAGGAAGGCCCGGACCCGCTTCTCCTGGCAGTCGGTCAGCCCGCTCGGTACGTCCGGCATCCCGATTGTCACGTCGACCGAGTACGTCACCTGCAGCGTCGCTGATGCCGAGTAGCACGGGCCGTCCGGACAATCGCAGCCCTTGGCGGGAACGACCTTGACCGGGGAGACCTTGCTGACTCCTCCGTCGTAGTCGCCCCGGGTCTTCCCATGCAGGGACACGTACGCAGCGGAGCCCGCTCCGGAGTATTCGGCCACCAGTTGGCTCACCGCTCGATTGCCCACGGTCTGCTGGAGGGCGATCAGGTCGGCGACCTCGGGAGCAGAGAGGTTCACCGTCCCAGTTCTGGCAGCGCGGCTTCCCCGGCGGGCACCTTGGCTCGACCCGGACGCGAGCCGACTGCCTTGGCGCGAAGAATGGCCACGCCCCGGTGGACTACCCGCTGGTTACGCCTGTCCATAGCGAAGGGCGAGCAATACGGTTCCAGGGCCTGGCGGGCTGTTGTGGGATACTTTGCCTGCGTTCTGAGCCGAATGCCGGAGTGGAAGTGGGCACTGAAGATGCCGTTGGCGCTGACGTCTCGTTGCCCGACATGCAACGCTCTCTCCGCATCGTTTGTTCTTTACGAGATCGGTGAATCAGGCCCACGGAGTCCTTCATGTTCGCCGAGGCGTTGGGGACTGTCGACAGCTCGCCTGGTGTACGAGGCCCCGGGCGCAGGGGGCGTCCGTATCATCCCCCCGGATGAGCTCCCAGAACTTCGGACTGCGCTCATGAGCGGCTCCGCCGCCCTCTCTCTCGTCGTGCCGGACCTCACGCCTGCAACCTGCCCTCGCGGTCATCCCTTGGCAGGAGACTGAGGTCCGGCCACACACCTTATCGATCACGTGAGGTCGAGCTCCGCCACGGATGCGGGAAGGACGCCCTTGGGCACCGGGATGGCCCGGGCCATTTTGAGCAGACGCTCCTTCAACTCGTCCACTCGAGCGAGGTCCTCCGGCGTGGCGAGACCCTTCTTCTGGTTCGCCTCGATGCGGCGGATCTCCTCGTACTCATGATGAGAACCCTTGCCCTTGAACTGCAATGACTCCCTGGTGTGGAACTGAAGCTCCCAAACCTGACCGTTCTGGGACCGAAGTTGAACGTTGTACCCCCGATACGCACGTTCGTTTGGTTGCCCGATCTTGCCGTCTTGCCACCAGAAATTCTTGTCCTTGGGCTGGCCGCTGCTGTCTTCGACGACCTTGTGGCCAGCCGACTTCAGAGCAGCGAGAACCAAGTCGTGACCGTTGGCGTACTTGTCGATGGGAGCTGGATCGTGTACCGGAGCACGTCGCCGAGAGCGCCACCAACCTCCTTGACCTTATGGGGAGCGATGGGGTCTGAGTCCCGGTTGAGCTTGTCGGTGAGTGACTGCGCGTCTTGATCCGGTACTCGTACCCTTGGAGCGAGCCGCCGTGTGCGGCTGCGAGCGTCCGCACCAGACCAGTGATGGATGGCTCCGCTTCGCGCGCCTTGGTGATGAGCCGTTCCGCCTCCTTGAACTGCAATCCCTGGAGCAGGGTCGGAGGAGTCCACTCCTCGGGATTGATTTTCGCCTCGACGCGGAACTTGCCTTCGCCAAGATCGTGCAGCAGAAGCGCCGCCAGCCGGTGCTTCGACCGGATGGGGGCCAGTTGGGCCTTCACACGTTCGGGAGTGATGTCCTTCTGGTGGAGCACGGCATTGGAGTCGAGGACCGCCTGGTGCACCGCGGCGCGCTTCTCTGCGTCAGTGCGCTGATCAACGCCGCTCAGCTTGCCTTTCACCCACTTCTTCCCGGCTTCAGCCTTGCCCTTGACCCAGGCCTTTCCGGCTTCGGCCTTGCCCTTGACCCAGGCCTTGCCCGCCGCCACCTTGGCCTTCACCTTGCCGCTGATCCCCTTGAGGCCGCGGATGATCGGTCCGGCGAGCTTGAGCCCGGTCTTGATCACGAAGTCGATGGCCTTGGTGACCGGCTTCTGCAGCTTGCTGATGATCTCCCGGATCTTCTCGCCGATCCCGCCCACGCCGATCACGCTGGCCAGGAAGCCGATCAGGATCGGCACCATCTGACTCAGGACGTCTTCGATCTTGGCGACGACACCGCCGATGTTTCCGCGGACGATGTCGGCGACCGAATCGATGATGGTGTTGACGAACTTCATGATTCGAGCGGCGTTGTTGACGAAGAACATCACGATGTCGTAGATCAGCTTGCAGGCCTTGATGAAGGCCGCTGCCGGGTTGAGCAGGCCGATCAGCCAGGTGATGCCGGCGGTGATGATCTTCGTCACCACGAAGTCCTTCACCTGCTCGAGGATCATCTCCTTGATGTCGCCGAGCTTGTCCAGGAGCAGCTGCCACAGGCCGCCCACGCCCTGCTCGCGGACGATCTGGAAGATCTCGACGCCCTTCTCGACCGCCGTCATCGCGGTCTCGCCGATCTGCTTCACGATCCGGTTGCGGATGTTCGCCCAGGTGAGGCCGAAGATCGAGGCAAGGAATCCGACGATGCCCTTGAGGTCGAACGACTTCGGCAGCTCGATGCCACCCTCGGCGAGCGCCCCGAAGAGCCAGCTCATCAAGCCCTTGCGAAGATGATCCAGGATGTTGTCCTTGAACCGGAGGATGCCGCCCTTCACCCCGGCGATCAGGTTCCGCAGGAAGACGATCGGGCGCTTGATGATCTGGCCGACCACCCCGGCCACCCGGGCGAGCACGTTCCGGAGCATCGCGGCGAGCTCCCGAATCGTGTTGATGATGGCCTTGATCGCGCCGATGACCTTGTCGACGAGCCCCTTGTTCTCGGCCTGCAGGGCCTCGATCCGCTCGTCCAGACCCTTCCTGGCCTCGACGTACTTCGTGGCGAGGGTGTCGACGACGGACTCCTGCTTCGCGTCGACGTCCTTCTCCAGCTGGGCGAAGCTCTGCCCGACCTCCGTCTGGGCCTGCGCACCGACCTTCTTCAGGCTGGCGGGCAGGCTCTGGACGTAGGTGGCGATCTCGGCCTTGCCCGCTGCGATCCGGCGCTTCGCCGCGCCGAGCTCATTGCCGACGATGTCAGCGACCCGGGAGATGGTCCTGTCCATCTCCATCAGGTAGAGCTCGCGACCGGCGACGTAGAACTCGTTGACCTTCGACGGCATCCCGCGGATCTTGTCCCTCAGCCAGCGGTAACCGCCGAGCCAGCCGCCGTACCGGTCCTTCTTGTAGGCCGACATCTTGGCCGAGACGTAGTTCTCGAACTTGGCCCGGGCGGCCGCCTCGCCCGCATTGAACTCCTTCTCGACCTTGGGGTCGATGCCGTCGAGGGTCTTCTTCACCTCCGCCTCGGTGGCAGCGAAGATGCCCTGCACCTTCGTGGTGACCTCGGCCCGCTGGGCTTCGTCCTTCGTCTTGGCCTTGCCCTTGTCGGCGACCACCGCGGCCAGGGCGGACGCCTTGGCCCCCTGCATGCCGGCCACCCCGGCGGCGGTCTGCTCGGAGGCTTGCGCCTTGCCCTGCTGGACGACCTGGGCTTCCTGCTGGCGGTACTCCTTCGGTGCGGCGTCGGCGTTCGCGGCGGCGGCCTTCTTGTCCGCCACCGCCTGCTGGAAGTCGGGCTCGTTCGACTGTTCGAGCTGGGACTCGCTGACCTCGCCCTCGGCCATCTCCTGGTTGGCCTGGTGCTTGCCCGCCTCGAGGTTGAGCTGTTCGGCTGGGGCGGGCTTGGGCGCGGCGCCGGACGCCGGGATGGCCGCGGCCGGCCCGGGCTGCTCGGGCCCCATGGGGGTGACGGGCTTGGGGACGGCCTTCGACTCGTCGGGAGGGGCTTGGGTGGCGGTCTCGATGGCCTTGGCCTGACCCTGCTTGCCCTGGGTGACCAGGCCCTTGATCTCACCCTTGACCTCACCGGCCTTGCCCGAGGACTTGTAGTCGTCCGCCTCTTTGAGGGTCTTGGGCGACTTGGCCTCGATGGCCGTCTTGACCGCGGCGATGAAGGCCAACTTGTCGAAGGTGCCCGCCTGCTGGGCGTCCATCGCATCGATCTTGGCGGCCTTGGCCTGTCCGGCGACGTCACCGGCCGGGGGAAGTGCCGCGTCCTGGGCCTCCTTCGCCTTCGCGGCGGCCCGCGGATGCGAGCGCTTCGCCTTCGCGAACCCCTTCACCGCGCCTGACACCCGTGCGAACGCGGGGTCGGCTTCGGGGCGGACGGGGGTGGGCGGCACCGGCGGTTGCAGCACGTCGACGACGGCGGCGGGGATCACCGCCGCCGAGCCACCGCCCGTCGCGGGCGTCCTGGGCACGCCACCCGGCCCCCGCTTGGGAGGCCCGGGGCCCTTGGCGTTGGCCCTGGCCAGCGGCGATCGGGCCGGCACCGGCTTGGTCGGCGGCACGGGCTTCTTCGGGGCCACCGACCCGGGACCGAAGCCGGTCACCGCAACGGCCAGAGCGGCTGCCGGCGGCTTCTGGGCGAGGCCCTCCAGGTCGACCGGGATTCCGACCGCCTTCGCCTCGCGGAGGCCCTTCTCGACGATGCCGACGTCGGCGCCCTCGCTGCGGACCTGCCCCAGGGCCGCGTCGATGTGGGCCCGTGCCTCCCCGCCTCCGGCGCGGAACCGGCCCATCATCAAGGCGTTGACGGCGGCGTTGCCCGCGGCGCGCTGCAGGCCGATCACGGCCGCGTCCCGGGGACGGGCGGCGACCCGCAGCCGAGCCCCGACGAGCGCCCGGCTCGTCTCGGCCCGGTTGGGACCCACCTGCTGACGCACCGCCACCATGACCCCAGACTCTCTACCCACCGCAGTTCCTGATCGAGGCCCACGCCGATCCACCCGGACGTGGCGCCTCAGGCCGTGGCCTCCTCCTCCTCTTCGGCGGCGCGCTGGACGAAGAGTCCCTGGACCGGCTCTTCCTCTTCTTCAGCCCGCTGCACGAAGAGTCCCTGGACCGGCTCTTCCTCTTCCTCGTCCTTCGCCCGTTGCACGAACAGGCCCTGCACTTCTTCCTCCTCCTCAGCCGCGCGCTGCACTGTCGCGCGCTGCACGGCCGGGCCGGAGGTGCTGAGGCCCTGCACGGAAGCATCGTGCGACATCACCCGGTCGGCGTTCGCGGCCGCTTCCCGCTCGAAGCGATCCGAGGGGTCGCTGACCTTGATCCCACCAGGGGCCGACGTTCCGTCCACGGGACCGCTGCGCTGTTGGACGACGTGCGTCAGTTCGTGCGCCAGGGTCGTCCTGCCCTGGGTGGACGACGGATCGTAGGTGTCCCGCTGGAACACGATGTGCGACCCGACGGTGTAGGCGTGCGCGTTGACCGCCTGGGCCGAGGTCGCGGCGGCCGAGTCGTCGTGGACGCGGACGTCGGAGAAGTCGTGCCCGAGCCGGCCCTCCATGTCCCGGCGCACATCCGCCGCGAGTGGCCGGCCGGTGGAGTTGACCACGTCGTGGACGGGCGATCGCTCGTCCTCCATCAGTTGGGCCACAGCCCCGTTGCCGGCCGATCGCTGCAGCCCGAGAAGCGCGTCGGCGTCCAGGGCGTCGGTGCGGTGCTGCCCCGCCGCCTTCCCGGCCGAGGCTTCCACGTCCCCCTCGAGGCGAGACCCTTTGGGCCGCAAGGTCGCGATCCGCTCGTCGGTCAGATGATCATGCATCGGTGATGCCTCCTCTCGGACTCTTGCACTGTGGCACCGACGGGCCCGGAGCGGAAGGAGCCCGCGCGTACACTCCGGTGCCCCTTCGGGCAATCCCCCCAGCGGTCGAGAGCGCGACGGCCTTTCCTACAGGCCGTCGTAGAACCGTCCGAACTCCCGCTCCAGCACCAGCCGGCCCAGCTTGCGGTACTCCTGCTCGACCGCTTGGACGAGCAGCCGCATCGTCACCGGGCCGCCTGTGGCGGCGGCCAGGTACGCCGCCGTCGTCGAAGCCGAGCGGATGTTGCCCCCGGCCAGGTCGAAGGCCTCGGCCAGGAATCCGAAATCCAGATCGTCGGCGACCGGCAACGGCGGAGCCAGGCAGCGCTGCCACAGCGTGAGCCGCAGCGGGGGTGCGGGCGCCGGGAAGTCGATGATCGTGTCCAGGCGCCGCGTGAACGCCTCGTCGATGTTGGCTCGCAGGTTGGTGGCCAGCACCGCGAGACCGTCGAAGGTCTCCATTCGCTGGAGGAGGTAGGCGCTCTCGATGTTGGCGTAGCGGTCGTGGGCGTCCTTGACGTCGCTGCGCTTGCCGAAGATCGCGTCGGCCTCGTCGAAGAACAGGACCGCGTTGACCCCGCTGGCTTCGGCGAAGATGCGCTCCAGGTTCTTCTCGGTCTCGCCGATGTACTTGTCGACCACGGTGGCGAGATTCACGGTGTAGAGATCAAGCCCCAGATCGGACGCGATGACTTCCGCCGACATCGTCTTCCCGGTCCCGGAGTCGCCCGCGAACAGGGCGGTCACACCGTGACCACGTCCACCCCCGCGGCGCATCCGCCAGTCGGCCAGCACCCGGTCCCGGTGCCGGGCGCGCGCGGCCAGGTCGGTCAGGGCCCGCCGCACCGCCGGGGTCACCACCAGGTCCTCCCAGCCGACCTCGGGCTCGATCCGGCGGGCCAGGCGTTCCAAGCCCGCGGCATTCTGCGCCCGCACCCCGCTGCGCAGGTCCTCGGGGGCGATCACCCCGTCGCGCAGCTGGGCTGTCAGGACTGCCGCCTCGATCGCCCGGCGGACCTGGGCCGGCCCGAGCGACAGGTGGCCGGCCACCGCGGCCGCGTCGAGGCCGGCGGCCGCCTCGCCTCCGACGGCAGCGAGCTGCTGCTCCCACAGCTCCAGGCGGGTGCCGACGCTGAGGACGGGGGCCTCGAGGGTGAGCGGGCTGACGCTCGACCACTGCGGGTCCCAGGTCGCGGCACCGAACAGCAGCAGGGTGACGCCGGACTCGGTGAGCCAGCGGATCACGTCCGGGTGGGTGTCGGCCAGTTGTTCGACCGGGCCGGCCACCAGTCCAACGCCGCGCAGCAGGGCTTCCCGGACGGCGAGCCGGGCGATGGCGTGCGGCTCGGGCAGTCTGGCAAACCGGGCCAGGTCGACCACCAGGGCGCCGATCCCCGCCTCGGCCAGCGCGGCGGTGGCGGCGGCCACCCCACTGCCGACCAGGTGTTGCTTGAGGTGCACCAGGCGGACGCCGGCAGCCAGCGCCACGGCCAGCTGTTGCGAGAGGGGAGAGCGGAACCCGTCCGCGTCCGCGAGCAGGGAGCGGAGTTCCGGCTCGGGGGTGTCATCGCCGAGGAGGTGCGCGACCACTCGGTCCGGCACCCGGAGGGCTCGGGTGAGCAGCGGCCGGTCAGGGTCCTCGACCACGATCAGCCCGTGGCGGACCAGCGGCCGGCTCGCCTCCAGCCGTCCCCGGACGGCGGCAGACAGCCCGGGTGCCCCGGCCAACTGGAGCGCGAGTCCCACGGAAACCCGGCGCCGGGTGACGTCGTCATTCAGGTAGCCGTAGAACCGTTCGAAGCGGGCGTCCAGATCCGGCATCGCCGCGATCACGAGAAGGTCGACATCCAGCGGTGTCAGCCCGGCATCCCGGGCCAGCCGGAGCAGACGGGCCTCGGGCCCTGCCGCCTCGTCGAGGGCGACGGTCGGGGCCGGATCGACGGTCATGGCTGACCTCGGATCACTGTCGAGAAGGCGGTCGATCACCTCGTCGGTCAGATAGAGCCCGCGGAACGGATCGTCGGGGTCGGGGTCGTCGGCTCGTCGCTCGGCAATCAGCATCCGGATCCGCTGTTCGACCAGAGCCGCTCGGCCCAGCAGGTGGCCGAGCGAGTCCATCAGGAGGTCCTGGTGATGGTCATCCGGCGGCGTCGCATCGAGATTCGGGACGGGTCGGGGGTGCCTGAGCCGCCGAGGCGCTGGGCGGGCGCACCGGCCCGGGTCATCGCCGCGGGCAGGTCGGCCCCTCCGGTCGCCGCCGCGTCGCCGTCCGCCGCCGGGGGGCCGGTGTCGGCGGCGACGGGCTGAGCCTCGCCCTGGCCGAAGGTGATGCCGACGTTCTCGGTGCCGGGGAAGCCGCCGGAGCCGCCGAAGCTGAACCGCGGCAGGGACGTGACCGGCGGTCCCAGGGGGAACTGGAGTCCGGTGTTCACGGGGGCGATGACCACCACATCGATGGACGGCTTGAGCTCCCCACCCAGCGCCGACCACACGTCCGCGAAGCCGCGATCCTCCGGCGGCGGCAGGCCTACGGTCAGCGGGACCGGCAGCCCGATCTCCGCCAGCGGCCCGGACAACAGGTCAGGAGGTAGCGCCTCGTAGCGAAGGAAGGCCCCGAGGAGGGCTGACAGCAAGCGATGTTCGTCCTCGGGCCGCTGGGTCCACGCCGTGACCAGGTAGGACAGTTTGAGATGTCGCGGCGGCAGGTGGCGTCCGACGATCCGCGTCTGGTCGTCGTTGTACTCGTTGAGCACGCCGCGCTCGCGGCGCCGCAGGTCCTCCCGGATGTCGTAGAGGTAGACGTCGACGGTGGGCACCGTGCGCCGCCCGGCCCAGTCCCGGGTCGGCGCGTCGAAGACCACCTCAACATCACGGATGCCGGTTTCCCGCTCGATGAGGGTGCGCAGCGCCGTGTCCACCTCATAGATCACCCAGCGAGTCTCGCGAACCGCGCCGGGACAAACCACTCGCCGCCGATCCGTCGAGAGGGCACGCGTCGTTGCCCCTTCGGGCACCCGCGGGCGAGGAGGCATGGCCTAGGATGCGCTTGTGCCGGACCCCTTGATCGGCTTGGATCCCGGGCGAGCCAGCGTGCAGCCCGGCGGTCAGGCGCGAATCACCGTGACCCTCACCAACACCGGCACCCTCGTCGAGGGCTACCGACTTCAGGTGCTGGGCCCGGTGGCGGGCTGGTCGCAGGTTGATCCACCCGAGGTTTCGGTCTACCCGCAGCAGAAGGCCTCGGTCGCGGTGGTGTTCTCCCCGCCGAGCGGGACGGGAGCCCCGGCGGGAACCCACCGGTTCCGGGTCGTCGCCCGCTCGACGCTCGACCCGAAGGTCGGCGCGATCACCGAGGGCACCGTCGACGTGGCGAAGGTGTTCGGGCTGCAAGCCAAGATCGTCCCGGTGACCTCCACCGGACGGTGGCGAGGCCGCCACACGATCGACGTCACGAACTGGGGAAACGCGCCCGCCCAGCTGCGGATGACCGCGTCGGATCCCGATGACGTGCTCGGTTTCTACCTCAAGCCGGCGATCATCAGCCTGGCGCCGGGCGGACGGGCGACCGTGCGAGTGTCGGCGCGGGCCAGACGTCCGTTCCTGCGCGGGACGCCGACGCGGCTGCCGTTCGAGGTGGTCGGGGAGCGGCTCGACGCGCAGCCGGGCCCACCACCACCGGGGCTCGGCTACGGTGACCCGTCGCGACCGGTGGTCTCGGGGGCGTTCACTCAGAAACCCATTCTGTCCGCGGGACTGGCCTGGCTGTTGTCGTTGGTGCTGGCGGCCGTGGTCGGGTTGGGGATCTACCTGTACGCGCAGCCGGAGCCGAAGGAGGAGGATCTTTCCACCCGAGGTGCGCCGGCGCGACCCGTGCTGAGCGTGACCGTCGCCGGGCCCACGAGCGTGGTGGCGCGATGGGAGCCGGTGGAGACCGCCGACGGCTACGAGCTCCAGCGACTCGATCCAGTGAACGGTGGGGGCGTGGCCCCGGAACTGCCACCGCTGGGGGAGGTCACCAGCGTCGAAGTCCCCAACCTGCCCCCGGAGACCCAGGTGTGCTTCCGGCTCCGGGCGTCCCGTGGGGGGGACAAAGGGCCCTGGTCGGGCACGGTCTGTGACACCACCCTCGCCCCGGCGCAGCCGACAGCTCCGGCATCGACCGCCACGCCCACCTCGACGTGGCCGCCGCGGAAGGCGTTGCCGCCGCTGCGGGCCACCCGCGGTTCGGTCACCGTCGACGGCGACACCGGGGACTGGCAGTGGCAGCAGGTGGCTCGGGCCAACCAGCCGATCATCGGGGCCACCAGCGCGGACGGTGACATCTACCTGATGTGGGACGACCAGGCCCTGTACCTGCTGGCGGTGGTCCGCGATCCGTCACTGAACCCCCCCAACCCGAGTGACCTGCGCCGGGTCTACCGGGGAGATGCCGTGATTCTGGAACTGGGTTCGGACAATCGGGGGCTGAGTGCCGCCGACCTGGCCCGGCCCACCGATGCCTACTACATGGTCGGACCGGCAACGCCCGGAGCGGTGCCGACCGCCACCGGCTGGCCCTCCTTCGCTCCCACTTTGCCGAGCACATTGTCGGCAACGATCGGCGTCCTCGGGCCCAACGCCGGCGGCACCTCCTTCGAAACGCCCCGGGACACCAGCCTGGTCACCGCGGCCGTCAAACCCTTCGGCGAGGGCTACGTCCTGGAAGCCCGGATCCCGTGGGCAGCCTCCAGGCTCAACGGGATCGAGCCGGGTGCCACCCTGGCCGCCAACGTGATCGTCAGCGATCGCAAGCCGGATTCGCTGGCGAACCGCGGCATGGTGAGCACGAACGAGCAACGCAGCCTCGTCGACCTGCGGGCCCATCCGTTCTACTGGCAGCAACTCGAACTGCTGCCCTGAACCCGAGCGGACGTGCCCACGGGAACCCGCCGCGACGCCGGGCGCCCGGGACGCTGGGCTGAGGCTGACGCGGCTCAGGACTGCGAGGGGTACGCCTTGAGGACGATCTCGGTGATGCTGATCAGGGCCTGGGAGTCAGCGACCGGGTAGTCCGCGGCGATGCCGAGCTGGACCCGGGTGACCGGCTGACCGCTGTCAACAGTCAGGCGAATCGGTTCGTCCGTGTCGCTCAGCGTGAAGGGCTGGCAGGCCCCGTCGTCGAAGCGGAGGCCGACGGCCTTGGGCCGCGGCTGCTGGCCGCGCTGGGGGTTGTCCTTGGCGAGGCCGGGGTAGATGACCACCCGCCGGATCCGGGCCGGCTTGATGGTGAGGGTGATCCAGCCCGTGCCGGGGGCGGCACCGCAGGCGGTGGTTCCTTGCGGCGCCCAGTTCATGGTGAATTCCTCAGCGGTCCCGTCGACCAGCTTGGCCGGGTCCGACCCGGCAGCAGCCGCGCTGGCCGGGTCGACGCCGGCTGTGACTACAGCGACGGTTTCGTACCGTTTGTTGAGCCAGTACCAGGCGTCGGTGTAGAAGCGGCCCTGGTCGACGCGCAGGATCAGCCCGCCCCCGATCAGAACGGCGCCGGCCAGCACGCCGAGGCCGACCCGACGCCAGCGGTAGAGCGGTGGGAGCGAGCGGCGATACTCACGTTTGGCGGCGCGGTCGGCGTCGCGCGCACTCCAGGCCGAGGTCTGCTGGCTCCAATCGGGGACTTCGGCCGGGCCCAGGGCGTAGCCGCACCGGATGCAGAAGCGGACAGACTCGGGATTGCCGTAACCACACTGGGGACAGGCCGGCGCGGTGGGTGCCGTGCCTCCACCCGGGCCGGTGCTGGGGGCGTGGTTCCGGGCGGCTGCGGGCTGGGCAGGCCGCCGCTCAGGCGGGCCGGCCGCGGCGCCCCCGGTTGTGAAGGTCGGCGGGTGATCGGGAGAGGGCCGCCGATCCTGCCCGGCCGGTGGGGGAGGTTGGTTGATCGGTGCCGCTGTGGGTGGCGACCCGGACGGGGGTGCCGCGCTGCCCGGGGGCGGCGGCGTCCGGTCCTTGGAGGTCTTGGTCAGGGTCGTCCGGTCCCACGCCAGGAAGGCGTTGCAGTTGCGGCAGAACGCGGCGTCGGGGGGATTGGCCTCGCCGCAGTCCTCACAGATCCGGTCCATCGCACGATCACCTCCGCAACGAGCGATTCGGAGCGCCGGCTTGGCTGCTGCCCGCCGAGCCCATCGTTGCCCAACGGATCGCGGCAGACAACCACCTGACGTGACGCGTTGAGGATCGCTCGATCAAATGAGACCCTCGCGAACCGCGTACGCCACGGCGTGGGTGCGGTTGCGCAGTTGCAGGCGGGTGGTCAGGTCGTGCAGCACGTTCTTGACCGTCCGCTCGCTGTACGACATCCGGAGCGCGATCTCGCGGGTGTCGAGGCCGTCGGCGACCAGCCGCACCACCTCGGCCTCGCGGGGCGTGAGGCCACTGAAGGTCAGGCCCCGAGGTGCCAGGACCTGGCGTTGCAGCCGTCCGACCTGTTCAAGCAGGCGACCGAGCAGGTCCGGCGGCACTTCGCCTTCCCCCGCAGCCACCTTGAGGATCGTGCGTACCAGCACGTCCGGCGTGGCATCGCCACGGCGGAGCAGCCCGGAGGCGCCGGCCTCAGCAGCCGCGACCAGGGCCGCATCGTCCACCGCGGTGACGATCATCATCAACCGTGGGTGGTGGTCCCTGGTGAGCGTGCGCAGGTCCTGGGTCGCGGTGTCATCGACGGCATCAGCGACCAGAACGGCGACGGCGGCGTGGGCGACACCATCGACGACGCGGACCTCCGGCCGCGTCCTCAACTCAGCGGCAACGCCGGCGCGGGAGATCGGGTCGCGCGCCTGGACGTACGTGGCGATGGCGGTTGTGGCCATGTCGTCAGTGTCCATCCGGCGCTCACCGAGTGCTCAACAAGCGCTCATCGGCGGCGGACGAGGTCGACGAACCAGTGACGCCCGGCTGACGTCGTCCGCTGCAGCGTCGGTGCTCGTGACCAGCGTTGCCAGCCCCCTTGGGCCGGGTCGCCGGGCTGCCTCCGCCTTGGCGGGCCGGGGTCACCAGTGCGGGTGGACCGACTCCCGGAGCAGTTCGTCGTAGACCTGGCGGACGACCGCGTCGAAGGCCTCGAGGTCGAATCCGCCGTCCAGCAGGGCACCGGCTTGGGCGTTCGCCCGCGCTTGGGCTGTGCTGCGCGCCCCGGGAATCACGCTGGTGACGCCCGGACGCGAGGCGATCCAGGCCAGCGACGCCGCGGGCAGCGAGACCCCAGCGGGGAGGACGGAGGTCAGCCGGGCGGCCGCCTCGATCCCCAGCTCGAAGTCCACCCCGGAGAAGGTCTCGCCGCGGTCGAAGGCCTCGCCTGCCCGGTTGTAGGTGCGGTGGTCGGAAGCAGCGAACGTGGTGTCGCGGGTGTAGCGGCCCGACAACAGGCCGGAGGCGAGCGGAACCCTGGCGAAGACCGACACCTGTGCCGCGCGGGCGGCCGGCAGCACCTCTTCCAGCGGCTTCAGCCGGAACGGGTTGAGGATGATCTGCACGTTGGTGACCCCGTGCTCGATGGCCGCCAGTGCCTGCGCGCAGGTCTCCACCGAGACCCCGTAGGCGGCGATCGCTCCCTCGGCGACCAGCGTCTCCAGCGCCTCGTAGCTGGCAGGGTCGTGGATCACCGGCTCAGGTGGGCAGTGCAGCTGGACCAGGTCGAGGGTGTCCTGGCGCAGGTTGCGCCGGGAGCGGTCGGTCCAGGCCCGGAAGTTCTGCAGGGTGTAGTTCGCCGGCTCCTGGGGCAGCCGTCGTCCCAGCTTGGTGGCCACCGTGACCCCGTGGCCCGGACGGGCCGCCAGGAAGTCACCGATCAGGGTTTCGCTGCGGCCGTCGCCATAGACATCGGCGGTGTCGAAGAGCGTGACTCCGCCGTCGAGGGAGGCCCCCAGGACGTTCAGCGCCGCGGCCTCGGAGACATCGCCCCAATCGGCGCCCAGCTGCCAGGTCCCCAGGCCGATGGCGGAGATGTGGCGTCCGGTTCGTCCGAGGGGTCGTGCGTGCATGCGGGTCCTTCCTGACCGTCCGCAGCAGGAAGGCTCCTGCCGCTCCCCTGCGACTGTAGCGATCACGCGCGGCGGTTTGGCGCTCGGGCCCATCCCGCCGGGCGTGGGGCTGAGGGGACGATCCCCGGCGCCGGCAATTGAATCGCGGCCGCAGTGGGGGTCAGTTGGCAATGCGTGGAAGTACGCACGGCACTCTCAGGTTTCTCTTCGTTTCGGACCCTTCCCCGTCCAGAGCTGAAGTGCCAGTGTTGCGAGTGTCATGTCCGACACCCCAGGAGCGCTTCTGTGAGCAGATCGCAGGCAGGCTTGCGAGTCGCAGCCCGCTGTGGCTCGCCCTGGGAGCGCGCGGGGGTTGGACGGACGTTCTTCCGGAGCGTGGTTGCTGCGCTGGTGCTTGGCCTTTCGCTTCCCTCTGGCACAGCCACCGCCGTGGCCATGGCAGCCCCGACCGCAGCCGGCGACGGAATCCCGCCGATCCAACTCGGCGATGTCTTTCACCAGTCCCGGTCCTTCTGGTCGTCGGTGCTCCCGGCCGGTCAGGCCCTGACTCCGGCCCGCACGCCGGAGATCGCCTCGGACGACTCCCTCAGCGCGGAAGCCCTGGGAACTGCGTTCCGCGAAGCGGCTGCTGACTGGCGGGCCGCCGGCGCGGACACGTCCGGGATCACCGTGTCCGTTCGTGACCTTCCCGGCCACCTGCTGGGACTGGCTCACGGGACGGACGTCGCGATTGATGACGACGCGGCCGGCTGGGGCTGGTCGCGGATGTCGTTGGCGACGGTGCTGCGCCACGAGGTGGGACACGCGCTCGGGTACGGGCACACCACGTCGGGGCTGATGGGGGAGTCCCTCGAGCCCGGCACGGTTCTCCCCGTGCCACGCCCCGACAGTCTCCCGCGGGCAGCCGGCGACAGCTCCCCGATGGCGCTGGTCGCCTCAGCGATCCTGCCGCTGGAGGACGTGGAGTCCGCCAGTGAACCGGAGCCCGAGTCCAAGCCCAAGGCCGATCCAGCACCGGAGCCCAAGTCCGATCCGGCGCCGGAACCGAAGGCCGACCCCGCGCCGGAGCCGAAGGCCGATCCAGCTCCCGCCCCCGAGGTGAAGGCGGAGCCGAAGAGCGACCCCGAACCAGAGGCGAAGGCCGACCCCGACCCGACGTCCGAGCCCGATCCGACGTCCGAGCCCGCAGCCGAGACTGCCGTTGAACCCGACCCGGCCGCTGAACCCGACTCGGCCGCCGAGTCCGAGCCTGGCCTGTCGGAGACCTCCGACACCCCAGCCTCCGAGGCTGGGGCCGCCGTGGACACCCCCGACCCCAGCGCGACCTCGGCCTCCGGCCCTGCGTCCAACGCGACCGGTTCCCCGAGCGCCGATCCGACCGGCTCGTCGCCCACCGTCGGCACCGGCCTCACGGCCCCCGGCGTGTCGGTGAGCGCGACCGCGCTCGACTTCGGTCGCGTCCAGCCCTCAGCGGGAGCGAGCCAGACCATCACGCTGACCAACCATGGATCCGACACCATCGCCCTCTCCGGTGCGGTGCTCAATGATCCGGCCGGGTCCTTCGTGGTGGGCGAACTTCCTGCCACCCTGGCTCCGGGGCAGACGGTGACCGTCACGGTCACCGTGGCCGCGGGCCGCGCGGGCAAGCGGACGGCCACGCTGTCGTTCGGCGAGGGGCTCACCGTCGACCTGTCCGCCCGGCTGACCCGCTGGGCCTCGGACGGGGTCACCGCGACCGCCGCTGTGAGCGATGGTGAATTCTTCGATCACGCGCTGCGACTCGACACTCCCCTGGTGTCGCTGGTCAGCCTGGTGGATGCCCTGGACCTCGACGAGGCCCCGGAGGCGGCGTCGTTCGTGGTGGCCGGCGGGTCGCTGTCGGACACGCTTGTCCTGGTGGGCCAGGCCGGGCTGCGGGCGCTGCGGGTGCTGGGTGGCGGCGGCGTCGACACCCTCGTCGGCCCGTCCGGCGACCTGACCTGGCAGGTGACCGGTGACGGTGCCGGGACGGTCGCGGGGGCCTCCTTCGAGGGCTTCGAGAACCTGACCGGGGCTGCCGACAATCAGGACACCTTCGACGTGTCAGCTGCTGGTCGGGTCGCGGGCACCATCGACGGCGGCGCGGGCGGGTACGACACCCTCAAGCTGGATGCCGCGGGCGGCTCGGTCTCGGCTGTCGGCTTCGACCCGCACTCCGGCGTCATCGCGATCGACGGCGTCCGTTACGTCTACGCCGGCCTTGAACCCATCTCGATCGCCGCCCCCACCAACCTGACCGTGAACGGCACCGCCGGTGACGACGTCGCGACCTTGACCGCCCACGCCACCCAGCTGGGTTGGTTCACCTTCTCCGGCGCCACGTTCGAGACCGTCGACTTCGAACGGCCCTCGGTCTCCCTGCTCATCGACGCTCTCGGCGGCCAGGATTCGGTCACGGTCGCGAACACCTTCGGCGTCCTGGACTTCGGCGCGATCCCGGTCACCATCACGGCCGAGACGATCGTCGTGGACGGGTCGCTCATCACCACCGATGACGTCACCCTCGACGCCAGGGCGTCCGCGCAGACCGGCGCGACGACGAACCGGTCGGCCTCGGCTCAGGTGAACGGCTCAATCAGCGGGCGCCACGTCGTCGTCAGTGCGACCACCGAGCAGGCGGTGAGCCTGCTCGCCCAGATCGCGTCCGGCCCGGTGACCATCACCCTCACCTCGAACGCGCTGGCCGAGATCACGGGGACCATCGTGGCCGAGACCCTTCAGGTCATCGCGCAGACCCTGGTCGATGTCGTCTACGCCGGCACCGCCCCGACGACCACCCCCTGGCTCGGCGTCGGGCTTCCCTCCGTGGACGCGGTGGTCAACGTGGCGGCCACGAACTCCACCACCGCGCGGATCCTCGACGGCGCGAGCCTCACCGTGGGCGGCACGTCGATCTCCGGCACCGAGCCGGCCACCGTGGTGGTCTCGGCGCTGGACGACACCTCGGTCTCGATCACCATCGTCGACGGCAGCGCCGCCACCCGGCTCGGCACGCTCGTCCCGGGTCCGAACCCGGGGGCGCAGTTCAGCTTCGACAACCTGCAGGCTCTGGTCACCCTCTCCCGTGACACCCGGGCCACCCTGGCCGCCGACGTCACCAGCACCGGGGTCGTGGCCGTCCGGGCCCGGAACCAGGGAACGATCGAGAGCACCGTCACCTCCGACCTGGTCGGCATCGCCCGGCACACCGTCACCACCGACAACGCGGTCGCCTCGCTGACCGGTGCCGCCCTCACCGTCGGCGGGCTTGAGGTCAGCGCCACCAGCGCCGGTAGCTACGACGCCAGTGCCAAGGACGCGCGTAACGACGTCACCGGTCAGACCCTCGCGTCGGTGACCGACAGTGTCATCGCCGCCGGCGCCGACGGCGTGCAGATCACCGCCGAGGACCTCAGCACCCTTCGTGCCCACGCCGGCGACCAGATCCTCGTCCCGGGCACCCCGCTGGTGACCGCCACCGCGGCGCTGGCCTGGAACCTGCTCAACCGCACCGTGCGGGCCGCCGTCGAGAACTCGAGCATCGACGCCATCGGCGACGTGGCGGTGCGGGCGCTCGCCGACGCGACCCTGGTCTCCGACACCACGGCGGCGTCGATCGCCCAGAACCCGTCGGCCGCGATCACCAGCGACGTCCTGGCGGTGGCCGCCCTGTTCGCCGCCAACGTGCTCCGCGGTGACGTGGCAGCGGCGGTCATCGGCAGCACCGTCGCCGGCGCCGACGTCCTCATCGCGGCCCTCGCCCAGCAGGCGCTGATTGACGCCACCTCTCAGATCAGCGCGGTCGCCGCCACCGGCACCTCCGCCGTGGAGCTCCTGCCCAAGCTCACCCTCGGCGTCGCCCTCGCGGTGAACTTCATCGGCTGGCTCGTCGCCCAGACCGCGCTGGCCGCCTTCCTCGCCGCCATCGACGCCCTCCTCGGTACCGACTTCGGCACCGAGGACACCTGGGACGTCACCGCGTCGGCGATCGACTCCGACCTGACGGCGGACGCCGACCTCACGCTGACGGCCCGCAGCGCCGAAGTGATCAACGCCACCGTCAGCAACACCGCGGCCTCGACCGGCAGCGGGGCTGTTCGGCACCGCCTCGGCCGGGGCCGGGGCGATCCTGGCCAGCAACAAGATCAGCAGCTCGGCCCGGGCGCTGGTCGACTCCACGACGTCGCAGCGGGTCAACCTCACCGCCGGCGGTGCCCTGACGGTGGTGGCGGACGACGCGGCCGGCATCTACTCCAACGTGAAGCTCACGGTCTCCTCGATCACCACCAACGACGGCGGCGTCCACGCACTGGGGGCAGCTCTCGATCTCCTCGTCGACCCGACCTACCAGAGCAGCCAAGGTCTGCAGAGCCTGGTGTTCGGCAACACGGTTCTGCTGGCGGACGGCAGCGTCTACCAGTGGATGGGCCCGAACACGCCGACCCTGGTCGACCTCCTCACCGCCGATTACGAGGATCTCGGCTACTGGAAGCCGGTCGGCTCCACCGACTACTTCCCTCAGGGTTTCAACGTCACCACCTCGCCCTCGGTGGCGGTCGCGGCCGTGGTCGTACTCAATGACGTCCGCAGCGACGTGGCGGCCTCCGTCACCGACGCCGAGATCGAGGTGCACGACCTGCTGGTCCAGGCGCGGGAGGAGGCCTTCATCCGGGCCGACGTGGACGTGACCGCGACGGCCTCGGGCGGCAGTTCGTTCAGCGGCGGGCTCGCGTTGGCGGCCAACGGCATCATCGCGACGAACCGGGTGCTGGGTGGGGCGTCGGCAACGGTCGCCGCCAGCGTCGTGAACGCGACCGGTGACATCGTGGTGGATGCCAGCAACGTCGCTGAGATCCTGGCCTCGGTGCGCGCGGCGATGGCCGGAAGCGCGACGGCCATCGGCGTGATTCTGGCCTTCAACACCATCGGCTGGCAGCCCACCAACGTCTTCTTCGCCACCGTCGACGCGCTGATCGGTGACCCGCTGATCCAGAACGAGGCGTTCAATGGCGAGACTCCGGTCGAAGCGAACGCCACGCTGGCGAACACCCCGGTCACGGCCGGCGGCGCCGTCCACGTGACCGCCGTCACAGCGGCGACGATCCGCGCCTCGGTCGGCAACGACGCGACGTCGGCCCCGGCGACCCTGTTCGGGTTCGGCGCCATGAACGCCGCCGGCGTGCTCACCGCGAACCGCGTCAGCAGCGGCGCCAACGCCTCCATCATCGACGGCGACCTGCCCGGCGACCTGACGTTGGCGTCCAACCCGGCTCTCCTGGCGCCCGGCGATCGGGTCCGGCTTTCGGCCGGCGAGACCTACGAGTTCGTCGGAGCCGGACGCGCGCCCCCGGCCGGCGGACTGGCCAACGAAGACTTCAGCTCCGCCGACTGGCGCCGCGTCGACCTGGTCATCGCCGCCGGTGTCACGGTAGAAGCTCACAACAACGCCACCATCGAATCGACCAGCACCCTCCGCTCCGAGGTCTCCTCGGACAGTGATGCCGCCTCCGGCATCCTCAACCAGTGGGCCGCCGACGTTCTCGGCGATTACGAGTACACCAGCAACTCCGGCACCCAGGACCTCGCCTTCGGCGACCGCGTCCGGGCGGCCGACGACTACGGCAACGCCGCCGCGGCGGGCCGGGTGTACCAGTGGATGGGTACCCCCCAGACCGTCAACCTCGCGGGCACTGACTACACCGACTACGCGCTGTGGAAAGAACTGACCCCCACCAACCTCGTCAACGACTCGATGAGCTATGAGGATCTGGCCAGTCGTGCGGTGTGGCTGCAGACCCTGTTCCTGGGTGGCGCGGGTAGCACCACATTCGTCCTCCTGACGACCAACACCGTGAACTCCGCCGTGGTCGCCTCGATCGAGGGCACCGAGATCGCCGCCGCCGGAGCCGTCGCGGTGATCGCCGCAGATGCCGCGTCCATCATCGCCAACGACTCCAGCGAGGTATCCGGCGGCGGCAGCGGCGCAGTCATCGTCAGCAACGTGGTCCTCTCCACAGCTCAGGCCCTCGTCACCCGCAGCCCGATCACCACCACGGCCGGCGGTGACCTCTCTGTCAGCGCCGACCAGAACGGACGGATCGACGCGACCGCCACCACCCGGATCGAGGACGGGGACGGCACCAGTGCCATCCTGGCGTTCAACTCGATCGGGTGGACCCCGACCAACATCGTCTTCGGCGCCATCGAGGCCTTCCTCGGCGAGACCCAGGACTGGGGGAGCGAACAACCGGCGCAGGCACTCGCGTTGATCACCAACTCCGCTCTCGACATCGCCGGCAGCATCAGCGTCCAGGCCACCTCGGCCACCCAGATCAACGCGTCCGCCGAGAACGCGAACAACGTCGCCGCGATCGCGGGCGTCGTCCTCCCCGAAGCCGGGCAGCAGGGTTCAGTCACCGGGTTCGGCCAGAACGCTTCGGTCACCGGCCTGATCCTCGCGTCCAACAAGGTCTCCAGCCAGGCCCGGGCCGCCATCGCCTTCACCAACGCCCGCGGCGAGGTCACCGCCGGCGGCGACGTCACGATCCAGTCCCTGGACGCGGCCGGCATCACGTCCGGCATCATCCTGGTCCAGTCCGCCGAGGCCCAGAACGACCCCACCAAGCTGGTCCAGACGGTCAACGACGAGCTCCTGCCGAACGACTACGACTACACGACAGCCTCAGGGACGCAGACCCTGGTGCAGGGTGATCGCGTCCGCCTCGGCGCCGGCTACGCCGGCGGCGGACTCGCCGGTTCGGTGTACGAGTTCCTCGGCGCGACCGGGACCCTCGTGCCGCTCGGCTCGGCGAACTACGGCGACGCGCTGCTGTGGGACCGGCTGGAGGCGGGCGCGGACAACCTCGACAGCCTCTACCCCGGCATCGGCAGCATCACCCTGTCCAAGGCGAAGGCCATGGGCATCCTGGTGGCGATGAACGACGTCCGCGGCGCCGTGACGGCGACCCTGACCAACGCCGAGGTCGTCGCAGGCGGCGACGTCACCGTGTCGGCGATCGAGGATGCCCTGCTCACCGCCGAGGCGACCAGTACGGTCGGCGCCCTGAGCGATTCGCCGATCGGGTTCGGTTTCCTGCTGGGCCTGCTGTTCAACGGCTCGGCCAAGAGCATCCAGATCGTCACCAACGTGGTGCTCTCGAGCGCCACGGCGTCGGTGAGCGACTCGTCGGTCGAGGCCGCGTCACTGACGGTCGAGGCCGCCAACCGCTCCGGGATCGACGCGACGCTGCAGTCCACCGCCGCGACGACCACCACCGCCCTCGGGGCGACGCTCGCGTTCAACCTGCTGGGCTGGAAGCCGCAGAACATCTTCGAGAACACCCTCGACACCTTCCTCGGGCAGTCGCCGGCGGACGAGACCCAGCCCGCAGCAGCGGTCGCGTCGCTGATCGACTCCGAGGTCGTCCTCACCGGGGACCTCATCGTCAGCGCCGTGAACGCCGCCATCCTCAACGCGACGGTGTCGAACGCCGCCAGCTCCGCGGCGGACGGGCTGTTCCTGGTGACCGGCGGCACCAAGAACGCCATCTTCGCCAGCAACAAGGTCGCCAGCCGCGCCGAAGCCCTGGTCGAGCGGTCGCAGGTCACCGCCGGGGGCGCGATGACGGTTCTCGCCTCCGACGACGCCGGCGTGTACTCCAACGTCAAGATCGTCGGCTCCTCGGTCACCACCAACAGCGGGGCCATCGACGTGATCAGCGGGCAGGTCAAGAGCGCTGTGGACGCCGACTTCGCCAGTTCCGAGATCGCCTCCGTGCTCAGCTTCGGTGATCGGGTGCGGATCGACTCGAACTTCGGCTCGCCGGTCGCGACCACCAGCAGCATCGGCCGTCAGCCGGTGGCGCTGGCCGCTGGGGACAACGTCGAACTCCATGCCGGCTACGCGGCTTCCACGCTCACCACGGCGTCGGGGATCCGGCTGCTGACCCTGGGCGACAACGTCACGGTTGACAAGGGCTACCTCGCCGGCGGCGACTGGGGCGTCACGTACCGCTACGTGGGCCCGAACGCTCGCCTCGACCTCGGGTCGGTGGACTACCGCAACAGGGCGCTGTGGAAGCCCGTCGGTGGGAACGCCGGTGGCGTGTACGCCTATCTCGGGCCGGACGCGACGATCGACATCAACTCCACCGACTTCGGCGACACGTCGGTGTGGACGGAGCTCGCCGGTACTGCGGGCACCGTCTATGAATACTTGGGCCAGACCGCGACCAATGTGAACCTGGCCACCCAGAACTACACCGATCTGGGCTACTGGCGACCGGTCGCCGAGACGCAGATCTTCCCGACCTTCAACATCACCAACTCGGACTCCAGCGCCATGGGCGGCACGATCGTCCTCAACGACGTGGTGAGCACCGTGGAGTCGTCGGTGGTCGACTCGACGGTGACCACGGGCAGCCTCGAGGTGCGTGCCCGCGAGCAGGCCGTCATCCGCGCCGTCGCGGACGTGACCACCTCGTCGTCGGGCGGAAGCTCCTGGGACGGCCAGGGCACGTCGTCCGCGATCTCGGCCGTGATCGCCACCAACCGGGTGCTCGGCAGCGCCACCGCGTCGATCTCCGACAGCACGGTGACCACTCGCACTGATGACCCGGCGACGGCCGCGGACGAGAACACCAGCGGCGACCTCGCCGTCTCGGCCGAGAACCTGTCCGTCATC
The DNA here is from genome assembly GCA_016717345.1 of Propionibacteriaceae bacterium. Classification (GTDB taxonomy): domain Bacteria; phylum Actinomycetota; class Actinomycetes; order Propionibacteriales; family Propionibacteriaceae; genus Propionicimonas. The sequence goes on from JADKFR010000005.1 coordinate 84,561, forward strand.
GACGCCACGAACCTGGTGGCGGCCGCCTCAGGTGCCAAGTCCGTCGGGCTCGTCCTCGCCTTCAACACGGTCGGGTGGAACCCATCGCCGACCTTCTTCGCGCTGATCGATGCGCTCATCGGCGACCCGCTGATCTCGGACGCCTACGACGGCGAGAACCCGGTGGCGACCCTGGCCTTCATCACCGGCACTCCGCTCACCGTTGCCGGGGACCTCCTGGTCAGTGCCACCACCGATGCGAAGATCAACGCGCTGGTCTCGAACGCGGCGACCTCAGCGCCGGCCGCGCTCTTCGGCGCCGGCGGCACCAGCGTCGGCATGGTCGTCTCCAGTAACAAGGTCTCCGCGACAGCCGGCGCCTACGTGGCCGCCGACCCGTCCGCGACCGGACTGTTGAACGTGAGTGCCGGCGGCGCCGTCGAGGTGATCGCCGTGAACTCGTCGGTCATCACCGCGAACACCGCGATGTACGGGGAGGTCTCGCCGACCAACGACGCCGGGGCGGGCATCATCAACAACTTCGCCCAATTGCTGCTCGATCAGTACGACTACACCAACCGGTCCGGCGTCAAGAGCCTGGTGTTCGGGGACAAGGTGCGGGTCGCCGAGGACTTCGCCGGCACCTACGTGGTCGACCCGGCCTTCGACGCTGCCGGCAAGGTCTTCGAGTGGATGGGTCTGGACGGCGCCCCGGTCGACCTGGGAACCCAGGACTACAGCGACTTCGAGCTGTGGAAGGAACTCACCCCCACCAACCTGATCAACGGTTCGCTCACCTATGCGATCCTCTCCGAGGCCGGCACGGCGTTGAAGAAGGATGGGCTGGTCGGGTGGACGCGCACATCGTCGACAGCACGATCACCACAGGCGGCGATGTCGTGGTGAACGCCGAGAACGCGGCCCAGATCGACGCCAGTGCCTACTCCTCAATCACCGCCTGGACGGCGATCAGCGCGGTCGTGGCCTTCAACTCGATCGGCTGGAAGTCCTCCAACATCCTGTTCAACGCCCTCGACGCGCTGCTGGGGGATCCGCTCATCTCGACGGCCTTCGACGGCGAGCAGCCCGCCGACGCGCTGGCCTACCTGCGCAACACGACGGTGGACGCGGGCGGCGCGATCACCGTCACGGCGACCTCGGCCGCCCAGCTCAACGCGGTGGCCGGCAACGAGAACGTGGTCGAGGCGGTGCTGGACCTGCTGTTCACGGGCGCCCAGACCACCACGACGACCACCGACGCCAAGACCGGCAAGACCTCCAGCAAGACCGGCGGCTACGGTGCCTCCGGCCTGGCCGGCGGCGGGATCCTCGCCTCCAACAAGGTCTCCAGCGGGGCCGAGGCGTTCATCGAGTTCACCGGCGCCCAGGGAACGATCGACGCCGGCGGGACGGTGACCGTGGCGGCCCGCGACGACGCCGGGATCAATGCCGCCAGCACCGTCGTCCAGGACGTCACGACGGCGAACGACCGGTGGAGGGGATCGTCGACATCGTCAATCAGTTCCTGATCCCCGGCGACTACGACGTCACCACCGCCTCCGGCGCGCGTTGGCTGGAGGCCGGCGACTACGTCCGGATCGGCGCCAGCTACCTCGGCGCGGGTGCCGTGGTGGGCGACGTGTATGAGTACCTGGGCGCGGACGGCCTGGTCGACCTCGGCGCCGCCACCTACACCGACACGCTGCTGTGGGAGCGGATCGTCGGCGACACCAACAACCTCGAGCAGTACTACCCGGGCATCGGCAACTTCACCGACTCCGATGCCCGCGCGGTCGGCATCCTCGTGGTGATGAACGACCTGCGCTCGAACGTCGCGGCGCGGATCAGCAACGCCGCTGTCACCGCCGAGGCCGTCGAGGTCAACGCAGTCGAGAACGCCTGGCTGCAGGCCACCGGGCTCCTCAACGTCACTGCCTCCGGCGGCAGCTTCTACGGCAGCGGCACCGTCCTGGCCGTCGGCGGCCAGATCGCCACGAACGTGGTGCTGGCCTCGGCGACGGCGACCATCGAGGACTCCGTGCTGACGATCGCCGGCGACGTGAGCGTGACTGCGGTGAACTCGGCGGCCCTGGACGCGACCGTCCTTTCCGCGGTCACCAGCGGCGACACCGGCGTGGGCATCACCCTGGCGTTCAACACCATCGGCTGGAAGTCGCAGAACCTCCTGTTCAACACCGTCGACGCGCTGCTGGGCGACCCGCTGATCTCCGGGGCCTTCGACGGTGAGCAGCCGTCCAAGGCGGTCGCGTCCATCGTCGACACCGAGGTGACCGCGGCCAACGTGGTCGTCGACGCCCAGAACTCGGCGCAGTTGAACGCGACCCTCAGCAACGCCGCCACCTCGGCCGCTTCCGCGCTGTACGGGGCGACCGGCAAGGCGATCGGCGGGCTGATCGCCTCCAACAAGGTCTCGTCTCGGGCAGACGCCTTCATCGCCAGCACCGCCGGCACCGCTCAGGAGACCGTCACCGCCACCGGCGACGTGACCGTGACCGCCACCGACAACGCCGGCATCTACGCCAACATCACCCTGGTCACCTCCGCGACGACGTCGAACGACGGCGGCTTCTCGGTGGCCCAGAAGCTCATCAACAACCTCACCCCCGCCGACTACCTCTCCAGCGAAGGCGTCCGCACCCTGGCGTTCGGCGACACCGTCCAGATCGCCGCCATCGACGACGACTTCACCTCCGCCGACGGCGAGGTCGACCTCACCAACGGCCAGGTCGTCCGCGTTGAGGACGGCTACGCCGACGCCCGGTTCACCACCGGCTCCGGCAACCGCATCGTCCTCGCCGGTGACGCGGTGACGGTGGCGACAGGGTACGCCGGTGGCGGCACCGCGGGCGCCACGTACCGCTACGTCGGCGGGACCGCCCGTCTCGACCTGGGCGCCCAGGACTACACCGACACCGCCCTGTGGGCGCTCATCGCCGGTGAGGACGGACGCGCCTACCGCTACCTGGGCACCGACACCACCCTCGACCTCGGCCTGGTCGACTACACCGACACCGCAACCTGGCAGCCGCTCGGCGGCGACGAGGGCGTCATCTACGAGTGGATGGGCCCGACCACCAGCGTCGACCTCGGCACCCCCGCGCACCCCTACGACGATCTCGGCTGGTGGAAGCCGCTGCCCGTGACCGGCCTGCTGCCCAGCGGCATCAACGTCAGCGGCTCGGACGCCATCGCGGCGGGCGGCCTAGTGGTCATGAACGACATCCGCAGCGCCGCCACCGCCCACCTCGACGAGATGATCGTGGACGCCGCCGCCCTCACCGTCCGCGCGGTGGAGCTGGCGCTGATGCGGGCGATCGCGGACGCGTCCATCACCTCCTCCGGCGGCAGCTCGTTCCCGATCGACGGTGACTCGATAGCCGCCGGCGGCGTCATCGCCACCAACGTCGTCCTCTCCGAGGCGCGCGCGACCATCACCGACAGCACGATCACCACCACCGGCGACGTGATCGTGGACGCCGAGAACCTCTCCCAGCTGGACGCCACCACCAAGGCCGCGCTGGAGTCGGCCGGCCAGACCGTCGGCGTGGTCCTGGCGTTCAACTCCATCGGCTGGAAGTCGCAGAACTTCCTGTTCAACCTGGTGGACGCGATCCTGGGCGACCCGCTGATCGGGAACGCCTTCGGCAACCAGGATCCGGCTCTGGTCGAAGCGCTGATCATCGACTCCAGCGTGGACGCCGGCGGCGAGGTCGTCGTGGCGGCGGTCAACGAGGCCGTCATCAACGCCGAGGTGACCAACCAGGCTTCCTCCGTGGTGGTCATGGTGTGGGGGTCCGAGGGCCTGGCCGTCGGCATCGCAATCGCCAAGAACATGGTGAACGTGTCCACCCGGGCCGCCCTGGAATCCACCGGCGATCCGATGAGCGTCCAGGCCGGGGGAGCGGTCAGCGTCACCGCCGACGAGATCGCTGAGATCCACGCCGACGTCACCCTGGAGGTGCTGGCCCAGACCGTCAACGACCTCGGCCTGAGCCTGGTCAAGGGCCTGCTGGAGGCGGCGTTCCTCGACTACGGCTACACCTCCAACTCCGGGCCGCGCACGCTGACCGACGGCGAACTCGTCCGGGTCGCCGACGACTACACCGGCTGCGGCCTGGCCACCTGCCCCGAAGCCGGGTTCATCTTCGAGTACACCGGCCCCACCGCCACCATCGACCTCGGTGCGGTCAACTACTCCACCGGGCCCTGGGACAAGCTGCTCCTGCAGTCCTTCGACAGCATCGGCTTCAGCTTCAAGACCAAGGCGACCGCCGGCGGCGGGATCGCGGTCGTCAACGACGTCCGAGGCGGCGTCACCGCCGAGATCCTGGACGTCGACGTCACCGCCGGCACCGGGATCACCGTGACCGCCAAGGAGCGCGCGGTCATCCAGGCCACCGACATCAGCCTGATCATCGCCGAGGGCGGCTCGGGCTCGTCGGCCTACAACGGGATCATCGCCACCAACCTCGTCCTCAGCGGCGCGCACGCCACCATCGACAGCGCGGACCTCGTTGCGACCAGCGGCGACGTGGTCGTCGGTGCCTCGAACACCTCGTTCATCACCGCGGTGATCACCAGCGAGACCAAGGCCACCAGCGCCGGCGTCGGCGTCACCCTGGCGTTCAACACCATCGGCTGGGACTCCCAGAACATCCTCTTCAACTTCGCCGACGCCCTGCTCGGCCTGGACATCGGCACCCAGAAGCCCGCCGAGACGATCACGCTGGTCACCGGCAGCACCATCAGCGCCGGCGGCGGGATCGCGATCACCGCGGTCAACCACGCCACCATCAACGCCCACATCGCCACCTCGGCCGCCACCTTCGACAAGGGCTTCACCGGCTCGGCAACCGCCGTCACGGTGGACGCCGTCGTGGCGATGAACAAGGTGAGCACGAAGACCCAGGCGATCCTGGAGGACGCCCCGGCAGTCGTGCTGCTCTCGATTCCCGCCCCGTCGGTCGAGGCCAAGGGCGGCGACCTGGTCGTCACGGCCACCGACAGCGCGGTCATCACCTCGTTCGTCGAGGCGCCGGTGACCGCGGTCTCCCTGGCCTTCAAGGACGGCACCAGCGTCGGCGTCGCGGTGAGCCTCTCCCGCAACGACGTGCGGGTCGCCACCGACGCCGAGATCACGGAGGTGCCGTGGGCCAAGGCCAGCGGCAACATCCTGGTGTCGGCGTCCGACGCCATGCAGATCGACGCGACCTCGACCGCGTCGGCGATCACGGTGGCCATCAGCCTCAAGGGCAGCCTCGCCTTCTCCGGCGGCGGCGCCACCGCGGTGAACCGGATCCTGGGTCACACCAACGCCACCGTCACCTCCTCGAAGCTCGAGGCCGGCGGGACGCTGGGCATCACCACCGCCATCACCGCCGGTATCGACGCTCTGGTCACGGCGCTCGCGGTCGCGATCGGTGGCGGCCTGAGCGGGACCACGCCCGGCATCGCCATCGGGTTCTCGCTGGCCCGCAACCTGATCGGCTGGGCCGAGTACGGCGGCGTCACCCCGATCGAGGTCAAGGCCCGCGCGATCTCGGCCGAGCTCAAGGCCGCCGGCGACATCACCGTCTCGGCCACGAGCACCGCAGCGATCACCGCCGTCGTCCAGGCCACCTCGGTCGCCGTGGCCGCGTCCAGCGACAGCGCCTTCGCGGTCTCGATCGGCGGGCTGTGGACCGACAACAAGATCGGCACCCGGATCGAGGCGTCGACGACCAGCACCTCGATCGACACCGGCGCGGCGTTCCGGGTCACCGCCTCCGACACGTCCACAATCACCGCCGACGCTCGTGCCGCGGCCGTCGCGGCCAGCCTGTCCGGCGGCAAGGGCGGGGCCGGGTCCGTCGGGCTGTCGCTGGCGCACAACACCATCGACACCCAGGTGCTGGCCCTGGTCACCACCCCCGGAACCGTCATCGCCCCCGACGGCGTGTTCATCACCGCCACCAACAACGCCCAGATCCTGGTCCAGTCGATCGCAGTCGCCGTCTCCGTCGCGGTCGCCGGCGGCAACCCGGCGCTGGCCCTGGCCGGTGGCGGGTCGGAGTCCACCAACCGGATCGTCTCCACCACCCGCGCCGGCGTCAGCGGCGGCTCGCTCGGGACGGTTGACGACCCGGTCGAGGACGTCACCGTCCTCGCGTCCGCCGTCGGCAGCATCAAGGCGCTCGTCCTGGCCGTGGCCGGTTCGATCAGCTTCGGCACCGGCACGTCCGCCGGGCTGGCCCTCGGGGTCTCGGTGGCCCGCAACATCATCGGCTGGAACGACGTGTCGGTCGTCTCCGATCACACCTCCGACCAGACCGCGGTCGCGCTCAACACCGGCGACACGGTCCGGATCGTCGGCGGTGTGCTGGACGGCGAGATGTACAACTACCGCGGCCCACCGGTGGCCAGCGCCAACCTGTCCACCATCGACTACTCAGACCCGTCCGCGTGGACGCGGGCAGGGCTCGATCCCAGCACGGCCGCCGTCGAGGCACTCATCTCCGGCGCCGACGTCCACGCCACCGGTGCGGTGGCAGTCACCGCATCCTCCATTCAGACCATCGACGCGATCGTCCTGGCCGGCGCCGTCGCCGTCAGCGGCGGCGGGTCCACCGGGGTCGGCCTCTCCGGCGCCGGGGTCTACACCGAGAACCGGATCCACGGGGCCACCAGGGCCGTCATCGACGGCGGCGACGCCAACGCACCGGTCACCATCGCGGTCGGGTCGCTGGCCGTCACCGCTGACGACGCCTCCCAGATCCGCGTCATCGCCGCTGCTGCGTCGGTCGCCGCCGGGGTGGGCGGGTCGACCGGGGTGGCCGTTTCCATCGGCCTGTCGATCGCGCTCAACTCCCTCGATGTCGACGTCCAGGCGGCCGTGATCGCCGCCACCGTCACCACCACCAGCCCCACCGACGCCCTGGTCATCAAGGCCACCTCGCGCGGCTCGCACCTGTTCGACCTGAGCACCGGCGGACTGGGCGGAAACCCGGCCGCCACGCTCGACGACGCGGCCACCGGGGCCGACGACGACCCGAATACCGGGGCCAACGAGCAGACAGTGGACGCCGCCGCCGACGCCGCGATCCTGAACGGGATCGAGCAGCAGTTCACCGGCAACGGCGTTCCGCTCACCGCCGGCGCCCATTCCACCACCGACGTGGTCCGTCCGGTGTTCACCTCATTGGCCGGCACGGTCGACCTGGCCACGGGCGACGCGGTCCGGGTCGCGGCCGGGCACCTCGCCGGCGGCACCGCCGGGCAGGTCTACATCTACGCCGGCGCCGCCGCCACCGGAATCGACCTCAGCGGCGTCGACTTCACCGGCAGCGACTGGAAGCAGGGCACCTGGGTCCTCGTCAAGAACGGCGAGGTGGTCCGCAACACCACGACCGGGCTGTCCTACCGCTACCTCGGCAACGGCGACACCACCCCCGACCTACTGAACCTGAACGCGCAGACCTACGCGTCCTCGCCGGCGGTGTGGACGTACGTGCCCCCGGCCCTGACCATCGTGAAGCCCGGCCAGGCCTGGCAGCTGACCTCCGGCACCGACGTCTACCTGATCACCAAGGTCGTCACCGGCAGCGGGACCGTCTACCGGGTCTCGCGGCCCACGATCGGCGCGGTCGCCGTGGCCGCTTCGCTGGCGGTGGCGATCGGCGGGTCGGTCGGGGTCTCGGTCTCCGGCGCCGGCGCCTACGCCCGCAACGAGATCTCCGGCTCCACCAACGCCTGGGCCGCCGACAGCGCGCTGACCAGCGCGGCCGGCGTCGAGGTCACCGCCGAAGGCACCGCGTCCGTGGTCGCCACCATCGTCTCCGCGTCGGCCTCCTTCGCCATCGGCGGCACCGCCGGCATCGGCGTCTCGATCGGTGTCGCCATCGCCGAGAACGCCATCGGCGGCTATGACGACCAGGGCGACCGAGTGCCCTACGAGGTGCGGGCCTCCCTGACCGACACCTCGGTGGACGCCACGGGCGCCCTGACCGTCACCTCCTCGGCCGAGCAGACCATCAGCGCACTCGTCATCGCCGCCTCCGCCGCGGTCGCCGGCGGCGGGACGGTCGGCGTCGGCGTCAGCGGCGCCGGGGCGGTCGCCTTCAACACGATCGTCGCCGACGTGGCCGCCACCCTCAGCGGTGACGCCCCGTCCGTCCAGACCCTGCGTGGGATCAGCGCCGCGACCCTGTCGGTGACCGCCACCAACGCCTCCTGGATCCGGGCGCTGACCCTCGGTGCGTCCCTGGCCGCCGCGTTCGCCGGGGTTGCCGCGGTGGCGGTGTCGATCGGTGTCTCGCTGGCCCAGAACACCATCGACGTGACCACCACCGCCGGCATCGACGGCGTCTCCGACGGGGTCACCGCCGGTCAGGTCACGCTCGCGGCCACGAACTCCTCGGCCATCGACAGCCTGGCGATCGCCGCCTCGCTCGCGGCCGGCGGCGGCCTGGTCGGCATCGGGATCAGCGGCGCCGGCGCCGCGGCCACCAACGTCATCCTCAACCACACCCTCGCGCACGTCACCGACAGCGACGTCACCACGACCGCGTCCGGCACCTCCGGCGACGTGAGCCTCACCGCCACCGACTCCGCCTCGATCAAGGCGGTCGTCGCCGCCGCGTCCGCAGCCATCTCCGGCGGCTTCGTCGGGGTCAGCGCGTCCGTCGGGCTCTCGATCGCCCGCAACCTGATCGGCTGGGCGCTGGACGGCCTGACCCCGGTCAGCTCGCCGGCCGAGGTGAAGGCCTTCCTCCTGCGCTCCACCGTGGACTCCGCCGGCGCCCTGACCCTCACCGCCACGGCGTCGGGCACCATCGACGCGATCGTGGTGGCGTTCTCGGTCGCCCTGGCCGGCGGAGCCGTCGCGGGGACGTTGACCGGCGCCGGGTCCACCGCGGACAACCGGATCCAGACCATCGTCCAGGCCTACGTCCAGGGTGATCCGGCCGACGCGGCGGCGACCTCTGTCGATGCCGGGACGACGAAGATCTGGGCCACCGACACGTCCCGGATCCGGGCCATCGTCGGAGCCGCGTCCCTCGGGGTGGCTGCGGGTGTGGTGGGTGTCAGCGTCTCGATCGCGATCGCCCTGGCCCGCAACGAGGTGGCCAACGACGTTGCCGCCTACCTGGCCGACGTCGCCGACGTGAACGTCGACTCGCTCGACATCAAGGCCGTCACCGGCGCCGGGCCCGTCCTCACCCTCGGCACCGGCAGCCTCGGCTCCACCCTCACCACGGCGGCGTCCCAGGGCGCGGACGTGTCGTCGTCCGGCGGCCTCACGGTCAGCACCCGGAATGCCCTCAAGAGTGCGCTGTCCGCCCTGGCCTTGTCGGACACCCTCGCGGTCACCGTCCTGGCCCAAGGCACCGAGTGGGCGCTGCGCGACGTAGCGTCCGGCCGCAGCTGGGTGATCCGCAAGACCGCCACCGGCTACGACGTGGTGGCGACCAGCATCGACGCCGTCACCGTGGCGGCCTCCCTGGCCGCGGGCATCGGGCTGGTCGGCGTCGCGATCAGTGGCGCCGGAGCCCTCGCGGTGAACACCGTCACCTCCACCACCAACGCCTACGCCGCCCGCAGCTCGCTCACCAGCGGCGGGACGGTCGCCCTCACCGCGGATTCCAGCGCGGCGATCCTGGCCACCGTGGTCGCGGTGTCGGTCGCCCTGGGCGGCGGGATCGCCGGCGTGGCCGTCTCGATCGGCGTGGCGATCGCACGCAACCTCATCGGCTATGACGCCGGGGACGGCACCGCGGCCGACCATGTCGTGAGCACGGGCCTGACCGGCGGGGCGACGATTGTGACCGGCGACACCGTCCTGGTCGACGAGGGCCCGCTGAGCGGCAAGGTCTTCCAATACGTCGGAACGCCGGCGGTCAGCAGCTACGCCGGTGTCGACTTCACCGACCCGACGCTGTGGCGCGAGGTCCGCACCCGCAACGCCGCGCAGGTGCGCGCCTACCTGCTCGACACCAGCGTGGACGCCACCGGGGCACTGACCCTCCAGGCGACCGGACGGCAGACCATCGCCGCGATCGTGGTGGCCGGCTCCGCAGCGGTCGCCGGCGGTGTGGTCGGCGTGGGCGGCGCGGGGGCCGGCGCGAGCACCGAGAACCGGATCGCCGTCGACGTGGCCGCCTTCATCGCCGGCGACGGCGTGGCCGGGATCGATGACATCATCACCGCGAGCGCTGTCAGCCTGGCCGCCACCGACACGTCCACGATCAAGGTGGACGTGGGCGCGGTGGCCATCGCCGGCGGCGTCGGCGGGGTGGCCGGTGCGGTGTCGATCGCCGTCGCGCTGGCGACCAACACCATTGACGACCACGTCGAGGCCTTCGTCAGTGACGCCTCCGTCGAGGCTGAGGCCGGGGCCCTGACCGTCAGCGCCATCGAAGCGGCGTCCATCGAGTCGCTCACCGTCGCCGCGGCGATCAGCGCGGCCATCGGGGCGATCAGCCTGACCATCAGCGGCGCCGGCGCGATCGCCGAGAACGTCATCCTCTCCGCCGTCCGCTCCTACGCCGCGGACGCCGACCTCGGGGCCACCGGCGCGGTGGCGGTCACCGCCGGCAACACCGCCCGGATCCTGGCCACCATCGCGGTCCTGTCGGCCAGTGTCTCCGGCGGCGTCCTGGGCGGCGGCGCCCTGGCGATCGGCGCGGCGATCGCGCGGAACATCCTCGGCTGGGACTACGCCTACACCACCGCGTCCGGCACCAAGACCATGCTGTACGGCGACAAGGTGCGGTTGGCGGACGGCTACGCCGGCGGCGGCACCCCGGGGGCGGTCTACCGCTACCTCGGCACGAACGCCTCCCGCAACCTGGGAACCCAGGACTACTCCAACACCGCCCTGTGGGTCGAAGAGGGCCCGAACCAGGTCAAGGCCTACCTCGACGACACCAGCGTGGACGCCGGCGGCGCGCTCACCGTCTCGGCCAGCGACACCTCCTCGATCAATGCCCTGGTCGCAGCCGGATCGGTGGCGGCCGCCGCGAGCTTCGGCTTCGCCCTGGCCGGTGCCGGCGCCGGGGCCCAGGCCACCAACCGGATCGCCACCCAGGTGTGGGCGTACATCGACGGTGACGGCGCGACCGGGATCTCCGCCGCCTCGGTGTCAGTGACCGCGACCAGCACCACGTCGATCACCGCCACTACCGGGGCTGTGGCGGTCGCCCTGTCCATCGCCCCCTTGGGTGCCGCGCTGGCCGTCGCGGTGGCCGTGGCCACCAACGAGATCGGTACCGACACCGCCGCGTTCATCCGCAACACCGACACCGGCCTGGAGGCCACCGCCGGTGGCGTCACCGTTGCGGCGATCACCCAGTCGCCCGCGCTGTTCACCCTGTCCTCGGGGCTGCCGACCAGGGCCCAGCTGAACGCCGGTGCCACCAGCACCCTCACCACCCTGGGCAGCCTCTTCGCCGCTCAGGGCGAGTCGCTCTCGGCGGCCGGCCTCCTCGACCTGACCACGGTGGCCACCGACGCGGTCTGGCACCTGGTCGACATCCCCGCCGGCCGGGCGTACCTGCTGCGCTGGGTGGCCGGGACGCTGCAGGTCTCCCGCGCCACGATCAGCGCCTACACCGTGGCCGCCGCGGTGGCGGAAGGCCTCGCCTCGTTCACGGGCGCCGGGACCAAGGCCGTCAACACCACCACCTCCCGGACGCGGGCCTTCATCGGTGCCGGCTCGGTCACCGCACACGGCGCGGTGAGCGTGACCGCGCACGACACCTCCAGCATCGTCGCGGTGCTGCCCACCGTGTCGGTCTCCGTCGGCTTCGTGGGCGGCGCCGGGGCTGACTCGTTCACCCAGAACACCATCGGCAGTGCCGTCGAGGCGGTCATCGCCGGCGGCGTCACGTCCACCACCAGCGGCGTCAGCGTCCAGGCCCGGACGGACGCGCTGGCACACGCCGAGACCCTGACTGTCGCGGTCGGGATCGCTCTTGGTGTCAGCACGGCGACGGTCAAGGCGGTCACCACGATCGGCGGCAGCACCCAGGCCCGGCTGGACAACGGCGCGAACGTCACCGCGTCGGCCGGCGGTGTCGACGTCGCCGCCACCTCGGCCACCGCGGCCAGCGCCATCATGGCCGGAGGCAGCGGGGTCATCGGAGTCGCTGTCACCACGGTCAACGGCACCGCCACCATCGCCGACGCCCTGCTGGCCCAGGTCGGCGACGGCGCCACGGTCACCGCCCGCAGCCTGCGGGTGCAGGTGGGCGACCTGGACGCTTCCGCTCCGGCAACCCGCAACACCAGCGCCGTGCTGTCCGGCGGCACCGGCGGGATCGCCGCCGTCACGAACCTCAAGGCCGAGGCCACCATCACCGGCAGCGCGGCGGCCCGGATCGGCAACGCCACCATCACCACCACCCAGGCCACGATCGTCAACGCCCACGTGGTCCAGAACGCGATCGCCACCACAGTCGCCGGCTCCGGCGGGTTCGTCGACGTGTCCACCCTCACCGCCATCGCACAGATCGGGACCACCGGCACCGCGGCGCCCGTCTCGGCCGTGGCGGACGAGGGCGCCGAGCTCACCGTGGGCAGCCTCAGCATCACCGCCACCGGCGAGAGCACCGCGCTGGCCACGATGGACTCCAGCGGCGGCGGCGCGATCACGGTCAGCACCGGCGAGTCGAACACCCTTGTCAACACCGGCGTCATCGCCCGCCTCGGGCCGGCGGGTGCGGCCACCCTGCCGCTCTCGGGACGCACCACCGTCAGCAGCACCGGCGACATCACCATCACCGCCACCGGCAGCCAGTACGCCAAGTCCACCTCCGACCGGGCCGGCGGCGGCGCCATCTCGGTGTCCGACCTCAACGCGAAGGCCACGGTGCTGGGCAGCGTCGGCGCGTCGGTCGGGGCGGCCGTCAAGATCACCACCGCGCGAAACCTGTCGGTGACCGCCGAGATCGCCGGTTCCTCGGCCCTCACCTCGACCACGATCAGCACCGGCGGCCTGGTGAACGTCGGGACGCCGTACGCCGAGTCGACCAGTACGCCGTCGGTGACCGCGGGCATCGGCGCCGGCGCCGACATCACCGTCGCAGCGGCCGGTGGCGTGGGCGGCGACCTGAGTGTCGAGGCGATCGGACGGGCCGAGGCCGACTCCACCGCCAAGGTCTACGGCGGTGGCGCCATCACCGCCGGCGCGGCCTCGGCGAAGTCCGTCGTCGACCCGAGCGTGGCGGTCACCGTGGGCACCGGAACGGTCGTGGCCGCCGACGGCGACGTCACCGTCCGCGCCACCTTGACCCGCACCCCGCTGCAGGCCCCGCCCAGCGACGTGATCGGGTCGGTCAACACCGGCGACACCACCGGCGACCCCACCAGCAACACCGTCACCATCGACTTCCCGCTGCAGACCGGCGATGTGGTCAGCTACACCACCTCCGGCGGCGAGATCGGCGGCCTGGACGCCTGCACGTCGCTGACCGATTGCCGTCCCTACAACGTCACCGTGGTCAGCCCCGGCCGGATCGCCTTCGAGAGCACCTTCTCGGTGGCCAGCGTCGACGCCACCTTCGACATCATCACCTTCGCCAGCCCGCACAACTTCCGGTCCGGCGACGCGGTCTACTACCTGCCGGGCGGCGGGCTGAGCATCGTGGAGCCGTGGCAGACGAGCTTGGCGATGAGCAACCCGCTGTACGTGAACCCCAACGCGGTGTTGTACGTGCGTGGCGTGCTGCTGTCGACCTCGATCAGCGGCGACGTCACCGACCCCACCGAGATCGATCCGCTGCGGATCCGGCTCGTCGACACCTACGCCGCGGCCATCGCGTCGGAGAGCTCGCTGCTGCGCGGCTTCAGCTCGATCGGCGGGGACTTCCACATCACCTTCGGCACCCCGTACTTCGCGGTCGGCCAGTCGGTCACCTACCGCGCCGGTGCCTCCGTGGAGTTCCTCACCGAAGGCGTCGACGTCCACGTCGTCAATGACGACAGCAACTGCAACCTGGTCTCGGGCAGCAACCCGCGGGTGGCCGAGCGCAACTGCAGCACCGGGGCGGTCGTCCACAACAACGACAACAACATCCTCCTCCCCAGCCACGGGTTCGCCACCGGCGACGCGGTGGTCTACCACGGCACCGGGCTGGGGCTCAGCGACGGCGCCACCTACTACGTGATCCGCGTCGACGCCGACATCATCAAGCTGGCCAACAGCTATTACCACGCGGTCGGCTACGCCGGAACCGACAACGGCACCACGAGCGATACCACCGACGACATCGCCGCGATCGCACAGACCGCCCTCGGTCTCACCAGTTCGGGCACCCAGAGCGCAGCTCACAGCCTGGCCCGGGTGCTCAGCGGACTCGAGGACGGACGCACCTACTACATCGTCGACTCCGACACCTCGACCCCCGGCTCGGTGGCCCTGTCGCTGACCCGCGGCGGCGCCCCGATCGCGATCAGCACCACCGAGGTCGTCACGCTCTACCGAGCCAACGGAGCCGCCGTCAGCAGCACCGTGACCACCCGGGGCGGCACCCACTACCTCGGCACGCTCGGCATCGACCTGCGCACCGGCGCGGACGCCACCGAGGCGCTGCGGCTCGACCTGACCTCCGTCGGCTCCGGCACCCAGCAGCTCACCGGTGCCGGCGGCGTCTCGCTGTCGGCGATCTACCCGCCGCCCGGCGACGGCCTCTCCGGCGCCACCGCCAAGGGCGCCTCCGGCGGTGTGGGCGACTTCGCCTTCCCGACCGCACGCCTGGAGTCCTCGTCCTCGACCACGGTGGCCGTGAACGCGTCCTCGATCAGCGCCGGCGGCGACCTCAAGGTCGAGGCGCTGTCGGAGTCCACCCAGACCACCTACGCCGACACCACCGGCGGCGGCGCGCTGTCGGTCGGCGAGGCCCACGCCGACACCCTCACCGGGCAGGGCGCCGGGAACGCCGTGGTCACGTCGGTCACGATCGGAACGGGCACCGTGCTCACCGCGTCCGACGACCTCACCGTCACCGCCGACTCCGACCACGTCGTCTCAGCCACCGCCAAGTCCCGCGGCGGCGGCGCGATCAGCGGAAAGATCGCCGAAACCACGGCCAAGCTCACCTTCACCACCACGGTCACCGTCAACGGCACCGCCAAGCTCACCGCCGGGGACGCGCTGCAGGTCCAGGCGCTGTCAACCTCCGACGTCCAGACCAGCACCGACACCTACTCGGTCGGCGTCGGCGCAGGCGCGGACTCCGACAACACCAACGACGACCACGGCGCCTACATCAACGCCACCACGACGGTCACGGTCAACAACGGCGCGATCATCACCGGACGCTCGGTGGCGCTGAACGCGCTCGTGGTGAAGATGGTCGGCAAGGCCAGCGCCTCCGCGGTCGCCTACAGCCCGATCCTGCTCGGGGTGGCGAGTGCGTTCGCCAACGCCAAGGTGCAGATCGACTCGCAGGCCACGGTGGACATCAACGGTGCCGCCACCCGCATCAAGGGCCTCAGCGGGGTCGACATTCGCGCCGTCCACAGCGGCCTCACCGTCGTCCGCGACGCCTACTCGCTCGCGGTCGCGCTGATCCCGCCGCAGGACAGCTACGAGGAGGGCTCCACCACCCTCAACAACGACGTCACCTCCGACGCCGGCGGCCTGGTCACCGCGGGGGTCCGGGACAACGCCAGGCTCGCCGAGACCGGACTCGTCAACGGCACCACCCAGGGGATCTCGCAGGCGTCGCCGGCGTTGGCGCTCTACGTGGACGCGCACAACCAGACGACCACCTCACTCTCAGGCAGCAGCGACGGGGTCATCACCTGGGGCGCCGACGTCACGATCCTCGGCGGACGCGGCGGCGCGCCGGAACTCGTCATCGACGCCTCCGGCCAGATCAAGGTGCTCCGCAATGTCACCGTCCGTGACGACGTCGCCTCCGCGGCGCTGGCGGTCGGCGCCACGATCTCTGACGGCGACTACTACGTTTCGGTGTCCAACGACGGCTTCGGCGACGTGGCCTTCGTCTCCGACACCAACCAGAACCCGGCCGGCGCGATGCCGCTGTTCACCTTCCGCGACAACCTCGAAAGCGTGCTGATCCTCGACCATTCGAGCCAGGAGATGCACATCACCGGCATCGACGTGATCTACCGCGGCACCGACGTCCCGCTGGTCCAGTTCATCCGGCGCAGCCTGTCCTCCACGGTGGTCGCGCAGGGCACCACGACGATGCAGTTCGACCTCTGGCGCAACCTCACCCCCGAGGGCGGCAGCGTGGACGTGCAGAAGATCCAGCGCGACGGCGACGTCCGGCGCAGTGACGCCGACATCGTGGTGGACGGCTCCATCATCAACCCGATCGGGTGGACGCGGATCCTGACCACCGACGGCGACATCCGCTCCGGCAGCAACAGCGCGTGGATCGAGACCAACGTCGCCGATCTCGAAGCCACCCGCGGCAGCGTGGGCGACGCCGCAGCGGCACGCCTCCACGTCCGGCTGGTGCAGTCGATCAACCGCGGCGACCGTCCCGCGACCAGCGACGACACGCTGCGGACGGTGCGCCTGTTCGTGACCGCCGGCGTGGATACCTACCTGTACCTGCAGGCCGCCGACCGGGTGAACCCCACCTCGTCCCCGCTGCCGACCACCGCCCTCCCGGTTGGCATCGACGCCGTGGTCGCCGGACGGCACGCCGACCTGGTCCTGGCCGATTCCGTCCGCCAGGAAGGCACCAGCCTGGTGGCCGAGACCCGCGTCCGGGTGGACAAGGAACCGCACGACCAGAACTACTCCAGCCACTTCCGTCCCGACGGCGCGGACAGCTACCGAGACCCGGCCGCCTACCTCGGCACCGACAGCGTCTCGATCGACTCCACCTGGACGTTCGAGCGCACCGCGTCCCTGGCCGTCCGGGTCCTGGGCACCCATCCGCTGACCGGCCTGGCGGCGTTCGGGCTGAACCGCACCCTGACCGCCTACTTGACCGCGGGCACCCCGGGCCTCACCGCCGGCACCCCGGGCGCGGACGGCAACATCATCGTCGCCGACGTCCAGGGCGACGCGAACTGGACGACCAGCGGCAGCGCCGGCCTGGCCACCCCGGTCACCACGCTGGTCGGCTTCACCGACGTCACCGGCCTGGGCCACCTCGACACCAGCGTGGACGGCGACGTCACGCTGACCGAGGTCGCCGGCGACCTGCGGGCCGGGATGATCCGCTCCCGCGGCGGCGACGTGCTGCTCACCTCGCGGCTGGGCGGCATCGTGGACGCCCCCACCGGCGCCGACGCCGCCGCCAGCGCCGGGGACTTCGGCGCGGACGTGGTCGGCGTCAACGTGACCCTGTTCTCCCCGCTCGGCGGCGTGGGCGGCACCACGAACTTCCTCGAAATCGACTCCTCCAACGCCGACGGCACCCTGCTGAACGGCGTGGTCACCATCGACGCGCTGGCGAGCATCTACCTCACCGAAGTCGACGGCCTGGCCGCGTCCGTCGACGACCTCCGGCTGGACACCGTGATCTCCCGCACCGGCGATGTCACCCTCACCACCCGGGCGGGCTCGATCCTCGACGCCCGCAACGGCGGCGCCGGGGACGACGCCTGGAACATCCAGGGCCGCTCGATCGACCTGGACGCCAACGGCGGCAGCATCGGCGACGCGCTGGGCTTCAACGACCTCGAGATCGACTCCTCGGTTTCCGGCCCGTTCGCCTCCAACGACGTCGGCCTGGAGGCGTCCGGTTCGATCTTCGTCACCGAAACCGACTCCTACCTGCGGCTGGTGCTCGCCCACGCCGAGAGCGGCAACATCCGGATCACCGTGCGGGAGACCGCGGCCGCCACCGACGAGGACCTGTACCTGATCCAGGCCGGCAGCGTGCGGTTCAGCGAGTCCGGGCCCGATTCGCCGCGGAACGTCCCTCACGGGATGATCTTCGCCGACGGCGTCGCGCCGGGGTCGGGGAACGTGCGGCTGCGCGTCGGCGACGACATCGACACCCACGCCAACAGCGTCATCTGGGCGACGGCCACCATCGACATCTTCGGCGACTGGACGAACCTGGATCCGAACTACGGCTCGACGATGGTCTTCCGTGGCGACATCACCGCCGGCTACCTGGCCGTCGGCTCGAACAGCCCGCCGTACCTGACCAACATCTGGGGTGACACCGACGTCGACACCATTCAGTTCGGCGACCCCACCGGCATCGGTCTGGGCAATACCCTGGGCGACCCGGGCTACGTCCACCTCGGCTCGCAGACCCGGGTGTACGGCAGTGACAACCTCTCCGCCCTCGACGAGGCGGACGGCGAGGACCGGATCACCGTCTACTACCTGCAGTCCATGAACGTCGCCGCCGGCCACACCCTGACCCTCGACGGCCAGGCCGGCACCGACACCTACACGATCTACACCACCGGCAGCCGCGCCACGGCGAGCGGCATCCGTGACTACGTGATCAACCTCCTCGACACCGGCGCCCCCGCTGACGGTGTCGACGAAGCCGCGATCTACGGCATCGACAACACCGACCCGGCCTTCAACGGCTACCTGCCGGGCACCGCCACGATCGCCCCCAATGACGACGTCTTCCTGCTGCGGGCCTCGACCTGCATCCCGGCCGCGGGCGGCTACAACTGCACCGGCGCCAACGAGGTCGCCGACGCTCCGGCGTTCGTCGCCGTGCTGCACGGCCCGGTGGGCACCTACGCCGACCTGATCCAGGGCAACGAACCGACCACCGCCGTCCAGCGGATCAACTACGACACCGCGCTGAACGGACGGCTGTCGGTGTTCGGCCTGGGCGGCAACGACCACTTCTACGTCGACGACACGACCGCGACGATCACGCTGGACGGCGGCGCGGGCTTCGACACCTTCCAGATCGGCCAGATCTTCGGCACCAAGCGCGACGAGGCCTCCGGCGGCCTCCGTCCGCAGGACCGATTCCCGAGCCTGATCGCCACTACCCGCGGCTGGCTGAGCCCCGGCACCCACGCCCCGCTGGTGGCCACCGGCGGCACCGGCAACGACTCGTTCACCGTGTATGCCAACCAGGCCGAGTTGCGGCTCGAAGGCGATGACGACTCCGACCTGTTCGTCGTCCGCGCCTTCGCCCTCGCGCAGACCTGTGATGACGTCGACGGCGGCGGGGTGTGCGACGTTCCCGGCACGCCGCGGACGGCGACCTGGACCGACGACCTGCTCCGGCTCGACGCCAACGGCCGTCCGCAGCCGATCATCGGCAGCCAGGCGCTGACCACCGACCGTCCGCTCGACATCCGCACCGGCGGCGGCGACGACGAGGTCCAGTACAACCTCAACGCCCCGGTCTCGGTGGACGGCGGAACGGGCATCGACAAGGTGGTCGTTCTGGGCACCGAGTTCCCCGACGACATCGTGATCACCGACTCCGGCGTCAGCGGCGGCGGCGTGAACGTCCGCTACGCGCACATCGAGATCGTCGAGGTCGACGGCCTGGAGGGCGACGACGAGTTCTTCGTCCTGTCGACGGCCTTCGGCGTGGCCTACCGGGTGATCGGCGGCCTGGGCAGCGACACGATCAACGTGGCGAGCGACGTGACCGAGGACATCGTCGTCCGCCAGATCGAAGGCCTGCCGGGCACCGTGAATCACCTCGTCCAGTCCGGCACCGACGTCGGCTACGACGGACTCAACGCCGGCGGCCTCGAGACCAGCACGGTGCTCGACGACGGCCTGGTGGTGATCGAGGAGACCGGCGGGTTCACCGCCGTCCGCGAAGGCGGCCCGGTCCAGATCGACGCCTACTCGATCCGGCTGGCCAAGCTCCCGACCGCGAACGTCTACGTCACCATCTCCGCGGCCGGCTCGCCGCAGGAGGAGGCCGCCAACGCCGCCAGCGTCAACGCCGCCAATCTCGCCCAGAACCTGGCCATCGGAGCCGGCGACACCGTCTGGCTGTGCACCGGTGCGACGGCGGCCGCCTGCGACGACCCGACCGAGTTCCGCCGCTACGTCTACGTCAACGGCGTCCTCACCGCGGTCGACAACCGGGCCCTGGTCCTCACCTTCACGCCGGGCAACTACGCGGCGCCGCAGTGGGTGTACGTCTACGCCGTCGACGCGTTCGCCGACACCGTCCTGGGCACCCCCGCCACCGAGGTCGACCCGCGCGCCGAGGGCGACCGCGTCCACGTCCTGCAGCACAGCGTGCTGTCGTCCGACGCGCGCTACGACGGACTGGTCGTCCGCAACGTCGAGGTGACCATCCGCGACAACGACACCCCGGGCCTCCTCATCACCGAGGTCACCCCCGGTACCTCCACGCAGGACGACGCCAGCCTGGTCATCGAGGGCAAGAACGACCCGGCCGCCGGCGGCGCCTACACCGGTCGCAACGACGAGATCCTCGTCCACCTGGCAACCGACCCCGGCGCGGGCGTGACCGTCGTGGTCGGCCTGATCCTGGACGCCGCGAGCGCGCAGGCCGTCATCGTGTCCTCGGCCGACCCGCGTTGGAACGCCGCCGACCTGACCCTCACCTTCACCGGCGGGCCCGGCGGCACCTGGGACGACGCAATTCGCCTGCTGATCCGGGCCGCCGATGACAACCGCGCCGAAGACCCGCAGACCGCCGTCCTCGGGTTCGCGTGCGCGTCGCTCGGCACGTGCGGGGCGGGCAGCGGCTTCGCTCTGGCGAACCTGCGCTCCGGCATCGCGCGGGTGGACGTCACGGTCATCGACAACGAGACGCCGGGCGTGGTCCTGACCCAGAGCGGCGGCAGCACCATCGTCATCGGCGACGACCCGAACACCGCGGCCGACGAAACCCTCCTGATCACCAGCCAGGACTCCTACACGATCCGCTTGACCAAGCGCCCCGACGGGACCGTCACCATCGCGGTGCTCACCGACGGCCTGACCGACGTGGTCTCCATCGGTGGCGCCCCGGTCGTGATCGCCGAGATCGGCCAGCCCGACGCCGGCCAGTGGTCCGGCGAGGCGACCGCTGCCGCCGACCCCGAACCGTCCGACCCCTCCGGTCTGGGCGGCCGCCGGATCACCCGCGACGACTCCTCGTCCTGGCTCGCCGACGGGTTCAGCGAAGGCCAGCGCGTCCGGGTCTACAACGCCGACAACCTCGCGGAGTTCGTCGACCTGAAGATCGCGATCATCCGTGGCCTCAACGCCACTTTCGACGAGACCCTGCAGTTCACCTCCGAGGGCGTCACCCCCGGCTGGTGGGCCACGGCCACCGCGTTCGACGTGGTCCGGCTGGCTGCGGTGGCCACCTTCGATCCGACCACCTGGTACGCCGAGCAGACCGTGGTGCTCAAGGCCGACCCGCTGTACAGCCAACCGCTCGTCCGCCAGGGCTCGAAGATCTACCCGGCCACCACCCACCTGCTGTCCCGGATCCAGGGCCCGCTCTCGGTCGAGGGTGGCGTCACCGGCGCCGACCGTTCCCTGCGGATCGCGGTCAAGCTCCCCGGAGAGCAGGACGGGCCCAGCTACTCGATCGCGTCCCAGGCCCCCGAGTCCCGCCAGATCGACGTCCTCAACATCTTCAACGACTCCAGCCGCCAGAACACCTCCGGCGTGCTGACCTCGACGAACCTGTCCGGGTTCGGCATGGCCGGCGACCTGACCTTCGAAGGCAGCAACCCCTTCGGCGAGCCGACCACCTTCCCTGGCGGGATCAGCTTCGGCTCCCTGGCCTGGAACGGCACCCAGTTCGTGACCGACGGTGCAACCTCCACCATCGAGGTGCTCAACATCCTGCTCGGCCAGGGCAACGACCACCTCGACGTGCAGGGCACCCTCAACCCGGCGTGGGGCGCACCCGGCGGCGACACGCTCAGCACCGGCGACCCGGTCATCCAGGCCGGCGGGGTGGCGGCCGGCACCGCGACCGGAGGCACCCTCACCAGGGCCGGCGGCAGCTGGATCGCCGACGGGTTCGTCGCCGGACAACTCGTGATGCTCTCCGGCCTGACCGGCACCTGGCGGGTCGTCGCCGTCAGCGCCCTCGTCCTCACCCTTGAAGGCGCCACCCTGGCGGCCGCGACCCGCACCGCGACCGTCCCCGGCTCGCACGGCGGCATCACGGTCATCCACGGCGGCGGCAACGCGCTGCTCACCCTGACCGGCAGCATGACCGGCGGGGCCGGCTCCCTGACCCGGTCGGACGGCCTGGCCTGGTCCGCCGACGGGTTCGTCGTCGGTCAGCGCGTCCAGCTCGACGGGGAGCCCACGACCCGCGTCATCCTCGGCTTCGCCGACGCCACCTGCCCCGCGCCGGCGCCGGGGGAGACCGGCTTCCCCGGTTGCGGGGTCGGTGCCGTGATGCTGCTCTCCGGTGGCGTCGTGGCCGGCGGTGAGCGCACCGTCCATGTCGCCAAGCCGCTGAAGGTGCAGGCCGACGCGCCGATGACCCTCACCGAGGATCCGCTGGGCCCGAGCTTCGGCGACGTGCCCACCGTCACCGTGCTGACCCGCCACGACGGTGGCTCGTTCGTGGCCGACGGCTTCTTGGTCGGTATGCAGGTCTGGATCACCGCGGTGGCCGGTCCGCGCACGATCACCGCTCTCGACGCCGCCACCCTGACCCTGTCCGGCACGGAACTGACCGGCCTCTACGCCTCGACCCCGACGCCGATCACCGTCTTCGGCTACGACCCCGCCCTCGACGGCGGCGTGCTGGTCGGCGGCGACACGATCATCGTGTGCAACCCCGACGCGGCGGACGCCCACGGCGACCCGGTGCCGTGCGGTGACGTCGTCGGTGGCCCGGACTCGCCGCTGGTCATCTACGGCGATACCTCCCAGGACGGGGTCTGGTACTCCGGCGATCCGGCGACCGTGGACGGCCGCGACTTCGGCCTCAAGCCTTACGACCCGTTCTACTCCGTGCCGGACGAGGACGAGACCTGGGTGTTCCCGGTCGCCGACCCGTACGACTACGCCGGCAACGACGTGATCGACGCCTCGCACCTGTTCGCCGGCGTGCCCGTGGCGGACCTGCCGACCGTCGGCCTGACGATCTACGGCGGTGCCGGCAACGACACGATCATCGGCAGCCAGGCCGGGGATCACCTGGCCGGCGGTTCCGGTGAGGACACGATCCTCGGCCAGGGCGGCCTGGACCACATCTTCGGCGACAACGGCATCAACGTCGACGTGCTGACCCGGGCGCTGAGCGTCCCGTCCTGGAACACCTCCAGCTTCCCGATGGCAGACGACCTCACCACCGGACGGGACACCCTCTACGGCGACGGACGGCCGGGCACCGAGCGGCTGCCGGGCACCGACCTCATCTTCGGCGACTACGGCCGGGTGGTGCAGGACGTGGTCGATCCCCACCTGCCCGACCCGCGCCTGCAGCGGATCCAGACCACGGCCGGGATCCAGATCGCCGCCACCGACCGGACCGACGGTGAGGACGACACCATCTTCGGTAGCGGTGCCGACGACTACATCTTCGGCGGCACCGGCGACGACGTCATCGACGCCGGTCACGGCCGCAACCTCATCGTGGGCGACAACGGCATGCTCACCCTGGCCCCGGGCATGATCAAGCTCGAATCGAGTGACCCGCTGTTCTACGGCAACGACCGCATCACCGCCGGCGACGGAGGCGACGTGATCATCGCCGGCACCGGGGACGACGTGGTCTTCGCCGGCAACGGCGACAACTTCGTCGCCGGCGACAACGGTCGCTTCATCGAGTTCATCGGGCTCACTCCCGACTGGAGCATCCTGCCGGTCGACATCACCCGCCTGGAGACCACCGATCCGACGATCGGCGGAGTGGACGCCATCACCACCGGCACCGGGATCGACGTGGTGATCGCGGGCACCGCCGGCGACCTGGTGCGCTCCGGCGCGGGCGACGACGTGGTGCTCGGCGACAACGGCGGCTTCGACCTGATCGTCATCGACGGCGTGCTGCGCGGCTACCGCGCCACCGTGACCGACAACACCATCGGCGGGAACGACCTGATCTACGGCCAGGCCGACGACGACCTGCTGATCGGCGGCACCGGCGGGGATGACATCGACGGCGGCGCCGGCATCGACCTGATCTTCGGCGACAACGCCGCGGTCGAGCGCGTCCGGGCGTCCGGCTACGTCCCGGCCGCAGCGCCGGCGGCGGCTGACCGCGGGGCGGGACTCATCGCCGCCGCCGGGACGCCGGTGGCCGGGGTGCTGAACTACCTGCGGATCAGCCTGATGGATCACGACCTGGCCAGCCAGGCGGCCGGTCCGCTGGCCTGGGGCGACGACTACCTCGCCGGCGGTCCGGACGACGACATGATCTGGGCGCAACTCGGCGATGACGTCGTCCAGGGTGACGGTGACGTCGACTTCCGGGTGAACGGCGCGAAGGTCGGCGCGTGGCGCGACGCGTCCGGCTACCTCCACGTGCTGCCCAGCTACGAGGCACCGACTGACGGCGACGACTACATCGAGGGCGGCGGCGGCCACGACGTCGTGTTCGGCGGTCTCGGCGCCGACGACATCATCGGCGGAAGCTCGTCGATGTTCTCCCTGACCACCATGGCCCGGCGGCCCGATGCCGGCGACCTGCTGTTCGGTGGCGCCGGCACCGACGTCGCGCGCAACGACGACACCCGCGGGCACCTGGCCGACTCCGACGTCATCGTGGGGGACAACGGCAACATCCTGCGCGTGGTGGTCGCCGACAGCACGGTGCTCACCCGCGCCCCCTGGGACCAGCGGTCGCAGCGCCAGGCGCTCGACCTCGGTCTGCTGCTGCGGGTCGTCGTCCTGCTGGACTACACCGAGGGCGGCCCGGACGCCATGCCGCAGCTCTTCCCCGGCATCACCCAGGAGGCGGCGGCCGGCGCCGGCACCGGCGTGGTCGACGTCTGGGGTTCGGACGAGATCCACGGCGAGTCCGGCGATGACGCGATCTACGCCGGTGGCGGCAACGACGTGGTGTTCGCCGATGCCGGAGACGACAACGTCGTCGGCGGTTGGGGCCACGACTGGATCTCCGGCGGGACCGGCAGCGACGTGCTCCACGGCGACGAAGCCTGGTCCCTCCTCACCACCGTCGGCGCGACCGCCACCACCACCACCGCCTTCGCCACCGCCGCCGCCACCGGCGAGCGGTGTGTCGAGCCCGCCCGCCCGGCCTTCTCCAACGACGTGATCTTCGGCGGCTGGGACGACGACCTGCTCGACGGCGGGTGGGGCGACGACGCCTTGTCCGGCGCCGAGGCCTTGGCGGTCTCCTGGGCTCCGGACTACGCCGGCGGCGTGCTGGAGACCGGCTGGAACCGTCCGTTCAACGACGGACGGCTGCTGGGGATCGATCCGGTCACCGGCAAGTTCCTCCTGCTCAACGAGAAGCACCCCGAATACGTCATCACGCTCAACCCGGACGGGACCCAGGTCCAGATCGGCTGGAGCAAGGTGAAGGTGCCGGTCGACCCGACGGCTTTCGGTTCGCGGGGTGGGCACTGCAAGCCGCGCTTCACCTGGGTCAGAGTGTGGACGCCACCGTCCGATCTGGTCTGGTTCCTGACCAACGACCCGGGCGACGGCCGTCCCGTGCCCGGCAAGCACCGCAGCTGCGCACCCGTGCTGTTCACCGACGGTGACGACGCCCTGTTCGGACAGGACGGTCGCGACTGGCTGGTCGGCGGAACCGGCGAGGACGCGCTGTGGGGCGGCGCGGACTCCGACCTGCTCAACGGCGACGACGACCCCTGGACCGACCTCGGCCTGAACAAGCATCGCGACAAGGCCGACTCCTACGAGGACGAACTCATCGGCGGCCGCGGGGATGACGACTACATCACCAACAACTCCCACGATCACATCACCCACGGCGACGGGGACCTCGACCCCACCGCCCTGCCGTCGGGGTCGTTCGCCCGGTGGCCGGTGCTGCGCCAGGTGCCGGAGGAGATGGAGGACACCCTCAAGGCGATGACCAGGGCGCTCGGCCCGCAGGTTGTGGCCGTTCCGTTCACCGATCCGGTGCCGGAGCAGCTCGCCGCGCCGACCAACGGCGAGGTGCCGCTGACCTGGTCGCCGACGTTCCTCGAGGTGCCGGAACTGGCGGAGCTGGGGACTCCCGATCGTGGCAGGCCGGGCCTGGGTTGGGGAGCCGACGACGCGGACGAACAGCTCGACTGCGAGGACGGCGGGCGCGCGCCGGCGTGCCTGCTGCGGGTCACCACGCTGCTGGTCACGGTGGGCACGACGGTCACGATCCCGCTCAGCCTCCAGGTCGTGGACGTGGTGGAGAACCTGGCCGGGCGTCCCGGTTCCCAGCACGACAAGGGCGAGGGTCGCGGCGGTCACCACGACGATGGGTACCGGAGCGCCGGCGCTGATGAACGCCACGGCGGGCACGGTCTCGGCCGAGTGGACGAGCAGCCGCTCTCCCGGGAGAACCTGGCCATCGTCGCCGTGATGGCGGCTGGGCTGTCGGTGCTCCCGGTCCTGGAGCCGGTGAACCAGCCGGCGAGCGCCGCCCCCGTCCCGTCCGCCGACCCGGCCGCCCCGGTGGTCCAGGCCGCGGCCTGGAAGCCCGGACCGGGCGAGGTGAACGGCTGGCTCGACCAGGGCGAGCCCTGGGCCGGCAGCCGCGCCCCCGCCTTCGTCGACCTGGCCCTGCTGCCGTGGGTGACGCCGGTCGAGATCGCGGTGCTGGTGGACGTGCCGCCGCTCGGCGACGGCCGCGACGGCGATCGGTGCGACGACGGCAAGCACGCTCGCACGGGGGAACGTGGCTACGAGCTGGAGAAGTCGCTGTGGCTGGGCTCGGTGCCCGGCCCGGCGGTGGTGGGGTTGGCGTTGAACTGGCCCGTCCCGTGGCCGCCGGCCGACCAGCCCGCCGTGGCCCAGCCCACCGGCCTGGGGACCGCGTCGTTCGTCGAGTTCGCCTCGCTGCCCTGGTGGCTGGTTCCGGTCGCCACCACCCTGGCCGTCCACGGCACGACCGGTGACCAGCACGACAGCCGGGACCACAAGGGCCGACACGGCCGCGACGAGGGTCGTCACGGCCGCTCGGGCGACCGTCGTGATCGTCCTCAGCCCGGCGGGGTGCTGGGGCTGACGCCGCTGCTGACGAACCTCAACCTGGCGGCCCAGTTCGCCGTCGAGTGGTCGACCGTGGCGCTGCTGGTCGACGTCGACGCGGATCAGGTCGGACGCAACACGTGCCGCACCGAGAAGCATCGCGGTGGCCACGACGGGCCGGCTGTGGCCTCGCCCTTCGGCGGCGTCATCGCTCAGCCCGGCGTCGGCACCGCACTGCCCGGCATCGGCACTGAATCGGTGCTGCCCGGCGGTTCAACGCCGGTCTTCCTGATCTTCGCCGACACCCACCCCGGCACCAGTTGGGACTTCGCCCTCACCAACGGACCCGACCCCTCGTCCGGGCATCGCCGGTTCCACCCACCGGTGCCGCCGCAGCCGGCCAGCCCTCCCGGGCTCAGCCTGGGAACCCCCTGGGTGCAGGTCGGGCCGTGGGCGTACGTGCCGTGGACGCGGGTCTACGCAGTGGCCGCGGTGACCCTCGTCCCGGTCACGGTGACCGACGCGGCCACCCCATCCGGCCCGCCTTCCGGCCTGACGGTGTCGCCGGACGCCGGGATCGCCCCCCAGTCGTGGATGCTGCCCTGGCTGGTCCCGGCGATCCTGGACGCGGTGTTCGGCGTCCCCCAGAACTCCCTCGGGGACGATCACCGGCACTGCTCGCAGTGCGGCCACGGACGCCCGGGGCACCCTGATGGCTCCCCGGCCGGGCCGCCGACGTCGGATGCCCTGCCCGAGTTGATCCTCCCGCCGCTGTTGGTGCCCGTGATCACCGTGGTGCTCCTGGACCCCGCTGCCTCCCGGTCCTGCACCAAGCGCGATCGCTGCGCTGGCGACCACGACAAGCACGGCAAGCGCGGACGCGACCAGGGCCCCGGCAGCAACCAGGGCCCCGGCAGCTCCGGCGGTGGGCTGGTGCTGCGTGACCTTGGCCTCGTCCGCCTGCCTGGAACGGGTCTGGCGATGCCGACCCTGTTCCCGACCAGTGCGTCCCAGGGCCTGCCGTGGCCGCAGCCGGGGGCGGGCGCCTGGGTGCTGCCCGTCGCTGTCTCCGTCGTCTTCGCCGGCGGTGGCGCGCCTGGCACCCACGGCCGCAAGGGCAAGCCCCAGCACGATCAGGGACGCCACGGCACCCACCAACGGGATGAGGGACGCCACCGGGGCGAGGGGCCTCCGTCTCCCGATCCGGCGGCCCTGCCCGGGCCGTCCCTGCTCCCGTTGGTCACCCTGCAGGTCCTCGACGGGGGGGGGGGGCGGGCGGGGGGCGGGCGGGGGCCCCGGGGGGGCCGGCCCGGGGCCCGGGGCCGGGGGGGGGGGGGGGGGGGGGGGGGGGGGGGGGGTTTCCCTCGGCTGCTGGAAAGACCGTGACCGTCACCACGGGCATCACGACAAGCGCGGGCATCACGACCGGCACGGGCATCAGGACCAGCGCGGACGCCACGGGGCCTCTTCCAGCGAACCGGCGCAGCCAGCCCTGGGACTGCTCCGCCTCCAGGGCTCCCGCGACCGGGCCCTGGTCGAGCTGACCGCGCCGAGCATCGGCCCGCTCTCGCTGTTCGACCCCGCCGCGTGGCTCTGGCGGGGAGTGGCTCCGTCCTACCGCTGAAACACCTGGCAGGTCGGACTGTCCAGCAGCCGCACGGCGGTCGTCGCTGTGAACACCACGGCGGCGCCGGCGCCCTGGCCGCAGGTCAGCCGGGTGACCGTGCCGGAGGCCTTCCCGCTGGCGAGCAACGCGGCCGCCTTCGCGCCGTCGGCCACCACGCCGGTGAGGTCGACCTTCACCGAGGCGGCGAGTTGCACCCCCAGTTGCGGCCCCCGGATCACGACGTCAGTCACGGTGCCGGTGGCTTCATCGCCCCAGATCAGGCCGACGTCGCCGGTCGAGGTGACCTGTCCGCTGGTGATCGTCGAGGCTGCCGTGGCGAGTGTGGCGATCCCGACCTTGGTCGCCCCGGAGACCGAGTTCCGCTCCAAGGCCGTGCGGGTGGTCCCCGATAGCCGGATCCCGATCTCCTTGGCCTGGCGCACCTGGTTCCCGACCAGCGTCGCCGTCCCCGATCCGGTCGCCTGGAGGCCGATCGCACCCCCGGTCAGCACCGCGTCCTCGAGGCGCGGTGACCCGGACCCGGTGAGCGCCACCCCGACGTCGGCGTCCGTCACCTGGGCGCGCGTCACGACCGGCGATGCCTCGTTGTCGATCCGCACGCCGATCTTCGTGCCGGCCACCGAGAGATCGGACGCCGTCCCGGCGGCCTGCTCGACCCAGCACAGCCCGCAACCGTCCGATCCGGTCACCTGGACACCGCTGATCGTCGGCTGCTCCGAGCCCGCGATCACCACCCCGCCACCGTCGTTGTCGTCCAAGGTCACGTCGGTGAGTGCCCGGCGGTCCCCGGTCGGCATCAGCGGGCTGGACGAGGGCCGCAGCACGATCCCGTAGCCGCCGGTGCCCTTCTCGGCCACCCCGCCGGTCACGCTGACCCTGGCGAAGTCGTAGCCGCCGCCGGCCACGACCACCACCGACGCCGCCTGCTTGCCCGTGTGGGCGATGGCCAGGTCGGTCAGGGTCAGGTTCCCGCTGGTGGCGGCGATCAGGGCCGCCCCGGCCGCCAGGGACGTGATCGTGCTTGCCAGCTTGGGATCGGAGCCGTCCCCCGCCCCGACCAGAGTGATCGGACGCAGCGCCACCAGCGGAGCGGCCAGTGCGTAGGTGCCCGGCGCCAGCCGGATCGTCGACCCGCTGCCGGCCCGCGTGACCGCGGTCACCAACTGCTCGGCCGAGGCCACCGGGATCTCCCCCGGCCCCAGATCGGACGGGTCCAGCGTGCCCAGCGGGTCGGCGCGGAAGGTGTCCGCCACCGCGTCCTGGAGGGGGGTGCCGCCGGTCAGGCGGCCCAACTCGACCCGGATCAGGTCGGCCAGATCGGTCGGGTCGCACCCCAGCGATTCGCCGCGCTCGCGCAGGGTCGTGGTGGCCGCCGTGAAGTCGGCCTGCCGCGCCGTCACGGCGCCGCTGACCTGGCCGGCGGAGACGTGGGCGAAACTGTCGACGTAGCCCTGGACGGTATCCACGATCCGGGCGGCCAGTTCGGCGCAGGTCGCGGCGGTCGTCGGCCGGCCACTCGTCGACGGCAACGGTGCGGCCTGGCAGCCGGTTGTGCCAAGTGACATCGCCGCGATCAAGGCCGCGATCCCGAACGCCCAGCCGACCGAGTGTTTCGTCATGGGCGAAGCCTAAGGGACTCGTTTCTTTCCGTCCGGGCAGGGAGGGCCGGCAGCGTGGACGGGGTCGGCGTCGCGCTCGGGCTCAAGCTCAGGCCCGGGCCGGGGACACGCACGAGTCGTCCGCTAGGCACCCTGGGCGGCGGGTTCGGCACGGTCGGCCACCGGAACTCCGTGAGCCACGAGCAGCGCGGCGACGGCTTGGGGCCTGGCGAGGCAGGGCTGGGTGATGACCTGCTGACCGCAGGCGACCACCAGCTGCGAGAAGCTCGCCGGGGAGGTCTGCGCGGGGCGTCGGACCTCGAACGAGGTCATCAGCCGAAACGGGATCGTGACCAGGGCGGACGAGTAGTTCGCCCGGCGAAACAGCGGCTGGGCGGCCATGCCCCGGTGGAAGATCACCAGGTCGTCCGGCGATGCCAGCACCATCATTCCGGCGGAGCGCCGACGCCGGTTCCGGTCCGTCCGGCACGGCTGTCCGGGCTCTTCGACGTGGACGGGTCGGATCCGGGAAGGGTTGCCGGGGTTGAGGCTCGCGGTCATTGATCGGAAGAACAGGTCCCTCGGTCTCAGTGGTGGCGTCGACCCCGGGGACCATTCTCCGGGGGTCGGCAGCGACAGCAGGTAGCGGTCCACTTCCGTGATGGTCGGGACCGAAACGGTGTTGTACCGGATGTCGACCGCGCTGCCGTCGGACAACAGCAGCGACCACCGACCCACCAGCAGGTCGCTGAACTGGATGGTGGCGACGATCTCCTCCCGGGCGACGTCGCGCCGGACGATGTCGGTGGGTCCGGCCTGCAGCACGCACAGGCTCTCGGGCAGCACGGCGATCACCGACTCGTACAGGTCCATGCCGGGACGCACCTGGGCCCGGTCGTAGGGTCGTGGCACTTTCAACACGTACCGCGCCCCACTCAGCTCCGGCCACCACGGACGGAATCGGCGGGGCAGGTCGACGGGCTGGGTGACCTGGTCGATCCAGGGCCCGAATCGGTCGTATTCGCGCAGATCGTCGGGGTCGGCGGCTGCCCGCCAGTCCGACACGGTGGTGGTCATCCGCGCCCGCTTTCGTTGCTCGGCCGCCGGGTCGCCTGTCGCGAGACGACGCACCGAGGGTGGTTCGTTGGATTTCTGACATCGTAGCCGTGGCGCGCCGCGTCAGGGGGCCGTGTGCGGGCGCCGTGGTTGCGGGGGCCCGTGGTTGCGCGGGCCCGTGGTTGCGCGGGCCGCCCGGCCGGCTGTCGTGGGCGTCCGCGGCGTTCTGTCCGTACTCTGCTGGTCGTGACTCCCTCCCGTCCAGGACCGGTGGCCTGATGCCTCCGCGATCTCCGCTGCCCCAGCGGCTGGGGCTGGACGCGGCGTGGTTGCGCACGCCCGACAACGAGCCGGGGGTCGACGCGCCCTGGGGCACGATGGGCGACTTCCTGGTCGACCGTCTGCCCGCGGTGGCCCCGGTCACCGAGATGCTGGCGGCTGGTGAGTTCGTCGATCAGGGCGGGCGCCCCTGGACGGGGTCGGAGCCGTACCGTCCCCACACGTTCGTGTGGTTCCATCGGCGGCTGGCGCCGGAGCCGGTCGTCCCGTTCGCCGTCGAGGTGCTGCACGCGGACGCGCGGGTCGTCGTGGTCGATAAGCCGCACTTCCTGGCCACCACCCCGCGCGGCGCGCACGTCCGGGAATCGGTGCTGGTCCGGGTGCGCGGCCCCCTGGGCCTGCCGGACCTCGCGCCGGCGCACCGGCTGGACCGGCTCACCGCGGGCGTGCTGGTGCTCACCGCCGACCGTCGGCACCGAGCCGCGTACGCCGGCCTGTTCCAGACCCGCCAGGTGGACAAGACGTACGAGGCTTTGGCGCCGTTCGACCCGACACTGACGTTCCCGCGCCGGGTCGCCGGCCGGATCGAGAAGCGGCGCGGCAGCCTGCAGGCTGAGGTGGTCGCCGGCGAACCGAACGCCGAGACCTTCGTCGAGCTGGTCGAGACCCGCGGCCGGTTCGGGCGCTACCGGCTGACGCCCACCACCGGGAAGACCCACCAGTTGCGGGTTCACATGGCTGCCATGGGGTTGCCGATCCTCGGCGACCCGCTCTACCCGAGGATCGCCGACGTGGACGCGGACGACTTCAGTTCGCCCCTGCAACTCATCGCTCGCCGGCTCCGCTTCATCGACCCGATCGATCAGACCGCGCGGGACTACACCAGCCGGTTCGCCCTCAGGTGGCCCGAGGCGGCACGCTGAGCTGATGATCGCCACGACCCGTCCCTTGCGCATCCTCTTCTGCTCACCCCAGATCCCGAACAACACGGGTGCGACGATGCGGCTGGCGGCGGTGACCGGCGTCGAACTCCACCTGGCGCGACCACTCGGCTTTGACATGGACGACGCCAAGCTACGCCGCGCGGGGGTCGACTACCGCGACAAGGCCGCCACCTTCGTCCACGACTCCCTGGCGGAGGCCTACCGGGCGCTGCTGCCCGCCCGGGTGTTCGCCTTCACCGCCCACGCTGAACTGGCGCATTCCGACGTGGCCTACCTGCCCGGTGACGTCCTGCTGTTCGGCCCGGAACCCACTGGCCTCGCGCCCGAAGTGCTCGCCGACCCGCGGATCACCGCGCGCGTCCGGATCCCGATGCGTCCTGGGATGCGTTCCCTGAATCTCGCCAACGCGGCCGCCATCGCCGTCTATGAAGCCTGGCGCCAACTCGGCTACCCCGGTGCGGAGCTGAGCGGTTGACGCACGGTTTCACTCAGTTAGTATTGACTCAATGGTTGTGGAGGTAATCTGGACGGCGGGCGGGTGCTCGATCGCCGATGACGACCTCAACAGCCGCGCGGACCGACCCGTGCCCAGCCTACGAAGGAGCGTCCCCATGACCGTCCACCCCGTCTCCCAGCGCAGTTGGGAAAGCCTGCACGCGGACGAAAGGATCGTCCTCAAGCAGTCCTCCGCCCGGCTCGCCGCCGAGTTCACCGGCCTGTACGGCGCCGAGACCATCGAACGTTTCTTGGCCAGCTCCTTCGACCAGTTCGCAGACCGGGCCACGGTCACCAAGTTCCTGCCGCTGCTCGCCGAACGGTTCGCCCGGCAGCGCCTCCACGCCCTGGCCCGCATCGAGGGCCTTCACGAGGACGGCAAGCCGGTCGTGCTCTTCCTGTGCACCCAGAACGCCGGACGCTCCCAGATGGCGCTCGGCTTCTTCCAGGCCCTCACCGGCGAGGCGGCCGTCGCTTGGTCCGGGGGCTCCGAGCCGGGCCATCGGGTGAACCCCGTGGCCGTCGCCGCCATGGCTGAACGCGGCATCGACATCTCGGGCGAGTTCCCCAAGCCCTGGACCGACGAGACCGTCCGCGCCGCCGACGTCGTGATCACGATGGGCTGCGGCGACGCATGCCCGATCTTTCCCGGGAAGCGCTACGAGAACTGGGACGTCGACGACCCCGGCAGCCAGGAGCTCGACACGGTCCGCCGCATCCGCGACGAGGTCGAGCGCCACGTCCGCACCCTCATCGGCTCGCTCTCGCTCCGGGCGCCTGCTGAATAGTCACGTCCCGGCTGCGGCGAACGGGATCGGGGAATCCGCTGCGGCCAACCGGATCGGGGAATCTGCTGCGGCGACACGGTTGGTCAATCGGCCCGCGGCCGACCCTCGAGGTGGCGGGCAGCGCAGCCCGCCCAGCACGCCCTCACTCGGAACAGCATTGCTCAGCGCACCGCTTCCCCTTTTCGGGAACACCATGCCGGGGCCGAATAGCGCCCTGGGGAAGGATCGTCCACCTTGCCAATCTTACGACCGTAAGGTTAGACTGATGACATGACTTACAGTCGTAAGGGAGCGGTCCTCGGGATCGACGCCGAAAACCAGGAATCCAGCCCGCAGCAGACGCCCGCCATGCGCGCGTTGGAGGATCGGCCCGTGAATCGCAAGGTGGTGCTGAGTGGCTTGTGGGTCGCGATGCTCTTCCTCTATGCCTACGTGGACATCTTCAGCTTCTTCCGTGCCGACGTGCTCAACGGCGCCCTTCAGGGCCGGGTGTCGGTCGCGGACGTCGCCATCGACCAGCAGTTCCTCGTTCTGGCTACGGTGTACATCCTGATCCCCGCGCTCATGGTGGTGGCCTCGTTGCTGCTGCCGGCGCGCCTCAATCGCTGGGTCAACATCGCGGTCAGCGCGGTGTACGCCGCCTCGGTGGTGTCGCTCGCGGTGGGCGACCCCTGGGCCTACTACGTCCTGGGGAGTGTCGCCGAGGTCGTCCTGCTGGTTGCCATCGCTTGGCTCGCCTGGACTTGGCCCCGGACGGCTCAGGCGGTCGGTCGCTAGCCTGAGGGCACCGACACCTCAGAGGACCCCCATGACCGCCCGTCCGCCGCTGACCCGCGAGCGCATCGTGGACGCCGCCGCTGCGGTCGCCGACCGCCTCGGCTTGGAGGGGGTGAGCATGCGCAGTGTCGGCAGGGAGTTGGGGGCCGAGGCCATGTCGCTCTACCACCACATCGCCGGCAAGGAGAGTCTCCTCGACGATCTTGCGGACTGGGTGTTCGCGCGCATCGACCTGGTCGACTCGCAGGAGCCATGGCGCGACGCCCTGGCGCTGAGGGCGTCCTCAATGAGGGTCGTGCTGGCGGCCCACCCGTGGTCCCTCCGGCTCGTCGACGCGCGCCGGGCGTCCGGTCCCGCGCAGCTTCGCCATCAGGACGCGGTGCTGGGGTGCCTGTTCGGTGCCGGCTTCCCGACGGACTTGGCCGTGCATGCGGTGTCGGCCACTGACTCCTACGTCTACGGTTTCGTTCTGACCGAATTGAACCTGCCGTTCAAGCCGGGGGAGAGCGCCGAGGAGTTGGTCGCAGACCTGGAACTGCCGCTCGCGGAGTTCCCGCACCTGGCTCGGATGGTGGCCGACATGGTCGTGGGGCGTGACTTCAGGTTCGCCGACGAGTTCAGCTACGGCCTTGACCTCATCCTGGATGGGTTGGCCGAGCGGCTGAGAGATCGCCGCTGACTCGGTTCGCTCGGGACAGGTGGCAGTTGTGGCCCACAGTCGGGCAACAACTGCCACCCATGTTCTCTCAGGTAGCCGCTTCGCAACGGCGACAGGTGGTTGGGACGCCCCCCCAACCCCGCAGCGAGAGGACCTGTGCCACCTGCCAGGCGACTTCGCAAGGTCGCCCCCGGACGTCGTGGCTGCCGTAACGAAGGGTGATCCAGTCCTTGGTCGCGTGGGTGTTGTCCCGCGCCATGTCCCGGAAGGCACCGTCCAGGTGCCCAGCCCGACCGTCCAGCTCGACCAGAACCCTGAAGGGGTCATAAGCAACATCGGACCGCGTGCCGGCGCTCACGGTGGCCTGGCGGCGCCCGGCCGGAAGGCGGTGCGCTCGCTCGACGTCGTCACGGTATCGCTGCTCCAGCGTGCTCTCGATGCCCGCGAGATCACCGAGGACCTCTGCGATCAGCCGACGTTGGGGGAGTCGGGATCGGCCTTCAAGGGCGGCTGACAGGCGGGTTGCGGTCGTCCGCCGCCGTCGCAGGGCGGTCGTGAACAGCCCCACAACGTCGTCGGCCTCAAGCTCCGCCACGACGTCCAGCAACGCGTCCTCGACCGCGATGCGACGCAAGGTGCCGTGCGCGCGGGCGATGCGACCGATCCGATCGCGACAGACGCTGGCTCCGACGAGGCGGCGGGGGTGGCTGCCCCCCGGCACCCACACAATCCATGGAGGCGAGGCCTGGGGCTGGATTCCCTGGAGCAACAACGCGCCGGGCCCCCCGATCGCGGACCGGTCGCCGGCGTAGAGATGGAGGGCCCACAACTCCTGGTGGGTGGTCGGCTTGCCGGGCCAGGCGAGGTAGACCCCGTGCTGCAGCCTCGTCCAGGTGCCGGTCGCCACCAGCCGGCGAAGCGGCTTCGCCGTCAGCCCGAACGCCAATGCTTGCTCACGAGTGACGACCTGGTCCTGCAGGGCCAACAAGCTCATGACGCCATCTGGTGGGTCGATGCGGGGTTTCACTCAGTGATGATCGACCGGCTGGAGGGCATTCCGACCGACACTCCGGCACATCTGTGGATAACGTTGGGGCCCCGCGCCCGTGGGCTTGAAGTCGTTGCGGTCAGGTCACGGGTGGGCGGGTGGGGGTCCGCATGGTTCGGCGTTCGCGTGGGTCAGCCCTACAGGGCGGCAGGGGGCGTGTCACTTACCGCCGGGCTGTCCCCCGTCCTGAGCAGCCCGTTCGTGCCCGCCCTCCACAGCGGCGCAAGGGGCCCGTCCGCTCACCAACCACGCCGTATGCGCTCCCAGTTGGTGCAGGGCCGGGTGGACCCCGCGCGGACGCCGAGGCAGGGTGGCAGTTCGCCGATGCCAGCCACCGAATCGAGGTCCAGGGTGGGTCGATAAGCGTTCTGGAACATCTGGCAGTCGCAATAGACGCCCATGTCTTGAAGCCGGCGCACGAGCGCGGTGGCGCGCGGCGTCCTCAGGTCCCGGTAGTGCAGCACCCACCTCGAGCCTGTGCAGCCGAACTCGCCCAGCATCCGTGCGACATAGCAGGCGAGGCACTCACCCGCAGCCGGGAGGATCAGCAGGCGGGCGGCCAGCCTGAGTTCGGCCTCAAGGCTGAGGACCAGGTCGGAGGTTTCCATGGGGCATCTCCTTCTCGAGTGAACCCCATGACATCAGGTGGCACTGACACTCTGGACGTCGATCGCAGCAACTCCCTCAAGGGTGTGCAGCAGGCGGTCCGTCGGGGTCCTGACGTCCCGAGGGGGACGCGTTCACCGCCTGCCACCAGTCCTGACGTTGGATGCGAAGCGCAACAGTGAGGGCCGGACCCTGTCGGGTTCGGCCCTCACTGTGTGCAAGGCTCAAGGCTTGGGTGTGCAGGCGGGAAGGCTCCCTGGCGGAGTCTGCCGGCACCTCGCGCAGAGATCGCCCGTCGCGGCGTCCGGCACCCGCGTCGGGTGGGCGTCAGGTTGACGTGACGAGGAACGGTGCGGAATCAGCGCGAAAGTGCGCGGAATTCCTGGCCCCGGAGCGGCTTGCCGAGCAGCGGCGCCACCAGGCAGACATCAAGAACTCCCACGGCGACGAAGACGACGCCGAGTAACCCGAGGATCCACCCTCCGGCGCCACCGACAATGAACGCGAGGATCAGCAGGACGGCGCCGACTGCACCGCGAACCCAGCGGCCCGTGCTTGAGGCAAGGAAGTTGATTAGTCCCATGATGAGTCCCTTTCAGATCGACGACATCAGTGTATACCTCCGGGGGTATGCAGGCCCCTCGATCCCCGGTGCGTCCTCCTGCGCGTCGTGAAGCTGTCATCACCCGCCGCGGCACATTGCGCGCTGCGGATAGACCGATTGTCTGCTCGGTGGCCCCGGTCGGGAGCGGTATCGGTCTTGAGGGCTCGGGACTACTCAGGCGGGGCGTGGTGAGCAGATCGGTGGTGGGGATATGGGGTGCCGATCAGGCCCATCCCGGAGCCTTTGAGCGGCGGCGGGTGGAGTCGTGAGTGATTCCTGGCGGTCGCGGGCTCGGTGGCCCCGGTCGGGGGCGGTATCGGTCTTGAGGGCTCGGGACTACTCAACCTCGTCGACGAACGTGTGGGCGGCGAGTCTCTCCACCGCCTGGTGCTGGCGCTCAGCGGTGCTCGGGAACCGCGGGACGGCAGGACGACGTGAGTGGAGCGCATGAGCGCTCGGCCCTCCCGTCGATGAGCGTCCGGGATTGTGAGTGATCGACGGTCGCGGCTCGACGACCGTGCCGGTGGTCAAGATCGCACTCGGGCGTTTTGGGAACACCCAGGGCAGCCGCCCGGAGCGAGTCTGAGTGAATGGTGACGGTCATGCGCGCCCCCGCGTCGATTGAGGCCTGGCCCATGCCGACGGGCTCTGTATTGCTCACACGCTGGTGGGGTGTGGCCGGCGCCTGACTCTCGAAGTGCTCAGTGGGGGTGGCAGCGGCACTTCTGCGGCCGACTGCGGTCAGCGCCACCTGCGCTCACTGCGTCCGGCGCGCGGTGTCGGCCGACACGGGCCACGGCCGCCCCCCCTCGCAGTCTGGTTCGGCCCGGACACGAGTTGAGGGACGGCCACACTCACCCCACTGGTCCGCGCCCCCCAGTAGGTTCGGGCCATGACGTCGCCGGAACCGGACCTGACCTGGCAACCTCTCTACCGGATCGGGGGCATCGCGGCCATGGCCTTCGTCGTCATGGTGTTCATCCCCCTGACGCTGCTGGTCGCCGCGCCGGTGCCTCCCACCGATGGACGCGCGCTCCTGGAGTACATCGCCACCCACCGGATCGTCTATCTCACGCAACTGGTGTGTTTCGTGGGGCTGGCCATTCCCGCGCTGGTCGTGTTCGCCGCTGTCGCCGTGGCTCTGGCCGGGGTCAGCAAGGGCGTGGCGGCCATTGGCGGCCTGTTCGGCGTCGGGTCTGAAGTCGTGGCGCTCGCGGTGGGCAGCAGCCCCCAGTCCCTCCACGGCGGCCTGGTCCTGTTGAGCGACGCCTACCTTGCCGCCGGTTCGGACGCCGAGCGCACCGGCCTGGTTGCCTCGGCTCAGGCCCTCGTCGCGGCGACGAACGCGATGCCCTGGGCCGGTGTCCTGACCGCGCTTGCCATCCTCGTCCTCTCGCTGTCCGCGCGCCCGGTGTTCGGCGGGACACTGGCGGCCGTCGGCCTTGCCACGGGGGCACTAGGGGTGTTGTCGGAGGCGTTCCG
Organism: Propionibacteriaceae bacterium; assembly: GCA_016717345.1. Classification (GTDB taxonomy): domain Bacteria; phylum Actinomycetota; class Actinomycetes; order Propionibacteriales; family Propionibacteriaceae; genus Propionicimonas. Next base: position 123,533 of record JADKFR010000005.1, read on the forward strand.
TCCCATCACGGGCGCCGGGTATTTGCTGTACGGACTGCTGCTGCCGCTGTGGTTCGGGTGGATCGGCTGGAAGCTGCTCCGCCTGCGGCAACACCACGAGTCGCCCTCCCCCTCTCCCGCCTCCTGACTGGCCGAAGGGGCCCCGTTCAGCGCCCGCCTACCGCCGGCGCTCCCCGCGCGGCGAGGACGGCGTCCCGTTGCTCGGGGCTGAGCGGCTTGACGGCCTCGCGCAGCGTGACCCCGGACGCCCGCGCGGCGCGCGGCAGCAACCACTCGAATACCAGGTCCGGCCGCTTGCGTCCGGTGTCGCGCAGCACCCACCCGATGGCCTTGCGGACGAAGAACTCCTTCTCGTCCAGCATCGCGTCGGCATAGCGGCCGAAGCGCTCGAAATCGCCCGCCCCGCGACGCAGCGCGAGCAGCAGCGCCAGCAGCGCCGACCGCCGGATCCAGAAGTCGTCGTCGCTCGCCCAACGATCGAGCGTGGCGCCGAGTGAGGGCTCACGTTCCACCAGCGGTCCCACGATGGACGCCGCCAGCCCGTCCACCAACGCCCAGGTCTGCGACTCGCGGAGCAGGCGCTCCAGCAGCGTGATGTCGTCGGCCCGGAGCGCGGCGCCGTGGGCCTCGAGCGCCTCGACCGCTGCCGCCCGACGCTCATGAACCCCGCCGGACCACAACTGCTCGACCAGTGCGATGAGGTCGTCGTGTTCCAGGCCGCGGCGTCCGACCACCTCCTGGACGCTGGCGCGGATCGCCGGCATGGACGTGCCGTAATGCTCAAGGCTGCTCTTCAGGTAGGCCTTCTCGGCCGCGGCGCGCTCCGGTTTCGCGCGGGCGCGCAAGCCCGCATCGATCTGCTCCGCCAGGGCCGCGGGATCGCTCACGTCTCCATCATGGCCGGTCGTCGTTTCGCCAGGGCCCCGAGCGGGGAACCCCGCCCCTACAGGCTGAGGTGCATCGTGTAGTTGGGGAGGTTGTGCCCGCGGATCCAATTCGGGTCGTTGCTCCGGTCGACGACGAACCCGAACGCTTCGAAGGCCGGACGGGCGGTCCGGCTGGCAAGGGTGTGCAGCTCTTCCAGGCCGAGCGCCCGCGCCTGGTCGATCACCCGCGTGACGAGCACGCGGGCGACGCCCTGGCGTCCGTAGTCGGGGTGGACGAACAGCATGTCGAGCAGGCCGGTCTGGGTGACGTCGCTGAAGCCGACCACCTCCCCGTCCACGACGGCGACGAAGGTCCAGGACCGAAGGCGCCGCTGCCGCCACAGCGCCACATCGACCGAGTCAGGGGCCCAGGCCGCCACCTGCTCGGGGCTGTAGTCCGCGATCGCCGTCTGGTGGACCGCGGCATGGAAGACCTCCCAGGTGGGGATGGTGTCCGCCGCCACGAACGGGCGCACCTCGATCGTCATGGCCCGACCCTACTCAGCGGCCCCGCGGGCGCCGTCGACGCGAGGACCGGTGGGGCCCGGCGCCGCGCCGCTGGCGAGCCGCCCTTGGGGGGTCCGAACGGGCCCGCTCACCCCGAGACCGGGCGGTTCACCAGCGGGCCGCCAGGCTCGCGTCCACGGCAGCGCGCAGCGCGAGATCTCGCGGGTCGTCCTGCGACCTGCCCATGCGGTTGCACACGTAGGCGTAGCCGAGTCGCGCGTCGGGATCGGCGTAGGCGAACGAGCCGCCGGCGCCGGGCGCCCCGAACGACCGCGGCCCTCCGAACGACCAGTCCGGGCTGGGACGCATGAACCCCAAGGAAAAGCGAAGGTCGCCGTGAAGGCATTCGTCGTGGAAGCCGTGCCGGGGTGGCACTGGCGGCGCAGCGAGTGCGGCCAGGGTTTCGGCGCCGATCCCCAGGGCGGCGCCGCCATCGGCGAGCACCCCGTAGGCGTGGGCGAGGGCGCGGGCGGTGCCGACGCCGCCACCGGAGGGCACTTCGAGATCCCGGGCGAAGACCCGGACGGGATCCAGCGCGACGATCGTGCCGGGGTTGGCGATCACCGAGCGGTACAGCACCGAGCGCTTGTTGAGCGCCGCGAGCATCACCCGAGGGGACAGTTCGAGCAGGTTCAGGAAGGGGTTCCGCAGCACCAGCGGGGCCAGCCGCGCGTCGGGGATCGTGGCCGGCAGCCGGAGGTAGAACTCCTCGCCGAGCGGGTTCGCGATGTCCTGCTGGAACACCGTGCCCAGCGTGCGATGCGCCGGGTCGACGCGGCGGATCAGTTCCCCCTCGTAGAAGCCGAGGCTGATGGCGTGGTAGGCCTGCCGCGTGCCCGGTTCCCACTCGGGACGCTGGCGGGCCATGACGCCGGCCAGCCGGTCCAGGTCGGCGATCACGGTGGCGTCCACCGGCTCGTCGAACCCGAACAGTCCGGCCTGATGGGCCAGCAGCTGGCGGACGGTGATCCGCCCCTTTCCCTGCTGCGCGAACTCGGGCCAATAGCTGGCGACCGTTGCGTCGAAGTCGAGCCACCCGCGGGAATGGGCGAGCGCCATCACGAGGGCAGCCATGCCCTTGGTCGCCGAAAACACCAGTGTCATGGTGTCCTCGGCCCAGGGCAAGCCGCTAGCGCGGTCGCGGGTCCCTCCCCACAGGTCGACGACCTTCTGGCCGTTGAGGTAGACGCAGCAGGCCGCGCCCAACTCCTTGCGCCGCGTGAAGTTGCGGAGGAAGGCCTCCCGCACGCCCTCAAATCCGGGACTGGCCGACCCGTGCACTGGGGATCTCACCTTGTCAGCGGCCACAGCGCCCTCCTCCAGGCCGGGCAGGAAGGTGGCGACGGGGCAGACCCGCCTGCCGGCGGTACGACTCCTCAGCTTCGGAACTGCTTGCTAGTCAGGCTACCCCCGACCCCCGACCCCCGACGCGGGACAGGTGGCAGTTGTGGCCCGACTATGGGCCACAACTGCCACCACTATGGCGCTGATTCGTGCACAGCGTCGGCCACCCGGTCAGAGCGAGGGCTTGCGGGCCTCTTTGGCCTTCGGTGGCAGCGCTGCGATGTGGTCATGGGCGCGCAGCATCCACGCTGTCTTCTCTTCGTCGGGGAGAGCGGCGGGCAGCGACAAGTAGCCGCCCATCGGGCGTTGCTCGGGCCCGAACGGTCCGCTGCCCGGGCAGCGTCGCGAGCTCGGCGAGCGAGTCGGGGCTCAGTTTGACCCCGACGTTGTCGCCGAAGAGTCCGGCGAACATGTGGCCATTCACGAACGCCCCCACGGAGCCGAACATCGGTCGCACCTCGACCGACGGCAGGTCGGGCACCAGCGAGCGGAAATACTCTTTGGCCTGGTCACTGTGCTTGGGCATGTGCATCGCCGCGGCCACCTTCCTTCATTGACGGAGCGCGAGAGGTCAGTCGTCCGACCCCATCAGTTCAGCGACCGCCGCCTGCAGGTGGCGGTCGAAGGCTTCCGGCGAGAACAAGTCGGCGTGGTCGCGGATGGCGGACTCAGCGAGCGGGTGGTCGGCCAAGTGCCTGATCGCCGCGCGGACTGCGTCCGGGGTGGCCTCATCGAAGAACCAGCCGCTGACCCCCTCCACCACGGTTCCAGGTAGCCTCCCGAGCGCAACGCCAGGCATGGCCTGCCGAAGCTGAAGCCCTCAACCGGCGTCAGTCCGTAGTCCTCGCGGCTGGGGGCGATCACGGCCCGGCAGTTCGCGTAGGCCCAGCGCAGTTCGGCATCCGACAACCCCTCGAGAAAGCGGACGTTGCCGGGCGCGGCGGCCCGCAACTGGGCGGCGAGCGGACCGCGACCGATCACGGCCAGCCGCTCGGCGGGCAGGTCACGGAAGGCGTCCACCACGACGTCGACGTTCTTGTAGGGCATCAACCGCGAGACCACCAGGTAGAACCCCTCCCAGTCGGCCACCGCATCGACGGGCTCCTGGGACGCCGTGGGGTCAAGACCGTGGGGCGGATGCACGACTGTCGCGTCGATGCCGTACACCTCCTTGATGCGCTCTTGCACGACGGTGGAGTTGCACAGGTAACGATCCGCGCTCGCGGCCGCCCGGCGGTCCCAACGCATCAGCGCCGGGCGCAGCGCCGTGAGCCCCCACCCCATCGGGCTCCGCCACCACGGCCCGCCCAGGTAGTCCTCGACGAGGTAGAGGAAGCGTGCGGGGGAGTGGCAGTAGACGAGCTTGCGGGTGCCCGGGGGTACGCGGACGCCATGCGCGAAAGCGGTGGTCGACGCGACGACCACGTCGGTGCCGGCGGGCACGTCGGCGTGGTCGAAAGCCCACCCGAACAGCGGGAGGCCGAAGCGGAAGTTGTCCCGCAGCCACGCGATCCGGTTCAGCGGCGAGGTGATCACCTCCCGGTCGGCGAATCCGGGGTAGGTCGTGTCCGGGTTGTGCAGGGTGGTCACGAGCGGAGCGTCGGGGAAGACATCCAGAAGGCTCAGGACGACCCTCTCCGCGCCACCCCGCTGGGTGAGGTAATCGTGCACGATCGTCACGGTGGGGACGGTGGGGACGGTGGGGACGGTGGGGACGGTGGGGACGGTGGGGACGGTGGGGACGGTGGGGACGGTGGGTGTCTTGGGTGAGAGGGGCGAGGGCTGGGACGGGAAAGGTTCGGGTCGCGTGGGTGTGGGCGGGGACGGCGTGGGTTGCGAGGGCGTGGCGGGCCTCGATGCGGTCGGACTGGGCGGGGTGGTCATCAGAAGCCGGTCGGGCGGGTATGGATCGTCACCGGAGTTGCACTCACAGGGCCCTCCTTCCAGCATGTGCCCTGCCCACGTTACCCGTCGCCGTGGCTTGGGCGAGCTCCCGAACCGGTCCCCGGGTCGGCGAGCCGAGGCAGTGGGCGAAGCTGCCCCCGAACCGGTCCCGGGCCGGCGAGCCGAGGCAGTGGGCGAAGCTGCCCCCGAACCGGTCCCGGGCCGGCGAGCCGAGGCAGTGGGCGAAGCTGCCCCCGAACCGGTCCCGGGTCGGCGAGCCGAGGCAGTGGGCGAAGCTGCCCCCGAACCGGTCCCGGGTCGGCGAGCCGAGGCAGTGGGCAAAGCTGCCCCCGAACCGGTCCCGGGCCGGCGAGCCGAGGCAGTGGGCAAAGCTGCTCCCCGACCTGGACTGGACCCCCGCGGTCGCCGGTGTGAGGCTGTGGCATGGACCTCGCTGGCTTCTACTCCCTGATGGCGGTCACCTGCTTCACCCTGGTCGGACTCTGGTGGACGGTGGTGGAGCGCCACCCGGAATGGAAGGCCGATCCGGCGCACCGCCGGTTGGCCGGCGGCGTCTACCTGTCGTTCCTGCTGCCCGGGTTGATGAGCACCTTCGCGCAGGTGGATTCGACCAACCCCTTGCTGTGGCGCTCGAGTTTCGCGGTCGCCGCCGTGGTGGGGCTGACCTCGACGCTGCAACTCGTCCGGGCGGATCGCGGCTCGTCCGGCTCCTTCCGGCGGGTGCGGTGGCTGGGGGCCGTGGTGTACCTGGCGATCCTGGCGGTGGCTCTGCATCCGCCGCTGGCGGCCAGCCTCGGTGCCACCCCGCTGCAGGCGGCCGCGATCGGGTTGATCCTGTTGATCGTGATGGGACACGGGCTGACGTGGGAGTTCATGATGGAGCCGGACCTGGCCGTCCGCGGGGAGCCGGACCTGGCCGTCCGCGGGGAGCCGGAAGTGGACGCCAGGCCCCCACAGGACCTGGACGGACCTGCCCGCTGAGCCCGGCCGCGGGCTGGCTTCGCTCTTGCCACGGTGCCAGGCCCGGCGGTGGCGTTCGGGTGTGCCGACTCGTGTCGCCGAGAGCCAGGCACTGGTGGTGCAGGTGGGCGTCCTGGCCTTCGCCGCGATCCGTCCCCGGGGGCTCCCCGAGGCGGTGGCCGCGGTGCCGGGCGCTCTGCTGTTGTGCCTGGTCGGGGTGATCCCGGACGAGGCGCGGCACCAGGTGGCGGCGATGCTCCCGACGATCCGGTTCCTGGCCGGGGTGATGCTGTTCCACACGTGCCAGGCCGAGGGCATGTTCGCCGCGGCCGGCGCCCCGAAGGCCGCGCGATCGTGCTTGTCGTGCGGGCGGTGATGATGGTCACGGTGATCGCTGATCGGGGACGATCTCGCGGTGAGGTCCAGGACGCAGCCAGGATGGCGACTATTGCCACCCGCCGGGCTCTGGGCCTGAGGGTGGCTGGGGCTTACCATGGCGCCAGCAAGCAGGAAGGGCCCCGATGACCGAGGGCAGCATCGGCAGGATCTTCATCAGCTACCGGCGCCAGGAAACCGCGTGGCCTGCCCGGCAGCTCTACGAAGTGCTGGTGGCCCGCTTCGGAGCCGCGTCGGTCTTCAAGGACGTCGACGACATCGAACCGGGCGACGATTTCGTCGACCGGATCACGGACGCGGTGGCCGCCTGCGACGTGCTGCTGGCGTTGATCGGGCCGCAATGGCTGACGATGACCGACGACAAGGGACGGCGTCGCCTCGACAACCCCGAGGACTTCGTCCGGCTGGAAGTCAAGGCCGCCTTGAGCAGGAATGTGCGGGTCGTCCCGATCCTGGTGGACGGGGCCCGGATGCCGCCGGCCGAGGAGTTGCCGGACGATCTGGCCGCCATCACCAGGCGGCAGGCGGTGGAGATCAACCCGGTGGGGTTCAACACCGAACGGCTGCTCGCCACCCTGGCGGGAAAGCCGCAGGCGAAGCGTTTCGGCGGGCCCACGACGGGGGGCGCCGCTGAGGACACGGACGTGCGGCTCGGCGAGGCCCGGGAGCCGTCGGACTCGGGACCTCCGGTGGCGTCTCCTGGTGGGTCTGCTTCCTCGGAGGCTGGGACTTGGGCTGTCGCGTCGCAGGATCCGTCGCCGTCCCCGGCGGTGTCGGTGGCGTCTGCTGGTGGGTCTGCTTCCTCGGAGGCTGGGACTTGGGCTGTCGCGTCGCAGGATCCTCCCCCCGGGTGTCGGGGCTGGTGGGCCTGCTTCCTCGGAGGCTGGGACTTGGGCTGTCGCGTCGCAGGATCCGTCGCCGTCCCCGGCGGTGTCGGTGGTGCCTGCTGAGCCGATGCCGCCTAGTGAGCCGATGCCGCCTGTGGGGCTTCCGCCGCCTGTGGGGCTTGCGCCATCCCCAGGCCCGGCGCCCTCTTTCCCAGGGCCGGAGCTCTCCGTCCCGCTGGCGCCTTCCAGGGGGTCGGCGTCCTCCGCTTGGTCGTCGTCCTCGCCAGGTTCCTCCCCAGGGTCGACCTCCGTCCCTGGCGCAGGGTCATCGCAGGGGTCCGGGTCCGTCCCAGGGTCGGCGTCATCACCAAGGTCGGGGTCCTCTGAGGAGTCGACGTCCGTCCCAGGTTCGGGGTACTCCGAGGGGTACTTCCCAGGTTCGGGGTACTCCGAGGGGTACTCCGCAGGGTCGGGGTACCCCTCGGGGTCGGGATCATCTCAGGAGTCTGCGTCATCACCAAGGTCGGCGTCCTCGGTAGGCATGGTGTCGTCCACGTCCCCGGCGGGGACTCCGTGGCCCGGCACGGCCCAGGCGTCCCCCGTCCCGCAGGCCCCGGTTCCCCCGCTGACCTCGGCTGAACCGCCGACTTCCTCCGGTGGCGCCGGGGCCCCCGTCCCGCCGCTTGCCGCCTCCGAGGGCCCAACGACCTCCGACCCTTCGCAGGTCGCGCCACCGGCGTCCTGGGAATCGTCCCTCCCTCCACTGGGTCCGCCGGAGTTGTCGTGGGAGCCTCCCGTCCCGCCCCTGACACCCCGCCAGCCGCCGACGCGCCCGGGACGGAACCTGATCCTGGCTGGGGCGGCGGCGGTCGTGGTGGGTCTGGTCGGCGTGCTGCTCCTCTGGCGACCATGGGCGCCGGTGACGTCGGTGTCCGTGGCCACGCCGCTGCCGCCGGCCACCAGCCAGCCGGCTACGGCCCCGCCCACCTCGGCCGCGCCCCCCTCGGCCTCGACGCTCCCATCGGCCGAGGTTTCCCCCACCGCGACGCCACCGTCCGCCGACCTACCCAGTCCGCCCATCCTCGCCCACCGTGGCGGGCTCGAAGAACACCAGTTCGAGACCCAACAAGCCATGGAAGCCGCCGCCAGAGCGGGGTTCGCGGTGGAGACCGACGTCCGTTTCACCAGCGATGGGGTCGCCGTCCTGGTGCACGACGAGAAGGCGACCAAAGGCCTGGACTGCGGCGGCCAGGAGATCCGGGTTTCCGACACCACCTGGTCACAGCTGCGCAAGGCCTGCCGCTCCAAGCCGACCGCGAAGGACCCGAAGACGTACCAGGTGCCCACCCTGGACGCCACCCTGGAAGCTATCGCCGCGGCCAGCCCGACCGCCTGGGTCTTCCTGGAGGTCAAGACCGACCAGACGGCGGCTCAACGCCGGGCGTTCCTCGCCGCGCCCGCCAAGTACGGCCTGGCCGACCGCACGGTGGTGACCTCCTTCGAACGCTCCTGGTTACGCGCGATCCGGGACGCCGACAGCAGCCGACGCAGGATGCTGTTCGTGTCCCAGCAGCAGGTGCCCGCGAGCCAACTGAAATCCGACCGCCTGTGGGCCGTCGCCGTCGAACAGGGCATCGCCACGCCGGAGTACCTCAAGCAACTCAGGGGCATCGGGGTGAAGGTGATGGTGTGGGTGGTGAACGACCCCACTGCGTGGGCCAAGGTGACCAAGCTGGCGCCCGACCTGCTGATGACCGCCTACCCCGCGAAGTATCAGGCCTGGCTGGCCGGACGGTAGGCCGTCCGCAGGTGGTCGTCGGGGACGACCCATTCGTTGCCCGCCTCATCCCGCACCACCCAACTGTCCCGGCCGGCGACGGTCGCGCCCTCCTGGCTGTGGACGGTCTCACCGTCCACAGCGCGACGCGCCTGGACCACGCCGGTGCGCAGCCAGCGGTCGCCGGTCAGGTGTCGATGGCCGGCTCGGAAGCTGGGGTCGGTCACCGTGCGTCGGCCCCCCGAGGCATCGCTGACCACCCAGTCGCCAGGGTCCCCGGACAGCTGGTCGCCGCCGGCCGACGTCCAACTCAGCGAGCCGTCCAGCCGCTCGGCCTGAACCTCGCCGACCCGCACGTAGTCGGCCCAGTCGGCGGCGGGCACCGAGCGGTAACCCAGGGCCCGCAAGGCGAACAGGGTGTCGACGCAGCCGGCCATCGTCTTGCGCCTCGCCTCGGCGCCCAGTTCGCGCCAGGGCAGCAGGTCCGGATGCCGGCGGCGGTGAGCGTCCCGGACGCCCCCGGGACGCCAGCCGTCAGCCAGGTAGTGCCGCCGCCACGACTCGTGCTCGTGCTCGGCGACGCGCGACAACTCCTCCACCGACAGGCCGAAGAACGCGAGCCCGGTGCGGATCAGGTCGTCGGGGCCCGCGGCGGCGAGCCCGTCCGGATCGGGCCCGGGCTGGGCTTCCGGACGGGTGGGCGCCCAACTCCGGCCGAGCGCGGCCATGGCGTCCAGGATCGAATGCAGCTGGCGCCGGTTCGACTCCCGGTAGAACTCCCGAGGAAGCTCGGCCCACGGCACCGCCAACTCCGCGCCGGCGAACCGCCGCCGGTAGCGCTCGTGCACCGCCTGCGCGGCTCGCTCCCAGGCGTCCGCCGAGCGACCTGCGGCATCGGTGAACGCGAGATTGAAGGAGCTCAGGCTGCCGACGGACGGGTCGTCTCCCGTCAGCGGACGCGATCCCGTCGCCATCTCCAGGATCGGCAGGTCGGGGTGCCGAACGGCCAGCCGCGTGCCCAGTCGGGTGCCGGCCCGGGCGATCACCACGGCGGCCCGGTGGCCGGCGGCGGTCACCTGGTTGAGTCGGCGTTGGAGTGACTCGAGGCTGGGGGTGTCGGTGACCGCCAGTACCTGCACCGGGTCGAAGGCGAAGCGTTGCTGCCGGACGCGATGGTCCGCCGCCAGGTCGTCGGCGTCCCGATCGAGAAGCGTCACCCGGGGCAGGGCGGCCGCCTCCTCCGAGAACTGCAACTCGCGTCCGCGTTGGGACAACTCGGCGCACAGTGCGAGGAGCAGCGGTGCCTCGCCCGTCAGGACCCATTCGTCCACGCCGGGCAGCGCGCGCAGGCGGCGCACCAGAGCCTCAGCCGTGGCCTCGTAGGTGCCGATCGCGTCGAGGACGAAGCCGGGTTCGCCGATGTGGCGCTTACGCCAGTCGTCGGCGTGCCAGGGGTCGTCGATGCGGGCGATGATGGTGAGCCGTTCGGCGCGCGCAGGGGTCGGGGCAGTGGGGGCAGTGGGGGCAGTGGGCGGCGTGACGGGGGCCTCGAAGGGCCGGAGCGGAGCTGCGGGAGTCGGAGAGGCGGGGGTTTCCGGCGTGACCGGGGAACCCAGCGGGTCCGCAGGGGGTGGGGCTGGGGTGGTCGGTGTGACGGGGGTCTCGAATCGCCGAAGCGGAGGTGCGGGAGGCGGTACGGGCGCGGTGCTCGATCGGGTGGCACTCGCAGCGTCTCTGGGGGCGTCGCCAATCCCGTTCGCCCGCAGTGCCGAACGCAGGGCGGTCGCCCGGGCCCGGTTGGTGCTCGCGTCCGGGGACAGCAGGTAACACCGTCCGACGCGGTTCCAGGGGAGGGCTTCCCGCTGACCGAGCGGGTCGTCGCTGCCCGTCCGCAGCACGAGGACGCCGGCCGCCCGCGCCCGCTCGGCCAGCGTCCCGAGGTCACTGGTGAGCAGCAGCGTGCGATGGCCGCCGTCCCGGTGCGCGGCCAATTGCTGGAGCGCCGGCCAGGACGTCTCGTCCAGCCCGATGACGACAGTGAGGTGGCGAGCGGCCAGGATCCCCCACCGATCAAGTTGCGACCGGGAGACCGCGAAGAGCACCGAGGTGGCCCCGCTGAGCGTGGCGACGATCGCCAGCAGCCGCGCCAGTTGCAGCCCCAACGGCACCGCGTAGGGGCAGGCCTCGCCGGCACCGAACGGTGCTTCGAAACTCCCCAACAGCAGCGCCAGGGTGGCAGTGACCGCGGCCCAGAAGGGCGGCGCATCGCCGGTGCAGGGCAGGTAGGCAGCCATGGCCAGGGGGGCAGCTGAGGCCGCGCACCAAGCGGACAGCAGGAACGGCACGCGGCTCAGATCCTGACCGCGGCTCGCCAACACAGCGGCGAAGGCAGCGGCGCTCAGCAGCAGCCCGAGCGCCATCGCGGGAGCCGAGGTGGGTGTGGCCAGCCAGGCGGCCCAAGCGGGGGCGAGCGTGGCCAGCCCGGGCGAGAACGCCACCGCCGCCAGCCAGGCGAGCAGCAGGACGTGCAGGCTGACGAGGGCCGCCGCCGGCAGCCGCCACCGCCTGAAGTCACCGTCGGCCGTCATGTGCAACCTCCCCGGGGTGGGCTCACTATAGGGCGGTCGACGTTCCGGCGGCACCCCTGGGGAGGTGACTCAATTGCCCGGGTGGCGGGTGGCGGGTGGCGGGTGGCGGGTGGCGGGTGGCGGCCTGGTCACCTGGTCAAGGCGGAGGATTCACCCCGGTGTTTGGTGGTGAATCCTTTCCCAGGCCCCTTGTCAGACAATCCGCTGTCCGGGAACCGGGGTCAACCCCACCCCACCCGGGTGGCGCCGGGCTCTACCCCGCAGACCGAAACGGTCGGCGATCCGCCACGTGAGTGACCGCGCCTTCCGGCTGGTTATCAGGCTGCTCGTACGGCTCATCGGAAGTGACATCGTGCTGGGGAGGGTTATCGGCTGCTGCCGACCTGTCGTAACCAGCATTTCCGCGATCTGGGCGCTCCCCAGTGGGCTGACGGGTCCGATAACCCCCCTAAGGGCGACTCCGCGGATCACGGGTGATCCCGTGCCCCGCCGACCCGCACTGAGCGTCCGCCGACCTGCCACAGCCTAGTGAGGAAGAATCCGGAACCCTTGGACTGCACCCTCGAACTGACGAGCCGCCTGACGGTGACTGCGTCAGGCGCTCACGTGCTCGTCATCGGGTTGGTGCGCGAGGTGGGCTGGCCTGGCGGCGAGTCGGGCGGGTCGGGCGTGTAGGGGCCAGGTGGCTGCGTCAGGCGCTCACGTGCTGGTCGACGGGTTGGTGCGCGAGGTGGGCTGGCCTGGCGTCGCGAGTCGGGCGTGTAGTGGCCAGGTGGCTGCGTCAGGAACTCGGGAGCCCTTCGTCGGTCTTTGGTGCGGGGAGTTCGGCCGCCATCGCGTTGCGGACGCGGGTTCGCAACGCCCCAGCGTCCGCCTCGGTCAGGCCTTCGGTGGAGAACGGGGGAAGGATTCGCGCCACTGCGTCGCAGGGCGCCACCGCCAGCCCACCCTTCGGCAGTCCGGGCGCCGTGCCCGAGACGACCACCGGCAGGATGGGAACGCCTGCTCGGATCGCTAGCCGGAACGCTCCAGGCTTAAAGGTCAGCATCCGCCCGTCACGCGAGCGGGTGCCTTCGGGGAACATCATCACGCTCATGCCTCGGCCCAGGTAGGCGCCAGCCCGTTCCATGGCAGCCCCACCGCTTCCCACATCGCCGCGGCGCACGGGGATGTCGCCGGCGAGGCGCATCATCCAGCCGATCCATGGCACGTCGAACAGTTCCTGCTTGGCCACCCACTTCATTTCTTCGGGCACCCGGGACAGCAGCACGATGTCGAGCATGGACTGGTGATTGGCGACGACGACGAACGGCCCTCCCTGCTCCGGCCAGTCTCCCTCGAGCCGCAGTCGCCAGGGCGGGTAACACCTCCCGAGGGCCACCCCCACCCGTCGCAGGAATCGGCCAGGAGCGACGAGGTTTGGGTCAACTGGCCGGGTCGCGAGCCACAGCAGTGCCTGGACGGGGAGCCCCACCAGGAAGACAAGGGCGGCCAGGGTCATCCCGATCGCGAGGCGTAGTCGTTCCATAGCCAGACCATAGCGGGCACCCGCCAGTTCAGCGCCGAGGAATCGGGATCAGTCTTGGCCCTGCTTGGGGCGAGGCAGGCAGGCCGCCGCCGTGGGGTCCGGGGGACTTTGGGCCCTGTGTGGGCGAGGCAGGCAGGCCGCCGCCGTGGGGTTCGGGGACTTGATCGCTGAGCCGGCGCTCGTTCCGGCCGTCAGCTCACACCCGCTCCTGCACCAGAGACTGCTTCCGGCGTGAGCCTCGGGCGCCCTGGAGGCTCAGTGCCCGAACTGGTGAAGGCGATGCTGCAGCTGGCTGCCCACCCAGCCGGTGGGCACGGGTCCATCGAGAGGTCGGGTACCGCCGGTCGAGAGCGGGCGGCGCCACCTACTCCCAGACGACGGTGGTGGGCGGGACGTCTGGCCGCCACCCCTTCCAGACGGGGTGGCGAAGCCGTCCCGCCGAGGTCGCCTCTGTGTAGTAGACCTCCCCGACGAGGGTGGGCTCCACCCAGTGCGCGTTCTGGGCGTCCCGACCGGTCACCTCGACGAAGGGGGTGGTGGAACGTGCCAGCGGCTCGAGTGCCCGGTGGGCTTGGACGAGAGCCGCATCGGTGAAGCCCGACCCCGCCTTCCCGACGAAGCGCAGGCCGTCCGAACTCGGGATGCCGAGCAGCAGCGAGCCGAGGGTGCTCGCGCGGTGGCCCTGGCCGGAGCTCCAGCCGCCCACGACGACGGCCTGGGATCGGCGATGCTTGATCTTCAGCCAGGCGCGACCCCGCCGTCCGGACTGGTAGGGCGAGCCCATGCGCTTGGCCACGACTCCCTCCAGCCCGAACGCCGAGCTGGCCTCCAAGGCGGCCGCGAGGTCACCGTCGAAGGCCGGGGGCGCCTGCACCCCATTGCCTGAGTGGACGGCCACCAGCCGCTCCAATGCGTGGCGGCGATTCTCGTACGGCTCGCCGACAAGCGGCTGCCCGTCGAGTGACAGCACGTCGAAAAGCATCAACCGGGTGGGGGTCTGGCGGGCAGCGGCGGCGATGTCCGCGGGTCTGCTGAGGTTGATGCGGGGCTGCAGTAGCGCGAAACTCGGACGCCCGCTGGCGTCGGGGGCGACGATCTCGCCATCGAGGACAGCCCGCTGGCAATCAAGGCCGGCGAGCTCTGTGACCAGTTCGGGGTAACGCTGGGTCTCGTCTCGTCCGGTGCGACTGAGCAGCCGCACCTGTCCCCGCTCGAGGTAGACGAGGATGCGCACCCCGTCCCACTTCATTTCGAACGCCCAGCCGCGTTCATCGCCGATCTCGTTCGCGGTGGCGAGGGTGGCCAGCATCGGCTCAACGGCCGGCGGGAAGGCGGACGTCGCAGCGGGGGACGGCACGGGTTGGGTGGCGCCGGCGCGCACGGGTTGGGTGGTTGCAGCGGCGGCGGGCACGGGTTGGGTGGCGGCGGCGGGGCACGGGTTGGGTGGTTGCGGCGGCGGCGGGCACGAGTTGGGTGGTTGCAGCGGCGGACGGCATTGAATCCAGGGGCCGGACCTGGCTCGGAGGGGACGGTCGTGGGCCCGGGGTGGAGACCGTCGGTTCGGTGTGAGGCAGCCCTACCCGCCGCGGTTCAGCCACGCGGGAGTTCGAAAGCAGCGGTGGGCGTCGTCCAGCCGGGGCGGCCTCCGCGGCTGCGCCCAGGCCGAGGGGCCCCAGCAGAGTCGCGAGCAGGTCTCCACGGCTCGCGACGCGCGACAGCACCTCGGCGTACTCCAGCTGGCGCAGATCGGGCGCCGCCAGCTCGTCCCAGGTTCGCGGGGCGGCGACGTAGGGCCGGCCCCGTCCCCGCAGCGAGTAGGGAGAGATGGTGGTCTTGGCGCCGTTGTTCTGCGACCAGTCGAGGAACACCTTCCCGCCCCGGTCGGCGCGGCTCATCACGGCGGTGACCCGGTCCGGGTGGTCGGCCTGCAGCGCGTGGGCGACCGAGCGCGCCAGATCAGTGACCTGCGCCGAGGTGTGGGTGCCGTCCAATGGCGCATAGAGGTGGATGCCTTTGCTACCGCTGGTCACCGGCACGAGGGCCAGCTGCTCGGCGGCGAGCAACTCCCGCGTCCATCCCGCGACCTCGGCGCAGTCGGCGAGGCTGACGCCCTCACCGGGATCCAGGTCGAGGACCATCCGATCCGGCGGCAACGCCCGTCCCTGCTCGTCGAAGCGCCATTGGGGGACGTGGAGTTCGAGGACGGCGAGCTGGCCCAGCCACGCCAGGGTGGCGACGTCGTTGACGACCGGATAGTCGTTGACATGGTCGCGGTGCTCGATGGGGAAGCGGGGAACCCAGGCCGGGGTGCCCGCCGGAAGGTGTTTGGCGAAGAACACCGGCCCCGGCTGGTCGGTCGTGCCCACCCCCTCAGGCCAGCGTTTCCGGGTCACCGGACGTTGCCGCAGATGGGGCAGGAGCACCTCGGCCACCTCCGCGTAGTACGCGATGACGTCAGCCTTGGTCGTCCCCGTCGCGGGGAACAGGACCTTGTCCAGGTTGGTGAACCGGATCGGGCGGCCGTCCGCCACCAGGTGGTCCTGACCGGGTGAGCTCATGACCCCATCGTGCCTGCACCGGCAACTGCGGGGCGAGGGGCCGCCCGCCGGCGGGGCCTGGGGCTGCTCCGTGGTCCGTACAGCGGGAGTCGGTGGCACGTCGTCCCGCACTCGCCGGAGGATGCCCAATTCTGCTGATGGAACCCCGCCACCGGTGGCTGGCATGGTGGATCATCCGAGTAACAGGAGTCAGATGAGCGATCCCTTGCCCGTCGGCGGCGTGGGAGTGGCCGCCGAATCGTTGCGTGGCCTGTGTGGTGGGCGTGTTTTCCTGCCCGGGGACGTCGGATATGACGCAGCGCGCTCAGCCTGGAATGTGGCGGTTGACCAGCGGCCGGCGGCCGTCGCTGTGCCGGCCAGCGTCGACGACGTGGTGGCCGTGGTTCAGGCGGCCGCGGCCGCGGGGCTGCGGGTGGCCCCACAGAGCACCGGGCACAACGCCCTCCCGTTGGTGGGTCGACTGGGCGGGGTCGTCCTGCTAAGGCTCTCCGAACTGACCGGGGTCACCATCGACCCAGTCCGTCGGGTCGCCAGGATCGTCGGGGCCACCCAGTGGCAGGACGTCGTTGAGGCCGCTGCCGACTACGGCTTGGCGGCCATGCACGGCAGTTCTCCGAATGTCGCAGCCGCCGGCTACCTGCTGGGCGGGGGGCTCTCCTGGTACGCCCGCGGTCACGGGTTGGCGTGCAACCACGTCGTGGCAGCCGAGGTCGTATTGGCCGATGGCAGCCTTGTGCGCGCCGACTTCGATCACTACCCGGGGCTGTTCTGGGCGCTCCGCGGGGGCGGCGGCAACTTCGGCGTAATCACCGCCCTGGAGATACGGCTGCTCCCCTACCGGGATGTGTACGGGGGGATGCTGGTCTGGGACGCTGCGCTGGCTGCCGAGGTGGCCCGTGCCTGGTCGCAGTGGACCCACGGGCTTGCCGAAGAGGTGACCACGTCGTTGCGACAGTTGAATGTGCCGCCGCTCCCGGAACTCCCCGACTTCCTGCGGGGCCGGCAGTTGGTCGTCGTGGACGGCGCGGTGCTGGCCGACGATGACCGCGCGGCCGAACTGCTGGCGCCTCTGCGCGAACTCGCCCCCGAGATCGACACCTTCGGACGGATGCACGCTTCGCAACTCACTCGGATCCACTTCGACCCCGAACAACCGACACCGGCGGTCTCCGATCATCTGGTGCTCACCGATTTCGATACGGCCGCGGCCAGCGCCTTCGTGGCGGCGGCGGGCCCTGGTTCGGGCACCACGCTGCTGTCGGCCGAGATCCGACACCTGGGAGGGGCGGCGGGTCGGCCCGCGGTCGCTGGCGGCGCGCTCAGCCACGTGCCCGGTGACTACGCCGGCTTCTTCGTGGCGGTGGCGGCCACCCCTGACATGAGCCGCCAGGGGCGGAAGGACGCCGCCGACGTGGTGGCGGCGCTTCAGCCCTGGTCTGCCGGTCATCGGTTCCTCAACTTCACCGAGGAGCCCACCGACCTGGCGTCGGCCTACGACCCAGACACTTTGGAGCGGCTGAGGCTGATCAAGTCCCGCCGGGATCCGCAGGGGCTCTTCGTGGCCAACCACGCCCTCGACTGATCGAGCGGCGGCCGGCTGGCGGCGAGAACGTGGGCGGCCGCCGGCGGGGTTCGTGCTGGATCGCGATGGCGGCGGCTGACTGGACCCGCCGCACGGGTCTGGACCCCTGGTCGGGTTGCTGCTCGTGCTTGGGAAGGAGTGCCGCCGTCATGGTCGGAGCCGGTCGTCATTCGTGGGTCGCTCGGCGGGTTGCCGTTTCCCTCGGATCCAACCTGGCGGCAGCCGCGGCAGTCGTCGGTCCCGCTCGCTGGCCCTAGGTCGCACCGGGGGGCTTGGTCGCCTGCCCGTCAAGGTCGTCGAGGTCAGTGCCGGGTTGGGTAAGTAGTGGCGGGCGCTCACGGAGGGTTCGGGGCACTACCGGCCGTCACGACGTCGCGGGTGGCTGATATTCCTCACGCGATGGCGATCGGCGGACATTCCGCGGGGGGCGCCCCCGGCTGTCCGGAGGCGCGGGCGCTGGCGTGGCACTGGTCGCGACAGGGCGGCGTTCGCGGCCGTGGGGGTGGTCTTGCCGTCGGGGTTGGACCCGGTCCCGTCGCCGGTGACCGCCGTGGCATCTGGTGACCCGCCGAGGCAGGTTGTCAGCGCCACCTAGCTTGATTCGGTCGGGGAGGGGGCACTGAGCTGGGGCGGGGGCACTGAGGAAGTCGGGTGAGTACTCGCGGGCGCCCAAGGGGTGTTCGGGGCACTATCGCCCGCCCAGGCGCCGCGGGTGGCTGATATTCCTCACCGGCTGCCTCTCCGTGGGGCTGGGCCGGATGGGCACCGGGGGCGGTCCCGCCAAGGCCGCTTCCCACAGGGCTTCTCACCCCCACACCGCGGTGGCGCCGGTGTGGCCGGTGATCACGATCAGCACCAACCCGGCCAGCGCGGCGAGCACCGTGACTGCGGCCACTCCCCGGTGCAGGAGCGACGAGAAGCCGCCGGCCCTGGGCCGATCCATCACCAGGAGAGTCGTCAGCGCCACCGCAAGGAGAACCGCCGGGAAGGGCGCCCACGTTCCCCAGGTGTGGTGGGCCGCAGCGGCGGGAGACCCTCCGATCTGGGCGAACAGGGCCTCTCCTGAGACCCGGGCCACCACCGCCGCGGCTGCCCCAGCCACCGCGAAGGCCGCGGTCAGCCAGCCGTAGTGACGCCGAGCCGCCTGCCAGGGGACGACCACCAGCGCACCGAGGCAGGCCAGCGGCACCAGGACGACGGCTCCGTGCACCACCAACGGGTGCAGCGGAAGCCCAAACACCTCCACCGCGACCTACTTCTTGACGGCGTTGCCGTCACGGTCCAGCACGAACCAGACCGCGTTGACGTTCTGTCCGGTCACGTCGCCGGGCTTGGTGTCCTTCACCCAGTAGTACAGCGGCCAGCCGTTGTAGGACGCCTGGGTGCTGCCGTTACTGCGCGTCAGGGTGCCAAGCTTCGAATCGTCCACACCCGCACCGGCCATCGGTTTGCCCAACAGGGCCGGCCAGGCTGCGAGGCACTGGCCTTCGCAGACGCTCTTGTTGGGGCTGTCCTTCGTGTATAGGTAGAGCGTCATGCCCTTCCCGTCGACCAGTACCGGGCCCAGGCTGGTGTCGGCCATCATCAGGGTCAGTGTGGCCTGGTCGGCGGTGCTGGCCATCGGGGAGGCCGGCGCCATCGTGGACGGGGGCGGTTGGCTGGCCGGGGTGGTTGCGGGGGTTGCGCTGCAGGAACTCAGGAGCGCAACCAGCAGCGCCCCGCCGGCGAGCCATGAAGCTGTGGATCGTGTGACCATGGAGTCCTCCTCGTGAGTAGGTGGTTCACAGGTGATACGGATCGGTCGGCGAAAGGGATTGCGCGTGTCCGCAATCCCTTCGGCAGCCTCAGCCGTATCCACCGGTGTGAGCCTGTTCCCGTTGACTGATCGGGCCTCGGACGCAGCGCTGGTTGCCGGTCTGGCCGTCAGCGACGACGAGGCCGCGGTCGCCTTCGTCCGCCGGTTTCAGGGGCCGGTATTCGGGTTGGCGATCTCGGTGACCCATGATCGAGCCCTGGCTCAGGACGTCGCGCAGGAGGCTTTCCTGCGTGCCTGGCGGGCGGCGTCCAGCTACGACAGCAGGCGCGGTTCCGTGCTCACCTGGCTGCTGACCATCACCCGGAATCTGGCCATCGATGCGATCCGAGCCCGGCGATCGATCCCGATCGCTGGCGACGAGCTGGAACAACTGGTGGCTGCCACGATGGACGGCGCCCCGCCGGACGGAACCGGCGGGCTGGTCGAGGCGATGGTGGCCGCCGAGCGGTTGCGCGAACTACCGCCCGAGCAGGCTCGCGCCGTCGTCCTGGCTGTCATCGGCGGTAACACCGCGGTCCAAGTGGCCGACTACGAGGGCATCCCAGTGGGGACCGCGAAGACGAGGATCAGAACCGGCCTGCGTCGGATGCGGCGGGCGATGGAGGCGGAACGTGACTAAGTGGCATCTGGATCCGGACCAGTTCGTGGCGTTGGCGCTGCTCGACGTCGACCCGGCCGAGCAGCAGGTGCTGGCTGCGCATTTGGCTGGCTGCGCCGAGTGCCGGGCTGAATACGCCGCCACGGACGACGGTCTCCAGCAGGCGCTGGCCGCCACTCCGGCGATTGCCCCACCCGCCGGCTTCTCCGGACGCGTCCTCGACGCGATGGGGGTCCCCGCGGCATCCGTCCCGTTGGGGAGCGCACGAGGGTGGCGCGTTCGTGTGCTGGTGGCGGCTGCCGTGCTCGTGGGCCTGCTGGCCGGGGTGGGGGGCACGCTTGCCCTGATGGGACGGAACCTGCCCTGGGACGCGGGTGCCCGACCGGACGTGGTGGCGGCCGCACTGGTCACGACGGCCGGTGCGACCGTCGGCTCGGTGGGCGTCACCCAACTCGACACGCGGGAGTACCTGGTGATCAGCGTGACCCGTGGACGGGCCGACGCCAGCTACGAGTGCTTCCTGATCGGGGCGGATGGCGCGCGTACGAGCGGCGGCAGTTGGACTCTCACCAGTGAGTACGGGCAGGAGGCCTCAGGTGCCTGGGCCGTCCCACTGGCGGGGGACCGTCCGGCGCGGGTGGAATTGGTGGCACCTTCGGGCAAGGTGTGGGCACAGGCGCAGTTCTGAATTCGGTGACGACAGGAGAGTGATATGGCCGCTGGTGTGGTGATCGTGGGGGCCGGGCTGGCTGCGGCGCATGTGATATCGACGTTGCGCGAAGCTGGCGACGATCGGCCCGTCACACTGTTGGGTGACGAGGGTGAGCCGCCGTACGAGCGTCCCGGGCTCTCCAAGAGCGTCCTGCAGGCCAAGGCTGAGGCGGACTCTCTCTACGTCCACGATCGGGACTGGTACGGACAGCATGCCGTGGACGCCCGGTTCGCCGACCCCGCCGTGGCCCTCGACGTGGCGCAGCACTCCGTCCGCCTCGCCTCGGGCGCCGTCCTGGCGTACGACGACGTCGTGATCGCCACGGGCGCCCGGCCGCGGACGCTGCCCCTGCCGGGGATCGGGCTGCCCGGTGTTCATACCCTGCGGCGGATCCCCGACAGCCTCGCCCTGCGCGGCGCCTTCCGCGAGGGACGCCGCCTGGTCGTCATCGGCGCGGGCTGGATCGGTCTCGAGGTTGCGGCGGCAGCCAGGGAGGCGGGCGTGGCAGTCACCGTCCTGGAGTCCTCCGAGGTGCCGCTGCGGGCGGCGCTGGGTGATCGGCTGGGTCGCTACTTCGCCGAGTTGCATCGCCGTAACGGGGTCGACCTGCGCACGGGCATCAGCGTCAGCGGCATCGAGGGGCAGGGGAGTGTCGCCGGAGTGCGCGCCGGTGGGGACCTGTTCGGGGCGGACCTCGTTCTGGTGGGGGTGGGGGCAGTCCCCAACGCTGAGCTTGCCGAGCAGGCCGGCCTGGCAGTCGACAACGGCATCGTGGTCGATTCCCGGTTGCGGGCGCACGAGCATGTGTTCGCCATCGGGGATGTGGCCCACGCGGCCAACACCACACTGGGCCGCCGGCTCCGCGTCGAGCATTGGGACAACGCGATCAGGCAGGGTGCTCTCGTGGGTCGGCTGTTGCTGGGTGAGGACGCCCGCTACGACTGGCAGCCCTACTTCTACACCGACCAGTACACCCTCGGCATGGAGTACGTCGGACGGGGGGCCGTCGACGACGACGTGGTGATCCGGGGCAGTGAGGAGGCGGGCACGTTCATCGCCTTCTGGCTTCGCCGGGGCGTGGTGACGGCGGCCATGAACGTCAACATCTGGGATGTGACGGAAGACCTGCGCGCGTTGATCGGGCGCACCATCGATCCCCAGCGACTGACCGACAGCGGGATCCCGTTGACGGATCTGTAAGCCCGGGCGGAGCCCGGGGACCGAAAGTCCTGGGCTCAGGCGATGGGCGTGAGGAAGGTCAGCAAGGAGTGCGGCTCGACGATGAGCTCATTCAGCCGGGCGTTGAACGGCGCGCCGTAGGGGGCGGCAATGTGGGCCGCGAAGGCGTCCTCGTCCGCGTAGACCTCGTAGACGAAGAACTTGTCGGGGTCGTCGGCCAATTGGTAGCAGTCGAAGACCACGTTGCCGGGCTCGGCGCGGACGTCCGTGGCGAGCCCGGCAAGATTGGCGGCCACCTCGTCCGCGCATCCGGGACGGGCAGTGAACTCGGCGTAGAGAACCTTGGGCATGGACGACCTCCAGGAGAAGGGAAGCGACGATGGGCCTGACTCTAGCCGGGGACGGGCCGCCTGCGACGCGATTCGCCCCGACCGCAAGGAGGCCCAGTGTCACGGCGCAGTACGCCGGAAGGGCTGCGTCCAACCAGGGGAGGGGAGGCAGGCAGGACCGCCGGAAGGGCTGCGCGATCCCCACCGGGGGGGGGGGCCGGACCGCGTCGGGGTGGCAGCGCTTGGACGGGCCGCCTCTTCCGGTGGCCGCCCTTCATCACTGGCGTTGTGGCAGGCGCGGTGTCTTCGTCTCATCACTAACGTGACGTCGGTGCGGCGTCACTCAACGTGCCGCAAGGTGCGGGTCGTCGTCCATCCCCGGCTGAAGGCCGTCAGGCGTGAAGTGGTGCAGGTTCGGCGGCACCGCTCAGCGTTGAGCTTCAGGTGGCGCGCCGCTGCCTTCGCTTGGACTAGATGCTGGAGTTCGGGCAGGATCGCTCAGCCGCTGCCCCCTTGTCTCTTGGGTCGGTACCATCACGACGTGGCAAGACTCGTACTCACCGTCGTCGGCGCCGACCGCGCCGGACTCGTGGCAGCGCTCGCGGAAGTTGTCAGCTCCCATGGCGGCAACTGGGAGGACAGCCAGTTGGCAGAGTTGGCAGGCACCTTCGCCGGGGTCGTCGTCGTCTCCGTCCCAGCCGGAACTGTCACCAGCTTCACTGAGGCGTTGCAGCAACTCGACGGCTTGCTGACCGTCACCGCTCACCCAGGGCTCGAGGAACCTCCGGTCCCGGCCGATTGGAGGGAACTGAGCCTCAGCGTCCTCGGTGACGACAGGGTCGGCATCGTGCGGGACGTGTCGGCAGCGCTCAGCCGACACGGTGTGAGCATCGAACACATGGCCACCGAGACCCGTGAGGCACCCATGGCGGGGGGACGACTCTTCGAAGCTGAGGTGGTGGCTCGGGTCCCGCGCTCGGCTGACCTGCTGGCGCTGCGGGCCGATCTTGAGCGTTTGGCGGCGGAGATCTTGGTTGACATCCACGTCGGCGACGGCTGATCCCATCGCGCGAGTGCCTTGCTCGTCGGCACGGATCGGTCATCGGGGTCCGGTTTCCTTTCGTGGTTGAGGGCACAGGTCTCTGCGGGGGCTCCATCCCGCCGATGGCATTACAGACCCCGCGGTTGGCCCTCCAACTGTTAGTGAGATGCGTCCGCCACAGGCAAGCGCGGACAGCATCGGAACGCTCGTAGGGCCTCAGAGTGGTCACAAACGGCGTCCGCCGGCGGGGTCCCTGGGGATCAACGGCGTCAACCACCCCGCTCGGCCAAGGGAACCCTCGGGTCGTACCGTTGAGGGAAGAGCTTCGGAATCGCCCGGCGCCCCAGTTGTCGCTCGCCACCAGGCTTCTCGTCAACTGAGCTCTCGGGGCGCCGAAGACCGTGTGGCGTCGTTGGCTGGCGCTGGCGGCGTCGCCCCTTCGCCTCTGCGAGTCCGTTGCGGACCCGACGCACGAAGTCAACGGGGTCGGCCATATCGTCGGCAGTGAATCGATAGATTCGCCAGCCGGCGGCGGTGAGGAGGGTGTCACGCCGTCGGTCGCGCGCGAAGGACAACCGGGAGCCATGGAAGGCGAAGCCGTCGAGTTCGAGCCCCACCTTGTCGTTCTTGAAACCGATGTCGAGCAAGAAGGCCTCGCCCTCGACCACTACTTTGAGGTTTGCCTTCCACCCCTTCACCCGTGCACGGCGCAGCCAGACATGGCCTTCTCGTTCCATCTCAGACCACGGCAGGTCGCGACTTTCGCGAAGCAGGATCCGACGCAGTCGGTTACCTCGGCGCCGAGTGAAGCAGGTCAAGGCCGACCAGAGCTGAGCCAGAGATACTGACCGACGCCTCAGCGCCTCGTCAATCACCGCTCCGCCAAGTTCCGCACACAGGTCGAGGACTGTCACCGCGGGGTGCGTGAACGTGACGCCGCCGGAGGTAAGGCGCCATTCAGGGGGTATCCGGCGGCGTCGGAAGATGAAGCCGACGGCCGTCGCCGTGTGCCATTGTCGGGCCACCTCGACTGTTTTGACCTCGAGTTCGGGCCAGAAGGTGAAGCGAGCCGCGGCCCGTCCCGTGATCACCGCGTCAGGATGGTGGAGAGCGACTGCGCGTACGCGCAGGCCAAGGTCTTGCGCATCTTGCGGGCGGCAGTACACCCCGGGCAGCAGCGCTGTCAGCAGACCGCGATCCCGGTACCCGTCCAGTGAACGGCGCATGGCCTGATGCTCCCGACGGACAACGAGGCCTCGACCGATGTCGAGAAGGTGGTTGATGATCTCCTTCATAACCGGGCAGTTTCGCGATGAGGCTGCCGATTCACCGGGAGTCTGTTGAACTGTGGATAAGAGATCCCTGTCCACAGATTTGTCCAGTGGCTGGCTCCGAAGCCCTCTTCTTTAGACCCAGACGTTGACCGCGACGAGCCACAACGAAGCGGCGGCAAGGGCGAAACCGAGCTCGAGCACCATTCCGAGCCCGACCGCCTTGAGCGCGCCGAGTGCGGACTTCTTGGCCCGGCCCAGGTCCCGGAGTCGGAAGTACTCCATGCCGAACAACCCAAGGGGGAAGCCCACCACCAGGCCGACGACGGGGATGGCAAAGAATCCGATGATGCCGGCGAGCCCGGCGCCCACTAACGACTTGGTTGGGACCCCTGCTGCCTTGGTGTGCTTGGCGGTGATGACGTAGGTGCTGGCTGCGCCGAGCGCCAACAGGACGGCGACTCCAGCAACGACCGCCCAGGCGATGCCGCCCTTGGCCACCGCCCAGACGAGCACGGCCACGCCGATCAGGATTGATCCGGGAAGCACGGGGATCACGATGCCGGCCAGGCCGATGAAGATGGCCAGTCCAACCAGGAGCGTCAGGGTGTCGATGGTGAACCTCTTTCGTCGGGCACTCCAGCATGCCTGATGGCTGGTAAGCGGTCGCCAGCGGTGGCATGGGTGGGCGCCGTTGAGTAGTCGCAGCCTGCCGCGAGGGCTGACGGCGGCCAGCGGGTAGCGAGCCACTTCAGGGCCCGCCAGTACTCGCTCGCGGTGGGAGTCAGGCTGAGTTCGGAGTGCGCCCCTTGGGCGGGGATGTGGGTCGACGGGTCGATCCCTCGATCAGGCAGGCCGCTGATGGAGGCGAGAGCGATGACGATGACGGAGGTGAGCGTGATGCGACGGGGACACCGAAGGGAGATGGCCCCGGTGGTGGCGAAGGGGCCTCGACAGGACGGCGAACAGGGGACCGGCCTGTTCGCAACACCCGGCAGACATGCGGCACCCGCCATCGCGGGGCTCTGTGAGTTGCGGCCCGCGCCTTCGGTCCGATTCGGCCGACTACGAGGTGGCTGCAACCCAGTGGGGCCTGGGTGCCGCAAATGCTCACCCCCTTCGCGTGCACAGATAGGAGACATCGGAAGCACACCCCCCGGCCCGACAAGCCCTCAGTCTTCCGAGAACGGGTAATGCAGGGCGGGCTGCGGCACCCCTGCTACCGCGACGCACCATCCGGCTGGCCTCCATCGCGACTGTGACAACAAGAGCCTTCGTGGGAGGCGCGACAACCGCCAGGTACGGGCGTCGGGTGGGGATGCGCTCAGCTGTGAGAACACGCATTCTCGGTCGCTGAATCGTGTGAAGTGGGTGGTTGGGTGGGAGTGGCAACGTGCGGGGGTGGGATTTGCTCAAGACCTCGGCCGCCAGGCCGCCGCGCGTCCGTGCCCGCCAGCTTGCTACACAGGAGGCCCCCAGCACACCGATCCGATCTTGCCCCGAGATGCTCCTTCCCCGCCCGGAGGCGCGAGCCTCTTCGCCCGGCTGCTGGCGAACGTGGGGGCCTCCCGCTCGGTGGCTTAGGGTGGCTGGCTGTGCTCGTTGCCGCGATCGGGATCACCGCCGCTTTCGTCTTTGGCTGCGCCGACTTCCTTGGGGGCTTGGCCGCTCAACGTTCCCACGCGGTCCTCGTCACAGGCGTGTCCGCTCTGACGGGCCTTGTCCTCCTGCTGGCAAGTTGGCCCCTGACCGGTGGGGCGCTGTCCTGGCAGGCCATGGCGTGGGGGGCAGCTTCAGGAGTTTCGGGGGCACTTGCGCTGGCGCTGCTCTACGCATGCTTGGCGGTCGGACCGATGAGTATCCTCTCGCCGTTGACAGCCATCGTCTCGGCAGTAGTCCCCATGACAGTCGGGTTGGCTCGTGGCGAGGGACTCAGCCCGCTGGGGTATCTGGGCCTCGGGTTGGCGCTTGTCGCTGTGGTGATGGTGGGGTTCGTCCCTGAGCGTGGCGCCGTCCGTCCGTCCGGCAGGGCGCTGGCCATGGCGGTCGGCTCCGGCGCCATGATCGGCCTGTTTCTGGTGCTGATTGAGCAGGCGCCGCACGACTCGGGCATGATTCCGCTGCTCTTCAACCGGGGAGTGAACGCCCTCCTGATGGTCGCCACCCTCGTGTGGTTGCGGTTAGGTCGTCGCTCGAACCGGCCCCTGGCGACGAACGGCTTATGGATCGCTGCGGTTGCCGGGGTCGTAGACGCCTTTGCCAATGCGCTGTTATTACTCGGAGTCCGGCTGGGCGACCTCTCGGTGATGGGCGTTCTCACCGCGCTCTACCCGGCGGGCACAATCGTTCTGGCCGCGGGGGTTCTGAAAGAGCGGATCGCTCCGGTCCAGTGGGTGGGGCTCGCGATCGCGCTGGCAGCCACCGCCTTGCTGTCCTTCTCTTGACGGAAACCACGGCGCTCGGGGTGGAGCGCCGTGGTCTGTCGTCAGCTCTGGGGGATCGTGCCGCCAGCGTTTTCGAGGTGTGCCCGGACGAACCATTGGAACTTCTCGAGTTCGCCGGTCTGGCCGATGAGGAGGTCCTGGGTCACCAGGTCGAGGGCATCGACGTCGTCAATCGCCTTCCGGTTGTCCGCGACCACAACGTCGTAGACCTTGTCAAGTGCGGCCAGGTGTTCGAGGGCCACATCGCGGCCGAGGGGGTATTCCCCCAGTGCTCGGTCCTTCATAATCGCTCCCACCGTGCCTAGTGGTGAGCCGCCGAGAGCGGCGATCCGTTCAGCCACCGCGTCAGCGAACAGTCGGACCAGGTCGACTTGAGGATCGATCATCTCGTGCACGCCGATGAAGTTGGGGCCGACCACGTTCCAGTGCACATGCTTGAGCGTGAGCTGCAGATCGTTGTACTCGCTGAGCCGGGACTGCAGGATGGCAACGATCTGCGCCCCCTGCTCGTCGGTGAGTCCCGGGATGGTGAACCTCTGTCGCTTCGCGGTAGCCATGGGTTGCTCCTTCGCTCGTACCCGCGGTGGCGGCCGTCTGGTCCCACCGTGCTTCCCTTCTCATGCTAGTCATCGCTCACGCTGCTGGGGCCGCCGTCGATGGGCCCTCCGTTGATCTGTCGGCGTTCCCGATGGCGAGGTGGCCTGAGTTCTGGCTGAGTACCGCCGGACATCCGTGATCGGAGTGGCGCTCGTCGGGCGCCCCAGCTGCCACGAACGTGAGGCAATACTCACGTGAGTCCAACCGATGGTGCCGACAAGGCGAGCGAATCCAGGTCAGGTGCGCCCGACGATGCCGCCGGCCCGGTCGATGCACACCACGTCGACAACCACAGGGGCGGCCTGCAGGATCCCGAGGGCGACGTCGCGCGCAGCGCCGGCCACCACGTCACCCAAGGGAAACCCGACATCGGCTGCCGCCTGGAGGGCTCCCAGAGCAGTGCCCGAGGCGCGGATCAGGACGCCTAATTCGCTGGGGCCCCCGGCAGCCTCAGCCAGCTGGGCCAGCTGCTCGGGATTGACACGTGACCGGCCGGAGTGGAGGTCCAGGTGGCCGGCGGCCAGCTTGGAGAGCTTGGCGAATCCACCGCACAGGGTGAGCCGCGCGACCGGGTGACGCCGAAGGTGCTTCAACACAGCACCGGCAAAGTCACCCATGTCGATCAGAGCCACCTCGGGCAACCCGTGGAGCTCCTTCACCACCCGCTCCGAGGTCGACCCGGTGCACGCCGCCACGTGCCCTTGCCCGGCTGCGCGAGCGACGTCAATGCCGCTCCGAATGCTGTCGATCCACGCTGAGCACGAATACGGCACGACCACGCCAGTGGTCCCGAGCACAGAGAGACCGCCGATTATCCCCAGCCGGGGGTTCAAGGTGTGTCTAGCGATGTCGGCCCCGCGGTTGATGCCGATCTCGATCTCGACGTCACCAACAGCAACCCCAAGGCGCGCGGCCGTGCTCGAAAGATTCTCGCTGATCATCCGACGGGGGGACGGGTTGATTGCCGGCTCACCCACCGCCAGCGGCAGTCCGGGCAACGTGACTGTGCCGACACCCGGCCCAGCGCGAAAGCTGATCCCAGATCCAAGCGGACCGGGGCGCACCTGTACCTCGACGACCGCCTCATGGGTCACGTCCGGGTCGTCGCCGGAGTCCTTGGTGATAGCCGCCATTGCCCACCCCTCGCCCAAAGCCTCCCGGGTCAGTGCGAAGGCTGGGGTATGGCCAGCAGGGAGGATCACGGTCACCGGATCAGGAAAAGCACCGGTTGCCAGAGCCTCGAAGGCCGCACAGGCACCCGCGGTTGCGCAGGCCCCCGTGGTCCACCCGGCACGCAGTCCGGTGGCCGCCAGTTGCCCGCGGCGCCCGCCTTCGGACGTCATGGGTGCCGCGAATGACGGCTGGACCCAGGAATGACGATCCGCCGGCTGAAGGAGCCCTCCGGCGGGGTGAGTACTTCGGGCCCAACGAGGGCAGTTTGGCGCAGCATGAGCGCGTATGGCCCCGATGGCGCCCGGGAATACTCATCGATGCCTGCCAGACCCGCTGCCCCGGCCCGAATGGTCATTCCGCGGCGCTGGCGATGGCGTTCACCGCGGCGACCGTGATGGCACTTCCACCGCGTCGGCCCTTCAGCACGAGGTACTCCAGGGCCAGGTCGGAGTCGATGAGCGCCTGCTTCGACTCGGCAGCCCCGACGAATCCCACCGGCATCCCCAGGACACCTGCTGGGCGCAGGCCCGACTCGGCGATGACCTCCAGCAGGTGGAAGAGTGCGGTGGGGGCGTTTCCGATCGCCACCACGGACCCCTCAAGCCGGGGCCGCCACCGCTCAACCGCCGCAGCAGTCTTCGTCGTGCCCAACTCCGCGGCCAGCTCCGCCAACGACGGTTCGCCGAGGTGGCAGATGATTTCGTTGGCGGCAGGCAGACGCGAACGGATGATTCCCGTGGCCACCATCGTGGAGTCGCACAGGATCGGCGCGCCGGCCTGAAGTGCCTCCCGACAAGCCGTGACGACCCGCGGCGAGAAGGCAAGATCAGCGGGCAGATCGGTCTGCCCAGCGGCGTGAATCATACGCACCGCCACTCCCGACACATCGTCAGGCAGTGCGGACAGGTCAGCTTCGGCACGGATCGTGGCGAATGAGCGTCGGTAGATCTCCGCACCGTCGGTCAGGTAGTCGTACTTCACTTCTCCTCCTCCGCGAGAATTGCCAGGAATCGATCCCGCAGCCGCCGCGACCGCAGCGGGTCGTGGCTGGCGATCGCGGCGATAGTGACCCCGTCAAATTCCCCAGTTGCAGGGGTCCAGGCGGTTCCGGCCTCGGCCGCATCCACCCGCACACAGAAGGTCCGCTGGGCCTCTGCTTCAGCTGCGACCGCAGCGTTGATCGTCGGCGAATCCGTGGCAGCCATCGCGTACCATGCGCCCGCGAGGTCGCCCGGTTCATAGCCGCGTGCCAGCCAGGTGAGGGCGCCGGCCTCTGCGAGTCCCTCCAGACTCTGGTGCAGGAAGGGGGAGACCACCGTCACCTGTGCCCCGGCGGTCACCAGCTTCGGAACCCTCCGCCGCGACACGCACCCTCCTCCAACGACGACGACCCGGCGTCCGTTCAGCAGCAGGCCCGCCAGATAGGACGGTGATCCCGCCGCCGCCCGGACGCGAAGAGCGCCCTCGCGGTAGCGCTGGGCCACGAGTTCGGCGAGCTCCCCGCACGGCCCGATCACGCCCGCGATGCGCACTTCGGCTTCGGGGAAGTCGGCCTGCCACGCGGCGGCCTGCTGCGCCACCCAGGTGGCCAACCGCCCGGGGAACAGGAAGTTCGGCATGATCACCAGGCGCCGGGCGCCGACGGTGTAGGCCTCACTGAGCGCATCGGCAACTGACGGACGGGCCACCTGGATGAAGGCGGGGACGACCCGGTGATAGCCGCCCAGTTCGAACAGGATCCGCCCCAGCCGGACGTGGTCGGCGTTGGCCTCGGTGACGCTGCAACCCCGTCCGACCACGACCACGGCAACCTCAGCGGCGTCCCAATCACCCACGGCCGAGTCGATGCGCTGCCGCACCGCCTCGATCAGCCCACGCGGTGAACCCAGGTGGCGGGTGTACACAACGGTCGCGTCGGGGTGTGCCCGGCGCCCGGCCTCGATGGCTTCGGGGATGTCCTCGCGGACGTGGCCCCCGGTTCCGATCATGAGGGGGACGACTACGGCGGTGCTCGATGTGGTCAGCACCTCCGCCAGCGCGGTGTCGATGCCGGGCGGGGTGAGTTCGACGAACCCGGCCTCGACCCGGACGTCGGGCAGCAGCCCTCGAACCCGTTGAACCAGTTCGGCGCAGAGTGCGGCGCCGGCCTGATCGCGGGTGCCGTGGCCGGCGATCACGAGCGGTGGAGGCATGGGCGTGGAGGGGCTCATCGGCTCATCCAGTGGTAGTCGCGCGGGGTGACCATGACGGTCGCTCCCCGTCCGGTGGGCAGGTAGCACGTGGTCGAGGACCCGATCACGACCAGCGAGTTCATGTTGACCCATTCGGGGTCGAAGTCGGCCATGGTCGCGGTCGTGACCTTCTCTCCCGGACGGCAGGCCTCCTCGACGACGGCGACCGGGGTCGTCGAGGGACGGTGGGCGGCGAAGATCTCCAGGGCCCGGGGAAGATGGGCCAGGCGAGTTCGGCTGCGCGGGTTGTAGAGGACGGTGACGAGGTCGGCTTCGGCCGCCGCCTGAAGCCGCTTCTCGATCGTCGGCCAGTCGGTGTGGAGGTCCGACAACGAGATCGTGGCGTGGTCGTGTCCCAGGGGTGCTCCCAGGATCGCCGATGCGGCGAGGCTGGCGGTGACCCCCGGCACGATCTCGACGACGATCCCATCGGTGCCCTGTTCCAGGGTCGGCGACGCCATGGCGTAGATGGCCGGGTCCCCCGAACACACCAGCGCAACCGACCGCCCTTGCCGGGCTTGCCCAATGGCCAGTGCGGTGCGCTGCTCCTCCGTGCCCATGCCGGAGGCGAACACCTGGGTGCCCGGACGGATCAGGTCGCGCACCTGGTCGACGTACGGGCCGTAACCCACCACCACAGCAGCGTTGCGAATGGCTTCCTGGGCGCGGGGGGTGGTCAGGTCCCGTGCTCCCGGGCCGAGGCCGACAACGCTGAGGTGCCCCAGAGCCGGGAGGCGTCCGATCGCGCAGGTCGCCTGGGGGGTGCGTCTCTTGGGGATGAGTAGTTCCGCACCCTGGTCGAGCACCGAGGCCTCTGAGACGCTCGGAGTGCCGACGGCCGCCAGGGAGTACTCACTCGGGTTGGGTACCGGGTGCACGGACAGCGCCGCGGCGGGCCTGGTCACGAACGGAACGCCCAGTTCCGTCGCGAGTTCGATCAGGCCGGGCTCGTCGGCCTTGGCGTCCACCGAACAGATTGCCGACACTGATTCCTGCGCGAGCCCGGCGCCGGCGAGGGTGTCGACCAACAGGCTCCGCAGGTCGGACGCGCTGGTCCCACGGTTGCAGCCCATCCCCACAACGAGGCTCGGGGGGTTCAGCACCACGGTGGGGAGCGGCGGCGGACCCCCAGCCGGGACGGTTGCCTGATCGCTCACCAGAATCCGGGCGGTCCAGGCCGTGTCAGGACTGACGTCACCCGCCGGGTGGACCACCACGTTCTCGGGCAGGGGGGGTAGTGGCCAAGGTTGCGTCCGCACGACCTCCACCGGCGCGCCGTCCAGGATGGCCCGTGTGACACCTGCGACGTCGCCCGACCAGGACCAGCCGAGGGTGTCCAGCCCGGGGATGCCGAGCGAGTCGGTCGCCGTCGTCAGCACGGCCGTGGCGCCGAGCCCCGCCGCCAGCCGACCGGCCAGAGCGTTCGCACCGCCCGCATGCCCGCCGACCAGGGGGATCACGAAACGACCGGCCTCGTCGATGACGACCACCCCGGGGTCGGTGCGCTTGGAGGTGAGCAGCGGCGCGATGATCCGCGTCGTCGCTCCCAGGGCGAGGTGGCTGATGATGAGCTCGCACTCAGCCCACGCCTGCGGGAGCCCCGCGACCGCCCCCTCCCCGTAGAGGGTGGTGGATTCCCCCAGGATCTGGTCGATCTGGTGGGCACGGGCGAGGCTCGCCCGGCCGCTGGTGACCTGTCCGATGGTCATGGGCGGTTTCCTGTCGCGAGGTGGTGCTCGGTGCCGTTGACGCTGAGGCGTTCGAGCTGCCAGTGATAGCCGGAGGGGAGTTCGGGTGGCGGTGAGGTCGTGGCCAGGCACACGGCGCGCGGAGACCGTCCGACCAGCAGTTCGAGATCGCTGAAGCGGTCGGTGGCCACGACGTCCGGGTCGGGGTCCCCCGCGGCCGGGTCCAGAAGGACGGCGGCCTGGGCCCACCCGGCCAACAGCCCGACTTCCTCGCCCAGCGCCCCGAATGCCCAGACCAGTTCCCCCGGCTCGGGCAGCAGCCGGACGAAGGCCACCGCCGCCACCGCGTTCGTGGACGGACGGTCCGGACGCCTCGGTCCGGCGATGCCCCCCGGCCACGGCCGGAGGGTGGTGCCCGGATGCTCGGCCAGCACCAGCACGACGTTGGGCTCCACAGGGTCGGCGGTGAGGGCTTCTGCCAGGTTCAGGACGCGGACGCGCGCGTCCGGCTCGCCCAGCCGCTCGGCCAGCACGAACCAGCGCTCCAGACCCGACAGGCCCGCAGCCAGTTCCCGGATGCCGTGTTCGGGGGAGGTGAAGACCGCGACCTTGGGGAGAGCCCGGGCGAGGTGGAGGGCCGGGGCCAGCGGACGGCCATGCGCGCTGACCACGACGGCGTCGTCCCAGGGCAGTGCGACGGCTGCGAAGGCGCTGGAGATCGAGGAGGGCGCGGTCACCACTTCCGGGTTCAGCCCCCGTGATCGCAGCGACCTGACGACGCCGAAGAACAGCGGGTCCCCGCTGGCGACCACGACAACCCGGGCTTCCGGATCCAGGGCAGCCATCGCCTCGACGGCCGGGCGAAGTGCGCCCAGGGTGATCCGGCGCTGCGGCGGCACCCCGAGCGCATCCAGGTGGCGGGTGCCACCCACGACCCAGTCGGCCGTGGCGGCCGCGGTGCGGAGGGCGTCACCCGGGGTGCCCAGCAGCCCGTGGACGGCGATCACGGCGCGGTCTCCGGGGGCAGGGCCAGAGCCTGGACGGGGGCAGGTGTCGGGGTGGCAGGGCTCGGCAGCGGCGTCCCATCACCGTCCCGATACTCGTGCCGGAAGCCGGGATGGTACAGGTGACTACGGGTTTCGCCCGATTCGGCGAGAGCCGGCCCGACCAGCACCACGGTGTGCTTCCACAGCTTGTGGGCCTTCATCGTCGCGGACAGTTCGTCGAGCCGACACCGCTGCATCAGTTCGTCAGGCCAGGTGACCCGGTACCCGACGATGCACGGGGTCTGTGGCGGGTAGCCGCCGGCGAGCAGTTCGGCCTGCAGCACCTTGTTCCGCGCCGCCGACAGGTACAGGGCCATGGTCACCCCGTGGGCAGCGAAGCCGCGGACGGTTTCCCGGTCGGGCATGGGGGTGCGGCCACCTTCAAGGCGGGTCAGGATCAGGGTTTGGGACACCTCAGGAACGGTGATCTCGACCCCCATCCGGGCGGCGGCCGCGGAGAACGCCGACACCCCGGGGATCGTCGCGTGCGGCAGGCCGATCCGGTCACAGATCCGCCGCTGCTCGGCGGTCGCCCCGTAGATGGACGGGTCGCCCGTGTGCACCCGCGCCACCAGCAGGCCCTCATCGAGCGCGCGGCGGTAGAGCGGCTCGATGCCCTCCAGGGATTCGGTGGCCGAATCGATCACCAGGGCGTTGGGACGGGCGCCCGCCACGATGGCCGGATCGACAAGGCTCGAGGCCCAGATCACGATGTCGGCGGCGGCGATCACAGCGGCTCCGCGCAGGGTGATCAGGTCGGCGGCACCAGGTCCAGCACCGACGAACACGACCTGGCCGCGAGGCCCAGGCCTCGTTCGTCGTCTGGGTCGCTGGGTCACCGGGTCCTCGGGTCGGTCCGGTGTGGAATCCGGGGCGAAGATCGCTCACAGCCGTCCTCCAGGCGTCGTCCGGCGCGGGGCCACCAACACGGTGGAGAAGTAGGGGGCCGCGTCCGCGTCCACCTGCGACAAAGGCGTGAGTCGCTGGGTGGGCAGGCCGACGTTCTCGCCGAGCACACCGTCCCGCCCCCGCGCGGTGACCAGTTCGAGGAGGGCGGCGAGGTGTCGTCCGCCCTTGTAGGCGACGACCGTGTCGAGGGTGTCGAGCGCTGCGGCGAACGCGTCCAGGCCGGCGGTGACCGGCACGAGCGCCAGGCTCTCCTGCCCCTCGACAAGCGGGGTCAGGCTGGCTGCGGCGAGGGCCTGCATGGCGGTGATGCCGGGCACGACCGACACCGCCAGCCCGGGTACCACCGCCTGAACGTGGGCGGCAAGATACGAGAACGTGGAGTACACGCTCGGATCGCCGACGGTGGCGAAGGCGACCGTGGTGGCCCCCGCTTCGAACTCCGCCTGGGCCGATTGGGCCGCAGCCTCCCAGGACTCGCGGCGCTTCGTCCCCACCCCGCGGCGCTGGGCCATGCTGAACGGCACCCGCCGGATCCTGGCGGCGATCTCGGGGCAGGTGGCGAGCACGAGTCGTTCGGCGCGGCCGGCCTCGTCGGCACTGGATTCCGTCGCCGGAACGAGAATCGCGTCGGCGGCAGCCAGGGTGCGAATCGCCTTGAGGGTGATGAGTTCTGGGTCCCCCGGTCCCATCCCGACCCCGACCAGGGTCGGGCCCGCACCCGTGGCCAGGGCAGGCGTCACCGCCATCATGGAGCCTCCTCAGGTGTCCGCGCCCGATGTTTCGTTGCTCAGCGAGCATCGGCGAGTTCCTGGCTCCCGGATCGCTCCGGTGACAGTGGCGGGACCGCCCCGGACTCGCCTGTCGGCTCACCGGAGTTCCTCGGGTCGTTGCTGCTGGCTCAGTCTGGCACACTCGGCGCCACACGCAGCGCGATGGATGGGACGAGATGAGGCGATTCGGCGGGGTGGGTGCGGCCACGGCGGTGGGCCTGGGGGCCGGGTTCTTGGCCGATCTGGCCTTCGGAGATCCCGTCCGGTGGCATCCCGTGGCCGGTTTCGGACGGATGGCCGCCGCCCTTGAGCGCCGGATCTACGCCGACGAGAAGGGTCGCGGGGCCGCCTTTGAGGGGGCGCTCGTCGGCGGGGTGGTCGGGGCCGGCCTGCTGACGTCGTTCCTCGTGCGCGATCGGCCGTTGGCTCGGGCCCTGGTGACGGCTTCCACCACCTGGGCGGTCCTGGGTGGGCGCTCGCTCGTCCGGGAGGCCACCGCGATCGCTGACGCGCTCGACGAGGATGACGTGGCGGCGGCGCGTGCCCGCGTCCGTAATCTCGTTGGCCGGGACCCGGAGTCCCTCGATGCGGACGGCATCGCTCGGGCGACCTTGGAGTCCGTGGCGGAGAACACCTCGGATGCCGTGGTGGCGCCTCTGTTCTGGGGGGCCGTGGCGGGCCTGCCGGGGCTGGTGGGCTATCGGGCTATCAACACCCTCGACGCCATGGTGGGGCATCGCAGCGAGCGTTATCGCAACTTCGGCTGGGCGGCGGCAAGGCTCGACGACGTCGTGAACTGGGTGCCGGCCCGGCTCGCCGCCGGCTTGGCGGTCCTGGCCGCGCCGCTCGTCACAGGTCATAGCAGCCAGGCGCTACGCGCGGTGCAGCAGCAATCGGGGCAGCACCCCAGCCCGAACGGCGGCGTGGTGGAAGCAGCTTTCGCCGGGGCGCTGGGCGTCACTCTGGGTGGACAGAACAGCTATGGCGGGGTCCTTGAGGATCGTGGCGTGCTCGGGTTCGGGCCAGTCCCGCGTCCCTCCGACATCGCTCGGGGAAACCGGTTGGCGCTGGTGGTGTCGGCCGGGGCAGCCCTGCTGGCGGTCGGGGTGGCGTGGGGTCGACGCCGGTGATCCTCCTGCTCGGCGGAACCGGAGAAGCCCGGCGGCTGGCTGGGCGGCTCCATGACGTCGGCGTCCCCGTCGTGAGCTCCCTGGCCGGGGATGTCGCGGAGTTGCGACTACCGGTCGGTGAGGTCCGGATCGGTGGTTTCGGCGGGGTGCCGGGGCTGGTCGACTATTTGGGCGCCGCCAGGATCGACGGGGTGATCGACGCGACGCACCCGTTCGCCGCCGGCATCACGGCGAACGCTGCGGCGGCCTGCCAGGCCGTCGGTACCCCGTTGCTGCGCTTGTCAAGGCCTGGTTGGTCGGGTCGACCCGACGCGGGGGATTGGAGCTGGGTCGAGGATCTGAGCCAGGCGCGCCAGGTCGCCGGCTCATTGGGTCGGCGGCTCTTCCTGACCACGGGGCGCCAGGGCATCGGGCAATTCCTGGAATGGTCGGATCGCTACGTGCTGGTTCGGGCCGTCGACCCGCCCACGCTCGAACTCCCGGGGTCGTGGGAGCTGCTGCTCGCCCGCGGACCCTTCAGCGTTGAAGCGGAGCAGGAATTGATGACGTCGCGGGGGATCGAGGTGCTTGTCACTAAGGACTCGGGAGGGTCGGCCACCGTCACCAAGTTGGACGCGGCGGCCCACGTGGGCGTGCGGGTTGTCATCGTGAGGCGGCCGAAGGTACCTGCCGGCGTTGAGGTCGTGGATTCCATCGACGCTGCGCTGCGTTGGGCGCTGGCTCCCTGATCAGACCGGCCGGAGGTCGTGGGGCTTCGAGGTCCGGCGGTTCACGGTCTTGGGTGAGCACGGGCCAGTTCGAGTACTTTCGAGCGCCCGCGAACACGAGGCGGGCCTCGGCGGGGGAATGTCGCTTTGAGCGGCCACCAGCACTCAGCCATCTCGGCCCAGGTTGCTCGACGGGCACTGGCGCCGAACCTCGGTCGTCAGTGAGGCCACTGACGATGGCCGTTCCGCCGCGTCGCCGGCTCGGCCGTGGATACCGAGCAGCCTTGCGCCGGCGGGACCGGGGCCCCAGGAGGTTCTCATGGCCGTGTCGTCGGCCGGTGAGTAGATCCGGGCGCCTGCAGGTGGAAGGTGCCCAACGCGGCGGCGGATTCATCGTGGCGTCCCTTGATTACTCACGTCGCTGATCGTTCGGCCAGTTCACCGGTCGATGCAACAGCGGATTGTTCGAATCGGGCCTCGGACAGTTCGGTCCGAGTGGCGGAATCAGGGGAGTTGTCGAGCACTTCGGCCGCCACCGACAGCATCTCCTTCTACGGTCCGAGTGGCGGAATCAGGGGGTTGGCGCGGGGGGCTTCGAGGAGGTGGTTGTGGGCGGTGAGTAATCGCGGGCGTCGGCCGTGGTTCGCGGGGCAGCAAGGGCCGGGGGGTCGCTCTCGGCGCTCGAAGTTACTCACGGACCAGAGGGGCCTGGGAAGAGCCCCCTCTCCTGCAACAGTCCCGCCCCTGAAGCTGAGGCCTCAGGCCAGCGGGAACACCAACCTGGTCACCGTCTGGGAGGGGTCGGTATCCGGCGGGCTGTCGTAGAACTCGAACATGTGATCCCGCAGTTCACACTGCTGCGACTCCAGCCACGGCGTGAACTCCGCGTAACTGCCGGCGAGTCCTTCGTACGGGCCGACGTGGGTTCCGATGGCCGCCTCGGCGGCCGGATGTGACGTCACGGTGACCCCGGAGACGTCAGCCATCTGATCGATCCCGAAGCCGATCTCGACATCCACGACGTCTGTCGGCGGACCGAAGTAGCAGGCGTAGGCCGGACCGATCAGATGCGCCCCGGCAGCGGTCACGGCGGCAGCCACCTCCTGATAGGCCGCCGGGAAGACCTCGTGCAACTCGGTCATCGACGCGACTTGCCTGATGCCTGCGCTCACCCACTTCTCGATGGTTCCCAGGTGCGGATCCACTGACACGTCAGCCCCCTTGTAACCCGGCGTCGACGGCGCCGACGACCACCATTCACGCTAGTCGTCGCGCGTTGGTGGTGGAACCCCCTGGGTCAGCGCACCAACGAGGACAAGGCCGCGACCAGATCACGGGCGATCCCGGGCTCGGGCACCTTCACCCGGATCCAGGTGGGGCCCAGTCCCGGGAAGGATTCGCCCCTCCGCACCGCGAAGCCGCGGCTGGACAGGGCCAGGCGAACGGAGTCTGGCCCGCACGGTGTGGTGTCGATCAGGACGAAGGGTGCCGTGCTGGGAACCACTCCGAACCCGGCGTCGACCAGCAGCCGCTCCAGTACCTCGCGCGAGGCGACCAGGCCGGCGTAGCGCTCCCGGGCCTCGGTGAGCGCCTGAGGGCTGCTGGTCGCCTCCATCGCGGCCAGCGCCGGGGACGACACCGACCACGTCGGCTGGCTTCGTTCCAGCCGCGCGACCAGACCAGGGTCGCCCACCACATAGCCGACCCTGGCCCCGGCCAGACCCCAGGTCTTCGAGAGCGAGCGCAGCACCAGCAAGCCTGGCATCTCGGGCCCGATCAGGGATTCAGCTTCGTCGGTCGCGTCCATGAAGGCTTCATCGACCACGAGCAGCCGACCCTGGCCCGCGGCCAGCAGGTCCGTCCGTCGGTGCGACCAGCCGGTCGGGTTGGTGGGGTTCCCCACGAAGACGGCATCGGCCCAGTCGGGGAGCCCTGCCAGCGAAGGGGACGGGGCGTCCGTCCGCACCGGCAACAGCCACCGTTGGACGGCCGCGCCGACGGCCCGCAGCGCCGCTTCCGGCTCGGTGAATTGCGGATGGACGACCAGGGGGCAGCGCATCGACAGCGCCCGGGCGACCAGCGCGAAGGCCTCGGCTCCGCCGGCGGTGGGCAGCACCATCTCGGGCGGGACACCGTGCCGGGACGCGAGCGCCGCCCGAGCCCGTCGGGCATCGGGGTAGCTCCCGAGCGGGGCGTCAACCGGGCGATCTCGGCGGCCAGCCACTTAGGAGGTTGGGTCAACATGACGTTGACAGCCAAGTCGACCAGCCCGGGGCCGACGTCCCGGTCTCCGTGGTGGTGGAGGTCGATGCCCTCCAGGTCCGTCGGAGGGCTCCCGGTCGGTGGCCTGGACGGAGCCCAGCCGCCCCTACTCGCCCCGGCGAAGCTCGACGCCGCCTGGGCGAATCGTTGTGCGAAACCGGCATTCCCGGCCCAGTGGACGTGCAAGTAGGAGCTGTGCACCGTGGCGGCGCCGGTGCGTGCCGGGTCCAGCGAGAATCCTTCCGGCAAGCCATTCCAGGTCCAGGCGCCGCTCCCGCCGGAGCCCGGGGTTGTCTGCGTGCGGTGGAATTCGTGCCCGGCCACCGCCGTCCCTGCCGCGGCCAGCAAGGTGTCGCTCGCCGCCACCCCCGAGCGGTAGCCCAGGGTCAACCGCGGTGTCATCCGGGCGGAGGCGGGTAGGGCCCCGACCATCGGGTGGCCGTCCAGATGGGCCCCGAGGTAGAGCTGCCCGGCGCATTCGGCGACCGTGGGCAGGCCGGCGGCGAGGGCGGCCGCGATGTCCGCGCGCAGGGCTGCGTTCCGGCTCAACTCCACCGCGTGCACCTCGGGGAAGCCGCCGCCGGCGTACAGGCCGGCGATCCCGGACGGCAGGGCACCGTCCCGCAATGGGTCGATCGAGACGACCCGGCACCCGGCGGCGACGAGCAGTTCCTCGGTCTCGGCATAACGGAAGGTGAAGGCGCGCCCGGCGAGCAGACCCACCAGCGGACGGCCGGCGACAGCGGTCACCGACGCCTCTGGACGCCAGGGTTCCGCGTCCAGTTCGCCGGCCGAGCGGGCCAGGTCGAGGATGGCGGTCAGATCAACATGAGCCGCCAAATGCTCGGCGAGCGCGCTGACCGTCCGGGTGGACTCCAGCCGTTCGGAAGCCGGGACCAGCCCAAGGTGGCGGGACGGGGCCGAGATGCCCGCGTTGCGGGGCACCGAGCCCAGGACCGGCAGCCCGGCGCCCTCGAAGACCGACGCCAGTTCCGCGGCGTGCCGGGGGCTGGCGACCCGGTTCACCACGACCCCCGCGATCCTCAGGCGGGGGTCGAACGCGCGGAGCCCGAGGGCCGCCGCAGCGGCCGTCCGCGAGCTGCCCGCCGCATCGACCACCAGCAGCACCGGGGCCGACACCAGGCGTGCCACGTGGGCGGTCGAGCCGCGGCCGTCCGTCCCCAGCTGCCCATCGAACAGCCCCATGACGCCTTCGATGAGGGCCAGGTCGGCCGGACGGGGGACGCTCGCGCCGTGCAGGAGGAGGCGGGGGACCAGGTCCTCGCTGGTCAGTACCGGGTCGAGGTTGCGTCCGGGACGGCCGGTGGCGAGCGCGTGATAGCCGGGGTCGATGAAGTCGGGGCCGACCTTGAACCCGGCCACCTCATGACCGGCGGCGCGCAGGGCCGCCATCAGTCCGGTGGCGATCGTGGTCTTGCCGGCTGAGGAGGCCGCTGCGGCGATCACGAGCCGGGGGAGCCTCACCATTCGATCCCCGCCTGGCCCTTCTGGCCGGTGTCGAAGGGGTGCTTGACCTTGGTCATCTCGGTCACGGTGGTAGCCAACTCCAGGAGAGCGGAGGGGGCGTTGCGGCCGGTGATGATCACGTGCTGGGTGCCCGGACGGTCCCGCAGCGCGGCCACCACCTCATCGAGGTCGAGCCATCCCCAGGCCAGCGGGTACGTGAATTCGTCGAGCACGTACAACTGGTGCCGCTGGGTCGCGAAGCGGTCGGCGACCTCGCGCCA
Organism: Propionibacteriaceae bacterium; assembly: GCA_016717345.1. Taxonomy (GTDB): domain Bacteria; phylum Actinomycetota; class Actinomycetes; order Propionibacteriales; family Propionibacteriaceae; genus Propionicimonas. The sequence goes on from JADKFR010000005.1 coordinate 164,083, forward strand.
GGCGGTGAGCGCCGTGGCCGCCTGCTCCTCGCGTCCGGACTGTTGGCGCACCCAGGTGCGTCCGGCGCCGACCGCCTGCCAGCTCACCGGGCCGCCCACGCCGGTGTCGTCGTGGAGGCGTCCGAGGGCCTCGAACGCCTCCCGCTCCCCGCTCCGCCACTGGGGGACTTCACGAACTGGAAGACCCCCAGGGACCACCCCTGGTTCCAGGCGCGCAGGGCCGTCCCGAAGGCCGCGGTGGATTTCCCCTTGCCAGGACCGGTATTCACGATCAACGCCGGACGCTGCCGCCGTTGGCGGGTGGTCAGCTCGTCGTCGGCCAGTTGGTCGGGGATGCCGCGTGTCACGGGCCCGATTGTGCCTCATGGACCGTCCCGGGATGTTCCGTTGACTGGACGGGTTGGCAGGGTCCGGAGGCTGTGCCTACTCTGTGCGCATGTGCAGCGCAGTTCATACAGGTGGTCGAATGCCGGCCGCGCGCGTTCTGGGCTGCCGGTGTTGTCGCTGACCGAGGGTTGTCCGCCCCGATCGACCGCCGTCCCCGCGCCCGCGTCAGCTGACCGGGTCGCTCCTCCGTCCGCACCTCAATTCTGCTAGCCAGGAGCCTTTTGTGACTCACAGCCGTCTTCGTCGATCTCGACTCGCCGCGCTTGCCGCGGCCACCGCGCTGGTGCTCACGGCCTGCGCGATCACCCCACCCCCGGGGGCGACCCGGCCCACTCCCACCGTCCCCGCCACGCCGCAGACCGGCGGCACCCTGACGTTCGGACGGGCAGCCGCGGTGACGTCCTTCGACCTCAACAACGAGATCACCGCGAACAACGCCTTCGCGATCGACAAGGTGTTCGAGCCGTTGGTGTCCTTCGACGCCGAAGGGGCCCTGATTCCCTGGCTGGCCAGCGGCTACGCGGTGAGTGACGATCAGCTCGTCTACAGCTTCACCCTGCGCGACGGACTGTTGTTCTCCGACGGCACCCCCGTGACCGCTGCGGACGCGAAGTTCTCGCTGGAACGCCACCTCGAGGTCGGCGGACCGCTGCCGTTGGAGGCGCCGATCACCGACATCTCCGCCGCGGACGACCACACGTTGGCGATCACCCTGAAGCACGCGTACACGCCCTTCCTGTCGGAACTGTCGGGGTTCTCCAACGGCATCTTCCCGAAGGATTTCGCCGGGAAGCCGGAGAAGGAGTTCTTCGCGCGCCCGATCGGGACGGGCCCGTGGGTCGTGCAGTCCTGGGACCCCAGCGGCGACACCACCTTTGCCGCAAACCCCCACTACTGGCAGGCCGGCAAGCCGTACGCCGCGTCGCTGGTCTACACGGTGGTCGCCGACGACACCCAGCGGATCCAGCAGTTGCAGGCGGGCCAGCTCTCCGGGATCGAGGAGGTGGCTCCGGCCACGATCTCCGAGCTGAGCGCCAACCCGCAGGTGACGGTGTCGCAACTGGGTTCGTGGGCGGTCGAGCAGGTCTTCTTCAACACCCGCAACGAGCACTTCGCCGACCGGCAGGTGCGGCGGGCGGTGGCTGCGGCGCTGAACCGCGACGGGCTCACGCAGGCCACCACCTTCGGGGCCGCGCAGACGGTGAAGACCCTGATCCCACCGACCATCAGGTATTCGGCGGACGTCAAGGCGCTCGACAACGACCTGGCCGCCGCGAAGACAGAGTTGGCTGCTTCGAAATACCCGGACGGCTTCAGCGCGACGCTGCTGATCGCGTCGGGGGACTCGGCCCGAGCCCAGGAGGCTCAGATCATTCAGGAAGCGCTCAAGCCGCTGAACATCACCGTGTCGATCGAAGCCATCGAGTTGAACGCCTTCCGGGAACGGTTCAAGGCCTTCCAGTACGACTTCATGCTCAACAGCGGCCAGAGCGACGCCCCCGACCCCAACGGGCTGATCAGTTTCCAGGCCGACCCGGACGGGTTCAGCAACTCCTTCTGGACCCACTACACGAACCCGAAGGTGACCGCGCTGATGAAGGCCGGACGGGTGACGCCGGACGGTGAGGAGCGCGCGGCCATCTACGCCGAGATCCAGCAGATCCTGGCCGATGACGTGCCGTACATCCCGCTGTTCAACACCAGGAATGTGATGGCTTCGACCGCGTCCGTCCACGGGTTGACGCCGCGCATCAACGGCAGCGTGCTGTTCCAGGACGTCTGGATCCAGCGGTAGGCCTGGCCGGGGAGCTTCCCGAATTGGGCTCGGCGCCCTGCTCCTGGCTCATCTCTCGGGGTCCTGTCCCCGGGAGTGGCTCACGGTGGTGGGGTCGACCTCGCCGCGGAGGTCATCAGGAGGTTCGCCGCAGAGGAGTTCGGGAGGCGGGAGGCTCGGAGGGATTCCTTCTCCGCCAGTGCGGCCTCGGCCGCCGCCGCGTGCTCACCCCGCGCTGCCGCTTTGGGCCGGGTGGTCGCGGCTTGCTCACCCCGTGCGGCGCTTTGGGCCGGGTGGTCGCGGCTTGCTCACCCCGTGCCGGGCGCCGGCCGCCAGGTGCCCACTTACTGTTGACGGGTGGCTTCGTGCAGCGTGGTGAGGGTCGACCGGAAACTGTCGCAGGGGTGATCGACAATGGGTGCCATGAGATGGGCCGGGCGTTCCCTGGTCGCCGCCGTGCCGGTGGCGATCGGAGTCGTCGTCTGCGTCTTCTTCCTGCTTCGCCTGGTGCCGGGCGATCCGGCATCCATGATCCTGGGAGACCAGGCCACCGCGGCGTCCATTGAGGCGCTGCGCGAACGATTGGGGCTGAACCTGCCGGTTGGGTCGCAGTTGTGGAACTACCTGGTGGGGGTCTTCACACGGGGGGACATCGGACGCTCGCTGGTTACCGATCAACCGGTGCTGGGCCTGATCGCTTCAAGGGCCGGTGTCACCGCGCTGCTGGTGGTGGTGAGCGTGGTCTTCACGGTGGCGATCACCGTTCCGCTGGCGCTCCTGGCGGCCACCCACAAGGACGGACCGTTCGATCATCTGGTCCGGATCGTGCCCACGGTCGGCATGGCGATGCCGGCCTTCTGGGTCGGCCTGATCCTGATCCTGGTCTTCGGGGTGAACCTGCGCTGGCTTCCGGTGGGAGGGATCGGCACGTCGCCGGGGGATCCGCTTCGGAGCCTCGTGCTTCCCGGACTAACGGTCGCGTTCGGGCTCTCGCCTCCCCTCATCCGGTCGCTGCGCGAGCAGCTGCTCGAGGTGCTCGAGGCCGACTTCGTGGTGACTTTGCGGGCGGCCCGGGTCCCTTGGTCGCGCATCCTGTGGGGTCATGTCCTGCGTAATGCGGCTGTGCCTGCCACCTCGCTGCTGGGGGTCAGCGTCGCCTATCTGATCGGCGGCACGCTGGTCATCGAGCGGGTCTTTGCGATCAACGGACTGGGCGCCCTGCTGTTCTCGGCCATCAGCTCCCGGGACTTCCCGGTCGTCCAGGGGGTCGCGCTGGTGTGTGCCTTCGCTGTCGTGCTGGTTTCGCTCGCGGTGGACGCGTTGGTCGCGCTGCTTGACCCCCGGATCCGGCTGCCATGAACCCGCCTCCGCTCGGGCTCGTTGCGAGCCCCTGGCGCCGCTGGTTGCGGCGGGCCGGGCGAAGCCCTGCGTTGCTTGCGGGCACAGCCATTCTGGTGGTGATGGTCGCTCTGGCCGTGTTCGCACCGGTGGTGGCACCCTACGACCCGACCCTGCAGAACCTGGGCAACGGGTTGGCTCCGCCGTCGGCCGCCCACCTGTTCGGTACCGATCAGCTGGGACGCGACATCCTCTCGCGGGTCATCGCCGCCACCCGGACGGACCTGAGGATCGCGACGCTGGCGGCGATCGCCCCGTTCGTGATCGGGATCAGCGTCGGGTTGATCAGCGGGTATGCCGGTGGCCGCCTGGATTGGGTGATCGGGCGAGTGGTGGACACGTTCGTCGCGTTTCCGTTCTACGTGCTGATCATCACGGTCGTCTTCGCCGCCGGGACGGGGGAACGGGGCATCTTCATCGCCTACGGGCTGGTGGGCTGGATCAGCTACGCCCGGGTGATTCGGGCCAAGACCCGCGCCTTGTGCCGGGAAGGCTGGGTCGGGGCAGCATACGGCGGTGGGCTGTCACACGCCCGGGTGGTGACCCGACACCTGCTGCCCAACGTGTTGCCGCAGGCCATCGTGCTCTTGATGACTGAGATTCTGCTCATCATGGTCGCCGTGGTCACCCTGGGCTATCTGGGTCTGGGCGTCCAGCCGCCCACCCCCGACTGGGGAACCATGATCAGTGACGGCCAGCTCTTCCTCGCCACGAAGTGGTGGGTGCCGAGCCTGCCAGGTCTCGCGGTGGTCACCACAGGGGTGGGCCTGTCGTTGCTGGGTGACGGCCTCTCCGACGTCTGGCGACTCCGATGAGCCGGCGCGCTGGGCGTGGGCCGAACGGTCCGGGCCGCGGGGGGCGGCCGTCCCTCCCGGAGGGGTCCGGCGATCAGGTGGAGGGGTCAGGACTGCCGGGGGTTGGCGCGTCGGGCCCACCCGTGGTTGGCGCCGGGGAGCACTCGTCCGCTGCGCTGGCTGCGGGCCAGTTCCCAACGCACCCCTGCCCAGTCGGCGGCCTTCGAGTCGACGGGCTGCGGCTGGAGGGAGGGATCGAGCTTGTCCACGACCTGAGCCTAACGCTGGCTCCCGGCGAGGCGCTCGGGATCGTCGGGGAATCCGGGTCCGGCAAGAGCCTCACGCTTCGGGCGATCATGGACCTGCTGCCCCGCGGCATCACCCGGACCGCCGGACGGATCGAGATCGGCGGCCGGGCCGGCATGATCTTCCAGGACCCCCTCAGCTCCTTGGACCCCATGATGACGGTCGGACGCCAGGTGGCAGAGGTCTGCTGGGTCAGGTCGGGCGCCTCTCGTCAGGACTCCCGAGCCCGCGTGAGGGAGCTGTTCGGGTCCGTCCGGCTGCCGCAGCCAGAGGTATTGGCGACCCGCTACCCGCACCAACTCTCGGGCGGGCAGCGGCAGCGGGTCCTCCTCGCACTCGCGCTCGCCGGCGACCCTGACATTCTGCTCTGCGACGAGCCCACCACCGCCCTCGATGTGACCGTGCAACGCGAGGTACTGGCGTTGCTGGCGGACCTGCGGACGAGCCGAGGCATGTCGCTGCTGTTCGTCAGTCATGATCTCGCGGTGGTCTCGCAGGTCTGTGACCGGGTGGTGGTGCTGCGGGAGGGGAGGGTCATCGAGCAGGCCAGTACGCGCCAGATCGTGACCGCGCCCACCGAGGACTACACCCGGCAGTTGGTCGAAGCGGTCCTGCCGCTCCCACCGCTGGCCCCGATCGCGGGTGCGGCCGATGTCTGATTCGGGCTTGACGGTCTCAGGGGTGAGTGTCGACTTCGCCGGCCAACGCGCTGTCGACGGGGTCAGCTTGGGCGTGGCGCCGGGTCGCGTGGTTGGGCTCGTGGGCGAATCCGGTTCCGGCAAGACCACGCTGGCAAGGGCGATCATTGGGCAGGTGCCCCTGGCGGCAGGCAGCGTGCTGCTGGACGGGGTGGCCGTGGCGGGCCGCCGCAGCCGCACCGCTGCGCAGCGCCGGGCAGTCCAGCTGATCCAGCAGGACCCTTTCGCGTCCCTGAACCCGCAACTGACAGTCGGGGCGGTGTTGGAGGAATTGCTGCGGGTCCACCGACTCGCGGGGGACGCGAACGGTCGTCGCGCACGGTGTCGGCAGTTGGTGGAGATGGTCGGGCTGGAATCGGACACGTTGCTGCGCTACCCGCGCGAGTTCTCCGGTGGACAGCGGCAACGAATCGCGATCGCGAGGGCGTTGGCCGTGGAACCGCGGGTACTGATCGCCGACGAGCCTACGAGTTCGCTCGACGTCTCCGTCCAGAAAACGGTGTTGGACTTGTTCGCGGTGCTCGCCACCCACGCGTCCAGCGACCGACCCGTCACGGCGCCGGGCGGAACATCCGACCTCAATCCCCGAACACCAATTGCTACCCTCTTCATCTCGCACGACCTCTCGGTCATCAACGCCATCTGCGACGAGGTCATCGTGTTGCGGGCCGGGGTCGTGGTGGAGCGGGCCTCAGTGGAGAGATTCTTCACCCACCCGCAGCACCCCTACAGCCGGGCGCTGCTGGAGGCGGTGCCCCGCCTCCAGATCGGATCGGAGATCCCATGAGCCCGGTGGGCGCCGACCTCATCGCCAACCAGCCGCTGGCTGCGTCCCTGACCTGGCAGGCCACCCGGTGAGCGCCGTGTGGCGGCCAGGCTTCGCGGTCCCTGACACAGCGCCTGGTGACCTCGTCATCACCGGAGCGAACGTGTTGCTCCCTGACGGCACGTTCGGGGGAGTCGCGGCGGTGGAGGTCAAGGATGGGCGCTTCGGTTCGCTGGACACTCACGTTGCCCCGTGGGTGATCGATGCCCGCGGCCTCTGGCTGACCCCGGGGTTCGTCGACGTCCACACTCACGTGGCCTGGCACGAATTCGACCCCGTCGATCGGGCGATGCTGCCACCGGCCGCACTCCTGCAGCGAACCGGGGAGGGCCTGCAACGCACGCTGCGGGCTGGGATCACGGGGGTCCGGGATGCCGGAGGCTTTGGTCTCGAGCTGGGAAGGGCCTTGTCAACCCTGGGTGAGCCGCTGCCGACGGTGACCCGATCAGTGGCCATCCTGGGTGCGGGCGATGCCCGCGGGGAACGCCATCTGCGGGGAGGGTGGGCGAGTTGGCCGAGGCTGGCGCCCAATGGATCAAGGTAGCCGCCACCGGCGGGGTGGGGGCCGCGGGACGGCACTTCGAGCCGGTCTTCACTCGTGGCGAACTCCGGGCGCTCACGGGAGCGGCCGAGCGGGCGGGGTTGCCAGTGATGGTGCATGCCTGGGGTGGTGACGCGTTGACCTGGGCGCTGGAATTCGGTGCCCGGAGCATTGAGCACGCGGTGTTTCTGAGCGCCTCGCAGGCGAAGCTCGCAGCCTCGAGGGGGGCGGTGGTCGTGCCGACGGTGTGGATCTACCGCGATGTGCTTGCTCTGGCGACGGCCGGAGTGCTGCCCGGTCAACTGGTGGGCCCTGCCGGCTTGGCCGTCGCCGCGCACCCCGCCGCCGTCGCTGAGTGCCTGAACGCGGGGGTGTGCCTCGCCATGGGCACCGATGCCGGGATGGATCACCAGCACGGGGCCAACCTGCACGAGGTCGCCGCGATGATCGACATCGGAGTGCCGCCGAGCACCGCGCTGGTGGCTGCGACCCGTGGCGGTGCGGCTCTCCTCGGCCATCACGATCGGGGAACGGTTGCCCCAGGACAGGTGGCCGACTTCGTCCTGTTCGACCGCGATCCGAGCCTGCCGGGAGTGCTGCGCGACCGCGGCGCCGTCGTCGCTGTGGCACTTGCCGGGCGTCTGGTTCACGCTCGCGGGGGGGGGGGGGGGGGGGGGGGGGGGGGGGGGGGGGGGGGGGGGGGGGGGGGGGGGGGGGGGGGGGGGGGGGGGGGGGGGGGGGGGGGGGGGGGGGGGGGGGGGGGGGGGGGGGGGGGGGGGGGGGGGGGGGGGGGGGGGGGGGGGGGGGGGGGGGGGGGGGGGGGGGGGGGGGGGGGGGGGGGGGGGGGGGGGGGGGGGGGGGGGGGGGGGGGGGGGGGGGGGGGGGGGGGGGGGGGGGGGGGGGGGGGGGGGGGGGGGGGGGGGGGGGGGGGGGGGGGGGGGGGGGGGGGGGGGGGGGGGGGGGGGGGGGGGGGGGGGGGGGGGGGGGGGGGGGGGGGGGGGGGGGGGGGGGGGGGGGGGGGGGGGGGGGGGGGGGGGGGGGGGGGGGGGGGGGGGGGGGGGGGGGGGGGGGGGGGGGGGGGGGGGGGGGGGGGGGGGGGGGGGGGGGCCGGGGGGGGGGGGGGGGGGGGGGGGGGGGGGGGGGGGGGGGGGGGGGGGGGGGGGGGGGGGGGGGGGGGGGGGGGGGGGGGGGGGGGGGGGGGGGGGGGGGGGGGGGGGGGGGGGGGGGGGGGGGGGGGGGGGGGGGGGGGGGGGGGGGGGGGGGGGGGGGGGGGGGGGGGGGGGGGGGGGGGGGGGGGGGGGGGGGGGGGGGGGGGGGGGGGGGGGGGGGGGGGGGGGGGGGGGGGGGCGAGATCACCGTTGGTGGGGTTCGCCGTCCGCGGCTCCTTGTGGGGGCAGTGAGTATCTGCTGCCCGGTGGAGGTGGTTTGAGGCGTTTCGGGGGCCGTCGGCGGCGTGAGGGGCAGCGGTTACTCATGTCGGGTTGGACGAACGCGCCCATGAGTTGCGTGCCCGTCGAGGTCGTCGCTGGTCGGGGCGGCTGGTAGGCGATGCCCGGGCTTGTGGCGCGAGGCCCGGCTTGGCACGAGGCCCGGCGTTTGGCGCGCCGCTCGGCTGGTGGTAAGAGGCTCGGCTTGTGCCGGTCGTGGCGCCCGGCGGTTGTCTTCGAGCGTGCGTCGTCACGGACTCAGGCTTCTTCGGGGCGAGTGAGTATTTCCTGTCCGGCGTCGCTGGCTTGAGGCGTTTCGGGGGCCGGCGGCGAACTGGGGGGCAGCGGTTACTCAGGTCGGTCGGGGCCGCTGGGTGGCACGCCGGTGACGCGGTGATCGGGTTCGTGAGTATTGCCAGACTGCAGTGAGTGATCGGGCGTCCAGCGCTCGACGAGCGGTGCGGGGCCGCTAGGGAATACTCACGAGCCGCCTCCGCGCGCTGCACCGGCCTGGGGGATCTCAAGACCGGAGTGCTCCTCCCTGTCAGCGGGCGTCGGGCTGTCCCGCCGCGGCCGAAGGCAGCCCCACGGTGGTTCTGCTCGGAAGACGGGACTCCGTCTCGGCAACCGGTTCAGCAGGGTGGGGTGCGAACTCACTCGCGAGGCCCGGGGCATCGTGGTAGCCGCGCCCAGCCTGGGCAGGGATTGCCGGCTCGATCGCCAACGCAGCGCGGGAATCGCTCGCAAGTAGGCTCAGCCCCATGTCAGTCCGCTGACTCAGTATCAGCCCGCTTCTCTGTTTCTCCGGGCCGCGATGACTCAACGTCGGCCGCCGTGGCTTCGGCTGCCCACATCAGGGACGGCGCGCTCCGAGGAGGACGTGATCGGTGAGGAGGGGCGAACGCTAGTGCCATGGGGGGCGGTGTTGCGGTGACAAGGGGTTCGGTGCCGATACGGTCGGGGTGTGACCACGTTTCCCCAGTTGACGGCAGGCTTGCCCGATGGCGCGTTCGCCAACGACGGGCTCCTCACCAAACGGTTCCTGCGGGCAACCGCCCTAGCCGCGCTCGCACCAATCGGAGGTGAACTCCTCTGGGACCTCGGGGCCGGCAGCGGGTCGATTTCGATCGAATGGTGCCGCCTTTCGGCGACCAACCGCGCCGTGGCGGTGGAACGCCAGTCAGACCGCGTCGACCGCATTCGGGTCAACGCCGCAACGCACAGCGTGACGAGTCAGCTGGAGATCCGGCGGGGCGCCATCGCGGAGCTACTGCCATTGCTCCCAGCCCCCGACGCGGTGTTCGTGGGAGGAGGGGTGGAATCGATCACCCTCGACGCCGCCTGGGATCGGCTCAGGGCTGACGGGCGATTGGTGGCGCACAGCGTGACGGCCGAATCCGACGCGATCCTGCTCGGCGCCTATCAGACCCATGGCGGGGAGCTCACTCGGGTGGCGGTGGAGACGGCCGAGCCCATCGGGCGCTTCACCGGCTTCCGACCCTGCCGCACGGTCACCTGCTGGGCGGCAACCAAGCTCTGACCCTCAGGAGCGACTCGGCAGGGGACTGTCCTGAGCATTGTCAACGCTCGCCAGGGCACGATCGAGCTCCAAACGCGTCGCCATGGTCACTTTGCGTTGGCGCCACCGTCGGAGAAGCCGATGCCGAGGCCGTCCCAGTGTTTTCCCCGACGCCGGCGGGTGTCGAGGAACGGTGAAAGGATGCAACCGCCGCTTTTGCGTCGGAACCCGGTGGAATTCCGGGACGGACGGGCCACTGTGACCCTGGCGACAGGGAAGTCAGACACGCGCGGAGGCGACGGTTCCTCGGGCCACGCATCCTTGAAGGGGACTCATGCTCATCGCTGAGGCAAACCGCCTGCCACGGCCGGTTGCTCACCGCCGCGCCAGTCGTCCCCGTCCCTTGCGCCAGTCCTACCGGCCGGTCAACTGCAGCAGCCCGGCAACATCCACGTTCACCTCGAGCGCGTCAGCCAGAGTGTCGATCATCGCCGTCCGGCGCGCCGCGAATCCTGCTGCGCCCGGGGTGGGCTGCCAGGTCGATCCTGTCGTGTCGGCCAACTCGCTCAGCCAGGCACGGCGGAAGTCGTCATTCTCGAAGGCGCCGTGCCAGATCGTGCCCCACGTGTTACCCAGGCGCACTCCGTCCAGGAAGTCCTCGCCTCCGCTGGCCTCCACCACCCCATGGTGAATCTCGTAGCCCTCGACCGCGCGGCCTCGCCAGGTGCCACGTGGGCGCCCGAGGAGCTTGGTGTCGCTGAACCGCACCTGGGCGGCCAGCAGGCCAAGTCCGGGCTCGGTGCCGAGCGCGGACTCGACAGGGTCATCGATCGAATCGGCCAACATCTGGTATCCCCCGCAGATGCCCAGGATCGGACCTCCTCGCCGGGCGCGCTCGATCAGGGCGGCTGCCAATCCGCGTTCGCGAGCCCATGCCAGGTCGGCCAGGGTGGAACGGCTGCCGGGAAGGATGACCAGGTCGGCCCCGGCGAAGTCGGCGGGATTGGTCGTCACGAAAACCTCCACACCAGGCTCGGCGGCGAGCGCGTCCAGATCGGTGGCGTTGGAGATCCTCGGGAAGCGGATCACGGCGATCCGCAGGGTTCCTCTGGCTCCGGCGACAGTCGGCCATCGCGCGAAGGCGAGGGCATCTTCGCCGTCCAGCCAGACCTCGGACAGCCACGGGAGCACTCCGAAACTCGGCAGGCCCGTTCGTCGGGTGAGTTCGTCCAGGCCCGGCGTGAGCACCGAGGCGTCCCCGCGGAACTTGTTGATGAGGTAGCCGGCGAGGTGCGCGCGGTCGGCGTCGTCCACGATGGCCCAGTGGCCGAAGATCGAAGCCAGGACGCCGCCGCGGTCGATGTCCCCGCAGAGCACGACGGGGAGATCGAATTCCCTGGCCAAGCCGAAGTTCACATAGTCGCCTGCGCGGAGATTGATCTCGGCTGGGGAGCCTGCACCCTCGGCGAGCACGACATCGTAGGACGATTCCAGTTCGCGGTAGGCGGCGAAGGCCGCCTCGGCGAGATGACGTCGGCCACCGGTGTACTGGCCCGCCTCCAGCGTGCCGGCCGGCGCGCCGCGCAGCACGATGAACGAGCGGCGATCCGTCCCTGGCTTCAACAGGACGGGGTTCATGGCGGACGTGGCTTCCACGCCGGCCGCCAACGCCTGCAGGTACTGCGCGCGTCCGATCTCGGAGCCGTCCGGGCAGACCATCGAATTGTTCGACATGTTCTGGGCCTTGAACGGTGCCACCCGAATACCGCGCCTCGCCAGGCACCGGCACAGCCCGGCCGTGATCAACGACTTGCCTGCGTCCGAACTCGTCCCTGCCATCAACAGACCACTCACCCGCGGCATTGTGTCACCCTGTCGCGGGCCGAACAGAAAAGGTGAACATGACCGAATCGATCCTGGCGCCCGACGCCGAGCTCGCTGCCGCCGCGCTGCGCATGAGCGACGGCCAAGCCAAGCCTCTGGGCGCCCTGGGGGAACTCGAAACCCTGGGTGCCTGGCTGGCGTCCTGCCAGGGCATCTGCCCGCCCCGGCAGCTGGACGACGTGCGGGTCGTCGTCTTCGCCGGAGACCATGGGATTGCCGCCAGTGGGGTCTCGGCCTACCCCGCAGCGATCACCCCTGCGATGGTGCGGGGCATCGCCGCCGGCGTGGCCGGCGTGTCAGCGCTGGCCCGGGCCAATCGGGTGAGCGTCACCCTCTACGACCTGGGGGTGGCTGAGGACTTCGCCGATCTCGACCCTGAGATCGGACGATTCAAGATTCGGCGCGGCTCGGGCTCGATCGACATCGAGGACGCGCTCAGCGCAACTGAGGTTGAGGCGGCTTTGGCCGCTGGCGACACCATCGCCGCCGAGGCGGTCGCTGGTGGCGCGCAACTGCTGATCGCCGGGGATCTGGGGATCGGCAACACCACCGTGGCTGCGGCACTGATCGCTGCGACGTACGGGCTGCCCGCGGCGGCGGTCACGGGACGGGGGACCGGGATCGACGACGCGGCGCTGGCGCACAAGACCGCGATGATCGATGCCGCCTTGAATCGCGCGAGCGACCGCCTCGGTGACCCGCTGGACCGGCTCGCGGCACTCGGCTCGGCGGACATGGCAGCCGCTGTCGGGTTCATGCTGGGCGCGGCGCGGCGCGGTGTACCGGTCCTGCTGGACGGGGTGATCGCGGTTGCCGAAGCCGTGGTGGCGGCGTCGATCGACCCGGGGGTCCGGCCCTGGCTGCAGGCCGGTCACCGATCGACCGAGCCCGGTCAGTCGGTGGCCCTGCAGCGGTTGGGGCTGGCTCCCCTGATCGACCTGAAGCTGCGCTTGGGCGAAGGCACCGGCGCCGTCGTCGCCGTTCCCATCCTGCGGGCGGCGGTGGCCGCACTGACCGACATCGCCCAACTCGCGGACTTGACGTGATCGACGGGCTGCGGATCGCGCTGGGGTTCCTGACGGTGATCCCAGTGCGGCCCACCTCCGGGATCTCGCGCGGCCAGGCGCGGGCGGCCATGCTGCTCGGACCGGTGGCCGTGCTTCCCATCGGGGTACTGGCCGGCCTGATCGGGTGGGGTGCAAGGTGGACTGGGACGCCAGTGCTGCTCGCAGGGGTCCTGGTGGTGGCGGTCATCGCCATGGGGACCCGTGGCATGCACCTGGACGGACTGGCCGACACCATCGATGGGCTTGGTTCGGGACCTGATCGTGACAAGGCCCTGCGCGTGATGCGCAGTGGAGATGTGGGGCCGATGGGCGCGGCCGGACTGATCCTGGTGCTGATGGCCCAGGTGGTCGGCTTCGCCGCGATCCTCGGGCGGCCGTGGGGCTGGGCCCTGATCGCGGTGCTGGTCGCGGGCTCGCGCGCTGCGCTGGCGCTGGGGTGCGCGGTGGGGGTACCGCCCGCGCGCCCTGGTGGTTTGGGCGCGCTGTTTGCCGGCAGCGTCCCAGTCTGGGCCGCCACTCTTGAGTGGGCCCTGGTCGCCGCCGTCCTGACCGGGGTGGGCGTGTGGGCTGGGCTGCCCTGGTGGCGTCCCCTGGTGGGAGTGCTTGTCGCCGTCGTCGGAGGCGCTCTGTTGCTGGGCCGTGTGGTGAGGCGGATCGGCGGGGTCACCGGCGACGTCCTGGGAGCGCTGATCGAGAGTTCGCTGGTTTTGCTGGTGGTCGTCGTCGCAGCTTGAGCGGGCAATAGCCAGTGGGTACTCAGAAGCTTGGCGGTTGGCCGCTGGTGGGTCGCTGGTGAGCCACTGGTCGCGGCGTGAGTAATCGCGGGCCGGGGAGGAGCGCCGGGCTGAGTTGCGGGGCCAGAAGGGCGGTTGCCGGGCCGGATCTACTCAGGGCCCCTCGCTGATGCCCTCGTGGGGTAGTTCGGGATGGGGCTTTCGAGTCACGCGTGAGGTCCTGGCCGCGGTGCTGGCGGGGCCGGCGGGGCTGGCGGGGCTGGCGGGGCCGGCGGGGCCGGCGGTGCTGGCGGGGCAAGCGGGGCCTGAGTAGTCGCGGGCCGTGGAGGGACGCCTGGGCCCACTTCGGGGGCTGGGACGCCCGTGGGCGGCCGGGAATGCTCACTCGGTCTGGCCTGCGTGGCGCGGGGCCCCCGCGCGATAGCGTCAGATCGTGAGTGGGCGGCCAGCCACCATCAGCACCACCTGGTCACAGACCTCAGCGACGGCCTGATTCGTGCGGCCGAGTTGGTCTGCAAACACGCGGGCGGACCGATGCTCGGACACGACACCCCAGCCCACCTCGTTGGTGACGAGCACCACATCGGAACGTGCCGCCACAGCGGAGGTGAGCGAGGACAACTCATCGTCGAATGCCGGAAGCCATTCCCTGACCGGGATGTCCCATGCCTGCCAGGAATCGATGAGGCGAGTAACCCACGTGCCTAGGCAGTCCACGAGCACCGGAGCCGTGGCAGTCCTGATCGAGTCAGCGAGGCCCAGGGTCTCGGTGGTGTGCCACGCGGCTGGCCGGCGCACCTGGTGGGCCGCCACTCGTGCGGCCCAGTCGGCGTCGACCAGCGGGTCCGCTGGGTAGCCGGGAGTGACGTAGACCGCGGGTCTCCCGGGGTCAAGGAGACCCTCGGCGTAACGGGATTTCCCGCTCCGGACTCCGCCCGTCACCAATACACGTGCCATGCAGGGCACCCTAGCGGCACCAGCGCGTTGACCTGCCACGGCCACCGCCCGACGCGGAGTGGCCGTGAGGGTCACGGCACGCGGCCGCGGCACTGGGGGTTTGGGCGTGGAGCCGCAGGCCCGGGACAGGCACCTCTGCAGGGTGGCGCGCCGGACCGAGCGTCGCGGTGTCGACGAGCTCGGGTGAGTAGTGGCGAGCCCGCCTGAGGTTGATGGCAGGCTCAAGGGGACACTGCTGCTGATGAGGGACAGGGACTACTCACTCCCCGTGTCGAAGCAGCGATCGGCCCGTACCAGCTGGTCGATCGGATGGGTTACCCCCGGTGATCGCCCTTGTCCACAGGCCTGCACGACCTCTGGCCGGCTTCCTCGGTTATCCACAATCTGACATCGGCCGCTGGTGCCGCGCGAGCAGTCCCGTAAAGTTCGGGTCACCGGACGCAGTAAGACAGAACCCACCCCCGAGGTTTCGCTGCCGTGGCCGGGTTTGGCGAAGGCGAACCGCTGATGAGTGACAAGGCAAAACCCCTCACAACCACCCCGGTGAGAGCCCGGCGCAATCTGCGGCTGATCATGTCCGGTGTGCTGGCGATCTGCCTTGGCGGTTTGGGTGCCGCCATGCTCTACGCGAACCTCGCCAACGCCCAGTCCGTCATCGCTGTCACGCGGACGGTCTACCGCGATCAGCTGATCACCACCGAAGACCTGGCGGTCATCTCGCTCGCCACCGCGCCCGGACTGGAGACGGTCTCCGCCTCGCGGATCTCCGACGTGGTGGGGCGGACGGCGTTGACCGACCTCACAGCGGGTTCAGCTCTGTCACCGCGCTCCTTCGGCGAGCCACCGGTGGAAGTCGGCGTTTCGCGCCTCGGCGTCAAGCTTGCTCCCGGACGGATGCCGGGCACCCCGCTCCCGCCTGGCACCCAGGTGCTGCTCGTCGCTGTGGCGCGCGACGGTGGCGACCCGCCCGCCGGGGCAAGCGTGATGGGCCGGGTGGCCTCGACGGCCAGCGACCTGCCCGACGGTTCCGCGGTCCTGGACATCACCGTCCCGCAGGCGGAGGCGGAGCGAATCGCCCGCCTGGCGGCCGGTGACCAACTGGTGGTCGTCCGGCAGCCAGGGGCGCCGCGATGAGTCTTCTCGTCCTGACTAGCGCCGTCCATTCGCCCGGCACGACCACGACAGCGGTCGGCCTGGCGCTCACCTGGCCGCGGCCTGTCCTCTTGGTGGATGCGGCCAGAGTGCCATCCCAATCGGTGCTGGCTGGGCTCCTGCAGGGCGAGGACACCGGAAATCGAGGACTGTGGGGGGTTCTGTCGGCCCGCCGCGAGCGGCGCCCGCTGGGCGTCGCCATCGAACGTGAGAGCCTCGCGCTGCCCGCGACCGACGGCATCAAGCGGTCGTTCCTGCCAGGCTTCTCCCACCCGGGAATGGTCGAACTCTTCGCCTCCAGTTGGCCGGACTTCGCGGCGGCCCTGGGGTTCTGGGAGTCCGACGTCATCGTCGATGCGGGTGCGATCGGTGTCAGCGGGTTGCCCCCGGCCCTGATCAGCGAGGCGGATGCGGTGATGGTGCTGACCCGCTCCAGTCTGGTCGACCTCGCCGGGCTGAGGCTCTACCTTCCGCTCCTGACTGAGGCCGTGCCTGCAGAGCGGTTGAGCATACTGCTGGTGGGTGCGGGACGTCCCTATACTCCCGGCGAGATCACAGCAACCCTTGGCCTGCCCGTGGCGGCATCCCTTCCCTGGAATCCGGCCGCGGCGGCGGTGTGGTCCCACGGGGAGGCGGCAGGGCGGTCGTTCGCGACCAGTTCCTACGTCCGTGCCGTCAGGGGTTGCGCCGCTGGACTGGTGGAGCGGTTCGATCGCAGTCGCGAGCGAATCGGGGCTCCGCGATGAAGCGACTCGCGGACATTTCGCTCGTGAGCGGGCCGCCACTGCTCGATTCGACGTTTCCAGCCGAAGAACTCGCACCTGGGCGTCGAGCGATTCCCGACCCGTCTCGACGCGGCGCGACGGCCTCGAAGCCGGGAGCGGAGGTGGACTGGGCGGCGGTGGTTGGTCTCCGCCGCAAGGCATCGGAGATCATCACCGCGGAACTCTCGCGGTCCGTGCAGGACGCCGGGCGACCCATGGCAGAACTCGACCGGCTACTCATGGGGCGCTCGGTCGTCCACACCGTGGTGGCCGACCACGCCGCCCAGTTGGGGGTGCACGGGCAGGCGCTGTGGACGGTCGATCTGGAGCAGGCGTACGCGAGCGCTGTGGAGAGCGCGATCTTCGGATACGGCAGGCTCCAGCCGCTCTTCGAGATCCCCGAAGCCGAGAACATCGAGATCCACGGCTGCGATTCGGTGGTCGTCCAGTACTCCGATGGACGGCGGCTGCCTCACCCAGCGGTCGCTGACAGCGACGAGGAACTTGTCGACGCCATTCGCTTCCTTGGCGAATCGGTCAGTCCGGCCCGTCCCTTCGACGACGCGCATCCAACCATGACCCTGGCCCTGGGCGACCGCTTCCGGCTCCACGCCATCGGGTTCGGCCTGAGCTTCCGTCCGTCCATCACGATCCGGCAGCACACGTTGACTCAAGTCACGTTGAAGGAGCTGGCCGACGGCGGAATGATGCCGCTCGAGGTAGCGCGACTGTTGCATTCTGCGGTGCTCGCGCGTAAGTCCATTGTAATTTCCGGCGATCAGGGCGCCGGCAAGACGACCCTGTTGCGCGCCCTGATCGCCGCCATTCCGGCCTCGGAGCGGTTCGGCACGCTGGAGACCGACTACGAGCTGCTCACGCACCTTCAACCCGGACGGCGCAACATGCTTGCGCTGCAGGCGAAGGTGGGGATGGGCGAGACCCAGAATGGCCGGCGGCTGGGGGAGTTCAGCGTCGCCGACCTCATTCCGGAGGCCCTCCGTCAGAACCTGTCGCGGCTGATTGTCGGAGAGGTCCGAGGTGGCGAGGCCGGGGCCATGTTTGAGGCGATGACCGCCGGCGCGGGCACTTTGAGCACGACTCACTCGCATTCCGCGGCGTCCACCATGGATCGCCTCGCTTCCCGGGTGGCTCAGGGCGGTGTCCTGTCAGTCGACGAGGCGTATCGGCAGATCGCGCATCACATCCACCTCCTCGTCTACGTGAGGCTCGTTGACGACAGCTGGCGCGGTGGCCTGCGGACCCGGCTGGTGGCGGAGATCCGGCAGTTGACCGGCGGCATCGAGGCTGGGCGTCCGGTGACGCACCTGGTGTACCGGGGCGATCCGCTTGACGCCGGTAACAGCCGGTTCAGCCCGGACGCGGACTTCCTCGCCGATTTGGCTCCCTTCGAGAGTGGGTGGCAGCTGTGATCGGGGGACTGTTCGCGGCGGCGTGTGGCGTGCTGGTGGCCGGGGGATTGGTCGCGGTCCTCGCCGGATGGCGTGCGCCCTCCCCGCAGTCCCGGAAGGCCGGGCGCTCGCTGATCGAGGTCGGCGCGCGGATCGGTCCCCGGCGGCTCGCCCTGGCCGCGGGTTGGCTGGTGGCTGGTCTGATCGCGGCCAGCCTCACCCGGTGGCCACTGCTGATGGCGGTGGTGCCGGGGCTGGGGATCGGGCTCCCGCTGCTGCTGGGCAAATCGTCGAATCGCGAACTGGAGTTGCTGCAGGCATTGGACCGCTGGGTTCGCACGATGGCCGCGATCCTGCCGACCGGCCGCGCGATCGGGGACGCCATCAGGGTGTCGGCACGTCAGGCGCCGGCGGTGCTGGCCGCGCCCTTGTCGCTGCTCGTCGACCGCCTGGATGATCGATGGACGGTGCCACAGGCGCTCTACGGCATGGCAGACGAGCTGGACAGCCCAGACGCGGACGCCGTCCTGGCGTCCCTCGCGCTGGCGGCCCAGCGAGGGGGAACGGGAGCTCAAGCGACGTTGTCGTCCCTTGCGGACGCGATCCAGGAGCGGCTCAAGGCACTCCGGGAGATCGAGGCCGAACGGGCGAAACCCAGAATCGTGGTCCGCCAGGTGACGATCATCACGCTCACCGTCCTCGCCGGGGCCCTGCTGTTCGGCGGCACCTTCTTCGAACCGTACCGAACGCCGGTCGGGCAGATGATTCTGACAGTCCTGATCGCTGCCTACGTGGGATCGCTGCTGTTCTTGCGTCGGCTCACCCTGCCACGCCCAAGGCAGCGGATCCTGCGGAGGGCGACGTGAGCACGGTCGTCGCGACGCTGACCGGCGCGCTGTTGATGGCTGGGTTCTGGGCCCTGGCGCTGATCAGGGTCGCCCCGCACCCCCGGCTGGACGATGCCTTCGACCTGCTGGACGGTCGCCGCACCCTTGTGGAGGAAGCCGACGAGCCGGGAGTGGCGAGGTTGGGGGCCTGGGTGCGTGGACGCTGGGGCCTGGCGGTTGCCGACGACACCCGGCGGCGGCTGCGCATGGTCGGCACCAGCGTCGATCGACACGTGGCGCACAAGGCGATCGGCGCGCTGTTGGGGCTGATCCTCCCCGCCCTGGTGGGCGGCTGGTTCAGTTGGCTGACGGGATTGCCGGTGGCGATTCCCCTCGTGATGACTGCCGTCGGCAGCCTGCTCGGGTTCATCACGCCGGATCTCCTGCTGCGGCAACGGGACGCGGCGGTCACCGAGGACGCCACGGAGGCCCTGCTCACGTTCTTCGACCTCGTGACCCTTGAACGGCTCGCCAACCAGTCCGGCAGCCAGGCCTTGCGGGCTGCTGCTGCGGCCTCGGATGTAACGGTCTTCCTCGCCATTCGGGGAGCGCTCGAGCGTGCGCGGCTAGAGCAGCGTGCCCCTTACGCCGAACTGCAGCGGCTCGGCCACGACCTCGAACTTCCCGCCCTGGTCGACGTCGCTGACGTGATGCGGTTGGACGAATCTGGAGCAGCCCTGTCCAGTGCCCTGCGTGCCCGTGTGAAGGAGTTGCGGGACGCGCACCTGACGGCCATGAAGATCGCGGCCGCTGAGGTTTCCGAACGGATGGGGGTCCTCATGGTGATTCCCAGCCTGCTGTTCGGGCTCCTGTTCCTGATACCCCCCTTGCTCCGCCTCATCAGCGGTTGAACCACCGATTCCGACACCCCACAAGGAGAACCGATGAAGAAGATGCTGTTCCTGCTGGTCGCCGCGCTGGCTGCGCCGCTGCCGCGCCGTGACGAGCGTGGCCTGTCGCAGTCGACCGAAAACGCCATCCTGCTGGCGGGCGCCGTCACCGTTGCTGTGGCGGTGATTTCGGCCGTCACGCTGTATGTGAACGCCAAGCTGCCTCGTCCGTGAACGAGCGGGGACTTTCGGAGTCCACCCAGTGGGCGATCGTGATGCCGGCGCTGCTTGCGCTGGTGCTCGGCCTCGTCCAGACCGGCATCTGGCTGCATGGACGATCGGTCGCTTCGCAGGCTGCTGCCGCGGCGGCAGACGTGCGTGCTGTGGGACGCCAGTTCCAGGCCGAGGCCGAGGCTGTCGCCGCCGAGATTGCCCACTCGGGAGGCTTGACGGAGGTCACCGTGAGTACGTCGGAGAGGCAGGGGCGGGTGCAGGTGACAGTGTCGGGTCAGACCCAGGTCTTCTTTGATGTTGGGCAGTCGCGGATCGTCGAGCATGCGGTCCTGGTGGAGGAGCGGGTGACCTCGCCATGACGCGCGTTGGGAGGCGGGGGTTCGGCGAGCGGGGGGCCGTGGCTGTCGAGTTCGCGTTGGCTGTTCCGTTGCTCATGCTCCTGTTCGGGCTGGTGGTCGGGGGAGCGAGGGTCTGGTTGGCACGCTCATCGGTTGAGGCGATGGCCGCAGCCGGAGCGAGGGCCGCGTCCATCGCACGCTCCCCAGTCAGCGCTGAGTCACAGGCGAAAGCGCTTG
Source organism: Propionibacteriaceae bacterium (assembly GCA_016717345.1). Lineage (GTDB taxonomy): Bacteria > Actinomycetota > Actinomycetes > Propionibacteriales > Propionibacteriaceae > Propionicimonas. The sequence continues at coordinate 184,246 of JADKFR010000005.1, forward strand.
TCACGGCGCAGTCGACAACGGCTGGTCTGCGGTGTTCGAGCCTCCACCTCGACGTGGACGCGCGAGTTCTGGCCACTCCCCCCGGAACGCCGGGCCAGGTGTCCGTCGGGGTCACCTGCAGGGTCCCGCTCGCAGACGTGATCGTGCCGGGTTGGCCGGGCGAGTTGGCGGTCCAGGCCCAGGCGTCCTCGGTCGTCGATCAGTATCGAGGGCGACGATGAGGCGTTGGCTGCGTGGCCTGGGTGCCCTCATCGCCCTGGCCGGAGTTCTGGTGGGCGCGCCGTTGCTCCTTCTGGCCTGGGGACGGCTGCGCCTGTGGACATGGGAGCCCGGCTTCGACGATGGATCGTTGTTGCTGGCGGTCCTCACCACGGCAGGTTGGCTCGCGTGGGCTGCCTTCACAGGGACGACCATCCTGGAGGCGATTCGCCTTCTCAGTGGGAACCGCTTCGTGGTCAACGTTCCGCTTCTCGGGGGGCTCCAGGCCCTCTGCGCCGGGTTGGTCATCGCCGTGGTCGCAATGGCGGCCAGCGCTCCGTCCGTCCCTGGCGGTGCCTCCACGGGAGCTGGGGCGGTGGGCGCGAGCGGCAGTCCCGCCTCTGTCCGAACCGCCGCACCAACCGCCGCACCAACGGCCGCTGGCGCCGGACCGACTGCCGCCCCGACGCTCTCGACCGCGGTGGGCGGGGTGTCAATCGACGATTCGCCCACGGGCGCGTCCGCCCACGGCGAGACGGTGAACGCCCAGTACGTGGTGTGCGCAGGCGACGACCTGTGGAGCATCGCGATCAGCCAGTTGGGCGAGGGCCGCCGCTGGCGAGAGATCGCGGACGCGAATCCGGACGCCCTCGCCGACCCGACGAGCCACCTCGCGCCTGGCACGCGGCTACTGATCCCGGCGTCGTCTCGCGGCGGCGGCACTCCTTCCACCCGGTCGCCTTCTCCACGGCGGATCGTCGTCGAGAAGGGGGACACGCTCAGCGGTTTGGCGGCCGAGCACCTGGACGCGGCGGCTCGGTGGCCGGAGATCGCACGGGCCAATGAGTCGTTGGTCGACGACCCTGACCACATTGAGGTCGGTTGGCGACTCCGCCTCCCGCAGGGCTCACCTTCGAACGGAGCTGGTCATCCCGGGATGCTGAGCGCGGCCGCAGCTCAATCCGCCTCTCGCCCCCCGGCCGGGACGGCGGCCGACGCGGTTTCGCCAGGCGACGCGGGGGCTGTGCTGGGCAGTGCTCCCGCCGTCGACGCGCCAGCCGGGCAGGACTCCACACGTGAAACCCCGCCCCGGGCTGAGGACGATCCGGCTGCGGGCGAGGCGGGGGATGTGGTGGGCAGTACTCCCGCTGGGGATCCAGTGACGCCGGAGGTTGAGCGCGCCACCACCGGTCCACCGACAACCCCTCCGTCTCCGCAACCGACGGTTGCCGGGAATTCATCGCTGGGCCCACCCCTCGGGCTTTCCGAGGGGTCCACGACGACCGGCGTGGACCCCTCCGCGGACCGGGTGCTGATCGGCAGCCTCAGCGGCTTGGCAGCAGCCGGACTCGTGGGCGGTTGGCAGTCGCGCCGCATCCTCCAGCACCGCGCGCGGGCACCCGGTCGCCGGGTGATGCAGCCTGACGAGGAGTTGCTGCGCTTCCACAGTGCACTGGGGCGGGCCCAACGTCCCGATCATGGGCAAGCCCTCGATGCCGCGCTGCGGGCCATCGCCCGCCACCATCATCGGACGGGGACTCCCCTGGCGCCCCTGTCCGACGCCGTTCTGGAGCCGGAGGCCGTTGTCTTCCATTGGGCAGAGTCGCCCGGATTCCCGCCGGAGCCGTTCGAGGGAAGCGGCGAGGTGTGGCGCCTCAGCCTTGACAATGCCGCCACGTTGCCCCCTGACGCCACCGACCCCGTCGCCTTTCCGGCGCTGGTGAGTCTCGGCACTGGGATCGGCGCGGAGACCGTCCTGGTGGACGTGGAACGCTCGGGCGTGCTGGGCGTCGCGGCCGATCACCCCGAACTTCAACACGCCACGATTGCGGCCATGGCGGTGGAGTTGGCCTGTGCCTCGTGGGCGGCGGAGGTCAGGGTCACTGTCGTCGGCGGTGACGGCCGTCTGATTCGGGCAGCCGGGGGCGATCGGGTGCAGGTGATGAACGACCCAGAATCGGCCCTCGTCCGCATCCGGTGCCGCCACGCTGAGCGGGCCGCAGCCCTCGGGCAGGAGGAGTTACGGGAGCTCCGGGTCGACCCCAACCGGGCTGAGGCGGTGGCGCCAGAAGTCTTCGTCTTCGCAGATCCCCTGGATCCTGACTCCCTCGACGAAGTGGACGCTCTGCTCTCCGGTCGGCCGGTGGGATTGGCGGTGATCCTGGCCGTGGCAGCAGACTCTCCCGCGACCTGGCAGATCAGCGGCGACCCCTTCCAGCCCATCGGCCGGTGGCCAGGTGCGGCGCCGCTGCAGGCCCAGGCCATCCCGGCTCCCGCCAGGGCTGCCGTTGCCGAATTGTTCGCCGTGGCGGACAGCCCGGATACCACCCCTGCCCCTTGGTGGAGCGATGTCCGGCCGTCCAACGTCCGGCCGCTCCCCCTGCGAGAACCCGAAATCGAGGACACCGTGGACATCGTCAGGATGCGTCGGCGCGAACCACTCCGGCCGACGCTGCGGTTGCTCGGCCCGGTCGAACTGGTGGGCGCTGCCGGTACCGAGCCGGCCCGCTCACGCAGTCAGCTTCTCGAGATGTGCGGCTGGCTCTTGGAATACCCGGATCGAACGGCTTCCCAGATGGCCTCCGCGATGGCCGTGGCGGAAGGGACCCGTCGCTCGAACATGAGTCGGCTCCGCTCCTGGCTGGGGCAGGACCCCTCCGGGGCGGCCTATCTGCCCGACGCCTACTCCGGGCGGATCCGCCTCCACCCGGACGTCACCTCGGATGCCCAGGAGGTGCGCTTGCTCGCTGGCCCCGGAGTGGACCGGATCAGTGAGGGGTCCCTAACGGCCATCCTCGATCAGGTGAGGGGTGCCGTGCTGGCAGACGTGGCGCCCGGACAGTGGTTCTGGGCGGAGGAACTTCGAAGCGATCTCGAGTCCACCGTCCGGGATGCGGGCGTGGTACTGGCAGAGAAGGCGATGGCCCGGGGGGATCTTGACCTGGCCCGCTGGGCTGCTCAGCGAGCGCTGGTGGCGGCGCCCGAGGACGAACTCCTGCTCGGCGCCTGGATCAGGGCCGAGCACACCGCCGGTCATGCTGCTGTCGTCCAGCGCCTGGTGAGTCGACTCACTCAGCAGGCACGGATCCTCGACATCGACCTCATGCCCGAGACGGTGAGACTCTGCCAGCAGGTGATGGAGGGGGCCTACCGCGCACGCCGCGCCTGACGGCTCAGGTGGCGTCCCGGGTGCTCAGCGTGGGCCGGGCAACAGTTCCGGGTGATCGCGGTACCACGATGTCCGGTAGTCACGCACCAGCCACGGCCAATCGGTCTGGATGGCGTCGACGCCCAGATCGAAGATGGGGCCATAGGCCGCTTCCGGCGAGCTGGTGATGGCGAGTTCGTCGTCCAGACCGCCGAACAACGGCACCCCGGTGGTCAGGGTTTCGGTGTTGACGAAGCAGAAGACTCCCCGCCCGTGGAACTCCTCCATGACCGAATGTGAGAACCAGGGATGGTGCCGGGTGGTCGTGATCAACTCGACTCCCACGGTGTTGAGGTCGGGGTCGTCCAAGGTGCGGTAGACATCGTCCGGGCCCGCGCAGATGGGCATGACCGGGAACTTGACTGGGAACTCCCGCAAGCGATGCAGGGCCGCGTCCTCCCAGGCGGGGCACTTCATGACGAGCTGGTCCGACATGTCGAGTCGTGCCAAGCTCCGGAGCAACGCCGGCCAGCGCCACCATGACCGATCGACCGTGAAGAGCATGGGCCCCCCGCGAAAGGATTCCAAGAGGGGAAGCAGCCTCTCCACCCGTGCTCGTCGCCCGGGACGGTCCACCCAGATGAAGGACACCTGATCGATCTCGGCTGCCGTCAGCGTCTGCAGATTCGCCTTGAAGCCAAGGGTCTCCGGCTCGTGACCGTCGTGGAAGCTGTAGAACTCCCCATCGCTGGAGGCTGTGACGTCGATCTCGACCATGTCGGCACCGCTGAGTTGGGCAGCCCGCACCGCGAGCGTGGTGTTCTCGGCGATGCTTCCGTGACCGACGGCGCGGTGCGCCACGATGAGGGTCCCCACGCTCGTAAGGGTGGCGTTGAGACGGGCGTTCTGGGTGGCGAAGTGCGGCTGTCCGAACATCGACACCTCCGGGATTGAGCGTCTTCGTCGACCACATGGCGAGTCATCGGTGACCCTGTTCCGATGATAGCCAGCCAGAGCGCAGGCCGTGCCATGCCGCGGGTATCGCCCGGCGTCGCGGCCTGCGGCACCGATTCCTGAGTACTTTCGGCCCGGCTCGCACCGTTGGAGGGTGATGTCCGGGCGCCCGGGCGATGGGCGCCCGGGGATACTCACAGCTGGTCCGGATCCCGCACATCGCCCACCCCGCCACGGCGGCTGTGGAAGGATTGGTGAGGCGAAAAACTAGGAGTGAGATGCCCGAATTCATCTACGAGGACCTGCTGCCGATCGGGGAGGACACCACTCCCTACCGCTTGATCACGACCGAGGGGGTCGAGACCGTCGCCGGACCGGACGGCCGAACCTTCTTGAAGGTCGCTCCCGAGGCTCTGGAGCTGCTCGCCGAGACGGCTATGCATGACATCGCCCACTACCTGCGGCCGGCGCACCTGCAGCAGCTCCGCAATATCCTGGACGATCCCGAGGCCAGCCCTAACGACAAGTTCGTCGCCCTTGATCTCATGAAGAACGCCAACATTTCCGCCGGCGGGGTGTTGCCGATGTGCCAGGACACGGGCACCGCGATCGTGATGGGCAAGCGTGGTCAGCAGGTGCTCACCGAGGGCACCGACGAACTCCCGTTGTCGAAGGGCATCTACGACGCCTACACGAGACTCAACCTGCGCTACTCGATGAACGCCCCGCTGACCATGTGGGACGAGAAGAACACCGGCAGCAATCTCCCAGCCCAAATTGAGTTGTACGCCGACACTGCGGCCGGTCACGAGACCACCTACAAGTTCCTCTTCATGGCCAAAGGCGGGGGCTCTGCCAACAAGAGCTATCTGTACCAAGAGACGAAGGCCATCCTCAACCCGGCTTCGATGATGAAGTTCCTTGACGAGAAGATCCGTTCGCTCGGGACCGCGGCTTGCCCGCCCTACCACCTGGCGATTGTGATCGGCGGAACCTCTGCCGAGTTCGCGCTGAAGACTTCCAAGTACGCCTCGGCGAAGTACCTGGACTCGTTGCCGACCTCCGGGTCGATGAGTGCGCACGGCTTCCGCGACCTGGAACTGGAGCAGCAAGTACTGCAGCTCACTCGTGATTTCGGCATCGGTGCCCAGTTCGGAGGCAAGTACTTCTGCCACGACGTCCGGGTGGTCCGGCTTCCCCGGCATGGTGCTTCCCTGCCGGTCGCGATGTCGGTGTCCTGCTCGGCGGACCGGCAGTGTCTCGCCAAGATCACGCCAGAGGGAGTCTTCATCGAGGCCCTCGAGCGGGAGCCCGCCCACTTCATGCCCGACACCACCGACAGCCACCTCGAGGGTGGGGACGTGGTTGAGATCGACCTGCGTCGCCCGATGGCCGAGGTGCTGGCAGAGCTCAGCAAGTACCCGGTGAAGACGCGGCTCAGCCTCAACGGCACGGTGATCGTCGGGCGGGATATTGCCCACGCAAAGATCAAGGAACGACTCGACCGGGGCGAAGAGATGCCCCAGTACCTCAAGGACCACCCGATCTACTACGCCGGTCCCGCGAAGACCCCTGCCGGGATGCCATCCGGGTCGTTCGGTCCCACCACCGCCGGACGGATGGACTCCTACGTCGATCAGTTCCAGGCGGCAGGAGGGGCGATGATCATGCTGGCGAAAGGTAACCGCTCCAAGGCGGTCACCGACGCCTGCCAGGCTCACGGCGGCTTCTACCTCGGTTCGATCGGTGGTCCCGCGGCTCGGCTGGCCCAGGACTGCATCACCAGCGTCGAACTACTTGAATACCCGGAGCTCGGCATGGAGGCGATCTGGAAGATCGAGGTGAAGGACTTCCCGGCCTTCATCGTGGTGGATGACAAGGGCAACGACTTCTTCGCGTCGGTGGGCCGACCCACGGTCGTGCCGCTCACCCGCGCCTGAGTCGAGTCCTCGAACGAGGGACCAGCGGAAGGGCCGTGGCACCCGTGACGGGTGTCACGGCCTTCTGCTGTGCGGCGGGGGTCGACGGCGTAGCGCTCGGGTTGTGATGGCGCCGTCAAGGTGGTGAGTGATCTCGGGCGCCGGCTGGGCGTCAGGACCCATGAGAGCCTGGGCGGTTCGTGTGGCGCCCCTCATTACCCGCGGGCTATGAGATCAGGGGCGAGCGGGTCCCAGGGGCCCCCGCTCCGGCCCTGAGTGACGGGCTCCCAGGTACCGAGTGATGGTCTCCCGGGATTCCGGTGTCGGGCCCGGGTGTCGTTGGCGGTCCCTGGTGCCGGTGTCGGGCCCGGAGGTGGTTGGCGGTCGCTCTCGTGGAGGCGGAGTGAGTATCCCCTGGCGCTGAGCAGGGTCTGCGACCCGCAAGACCCGCCCAGGTGGCCTCCGGCGCCCCGAAATGCTCACGCTCACCCGAGCCTCGTCGAATCTGTTGCGTCCAGAGGCGACAGCAGGATCCTCGAGCGGGGCGGGTCCGCTCCTGTCAACCCGCCACCGGCGGTCTGGCGATGGCCGGGACTGCATGGCACCGCGTTGCGCTCCGCGGTGACCGTGCGATAGACCTTGCGACACGTCGTGGTAGGAGGTTCGCGTGAAGCATCTGGTCACCGAGTCCGCCGTCTACGGCGTGATCCTGGTCGCCGGGTTGGTGGTGATCGTGGCGAACACCGCTGAGGCGTCATGGGATGTTCTGGTCAAGGTACTGGCCACCGTGGTCGTGTTCTGGGCGGCGCACCTCTACGCCGGGACCGTCGCGCACCTGGGCGATGACCACGAGCAGGAGATTCCGGTGCGTGATCGTCTGGCTGCCGCAGCGCGACACTCCCTCGATCATTCGTGGGGGATGCTGGTCGCCGCGCTGGTTCCGGTCAGTGTGCTCCTGCTCGGTGTGGCGAATGCGCTCGACGACCAGGCTGCCATCTGGGGGACTCTCTGGGTGGCGGTCGCGGTGCTGGGCGTCCTCGGCTACTTCAAGGTGGCGGTCTGGACCCCGCGGCTGAGCCTCCGGTTGGCCAGTGCGTCGATCACCTCGCTGCTCGGCCTAGTGCTGATCGCGCTGAAAGTGTTCGTTCACTACTAGCAGGACCACGACGTCAGGCTTGGCGGCCCCGGGAAACCCGGACGGCCTCGCGCCGGTTGTCCACCGCCAACTTGCGATAGATCGACTTCAGGTGGGTCTTGAGGGTGTTGGGGCTGATGTGGAGTTCCGCAGCAATCTCAACCGCCGTCATCGCGGTGTGGAGCCGCCCGAGCACCTCACGCTCACGGGCACTGAGACGACCACTGATTCCCGTCACTGCCAGATGCTGCCGCGCCAGCGCGTCGGCAAGGAAGGCTTCATGGCTGGTTCCCCAGGCGGCGTGTTCGGCGAGCAGGGCGAGCAGGGCGGGATCGGGACGGTTGAACGCGCGCAACAGTGCGTGCGGCGCGCCCAGCGCCAGCGCCTGCTCGATCAGGGCGTGGGCCGGCACCGGCCGGCCGTCCCGCTGTTCGCACAATGCGGTGACGACCAGGCCGCTGATCTTCAAGTAGTCGGGCAGAGCGCCCAGTAGGAGGCCGGCCTGTTCCCGCGCGGCCTCGACGCGACCGCAACGCCAGTAGAGCTCGGCGGCCTGAGCGTTGGCGGCGGGAGTGCCCGGCTCGGACGGGATCACCTCGTCGAGCAACTGTGCGGCCTGATCGAGGGAATCACTGGCCACCAACACTCCCGCTCGCACGATGGCGCGGTACACCGTCCACGGCAGTCCCTGGACGGTGTGCTCGGGCACCTCGGACAGCATCGGTTCGAGAAGGGAGATCGTGCTCGGGTGGTCGGCTTCAATAGCGGCGTCGAGCAGCCAGCAGCGAGCCAGTTGCGAATAGGAGATCAGGCCCCCGCCCTGATCGACAACGTGCTGGAAGGCGTCCATGGCGGCGGTCGGGTCACCCGACCAGTACCGGATCCAACCGATCGTGAACCATTCGATAGCGCCGTCGGCCCGGCGCCACCGGGCCGACGAGTCGGCAGGGTGGGTGCTGGTAATCGCCTCCTGCGCTGCTGGGAAGTCACCCACGAAGGCAAGGGCGAACCCGAAGTTCGCTCGGGCTCGTTCGGCGAGGTCGTCCAGGCCCTCGGCCAGGCACAGTTGCGCGGCCTCCCGCAGCAGGGGCAGGGCGGGCAGGGCCTGTCGAAGTCGTAGCTCCGTCCAGCCCAGGAGCAGCAGCGCGCAGGCGCGCAGGGTTCCGTCCATCCCCGCGAAGGCGTTGACGGACGCTTGGGCTTGGGTCGAGGCGACCGCCAACTCGGCGCTGTCATCGAGAACGAACAGGCGGGCCAGTTGACGCGTGAGTTCGAAGGCGCGCTGCCTGTCGGCCGGCAGGTCGGCAGCGGCCATCAGTGCCCGATGATCCAGTTCCTGTGCCACCGGTGCCTCTGCGATGTTGCGCAGGCAGGCCGCTCGGATCGCCAGGATTTCAGGGTCGGCGGCCTGGGCGGACGGGAGCCGTCCGCAGAGTTCCGCCAGCAGGTCGGAGTCCCCCCGAAGGACGGCGGCCAGCCATTGGGACCGGATCAGGTTCGCCGCAAGGGCCGGGTCACGGCCGCGCAGGGCGTGGGAGGCCGCTTCGATCGGGTCGAGCGCGCCGAGCGCCCGGGCCGCTCGTGAATGGAGGTCACGGAACCGTTCTGGGTCGCGGCGCAGCAGCACCGCCCCTCCGGCATGGGCCATCAGGGGGTGCCAGCGATACACGGGATCGCCGGCGAAGGAGCCGCGACGCTCCAGGGGCAGGCCTGCGGCGATGGCCAGTTCCAAGTTCGCGGCTCCGCCACCGCCCCCGGACAGGGCGTCGGCGACCGCGCCGGTCAGCCAGTCGCAGGTGCAGGCGCAGAGGACGAAGTCGCGGAGATCGGCGGGCAGGACGTCCAGGACGTTCTCGATCAGGTACTCGGGCAACTGCGGGATGTCGGGACCATCGGTCGGCAGCGCGGGTGCCGATGTGGGCGAGGACGGGGTGAGCAGGGCCAATCGCACCGCCACGGGCCAGCCACCCGTCCGCAACCTCAATCTGCCGGCCCGATCGGAACTGATCGGCCTTCCGATGGCGCGCCCGACGAGGTCCACCTCATCGGCGGAGAACGACAGATCCTCGGCGGTAAGTCGGGCAAGTTCACCGGCGGCTGCGAGCCGAGTGAGTCGGAGGCCCGCCTCCGACCGTCCGGACAGCACGATCCGCACCCCGGGAGGCCCGTGCTCGACGAACGGCACCAGGATCTGGCGAGCCGCCGCCGAATCGGCGAGGTGGACGTCGTCGATGACCAGCACCGCATCGGGGCCGCCCGGGGCCGCAGCCGCCTCCTGCGTCTCGTGCAGGTCCGCGAGGGCTGCGGACAGCCCACGGGACAGGTGTTCGGAATGACGGTCCGCCTCGGTCAGGGAAAGCCACCCCACGGCCTTGGCGGTGTGGTCCGCCCAGGTGCTCAACGCCGTGGTCTTGCCGTAGCCCGCCGGTGCCACCAGCAGGACCACCCGGTGGGTGCCCACGAGTTGCTCCAGCCTGCTCCACAGCAGTGGCCGGGCGATGACCTGGGTACCGGCCTGGGGCCTGGTGACCAGGTAGGCGGGGACGCCGGGTGCGACCGCCGGGCGTACGGGCTGCATGCGCTGAACTCTATTGCCCGTTGGTCTGGGGGCGTCGCAGGGCTGGCGGAGAAATCACCCTGCCGGGGTGATGCCGTCGATACTCGTCCGCGGCAGGCTGGAGTGCCGCCAAATGGCGGCCACAACGAATGCCGTGCCGGGCGCGGTGGGACGAACGGAGCGGGACATGACCTTCTGGGATTTCTTCTGGCTGATGCTGTGGGCCTTCATCTTCATCAGCTACCTGATGGTGCTCTTCCAGGTGATCGTGGACGTCTTCCGCGACCGAGACCTCAACGGATGGGCCCGGGCCGTGTGGCTGGTGGCCCTGTTCGTGGCACCGCCGTTGACCGCACTCGTCTACGTGCTGGCCCGGGGACGGGGCATGGCGCAGCGCCAGCAGGTGGGCGCGGCCGAATCTCGCGCCGCGACGGAGGACTACATCCGCTCGGTTGCCGGGGAGAGCGACCCCACAGCACAGATCGCGCGGGCCAAGGCGCTGTTGGACAGCGGCGCGATCACGGCCGCTGAGTTCGACGGGCTCAAGGCCAAGGCGCTGGGCTGAGGGGGTGGCAGCCGTGACTGAGCAGCACGCCAAGCCGGCGTCACCGGCGATCATCGCCCAGCACCGCCAGTTGCAGGGCTCACTGCCCTTCGCCGACCGGCAGGACTTCGACGACGCCCACCGCGGCTTCATCGCCGCGCTCGAGCCGGGCGTCGTCCGGGCCGCTGACGGCAGGGTTGTGTGGGACAACGACTCCTACGATTTCCTGGCCGGGGATGCCCCCGACACGGTCAACCCGAGCCTGTGGCGACAGTCCCAGTTGAACTCGATCCAGGGCCTGTTCGAAGTGGTTCCCGGCCTGTACCAGGCTCGCGGGTTCGACCTGTCCAACATCACTTTCGTCGAAGGTGAGCGCGGCGTCATCGTGATCGACCCGCTGATCTCGACGGAGACCGCGGCCGCGGCCCTCGGCCTGTACCGGCAGCATCGCGGCGACCGCCCGGTCACCGCGGTGATCTACACCCACTCTCACGCCGACCACTTCGCCGGCGTCCGCGGTGTCGTCGACCAGGCCGACGTCGACTCGGGGGCTGTCCCGGTGATCGCCCCCGCGGGGTTCACCAGCCATGCGGTCGCCGAGAACGTCTACGCCGGGACGGCGATGGCCCGCCGGGCCGGCTACATGTACGGCGCGGCGCTCGAGCGAAGCCCCCGGGGGCAGGTGGGCGCCGGACTCGGCCAGACCACCTCCACCGGCACCGTCACCCTGATCCCGCCCACGGTCGAGATCAGCACCACCGGGCAGGAACTCACCGTGGACGGGGTCCGGATGGTGTTCCAGATGGCACCCGGGTCGGAGGCCCCCGCCGAGATGCACTTCCTGTTCCCCGACCTGCGGGCCCTGTGCCTGGCCGAGAACGCCACCCATGTGCTGCACAACATCCTCACCATCCGTGGGGCGCTGGTGCGTGACCCGCACGCGTGGGCGCGCTACCTCGCCGACGCGATCGAGCTTTTCGGGGACGAGACGGACGTGGTCTTCGCGTCGCACCACTGGCCGACCTGGGGGCACGAACGGGCCATGCGGTTCCTGTCCGAACAGCGCGACCTGTACGCCTACCTGCACGACCAGACCCTGCGGATGATGAATCAGGGCCTGACCGGGGCTGAGATCGCCGAGAGGTTCGAGTTGTCGCCGGCGTTGGAGAACGCCTGGCACGCAAGGGGCTACTACGGCTCGGTCAGCCACAACGTCAAGGCGATCTACCAGCGCTACCTCGGCTGGTACGACGGGAACCCGGCGAACCTGTGGCAGCACCCGCCGACCGCGGCCGGCCGACGCTACGTGGAGTACATGGGCGGGGCCGACGCCGTGGTGGCGAAGGCCCGCGACTCCTTTGCCGAAGGTGACTTCCGCTGGGTGGCTGAAGTCCTCAGCCACGTGGTCTTCGCTGAACCAGACCACGTCGAAGCCCACATGTTGCTGGCGGACACTTTCGAGCAACTCGGCTACGGCTCCGAGAACGGCACCTGGCGCTGCGCCTATCTGTCGGCCACGCACGAGCTGCGGCACGGATCGTTCGGCACCCCCGCGGTCGCGGCCGCGCCCGACCTGTTCGCCCAGCTCACCCCCGAGCAGTGGTTCGACGCCATCGCGATCAGGGTGGACGGCCCGCGGGCCTGGGACTTGTTCCTCAGCGTGGACGTCGACCTGACCGACCTCGGACAGGTGCACCGGCTGACCCTCAGTAATGGGGTCCTGTCGCACACCAGTGGGTCCTCCGGGGCACCGGCGGATCTCGTCCTGCGGCTCGTGAGCACCCGGCTGGCGGGCCTGCTGACGGGACAGATCCCGCTGGAGGGCCTCGCGGCTGCCGGCATCACGGCCGAGGGCGACCTGGGCACCCTCGGGCGGCTGATGGCGGTGCTCGACCGGACTGATCCGGACTTCGCCATCGTCACCCCCTGACCCGCGGAGCCGGTCCTGTGCGCCTCTCGTTGCCCGCCTGGGTGCCGGCCGAGTTCCGTCAGCCGACCTCGGCCGACGTGCGTGCCGGGGTGGTGCACGGGCTGGTCAGCGTCCCGGACGGACTCGCGGCGGGCTTGCTGGCCGGCCTGAACCCGGTGGCCGGCCTGTACGGCTATCTGTTCGGGACGCTCGCTGGTGCGCTGACCACCAGCTCGGCGTTGATGTCCGTGCAGGCCACCGGCGCGATGGCCGTGATCATTGCCGATACGCCCGGTCTGCAGGACGCCGACGCTCCGCAGGCGTTGGCCACCCTGACCGTGCTGACGGGGCTGATCATGCTCGCCGCAGGTCTGGCCAAGCTGGGGTCGCTGGTGCGCTACGTCCCCAACGCCGTCCTAGCGGGTTTCATCAACGCTGTCGCCATCAACATCATGCTCGGCCAGTTGGCCGGCATCACCGGCTACGCCGGCAGGGGCGCCAATCGAATCGTCAGGTCGGTCGACACCCTGCTCAATATCGGGTCCTTCCACTGGCCCACGGTGCTGGTCGCGGCGACGACCCTGGTGCTCATCCTGGTGCTGGAACGCACCCGGCTGGGCGCGCTCGGGCTGTTCGTCGCCGTCGTGCTCGCCTCTGCGGTGGTCGCGCTGCTCCCCGGCCTGGACGTGCCGACGATGGCAGGTCTCGCCGAGATCCCTCAGGCGCTCCCGGCCCCCGTCCTTCCCTCGCTCGTCCTGATCGGCAACTTCCTGGTGCCGGCAGCCTCACTGGCACTCGTGGGCCTCGTGCAGGGCGCGGCGATCGGCCAATCGATCCCCAACCCGGACGGCCGGTACCCCGACGCCTCCGGCGACTTCCGGGGACAGGGCATCGCCAACCTGGTGTCGGGTCTGCTGCGTGGGATGCCCGTCGGCGGATCGATGTCGGGAACCGCCCTGGTGGTGGCCGCCGGTGGACGTGGCCGCTTCGCCAACCTGACGGCTGCGGCCGTCATGCTGGTGGCGATCCTGGCCCTCGCCCCCGCTTTCGGACGGGTGGCGATGCCGTCGCTGGCGGCGCTGCTGGTGCTGATCGGGGCGCGCACGCTCAAACCGGACCAGGTCCTGATGGTGTGGCGGACGGGCCGGACCCAGGCGACGGTGATGTCCACCACCTTCCTGCTCACCCTGCTGGTCCCGATGCAGTACGCCGTCCTGGCCGGGGTCGGCATCTCGGTCGTCCTGTTCGTCGCCCGCCAGTCGAACCGGGTGACGGTGAAGCGATGGACATTCGCGCCCGGCGCCGTCCTGCCCACCGAGAGCGAACCGCCGGCGCGGCTCCCCAGGGACGAGGTGGTCGTGCTCACGGCCTACGGGAGCCTGTTCTTCGCCTCCGCCGCCGTCTTCGAGAGTCAACTTCCCGCCCCGGGGCCCGAGTCGCCCGGATCGGTGGTGGTCCTCCGGCTTCGGGGCAAGGAGGAACTCGGCAGCACCTTCATCAAGACCATCACCCGTTACCACGACACCCTCACGGCGGCCGGCTGCCTGCTCGTCCTGAGCGGGCTCAATGAGCGTCTGCTCACTCAGCTGCGCAACACCGGTGCCCTTGACCACCTCGGTGCCGAAAACGTGTTCGCTGCCCGCCCGAACGTCGGGGAGTCGCTGCAAGCGGGGCTGCGACGCGCCCGGGAGTGGCAGGAATCCCAGTGAAGCTGACGCGTCAGCCCGCATTCGGCCACACTGGCGACACCTGCAGCGCAGGTGTTTCCTGAGCCGGGAAGGAGATCCCCATGGGTCCCACCGTCGAGAGCCCCACCAGCTTCCCTCAGTCCGGGCGCGCGCACCCGGCGGACGTGGAACGCATGATGGCCAGGCTGCTGCTGACCGAGGGCGCCGACCGGCGGCGAAACCTGTCCGCGTTCTGGGTCCTGATCGTGCTTGCCACGGTGATCGCCAGCGCCGGAATCATCGCCGACTCGACCGCGTCGGTGATCGGCGCCATGATCGTGGCCCCGCTGATGACGCCCATCCTGGGAACGGCGCTGTCCGTGGTGCTGGCCCGGCGGCGGTTGGTCCTGGTCAACCTTGCCATGGTGGTCGCCGGCGCGGCCAGCGTGGTGGTGATCGCGTTCCTGCTCGGACTGACCGCCCATTCGCACCTCGTCGCGGACACGAACTCTCAGATCGCCGCGCGGGTGAGCCCGCGGCTGATCGACCTGGTGGCCGCTCTTGCCACCGGCGTCGTGGGCGCCTTTGCCGTCGTGCGTTCCGACGTGTCGGACACGCTGCCCGGTGTCGCGATCGCGATCTCCCTGGTGCCACCGCTGTGCGTGGTCGGGCTGACCCTGGAATCCGGGGAGCCGGGGCAGGCGCTCGGGGCTTTGCTGCTCTTCGGGACGAACGTGGGCGCCATCATCGCCACCGGTATCGCGGTGTTCCTGGGCTATCGGGTTCGGGCGGCAGCGATCACCCTGGGATTCCAGGTGGGGCGCCTGGGCACCGGCATGCTGGCCGTCGTGGTCGGATCGGTGATCGCTCTCGCCGTGCCGCTGGGGATCGGCAGCGCCGTGGTCGTCCAGCAGGAACTCGTCGTGGCCAGGGCCGCACCGGTCGCCGAAGAGTGGGCCCAGGCCCAGGGCTGGCAGATCAGTGACATCACGTTGCGGCTGGGAACCCTGCGGATCGTGGCGCTCGGCCCGCCGCCGACCATCGGCGAGACCGGCCTGAGGGAGAGACTCGATGCCGCCGGCCTCGCCGACGTGGACGCCCGGGTCACGCTGGTGCTGGGTGGCAGCAAGGAGTTGCCCGCCCGCTGACCTGCGGTGGTGCGAAACGCCACCGGCCGCCCGATCGCTGCGGACGCCCCGAGCGCCCTCCGCGCTCCTGACGCCACAACGCCGCGGGGTGGTCCCCCGCGGCGTTGTTGGTCCTGCCCCTGACCTCAGGCCGGGCGTTGTTCCATCGGGACGTAGTCGCGCGAGGTCTCGCCGATGTAGACCTGACGCGGGCGGCCGATCTTGTTGGCCGGATCGACCTTCTGTTCGCGCCAATGGGCGATCCAGCCGGGCAGCCGGCCGAGGGCGAACAGGACGGTGAACATGTTCATGGGGAAGCCCATCGCCTGGTAGATCAGGCCCGTGTAGAAGTCCACGTTCGGGTAGAGCTTGCGTTCCTGGAAGTACGAATCGCTGAGCGCGGCCTCTTCGAGGCGGATGGCGATGTCGAGCAATTCATCGCCGCCACTGAGGGTCTTCAGGATCTCGTCCGCGTGCTTCTTCACGATGGCTGCGCGCGGATCGTAGTTCTTGTAGATCCGGTGGCCGAAGCCCATCAGCTTGGTGGTGTCCTTCTTGTCCTTGACCTTGGAGACGTAGCCCTTCACGTCCCCACCGTCGTCGCGGATCTGCGCCAGCATCTCCAGCACGGCCTGGTTCGCGCCGCCGTGGAGGGGCCCCGACAGGGCGCTGACCCCGGCCGCGACGGAGACGTAGATGTTGGCGCCCGATGACCCCACCAGTCGGACGGTGGACGTCGAGCAGTTCTGTTCGTGGTCGGCGTGCAGGATCAGCAGCACGTCCAGGGCGCGGGTGATCGCGTCGTCGAACGGGTACGGCGTGGTGGGGAGCCCGAAGGACATCCGCAGGAAGTTCTCGATATAGCTCTCGGACTCGCTCGGGTAGAGGAACGGCTGTCCCACCGAGTTCTTGTAGCCGTAGGCGGCCAGGGTGGGGACCTGGCCCAGCAGGCGGTAGGTGGCATCGTCCAGGTCACTGGTCTGGACGCCGAGCCGCGGGGTGGAGAACGTGGAGAGCGCGTTGATGCCTGCTGCCAGCACGGGCATCGGGTGCGAGCGCCGGGGGAAGAAGCGGAACATCTCCTTCAACCGCTCGTCCAGCAGGTGGGAGGTGGAGATGTGGCCGGAGAACTCGGCCAACTGAGCTGCCGTGGGCAACTCGCCGTTGAGGACGAGATAGGCAACCTCGAGGAAGCTCGACTTCTCGGCGAGTTGTTCGATGGGGTAGCCGCGGTACCGCAGGATGCCGGCGTCGCCGTCGATGTAGGTGATGGCCGACTGGCAGGACGCGGTGCTGCCGAAGCCGACGTCCAAGGTGACGTCGCCGGTAGCTGCGAGGAGCTTGCTGACGTCGTAACCGTTGCTACCCAGGGTCGACGCGACCAGCGGCAACTCGTGGTGGACATCGTCGTGGCTGAAAACCGCGTTCCCCATCCGATCCTCCTGAAAGAGACGTCGAGGCCGCACCCTCGCGGCCCCTCGGGCTCACCCTACCTTGGGCGGCGGGCCGCCGGGCAGACGGCCGGGGACATCCTGGGACGCGGAGGCTCCCCCCGGCCAGGGAGTCCGGCACTGACGTGACATTGGTTGACAGATCAACTATGTCCGGGTAGATTATTAGTTGAGAGTTCAACAACGAGAGGCATAGACCATGAGCACCACCACCACTGCAATCGCCACCCTCGCCGACGTCAAGGGCACCTTCACCCTGGATGCCAGCCACAGCCGGATCGGCTTCGTCACCCGCCACGCGATGGTGACCAAGGTCCGCGGCGCCTTCAACGACGTCACCGGCACCGCGACCGTTGACGGCTCCAACCCCAACGACTCCTCCCTGTCGGTCGAGATCGCCGCGGCGAGCATCGACACCCGCGACGCCGGCCGCGACGGCCACCTCGTCAGCCCCGACTTCCTCGACGCCGCCACCTACCCGGCGCTCACCTTCGTGGCGAACAACTTCGCGGTCACCGGGCCCGACACCCTCGAGGTGACCGGCGGCCTGACGATCAAGGGCATCACCAAGACCATCACCATCCCCTTCACCTTCGAAGGTGCCGCCGTTGACCCGTTCGGCAACCAGCGCGTCGGCTTCGAAGGCTCCACCGCCATCAGCCGCAAGGACTGGGGCCTGACCTGGAACGCCGCTCTCGAAACCGGCGGCGTCCTGGTCAGCGACAAGGTCGTCCTCGAGTTCGAGGTTTCCGCCATCAAGGCCGCCTGAGCGAACCACAGCGAAAGGGGACGGGGGCTGACCCCGTCCCCTTTCCCCTTGCCCAGACACCGATCAAGCGTCGAGGGCTTCGACCAGTGCCTCCAGCGCCTGATCCAATTCCTGCTCGGTGATGACCAGGGTCGGGGCCAGCCGGATCGTCGATCCGTGGGTGTCCTTGGCGATCACGCCACGTTGCAGCAACCGCTCGCAGATCCCGCGCGCGGGGCCCAGCGACGGGTCGATGTCGACGCCCGCCCACAAGCCGCTGTTGCGGACGGCGGTGACCCCTTGACCGATCAGCTCATCGAGGCGGGTGCGCAGGTAGGCTCCCAGCTCGCGGGAGCGCTGCTGGAACTCCCCGGTGTTGAGCAGTTCGACCACCGCGGTGCCCACCGCCGCCCCGAGCGGGTTCCCGCCGAAGGTCGAGCCGTGCTGGCCGGGCCGCAGGACGCCGAGGATGTCGGCGTTGCCCACGACCGCCGAGACCGGCAGGATGCCGCCGCCCAACGCCTTGCCGAGCAAATAAAGATCGGGGACGACGCCCTCCAGATCGCACGCGAAGGTCGCGCCGCAGCGCGCCAGGCCGGACTGGATCTCGTCGGCGATCATCAGGACGTCGTAGCGCTGCGTCAACTCACGGACGCCGACGAGGTAGCCCGCGGGCGGCGTGATGATCCCCGCCTCACCCTGGATCGGCTCGACAAGCACCGCGACGGTGTGATCGGTGATCGCCGCCTCCATGGCGACCAGGTCACCGAACGGCACCTTGGTGAAACCGGGGGTGAAGGGGCCATAGCTGGTGGTGGCGACGTCATCGTCGCTGAACGAGATGACGCTGATCGTCCGGCCGTGGAAGTTACCCTCCATCACGATGATGTGGGCCTGGTCCTCCGGAACGCCCTTGACCTCGTAGCCCCACTTGCGGGCGAGTTTGAGCGACGACTCGACGGCCTCCACCCCCGTGTTCATCGGCAGCACCATCTCCTTGCCGCACAGGTCGGCCAGCGACTGGATGAACGGGCCGTAGGTGTTGGAGTAGACCGCCCGAGAGGTGATGGCGAGCTTGCCGAGCTGCTCGGTGGCAACCTTCACCAGCGTGGGGTGCGCGTGGCCGAAGTTCACCGCGGAGTAGGCCGATAGGAAGTCGAGGTAGCGGTTCTGGTCGATGTCGACGAGCCAAGCGCCCTCGCCGCGCTCGACGACCACCGGCAGCGGGTGGTAGTTGTGGCTGCCGTAGGTGTCGATCTGCTGGATCGCGCGACGCTGTTCCGCGCTGGGAACGATCATGACCCTCCTGTCCTCGTTGGCGCAGTGATCCTACTCTCGCGCCTTGGCGCACGAGCCCGCCGAGGGCGCTCAGCGCTTGATGGCCCGGCGGACGAGGTGGGTCAGGGCGTCGGTGTCGTGGGGACGCAGCTGGTACGACGCCCTCGCCACCGGCTTGTCAGGCAGGATGCCGGAAAGATCCAGTTGGGTGGCGTTGATGATGGCCTCGCTGGGAACGGCCGCCAGGGTCTCGGCCAGTTCGGCCATGGCCTCCTCCGTCCGGTCCAGGACGGGCAACACCTGAAACGCCCCCGGGTGACGCCGGTAGAAACGGGCGAGCTGTCCACTGGCGTACGGCCGTGGACTGATGATGCCGGAGACTCCCAGTTCGCGAGCGGCGACCATCCCGGCCCCGGGACGCAACGAGTCGAGCCGGATCGAAATGTGGTCCTCGATGACGGTGACCGTGCGGCCGCGGACCAACTCGGCACCTTCGACGGTCACCGGCGAGTCCGCGGTCAGTACCTGAGCGGCCGGATTGACGCGGTCCACCTGCGTCATGATCTGCTCGATCTGCTCAATGGAGGCGGTGTTGCACTTGTTGATGAGCACGACGTCGGCCAGCCGCAGGCCCACGTCGCCGGGGTAGTCCGGGACGGCGTCACCGGCCCGCAGGGGGTCGGCGACGAGGATGTGAAGCGAGGGACGGATGAACGGCAGGTCGCTGCCGCCCCCGTCCCAGATCAGGACGTCGGCTTCGGCGCTCGCCTCCGCCAGCACCACTTCGTAGTCGAAACCGGAGTAGACCTGCGTCCCCTCAGGCGCGGCCAGGTCGAGCGGCTCCCGGCGCACTCCGGCGCAGGCGTCCACCTCGTGCCCGTCAATGGTGGCGGAGCGGTGCAGCGTCCCGGGGGCGAACGGCGGCAGCAGCATCGGGTGCCGGACGATGGCGACGCGAAGGCCGTCGTCCTGGAGCAGGCGGGCCAGGTAGCGGCTGGTGGGGGACTTGCCGGCGCCGGAGCGGGTCGAGGAGACCGCGACCACCGGCTTGGTGGTCGCCAGCATGGAACGCTCCGGGCTCAGCAGCTGGAGGTCGGCGCCCGCCGCCAGTACGCGTCCGGCCAGTTCGAGGGCCACGTCCTCCGGGACGTCATGGTAGGCGAGTACTACGTCCTTGATCCCGAGCGAGACGATGTAGTGCTCCAGGGAGTCCTCACAGAGGATCGGCACGCCCTCGGGGTAGAGCGGGCCGGCCAGGCAGGGCGGGTAGGTGGCGATCTCATCGGGGCACAGGTGGGACGACGTGAACCCCAACACCCGGTGATGCGAATCGTGGCGGTAGACGGTATTGAAGACGTGATAGTCACGACCGGCAGACCCCACGATGAGGGTACGACGTGGACCCATGGCGGCTCCCCTCGAGTTGCCCCCAGTGTAGGGAGTCGAGCGTCCCGGTTGCGCCCGCTCGGGGAACTGGTCGGGCCGGGGGTGCTCGGGGAGCGCCCTGTCGGGCGGGGAGCCTGACCGGTAAGGTCGTGCCATGGACGACTCAGCCCCCATCGTGATCGGGTACGACGGTTCGGACTTCGCCGACGAAGCGCTGGCCAAGGGCATGTGGCTCGCTTCGAAACTCGGACTCAAGGCGCGGGTGATCCGCGCGTGGACGATCAGCAACGCCCCCCGCCCCAAGACCTGGGAGCCGGGCTACGTGCCGCCGGTCGACGACTTCGCCGAGGCGGTGCTGGACCAGCTGCGACGGCAGGTGTCCGGACGGCTGGCGAAGTACCCCGACGTCGAGGTCAGCCTCGAAGTGCCGCACGGTGCTGCCGGACGGGAACTCGTCCGGGCCTCCGAGACAGCGCAACTGGTCGTGGTCGGCACCCGTGGCCTGGGCGGCTTCTCCGGCCTGCTGCTGGGGTCGGTGTCGGATCAGGTGGTCGAGCACGCCAAGTGTGACGTGCTCGTGATTCGCCGGTCCCAGGGCGACCAGGCCCCGCCGCGCTCCCTCAAGCTCGACTCCGCCATCGGGAACTGAGGCCCCTCTACCCGAGGAGCCCGGCTTCAGTCAGCCAGGCTTTGGCGATGACCGCCGACGTCGCCTGCTCGGTGACGCTGCGCTGGTTGAGGGCAACCAGGCTTGCCGTGTCGAGCTTGGCGTTGACCGACTCGATGATCGCCGCAGCGCTCGCGTCCACCTTGCTGGACACGATCGGGACGACGTTCTGCGGAAGGATCATGTTCTTCGGGTCGCTCAGGGTGACGAACTTGTTGGCGCCGATGGAGGGGTCCGCCGAGTAGATGTCGGCAGCCTGTACGGTGCCGTCCTTGAGCGCCTTGACGGTGAGGGGGCCGCCGCTGTCCTCGACCGGGACCACCGTGACCTCCACGCCATAGAACTTCTTCAGGCCCTGCGGGCCGTAGGGGCGCTTCTCGAACTCGGAATTGGCGGCCACCTTGATCGGGCCCGGGGCCTTGGTGAGGTCGGCCAGCGACGACAGCCCGTACTGCTGGGCGAAGTCGGCCGTGACGTTGTAGGAGTCCTGGTCGGTCGCGGCCGCAGCGGTCAGCGGACGCAGCCCGGAGGGCAGCACCGCAGCCAGCGCCGCGGTCACGTCGGCCGGCGACGTCGCCGTCGTGGACTTGTCGTAGTACTGCAACAGGTTGCCGGAGTATTCGGGCATCACGTCGATCTTCCCGGCGGCGAGGTCGGGCAGGTAGGTCTCGCGTTGCCCGATCTGGTATTGGCGGGACACCGTGAGGCCCTTGGCTTCGAGCGCCTGCGCATACAGCTCAGCGATGATCTCGTTGGAGTAGTACGCCTGGGAACCGATGACCAGGGTCGTCGCCGGGGTCGTCGTGCCGGTCGGGGCGGACGCCATGGGGGTCGACCCCAGGGGGGCGGTGGACGAACACGCCGCGAGCGTGCCCAGCGCCACCAGCGCGAGGAGCAGTCTCTTCACAGTTGTGACCATGGGGGACCTTTCGGGGTCGGCGAGCCAAGGAGCCCGATGTGGAGGTCATCCTAGGCGCTGGCCCCAAGCGAGCTCCAGGGGTCCGCCAGGAGTTGGGGCTGGGTGGGCCTCGGCCCTGGCGGAGGGACGGTCAGCTCAGAGCGGCGACAGCAGCTTTGGCCAGGGCGACGGCGGCAGCCTGACGAAACGACGCCGACCTCAGCAGCTTCAGGTCGGCCGCGCTGCGCATGTTGCCCATCTCCATCATGAGGCCCGGACTCTTGGACAGGTTGAGCGTCGCGATGTCGGTGCGGGGGCTGAGGGCGGTGCCCTTGCCGATGTAGGTCGAGCGCGGCATCGCCGTCGTGCGGTCAAGGTTGGTCCGGATCAGTCGGGCCAGCGCCTTCGATGTCGCTTCGGCCTTGTTGCCGCCCACCATCGTGGTGCTCGTGATGATGTGATAGCCGCGGGCGCCCTTCGCGAAGCTGCCGTCGGCGTGGATCGAGATGATGAGATCGGCCTTGTTCTTGTTGGCCGTCTCGGCCCGGACATTCACGCAGGGCCCCGAGCCCTTGTCGTTCGGCCTGGTGAGGACGACCTTGGCTCCCCGCAAGCGCAACTCGGCTGCCAACGCGGTCGCCTGGGCCCAGTTGTAGGTGTGCTCCCCCCAGCCCGCGTTGGAGGCGGTGCCCGAGGAGTTGCAGGGCTTCGTCCGTCCGTTGCCGGCCGGGACCTTGCGCAAGAGCGCTTTCGTCCAGATCGCGTTGTGGCCCGGGTCGACCACGATGACCCGTCCGGCCAGTGGTTTCGCCGAGGCCGTCGGGGTGGCACCGGGGGCGGCCTGAGGCGCTTTCGCGAGGGTGGACGTGGTGGCACCGGGGGCCGAGGCAGTTGGCGGCGGGGTGCTTCCCACCGGTGACACGTGGGTGGCGCTCGCGCAGCCCGCGAGGGTCGACACGACGATCAGACCGACTGCCAGGCGCCATCGCATGCGGGCAGTCTAGGCCGAAGCTTCCCGGCGTCCGCTCGGCACCACGCGGCGAACGAGCCACTCCACGGACTCGAAGGCGATGTCAAAGGCCACCGCCAGGGCGACCACCAGCAGTGAGGCGGCCAGCATCTGCGGGTAGTCCTGGGTCTTCAGTCCGAGGAAGAGGAAGCGTCCGAGGCCGCCGGCCCCCACGTAGGCGGCCAGGGTGGCCGTCGCCACCACCTGCAGGAAGGCTGACCGGATCCCCCCGATCAGCAGCGGCAGGCCCAGGGGGATCTCGACCCGCGTCAGCACCTGCCAGCCCGAGAGCCCCAGCCCGCGGGCGGAATCGACGGTGACCGGGTCGATGGCCTCCACCCCGGCGTAGGCGCCGGCGAGAATGGACGGAAACGCCAGGAGCACCAGGGCCAGCATGGGCGCGGCGAGACCGATCCCCAGCACCAACCCCGCCAGGGTCAGCACGCCGAGCGTCGGGAGCGCGCGGGCGGCCCCGGAGGTGACGACGACCACCCCCCGCCCGCGGCGGGTGTGGCCGACCAGATAGCCGAGCGGGACGGCGACGAGCGCCGCTACAGCCACCGCGACAACGGTGTAGAGGAAGTGCTCGGCCATTCGGGCCCAGACGCCGTTCGCGCCCGCGGCGTTGGCGGGGTCGGTGATCCATTGGATGGCCTGCGTGAGGTAGTTCATCGCGTCCGCCTCGTCCAGGGCATCAGGATCTGCCCCCCGAGCACCAGCAGGCCGTCCACCGCGAGCGCGAGGACAACTGTCGCCACGATCCCGGTGATCACCTCCGCGATGATGCCGCGCTGGAATCCGTCCGTGAAGAGCATCCCGAGGCTGCTCACCCCCAGCAGGGCACTCACCGTCACCAGGCTGATGGTGCTGACCGCCACCACTCGCAGGCCGGCCAGCAGGATCGGTCCGGCGAGCGGCAGTTCAACCCCGAGGAAGCGCCGCCAGGCGGGGTACCCCAACGCGGTGGCGGCGCCGACCACCTCCTGGCCGACAGCATCCAGCGCGTCGGCCACCGAGCGGACCATCAGCGCCACGCCGTACAGGGTGAGGGCGGCGATCACGTTCAGCCGGTCCCGCACGCTCGTCCCGATCACGGTCGGCAGCAGGATGAACAGAGGAAGAGAGGGGATCGCGTAGAGCAACCCGGCCAGACTGAGGACCGCCGCCCTGGACCAGCGGAAGCGTTGGGCGAACCAGCCGATCGGGACCGACAGCGCGAAGGCTGCCACGATCGCCGGCACGGCCAGCCCCAGGTGGGACCACGACCGCTCCGCGATCAGTCCCAGGTTCGCCAGGACCCACGTCATGAGCGGGCCGACACCTGGCCGAGCGGGCGGCCGGAACCGTCCAGAACGATCTCGACATCCCCCACCCGCCGGATGTCGAGCTGCCGCTCCCCCCCGAGCCCGACGAATTCAGCCACGAACTCGTCCGCGGGCCGGGCGATGATCTCCAGGCCCGACCCGGCCTGGGCGATGTCGGCGCCCCGGCGGAGGATCACGATCTGGTCGCCCAGCAGCAGCGCCTCGGAGATGTCGTGGGTGATGAACAGGATGGTCTTGTGGAGTTCACGCTGAAGGCGCAGTAGTTCCTGCTGGAGTTCGGCCCGCACGATCGGATCGACCGCTCCGAAGGGCTCGTCCATCAGCAGGATGTTGGGGTCGGCAGCCAGCCCCCGGGCAACCCCGACCCGTTGCTGCTGCCCACCGGAGAGCTGGCCCGGGTACCGGCCCGCCATCGCGCGGTCAAGGCCCACCAGATCCATCAGCTCCAGCGCGCGGACGTGGGCGGCCGCCTTGGAGACCCCCGTCAGTCGAGGAACCGTGGCGATGTTGTCGATGACCTTGCGGTGGGGCAAGAGACCTGCGTTCTGCATCACGTAGCCGATCCGGCGTCGCAGGGCCACCGGGTCAGTGGTCGCCACGTCAAGGTCGTCGATCCACACCGAACCGGAGGTGGGGGACACCATGCGGTTCACCATGCGCAACAGCGTGGTCTTGCCACAGCCGCTGCTCCCCACCAATACGGTGGTTCTGCCGCTGGGTGCGATCAAGGAGAAGTCGGCGACCGCGATGGTGCCGTCGGGGTAGGTCTTGCCGACCGAGCGAAACTCGATCATGGTCGGTGCTCCATGCGGCAACGGTAGCTGAGGGCTCAGCGGGGGCCGCGAGGGAATGGACGCCTGCGGGTGCAGGTTGTGCCAAAAGAGCAACAGGAGGAACCATGAGCGAGGAATTCCGGCACAATCCCGAGGCCAGCCGTTTCGAAGCCTGGATCGACGGTCGGCGCGTCGGGTCGGCCGAGTACACCCTGCGCGGCAACGTGGCGAGCTTCCACCACACCCACGTCGACGCGGCCCTCAACGGGCAAGGGGTGGCTGGGCGGCTGGTGACCTCTGCCATGGATCAGGTGCGGGCCGCCGGTGAGTGGAAGGTGGAGCCGGCGTGCGCCTACGTGTCGCGGTGGATGAAGCACCATCCCGATTACGCCGATCTCCTGGCCTGAGCTGGCCTGAGCCGGCCTGAGCCGGCCTGGCTTGAGCCCGCTGCCGGCCCGACGGCGCCGGTTCGGTGATGGCGGGTTGCCGGGGGTGGTGAGTATTCCTTGCCCTTCGGGGCGCGTGGGGGGCCCTGACGGGGTGTCGGGCGCGGTGAGCGGCAGGGTCTACTCACGAGTTCGGCGGGCGGGGCGTGCGACTCTGCCGGCCCGGTCAGCTGGGGGTGGCCGGGTTGCTGGTTGCGCCAGCCCTAGATCAGGCGCGGACCTCCGGGGGTGGTGAGTATTCCCGGCCCTTGATGAGTGGCTTGGCGCCTGAACCTCAGGTTTCGGGGGATGAGCGGCAGGGTCTACTCACGAGTTCGGCGGCCGGGGTATGCGATCGACCAGGCCTCAGCGGGGGGGGGGGGGCGGCGGGGGGGGGGGGGGGGGGGGCGGGGAGGTTTGGGGCGCGGCGGCCGGGGTATGCGATCGACCAGGCCTCAGCGGGCATCGGGTGGCAAGGCGGCTGGTTGCGCCTGCCACGGATCAGGCGGTGACCTCGGGGGTGGTGAGTATTCCCGGCCCTTGATGAGTGGCTTGGCGCCTGAACCTCAGGTTTCGGGGGATGAGTGGCAGTTCCTACTCACCAGTCCGGGTGTCGGTCCGGTGGCCGCGCTGCGAGCCCCGTCTGTTAGTCGGTGATGCGGGTCGGCTCAGCCGAGCGGGATGATGTCGACCTCGACGACCAGCTCCGACGACTCGGCTTCGGTGTACACAACCCCGCGCAGGGGAGACACATCGGTGAAGTCACGACCCCACGCCGTCACGATGTAGCGAGAATCGGCGAACTGGTCATTGGTGGGGTCGAGGTCCACCCAGCCGTCCGAGGGCGTCAGCACCGAAACCCAGGCGTGCGTGGCATCGGCGCCCTGCAGCTTCTCCCGGCCCGGAGGTGGGGCGGTCTCCAGGTAGCCGCTCACGTAACGGGCGGGCAGGCCCACCGACCTGAGACACCCCACGGCAAGGTGGGCGAAGTCCTGGCAAACGCCCTGCCGCAGGTGGAGCAGCTCATCCAGCGTGGTGCGCACCGAGGTCGCGCCTGGGCGGTAGCTGAAGTCGGCGTGGATCGATCGGAAGAGCGCCACCAGCGCTTCACCGAGGGGACGCTCCGGCAGCAGGATGTCGGCTGCGTACCGGCGGACTCCCACGTCGAGCGCGACCTGCGGGGACGGGAGGGTGAAATCGGCCAGCACCACCGGGTCGGTCTGGTCCGTGAGTTCGCCCACGGCCGCCGCCACCGTGTGCCGGTTGAGCGATTCGACGTCCGGTGGCGGCCAATCCACCTCAACGGTGCTGCGGCAGGTCACGGCCAGTTCGGTGTGGAGGTTGCGGGTTTCGAGGTAGGTCGAGTGGTTTCCGAAGTAGTCGAGGTGCTCACTGGTGGCGTCAGGCTCTGGTGACACCAGGAGTTCGCTGGACAGCACGATCTGGCCCTCGGTGTCGCGGGGACGTAGGAACCCGCGGTTGTAGACCGCCTCGACCACGTCGTCGTAGGAATAGCGCGTCAGGTGGTGCACGTCATAGCGCCGCCGTCCGTAGTGCTGCATCACTGTCCCCCGCCCCACGAATCCCAGGCGCTCTCGGCGGTGTGGCGCGGAGCCTGCCGGACGAAGTGTCGGGCGGAGATCCGGGTTTCCAGGTTCGCCATTTCGCCGATGAGTTGATCCAGCCACTTCAGCAGGTCGGAAGCAGGCTCCGGGAGCCGGTGCAACAGGGCCTCGGAGCGGGCGGCCAACGACTCGTCCCCCACCAGGCGAAGGTCCGCGGCGAGCGCGGTCAGCTGATGGGCGACCGATCGGGGGTTCGAAACATCCTGGATCAGCAGGACAACGACCGACTCGGCGGCCTCGGCCGGGCCGAGACCGGCCGCGGCGCGACGGCGATGGGTGATGATGCTCTCGCAGGAGCGCAGCACCGCTTCGGCGGCCGTCTCGGTCACCATGGGGTCGGCGACAGCGGCGGTACCGGCCGCCACGATTCGCACCAGCTTGAGGGTGTGCAGGGCTCGCTCCAAGCGCCCACCGGCATCGAGGAACGCCCAGGAGGAGTCCCGGACCATGCTCTGCGCCATGATTCCGGCATACGCCAACAGCGACTCCAGGACGTCATCGAGGACCGGTTGCAGCTGGCGATCGACCGGCGGCGCGGCGGCCAGCGTCCGCTCCAAACGACCCAGGACGCTCCAGGTGTCGACGCTCATCAGATCCCGTACCTGCTGCGCCCGATCTACCAGGATCCGCGCGCTGAAGTTCACCCCGCCCGTCGCTCGAGGGTCGAGCGTGACGCGTCGCAGGTACTCCAAGGGCGACTCGGCTCCTCGGTGGGCGATCCCCGTGATCCGGGTCACGGACTCGTTGAGCAGCGCCATCGCCACCGCGCCGGGCGTTCCCGGGTGGCTGCCGTGGTCCTCGGTGAGGTCGTCGGCCACCTTGAGCAGACGCGCGGTCGATTCCGCCCGCTCGGCGTGCCGGCCGATGGCCAGCAGGGTTCCGGCCACCCGGGGCGTGACCTGGACGGGACGGGCGGAGCCGTTGACCAGGCTGAGCCGGGGTCGACTCGGCTGGCCCTGGGCCACGTAAGCGCTGGCGGGGACCCAGACATCCTTGGTGGCGGTGCCGACGCGGTTCGACACCGTGTACTCGCTCGCCGAGCTGGTGACCCGCCCCAGGCCCCCCGGCAGGAATTCGTAGTCGCGGTCGGCCGCCACCCCGAACGCGCGCAGGACGAAGCGCCGCGGCTCCAGCCCACCTTTGGTCACGACCGGCGCGGTGGACAATTCCAGAGGCTCCTGACCGCACCACGCCCACGGCTCGGCTGCCATCTCCTCGGCCAGCGCTGCCCGCTCTCCGGAGCTGAGCTCCCAGCCGTAGCGGACGGGGGCGGCGCCCCGCCCGGTCGGCTTGATGACGAGGCTGTCGAGGTTCGCCAGGACGTGGGACAGCCCGGACCGGTCCCCGCACCACCAGGTAGGCGGCGAATCCAGCAGCGGGGCCTCACCCAGCAGGGCTTCGGCGATGGGCCCGAGGTGGGCGATCAGTGCCGGGTTGTCCAGGACGCCGGCGCCGACGGGGTTCGCGAGGGTGACCAGTCCGTTGCGGGCCGCCTCGATCATTCCCGGCAGGCCGATCTCGGAGTTCCCGCGGAACTCCAGGGGGTCGCTCATCACGGCGTCGACGCGGCGCAGGATCACCTCGACCGGTTCGAGCCGGTCACCGGCCCGCAGCCAGGCCCGTCCGTGGCTGGTCACCAGGTCGTCGGCCTCGGCGACCGGGAAGCCCAGCATGGTCGCGAGGTAGCTCAGGTCGAAGGCCGACTCGCTGGTGCTGCCGGGCGAGAGCACGACGACCCGCGGGGTTTCCGCGGTGCTCGGGGCGGCGTCCATCAGCGAGGCGGCCATGGTGTGGAAGAAGCCGCGCAGCCGGGCCAGGTCGCTGCTGCGGTGGAGGCCGGCCATCACCCGGCTCACGATGTGCCGGGTCACCATGGCATAGCCCGCCCCGGTGGGGGCTTGGGTGCGATCCGAGATCACCCGCCACCGTCCGGTGTCGTCGCGCGCCAGGTCGGTGGCGGTGAGCATCAGTTGGCGGCCCGGTCCGGGCGCCACCCGGTCGGCTTGGCGCAGGAAGCCGGGGTGGCTGAGGACGGCCGCCGCCGGCAGGATCCGGCGCCGCAGCAGGGTCCGCTCGGTGTACAGATCGCTCAGGATCAGGTCGAGCAGTTGCGCACGTTGGGCCAGGCCGCGCTCGAGGTCCGTCCATTCCTGGGGAGCGATGACCAGGGGGATGGGGTCGATCGCCCACCGGCGGTCGGTGTGGGCCGCCACCGATCCGTAGGTGACGCCCTCGTCGGCGACCAGATTGCGGGTTTCGGCCCGGGCGGCCAGCAGTCCTGTCAGGCCGAGGGACTCGATGGTGTCGGCAACCCGGGCGTAGTGAGGACGGACGCTGGTGGCGTCGACCAGTTCGTCGTAGCCGCCCCTGGCCGGGTGCCGGCGATACGCGTCCAGAACTCCGCTGGAAACGCTCGAGACCGGGACGGACATGGCGCCACCCTACCCAGCGCGGGACGGCCGGCGATCTCTTTCCACCGGCGCTTCCCCGCGACCCCCCGAGGGCGCGCGCCGCGGCGGCCGTGCGGCTCCCCACCGGCGGTGGGCGCAGGCCCGCCGGCTCACTTCTTGAGGAAGTCGACGCCCTTCTTGGAGACTCGGAAGCCCTTGTGGGTGTCGAGATTCGAACAGCTGATCCCGGCTTCGGCGCTCTGGCAGACGAACGGTGAGCGCAGCAGCTTCTTCCCGTACGGGAGGATGGCCAACTTCTGGCCGTCGTACTTGACCGAGCCGAAGCCGGTGGACTTCCACCAGTCGACGTTCAAGCCATTGGTCTGAGGGAGGGCCTCGGCGCCGCCACTGCAGAAGTACTCCGTCTTGGTGCCGATCGAGACACCGGTGACGTCCAGGCCGCTGCCCGGACAGACCTTTGACGGCTTGGGGACCTTGGCCATGTTCATGTCCCGGGGGAAGTGGCACAGCGTCCAGTCGGCGCTCATCGCGCACCAGATCCGTCCGCTCGGACTCGCGAAGTGGACGTTGTCGAAGCTTGAGACGTCGAGGGCGTCCGTCTTCGTCGGCAGGGTGGGGGCGCTGGGCTTCGACGGGGTCGGCGTCGGCGAGGCGGTGGGGGTCGCCGCCGAGGGGGTTGCCGGCGTCGCGGCGGGCGGCGTCACTGCGCACCCGGCCAGCCACCCGAGGGCGAGCATGGCAAGAACAAGATCTGGTCTCAGCCCTGGGGCGATGGCTGGGAGCCTGCTGAACAATCATGTCCCGGCTGCGGCGCACCGGATCGGGCGATCTGCCGCGGCCACCTCGTGGGTCAGTAGGCCCACTACAGACCCTCGAAGTGGCCTTGCAGCTCATCCCGCCCGGCACGTCCTCGCTCGGCACAGCATTGTTCAGCACACTCCTCGGCACGGGCTAAGTCTTTCATCGGGTGGAATGGACGCCTGCGAGGCTTTGGTGAGAATGCCCCAAGAATTCAGCGAGCCGACAACGCACAATGGGGACGTGCCTGCGTCCCGAACCGCCCTGTGCCTGGGCAGCGGGGGGCTGAGCGGGGCGGCCTGGCAGTTGGGCGTGCTGGCGGGGCTGGTCGAGGCCGGGCTGGAGCCCGGCGCGGCGGATCTGATCGTCGGCACGTCGGCCGGCGCCCTGATCGGTGCCCATCTGGCGCTGGGACGCAGCCCGCAGGAGATCGCCGAGCAACTGGGGCGCCTCAGCCTGGACGGGAAACTGTCGACCCCGGCGCTGGCCCGGCTGCTGGCGGCCCAGGCGTGGCCGAGTCGTCGCCACGCGCTGCTGTGGTTGGGCCGACGAGCGACCGGAAGCGGGTGGTCGAGCGAGGTGGAGCAGCGGTGGGTGCGGAGCGTGGGTGGCGGCCTGGTCGGGCAGCCGTGGCCGGACGGGCTGGTGGTCGTCGCCGTGGACGCCGCCAGCGGGCGTCCCGCCTACTTCACTGCGGCCACCGCCGTCCCCCTGCCGCGGGCGGTGGCGGCCAGTTGTGCCATCCCGGGGGTCTTCCCGCCGGTGGTGATCGACGATCGCCCGCACTTCGATGGGGGGCTGCGCTCACCGGCGAACCTGGACGTGGCGGACGGCTGCGACCGCGTCCTGGCCATCGCCCCCCTCACCGGATCGCTGCGAGCCCATCGGCGTCCGGCTGCGCAGGCGTCGCGGTTGGCCCGCGGTGCTCGGGTGCTCCTGATCGAGCCGGACGGGCCGGCCCGGCGGGCGATCGGCGTGGACGTGGTGTCGGTCCGGCGGCTGGGGCGGGCGATGGCAGAGGGACACCGCAGCGGGCTGGACGCGGCGTCCGAGGCCCGAGCCTTGTTCGGCTGAGCCGGCGGCGGATCCGCCGGAACGCCCTCCCCGCCTGCCGGCAGCGGGCAGATTGTTCCCAGGACGGCACCCACTCCGCTCCTGCCCTGCCCAGATTGGTGCGGGGCGACTAGATTGACCTGCACTCAGTCGAGGAGGACTCCGTGTTCCGCAAGATCCTGGTCGCCAATCGTGGCGAAATCGCCGTCCGCGCCTTCCGGGCCGCCACCGAACTGGGGGTGGGGACCGTCGCGGTCTTCCCCTACGAGGACCGGCACGCCGAATACCGGTTGAAGGCGGACGAGTCGTACCAGATCGGCGACAAGGGGCACCCCGTCCGCGCCTACCTCGACATCGACGGCATCGTGGCGGCTGCCCGCAGCGCCGAAGCCGACGCGATCTACCCCGGCTACGGGTTCCTGTCGGAGAATCCGGATCTGGCCCAGGCCTGCGAGACGGCCGGGATCACCTTCATCGGGCCCCGCCACGAGGTGCTCGAACTGACCGGCAACAAGGCCCGGGCGATCGCCGCGGCCCGCGAGGCCGGACTGCCCACGCTCACCGGTTCCGAACCCAGCGACGACGTCGACACCCTGCTCGCGGCGGCGGCCGATGCCACGTTCCCGCTGTTCGTCAAAGCCGTCAGCGGCGGTGGCGGACGGGGCATGCGCCGCGTCGACGATCCCGCGAAGCTGCGCGCCGCGATCACCGAGGCGATGCGGGAGGCGGATGCGGCGTTCGGCGATTCCCGGATGTACCTCGAGGAGGCCGTGATCCGGCCCCGCCACATCGAGGTGCAGGTGCTGGGCGATGCCACCGGCCACGTCGTCCACCTCTTCGAGCGGGACTGTTCGGTGCAGCGCCGCCACCAGAAGGTGGTCGAGGTGGCGCCGGCCCCGAACCTGGATCCCGACCTGCGCGCGCGGATGTGCGCCGACGCCGTCCGCTTCGCGACGCACATCAACTATGTGAACGCCGGCACCGTGGAATTCCTGCTGGGCGAGGACGGCCGCTACGTCTTCATCGAGATGAACCCGCGCATCCAGGTCGAGCACACGGTGACCGAAGAGGTCACCGACGTCGACCTGGTGTCGTCCCAGATCCGGATCGCCGCTGGGGAAACCCTGGAGCAGGTCGGGCTACGCCAGGAGGATATCCACGTCCGCGGCGCAGCCCTGCAGTGCCGGGTGACGACCGAGGACCCGTCCAACGGCTTCCGTCCCGACACCGGCCGGATCTCGGTCTACCGCACCCCGGGCGGCGCCGGGGTCCGGTTGGACGGGGGCGTGGTGTACGCCGGGTCCGAGGTGGGTGCCCACTTCGATTCGATGCTGACCAAGCTGACCTGCCGCGGACGCGACCTGCGGTCGGCAGCCCGCCGGGCCTACCGGGCCCTCACCGAGTTCCGGATCCGAGGGGTGTCGACCAACATCCCGTTCCTCGAAGCGGTGATCTCGGACGCCGACTTCCTCGACGGGCACGCCACCACGTCGTTCATCGACGAGCGCCCCTACCTGTTGCACCATCGGCTGCCCGCCGACCGCGGCACCAAGCTGCTGAGCTACCTGGCTTCGGTGACCGTGAACAAGCCGAACGGGGAGAGCCGCACCACCGTCACCCCGCGCGACAAGCTGCCCGCCGACGACGCGACGCCGCCGCCGGCCGGCTCCCGGCAGCGGCTGCTGGCGCTCGGCCCGGCCGGCTTCGCCGCCGACCTGCGCGCCAGCCGGGCGGTCGCCGTCACGGACACGACTTTCCGGGACGCCCACCAGTCACTGCTCGCCACCCGGGTGCGCACCCGCGACCTGGTGAAGGTGGCGCCGACCATGGCCCGGCTGCTGCCCGGGTTGTTCAGCGTCGAGGCCTGGGGCGGGGCCACGTACGACGTGGCACTGCGCTTCCTGAAGGAGGACCCCTGGGCGCGGCTGGACGAGCTGCACGCCGCGATCCCGAACGTGCCGCTGCAGATGCTGCTCCGCGGCCGGAACACGGTCGGCTACACCCCGTACCCCTGGCGGTGACGAGGGCGTTCGTGGCCGAGGCGGCACGCTCCGGCCTCGATATCTTCCGGATCTTCGACGCCTTGAACAATGTCGACCAGATCCGTCCCGCGATCGAGGCGGTGCTGGAAACCGATGTGGCGGTCGCCGAGGCGGCGCTGTGCTACACGGGCAACATGACGTCGCCGGGCGAGACCCTCTACACCCTCGACTACTACCTGCGGCTCGCCGAGCAGCTGGTCGAGGCCGGCGCGCACATCCTGGCGATCAAGGACATGGCCGGCCTGCTGCGGGCGCCGGCCGCGGCCAAGCTGGTGACCGCGCTGCGCAGCCGGTTCGACCTGCCCGTCCACCTGCACACCCACGACACCGCCGGCGGCCAGCTGGGGACGCTGCTGTCGGCGATCGACGCCGGCGTGGACGCGGTGGACGTAGCCTCGGCGGCGATGGCGGGCACCACCTCCCAGGTGTCCATGTCGGCACTGGTGGCAGCTTTGGAGGGGACCGAACGCGACACCGGCCTCTCGCTGGACGCGGTGACGCGGCTCGAGCCGTACTTCGAGGCCATGCGCAAGCTCTACGCGCCGTTCGAGTCCGGGCTGCCCGGGCCGACCGGACGGGTCTACCATCACGAGATCCCGGGCGGGCAGCTGTCGAACCTGCGGCAGCAGGCGATCGCGCTCGGGCTGGGGGACCGGTTCGAGGCGATCGAGGACATGTACGCCGCCGCCAACCGGATCCTGGGCAACATCGTCAAGGTGACGCCTTCCTCCAAGGTGGTCGGCGACCTCGCGTTGGCACTCGTCGGCCGCAAGGCCGACCCGTCCGACTTCGAAGCGAACCCCGGAGCGTACGACATCCCGGAGTCGGTCATCGGCTTCCTCAACGGCGACCTGGGAGACCCGCCCGGTGGTTGGCCGGAGCCCTTCCGCACCAAGGCGTTGCAGGGACGGGTGACCCGTCCGGTCGAGACCGAACTGTCGGCCGACGAGACGGCGGCCCTGGCGGCGAACCCGAGGCAGACCCTCAACCGCCTGCTGTTCCCCGGCCCGACCCGCGACTACGAGGAGGCGGTCGCGGACTTCTCCGAGCTCACCGTCCTGGAGACCCGGGAGTTCCTCCACGGGCTGCGGCTGGACGAGGAGGTCGAGGTGGAGCTGGTGAAGGGCAAGAAGCTGTTGCTCAGCGTCTCCGCCATCGGGGAGCCGGACGACCGGGGGATGCGCCAGGTGGTGTGCGCGGTCAACGGCCAGATGCGGACGGTGTCCATCCGCGACCACGCGGTGAAGTCGACGGTCGCCCTGGCCGAGCGGGCCGACCCCAGTGTTCCGGGGCAGATCCCCGCCCCGTTCGCGGGTGTGGTGACGCTGATCGTCGAAGCCGGGGACGAGGTGACGGCCGGCCAGCAGGTGGCCACGATCGAGGCCATGAAGATGGAGGCCGCGATCACCACGAGCGTGGCGGGCACGGTGAAGCGGCTGGCCATCGGGCATGCCCAGGCCGTGGAGGGCGGCGACCTGCTGCTGGTCGTGGAGTAGCTCAGCCGCCCGGGCGGAAGGCCGACCCCATCGACTCCAAGGCCCCTTCGGCGATGGGTAGCAATCCGCGCCGGGCTGCGGCGACCAGTTGCGCGTGGTCGGCGACTGTCTGGTCGGCGTAGCGGCGTGCGAATCCGGCCATGGCATCGGGGACGCCGTCGGAATCGCCCAGGTAGCCGGCGATCATGGAGGCCCCCGACGTGCGGGCGTGGCCCTTGGCCAGCAGATGCCCCACGATGCCCGAGTAGTCGGCCAGTGCCGTGGCCGTCATGGCGTTCAGGGGGACCGTCCCCTTCATGTTCCGGAACTGCCGGACGTAGTACTGGCGGCCGAGGAACTCCGTCCAGCCCAGCAGCGGATCGCTGACGGTCTGCAGGGCCTGCTGGTACTCGACGACGCGTTGGCCCTGGTGGCTGTGCCAGGCGTCGTTGCCGTGCACGAAGCGGGCCAGGACGGAGCGTCGGGCCTCCTTGAGTTGGAGGAAGAGCACGTCGTCGGGGCTGGACCCCTCCAGCAGGGCGACGTACGCGCGGAGCCCGACCGACCCCACGCCGACGACCTTGTGGGCGATGTCCACCAGCGTGTACCCGGCCACCACCCGACGCCAGTGCGGCGGGAGCGTCGTGAGGTAGTCGTCCAGGGCACCGGCGATGGCCTCGTACTCCTGGGCGGTGACCGCGGTGATCACGGGCGGATCGGGAATGATGTGGCGGTGGCCGTCGGTCAGGCCGGTGAGCTTGGGCAGGGCCCGGTCGCTGGTCCGTTTGCGGGCCAGTTTGGCGGCCCGTTTGATCTCATCCTTGAGGGACTGCTCGCTGACGCTGTCATGCAGTTCGGCGACCCCGAGCCGGTTGAACGAGCGTGCGAGCAGGGGTTGGGTGGCCAGCGCGGCCACCTCGTCGCGGTAGGCCCGCACGCAGGTCCGGACCGCCTCCGAGCAGGCCTCCTCGGAGTACCCGTTCTCCCGTCCGGCGGCGTGGATGCTGGCCGTCACGCGGCGCAGGTCCCATTCCCACGAGCCGGGATGCGCCTCGTCGAAGTCGTTCAGGTCGATCACCTGCTCGCCCTCGGGGGAGCGGTAGAAGCCGAAGTTGCCCAGGTGAGCGTCGCCGCAGATCACCGGACGGATGCCCGTGGCGGGCAGGGACGCAACATCGGCGGCCATCACCACCGCGGCGCCGCGCAGGTAGCCGTAGGGGCTGGACGCCATCCGTCCCACTCGGAGCCCGATCAGATCCGGCACCCGCCCGGCGTGCGACATGGCGATCAGTTCGAGCGGGTCGAACCGCGACGACGTCGCCTCCCAGGTGGCCAGCGACGCGTGCGGGACCGTCTGCTGCAGGCTGCGTCCCAGCGCGAACCGTTCTTCGCGGGTGGTGCTGGCCTGCCGGACGGAGCGGAACCGTTGGCTGTCCGCCGTTGCCAGGATGGTGTGGTCGATCGTCATCGAAGCCCCCTTGCTCGCTGGGTTTCAGGCTAGTGCTCCACCGCAGCGGGTGGCAGGCGTGGTGGCGAGCATTCTCTCTGGGCTCCCACGGTCCGGGGTAGGTCGGGCGGGGTAGGCGGGCGGGGTAGGTCGGGCGGGGCATGTCGGGCGGGGCACGTCGGGGGTACGGGTTTGTGACGTGCGGCACAGTGGAGCGGTGAGCACACTGAGATTCGGTCAGGAGCGACCTGAGACCGCCGCCGCGCGGGACGAGCCGGTGTGGCCGGTTCCCCTGGTGGACCCGGCGCCGCTGGTGCTGAACGGACGGCGCTTCGACGCGTCCCGTCCGGCGGTGATGGGGATCATCAACCTGACCCCCGACTCGTTCTTCGCCGGGGCGCGGTTCAGCGACCTCGGCGAGGCGCTGGCGGCCCTCGACCGGCTGGTTGCCGAGGGCGCGGACATCGTGGACGTGGGCGGAGTCCGCGCCGGACAGGTCGGGCCCTGGGTCGAGGTCGACGAAGAGATCGGACGGGTGCTGCCGTTCCTCACCGCCGCGCGGGAGCGACACCCGCAGCTGTGCCTGAGCCTGGACACCTGGCGGGCTCCGGTGGCGCGGGCGTGTCAGGTCGTCGGCATCGACGTCGTGAACGACACCTGGGCGGGGGCGGACCCGTCCCTGGTCGAGGTGGCGGCAGACATCGGGGCCGGCTACGTGGTGTCCCACACCGGCGGACTGCCTCCACGCACCGACCCGGTGGCGATCAGCTACGGCGCCGACCCCGACGATGTCGTTCGCGACGTGCTGGCCGGTTTGCGGCGCGGGGCTGAGCGCGCCGTGGCGGCCGGCATTCCCCCGGAGCGGATCATGGTCGATCCGACCCTCGATTTCGGCAAGACGACCCGGCACTCGCTGCGGCTGCTGCGCGCCACCGCGCAGCTCACCTCGCTGGGCTTCCCGGTGCTGCAGGCCTTGTCGCGGAAGGATTTTGTGGGTGAGACCCTGGATCTGCCGGTCGATGACCGGCTGGAGGGGACGCTGGCGGCGACCGCCGTCGCGGCCTGGCTGGGGGCCACCGTGTTCCGGGCCCACGACGTGCGGGCCACCCGGCGGGTCGCCGACATGGTGGCCTCGATCCGGGGTGACCGGCCGCCGGTGCACGCCGTCCGCGGAGAACCACCGCTGGGCTGAGCCCGCGGCATATCCTGCGGTCATGGACCTGCGGCACGAGCGCAAGAGCTATGAACGGGCGGAACTGGACGAATCCCGGCTCGCTGACCGGCCGCACGCGGTGTTCGAGCGGTGGCTCGACGAGGCGCTCAAGGCTGCGGTTCCCGAACCCACGGCGATGACGGTCGCCACCGTCGGTGCCGACGGGCGCCCGTCCACCCGGGTCGTGCTGCTCAAGGAGAGCGGGCCCCAGGGGCTGGTCTGGTACACCAACTACCGCTCCCGCAAGGGCCGCGACCTGGCCGTCAACCCGAACGCCGCCCTCCAGTTCCACTGGGTGGAGCTGGAGCGGGTCGTTCGGGTCGAGGGGACGGTCGCGCGCGTGAGCGCCGCCGAATCGGACGCCTACTTCGCCACCCGTCCGCTGGATTCCCGGATCGGTGCCTGGGCCTCTCCGCAGAGTGAGGTGATCAGCTCCCGAGCCGTGCTGGTGGCCAACGCCGCGCGGTTCTCCGCCCAGTTCGGCCTGAGGCCGCCGCGGCCTGAGCATTGGGGTGGCTACCGGTTGAGCCCCCTGGCCTGGGAGTTCTGGCAGGGACGCAAGAGCCGTCTGCACGATCGCGTCCGATTCCGTCTTGAGGGCGAGAGGTGGGTCAAGGAGCGCCTCGCGCCCTGATCCCGGCCACCCCGCCCCCCCTGGCCACCCGGACCTCGGTCTGGCGAAAGGCTCGACCAGCACGGGCCGGGTCAGTGACAGGACGTGAACCCTTGCCGCCAGACCCATCGCCGACACCAACCCGGCCGACCCGGTCACTTTCGGCTCGTCGGGCCGCTTCCCGTTTCGACAGTCCGTCCTGGATCGCCAGCCAGGACGTTGTCGGTGTCCCTGTCCCGCGCAATGATTC
This sequence comes from Propionibacteriaceae bacterium, assembly GCA_016717345.1. Classification (GTDB taxonomy): domain Bacteria; phylum Actinomycetota; class Actinomycetes; order Propionibacteriales; family Propionibacteriaceae; genus Propionicimonas. The sequence continues at coordinate 222,291 of JADKFR010000005.1, forward strand.
CTGCGCCGCCTCAGCGCCGGCCAGTGTGGGCGCGGGGGCGCCGCGGGGGGGCGCCCCGGGGGCGGGGGCCGCCCCGCCCGCCGGGCCCCCCCGGGGGGGGGGGCCCGGGGGGCGGGGGCCGGGGGGGGGCCGGGCGGCGGCCGGCCCCCGGGGGGGGCGGGGGGGGGGCCGGGGGGGGGGGGGGGGGGGGGGGGGGGCGGGGGGGGGGGGGGGGGGGGGGGGGGGGGGGTTGGCGGGTGGGGGGGTGGGGGGGGCAAACTGCCGGAGCCAGACCAAAGCCCAGCTCAGAGGCCCGGGACGCCCAGTTGTCGCAGCTCCCACCTCAGCTCGCCGTAGGTGCTGAGCATCGAGAAATGGACGGCGTGCAGCCCGGCGAGTCGAGCCCCGCGCACGTTCTCCCGCATGTCGTCGACGAACACGGCCTCGTCGGGTTCCACCCCGAGGACGTCGACGATGTGGGTGAAGTAGGCAGGATCCGGCTTGGCCAGGCCGACCTGCCAGGACTGGAATTGGGCATCGAAGTGCCGGTCGTAGGGCAGGTTCCGCTGCATCCAGCCGCCCCGGTAGGACTGCTGGTTGGTGGCCAGGGCCGTCAGCACCCCGGTGGCCCGCACCTGGTCGACGAGGGTGAGCATCCGTTCGTCCGGATCGATGCGGCACCAGACCTCCAGCACGTCGGCGAAGGTGAGGTCGAGGCCACGTTCGGCCAGGAGGTCCTCGATCAGCGGGCGCAGGTCGGCCTCGCCGGTCAGGGTGCGTCGCTCGACCATGGTCGCCCGGACGAAGAAGCCGGGACCGCCCAGGCGTGCCATCTCGCGCAGCCAGCCGTGACGGGGGTACTGGACGACCCCGTCGGCGTCCACCAGCAGGGCCTTGATCGGGCGGGTCGCGCGGGTCACGGCTCCATGATCCTCCCGACCGGGTCGGGACAGCCAGCCGCGCCTCGTCCGGAGCGTGCTCAGGCGGGGTTGAACTCCCCGCGGTCGGAGACCGCCTGGTGCGGGGTGAACGCCGCTTCCAGTGAGCGAGCCGCGCCCTTGTCCGCCGACAGCGCGAGGGCCGCATAGATCTGGAGGGCTTGCGAGACCACCCGATCACGATGCTGGGGCTTCCAGCCGAGGCCGTTGCGCCGGTGTCTCCGGCGTTCCAGCTCCTCGTCGCTGACCAGCACGTTGATCGACCGGTCGGGGATCGAGACCTCGATCTGGTCGCCGTCCTCGACCAGCCCGATCGTGCCGCCGGAGGCCGCCTCGGGGGAGACGTGACCGATCGACAGCCCCGAGGAGCCGCCGGAGAACCGTCCGTCGGTGATCAGGGCGCACTTCGGGCCGAGCCCGATCCCCTTGAGGTAGGCGGTCGGGTACAGCATTTCCTGCATGCCCGGGCCGCCCTTGGGGCCCTCGTAGCGGACGACGACCACGTCGCCAGGCACGATCCGGCCGCCCAGGATCGCTTCGACCGCCTCCTCCTGGGACTCGCTGACCTTGGCGGTGCCGCGGAACACCCACTGATCGGCGGGGACGCCCGCGGTCTTGACGATGCAGCCGTCCGGGGCGAGATTGCCCTTCAGGATCGCCAGCCCACCCTCCACGGTGTACGGGGTGGCCACCGAGCGGATGCAGCCGTGCTCGGCGTCGGTGTCGAGAGTGTCCCAACGGTTGGTGGAACTGAAGGCCTCGATGGTCCGGACGCCTCCCGGGGCGGCGTGGAACAGTTCGATCGCCTCAGGGGTTGCTGATCCGCCCCGGATGTCCCAGGTGGCCAGCCAACTGGTCAGGTCGGGGGAGTGGACGGCGTGCACGTCCCGATCGAGCAGGCCGCCGCGATCCAGTTCGCCGATGATGGCCGGGATCCCGCCGGCGCGATGGACGTCCTCCATGTAGTAGGTCGTGGTGTTCGGGGCAACCTTGCAGACGCACGGGGTCACCCGCGAAATGGCGTCGATGTCGTCGGAGTCGAAGTCGACACCCGCTTCGTGGGCGGCAGCCAACAGGTGCAGCACCGTATTCGTGGAGCCGCCCATGGCCACGTCCACGCGCATCGCGTTGGCGAACGCCTCACGGGTGGCGATCGACAGGGGAAGGACGGAGGCGTCCTCCTGGTCGTACCAGCGCTTGGCGATGTCGACGACCAGCCGGCCGGCGTTGAGGAAGAGGTCCTTGCGGGCCGAAGCGGTGGCCAGCGTCGAGCCGTTACCCGGCAGGGCGAGCCCGATCACCTCAAGCAGACAATTCATCGAATTGGCCGTGAACATGCCCGAACACGACCCGCAGGTCGGGCAGGCGTTCTGCTCGATGGTGGTCAGGCTCTCGTCAGAGACGGCCGGGTCGACGGCCTTGACCATGGCGTCGATGAGGTCGAGCCGGGTGGTCGCCACGCCGTCCGAGATCTGGGCCTTGCCCGCTTCCATGGGCCCGCCGCTGACGAAGACCGTCGGGATGTTGAGCCGCAAGGCGGCCAGCAGCATGCCCGGGGTGATCTTGTCGCAGTTGGAGATGCAGACCAGGGCGTCGGCGGCGTGCGCGTTCACCATGTACTCCACGGAGTCCGCGATCAGCTCGCGGCTCGGCAGCGAGTACAGCATCCCGGCGTGGCCCATGGCGATCCCGTCATCGACGGCGATGGTGTTGAACTCGCGTCCCACGCCTCCCGCTTCAGCGATCGCGCCGGCGACCAGCGAGCCCATGTCCTTGAGGTGGACGTGTCCGGGCACGAACTGGGTGAAGGAGTTGGCGATCGCAACGATCGGCTTGTCGAAGTCGTCGTCGGTCATGCCGGTGGCCCGCCACAGGGCGCGGGCGCCGGCCATGTTCCGGCCGTGGGTGGAGGTCCGGGAACGCAGTGCGGGCATCGTTGACTTCCCTTGTGGATTCGTACGCCCAGCCTACGACGCCGCTCTGGTCTGCCCAAGCGGCTGCCCGGAGGCGCTGGCGCACCTCTCGGCCGCTGACAGGCTGAGGGCGTCCGGCGCTCAGCCTGAACATCGTCTGAACGGATCCCCCTTCTCGGCACTGCATTCCTGAAAGAAGTCCTGGAAAAGCCTAATCGGCGTTCGATGAATTGCGCGATATGGGCAAACCTGCCTATTCATCACCTATTCCCGGAAACCGTTCGCGGCTTAGGATGTTGGTATTGCGGACGACCGGGGGGTTTCCGCGCCATGGTCTTACCAGGAGGGGCTAATGACCACAATCACTGTGTCGACCGCGCTCTCGACTTTCGACCAGCTGGAATCCGCGGCCCGCAGTTATTGCCGCGGATTCCGCCATGTGTTGACGTCGGCGGCGGGGAGCATCGTCCGGGACAGTACCGGACGCGAGTACATCGACTTCCTGGCCAATGCTGGGGCCCTCAATTACGGGCACAACGATCCGGACCTCAAGGCCGCGTTGATCGACTATCTGCTGGAGGACGGCATCACCGCGTCCCTCGACCTGCACACCAACGTCAAGGCTGACTTCCTGGCGACCTTCGATCAGTTGATCCTGGCGCCCCGGGGGCTGGACTACCGCGTCCAGTTCACCGGCCCGACCGGCACGAACGCCGTCGAGGCCGCCTTGAAGTTGGCTCGCAAGGTGACCGGTCGTACCAACGTGATCGCCTTCACCAATGCGTTCCACGGCGTCACCGCCGGCTCGCTGGCGGCCACCGCGTCCAGCCACCACCGGATGGGCCCCGAGCAGGGCTTGCACGGGATCACCAGGATGCCGTACGAGGGGTTCATGGGCGCAGGCTTCGACACCAGCGAGTACCTGCACCGCATGCTGCACGACCCCTCCTCGGGCATCGATCGCCCGGCGGCGATCATCCTCGAAACCGTCCAGGGTGAGGGCGGTCTCAATGTCGCCTCGACCCCGTGGCTGCAGCGGATCGCGGGGATCGCCCGCGAGCACGGGGCATTGCTCATCATCGACGATGTCCAGGCCGGCTGTGGGCGCACGGGCAGCTTCTTCAGCTTCGAGGGGCAAGGGGTGACCCCCGACCTCGTGGTGCTGTCGAAGTCGCTGTCCGGGTTCGGGCTGCCGATGGCGCTGCTGCTGATGCGTCCCGACATCGACATCTGGTCACCGGGGGAGCACAACGGAACCTTCCGGGGCAACAACCATGCCTTCGTCACGGCGACCGCCGCGCTCCGCAAGTTCTGGTCGGACGCCGCCTTCACCGCCGACGTGGCACGGCGCTCCGGCATGGTTCGACGCAGCCTCGCCGAGATCGCCGAGGTGACCCCGGCCGCCCACGTGAAGGGTCGCGGGATGATGCAGGGCATCGACATGGGTGATTCGGCGCGGGCCGCCTCGATCCGCCAGCGTTGTGTCGAGCGCGGGTTGCTGATCGAGTGCAGCGGCTCGTGGGACGAGGTCGTCAAGGTGATGGCGCCGTTGACCACTCCCGATGACCTCCTGGAGGCCGGCCTGACCATTCTGGCGGGGGCGGTCGCCGACGAGTACCGCCAGCTGGTGTGAGCGGGATCCCGGTGGAGCAGAGGCCCATGAGATGCACGATGCAGTGGTGGCGGCAGGGACGCTGAGTCGCAACGCCGATGTGCTGGTCGACCCCAGGTACGACCAGCACATCCGGTGGCAGCCGGACCAACGGCTCGACCACCTCTTCGAGGCGCAGGTCGATCGGCTCCGGGAGGCCGGACGGGCCGAGCAGGTGGCGGTGGACGCCGAGGACGTGTCCTACGCCTACGTCGAACTCGAGGCGCGCGCCAACCAGGTGGCCCGCCACCTGGCCACGCACGGCGTCCGCTCCGGAGACCGGGTGGCGCTGCTGTGCGATCGGGGGGTCGACTCCTACCTCGGGATGTTGGCGATCCTCAAGTTGAACGCGGCCTACGTTCCGCTCGACGCCGGGTTCCCTCCCGACCGCCTGGCCTACATCTGCGCGGACGCGGGCGTCCGGACGGTCCTCACCCACTCCCGGCTGCGGGGCCTGCTGGCCCAGGCCGAGGCGTCGCTGGTGTGCCTGGATGAAGCTGCCGGCGAGATCGCCCGGCACAGTGCGGAACGGCTGGAGGCTGCGGAGAAGGGCGAGCCGATCAGCGACTTGGCCTACCTGATCTATACCTCCGGAACGACCGGACGCCCCAAGGGCGTGGCCATCGAACACGCCAGCATCTGCAACTTCGTCCAGGTGGCCGCCGAGGTCTACGGCGTCCGTCCCGACGACCGGATCTACCAAGGGATGACGGTCGCCTTCGACTTCTCCGTGGAGGAGATCTGGGTGCCCTGGATGGTGGGCGCGACGCTGGTCCCGAAGCCGGGCGGGACCGCGTTGGTGGGACGTGACCTGCTGGACTTCCTGGTGGCGCGGCGGGTGACCGGGCTGTGCTGCGTGCCGACCCTGCTGGCCACCCTGGACGAGGACGTTCCGGGGTTGCGTTTCCTGCTGGTCTCGGGTGAGGCCTGCCCCCAGGACCTGGTCGGGCGCTGGCACCGTCCTGACCGGCGTTTCCTGAACGTCTACGGACCCACCGAGGCCGCGGTGACGGCCACCTGGACGCCGCTGCACCCGGACAAGCCGGTGACCATCGGCGTGCCGCTGCCCACGTACTCGATCGTGGTGCGCGACCCCGAGACCGGTGCCATCGTGCCCCGCGGGTCGATCGGCGAGATCTGCATCGCAGGCGTCTGCCTGGCCGCCGGCTACCTCAACCGGCCGGACCTGACTGCGAAGGCGTTCATCGAGGCCCCGCTCCCGATCCCGAACAACCCGTCCGGACGGCTCTACCGGACCGGCGATCTGGGTCGGGTGGACGAACACGGCCAGGTGGAATACCACGGTCGCATCGACCTGCAGGTCAAGATCCGCGGCTACCGGATCGAGCTGACCGAGATCGAATCCGTCCTGATGCAGGTCAACGGGATGGCTGCGGCGGTGGTCGAGCCCTACCGTCCCGAACCGGGCGTCGTCGAACTGGTCGCCTACTACTGCCGTCGTTCCGGCGCCGGACCGCTGGACCCGCGGGAGTTGAAGCAGGCCCTGCGGGACCGGGTGCCCGGCTACATGGTGCCCGCCTACTACGAGGAGCTGGACGAACTGCCGCTGCTCCCCCAGCAACAAGGTCGACCGGAAGCGGCTGCCCGCGCCCGACCTCAGCCGCCGGCTCACCGCGACCGATCATTTCGAGGCCGCCGACACCCCGCTGGAGCAGCGCCTGGCCGACGTCCTGGCCGAGGTGCTGCGGCTGGACAAGGTGTCGGTGGCGGCCCACTTCTTCGATGATCTGGGCGCCAACTCGTTGCTGTTGGCCCGGTTCTGCTCCCGGGTGCGTGAGATCCCGGGCAGCCCGGCTCCGGCCATGAAAGACGTCTACCTGCACCCCAGCGTCCGGTCGCTCGCGGCCGCGCTGGAGGCCGGCGAGAGCCAGGACCGACAGGCCGCGTCCGAGTCGGTGACCTTCCCGGCCACCCTCGACGCCCCGCCGGACGTCAGCACGGCCCGGTATGTCGGCGCCGCCCTCATCCAGCTCGTGATGTTCGCCGGCTACTGCTGGCTCGCCGCCCTGGTGACGACCTACGGCTGGACGTTGCTGGCCGACGCCGCCACCCCCGGCGAGTTGTACACGGCCTCGCTGGGCTTCTCCCTGGCGACTTTCGGCTTCCTGCTGGTCTTCCCGATCCTCGCCAAGTGGGTACTCGTGGGGCGCTGGAGCGAACGTGAGATCCGGGTCTGGAGCCTCGCCTACCTGCGGTTCTGGTTCGTCCGGATGCTGCTGCAGATCAACCCCGCCCGACTCTTCGCGGGCACCCCCGTCCTGCCGCTCTACCTGCGGCTGCTCGGCGCTCGGATCGGACGCGGGGTGCTGATCCAGTCCAACGCGATCCCCGCCTGCCCCGACCTGTTGACCATCGGGGCCGGCACCACCATCTCCCGGGGGGTGAGCTTCAACTGCTACAAGGTCGAGGCGGGGGTGATCCGCACCGGCCGGGTGACGATCGGGCACAGCGCGTTCGTCGGTGACCAGGCGCTCCTGGACATCAACACCGCGGTCGGGGACGGGGGCCAACTCGGTCACACCTCCGCGTTGCTGCCGGGGCAGCGGATCCCGTCCGGCGAGCACTGGAACGGCGTGCCGGGACGAGTCACGGACGAGGACTACGCCCGCGTCCCCACCGGGACGGTCAAGGCGTCACGCGCCTGGCTCTATGGGCTCAGCAAGCTGCTGGTCCCGGTGGCGGTCGTCGCCCCGATCAGCATCTGGGTCACGGTGAACCTGGCCGGCCAGTTCCCGGACCTGTCCGACGTCGTGCTCGGCCATCCCCAATTCGCCTGGGCGGACTGGCGGACGGTGCTCCTCGCCTTCGCCGGGCTGTTCTTCCTGTATTTCGGCGGGCTCCTGATGTCGTTGTTGTTCGTGTGGACGATCCCGCGGTTCTTCAACCTTTTCCTCAAGCCCGGAATTGTCTATCCCCTCTACGGTTTCCGCTATTTCTGCCTGCGGGCCGTGCGGCGGATGACCAACGGGCGTTTTATCGGCCTGTTCGGTGACAGCAGCTACATCACCGGGTATTTGTCACGCCTGGGCTATCGGCTCAAGCCGATCATCCAGACCGGCACCAACTTTGGAATGGTCGTGAGCCACGACGTTCCGTACCAGGTGACCATCGGGAGCGGGACGATGGTCTCCGACGGGCTCAACCTGGCGAATGCCGAGTTCTCCAGTACCTCGTTCAGGGTGCGGCCGACGGTGGTCGGGCGCAACGTCTTCGTCGGCAACGGCGTGGTCTTCACCCCGGATGCCAAGGTCGGCGACGACTGCCTGCTGGCCAGCCATGTCCTGCTGCCGCTGTCGGGGGAGGTCCGCAGTGGCGTGGGACTGCTCGGCTCGCCGGCGTTCGAGATCCCGCGGGCCGTCGATCGCGACCGCAGTTTCAGCGACGTGTCGAGTTCGCCGGTGCGGTTGGCCCAGGCGCTGCGGGCCAAACGCCGGTTCAACACCACCACGATCGTCTGGTTCCTGCTGAGCCACTGGTTCTTCGCCGCCCTGACGACGATGCTGTTCGTCGGCGCCGTCGACCTGCTTCCCGGGTACGGCCCGGCGATGTTGGCCGGCCTCTACTTCCTGTGGCCGCTGCTCGGGGCGCTGTACTTCACGGTCATCGAGCGCGCGATCTACGGCTTCAAGCCGATGCAGCCGCAGTTCTGCTCGATCTACGACCCCGTCTTCTGGCGCCACGAGCGGTTCTGGAAGCTGGGCGTGGGCGGCCTGTCGATCGTGTCCGGCACACCCTTCGCGAGCTGGGTCTGGCGGTCGCTGGGGGTGAGGGTGGGCCGTCGGCTCTTCGACGACGGCGGCCTGGTCATCGAGAAGTCGCTGACCACCATCGGCGACAACGTCACCATCAACGCCGGGGTCACGTTGCAGGCGCACTCGCTGGAGGAGGGGGTCTTCAAGTCCGACCGGATCACCATCGGGGACGGGTGCACGCTCGGTCCGGCCGCCTTCCTCCACTACGGCACGCGGGTCGGTCACGGTGCGGTGATCGAGACGGAGTCCTTCCTGATGAAGGGGGAGGACGTCCCCGCCGGGCAGCGGTGGTACGCCAATCCGGCGCGCCCGGTGCCCGCCTTGGTGCCGGCACCGGTGGCCGAGGCCAGCATCAGCGATGCCCCCGTCGACGTGCCCGACTCCGGCCTCAGCGAGGCGCCGGCCCACCTCGCCGACCCCAGCGAACTCGTGGACGCGGCGTTGGTGCTGCAGCCACGGCGGGCGCTCCTGGTCACCGAGCCGGAGGGTCTGCTCGGTCGGCTGCGGGCACCTGCGTCCGAAGGGCTGTTCGCGGGCTTCGGTGTCGACGTCCACCTGCTGTCCGTGGCGGCCTGCCGGGCTCACGCGGCGGAGGTGGAAGCGCTGCTGACGGCGTCGGAGCGGGCGGAGGCATCGACGATCCGAGCCTCGGAGCGCCGGCTGAGGTATGTCACCACGCGGGCTCTGATTCGTCAGCTGGTACCGGGTGCGGCGCGCGGGGGGGATGTCTTCCTCACCACGGCTGCCGGCGGCCGTCCGATCGTGCTCGGCGTGGCTGATCCGCCAGCGGTGAGCCTGGCCTACTCCGCTGACCTGATCGGCATCGCCCTCTCGCGGGACGCGGCGCTCGGGTTCGACCTGGCCCGTCTGAGCGAGGCCGACGATGGTGCCATCCCCGGTGCGGTCTCCCTGGAGGAACAGCGGGTGCTGTCGCTGATGCGCAACGGCGCCCGGGCTGCGGAATTCGTGAGGCTGTGGACGATCAAGGAGGCGGCTGCCAAGTGCCTGGGGACGGGAGCCTCGGAGCGTTTCGACGAACTGAACACCGTCGTGGGGCTACGGCGAGGGGGCGACGATGAGTTCGACTACACCTCGGGTCGGCTCCGCGACCTGCGGCTGCGGCAGGCGCAGTGGGGGACGGGTGACAGCAGGCACTGGCTGACGGTGGCGGTGTCGGGGCGCGGGGTGGCACCCGCTCCTATTCGCCCAGGCCGGTTCCCAGTTTCCGTGCCGCCTCGATCCACTCGTGGTACAGGGGGACCAGCTTGACCTTGCCGGCCACCTCGCCCAACGGAACGAGTTCGGTGTTCTCGCCGCGGGCGGCAACCATCACCCCGAATTCGGAGTGCGCGACGGCGTCCGCGGCGGCGGTGCCCAAACGGGTGGCCAGAAGCCGGTCGGCCGCGCAAGGGGTGCCGCCGCGCTGCACGTAGCCCAGGATGGTCACCCGGGACTCCAGCCCGGTGGCGGCCTCGAGCTCCCGGGCGAGCTTGAACGTGTGCTCCCGCTGGGAATCCTCCACGTGGGCCAGATGAGTCTTCGCGGCGCGGATTGCTTCGGGGGTCTTGGCAGCCTTGACCAGCAGCAGGGCCGCTTCGTAGTCCGCGGCGTCTGAGCGGTCCCGGGCGCCCTCGGCAACCGCCACCACGCTGAAGTTGCTGCCGCGTGAGGTGCGTGCCTTGATGGTCTCGGCCACCGCCTCCACCGAATAGGGGATCTCGGGAAGCAGGATGATGTCCGCCCCGCCGGCGATCCCGGCCCCCAGCGTCAGCCAACCCGCGCGATGCCCCATGATCTCGGTGAGGATGATCCGGTGGTGGCTGTGCGCGGTGGAGTGCAGCCGGTCGATCGCCTCGGTCGCGATCTCCATAGCGGTGGCGAACCCGAAGGTGGTGTCGGTGCAGGCGATGTCGTTGTCGATGGTCTTGGGCAGGGTGATGACGTTCAGCCCGGCCTCGGCCAGCCGCATCGCGTTCTTGGCCGTCCCCCCTCCGCCCAGCAGGACGAGCCCGTCCAGGCCTTCCTTCTCGTAGTTCTCGACGACCTGGGCGCGCATGTCGCGCAGTTCACCGTCGACCACCATGCGATGCACCTTGTCCCGGCTGGTCGACAGGATCGTCCCTCCGATCGTCAGGATGCCCGACAGCGCCTTGCCGTCCAGGACGGTGTAACGGTTCTGGACCAAGCCGCGGATCCCGTCCCGGAAGCCGATGAGCTCCATGCCGTAGTGGCCGATCGCCGCCTTGCCGAAACCGCGAATGGCGGCGTTCAAGCCGGGGCTGTCCCCACCGGCGGTGAGGATGCCGATTCGTTTCGTACCGCTGGGCGTGGTCATCGTGGCTCCTTCGCGCTGGGGCTTCAGGCTACGACTCCCGGCAGGGACGCGGAAGGCTCCCGGGAATCTCGGGGGTGACCAGGCATAATTCACCGCAAGGACCGGGGGAGCAGGGGGGAAGGCGATGCACAGGCGAGCACCGTGGTGGCCGATCATCCCGATCGCGCTGGCAGTGGGCTTCACCGGCTGCGCCACGCAGCCGCCGGCCCCGACCCTGCTTCGTCCGGGGGTGACGGCCCCAGGGCCTGCGACGCCGACACCCGTCGCGGCACCAGGCTCAGACCCCGGCCCGGCCTCGATCACCCCCACCGCCGCGTCCGTCGTGTTGGCGGGGACGGGGGTGGCCGGGGAGCAGTTCGGTGCCGCGGAAATGGCGGTGCTGACGGCGCTCACCGCCAGCCTCGGCGCCCCCGGCGACACCCACGAAGGTGTGTTGTGTGAGCTCGACGCTGCGAGCCCCTGGTCGCGGTCGGCCAGCTTCGGCGGGCTCTCGGTGGTCTTCGTCGCCCTGGACCAGGCACCCACCTCACCGCGCACCCTGACGGCGTGGACGCTGCGATTGGACGAGCCCGCCCCGGCGGGGGTGACGCTCGCCGACGGCGTACCCCTGAACCTCACCTTCAAGCAACTCAAGGCGGAGTACCCCGCCGCGACGCTGGAGGACACCGGCCTGGGCGACGACAGCCAGATCCTGACCCTGCCCAATTCCCTGCGGTTCCTCGGTGTCCACCAGCCGGATCTCGTCCAAGCCGGTGCCCCGCTGTTCTGCGAGTAGCGGACCCCGCTGGGCGGACGGCCGCCGATGGCGGTGGTCGGCCGAGACTCCGCCAGCAGCCGCCGGGCGGCTCGGGGACGCCGAGTTGGCGCAGGTGCCCGTCCGGGGGGGGTCGGATCGACCGCTAGCGTGGGAACCATGGCATCCTCCGACCAGGCGAACATCCGGCCGGGCACCCGACGGCTGGTCGCCGTCGCGCTCCTGGTAGCCCTGTCCGGGCTGTGGCTGATGGTCGGCGCCCGGTTGTACTTCGGCCCGCCGCCGGGAGGTGCGGGCGCCTGGCTCTGGTCGCTGGTGGGGTTGGCTGCCACTCTCAACGCCGCGTCCCTGGGGCTGTGTGCCTGGTGGCTGTGGCGCCGGGTGACCTGGGCGCCCTGGGCGGCCATCGTCCTGCTGGCGGGGAACGTCGTGCTGGTGGCGTCGCCGGGGATGTCCCTGCCGGACTGGTTGGCGGTGATCGGAGCGGGGACGGCCCTCGGAGTCGTGATCAGCCTGGTGGTCAGGCCAGGGGCGTAACGCGCCTCGACTTGGCGACCCGCCGGTGGACGGTGAGGATGGGGCCATGCTCCTCGACTCCGCGAACCCGTTCGCCACTCGCTCCAGCCTGCCGTTCGAGCTCCCCGATTACCGACTGATCCGCACTGAGCATTACCAGCCCGCGATCGCGGCGGGGATGGTCGAGCACCTGGCCGAACTCGCCGCCATCGCTCAGAATTCCTCGGCGGCGACGGCAGTCAACGTCATCGACGCCTGGGAAACCAGCGGACAGCTGTTGGGCCGGGCGGTGCTGGCGTACTACACGGTCAAGTGGTCCGACACCAGCGACGAACTCGACGCCCTGGACGCTGTGATCGCCCCGAAGCTGGCGCAGCATTCAGATGCGATCCACCTCAACCGTCCGCTGTACGACCGCGTGCTCGCGCTGGCCGGACGAGTGGCTGCGGGCGATGTCGTCCTCGACCCCCAGCAGGCCTACTGGCTGACGCGCACCCGGCTGGCCTTCGAACGCGCCGGGGTGCAGCTGGGACCGGCCGATCAGGAGACCCTTCGCGCGCTCAACACCAGGATCGCCGAGCTGCAGTCGGCGTTCACCATTGAGGTGATGGCCGGCCGGAACGCCGCGGCCGTGTGGGTGGATGACGCCGGCGACCTGGCCGGACTCACCCCCGCAGAGATCGGGGCGGCCCGAGAGCTGGCCGCCCAGCGGGGACGTCCGGCGGCCTGGCTGATCGAACTCGACAACACCTCCGGCCAGCGGCCGCTCGCAGCCCTGGCGAACCGGGCCTTGCGGCAGCGTCTCTTCCAAGCCTCGATCGGACGGGGCCTGGGCGGCGACCACGACACCCGGCGGCTGGTGATCGACCTCGCTCGCGCGCGGGCCGAACGGGCAGCCCTGCTGGGCTTCGCCCATCATGCCGATTACGTGGCCGCCGACGGCTGCGCCGGGTCGGCGGCGGCTGTCGCGGAGCTGCTGACCAGCCTGGTGCCCGCCGTGAGGCGCAACGTGCGCGCCGAGGCCGCCGAACTGGACGCTGTCCTGCAGCGCCTGACGCCGGGGGCCACCCTGGAGCCGTGGGACTGGCAGTACCTGGCGGAGCTCGTGCGGACCGAGCGCTACCAGGTGGACGCCAACCGGCTGCGTCCCTATCTGGAGCTGGAACGGGTGCTGCACGAGGGAGTGTTCGCTGCCGCGACAGCGCTCTACGGGATCACCTTCTCCGAACGGACGGACCTCAGCGGCTACCACCCGCAGGTCCGGGTGTGGCAGGTCGATGAGGCCGACGGTTCGCCGATCGGGCTCTTCCTCGGCGACTTCCACACCCGGGAGTCCAAGAACGGAGGTGCCTGGATGAACAACCTCGTCGACCAGAACCACCTGCTGGGCCAGCTTGCTGTGGTCTGCAACAACGCCAACCTGGTGCGGCCGGCCGCGGGTGAGGTCACGCTGATGGCCTGGGACGACGTGATCACGCTGTTCCACGAGTTCGGCCACACCCTGCACGGACTGCTCTCCGACGTCCGCTATCCCTCGAAGTCGGGCACGAACACCCCGCGTGACTTCGTCGAGTACCCCTCGCAGGTGAACGAGATGTGGGCGCTCGAGCCGTCGCTGCTGCGGGCCTACGCCGTCCATCACGAGACGGGCGAGCCGCTGCCGAGCGAGTGGGTCGACACCCTGGTGTCCTCGACGTTGTTCCAACAGGGGTACCAGACGGCGGAGTACCTGGCGGCGGCGCTGCTCGACCAGGAGTGGCACACCACCCCGCTCGCCGAGCTGCCCACCGATCCCGAGCAGCTGGAGACGTTCGAAGCCGCAGCCCTGCAGCGGGTGGGACTGGCAGAGCCCCTGGTGCCACCGCGCTATCGCTCGGCCTACTTCCGGCACAGTTTCGAGGGCGGCTACGACGCCGGCTACTACTCCTACCTATGGGCGGAGGTGCTGGACGCCGACACGGCCGTCTGGCTCCGGGCCACCGGCGGACTGACCCGTTCCAACGGGGAGCGGTTCCGCCGCCGGCTGCTGGCCCGGGGCGGCTCCGTCGATGCCATGGATTCCTACCGCGACTATCGCGGGCAGGAGCCGGTCATCGACCACCTGCTCGAGCGCCGCCTGACCGGCTGACCGTGGCCGGCTGACCCTGACCGGACGGGGTCAACGGCGCTCGGAGCGGCACCGGGCGCTCAGGGCCTGCCGTCCACCACGTCCGCGATGAGCGACTTCAGGGCTTCGGGGTCGCGCGGCAGGGAGATCACCCGGCGGGGCAGGTCCTCCAGGCCGAGGAAGGCGGCGGGACGCGGCGGCTCCACCCCGATCGCCTCGACGATGGTCGCGGCGAACTTCACCGGCAACGCCGTTTCGGTGACGATCATCGGGACCTCCGGCTCGACGAATCGCCGGGCGACCCCCACGCCGTCGGCGGTGTGCGGGTCGATCAGGACGTGGTGCTCGTGCCAGGTGGCCGCGATGGTGGCCAGCCGGTCGGCGTGGGTCGAGGAATCACTGACGAAGCCGTAGCGCTCCCGGAGCGCAGCGAACTCTCGGGTGTCCGACAGGTCGAACCACCCACGCTGCGGCAACTGGACGCCGAACAACTCCCGGATCCGCTCGCCGTCGCGCCCCAGCAGGTCGAAGGCGAAGCGCTCGAAATTGCTCGCCTTGGAGATGTCCATGGAGGGGCTGGACGTCTCGTGGGTTTCGGCGGCCGACCGCACCCGGTAGACGCCGGTGCGGAAGAACTCGTCGAGCACGTTGTTCTCATTGGTGGCCAGCACCAGGGTGTCGATCGGCAGGCCGAGTTGGCGGGCCACGTGCCCGGCGCAGATGTTGCCGAAGTTGCCGGTGGGCACGCAGAACGAGACCCGCTCGGCGTCGGTGGTGGTGACGCGCAGCCAGGCGGCGACGTAGTAGACGACCTGGGCCACCAGCCGCGCCCAGTTGATGGAGTTCACCGCGCCCAGGTGGTAGCGCTGCTTGAAGTCCAGGTCGCCGGCGACGTCCTTCACCAGGTCCTGGCAGTCGTCGAAGACGCCGTCGATCGCGATATTGACGATCGCCGGATCGTCGATCGAGAACATCTGGGCCTGTTGGAACGGCGTCATCCGTCCGGCGGGGGTCAGCATGAAGACTCGGACGCCGCGCCGTCCGCGCATCGCGTACTCAGCCGCCGACCCGGTATCACCCGAAGTGGCCCCGAGGATGGTGAGCTCGGTGCCGCGGCGGGCCAGTTCGTACTCGAAGAGCTGGCCCAGTAACTGCATCGCCAGGTCCTTGAAGGCCGCGGTGGGGCCGTTGGAGAGATGGGCCAGCCAGATCCCGTCCGACAGCCGAGTCACCGGAACGATCGCGGGGTCCGAGAAGACGGTGTCGTTGTAGGCGCGTTCGCAGATCCCGCGCAGGTCGTCGCTGGGGATGTCATCGATGAACAGGCTCAGGACGGCGTGGGCCAGGGCGGCGTACCCCTCGTCGGCGAGCAGTGCCCGCCATCGCTGCAGCGTCGCAGTGTCGACGACCGGATACTGCTCGGGCAGGTACAGCCCCCCGTCCGGGGCCAGGCCCTCGAGCAGGATGTCGCAGAAGCCCTTGCCGAGCTGGCCCGGCAGGCCCCGAGTGGAGACGTAGCGCACCGCAGCACTCTACTCAACGCCGGCCAGACCCACCCCGAACGGCCGGGGCCCCCACCGCCGACCGGGCAAGAAACGGCGGTAGGGTCGAGTCTTCGAAGCGTCGTCAGGAGGCACGTCCATGAAGTTCCGCTACCTCGGCAATTCCGGGCTCAAGGTGTCCGAGATCTGCTACGGCAACTGGCTGACCCACGGATCCCAGGTCGAGAACGAGGTGGCGACCCGCTGCGTCGAGACGGCCCTCGAGGTCGGGATCACGAGCTTCGACACCGCCGACGTGTACGCCAACACTGTCGCTGAAAAGGTGCTCGGCAAGGCTTTGGCCGGCGAGCGCCGCGAGTCCATCGAGATCTTCACCAAGGTGTACTGGCCGACCGGCAGGCGGGGCCACAACGACTGCGGGTTGTCGCGCAAGCACATCATGGAGTCGATCAGCGGCTCGCTCAAGCGCCTGAAGACGGACTACGTCGACCTCTACCAGGCCCATCGCTACGACCATGAGACCCCGCTCGAAGAGACCATGCAGGCGTTCGCCGACGTGGTCCGGCAGGGTAAGGCGCTGTACATCGGCGTCAGCGAGTGGGACGCGAACCAGATCCGGACGGCCCACGGCATGGCGAAGGAGTTGGGCTTCCAGCTGATCTCGAACCAGCCGCAGTACTCGATGCTGTGGCGGGTCATCGAGGAGTGGGTCGTGCCGACCTGTGTCGAGTTGGGAGTGTCGCAGATCGTCTGGTCGCCAGTCGCCCAGGGCGTCCTGACCGGGAAGTACCTGCCGGGGCAGCCGTTGCCGAAGAACACCCGCGCCACCGACAGCAAGGGCGGCTCGGCCATGATCCAGCGGTTCCTGAACGACGACGTCGTCGAGCGGGTGCAGCGGTTGCGTCCGATCGCCGAGGAGATGGACCTCACCATGGCCCAGTTGGCGGTGGCCTGGGTGCTGCAGAACCCGAACCTCGGCTGCGCGATCATCGGTGCGTCCCGTCCCAAGCAGGTCGTCGAGAACGTCGCGGCCACCGGGGTGGTGATCCCGCCCGAATACCTGGCGCGAATCGACGAGGCGCTTGGCGATGCCGTCGTCCGGAATCCGCTGTTGACGGCCGAGAACACGCCCAAGACGCGTCCCTGCTGAGTCGCCCGACGCTGCCCGTCCGCCCCGTGCGGGCCCGCAACACTGCTACTCCCGCAGGCGTGCCTGGACGCCTAGGGTGGCGACATGGCGGAATCTGCGGGGCACCTGCTGATGGAGACCCTCCCTGACGAGGACTTCCAGCGGGTGCTGTGTGTGGTCGCGCATCCCGACGACGTCGAGTACGGGACGTCGGGCGCGGTGGCGAGGTGGGTTGAGCGGGGGGTGACGGTCGGCTACCTGTTGCTCACCTCGGGGGAGGCCGGCATGCAGCGGCCCCCGGCCGAGGTGGGTCCGTTGCGGGCCGCGGAGCAGCGGGCTGCCTGCGCTGTGGTCGGCGTCGAGCACCTGCAGATCCTCGACCATCCTGACGGCACCCTCGTCTACTCCCTCGACCTGCGCCGCGACATCGCCCGCGCCATCCGGGAGTTCCGGCCGGACGTGGTGGTGACCGGCTCCTGGGAGGTCGACTTCATTGCCGGGCTGAACCAGGCTGATCATCGGGCCGCCGGCCTGGCCACGGTGGACGCGATCCGCGACGCCGACAACACCTGGGTGTTTCCCGAGTTGGCTTCCGAGGGCTTGGAGAAGTGGGGGGTGACGTGGCTGCTGGTCGCCGGCGACTCCCGTCCCACCCATGGCCTGGTCCTGGACGAGGCTGCGGTCAGCAAGGCGATCGCCTCCCTCGAGGCACATCGGGAGTACCTGGCCGACATCCCGGGCCACCCGGCGCCGCGGGACCTGCTCGCCGGGATCTTCGCGGGACAGGGCGAGGCGATGGGCGCCGAGGCGGCGGTGCTGTTCCGGACCTACCACCTGCGCCCGTTCGGCTGAGTCCCGCCGGTCGGTTCGTGGCAGCCGGTTCAGCCGGCGTAGTGCTGGACGAAGTTGCGGAGTACCGCGTGCTGGACGCCGCTGACCTCGCTGCTGTAGGCCATGGTGATCAAGTCGTCCAACTCGGCGGGATCGAAGTAGCCGGCGTGCTGGTAGATGCGCATCCGGGCGGCAAGGTCGTCCGCGTCGAGCTCGGGGTGGTACTGGGTGACATAGACATTGCTGCCCACCCGATACATCTGCACCGGGCATTCCGTCCCGGTGGCGAGCAGCGTGGCGTTGGGCGGGGTGCCGTTGCAGGCCTCCTTGTGGCCGACGAAAGCATGGAAGCTGGTCCCCAGGCCGGCCAACAGCGGATCCTCGGCGCCCTCGGGCGTCACCGTGATCTCGGTCGCTCCGACCGGCTCCCCGAAGCGGCGGTCGACCACCCCACCCAGGTGCGTCGTGACCGTCCCCACGCCGTAGCACATCCCCAGGAACGGGAAGTCGGCGTCGACGATCTTGTCGACCAGGTCGCCCAGTTCAGCCTCGACCCGCTGCTGGACGGCCGTCTTCTGGGCGTCGGAGATGTTGAACGAGCTCCCTCCCAGCAGGACGCCGGAGTAGTCGTCCAGATCGATCGGAGGCAAGGGCTGGGATTCGACGCGGTGGTGGTGCAGCTTGTCGGCGCTGAGCCCGGTGTGCCGCAGCACCGAGCGGTACTCGGCCGCGGCAGCTTCATCGTGATCGCGGGTGGCCAGCAGCAGGAACGGTTTCACGCCCGACAGGTTAGCCGCTCCCGGCCCCAAGGGTCTGGCGGGCACTGCCCGTCAGGGCGGACGGTGGGCGCGGCGGCCCGTCAGGCGAACGGCGTGACGGCGCCGGTCTCGGCCACCAGCAGGGCCGCGACGGCCCGCAGGTCCCCTCCGTGGGCGTCGGCCGCGGCGCGCTGCCGCTCGTAGGAGGCGCCTCGGGTCGCCAGGGTGTTGGCGAACAACAACTCCTGCTCGCAGCCCAGGTCCCGGGCGACCGGGGCGAGCCGGTCCAGCCACTCCGAGAGGTAGTCGCGCAGCGAGCGGAGCCGCTGGGGGCGGTCGGGGGTGATGACCTCGGCGTCGAGGCCGTAGCGGGCGGCCCGCCACTTGTTCTCCTTGACCAGCCAGGGAGGCAGGTCTTCGACCACCCGGTCCCCCTCGTAGTCACGGGCGATGAACTCGGCCAGGCTCTGGGTGAGGGCTGCCAGGCAGCCCAACTCGGCCAGGGTCGGCACCGAGTCGCCCGTCCGGTTCTCGACCGTCCCGAATCGGGGGGACGGGCGAACGTCCCACCGGATCTCGCCCGGGACGCTGATCATCCCGACTTCCTGCAGCTCGGTCGCGTAGGCCTCGAACTCGGACCACTGGGTCATCCGGTAGGGCAGGCCGTTGGTCGGCAGCTGCTGGAAGAGCATCGTGCGCTGGGAGGCGTACCCCGAATCGTGGCCCTCCCAGAACGGCGACGAGGCGGACAGTGCCAGGAACAGCGGGTAGAACCGGGCAAGCCCGTTGGTGATGGGAAGCGCCTTGTCGCGGTGATCGACCCCGACGTGGATGTGGGTGCCGCAGATCGCCATCTGGCGTCCCCACCATTGGGTGCGTTCCTTGACGACGTCGTAGCGGGGTCCACGGAACGGTTCCTGCAGGGCCGCGCGGCTGAACGGGTGGCAGCCCGAGCCCATCAGGGCGATCCCGAGGTCGTCGGTGACCGTCCGGATCCGGGCCAGGTTCTCGGCGAGATCGGCGACCGCGTCCCCGACCCGGGCGTGCGCCCCGGAGACGATCTCCACCATGTCCTGCAGGTATTCCTTGCGGATCGGGGTGTCCTCGCCGGCACCGAGTGCGGCGAGGATGGGGGCGGCAGCCGGGGTCAACTCCAAGGTGTCGGCGTCGACCAGCGCCAGCTCCCACTCGAGTCCGACGCTGGATCGCGGCGAGTGGGCGAAATCGACCTGCATGGGGGACCTCCCGCTTGGTGCGCTCGATTGTAGGGCCGGCCAGTCACTCCCAGACCAGGATCACCTTGCCGACGTTGTCGCCCGACTCCAGGTGACGATGGGCCTGCGCGACGTCCGTCATCGGGAACAGGGTCTGCGGCGCGGGCTTGACCTGCCCGTCCGCCAGCAGCGGCCAGACCCGGTCGCGGACGTGGTGGCAGATCTCCACCTTCTGGGAGACCGGACGGAAGCGCAGGCTGGTGGCGGTCACGGTGCCGCGCTTGGTGAGCAAGGTGTTCAGGTTGAGGGTGCCCTTGCGTCCGCCCTGCAGGCCGATGACCACCAGCCGTCCGTCCGCGGCGAGCGCGTCCACATTGGACTCCAGGTACTTGGCGCCCATGACGTCGAGCACGACGTCGACCCCCCGGCCGCCCGTCGCGTCGCGGACCCCGGCCAGCCAGTCCTCGTGGTAGTCCAGTGCCACGTCGGCCCCCAGGTCGAGGCAGAACTGTCGTTTGGCGGGGGTCCCGGCGGTGACCAGCACGCGCGCCCCCAGGGCCTTGGCGTACTGGATGGCGAAGCTGCCGATGCCGCCGGCCCCGCCGTGGAGCAGTACCGTCTCACCGGCCGCCAGGTGCACGTGGTCGAAGTTGGAGACGACCGTGGCCGCAACCTCGATCAGTCCGGCGGCGGTGACGAGGTCGATCCCCGGCGGGGCAGGGATGACCTGTCCGGCGGGCACGCTGACGTACTCGGCGTAGCCGCCTCCGGCCAGCAATGCCACGCACGGATCGCCGGTGGCCCAGCCGGTGACACCGTCGCCCACCTCAGCGATGACGCCCGAGACCTCCAAGCCGATCACCTCGCTGATGCCGCGCGGGGGCGGGTAGTACCCCTGCCGCTGCAGCAGGTCGGCGCGATTCACCCCAGCCGCCCGGACGGCGATCACGACGTCGCCAGGCTCGGCCGTCGGCTTCGGGGCCTGCGTGAGGATCAGGTTCTCTGGGCCCCCAGGGGCGGTGACGTCGACGATGCGCATGGACTCAGCTTGTCACGCTCTCAGCGGGTGACGCCCTTAGACCAGGCCTCCTGTGCTGCCGGGGACCACTTCCACCTTCGGGCCCGTCTCGTTCGGCACTCTGCGCCCCGTGAGTGACCTTGCGCCCTCTATAGCACGCGCGAAGTCATCCAAGGGGCGCAAAGTGGGCAGCGGGAAGGGGTCGGGGCGCAAAGTGGGCAGCGGGAAGGGGTCGGGGCGCATGTCGCCAAGTTGGAGCGGGGGGCGGGCCGCATTTCGCTAAGATGAGGCGACCCGGCGAGGTCGCATAGTGGACTAGTGCAGCCGCCTTGAAAGCGGCCGAGTGTCAAAGCTCCGTGGGTTCGAATCCCACCCTCGCCGCCGGCGGGCGATGTCGACCAGGGGAGCGTTGCGTTGTGACCACGACACACCAGATGAAGCCACCACCACCGCTCCGGGCATTCGCTGTGGCCGCTGGGATGGCCGTCCTTGCGGTGGTGCTCGTCATGCTGCCCAACTGGTTCGGCTGGCCCGTGATCTTCCCGATCCTGGGTGCCGTGATGCTGGTGCTGGCGGTCACGCTGGTGGTGGTCGCCCTGGCTGCCGCACGTCGAATGGCGGTCACCGTGGTGCTGGACGACGAGCGGCTCCGCGTTCAGGGCGAGGGACGGACGCAGTCGGCCGACTGGTCGGACGTGGTGAAGGTGACCCGAGCGACGGGACGCATCACGCTGCATCGCAGAAATGGCTCACGTGTGGCCCTCGTGCTGCCCCGTGGCGGCGCGGGTGACCTGAACGCGTTGGGCGTCGACATTGCGAGGCGTCTGGACGCCAACCGGGGGTATCAGTCCTGAGGAAGGCCCCACTGCTGAGGGGTTGCGCTCAGCAGCACTTCTGACGGGATGTCCTCACTCAGCTGGGTGGTAGGCGCACTCGTTGTCGAGGTCGTCGCTCTTGGCCTTCGTCGTGGGTGATGCGGACGGCTTGGCCGACGTGGACGGCTTCGCTGTGGCGCTGGCAGTTGCCGACGCCGACGGTTTCGCGGCGCTGGCCGCGGATTCCTTCAGGGCCTTCTTCACCCGGGTCTTCACCGCCGCCCAGTTCGGGTTGGCGCTCACCCAGCCGCCGTCCCCGGCCCGGAACACGACGCTCCGCAACGTGGTGCCGTGCACCCGATCAGCGAGCGTCAGCATGGCCGGCAGCATGCTGCGCGGGATGTCGGTCTGGATGGTCTTTTCGCCGGCCTGGGCCACCTTCTGGTAGTTCAGCAGGACGTTCTGCGGGCTGGCTTGCTGTACCACCGCGTTGATCACGCAGCGCTGGCGTTCCATGCGGCTGTAGTCGTCCAAGCCGTAGCGACCGCGGGCGTACCACAGCGCCAGTCGGCCCTTGAGGTGCTGATTCGGGCCAGGCTCGATGTAGCTGTCAGGGAGGATGTGGGCGTCGGTCTGGCCACCGATCGGCACCCGGTAGTTGACGTTCACCGTGATGCCCCCCAGGGCGTTGATGAAGTCCTTGAAACCGTCCATGTTGACCTTGACGTAGTAGTCAACGTCGAGTCCGAGCGCCTCGCCGACCGACAGCTTCATGACGTCGGCCGCGAAATTCTTGGTCTGGCCGAGGGCATCGTGAGGAACCCTGGCCGGCACCGTGCGGTACATGGCGTTGAGGAAGTAGTTCGCGTTGGCGGGGTTCACCCCGTCGTAGAAACCGTTGGGGTAGTACTTGTGCAGCGCGGAATCGGCCGGGAACGGCATTCGGGCGGTGTTGCGGGGTAATGAGAAGAGCGTGGAGGCGCCGGTCTTGGTGTCGATCGAGGCCAGAATCACCGTGTCTGTGCGGTCGCCCAGGCTTGCGGCCCGGTCGTTGCCCGAGTCCCCGCCGAGGATCAAGACGTTGAGACGGGCCTTGTCGGCCCACGGATCGGCCTGGTTGGTGATGGTGGGCTTGGTGGCGCTCTGGGCGTCGCTGGGATCGAAGATCGCGTTGACGAGGCCCGCGGTGGTGTAGGTGAAGTTCGCGGCGATCGCCATCGGAGCGGCCACCAGGAACGACAGCACGCCGACCAAGGCTGCCCCCGCGACGCGTTGCCCGAGGGTGGGACGGTGGGGCCTGAGGCTGAGGAAGGTGGCGCCGATCACGACGACCCAGCCGAGCGCGAGGACGGCCAGCGCGGCGGTGGCCCAGTAGAGCACGGCCGGATCCACAGCGGCGCTGGCGAGCGCCATCTTGTTGACCAGGAGAACGCCCACCAACCCGCCGACAATGACGGCCGCGAAGGCCATGATGAGCCCGCCGGTGACCCGATGACCGGCTCGCCAGAGGCCGAGGCCGGGGATCAGGGTTCCGGCAATCGTCCAGCCGGCGGCCCCGCCCATCGTGGTCGTGTCGACCGGCTCGGCGGCGCGTCGAGGTGCGCCATAGGACGGTGGGGGACCGGCCGTCACTCGTGCGCTCGATGTGGTGTCATCACCCGTCGAGGGCCCTTGGTCAACCGGCATTCTCACGTCCTTTATCACGTTCGGCACAAGGATTCTACCCTGTGAAGCCGATTTGATCGATTCGGGGGGTTTTGAGTCCCTTCGCGGGGTGGGGCTGCGGGCTCCCGCCCGGTTGCTTTGCCGCCGGGCGCTGAGCCCCGCTAGGCTGGCTCAGCACTCTTGGAGGTGTCGCCTAGTCCGGTCTATGGCGCCCGCCTGCTAAGCGGGTTTGGGGCTTCAACCCCATCCGGGGTTCAAATCCCCGCACCTCCGCCATGACAAGGGGAAACGCCCCTCCCGAGGTTCTCTCGGGAGGGGCGTTTGCTGGTCTCCTGGGGCCGTTTGGTCTCAGTGGTGGTCTCATCTGCGATGCCGTTGGGAATCGAACACGGCCATCGCGCGGACGGCGGCGGACGCTAGCGGACGGCGATGAACGGTCTGGACGGCCTCACAGAGCGTGGCACCCGCTCGGAAAGCGGGTGCCACTAAGGGTTGTCGGCAAAGTGCTTGTGACAAGGGCAAACCCTCGCGTTCGCAAGGAACTTCCGGCTCAGGCCGTGGAGTGTTCAGACGTCGTGTCGCCGGCCAGTTGCCTCACCGAGCCGCAGAAGCTGGCGACCGCGTCGTTGAGAAGTCCGGCGAGTTGGGAGTTGCGGTGGACGGGAGTTACCGAGCCGGGAGCAGGCGAAGGCAAACGTCGACGTGCATAGGTTGGCTGTCTTGGCGAAGGCCCAAGATCCGCTCATGGTGGATATGCACGTGATACGACCGGATCTGCCGAGAGTCGGATGGTTGCCCGGCAGGACGAGCGAGTTGAGGTGTTCGCGTTCCCGGCGTGCGTTTGCGGGGTGCCTAGGGCGCGCTCAGCCTCAAATCGATGGCAAGCGGCCTTGCGCGTCTACGTGGGACAATCCGCTCGATGAACTGGTCCAAGCTCTATGCATGCGCCCGACAAGTAGGGCGCATCATGTTCGTTGGCGTGATGTCGGCCGTCGCGCTGGGCTTCGTCGTGATCGGCGTCGCGGAGGTCAGCGATCAAGATGAGCCGCGGTATTGGGGCAACTACACCGAAGGCGGCTGCGAGGCACCTGAGTTCGGTTGGGGTCCCTGTCGCAGTACTGGTCGGTGGGTGAGCGATGACGGTTCGATCGTGAAGGACCCGATCTACCTCGACGGCGATGTGGCTGAGGGTGGCACCGTCCGCGCAAGCTTCCGGCCCAATGGGTGGATCAACGACGAGGAGAACAACATTGTTCACACGCCGCAATGGTCAAACGCCGGGGCATGGTTCCCTTGGCTGGCCGCCGCCGGCGCTGGCGCCATCGCAGTTTGGTACTCGCTTCGCTGGTGGAGTAGATGGGGACGGTCCTCGACCTGGCTTGAGGTTATGAAGGGACTCAGTTCGCAACGATCGCGAACCGGAACCGGCCCACCTGCCTGAGCTCTCGCCTTGCCCGACACCCCAACGAAGCCCTATGGAGCACCAGCCACACTCCCTCGACGAAACATCCTGAAATGCCGCGCGCCGCGTGGACGTCCCCCCGAACCGGGGTGGCCGCCCAGATGGTGCCGGTGCGTGCATGCCCGCACCGCCGAGACTCGCCCGATGCACACCGTCATGCCGTCCTTCGACCCCGACCGCGAGCTGCCGGGCGTCTCCGAGAGCCGGGAGTCGCCCCAGAGCCGTGGATCGAGTGGCCCCTCCCGGGCCCGGGTCAGGCCGCTGAAGCAGCCCGACCTTCCACCCCGGTCTTGATGGCCGCCAGCATGCTGCGCATGTCCTTCGCGATAGGCCCCCCACTGACCGACTCGAAGAGGTTCGCTCAATGCGGCGGCGCGGACGGTGCCCTTCTCGGCCGCCCTGCCGCGCACTCAACTAAATTCTGCCGCACCGCGGACGGTAGCCTGTCGGCTGCCCGACCGCGACCTGATCTGCCGCGCTGCGCGCGTGGGTGACCTGCCTTGTGGAGGCGCTCGACTCAGGCCAGCAAGTGTCTTGGGTGCGGAGATCCCATCCAGGCAAGCGATTCGGTTTCGTCTATCCGATGCGAACGAGGTCAACCGAGGCGTTGGCATGGCGCTTGGATCGATCTACACTGGTTCATGCAAAGGGCAGTAGCCCCGCGAAGTGAGCCTGGCAGTCCTCCGGACGGTGTGACGAGCCAGGCTGGCGCATTTCTAGAGGCGGATCACGCTCGTGACGAGCGGTTCGGCTCGCCGCAGCCAGTCGCCGCCGGCCTGTTGGCACCAGGCCACGGCGTCACTCACCCAGAGCAGCGGGTAGTCGCCCGGCGCGACGTGCCGGTAGGTGAGCTGGTCGAGGGCTGATCGGCGGGCGAGGTGGTCGCGGATGAGGCGCCGGTCTGAGGCGATGATGCTGTCGTCCCGCTCGATGAACAGCTCGTTTGCGTGGTCGGTGAGGCGGTCTTCGACAAGTGCGGTGAGGCACAGGCGCCGGCCTTCCCGGTCGCTCCCTACCTTGGCTTGGTAGACCGTGGTCCGCAGGTCGAGGCGGCCGAGTTCGGAGAGCAGTCCACGCCGACGGGGGTCGCTCTCGCTCTTGAAGTGGATCCGGCGCTGGCCCGGCTTCAGCAAGTTGCGGATCGCGCGATTCGTTCCGGCGAGATCGAGCGGCTGCGCGGCCGCGGCTCTGCGATGTAGTAGCTGTGCGCCTTGGACTCATCGACGAAGACCCGGTCGCCCGGCTGAAACGGCACCGCACCAAGCTATCCGAGATCGCGCATGCCTCAAGCTTGAGGTCCGGACGCTAGTTCCCTCCGGAATCGAACGAGCTGGCCAGTGGGCGATAGTCGCGTGGTCTCAGTTCTAGTCTCATTTGCCCGCTTTCGACGTCGTTCGCCGGCCCGCGCCAGATCAGCGAAACGCCTAGCCACAGCCATGTACGGACAGCGTGGAACCCGGCTGTGCCCCACTGCTAAGCGGGTTTGGGGCTTCAACCCCATCCGGGGTTCAAATCCCCGCACCTCCGCCATGACAAGGGGAAACGCCCCTCCCGAGGTTCTCTCGGGAGGGGCGTTTCCTGGGCTCTGACGGCGTTTGGTCTCAGTTGTGGTCTCAGTTGTAGTCCGCGGAGAAGTCCTCGGCGCTGTTCGATTTCGGCTGTTCGGGCTTGTCCGGGACGGTTCGGAACGGCTCATCGCGGAGTTCAGGTCACCGCGCGTGACAGTCTCGTATGCCAGGGCCCGCGGACGGATCAGCTCCACGGAGTTGGCCAGCCTGGTCGGTGACTACGCGAGCAACGTGGGAACGGTGCTCAAGCGGTTGGAGGAAGACGGAGTACTGGCGCCCTCGCGGGCCTCCCGGCGTGGCAAGGGCTTTTACTACCGCTACGCCGGCGAGGCGTCTGCACTCCCCGCTTTGTTTGATGCTTCCTCACCGAACTCCTCCATCAGGATCTCGACGGGATGGGTGGGGGTGATGCTCGTCAGGGGTGCACCTCATCAGGGGTAGCCGACGATCTCGACGTCGGTGGGTCCGAGGCAGGCGAAGCAGCTCTTGGACGGAAGCCGCGCGCGATCATCCAGACCGCCAGCACCATCTCCTGCACGGCCAGGGGAAGGTACAGCACGCTCTGCGCCGCGGAGTCAGTGTCGATGACCCCATACAGCGCGAGCACGTAGGCCGCCACGTAGAACGGGATCGCCGCCAGACCCCACACCGCGATCCAGCGGGGGACGATGCGCGACCGATAGAGCAAGAGGTAGAACATCACCCCGCCAAGGCAGAACACGAGCGCGGTCACGGCGCCGACAGCGACATGGTCGAGCAGAAGGTTGCCCAGGCGCAGTCCTGCTGGTGACGCCGTGCCCGGTCCTGCTGACATCACCTCGCCCAGCGGCAGGAGCAGCAACAGGCTGACCGCGGACAAGACATAGCAGGCCGTCTCGACCGCTCCTCGCACCACCAGGTAGCCGATCGCCAGCACCTCATCCACCGGGCGCAGCACCGGGAAGAGGACCACCGGGACGAACGCGAGTGAGAGCCCCATGACGAGCACAAGCAGCGCGCAGGTCACGACCGCCCCGGGGTGTTGCAGGCTGGCGGCAAGCCGATCGTTCGCGCCGCTCACCGGAGTGATAGCCACGACCATGCTGAGGACACCGGCCACGGTCCCGATGATGTACAGGATCCCAGCGGTCGTCGCGGCTGCTCTGTGTTCTCGCATGGTGTCCTCGTTCCTGACGCCCAACCGGTCGTGTAGTCCCAGAGTGAGCCCCTCTGCGAAGCCTAACAATCGCCCAGGTTCAAGCGGGTGGTGTGTGGATGCTGCCCCGTGCTGGTCTACCAAGCGGTGGGGGACGGCTGATGCCGTGAGGGCCTGCCGTGTCGTCCGTCGACCAGCCAAGATGAGACGAGGCCGCCGCGCTCGAGTGCCGGGCGTGGTCTCTCGATCACGGTCAGCCGGAGGTCAGCATCCCCCAGGTTGCCGAGGCGATGGGCAGGCCCGCCAGCCGAGCGGCGGAGATGAGAATGGTGATCAGGCAGGCCGCCAGCAGGATGACCCTGAGCGTGGATGAGCGGAAGGACGCCGTGA
The DNA here is from genome assembly GCA_016717345.1 of Propionibacteriaceae bacterium. GTDB lineage: Bacteria > Actinomycetota > Actinomycetes > Propionibacteriales > Propionibacteriaceae > Propionicimonas. The sequence goes on from JADKFR010000005.1 coordinate 249,744, forward strand.
CGCCGGCGAAGAACAGCGATACCGCCAGCAGCACCGTCGACAGGGTGTACAGGTCACCCAGCCGGCCCGCGTCCTCGCCGGCCTTGGTATCGGCGTTGGCTTGGTCCTGCGCGACTCGGTAGGGGCCAAGCACCTCATCCAGATAGGGCTTGTTGTCGAGGAGGTTCTGGGGTGTCCCGCCCGCCTTGACCTGCGTTTCCCAGGAATTGAGGTGGTCGAGGAATCCTTTGCGCACCAGAGAGTTGCGGTAGAAGCTCATAAGCTTATCGTTTCCGGAGGCGACTGCCTGGGCGTAACTGGCGACCATGGTGGCGTCGTAGGCGATCGTCTGGGTCGCCAACCCGTAGAGGCGGTTGGCCTCCGAATGCTCGGTGGCGGCGAGGTTCGCGATCCGATCAGATTCGCCGGACCACAGTTGGGACTGGAGGGCACACCAAGCGGTGCCGACGGTCGCGATGCCGAGCAGGATGACAGCGAGGACTTCGAGGAAGCGGTCGACGGAGCGACTCAAGGGCTGCTTACTCACGGGTGCCGCTCGGCTCGCTGGCCAGAGCTTGCTCAGTTGCGGGGAAGTGCCCCGGTTCGCTGCCGTGCGCGGCCGATCCCACCGGGACGGAGAGCCGAAGGCTTTCGGGGCGATACAGCAGATCGCGCCAGACTTCGGTCTCGCGATAGCGCAGTGCGGTATCGCCTACCTCGGTCAGGTAGGGGGCCAACTCGGCATCGTGACGCACGCGCAGCGCCTGGAGGGCTGCGCCGGCCTCCTCCCGGGCAAGTTCAAGGCGGCTGCGGAGGGTGGCTTGCACCGTCTCCCCCGAGCGACCCAGGTCCACGGCGCCCAGGGTGAAGTCGGTCAGGATCATGCCGTCATCTGCCAGGGCAGCAGCGACGCGGTCCTTCAGGCGCACCTCCAACGCCGCCCGTTCGCCCGGGTAGATCGAATCCAGCGTCACGTCCGGCTCGGCCAGGACGGCCGCCAGGGCGGCAGCGCTGTCGTCACGCACCGCGGACCAGTAGCCGCTGGTGCCGAACCTTTCGTGCACCAGTCGCAACTGATCGGTCTCCAAGCGGAATCGGACGGTATAGCTCACCACCGCCTCGGCGCGGTCGCCCAGCACGACCTTGAGCGGCGGACCACCCCCCTCGACCACACCGGCTACGGCAGGATCCGCACTCGCGCGGTAGGAAAGCTCGACTGCCGGGTAACTCACGCATTGCCGCCTGCGAAGTGCGGGGACCCAGTGGATCCCGGGCGGGAGCGCTTCGTCCGTCGCCTTTCCGTGTGCGACGAGCAGGCCGAGTGACCCCATCGGGACCCGGACGATCGATGCTCGGACCAGGGCCCAGCCCGCCGCGCTGAGCAGGGGCACCACAACGAAGACGAGCACCAACCACGCGCCGAATGACATGGCCACACAATAGGGTCCCCCGCAGCGCTCGTGAAGGAGCACGTCGGAGCCGGCTCCGGGGCGCGAACGTCTGAGTCAGCGGGACGTGGACTCCTTCTGGTCTGACTTCGCGGCCAGGCGGTGAGGCTGGAGGGTGGTGAACTGGGCGGGAATCACCCTGGCGGGGTGATGCCGTCGCCGGTCCGGGGAGGCACCCTTGGTCTACTGACCACACAGGGGAGCGGGCGTGCGAAGAGCAATCACGATGTCCTTGCTGTTCGCGCTGAGCGGCTTCCTCATCCTCGCTGGGTGCGCCGGCAGCCCCACGGACAAGCTGACCGCCACCACCTGGTACCTGGTCTCGGTCGGAGAGAACAACCCCTCCTGGCAGTGGACGGTGCCGGCGGACCTTCAGGCCCGTTACACCATCCGGTTGGAGAAGGACGGCACGTTCAGCTCGCAGGCCGACTGCAACCAGCTTGGCGGATCCTGGGAGGCCCGAGGATCGGACCGGCTCACCATCACGCCCGGACCGATGACCATGGCCTTCTGCGGCGAGATGTCCTTCGATTTTCTTTACGCCGGCACGCTGAGTCAGGTCCGCGGTTGGAACGTCGCCTCGACCGGGATGAGCCTCACCCTCGCCGACGGCGGACGGCTGGACTACACGTCGGTCACGCCCCCGAGCCCGTCACCCAGCGACGACCTGACGGCTGAACCCACGGTCGCGTCCACCCCGACCCCCACCCCAGACCCCCGTCCCGACGGCCACCCCGACCCCCGTCCCGACGGCCACCCCGACCCCCGTCCCGACGGTCACGCGGACGGTGACCGCGACGGCCACGCCGACACCGAGGCCGAGCGCCTCCTCGATCCGGCCGACCCCGACCCCGACCCCCACGCGCCCGCCGTCGGCCACTCCCACTCCGACGCCTCCGCCGACGCCGAAGCCAACCCCCACGCAGACCCCGACCCCTGGCCCGGGCCTGACCAGCGGCACCTGGCACCTCACAGCGTTTGCCCTTCACACGCCGCCGTTCGAGGGGGCTGTTCCAGAGGCCCTGCAGGCCAACTACACGATCCAGTTCGGCGCCGACGGCACGTTCACAGCCCGAGCCGACTGCAACACGGTCAGCGGGACCTATTCCCCGTCCGACCCGGCGGGCGCGAGTGGCAGCCTGAGCCTGATCCCTGGGCCGGCGACGATCGTGGCCTGTGAGGAAGGTTCCTACGGCGACCTCTACCTCACCGGACTCGCCAGCACTGCCAGCTTCGCCATCACGGGGAACAAGCTGACCCTCACGCTCGCCGACTCCGGGACGCTCCAGTACCGGTAGGCAGGTGGTGGCGCGCCCTCGTCCCCGGAGCCATGTCTCCTCCTTGACAGCGTCGGAGCCCTCACTAGGGTGAGGGCAGCTGCGTGGAGGAGTGTTCATGGCCGTCCGTGTCGATCTCAACATCTCGCTCGACGGGTTCGCGACCACGACCGACCAGACACCCGAAAGTCCGATGGGAGAGGACTGGTCGCGCCTGGTCGCCGCCTACGTGGCGACCCGGACGTTCCGCGAGCGCGTCCTGCACGAGACGAGTGGTGAAGGCACGACTGGGGTTGACGACGACTACGCCCGGGCGTACTTCGCCGAGGTCGGAGCAGAGATCATGGGTGCGGGCATGTTCGGTCTTCACGACTTCCCCGACGACCCCGATTGGCAGGGCTGGTGGGGCGAGGAGCCGCCGTTCCGAGTCCCTGTCTTCGTGCTCACGCACACCGCCCCGCGGCCCTCGCTCGAGATGGCCGGGGGGACGACATTCCACTTCCTGTCCGCGACTCCGACCCAGGTCCTCGATCGCGCGCTCGAAGTCGCCGATGGCAAGGATGTCCGCATCGGCGGCGGCCCGACCGTCGTGCGTGACTTCCTCAAGGCCGGCCTGGTCGACCAACTGCATGTCGCCATCGCGCCGATCCTGCTGGGAGGTGGCATCCGGCTCTGGGATGAGTTGCGCGGCTGGGAGTCCGGCTACCAGGTGGAAGTCGATTCCGCCCCGAGCGGCACCACGCACCTGACCTTCCGACGGTGACGCCATGACGACTGTCGGCCTCTGATCCGAGCCAGCCCGCGTGCCTGGAGTGGCAGGCGAGGGTCGTCTTTGTCGGCGCCGTCCAATAGCGTGGACGTCATGACTACCCGGATCGTGCTGGTGCCTGGCTTCTGGTTGGGGGAGTGGGCGTGGGCCGACGTGGTCTCCGCACTGCGGGAGGGCGGTTTCGACGCGGCGGCAATCACCCTGCCTGGGCTTGACCCCGACCACCCTGACCAGGCAACGGTGACGCTGGCTGATCAGGCCGCCGCCATCGAGGCGGCGCTTGACGTCGACGCAGACCGACGAATCCTGGTCGTGCACAGCGGGGCATCGTTCCCCGGCACCCTCGCCCTCGACCGCCGGCCGGAACTTGTCGACCGGTTCGTCCTCGTCGACACTGCACCACCCAGGCCGGGGTTGGCGTTCAACGCAGAACAGGTCGGCGACTTCACCCTCGCCGATGCCTGGCGCGGCCTTCTCGAAGGGGGCTCGTTCACCGACCTGACCGACGCCCAGCTGGAAACGTTCCGAGAACGCGCAGTCCCGCAACCGGCCAGCATCGTGACCGAGGCCGTCCAACTCACCAATGACGCACGGCATCAGATTCCGGTCACCGCCATCTGCACCGCGTTTCCGGCGAGCGCCTACCAGGACTACGCCGCCCAGGGAGTGCCCTACTTGGCAGCCCTTCTGGACTACTCCGACGTCACCTACCTCGACCTGCCCACCGGCCACTGGCCCATGTGGTCCAAGCCCGCTGAACTGGCCGACGCCATCGCGAAAGCCTCCCGCAACGACTGACGGAAATCCGCAAGCCATGGCGTCGACGGTTGGCAGTGATCGCCCCGAGCGGCCGCCGCGCGGTGCCCTGTTCGGGTCTTGGTGCATTAGCAGCCCGTGCGTCGCGGCGCGGGTTACTCTTGGCCATGGCAACGGCTCGGCTGGTGATCGACGGTCACCCAATCGAAGGCGAACCAGGGACCTCACTGTTGCAGGCCTGGGTGGCTGCCGGGCTGCCGCTGACCGAGAACGTGGGCTGCATGGGGCAGGGCGTGTGCGGCGCGTGCCGGGTGCTCGTGCGGCGTCCCGGCGAGCGGCTGGCTCAGACGGGGTTGGCGTGCGAAACCCTGGTCGAGGACGGCCTCCAGGTGGCCTTCATCAACCTCTCCCGCGGTTCCCGCCCGCACCCCTACGACCTCCACGCCCTTGGTGACAGTTGGGACGCGATTGCCCGCATCGATGAACTGTTCCCCGAGGCCGAGCGTTGCCGCCACTGCGGTGGCTGCGACTCGGCCTGCCCCAAGGGCATCCAGGTCCAACAGATGGTGAACCTGGCCGCGGTGGGGCAGACGTACGCCGCCGCCGAACTGTTCGATGACTGCGTGCAGTGCAACCTCTGCGTGGCCGCCTGCCCGGAACACATCGACCCGGCGCACCTGGGGCAACTGGTCCGCCGGATGACCGCCGCGATGACCCTGCGGCCCTCGGACCTGATCATGCGGTTGCATGAGCTGGAAGCCGGCGAGCAGCCCATTGACCTCGATGCTCCCGGTGCGAGGCCGCCGGCCCCCGACGCTGAGGACGCCCGATGAGCACAGGAATCGGCTTCGACCAGGCACTGACGGCATGGCGGGAGGCAGCGCCGGCCGACTCGCGACAACTGGACCTGCCGGTGAAGGAGCTGTTGGACCGGTTCCACCCGGATCGCAAGCGTGGCGCGCGCAGCAAGCTGGTCATCGGACCCAACGCCGGGGAGGCCTGCCCGAGCGCCCTGACCAGGCTCCTGCAGTCGGACTCGTTGTTGCAGGACGTGGACATCGCCGGTGCGCCCACGTTGGAAGCCGACGTGCTGGTGATCGGCGGCGGGGGGGCCGGCTGCATTGCTGCGCTGACCGCCGCCCGCGCCGGTGCCCGGGTGCTGGTGGCCACCAAACTGGGCCTGGGCGACAGCAACACGGTGATGGCCGAGGGCGGCATTCAGGCTGCTGTCGGTGCCGATGACAGCTTGCAGAGGCATTTCGAGGACACCCTGCGTGCCGGGCATTTCAAGGCCGACAAGGAACTGGTGGCTGCTCTGGTCTCGGGTGGGCCGTCGGCGATCCGTTGGCTGATCCGGGAAGGAATGAACTTCGACCTGGCCGAGGGCAGCCAGCGCATGGGCGGGACGCTGCTGCGCAAGACGCCCGGCGGAGCCAGCGCGGCGCGGCTGTTGTCGTACCGCGATTTCACCGGCCTGGAACTGATGCGCGCGGTCCGTGAGGGCACGCTCATGCAGTCCAACATCACGATCCTGGAGCGCCATCCGGCCCTCGAATTGCTCAGCGATGATCGCGGCCGCTGCGCCGGGGCCGTGCTGCACGACCTGGCTCGTGGCCGGGCGGTGGTGGCGCGGAGCGCGGTCACGGTGCTGACCACCGGTGGGTCGGGCCGGCTGCATCTGGCCGGCTTCCCAACGTCCAACCATTACGGCGCGACGGCGGACGGCCTGGTGCTGGCCTATCGGCTTGGTGCCCGGCTCCGCGACGTCGGCAGCTTCCAGTACCACCCGACCGGCATTGCCTGGCCGGGGCCGTTGGAAGGCCAACTGGTCAGCGAAGCGGCCCGTTCCTCCGGCGCCGTCCTCGTCAACGGGCTGGGGCAGCGCTTCGTGGACGAGTTGCAGCCCCGCGACATCGTCGCCTCGGCCATCCTGCGGGAGATCGCCGAAGGCCGGGGGGTGGCGCGCGACGGCAAGGTCGGGGTGTTCCTGGACACCCCCAGCCTGGAGCGGGCCAAGCCCGGGATCCTCGCTCGCGAACTGGTCACGCTACGCAACCTGGCGCGCCGCGCCGGCTTCGACCCCGCCGAGGAACCGTTCATGATCCGGCCCACGCTCCACTATCAGAACGGCGGAGTCGAGATCAACGCCGCGGGCCACACCACCGTGCCGGGCCTCCTGGCAGCCGGGGAGGTCACCGGGGGGCTGCACGGGCGCAACCGGATGATGGGTAACGCCCTGCTGGAGTTGGTCGTGTTCGGACGGCTGGCCGGGGCCAGCGCGGCCGCGGACGCCAGGCGCGAGCGACCACGAAATGTCGGGCTCACGCACCTGGCCGATTGGCGTCGCGCCATGGAGAGCCAACGGCTGCCGCTGGATCGAAAGGCGCCGCTGCTCTTCCCGTCCTACAGCAATTTCGACCCGGTACGCGACCGCCGGAGGGGCGCATGAACGCCGTACTGACCGCCCCCGAGATCCAGGTCGTCGCCGACCTGCCCGGCTGGCTCGCCGTGGGTGGCGGCGAAGGGCTGAAGAACGCGCTGGCCGATCCGGACGCGATCGTGCCCACGATCGAAGCCGCAGGGCTGCGCGGCCTGGGTGGTGCGGGTTTCCCCACCCATCGCAAGTGGGCGGCGGTGGCGGCCCAGCCGCCCAACCCTGAGGGCGGCGGAAAATGGATCGTCTGCAACGGCAACGAGGACGAGCCCGGCACGTTCAAGGACCGCTTCCTCCTGTCCAGGACTCCGCATCAGGTGATCGAGGGTGCGCTGATCGCCGCGGTGGCGGTGCGAGCCAACCACATCGCGCTGTACGTCAATCCACGCGAGGACCAGTCGGTCGTGGCGCTGCGCCTGTCCGCGATCGCGTGGGCGGCGCACCCACTGCTGGATCAGGTTGCCGAACTGGTCGGCTCACCGGTGGAACTGCATGTGTGCGAGAGTTCCGGGCTGTACGTCGGCGGTGAAGAGACCGCAGCGGTGGCCAACGTGATGGGGGGTTTCCCCTTCCCGTCTCTGAAGCCGCCCTACCCGGCCGAACGGGGCGTTCACGGGGCACCGACGTTACTGAACAATGTCGAGACCCTTGCCCACGTCCCCCACATCCTCCGCCACGGCGCCCACTGGTATCGCGAGTTGGGCCTCGGGAACGCTGTCGGCACGAAGCTGTACTCGCTGTCCGGAGACGTGCTGCGGCCGGGCCTGCACGAGCTCCCCATGGGTACGTCACTGCGCGAGCTGGTGTTCGGCTACGGGGGCGGAATGCTTGCCGGCAAGGGGTTCAAGGCGGTGTTCACCGGCGGGCCGTCGAACACCCTGCTGACCGACCGCGACCTGGACATCGCGCTGGACTTCGACAGCCTGGCGGCCCGCGGGTCCCGGCTCGGCACCGGTGCGATGATCGTGGTCGGCGAGGGCACCAGCATCCTGCGCAAGACCGCCGAGTACGTCGCCTTCTTCGCGGCCAACTCCTGCGGCCAGTGCCCCTCCTGCAAGATCGGCACTCACCAGGTCTCGAGGCTGCTGGAGCGGATCGACGCCGGCGCCGGCCGTCCCGCTGATCTGGAGGCGCTGGAGAACTTCACCCGGCTCCTGCCCGGATCCGGGCGCTGCGGTCTGGTGGACGGCGCAGCCACCGTCCTGGCTAGCTCGCTGGCGACCTTCCGCAGCGAGTACGAGCAGGCCGTGCGTCACGGCTGACGGAAAGGTTCACTGGACTGTCCGCTTCGTCCAGCTCGGGGGAATCCTCGGGGTGGCCGGCGAAGGTGGGCGTGGGTCAGGCGGTCCAGTAGCTGAAGAGCCCGGTGTCCCGCAGCGAGCCGAGGTAGCTGTCGTCGGTGGACGGGTCGAGCCACGCCACGTTTCCCGCGACCGGCGCGGCGTCGCTGTGGGGAGCGTAGGTGGTCGTCACCAGGATGAGAGCTGGGTCGCCCAGCCACGGCGCAGGGTCGCCGGGGGCGTCCTCAGTCTCCAGTGCCAACGGGAGGGAGCGCGGCGCGCGCAGGAGGATCAGCAGGCCGGCGGCCTCCGGGTCGGTGGGGTCGAGGTCGCCGGCTGCGGCCGAGGCGGCGATCCGCGACTCCTGCGCCGTCTGGGCGAGGCGTTCGGCGTGTCCGATGCGAGCGGTTCGTCGCCCTGGCTCGTCGAGGCGCGCGTAGCCGGGTATCAGCTCGTCGAGCACCTCGGCGGGGGTGTCGGCGTACACCACGCTTCCGTCATGGAGGGTCAGGACGTGCGCCCACTCACTGCCGTCGGGACGCGTGGGATTGTGGCCGCAACAGCCAGCGTGGTGGTTCCGGACCATCATGAGGCAGAGCGTACGCGGCGTCCGGGCCGACCGTCCGGCCGTCCATGCGCCGCGTTGGGCGGTCTCTCACCGATTCCACTCCTGATCCAGCGGCCGTTTGCCCAACCGGGTTGAATGGGCCCATGAGGATGACGGTCGTCGGGGGCAGCAGGGGGACGGGCGCTCAGGTCGTCCGGATCGCGGCGGAGGCGGGCCATCAGGTCACGTGCCTGTCACGCAACGGCGCCCCCGCGCCGATCGGGGGTGTGAGCTACCTCACCGGGGACGCGCTCAACGCCGAGGTGGCCCAGGCGGCCGTGTCCGGCGCTGACGCGGTGGTTGTCAGCGTCGGCGGTGCGACCGGCTCCGACCGGCACCGCGCCGAGGTCACCCGGAGCATCATCGCAGCGATGCGGGACGCTGGTGTCCGGCGCTTGATCGTCCACTCATCACTCGGCGTGGGCGACTCGATGCAGCTCATGCCGGCCCCGGCGCGGGTCTTCGCCAAGGCGGTTCTGGGACGCGCGCTGGCCGACCACGCGGAGCAGGAGGCCGCCGTCGCGGATTCTGGTCTCGATTGGACCGTCGTGCGTCCGGGCGGGCTCTCCGATGACCCCGCCACGGGCGCCTACGTGGCCCAGGAGACGGCTGAGGGCCGACCCATGAAGAGCCGGATACCTCGCGCCGACGTGGCGGCTTACATCGTCGGCATTCTCGACGACCCGGCGACGTTGGGCCGGGCCTTGGCGATGGGGACTCCCTGAATCCTCTCCCGACCGCCGGCTGACGAGCAGCAGCCGGTCAGCCGCTCGGGAGCCGTCCGTGGAGTCGATCAGTCCGCAAGGGGTGGCTCCGTGCCCCACAGGGGCGAGCCGGTGCGATTGGCGCCCGTGCTGGCGGGGCACATCGCGGCGACCGAGGCGCCCGTGGTGGACGCGCTGTCGATCGTCCGGTACACCACTCGGTCACCCACGATGGTGCCGCAGTACCGTCCGTGAGGATCGAACAGCTTCCCGTTCAGGAGTTGTCCGAGGTAGCTCCCCGACCGGGAATGGAGGCGGTTTCCCAACCGCTGGAGCAGCCGACCGCTCTTGGTGTACAGATCATCCATGCCCCATTGACTCATCACTGGCGGCTGGTACCTAATCGAAGCGGCTCGGAAGCCACCGCGAGGGACCGTGCTCCACTCGAGCGTGAGCCGGCCCGGAGCGGTTGTGGCCACCGCGGACATGGCTGCCAGGCGGGGATGGGGGCCAGGCGGGGATGGGCGCGGATCGGGCCAGGTGCCCCGATCCGCGCCCATGACTCAACCGATGACGAGACGGCCTGCCTCTGCCCGGATCGGACGCGGATCGCCGATGCCTCCCACGAAACCGTCCGGCCCCTCGTTGTTGAAGGCCAGAAAGACGTGGTCATCGTCGGTGCCCAGAAGCTTGACGACCTTGCCCACGTACTGCGAGGAGTCGGTGAGCAGCTGGGCCCCGGCGAAGTCGTAGGGCCCCAGCGGCCCCGCTGCCTGAGCTGCCCACACCCCGCCGGTCGTGCCGATCCGTCGCTGCGCCGACAGGTCACCGCCCAGGCAGTTGAAGATCAGGAAGTCCTGCCCGCCCATCGTGAGCGGTTGGACGACCTCCTGCTGGCCGAACCCCTGACCAGGCTCCGACAAGGGAGGACGGAGTTCCCACCGGAGCAGGTCCGGCGACCAGGCGTGTCCGATGACGCCCCGGTCATCGGCCGCGCCGTGGTTGGCCCGGGCCGTGATCAGCAGGTGCCAGCCGTTCCCGTCCGGATCGGCCAGCACCCACGGGTCGCGGAAGGCCTCGTCGTGCCACATCCCGTCGGCCAGCGTCTCGTACCAGCGTGCGTCGGCCCTCACCAGCGGCCCGGGCAGCTTGTGCCACGTCATCAGGTCGGATGAGGTGGCTGCCCCGATCGACTGCACGTTGCCGGCCGGGGTCATCGTGGCACCGGTGTAGAACATGAACCAGGTGCCGTCGGGATGCCGGATGATCGATCCCGTCCAGGTGGCCAGATCGTCGAAGGCGGGGGCGTCGCTGCGCACCAGCGCGTCGGCCACCCGCTCCCACGACACCAGGTCGCTGGACACCGCGTGCCCGACCGACGCCCGGTAGTGCCGGGCTTCCGGATCGTGCAGCGCCCGGGAGGCGTACAGGAAGAAGAGGTGGTAGCGGTCGCCGTCCTCGACGGTCCAGAAGTCCCACACCCAGGAGTCCGGTAGCGAGAACATCAGCCCTTCACCCCCGACGACGCGATCGAGTTGATGAACGCCCGCTGGAAGGCGATGAACATCGCCAGGACCGGAACAGTGATGATGCTCGCGTACGCCATGATCTGTCCCCACGACACGTTGAGTTGCTTGAAGTAGTCGATGCCGACCATGGCAGGGCGTAGTTCCTCGCTCTGGACCACCATCAGGGGCCACAGGTAGGAGTTCCAGGCAGGCAGGAAGGTGAGGATCGCCACGGTGGCGATCGCCGGTCCGGCCAGCGGCATGATGACGCTGCGATAGATCCGGAACCAGCCCGCTCCGTCGACGCGCGCCGCTTCGTCCAGCTCCTTCGGGATCGAGTCGAAGTACTGGTAGAAGAGGTAGATCGAGAAGGCGTTGGCGACGAACGGGACGATCTGGACGGCGTAGGTGTCCAGCCAGCCTTGGGACAGGCCGTTCTCATCGATCCACGGCAGGACGTTGACCCACCAGAGCAGCGGGAGCGCCATCGTCTCGAAGGGGACGATCAGCGTGGCCAGGATCACCCCGAGGATCACTTTGCGGCCCTTGAAGGTCATCCGTGACAGCGCGAAGGCGGCCATCGAGTTCACGATCAGGCCGAGGCCGACGGTGGCGACCGAGATGATGACCGAGTTCATCAGGAAGGTCGCGAACGGCACCCGTTCGAAGACGCCGAGGTAGTTGTCGACGTTCAGCTCCCCGACCGGCAGGAAGGCGTTCCACGAGCCCAGGTCGGCGAAGATCTGCAGGTCGGGCTTGAAGCTCGAGACGATCATGAAGACCAGCGGCAGGCCGAAGATCAGCGCCAGGAAGAGCCGCAGCACCGTCGAGAGGGCGACCGACAACGGACTCTGGCGCTTGTCGAGGGAGTGGGGGCGAGCCTTCTTGCGTCGGGTTTCGGCCACGGGGGCGGTGGTGGTGCTCATCGTCCGGCCTCCTTGTCACGGGTCAGGTAGCGCTGGAGGAGGGAGACCGCCAACACGATCACGAAGAAGACCAGGGAAATCGCCGCGGCGTACCCGGTCTGTTGCTGCTGGAAACCGGTCCGGACGGCCATGAAGACCACCGTCGAGGTCGAGTCGAGCGGGCCGCCCTGGGTCATGATGTTCACCTGCGTGAACAGTGAGAAGGCCGCGATGGTGATGGTGATCAGGATGAAGATGGCCGTCTGGCGCAGACCTGGCCAGGTGACGTGGGCGAACTGTTGCCAGCGACCGGCGCCGTCCAGGGAGGCCGCTTCGTAGAGTTCGCCGGGGATCGTCTGCAGGCCCGAAAGCCAGATCACCATGTGGAAGCCACACGCCTGCCAGATCGACATCACGATGAGGGCGAACAGTGCGGTCTTGGGGTCACTGAGCCAGTCGGGACCCAGGATGCCGAACTTGGCGAGCAGCGCGTTGATCAGGCCGTTCGGCTGGTACATGAACATCCACAGCATGGACACCACCACCATGGAGGTCACCACCGGCAGGAAGTACACGGTTCGGAAGAAGTTGACACCGCGCATCTTGGTATTGATCAACACCGCCAGCCCGAGGGCCACGGCGGACTGAACCGGGACGACCACGACGGCGAACACCACCGTGTTGATCAGCGACTTCCAGAACGTGTCGTTCTCGAAGAGGCGGACGAAGTTGGCGACGCCGATGAACTTGGCGGGCTCCGGGGAGATCAGGCGAGCGTTGGTGAAAGCCAGCACGAAAGTGAGGCCGATCGGGATGATCAGGAAGGTGACCATCAGTACCCCCGCCGGCAACAGCATGAGCAGCGCGGTGCTGCCGGAGCGCTTGTCGACGTTGTGGGAGGAGGTGCGGGCTGTGGGTGAGGTGGGTGCCGGGGCGGTTGTGGCGGCGGCGGTGGCGCTCATGGAGGTCCTCTCGATTGAGCCCCCCTGGGACGCGACCCTCAGGTCGCGTCCCAGGGGCGTTGCATCACTGGAAGAAGTTGTTGGATTCCTGGTTGGCGTCGATGTTCTTGACCGCCGTGTCTAGCGCGGCCTTCGGGTCGGCACCGTTCAGGATGTCCTGGGCAACCTTGGTGAACTCGGTGGCGATGAAGGGGTAGCCCGGGGTCACCGGACGGAGCACCGCGTTCGCCTTGGCGTACTGCCGGAACATGTCGTTCTCGCCGCCGACCTCGAAGCCGGGAACCATGGCGGCCGCCGCGTCGGTGGCCGGGATGTTCGTGGTGGCCTTGGCGACCCCGGCGACGTACTTGTCCTGAGCCGAGAACTTCATGTAGTCGAGCGCACCCTCAGGGCTGGAGCAGTTCTGCGAGACGCCCCACTGCCAGGAGCCGCCACCGATCTTCGGGCCCTTGCCGAGGTCGACCGACGGCAGGAACAGGATGTCGTCGCCGAACTTCTTACGGGTGTCGACGGCCGTCCAGCTGCCGTTGTAGAGGATCGCGGTCTTGCCGTTCATGAAGTCCTTGGCCGGGTCGGCGCCGGACTTGAGCGGGGCGTACTTCTCGGTGATCAGGCTGCGGAACCAGGTGGCCCAGGCCAGGGCCTCGGGGCCGTTGAGGGCGCCTTGGGCCGACTTGTAGTCGGTGCGGTTGATCAGGTCGCCGCCGAAGCTCTGCAGGAAGGGGGAGTAGGCGTAGGGCCACCACTCGCCGGTGAAGCTGGTGGCGATGTCGAGCGGGTAGTCGAAGTCGCCGGAGTCACGAATCTTCTTCAGGGCCGCGGTGAACTCGTCGTTGCTCCAGGGCTTCTCCATCGTGGGGACGCGGACGCCGTACTCCTTGAGCACTGACTTCCGGGTGACCATGGTCAAGGCCACGTCGTAGTAGCCGAAGGAGTACGTCTTGTTGTTCCACTTGCCCAACACGGTGGGCAGGAACTTGCTCAGGGTGTCGTCCATGCCCTCCAGCGGGGCGAGGTAGCCCGCCCACGCCCAGTTCGGGACGTTGGGGCCGTCGATGTCCAGGATGCAGGGGAGCTTCTTGGCAGCGGCGGCCGCCACCACGGACTGGTTGTACGAATCCTGCGGGAACGCCTGCACGTCGACCTTGTACTTGGTCTGGCTCGCGTTGTAGTCGGTCACGATCTGCTGGACGGCGGCCAGCTCGGTCTTGTTGCCGGCGTTGTGCGTCCACATCGTCAGGGTGGTCGTGCCGCCCGGGGTGGTGTCGGCGTTGCTGCTGCTGCCGCCCTTGGAGCAGGCAGCGAGGGTCAGGGGGAGCGCGGCTGCCAGCGCCAATGCCGCCAGCCTGGTCTTGAGGGTAATCACGTGTGCCTCCAATGAGGTTCGTCCGTTGAACCGGCCGGGGGTCCGACCTGCTAAATCCTTTTAGCAGGATGAAAGTAGCATGCGCGGGAGGTGTCGCGCAAGGCTCTGCTAAAACGTTTCCGCTAGGGTTGGGAGAAGATGTCGATGGGAGCGTTAACAGCCTGGGCAGGACGGCTGCGATGATGGCGGGCGAGGGGGACGATGTGACGAAGCGCGTGAAGTTGGCCGATGTCGCCAAGCTCAGTGGGGTGTCGACGACCACCGTCAGCATGGTGCTGAACGACCGGCCCAACACTCGGCTGTCGGAGGAGACCGCCCAGCGGGTGCGCGCCGCTGCTGCCCAACTCAACTACCGTCCCAACCCGGCCGCGCGCGGGCTTCGGGTGGGCAAGACCGCGACGGTCGGATTCGTCTCGGACGAGGTCACGGTCACCCGGTACGCCTCAGCCATGATCCGTGGACTGCTGGACGTGGCCGAGCAGCGCCAGCACACCGTCCTGATCGCGGAGTCGGGGAACCGCCCCGACCAGGTCGCCCAGGCGCTCGATGCCATGCTTGACCGCCGGGCGGACGGGATCGTGTTCGGGCTGATGGGAGCCAAGCGCATCACCGTGCCCGAGGTTCCCAGTGACGTGCCGGTCGTCCTCCTCAACGCGGTCAGCACCGACGGGCGTCCCTGCGTCCTTCCGGATGAGTACCGGGCCGGGCAGGAGGCTGCCCGCAGCCTGCTGGATCGGGGGCATCGGCGGATCGCGCTGATCGGGCGCTCGGCCGCGTTGCTCAATCCCGAGGTCTCCGCCACCGTCGGAGCGCGCTACGCCGGAATCGATCAGGCGCTGGCGCAGTTCGGCGTCAGCCTGGTCGGCGAGGTCGAAGGCATGTACTGGGAACCGGACCTGGGGTTCACCGGCGTGCACGAGCTGCTTGACGCGCGGGTCCCCTTCACCGGGCTGATCTGCCTCAACGACCGGGTCGCCTTCGGCGCCTACCAGGCGTTGCAGGAGCGGGGCCTGAAGGTCCCGCAGGACGTGTCGGTGGTGTCCTTCGATGACGAGGATCTCGCCTCCTACCTGCGTCCCACCCTCACGACCATGCGAATCCCGTACCTGGAGATGGGACGGCGGGCCATGGAACTGGTGCTGAGCGACGAGCGGCCAGCCCGCAGCCTGATCCCGATGCCGTTGCAGGAACGTGGGTCGGTGCGCTCGTTGGAGTGACAGGCCGTCGGGCTTCGCTGGGGGAGGGGGTTGGTGTGGCAGCACGCCCTCCCGGGCGGCTTTGCGCCCCGTGGCTCCTGTCCGGGGGCGCCGGGCGGCTGCGGGGGCGGCGGAGGGTCCGGGGGGCCCAAGAGGGCGCAGGGTCGGAGGGGGTCACCCTGGGGGCGCAGGGTCGGCTTTGCGCCTCGTGGCTCCTGTCCGGGCGGCTTTGCGCCCCGTGGGCCTCTTTGCGCGGGCTATAGGGGGCGCAGGGTCACCCTGGGGGCGCAGGGGTCGGCTTTGCGCCCCGTGGCTCCTGTCCGGGCGGCTTTGCGCCCCGTGGGCCTCTTTGCGCGTGCTATAGGGGGCGCAGGGTCACCCTGGGGGCGCAGGGTCGGAGGGGGTCACCCCAGGGGCGCAAGGTGGGGGAGTCGGACGGGGCACGGCCTGGGTGCCCCTGCGACTCAGGGGCGGATGGCGTCCACCACGTGGTCCAGGGCGACCCGGAATCCCACCGTGGAGTCCACGTGGCGCCGCACGACCTCGGCGCGCGTCACCTCCAGTCCAAGGTCGGTCAGCATGCCGGCTACCACATGGGGGTTGGTGAGCAGGTCGGGGTCCTGTGGTCCGCCCACGCCCTGGTCGATATTCGACTGATCGTGCGCGACGAGCAGGAGGCGTCCGCCCACACGCAGCGCGCGGGCGGCCGCGCCGAGGACGAGTTTGAGACCCTCGACCGGCAGTTGCAGATAGGCCAACAAGGCCAGGTCGTAGGCGTGCGGGGACGGAGAGTAGCTCGTGGCGTCAGCGACCAGCGCCTCCACTTCCAGGCCGAGGACTGCCGCCCGTCCCTGCAGCGCCGAGATGGCGACCATCGACTGGTCGACGGCGGTCACCCGCCATCCTTTGCTCGCCAGCCAGATCGCGTGGCGGCCCTCGCCGCAGCCGAGGTCGAGCGCGTGGCCCCGGCGGACCTTCTGCAGCGGTTGTGCCACGAACTGGCTCGGTTCGAGATCCCAGACCTGCGAGGCCGCGTACCGGGCATCCCACATCGCAGAGCTCAAGCGCGTCCCTCCCTTGCTGGTCGTCGTCAGCCTAAGAGCGCGGTGTAACGCCGGATCGACGCGCGTGTTTCAGCCGTCCCCTCCCCGGTTAACAGCACGCAACGCCCCGCGCCCCAGGACGGCGGCAGCGACGGGCCGGCCGGACTAGCCTGAGCCCATGACATCCTTGTTCGATCCGATCACCCTGCGCGGCGTCACGATCCCGAACCGCATCTTCCTCTCGCCGATGTGTCAGTACATGTGTGAGGCGCGCGACGGCGTCCCGACCGACTGGCACCTGGTGCACTACGGAGCCCGGGCCGCGGGCGGCTTCGGCCTGGTGATCGTCGAAGCGACCGCAGTGGTGCCGCAGGGACGGATCTCCCCCGAGGACTCCGGGCTCTGGAACGACACCCAACGGGAGGCGTGGGCGCGGATCGTCGCGTTCGGGCACGCCCAGGGGGCCGCGATGGGCGTCCAACTCGCGCATGCCGGACGGAAGGCGTCGGTCTATCGGGATCATCCCGGTCCCTCCGGTTCGGTGCCCCTCGAGGAGGGCGGCTGGGTCACCGGCGGGCCGTCGGCCCTGGCGTTCCCGGGCCTGGCCGAGCCGGAGGAGCTGAGCGTCGAGCAGATCGCCGAGGTGGTGGAGTCGTTCGCGGCTGCGGCCGTCCGGGCCGACCAAGCGGGCTTCGACGTCGTCGAACTTCACGCCGCCCACGGCTACCTCCTCTTCGAGTTCCTCTCACCCTTCTCCAACCATCGGACGGACGAGTACGGCGGCGACTTCGCTTGTCGCACCCGTTTGCTGCTGGAGGTGGTCGACGCCGTCCGCGCGGTCTGGCCGGCGACCAAGCCGTTGTTCGTGCGGCTCTCAGCCACCGAATGGCTGGAGGGAGGCTGGGGCGTGGAGGACTCCGTCCGCCTGGCCGGGCTGCTCGCCGACCGCGGCGTCGACTTCATGGACGTCTCGTCGGCCGGCAACGTGCTGGCCCGGATCCCCACCGACCCCGGCTACCAGGTGCCGCTGGCGCGGGCCGTCCGTGCGGCCGGGCTGCCCACCGGGGCGGTCGGACGGATCACCGAGGCGGCCCAGGCTCAGGAGGTGCTGGACGAGCATTCCGCCGACGCCGTCCTGCTCGGACGGGTGGCCCTGCGCGAACCGTCGTGGCCGCTGCGGGCCGCGGCGGAACTCGGCTCCCCCGAGCGGGGGCGCTACCCCAACGCCTACCTGCGGGGACGCTGGACCAGCCTGGTCACCCAACCCGAGCGCAGCTGACTCGACCGAGAGGGCCATCACGCAGCAGTGGGCACCCGCGTTGCTCGGGTGCCCACTGTGCTGGGAGTCGATCAGGCCTGCGCGGCCTTCGCGATCCGCTCCCGCAGGTACCACAGTTGCGTGTTCAACTCTTCGGGGGTCTTGTCGCCGAACTGGTTGAAGTACTCCTCGGTGAGCGCGGCTTCCCGTCCCCACGAACCGGTGTCGTAGGCGAAGAGCGCCGCCAGGTCCTCCTCGCTGATGTCGAGGCCCTCGACGTTCAGGTCGCCGGGGGCGGGGATCCGTCCCGAGATGGCGTCCGTGGCGCCGATCTCGCCGTTGACCCGGCGCAGCGCCCACTCGATCGCCCGGGAGTTCTCACCGAACCCTGGCCACAGCCAATGGCCGTCGGGCGCCTTGCGGAACCAGTTGACCTGGAAGATTCGAGGGGCCTTGTCCCCGAGTTGCTTGCCCATCTCGAGCCAGTGGGTCCAGTAGTCGGCCATGTTGTAGCCGCAGAAGGGCACCATGGCGAACGGATCGCGACGCAGTTCGCCGACCGAACCCTCGGCTGCCGCAGTCTGTTCCGACGACACGGTGGCCCCGACGAAGACGCCGTGCTCCCAGTCGTACGACTCGCTGATCAGCGGCACGTTGCGGGCCCGCCGTCCGCCGAACAGGATCACGTCGATCGGCACCCCGGCGGGGTCTTCCCAGTCGGGGGCGATCGACTCGGCCTGGGAGGCGTGGACGGTGAAGCGGCTGTTCGGGTGCGCGGCCGGAGTGCCACTCGCGGGCGTCCAGTCGTTACCCTGCCAGTCGATCAGGTGGTCGGGCGGGGTGTCGGTGAGCCCCTCCCACCACACGTCGCCGTCGTCGGTGAGCGCCACGTTGGTGTAGATCACGTCATGGTCGAGCGCGTGCAGGCAGGTCGGGTTGGTTGCCTCGGAGGTTCCGGGTGCGACCCCGAAGAAGCCGGCCTCCGGGTTGATGGCGTAGAGCCGTCCGTCCGGACCGGGACGCATCCAGGCGATGTCGTCGCCCACGGTTTCGACCTTCCACCCTGGGATCGTGGGACGGAGCATGGCCAGATTGGTCTTGCCGCAGGCGGACGGGAACGCGGCTGTCAGGTGGTAGACGCGGCCGTCCGGACCCGTGATCCGCAGGATGAGCATGTGCTCGGCCATCCAGCCCTCTTCGCGGGCCAGGACGGTGGCGATCCGCAGCGCGTAGCACTTCTTGCCCAGCAGCGCATTGCCGCCGTAGCCCGAACCGTACGACCAGATCTCGCGGGTCTCGGGGAAGTGGGTGATGTACTTCTCGTCGCTGCACGGCCACTCAAGGTCGGGACGGGTGGTGCCGTCGGCGTCCACCAGTGGGTAGCCGACCGAATGGACGGCAGGAACCCACTCGACGCCGGCGGCAAAGGCCTCCATCGTCTGGTTGCCCATGCGGGTCATGATGCGCATGTTGACCACGACGTACGGGCTGTCGGTGATCTCGATACCCAGCTTCGAGATCTCGCCCCCAAGGGGGCCCATCGAGAACGGGATGACGTACATCGTGCGACCGCGCATGGCGCCGTCGAAGAGGCCCTGCAGGGTGACCTTCATCTCGGCGGGGTCGGCCCAGTTGTTGGTGGGCCCGGCATCCGCAGGATCCTGCGAGCAGATGTAGGTGCGGGATTCGACGCGGGCCACGTCAGAGGCGGCTGAGCGGGCCAGGTAGCTGCCGGGGCGCTTGGCGGGGTTCAACCGGATGAACGTGCCGGCCGACACCATCTCTTCGTAGAAGCGGTCTCGTTCCTCGATCGACCCGTCGCACCAGTAAACGGAGTCGGGCTTGGTGAGTTCGGCGATCTGGGCAACCCAGGACACGAGGTCCGCCGGGGCGTTGGTCGGGGCGTTGGTGGGTATCGTCGAAGGGCCAAGGGTCATGAGTTCTCCTCGCGGTGTCGCCTCAGTGCGATACGGGCCGGGGTAGGGGCTCGTGTCCCGATTGTGCCGCACCCCGAGGGGGGCTGCACTGGTCTCGTTTCAAATGCCCCCCAATTGGTGAAATGGGTTGGTGGTGGGCGGCTGGGCTGGCTGGTTTGGACGCCGCCCCTGACGTCGAGTAGGCTGAACGACGGTTTCCAGCGCTCGTGGCTCAATGGATAGAGCATCTGACTACGGATCAGAAGGTTGGGGGTTCGAGTCCCTCCGAGCGCGCAGAGCAGGTCGTTGTGAGAGGCATCTTCCGAGGTCGGGAGGTGCCTTTGGTGCTGTCTGGGGGCCTCGGCGGGGCCTCCGGCGAAAACGATTGTTCAGTCCCCCCGCAATGAGCGGAGGCGACCCCGACCCGGCAGCCTGCCCAGGCGGACCCGGACCAGAGCGTCGCGGTCAGGGTGAGACCAGGTCGAACGAATCGGTCACCTCTCCGGAGAAGCCGTTGGCGGACCCGTCCCAGTACATCGAGAAGCTGCACGAGGTGGTCGAAGCCGCCGCGCAGGTGAAGATGTCCGACCCGTCCCCGCTGAGGCCGGCGACGCTGAACGAGCCCACTGTCGAGAGGCGGATCCCGGTCGCGTCGGCGCTGACTCCGTTGACGTCCTCGCTGGACGAACTGGAGAGGCCGACCGCTGAGCCGTCGAGGTACATCGCCCAGGAACCCTTGGTGGTGGAACCGGTCGCGGTGGGCGTGAAGGCCACCAGGTCTTCGTCGGCCGCAGATACGCCGGACACCGAGGCCGACCCGGTCGTGCTGACCACCAGGCGCCCGTCCGCCAGAAGGTCGAAGGCGTCCACGTCCTCGTCGGAGGTGCTCAAGCCAACGTCGGAGCCGTCGAAGTACCACGACCAGGTGCCGGCGGTGGTCGGCCCGGTCGAGGTCGGGGTGAACCGGACGAGGTCGGAGTCGTCGACCGAACCCAGCCCGGAGAGCGTGAAGGCGCTGGTGAAGCTCACCAACAGCGACCCGTCCGGACGGACGTCGAAGGCGTCCACGTCCTGGCTCGACAACCCGACGTCGGAGCCGTCGAAGAACATCGACCAGGCGCCGCTCGTCAGGTCCTTGGTCAGGATGTCCTCGTTGGCGAAGCTCACCCCGCCGGCGGTGCCGGAACTCGTGGAACCGAGGTACAGCATGGTCCCGGCCTTGGCCAGAACGCGCAGGTCGACCGCGGCGGGCGTTGACGTCATGGTGCTGCTGCTCACGGTGAACGTGAAGCGGTCCGCGCCGACGTAGCCGACCGCCGGGGTGTAGGTGAGGTTGGGCGCGGTGCCGGTCAGGGTGCCGTGGGTCGGCGGCGTGGCCACCGCGTAGGTGAGCGCGCCGTCGTTGGGGTCAGTTCCCGACAGGGTGACCGCGGCCGGGGTGTCCTGGTTGGTGGTCAGGGACTGGGCGTCGGCGGTCGGCACGACGAGCCCGCGTGCGACGGCGGCCCGGATCGCGGGAAGCTGGACGTAGAGGTTGGCGCCGGGACACGCGGTGGCCAGCCAGTCCCGGTGCGCCGAGATCGCGGGGAGATCCCGGGTGGCGAGGCTGACCGGGTTGACGTAGTGAACCTGGCCCTGGGGATCCAGCGCATGGCGTCCGGTGAGCATCGTGAGCAGGTCGGTGAGAGCGGAGACGGCCGCGGTGGGAACCGCGGGGTTGGCGGTGCACTCCCGTCCTCGAAGCAGCCCATCAGCGAGATCCCGACGTTGCCACCGTGCTGGGCGTAGACGTGGCCACCTGAGACCAGGAGGTCGGTGCCCGTCTGGTGCGCGAAGTCGTAGCCGTCCCCGCCTGCGGTCTGGCACGGCGTGCTGACGTGACCGGAGTTCCGGCCTTCGTAGACGATGCCCTGGCTGTCGATCAGGTACTGGTAGGCGATGTCGGACCACCCGTTGGTCGTGACGTGGTAGCTGTAGATCGCCCGCATGGTGGCGGAGTAGTCCTGGGTGAGGCTGTTCGACCCCGCGGTGTGGTGCACGGTCACGATCTGGACCTTGAGAAGACCTGCGTGTCGGTGCCCTTGACCATTTGCTGATCGACTCATCGGCGCCCCACTCGGCCCGCGAGCGGTAGCTCGAGGCCAGCATTCTGCTGGCACTCTGCTCCGGGATCGCCTCGGTCGGGCCTTCGGTCGTGTTGATCGCCGCAGCTCGCCAGTTGCGAGCGCCCTTGGGCAGCTTCCGACCTGGTACGCTGCGGCATGGTCCACCGCGATGAGCGACCCGGTGAACTGGCCCTCGTGCTGGGCGCCGTCCTGGCCCAGCGGCTGCCAGGCCGTCCACCGGCCGTCCACCAGGAAGCGGGCCCCGCCGAAGGGGACGTCACCGCCGGGCTCGAATCTGGGTGAATCCAGCCTGCCACCAGCCCGAAGAAGTCGATCGCGTGGGCGGGGGTGACGGGGGCGGAGCCGAACGACCGCGTGTCGTTCAACGTCCGATGGCGGCTCTTTCCGGCGGCTGCCGCCGGGTCGACCCCGATCCACAGAGCGATCGCTGCACACAGCACGGCGATGATCGTGATCCTGGTGGTTGCCTGCTGCACTGCCGACATTGCCCTCCGTCCAACCCCCACGGCTCCCACCGAGCCGACGAGGCTGCCCCGCAGACTAGAACAGGACGCCGGCAGTCAGCGGGCTGTCCACCATCAACGCCTGCGAGCGAGCCACACCTACCGGTTGAGTTCCCCCAGGATGATCGGGAACACGTCATGGGCGGCGTCCTTGCCGAAGAACACGTCCAGGTGGCCGTAGTTCGGCAGCACGTGGAGGGTGTCGCCACTGCGGTGTCGTGACAGGAAATCGTACGTGCGCTGCTGGCCTCCGGCAGGAAGCACCGGTTCTGGGCACCGGCGAGCAGGGCGAAGCGGGCGTCCGTCCGGGGAGCCTCGCTGGCGTAGCGAGGCATCAGCCCTGGCCGCGAGGACACCGAGACGAGTCGCCCGCCTTGACGCAGGCGGCCATCTGGGCGAAGAAGCTCATCGGAACCTTCCCGAACTCGCCTCGTAGCCAGTCGTGGGTGTCCTCGTTGAGGTTGGCGTGCGACCACAACGCGGGGCGTCCGGAGCCGTAGACGAAGCTCACCATCCGGCACACCCGGTTGTCGCATTCGCGGTGGGTGGCCATCACGGCGGCCCGGGCGACGCGCGAGAACAGCGAGTCGGGGCCGTCGCCCCACGCCGGGTTCAGGTACGGCGTCAACTCCTGCATCGCCGGCCGCAGCGACCCGATCTTGAAGCGCGCGAAGGGCGGATCACCGGGTGCAGGAGACCGCGTTGCTGACGATGACGTCCACCTGCGGCACCAGCCCGGCGACAGCACTCATGCAGAACGACGTGGAGCCCGGCAGTGGACGACGGCCCGCATCGTGGAGGCGCCGGTCTCGGCCAGGATGTAGCGCACCGCCGCCGGATGGTCGTAGGCGGCCGCGTCGTCGAGCGTCCACGGCACCGGATCCAGATCGATCGAAGCCCGCCAGTTCAGCAGCCACACGTCCCACCCGTCGGCCACCAACGCAGCCGACGATCGTCCGCCGCACCGGCGGACGGAACAGTTCGGCCCGCACCCCCGCCCCATGGACCAGCATCACCGGGGGCTTGGTCGGTTTTCCTCGCCGCGGACGCGGATGAGCGTCAGCGGCAGGCCGTCCCCGGCGCGGAAGAAGGGGTGTCGTTGCGGTGCCGGTGCCGGCCACCACCGTGTCCGTCACTGGGGGCCCTTTCGGCGCGGTGGGGGCGAGATAGACGTCCCGCAGCGATTTCCCCGAAGAACGCCCCGAAGGCGGCCATCGACGCGATCGGGCCGTGTCCGCCGGCGCGGAAGGTGGTGAGTTGCTTGGCGAAGTCCTGCGGCAGGATCCGCAGCAGCCCCGCCCCGACCACCGCGCCCGGTGCCCCGGGCTCGACGTGGCCCTTCAGCAGGGTGATGTAGAGGGTGGACGTGCCGCGCCACAGGTCCACCCCAGGGTCGTCGCGAACCTCCTTGAAGCCGTACAGGGTCACCGGCGCCCCCCCCGATATCCATCAGCCACAAGCGGTAACGCATCTCCCTGGTGCCGACGTCCTCGGTCGCGACGAACAGGTTGAACCACCCGCGTTGCACCTCCAGCCGGCCGCCGAGCTGGTCGCAGTGGACGAAACCTTCCGCCGTCCCCGGGTGGTCGCCGGAGTCGACGAAGCGTTCGACGTCGGGTACTTCGATGGTGAGCTCGAACATGAACCGGTGCCCCAGCAGCCGGGCGCGGCGCCAGCCTTCCAGCGGATCGGTCTCACCGAGGGCCAGGTAGCCCTTCATCTGCTCGGTGAAGCGGACGCTGCGTCCTCGAGCGGGGTGCCTCCGGCTCGTCGGCAACCGGCTCAGGGGTTGCCACCGACGCGGCGCGCGCGGCTGCTCGACCAGGTGCTCCACCGCCCGATCGGCCAGCGCCGCGATCGTGAAGGCCGGGTTGGGGCCGACCGGGCCCGGCATCTGGGAGCCGTCGACGACGAACAGGCCGGTGCCCGGAACGACTCCGAAGGAGTCGACGACGCCCGCGGGACGCCTCGCCCATCGGCGTCCCACCGAGCGGGTGGACGGTGACCACCCGCTTCGTCCACCACAACGGCCGTCGTGGTAAGTGGCGTGCAGCGCCCCGGCGATCTCGCTCATGGTCTCCCGCATCGCGGAGAAGTACTCCATCGAGGTGGCCGAGGTCCATTGCACGTCGAGTTCGCCGTCGCGGAGCACGATCCTGCCGTCGGCGACGTCGCGTCCCATGCCCAACAGCGGCAGCGCACTGCTGCCGAGCTTGCCCCGGCCGACCAGCCGGGCGATCTCAGCCGAGATCGTCGACTCGTAGCGCTTGCCCAAGCGGTAGCGCAGCAGGTCCCGGGCCACCACGGCCGCCCGCTGCATCGACGAGGTGACGGCCGCGGTCTCGATCAGCCAGTTGGCGAAGTCCGGGAAGCCCGCCTCCTGTACGTAGTAGCCGCGGCGCTGACCACCCTCGTCCAGCCCGTCGGGAACTCGCATCGCGGTGGTGATCACCGGGCCGTAGCTGCCGTCGATCAGCCGCATGCCGCCGGTCGGGCCCTCAGCCTTCGCGCCCATGCAGAAGGTGAGCAGGTCACCGTTGCCACTGAACCGCGTCCCGAGCGCTCGGCCCAGGCCAGGCAGGTTCACTCGGTTCCGCAGCAGCAATGCGGTCGTGCCGAGCGTGCCGGCGGCCAGGAACAGGTTCGCGCAGCGGACGCGGTGCGGCGTCCGGGAACGGTCACCGGTGCTGTCGGGGTCGGTGCCGTACTTGGTAGCTTCACCTCGAAGCCGCCACCGGCCAGCGGCGCGATCCCGGTGACCTCGCACAGCGTCCGGATGTCCGCCCCCAGGTGCTTGGCCGCCGAGAGGTAGTTGTGGTCGAGGGTGTTCTTGGAGCCCCGTTGCAGCCGATGTCGCACTCCCCGCAGAGCCGGCAGGTGAGCCGCGTGAGCCCATGGAGATTGCCGTACTCCGGGTCGGGGATGACCTGCTTGGTGCCGGCGTCCTGCGCCGGCGGGGCGAAGGCGATGGCCAGCGGCGGATGGAAGGTCTCGATCCCCAACGCCTGGGCGGCCTCGCGCAGCGCCTTCGCCTTGGGGAGGTCGGGTAGGGGACGGGGTGGGCGTCATCATCTCCTCGACTGCCGAGTAGTGCGGTTCCAGATCGGCCCGGCTGATCGGCCAGTTCTCGTAACCCCCGCCCGGCAAGGGCGAATCGTGGACGAACCAGCGCTCGTCCTTGCGCAGCAGGACGTTGGCGTAGATCAGGGACCCCCCGCCCAGCCCGCTGGCGACGATGGCTTCCAGCTTGCGGAAGGAGCGGATATCGAAGAGGCCGAAGAGCTTGTCCTTCGGCTCCCAGAAGGCCCGGCTCATCTCGTACGGGTTCCGGGCGAAGCTGCCGGGCGGGTACGCCTGGCCGCGCTCCAGCACGATCGTCGAGCGTCCGGCCCGGCGAGCCGATAGGCCGACACCGACCCACCGAAACCCGAGCCGACCACCACCGCGTCGCAGTATTCGAGTGGGGCCGCCCCCCGCCGGACCGCCGGAGTTCCTTCCTCAGACATGCTGTAGCCCCGTCCCGCGCAGCCATCGTTGGGCTGAGGATCGCGGACAGTCCTCGCGTGGCAAGAGGCAGTTCTACTCATCCCCGGCGGAGTCCTCCGGTGCCAGGTCAGCAGAAGTACCCCGGCTCCGTCGTCCGGGTCGGGTCATAGGCTCCCAACGTGGTGAAGCTCTGGCCTGCCCGGCGACGTTTCTGGGATCGACTGGCTGTGATCAAGTTCGCCGGGGCGCAGGTGGTCGACATCCCCGTCCCCGGGGCGGACGAAGGTCACGTCCGGGCGGTGCCGCTGTCGCAGCGGTTCCCGGGCATCGACATCAACCGGGTCCTGGTCGGGGATCGGATCCCGACCGACGAAACCGACCCGCGATCGGAGAACTCTACCGGGTGCTCGTGGGCCTGTACCGGGCCTTCGGCCCCCAGGCCCCGGACCTGCCGCCGGTTCCGGCAGACCGTGTGGCAGCGCTCGCCGACGCCTACACCCCCGCCCATCGCACGCTGTTCCCCGCTCCTGAGTTCCCCGCCGAGTACCTCGTCCCCGACCTCGGTGAACTGGCGGTGGCGAGCCCGTACGACGGCTACCTGAGGGCCACCGGCCCCGGCACGTTCGAGTGGGACCTGCGGGTCTCGCTGACTACGACGTGCACCCCGGGCTGGTGCGCCTGGGGGTGTCCGTCAGCTTCGAACAGACCGCTGGACGGTTGCAGGCGACCGCCATCGACAGCGAGTTGGGACGGTGCACGCCTGACGACGCCGCCTGGCAGCGCTCAGTCGGGCTGGCGCTGTGTGCCGCGACGACCCACACGTCCTTGGTGCGGCACTACAACTGGGTGCACCTGGTTCCGGGCGCGGCCTTCGCGATCGCCACCCGCAACGCCCTGCCCACCGACCATCCGGTGAAGCGGCTGCTGTGGCCGCACGTCTTCCGCACCCACTTCAGCAACTGGGTGACCACGAAGGGCCAACTCAGCGTCGGCGGCGACTTCGAGTCGATCTTCAGCTTCACCCGTCCGGCACTGCTCAGGCTCTTCGACGACACCCGGGACGCCTTCGACGCGACCGTGATCGACCCCAGCGGGACGCCGCCCAGCGCGGTGTCCTCAACACCGGCCTCGACCTTCCGGTGCTGGCGAACTCGACGGCCCATCACGACGTGATGTACCAGCCGTGGACGCAGGTGCAGCCGATCCGGGTCTACACCGACGGCCGGCCCGAGCCGGTCGACGTCTACCAGCGCCTGATCAACGCCGACTTCGGGCTGAACATCCGCCGCACCCCGATGCTTCGTGACTTCTCCTACCTCGCCGTCGACGACCGGGGACGGGCGGCCTTCCGCGCCTACTTGAGCGACCTGCTCGCGCTGCAGACGCGGCTGGAAGCTGAGCCGAGGACGCTGTGGAAGGTCTACCCGGAGATGCTCGAAGCCAACATGAACGGCTGAACCCGCTGGACGTTCACTTCACGGGCTGCCAGGGGGCGAACGCATTGGTGACGTGGCGAAGGGCCGGCTCGAGCTCGGGGAAGTGGCGCAGCAGGACGGACTTCATCGTGTTGTCGTCGATCCAGTCCAGGCCGGTGGCGGTGTAGATCTCGGGACGGTAGTCGTCGGTGAGGAACCGGTCGGACGCGATCCGCCGCGGCGCCATCAGCGCGAAGATCCGGAACGCGGTGTCGCTGAACCCCATGCCGGGCGGCGGTGTCTCGGCGAACAACCCGACGGTCAGGTCGACCATCTCCAAGTCGTTGTCGTAGACTCCTGCGCAGCTCGGCCTGCCACTCGCGGTTGGGGTCAGGTCCTCGAACGAGCTGGCCGGCTTGAGATGGAGCTGGCGGCGGAACTCGTTGTAGCGCCGCACGCCACGCTCCCGGCTCCGCAGGATGTCGACGGCGGCCAGGTCGAGGATGGTCCCGTCCGGCCGCTTCAGGTGCTGCAGGAACCGCGGATAGTTGTGCAGGGTGATCGCCCCGGGGTGGGAGCGACCAAAGGAGTAGAGGGCGTTCCCCATCCCGAGGGTGTGCATGCGCTCCCGGACGTGGGTCAGCATCAGGTCTCGAAGGTGTTCTCCGCCAGCACCGAGTCGTCGGCGGTGGAGCGGAACGTGTAGTCGTCGGGGATCAGCGGATGCATCCGGTAGACCGCACCGAACTCCTCGGTCAGCGCGTACGGCACGTCGAACAGGTTCTTGCGCGAGCCGGGGATGCCGCTGATCAGGTCGCTGCGGCTGATCCTTCCGAAGCGGTTGTGGACCCCCTCGCCCGCGATGCCCCACCAGGTCGTCCGCATCGCCCGCACGGTGGTGGGGTGGGCGATGATCCCCGGCGTCCACTGACGGTGTGGATCTGGCCATCAGGGCGGTGGTGATCAGGCGGGCCGTGCGATACAGGCGGTCATCTCCCCAGGCCGGGTTCTCCTTCCGGAGCCGGTCGCAGATGGCGTTGTGCTCGCGCATGAAGAGGCCGTGCAGCAGGCCGAGGCCGAGCCAGAAGTTCCCTGCCACGCCGGCCACGTCGAGGCCCGCCTCCAGGCCGCCGGCGGCAGCCCGTCCGCATCGATCAGAGCTTGCCGTCCTCGCGGGCGCGCAGGCCGTCCGCCATCCCTCTGGTGTCGCCGTACAGCTGCGAGCCGTCCCACCAGTGGGTGTCCTGGTTCACCCAGGTCGGCGGGGTGCCGTCCGCGTCGTTCCAGGTGGGGTCCGGGACGGCGCGGGGGAGCCGCATCGGCGTCTCCGGCCAGTCATCGTCGGCCGCCAGGGGAGTTGGTGGCTGGTCTCCCAGGAGGGCGAGGGGTGGGCGAACCAGTCGTGCACCTCGAACTGCAACCACGCCGCGGCCAGGAGGTTCAGCGACTCGGCCGGCAGGAAGGTGGTGCGCGTGAGCAACTCACGACTGACCGTGCGGGGGTTGGGGTCATCAGCCGCGATCCGGTGTCGGGAAAGGTGGCGTCCAGGGGGACGTTGCGTCCGAACCGGCAGCCCACGGCCCCCATCGACGGATGCTCCAGGTCGTTGTAGTGCCCCGTGACGGTCCGCGAGGTCAGGTAGCTGCCGTCGGCGAACTCGGGGACGGGCGGCACCTCGTCGGTGGCCGAGCCGGTGAAGAAGAGGTTCTCCTTGCGCAGCCTCGACCGGATGCCGACGAGCATCACCAGACCGAAGGGCAGCGGCCAGCGGTGCCACGGGACGCGGCGATCCACCCAGTTGGCAGCCCGACCCAGGAGCAGGCCGAGATGCCAGCCCAAGCCGTGACGAATCGTCGGGGTCGTGTCCATGGGAGTCCTTCCGCCAAGGCAACGATCCTGGGAGCCACGGCGGGGTTCAATGGGTCGTCCTACGTACAGGCCCCCGTTGGCTGCTCGCCTACGTCGTGACGGCTTCGACGGCGATCTCACCCTCTGGCTCAGCAGCGGCCGGTCCGGTGGCTCGTTCGGGTCCTGCGGCCGGCGGCTCGGGATCGAGACGAACGGCCACCCAGGGCATGAACCACTGCACGAGCGGGCCGATGGCGAGGGCGTAGACGACCGTTCCGATCCCGACGGCACCGCCGAGCAGCCAGCCGATCCCCAGGACGGTGAGTTCCAGCACCGTCCGCACCAGCCGGGTGCTGAAGCCCGTCCGACGGGAGAGGGCGACCCACAGGCCGTCGCGCGGGCCGGTGCCGAGATGGGCGCCGACGTAGAGGGCGCCGGCCAGGCCGTTCAGCACGACGCCTCCCACCATCAGCGCGACCCGTTCGGCCCAACCGCCGGCCACCGGCAGGAGTGCGAGCCCGGCGTCCACGGCCAGCCCGATCACGATGACGTTGAGCACCGTACCGATGCCCGGCTTCTGGCGCAGCGGGATCCACAGCAGCAGCACCAGGGCGCCCACGACGATCACGACCGTGCCGAACGTCAGGGGAGGTGCCGCGTCAATCCGTCGTGGAAGATGTCCCACGGGTCCAGGCCCAGCTGGCTGCGAATCAGCATCGCCATCGAACCGCCGTAGAGCAACAGGCCGGCGATCAGTTGCGTCAAGCGCCGGGGAAGTCGGCCGCCGGGCGTCAGGAAGGTTCGCATGTGTCCATTGTGACCCAAAGTGGCCTTTTGTGAGATAGCCATTTGTGGCACAGTGGACTGGTGGAACTCTTCCAATCCGGCGTGGGCTCGGCGGCGGTCTCCCGACTGCAGGCGCTGCTGCCGCTGCCTGAGGACGTTGCCGCCTACGCGGGGCTCGCCCACGCCCTCCGTGGGCTCGTCGTGGAAGGCCACCTGACGGTCGGTTCCCGGCTGCCGAGCGAACGGACGCTGGCGCTCGCGCTGGGGCTGAGTCGGACCACGATCACCCGGGCCTATTCCGAACTGGTGGCGACCGGCTGGGCGAGCGCCCGGCAGGGGTCGGGCACCGTCGTCCGGATGCCCGGGAAGACGCGCATCCCGTCCCTGACCCTCGTCCCCGGGCCGCGCGGTTCGGCGATCGACCTGTCGGCTGCCGCCGGGCTGGCCCCGGCCGGCACCCGGGCGGTGGTCGAGAAGGCGATGCAGTGGCTGCCGGGGAGTCTCGACAGCGCGGGCTACGAGCCGTTCGGGGCGCAGCACCTGAGGGAGCGGATCGCCGACTGGTTCGCTGGTCGCGGGCTGCCCACCGTGGCCGACCAGGTCGTCGTCACCCCTGGTGCGCTCGCCGGACTGAGCGCGGTGCTGCACACCGTCCTGGCACCGGGGGAGCGGGTCCTGGTCGAGAGCCCGACCTATCCCCACGCCCTGGGGGCGATCGCGGGAGCCCGCGGGCGGGTGGTTTCCGTCCCGTTGGTCGACGGCTGGAACGCCGCGGAATGGACGGCGGCAGCCCGGCGCTCCCGGGCCGCGGCGGCCTACCTGATCCCCGACTTCCAGAACCCCACCGGGCTGCTGATGACGGAGGCGGAGCGGGCGGCGCTGGCCGGCGCGCTGCGGCAGGCCGGTGTTGTTCCGATCATCGACGAGACCCCGGCTGAGCTGGATCTGGAGGCTGAGGCGCCGCGCCCGCTGCCCTGGGCGGCGACCGACGATCGGGCCTTCAGCATCGGTTCGCTGTCGAAGGTGCTGTGGGGTGGGGTGAGGGTCGGTTGGGTGCGCTGCCCCCCGGGGGCGACCGACGCGCTTCGCGCCCGGGCCCTGCAGCTGAACCTGGGCGCCTCGGCGCTCGACCAACTGATCGCCACCAGTTTCCTGGAAGACCCGCAGCCCGTCCTGAGCGAAGTGCTTGCACGCCTGCGCAGCACACGGGAGGCCTGGCATGGGCAGCTCGCCGAACACCTGCCTACCTGGCGGGTGAACCAACCACGTGGCGGACTGGCCTTGTGGGTTGAACTGCCCGAGCGCCGCAGCGCCGAGTTGGCGCTGGCGGCCGACGGCCACGGTCTGATCGTCACCCCCGGAAATCGCTTCACCGCTGACCGGACGCTGGCCAACCGCCTGCGGTTGCCGCTCACGCTGCCTTCGGAGGTGGTGCCCGAAGCCACTCGACGACTGGCGCGCGCGTGGCAGGACGCGCTCACCGGTCGCGGCGGCGTTCCCCGTCCGGATGCTCTGGCCCTGTAGGTCGGCGCCGCTTGGCCGTAGCATGACGGCCGAACCGGCCGTTCGTGCTGATGGAAGGAGGGTCATGACTCATCGCCTTCCCCAGTCGGGGCTGGAAGCCCGGAATTCGGCTCAGCAGCCCCACCAGCGAAGCCTCTGGTGCAGTCGCCTCGAAAGGGCTCGTGGCGAGCGCCCCGTCCCCGGCTCGGCCGGCCGGCGCAACGCTCACGCGGGAGTGCCGTGCTGATCTGGGCGCACCGGGGCGCGCGGCGGCAGGCGCCCGAGAACACGCTGCCGGCCTTCCGGCGAGCCGTCGAGTTGGGCGCCGAGGGTGTCGAGTTCGACGTCCAACTGAGCGCCGACGGGATACCGGTGGTCATCCACGACGAGACTCTCGATCGCACGACCGACGGGCACGGACGAGTCGTCGACCATACCCTCGCGCAGCTGCGCGAGCTGGACGCCAGCGCCGGCAGGCCCGGCTTCGCCGGCGTCCGCATCCCGACGCTGGAGGCCGTGCTCGCCACCCTCGCCCCGGCAACCCTGGCCATCAACATCGAGCTGAAGAACTCGGTCGTCGATTATCCCGGGCTGGAGCGAGCAGTGCTGGACACGGTGGCCGACCAGCACCTGGCGGAGCGGGTGCTGCTGTCCTCGTTCAACGCCGAGTCCGTGCAGCGGCTCGGGGCGCTGACCAGCATCCCGCGGGCGCTGGTGTATGAACGATTGCTGCGGCGTCCGTGGGCGCTGGCACTGCGGCTGGGCGCCACCGCCGTGCACCCGCCCTCCCGGTTCGTCCTGAGTCGGGCCTATGTGGCCCGTGCCCATCAGGTCGGCCTGGCCGTCCGGGTGTGGACGGTCAACAGCGAGCGCGAGGTGGAGCGGATGCATCGCTGCGGGGTGGACGGCATCTTCACCGACGTTCCGGACGTGGCGCTGGCCGTGCGCGACCGCCTCGACGCCTCGCTACCCTGACGACATGACGAACCCGTGGCAGCCCGAGCGTTGGCAACCTGTGGACGGTTTCGAGTTCACCGACATCACCTACCACCGGGCGGTGGACGTGCCGGCGGTCCGGATCGCCTTCGACCGCCCCGAGGTGCGCAACGCTTTCCGTCCGCACACCGTCGACGAGTTGTACACCGCCCTCGACCACGCCCGGATGAGTTCGGATGTGGGCTGCGTGCTGATCACCGGGAACGGTCCGTCGGCCAAGGACGGCGGCTGGGCGTTCTGCTCCGGCGGGGACCAGCGGATCCGGGGACGGGCCGGCTACCAGTACGCCGATGGCGAGACGGCCGCGGCCGTGGACGCCGCAAAGCTGGGCAGGCTGCACATCCTGGAGGTGCAGCGGCTCATCCGGTTCATGCCGAAAGTCGTGATCGCCCTTGTCAACGGCTGGGCGGCGGGTGGCGGGCACTCGCTCCACGTGGTCTGTGACCTGACCCTGGCCTCAGCCGAACACGCCCGCTTCAAGCAGACCGACGCCGACGTCGGCTCCTTCGACGCCGGCTTCGGGTCGGCCTACCTCGCGCGTCAGGTCGGGCAGAAGTTCGCGCGCGAGATCTTCTTCCTCGGCGACGTGTACGACGCCGAGGACGCGCACCGCATGGGCATGGTGAACGCGGTGGTCCCCACGCTGAGCTGGAAGCCGTCGGTCTCGACTGGGCGGCCAAGATCTGTGGGAAGAGCCCGACCGCCCAGCGGATGCTCAAGTACGCCTTCAATGCCATCGACGACGGCCTGATCGGCCAGCAGGTCTTCGCCGGCGAAACCACCCGGTTGGCCTACATGACCGATGAGGCGGTCGAGGGCCGCGACTCGTTCCTGGAGAAGCGGGCGCCGGACTGGTCCAACTTCCCCTACTACTACTGAGTTGGCCGACCCGCGGCACCTGGCGCCGAACTCGTGGACGGCCCACCCCGTGTCATCGCCCGTCGGTGACCGGTATCCTGCGATCAGTTGATTCCAGAAGCGAGGTTTGGCGGTGACCCAGAGTCCCCAGGCAGGCTGGTACCCCGACCCGCAGCAGTCGGGCGTCGATCGTTGGTGGGACGGGATGGCGTGGACGGTGCATCAGCGCGCCACCGCGGCCCCCGTCCAGCCGGTGGCGCCGGCGCTCCCCGCAGCCGGGTGGTACCCCGACCCGGAGTACCGCGGCTACGTCCGGTGGTGGACGGGCGCCGCGTGGAGCGAGCACCGGAGCCCGGCGCAGTCCTGAACAACCCGTTGTGCGACGAGCCGCCCGCATCGGGTGGCGACTCGAACGAACGTCAGATCCGTCCGACCGGCAGAGGCAGGCGCTATTCCGCCAACCCGTACAGCCGGTCCCCGGCATCCCCCAGCCCGGGCACGATGTAGCCGAGGTCGTTGAGGCGCTCGTCCACGGCGGCGACGACCAGCGTGCAGGGCACGCCGATGGGGTCGACCAGTTCCCGCAGGTGTTCGATGCCCTCGGGGGCGGCGAGCAGGCACAGGCAGGTGATGTGGTCGGCGCCCCGGTTGACCAAGAACTGCACCGTCCCACCCAATGACCCGCCGGTCGCCAGCATCGGGTCCAACACGTAGCACTGCCGACCGGACAGGTCCTCGGGGAGGCGCTCGGCGTAGGTGAACGGTTGCAGGGTGGTTTCGTCGCGCACCATGCCCACGAAGCCGACCTCAGCGCTGGGCATCAGCCGCATCATGCCTTCGAGCATGCCCAGGCCGGCGCGCAGGATCGGCACCACCAGGGGCGTCGGCTTCGAGAGCCGGACGCCGGTGGTCGTCGTGATCGGGGTGACGACCTCGACAGGCTCGACCCGGACTTCGCGCGTCGCCTCGTAGGCCAGGAGGGTGACGAGCTCCTCGACCAACTGCCGGAACAGCGGGCTGGGAGTTGCCTTGTCACGCAGCAACGTGACCTTGTGAGAGACGAGCGGGTGATCCAGTGCGCGCAGTTCCACGCGTCCAACCTTGGCACACCCGCGGGTGCCCTCCAACCACTGGCCGGGCTGGGTTCCGTGGGCGACTTCTGACACGATGGAAGCTGCCGAGTTGAGGAGCGAGTGAGCAGGATGCCTGACGATTTCGACCTGGAACTGCCAAACCTCGGTGACGATCGCCCCGGACTCGACGAGTTGGAGGACGCCGACGAACTCGTGGTCGGTGGGGACGATGATGATGAGGACGACGACTACCCCGATGACGCCACCGAAGACGATGTCGATCTGATCGTGGCCTTGTATCGCGAGGACGGCCAGCCGATGGTGGTCGCCCTCGATCTGGACCTCGTCAACGATCTGGACGCCCTGATCACCCAGCTGCGGCGGATCCCGGGGGACGGCGGGGCGCTGGCGATGGTCTCGATCGCGACGGAGATGTTCGTCATCGTCCGGGTGCGCGGCCGGCACGTCCAGGTGCTGCTCTCGGACGTGGTCGAGGCGGCCGACTGGCCGCTGGCCCGCGACGTCGTGGACTACCTCGGCCTCGAGGTGCCCGACGACGACGAGGACAGCTACCCCGTGGGCGACCTCGACCTGCTCGCTGACGTCGGGCTGCCCGATTTCGAGCTCGAAGCGATCGCCTCGGCCTACGACGAGGACACCACGACCCTGCTGGAACAGGTCGCCAAGCGCATCAAGTTCGGCCCGCAGTACACCAAGACGGTCGCCGCCGCGTTCGAGTGATGCGGGACGGTTCCTGGGTCGCCGTGATGGGCGAAGCCCTGGCTCAGGCCCGGGCGGCGTCCGTCCACGGCGATGTGCCGATCGGGGCCGTCGTGCTGGATCCGGGCGGACGGGTGGTGGCCCGCGCCGGTAACGAGCGGGAGCTGACCGGGGACCCGACCGCGCACGCCGAGGTGCTGGCGCTGCGGCGGGCGGCCGAAGCGCTGGGCTCGTGGCGGCTGGAGGGCTGCACGCTGGTCGTGACCCTTGAGCCCTGCACCATGTGCGCGGGTGCCCTCGTCCTGGCCCGGGTCCAGCGGCTGGTCTTCGGTGCGTTCGACCCCAAGGCCGGTGCGGTCGCCTCCCTGTGGGACGTGGTGCGCGACCCGCGGCTCAACCATCGGGTCGAGGTCGTGGGCGGGATCGCCGCGGCGGAGTGTGCCCAGGTGCTGAGGGCATTCTTCGCCACGCAGCGCGATTGACGGGTGGTGCGTTGGCCGTCCGACGGCTTCGATTGGCCGAGCGTTGCCGCGGTCGGTAATATCTCCCGCGGTGGCGTGTCTGAGCGGCCTAAAGAGCGCGCCTCGAAAGCGCGTGAGGGGTAACCCTCCGAGGGTTCAAATCCCTCCGCCACCGCCGCGGGTCAGCTGTTGGGTGGTTGGTCCGGCATTGCGATCGTGGAACCGCCGTCTCGCCCGTGGGGGCGGGCGGCGGTTTCGCTGTTGTCGGGCCTGGCTTCCTCAGCGAACCCGCAGGCCACGAGGGGGGTATGCGCTCACACTCGTGCACCGCGCGCACGTCTGCTGAACGAAAATGCGGGGAGTCGCCTCTGTTGTCCGGGGAACGGACGCGGCAGAGTGGGGGTTGCCCACCACACACCGCGCCTCAAAGGAGAGCCCTGTGAAGAAACTGATCAACGACCCCGCCAACGTGGTCGCCGAAACCCTCGCCGGCTTCGCCGCTGCACATGCCGACCTCGTCACCGTCCACACCGACCCCGACTATGTCGTCCGGGCGGACGCGCCGGTTCAGGGCAAGGTCGGGCTGGTCTCGGGTGGGGGTTCGGGTCACGAGCCGCTGCACGCCGGGTACGTCGGCATGGGCATGCTGGACGCAGCTGTCCCGGGCGCCGTGTTCACCTCTCCCACGCCGGATCCGATCCTGGAGGCCACCAAAGCGGTGGACGGCGGTGCCGGCGTCCTGCACATCGTGAAGAACTACACCGGAGACGTGCTCAACTTCGAGACCGCCGCTGAGTTGGCCGACATGGAGGGCATCACCGTCAAGGCCGTGATCGTCAACGACGACGTGGCCGTGGAGGACTCCACCTGGACGGCCGGCCGCCGCGGCGTCGCGGGGACGGTGCTGGTGGAGAAGATCGCCGGAGCCGCCGCCCAGCGTGGCGACGACCTGGACGGCGTGGTCGCGGTCGCCGAGAAAGTCATCGCCCAGGTGCGCTCGATGGGGGTCGCACTGACCGCGTGCACCGTCCCGCACGCCGGAAAGCCTTCCTTCGACCTCGCCGAGGACGAGATCGAGATCGGCATCGGCATCCACGGCGAGCCCGGACGGCACCGGATTCCGATGGCCCCGGCGGACTCGATCACCGACCAGCTCGTCGATCCGATCCTGGCCGACCTGAAGCCGGCCGCCGGTTCGAAGGTGCTGCTGTTCGTCAACGGCATGGGTGGCACGCCTGAGGCCGAGCTGTACATCGTGTACGCCCACGCTCGCCAGCGCCTGGAAGCTGCGGGTCTGGACGTCACCCGGTCGCTGGTGGGGAACTACATCACCAGCCTCGAGATGCAGGGCTGCTCGGTCACCGTCCTGCTGCTCGACGACGAGTTGACCGACTTGTGGGACGCTCCCGTCCTGACCCCGGCGTTCCGCCGTGGCGTGTGAGGATGGGTGCGTGAGCGACACACTGTCGACTGCTTGGGCGCTGGCGTGGATACGCGGCGCCCAAGCCGTCCTTGCGGAGAACCGAGCCGAGCTGAACGACCTCGATCGCGCGATCGGGGACGGTGACCACGGCGAGAACATGGACCGCGGCTTCAAGGCTGTCGCGGCCAAACTCGAAGCCGGCGCCGAGGACGTCCAGGGTGTGCTGAAGCTGGTGGCGTCCACCCTGATGTCGACAGTGGGAGGCGCGGCCGGTCCGCTGTACGGCACCGCCTTCCTGCGGGCGGCGAAGGCCACCACCGGAGACGTGGATTCCGACGGCGTGGTGGCCCTGATCGCCGGGTCGTTGGAGGGCATCGTCGCGCGTGGCAAGGCGACCACCGGCGAAAAGACCATGGTGGACGCGTGGACGCCGGCCCTGGGGGCGGCCCAGGCTGCGGTGGGGACGGGCGCCGGCCCGATCGCCGTGCTCCGGGCGGCCGCCGACGCGGCGGCAGCGGGAGCGGAAGCGACGATCCCGCTGCAGGCCACGAAGGGCCGCGCCTCGTACCTGGGTGAGCGGTCGATCGGGCACAAGGATCCGGGGGCCACCTCGACGGCGCTCATCCTCGCGTGCGCGGCGGACGCTGCGGAGGCGTTGTGACGGTCGCTCTGGTGATCGTCTCGCACTCGGTGAAGCTGGCAGACGGTGTGGTCGAACTGGCGGAGCAGATGGCTCGCGACGTCCCGCTGCGGGCCGCCGCGGGCACCGACGACGGACGCATCGGCACGTCGTTCGACAAGGTGAACGACGCCGTCACCGAGTTGCGGCTGGCCGGCCATGACGTGGTGATCCTGACCGATCTCGGGTCGGCGACCATGACCGTGGAGTCCGTCCTCGATTTCCTGGACGCCGACGAGCAGGAGCACGTCCGGTTTGCGGACGGGCCGCTGGTCGAGGGGGCGGTGGCCGCCGCGGTGACGGCCCAGGTCGGGGGCACGCTGGAGGCGGTGGCCCAGGCGGCGCTGGCCCGGGAGTTGTTCGCCTCGGGCTGAGATTTCGGTTTCTCGGGCTGAGGTCTTGGTTTGGGCGCTTCGGGGCCCGGTGGGCGACTCGACTGTCGATCAAGGTCATTTCGAGGTGGCCCGCGGCGCCCGGTCAGCGGGCCCTCAGCCAGGGCGGTCCGTCTGACCTCCGCCACGGGCCACCTCGCGGCTGGGGCGGGTTCGTCGTGCGACCGCGTTGACGTACCGGGGCGCGGGTCTCGTCGGGGGCGGTCCGTGACGGGGGTGTCGCGGAGTCCGTGTGGCATCACTTCCCTCCGCTCGATTGGGTCAGCGAAGGTGTCTTCCCCATCGGGTTCGCGACGGCAGCCCTGCCCGGGGCCACTCCGCGGAGTTCCGCCGAGTTCCTGAGCGCGTCGGCGGGCCCGTCCCGGGTGTTGCGCTGGCGCTGGTATTCGTCCACTGCTGGATTGATCCGGCGCTGGGTTCCCGGGTTGCTGGGGTGCCGGGTGGCGGTCACGGGGGCGTGTGTCCTGCGACATGACAGGCCACGGGGGCGTGGACGAACGAGCTGAATCATTCGTCCGTGTGTTCGATTTTCTCAGTGAGTCTTCAGATTCCGGGCGGCTGTGGGAAGCGTTTCTGTCGGTGCCGGCGGGTTGGATGGAGTCATGGCCAACCTCCCCGGTCTCCTGCCGACCAGGCAAGCTCTCGCGATGATCGAGGGTGCCCTGGATCAGGTGACGTCCGACCGGTCGGAACTCCCGGCAGAGGCGCGGTTGGTCTGCGCCAGGGCGGCTCGCCGGGCGGCGGATCGGTTGGAGGCCCTGGCCTGCCTGCTGGTTGCTGAGGCCGACGCAGCGCAGGCGTCATTGACCGCGGCCGGGACTCCGATGTCGTCGTGGTTGGCGATCGACCAGAACCTGTCGAAGCGGGAATCGGCAGGCTTGCTGCATCGTGCGCAGGCATTGGCCGAGAACCCGCAGGTGGGGGAGGCGGCCGTGGCTGGGCGGATCGGTGCCGGTCAGGCCCGCACGATCACGACGGTGATGCAGGGGTTGCCGGATCTCAGCCCCAGCCAGCGCGCGGACGCGGCCACGTTCCTGGTGGGTTTGGCAGGCACTTTGGACGCGGATCAGTTGGCCAAGGCCGGGTCGCGCGTGATCGCCGAGGTGGCCCCTGAGCAGGCTGCCGAACTGGTTGAGCAGCGCCTTCAGCGGCGGGCGGAAACTGCTCACCGCAATCGGTCCCTGGTCTTCAGCAAGGACGGTCTGGGCTCAGCGCTGTTCCGGGGCAGCCTTCCTCTGGTCGACGCAGAAGCCTGGCTGGCCATCCTCGATGCCCACGCCGAGTCGCAACGCCGAAACGCCCTCGAAGAGCGGGACCCTCTGGCAGTGCCGGTTTCACCCCAGCAACGCCGCGCCGACGCGCTGATGGCCATGGTCCACGCGCACCAGCAGGCTGCCACTGCCCCCGCGGTCGGCGGCGGCCGTCCGCGCGTGGTTGTGACGCTGGACTACGACAAGCTGCACTCGCAGGCCTCGGCTGCGGGGCTCATCGGTGATGGCGAGCATCTGAGCGGCGGGGAATTGCGGCGGCTGTGTTGCGACGCGGACCTCCTGCCGGCCGTGTTGGGCGGGCCGTCGGAGGTGCTGGACGTCGGCCGCGGCAGCCGGCTCGTCACCCCGGCCATCCGCGCCGCATTGACCGTCCGCGATCAGGGCTGCGCCTTCCCCCGCTGTCACGCGCGCCCCGCCGTTTGTGAGGCGCATCACCTCACCCCCTGGTGGGACGGAGGCGCCACCGCGCTTCACAACCTCGTTCTGCTCTGCCATCATCACCACGGCCTGGTCGAGCCCGCAAAGTGGGCAAGTCGGGATCAGTGGCAGATGCGGCTCGGGCCTGACGGTATCCCTGAGGCGATCCCTCCGCGCCGATTTGATTCCCACCAACAACCCGTCCGACACCAGCGTTACCAACACCCCGAGGCGATTCCTCCACCGAGCCCAGACTGCGCACCCAGCGTGTCGGCGCAAACAGCCCCACCGTCTCTCGGACAGTCCCCTGCACCGGTGATTCCGGGGGTAGGCGCTGGCTCGACTCCCGGGGTTTCCGCACGTCCCGGGTGAGCGCCTGGGCACGCAGGGTGTCCGCCTGCCGGCCGGGTATCCCGGGGGTGGGCGCTGGCTCGACTCCCGGGGTTTCCGCACGTCCCGGGTGAGCGCCTGGGCACGCAGGGTGTCCGCCTGCCGGCCGGGTATCCCGGGGGTGGGCGCTGGCTCGACTCCCGGGGTTTCCGCACGTCCCGGGTGAGCGCCTGGGCGCGCAGGGTGTCCGCCTGCCGGCCGGGTATGCGGGATGGGTGGTCGGGTATCCGGGCGATCACGCCACCGAGGCCAGACCGCGCCCCTGCGTTCGTGGAAGACGCCCCCACTGTTTCTCGGGCAGTCCTCCCCCTGGTGATTCCGGATGGTGCCCGCTGGCTCGAGTCCCGGGACCTCCGCACGCCCCGGGTGAGCGCCGGGTATCCCGGGTGGGCGCCTGCCTGCCGGGCCTTCGGGTGGCCGCCTGCCCGCAAGGTTTTCGGGGTAGCGCCTGCCTGCCGGGCCTTCGGGTGGCCGCCTGCCCGCAAGGTATTCGGGGTGAGCGCCTGCCCGCCCTGTCGGCGGTGCTTCGCTTCGCGGCGGGCACACAGTCGCCTCGGGCGATGCCAGGCCATCCCGAGCCAGCCGAGCTTGAGCCCGCCGACGCAGAACCGGCCGAGTGGGAGGGGTCGGCGTCAGACCGGTGTCTGGGACCTCAGCCGCGATCCCGGTCGCAGCCGGGACGCCGGGGTGCGAGCCGGGGCCACCAAGTCGGTGGTGGGGATCAGGTCTGGTGGCTGCGCTGCGCCACCTGGGCGCGCGTCAGCCACCAGAACCCGATAGCGGTCACCGCGATCACCGCTGAGCCAAGCAGCCCCACCGGTGCGCTCAGTAGCGGATGCCGATCGGACAGGATGAACACGAAGATGCCCGCGAAGGCGTTGAACATGCCGTGCAGGATCGCCGGTGCCAGCAGGGAGCCGGTGACCTCACGCGCCCGCCACAGCACGAACGAGAAGGAGACGCAGAACACCACCATGAACGCCGGACCGAGGCGGTTGTAGGGATAATAGTTGAACCCCAACAGGATCAGCGGTGCGTGCCATAGACCCCACAGGACCCCCGTGATCAGGTTCGCCCATAGCGCGCCGAGGGGACGGAGTTCATCGGCCAGCCACCCCCGCCAGCCGTACTCCTCACCGAAGGCGAAGAGCCCGTTGACGGTAAAGCCGGCGATCAGAGCGCTGACGCCCGCCGCGGCGACCAGCCCCCAGAAGGGGGGCACGGCTGCACTGAGCTGGGCGACCTGAGTGGAGTCCTGGCCCGGGAACAGCAACAGGATGTTCGCCACCAAGTCTTCGTGGCTGAACAGCACGGTTCCCGTTCCGGACACCCCGGCAACGTTGCCGAGCAGCCAACTTGCCGCGATCATGCCGCCGAACAACGCCACCAGCACGCCCACCGCCACCAGAACGAGCGGGAGCAGCGACTGTCGGAACCCGCGAAATGTGGTGGCGATCAAGGGACGACGATTGTCCAGCCGCTCGACGACGAGGGCCGCCGCCAGTGGGGCTGGCATGTAGAGCGCCGCGATCACCAGTTGGGCCACCTGGGAGGTGCCACCAAGGGAGAAGTCCCGGCTGCCGCTGAAGTACAGCCCCAGCGTCACCACACAGATCCAGCCCAGGGCAAGGCCGTAGAACAACCCCACCCGGGCCCATCGCACCGACTTCCAGCGGGCGGCCGACTCAGTCACCATGAAACAGCACCGTACTCGCCCGGGTCGCCTCAGCCGGCGATCGGCCGCCAGCCGGCGGGGGGTGGCGGTGCTGCGGGTTTGAGTGGACCAGGCGCGGTTCGGGCGAACCTCATCTTCGGGTCACCGATGAAGCGTGCGACGCTCACTTCGTCGCCGCTTTCACCCACAAGACCACGGAACGCTTGAGGACATCACGCTCCATCCGCAGCGCGGCGACCTCAGCCCGGAGCCGCTTGAGCTCGGCCAGTTCGTCCCGCGTGGCTCACCGCGGCCCTCCCGGGCCTGGTTCACCCGGTTCCCCAAGGTGCCCTCGTTCACCCCCAGATCACGAGCGACCTGGGCGATCGACTTGTTCGTCTCCTCCACGATCCGAACCGCCCCCTGAACTCCGGGTCGTACTTGTTGCGCTTCTCAGGTATCGCTACTCCACCTAGCTCATGCCTCCACGATCCGGGGAAACCTCAGTTGGTCTGGTCGCCTCGGCCGGCGATGGCGGTGGTCAGGGCGTCAGTGGACCAGACCCGGCTCGCCCGGTCGCCTCCGCCAGCCATCGGGCGCCGGCCGGCGGACGTGTGAGCGGTTGTCGGGCGTACTGAGAGAAACAGCGCCGGACTCGTCCGAATACCCCCCGTCCATCAGGACGCCGTGAGCCGGCCATGCCAGTTGGCGCAGGCAGCATCGGCATAGACTCCCCGAAAGGAGGCGGCGTGGAACTGGATCAGGTGTTGCTGCTCGGGTCCCTCCTCCTGCTCGCCTCCATCCTGGCTGCCCGCCTCGGCTCCCGCTTCGGACTGCCGTCCCTGATGCTGTTCCTGGGTCTGGGGGTCGTGGTCGGCGAGTTGGGGCTCGACTTCAACGACGCGGGCCTGGCGCACTCCCTGGGCTTCGCCGCGCTGGTTCTGATCCTCGGCGAGGGCGGCTTCACGACCCGCTGGACGGAGATCCGCAGCGCCCTGCCGGCAGCCATCCTGCTCGCCACTGTGGGGGTGGGGGTGTCGGTGGCGGTCGTGGGGTTCTTCGCCCACTACGCGCTGGGATTGAGCGTCCCGGACTCGATCCTGCTGGGGGCGATCATGTCCCCGACGGACGCCGCCGCGGTTTTCTCCGTCCTCCGGAAGGTGCCGCTTCCGGCCCGCCTTCGCGCCACCATCGAGGCGGAGTCAGGCTTCAACGATGCGCCCATCGTGCTCCTCGTGGCCTCAGCCACCAGCCTCGCCCTCGGTGAGGGGACGGCCGGCGGCCCAGGGCTGATGATCGTCGTGATCATCGCCGAACTGGTCGGCGGCGCCGTCATCGGCGTGGCGGTGGGGTGGGTCGGCGTCAAGGTCCTGCGGGGGATTGCGTTGCCGGCGTCCGGGCTCTACCCCCTGGGGGCGCTGGGGTGGGCCGTCCTGGCGTACGGGGTGGGAGCCACGCTGCACCTGTCCGGGTTCGCCGCCGTCTACGTCGCGGCTCTCGTGCTGGGCAACGGCGCGCTGCCGCATCGCCATGCCACCCGCTCGTTCGCCGAGGGGGTCGGCTGGATCGCCCAGATCGGCCTGTTCGTGATGCTCGGCATGCTGGCCGACCCGCTGCGGGTCTCGGTGGCCTCGATGCTGGCCGGGCTCGCAGCGGGGGCCGTCCTGACGTTCGTCGCCCGTCCCCTGTCGGTGTACGTGTGCACGGTGTGGTTCGGGTTCAGCCCTCGCGAGCAGGTCTTCATGTCCTGGGCGGGGCTGCGCGGTGCCGTCCCGATCATCATGGCGACCGTGCCGCTGGCCGCGGCCGCGCCCGGTTCATCCGAGATCTTCGACATGGTCTTCGCCTTCGTGGTGGTGTTCACCCTGCTCCAGGCGCCCACCCTGCCGTGGGTCGCGCGGCTGCTGCGGGTCTCATCAGGTGAGGATGCCACCGACGTCGAGATCGAATTCGCCCCGCTGGACACCATCAAGGCCGACATGATGCAGGTCCACGTGCCGGACGGGTCTCGGTTGCATGGGGTGACCATCCGCGAACTGCGGCTCCCCACCAACTCCGTGGTCTCCCTGATCGTGCGGGAGGAAGAGCCGTTCACCCCCAAACCCGACCAGTTGATCCGGGTCGGTGACGACCTGCTGATCGTGACCACCGCCGCGGATCGCCGTCAGGTGGAGGGCAGGTTCAAGGCGATTTCCCGCGGTGGCCGGCTGGCCAGGTGGAACCAGGACGAGCGCGCCTAGGACTTCGTGGGGGTCGCGGACGGAGTGGCGGTGGCGTTCGACAACGGTGCCGGGAGGCAGATCGGCCCGCTCACCGGGACGGACTTGGCGGCCGGCTTCTTGGGTGTCGCGAACTGGTCCCCGACCAGCACGTCCACCACGTGATCGGCCCGACCATCAGCCCGGGCGGTGGCGTCACTGAAGAACCCCAGAACCAGCTTCACCTCGGGATCGTCCACGGAGTTGCCCACAACCACGGTCTTGGCGATGTGCTCTTCGGTGTTGTTCACCCTGATGACGACGAACCCGTAGCTGTTCAGGTAGAGCTGCGTCCGCTTGGCGAGGCCGCCCTTCGTCCCACCGTTCAGGATGCGCACGTGCACCTTCTTCGGGGTGAGGCTGCCGCCAACGTCGGTCATCACGCACGGGGCCGCCTGACGGGCCGGGGTCGGCGCGGTGGCGTGTTCGTACCCCCAGATCGCTGCGAATCCGACGAGCGCCAACAGGAGGATCAGTGTGACGGGGGTCTTGAGGACCCGGATGGCTTGCCGCACAAGTGACTCCCGTTTCGGTGCTGGAACGCCGCCCAGCCTACTTG
This sequence comes from Propionibacteriaceae bacterium, assembly GCA_016717345.1. Classification (GTDB taxonomy): domain Bacteria; phylum Actinomycetota; class Actinomycetes; order Propionibacteriales; family Propionibacteriaceae; genus Propionicimonas. The sequence goes on from JADKFR010000005.1 coordinate 293,970, forward strand.
AGCTCCAGAATCCGTGCATGCATGGTCTGCCGCTGCTGCAGGGCGGCCCGGAGTGCGCGGTGCAGTCCGTCCTCCAGGTAGAGGTCGCCCTGCCAGTGCACGACGTGCGCGAACAGGTCTCCGTAGAAGGTGGAATCCTCCTCGAGGAGGGCTTCGAGGTCGAGCATGCGTTTGGTGGTGACGAGCTCGCCAAGCCTCACCTGGACGGGGGCGATCGCGGCCCATTGCTTCTGCAGGTAGCCGTGTTCGGGGTAGGGGCGGGTGTCGCCGACACGTTTGAAGATCACGGAAGACAGTCTAGGCGAGGGCGCCGACAGGCCTGAACGGCCAGCGTCCGGACGATCAGCGACCGGTGCCGGCGTAGACGATGGCCTGCTCGTCCGAGTCGAGACCGAACGCCGTGTGCCCGGCGCGGACGGCCCGGTCGACGTCGTCGATGTCGACGACCACCGAGATCCTGATCTCCGAGGTGGAGATCATCCCGATATTCACCCCGGCGTCGGCCAGCGCCCGGAAGAACCGCGCGGTGACGCCCGGGTGGGACCGCATCCCGACCCCGACGACCGACACCTTGCCGACCTGGTCGTTGTAGAGCACGTCGAAGAAGCCGATCTGCTCCTGCACCGCCCGTAGCGCCTTGATCGCCTTGGCACCGTCCTGTTGGGCCAGCGTGAAGGAGATGTCGGTGCGGGCCTCGTGCTCGCGGGACACGTTCTGCACGATCATGTCGATGTTGATGTCGGCGTCGGCCACGGTGGTGAAGATGCTGGCCGCGGCCCCGACCTGGTCGGGGACGCCGACGATGGTGATCTTGGCCTCGCTGCGGTCGTGCGCGACCCCCGAGATCAGCGGCTGCTCCATGCCACCCTCCTCATAGTTGATGTCCTTGACCCAGGTGCCGGGCCGGTCCGAGAACGACGAACGCACATGCACCGGGACGTTCTCGCGCCGGGCGTATTCGACGCAGCGCAGGTGCAGGATCTTGGCGCCGTTGGCGGCCATCTCCAGCATGTCTTCGTAGCAGATCTCCGGGATCCGGCGGGCACCGGGGACGATCCGGGGGTCGGCGGTGAAGACCCCGTCCACGTCGGAGTAGATCTCGCAATGGGACGCGTGCAGCGCGGCCGCCAGCGCGACCGCTGTGGTGTCAGAGGCACCGCGTCCCAGGGTCGTGACGTCCTTGGTGGTCTGGGAGACACCCTGGAAGCCGGCGACGATCACGATGTCACCGTCGTCGAGCGCCGAGACGATCCGTCCCGGGGTGATGTCGATGATCCGGGCGTCACCGTGGGTGCCGGTGGTGATCACACCCGCCTGCGAGCCGGTGAACGAACGCGCGGTGGCGCCGAGGTCGTTGATGGCCATGGCCAGCAGGGCGGCGCTCATCCGCTCGCCCGCGGTCAGCAGCATGTCGAGTTCTCGCGCCCGGGGTTGCGGCGAGACTTTCAGGGCCAGCTCCATCAACTCGTCGGTCGTGTCACCCATGGCCGAGATCACCACGACGACTTCGAGTCCCCGTTGCTGGGTCGCCACGATGCGACGAGCGACGCGCTTGATGCTGTCGGCGTCCGCGACCGAGGAGCCGCCGAACTTCTGTACCACCCGCAATTGATGCCTCCTGAAGGGCCGCCTCAGCGATCAGCCACGCTGGCGAACCTCGGCCTACTGTGCCAGAGCGCGGGTCACTCCCACCAGCCGGCCACGCGCACGCTGGTCACCGGACCTCCCGCAGGTGCGGGGCCGGGCCTAGCATGGAGCCTGTGAGCAACACCTCGTCGGCCCCAGAGCCCGAGAACCAATGGCAGCAGCCGCCGTTCACACCGTCTCCCGGGCAACCCGGCGAGCCGGTCGTCACGGGTCCGGTGCTGGTGCCCCTCGACCCGGCCCAGCTGGCACCGTCGTCGGGCGAGACGACGCTTCGGATGATTTCTCGCCTGGTGTGGCCGCTGGCCATCATCGCCACCATCGTCACAAGGGGAAGTCTGTGGGAACTGATCTTCGCAGCCATCGTGGTCTCGGCCATCCTGAACCGGGTGCTGAGGGAGTTGGCGCGTCGCCGGCTGTCCGGGCAGAACCCCTCGACGCCTCCCCGGGACCTGCGATGAGACCTCTGCGGTGGGGGATCGCCGGCCCGGGCCGGATCGCCGACATCATGGCGGCCGAGTTCGCCCACGTCCAGAACGGGGAACTGGTGGCGGTCGGCTCCCGCTCGCTCGACCGGGCTCAGGCGTTCGCGCAACGACACGGAATCGCCGAGGCGTATGGCAGCTACGACGAGCTGATGGCCGCCGACCTGGATGCCATCTACCTGGCCACCCCCCACGCCCAGCACACCGAACTCGCGCTGGCCGCGATCGAGGCGGGCAAGGCGCTGTTGGTGGAGAAGTCGTTCACGACCTCGGTCGCCGACACCGAGCGCATCGTGGCCGCGGCTCGCGCCAAGGACGTCTTCGTGATGGAGGCGATGTGGACGCGTTTCCTGCCCGCCGTCGCGCGGTTGCGCGCCCTGGTGGCCGACGGCTCGTTGGGCCAGGTGCGAGCCGTCCAAGGAGACCTGTTCGCGTTCCGCGACTACGACCCGGCCGACCGGCTGTTCAACGCTGAGCTGGGTGGGGGAGCCGTCTTCGACCTCGGGGTCTACGTGATCTCGTTCGCGCAGCAGTTCCTGGGGATGCCCGACGTCGTCCATGCTGTCGGCGGCCGATTCCCGAACGGGGTCGAGAGCGAGGTCGGCATGCTGTTCGGCTGGTCGGACGGGCGCTTCGCGTCCGAGGCCATCGGATTCACCGTCCCCGGCCCCGGACGCCAGATCGTTGCGGGCACGGAGGGATGGGTCGAGGTCAAGCCAAGGTTCCACCGCGCCGACACGCTCGTCGTTCACCGGCGCGGTGAGGCGGCCGTCGAGGAGTTCCTGCCCAAACGCGGCAGTGGCTACTGCTACGAGGTCGAGCACGTCGGCGAATGCCTCGCCGCCGGGCTCACCGAAAGCCCGATCATGAGCCTGGACGACACGCTCGCCGTCCAGCGCCTGATGGGTGAGGTGCTGGCTCAACTCGGTCGGTGACGCGCTCAGTTCATGGTGTCGGGGTCGGCCAGCACGTCCCTCGGACGGGAGGCGCGCAGGCTGTCCACGGTGAGCAGGACAAGGGCCACCCACACCAGGCCGAAGCCGATCCAGCGCGGCGTCGGCATCACCTCATGGTTGATCCAGACCCCGAAGGCGAACTGAAGAACCGGCGTGAGGTACTGGATCAGCCCCATCATGCTGAGCGGGATCCGGCTGGAGGCGGCCGCGAAGAGCAGCAGCGGGATGGCCGTCACCGCTCCCGCGGCGGCCAGTGCCAGGGTGTGACCCGTCCCGTGGTTGAGGAAGGTGCCCTGCCCCACGCTCTGGAGCCAGATCAGGTAGCCGAGGGCGACGGGTGACAGCAGAGTGGTCTCGACGGTCAACCCCACCAGCGGTGTCACCCTGCCGCCGACGCGCTTCTTGACCAGGCCGTAGGTGGCGAAGGTCCCCGCCAGGGCCAGCGCGACCCACGGCACCTGGCCGTAACCGACGGCGATCACCAGGACCGCGAGGGCGCCGATGCCCAGGGCGATCTTCTGGACGGGCCGCAGCCGCTCGCCGAGCACCACGATGGCCAGTGACACCGTGATCAACGGGTTGATGAAGTAGCCCAGTGCCGCGTCGACGACGTGGTCGTTGAGCACACCCCACACGTAGATCAGCCAGTTGACGCTCACCAGTGCGCCCGCCAGCGCGAGCCCGGCAAACAGCCGGCGGTCCCGGAGGGTCTGCCGCAGCTGCGGAACCTCACGCCAGATCAGCACTCCGGCAAGGCAGAACAGGAACGACCACACGACCCGGTGGCCGATGATTTCAACCGGCGCGGCCGCTTTGATGAACGCAAAGTAGAACGGGAAGGCTCCCCACAGCAGGTACGCCGAGACCGCGAAGAGCAGGCCTTTGGTGTCGGTGGGCTCGTCTGGGGCCGGGGGTGAGGACTGGACGGCCACCCTTCCCCCTTTCGGCCCGAACGGGGATCGTCCAAGCCACCTCACCCTAATCCACCGGCTGCGGATATCCGCCCCGGGTGCCGACGTCGGGACCCGGCCGGACGCCTCAGTCGGCCAGGAAGTCGATCAGCAGCGCGTTGTAGGCCTGCGGGTTCTCCAGGCTGGGGTTCGCCCCGGAGTTGGGGACGATCTCCAGCCTGGCATTCGGTAGTCCGGCGACCAGCAGCTTCGCCGAGGCCTGCCCGGCCGCATCGCCCTGACCGACGATGACGAGCGTCGGGGGCACGATCTCGCCCAGCCGCTGCGAGAAGTCGGCTTCAGCCATCACGTCGAGCGCCTTGACCAGATCGTCCTTGGTGGCACCGGTCTGGGCCAGCCGCGCGGCCGGCATCACCCGGATCGCGGCCTTCTGGAGTCGGAGCGCGAGCTTGCCCGGCAGCAGCGTCGCCCCGGAGACCACCAACCGGTCGATCCGCTCGGGATGGTCGGCGGCGGCCTGCAATGCCACCATCGCGCCCAGTTGATGGGCCACCAGGGCGGCCTTGGCGTAGCCGGAGCCGTCCAGGGTGCCGATCACCTCTGCGCTGGCGGTGCGCAGCGAGAGTTCGAACCGGCGGCCCGGACGCAGCCCCGCGACCCACGGTGCGATCGCGCGGCGTTCGGCACCCAGCGCCTCCACCTGGGACTGCCACATCGTCGGCATCATGCCGGCGCCGTGCAGCAGGACGACCGGCGTCGGACGGTTATCGGGCATGGACGGGAACTCGGGAGTGTCAGGCACGCTGCACCCCGAATCGCACCCCGAGGTCGGCCTCGCCGAACCAGCCGTCGGACGGCTCCCCGGCGCCCAGGGCGACCGCGAGCACCTCGTCGGCGATCAGCTGCTGATGCGTGGCGATGGCCGCCGCGATCGCCCGTCCGGCGGCGGAATCGTCGATCGCATAGGTCACCGTGATCCGGTCGGACACCTCGAAACCGGACGTCTTCCGGGCCTCCTGGACCAGGCGGATCACCTCCCGGGCCAGGCCGGCCGTCACCAGTTCGGGAGTCAGTTCGAGGTCGAGGGCGACGGTTTCGCCCTGCTCGTTCACCACCGACCAGCCTTCCCGCGGGCGCTCGGAGATGATCACCTCCTCGGCGCTCACCGAGACCGTCCCGAGGTCGCCGCCCACCTCGACCTCGGCCGTCCCGGACGCTGCCAGGCTGGCGGCCAGGGCGGCGGCATCGGCGGCGGCGATGGCGGCCGCCACCACCGGCGTCTGCTTGGCGAACCGCTTGCCGAGGGCCCGGAAGTTGCCCTTGGCCGAATGGTCGACCAGATCGCCGGCCGAGGCGAACGAGCCGATCGAGGCCACGTTCAGTTCGGCCATGATCTCGGCCCGCAGGTCCTCGTCCAACTGCGTGAAGGCGACGGACGGGATCAGCGCGCGGCTCAGCGGCTGGCGGGTCTTCACCTTGGCCTCCGAGCGGGCCGAGCGTCCGAGTTCCACGATGCGCCGGGTCAAACCCATCGCGCGGTTCAGGTGCTCGTCGATCGCGTCGACGTCCACCGCGGGCCAGCTCGCCAGGTGCACCGAGGCCGGGGCGTCGGAATCCACCGAAACCACGAGGTCCTGCCACACCCGTTCGGTGACGAACGGCACCAGCGGGGCCATCAGCCGGCACAGCACGTCGATCGTCTCGTGCAGGGTCCACAGCGCGCCCGGCCGGCCGTCCCAGAACCGTCGGCGGGAGCGACGGACGTACCAGTTCGACAGGTCGTCGATGAACGCGGCCAGCAGTGAACCGGCCCGCTGGGTGTCGAAGTCCTCCAGTGCGGCTGTCACGTCACGGACGAGTTCGTTGCGGGCCGAGACCAGCCAGCGGTCCAGCACGTGGCGCTGGCCGGCGTCCGGGGCCTGGCCGACCGGTGACCAGCCGTTCGCCCGGGCGTAGAGGCTCTGGAACGCGACCGTGTTCACGAACGTCATGAGAACTTTGCGGACGGTTTCGGTGATCGTCGCATGCCCCACGCGGCGCGAGGCCCACGGGGAGCCGCCGGCCGCCATGAACCAGCGCACCGCGTCGGCGCCGTGGGCGTCCATGAGCGGGATGGGCTCCAGGATGTTGCCCAGGTGCTTGGACATCTTGCGTCCGTCCTCGGCCAGGATGTGGCCCAGGCACAGCACGTTGCGGTACGACGACTGGTCGAAGACCAGGGTTCCCACCGCCATCAGGGTGTAGAACCAGCCGCGGGTCTGGTCGATCGCCTCGCAGATGAAGTCGGCGGGGTACGCCTGACCGAACGACTCGGTGGAGCCCTCGGCGTAGGGGTAGCCCCACTGGGCGAACGGCATCGACCCCGAGTCGAACCAGGCGTCGATCACCTCGGGCACCCGCGTGGCGTGCTGGCCGCACTTCGGGCAGGCGAAGGTGACGTCATCGACGAACGGACGGTGCGGGTCGAGGGCCAGCAGGTCGTCGCCGGTCAGCTCGCTCAACTCGGCGCGGGAACCGACGCAGGTCTGATGGCCCTCGGCGCAGCGCCAGATCGGCAGCGGGGTTCCCCAATAGCGCGAGCGCGACAGGGCCCAGTCGATGTTGTTGTTGAGCCAATCGCCATAGCGGCCCCACTTGATGTGCTCGGGGTACCAGGTGGTCGTGCCGTTCTCGCGCAGCAGCGCGTCCTTGATCTGGGTGGTGCGGATGTACCACGACGGCTGCGCGTAGTAGAGCAGGGTGGTGTGGCAGCGCCAGCAGTGCGGGTAGGAGTGCTCGTAGTCGAGGACGCGAAACATCAGCCCGCGGCGGGTCAGGTCCTCGACGAGCACCTTGTCGGCCGTCTTGAAGAACATGCCGCCGACCAGGTCGGTATCGGCGCGGAACGTTCCGTCCGGCCGGATCGGGTTCACCAGCGGCAGCCCGTACTGGCGGCACACGATCATGTCGTCCTCACCGAAGGCGGGGGCCTGATGGACCAGGCCGGTGCCGTCCTCGGTGGTGACGTAATCGGCGAGCACCACATAGTGGGTGCCGCCCACGACGTCGGGGAACTCGATGAGTTCGAAGGGACGCTGGTAGGTCCAGAACTCCAGTTCCCGGCCGCTGAACGTGCGGCCCAGCGCCCACCCGTCGCCCAGCACCTTCTCGGCCAACGGCTCAGCCACCACCACGGTCTCGCCGCCGGGGACGTTCTGGGTGGCGACCACGTAGCGGACGTCGGGATGGACGGCCACGGCCGTGTTGCTGACGAGCGTCCAGGGGGTGGTCGTCCACACCAGGAGGGACGCCTTGCCCGCCAACGGACCGGAGGTCACCGGGAAACGGACGTAGACGGACGGGTCGGTGACGTCTTCGTAGCCCTGGGCCAGCTCGTGGTCGCTCAGCGTCGTGCCACAGCGGGGGCAGTAGGGCGCGACCCGGTAGTCCTCGACCAGGAGGCCCTTGGCGTGGATCTGCTTCAGCGCCCACCAGACCGACTCGACGAAGCTGGGATCCATCGTCCAGTACGCCTCGTCGAGGTTCACCCAGTAGCCCATCCGGGTGGTCAGTTCGGCGAAGGCTCCGACGTGGCGGGTCACCGATTCGCGGCACCTGGCGTTGAACGGTTCGACCCCGTACGCCTCGATGTCGGGTTTGCCATTGAAACCGAGTTCCTTCTCGACGGCCAGTTCCACGGGCAGCCCGTGGCAGTCCCAGCCGGCTTTCCGCTCGACGTGAAAGCCCTGCATGGTCTTGAACCGGGGGAAGACGTCCTTGAAGACGCGCGCTTCGATGTGATGGGTGCCCGGCATGCCGTTCGCCGTCGGTGGGCCTTCGAAGAAGGTCCACGGCTGGCCGCCCGCGGTCCGTGCCAGTGAGGCGGCGAAGGTGTCGTTGGCCGCCCAGAAGTCGAGGATCTCGTGTTCCATCGCGGGCAGGTCGAGCATCGCCGGAACCGGACGGTACATCGGCTGGTCGGTCGGGGATGGCTGTCATGGTCTTCCTTCGTCGCGTGCTGGACGAAGGGACGAGGCGCCTGTGTCGGGCCCCGCGGTACCACCCTCCTTGGACGCCTGCGCGCCCCACTTCGTTCGTGCCCGCCGCCGGTTCTAGTGAGCGCCGAGGCGCCGTTCTTCCGGCAGCTCCGGGGTGATGGCCCCTTCATTGCCGCGCGAGCACCCGTCCAGTCTAGGCACGCCGCATCGCGCGGGCGAATCGCCGGACGTGTCCCGAGAACGCCAACGGGTCCGCCCGACGTGACGTCGGACGGACCCGTTGGTCTCGTCAATCGGGCTGTCGCCGGCTCAGATGCCGGCGCCCTCCTCAGGGTGCGGCGGCTGCGGTGCCGGATCGGGCCGGTACTCGGCACCGTTGGGACGGTCACCCGACAGCGCTGCCCGGCGGGACAGGTAGTCGTCCACCTCGATCTCGCCACGGGCCAGCCGCTCGTCCAGAATCTGGAAAGCGTTGCTCGCGGTTGCTTCGGGAGGCGGCGGGACGTGACCGGGGTGATGGTGCTGCGGCGGCCACTGCCCCTTCTTCTTCTTGATGATCATCCAGATCACGACGGCGATCGCGGCCAGGAACAGGAGGCAACCGATCCCGTGCATGAGGCCGAAGACTGGCGAAATGGGCATGTGACGCATGGTGTGGACTCCTTAGTGGTCTTCATCCATGATGCCTCGGGGGTCGTGGTGGCCCAACGGTGGACGGGTGATTCATAACCAACTCACAGCGCATCGTGACCGTTGCGGACTTGGCCGTGGGCGACTCGCCGGTCAGGCCCGCCCTGGCTCGGTCTGGAGTGGGTCGAGTCCGAGCCGGCGTTCGATCGCGAGTCCGAGCCCACTTTCGATCGCGAGTCCGAGCCGGCGTTCGATCGCGAGTCCGAGCCGGCGTTCGATGGCGAGGGCGAGCCCATCCTGGTCGTTGCCGGCGGTGCTCCAGCGGGCTGCGGCGATGGCGTCGGGGACGGCGTTGCCCATCGCCACCCCCAACCCGGCCCAGGTGATCATGTCGATGTCGTTGCGGGCGTCGCCGATCGCCATCACCTCGTCGCGCTCGACGCCCAGATGGGCGCACAACTTCGCCAGGCCGCTCGCTTTGGTGACCCCGGCCCCCTGGATCTCCAGGAACTGGGCGCCCGACGTGGTGGCCACGAAACCGGTCAGCGACGAGGACGCCAGCACGCTCAGCATCTCTTCCGGCCCGACGCGGGGGTGGCGGACCCGGAGTTTGAGGGTGGGGTGCGACACCAGGTCGGTGACGTCGGTCAGCTTGAAGGTCAGTTGCCAGGGCGCCGCCGCATCGGAGCCGGCCAACTCCAAGTAACCAGGCTCGGCCAGATTCGAGTCGCCATGGTCGCGGGCCACGCTGAAGCACGGGTCCGTGAGTTCGGCGGTGAGGTAGGCGACAATCTCGGCCGCCACTTCGGCGGACAGGAGTTCTTCGAACAGCAGCGAGCCGCTGTTCAGGTCGACCCCGATCGCGCCGTTGCTCGCCACGGCGTAGCGGACGCCGGTCGGGGCGAGCAGGTCGGGCAGCGACGTCGCCTGCCTGCCGGTGGCGGCCACGACTCTGACGCCCTGCTGCTGGGCAGCGCGGATGGCGCTGATCGTGCGTGGGCTGATCGACTTGTCGTGGCGCAACATCGTGCCGTCCAGATCCGCGGCAATCAGGCGGGTGCGACTCACGCGGTCTGGCCGTCCGACGGGGTCTGGCCGTCCCTCGGGGTCTGGCTGTCCCTGGGGGTCTGGCTGTCCCTCGGGGTCTGGCTGTCCCGCGGGGTCTGGTCGTCCCTCGGGGTCTGGCCGTCCCTCACGCGGTTTCGCCGACGAGCTTGCGGCGGCCCTGGAAGGCCCGTCCGAGGGTGATTTCGTCGGCGTATTCGAGGTCGCCACCCACCGGCAGCCCACTGGCCAGGCGGGACACGGTGACCCCCATCGGCAACAGCAGGCGTGAGATGAAGGTGGCGGTCGCCTCACCCTCGAGATTGGGGTCGGTCGCCAGGATGACTTCGGTGACCGTCGCGTCGCCGAGCCGTTGGCACAGCTCGCGGATGCGTAGATCCGGCGGGCCGATGTTGTCGATCGGACTGATGGCGCCACCGAGCACGTGGTACAGCCCCCGGAATTCGTGGGTGCGTTCGACGGCGGCGACGTCCTTGGGTTCCTCGACCACGCAAATGGCGGTGCGGTCGCGGCGCGGGTCGCGGCAGATCCGGCACACCTCCTCGGCGGAGATGTTGAAGCAGGTCTCGCAGAACTGGACCTTCTCAGTCACTTCCCGCAGGGCGGCGGCCAAGCGCTCGACGTCCGCCTTGTCGGTCTGCAGGATGTGGAAGGCGATGCGCTGGGCACCTTTGGGGCCGATGCCGGGCAGCCGTCCCAACTCGTCGATCAGATCCTGGATCGGGCCTTCGTACACGCTCCTCCTTCAGGGCCGAGACTGTCGGCAGCCAAGCCGGTTACAGGCCGAGTTCTGGCATCGGCGGCATCGTCGCCTGGGCCAGCGCCATCGCCTTGTTCGTAGCGTCGCGGACAGCGGCAACCACCAGGTCGGCCAGAGTCTCGGTGTCGTCGGGGTCGCAGGCTTCGGGCCGGATCATCAGGCCGAGCAGTTCGCCCGTCCCGGACACGGTGGCTTCCACGAGGTCGCCGCCCGCGGACCCGGTCACCTGCTTGGTGGCCAGTTCAGCCTGGGCACGCTCCAACTGGTCCTGCATGGCTTGGGCCTGGGCCATCAGGCCCTCGAGGTCGAAACCGCTCGGATCGAACATGCTGACTCCTTCTGGGGTTGCGGTCATGGTACCGGGTGGTGCTGACGAGACGGCTGGGCTGGGCTGGGCTGGCTGGGCTGGGCTGGGCTGGGCTGGGCTGGGCTGGGCTGCGCTGGGCTGGCTCAGTCTTCCTCAGCGATCAACTCGGCCCCGAGATGCTTCTTCAGGAGTTCGTCGCTGGACTCCTCCTCGTCAAGGGATTCGTCGTCGCGCGTCGGTTCCGACTCGGGCTCGCTGGCGGAGGGGGCACTGGGCCCCGACCTGGTGGCGCGCAGGTTCTCGCGAGCAGCTTGGGCCGCCGCCGAGCGCGGCTCGGGCTCGAAAGGTTCCGGTTCCGGCATCGGGACTGGGCCCGGGGCGGCGGCCGTTGCCGTTGCTGCCGTGGCGGCGCCCGCATCGAGGATCGGCTCGATGTGCAGCGACACACCGACGACGCGGAGGATGGCCTCGCGCAGCACGTCGGCGCTGCCGCCCCGTCCGAAGCTGTCACGGGCGCCGGGATTTGCCATGCCGAGGGTGAGCGTCCCGTCTCGCACCTCGACCACCTGGGCGTTCTGGCTGAGCAGGATCCAGGTGAACCGACGGCGGGTCTTCACTTCGTCCAACACATCCGGCCAGAGGCGCCGCAGGTCGGCGGTGCCGAAGCTGCCAAGAGCCGCTGCGGAGGGTGCGGGCGCAGCGTCCGGCCTCGTCAGAGACCTGTCGGCGGAGTGCGAAGCCGTCGAATCCGGTGGCGGTGCGGCCGGCTGTCGGGTGCGGCCATTGCGGGTGGGGACGGGCAAATCGGTGGGCTGGGGCCCCGTCGGCCACTCAGTGGGCTGGGATCCCATCGGCCACTCAGTGGGCTGGGATCCCGTCGGCCACGGCTCAGTGGGCTGGGACCCCGTCGGTTGGGGCTCCCGCCCGGACCCTGGCTGGGACTCCGGTGATCCTTTCGGTTGGGGCTCCCGCCCGGACCGTGGGTGGGACTCCGGTGATCCCTTCGACCGGGGTGGCTGCCCGGACCCTGGCTCGGACCCTGTCTCTGATTCCGTGGGCCGGAAGCCCTGCTGGGACCCCGCGGTCGAGAAGCCTGCAGGCGAGAAGTCCCCAGGCGGGGACCCCTCGAGGTCGGGCCGGCTGGCTTCCGGTGTGACTGCCGGCATTGAACCCGGTCGTTGGGGCGTCCGCCTCGGGTCTGGGGCTGGCTGGCCCGCGGCCGCGGCCGCGGCGGCCCTCGGCCGGGTGTCGGGAGTGCTGGAGGCGTTCGGCTCCAATGTGCCCTCCGGATTCGGCATGCCGAGTCGCCGTTCGAGCCGATCCAGGCGGGCATGCAACCCGCGTCCGTCCGTGTCGGCACCGGGAAGCAGGACGCGCGCGCACATCAGTTCAAGGTGCAGCCGGGGCGCGGTGGTGCCGCGCATCTCGGTCAAGCCGACGGCTATCACTTCGGCGGCCCGGGTGAGTTCGCCCGCGCCCAGTGCGCTGGCCTGGGAGACGAGACGGTCGGCCTGATCGGCCGCCACCTCCACCAGTCCGCTGCTGAGGGCGTCCGGGACGGCGGCGACGATGATGAGGTCGCGAAGCCGTCGCAGCAGGTCCTCGGCGAAACGACGGGGATCCTGCCCGACCTCGATGACCTTGTCGATGGCGGCGAACACGCCGTGGGCATCGCCGGCGGCGAACGCGTCCACGATTTCGTCCAGGAGGGCATCCGGGGTGTAGCCCAGCAGCGCGGTGGCTTGGCGGTAGGTGACTCCGGCCTCGGCAGCCCCACCCAGGAGTTGGTCGAGAACCGACAACGAGTCGCGCACCGACCCGGCGCCGGAGCGCACCACGAGCGGCAGTACTGCCGGCTCGACCGCCACGCCCTCGGACTCACACACCTGGGCGAGGTAGCCACCGAGCACCTTGGGCGGCACCAACCGGAACGGATAGTGGTGGGTGCGGGAGCGGATCGTTCCCAGCACCTTCTCGGGCTCGGTGGTGGCGAAGATGAACTTGACGTGGGGCGGCGGCTCCTCGACCACCTTCAGGAGGGCGTTGAAGCCCTCCTTGGTGACCATGTGGGCCTCGTCGATGATGTAGATCTTGTAGCGACTGTGGACGGGGGCGAAGAAGGCCCGTTCGCGCAACTCGCGGGCCTCGTTGACCCCACCGTGGCTGGCGGCGTCGATCTCGATGACGTCGATGCTTCCCCAGCCGCCGCGGGCAAGGTCGCGGCAGGACTGGCATTCGCCGCAGGGGACAGGGACTGGGCCGCGCTCGCAGTTCAAGGCGCGGGCCAGAATGCGAGCGGAGGTGGTCTTTCCGCAGCCGCGCGGACCGGAGAACAGGTAGGCGTGGTTGACTCGGTTGTTGAGCAGTGCCCGCTGCAAGGGTTCGGTGACGTGTTCCTGGCCGATCACGTCGGCGAACGTGTCGGGACGGTAGCGCCGGTACAACGCCAACGGGGTTTCGGGTCGCGTGACGGGCTCTCGGGTGTCCCGCAGCGCGTCGACGGCCTGCATCAGGGAGGCCGTCACGTCAGCGGCCGAACGCCCCGGCTCCAGGGGCGGATCCTCGATCTCGAGGTCGGTGGACGCCTCCGGTTCGAACTGGTCGGCGGCCGCCTCGTCTGGGGCCTGACCGAACAGGTCGGGCCCCTCCTGGTCGGGAGGCTCCCAGGCCTCCTCGCCGAAGAGATCGTCGTCGTTTTCGTCCACGGGTGAACCTTACGGGCTGGGACTGACGGTTTCGGCCGGCCCGTTGGTGCAGCGCGGTCGGCAGAGGTCGGGCTGGAATTGAAGCGGCCCCCGCGCACCCGGAAGAGCTCACTTACCCTTGCTGTCTTCCGACCCTGGGGGAGTTGGGCGAGGTACCGCCGCGCGGGGAACCGCCGTCCACTCTACCGGACGCTCCGGGTGGCCCGGAACCTCGGGCGGTCAGCCCACAACCACGGCCTGGAGTTCGCCCACCCGCAGCTGGCGGCTGGCGGTGTGGGTGCCCGGCAGCGAGCCGGAGAAGCCGGCCACCCGCCAGGTCACCGTCCAATGGGTCGTGGCGGTCACGGTGTAGGAGTGGTCCGTGCCGGACGCCTTGGTGTAGCGGTAGCCGCAGGTGGGGGAGGGGGCGCCGGGCTCGATCGACGTGCGGTAGGGAGTTGTCGAGGTGCAGGTGAGGCTGTGGCCGTCACCGAGGGTGAAGGTGGTGAAGCGGTAGCGGGCGCGCAGGGTGAAGGACATGCCGCTCGCCGAGGTGGTGCTGGTCACGGTGCGGGGGCCGTTGGTCCACAGCCACAGCGGATAGCCGACGGCGGCCATGTTCCATTCGTTGTCGGCGGGATCCGGTCCGAACTGCGGTGTGGGGTCCGGAAGTTGAAGGCGGACGACCAGACTGCGGGCGATCGACTCGGCACCGGCACTGGTAAGGCCCGGGTTGAGGAGTTTGAAGTAGGGAAAGCACTCGCCCGAGCCGGGGTCGCCCGGGCTGCAGGGCGTTGAGGAGCTGCTCGCGGGGGAGGTGGTGGACGTGGAGCGCTTGGACGGGGGCGCGTGGTCGTGCTCTCCTGCTCGAGTGGTAGCCAGCTCGCCCTTGGTATCGCCCACACCCACGTCCCCCCAGTCGGCCGGCGCGTGCGCCACGCCATGAGCGCTGCCACGACAAGGACCGATGAGGCGACTGCCACTCTGGGCATCAGCATGATGCACCCCTCTTGCCATCGGCCCCAATCACTTCAGGTACTCCGCCTCGCTGGCAAAGAATAGATGTCTTCCTAGCGGGAATCCTCGACGAACGGCCTTCGTCGCCGATAGAAGGACCAGCCTAGGCGTCGACGCAGGCTTGCAGCGCGACCGAGAGCCGGCCTTGCTATGTCCGGGGAGGCGCAATCCGGCCATGATCATCTGCTCGGTCCCTGGGCCTTCGGAGCCCGCCTTTGTCCCGGCAGTGGATGCATTGAACGTCCCTCAGGAAGTCGCCCGGTCGCGGTCTCTAGCAACATTGGCGTCGCCTGCCGGGAAGCCCCCACAGCCTGGCTGATCCGGACATCCTCCGCAAAGAACTTCCGGAACACCGCTTCGGCCTCCGCGTACAACGTGTCCTTGGAGACCATCTCGTCATGCTGCGCCTGGCTGCAGTCGTACTCGTCCCCACCCGCCTCGGGGGTGCACCGGAAACTGGGGGCTGGCGCGGGCGTTGGCGGTGGCTGCTGGCATGCAGCCAACAGTGTGAGCGGTACGAGCAGTCCGAGGACGGCAGCTCGAGAAGGGAACATGGCTGTCTCCTGATGGGGGCGAGCAGCAGTCTGGCACAGCCCGCCACCGCTGAGACGCACTGCCCAGCATCAGGGCAGCGACCGCTGCAACGACGATCAGAGTGAGAGCCAACGTTGTCTCCTGGGGGTGTGTTCACCCAGCCTGGCACGCCGCGACGCCACCCCCGCCCCGTCCACCCGAGTTATCCACAGGGGTGAATCGTCGTCCACAGATTTCGAGCAACGCCGGCCCGACCGGGTCAATCGAAGCGTCGCGCGTGTCGGAGGACAGGTAGGCGCTCGCGGGCCACGGCAGCGTCCGCGAGGTCCAGGTCCACCATCGCCAGTTCCGGCTCAGTGCCCAGCTCGAGCAACACCGTCCCAAACGGATCCACCACCATGGAATGCCCTACCCCGGTCGGCTGGCGAGAACCGCCAACTGGCGGCGGCTCGGCCTGGTCAACCGCCACCACGAAGCTCGTGGAATCCATCGCGCGCGCGATGGCCAGCGTCCGCCATTGGGCCACCTTGCCCGGTCCGGGCGCCCACGATGCCGGCACCAGGATCACCTCGGCTCCCTGTGAGGCCAGGTGTGTGAAGAGCGAGGGGAAGCGTATGTCGTAGCACGTGGCCAGCCCGATCCTCGACGTCCCCAGCTCGACCACGACAGCCGTATCGCCAGCCTCGATCTGGTCCGACTCGGCGTAGCCGAGCGCGTCGAACAGGTGGATCTTGTCGTAGTGCGCCTCGACCCCATGTCCGGTCGCAAGCAGCGTGTTGCGGACCCGCTGAGAGCCGGTCGAGGTGAACATGCCCACCACGACGAGGACGCCGGCCGCGGACGCCAGGGTGCGCACTTCGGTCGCCCAGGCCCCATCAAGGCGCTGGGCCGCCTCGGGGCGCGGACGGGCGAACGAACACATCGTCGCCTCCGGGAAGACAACGACCTCGGCGCCCGCGGCCGCAGCGCGGGCCACGTGGTCGCGCACCATCTCGAGGTTGGCGTGCGGGTCCGTCGTTGAGTTGCACTGGGCAAGGGCGATCCTCATGCTGCCACTGTCGCCGGATTCAGCCCACGGCTCAAGGGGCTTCTGCGCCGGGCCGGCGCGGAATACGCTGCTTCGATCGGGATCGGAGGTCACTATGCGAGTTGCGGTGTTGGGGACCGGAATGGTCGGACGTGCCTGGGCGGAGCGCTTGGCCGAACTCGGACACGACGTGGTGATGGGGACGCGGGACCCCACCCGCGGCGACGAGTTGGGACTGAGCGTCCCGCTGCAGGAGCACGCGGGGGCGGTGGTGGGCGCGGATCTGGTGATCAACGCGTTGAACGGGAAGGCCTCACTGGCGGTCCTCGGGCCGTTGGCAGACGAGTTGGCAGGGGTTGTCGTGATGGACATCTCCAACCCGCTCGACTTCTCGGCGGGCTTCCCGCCGACCCTCTTTGTGAAGGACACCGACTCTCTGGGCGAACAGATCCAGCGAACGCTGTCCCGGTCGCGGGTCGTCAAGACGATGAACACCCTGACGGCGGGGTTGCAGGTGCATCCGGAACGCAATCGGGGGACGGTCTTCGTCGCCGGCGATGAGGCGCAAGCCAAGGCGGCGGTGGTCGCGCTGCTCACCGAGGTGGGGCACCGGGACATCATCGA
>JADKFR010000006.1 GCA_016717345.1 Propionibacteriaceae bacterium
TTCGATCGTTGCTGTTGCCCCTGATCCCCGAACTGGGCTACGTCGGGGCGCAGTCGGTGCCGGGCACCGAGCCGGGTGTCCTCGGAGTCGAGGCCGCCGGCCGGCACCTCAACCTGGGCGTCATGGTCTGTTACGACGTTTCCTTCGACAGTTTCGCCTTCGACACGGTGCGCCACGGCGGTGAGATCCTGGTCGTCCAGAGCAGCAACGCCATGTACCAGGGCACCGGCCAGATCTCGCAGCAGTTCGCGATCACCCGGGCACGTGCCGCCGAGTTGCGCCGGGAGATCCTGGTTGTCACCACCAGCGGGGTGTCCGGCCTGATCAGCGCGGACGGTTCCGTCGGCTACCAGGTCAACGACCCCCAAGCGGCCTCCGGCGTCGTCACCCTCCCGCGGAGAACCGGGCTGACGCCGGCGATCTGGGCGGCGCCGGCCATCGAAGCAGCCATCGCCGCCGGGGCCCTCGGGTTGGTCGTCGTCGCCGCCGTCCGCACGCTGCGAAGGCGGCGTCCGGCCGGTGCGATCTTGTCCAGTGCGGCAGAATAGGGACGCTCAGCGCGAGCGCCCCCTCAGACCAGGAGATCTCATGGCCGACCCGGCTGTCAGCCTCGACCGCGTGTTGGTCATCGTCCCGACCTACAACGAGGCCGAGAACGTCCCGCCCATCGTGGCGAGGCTCCGAGCCGCGGTGCCCCAGGCAGACATTCTGATCGCCGACGACAACTCGCCGGACGGGACGGGCGCCATCGCCGACGGGATCGCCGCCACAGACCCTCAGGTCCACGTCCTGCACCGCAAGGGCAAGGAGGGGCTCGGCGCCGCCTATGTGGCTGGATTCACCTGGGGTCTCGACCGCGGCTACGACGTGCTGGTGGAACATGACGCGGACGGCTCCCACAAGCCCGAGCAGTTGCCGTTGCTGCTGGAGCGGCTGAAGACGGCCGACGTTGTCAAGGGGTCGCGCTGGGTCAAGGGCGGCCGGGTCGTGAACTGGTCGAAGTCCCGGGAGTTGCTGTCCCGCGGGGGGAACCTGTGGACCCGGCTGTGCCTGGGGATCCCGGTCAAGGACGTCACCGGCGGCTTCGCCGCCTGGCGGGCGGCCACCCTGCGCGGCATCGATCTCGGCGCGGTCGAGGCCGCCGGCTACGGTTTTCAGGTCGACCTGGCCTGGCGGGCGATCAAGAGCGGGTTCACGGTTGCTGAGGTTCCCATCGAGTTCTCCGATCGCACGATGGGGGACTCCAAGATGAGTTCGGCCATCGTGGTCGAAGCGATGCTGCTCACCACCCGGTGGGGGATCAAGCACCGGCTCGGCCAGGCCCGGCAGGCCGCTGAGCAGGCGGGACTCACCAAGGAGAATCTGGACAAGGCCACCGAGTCCGCCGGTGAGGTGGCGACGAAGACCGGACGCAGCCTGGGTGCCTGGGCGCAACGCTGCTCCGCGGCCGTGGCACGTGGGGCGGCAGCCGTCCGGGCCAGGCTCGGATCCTCCGACAACCCGCGCTCGTGAGCGCCTCGCAAGCCGCGCAGCCTCGCGGCCGCTCACTCGTGACGGTGGCCCTCGTGGTCGCCTTCATCGTCGTCCCCATCGCCGAGGTCTGGCTCCTGACCACGGTCGGGCGCGCCATCGGAATCTGGCCGACACTGGGGATCCTGGTGGCCGAGGCCATTCTGGGAGCCTGGCTGATGCGCCGCGAGGGTGCCAGGGCGTGGGAGGCGCTGCAGGCGGCAGTCGCCGCCGGGCGGATGCCCACCGGTCATCTGGCGGACGCCGCCCTGGTGCTGGTGGGCGGGATCCTGCTGATGCTGCCGGGGTTCTTCACCGACATCCTCGGGGTGTTCTGCCTGCTGCCGCTGACGCGCCCGCTGGTCCGGCGTTTCCTCGGGTTCGTGGTGGCCAAGCAGGCGGCGAAGTCGGGCATCGACGTCAGCCTGATCCGGGCCCGGACGCAACCCGACACGATCATTCGGGGCGAGACCGTCCCCGACCCGGTGCCGTCAACCCCCGACGACAACGTCATCATCCGAGGCGAACTGGAGGGCTGACCCCTAGGCCTCGGGGTTGCGCAGTTCGTCGAGGCGCTCGGCGAGCAGGTCTTCCAGCTCTTCGATCGAGCGTCGCTCACGGAGCATGTCCCAGTGGGTTCGTGGCGGCTTGGACGCTTTGACCTCGGGCACCACGCCGTCGGAGCGCCGAGCCACCTCGCCGCAGCGGGGGCACTCCCATTCCGTGGGAAGTTCGGCCTCCTCTGCGAACACGATGACGAAGTGATGCTCCTTGGGGCAGTCGAAGCCGATCTCCTGGCGAGGGGCGAGCTCGATTCCCTGTCCGTCGGCGTGACTCTTCGAGCCGAGGCCCGATCCTCGTAGTGCGCGACCAGCCATCTGCGTCTCCCTCGCTCGTGCGTTCCTCGTTCACTGCCACGGTAGCCGCCACGGCCAACCGTTCACATCACCCGGGGCAACTCGTTCCCGGCGTCCAGGATTCCCTGCCGCATGTTGACGCGGGTGAGCAGCAGGCCGCCGATGACGAAGAAGGCGACGAGCGCGACCAGGGCGAACCGGTACGACTGGGTGGCCTGGAAGACGAGACCGAACGTCAGCGTCCCGAGCCAGCTGGTGCCCCGCTCCATGGCCTGGTAGAAGCTGAAGTACTCCGCTTCGCGGCCCTTCGGGACCAACTGGCTGTACATCGAACGGGACAGCGCCTGGGTACCGCCCATCACCAGCCCGATGGCCGACCCCAGCACCAGCAGCCAGCCGAACACCCCTGGTGGCAGGAAGAACGCGACGACGACCACGAGCAACCACATCACCAGGCCCAGCAGCACCGTCCGTTTCGCACCGAGCCGGCCGGCGAGCCGTCCGAACAGCAGGGCGCCACCGAAGGCGACGAACTGGGTGAGCAGGAAGGCCGTCATCACCTGCGAGGTCGACAGTCCCAGCTCACCGGTGGCGAACAGGCTCGATTGGCTGATCACGGTCTGGATGCCATCGTTGAAGAACAGGTAGGCCACCAGGAACAATCCGGTGTTGGGGAACTGCCGCAGCCCCGCGAACGTGGCCGCCAGTTGGGCGAAGGGGCCCGCCGCGGTCACGCCCGGACGGGCCACCGGCTCGCCCAGTCCGGCCCGGGGAAGCCTGCGCAGGCCGAACACCGGGATGAAGCTGAAGCCGGCCCACCACAGGCCCGCCGACAGCAGGCTCAGCCGGATCGCCAGCGTGTAAGTGAGTCCAAAGCTCTCGTAGCTGCTCATCAGGACAAGGTTGAGCGCGAGCAGCAGGCCGCCGCCGAGGTACCCGAAGGCCCATCCCCGACTGGAGATACGGTCGCGTTCGTCGGGTGTCGCGATGCGGCACAGGATGGAGTCGTACACCACGAAGGAGGCTCCCGCGCAGAGACTCGCGATCACCAGGAGCCAAGCCCCCAGAGCCCAGGTGTCACCCTGCAGCCAGAACATGGCCGTGGCTGCGGCCGCACCGCTCCACGCGAAACCACCCAACCAGCGATGCGGTGCCGGCGAGCGGTCGACGACGGCCCCGATCAGGACGAGCAGGACGGCCGAGACCAGGGTGGCCACCGTCACCACGAAGGGCGCGACAGCCCCGGGCAGGACCGGCAGGAAGCCCAGGAGTTGGACGGGAGCGCCGCAGACCTCGCCGGAAGCCAGGTCGGGGCAGGCGGCCTGCGTGGCCAGCGCGGTCAGGTAGGGACCCATGATGACGGTGGACGTGGTGGTGATGAAGGCCGAATTCGCCCAGTCGTACCAGTACCAGGCCCGCTGCTGGCGGGTGCTCTTCACGATGCCTCCTCCCAGAGTCCTCGTTCGGTGAGGACCAGCTTGAGGGCTTCAAGGTCGTCGGTCACCATTCCGTCCACGCCGAGGTCGATGAGTTCGCCCATTCGGATCGGATCGTTCACTGTCCAGGCGTGCACCCGCAGACCGCAGCGATGGGCGTGCCTGGTCAGCCGTCCGGTCACCAGGGGCAACCGGTCCCGCCAGAAGCGCAGCGGCACCTGCAGCACGTCCCCGGACACCCAGGGTGCGACCAGCCGCGGCACCGCGAGGAAGGACGCGATCGCCCGGTGACTCAGTCCGGTGGCCACCCGCCCGCCAGTGAGCCGCCGGAACTGCGTGATCCGTGGCGTCGAGAAGGAACTCACACAGACCCGGGCCTGGGCTCCGTGCCTCACCAGGCTGTCTGCCAGGGGCACCACCGCGCCGGGTGCCTTGAGGTCGAGGTTGAAGCGGGACCCGGGAAACTCCTCCAAGAGCTCGTCGAGCCGGGGGATCGTGTGGCCCCCAGCCAGGCGGACCCGGGAGAGTTCGCCGGCCGTCCATGCGGCGATCGGCCCGGAGGCGTCGCTGACACGGTCCAGGGATTCGTCATGGAAGGCGAAGAGCACCCCGTCGCGGCTGGCGTGCACGTCCGTCTCCAGGTAGCGATAGCCCAGGTGGACGGCCCGGGAGAAGGCTGCCAGGGTGTTCTCGGCTCCACCGTCGGGCAGCTGCCCCCCGCGATGGGCCAAGGCCTGGAAGCGGGTGTCGAAGAAGGGACGCTCGGACCGGTTCACCGGCCCCAGTATGGACTCCCGTCTCCGGATTCGCCCGCCCGTGGCGCGGCTGGCCACAATGGCGGGGTGACCACCATCTTGTCGATCCAATCGTCGGTCGCCTACGGGCACGTCGGGAACAGCGCGGCGACCTTTCCCCTCATGCGGCTGGGGATCCAGGTCTGGCCGGTGATGACCGTCCACTTCTCGAACCACACCGGTTACGGAGCCTGGCGGGGACCGCTACTCGCCGCCTCCGACGTCGCCGATGTCATCCGGGGCATCGACGAGCGCGGCGTCCTGGGCTCGGTCGACGCCGTCCTGTCCGGCTACCAGGGGGCGGAGTCGGTCGGCGCCGAAGTGCTCCGTTCGGTGGCGTTGGTGAAGCGGCGCAATCCGGCCGCGATCTACTGCTGCGATCCGGTCATGGGGGACATCGGCCGGGGCTTCTTCGTGCGTCCCGGGATCCCGGAGTTCATGCGCGACCAGGTCGTCCCGGCGGCCCAGATCGTGACCCCCAACCACTTCGAACTCGACTTCCTGACCGGACGCCAGACGAGCTCATTGCCGGAGGTGCTGGCGGCCGCCGACGCCCTGAGGGGGATGGGACCCGACGTTGTGGTGGTCACCAGCGCCGTCATCGACGGCACCGATCCGCAGACCCTGACCATGCTGGCGGTCTCGCACGAAGGGGCCTGGCAGGTGACCACCCCGCGCCTGGAACGGACGTTCACCGGCTCGGGCGATCTCACCACGGCCGTCTTCCTGGCCCAGTACCTGGGCAGCGGACGGGACCCGCGGGTGGCCCTGGGACGCACGGCCGACGTCGTCTACTCGGTGCTCAAGCACACCACCGATTCCGGCTCCAGCGAGTTGGCGCTGGTGGCCGCCCAGGAGCAGATCGTCGCCCCGTCCCATCATTTCGAGGTCAGCACTCTCCGCTGAGGCGGCGGATCAGTCCTGGAACACCTCGATGCGGGCCCCCAGCGCGTTCAACCGGTTCGGCAGGTCCTCATAGCCTCGGTTGATGACGTAGACGTCGCGCAGCACGCTGGTGCCCCGGGCGGCCAGGGCCGCGAGCAGCAGGCAGACCGCGGGCCGCAGCGCCTGAGGGCACACGATCTCCTGACCCCGCCACCGCGTCGGCCCGTTGATGGAGATCCGGTGCGGGTCGAGCAGTTGCACGTCGGCCCCGAGCTTGTTCAGTTCGAGCAGGTGGATCGCCCGGTTCTCATACACCCAGTCGTGGATCAGCGTCCGCCCGTCCGCCGCGGCGGCGATCACGGCGAAGAACGGCAGGTTGTCGATGTTCAGTCCCGGGAAGGGGAGCGGGTGGATCTTGTCGGAGGAGGCGTGGAGTTCGGACGGCTTGACCGTGAGGTCGACCAGCCGGGTGCGGCCGTTGACGGCCGGGTATTCCGGCGAGAGTTCGAACTTCAGCCCCATCCCTTCCAGGATGGCCAATTCGATCTCGAGGAACTCGATCGGCGAGCGACGGATCGTCAGTTCCGACTTCGTGACGATCGCCGCTGTCAACAGGCTCATCGCCTCGATCGGGTCCTCTGAGGGTGAGAACGTGATGTCCTCGTGAATGTGGTCGCGGCCGCGCACCTGCAGGGTGGTCGTCCCGATCCCGGTGATCTCCACCCCCAGTTCCTGAAGGAAGAAGCAGAGATCCTGGACCATGTAGTTCGAACTGGCATTGCGGATCGTGGTGAGGCCCGTCGACTGAGCCGCCGCCATCAGGACGTTCTCGGTGACGGTGTCGCCACGCTCGGTGAGGGTGACGGAGCGACTGTCGCGGTGGTCTTCCACCACGCTGGCCTTGTAGTAGCCCTGGGTGGTCTTGACTTCCAGCCCGAACTGGCGCAGGGATTGCAGGTGTGGGGTCACCGTCCGGGCCCCGAGGTTGCAGCCGCCCGCGTAGGGCAGGTCGAAGTGCTCTTCGGTGTGCAGCAGCGGCCCGAGGAACATGATGATGGAGCGCGTCCGGCGGGCGGCCGCCACGTTCATGGTGTGCAGGGTGAGCACGTCCGGGCGCTCGATCACCAGGTCGGTCTTGTCGCTCGACCAGGTGGCGCTGACGCCGATGCTGGTCAGTACTTCGATGAGGCGGTTGACCTCCTCGATCTGGGCGATGCCGCGCAGGACCGTCCGGCCGTGGTTGATCAGCGCGGCGCACATCAGCGCGACGGCAGCGTTCTTGGACGACCGGACGTCGATCGCGCCCTGGAGGGTGGTGGGTCCCAGGATCCGGAAGTGGGTGGGCCCACCCGGCCCGGCACTGATGAGCGGGCGTTCCAGCGCGGCCGCGATCCGGTTGATCATTTCGAGGCTCAGGTTCTGGCCGCCGGATTCGATCCGGTGGATCGCGCTCTGGCTCGTGCCCAGCTCGCCGGCCAGCTGTTGCTGGGTCAGGCCTCGCTGTTTGCGCGCGTCGCGGATGAGGGTGCCAATACTGGTCGGAAGAAGGTCAGCCACCCGATGACCATATCTCATATGAGAGATGATTTGCACATCCACGCGAGGACCTCCCACGCGGCAGCCGGTGTTCTACAGTGTCGTGCATGACCACACACTTCGACGTTGTCGTGCTCGGTGCCGGGCCCGGCGGTTACGTAGCAGCCATTCGCGCGTCCCAGTTGGGCCTCAAGACGGCCGTCATCGAGAAGCAGTGGTGGGGCGGGGTCTGCCTCAATGTCGGGTGTATCCCGACCAAGGCGCTGTTGCGCAACGCCGAACTCGCCCACGTGTTCACCGCTGAGGCGAAAACCTTCGGCATCGAGGGGGAGGTCACCTTCAACTACGGCGCGGCCTTCCAGCGCAGCCGGGCGGTCGCGGATCGGATGGTCAAGG
Organism: Propionibacteriaceae bacterium; assembly: GCA_016717345.1. Taxonomy (GTDB): domain Bacteria; phylum Actinomycetota; class Actinomycetes; order Propionibacteriales; family Propionibacteriaceae; genus Propionicimonas. The sequence continues at coordinate 7,414 of JADKFR010000006.1, forward strand.
GCGTCCATTTCCTGATGCGCAAGAACAAGGTCACCGAGCTCAACGGCTGGGGGACCTTCATCGATGCCAAGACGATCGCCGTGGCCACCGACACCGGCGAGGAGACGGTCACCTTCGACCACTGCATCATCGCCACGGGGGCCACCACGAAGATGCTCCCCGGCACCCAGCGCACCAGCCGGGTCTTCACCTACGAGGAGCAGATCCTCTCCGACACCGTGCCCGGCTCGATCGTCATTTGTGGCGCCGGCGCCATCGGCACCGAATTCGCCTACGTGCTGGCGAATTACGGCGCCAAGGTCACCATCGTGGAATACCTCGACAAGATGGTCCCGAACGAGGACCCGGAGATTTCAGCCGAGCTGCTCAAGGCCTACAAGAAGCTCGGGATCACGGTTCTCACCAGCACCAAGGTCGACAGCATCGACGAGGACGCCGACGGCGTGAATGTCACCGTCAGCCCGGCGGCCGGGGGAGCGTCCCAGATCCTGCGCGCCGACCAGGTGTTGCAGTCGCTCGGCTTCGCTCCGCGGACGACCGGGTACGGCCTGGAGAACACCGGTGTCGCGCTCACCGAGCGCGGCGCGATCGCCATCGACGACTACATGCGCACCAACGTGCCCGGCATCTACGCGATCGGCGACGTGACTGCGAAGCTGATGCTGGCGCACACTGCCGAGGCTCAGGGCGTGGTGGCTGCCGAGACCATGGCCGGCGCCGAGACCATGCCGATCAACTACGACATGATCCCGCGGGCGACGTACTGCCAGCCCCAGATCGGTTCCTTCGGTTACACCGAAGCGCAGGCGCGGGCCAAGGGGTACGAGGTCAAGGTTTCCAAGTTCCCGTTCTCGGCCAACGGCAAGGCGCACGGCCTCGGCGATGCGACCGGCTTCGTCAAGATCGTCGCCGATGCCCGCTACAACGAAATTCTGGGGGGCCACATGGTCGGACCAGACGTGTCCGAACTGCTGCCCGAACTCACTCTGGCTCAACAGTGGGACCTCACCGCCGACGAGGTGGGTCGCAACATCCACGCCCACCCGAGCCTTTCCGAAGCCCTCAAGGAGGCCGTCGAAGGCATCGCGGGCCACATGATCAACCTGTGACGTAGGCAATCCGGCGCAAGGGGGGGTTGCGTGGACGCGGAAGTGCGCGAGGTTCGCGACTTCCTGGCTGCCCACCCGCCGTACAACGCGCTGCCGGCGCGCGTGCTGGACGACCTGCCGAGCCGGCTGCACGTCCGCTACTTCCGGCGGGGCTCGGTCATCCTCGAACTCGGGCAACCGAACAACTCGTTGTTCATCCTGCGCTCAGGCGCGGTGGATATCCGCCGCGCCGGTGACGAACTGGTGGAGCGATCCGAGTCGGGCACGAGTTTTGGGACGTCCTCGGTGCTCAGCCGGCAGCCTTCGCAGTTCCGCCTCGTGGCGATCGAGGATTCCTTGGTGCTCGTGATGCCCGGGGAGGTCCTCTTCCACCTCCTGGCGACGCAGCCGGTCGTGGCCGACTTCTTCGGGGCCGGGCCGCCTGAGCGGATGAAGCGTGCGGTGGCCGAGATCCGGGGCGACGACAGTGGCCGCATCATTCTCAAGACCCGGATCGCCGACCTCCTGAAGCGGGCCCCCGTGACGGCGGCGCCGTCGTTGAGCATCCAGCAGGCCGCCCAGATCATGGCCCGGGAACGGGTCTCCGCGCTGGTGGTCGCCGAGGCGGACCAGATCGTCGGCATCATGACCGACCGTGACCTGCGCAGCAAGGTTGTCGCCGCGGGACTCCAGGGCACGCTGCCCATCGAGCAGATCATGACGCGCGATCCGCTCACCATCCCCAGTTCCTCCCTCGCCTTCGAGGCCATGCTGGAGATGCTGGGTCGCAACGTCCATCACCTGCCGGTGGTCGACGCCGGGAAACTGGTGGGCCTGGTCTCCTCGGGCGACCTGATGCGACTCGAAACCGCCAACCCGGTGTTCCTGGTGGGGGACATCGCCAAACAAACCTCGGCGCAGCGACTGGCGGCCATCACCGCCAGGGTGCCGCGGCTGGTGGGCCAGTTGGTCGACCAGGACGCCAGCGCCGACGAGATCCACCGGCTGGTGACCGCGATCAGTGACGCGACCACCCGCCGGCTGCTCCAGTTGGCCGAGGCCGAACTGGGGGCCCCGCCCGTTCCGTACGCCTGGATCGTCCTCGGCTCGCAGGCCCGTCACGAGCACGGACTGGGCAGTGACCAGGATCACGTCCTGGTGCTGGACGACTCCGTCGAGCCCGCCCACGATCCCTACTTCGCGGCGCTGGCCGAGCAGGTCACCGCGGGGCTGGAGCTCTGCGGTTTCCCCCGCTGCCCCGGCGAGGTGATGGCCACGAACCCGCGCTGGCGCCAGGGGCTGGCGGCCTGGAAGCGGGATTTCCACGCCTGGGTTCTCGAACCCGAGGCGACCGCGGTGCTGCACGCGCAGATCTTCTTCGACGCTCGGGCGGTGGCCGGGCGCACCGAACTGGCCGATGCATTGCGGGCGGACGTGCTGGCCATCACCCCGAACGCCCAACGGTTCCTCGGCCACCTGGCGGCGCAGGCGGTAGAGCGTCAGCCCCCGATCGGCTTCTTCCGGGGCTTCGTCCTGGAACGCCACGGCGAGCATCAGGCGACCCTCGACCTGAAGTCGGGCGGTGTGCATGCGGTCATCGAACTGGCCCGGGTCTACGCCCTGGCCAACGGGGTGACAGCCGTGAACACCTTGGAACGGCTGCAGGCGGTAGCCGCCCTCGGGGCCCTGGGGACGGAATCCCTGGCCGACCTCACCGATGCCTTCGAGTTCATCTCCTACGTCCGCCTGCGGCATCAGGCCCGGCAGTACGACCAGGGTCTCGTGCCCGACAACCACATCGCCCCCGACAGCTTGACGTCGTTGGAGAAGAAGCACCTGCGGGATGCGTTCGGGATCGTTCGCCGGCTGCAGCAGGGGCTGGCGTTCCGCTACCAGACTCATGTGATGACGTGAATTGGAGCTTCGGCCGGTCGTCGGAGCCACGGCGGTCCAGGCTCGCCCGCAGTGCGCCCAGCGGCCCGCTGCAGGACTATCTGAACACGCCCCTGCCTGCCCCCGCCTCACCCCTGGACCAGGTCAGGCTCTTGGCTCTTGACCTTGAGACCACGGGGCTGGATCCCGCTCGGGACCAGATCCTGAGCATCGGCTTTGTCCCGGTGGACGGCGTGGCGATCGCCCTCGGGGGTGCGGGCCAGCTGCTGGTGCGACCCACCACGCAGGTGGGGGAGAGCGCCCGATTCCACGGCTTGACCGACGACGCGCTCACCACCGGAGTCGGCCTTCCCGAGGCGCTGGCCGCGACCCTGGCCGCGCTGTCGGGGCGGGTCCTGTTGGCGCATCACGCAGCGATCGAGACGGGGTTCCTGGGCCGGGCCTGCCGGGACATCTACCAGGCGTCGGTTCACTTCGCCGTGGTCGACACCATGGCCCTGCAGTTCGCCCTGCTGTCCCGCGGCTTCGACGACGAGCCTCCCCAGGGCAGCCTCCGACTCTGGGCTGCCCGTGGCCAGTACGGGCTTCCGCACTACGCGGCTCATGAGGCGCTGACCGACGCCCTGGCCTGTGCCGAGTTGTATCTCGCCCAGATCGCCGAGTTGCAGGCCGGACGGTCCCTGACGCTCAAGGCTGTTCTCAGCGCCTGATCAGTCGGGACGACGCCGTCGCGGGCCTGAGCGCCCGACCCGCTGGACCGACTGATCTAGGGTTTCAGCGTGACGACTCCTGCAACGCTTGTCCGATAAGCAACATTATGTCACTTCGTCTCCGATCGGGGCGGCGACCGCGCCGGCTGGCGTGGTGCGTGGCACTGGCTCTGGTGCTGGCCGGTTGCCAGGCTCCGTCCCCCTCGCCCACCGGGGTCAGCAGCACCGCGGCGACCTCGGGGCCGCTGCGAGTGAGCGCCATGACCTTCAATGTGCTGACCGGCAATGCCGACTCGAGTTGGTATCCGCTGATCAGCGCAGACGAACTGCGGCTTTCGGCCCGCGCCCCGGCGATCATCGAGAAGATCCGCCTGGCGAGCCCCGACATCGTCGGCCTCCAGGAGAACGAAGGCCGGGCAGCCCTTCCGTCCAGCTTCCTCGTGGACGGGCTCAGCGAGTACACCTGGGTGCACCCGCAGCTCACTCTGCCGATCCTGGTGCGGACCAGCCGCTTCGAGGTGATCGACGACGCCACGGTGCGGATCACCAGCGCGGACGATCCGCAATCGCACCTGAATCGCTTCGTGGGGTGGGTGCAGTTGCGGGAACGTGACACCGGCCGCACGCTGTTCGTCTTCAACGTGCACACCCACCCGTACCAGGAGCTGCGTTTCGCCCGGCTGCGCTCGGCTTCCATCGATCGCCTGCTCACCACGATCCGGCGGGTCAACCCCGAGCTCGCCGCCCCCTTCCTGATCACCGGGGACTTCAATGCCTTCCATGACGAAACCAAGCCGATCTTCCGGGATCACCTCACCAAGCTGGGAGCCGCCGGGATCGTCGACTCCTGGTCACTGGCTGTCCAGGACGCCTCCGATGTCGTGGGTGCGTCGTCCTTCAATCGCATGGGCGCCTCCCTCGACGGCGTCCCGGTGGCCAAGGTTGTGCGGCGTCTGGGCCGGCACATCGACTACGTCTGGGTGCCCACCGGCACCGAGGTCGACACCTGGGCCGTCCAGAGCGGGCCCGGCGTGGCCTGGGTGACCGTGCGTGGCCGGCGCGTTCCTCGCTGGACCGGGGTGGTGGCCTCGGATCACTCCCCCGTCGTGGCCCACCTCAGCTTCGGGTGATTTCTCCCCCGGCCTTGTTCGGAATCGGCTCCCCGGCGGGCCGGTTGCGGCACGATGGCTGGCATGACGAGCGCAAAACCGGTGAAACTGCCCAACGACGTGTATGAGGCCGAGTTGCTGCGACTGCAGGCCGAATTGGTTGAAATGCAGGAATGGGTGAGAAGCACCGGCCAGCGCATCGTCGTGGTCTTCGAGGGCCGGGACGCCGCCGGTAAGGGGGGCGCCATCAAACGGGTCACCGAATACCTCAACCCGCGCATCGCCCAGATCGTGGCCCTGCCGGCCCCGACCGAACGCCAGCGCTCGGAATGGTACTTCCAGCGCTACGTGCCGTATCTGCCCTCAGCCGGCCAGATCAAGCTCTTCGACCGCTCGTGGTACAACCGAGGCGGCGTGGAGCGCGTGATGGGCTACTGCACGCCCGAGGAACATCAGCGCTTCCTGCGACAATGCCCGATCTTCGAGCGACTGCTGATCGAGGACGGGATCATCCTGCGCAAGTACTGGTTCTCGGTGTCGGACCGGCAACAGGAGAAGCGATTCCGGTCCCGGCTGACCGACCCGATGCGCCGCTGGAAGCTCTCCCCCACCGATCTGGAATCGCTCACCCGCTGGGAGGATTACTCGCGCGCCAAGGACGAGATGTTCGTCCACACCGACATTCCGGAAGCCCGCTGGAACGTCGTCGAATCCGAGGACAAGAAGCGGGCCCGGATCAACATGATCGCCCACCTGCTGGGTTCGATCCCCTACCAGCCGGTGGAGCATGCCACGTTGAAGCTGCCCAAGCGTCCGGCCTCGACGGGTTACCGGCGCACCGAACGCTCGCTGCAGCATGCGGTTCCCGACTTCTGCGCCACGTTGGTGGACCATCCGCCCGTCAAGGCCTACGTCGATCCGGAGGACGAGAGCTGACCGGCCCCGGCCGGCTCAGGCTCGAACCGCTCAGGACTCGAACGGGCTGGGGTCGCCCGCCCCCACCCGCAGGATTTCGACGCCCTCGTCACTGAACTCGACAATCGTGGTCGGTTCCAGGCCGCAGTCGCCGGAATCCAGGACCGCGTCCAGGCTGGCGTCCAACTCCTCCTTGACCAGCCATCCCTGCGTCATCGGGTCCTCCTCGCCGGGCAGGATCAAGGTGCTCGACATCAGCGGTTCACCGAGCTCCCGCAGCAGCGCCAAGGTGGTGGTGTGACGCGGGATCCGGACGCCGACGGTCTTCTTCCGGGGGTGCAGCATCACCTTGGGCGCCTCGCGCGTCGCTTTCAGGATGAAGGTGTAGGGCCCAGGGGTGGCAGCCTTCACAGCCCGGAACACGTCGTTGTCCATCTGCACGTACTGGCCCAGTTGGGCGAACTCGCTGCAGACCAACGTGAAATGGTGACGCTCTGTCAGCCCACGCAGCGCCCGGATGCGCTCGAGGCCCTCCCGATTCCCCAGGCGACAACCGAGCGCGTACCCGGAATCGGTCGGGTAGGCCAGCAGGCCTCCCCCGCGGACGATCTCGGCGACCTGCGCGATGGCGCGCGGCTGCGGGTTATCGGGATGGACATCGAAGTAGCGGGCCATGGAGTCAGCCTAGATCCAGCCGGGGCGCCGACACCGGTAGGGTGCGATCCATGCCCATCCTGAGCCTCACCGAAGCCGAACTGCGTAGGCGACACAGCCTGAAGTGGCGCACCTACGATCCCGACATCCTGCCGCTGTGGGTGGCGGAGATGGACACCGCCGTCCACCCCGCCGTCCGTGAGGCGCTGCTGGCAGCCGTGGACGCCGGGGACACCGGCTACCCTTCGGGACGCGGCTACGCCGAGGCCTTCGCCGCCCTGGCCCACTCCCGGTGGGGGCTGGACCTGGACGTGGCCGCCCAGGTGCGCCAGACCGGTGACGTGATGAACGGGATCCTGGCGGTCCTGTTGGCCACCACCCAGCCGGGGGACGCGGTTGTCATCAACCCCCCCATCTACCCGCCGTTCCGCCAGGTCGTCGCGGGGTACGGCCGCCGCATCGTCGAGGTGCCGTTGACGCAGGCCGGACGGCTCGACCTGGCGGGCCTGGCGACGGCGCTGGCGGATCGCCCGGCGGCCTACCTGCTCTGCTCCCCCCACAACCCGAACGGCACCGTCCACACCGCCGCCGAACTCCAGGCCGTCGCCACTGCCTGCGTGGAGGCCGGCACCAGGCTGATCGTCGATGAGATCCACGCCTGCCTGGTCGACCCGGGGGTTCGTTTCACCCCGGTGCTCGCCGTTGCCGGCGGCGAGCACGCTGTGACCGTCACGTCGGCCGGCAAGGCGTGGAACCTGGCCGCCTTCAAGGCCGGCCTGATCATCGGCGGGTCCGCGACGCCGGACGTCCTGGCGGCGCTGCCACCGCTGGCGTTACAGGCCATGGGCTGGATGGGGGCCATCGTGCACACGGCCGCGATGACGCACGCCCAGGACTGGGTCGACCAGCTCGACGCCGAGGTGGCCGCCAACAAGGCGCTGCTGGCGACCTTGCTCGGCCAGAGCGTCCCGGCGGCCCGCTACTCCCCCGCTGAGGGCACCTACCTCGCCTGGGTCGACTGTTCCGACCTGGGCCTGGCCGACCCCGCCACCAGCTTCCGTGAGCAGGGGCGGGTGGCCTTCTCGCCCGGGGTGAACTTCGGTGCCGAGCATTCCGCCTGGGTGAGGATCAACCTGGCCGCCTCCCCCGAGCTGATCACCGAGGCCGTGCGCCGCATGGCCGGCGTCGTGAACGCCTGAGCTGCTACGGTCCGTCGCGCAGGTCGGCGGTCGCGCGGCCCGAAGCCGTCAGCGAGGGGATCCCGATCAGGCTGAGGAACACCGTCGACACCGAGCCGCTGGTCTGCACCTCGACCTGTGCGCCGGTGACCCTGACCTGGCTCCGCAACTCCGGGTAGCTGCCGAGCACCCGGCGGGCAGCCCCGATCGCGTCGCCGGAATCGACACGCACCCCGGCGATCCGCTGGGTCGCCGTGGCGTCGACGGCGGCCCGGGCGGCCTGCGCTGCCGCTGATTCGGCTTCGCGGGCCAGTGCCGCCTGCCCGCCTCCGTCCACCACCAGGCCGGCCACCAGCAGCAGCGCGACGGTGACGACGGCGATCAGGACCGACAGGGATTGACCGCGTTCGTCGCGGATCGGGGCGGGTGTCATGCAGGACCGTCCTGAGGTGAGGGTGGGGGGAACGGCGCCCGGCTGGGCCTCACCATTGTGCCGTGCCCCGGCCGGGTCCAGCGGAATCGTCCACAGCCTCACCGGCGGCCGGTTCTCGCTAGGCTGGCTGTCGTCTGCTTCGCCTAGTGATTGGATGCTCACTCCATGGTCCAGAAAGTTGCCCTGCTCACCGCCGGCGGGTTCGCCCCGTGCCTCTCTTCGGCTGTCGGCGGGCTGATCGAGCGTTACACGCAAGTCGCCCCCGACGTCGAGATCATTGCGTACAAGAACGGTTACCAGGGCTTGCTCACCGGCGACTACCTGACCGTGACCCCCGAGGTCCGCGCCAAGGCCGGACTCCTGCACTCCTTCGGTGGTTCGCCGATCGGCAACTCCCGCGTGAAGCTCACCAACGCGGCCGACCTCGTCAAGCGGGGCCTGGTTGCCGAAGGCGAGGACCCGCTGAAGGTGGCCGCCGACCGGCTGGTGGCCGACGGCGTCGACGTCCTCCACACCATCGGTGGCGATGACACGAACACCACCGCCGCCGACCTGGCTGCCTACCTCGCCCGGCACGACTACGGGCTGACCGTGGTCGGCCTGCCCAAGACCATCGACAACGACGTCATCCCGATCCGCCAGTCCCTGGGCGCCGACACCGCGGCCGAAATGGGCGCACGGTTCGCCAAGAACGTCCTGGCCGAGCACAACGCCGGCACCCGGATCCTGCTGATCCACGAAGTGATGGGACGCAACTGCGGCTGGTTGACCGCGGCCACCGCCCGCAAGTACCACGACTGGATCAACGAGACCGAGTGGTTGCCTCAGATCGGGCTGGATTCGAAGGCCTGGGACGTCCACGCCATCTTCGTCCCCGAGGCTGTGATCGACATCGAGGCCGAAGCCGTCCGGTTGAACAAGGTGATGGACGAGGTCAAGTGCGTCAACATCTTCCTGTCCGAGGGTGCCGGGATCTCCGACATCGTCGCCGAGATGGAGCGGGCCGGCCAGGAGGTCGCCCGTGACGCCTTCGGTCACATCCGGCTCGAGCGGATCAACCCCGGCGCCTGGTTCGGTAAGCAGTTCGCCGAGATGCTCAAGGCCGAGAAGGTGCTGGTGCAGAAGTCCGGCTACTACTCGCGGTCAGCGGCGGCCAACGACTTCGACCTGGCGCTCATCAAGTCGATGACCGATCTGGCCGTCGACTCCGCCCTCAAGGGTGAGCCCGGTGTCATCGGGCATGACGAGGAGAACGGCGACGTGCTGAGCGTCATCGCCTTCGACCGGATCGCCGGTGGCAAGCCCTTCGACATCACCCAGCAGTGGTACCTCGACCTGCTGGATGAGATCGGGCAGGCAGCGCCCGTCCCGGCCGAACCCGCGGAGCACTGACCCAGCCGACCCAGCGACCGGCTGGCTGCTCACCTCGTGAGGTGAGCAGCCAGCCGGTCGAGTGCTTCCTCCAGTTGGGCGGTCTCGCCGCAGAAACTGAGGCGTACCATCTCGTGCCCACCGGCGAGGTCGAAGTCGATCCCGGGGGCGATGGCGACGCCGGTCGCGGCCAGGACGTCGGAGCACCAGCCCTGGGAGTCCCCGGTCAGGTGCGAGATGTCGCAGTAGGCGTAGAACGCCCCGTCGGGTGGGGCGAAACTGGTGATGCCCAGCTCGGGGAGCCGCCGCAGAAGCAGCTCACGGTTGCGCGCGTAGCGCTCCACGTGCCCGTCCAGTTCGGCGGAGGCCTCCGGCGTGAAAGCCGCCAGGGCGGCGGCCTGGGAGACGGCGGGGGCGCAGATCGCCAGGTTCCCCTGCAGGAGTTCGACCGGACGGCGCAACGCCGGCGGCAGCAGCAGCCACCCGAGCCGCCAGCCGGTCATCGAGTGGTACTTGCTCACTGATCCGACAACGACAGCGGCCTCGGAGAATTCCCGGGCGCTCGCGCAGCGACGTCCGAAACTGATGCCGTGGTAGATCTCATCGCTGATCAGGAGGCAGTCGTTGGCCTCGCACCAGGCAGCGACGGCGGCCAGTTCCGTCGGTTCGATGATCGTCGAGGTGGGGTTGGACGGACTGGCCACCACCAACCCCGCGGGCACTTCGGGGAGGGCTTCCAGCATTGCCACGGTGGGCTGGAACCGGGTCTGCGGGCCCACGTCCAGGTCCAGAACCCGGCAGCCGAGGCTGAGCAGGGCGTTGCGGTAAGCGGGGTAGCCCGGGCGTGTCATGGCGACCGCTTGACCGGCGTCGAAGGCCGCGAGCAGCAGCAGGACGAACCCGCCTGAGGAACCGGTGGTGACGATCACCTCCTTGGCCGCCACCGCTACGCCGTAGTGCGTGCGGTAGTGATCGGCGATGGTGCGCCTGAGCTCCTCGGTACCGGGTGTGACGGTGTAGCCCAACACCTGGGACCCCACCGCGGCGATCGCTGCCTGCCGCACCACCAGCGGAGCCGGGGTGGCAGGCTGGCCGACGCACAACCAGATCGCGTCGCCGTGGCTCGCCTGTCGTGCCGTGGCAGCCTTGGTCACCTCCATCACGTGGAACGGCGGCACCTGCCCGCGTTGGGAGACCCGGGTCACGGCCGCCTGCCGAACAGGGCCTTCAACCCGCCGACGAGGAGCGCTCCCACGCCGAGGCCGGTGGCCGCGCCCACCGCATATCCGACCGTGAGGCCGGCGCCCAAGGAGCGCTGAGCAACGGCGCTGGAGACCTGGAGCTCACCGGGTCGCCTTTCCACCGGCTCGGCCAGGACCGGGTCGACGACGGTCGCCTCAGGCTCGGGCACGCTGACGACGGCCGTGGCCAGCCAGGCGGCGATCAGCAGGATCAGGGTTGCGAAGAGGTTCAGGAACAGCATCAAGACGATGAGCGGCCCGAACAACTGCGCGCTGAGGTTCCTGGAGAACATCCCGATCAGATAGCCGGTCAGCGCCTGCAGGACGAGCAGCCCGGCGGCGCCGAGCCCTGATCCGATCCAGGCCAACCGGGCCGGTACGAAAACCGGCGAGAACCAGGCGAACAGCAGTCGGAACAGCGCGGTGCCCGCCGCCAGGGCGACCACCACGCTCATCAGCCGTAGCAGGAGCGACCATCCCAGGCTGTCGTCGATTCCCACCAGGGCGCCGACCCAACTGCCGAGGCTGGTGGCCGTCGTCGCCGCGACGAAGGTGGCGGCGATCCCGAGCAGCAGCCCGACCAGACCCGCGAAGTTGGCAAGCACGTCCAGCGGCAGGATGAGTTGCTTGCCGGGGTCATCCACATTGGTGCGCATCAGCACCCGCACCGCCCGCTTGATGTTGCCCACCCAGCCGGACCCGATCCACATGGTCAGGCCCAGGCCCACCAGGCCGATCGAGGCCCAGTTGGTGAGTGCCTCGGTGATCACCGACACCAACTGCCCGCCCAGCGGGTCGTCAGGCTGCAGGCGGTCGGTGATCCAGGTTTCGATCGCCACCAGGGACTCGGGTCGCAACACCGTGATGAACAACCCGAGCACCGAGAAGGCGAGCATCAGGATCGGGACGATGGCCAGTACCGAGAAGTACGTGACGGCGGCGGCGAACTGGACCCCGCCCCGGACATTGAATCGCTCGATCGCCCGCATCAGGTGCGCCACCGTCGGGCGCTGGGAGAACTCGCCCCACCACGCGAGCATGGTCACTCGCCCCCAGGTTCGAGGTCGTCGGCGTACTCGGAGACCGGCGGGCAGGTGCACACCAGGTGCCGGTCGCCGTAGGCCTGGTCGATCCGGCCCACCGGCGGCCAGTACTTGTCGCGACCCCCGGAACCGATCGGCCCGCGACGCTGGCCGGCCGGATAGGCCGCCTGCTCGCGGGGGTACGCATGGCTCCACCCGGTGGCCAGCAGTCGTTGCAGCGGGTGCGGTGCATTCACCAGCGGGTTGTCGTCCGCCGGGAGACCTCCCGTGGCGACCTGCTCGATCTCGGCCGCAATCGCCGCCATCGCCGCACAGAACCGGTCGATCTCGGCTTTCGATTCCGACTCGGTGGGTTCGACCATGAGGGTGCCGGCCACCGGAAAGCTCATGGTGGGCGCGTGGAAGCCATAATCGATCAGGCGTTTGGCGACATCATCGACGGTGATCCCGCTGTTTCGCGTGAGGGTGCGCAGGTCGACGATGCACTCATGCGCGACCAGGCCCCCGGCACCGGTGTAGAGGATCGGGAAGTCGTTACGCAGCCGGGCGGCGAGGTAGTTGGCATTGAGGATCGCGGTCTGGGTGGCCTGGCGCAAACCGTCGGAGCCCATCAGCGCGATGAAGGCAGAGGTGATCGGCAGCACCCCAGCGGAGCCGTAGGGCGCAGCGCTGACCGGACCGTAGCTGCTGGACGGCCCGGCGTCGGGGCACAGGGGGTGGTTGGGCAGGAACGGCGCCAGGTGTTCCTTGACGGCCACCGGCCCGACCCCGGGGCCGCCGCCGCCGTGCGGGATGGCGAAGGTCTTGTGGAGGTTGAGGTGGCTGACGTCCGCTCCGAAACGTCCCGGGCTCGCGAGTCCGACCAGCGCGTTCAGGTTCGCACCGTCGACGTAGACCTGGCCGCCGGCCTCGTGCACCAGCCGGCAGATCTGCTCCATGGTGTCCTCGTACACCCCATGGGTCGAGGGGTAGGTCACCATCACCGCGGCCAGCTGATCGGCGTGGGCCGCCACCTTGCCCGCCAGGTCGCTCAGGTCGACGGACCCGTCGTCGGCAGTCGCCACCACGACCACCCGCATTCCGGCCATCACGGCCGAGGCGGCGTTGGTTCCGTGGGCCGAGGAAGGGATCAGGCAGACCTGGCGCTGGGAGTGGCCTCGGGCCAGGTGGTAGCCGCGGATGGCCATCAGCCCGGCGAATTCGCCCTGGCTGCCGGCGTTGGGTTGCAGGCTGACCCGGTCGTACCCGGTGAGCGCGGCCAACCAGCCTTCCAGATCGCCGATCAACTCCAGGAACCCCTGAGCATCCGCAGCCGGCACGAACGGGTGCAGGTCGGCGAAGCCCGGGTAGCTCATCGGCTCCATGGCGGCCGCGGGGTTGAGTTTCATGGTGCAGGAACCGAGCGGGATCATCCCTCGATCGAGCGCGAAATCGCGATCGGACAAGGTCCGCAGATAGCGCAGGAATTCGGTCTCGGTGCGGTACGCCGAGAACACCGGATGCTGCAGCAGCGGCAGGTCCCTGGCGTGGTCGGCCAGATCGCCGACCGGGTCCGCTCCCCGTGTGGCACCGAACACCTCGATCAATGCCTCGAGATCGGCCTGGGTGCAGTCCTCCCCCACGCTCAGGCCGACCTCATCCGGGGTGACCAGGCGCAGGTGGATGCCGCGTTCCCGCGCTGCGGTGACCAGGGCCTGTCCACGTCCGGGGGTGATCACTCCAAGGGTGTCGAAGAAGTGGTCGGCGACCAGACGGTAGCCGGCGGCCTGCAACGATCCGGCGAGCTGCCGGGTGCGCAGGTGGATCCCCTCGGCGATCGCCGTCAGGCCCTCCGCGCCGTGGTAGACCGCGTAACAGGAGGCGGCGACCGCCAACAGCACCTGGGCCGTGCAGATGTTCGACGTGGCCTTCTCGCGACGGATGTGTTGTTCCCGGGTCTGCAGGGCGAGGCGGAAGGCCGCCACGCCGTCCACGTCCCGCGAGACCCCGACGAGCCGGCCCGGCAGCTGCCGCTCCAGTCCGGCACGGACGGCGATGTAGGCGGCGTGGGGTCCGCCGAAGAACAGCGGGACTCCGAAGCGCTGGGTGGAGCCAACGACGATGTCGGCGCCCCAGGTGGCGGGCGCGGTCAGCAGGGTGAGCGCCAGCGGGTCGCAGGCGGCGATGACCTGCGCCCCGTTGTCATGGGCGGTGGCCGCGATCGCGGCCAGTTCGGCGACCGGACGCAGCGCGCCGGAGGTTCCGGGAAGCTGCACCACCACGGCGAACGCCTCGTGAAGCTGGAGCGCCTCGACCAGGGACGTTTGGGCGACCACCACCTCGATCCCGGTGGCCAGCGCGCGGGTGCGCAGCACCCCAAGGCTTTGCGGCAGCAGGTCCGCATCCACCACGACGACGCGGCCCTTGCGGCTGGCCCGGCGGGCCAGCGCCACGGCCTCGGCCACCGCCGTGGCCTCGTCCAGCAGGGACGAACCGGCGGTGGGCAGTCCGGTCAGGTCACTCACCATGGTCTGGAAGTTGGCCAGGGCCTCCAGCCGGCCCTGGCTGATCTCGGGCTGATAGGGCGTGTAGGCGGTGTACCAGGCGGGGTTCTCCAGCACGAGGCGCCGGATCACCGGCGGGGTGTGGGTGCCGTGGTAGCCGAGTCCGATCATCGGGCGGCCCGGCGTGTTCCGCGCGGCCAGGTGCGCCAGCCGGCCCTGCACGGCGGCCTCGGTCGCGGCAGGGGGAAGAACCGGGGGCTGCTCGTCCAGGAGGCCCGCCGGGATGGCGGCGGCGGTGAGCTCGTCGAGGGTGGTGAACCCGAGCAGCCCCAGCATCTCGCGGGTGTCGGAGGGAGATGGTCCGAGGTGGCGAGGCGCGAATACCGTCATGATGCCCTCTCTGCTGGCGACGTCCCCAACCTATAGCAGTCCCGCCCGGGGGCCGGCCGGTGACTAGCCGATGGCGCGGGCCTGGCGGCGCTGCGCCAGCTCGTCATCGTGCTGCGGGTTCTGGCCCGCACGCTCGCCGGGCAGGCTCGCGATGCTGCCTTCGATGTCACGCCACACCCCGCCGAGGGCGATGCCGAACATCCCCTGGCCACCGCGGAGCAGATCGACCACCTCATGGTCGGAGGTGCATTCGTAGACGGACACGCCGTCACTCATCAGGGTGATTTCGGTCAGGTCCTCAGCGCCGCGCGCCCGGAGGTGGTCGATGGCCGTCCGGATCTGCTGCAGCGAGATCCCGGCGTCGATGAGGCGCTTGATGACCTTCAGGATCAGGAGGTCACGGAAGCTGTACAGCCGCTGGGTGCCTGACCCGCCTGCGGAGCGGATCTCGGGGACGACCAGCCCCGTCCTGGCCCAATAGTCCAGCTGGCGGTAGGTGATGTCGGCCGCTCGGCAGGCCACCGGACCGCGGAACCCGACGTCTTCCGGCAGCGGGGAGAAGTCACCGTCGAACAGAGTGTCCTGACCCGTGCGGGCCGGCTCCTGCGCCTGGGATTGACCGCTCACGTCCGCCTCGCTTCACGCCTTGGAACTGCTGATGTCATGTGACGGTAATCGGCACGGCCCGCGACGGTCAACGACACGCCGCACCCCAGGGCCTGAGGAATGGAGTCTCAACATCAGGCTCAGGGTTGGCGCCGGGCGCCTCAGAAGTCGTCGGGGCTGACATTGTCGAGGAACTCGCGGAATCGCTGCACCTGATCCTCCGGGGGAGCCTCAGGTCGGTCGGCAACCCCTGGGGGATTCAGGTGGACCCCTGCGGTGTCGAGGACGTCGTCAGCACAGCGAATCGGGCAGCCTGTCCGCAGGGCCAGGGCGATGGCATCCGAGGGCCGGGCAGCCAACGGAACACCCTGCACCACGACCTCGGCAAAGAACTGGCCGTCGTCGTACGCCACGATCTGCACCTCCTGCAGGGTGCCCCCCAGGGTGTCGACCACGTCGCTGACGAGGTCATGGATGCCGGGACGGTAGGGATCGGGATCATCGGTCGCTCCGACGATGGCGGCAGCGCCCGTGGCGCTCATCCAGATCGGCAGCACCCGGTCGCCCTCCACCTCGGCCAGGATCACCAAGGGCGCCATGTCGGGTGTACTCACTCGAACTTCCTCGACTCTCAGCTCACGCATATCTCCCTCGCCTCACTGGGGCAGTTGGGAACGCATGATGGCGGCGTGGGCGTGCAGCACCAGTTGCATGACGTCGGCGGGCAGCTGGCGAGCGGACGGGTTACGCCGCAGATGCGGTGCTACCGCCTGCTCGATCAGCCCGACTTCTCGCTCGGCCGACTGCTTGACGACCCGCAGGTGCCGAGCGTCCATGCCGAACGCCGCGAGCTTGCGGGCGATCACGGCGACGGTCAAGGCGTCCCGTCCGTAGTAGACCGTGCCGCGACGGGGCAGCACCAGGCCGTGCTTCTCAAGGTCGGCCAGGGAGGCCTCGCTCAGGCCACTGACCTGCAGGAGTTCCCGGCGGGTGACCCGGATCGCCCGCTTGGGCTGACGGGAGGCGGGGGCGACCACTTCGGCGGCCTCGGGCTCCTCGGCGGCCGGCGCGGGGCCGGTGAGGCTGGGGGGCGCCTGCCCCCGATCCATCAACTCCAGGTGTTCGCGGATCACCTTGAGCGGCAGGTAGTGGTTCTTCTGGACGTCGAGGATGTAGCGCAGGCGGTCGATGTCGGACGCCGCGTAGCGCCGGTAGCCCGAGGGTGCCCGTTCAGGTGAGATCAATCCCTCTGCCTCGAGGAAGCGGATCTTGGAGATCGACACATCCGGGAAGTCGGCTTTCAGGACGGCCAGGACCTGCCCGATGCTCCGTAGGCCGATGGCCATCAGCCCTGACCGGTGGGCGCAGCGAAGATCATCCGGAACTTGCCGATCTGTACCTCGTCCCCCCGACGCAAGGCCACCTCCCCATCGATCAGGGTCTTGTTGACATAGGTGCCGTTGAGGCTGTTCTCGTCCTTGACCCAGACGTGGCCTTCGCGCCGCGTGAACCTGGCGTGGTGACGGGACACCGTGATGTCGTCGAGGAAGATGTCACAGCGCGGGTGGCGTCCGGCTGTGGTGACGTCCGCGTCGATGAGGTAGCGGGCCCCGGCGTGAGCGCCGCGGGCCACCAGCAGCAGCGCGGATCCCAGGGGAAGCGCCGCCACGGCCGCGGCCTCGTCGTCGTTGAGGTCCTCCAGCCCGGTGTCGTCGGGGATCGCCGGAATGAAGCTGGTGGTGTCCCCTTGCACCTTGGCCAGGCTGGCACCGCAGTGCGAACAGAAGTTGCCTGACTCGGTGATCTCATGCTCGCAGGCAGGGCATTTCAACATCGGTGTCGCCATCCTCCCTGAATCGCCCCGCCCCCAACGAAGCTGAAGGAGAGGTTGAACGTCAGCCTACCCACCAATCTGCTGGGCGTACTCGTCAGCTTCCATCAACTCGTCGAGTTCGCTGGAATCGGCCAGCTCCAGTTCGAAGAGCCAGCCATCCCCGTACGGATCGGCGTTGATGGTCTCCGGGTTCGTGTTCAACAGTTCATTGACCGAGGTGATCACCCCAGAGGCCGGCGAGTAGACGTCGGAAACGCTCTTGGTCGACTCGACTTCGGCGCACGCGTCGTCGAGAGCGACTTCTTCGCCCACCTGAGGTAATGAGACGAAGACCACGTCACCGAGGGCCTCCGCCGCATAGTCGGTGATCCCGACACGGACGGATACACCCGAGCCCACGCGCACCCATTCGTGCTTGGCTGAGTAGCGCAGATCATCTGGGAACACAATCGACTCCTTGATTCAGCATGGTGATGCCCGTGGCATCAGTGCCCTCACCCTATCGTCCCGCTCACCGGGTCGGCCCAGGAGCCTGCTGAACGGCTCCTACGCTGGACGCGCGAACCTGGGCTCGACGACCGGACGAACCGAACCGATCGTGATCTCCGATTCGGTCACGATCGAGACCTGGCCACCCACCCGCTCATCGGAGATCTCACTCACCAGGCCGCCACGGAACCGCAACGCCTCACTGAGCGCGTGCGGGTCGCCGATCGCCTCCAAGGTGATCGGACGGGTCAGGCGGACTCCGTCGATGACCAGCGTCGTCCCCTCACTGCCCACCCAGGTCGACGCCACGACCCGGACGGAGTCGTTGATCTCGATCACCTCGGCGCCGGCGTCCCGCAGTTCGCCCAGCGCGCCCAGCATCAGGGACTCCCCCACCTTGGCTTGTGGATCGTCGATCACGACCCGGATCCCCGGTCCGGTGGCGGGTGCGGTGCCCGCAAGGATCGCCAACTCGCTGCGGCGTTTGTCAGCCTCTGCCTGCGCCACCTGCTGGCGGTCGGCACCGGTCTGCAACTGCTGGCGGGTGCCCTCCAGCGAGGCTATCTCGGTCTCCAGCCGGCGGGAGCGGGCGTTCAGGTCGTCGAGCATCGCGATCAGTTCGGAGCGCCGCAGGGTCGAGAAGTCCTGTTCGGTCGACAACGTCCGCACCTGCAGGGTCACCGCCAGCCCGCAGAGCATCAGGATCACCGAGGCCACCAGGTGGCCCCGGCTGGGACGGAAGAAGCTGGCGACCAGCCGTCGCCGCTGCTCAGGCATGGAACAACGCCCGCCGGATCGCGGCGACATTGGTGAAGATGCGAATGCCCAGCACCACGACGACCGCCGTCGACAACTGCGAGCCGACCCCGATCAGGTCACCGATCCACACGATGAGGGCCGCTATCAGAACATTGGAAACGAAAGACACCGTGAAGACGCGGTCACTGAACTTCTGCTCGAGGAAGGCGCGCAGGCCCCCGAAGCAGGCATCCAGCGCGGCGACGATCGCGATCGGCAGATAGGGCTGCATGGCCGCGGGGAGCGTCGGCTGCAGGAAGATGCCCGCCGCCACGCCGATCAACAACCCAAGGATCGCGTACACCTCACCATCCCTTCCTCATCGCACGCCCGCCAGGTCGATCCCCAGGCCCGGATCCCCGGCCAGGGTCAGGTCGGCGCTCCTGGTCAGCTCGAAACCGACCCCGTAGTTCTGTTGCAGATAGGCCCACCACTGGCCGCCGCTGGAACCCGGGAACTCCGAGATCATGGCGTCGGCGTCCCCGACGGCCTCGACCCGATACGGACGGGTCAACGACCGGTAATCGACGGTGATGGCGTCCCCGGCCCCCCGGATCGCAGTCCGCGAGCTGAGCCGGTGGCCGTTGATGGCGATCGCCTCGGCCCCACTGCGCCACAACTGGTTGACCAGTTGACGCAGGTCGGCGTCCACCACGCGGCCCTGCTGGTCGTCCGCCTCGCCGTCATCGACGACCGCGACGACACCGGGCCCCCGCACCGCCCCGCTACCGGTCACCGAGGCGAGCCGGTCGAGTTCGGCGGCAGTCGACGGGTCGATCCGGTTGACCGAATTCGCCAGGTTCTGGTTCTCCCGCGCCAACTCGGCCCGCTGCTGCTGCAGGTCGGCGACCCGCCCACTGGCCGCACCGACCCGGGCCACCAGATCTGCTCGCTCCGCCTGCGCCTGCGGTGCCACCCGCATCGTGTTTCCCAACGACACGCCGACCATCAGTCCGAATCCCAGCATCACCACCCCGAGCACCCAGGGCCGGGGCCTGGTCGCCTGCCGGCCGGCCACCACCTCGTAGTCGGGATCGACCGGGTTCCGGACGATGTCATTGAGCAGGTCCATGCTCTCGTCCACCGGACGGGTGAGCCGCGACTGGCTCATGGGACGGATTCCAGGGCGGCACGATCGAGCGGTGGCAGGCGGCGGATCACGTCCACCCCCTGCCGCAGGTAGAGGAATCCGGACCACCAGTAGAACAGCGCCCCCCAGATCACGAACGCCCACCCGAGGGTTCTGACGACGATCTGCCAGGGCTCACCCCCGTTGCCGAGCAGCACCAGCGGGAACGCGTACAGCAGCATGAACGTGGCGGCCTTGCCGAGGAAGTGCACCGGCAGGCTGGTGTAGCCGCGACGGCGCAGCGGTGGGTAGAGAACCGTGGCCATCAGGACATCCCGGGCGGCCAGCACCGCGAGCAGCCACCACGGCACGATGTCGCGCAGCACAAAACCGATCAGGGTCGCCAGGATGTAGAGCCGGTCGGCCATGGGATCCAGTACCTGCCCCAACCGGGAGCGCTGGTTCCAGGCCCGGGCCAGGTAGCCGTCCAGCCAGTCGGTGGCACCGCCGACCGCCAGGACGACGACCGCCCAGACGTCGGCCCCTCGCACCAGCAGCAACCACAAGAACAGGGGCACACCGAGCAGGCGGAGGAAGCTCAACACGTTGGGGGCGGTCAAGACCCGGGTCGTGTCGTACGGTTCGCCTGCCACCCTGTCAGCCTAGGCGATCAGGAGTCCCAGGCCTGGCGCAGCGCCAGCCGGGTCTCTTCGAGCAGTTGGGGCACCGCCTTGGTCTGGGCGATGATCGGCAGGAAGTTGGAGTCGCCCTGCCAGCGCGGCACCACATGCTGATGGAGGTGGGCGGCGATCCCGGCTCCGGCCACGTCGCCCTGGTTGATCCCCAGGTTGAAGCCCGCCGGACGCGACACCGAACGGATCACCGTCATCGTCGTGGCGGTGAGTTCGGCCACCTCGGCCCGCTCCGCGCCGGTCGCCTCGGCGTAGTCGGAGACGTGGCGGTAGGGACAGATCAGCACGTGTCCGGGCGAATACGGGTACAGGTTCATCACGACGAAGGCCGTCGTGCCGCGGTGCACGATCAGCCCGTCGGCGTCCGTGCGTCCCGGTGCGCGACAGAACGGGCACTGGCTGATCGAGTCATCGCTGGGATGGTTCTCGCCGCCGATGTAGACCATGCGGTGCGGGGTCCATAGCCGCTGGAAGGCGTCCGGGACCCCCACCAGGCCACCGGCGTCCTCCACCCCGGGATCCCCGCCCATGGGCCGCTCAGCTCCTCGGCGCACGGGTCGCGGCCACGATCTCAGCGATCGCCTCGGCGACCGCGATCCCGTTGTTCTGGCTGCCGTCGCGGTACCGGAAGGAGACCGCGCCGGCGGCGACATCCGATTCGCCGGCAATCAGCATGAACGGCACCTTGGAGGTCTGGGCGTTGCGGATCTTCTTGCCGAACCGGTCGTCGGAGGTGTCGACCTCCACGCGAACCCCGGCGGCCTGGAGTTGCCGGGCGACGTCGAAGAGATATCCCTCATGATCGGCGGCGACCGGGATGCAGATGACCTGCACCGGCGACAACCAGGCCGGGAACGCGCCCGCATAGTGCTCGGTGAGCACCCCGAGGAAGCGCTCGATGGAACCGAACTTCGCCGAGTGGATCATCACCGGCTGGGCGTGGCTGCCGTCCGGGGCGGTATAGGTCAATCCGAATCGTTCCGGCTGGTTGAAGTCGTACTGAATCGTCGACATCTGCCAGGTGCGCCCGATCGCGTCCTTGGCCTGCACCGAGATCTTCGGACCGTAGTAGGCCGCGCCGCCCGGATCCGGCACCAGCTCCAGGCCGGAGTCGAGCCCGACCTGCTCGAGCACCGCGGTGGCGGTCTCCCACTGTTCGTCGGAGCCGATGAATTTCGTGGACTTCGTGCCCTCGGTGTCGCGGGTGGAGAGCTCCAGGTAGAAGTCATCCAAGCCGAAGTCGCGCAACAGCTCCAGGATGAAGGTGAGCAGGTGCTGCACCTCATGGCCGGCGTCCTGCGCCGTCACGTAGGAGTGGGAATCGTCCTGAGTGATGCTGCGCACCCGGGTCAGGCCCTGCAACACGCCGGACTTCTCGTCCCGGTAGACCGTCCCGAACTCGAAGAACCTCAGCGGCAGTTCCCGGTAGGAGCGGCCGCGGGAGGCGAAGATCAGGTTGTGCATGGGGCAGTTCATGGCCTTGAGGTAGTACTTCTGGCCGTCTGAGTCCATCGGAGGGAACATGCCTTCGGCGTAGTACGGCAGGTGCCCGGAGGTGTAGAACAGGCCCTCCTTCGCAATGTGCGGGGTACCCACGTAGTGGAAGCCGGCCCGAATGTGGGCGGCGCGGACGTAGTCCTCCATCTCACGCTTGATGACCCCGCCCTTGGGATGGAACACCGGGAGGCCGGCCCCCAACTCCTCGGGGAAGCTGAACAGGTCGAGTTCGACCCCCAACTTGCGGTGGTCGCGGCGCGCGGCCTCGGCCAACCGATGCTGGTAGGCGGCCAGATCGTCCCGGGTGGGCCAGGCGGTGCCGTAGAGCCGTTGCAGTTGCTGGTTCGCCTGGTCACCACGCCAGTAGGCGGCGGAGTTGCGGGTGACCGCGAACGCCCTCAGGTACCCGGTGTGGGGGACGTGGGGACCGCGGCACAGGTCCTTCCAGGCCACGGATCCGTCGCGGCGCACATTGTCGTAGATGGTGAGTTGGCCGGCACTCACCTCCACCGAGGCACCTTCGGCCGCCCCGGAGTCGCCCTTCAGCCCGATCAGTTCCAGTTTGTAGGGCTCGGCGGCGAGTTCGGCGCGCGCCTGCTCGTCGGTGACCTCGCGACGGACGAAACGCTGGCGTTCCTTCACGACCCCCTGCATCTGCTTCTCGATGGCCTTGAGGTCATCGGGGGTGAAGGGGGTGGAGACGTCGAAGTCGTAGTAGAAGCCGTCGGTGATGGGCGGCCCGATGCCCAGCTTCGCGTCGGCGAACAGCACCTGGACGGCCTGGGCCGCGACGTGGGCGCAGGAGTGCCGGATCACGTTGAGCCCGTCCGCGCTGTCGCTGGCAACCGGCTCCACCTGGTCGCCCTCCCGCAGGGGCGTGGCCAGGTCGACCAGCACGCCACCGACCCGCATGGCGACGACGGACTGGTTCGCCCCGAACAGGTCGAGCCCGGTGGCGCCGGTCTCAACCACCCGGGGGTCGCGCGATTCTGGACGCACCAGGGTTATCGAGACAGGCACAGGGATTCCTTCCGGACGGCGGCGGTGCCCGCCGGCTGCGGGCCCGTCCATTCTGCCCCGTTCGGAGACCCGGCGTCGCCTTGGGCCGGTGGGTGTCAGGGATGCCAGCGCTGGGCGGTCGCGATCTCGGCCAGGAAGCCCTGGACGATCAGGTCGGCCAGGAGCTCCAAGGATTCGGCGTGGCGCGTCATCTCGGCCGCCACCGGCTCGGTGGGCTCGCCGTGCCCGGCGGCCCACGAGCACATCGTCTGCGATCCGGCCTCGGGGTGGAATTGAACCCCCAACGCGCTACCGACGCGGAAGGCGTGGAACGGGTACTGCGCCGAGGAGGCCAGCCACACCGCGCCGGGGGGTAGTTCGCTCACCGCGTCCGCATGCATGCTGGGGGCCGCGAACCCAGCGCCGAGTGCGGCGTGCACCCGGCCCAGCGTGGGATCCTGATCCGCCCCCGGCCGGAGGCTGATCGACACCACGCCGCGCTCCGGACCGGCCCAGGCGCCGACCTCGACCTTTCCTCCACCGGCCACGGCGAGCAGTTGCGCACCCAGGCAGATCGCCAGAACGGGGACCCCTGCCTCCCCACAGCGCAGCATCAGGCGTCCCAGATCCGGCAGCCACGGCGCCTGGTCGGTGTCCTCGACCGACATCCGTCCGCCGAGCACGACGGCGGCGTCGAAGCTGCCGAACTCGGGCAGCCCGTCCCGGCCGTGAAAGACGGTGAAGGTCGGCAGCCGGGACGCGAGCAGATCGACCGGCACCGCGTCGTCACTGGCGATCACCGCGATCCGTGGGCTCATGGCCCGACACGCTAACAGGCGCCACCGCCTCAGCCGCGCCGGGGACACCGGGCGGACGGGCCGGCCTCGGGGAGCCGCTCCCCCAGCCGCGGGACCGGCTCAGAAGCCGAGCGTGGCCAGGATGCCGGCGATCCGTCGCTCGCGGGTCGGGATCGCCTTCGCGCCGGTCACCGCGGTCACGTGAACCTTGCGAACCGACGGAGCCAGGGCGTCGAACGCCTCGCGGGCGCCGGGGACGGCCGCCAGGGCGACCGCCAGCTCGGGGGGGACCTCCACGATCCGCGGCTCGGTATCGAGTTCGAGGGTGACCTCGATGGCGTCGCCGCCGCCCAAGCCGGTTGCGGCCCGCTTGTCGGAAGAGAACGGCAACAGGTACAGGCCCCCCATCACGGCCACCGTGGAGCGGTAGCTGAAGCCATTGACGGTGACGACGACCGGCGGGCGCTTCCCCCTGCCCAGGGCGACCACCACCTCGGCCGGCACCTCGATGCCGGTGTTGTTGCCCTCGAGGAACAGCGTCGTGGAGAAGTGCTGGGCGGTCGTCATGCCGGACAGTCTGGCAGCTCGGCCGCCGGGCGCCAGCGGTCGGCGGTGAGGACCCGGCGGACCAGCGGAACGCCGGGGCGGTAAGCGAGGTGGACGTGACTGGGGCGTCCAGCACCACCAGGTCGGCTCGCGCCCCCAGCCCCAGGTGACCGACGTCCTCGCGCTGCAGGGGACCAGGCGCCCCCTCTGGTGCCGGCATGCAGGGCTTCGGTGGGTGTCATCCCCATCTCGCGGACGGCCAGGGCGAGGCAGAAGGCCATGGAGGAGGTGTACGACGTCCCCGGGTTGCAGTCGGTGGCCAGGGACACCCGGACGCCGGCCTCCAACAGCCGCCGCGCGTCAGGGTAGGGGTGCCGGGTGGCGAACTCGACCCCGGGGAGGAGCCCTGCCACCACTGACGTCTCGGCCAGCGCGGAGATGTCGGCGTCCTTCAGGTAGGTGCAGTGGTCGGCCGCCGCGGCCCCCAGTTCGCAGGCCAGCTGCACCCCGGGACCGTGGCCCAACTGGTTGGCGTGGATCCGGGGCGTGAGGCCGGCAGCCTTCCCGGCGGTCAGCACTGCCCGGGCCTGGTCGACGTCGAAGGCGCCGGTTTCGCAGAACACGTCGATCCACCGCGCGAACGGGGCGCACGCGGTGAGCATCTCGCCGGTCACCAACTCGACGTAGGCGTCCGCGGTCCACCCCGGGGGCACAACGTGGGCCCCCAGGAAGGTGGTCTCCGGGGTGAGGCTCCGGGCCAGTTGCAGGCTGCGGGTCTCCCCCGCCACGTCAAGGCAGTACCCGCTCTTGATCTCGACCGTGGTGGTGCCCTGGGCGATGAGTTCACGATGCCGCGCGGCCAGTAGCCGGGCCAGCTCCGCCTCGGACGCGGCCCGGGTGGCCGCCACGGTGGTCTGGATGCCTCCGGCTTCGTAGCGTTGACCGGCCATCCGCGCCGTGAACTCCGCGGCTCGGTCACCGGCGAAGACCAGGTGCGTGTGCGAATCCACGAAGCCGGGGATGACCGTCCCGCCGGCCACGTCGATCACCTCGTCGGCGGCCGGGGTGTCGGCGGAGTCGCCCAGCCAGGCGACCCGTCCGTCCTCGACGACCACGCCGGCGTGGTGGCGAATCGGGTGCTCGGCCTCCCAGGTGACCAGTTCAGCCACGTTCACCAGCGCGGTCGCGGTCACAGTCGCCCCCAGATCTCCTCGATGGTCTCGGCCAAGTCTGCCGCCACCCTGCCGGGATCAAGGTGGCTGGGAGGAATCACGTCGGCGGCCGTCGCCGCCCACAGCGGCTCCACCGTCCCGGCGGTTCGGACCCCGGCGGCCAGGTCGAGCTCACCGGGCTCGGCGAAGCCGAGGCTGGCGTGACCGTCGGCGCTTCCTGCCCGACGCAGCTCGGCGGCACTCCAGCCGGTGCGCAGGCCGCTGGCCAGCCGTTCGTGCATGGCCAGCCCACGGGCTTCGGCGAACGGATCGACCACGGTGTTGGAGTCTGAGCCGAGGGTGATCCGGACCCCTGCCGCCCTGAGGCCGACGCTGTCGCCGATGCCGTCGGCGAGTTCCGCCTCGGTGGTCGGACAGAAGCAGGCGTAGGCACCCGCGCCGCCCAACAGGTGCTTGTCGGCGGGGCTCAGGTGGGTCGCGTGAACGGCCGTACTGCGTGGTGACCACACCCCGGCCTGGTGCAGCAGTGCCACCGGCGTCACGCCGGTGGCGGCCAGGCAGGCTCGATTCTCCGCCGGCTGTTCGGAGACGTGGACGTGCAGTGGAGCCTGCGGCAACACGCCGGCAACGACGGGCAGCGAGGCGACCTCGACCGCACGGACGGAGTGGATCGCCGTCCCGATGACCACCCCGGGGTCAGCCTGGTGCCGCGTCGCAAGGTCGCTCGCCCGCGCCGCCCACGCGTCAACGTCGGCATCGACGAACCGTCGCTGGACCGGGTGGAGTGGTTCCCCGGCGAACCCGGCCCGCTGGTAGCAGGTGTGCAGCAGACAGATCCGCAGGCCGACGTCCTTCGCGGCGTCGATGAGCGCCTCCGCCATCGCATTCGGGTCGGCGTACGGGCGACCGTCCGCCTCGTGGTGCAGGTAGTGGAACTCCCCCACGCTGGTGTACCCGGCCAGGCGCATCTCGGCGAAGGTCGCCCTGGCCAGCCGTTGGTAGAGGTCGGGGTCGAGCACCCCTGCCACGGCATACATCCGGCTTCGCCACCCCCAGAAGTCCTGACCGCCCACCGGCCGTCCGCGCAGGGCCCGGTGAAAGGCGTGGGAGTGGCAGTTGGCGAAGCCAGCCAGCTTCACGCCAGCTCCCGGATCGCCAGCGCCAGCGCGGCCACGCCGGCGTCGATGTCGTCCGGCTCGGCGCTCTCGGACGGAGCGTGGGAGACGCCCGTGGGGTTGCGGACGAACAGCATCGCGGTCGGCATCCGGGCGCTCAGGATCCCGGCGTCGTGGCCGGCTCCGGTGGGGAGCAACGGGGCGCCCAGGCGGGTTGCCAGGCGATGGCGGAGCCCAGGATCGAAAGTGACCCCGGCGGTGATGGATTCCGGCTGCAGGCTCACGGTCGTCCCGTCGAGGTCAGCAGCCCGCCGCGCCTGGTTCAGGATCGCCGCCACCAGCCGCTCCAGTTCGGCCTCGGACTCGGCGCGGGCATCCAGCCAGGCATCCACCCGGGACGGGATGGAGTTGGTGCTCCCGGGGTGGACCGCCAGCTTGCCGAAAGTGGCCCGTTGCCCGCTCTCGATAGCCACCCGGCGGGCCGCCAGGACGGTGGCCGCGTAGGTGAGCATCGGGTCGTGACGGTCGGCCATCAGGGTGGCCCCGGCGTGGTTCCCTTGGCCGCACACCTCGAGCCGCCAGCGTCCGTGGGGCCAGATCGCCGAGGCCACACCGACCGCCGCGTCCTGATGGATCAACGAGCGGCCCTGTTCGACGTGCAGTTCCACGAACTCCGACACCTCGGCGAGCCAGGCCGCGGGGCCCGCCGCCCTCGGGTCGCGGCCGGCCTGGGTCATCGCCTCGGCCAACGTCGTGCCGGTGTCGTCGCGCAGCGCGAGGGCGCTCGCGGGGGTGATGGCCCCGGTCGCGAGCCGGGACCCCAGGCAGGCGACGCCGAAGCGGGCGCCCTCCTCGTCGGAGAAGTTCGCGACGACCACCGGCCTCGCGGGGACGAAGCCGTCGGCGCGCAGGGAGTCCAGGGCGGCGAAGGCCGACGTCACCCCCAACGGGCCGTCCAGCGGCCCGCCGTCGGGCACCGAGTCCAGGTGCGAGCCGATCAGCAAAGCCCCCGGGCCGCTGCCCCACCGGGCGAATTGGTTGCCGTTGCCGTCCTCGCTCAGCTCCAGCCCGCGGGCGGCAGCCGCCCCGGCGAACCACTCCCGCAGTTCGAGGGTGGCCGCCCCCCAGGCGGGACGGTGGTAGCCGCCCGTGGACGGGTCGCGGCCGATCAGCTCCAACTCGGCCAGCAGGGTGTTGGCGCTGGTCATCAGTTGGCCCCCAGCATCGGGATCTGGAGACCGCGTTCGCGGGCGACCTCGCGGGCGCGCTCGTAGCCGGCGTCCACGTGCCGCATCACCCCGGTTCCGGGGTCGTTGACCAGGACGCGGGCGATCTTCTCGGCCGCGAGCGCCGTCCCGTCGGCGACGATCACCTGACCGGCGTGGAGGGACCGTCCGATCCCCACCCCCCCGCCATGGTGGATCGACACCCAGGTGGCCCCCGACGCAGTGTTCAGCAGGGCGTTGAGCAACGGCCAGTCGGCGATCGCGTCGGACCCGTCGGCCATGGCTTCGGTCTCGCGGTACGGCGAGGCGACCGAGCCGGAATCGAGGTGGTCGCGTCCGATCACGACGGGTGCCGAGATCGCCCCGGAGGCCACGAGTTCGTTGAACTTCAGCCCGGCCAGATGACGCTCCTGGTAGCCCAGCCAGCAGATCCGCGCCGGGAGGCCTTCGAAGTGCACCTTGTCGGCAGCCTGGGTGAGCCAGCGCCGGAGGGGCTCGTCGTCGGGAAAGAGCTCCAGGATGGCGGCGTCGGTGACGGCGATGTCCGCCGGGTCGCCCGACAGCGCAGCCCAGCGGAAGGGACCCTTGCCCTCACAGAACAGGGGCCTGATGTAGGCGGGCACGAAACCGGGGAAGTCGAAGGCCCGCTCGCAGCCGCCGAGCCGGGCCTCCGCGCGCAGGGAGTTGCCGTAATCGAACACTTCGGCCCCGGCGTCGAGGAACCCCACCATGGCGGCCACGTGGGCGGCCATGGACTCCCGGGCGGCCACGGTGAACCCCTCGGGATCGGCGGCGGCGGCGGTGTGCCACTGCTCCAGCGGGACGCCGAGCGGCAGGTAGCTGAGCGGGTCATGGGCCGAGGTCTGATCGGTCACGATGTCGACGGCCACGCCATCGGCGAGCAGCCGGCCGAACAGTTCGGCGGCGTTGCCCACCAGCCCGACCGACAGGGCCCGGCGTTCGGCTTTGGCGGCCAGTACCCGTGCGACCGCCGCGTCGTAATCGTCGGTGAACTCGTCGAGGTAGCCGTGCTCCACCCGGCGGGCCAGCCGGGCCGGGTCCACGTCCACGATCAGGACCGCACCCTCGTTCATGGTGACGGCCAGCGGCTGCGCGCCACCCATCCCGCCACAGCCGGCCGTCAGCGTCAGGGTGCCGGCCAACGACCCGCCGAAGCGCTTGCGGGCCACCGCCGCGAACGTTTCGTACGTGCCCTGCAGGATCCCCTGGGTGCCGATGTAGATCCACGAGCCGGCCGTCATCTGGCCGTACATCGTCAGCCCCGCCGCTTCGAGGCGACGGAACTCGGGCCAGGTGGCCCAGTCCCCCACCAGGTTGGAGTTGGCGATCAACACCCGCGGCGCCCAGGCATGGGTGCGGAACACCCCGACCGGCTTGCCGGACTGCACCAGCAGGGTCTCATCATCGGCCAGGTCGGTGAGAGTGGCGACGATCGCGTCGAAGGCCTCCCAGGAGCGGGCGGCGCGACCCGTCCCGCCGTAGACGACGAGGTCCTCGGGGCGCTCGGCCACCTCCGGGTCGAGGTTGTTCATCAGCATCCGCAGCGGGGCTTCGGTCTGCCACGAACGCGCGGTCAGGGTCGTGCCGCGGGGGGCGCGGACGGGTGGACGGGTCATCGGACTTCCTCCAGGTTGGCGGCGGTGAGCAGGTGTCCCGAGTGGACGAGGCGAACGGCCGCCTCGATCTCGGGGGCGAGATGACGATCCGGTCCCGGGCCGCGCACCTCACGGCGAAGGACGGCGAGCGCAGCACCGGTGGCGGGGGCGGGCTGCAGCGGGGCGCGCAGGTCGAGAGCGCGGGCCGCGGTAAGGATTTCGATCGCGAGCACCCGCATCAGGCCGTCGAGCGACCTGCGCAACTTGCGGGCGGCGTGCCAGCCCAGGGATACGTGATCCTCCTGGAGGGCACTACTGGGAATGGTGTCCACACTCGCCGGGACGGCCAGCCGCTTGAGTTCGGCGCAGATGGACGCCTGGGTGTACTGGGCGATCATGTGTCCCGAGTCGACCCCCGGGTCGGCGGCCAGGAAGGGCGGCAACCCCCGATTGCGGGAGACATCCAGGAAGCGGTCGGTCCGGCGTTCGCTCATGCAGGCCACGTCGGCCACCCCGATCGCCAGAAAGTCCAGGACGTGCGCCAGCGGGGCACCGTGGAAGTTGCCGTGGGACTCCACCCGTCCGTCAGCCAGCACTGAGGGGTTGTCGATCGCCGAGGCCAGTTCGCGCTCGGCCACGCTGATCGCGTACGCCACCGTGTCACGGACGCTGCCGTGAACCTGGGGCGCGCACCGCAACGAGTAGGCGTCCTGCACGACACCGTCGCCGTGGCGATGGCTGGCCAGGATCGGCGATCCGGTCAGAAATCGGCGCAGGTTGGCGGCGGAGGTGGCCTGGCCCGGGTGCGGCCGCAGCGCCATCAGGTCGGCGGCGAACACCCGGTCGGTGCCCAGGAGTCCTTCGACGCTCATCGCCGCGGCGAGGTCGGCGTGGTCGAGGAGTTGTTCCAGGTCGGCCAGGGCGAGCACCAGCATTCCGAGCATTCCGTCGGTGCCGTTGATCAGCGCCAGCCCTTCCTTCTCGGCGTACTCGACCGGGCTGAGCCCGTGGTCGGCCAGGGCCTCCGCGGCGGGACGGACGACGCCCGCGTCCACCACCTCACCCTCCCCCATCACCGCGAGCGCACAGTGGGCCAGCGGCGCCAGGTCACCCGAGCAGCCCAGACTGCCGTATTCCCCGATCACCGGGACCAGGGGCGAGTTCAGCAGCGCCGCGTACGCCTGGGCGGTGGTTCGGCGCACCCCGCAGTGGCCGGTTGCCATCGTCGACAACCGCAACACCATCAGGGCCCGGACCACCTCGTCCTCGACCCGGGGGCCGTTGCCGGCGGCGTGGGAACGGATCAGGCTTCGCTGCAGGTGGGCGCGCTGGTCGGCCGGGATGTGCCGGGTGGCCAGCGCCCCGAATCCAGTGGAGATCCCGTAGACGGGTTCAGCGGCACCGGCAAGGTCGTCGATGATCGCCCGCGCGTTGTCGATCGCCGCACCGGCCTCCTCCGACAGCTCCACCCTTGCCCCGTACCGGGCGACCGCCACCACGTCGGACCGGCTCAGTGGCCCCGTCCCGATCTGTACCGCTTCCATCCCCCCATCCAACCCTCCGGCCGGGCTCCCGGGGCACCCGTCGACCCAGCCGCCGTCTCGGATCCGAGACTCCGGCGCGGGAGTGGACCGGCCCAGGAGTCTCGGATGCGAGAATGGGCCATGCCCCGGGCCGTCCCCGCCGCCACCGCCACGTTGCGGGTGCTGCGCTTCCTCGCCTCCCGCACCAGCCCCGTCCCCGCCGGACGCATCGCCGAGGCGGTCGGATTACCACGGTCGACCACGTACCACCTCCTGAACGCGATGGCCGCCGAGTCCTTCGTCGTCCATTTCCCGGAGGAACACACCTGGGGTATGGGCGTTGCGGCGTGGGAGGTCGGCCAGGGCTTCACCCGGCAGGAACCGCTGGCCCGGCTGGCCCGGCTGCCTCTGGCACGGTTGGTCGACGAGGTCCATCAGCCGGCGCACCTGGCCGTCCTGCACGGTTCGGACGTGCTCTACATCGTGCAGGAGCGGGCCCCGGGGCGACCTCCGGTGGTGACCGATGTGGGCGTCCGGCTCCCCGCCCACCTGACCGCCTCTGGACGCGCCATCATGGCCGGGCTCCCCCGTGCCCAGGTCCGAGCCCTCTACCCTTCGGCGGCGTCCTTCGTCGACCGCACCGGGGCGGGCCCTCGCACCCCGGCGGCCTTGAGGCGGGAACTGCGACTCACCGCTCAGCGCGGGTATGCCTGGGAGGACTCCGAAGTCACCCCGGGCTTCAGTTCCGTCGCGATCGCGCTTCGGGTCAGCTCCGCTCTCGCCGCCGTCGCGGTGACCTGGGACGCCCATCTGGTGGACGACGTCGAACCGATCCTCAGGTCGCTGCGCCTCAGCGTGGACACCATCGAGCAGCGGTTGCGCTGAGGCAGTCCGTCCGCTGGTTGAACGCTTGGGCCCGGGGACTCGCCAGCGACGAGGATGTCGTGTACAAAATGGGAATATGTCAGAACAAAACGATCGACTGTTTCCGGGCAAACAGTTCATCAACGCCACCTTGGATGCCGTCGAGACGAAAGCGGCGATGTCGAGCCAGGTCACCGTCCCCTACCTGCAGCGGGCCGGCATGGCGGGCATCCTGATCGGGGTCTTCTATGGCGCCTACTACTCCACCGTCGCCACCTTCGCCCAGATTCCGGCTGGCGACGCCACGCTGGTCGGGGTCGGGCGGGTGGTGGGCGCCCTGGTCTTCGGGTGGGCCCTGGTCTTCATCTACTTCACGAAGTCGGAACTGCTCACCTCGAACATGATGGTGGCCACCATCGGTGTCTACCACCGACGCATCACGTGGGGTCGGGGCCTGACGCTGCTCGGACTGTGCTACCTCGGGAACGCGCTGGGGGGGTTGCTCTTGGCACTGCTGATCAAGGGCAGCACCTTGGCCCAGGGGGCGGTCCTGGAGCAGATGACCCACTCGGTGGACGTCAAGCTCGCCTACATCAGTGCCGGGCCGAACGGCATGCTTGACCTGTTCACCCGCGCGATCCTGTGCAACCTCATGATCAACGTGGCCATGCTGCTGATCTACAACGGCTTCCTGCACGACGACCTGACCAAGTCACTGGCCATGGTGATGGCGGTGTTCATCTTCGCGTTCCTCGGCCTGGAGCACTCGGTGGCGAATACGGTGCTCTTCACGATCGTGGGGCTGCGTTCCGGCATCGACATCGGCCTCGCCGCCGCGAACGTCGGGATCGCCCTGCTGGGCAACTTCATCGGAGGCGGGCTCCTGATCGGTTTGTACTACGCCTACCTCAACGACGAACGGCGGCACGTCGATGTCCCCGAATCCGAAGCGTCGTGAGTGCGATCGACCTCGCAGCCAAGCAGGAGACCCGGGGCCTCACGCTGTCGCTGTACGCCTCGATCCTGATCGGCGTTCTGGGCATCGGCTGGGGCATCCTCGGTGACTCCCGGATCGTGCTGTTCGACGGGGTCTACACCCTGTTCGGCACGGCCTTGTCGGGGCTGTCCCTGCTGGCCGCCTGGGTGGCCTCCCGGGACGCGACCGAGGCCTACCCGTTCGGACGGGAGGCGATCATCCCGGTGGCCATCGTGATGCAGGGGGCGGCGCTGCTCGCCACCCTGGTGGTGGCGCTGGTCGACTCGATCTCGCTCCTGCTCACCGGGGGGACGGAGGCTGCCAAGCTCGGGGTGATCGCGTATGCCGCGATCAGCGGGGCGATCGCGCTGATCGTGGTGTGGTGGCTGCCGAGACTGTCCCCCGGTTCCGAACTGGTCGCCGCCGAACGTGACAGCTGGCAGGCCGGTGCGGTGCTGAGCGGCCTGATCGGGCTCGGTGCTGCCGCGACGGTGGGATTGGTGGCGCTGGGCCTGGACTGGATGGCCCCCTACGGTGACCCGATCCTGGTGATCCTGGCGTCCATCACCTTGGCACCGGTCCCGTGGCGGCTGTTGCGCGCGGGCGGTCGGGAACTCCTCGAAGCCGCACCCTCCGCCCAGATCCGCGACCAGATCACTGCGGCGGCCGTCGAGGTCTCCCAGGCCCACGGCCTGGGCGAGCCCGTGATCCGGGCCACCAAGCTGGGCCGACGCCTCTACGTCGAGGTCGACTACCTGGTTGAGCCCGGCCAGTGGGATGTCTCAGCCGAGGACGTGGTGCGCCGCGAGCTGATCGCCAAGCTTGAGGGATGCGGCCGGCAGGTCTGGGCCAACGTGGAACTCACCACCGACCCGGCCCTCACCACCTGAGGTCCCCCGCTGTGACAATGCGCCGGTGGGCTGGTAGAAAAGCGGCATTCAGCACAGCGGGGGGCTTCACGTGACACAGCAGCAGGGACGCCTGGCAGCCAGGCTCAAGCAACCCGTCCGGCTCACGCTGGGCAATGCCCTGGCCAGTGCCACCGGGATTGCGCTGGCGGCGGGGTTGGTCGGGGGTGGCGTCACAACACTCGCCGGTCCCGGCTCCGGCAGTTGTGAGGCCGCATCGCTGGCGGCGCGCTCGCTGCCCGCGGTGGTCACGGTCTTCGTCTCGGGTCAGAACGGCTCGGGGTCTGGCAGTGGCGCCGTGATCGCCTCGGACGGGGTCATCGTCACCAACGACCACGTCATCCATGAAGGCCTCAAGCAGGGCTCGATCCAGGTCTTGATGAACAACGGGCAGGTCTACCCGGCCACGGTCGTCGGCACCGACGCGGTGACCGATCTGGCGGTCCTGAGTATTGAGGCCAAGGGCCTTGCCACCATGCAGATCGCGAGTGGCGACCCGGTGCGGGTCGGCCAGCCGGTGGTGGCCATGGGCGCGCCGCTCGGGTTGTCGGGGACGGTCACCGCCGGCATCGTGAGCGCCGTCAACCGCGACGTCCCGGCGCCCAAGGCCTCCGGCGGCACCACGGTGCTGGCGCGTTCCATCCAGACCGACGCCTCGATCAATCCCGGGAATTCCGGTGGTCCCCTGGTGGACTGCCGCGGCCGTCTGGTCGGGGTGAACACCGCCATCTCGACGGTGCCGAATGCCGAAGGGGCTGCCGGCGGAGGCAGCGTCGGCATCGGATTCGCCGTCCCTGCCGACATCGTGACCCGGATCACCGGGCAGTTGCGGGCCTCTGGGCGCGCCACCCACCCGTGGCTTGGCGTCGCCCTTTCAGAGGTGGATCCGGCCCTCGCCGACCGTCTCGGGACCCCGTCCGGGCTCTACATCCAGCAGGTCGCCTCGGGTGGTCCGGCCGACCAGGCGGGGCTGCAGCGGGGCGACATCATCACCCGACTGAACGGGCAGGCGGCCTCCCAGCTGGGCCTGACCTGGCTCCTGGTCAATTCCGAGGTCGGGAATACCGTCACGATCGACTACCAGCGCGGGACGGAGGCCCGCACCGCCACGGTGACCCTGGCCGAACAGCCCTGAAACCGGCGCTGCGGCGGGTCAGAAGCCCAGGTAGCGGCCCGGCTTGTGGTTGAGCGCCAACACCAGATTGAGCACCACTGCTCCCAGGGCCGACCACAGCACCAGGCTGGGCGCCACGACCAGGAACGCCGAAGCGACCACCGCCACGTCGAGGGCCATCTGGACATAGCCCGCCCGCCAGCCGAGGCGCTCCTGCAGGATCAACGCGAGAATGCCGAATCCCCCCAGGCTGGCCCGGTGGCGAAACAGCACCAGCAGCCCCACCCCGACGACAAGGTTGCCCAACACGATCACGTACCAGGTCTGGGGCTCCAGCGTCCCCAACAGGTTCGGCTGGACCGCGGACAGCAGCGAGACGGCCACCACCGCGACCAGGCTGCGCAGCGTGAACTGCCAGCCTTTGACGGAGACCGCCAGCGCGAAGAAGGGCAGGTTCACCGCGACGTAGAGGACGCTGAACGACCACCCGGAGGCGTAGTGCAGCAGCAGCGACAATCCCGCCGTCCCGCCGGTGACCGCCGAGACCGACCTCAGCAGGTACAGCCCCAGGGACGCCAGGACGACCCCGGTAAGGATCCCGGCGATGTCCTCGGCCAGGGTGTGCCGCTGCGGAACGGCCGGTGGGACAGCGGTGTCGCCCACAGCGGGGGACGTGCCGCTCACTGGGCGGCGAACCGGGCTCGCTGGGCCAGGACGGCCACCACCCGGTCGTTGGTGGCCGGATCGGCCAAGCTGATCCGGACCCCGTCCCCCGGATAGCCCCGGACCAGGATGTCGGCGGCGTCGAAAGCGTCCATCAACTCGGAGAACAACGGCTCCGACGCCCGCAGCCACACGAAGTTCGCGCTGCTGTCCGGCGTCCTCCAGCCGAGCGCCCGCAGAGCGGTGAGCATCCGCTCCCGCTCCCCGACCACCGCGTCGGCGCGCCGGGCTACCTCGTCGCGCGCTGCCAGGGCAGCGATGCCGGCCGCTTGGGCGACGGCGCTGACGCCGAACGGGATGGCGGTTCGGCGCAGGGCCTCGGCGACCGGGTCCGCTGCCACGGCGTACCCGACCCTGAGCCCAGCCAGCCCGTACGCCTTGGACAGGGTGCGGAGCAGGCACAGATTCGGGTGGGACTCCAGGAGGTCCAGGCTGCGGCTGGACCCGAACCCGCAGAACTCCAGGTACGCCTCGTCGAGCACCACCAGGACGTGGCGGGGTACGGCGTGGAGGAAGGCCTCGAATTCGGGAGCGGGAATGGCCACACCGGTCGGATTATTCGGTGAACACACCAGAACGACCCGGGTGCGGTCGGTGATGGCCGCGGCCATGGCGATCAGGTCGTGACCCTCGTCAGCCCGGAGCGGGACCCGGACTGCCGTCGCACCGGCGATCGCGGCGAGGATGGGGTACGCCTCGAAGGAGCGCCACGCGAAGACCACCTCGTCGCCGGCGTCACAGAAGGCCGTGATGACCTGTTGCAGCACAGCGACGCTGCCCGGACCCACTGCCACCTCGGCCACCGGCCGTCCGAGCGCCTCGGCGATCACCTCGCGAAGGGCGATGCACCCCATATCGGGATACCGGTTGGCGCGCTGACCGGCCGCGGTGATGGCCTCCAGCACTCCAGGCAGCGGGGGCTCGTGACTCTCGTTGGAGGCCAGGGCCGCGGTGGTCGGGGACGCTGAGCGCCGGCCGGCGACATACCCGGGAAGGTCGAGGACGGCCTGACGAGGAGTCGGCCTGAGGTCGGGAGCAGTTGGCACCCGGGCATCATGTCAGGTTCGCACCGAAGCTGAACTCCTCGACCACCCGGTAGCGCGGGCCGCCGCGCGTGAGGTCGGAGTCCAGCAGGACGAAGCCGCCCACCTCCCAGGCGAAGCCGCCGAAGCTGTCGAGGACCCCCAACCACCGACGGGCCTGAAAGCCGCGATTACTGCGGGCCAGGGTGAGGTGGGGACGGTACCGCCCACCTTCGACGGCAATGCCGGCCCGGGCGGCCGCCGTCCGGGTTCGGCGGGCGAGGTGTCCCAGTTCGGGGGCGCCGAGTCCCACGCCGAGCCACAGCACCCGTGCCGCATCCGGATTCGGGAAGCAGCCCGCGCCGCCGAGGTCGAGGCTGAAGGGGGTGGCGGTGGCAGCGACCCGGTCCAGGTTCGGTACCAGGTTCGCGACGCCGTCGTCAGTGACATCGCCCAGGAAAGCAAGGGTCAGGTGCCAGTGATCCGGGGCCACCCAGCGCAGCTGGGGTTCGGCGCCGTTGCCCACCTGCTGACGTCGCGGCTCCACGAAGGCATCGAGTCGGGTGACGACGGGTGCCGGTGGAATCACGGCGACGAAGAGTCTGCGAGGCATTGAACGGCGGGGTTTGGCGGCGGCTGTCCTGTCATTGTGTCATCCCGGGCTTCCCCACGGGAATATCCTTGTCCCGACCACCAGCGAGGAGCACCATGTCCGGCACAGCAGAGATCCACGACGCCACGTTGACCCCCACCAAGCTCGAACTCCTGGCAGGCTGGCTGCCTGGCCAGCCCTGGTTCGAGGGCCCTGCCGACGACCTGACCCGGGTCGCATCCTTCCGCTTCGTCGATCCGGACGGAGAAGTCGGTGTCGAGACCATCCTGGTGGGGTCGGGGGGCGTCACGTACCAGGTTCCTGTCACCTACCGCAACGAGCCGCTGGAGGAGGCGACACGATCCCTCATCGGCGAACTGGACCACTCCGTCCTCGGCCACCGGTGGGTCTATGACGCGGTCGGCGACCCGGTCTACGTCACCGAGTTGTTCCGGGTGATCCACGAAGGCGACAACGAAGCCGACGTGTCCATCGGCGAGAAGTCCATGACGGTCGAGGGAAGCGGGATCACCGCGGTTTCGAACGCCGCCACCGAAGCCGCGCGCATCGTGCGCGTGCTGGACGGGAATCACCTCCCCCCGGGACGGCACCCGCTGGGTGTCCTGACCGGGTCCTGGACGGACGCCGACGGCAAGCACGAAGAGATCCTGGCCATCGTGCGGTGATCTCACCGGCCATCCCAGGCAGGAGACACCATGACCGGTGACGAACCTTCAACGTCCGACCTTCGACGACGCCTCGCCGCGGTGGAAGCCGAGAACGACGCCCTGCGTCAATCCGTGAAGCCGGGCGATGGACGCCGCCCCCGGGGCGGACTCGGGCGCACCCTGGTCGCGACGATCCTCATCGTGCTCGGAGTGCTGATGGCCCCGATGGCGGTGGTGACCGGTTGGGCCAAGGCCACGCTGACCGACACCGATGCCTTCGTGGCGACCTACGCGCCCCTTGCCCACGACCCCGAGGTGCAGCAGTTCGTCGTCGACCGCGTCGTGAACGCCATCGACGAAAAGCTGAACATCGATGGCCTCACGACGGACATCGTCAACGGGCTGATCGGGCTCGGGACCCCCCCGCGAACGACGGCGGCCCTGCAGGCACTCCAGGGTGCCGCCGCCCAGGGCATTCGATCCACGATCACTCGCAGCGTCGACGGCCTGGTTCGCTCGGATTCGTTCGCGACCGTCTGGGCCGAGACGCTGCGGGTCAGCCACCAGCAGACCATCGCGTTGCTGGAGAACCACCCTGATGCGGTGGTTCGAGCCGGCCAGGACGGCAGCATCGGAATCCAGTTGGCCCCGCTGATCACGGCCGCCAAGGAGCGCCTGGTGGCGGAGGGGTTCGCTTTCGCCTCGGCGATCCCGGTCATCGATCGGACGGTGGTGGTCGCCCAGGCCGACGCCTTGCCGACCATCAGGGCCATCTACGCCCTCACCCTGACCGTCGGTATCTGGCAGCCGTGGGTGGTGCTCACCATGCTGCTGGGAGGCGTGCTGTTGTCGCGGAGCAAGCCCAGAGCCACCATCTGGGCCGCAGCCGGTTTCGGCCTGTCGATGCTGGGGCTGCTGGTCGGCTTCAGTTGGGCACGGATCCTGATGCTCACCTCCATCCCGCAATCGGTGCTTCCTGGAAGCGTCGGCGGCTCCCTGTTTGACGCCGCGACGGAGTCGATGCAGCGCACTGCCACGACCGCGCTCGTCGCGGGCGTGGTGATCGCGATGGTTGCCTGGCTCGCGGGTCCGTTCGAAACCCCGCGCACGCTTCGGCGGCTGTACACCGACGGGGTGGCAAGGCTGCGGGTAGCCGCAGCCCGCAACGGGCTGAGCACCGGCGCTCTCGGCGGGTGGTTCCATCGGCAGCGAACCCTGCTGTTGGCCGGCATCGGCCTCGTGGCGGGCCTGGTGCTCACCTTCGCCCGGCCCCTCACCCCCAGGGGATCGGGTGGACATTGGCAGCCGGCGTGCTGGCCGTGGTAGCCGTCACCCTGATCGAGCGTCCACCCGACCCCGGGCTCGGAACACCGTTGGCGGCACCCGGCGAGCCGGAACCCACCGTGGAGTTGCCCACGGGACAGCCCTGAGGTCAGCGATCGCCCGTCAGGATCTGCTCCAGGTTGCGCAGCGTCGTCCCGGCCAGGGTTTCCAGGCAGGTCCAGGTGGGGGCTCTCACCAGCGGAACCACGTTCGGTACGCCGATCGCGACCGTCCCGGCGGCGATGGCCGAGGCCAGCCCGGTCGGCGAGTCCTCGATGGCGATGCACTGCGACGGGCTCACCCCCAGGCGCTGGGCGGCGAGCAGGTACGGCTCCGGGTCAGGTTTGCCCCGGGTCACGTCCTCCCCGGCGACGATGCCGGCTAGGGAACCTGACGGGAGGGCGGCGCCCACCACCGCGGCCATGGAGCGTGGCGACGTGGTCACGATGACCTGACTGACTCCGGCCAGGGCAAGTTCGCTGACCAGTTCAAGGACGCCGGGACGCCAGACCACTCCGGATCGCAGGTGGGCGGTCACCTCATCGATGAGCCGTTCGCCGATCTCGTCGCCGTCGAGCCGCACCCCGGCGGCCTGCAACACAGCCACGGTGGACTCCAGGTCGCTGCCTACCAGCCGGAGCCCGTCCTGGTGTGACCACGAGCCTCCGTGCTCAGCCACCAGTCGGGCTTGGGCTTTCAGCCAGAACGGCTCGGAATCGATGAGGGTGCCATCCATGTCCCACAGCACTGCCGCCACGCCGTTCATGACTCTCCAATCCGAGGCGGGCAGCCGCCCCCCAACGCCAGCCTGCCAGACCGGGGGGTGCCGATGCGGCACAGCGCCCTGAGGCTCGTTATGAGGCGGTTGGCTGGGTCGGGCGGCCGTGACATCGCGCTGGCGTTGGTTATGAGGCGGTTTCGCCGGGGCATAACCTGCTCTTTCGCGACATGAACGCCTGACCCCGGACGGATGAGGTCCATAACCCGCAGGAAGGCGATAGGGCCGCAGCGGCGCCTAGGGGGTGTCCCGATGTCTGCCGTCAAACCGCAGGTTCCGGAACGCCGGGTCACCGGCGCCAGCCCGGGCACGAGGTGACCGGCTGTCGGGAACGGGCTGCCGTCGCCGACGTCGAGGAGGATGCGGCCTCCGATCCTGACCCGACGCCTGGCATGGAGGATGGCAGAAAGTCACAGCAAGCCCAGCGCCCGTGGACCCCGCCAGGGGAGCCACCAACAAGGTAACGAGGCGGCGGCCTGGGCTGAGTCGAGGGGCGGGTCCCGCCCGCCGGTGGGAGTTGCTGGCCCACTCGAGTGGTCCGTGCGACAGTACTGCCGTGACACGTGCCGGCATCGACTCCCCCCGCGCCTGGTCGATGTGGGTGCTGGGGGTGCTGGCCTACGCGGCCGCCGTGATGCAGCGGACGAGTTTCGGCGTCGCCAGTGTGATGGCGATGGAGCGGTTCGCCGCCGGCGCCTCACTGGTGAGCTTGTTCGTGGTGGTCCAGTTGTTGACCTACGCGGTGATGCAGGTGC
Organism: Propionibacteriaceae bacterium; assembly: GCA_016717345.1. Lineage (GTDB taxonomy): Bacteria > Actinomycetota > Actinomycetes > Propionibacteriales > Propionibacteriaceae > Propionicimonas. Next base: position 47,624 of record JADKFR010000006.1, read on the forward strand.
CGGTCGGAGTGCTGGCGGATCGATTCGGGACTCGGCTGATGGTGGGTTGCGGCGCCGCGCTGATGGCGATTGGTCAACTGGACCTCGCGTTCAGCACCAGTGTGGTGTCGGCGATCATCGCCCGCATCCTGGTGGGCGCCGGCGATGCCATGACGTTCACCGCCGTGCTGCGGATGCTGCCGTCCTGGTTCAGTGCCGGCCGCATCCCGGTGTTGAATCAGCTGACCGGCATGCTGGGCCAGGCGGGGCAGTTGCTGAGTTCGATCCCGTTGGCCGCCCTGCTCGGGGTGGCCGGCTGGACGTCCTCCTTCGTGGCGGCCGGCCTCGTCTCGGTGGTGGTGGCGGCCGTGGTGCTGGTGCTGCTGCGCAACGCCCCACCCGGTGCCCCGGAGTTGAGGGTCGAGGCTGAGGCTGGGGTCCGGCAGCAGGTGATGGACGTGCTGCGCGTCCCGGCCACCCGCCTGGCGTTCTGGATCCACTGGATGTGCGCGTTCTGGGGGATGGTGTTCGCGCTGATGTGGGGGTACCCGTTCCTGCTTCACGGGTTGGGGTACCCCCAGCCCGTCGCCGCCGGCCTGTTCACCGTGCTCGTTCTGGCCGGGGCGCCCTTCGGGCCGCTGATCGGGCTGCTCAGCCGACGGGCCCCGTTGCAGCGCACGAACCTGGCGCTCGTGCTGTCGGTGATGGCGGCGGTGCCGTGGTTGGCGGTCCTGCTGTGGCCGGGCCAGGCTCCGGTGTGGCTACTGGTGGTCCTGATGGTCGGGATCGCGGCCGCCGGCCCCGGATCGGCGATCGGCTTTGACGTGGCCCGGGCGTCGAACCCGTTGCACCGCATCGGGACGGCGAGTGGGGTGGTGATCGTGGGCGGCTTCTTCGCCGGGCTGGTGAACATCTTCGTGGTCGGCCTGGTGCTGGACCTTCTGGGTGGCTACTCAATGACGTCGTTCCGCTGGGCGATGGCGACCCAATTCCTGTTCTGGGGCATCGGCGTGGTGGGGGCCTACCGGGCCCGTGCGGCCGCACGGCGTGTGGATCGCGACCGGGGTGTCCGCCACCCCCCACTGGTGGAGGTGCTTCGCAGGGAGGCCGCGAACTGGCTGGTCCAGTGGCGGATCTTCCGCTCACCCGCCTCGGTGGGGTCTACGCGCGATGCGCTGGAACTCGTCGTTTCAGACGGCCGCAGCGTCCGTCTCGCCGCCGTCCTGCCGGGGACGGGCGGACGACTCGTCGCCATCGACGTGGCGCCGCCACAGGCCACGGCTTCCTGGTGGTCGCAGCGGGTCGCTGACTACCTGGAGGTGGTCGGCACCGAAGAATTGGAGGTCGGAGCGATCGAAGTGCGGTGCGCTGATCCTGACACCACGAACCAGGTGCGGACCCTGATCGCCGACGAGGTGACTCGCCGACGGGCTGCGCTGTCGTTCGAGGTGGTGACGAGGGGCCGTTGAGGCGGACCGCTACGTTGGGTGCTGCACCGGCCTCAGCCGATGCTCAGCCGACCCGAAGGGATCGCCCGATGGCCACAGTCATCTCGACCTTGTTCATCTCCGCCGACGGCGTCGCCGAGATCGATCCCGCCTGGCACTTCCCCTACTTCGACGACACGATGGGGCGGGCGGTCGGCGAGGACTACGACACCGCCGACGTCCTGCTCCTGGGGCGCGTGACCTACGACAGCTTTGCTGGCGCCTGGCCGGAGCGGGAAGCCGCTGGTGGCGAGGACGCGCCGTTCGCCAGACAGCTCGGGGACCTTCGCAAAGTGGTCGTGTCGCGCCAGCCTCTCACCTTTTCCTGGCGCAATTCCGAGGTGATCGCCAGTGACCTCATCGCGGCAGTGGCCGCGCTGCGAGCCGACGACGGACTCAGGGCCGTCCTGATCCCGGGCTCCCTGTCGGTGGTGCAGCAATTGCTGGCCGCGGGCCTGGTCGATGAACTCCGCCTGCTCGTCCACCCGGTGGCCGCGCGCAAGGGCCGACGGCTCTTCGATGAGGGCGAGTCCCCCTATCACCTGAAGCTGATCTCGGCGAGGGCGTTCCCGACCGGGGTGATCCGGGTGATCTACGCCCCGACCAGCGCGCCGGCCCCCGTGGGCTACGACGAGGTCACCAGCAACGTGCCCGACGGGCAGTAGCCACGACGACTACCGGCCGATGCCGGCGGCGATGATGCTCGTCACGATGACCGAGGTGATGGTGACCGTGGAGAATCCCGCCACGATCATCTTCGGCAGGATGTCGCCTTCGATTGCGGCAACCTCCTCGGGGGTCTCCCCCGCGCCCTTGGCTGCCTCCTGCGACAGGATCATCGTGCCGGGGAAGCCGTACAGCGAGGTGAGCCCGATCGCGACCGACATCGAGACGCTGTAGCCGAGCAGCTTGCCCATCCCAGCGGAGAACAGCCCGATCCCGAGCACACCGAACACGAAAGCGATCAGCAGGGGCAGCGCGAGGGCCGCAAGGTCCGCAGGCCGCAGGGTGGCCAACGGGCCGAACACCATGATCATGATCGCCAGCATCATCAGCCCGAACGCGTCGATGCCACTGAGCACCGACGGCTTGAACACCCCGGTGGTGCGCAGGGCGATGCCGAAGATGAGCGCCATCACGAAGGTGTTCAGGATGCCGGACGTCAGGTTGTTGATGCCGATACTCACCAGCACCACGATCCCGACCGCGAACAGCGTGCCAGGGGTGGTGCGCAGGAAGGCCGGCAGCTTTCCCTGGCTGGCGGGCGTGCTGTCGTCCACCACCGCGGGGGCCTCCAGCCGGCCAGCCCGGTACTCGTCCCGCAGCCGCGCAGCCTCCTTGCGCAGGATCAACGAGGTGAGCGGGAACCCGACCAGGCCCTGCAGAGCGGCGATCAGGACGGGGAAGGCGGCGACATTGCTCAGGCCGACCCCCAGGGCTGCCTCCTGCACGATCAGGACGGAGATGGTCCCCCCCGACAAGGCGCCGGTGGCCGCGATCACGAAGTCGCGACCGGTGGCGATGAGTTCACCGTAGTCACCGGGCGGACGGTTGCCGCCGAAGAGGAAGCCGGCGATCAGGAGCAGCACCCCGATGCCGATCACCGTCGAGATGCCGATCAGGAGGGTCTTCCACTGTCGCTTGAAGTCGTCGAGGCTGATCATCGTCCCCAAGTGGACGATGATGAAGCCGACCACGACCCCGGCCAGCCCCAGCAGTGACGAGCTCGCCAACAGGTCCGGGGGAAACAGGCCGGTCATGAAGCCGACCAGGAAGATCAGCGACGCCACGAAGAGGCTCGACAGCAGGGATTGGGTCTTCTTGGCCACCCAATCGCTGATGGTCCAGACCAGCATGACCACGACGAAAGCGACGACGGCGTTCATGGCGTGAGCTCCATTCCTTGGGGGGTCCTGCGTGACGCGGTCACGATGGGTCGGTGGTGGACGGGTGGAACCGCGAGAGGATGAGGACCCCGGAGATCGCCACTCCGGCACAGAGCAGCATCAGCCACGCCGCCCCGCTGGTGATGTTGACGCCCTCACCCAGCACCGCGATCCCGTAGGCCACCCCGGCCACCGGTCCGGCGGCGTTCAGCGTGCCGACCACGATCTCGGCAGGTCCCGCCGCATACCCCTGCTGGATCCAGATCCCCGCCAGCACGGCACCCACCGCGATCGAAGCCGCCAGGAACCAGAAGGTCGCCGAACCGAGCCAGGGCCGGGTCGTTGTGTAATGCCCGATGGCCTTCACCACTCCGGACTCGGCGCCGTAGATGACGGCCGCGGCGGCCGACCACGCCAGGCAGCGCAGCGGCAGGGGTCCGCGCGAGCCCACCAGTGCCAACAGCGCGGCGACCCCGAAGCCGACCACGGTGCCAACGACCAACCAGGTGTCGTTGAGGACGGGCGCGGGGGCCGCGTGCGCAATGGCCACCCACGCGAAAGCCGCCGTCCCTGCGACGGTCAGGGCGGTCGCCACCCACATCGGCGGCAGGATCCGCCGGGAGTGCACGCGAGCGGCCAGCAGGATCGTCCAGGGAACTGCGAGCACGCCGATCGGTTGCACCACGGTGAGCGGTGCCATCAGCAGGGCCACCACCTGAAGCCCAGCTCCCACCCCGGTGAGCAGCAAGCCCCCCAGCCACTGTGGATTGCGCAGCACCGCCACCAACTGTTTGCCACTCAGCTTGGATCCGGGCAGCTGCGCGGCCTGGTCGGCCACCGCCAGGTGCTGGACGACCGAGGCGATCGCCAGCGCGATCGAGGCCAGGACGGTCAGTACTACCGCCAGGGGAATGTTCTGGGTCATGGTCGCCTCTCAGAACCGCCAGATGAGCGGTACCCAGAGCACCGCGACAGCCAGGAACAGCACCAGCAAGGGGAGGCCCAACTTCCAGTAGTCGGTGAAGCGGTAGCCCCCGGGCTCCATCACCATCGTGTTCGCAGCCGTCGCGACCGGAGTCAGGAAGGAGGCGGCACCGGCCACGGTCAGGGCCATCAGGAAGGGCAGCACCGAGACCCCCATGTCCGTGGCGAGCGCGGTCGCGATCGGCGCCATGATCAGCACCGTCGCGGTGTTCGAAATCAGCTGACCGAGGATCATCGCCAGGGTGCAGATGGCCAACAACGCGAAGTACGGAGAGGCATCCCCCAGCAGGCGGAGCAGCCCTCCGGCGATGAGGTCGGCGGTTCCGGTCGAGATGAAAGCGGTGGAGAGCGGGATCATGCCTGCGACCAGCACCACCGTCGTCCACGAGATCGACCGGTACGCCTGGGTCGGGGTGAGCACGCGTCCCAGGATGATGGCCCCGGCGGCCAGCAGGCCGGCCACCGCGGGCGGGACGACGCCCGTGGCGAGCAGCACCACCATGGCTGCCAACACCGCGACCGCGCGCTTGGCCCCCGTGCCGAGAGGAACCGAGCGCCTCAGGTCCGCCGGATCGTCGACGACCACCACCGCGGGCCCGGCGGTGTGTTGCTCGAGGTGCTCCCAGGTGCCGCGCAGGAGCAGCGTGTCACCGGCTCGCAGCCGGACCTCGGGACCCAGGACGGGCACCCCCCCGCGCTGCAGTCCCAACACCACCAGATCACCGCTGGGGGTCGTCATGCCGGGGAACAGGTGCAGCCCGATCAGTTCGGAGCGCGGCGCGACGATGACCTCGCTGCTGCCCTGGCGGGCGCCGACCAACTCCGTGCCGGCGGGCAGGTCGTACTGTTCACGCAACAGGCGGGCGTAATCGCTGACGTCCTGCGGAAGCACGGACGGCGCCCGGCTCGGAAGCAAACGATCTCCGAACGCGACGATGAACCCGATCGTGCCCAGCACCAGCGGCAGGCCGACCAGGGCGAACTCGAAGAACCCGAAGGAACGGGCGCCCGCCTCCTGGGCCGCCTCGCTCACGATGATGTTCACCGGAGTGCCTGTCAGCGCCAGCATCGAGCCGGCGTGGGCGGAGAAGGCCAGGGGCATCAGCATCTTGGACGGCGCGAGGCCGACCCGGATCGCCACGACGACAACCACTGGGATCAGGGCGGCTACCGCCCCGTTGACGCTGATGAGGGCGGTAAGGACGGCGACCAGGGCGCAGATCATGACCAGCAGCTGTGTCCGCTGCGTCCCCCCGCGGCCGATCACCTGCTGACCGGCCCACGCCGTCACCCCGGTGGAGTCCAGCGCCTCGCTGACGACGAAGAGCGTTGCGATGAAGATCACCGTCGGGTCCCCGAAACCGGCCAACGCCTGGTTCAAGGTGAGGATGCCGGTTGCCCACAGGGACAGCGCCACCCCGAGGGCCACGATCCCCATGGGGACCCGGTTGGACATGAAGGCGATCACCGCGAGGCCCAGGATGACCAGGGTCACGATGATGGGGCTCACTGCTGCACCCTAGCCCGGATCGCTCAGGGTGCGACGGGCCTCGCCGATGTGTCCGCATCATGGCTGCGCGGTCAGGTCATGGTCCCCCGCGATTCGTGACCGCGCTAGGGTCGATTCGTCCCGAAACGAAGGAGTGTCGGCCATGGCCTCGAGCCCGAACAAGTTGATCCCCTCCACCTTCACCCCGGTGCCCGCCCTGGCCGTGGTGACCGACGTTCACGCCGTCGCTGACCTCGACGCGCCCCTCGACGCTGAAGCGTTCCTCGTCGCCAGTGACCAGCCGCTGCCCGCCGTCCTGGCCCTGAACTGGGACGAGGTGCAGGCAGCCGGGTTCGATGGGTCAGTGGGGAGTTCCCTGATCATCCCCCGCTCCCCCGCGCCGCTGGCCCTGATCGGAATCGGTGCCTCAGCCGAGGTGACCACCGATTCGCTGCGGGACGCGGCGGCGGCAGCGGCCCGGGTGACCGCCCGCAAGGCGAGCAGGCTCGGCCTACACGTCAACGCCCCTGACCTCGACGCTGCGACGGTGGGGCAGGTGCTCACCGAGGGCGCCCTGCTCGCCCGGTACCGGTACACCGCACTGAAGGCCAAGAACAACCAGGAGCCGTTGAGCGCCCTGTTCCTGAAGTCCACCGGTCACGAGGTGTCGGCCGTCCAGGCGGGGGTGGCTGTTGGCCTCGTCGGCGTCCGGGCCACCACGATCGCCCGCGATCTCGCCAACACCCCGCCCGGACATCTCACCGCCACCGATCTCGCCGATGTGGCGGCCACGCTCGGTGAACAGTTCGGCTTCGAGGTCGAATCCTTCGACAAGCAGCAACTCATCGACCTGGGGTGCGGCGGCATCCTGGGGGTGAACGCCGGCAGCGCCGAGGAGCCACGGATGATCGTGCTCCGGTACGCGCCCGCCGGCGAGCCGACCGGTCATCTCGGAATGGTCGGCAAGGGGATCATGTACGACTCCGGAGGCATCAGCCTCAAGCCGTCGGACCCGATGCACCTGCTGATGAAGATGGACATGGGTGGTGCGGCGGCCGTTCTGGGGGCCTTTACCGCCCTGCGCGACCTCGCCGTGCCCGCCACGGTATCCGGCTGGCTGATGTGTACCGACAACATGCCCTCAGGTTCTGCGTACAAGCTGGGAGACGTCCTCACCGCGCGGGGCGGCACCACCGTCGAGGTGAAGAACACCGATGCCGAGGGGCGCCTTGCCATGATGGACGGCCTGGTGCTGGCGAGAGAGGCGGGGGTGGACGCCATCATCGACATCGCCACCCTCACCGGGGCTGCCCTGATGGCGTTGGGCAAGTCGACCGCCGCGCTGTTCGGCAACAACCAGGACCTGGTTGATCGGGTGCGGGACGCGGCGGCGGTGGTGGACGAACCGGTGTGGCAGTTGCCGCTGGAGAAGAAGTACCGCAAGCAGCTGGATTCCGAGGTCGCAGACCTGTCCAACCTGGGCGGGCCCCACGCCGGGGCAACCACCGCTGCCCTGTTCCTCAACGAATTCGTCGGCGACACGGCGTGGGCCCACCTCGACATCGCGGGCACCATGCATGTCGACGCCGACGATTCCTGGCGCTCAGCGGGTGCCACCGGCTTCGGTGCCAGGCTGCTCGCCGACGTGTCCCGCCGGTTCGCCCGCTGACTCGAGGGCGTCGCCCGGACCTCGGCCCGCGCGACGCCCTTGACAGCAGGCGGGAGCCGGCGATTGCCGTGGGATGGGTGGGATGTGGTGTGATGGCGCGGTGTCCGCGTCGCAAGCACGGGTCGATTACCCCGTCCACACCAGGCAACTCTCCAATGGATTGGTGGTCGTTGTCAGCCCCGATCACAGTGTTCCGATCGTCGCGGTGAACCTGTGGTACGACGTGGGTTCCCGGGATGAACGTCCGGGCCAGGCCGGGTGGGCCCACCTGTTCGAGCACCTGATGTTCCAGGGTTCGGCGAACGTGGCATCCGGAGAACACCTCAACGCGCTGCAGAACGTGGGGGGTTCGGTCAACGCCACCACCTCGTTCGATCGCACGAACTACTTCGAAACGGTTCCGGTCGGAGCGCTCGATCTGGCGTTGTGGATGGAGGCCGACCGGCTCGCCACACTGGCGGACCACCTGGACGAGGCCAACCTCGACACCCAGCGTGAGGTGGTCAAGGAAGAGAAGCGACAGCGTTACGACAACGTCCCGTACGGGCATGTCATGCCGCAGCTGCTGGAACTGCTCTTCCCCGCCGGCCATCCGTACGCCCATTCGACGATCGGCTCGATGGCCGACCTCGATGCGGCCACGCCCGAGACTGCCCAGGCGTTCTTCGCCCGGCATTACCGTGCCGACAACGCGGTCCTCACCCTGGTCGGCGACATCTCCCCCAAGGAAGGGTTCAAGAAGGCGGAGCGCTACTTCGGCTGGATCCCGGGATGGAACCGCCGTCAGCGCCCCGCCGCGGCTGCCCTGCCCGCACTGGCAGAGCCCCAGCGCCACGACGTGTGGAGTGCGGTCCCCGCGGACGCGGTCTATCTGGCCTGGCGGCTCCCGGAACGGGACACAACCCCCTTCGACGCGGCCGACCTGGCTCTGGCCGTCCTTGGCCAGGGCCAGGCCTCGCGGCTCCATCTGGGCCTGGTGCGTGGACGGCAGGTGGCCGCGGGCGCCTCGGCAGCGGGCCTCGGGCTGATCGGCGGCAACTCCGTCGGCTACGCCATGGCACGCGGGCTTCCCACGGTGGGGACGGCAGCCCTCGAAGCGGCGCTGCGCGAGGAGGTCGCCCGACTGGCCAATGAGGGGCCGAGTGAGGCCGAGGTCGATCGCGCAAAGGTCCAGTACTCGCGGGAGTGGCTCAGCGAACTGTCACAATTCGATGCTCGCGCTGATGAACTGAGTGCTTTCGCGACCCTGCACCGCGATCCGGAACGGGTCAATCGACGCCTCTTTGAGATCATGCGACTCGGGGTCGACGACGTGGCAGCCGCTGCCAGCGCCTGGCTGGCTGCCGACTCCGCGGCGTCGCTGTGCTACCACCAGGAGGTCACCGATGCGTCGACATGAGCTTCGCCCGGACGTCACCGCGCCCCGCCGGTGGTACTTTCCTGAGGCGGCCCGGCACTACCTCGACTCCGGTCTCCAGGTCATGGCCTTTCACCGGCCCGGCCAGCACATCGCCTCCGTCGGTCTGGTCATCGACACCCCGTTGACGCTGGAGCGCCACGACATCGAGGGTGTGGCGACCTTGGTCTGCCATTGCCTCGATGAGGGGACGACCAGCCATCCGGGCACCTCCTTCACCATGGCGTTGGAGGACCTGGGAGCCGTGATGGGCGGTTCGGTCGACCACGCGGCGACGAGGCTGTTCCTTGAGGTTCCCGTGCCCCAGTTGGGCGCCGCCCTGGGGCTGTTGGCCGAAGCCGTCACCCAGCCCACGCTCGCACCCGAGGACGTGAGCCGGCATCGCGCGCTCCGCCTGGCCCAGATCGACCAACTCATGGCCAATTCCGCGCAGCGGGCGGCCATTGAGTTCCGGAAGGCGGTCGTGGAGCGACGCTGCAGAGCGTCGCGCATGGCCGGCGGTACCGCTACAGGGGTGGCCGCCGTGAGCGTGGAGGACGTCCGCGACTTTCACGCCCGCTACTACCGACCCTCCGGTGCCACGCTGGTCTTGTGCGGCGACTTCACCGCCGACCCGTTCACGCTCGCCGAGGCCGCGTTCGCCGGCTGGGCCGGGGAGGCCGCCCAGGGAATCGTCCACCAGTCTCCAGCGCCTCGGGCGCCGCGGGCCAGGCTGGTCAACCGGCCAGGGGCAGTGCAGGCGGACGTACGACTCGGTGGCTTCGGGATAGACCGCGGGGACCCGACGTGGGCCGACCTGCAGGTGGCGTGTCACGCTGTCGGTGGCGCCTTCCTGAGCCGTCTGAACCGGGTCCTGCGCGAGGAGAAGGCCTTCACCTATGGGGTCCACCTTGTCAACCATGCGATGCGCGACGGGGGGCTGCTCGCCGCGCAGGGCTCCTTCCGCACCGACGTGACCGTGGAAGCGATCAGCCTGGCCAGCGGGCTCCTGGATCTCACTGCCCACCCGCTGACGGCCGACGAGGTCTCCCACGCCGTGGGCTACACGCTGGGCAGCTCACCACTCCGCTACTCGACCGCACAAGGGGTCACGGACCGGGTCACCACCCTGGTCGCGAACGGCCTGAGCGCGGAGTTCATCAACTCCTCCACCGAGGCCCTCGAGCACGTCACCCCCGCCTCTGCGACCAGGTCGCTGATGGACCTGCTGCCCCCGGACCGCCGGACGCTCGTCGTCGTCGGCGATGCCGAAGCCCTCGCCGGGCCGTTGCGGGACGCGGGGTGGGACATCGACGTCCGCTGAGTCTCTCGATCAGCCGTTGAGCTTGGCCAACGCCTCCCGCAGCGCCGCGCGGGCAACCTGCACCTGCTTCTGGTACTCCCCCAGATCGCCGCTACTGAGGGCCTTGTCAGCAGCGGTAAAGGCATCCTGTGCCTGCTGCATCAAGGCGGCGGCCGCCTGCTTGGCATCGGTCGGCGTGGTCGGCGTGGTCGGCGTCGTCGGGGAGGTGGGGGTGCTCGGCGGCGTCGTCGGACCTTCCCCGGTGTTCGCTCCGGCATCGCCCTGGAACGCCTTGTCGAGTGCCTCCTGGAGGGTCTTGCCGATGCCCACGCTCTGGCCGAACCGGACGATCACATAGGTCAGTGCGGGGTAGGAACCAGTACTTCCAGAACGCTGGGCGTACACCGGTAGGACGTAGAGCAAACCACTTCCCATCGGGAGCGTCAGCAGGTTGCCGTACGTGGCGGCCGCGGACCCCTGGTTCAGGAAGTTCCGCAGCACCTGCGCCACCTCCCCGTCTGTCGTCATCGCGTTGAAGGTCTGGCCCGGTCCGTCGATCTGGTGAGTGTCCGACATCCGCAGGACCCGGAGCTTCCCATAGTCGGGGCTGGTTGCCTCGGCCACCACTGACAGGTAGCTGGCGAGGTTGGACCGTCCCTTGGGCACGAAGACCGACGTCTGGCTGAAGACCGGGTCGGGGTCCCCGGGCCACTTGATCGACAGGTAGTACGGCGGTTCCTTGGCGTCGGTCGGCTGCTTGACCGGATCCACCGGCACCTGCCACAGGTCGGACTGCTGGTACCAACTGGCCGGGTTGGTCATGTGGTAGCGGCCAAGGATCTCCCGCTGCACCTTGAACATGTCCTCGGGGTAGCGCAGGTGCGCTGCCAGGTCCGGGCTGATCTCGCTGCGCGGCTTCACCGTTCCCGGAAACACCTTCGCGTACGTCTGCAGGATCGGATCGGTGTCGTCCCAGCCGTACAGCGTGACGCCGCCGTTCGTCGCGTCGACGACGGCCTTCACCGAGTTGCGCAGATAGTTGACCTGCTGTTCGGTTTGGAGGCGGGACTGGGTGTCCGAGGTGGTGCTCCGCAGCGAGACCAGCTGGCTGTCGGGGTAACTGGCACTGGTCGTGTAGCCATCCACGATCCAGACCAGGCGCCCGTCCACCACGGCCGGGTAGATGTTCTGGTCGAGGGTCAGCCACGGCGCCACCTGCTCCACCCGCTCCTTGGGGGTGCGCTGGTAGAGCAGTTGCGAGGCAGAATTCACCCGATCGGACAGCACGAGGTTGAGATCCATGAAGTGGGCCGCATACAGCAGCCGCGTGAACATGTCCCCGATCGGGACACCGCCCGAGCCTGCGTAGGTGTTGTGGGTCTCCCCGCCGCTGGGCGTGTCGAGTTCGATCGGCTCCTGACCCGCCTCGCGTCCCACGATGGCGAACTGGTTGCTCAACTCGCCGAAGTAGATCCGTCCCTCGTAGTCGCCGAGCGCACCCTCGGGAGGCAGGTCGCGCTCGATCCATTCGGGCTGGCCGTCGGATTGGCGTCGGTTCCCGTAGGCGGCCACCAACCCGTAACCGTGGGTGTAGACGGTGTGGATGTTGTTCCAGTTCTGGTCCGGCAGACCGGCGATGTTCATCTCCCGGGCCGCGACCACGGCGTCGGTCTCCACCCCCTTGATGACGTAGCGGTCCACGTCCAACAGGTCAGGGAACGCGTAGTAGCCACGCACCTGCTGCAACTGTTCGAAGGTCTGGCTGACCACGGCAGGGTCGATCAGCCGGATTCCCGGGAGGGCCTCGGCGTCCTCCTTCAGCTGACCCGGCCTGACATCGGTGACCGCCTCATACTCCTTGATGTCGACATCGCCGATCTTGAAGGCTGTCCGCGTCGCATCGATGTGGGCCTTGATGTAGCTGCTCTCCTTGTCGGGCTCGTTGGGCCGGACCTGGAACGACTGCACGACAACCGGGTAGATCGCCTGGAGTAGCAGGGCGGAGACCATCATCAGGACCAGGCCCGTGATCGGCAGCACCCACCGGCCGAGGAACGCGTTGACGAAGAAGAGGGCCGCGCAGATGAAAGCAATGATCGCCATGACCAACTTCGCCGTCAGTCGGGCGTTGTCGTCGGTGTAATGCAGGCCGGTGAAGAGCGTCCCCGCGCTCACCAGGTAGGCGTACCGGTCGACCAGGGTCTGGAGGCCGTACGCCACGAGCAGGAAGCCCGCCAGCACTGACAGGTGCGCCCCGGCCGGGGTCCGTCCTGGACGTTGACCCGCCCGGCCCACACTCAGCGCGCCGGTGGTGAAATGGACGGCAGCGGCGGCGAGCAGGGAGAAGAACAGGGCGCTCATCACGAACCCGAGAGCCTCACGCCAGATCGGCATTTCGAAGACGTAGAACCCGGCATCCAGACCGAAATAGGCGTCCGCCTGACCGAACGGGGTGCGATTCAGCCAGGCCAGCCACGGCAGTGCCTGGCCGGCTGCCGACATCCCAGCGATCACGCCGAAGAAGCCGGACGGGATCGCGATCCCCAGCAGCAGGTTCGAGGCCAGGAGATCGCGATAGCGATCGAGCACGGCGCTCTGGCCGGTACGGCGATGGATCGGCGCCATCCGGAAGGCGAGCCACATGTTGAGCGCCACGCTGCCGGCCATCAGCACGAAGAAGACCACGAACAGGATCACCTCGGCCACCAGCTGGGTGGTGAAGACGGCTGGGAAGGTCACCGAATCGAACCACAGCTTCTGCGTCCAGAACTCGGTGAAGATCAGAAAGGCCACCATGAGTGCACCAGCAACCAGCAGGGTGGGAAGCAGCGGCCCGCGGCGGGCCAGCGTTGTCGGCACGTGTTCTCCTCGTACAACTTGGGAAGGTCAGTCCAATGTACGTGACAAGGCCCAAGCCAGGGACGGCACCAGATCGGCGCCGCCGACGAGTTCCTCGGTCCCTCTGATCCGGGCGACGCCGTGGCTGCCGCCGGCTCGGGTGGCGCCGACCACGACGCGCAGATCGAGGCGCTGGGGATGGCTCGCGACCAGGGTCGCAGCCTGGACCGGATCATTGGGGAGTTCTGCTTCGACCTCCGGCGGGACGAAGACCCGTTCCAGCGCGAGCACGCAACCCGCGACCGTCTCCGGCCACGCGATCTGCGCCAGGGTTTCGCCGAGGTCAGCCCCGGCGTGGAACTCCTCCTGCTCGATGGAGGTGAATCCGTCCGGCAGCCCATGACTCAGATGCTCGGCGAGTCCGGGCTCGGCAAGGATCAGTTCGGAGGTGGGCACCAGTGCGAAGAGCCTCGCCGGCTGGTCCCACCCGGACCGCCCGACATGTCGCTCGACCTCGACCAGGGCTGCTGTCAGGGCTGCCTGGTCGGACGCGGTCACGGACACCTCGGCAGTTGGTCGGGGGCCAGAGCCCCGGAATCTCCCAGCACCTTCAACGCTTCTCCCATCGTGGCGACCGGGACCACCTGAAGGCCCGCATGTGGCTCCTCGTCATCGCTGCAGTTGTCGCGGGGAATCAGGAACAACGTGGCATGGGCCGCCTCGGCGGCGGCAAGCTTCTCCTGGACCCCGCCGATGGCTCCCACCTGACCGTCGTCGGCGATGGTTCCCGTCCCGGCCACGATTCGGCCACCGACCAGCGAACCGGGCGTGAGTAGCTCGTACAGGGCGAGGGAGAACATCAGCCCGGCGCTCGAACCCCCGACCTGTGGATCGATCCCGAAGGTGACCACCGGGTCGTAGACGTAGCCGATCGAAAGCCGGATTCCGACCTCAGGCACATCCGGGTCGGTGTCGAAGGCGCGGGTGGTGATGGACTGGGTCAACGAAGCACCGTCACGGATCACATCGAACTTCACCACGTCACCGACACGATGGCTCTTGATGGCGTTCTGAACCTCCCGTACGGACGTAACGCTCTGGTTGTCGACCGCGGTGATCAGGTCTCCCGGCTTCAGCTTGCCGTTGGCCGGACCGGAGGCCACGACCGTGGTGACCATGGGGAGTTCAACGACCTTCACTCCGGCCGCACGCAGGGCCGCCACCACAGCGATGTCCTGCGAGGTGCCCATCAGCCGAGCCTGAGCCTCCTCGAGTTGTGCGGCCTCGACGCCGGAGGGGTAGACCGCCTCGCGAGGCAGCACCTCCCTGGAGGGCAGCCAGAACGAGAAGAGCGCCTCGGGAAGGGTCAGGCTGGCGTCGGCCCGGGTGACTGACACCGTCGCCATGCGGAGTTCGCCCGAGGTCGGGAAGGTGGCGGCGCCCTGGACGCTGATCGCCGGCCTGCCATCCACGGTGCCGAGCAGGTCATGGGTGGCGCCGGGTGCCCAGGTGACGTACGGAACCGGCACCATCGCGATCACGGCGGCGAACGCGATGAAGAGTAGGGCCGCGACGGCGGCCGTCCACGTCTGCTTGGTCACCCGGCTCCCTCCACCCTCGATCGTCGATTCCGCGGGCGAGACTACCCTGCGAGCCTGTCCACCACCGACCGGGCCGATAGCTTGGGCGCGTCATGGACAATGGTGACGTGCGACGAAGGAGCGGCTGTGAGTGACCAGGGGAATCCCAACCTTCCGGGCGCCGGCGACGAATCCGGCCGCCCCGATGAAGAAGCCCTGTTGAAGTTTCTGGCGCAGTTCGGGCTGACCCCGGGCCCCGATGGTCGACTCAACATCGAGGAGTTGATGGGACGCATGCAGGGCATGATGAGTGCCTTCAGCAACCAGATGGCGAGCCACGGGCCCACCGACGAGGCCGGCATGAACTGGCGGTTCACCAAGGACATCGCCCGCAAGGTGACTGCGGCGGACGGAGCTGATCCCACCCCCCTGGCTGCCCAACACGCCGCCGTCCGCGACGCGACGGCGCTGGCCGACCTCTGGCTCGACGAACAGATCTCCTTTCCCGCGGTGGCCCGACCGGCAGCGGCCTGGAGTCGCGCCGAGTGGGTCGAGAACACCTTCACCACCTGGCAGCAGCTCACCCGCCCGGTGGTCACGCAGCTGAGCGCCGCACTGGGTGGGCTGTTGGATCGCCAGGGCAGCACCGACCCGGGCGCGGGGATGATGCAGCCGATGATCCGGGCGGCCGCCGGTGGCATGTTCGCGGCGCAGGTCGGCCAGTCACTGGGCAGGCTCGCCACCGAGGTCGTGAGCGCGGGCGACGTCGGGATCCCCCTCACCCAGAAACCACAGGTCGCCCTGCTGCCCACCAACCTCGCCGCGTTCAGCGACGGTCTGGATCTCGACGCGTCCGACGTCCTGCTCTTCCTCGCGCTTCGCGAGACCGCTCGCCAGCGGCTCTTCGCCGCGGTGGGATGGCTCGGTCCGCAGTTACTGGCTCTGGTGGAGCACTACGCCCGCGGAATCGCGATCGACCCGGACGCTTTTGAGCAGGCGATCGAGTCGCAGATCAGCAACTCGATGACTCCCGAACAGATCGAGCAGGCGGGTCAGGTGGTGGCGGGGTCCCTGTTCGCCCCCGCCGTGACCGAGGAGCAGCGCGAGGTCCTCGGGCGCTTGGAAACCCTGCTGGCGCTGGTCGAGGGCTGGGTTGACGAGGTCGTCGAACAGGTGACGCGGGGTCGGATGCCTTCAGCCGTCGCGCTGACGGAGGTCATGCGTCGCCGGCGGGCCGCGGGCGGGCCGGCCGAAGCCGCCCTCAAAGCCCTGGTGGGGCTGGAACTGAGGCCACGCCGGATGCGCGATGCCGCCAACGTCTGGGCCGCGACCCGGGCAACCCGGGGCCCAGAGGCTCGGGATGCCGCGTGGGACCATCCCGACCTCGTGCCGACGGCCGCCGACCTGGATGATCCACTGGGGTATGCCGAGCATGGCCACGCAGGGGCCACCCCCGATGATCTGGACGCCGAACTGGCCAAGTTGTTGGACGAGGAAGGCCGCCCGGGACCGCACCGCGTCGAGTGAGGCGAGGTCACGGCCTCAGGTGACCGCCGCCTCTGGCGAATTCCATGCCTGAAAGGAACGCCTTGGCGCGTTCACAATCCGGGTAGCGGGCGACCAGGCTCTGAAATCGCTTGGAATGGTTGGGTTCGACGAGGTGCACCAGTTCGTGGAGCAGGACGTAGTCGCCCACCCAGTCGGGGGCCCCGCGCAGCCGGTCGGTGACGCGGATCCGGCCGGTGTCCGGTGAGCACGAGCCCCAGCGCCGGTTCTGGTTCGACACCCAGGTCACGCTGAATTCGGGCAGCGGCCCGTCCAGCCAGGGTTGGAGGTAGCGAGCCGCCAGCGTCTCGGCGCGGTCATGCAACGCCTCGTCGCCCGCGGGGACCGTCCGCCGGGCCTCCTTGGCCAGGAACCGCTCGATCAGTGGCGGCACCAGTTGCGCTTCCTGCCGGGCCGTCAGCAGCGCCGGCACGACGGCGACCAACCGTCCTTGCTCTCGGAAGACCGTCAGCGTGCTCCGGCGTCGGGCGCTGCGTCGAATCTGAACCGGTGGTGATTCCATGCAGGCACCCTATGTGGCCGCCCTGACAATCCCGAGCCAGGTTCCTGGGCGCACGTTTCGAGCCGCCTTGACCGGGCGTTTCGAGCCGCCTTGACCGGAGGTGACGCCGACCGATAGCTTCGAGTGGTGAGGCCCTCCCGGGCCGGACCGCTCGCAGGGGAAGGCAAGCGGCTCTGGAACCGGTGAGGGCCTTGCGAACGTCGGGCATGGCAGCCGACCGCGGCGGCCATCGCCTCGCGAGCCTGCGTGTGTAGACTTGCGCGGCAAGATGCCGCACCAGGGGCGGCAACCCGACTACCACGAGGAGTACCAGTGGCGCAGGACAGCTACACGGGGTCTTTCTACTGTGTGAAGTGCAAGGACCACCGCGACGCCAGCGGCGACGTGAGCGTGAACGAGAAGGGCACCCGGATCGCTAAGGCCAAGTGTCCCGTGTGCGGCACGAACCTGACCCGCTTCCTTCCGAAGCAGGCCTGATCCTCAAGATCTGACCCACAAGAGCGCCGCGGCCCTGAGGCCGCGGCGCTCTTGTGTCCGTCAACCCTGCGAGGTCTGCGAACCGGGGTGGTGTTGGCAGTTGGTGGTGGGGTGTTGTCGGTGGCCCGGGCAGGCTTGAGCCGGGGCGTCCCACCCGCTGAGGTGGCAGGGTGATCCCCGAACAGTACCGGCTCGTGCGCCCGGTCGCCCGTGCGTGGCGTTCTCCCGGCGTCCTGCAGATCGGGTTGGATGCCGACGGTCTCGTCCTGCATGGGGTCCCGGGCCAACTCGCGGACGCCGTCGACGCCTTGCGGCAGTCCCGTTCGCTCGCTGACCTGGACCGGCTGCTGCCGGCCCTGGGCACGAGCCTGCTCGAATGGTTCCTGCATCAACTAGCCGGCCACGGACTGCTGGAGCCGGCAACTGAGCCGGGCGACCAGCCCACCCTGGGGATCGCGGTGGTTGGTTCCGGGGGCCTGGCGGACGACTTGTGCAGCCTGCTCCACCGCAGCCTCGGCATCGCCCCCACCCGGATCGCCAGCAGTGTTCCACCAACCGGCGCCCGACCACACCACAGCGGCAACTACCGAGCGTCCCCGGTGCTCCACTGGAGCGCCCAGACCCAGTCCTGGCCGGAACTGACGATCGTGGCCACCGAAACCCAGGAACCGGACCGGGCCCTCACGGATGCCCTGCTCCGGGCCGATCGAGCCCATCTGGTGACCCGGCTGGAACCCGCCCGAGCCGTGGTCGGACCGCTGGTCATTCCAGGCCGGACGCCCTGCGTCCGCTGCCACGACCTGCTTCGCTGCCGCTACGACCCGGCCTGGCCCCGGCTCGTGGCCCAACTCTGCGCCGAGCCTGCCCCGATTGATCCCGCCCTCCAGAGCTGGGCAGTGGCGACCACCGTCGCCCAGGTCCGCTGCCAGCTCGGCGGGGGCACGCCCGACGTCACGGGACGCACGTTGGAACTGGGAGTCGAGCAGTCGCTGCACACCCGGGAATGGCCCGCCCATCCTGAGTGCGGCTGCCTGCTGGTCGTGGCATGAGGAACCGCGAGGCACACTGGCGAGGTGACTGAATCGCGCGTTGAGCCCGCCGACCGATCGCGCGTCCTGCCGGAAGGGGCGTTGGGTCGCAACGCCCGGCTACTCAGCCTGCCGCTGGGGGCCGCCGGACGCGCGACCGTAGGCATGGGCCGAAGACTGCTGGGAGCCTCGGCCGATGAAGTGGACGCCCAGTTGCGTGACGCCGCTGCCGATCAGCTCTTCTCGGTGCTGGGCGAGCTCAAGGGCGGGGCCATGAAGTTCGGGCAGGCCATGTCGATGATGGAAGCCATGCTCCCGGAGGAAATGGCTGCCCCCTTCCGGGCCCGGCTTCGCCAACTGCAGGACTCCGCTCCCCCCATGCCGACCTCGCGCGTCCATCAGGTGCTGCGTGCCGAACTCGGGTCGGACTGGCGGCGCCAGTTCGCCGAGTTCGACCCCCGCCCCGCCGCCGCAGCGTCGATCGGACAGGTGCACCGGGCTGTGCTCGCAGGCTCCCGCCAGCCGGTGGCAGTCAAGGTGCAGTACCCGGGCGCCGACGTTGCGCTGGCCAGCGACCTCAAGCAGATCCAACGCCTGGCGGCGGCGGTCTCCCCCCTCACGGGCGGGCTCGACGTGGTGGCGATGACCCGCGAGATCGCAGAACGGGTCTCCGAAGAGGTCGACTATGTCCTCGAGGGCGCCTCGCAGCAGCAGATGGCTGAGGCCGTGGCCGGGCATCCGCGCTTCATCGTGCCGCGGGTTCACCTCGCCACCCGGCGGGTGTTGGTTTCGGACTGGGTGGACGGGGTGAAGCTCACCACCCTGGCCGATCGCCCGGAGGCAGAGCGCAACGCCGCCGGCCTGGACTATGTCACCTTCCTGTTCGCCGGGCCCTCGCTGGCGGGCCTGCTGCACGCCGACCCCCATCCGGGCAACTATCTGGTCACCCCCGACAACAAGCTCGGCGTCGTGGACTTCGGACTGGTCTCGCGCTTGCCGAACGGACTTCCCGAGCCGATGGGCCGGTTGATCCGGCACGCTGTCGCCGGTGATGCGCAAGCCATGCTGGCTGGGCTCGTCAAGGAAGGTTTCGTGCGTGAGGCCCTCGATCCGGTCGACGTCCTCAACTACCTCAACCCGTTCGTCGAACCGGCCACGACGGAGTGCTTCCGGTTCAACCGGGAGTGGACCCGTGCCCAGTTCGTGCGGGTCCACACCAGCATGGGGCCCCAAGGGGTGGCCATGCGCTTGAACATCCCCCCCGAGTACTCGTTGATCTATCGGGTCTGGATGAGCGGCATCGCCGTCCTCGCCCAACTCGACGTGAGCGCCAACTTCGCCGCAGTACTGCGGGCCTACCTTCCCGGTTTCGCCGGCTGAGCCATCCCGACGCCGGAGGGCGGCTGCTCTCCGGCGAGGATCGCCAGGACTGTCGCTGCGTACTGGTCGCACTTGGCCCTGCCCACACCAGGCACCGACAGCAGCCCGACTTCGTCCCGAGGCTGCCGCTCAGCGATCGCCATCAAGGTGGCGTCGGTGAAGATGCAGAAGGCCGGGAGCCCGCGCGCGCTCGCCGCCGCCCGCCGCCAGGAGGTCAGTTGCTCGTACACCGCTTCGTCGTAGCCCGGGACGCAGTCGAGGTGGCGCTGCAGCTTGCGCTCGGCACCACCCGACAGCGACCGGCCGCAGACCCGGCAGGTGGCGCTCATCGCCGTCCCCGCTGCCCGACGCTTCCCCGCCGGACGCGCGACGACCTCGGCGGCCGGCGCCAGCCCGTCCAGGAAACGGGACGGGGACCGGAAGCCCGTACCCCGACGGCTCTTCGACCAGGACACCATCAGATGCCGGCGGGCACGCGTCACCCCGACGTAGAACAACCGGCCCTCTTCGGCGACCTGCGCGGGGGTGGTCGCCAAGGACAGGGGCAGCGTGCCCTCCTGCACGCCCACGACAGCGACGGCTTCCCATTCCAGCCCCTTCGACGCGTGCAGGGTCGACAGCGTGACGCCTTCACCGGTGGGCGCGTGCTCAGCGCTGGCCCGCGCCTGCAGCTCAGCCACCAGCGTGGAGAGATCGACGCCCTTGCTCTGTGCCAGATCGTCGGCCAGTGCGAGGAGGGCCGCCAGCGACTCCCATCGCTCCCGGACCCTGCCCTGACCGGTGGGGGCAGTGGGCGACCATCCCAGCCGAGTGAGCGCGTCACGACACCCTTCCGCTGCCTCACCGCTCGGGTCCCGCCGCGCCGCCTCGGCCAGCACACCGAGCGCCTGGCGCACCTCAGGCCGCTCGAAGAAGCCCTCGCCCGCGCGCACCGCGAACGGGATCCGCGCCTCCTCCAACGCGGTTTCGAACAGTGGCGATTGGGCGTGCACCCGATACAGCAACGCCATCTCCCGCCAGGGAATGCCCTGCTCGTGCCGCTCCTTCAGCCAGGACACCACCGCCCGCGACTCATCGAATTCGGTGGCGCACGGGAGCAGCCGGGGCTCGGGCCCGGGCTCGCGCTGCGACTCAAGCCGAACCGTGCCAGGGATCCGCGCCCTCACCGCGACAGTGTTGGCCAGTTTCACTACTTGGGGGGTGGAGCGATAGTCACGCACCAACCTGACGATGTGGGCCTGGGGAAAGCGGGTGGCGAACCCCGTGAGGTAGTCCGGCGACGCCCCCGCGAACGAATGGATCGTCTGCGCCGGGTCGCCGACCACGCACAGGTCCTGGGACGGGCCCTGCCACAGTTCCAGCAGCGCTTGCTGGACGGGACTGACGTCCTGATATTCGTCGACGACGAGATGGCGATAGGCGGCGCGGATTTCGGCGGCCACGTCCTCGTGGTCACTGAGCAGGGCAGTCGCGCACAACAGGATGTCGTCGAAGTCGATCACCCCTCGGTCGGACTTGACCTGTTCGTAGCGACCCAGAACCCGCCCGACCGCGGCCGCCTCCAGCCCGGACACCTCCCGTCCGGCCGCCCCAGCCAGCGCGGCGTACTCCCCCGGAGCCACGTTGCTGACTTTGGCCCAGGACACCTCTGTCAACAGGTCGCGCAAGGTCGAGGTCTCAGCGGTGAGTCGCAGTTTGCGGGTCGCCTCGGCTACCAGCGACATGCGCTGATCCGTCACCTGGGGCAGGGCCGTCCCGTAGGCGCGGGGCCAGAAGTACTGGGCTTGGCGCAAGGCCGCGGAGTGGAAGGTTCGGGCCTGCACGCCGCCAGCCCCGAGGGAACGCAGCCGGGTGCGCAACTCACCCGCGGCCCGGGTGGTGAACGTGACCGCGAGCACAGCCGACGCGTCGTAGGCGCCCGTCTGGACCCCGCGCGCGATGCGATGGGTGATGGCCCGGGTCTTGCCGGTTCCAGCGCCGGCGATCACCCCGACCGGACGGCCGAACGTGGTCGCCACCTCCCGCTGCTCCGGGTCGAGCCCGCGCAGGAGCTCCTCGGGTTCTCTCAGCGTCACGGAGACACTGTAGGCAACCACCGTGACAAAACTGTCGGCGGCCCGTCCTAGGGTGGGACGCACCATGATCCAAGCCCCGAATCTCGACGGTGTGCGCACCGGCCTGCACCACTGGTGGCCGCGGGACGCCGAACAACTCGTCTCGACCCTGGCCGAGCGTTGGTCGGCGCCACGATCGGATCCGTTCGCCTTCGACCTGGCGATCGTTCCCGGCCCGGGGTTCCAGCGTTGGGTCTCCCAGCAACTTGCCTCCACCGGTGCCAGTGCCGGCGTGTGCGCGGGGGTCGAGTTCGTCTCCGGGGGAGCCTTCTGGAGGCGGCTGCTGGGCGATGACGATCCTTGGGCGCCCGATCGCTTGACCTGGCTGCTCGTGGAGATCGTCGCGGCCACGGCCGAACCGGGGTTGGAGCAACTCCGCCGTCATCTGGCGGCCGCCCGTGAACCGTGGACGGCATGCCGGCGGATCGCTCGGCAGTTCGCCAGCTATGCCCTGTACCGCCCAGCGATGCTCGCCTCCTGGGCGGCCGGGAATGATGCGGGGCCGACGGGTTCCGCCTTGGCTGAAGAGGCCTGGCAGCCGTGCCTGTGGCGGTTGACGGCGGCCCGGATCGGATATCACCCCGTGGCGGGGAGGGAGCGCCTCCTCGATCACCTTCGCGCTGCTCCAGCACCCGGGGTCCCGGCTCGGGTGGCCGTCCTCGCCCCGCCTCGGGTCTCTGATGGCAGCCTGGGAGTGTGGGCCGCCCTGGCGACCTGGCATCAGGTCGACGTGCTGATCCTGACGCCTTCTCCGAGCAGAGTGCCCGTCCCGGGTCACGCGGCCCCCCTTCGTCGCTCAGCGTGTGCCGTGGTCCCTGGACATCCCCTCAACGAGTCTCTGGCCATCGTGAGGGACGAGATCTCACTCCTGGCGCCGCGGCCGGCCCCCCACGTCCCCCCTCCTCAGCCCCTGCGGCCCGACACCCTCCTGGGCTGGCTGCAGCAGGATCTGGCCGACGACGTGACGCGGGGCGGACGGGTTCTGGCAGCTGGCGACCGCTCCGTCGGCGTGCACCTGTCACACGGCCTCGATCGCCAGGTGGAGGTACTTCGCGAGGTGCTGGCAGGACTCTTCGACGCTGATCCGAGCCTGGAACCGCGCGACGTCGTCATCATCACCCCCCAGGTTGATGCCGTGGCCTCGCTGGTGTCGGCAGCCTTCGGGTTGTCCGCGGCTCCAGGGGTCCATCCGGGTCATGGCTTCCGGGTTCAGGTCGCCGATCGATCGATCGCCCAGGTCAATCCCCTGGTCACCCTGCTGTTGGAGCTGCTTCGGTTGCCCGACAGCCGGGTCGAAGCCTCCCGGCTCGTCGACCTCTGCGCGCAAGGGTCGGTCGCTCGCAAGTTCTCCTTCACCCCCGATTCCCAGGAACGGCTCGCACGGCTGGTCGGCCAGTCCGGCGTCCGTTGGGGGCTGTCAGCGGCTGCCCGAGAGCGGTTCGGCCTGGGCAGTTTCGCCCAGAACACCTGGCTCGCCGGGCTCCAGCGGATGCTTCTGGGCGTCGCGCTCTCCGAACAGGAGGGGGTTTGGGTTCGGACAGTCCTGCCGTTGGACGATGTCGAATCCTCCGACATCGAGCTGATCGGTGGCCTCACCGAACTGGTGGGGAGGCTGTCGCGGTTCATCGCCGACATCGACCGACCGACCACGGTGGCGGGCTGGATCGAACGGTGCCGCGCCGGCTTGACGTCCTTGATCGACCCGCCTGCGGAAGAACAGTGGCAGCTCAACGACCTGTGGACGGGACTGAATCGCCTCGCCGAGCAAGCGGATCGTGGGAGCGCAACGCTGACCCGGCACGGTCTCATCCGCGCCGTGGAGGACGAGTTCGGCAACACCCCGGCCCGCGGAGGGTTCGGCAACGGCTCCGCGATCGTGTGTGGGCCTGCGTCGTTGCGTCACGTGCCCCATCGCGTTGTGATCCTGCTCGGCTGGGACGCTGAACGATTCCCCCGTTCCGGACGCCGTCACGGGGACGACCTACTCCGCCTCTCGCCCCTGGTCGGCGATCCCGCTCCCACCCTGGAGGACCGTCAGACCCTGCTCGACGCGGTCCACGCGACCCGCGAGTCGCTGATCGTCATCGCCCGCGCGCGGAGCGAGGCCACCAATGAGGCGGTCCCGCTGGCGGCCCCCATCCTCGAACTTCTGGACACCCTGAACGCGACCGCGGCCACACTCGGCGGGACCCCCGCCGGGCGCGCTGTGACGATCCAGCATCCCCTCCAGCCCTTCGACTCGCGCTACTTCGAGCCGTCTGCGGAGCCCGTCCACCCACGGCTGACCAGCTACGACCCGATCGCCTTCGCCGGCGCGCGGGCGGCCCTTGAACCGCCGGTCCAGGAGGCCGGGCGTCATCACCTCGATCCCCTGCCACCGCCAGACCTCTCTGGAGGCCTCGGCCTGGACGACCTGACGGCCTTCTTCACCCATCCGGTGCGGGCACTGTTGAAGCAGCGTGCCGGATTGAGGCTCGGTGACTCACCGGCGGTGAGCGAAAGCATTCCCATCGCTTTGGACCACCTGCAGCGGTGGCAGATCGGGACTCGGATGCTCGGAGAACTCCGGGCGGGCCGCGAGGCCGAAGAACTCACGGTCGCGGAGTGGCTGCGAGGTTCGGTACCACCCGCTGAGTTGGGTCGGGCGGCGCTGACCTCCATCCTGAACGACGCGCAGAAGACCCTCAAGGTGATTCCTGCTGCTGCGGCCGAACCATCGGTGGTCCACGACCTGCATTCCTTGGTTCCGGTGGCCGACGGGGCGGGCGTCTGGTTGACGGGTCGGCTGGCCACCCAGGGTGACACCCTGCTTGCCGTGGAGTTCTCCGGACTCCAGCCGCGGCACCGTCTGGTGGCTTGGCTGCGGTTGCTGGCACTCGCCGCGACTGAACCAGGCCCGTGGCGGGCGGTGGTGATCGGCCGGGGTTACGCCTCGACCCTGACCGCCCCGGGTCCCGACACTGCTCGCGCGCTGCTGGGACGGTACGTGAGCCTCTATTCGCTGGGGCTGACCCGTCCGCTGCCGGCCACGCCCCGCGTCTGCGAGGCGTGGGCGTCCTTGCGTGCCAGGGGCGTTGATCCCAAGGGGTCTCCTGGCGAGTTGAAGCGCAGCTGGGAGTGGGACCGGGATGCCTCCTGGCAGGTGTTCTTCGCACTGATCGCCGATGTCCTCGAGCCACGCACCGACCAGGTGAGGTTGCCGGCACCCACGCCCGGGGAGGCGCTTCTCGTCGGCGCCCTTGCCGAGTTGATCTGGGCGCCCCTGTTGGCGCATGAACAGCGGAGAGGCCGATGAGCCATTACGACCCGACCGGTCCCCTTCCGCTCAGGACGGTGGTCTTGGAGGCGAGCGCGGGGACGGGCAAGACGCACGCCATCGCCGCCCTTGCCACTCGGTACCTCGCCGAGGGCGTCGTGACCGCGGAGAATCTCGCGGTGATCAGCTTCAGCCGGATCGCCTCGGCGGAACTGCGCTCTCGCGTCCGCGAGCGCCTGCGGACGACCCACGACCTGCTGCGCGACAGCCTCGACGGACGCGAGGTGGTGTCGGCGGACGAGACCGTCGGCCTTCTGCTGGCCGCACCTCGGGGCGAACTCCAGGAGCGGGTCGGCCGCTTGCGACGTGCCCTGTCAACCCTGGATGCAGCCAGCATCATGACCATCCACGAGTTCTGCCAGGCGATGTTGCATGAACTGGGGGTCTTGGCCGACCAGGATCCGCAGGCGAGCCTGGTCGAGAACCTGACTCCCCTGGTCGACCAGGTCGTTGAGGATCTGTATCTGGCCCGGTACGCGGCCAGCCCGGCCGGACCGCCCTTCGTCCTCAAGACAGCCCAAGAGCTCGGTCGCGCCGCGGTCGATCGATGTGATGCCGATCTGGTGCCGCGAGTACTCGGTGGCGCCGCCCTGGAGCGGCTCGCCTTCGCGGAGGCCGTGCGGGTGGAAGTCGCCCACCGCAAGCGATGGATGGGCGTGTACTCCTTCGACGACCAATTGCTCAGGCTGCGTGACGCGCTGCGCCAGGCCTCCGCAGAGGTGGGTGGCGCGCGTCTGCGACGTCGCTGCCAGGTGGTCCTGGTCGATGAGTTCCAGGACACCGATCCAGTTCAATGGGAGATCCTGCGCGACACCTTCCACGGCCAGGTGCCCTTGGTGCTGATCGGCGACCCCAAGCAGGCCATCTACGCCTTCCGCGGCGCCGACGTCACCGCCTACACCGACGCGGTGGCCACTGCGGGGGTCCGTTTCTCGCTCGCCGTCAACCACCGCGCCGATGCTGGAGTGGTCAAGGGCATTGCAGGCCTCTTCCACAACGTGAATCTCGGCCCGGGCATTGAGGTTCCTGCGGTGACGGCCAGTCATCTCGAGTCGCGACTGGTCGCTCCGGCCGGGGTTCCGTGGACGGCTCCGGTCCGCTTACGCTGCGTGGCGCCGGCAAGCCCGTTGGATGCGGTCTCGGCACGGCAATGGATCACTGCGGACGTCGTCAGCGAAGTGGTGAACCTGCTCTCCGGCTGCGTCGAGTTGCTCGACGGCGGGCCGCGACGCGCCGTCCGCCCCGACGACATCGCGATCCTGGTGAGCACGAACGCGCGCGGCCGCGACCTCGCGGACGCGCTCACTGCTGCTGGCGTCTCGGTGGCGTTCTCCGGGTCCGACTCCATCTTCGGTTCCGCGGCCGCTCGTGACTGGCAGGTCCTCCTGCAGGCTCTGGAGCAGCCGCGCGGCGACGCCATCCGGGCCGCCACGCTGACTGATTTCCTGGGAGGTAACCTGGCCAGCCTCGCCCAGGCCGACGACAACAAGCTCGCAGAGGTGGCAGCGACCATCCATCGGTGGTCGCGGGTGCTCCTCGGCCAGGGAGTGGCAGCGCTGTTCGCCGACCTGCAGTCCTACGCTGACGCGCAGGGCCGCGACTTCCCGGCCCGGCTGCTACGCCGGCCCCGGGGCGAGCGGGACCTCACCGACTACCGCCACCTCGCCGAACTCCTTCACGCGAAGCACCTTGAGGGGCTGCGTGGGCAGGCCCTCGTGGCGTGGCTGAACGACGCGATCGAGAAGGGTGAAGGGACGGGCGAACGGATCCGACGCTTGGAAACTGACCGCGACGCCGTCCAGATCATGACGGTGCACAAGGCGAAGGGCCTCCAGTTTCCGATCGTCCTGGTCCCCCAGGCAGCGGACCTGCGTCGCTGGGAGGACGAGGGGCAGGCCTTGGTCTTCCACAGCGAAGGCCGACGCGTCCTCGACCTCGGGGGGAGTTCCGCCCCCGGCCGCCTGCAACGCACAGTGGCGCACCAGCGTGAGGCGGCCGGCGACCGGCTGCGGTCGCTCTACGTCGCCGCCACCAGGGCCCAGTCGCAGCTGACCCTGTGGTGGGCCCGAACCGGACGCAACACGGAGTCGTCCCCGCTCCATCGCCTCGTCTTCCGCGACCACGCGCGCGGCGGCGTCCCCGAGGACTGCTACCCCGTGGACGCGCTACCCGGGTCGGGACACCCGCGGGACGTCGGGTGGCTCGCCGACGCGGGGATTTCGGTCGAGGAGGCACCGGCTCCCTCCCCTGCCCGGATGCCGTCCGCAGCCGGAACAGCCGGCGAATTGCGGCTGCCTCCTTGGCATCGGGTCATTGACCGGTCCTGGCGCCGCACCTCCTACTCCGGGCTCACCGAGGCCGTCCACGGGGCTGCGCCGACAGCTCTGATGGCAGGATCGGCCGTCGACGACGAGCCGTCCGGCGACGATTCGTTCTCGCAGGCCACTGTCGGCGCGGCCTCCCCGATGGCCGGCCTACCCGGCGGCACGACGTTCGGGAGTCTCGTCCATCGGGTCTTCGAGTCGGTGGACTGGCACGCGCCTGAGGAAGCTGACGAAGCGGCTCTGGCGAGACGTCTGCTTGCTGCGGCGGAGGACGGCCTGCGTCGCTTCCAGGTGGCAGGGGTGACACCCGGAGCACTCGCCCAAGCCCTGCTGCCAAGCCTCCTCACCCCCCTTGGACGCCTCACCAACGGACGAGCCCTCGCTGACATCGCGGTAGCGGACCGGCTGAGCGAGCTGGACTTCGAGTTCCCGCTCGGAAACGCCGACTCAGTCACCACCGTGGGCGATCTTGCCTCGCTGCTGGCGAACTGGCTGGAACCCAGCGACCCACTCGCGGGCTACCCCACCGAACTCGCTGGCCCGAAGCTGGCCGGTCAGGTGTTGCGGGGCTTCCTCACCGGCAGCATTGACTCGGTGTTGCGACTCCGTACGCCCAGCGGGCCACGCTTCGTGGTGGTGGACTACAAGACCAACCGACTGGGCCCGCCGGAGCAGTTGACGCTGGGTCACTACACCAAGCCCGCCATGGCCGCGGAAATGATGCGGACCCACTACCCGTTGCAGGCCCTGCTGTACTGCGTGGCGCTCCACCGCTTTCTGGGTCAGCGACTGCCGGGGTACGACCCCACCCGCCACCTCGGTGGTGCCGGCTACCTCTTCGTGCGCGGCATGGCCGGACGCCCGGGCGAGGCCGCCGACCCCCTCGGTGAACCCGACACCGGTGTCTTCACCTGGTTTCCGCCCGCGGGCCTGGTCTGCGCCGCCTCGGATCTGCTGGCCGATCGGAGCGCCTCGTGAACCAACCCGACCTCGCAGTCAGCCTGCCCGAGGGATTGTTGCGGGACATGCATGCCACCGGGCTGTTGTCGTGGGGCGACGTCCACGTGGCCCAGAAGGTGTCGTTCCTCTTCGACGAGCGCGACCAACGGGTCCAGGTGGCGCTGGCGTTGACCGTCCGTGCTCTTCAGGCGGGGTCGATCTGTCTCGACCTCTCCTCGGTACGGCAGCAGCGGTTCGACACCGACGAGACCCAAGCCGCGGTGCCGGACGACCTGTGGCCCGAACCGACCGCCTGGCGAGGGGCCATCGAAGCCAGTGACCTGGTCAGCCTGGGTAGTGAGGCGCCCCCTCGGCGCCCGCTGCGGCTGGTGGGTGACCTCCTCTACTTGGAGCGCTACTGGCAGGAGGAATCGACGGTCGCCGGCGAACTGCTGGCGCGCAGGTCGCCGACAGCGCAGGAGCCCTCACCCAGCACGCTGCTGGCGGCCCGCCGCGAACTGTTCGGCACCGAGGGTGACCCTGACCACGAACTGGCGGCCGTCGTGAGCGCCACCTCCCAGGTCACGGTGATCGCCGGCGGCCCAGGGACGGGAAAGACGACCACCCTGGCCAGGGTCCTGGGGATGTTGGTGCGGACGGCGCCGACCTTTCCTTCGATTGCGCTCGCCGCACCAACCGGCAAGGCTGCCGTCCGGATGGAGGAGGCGCTGACCGAGGCGTTGGGCGGCCTGCCCACCGACCTCGCTCAGGCCCTGAGTGGCCTTCGGGCAACCACCATCCATCGGCTGCTGGGCCCGCTGCCGGAGACCCGAAACCGCTTCAGCCACGATCAGGGCAATCCACTACCTCACGACGTGGTCGTGATTGATGAGGCCTCCATGGTCTCGGTGACGCTGATGGCCCGCCTGCTCCCCGCCTTGCGGCCGCAGGCTCGGTTGATTCTGGTGGGAGACCCCAATCAGCTGGCCCCGGTCGAGGCGGGCGCAGTGCTGGCAGACATCGTCGAGGCTGCGACCCCCGCCCCGCCGGGACTGGCCGCGGTGCGGAGAACATCAGGCCTGCCGGATTCCGGGCCAGTGGTGCGCCTTCGCCGCAACTACCGGTCAACCCCCACGATCGCAGCTCTTGCCTCGGCCGTGCTCGCTGGAGACGAGGCAGCCACCGTGCAGATCGCGGCGTCCGGGGGCGCCGGCATCTGCTTCGAGGCGCAGGCCGCCGACACCGGGCTCGCGAGGCGCGTCGTGGTCACGGGCGGCGAGATGATCGCGGCTGCCCAAGAGGGACGGGTACGTGACGCCCTGGATGCGCTCGAGGTCCACCGGCTGCTGTGCGCCCACCGCCGGGGCCCCTTCGGTGTCGCCCAGTGGTCACGTCGCGTGGAGGAATGGCTGGTCGAGGGCGTGGCTGGTTTCGACCCGAGCCAGATCTGGTACCCGGGTCGCCCGTTGATGGTGACCCAGAACGCCAGGGACCTGGGGCTGTTCAACGGTGACACCGGCGTCGTCGTTCGTCACGGGGATGAGCTGCGCGCCCATTTTGCGCGCGGCAGGCAGATCCACTCTGTCTCACCGTTCCTGCTCGATCAGGTGCAGACCATTCACGCCATGACCGTGCACAAGGCTCAAGGCAGCCAGTTCGATGAGGTGACCGTGGTGCTGCCGCCCCCTGACTCCCCGCTACTCACCCAGGAGTTGCTGTACACGGCGATCACGCGCGCCAAGCGGGAGGTGACCCTGATCGGCTCGGAGGAATCACTGCGCCAGGCGGTGCGGCACCGAGCCCGCCGGGCCAGCGGCCTGCGGGACCGTCTCCGGTCAGGCGAGGACGTGTGACCCTGGCGTGAGGTGGCCCGATTGCCACGCCTGGATCATTCGGCGGGCGATCGAGGTCGTCGGCGGGAGCGACACCTCGCGTGCTGCCACCGCTGCCCGGAGTTCAGCGCGGTTGAACCACCGCGCCTCCTCGATCTCCGTGGGATCCAGCGTGACGTTGGGGTCTCCCGTCCTCGCGACGAAGGCGACCATGAACGAGCGCGGAAAAGGCCACGGCTGGGAACCGAGATAGCGCAATTCCTCCAGCACCAGGCCCACCTCCTCGGCCACTTCCCGGTGCACGGCCTGTTCCAACGACTCGCCGACCTCGACGAACCCGGCGAACACGGACATTCGACCCGGCTCCCAGACGCGCTGACGCCCCAACAGCAGACGGTCCTCGCTGTCCTGAACCGCGACGATGACCGCGGGGTCGACGCGGGGATAGAGCTCACGCTGGCATCCCCGGCACTCCCGTGCCTGGCCCGCCAGACGCGGCGCGGTTCCCGATCCACACCGGGGGCAGAACCCTGATTCGGAGTGCCACCCCACCAGGCCGACGGCCGCAAAGGCGATCTGCAGGTCGGCGCTGCCCAACTGGTCCATGACCGACCGCAGCGGAACCCCGACGTCGGCCAGGTCGGCTGCGATGGCGAAGTAGGGGCGTTGATCCACCAGGCCCAAAAGCAGGTGCTCGGAGGGACTGAAGTCCCCCCAGGGACGGACGAAGTCCAGCTTTTCCCCCCGCCAGGCCACCAAACCTGCCGGGTCCACCGCGAGGACGAGGGCATGGGCCTCCTCCCAGCGGGCCTGAACCCAGGCGTCGTCGGCGCGATGCTCCTCGGACTTGTCCAGTGGGCTGGGAGCGATCCAGATCGTCACCTGGTCAGGCTATGCCTCGCCGGGTAGCTGGGCCACCATGCTCTCCAGCCGTTCGCGATCGGGGAGCTCGCGCGGACGAATCACCGTGGCGCTCAGGACGTCGTAGAACACCGCCTCCACCGCTGTTGGTGACAGGCCCATCAGCTCCGCCCAGGCCAATCGGTAGTACGCCAACTGCAGCGGGTCCGCTGCCCCGGCGTAGCCAGTCTTCCAGTCGACCACCTGGAATCGGTAGCCATCGGTTCCGGCAAAGACTGCGTCGATGCGCCCCCGCACCAACCGTCCCGACACCACCAGGGTGAACGGAACTTCGACAGCCACCGGATCAGCCACCGCGAATGGTCCTGCCAGGAAGGCCGACCGCAGGGCCTCGTCCACACTGTCGGCATTGTCCGGAAGGTCATCGACGAGCGGTGCCTGACCAGCGAAGCGCCGCTCCAGCCAGCGATGGAAAGCTATGCCGGCTCGCTGCTCGGGGCTGACCAGGCGCGGCATCGGCCGGGCGAGTTCGGCGGCGAACCCCTCCCGATCACGCGCCAACCGCGACAGCGAGGTCACCGAGTAGTACTCAGGCCTGATCTCCGCGCGAGCTCGGGTGGCAGTTGCCGCCCGAGCCTCGGCCAACAGCACCGAGGTTGACTCCTGCCACTGCCGGACCCGGGTCACTCCCTCCAGCCCCGCTCCGGGTTCATCGGGTGCCGAAGTGCCAGATTCCAGGCGGATTCTGGCCGCCATCACGTGGGCAGCCGCGGCCGCTCGCTGCTCCCGCGCGACGCTTCCGCCCAGCGCCGGCCAGCTACAGGCCTCCGCGTCGAGCGTCAATGGATTCCGCTCGGAGACGCTGGGCGGTTCGTGCTCGGTGGAGGCGTGACCGATCAGGCCGCTCAGGTAATCGGAGCGACCCCGGGGGGAACTGAGCTGCGACGCCCAGGCGTGGCTGGTGGCGACGAGATGGTGCCGGGCCCTGGTCACCGCAACGTAGGCCAACCGGTCCTCGCTGAGCCGCTGGTCGGCAGTCAGCGCGTCCTTGAACTGGGTGAAGGCCTGGTTGGTCGCGGCACCGAGTTGCGGAATCGAATCCGCGTCCCCCCGCAACGGGCTGGGGACGACGGCAGCAGCACGCAGCCAGTTGCCGCTGACGCGGTCGGTGGGAAAGACCTCGGCCGCCAGGGCGGGGAGAAAGACCACATCCCACTCCAGTCCCTTCGCCTTGTGGACGGTCAGCAGCTTGACGGAGTCGGCGTCCGAGACAACCGCCTGCTCCAACCCGACGCCGTATTCCCGCTCAGCGGCCAGATAGCCCAGCAGACCGCTCAAGGAAGCCTCACCGTCGGTGTCGGTGTACCCGGCGACGGCTTGGACGAAGGCGTCCAGCTGACCGGGGTCCTCCCCAGCTGCGGCAAGCTCGACGTCCAGCCCGAGCAGGTCGATCACCCGCAGGGTCAGCTCCACGACCGACTCCGACGCCCACCGGCGCAGGCCTCGGAACTCGGCGCTGAACTGCTCGAATCGATCTCGGGCAGCGCTGCTGAACAGCAACTCACCGGGCGAGTCGCACGCCTCCAGCAGACTGATCTCACGGGCGGGATCGAGGCCGGCCAGCAATTCGGCCAGCGCTTCATCAATCGAAGCTTCGGGATTGCGTTCCGGGCGACCTGCCAGTTCGGCCGCGCGGCGCCCGAGCCGGGCCAGATCGGGGATGCCGATGGCCCAGCGGGCAGAGGTCAGCAGCCGCACCAGGGCCGGGTTGTCGGACGGGTCGGCCAGCAACCGCAGGGTGGCCACCACCTCAGCCACGGCCGGGAGGTCGAGCAGCCCGCCCAACCCGACGATCTCGGCGGGAACCCCACGCGCGCTCAGGTCGGCATAGACGTCGGCGATGTGAGCATTTCTCCTGGTCAGGACCGCGATGTCGGACCAGCTGCGAACTGCACCGGCGTCATGCTCGGCAATGATGCGCTCCGAGATCCACGCCGTTTCCTGGGGCCAGGTGTCGAACTGCGCGGTCGAGATTCGAGCCGGTGGGGTGTCCGGCGGACACCTCAGGTCGAGATCCAGTCCGGTCGCCGCCAAACCCGGTTGGCGCCGGATCGTGTGCGCGAGGTCGTTCGCGGCGTCCAGGATTCGCTGACCGCTGCGCCGATTCACCGTGAGGGCGAAGGCTGCGGCCGGTGATCCGTCCGCGGCAGGGAAGTGCTCGACGAATCGCAGGATGTTGCTCGCGGCAGCACCCCGCCAGGTGTAGATCGCCTGGCACGGGTCTCCCACCGCGGTGACGGGATGGCCCCGACCCTCATCGACGCCAGGACCCGAGAAGAGCCCCCGGAGCAGGCTGGCCTGGGCAGCCGAGGTGTCCTGATACTCGTCCAGAAGCACGACCCCGAATTCGCGCCTCAGCGCTGGCCCCACGGACGGTACCTCGGCAGCAAGCCGAGCGGCCCATGCCATCTGGTCGGCGAACTCCACAAAGCCCAACCGCTGCTTCAGTGCTTCATAGGCCGAGACCAGGCGCGCCAACTCCAGACGCTCACGGGCCGCGGCGCGAGCGGCCTGCAGGTTTGCATACATCTCGCCACGGGGAGTCGTCGGCGCCTGTTCGAGGGTCGCGATGAAGTCGTCAGCGTGCTTCGCCAGGTGCGCCGGATCCACGAGGTGCGACCGCAACTCGGCGGACAACTCGAGCACGCGTTGCGTGATCGAGTCGGGCCGCAGGCGGGAGAGATGCTGCCAGGGTCCGGGGGCATCAGCTACCACCCGGGCGGCCAGCCGGAACCGAGCCGCCCCCGTGATCATCTTCCAGCCTTCCTCCAGACCCAGCAACAGGCCGTGTTCGGACACCAGCCGCCCTGCGAAGGCGTCGTAGGTGAGAATCAGTTCCTCACCGTCGGCGCCTGCCCGGTCGAGCAGCCCGGCGCGGCCGAGAGCAGCACGGACCCGATTCGACAGTTCGCCGGCGGCCTTGCGGGTAAATGTCAACCCCAGCACCTCGTCCGCGCGCACTGCGCCAGAGCCGACCAACCAAACGACCCTGGCGGCCATGACCGTGGTCTTACCGGTGCCCGCACCCGCGATGATGACGCCGGGGGCGAGATCGGCGGTGATGGCGTCCAACTGTTGCTCGGAGAAGCTGATGCCCAAGAGTTCGGCCAACTGGCCAGGACTGCGCAATTCGGGGCTCATCCCAGCACCTGCCCGCCCCGTCCGGAAGCCGGACAGCTATCGGCGAAAGCGCACCGACGACAATGCGGACCGGGCGCAGCGTGGTACCTGCCCTCGGCCGCCACGGTGGCCGCCTGGGCGATGCGGTGGTGGACCCACGTGGGAAACCGGGTCTCCTGGGGGTCATCGGTGAGGTGGGGGCGCACTGTCAGGGGATCCTGGCTGAACTCCTTGGGCAGGTCATCACTGACTCCTGGCTTGCGCAGGAAGACTGCCGACGCTCCCGCCGACGAGGCGCTGGTCTCCACCGAACCCCCGAGCGCGAAGGCGCCCGAGTCGACGGCCAACTGGTAAATGCCCAGTTGCTCCATCCCGGCGACCTCCGCCCGCGTCGGAGCGACCCGCCCGGTCTTGAAGTCGACGACCTGGAGCTGCCCCGCCGGGGTGAGTTCCAACCGGTCGACGGTGCCAGCGAGGGTGACGACTCGCCCGCCCACCTCGACCGGCATCTCGAAAGGCACCTCGGTGCCCACGAGTTCGTTGGCCCGTCGCTCCCGCCAGGACAGGAATCGCTGGATCGACACCTCCGCCTCGGCTCGCTCCACCGCCGACAACCAACCGGCTTCGAACTTGAGGTGTTGCCAAGCGGCATCGAGAAGACCCCCCACCTCCTGGTGGTTCAGCCCGCCGCTGTTCGCGTGCTGGACGACGAGGTGGATCACCGAGCCCAGGGACGCACTCACAGCCGGGGGCCCGCCCGCCCGTGCCGAGCGGTCCAGGAAGTATCGGCGGGGGCAGGTGAGAATCGCTCCCACCTGGCTGGGGCTGAGGCGGATAGATCGCTCGTCGCCGGTGGCAGGCGCGGACACCGCCCGCACCCCCCACCAATTCGCCGGATCCGCGGCCGGTGCCAGGGGTCGCCCCTCGGAATCGGTGGCCACCGCCAACCGGGCCAGGGCGGCCGCCGCGCCATCACGTTCGTGGGTCGGGCTGTCGGGCTCCAGGAGGACACGTCGCAGTCGCGCCACCAGGGCTGGGAGGGTGACCGGCGGCGCCGCCTGGGGAGGATGCGGGAGGACACCCAGTTCGCTGACGAACCGGGAAGGTCGGTTCGCTTCCCCCTCCGTCCCACTGGTCGCAGTGACCAGCAGGTGGCGACTGGCCCTGCTGCAGGCCACATGGAACAACCTGCGTTCGTCGGCCAGCTGCTCCCGCGGATCGGGACGGGGTCCGATCCCGGAACTTGTCAGCCGCTGCGGTTCCAGGACTGAGGTCACCCGACGTCCGGGCGGCCAGGCGCCCTCCTGGACCCCGGCCACCACGACGAACGCCCACTGTCTCCCCTTCGCGCGGTGCACGGTCTGCACTTGCACCCCGCGGGCGTTCAGCCGAGATTCGCGCTCCCGGTCCGCGGGAATCTGTTGGGCGGCGACCTCGGCCAGAAAGGCCCGGACACCGGCGGCACCGTGCCCTGCTGCGGTGTCGCCCACCAGCTCGAAGAAGGCGGTCAGCGCGTCCAGGTCGCGGTCGGCCTGCCGTCCTGCCTGACCACCACGCAGCGATTCCGACCGCAGCCGGGCCGGCCAGCCGGAGCCTCGCCACAGCTGCCAAGCAACTTCGTCGGGCCGGCGACCGCCTTCGCAGGCCTCCCGGGCCAGGGCCAGGAGGTTCATCAGGTCGGTCAGGCGGCGCTGGTGCGGAGTTCCGGCTTCGGCGTTCCACTCGGGGCGGTTCAGCGCGGCAGCGAGCACGTCGGCGGTGGCTGGCACCTGTCCCCCCTCGAGGGCGCCCGGATGCGCCGCCCGCCAGGCCCGGACGACCAACCGCAGGCTCAGCGGATCGAACCCGCCCAGGGGCGAGGTGAGCAGCCGCTCCGCTTCGGACGGCGCCACGGATCCACGTGCCACGACCTCGAGGGCCAACAACAGCGGCCTGACCGCCTGACTCGAGGCCAACACGATGTCGCCCGGAGCCACGTCCACCGGCACCCCTGACCCGGCCAGGGCCCTGGCAAGGAGTGGAATCTGGGCGCGTCCGGAGCGCACCAGCACGGCCATGTCGCCGTAGTCGATGCCCTCCAGCAGGTGGGCTTGGCGGATCCGGGTCGCGATGGCGGCAGCCTGAGCGGCCTCGCCAGGGCAGGTCACGACGTTCACAGTGGCGGCGCCGGGGGCCGGAGTCGTCGGCACCGAACGCCCGGCGACCTGCGGCAATCTGGCCGCGATACCGGCCACCGCAGCGGCGATGTCACCCGCTAGCCGGTGGCCCTGTCGCAGCGCCCGCACCGTGGCCGGAGCGCCGTCGGCCTGGGTGAAGATTGCACCGAAGTCGGAGGCAATCCGGGGATGAGAACCCCGGAACGACTCCACCGCGGACAGTGGGTCGGCGGTGGCCAGGATCGCCTCGCCGGGCGGCACCAGCGCCCTGATCAACCCCACCTGGGCGGCATCGAGATCCACGACGTCATCGACCAGCACGGCGCCCACGTCCGTGCGCAGGGACCCAAGGACGTCGGTGTTGGCGAGGAGGATGCGGACCCGGTGGACGAGCTCGGCGTAGTCCACCACTCGTTCGGCGTCCAGGACATCCAGATACTCGGTGAAGAATCGCCCCACGGCGACCCATTCGGGCAGGTCGGCCTCTTCGCCGAACCGGATCACGTCGCAGGGGTCGAGCCCGAGTTGCCGAGCCCGAGCCAAGGCGCCTCGGACGTGGCGAGCGAATCCCCGGGTGCCCACCGCGTGGTGCAGGCTCGCCGGCCACGGCGTGGCAGATCCGGCCAGCAACTCCCGGACCCTGAACTCCTGCTCGGGTGCCGTCAGGAGTCGCTGGCCAGGGTCGTCCGAGAAGCGCTCCCAGAGGTTGCGCGACAGCGCGTGCACGGTCGTCACGGAGGGTCTGCTGGTGCGCCCGACGCCCAGGGCGATCCGGTTGCGCAGCAGGCTCGCCGCGGCCCGGGACGACGCGAGGACCAGGGGTGGTCGCTGACCGGCACGCAGGGCCTGGACAGCGGCTCGCTCCACCAGCGTTGTCTTTCCGGTGCCGGGCGCTCCCAGCACCAGCAGCGGACCTGACCATTCGGCAAGCAGGGCACCGATCTCGTCGCCCGGCATCGCCTCGGCGGGGGTGGACCGACATGGCACCTCAACTCCTGATGAACTCACAGAACCATCGAACCAGTTGCCGCCGACAGTTTCCGTCCCGGCCCTCCAGGCCACCGCGCCAGCGGTGCGCTTCAGGGTCCGACTCTTCAGGAGTCCCGACTCTTCAGGAGTCCCGCCCGCTCACTCGTATGGTCTGGACCCGCGGTGGACCGTGTGGAAGGGTGGCAGACGGCGGGAGGCGAGGCAATGCCCGGCCCGAGGTCCGAGGAGCGGGATGCCATGCCGAGCGAGACCCACGTGGAGGTGGCTGGTCGAATCCTCGGGCTGAGCAACCTGGACAAGGTGCTGTACCCCAGTGGCTTCGCCAAGGCTGAGGTGATCAGCTTCTATCACGACATCGCCCCGGTTCTGCTGCCCCACCTGAGCGACCGCCCTGTCACCCGAGTGCGGTTTCCCCACGGCACAACGCAGGCGTCGTTCTTCGAGAAGAACGCCCCTGCGGGCACCCCCGACTGGGTACGGACCTGCCGGGTGACGGCCGCCCGCACCCCGATCGAGTATCTGGTGGTCGACGAGCCGGCCGCCGTGGTCTTCCTGGCCAATCTGGCCGCGCTCGAACTGCACACCCCCCAATGGCGGATCGCGGACCAACCCTCCCAGCCGTTTCCGGTGGACGGTCGCATCCTCGCCGATCAGGTGGTGGTGGACCTGGACCCCGGCCCGGGCGTGACGATGTCCCAGACGGCCACCGCAGCCCTCGAAGTCGCCAACGAGCTCGCCGCCGAGGGCCTGCTTCCGGTGGCCAAGACCAGTGGCGGCAAGGGGCTTCAGGTGCTCGCCGCGATTCAGCCCACGCCGGCGGATCGTGTTGTCGAGCAGGTTCGCCGCCTGGCGGTCAGCCTGTCGCAGCGGTTTCCTGACCGGTTCGTGGCCGTTCAGGCCCGCGACCGGCGAGAGGGCAGGATCCTCATCGACTGGCTGCAGAACCAACCCGTGCGCAACACGATCAGTGTCTATTCCCTGCGGGGACGGGAACGGCCGACCGTCTCGACCCCCCTCACCTGGGAGGAAGTGGGGGCCGCCACGCACGGGGCAGTCCTGGACTTCTCCCCCGCTGACGTGTTGGCTCGCGTCGCCCGCGTCGGCGACCTGGCGGCGGATCTGCTGGCCAATGACCGGCCGCCGCTCAGGGATCTCCCGGACCAATCCCCCAGCACCTGAGGAAGCGGCAGCCAGCCAGGGGCTGAACGTCGGGAGGCAGCTAGATTGGTGGCGGCACGTCACGACCGAGAGGCATTCCATGAGCACGCCCGCCCACCCAGCCGCCGGCGCGGCCCAGGCCGCGCCACTCGCCCCACCCGCCATGCTCGACCTCACCGCTCCGGCACCGCCGCCGGTCGTCACCGAGACCCAGGCTCCGGCGATGGCCCCCCAGGTGGAGGCAGCCCAGGTCCCCGTCCTGGACGCCAAGGTGGATGAGTTCCTGACCGCGCTGGCTCGCGCCGAAGAGAAGTCCCCGACCTTCTCGGCCCAGGCCGATGCGGTCCGCTCAATGGGAGACCTCGACATCCGCAAGGCGGCTGAAACCTCGAACCGGCTGCTGCAGACACCGGTGCGCGCCGTTCAGAACGGCGGACTCGCTGAAGGCTCCAAAGTGAGCCAGACACTGCTGCAGTTGCGCAGGACGGTCGAGGAACTCGATCCCAGCGCGGCGCGCGGCTCCAAGAAGTGGTTCAAGAAGATGCCGTTCGGCGATCAGATGACCGACTACTTCCGCAAGTACCAGAGCTCCCAGGAGCACCTCAACGGCATCCTGCATGCCCTCCGCAGCGGCCAGGACGAGCTGAGCAAGGACAATGTCGCGCTCAACATGGAGAAGCAGAACCTCTGGACGGTGATGGGACGGCTGAACCAGTACGTCTACATCGCCGAACGGCTCGACGCGCGCCTGTCCGCCCAGATCGCCGAGACCGAGTTCAGCGACCCCGAGAAGGCCAAGGCGCTGAATCAGGACGTGCTCTTCTACGTCCGGCAGAAGCACCAGGACCTGTTGACACAACTGGCGGTCTCCATCCAGTCGTACCTGGCCATCGACATCATCATCAAGAACAACACCGAGCTGATCAAGGGTGTCGATCGCGCGTCCACCACGACCTTGTCGGCGCTCCGGACGGCCGTCATCGTCGCTCAGGCGTTGGGCAACCAGAAGCTGGTCCTCGACCAGATCACCGCCTTGAACACCACCACCTCGACCATGATCCAACGCACCTCCGAGATGTTGAAGGAGAACTCGGCCCAGATCCAGGAGCAGGCCGCGTCCTCGACGATCGGGCTGGAGCAGCTTCAGGCTGCGTTCGCCAACATCTACGAGACGATGGATTCGATCGACCAGTTCAAGTTGCGCGCCCTGGATTCCATGGCCGCCACCATCGGGACCTTGGAGGGCGAGGTCGTCAAGAGCCGCCAGTATCTGGATCGCGTGAATCAGGCGGACGCCCGGGCGCAGGAGTCACCGTCGATCTCGATCGATCGGTAGCCAGGCACCGCCATGGGGTTCTGGGACTGGCTGCGTGGCAGTGACGCTGTCGCGGAGCAGCCGGCTGTCGCCGAGGTCGCCACCGCCCCGACCCCGGACGACATCGCGAGCTCCCTGGATCGCGTGGAGGAACTGGTCTCCGATCCGGCCATCCCGGCGGTCGTGCGCTCCCGCGCCCAGCGTGTGACAGCGACGATCCGCAAGGCCGTCCCGCGCCTCGGGCTGCTGGGTCTGGGAAGCTACGACTCGTACTCGGTGGTGGCCACGGCGACCGACTACCTGCCGGAAGCGATCGGTGCCTACCTGCGACTGCCCCGGGACTGGGCGGACTCCCGTCCGGTCGAAGGCGGGAAGACCTCCCTGCTGCTGTTGATCGACCAGCTCGACCTGCTGTCCACCACGATGGACAAGATCTACGATGCGGCCAATCGCACCGATGCCGAGGCCCTCATCACCCACGGGCGCTTCCTGCAGGACAAGTTCGGCCACACTCCCCCGACGGCGACACCCCTCCCCGCCCCCCGGAGCCCCGGCCCGGCGGCGTCGACCAACCCCCTCGATCTGGAGCCCTCGTGAGAAGCAGTGACCTGTCCGCGGCGCTCGCCAAGCTCGAGCGGGCCGCAGCCAAAGCCGGGATCGACCCGGCACAGGCCCGCCACGAGGGACGACAGTTGGCCGCCGCGATCGCCGAATCGAATCGAGGTGCCTTCGTCGACTGGTGCGCGGCGGTGGGCGTGGCACCGGCGGCCTCAGCCTTCTTCGAAGCCGCCGTGACCGGTCGCCGCTACCGCAGTTCAGCGACCCCCACCGCCTCCCTGGCCAGCACCATCGGCACCCGCGCAGCGGTTGCCTATCGCCAGGCCCTCGTCGAGGTGTGCACTGCTGCCGCGCTCCTGGGGGAACCGGGTCCCCAGAGTCTGGGGGCCGCCCAGCTCGCAGCCGCCGCCCAACTCGGTGCCGCCGCGTCACAGCGTCCGTCCCCCGGCTTGGCGGTGGGCCCAGCGGCCATGGACGAGACCCAGCGAGACTTCGAACGCCACGCCCCGAGCATCCTGAACGACGTGTTGCACCGCTTGTCGGAGTCATCTCAACGACTGTTGGACCTGAATCGGGTCGACCCGCACGGCCCGGGGGCCGTCCCGGGCCTCGGGTCCGGCGTTCCAGCCTTCCCGACCCCCCAGCTGCCGTCTCCCCAGCTGCCATCCCCCCAGGCATCGGCTCCCCAGCTGCCATCCCCCAGGCATCGGCTCCCCAGCTGCCGACGTCCCCGCCCGCCGCCGATCCGGGGCCCCCGGCTGAGCCCGCCGAGCCGCCCGAGCCTCCGGTCCCTGACAAGACCGTGGAGGAATGGCTTGCGGAACTCGATGAGCTCGTCGGGCTCGCGGGAGTCAAGTCGGAGATCCGGCGCCAGACCGCGATCCTGCGGGTCGACGCCTTGCGCACGAAAGCGGGACTGAAAAGCCCGACCATCACCCGCCACCTCATCTTCACCGGCAATCCGGGCACGGGGAAGACCACCGTCGCCCGCCTGGTCGCCGGCATCTACCGGGCCATCGGCCTGCTCAGCAAAGGCCAACTGGTGGAGGTCGATCGGTCAGAGCTCGTGGCCGGCTATCTCGGGCAAACCGCCATGAAGACCGCCGAGGTCGTCGGCAAAGCGATCGGTGGGGTGCTGTTCATCGATGAGGCGTACTCCCTCAACGGTGACCAGTACGGCGAGGAGGCCATCAACACTCTCGTCAAGGAGATGGAGGACAACCGCAACGACCTGGTCGTCATCGTCGCCGGCTACCCAGGCCCCATGTCGACCTTCATTTCGCAGAACCCCGGGCTGGCCAGCCGCTTCCGCACCGAGATCGAGTTCCAGGATTACTCCGACGAGGAACTCGAGCAGATCTTCACCCAGATGGCGGCCAAGGCCGACTACGACCTGGGCGAGGGTTGCCTGGCTGAGTTCAGCCGGCAATTGGCGTTCCAGGTGCGGGACGAAACGTTTGGCAACGGACGGTTCGCAAGGAACGTTCTGGAAGCGGCCATCGGCCAGCATGCCTGGCGCCTTCGGGAGGTCTCCGAACCCAGCCTCGAACAGTTGCGGGTCCTGCTGCCGGAGGATCTCGCCGGCGACCCTGCGCCGGTCGTGGCCTGGCCGGCCGGCGGGGAAGCCGCGGCGGAGGTGTCGCCGGCATGACCATCCCGCTCACCCGCCTTCGCACGGCCACCGCCGGCCTGGCGGGGCGCACCGGTCATACCCCACGCCGGATCCGGCTCTGGCAGCTGTCGATCGCGGCCATGGGCTTGATGCTGGCCGTAGTGGGGGCCGGCACCACCGCCTCGCTGACACAGCAGCTCGAGCAGGCCTCGATCCACGCGAATCAGTACCTGCGGGCCGGTGACATCCAGAATCAGCTTCTGGTCGCCCACGCCGCCTCGGCAAGGGCCTTCGTGGCGGCTTCCGAGAAGGACGCCCAGGCGAACGACGAGCAGGCCGTCCAGGCACGCGACACAGCGGCCACCAGGATCGTCGAGATGGCTGCCCAACGGACCGATCTCGACTCCTCACTGGAATCGCTGACCCACGACCTGCTGCGGTACGCAGCGCTGGTGGAGGCCGCCCACCAGCAGCGTGGCCAGGACGCTGGACGCGGCAACTTGTCACAGGCGGACGCGCTGCTGCGATCGTCCTTGCTGTCGGCCACCGAAGAGCTCCAGGCGGCGCACCTGGCGGCCTCGCAACCGTCCGTCGGCTGGGGGTGGGTCCTGCCGCTGGTGGCCTGGCTGACCGTGATCGGCCTGGTGGCGATCAGTGTTCTGGTCGCCAGGGCCAGCCACCGGGTCTTCAACACCGGTCTGGTCGCGGCGGCGCTCGTCGCGCTGCTGATCGCCTTCGGCTCCATCTCGACAGCCAGTGCCCAAGCGAGCCCCAACGCCACCACGAACGCTTTGGCGAGGGTCGCCGCCGTGGCGACGGCCCAGCACGCCGGCTCCCGGTCCTACGCCCTGGTCGCCAACACGGTGGCCACCCGCCGTTCCTCGGGAGATCCCTCGGCCGAACTGGCGGGACTGCTCGCCACGAGCACCACCGCCCTCGACCCCACCGCCGACGCTGACCTGATCAAGAACCTCACCACCCTCGGAAAGGCCGGCGCGGCGACCCTCGCCCACGCACGGTCACAGGCCTGGACCGCAGCCGAGCGGGCACTGCTGTCCGCCGACGCCGACGCCGTGGCCGCCGCCTCGGACGCGGTCCAATCCCAGACGGACGCTGAGGTGCGCGTGGCCCGCGACACCCTGCGAGGTGCTGCCGAGGCTCAGGCCTCGGTGGGTGTCATGATCGCTGCCCTGTCGGTGATCGGCGCCCTTCTGATCTGCGTCGCAGGGATCCGGGGGCTCAGCCAGCGCTTGAAGGAGTATCGATGACCACCGTCTCGCCAACACCGCCGGGGCAACTGGGGGTCGCTGCCCGCCCGGCCGACCTGCTCGACTATCTGGGAAGACTGGACGCGTGGGTGACCCAGCGCCGCAGCGAGCTGGCCTCGCTCGACGAGCAGATCGTGGCAACGCAGCGCCAGGCCGAGTTGACCGCGGATGTTTCGCTGGCCCTGGCCCTGTGGCAGGCGGTGAAGAGCCGTCAGGACCTGATCCTTCGCGCCTGGGATTCGGGACGGGTGGGCCCCAACGAATTGGAGGGTCTCTCGGGGCTGATCTGGGGACGCCTGGACACCGCGGGTTCCAGCCTGGACCGGATGCAGTCAATGGCCGTGTCGCTGCCGGAGGCGGGCCGGCTGTGTGACGCGTTGGTCGCCCAGTTGCGCACGCGTCTGAACACTGATCCCCATGCCGAGCAGCAACTGCTGCGGCTGCGCGACCTGCGCGCCCAAGTCGAACGAATCCGCGACCAGATCGCCCTCGAGCCACCGGCTCGTGCGCAGGCGGCGACCGCACGGCTGGACGCGCTGCGCGGCCGGACCGACGAACTGATCGCCAAACGGCAGCGCGGTGGAGACATCGGTGGCCTGCTGGGACCGCTCGAGATCGACGCAGCCCACTTCGAACGGGATCTGATCGTGGGCTCTGCGCAGCGTCGGGAAGCCCGGGACCTGGTGGCCCGGGCCCGGGAACGGCTCGCGACGCTGACGGCCCGGGAACAGGCCGTCCAGCAGCTGGCCGACGAGACCGCCCAACGCGTCTGGCCGGTGCCGAAACAGGGGGTCCCGGCCTTGGCCGCACTAGGGCCGATGCCGAACACGAAGGCTGCGCTCACCGCCTACCTGGCCGGCCTGGACGCCTACGGCCATCAGTTGGAAGCCAGCCTGAACGCCTACCAGACGGCCGGCGCCGAGGCCCAACGTGGGCAGGACCTGCTGGGCGCGCTGTCCGCGAAGGCACAGGCGCTGGGACAGTCCGAGGATCCGACGCTGGTTGACCTGGCCGGCCTCATCAGCCGACAGTTCAGCATTGACGGTCCGGTCGTCCTCGGGGTCCTCACCCCACTGCTGGGGGCCTACTCCGCCCGACTCGACTTCCTGAAGGCCACCGCTCGCCCGGTGACGGACGGCACCCCGTGAGGTGCACCCAGCCCGGTTGTTCGGGGCGGATCGTCGACGGCTACTGCGACGTCTGCGGCATGCCGGGGGCCGCCTCGACGATGCCTGTCGGCCGTGGCACTCCCGGGGCGCGCCCCGCGTCCCGGCCGAGTGGGCCCTGCCCACAGCCGGGCTGCAACGGCCAGATCGTCGATGGGTACTGCGATGTCTGCGGCTCTCCGGCCCCGGCCGCGCAGGAGGCGTCCTCCCCGGCTCCCAGCACCGTGACGAAGGCCTCCGTCGGCCTGGGGTCGACAGCGCTCGGCTCGGCCCGGGCCTCCTCGTTCGGCACGTCGGTGCACCGACGGAATGCCCGTGCGAAGCGTTCGGGTCGCATCGGTGCAGGTCTGACTTTCGTCCCGCCGGCCCCGGCCATCGACCCGTCGAAGGCGATCCTGGTCGACCCGGTGGTCGGTGAGCAGGGACGCGTCTGCCCGCGCTGTGGCGCCAAGGTGGGGCAATCCTCCGGGGTCGGCGCGGGTCGCAGCGAGGGATTCTGTCCGAACTGCCGGGCGCCCTATTCGTTCACCGCCAAACTCAAGGCAGGAGACGTGGTCGCCCACCAGTACGTCGTCGAGGGAGCCCTTGCCCACGGCGGAATGGGGTG
Source organism: Propionibacteriaceae bacterium (assembly GCA_016717345.1). Classification (GTDB taxonomy): domain Bacteria; phylum Actinomycetota; class Actinomycetes; order Propionibacteriales; family Propionibacteriaceae; genus Propionicimonas. The sequence goes on from JADKFR010000006.1 coordinate 92,584, forward strand.
GATCTACCTGGCGCGCGACACGAATGTGTCGGGTAGGTGGGTGGTCTTGAAGGGCCTGCTCAACACCGGCGACTCGGACGCGCTGGCCGCCACGATCAGCGAGCAGCAGTTCCTTGCCAGGGTGGAGCACCCTCTGATCGTCGAGATCTACAACTTCGTCACCCACGCCGACGCCGGCTACATCGTGATGGAATACGTCGGCGGTCGATCCCTGAAGCAACTGCTCAAACAGCGGTTGGCCGCCAACGGTGGCCAACCCAACCCACTCCCGGTTGACCAGTCGTTGGCCTTCCTGATCGAAATCCTGCCGGCGTTCAGCTACCTCCACGATCTGCGCCTGATCTACTGCGACTTCAAGCCGGAGAACGTCATCCAGGTCGGTGACGCGCTCAAGCTGATCGATCTGGGAGGCGTGCGCCACGCCGGAGACGAAGACTCCGTCATCTACGGCACCGTGGGCTTCCAGGCTCCCGAGGTCGCGACCCAAGGCCCCTCGATCGCCTCCGACATCTTCACGATCGGCCGCACCCTGATGGTCCTCAGCGCCGATGTCCCCGGCTACCAGACGACGTATGAGACCTCGATTCCGGCCGCTGAAGAGATGCCGTTGATCGCCGCGTACGACTCGGTGTACCGGTTGTTGCTGAAGTGCTGCGCCCGCGACCCCAACGACCGGTTCACCAGTGCGGAAGAACTCCGGGTGCAACTCCTGGGAGTGTTGCGCGAGGTGGTCGCCGACCGGACGCCGGGAATCGCCACCACCGCCATGGCCTCCAGCCTTTTCGAGGCTCCGACAGTTGCCGGTGACCGCTTCGATTGGCGCCAGCTGCCACGGTTGCGGGTGGATGCCGGCGACCCGCAGGCTCCCTGGCTGGCACGGCTGAACGTCGACGACCCCGAGCAGCGGCTGCGGGAACTGCAACGCGCCCCGGGCGACTCCAGCGAAGTCCTGCTCGCGCGGGCGCACGCGGCTTTGGAAGCGGGCGACGGCGCGCTGCTGGAGGAGTGTGTCCAAGCGCTCCTGCGTGCGGACCCCTGGGAATGGCGGGCGGTGTGGGTGGCCGGCCTGGGTTCCCTGGTCACGCGCGACTATGCCACGGCACAGGCATCCTTCAATGCGGTCTATGGGCAGGTGCCCGGCGAGTTGGCACCCAAGCTGGCCCTCGCGATGGCCTGCGAGTTGGGCGGGGAGCCCGACCTGGCCGAAAGCCTGTACCGCGTGTGCGCGTCCACCGACGCCAACTACGTCACCCCCGCGGCCTTCGGGTTGGCCCGGGTACTCAACGCCCGCGGCGATGTTCCCGGCTCGTTGGCGGCCCTGGAACTCGTGCCGAGCACGTCCCGGGGGTATCCCGAGGCGCAGCGGGCGCGCGTCGCCCAACTCGTGCACCTGGCCACCGACGCCACCTTGATCGACCGGGCCCTGGCGGCCATGGAGACCGCCCGCCTCGATCCGGGACTCACCGCCGACTACCGCCAAACCCTCTACGAGCGGGCAGTCATCGCCGCGCAACGGGGGCCCGTCCGATTGGGCGGAACGGAGCTCAGCGCCGCCCAACTGCGCGTGTCCCTGGAATCCATCTACCGGGAGCGTGCCGGTCTGGCGACCGATCCTGCCACGAAGGCGGATCTGGTGGACAAGGCGAATTCGATCCGAGCCTGGAGCCTGCTATGAGTGAACCGTTCGAACCCTGGCCGCTCCTGGACGCTGCCGAGGGAAACCCCCAGCCGGCTGCTGCCGGACGATGCCCCACCTGCAGCTACCCCGTGACCGCCTACGCGATGTTCTGCGAAGGGTGCGGAGCCCCGCTGCTACCCAGCGAGTCACCCCCCGAACCCACCCGGGGTGGCACCTCCTCCACCGCGACCCGGCGGTTCGCCGTGGCGCCCGCTGCACCCTGTGCGGAATGCGGCGGGACGGTCGATCCGGACGGCTACTGCCAGACCTGCGGGGCGAAGGCGCGCAACCCGCGCGACCACCAGGAGCTGGCACCCGCCGAGTGGCTCGCCGGGGTCAGCGATCGGGGGGTGGCCCGTTCCCGGAACGAGGACGCGGTCGCGCTGTGGGCTGCCCCCACGGGGCAACGCGCCGCTCTGGTGGTAGCCGACGGGGTCTCCACCAGCATCGACTCCGACGCCGCGTCGTTGGCTGCCGTCACCAGCGCCTGCGACCTGCTGGCGGCCCTGCCGGAGGACCTGAGCGACGACGAGGTGGCCTCGGCGCTGGTGGCTGCTGCCGCTGGGGCGAATCACGCGGTCATTGCCGCCACAAACCCGGCCTCCCCCAACGCCGCCTCGGCGACCTTCGCCGCGGCGCTGGTGCACGGCGACACCGTTCACGTCGCAAGCTTGGGTGACAGCCGGATCTATTGGATCTCGGCCGAGGCCGACGTGGCACTGACCCTTGACGATTCGATGGCCCAGGCCTTCATCGCCCAGGGGATGCCACGCGACGAGGCGGAGTCCATGCCCAACGCCCATGCCATCACCAAATGGCTGGGACGCGACAGCGAGGACGTGGTGCCGGCCACCCTCGCCCACCACCTCACCGAGGACGGCTGGCTGGTGCTGTGCTCCGACGGGCTCTGGAACTACGCCTCGGCGCCCTCGGCCCTCGGCGCCCAGGTCCGCGCCGCCCTCCTCGCGGATGCCACGCCGCTCGAGGTCGCACGTCGGTTGGTCGAGTGGGCGAACGCCCAGGGTGGTCATGACAACGTGACCGTCGCCGTCGCCCGGTGCCGGGCTACGCTGGGGACGCCGACCGCGGCACAACCTGAAGCAGGAAAGGGATCGCCGAGCAATGGCTGAATTCACCTCCGCCGTCTATCAGAACGAGTACTTGCCCGACGGCGGAACCGACGTCAACGCGATCGTGACCGTGACCTGCACAGCCGCCGGCTCCGCCGGGCAGACCGGCAGCGGTGCCGCCGGCGAAATCATCATCGTCGACACCTCCGGATCGATGGGCCAAGCCAACATGAATGCCGCGAAGCAGGCAGCCATGGCCGCGCTGGACCACATCCTCGATGGCACCTATTTCGCCGTGGTCGCCGGGAACCACAAAGCCTACCTCGCGTACCCGATGGTCCAGGCGGGCGCCGGAATGGTGCGGATGGACTCCCGGACGCGAGCCGAGGCCCGGCGGGCAATCAGCTTCTTCCGCGCCGACGGCGGCACCGCCATGGGCACGTGGCTCACCCTGGCCAAGGCGCTGTTCGCCTCGGTCGGCACCCTGGCCAACAAGCACGTGATCCTGCTCACCGACGGCGAGAACCACAACGAGACCCAGAGCCAGCTGGACCACGCGATAGCGGGGGCCGTCGGGCAGTTCCAGGTAGACGCCCGGGGTGTCGGGATCGACTGGAAGGTCGCCGAAATCCGCAAGATCTCCCAGGCGTTGCTGGGAACGGTTGACATCATTCCCAACCCCCACCAGCTCGGCCCCGCCTTCGCCGAGCTGATGCGCACGGCGATGGCCCGCGGGGTCGCCAGCGCCGACCTGCGGGTGTGGATCCCTCAGGGCGCGCAGCTGCAGTTCGTCCGCCAGGTGTCCCCCACCGTTGAAGACCTCACCCATCGGGGAACCCCGGTGAACCAACTCACGATGAGCTATCCGACCGGCTCCTGGGGCGACGAGGAGCGCGACTACCACATCTCCATCCGGCTTGCCGCCAAGTCGATCGGTCAGGAACAGCTGGCGGCCCGCGTCCAGCTGGCAATCGGCAACGAGGTGCTCACGCAGGGGCTGGTGAAGGCCAAATGGTCGGCCGACACGAACCTGACCGCCCAGATCAACCCCGAGGTCGCCCACTACACGGGCCAAACCGAACTCGCTCAGGTGATCCAGGAGGGCCTGGCCGCCAAGGACGCGGGCGACGAGGCCACCGCAACGACCAAGCTCGGCCGGGCCGTGCAGTTGGCGACCGAGACGGGGAACGTGGAGGCAACCTCGAAGTTGCGCAAGGTACTCGACATCGCCGATGCGCGAACCGGTACGGTTCGCCTCAAGAAGACTGTCGACAAGGCGGATGTGATGGCACTCGACACCGCCTCGACCAAGACCACCAGAGTCAGGGGCTGACCAGATGCCGATCTGTCCTGCCGGGCACACCAGTTCGCAGTCCGACTTCTGCGACACCTGCGGGTTGCCCATCCCACCCCAGGTCCAGGCACCGGTGCCTGACGTGAGTCCCGCGGCGTCCCCCGTCCTCGCCGCGGCGGGCATCATCTGCCCGGCCTGCCAGACTCCTAATGTCCCCGACGCCCTGTTCTGCGAGGCGTGTGGCTTCGACTTCGTGAGTGGCCAGCCCACCGCGCACCCGTCCCCTGCGCCGCCGGCTCCCCCCGGCGGGGCGCCCGCGTCGAACGGTTCCGCCGACGCCCCGTCCCCCGCGGTGGCCGAGCCGCGTCGCGGGGTGGAGTGGGTCGCTGAGCTGTGGATCGATCCCGATTGGTACGCCTCCCAGGGATCGACCGATCCGCTGCCCTCCCCCGGGCTGCCCGACATCGTCCCGCTCGTGAAGGAGTCGAACCTGATCGGACGGGTCTCGGTGAGCCGCAACATCTACCCCGACGTCGATTGCGAGCTCGACACCGGGTGCAGTCGTCGCCATGCCCGCCTCACCACGGACGGCATGCGGTGGTGGATCGAAGACCTCGAGTCGGCGAACGGGACCTTTGTGGGCTCCTCGGCGGGGCCCCTACCGGCCATGCCGATCCCGCGGGGTCGCACCGAACTGGCAGCAGACACCCGGGTCTATGTGGGGGCCTGGACGCGGATCGTGATCCGGCGGGCCACGGTGGACGAGCAGGCGGCCTTCGCCGGCGTCCCGGTCTAGCAGCCTTCAGCCCACTCCTGGGCCTGTAGCAACGGCGTTGCGCTGTGGGCGTACGCACCGGGCCGGTGCCCTCGTCGCGGGTAGATTGGCGCCACAACGACCCAGGAGGCACGGTGGAGATCAAGGTTGGCATTCAGCATGTGGCACGTGAGGTGACGGTCGAGTCCGAGGCCACGGCCGCCGAGATCCAGGCGGGCCTGATCAAGGCACTGGCGGACGAGAGCATCATGACCCTGGTTGATGCCAAGGGTCGGACGGTCCTGATCCCGGCCGCCAAGATCGCCTACGTCGATCTCGGCCAGGAGCACGTCCGCCCCGTCGGCTTCGGCGCGGTGTGAGGCAGGTCGCCCCACCGCGCTAGACTCAGCCGGTACGCACACCAGCGTGCGTCCTCGCCGCGGCTGCCGATCGCGCTGCCGGCGGGTTGCTCGGTCACCAGCACGACTGCTGGTCTACGAAAAGGCATGACCCTGAACGACACCACCAACGACCTGCATCTCGAAGCTGACGAACTGCACACCTTCGCCGACCTGGGAGTCATTCCCGAGATCTCGGAGGCTCTGGCCCAGGTCGGGATCGAACACCCCTTCCCCATCCAGTCGCTGGCGATCCCCATTGCCATCACCGGCTCGGACATGATCGGGCAGGCGCGAACGGGTACCGGGAAGACGTTTGCGTTCGGCATCAGCCTGTTGCAGCGGATCACCGTCCCCACCGACCCCGGCTACGACGAACTGCCGGTCAAGGGATCCCCCCAGGCCCTCGTGATGTGTCCCACCCGCGAGTTGGCCCTCCAGGTCACCCGTGACCTGGAGGTCGCCTCAGCGGTGCGCGTGGCCCGGATCCTGACGGTCTACGGCGGCGTCGGGTACGACACCCAACTGGACACCCTTTCCGACGGGGTGGACGTTGTCGTCGGCACCCCTGGTCGTCTTCTCGACCTGATGCAACGCCGCAACCTTGACCTGTCCCAGGTGCGTGTCCTCGTGCTCGATGAGGCGGACGAGATGCTCGACCTCGGGTTCCTGCCCGACGTCGAGCGCTTGATCGCGAAAACCCCGCGATCCCGGCAGACCCTGCTGTTCTCGGCCACCATGCCGTCGGCGATCGTGGCGCTGGCCCGAATGCACCTGAACCAGCCGGTCAATGTCCGCGCCGAGTCCCACGACGCCCAGATGACGGTGCCCGACACCACGCAGTTCATCTACCAGGCCCATGACCTGGACAAGCCCGAGATCATCGGAAAGCTGCTGCAGTCGGACGGCTGCACCCGGACGATGATCTTCACCCGCACCAAGCGAGCCGCCCAGCGGCTCGCCGACGAACTTGAGGACCGCGGCTTCAAGGCCACCTCGATCCACGGCGACCTCAGTCAGGTGCTGCGCGAGAAGGCTCTCAAGAAGTTCCGGGACGGCAAGGTGGACGTACTGGTGGCCACCGATGTGGCCGCCCGTGGCATCGACATCACTGACGTGACGCACGTCGTCAACTACGAATGCCCCGACGACGAGAAGACCTACGTCCACCGCATCGGGCGGACGGGGCGTGCCGGCGCCACGGGCGTGGCGATCACCTTTGTGGACTGGGCCGACACCACCCGTTGGAAGGTGATCAACAAGTCCCTGGGGTTGCCGTTCAGCGAGATTCCTGAGACCTACTCCACCTCGGAGCATCTGCACACCGACCACGACATCCCCAAAGGCACGAAGGGACGACTCAAGCCCCCGGCACCCCGCGAGCCGAAGGAGCCGCGTGATTCGCATGGCGAGCACGGTCACCATGCCCGCACCGAGCGCCCACGGGAGCAGCGCCCGCCCCGGGACCGCTCCCGGCGCCGGCTGCGCAACGGCGAACCGGTCGACTCCCTTGACTCGACCTCAGCGGTGGCCACAGCCAGCGCTGCGGACACCCCCGAGGCCGTTGCCGCCACGGCCACTGCTGAGGCAGCCGCCGAGGCGCCGGCGCGACGTCGGCGCCGTCGCCGTCCGGCCGCCAGCACCGACTGATCTGCGTCCACCCGGACAGGCTCGTGGCCCGGACCCGCTGAGGGTCCGGGCCACGGTCCTGTGAGCGGGGGGAGACGTCAGTAGCGCATTCCCATCGCGGTGCGCACTTCCTCCAGGGTGGCGTCGGCGATCACGTTGGCTTTGGCGTTGCCCTCGCGAAGCACCGACAACAGGTAGCCCGGGTCCGCTGCCAACTCGTTGCGGCGGGCACGGATCGGGGCGAAGTACTCGTTGACGGCTTCGGTGACCGCCTTCTTCAGCCCGCCGCCGCCACCGTTGCCGATCTCGGCGGCGATCTCCGCCGGGTCACGGTCGGTGCACAGCCCCGCCAGCATCAGCAGATTCGACACCTCGGGGCGGTTGACGGGATCGTAGGTGATCAGGCGGTGGGAGTCGGTGACCGCGCGCTTGATCAGTTTGGCCGTCGTGTCGGCGTCCATACCGATCTCGATGACGTTGCCCTTGGTCTTGCTCATTTTGGTGCCGTCCAGCCCCAGCACGCTGGCCGCCTTGCTGAGCAACGCCTCGGCCTGCGGGAACACCGGACGGGACGGATCGACCCGTCCGTAGCGCTCATCGAAACGACGGGCCACCACGCGCGTCTGCTCCAGGTGCGGGAGTTGGTCCTTGCCGACCGGAACCAGATTCGCCTTGCAGAACAGGATGTCTGCGGCCTGATGCACCGGGTAGGTGAGCAGCAGTCCCGACATCGGACGGTCGCCGGTGGCCTCCAGTTCCGCCTTGACGGTGGGATTGCGACGCAGCTCGGCGTCGGTGACCAGCGACAGGAACGGCAGCAGCAGCTGGTTCAGTGCCGGCACCATCGAGTGGGTGTAGATGGTGGTCCGGCTGGGGTCGAGCCCGATGGCCAGGTAGTCGGCCATCATGGAGAGGACGCGTTCAAGGATCGGGCCGGTGCCGTCGCGGTCGGTGATCACCTGGTAGTCGGCCACCAGAATCAGGGTGTCGACCCCCGCGTCCTGCAGGCGCACGCGGTTGGCCAGCGAGCCGAAGTAATGACCCAGATGAAGGTTGCCGGTGGGTCGGTCGCCGGTCATGATCCGGAAGCTGCTCGGGTCAGTTGCGATGGCGGCCTCGATCTCCGCGCTTCGCGCTTCGGTGCGCCGCAGCGACGCCTCCGACGTCGAACTGGCCAGCTGATCTCCGGCGTCGAGGACGTCCTCACTCATTGTCTGCCATCCACCTTCGTCGTCTCCGGAAACCGCCTACCGACTTTAGCACCGCCGACCTTCGTGCCGGTTTCAGCGAGAACCCCCGAACAGGTCGATCCGGCGCTCGATCTCGCCGAGCACGGCCGGTGCTGTGGTGTGGCAGCCCAGTGGGTGGTTGAGCTTGCCGAGTCCGTGGTAGTCGGAGGATCCAGTCACCAGCAGCCCCAGGCGATCGGCCAGGACGCGCAACGAACGACGCTGGGCCGGGGTGTGATCGTTGTGGTCGACTTCGATCCCGTCCAGCCCGTGCCTCCCCACCAGGCCGACCAGGAGGGATTCGGTGATCTGTCGCTCGCCTCCCCGGCCCCAGGGGTGAGCGATCACTGCCACGCCGCCAGCTCGGTGAACCAGATCGATGCCGGTGGCCACCTCGGTGGCGTACCGGGACACATAGGCGGGTCCGTCATCAGCGAGGTACCGGGCGAACGCCTGATTCCGGTCGGCAACGTAGCCACGCGCCACCAGGGCGTCCGCGACGTGAGGACGGCCGACCGACGGGCTGTCGCCGGCAAACCTGGCAACCTCGGACAACTCCAGCGGCATCCCGAGACGGGCCAGCGCTGCCAGCATCGCAGGCACCCTGCGGCGGCGTCCCTCGCGAATGCGGGCCAGTTCGGCGGTAAGGGCCGGGTCAGCGGTGCGGCAGCCGTATCCCAGCAGGTGCACCGAGTCTCCCCCCAGCCGGGCCGAGATCTCGATCCCCGGAAGCAGCCTCACCGTGCTGCCGCGGGCAGCAGCGGCGGCATCAGCCAGGCCGTCGAAGGTGTCGTGGTCGCACAGCGCCAAGACGGTCAGTCCGGCACGGGCGGCGGCTGCCACCAGGTCGGCCGGCGAGTCGGTGCCGTCGGAGACTGCGCTGTGGGTATGGAGATCGATGGTCATGGTGGCGCCAGCTTAGGCACCCGACACCCCGTTCGCGGGGGTGGCGCCCCAGGGCGCGGCCGCCCGGCCCGGCTACCGCAGCAGGCCCCGCACCACTCCCAGTCCAACGCTCATGCGGGCCAGATCGGGCTCGCCCTCGCACACCGAGCGCAAGGTGGCGATCCGATCGGCGGCGGACACCTTCGAGGCCAGCCAGCGATCCACCATCATGATGGCGTCCTCCCCGGGTTGGCCGAGCGACAGGACGTCGGCCGTCAGTTCGGCATGGACGGAGAGCAGCTCGTCCCGCAGCGCTGCGCGAGCCATGGCGTCCCAGCGGGACTGCCGGGGCAACACGTCGATGCGATCCACCAGGGTGTCGAGGTCGAGCCGGGAGGCGACGGCGAAGAACACGTCGCTGGCGAGCTCCGGGGCCACCCCGAGGCGGCCGGCGATCGCGGCGATGCCCAGGGCGTAATGCGCATGGGCCGCAGTGGCCATGGTCGCGGCCAACTCGGCGGGCGCCCCTTTGGCAACCCACCGGTCATAGTCAGCCTTTGCCCGGCCGTGCTGGAGGGCCGTGTCGCGCCGCCTGAGCCCCTCCCAGATCGCCGCCACCGGGTCGACGAACTCGCCGATGGCCCCCCTGATGTCGAGTGGGGAGCGACGGTTGTGCAGCAGCCAGCGGGTGACCCGTTCGACCATCCGGCGCAGATGCACCCGGAGCTCGGTCACCAGATCGGCGTCGAGGTCGTTCATGCGTTCCAGGAGGACTTCGGACACCCCCACGTGGTAGATCGCCCGAGCCGCCAGCTGGGCCCGGATCACGTCGGCGATCCCCGCCCCGGTTTCACTGGACAGCCGGTGGTAGGCCGTGGAGCCCTGAGAGTTCACGAACCGGTTGATGGCCACCGTCGTGATGATCTCGCGCGCCAGTGGATGCCGCGGCATGGCGTCGGCGAACCGTTCGCGCAAGGCCTGGGGGAAGTAGGTGAGGAGGCGGTCGGCGAGATAAGGGTCCTCCGGCAGCTCCGTCGCCAGCATCCACTTCTTCAACGCAATCTTCGTGTGGGACAACACCACGGCGAGTTCGGGGCGGGTGAGGCCACGCCCACCGGCGATCCGCAGCGCCATCTCGTCGCTGGTCGGCAGCGACTCCAACCCCCGGTCCAGGAACCCGGCCGCCTCCAGGGTGCGTAGCCATGCCTCGTGTTGGCCGGCGAGGGCGGCCGCCCGGGACATCGCGTTGGCCAACGCCAGGTTCTGCTCAACCGTGTGACCCACCACGTGCTGAGCCACCTCGTCGGTCATCGAAGCCAGCAGCGGACCTCGTTCCTGCGGCGCCAGCCGCCCGCGTTCCAGCTCGGCAGCCAGCAGGATCTTGATGTTCACCTCGTGATCGGAGGTGTCGACGCCCGCGGAGTTGTCGATGAAGTCGGTGTTGATCCGGCCCCCTGCGAGGGCGTATTCGACGCGCCCGGGTTGCGTCCACCCGAGGTTTCCACCCTCGGCTGCACAACGGGCCCGCACCTGCGCTCCGTGGACCCGGACGGCGTCGTTGGCCTTGTCGCCCACCTCTGAGTTGGGCTGAGCGGCACCTTTGACGTAGGTGCCGATCCCCCCGTTGAACAGCAGGTCGACCGGTGCCGTCAGGATCGCCCGAATCAGTTCGGGCGGCGTGAGACGCCTCACCTCATCGGGCAGGGCAAGCGCGCGTCGCACCGCTTGGCTGATCGGAATCGACTTGCTCGCTCGCTCGTAGACCCCACCCCCCGCCGAGATCAGCGATCGGTCGTAGTCGCCCCAACTCGAGCGGGGCAGGGCGAACAACCGCTGCCGCTCGGCATGACTCGTCGCCGCGTCGGGGTCCGGATCCAGGAAGATGTGCAGGTGGTTGAAGGCCGCGACCAGCCGGGTGTGGTCGGAGGCCAGCATGCCGTTGCCGAACACATCTCCGGACATGTCCCCGATCCCGACGCAGGTGAAGTCGGTGGTCTGGCAGTCGACCCCCATTTCCCGGAAGTGCCGCTTCACCGACTCCCAGGCACCACGCGCGGTGATCCCCATCCGCTTGTGGTCGTAGCCGGCAGAGCCACCCGAGGCGAAGGCGTCCCCGAGCCAGAACCCGTGGGCCAGGGCGATGCCGTTCGCGAGGTCGGAGAAGCTCGCCGTCCCCTTGTCGGCAGCCACCACCAGGTAGGAATCGTCCCCGTCGTAGCGGATCACCCTCGGCGGCGGGACGATGACTCCGGCCACCAGATTGTCGGTCACGCTGAGCAGCGCCTCGATGAAGATCCGGTAGCAGGCTTCGCCTTCGCTCTGCCAGCCCGCGCGATCCAACCCCGGGTCCGGCAGTTGCTGCGGGACGAAGCCGCCTTTGGCCCCGACCGGGACGATGACGGTGTTCTTCACCGTCTGGGCCTTGACCAGTCCCAGCACCTCGGTGCGGAAGTCCTCCTTGCGGTCGGACCAGCGCAACCCGCCGCGAGCCACCCGTCCGAACCGGAGATGAACCCCCTGCACCCGCGGAGAGTAGACGAAGATCTCAAACGCCGGCCGAGGTTCCGGCAGGAGTGGCAGCTCGCTCGGGAGGATCTTGTAGGCCAACGCTGGGGAGTCGGCGAAGGCGTTGGTGCGGACGGTGGCCTTGATCACCGCCACGAACATGCGCAGGATCCGGTCGTGGTCGAGGCTGGGGACGGCCTCCAGGGCCACCTCGAGCCGCCCCCATGCCGACGCCAGGGCCGCCTCGCGGTCGGCGGGCTCGCTGACCGCCGCCGGGTCGAACCGGGTCTCGAAGGCTTGGACCAGGTCGATCGCCACATCCGGGTGGGCGGTCAGGCAGTCGGCGATGTATTGCTGGCTGAAGCCCACACCGGCCTGCTGCAGGTAGCGCGAGACGCCTCGCAGCCAGCTGACCTGTCGCCAGGTCAACCCTGCGGTCAGGACCAGCCGGTTCAGCCGTCCAGGTTCACAGGCACCCCGGTACGACGCCTCGAAGGCTTGGACGAATCGCTCACGGTCCGACGTCCCCCAGGCCGTCACCTCAACCGTCGCCGGGAGCCGAAGTCCGAAGTCGAAGAGGTGCACCCGCCGGCCCCGCAGCTCCCACTCGTAGGGCCGCTCATCGACGACGTCAACGCCCAGCACGCTCAGGTGAGGCATGACCTGCGTGAGTTCCATCGGCTGGAACGCGAACACCTTCAGTCGGATGTCCGAGGGGTCCTCCCCGTCCGTCGGGAGGTAGAGCGAAAAGCGCAGGTCGGCGGGGTTCCGGAGCTCGTTGGCCAGGAGGAGGTCGTCCACCGCGACCTGGGGGCTGAAGGCCTCCTCGTAGGCTTCGGTGAACTCCACCCCGCGCGCCTGGCTCGGGATCCCTCGCACGGCCTCGCCGAAGCCGTCCTCCCAGGTTCTGGTGGCCGCCTCGATGCGGGCGGTGATCCGGGCCTCCTCGTCGTCCGACCCGTGCGAGCCGATCGAGAGCCGGATCACGTAGAACAGCCGTGTCAGAACCGATTCGGAGACCAGCGAGGTGTACTCCAACGATTCGCCGGACAGTTCGTCCATCACCACCTGGGACATGCGCTGGCGCACGGCGGTGTTGTAGCGGTCACGGGGAAGGTAGACCAGCACTGTGGCGAACTGGCCGTGCCGGTCGCGGCGGACGAAGGCTCGCACCACCCGGCGCTCCCGAAGCGCGGCGACCGCGAGGACGATCGGAGCCAACTCGTCAAGGTCGGCTTGGAAGAGCTCGTCCCGGGGGTAGGTGTTGATGGCCTGCCAAACGGCGTTGCCCCCATACGAGTTGACCTCGAAGCCGCTGCGCGCCACCAGTCGCTCAGCCTTGGCGGCCAGCACCGGGATGTGGGACACCGATTCGGTGTAGGCCGCGGCCGCCAGCAGCCCCAGGAACCTCGATTCGCCTACCAGGTCCCCGTTCCCGTCGTAGAGCCGGACCCCCAGATAGTCGAGGTAGGAACCGCGGTGGACGCGCGAGCGGCGAGGGTCCTTGGTCATCACCAGAACCTGCTGACCGCCCAGGGCCGGGAGGGCGTGGAAGGTGCCGGGGGGATCGACATCCCCGCGCAGGATCCCCAGGCCCGAGCCTGGCACCCGATGGAGACCATCACTGTCGTAGGCGTACTCCTGGTAGCCGAGGAAGACGAAATGTCCCCCCGCCAGCCACCTCAGCAGCTCGACCGCCTCGCGGACCTGCACCGGATCGAGCGGGCTCGCCGCGTGCTCCAGCACGTCAGCGGCCGCCCTGGCCCTGGCCACCATCGGTTGCCAGTCGTCGACGGCGATCCTGACCTCGTCCAGCGTCGCCTGCAGCCCAGCAGCCAGTTCGTCCGCCAGCTCGGCGGCAGCAACGCCCAGGGGCGGAAAGACCACCATGGTGATCCAGGACTCGCGCGCGGCAGGCTTGGCCGCCGCACCCTCCCCCAGGGCCAGGAATCGCCCGTCCGGATCGCGCTGCACCTGAGGCTGGGGGTGGTACAGCTGCTTCAGGCTCCAGCCCTGGCGACCGAGTTCGATCCCCAGGCTGTCGACGAGGAACGGTCGATCCGCCGTGACGACCTGCACCACGGTGGAGCCCTCCGCACTCCAGCCCTGGTCCGCGATGGAAGGGGTGAACACCCGCACGAGGTGGTGGTCAGCTCCCCGCACCCGCCCCAGCTCCAGGTGGGCAGTGATCAGTCGAGCCAGGACGTCCGGGTTCAGCGACGTCAGTTCATCGTCGGGGACGTGCTGGAGGTACAACCGGACGAAGCCGGCGACCACGTCGGCATCGAGCCACGGCAGGTGCCGTGCGGCGGACCCGACGACAGCGTCGAGCAGGGACTGACGGAGCAGGACGCCCACGGGTGTCACCTCACTTCTCACGCCTGGGTCCTCACTGACAAAGCGCGCTGCCTTCACCCTAACCGGGCGGGGGCGCCGGCAGCGGCGGCACAGCGCGACCGGAGCGTCGCCACCCCTTCCCGGGGGCCGTTCCGCCGGCATGCCCCAGAATGGTCGTCATGCACATCAGCGCCACGAACGACTTCCCGCAGGCCGTGGACGAGGCCTTCCGAATGCTGACCGACCGCAGCTTCCTGGACGCGGTCTGCCGGGCCACCGGACCCCTGGAGTACTCCGCCTTCGTCGATGGGCTCCTCACCGGTTCACGTCGGGTGATGCCCAACCATCCCTCCATCAAGCGTTTCACCGGACCGACCATCACGGTCAGTGACGAGATCGCGTGGGAAGCCGAGCCGACGTCGGACGGAGGGCGCCGGGGCGCCACCCGGGTGACCGTCGCGGGAATGCCGGTCGAACTGCTCGGCACCGCAACCTTGTCAGCCCACGGGGCGGGCTCCCTGCTCCGGTACGAAGGCGAACTGACGGTCGCCATCCCGCTGTTCGGACCAGGATTGGAGAAACAGGCGGCCCCCCTGCTGATCGAAGCGCTCAACATGCAGCAGCAGGTGGCTCGAACCTGGCCCTCGTGACCCCGGCTAGCCTTGCGGAATGACCACGCCACGCAAGCCGCACCGGCCCAGCGTCCGGGAGCCGGCCGCCCTGGAGGTGCTGGGTGAGCGCAGCGACCCGATCGCGGCCCTGCACGCCGCCCATGAAACGGCTGCCGTCCTGCTGCACACCGGCCGGGCGGCCGACGATCCAGCGGTCACCGAACGGCTGCTGGGCCTCGGGGAGGAGATCGGGCTGTCCACGATGGCCGAGCTCTGGTCCTCCCGGCCTGCGCGCACCCTGCCCGGGGTGCTGTGGCGTCTGTATCTGCTGCGGGAATGGGTGGAGAGCGACCCGGACGGAGTGGCACGCGAGTACGCGGCCGGCATCCGTTTCACCGAACCGAACCATGCCGTGGCCGGGGTCGATCCGCCCGGCCCTCAGGAGGTCCGACGGGTCGCCGACCAGATCCTGCGAGGGCTTTTCGTCGGGGATTTCGCCGTCGCCCTGGAGCGGGCGGCGGCGTTCTGCCACGTCGTGTCGTCAGGTCGCGCCGACATCACCCACGGCTCACGGGCGGTGATCCAGGCCGGGCGGCTGCAGAAGATGGCCGACGACCTGGGCGCCAGTGCTCGTTTGTGGCGGGCGGGGACCCTGCAGTGACGGCCCTCGATTTGGGTGCATCGCCCGGGCCGCCTATTCTCGTTCGAGGTGTCGGGCCGCGGTAGCCCCGGGCTCCAACTATCGCCGCTTCGAGCGGCCACGCGCCGAGAGGCGCTCCCGGCCCGACGCCATCATCTCCGAGCCACTCCGCCCCCGCCGCTGATTCAGCGGCGGGTAGGGCGTTGCTTGAGCCGCTCGCGCTCGGCGATGACCGCCCGGTAACGATCCCGTTCCTCGATCAGCCAGGCAGGCGGGTCGGCGATGAGCGCCCCGATCTCGTCGGCGTCCAGCGCCGTGTCGATCCCGCCCCGGACCAGCCCGGAGCGGGAAACGCCGAGCTTGCCGGCCACCACGTCGCGCGGGAACGGGCCCTGACGGCGCAACTGGCTCAGCCACAGCGGCGGGTCTTCGCGCAGCGCCGTGAGCTCGTCCCGGGTGATCGGTGAGCGCTGGAACTCCGGCGGAGCCGCGGGCAGGTAGATGCCGAGTTTGCTGGCCGCGGTTGTCGGTTTCATGGTCTGGCTCACCGGGGCAGCCTAGCCGTCCAACGCACCGCTGACGCACGACGTACTAGCCTTCGTTCGTGACAGTGCCCGAACCGCCCGCAGCCGGATCCTCCAGGGCTCCCTCCCTGCGGGTCGGTTACGTTCCCGGCGTGACCCTGACGAAGTGGCGCAAGGTCTGGTCCCAGCGGTTCCCGAAGCAGCCACTGGCGGTCGTCGAGGTCGCCCGGCCGTCCCAGCGACAGGTGCTGGACGCGGGCGAGGTGGACCTGTGCTTCGTCCGGCTCCCGATCTTGAGCGATGGCCTGCACGTGATCCGCCTCTACGACGAGGTACCGGTGGTCGTGGTACCCAAGGACCATCCGGTGGCAGCCTTCGACGACATCACCTGCGCCGATCTGGCAGGCGAGACGATGCTCGACCCCGAGTCCGCCGACGCGCTCGATCGCGTCGCCTGGGGTGCGGGCCTGGTGCGCCTGCCGCACTCGGTGGCACGCGCCGGCAGCCGACGGGATCTGGTGTACCGGCCCATCACCGACGCCGCCCCGACGACCATCGCCGTGGCCTGGGGGGTGGACGATCCGCACCCCCTGATCGAGGAGTTCATCGGCATCGTCCGAGGACGGACGGTGAACAGCTCGCGGACGGCTCAGGCCCGAGCGGCGCAGGGCACCGGCGTCCCGGCGCCACCGGCTGCCGGCCCGACCCGACGGGCGGGCTCGCGACCTGCCCCTTCCAGCCGCAGCCGGCGCACCCGAGGCGGTCGCTGAACCGATCAGCCTTCGGGCTGCATGTGGGGATAGCCGACCTGCGTGGGAGCCACGAAGGTCTCCTTGATAGACCTCGGGCTCACCCAGCGCATCAGGTTCCAGGCCGATCCGGCCTTGTCGTTGGTTCCCGACGCCCGACCGCCGCCGAAGGGCTGCTGGCCGACGACCGCGCCGGTCGGCTTGTCGTTGACGTAGAAGTTGCCCGCGGCGTGACGCAACCGCTGGGACGCGAGCTCGACGGCCGAGCGGTCGGTGGCGAAGACGGCACCGGTCAGGGCATAGGTCGAGGTCTTGTCGATGAGGTCGAGCACCTCGCCGAACTGGTCGTCCTCGTAGACGAAGACGCCGAGGATGGGCCCGAAGTATTCAGTGGTGAAGATGTCCTGATAGGGGTTGTCCGAGCGGATCAGGGTGGGACGGATGTACCACCCTTGACTGCGGTCGTACGTCCCCCCGGCCAGCACGGTGGCATCGGCGGACGACCTGGCCCGCTCGATGGCTCCGGCGAGCTTGTCGAAAGCGCGCTCATCGATGACGGCCGAGGTGAAGTGGGCGAAGTCGCGTACGTCGCCGACCTGCAGTGCCTCGATCTGGTCGATGAGCAGCTTCCCGTGGTCGAGCTTGCCCTCCCAGATCGACCGCGGCAGGTAGCAGCGCGAAGCCGCCGAACACTTCTGGCCGGAGTATTCGAAGGCACCCCGGACCAGCGCTGTGGTGAGCGCGGCGACGTCGGCGCTGGGGTGTGCGACGACGAAATCCTTGCCCCCGGTCTCGCCCACGAGGCGCGGGTAGGAACGGTAGCCGGCGATGTTCTCACCGACCGTGGCCCACAGGCTCTGGAAGACCCGGGTCGAACCGGTGAAGTGGATCCCGGCCAGGTCGGGGCTGCGGAGCGCCACATCGGAGATCCCGGCGCCGTGACCAGGAAGCAAGGTGATGACCCCCTCAGGCAGTCCCGCCGCCCGCAACACCTGGAGGAAGGCGAGGGCCGACACCGTCTGGGTGAGGGCCGGCTTCCAGATGACGGTGTTGCCCATCAACGCCGGTGCCGTGGGCAGGTTGCCCCCGATCGCAGTGAAGTTGAACGGCGTGATGGCGAAAACGAAGCCATCAAGCGGTCGGTAGTCCATGCGGTTCCAGACCCCGGGCGAACTGATCGGCTGGTGGGAGTACAACTCACTGGCGAAGGCGACATTGAATCGCAGGAAGTCGATCAGTTCGCAGGCCGCGTCGATTTCGGCCTGCTGCACGGTCTTGCCCTGGCCCAGCATGGTGGCGGCATTGATGACGTCTCGCTGCGGGCCCGCCAGCATGTCGGCCGCCCGCAGGAAGACGGCGGCCCGTTCGTCGAAGGGGAGCGCCGCCCACTCGGCTTTGGCCTTCATGGCGGCCCCGATGGCGGCGGTGGCGTGCTGGGTGGTGGCCTGGTGCACTCTGGCCAGCAGCGTGGAGTGATCGGACGGCATCCGGACCTCCAGGACCGGACCATCGGCGCTCAGCTCGCCGCCGATCATCGGCGCGATGTCGTCGACCTGCGCGGCGCGGGCGCGTAACGCCTCGGCGATCGTGGCGCGCTCGGCGGTGCCGGGGGCGTAGCTGTGAACAGGCTCGTTGACCGGAACCGGTACCGACGTGATGGCATCCATGCCCAGAGGCTACTCGCCGGGGGCATCCGCTGGCATCCCGGCTCCAGCGCCCGGAAGTTCAGCTGGCCGCAGCCTCTTCGCGGCGCTTCTTGGCGGCCTCCACCGACGCCCGCAGCGCGGCCACCAGATCGACCACCTCGGCCTGGCGCGGGGTCCCGGAGTCTTCCTCGGGGACGGCGACCCCCTCCAACTTCGCCTGGACCACCTGTTCCAGCGCCTCACGGTAGCGGTCGCTGAATTGGCTGGGGTCGAAGTCACCGCTGAGTTGTTCGATGAACATCGTGGCCATGCCGATCTCGGCGTCACTCACCTTCACCTCGTCGGCCGGGGCGGCGAAGCCGGTGTCCCGCAATTCATCGGGCCACAGCATCGTGTGCATCAGCAGCACCCCGTCCACCGGACGGATCAGGGCCAGCGTCTCCCGCGACCGCAGCGCCACCTTCACGACGGCTGCCTTTCCGGCCTCCAGGAGCGCTTCACGCAGCAGCACGTACGGCTTGATGCCGGGGCCTTCCGCCTCCAGCACGTAGGTCTTCTCCACGTAGGTCGGATCGATCTGGTCGACTGGTACGAACTGCACCACATCAACCGTCCGGCCCTGCGCCTCGGGAAGGCCGCTGAAGTCTTCGTCGGTGAGGATCGCCATCCGGCCGTCACTGGTCTCAAAGCCCTTGGCGATCTGGGCGTAGGGCACCTCTTCGCCGCAGACCTCACAGACCCGCTTGTAGCGGATCCGCCCTCCATCCTCGGCGTGCACCTGACGAAAGCTGATGTCCTTGGTCTCGGTGGCCCCGTACACCTTGACCGGGATGGTGACCAGCCCGAACGAGACTGCGCCTTTCCAGATCGATCTGGGCATCTGATCCCCCTCCTCCGCGGCCTAGGCCCGGGTGCCGTCGGTCAGCACCGGCCATTCCCCGGCACCGTGCCACAGCAGGTCCCCCCGGGACAAGAGCTCCTGCAGATCCTCGCGTTCCCAGGCGGTTGCCAGCGCCATTCCGGCCACCCCCTCGACCGTGGCCGGTTCGGCGCCGGCAAACAGTGCCGTCACACGGGTGAACGGCACATCGCTCACGCTGACGCTGCCGAACTCCGCGTCTGCCGGGTCGTTCAGGTGATCGGTGTCCGCGACGCCCACCAACCGCACGCCACCCGCCAGGAGCGCCGCCAGGGAGGCGATGCACAACGCGGTGTGCTCGGCGTCCTCGTCCGTGGTGTCGGTGAAGCCGAACGCGTCCGCCATCGTCGGGGTCACGGCGTAGCCTCGAACGTTGCCGGCCAGCACTCCGGTCGTTGCCCACGTCCGCAGGGTGTCACCGTTGAGCGGGACGAAGACCAGTCCTGCCATGTCAGGCTCCGGCCCTCAGGACGCCGAGTTCGCTGCTGACGTCGCGCGCGAAGTGCTTGAGCTCCGCCACGGCGGTGACCCCGATGGTCACCCGCCCCCGGTAGCTGCTGATCGACACCGTGATCTCCTGGTCGTCGGTGGTGGCGACCAGGCTGTACACCCCGGTCACCCGTGAGGTACCCAGGTAACGCGGCTCTCGGGGGCCGGGCGCGTTGCTCACCCACACCCGATGCGGTCGGCCGACGGCCACCGTTCCGGCGGCCAGGCTGTGCAGGGTGGGCGGGGCGAACCCGGCCAGGTCCATGAGGTCACGCGCGGGCACCGAAACCCCGGTGTCCAGACGGGCCCTGGTGAGCGTGGCGATCGTGGCCAGTCGAGTGGCGGGATTGGCCTCACCGATCGGAAGGGCGATCCACTGCGGCGCGATCCGGCATCCGATGGCGCTCTCCAGCAGGTTGGCTTCCGTGACGGCCAACGGTGCCAACGCGACGAGGTCCTCGGGGAGGCGGCCCTGGTCGATCAGCCAGCCGCGGACTCCCGCCGTGGTGAGGGCCAGCAACACATCGTGGGTGGTGCAGCCCGCCTGCTCCTTGATACCGGCCAGCGTGGCGAGGTCCAGCTCGACACCGGCCACGTGGTGGGGACGGGCGGCGGCCCCCAGCGTGCGGACCGCGTTCTCCAGCATGCCGCCCAGTCCTGTGGCCGCCTCCTGCAGGGTGCGCAGTGGATCGTCCCAGCCGCTCAGCAGGTCGGCCCAGCCGGGTGCCTTCGCGCCGGCGGCCTGCCAGACCGGGGCCTCCTGCCCGATCGGGGTGGGGTACTCGTCCAACAACTCCTGGAGCAGGTGCACATTGTCGTAGCCGTCCACCAAGGCGGGGTGGGAGAGGACGACCACGGCGGGCCGGCCACGGGCCACGCCGTGCACCAGCCACGCCTCCCAAAGCGGGTGATCGCGATCGAAGGGGACCGCCAACCGCCCGGCCAGCCAGTCCTGCAACTGTTTCCCGGGCTGCAGCCGGTCCTCACGGACGTGGCCGGACGCCATGAAGCCGTCGTCGTCGACCCAGGTCGGACGCGGCCAGCCGGCCACCACGCGACGGAACCTGGGCGCGTAGCCGATCCGCTCGTTGACCCGATCCAGCAGCTGCTCTCGACTCAGCGGTGAATCCAGCAGGCACACGAACGCCTGCTTCCACGGCTGAATGTCCTGGTCGCGGGCCAGCAGTGCGGCCTCGGCGGCCGAGACGAGATCGCTCACGATCCCAACCCTACTCAGCCGCGGCCCTCGCCCGGCTGAGGTGCCTCACCGTCCGGCTGCGGGGTTATCCACAGATTGGCTTGCCGGATCGTTCATCGGCTTCCCAGGGGGTCACAGTGGAGGCTGACCACCCACCAGGAGAACCGCATGCCTGTCGCGCCGCACCTCGATCAGCCGGGTTCACCGGCCGGCACCCTCACTGCACCTCCACGGTGCCTGGCCGCCCAGCACACACGCCCACCGGCGCGACGGCTGTTGGAGCCCGTCCTGCTCGCACCGGACCACCCCGTCCTGCCCTGGGCCAGTGTCCCCGAGATCCTTGACCACGCCGACACGGTGGAACCGGCAGCCCGCCAGGTGGCTGCGTCGGTCACCATCGCCATCGTCGAGGCGCTGGCGGGCAGACGATCGCCGGTTCAACTCGAACGCTGGCTGGAGCCCGACCTCATCACCTTGCTGGAGCACCTGTGTCGGAGCCGAGTCGCCTGGGGGGTGCGGCTGCGGTCGCTCCGCTTGCAGTCCCCCACCCCGGGCGTGGTCGAGGTGACAGCACACCTGCGGCACCATGGCGCCTCACGAGCGGCGGCGCTCCGCCTGGCGCGTCGCGAGAGCGGCTGGGTCGGGACCAACCTCGAAATCGCGCTTCGCGCCCAGGTGATCAACCGGGCGGGGTGAAGGAGTCAGTTCGCCGCGACGGCACCCCGCCCGTGACACACCTTGTACTTGCGACCCGAACCGCACGGGCACGGTGCGTTGCGGCCCACCCCGGCGTACGGGTCGTCGCTGGTTGCGGTGGCCACCTTCGCGGGCTCCCCCGACTCGCTCGGTGCCGAGTAGGTCATCGGACGTTGCTTCCGCGGCGCCAGCCCCTTCGCCTGAAGGCTGGGACGCTTCGTGAGCGCCGACTCCTGGGGCGTGGGCACCCGAGGCTGCTCGGCCACGGGGGAATTCGAGTCCGCAGCGGGGGCCAGCAGGTCGGCCGCTGTCACTGGCGCGCCGTCAGCATTCGTGACCAGGGCGGGGGTCGGCTGCTGCTGCTCGACCTGCACGTCGAGGTTGTACAGGTAGCCGACCACTTCCTCCATGAAGGCTTCCATCATGGCGTTGAACATGTCGCCACCCTCGCGCTGGTACTCCACCAGCGGATCGCGCTGGGCCATCGCCCGCAGGCCGATGCCTTCCCGCAGGTAGTCCATCTCGTACAGGTGCTCGCGCCACTTGCGATCCAGAACGGTGAGCAGCACCTGGCGCTCGAACTCGCGCATGGTCTCTGCTCCCAGCGCTTCGGCCCGCGCGTCGTAGGCCAGTTGGGCATCGGCCTGGAAATCGGCGACGAGCTCGTCCGGGGTCAGGTCGTTGCGGCCGGTGTAGTCGTCCACCTCGAGGGTGACCGGGTAGAGCGTGCGCAACTGCGCCCACAGTGCCTCAAAGTCCCAATCCTCGACGAAGCCTTCGGTGAGGCTGCGCACATACTGCTCGACGACGGTGTTCACCGTGGACCGCAGTTGCTCTTCGACATCAGCGCCTTCCAGCACCCGACGACGATCGGCGTAGATCGCGTGACGTTGCCGGTTCATCACGTCGTCGTACTTCAGCACGTTCTTACGCATCTCGAAGTTCTGCGCCTCAACCTGCTCCTGGGCCGACTGAACGGAACTCGACACCCGCTTGTTCTCGATCGGGACGTCCTCGGGGATCTTCAGCGCCTGCAGCACCCAGTCGATGACGTCCGACTTGAACAGCCGCATCAGGTCGTCCTCGAGGGAGAGGTAGAAACGGCTCTCCCCCGGGTCCCCCTGGCGCCCGGACCGACCACGCAGCTGGTTGTCAATGCGCCTGGACTCGTGGCGCTCCGAACCGATGACGTAGAGCCCGCCGAGTTCGACGACTTCGTTGTGGGCGTCGGCCACCTGGGATTCGATCTCCCGGAGCGTCTCGGGCCACGCCGTCTCATACCCGTCGGGATCCTCGACCGGATCGAAACCCTTCGAGCGCAGCACCTGATCGGCCAGGAACTCGGGGTTACCGCCCAGGATGATGTCGGTGCCACGTCCCGCCATGTTGGTGGCCACCGTGACTGCGGACTTCTGCCCGGCGAGGGCGACGATCACCGCTTCGCGTTCATGGTTCTTCGCGTTCAGCACCTCGTGGGCGACGCCGGCCTTCTTGAGCGCCTTGCTGAGCAACTCCGACTTGGCGACCGAGGCAGTGCCGATCAGCATCGGCTGTCCCTTGTCATGCCGAGCCACCACGTCGGTGACGATCGCATCGAACTTCGCCGCTTCGGTGCGGTAGATCAGGTCCGCCTGGTCGACGCGGATCATCGGCCGGTTGGTCTCGATCGGCAGCACTCCCAGGCCGTAGATCTTCTGGAACTCAGACTCCTCGGTCTTCGCCGTGCCGGTCATGCCGGCGAGCTTGGAGTACATCCGGAAGTAGTTCTGCAGCGTGATCGTCGCGAGGGTCTGGTACTCGTCGCGGATCTGGACGCCCTCTTTGGCCTCCAGCGCCTGGTGAAGGCCCTCGTTGTAGCGGCGACCGATCAGGGTGCGGCCGGTGTGCTCGTCCACGATCAGCACTTCGCCGTCGAGAATGACGTAGTCCTTGTCGCGCTTGAACAGCTCCTTGGCCTTGATGGCGTTGTTCAGGTAGGAGATCAGGGGGGTGTTGACCGACTCGTAGAGGTTGTCGATGCCCAGTCGGTTCTCGACGGCGGTGATGCCGGGCTCAAGCACCGCGACGGTCTTCTTCTTCTCGTCCACCTCGTAGTGGTCGTCACGCTTGAGCGCCTGAACGAGCTTGGCGAACTCGGGGTACCACGCGGAGTTGTCCTCGGCCGGGCCGGAGATGATCAGCGGGGTCCGGGCCTCGTCCACCAGGATCGAGTCGACCTCGTCCACGATGGCGTAGTGGTGGCCGCGCTGCACGCAGTCGTCCACCGACAATGCCATGTTGTCGCGCAGATAGTCGAAGCCGAACTCGTTGTTCGTGCCGTAGGTGATGTCGCAGGCGTAGGCCCGTCGGCGTTCCGCTGGAGTCATGGCCGACAAGATCGCCCCGACCTCAAGGCCGAGGAAGTGGTGGATCCGGCCCATCTGTTCGGACTGGAATTTCGCCAGGTAGTCGTTCACGGTGACGACGTGAACGCCCTTTCCTTCCAGCGCGTTGAGGTAGGAGGCCAGGACCGCGACCAGGGTCTTGCCCTCACCGGTCTTCATCTCGGCGATGTTGCCCCAGTGCAGCGCGGCGGCACCGGCCAACTGGACGTCGAAGTGCCGCTTGCCCAGAACCCGCTTGCTGGCTTCACGGACGGTGGCGAACGCCTCCGGCATCAGGGAGTCAAGCGTCGCCCCGTCGGCGAGCCGATCCTTGAACACCTTCGTCTGGCCGCGGAGCTCCTCGTCCGACATCTCCAGGAAGTCCGGTTCGATGGAATTCACCTGGTCTGCGACCGCCCGCAGCTTCTTCAGGGTGCGGCCCTCGCCCATGTGCAGCATCTTGTCCAGTAGACCCACGGTGCCCGCGCTTCCTCATCGATAGTGGTTAGCTCGACCATCCTAGTGCGAGCGGCCGACGCAGCACCGCGCCGCGACGGCGGCCCCCAGGCCCCGAACCAGGTCACACTTGTGTCTCAGCCCTGAAGTTGACACCAAACTGCAACGTTCCGGTGGGAAGATGCAGCCGTTTACGTCTTGAAAGGACAACGATGAAACGACTGCTCAGCGTCTTCGCCGCTGCTTCAGCCTTGGCGCTCGCCCTCACTGGGTGCGCCAACTACTCCCAGCCCACCGCTTCCTCCACGAAGGCGCCGATCGTCGATCTCGCCGGCCTCAAGGGCAAGGTCCTGGCCGTCCAGACCGATACCACCGGCCAGAAGTACGCCGAAGACCACAAGGCGGAGTTCGGTTACGAGATCAAGGTGTTCGACGACCTGCCCGGCTCGGTGAATGCTGTTCTGGCGGGCAGTGCCGACGCGGCCATCAACGACAACGGCGTGCTCTACGACTTCGCCAAGCAGAACCCGACCACCAAGGTGGTCAAGGAATTCGCCACCGGCGAGGAATACGGGTTCAACGTCTCCAAGAACAACCCCGGCCTGCTGGCAGTGGTGAACGCCGCGCTCACCGAAGCCCGCGCCGACGGCAGTTACAACACGATCTACCAGAAGTGGTTCGGCACCGACGCCCCGGCGAACACCGCGCCCACGGCTCCGGCGACCTCCAGCGAGAAGCCTGTTCTGGTGGATCCGTCGAAGCTGACGACCTGCACCCACCTCGCCTACCGGCCGTTCCAGTTCCTTGACACCGACAACACCACGATCATCGGGTTCGACGTGGACCTGGTCGACCTCGTGGCGAAGAAGCTGGGCGTTCCGCAGAAGATCGTCGACATCGACTTCGGCCAGATCACGTCCGGGTCCGTCTTCGCCGCCAAGAAGTGCGATCTGGGCGCAGCCGCCATCACCATCACCCCGGAACGCGAGAAGGCCGCCCCCTTCTCCGAGGGCTACTTCGCGGCCACCCAGGCCCTGCTGGTCAAGCCCTGAGCCACCCGGGCGTGTCCGCCGTCCGCGGCGGACACGCCCGCCACCCGACGAGAACCTGAATGAGGAGACCATGAGTGACACGACCAGCCAGGTAGCTCCCCGACAGGCCAAGCGACTCTCGCCTCGCAAGCGGGCGCAACGCACCAGGGTGATCCAGTACGGGGTACTGGTGGTCCTCGTCGTGGTCGCGGCACTGACCATCGATGGTCGCCAGGTTCAGCAGGTGTTCCTGCGACCCGACCTGGTACTCAAGACCCTGGGACCCGAACTGGGCGCAGCCTTCTTGAACACCATCATCTACACCGCCGGGGCGTTCGTGCTCGGCTTGGCCTTCGGCACCGTCCTGGCGCTGATGAAGCTCTCCCAGGTCGCTCCCTACCGCTGGCTCGCGACGATCTACACCGAGTTCTTCCGAGGCGTCCCGGCGATCATCGTGCTTCTGGCCTTCAGCCTGATGGGCGTGGCCTTTCCCGGTTTCTCCTTCCCCTTCGACCCCTACGGAACGGTCTGGGTGGCCCTGGGGATCGTCACAGCGGCCTACATGTCGGAAACCATCCGTGCCGGAATCCAGGCCGTTCCCAAGGGGCAGATCGAGGCCGCGCGCTCACTGGGGATGTCACCGGGGATGTCGATGCAGCGGATCGTGCTCCCCCAGGCCTTCCGGATCGTGACGCCGCCCCTGACCAACGAGCTCGTGTTGCTGACCAAGGACTCCTCACTGGTCTACGTCCTGGGGTTGTTCGCCTCGGGGTATGAACTCACCAAGTTCGGCCGAAACCTCGCCAACACCTACGCCAACATCACGCCCCTGGTGGTGGCCGGCTTCTGTTACCTGATCATCACCCTCCCGCTGACCTACCTGGTGCGACGCATGGAGGCCAAGCAGAGGAAGGCAACCCGATGACGGGCACGACCCCCAGCATCCCCACCGGCAACCGCAACGACGAGATCCAGATCTACGACCTGCACAAGTCCTTCGGCGACCTGGAGGTCCTCAAAGGCATCACCACCACCGTCCATCGCGGCGAGGTGGTGTGCGTGATCGGGCCCTCCGGCTCGGGCAAGTCGACGCTGCTGCGCTGCGTGAACCTGCTTGAACAACCCACCCAGGGCCGGGTGTTCATCCTCAACGAGGAGATCACCGATCCCGACGCCGACATCGACCGGTTGCGCACCACGATGGGCATGGTCTTCCAGAGCTTCAACCTCTTCCCCCACCTGACCGCTCTCGAGAACTGCACAATTGCGCAGATCCGGGTCCTGAAGAAGAACCCCGACGAGGCCCGCGCCTTCGCCCAGGCGAACCTAGACAAAGTCGGTCTGGGCGATCGGGGAGGGTCCTACCCCGCCCAGATGTCGGGCGGTCAGCAACAGCGCGTGGCGATCGCCCGGGCGCTGTCGATGGACCCGGAGATGATGTTGTTCGACGAGCCGACCTCAGCACTCGACCCCGAGTTGGTCGGTGACGTGCTGTCTGTCATGCGGGACCTCGCTCAGGGTGGCATGACCATGATGGTCGTCACCCACGAGATGGCCTTCGCCCGGGAGGTCGCCGATCGGGTGATCTTCATGGACGGCGGTGTCATCGTCGAAGAGGGGCCGCCCGCCGAAGTGATCGGCAAGCCCACGCATGAGCGAACCCGAACCTTCCTCAAGCGCGTGCTCGATCCGACTCACGTCAACGCCGGCGACGAGGACGAAGCCTACGCCCAGCGGCACGCGGCAGACTCGACCCCCACCGCCTGATCCCCCACCTGAGCAGGAACCGGGTCGGCACCCTGGCGCCGGCGAGCAGTGCCGGCGCCAGGGTGCCGACCCCCACCACGTCGACCCCGCTCAGGCCCAGCCAGGCGGCCATCGACGCCAGAGTGCCGCTGAGTCGGGACGCGGTCTCAGCCTCAGGCGAGCCCGGCTCCAGCCAGGCCGACTGCACCAGCAGCACCCCCCGGCTCCGGTCGGCCTTGAGGTCGACCCGCGCCGCGATCGTGTCGTCCATCACGAACAGGTAGACGTAGTAGCCGTAGCGGCGTTGGGCAGCGGGCGTGTACAGCTCGATCCGGTAGTGGACGCCGAAGAGCTCCAGCAGGCGACGGCGCTCGAAGACCAGCGAATCGAACGGGCTCACCAGGGCGTCGACAGTGAGTCG
Source organism: Propionibacteriaceae bacterium (assembly GCA_016717345.1). Lineage (GTDB taxonomy): Bacteria > Actinomycetota > Actinomycetes > Propionibacteriales > Propionibacteriaceae > Propionicimonas. Next base: position 119,852 of record JADKFR010000006.1, read on the forward strand.
CCGTGGCACCCGAGCCTGATGCCACAAGTAGGTGGGTCGCTGCCACCCCCGCACGCCCGTCTCGAGCAGCTCACCGGCGGCCACCAGGTGCGAGATCGCCCGGGCCGTGGCGGCCGTGCTCATCCGGAAGTAGTCCGCCAGGCAGGAAGCGCTCGCGATGCCCAGCGCGGCGGCGGCTCGGCGCACCAGGATCACCTCCGCCTCGTCGACGTCGGGAGTCGAGGCGGCGTGGACCGCCACCGGCAGGACGCGCTGCGGGGTGTCGTAGAGCCGCTCGAACTGCGAGTTCCTGCCCGCAACGGTCAGCTCACCGGTCGCGAACAGCCATTCCAGCACGTGCTTGGCGTCCGACCAGTTCCACCAGGAACCGGCAGTGCGACTGTCCGGGTGGGTCACTTGGCGCGCGGTGACGGGGCCGCTGCGCTCCACGAGGTGGCGAACCTCATCGAACAGGTGGGGGTGATCGGACCGGATCCGGAGCACGTCCGGCCAGGGGCGATCGACCTGGGCCGCCATCCGATGCCGCAGGGCGGGTTGCAGGGCGACGTCGATGAGACAGGCCGCATGTCCCCAGTACTCGAAGACGCGGCGTGGGTTCGTGCCGGAAGCCCGGTTCAGCAGGCCCAGGTCGTAGGGACCCAGTCGGGCGAAGAGGGGCATCTCGTGAGCCCGAACGGCCACATTGACCGAGTCGATCTGCAGCTGGGCGACCCGTCCAACGACCTGTTGGAGCTGGCGCATCCCCACCACCTGCGGGTGGGGGGAGCCGAATCCCTGGGCTGCCAGGGCGACCCGCCGGGCCTCGGACGCCCCCAGCACACTCCTACTCAGCGGCGGCCTTCAGTTCCGCCGATTCCATCGCGAGGTGGATCACGCCGTAGTCGTAGGCCTTCCGGCGGTAGACCGCGCTGGGAGCCTTCGACTCGGCATCGACGTAGAGGAAGAAGTCGTGCCCTACCAGTTCCATCTCGTCCAAGGCCTGGGCGAGGGTGAGGGGGGTTGCTTCGAAGAACTTCTCACGCACCACCAGCGGGCCGTCCCCGTGGACTTCCAGTCCGGCGATCTTGCGGATCTCGGGACGCTCGGCCGCCTCGGCTTCGACCTGAGCGACGAGCTGCTCGTCACCGATCGAGGGCTGGGTCCGCAACCCACGGTGCTCCTTGCGGCGGTCGGAGGCCCGGCGCAACTGGGACTTCAGGCGATCCAGGGCATGGTCGAAGGCGACCGTCTTGTCGTCGGCGGAGGCTTCAGCGCGCACCACTGGCCCCTTGCTCCGCAACGTGATCTCGACGCGCGTCGCCTGATCTGGCTGCCGCTTGTAGCCGTAGGCCGACACCTGGACCTCAACCCGTATCACCCGGTCCTTGAGTTTCTCGATCGAGGTCAGCTTCTCTTCCACCCGAGCCCTGAAATCATCTGGGATCTGGCAATGGCGGCCGGTTACGAGGACGTCCATGTCAACCTCCTTGGTCGGGTCGGTCCCGCCGGGGCGCGACCGACAGATAGGCGTGGCACCGGGCCCGCATCTGGCGAGGAACCAGCTGCACGAGCCGAGGTGCCATACCCCCAACGTAGTCGCGAGTGGGGTGCTTTGCCAGAACTCCGGCCCGGTTGCAGCCGTGTTGTGGCGACCCCCCACCTCGCGAGGAGCAACACGCTTGTAACACGGGATAACCGGGCCGTAACGCCAGGGCCGCTGCCGTGTAACAGCACTCCGGGAACCTAATCCCATGATCTTGGAAATCAACGCAGGCGACACCGCTTGGGTCCTGACGAGCGCCGCACTGGTGCTGCTCATGACCCCCGGTCTCGCTTTCTTCTACGGTGGCATGGTCAGGGCCAAGGGTGTCCTGAACATGATGATGATGAGCTTCATCTCGATGGGCACCATCGGTGTCCTGTGGGTGTTGTTCGGTTACAGCATGGCCTTCGGGAACTCGATCGGGTTCGAGGTGGGCGCCTCCCGACCCGAGGGACCGACCTTCTTCGGCCTGCTGGGCAACCCGTTCGAGTTCGCCGGCCTCCAGGGCCTGATGAGCCCGGAGGCGGCAGCCGGAACCATCCCCGCTCTCGCCTTCGTCGCCTTCCAGGCCTGCTTCGCCATCATCGCGGTGGCTCTGGTCTCGGGTGCGATCGCCGAACGGGCCTCCTTCGGCGGGTGGACCGTCTTCACCATCCTGTGGGGTGTGCTGGTCTACTTCCCGGTCGCCGGGTGGGTCTTCGCCTTCGACGGCTTCACCGGCGAACACGGCGGCTGGATCGCGAACTGGTTGGGGGCCCTGGACTTCGCCGGCGGCACCGCCATTCACATCAATGCCGGCATCTCGGCTCTGGCGCTCGCCCTCGTGCTCAAGCCCCGCATCGGTTTCGGCTCGAAGCCCATGCGTCCGCACAACATGACCCTGGTGATGCTCGGCGCCGGCCTGCTGTGGTTCGGCTGGTTCGGGTTCAACGCCGGATCGGCGCTGAGCGCCGGGACTTCTGCCTCCGTGGCCTGGGTCAACACGCTGGTCGCGACCAGCGCCGCCATGCTCGGCTGGCTGGCTGTCGAGCGGCTCCGGGACGGACACCCGACCTCCCTGGGTGCTGCCTCGGGTGTCGTCGCCGGCCTGGTGGCGATCACGCCGGCGGCCGGTTCGGTCAGCCCGCTGGGGGCCATCTTCGTCGGTGGCATCGCCGGTGTCCTGTGCGCCTACGCCGTTGGCCTGAAGTACAAGTTCGGCTACGACGACTCCCTCGACGTGGTCGGCGTCCACTTCGTGGGCGGCCTCGCCGGCACCCTCCTGATCGGTCTGTTCGCCGATCCCTCCAGCCCTGCGGGCAAGGCCGGGCTGTTCTACGGTGGCGGACTGGATCAGCTGTGGCGTCAGGCGATTGGTGCCTTCGCCGTCATGATCTACGCCTTCGTGCTCAGCTACCTGATCGCCCTCGGTATCAAGAAGACCATCGGATGGCGGGTCAGCACCGCTGACGAACTCGGCGGGATCGATCTGGCCGAGCACAGCGAGGTCGGCTACGACCTCAGCCCGGTCTACTACTCCTCCCGGGTGCAGCGCACCCTCGTCCTGACCAAGGACGACATGCCCGAGCTCGAGAAGACAGGAGCCTCGAAGTGAAGTTGGTCACCGCAATCATCCAGCCCGAGATGCTGGAACAGGTCCAAAAGGCTCTCATTCGCCACGGCGTGGGCGGCATGACCATCAGTGAGGTCAGCGGTTACGGCCGCCAGCGCGGCCACACCGAGGTCTACCGTGGCGAGGAATACACCATCGATTTCATCCAGAAGGTTCGCCTGGAAGTCCTGGTCGAGGACGAGGAGGCCGAGGCCCTGACCGGGGTGATCCTGCAGAGCGCTCGCACCGGTCAGGTGGGTGACGGGAAGATCTGGATCATTCCCGTGGATACCGTGGTTCGGGTCCGAACGGGCGAAAGTGGGCCCGAGGCCGTCTGAGTCCCTCCCCGCGCGGGGGCGTCCTTCACCGGACGCCCCCGCGCTTGACTGTGTGGGCGATCCCTGCGGCTCCGATCAACCCCACCCCGGCCTCGCGCAGGGCCCCGGACACCGCGCTCACGGTGGCGCCGGTGGTCACGACGTCATCCACCACCACTGCGATGCGTGGTGGCCGTCCCTGCCACGCGAACGCTCCCTGCAGGTTCAGCAGCCGCTCGTGGCGGCCCAGCCCAGCCTGGTCGCGCGGCGTCCGCACCAGCCGCAGGCCGGCAGTCACCCGGACGTCCAGTCCGGTCCGACGAAGCCGGAGGGCTGCGGTGCGGGCCAGCGTTCCGGTCAGGTCGAGCCCTCGCTCCACCACGGCCGACCTCGCGGACGGAACCGGCACCAGCACCACCGGCGCGGCGCTGGCGTCAGCGCGGAGCAGGAGTCCGGCGACCGATCGGGCCACCAGGAAGCCCAGGATCGGCAACTGCCCCAGTCCACCCCGTTCCTTGGCCATCAGGATCACCCGTTGCAGGACACCGCCATACTCCCCTGCGACGACCGTCCGCGGAAAGTCGGCGAGATGGCGGTGGACCTCGAGGGGTCGCATCGCCAGCAGAGCGGCCCGACAGTGTCGGCACAACCCGAACTGGGGCCGGCCGCAGCCGGCGCAGCGGGCGCCGATGATGAGATCAGCGAGGGCATGCAACGCGGGACCGGACACGCCCCACAGTGTCGCGACGCCGCACCCTCCCGCCTCACGCCTCCACAGGCTCAGCCGGAGTACGCGACGTGGTCCACATTCGGCAGGGTCAGCTTCCAATTGAAGTCCCCCTCGTAGCGGTACGCCCCGGCGCCACCGCGTACCACCGCCGGCCGTCCGGGCACCACGGCCAACTCGGACAGGCCGCGCACCTCATTGGGGCCGATGTCCTCCGACAGGGCAGCGTCCTGGTCGATCCGGACCACGCTCAACGCCTGGTCCGGGTGGGAGACCAGCGCCAGCATCTGGGTTCCCGTGGTCCACCCGACGTCCAGCAGCCTGCGCCCCGCTTCGATCGAAGAGAAGACGGCCAATGAACGGAACTCCTCCAGGCCGACCGCATCGCCGGTGCGGACGACCCGGGCGATCCCCAGCTGGTCTGAGTCGTCCCCGCGAAGGATCAGGGCCATCCGGGACCCGTCCGGAGAGAGGGCGAAGGCCCGCACCGACGCGTTGGGCAGCTTCGAGACCGTGAACTCCAGGCGGTGTGAGTCGCTGCCGCCGAGGACGATGAAGTCGCGAGCCCGAGTCGCGCCACCGAGCACCCACAACTCCCCCTGCCGCGAGAAGTCCGGACGCAGCATCCCGCTCCCCGATGCCACGACTCTCGATGCCGCGGCGGCCGGGGCGGACAGCAGCACCCTCCGCCCATCCTGCGACACGGTGGCGATCTGACCGAGATCGCCTCGCACGGCCAGTGCCCCCGGACGGGTGAGCCCGGGAGCGACCGGGACCGCATCCGACCAGTTCACGTCGATGTCGAACTGGTGGACCTTGTCGTCGCGGGACACGAACAGCCGCCCCGGCGCCTGGTCGGCGGTGGGCGACAATCCGGGGAAGTCCCGGGGGGTGAGGTCGGTGGCACCGGCCCCAGGCAGCGTCCAGACAGCACCGTCGGCCAGGAACCGCACGGCCGTGACCCCCGGCAGGCCGACTCCCGTCTGCACCAATTCGGCCATCAGGGAGCGGCGCTCCTTGTCGGGGAGGGACTTCGCCGACGCGGCGAGGCTGATCTCGAGGAGTCCCTTGGCGGTGAGGGTGACGCGCTCGGCTGTGATGGTCCCGGAATCCCACTTCCTGACAGCGGGGGCCAGCCAGCGATTGGCACCCGCCAGCTGGGCACGCACGGCGGTGCCGGGCAGATCGGCGCGAAGAGGGAAGAACCGGGGATCCGGCACCAGGGACACCCCGGTCCGGTCGAGGAAGTTGAGCTCCACCCCCGTGTAGAACGTCGTGAAGTGGTAGCGGGAGATCAGCAGGCCTCGCGGGGGATGCGAGATCCGCCATTGGCCCTGTGCGTTCTTGACGAGTCCGAAATCGTGGCGCAGCTGCGAGGGCAGTTCCTGGTAACCGCCTCCGGAGTCGAGGGTTCCCACCACGGTCGCCAGCAGCACCACCGACGACTCCGTTTCGGTCGGCAGGGTGCCGTCGGCGTACACGCTGGCGCCGGTCTCGGGGTGCCAAGCCTCGCTGGCGGCAGGGGTGAGGTACTGCCGGGCGATCTGGTAGTCGGTCTGGTCGGTGCCCATCGCGTGGAGGAAGCCCTCGACGACGAGCATTTCCGACGCCCCGTCCGCGGGCGGGACGGGAGCCACCTGCACCGAGGAGTTGACCTGCTGGTCCGAGGCGTCATGGGTTCGCACCGGCCCGGAGGTCGGGACGGTCGCACAGCCGGCCAGCAGGCCTGCCACCAGCAGGCCGACCAGTGCCTCACGAAGCCGACAGCGCACCGCGCACCCCCTCCGACTCCGGTGGCACCAGCGGCCACGGGGACGTGGTCAGGGTCTCACCCGCCCGGCGTGGCAGCGTCAAGCGGAACTGAGCACCCCCACCGCGACGGCCCCACACATTCAGCCACCCACCGTGCAGGTGCGCGTCTTCCAGCGCGATCGACAAGCCCAGCCCGGTACCCCCGACCCGCCGGCCGCGGGCCGGGTCGGCCCGCCAGAATCGGTTGAACACCTGATGAGCCTGACTGGCGGTCAAACCGACCCCGTGGTCCCGGACCGCGACCGCCACGGCCTCCGCGTCGCCACGGACATGCACCGTGATGGGGTGCCGTTCACCATGTTCGATCGCATTCGTCATCAGGTTGCGGACGATCCGCCGGATCCGTCGCGGGTCGACCTCCGCCACGCAGGGCAGCGGAGCGTCGACCACCAGGTGGGTGCCGAATTGAGTCGCCAGCGGGGTGACCGCCTCCACCTCCTCGGCGACCAGAACACTGAGGTCCACCTCGTCGAGGGCGAGTTCAGCTGCCCCGGCGTCGAATCGAGAGATCTCCAGCAGGTCGGTCAGCAGGTCTTCGAAGCGATCCAACTGGGTCGACAACAACTCCGACGAGCGCGCGGCCAGCGCGTCGAAGCCCGTGCGGTTCGCATGCAGGACCTCGGCGGCCATCCGAATGGTGGTCAGCGGGGTCCGCAACTCGTGCGACACGTCGGCCACGAAGCGTTGCTGGACGGCGGACAGGTTCTCCAGCTGGGTGATCTTCTTGTCGAGTTCCTCGGCCATGTGGTTCATCGACATCGCCAGGGAGGCCAGGTCTTCGGTCCCGATGACCGCCATCCGGTCCTCAAGATGGCCTGCGGCCAGCCGTTCCGCCGCGAGTCGCGCGGCCCTGATCGGACGCAGGACCTGCATCGCGATCAGGTAGACGGTGATCGTCAGCCCGCCCAGCAGGAAGACCCCGGTGGCCAGGGTTGCCTGCTGGACGACCGCCAGCGTCCGCTCCTCCTGGCTCGTGGGAAACAGGAAGAAGACCGGGTACGGCTCCTGCCCTGGCGCTCGCAGGCTGGCGGCCACGACCAGGCCGGGCAGGTTGGCCTGGGCGCCGGTGAACGTGATCATGGTCGGGGTGCTCCAGAGCCCGTCACTGCCGGTGACCGCCGCTCGGATGTTGTCCGGAATGCTCGAGGGCGCAAGTCCCGCCGTGCCGATCTCTGAGACGGGGGTTTCGACGACCACGAAGTACTGGTTGCCCACCTGGCCCCGGTTGGCCGCTTCACGAGCGAGCCGGGTGATCCGCTCGTTGACGGAGGTCGTCCGCAGGTCGGTGGTGTTGAGGTCCCGCTGCATGCTCTGGACAACCGCTGACGCCTCGGCAGCGCTGGCCTGCGTCTTCCCCTCCATGATGCCGCTGCTGGACTGCTGCATCAGGAACACCCCGGTTGCGGCGAGGATCAGGATCGCGGCGGCCATCGTCAGGAGCACCACCCGGAAGGGCAGCGACCGTGACCACAGGCGTCGGGGGGCGATCCCTTGCGACAGACTCATGAGGCTGGCTTGGGTTCTCCCGAGCGATACCCGACCCCCCGCACGGTCACCACGATCTCGGGACGCTCGGGATCCTTCTCCACCTTGGACCGCAGCCGCTGCACATGGACGTTGACCAGGCGGGTGTCACTGGCGTGACGGTAGCCCCATACGTCCTGCAGCAGGACCTCGCGGGTGAACGCCTGCCGCGGCTTGCGGGCCAGCGCCAGCAGCAGGTCGAATTCGAGCGGAGTGAGGGGAATCTCGGTGTCGCCCCGCCGCACGGTGTGCTCGTCGACCCGGATCACGATGTCGCCGATGCGGAGGACGTCGTCGTCGTCGGGCTCGGTGGGCACGTGTCGCCGCAGCCGGGTGCGGATCCGGGCGACCAACTCCTGGGTCTTGAACGGCTTGGCGATGTAGTCGTCGGCCCCGGCCTCCAGCCCATGGACGACGTCGCTGGTGTCGGACCTGGCGGTGAGCATCACCACCGGCACCCCGGATTCGGCGCGGATGTCGCGACACACGTCCACCCCGTCCCGACCGGGCAGCATGAGGTCGAGCAACACCAGATCCGGCCGGTAGTCCCGGAAGGCTGACAACGCCGCATCACCGGTGCGGCAGCAGCGAGCTTCGAACCCTTCGGAGCCGAGGACGATCTCGAGCATCTCCGACAGCGCGTCATCGTCATCGATGACCAGGATCCGAGGCGTGCTGCCATGACCCTCAGACATGCACCAACCCTCCCTTGGTGAGTACCGCTTCAGTGTACGCGGGGCGTTCAGTTCAGTTCGGGCATCGCCGTCCACGTCGAGAGCAGGGCGAGATCGCCCCCCTGTCGCCGCAGCACCCGACGCCACAGGGTCTCCGGTTCGGGGTCGAACACATCCACTGGCAGCGCGGGGACGACGTGCCACAGGCCCAACTCCAGCTCGCCGTCGAGCTGGCCGGACCCCCAGCCCGCATAGCCGGCGAAGATCCGCAGGTGGGTGTACGCGCCGTCGGCGATCTCGACCGGAGTGTCGAGATTGAGCAGGCCGATCCGCTCGAAGAGCCTTCGCCAGCCAGGGGGATCGTCGCTGTCCAGCTTCGGCTGTGCCAGGCAGACCGCGCCCTGCTGGGAGACCGGCCCGCCGTCGAACAACACCGCCGGGACACTCACCAGCGGCCGCCACTGCGGCAGGGCGGAGTCGAGCTCGAGCTCGCTGAGCTTGTTGAGCACGACCCCCACGGTCCCCGACTCGTCGGCGTCGAGGATCAGCACGACCGTGCCGTCGAAGACCCCGTCCGAGGTGCCCACGCCGGCCACCAGGAGTGTGCCCGGCCCCATGTCGTCCATGCCCCTCCTTTGTGAGGCACCCAGTCTGGCAGGTAGGCCATACCAACGACAGCTGCCCAGCCCGTCCGACGTGGACGGCCTGGGCAGGCGACAACAGGGGTGGAGGTATCGGCCACTTCGTGGCCTACTGCCTCCGGTGGAGGTGGCGGGAATCGAACCCGCGTCCTCAAGAGGTGAACCAGGACTTCTCCGGGCGCAGCTGGCTAGTCGTTCTACTTGGCCCCCACCCTCGCGCCAGCACGTGGTGGACAGGCCCAGTTACCTAAATGCTCCTGCGCTGACCCGGTAACAGAGTCAGTGCAGTAAGCCTTCTAGATGAGGCCAGGAACCGGACGGAAGGCGCGTCCGGGCTGACCCTTCGGTCACTGCTCAGGCAGCGAGAGCGAAGTCAGTGCGCGATGTATTGGCACTTATTGGTTTCCAGGAGTCGTTAACGAGATGTCCCTGGATCCTCGGCCCGCTTCTCCTGGGACTACCGTCCCAAGTCGAAACCAGTCACCCCCTGTTGAGTTGTGCGCTGGGAACCCGAAAGTCCCCAGCTAGACAAGCTTACTCCGCGCGCGGGTCGAGGCCAAGCAACTCCCAGCCGGTCACTCGACCGTCTTCGACGGACACGATCAGGTCTGTCCCGGAAGCGGTGGCGGAGGTCGTCACCGTGAGTAGATGACGGCCCGAAACCGGCGTGCGCCGGCCCACCCGGGCATCCCACCGCGCAAAGGCCTCCGGACCGATCAGGACTTCGCCGGTGGCGCGTTCCGCCGGCGCCAGTGGGATCCTGGCCAGTCCGACCAGTTCACGTTCGGTGCCCGAGTGAAGCTGGGCGTAGAGCTGGGCCACATGGACGGTCTCCCGCTCGCCGTGGTTGGCGACGGTCAACTGCAACGCCAGCCCGGCCCCGTCCCGGTCCACTGCCGTCACCTCACAGCTGGTCCGGCAGTACCCCAGGCCGTGCCCGAAGCCGAAGACGCACCCGTGCTCCAGCACTCCCGGCGACCGGTAGCCGATGCCGCCATCGCCGTCGTAGTCGATCACCATGGGCACCTCATCCGGCCCGTGGTCACCGCCGGGCAGGTGCTCGCGCCGGTGCGGGAAGGTGAGCGGAAGCCGTCCGCCCGGTTCGGCCTCCCCGAACAGGACGGCGCCAAGGGCGGAACCGAAGCGCTCGCCCGGGTACCAGACGGCCAGCACCGCAGCCACCTCGTCGAGCCACGGCAGCAGGGTGGCACCCGGGGTGTTGAGCACCACAACGGTGCGCGGGTTCACCGCGGCGACCTGGCGCACCAATTCGTCCTGGTCCCCCGGCAGCGCCAGGCCATCGCGGTCCATCCCTTCGCCGGAGGCCATCGTCACCACCACCACGGCGGCATCGCAGCGTGCCGCGGCCGCGACCGCCTGCGCGATCAGGTCGTCCGGCGGCTGCCAGCCCAGGCGTAGCGTCGGGCCGAGACCCATCGGCGGAATCGTGATCGCGGGTCCGGGTTCGTAGTCGATCTCAAGCTGGACCGGCTCCCCGGCGGTGAGGTCGACGACCGCCTGCAGCGGGTAGCGCGGACCGTGGAGGAACTGTTCGGCTTCCCGCGAACCCACCATGATCCGCTGCCCGGCGAGGTGGACGGTCGCCCGGCCACCGACCAGCAGGCTGAGCCGGTGGCTTCCGGTGACCCCGCTGACCAGGCGGGTCCGCCAGCGGCGCGGCCAGCGAGCGGTGGGGGCGCTCGGATCAACCGCGAAGTCGATCGTGGCGAGCGTCTCCAGCCAGGTGTTGCCGGTCGCATCGCTGAACTCCACCTCAACTCCCGGCCCGGAGCCATCCGGCAGCCTGAAGGCAGCCGAAGGGACGCTGGGCAGCGGCCGATCCCCGTAGCTTCCCTGCGCCAGCTCCACCCGCACCTGCCCAGAGCGGGCCACCACCCCGTCGGCCGGAGTGATCAGGCGCTCTGCCAGCAACGAGACCGCGGCGGAGCCCCCCACCACAAAGCCGGCGTCGGGGCCGGTCGGCCCGATCAGAGCCAGCGAGCTGACGTCGACCAGCGGCAGGGCTGCGTCCTGGTTGCGCAGCAGGACAAAACTGGAGATCGCGGTTCGCTCGGCCAGGGCACGATGCTCGGCTGTCGAGGGCATCACCGGGTCGCCCATCGGGTGGTCGGCCAGCCCCGAGCCGATCAGGGCCCGCACCAGGTTCGCCACCGCGGTCCGCACCACTCCTGGGGGTGCGCTGGCGACCAATTGAGCGGTGCGCCCACCGGGTCCGCCCAGAGCACCGAGGTCGAGGCCGGCCGCCAGCGCCTTCGCGTCATCGCGGACGGCGAACAGGAAGTCCGGGCAATAGAAGCCGCGCCAGCCCCATTCCCGCCGCGGCAGGTTCAGCAGGTAGTCGCTCTCACAGGCGTACTCGCCGTTCAGGCGGTTGTAGGAACCCATCATCGACCAGGCGCCGGCGTCGAGGGCGTCCCGGAACGGCCGGAGGTAGAGGTCCTGGAGCACGGCGGTGGACGCCCGGATGTCGATCGCGTCGCCCCGGTCAGCCAGGCCGTAGCCGGTGCGGCGGTCCTCTCCGTTGTAGGCGCAGAAATGCTTCAGTGGGAGCCGGTGGCCCCGGCGGTGTCGCGCAGGCCGGTGCCCGCGTCAACGTAGTGCGGGACGCCAAGTCCGCGTTCACTCAGCGCGCCGAACTCGCCCAGCGCGATCGCGGTGAACTCGGCCTCGGACAAGTCGTCGACGAGGGCCTGCGGTGGTGGTGGTCGGAATGTACAGGCCACCCGGCGACCAGGCAGTCAGGGCGTTGGTGGACGCGTCGTCGCCGGGCTGGGCGAAGAAGCCGATGTTCGCGGCTGCGTCGTCGGACAGGCTGGTGTAAGCCGACACCGCGAAGGTGAGCATCGGGTACTGGGCACCACTGCCCTTGACGAGCTTGTTCAGACCCTGGGTCATCTTCGACGAGGCGAAGTCCTTGTTCAGGTAGCCGGCCTTCTTGACCGCTTCGAGACGCTGGAACCCCTTGATGGCGGGCTCGTCGACGTACTTGGCCTGGTTCGCGGTGTATTTGGCGGCCCAGTCCGGCTGTACTGAGGTCACGTTGGCGAAGTCGGCGAGCACGAACAGCTGCGAGGTCCAGGTGTCGCCGTAGGTCTGGATCACCGGGTCGATGCCGGCGGCCTTGATCGTGGCGTTGTTGGCCATGAACTCGGCCCAGGTCTTCGGCACGGACAGCCCAAGGTCGGCGAAGACCTTCTTGTTATAGAGGACGCCGCCGCCCATGGCCTGGCCGAACGGGACGCCGTAGACCTCGCCACCGGTGGTCACCGACGGCTTGAACGAGTCCTGCACATTGGCCATGAACGCCTCGCCGGTGAGCGGGACGATGTTCTTGGCCGGGTCGATCGCCTGCAGCAGCGAAACGGAGTTGTACTGGAACACGTCTGCCATGTCGCCGGTGGCGAGCTTGGTCTTGACGATGTTGTCTCCGTCAGTCCCCTGGGCGCGGGTGTCGAGCTTCACCGTCACGCCCTGCTTGGTCGCGTTGAAGGCGTCGATCGCGGCCTGCGCCGTCTTGGTGGTCTGGTCGGAGTTGTCCGCCAGCAGGGTGATGGTGACGTCGGCGGCAGCGCCGGGGGATGCCGCGGTGGTGCTGGACCCCAACGAGCCTGCGGAGCAGGCTGAGAGGGCGAGACCACCGGCCAGCAGGCCGGCGATCAGGGCCGCGCGGCCCTTCTTGGGCAAGGACACTTCTTCGTACCTCCTGGTTGTCGGTCGCCACGACTTGTGGCCGGCCGGGATTGTCAGCTGGGGGGCGCAGGCGCGGTGCCGGCGGGTCGATGGACGCGTGGCTGCGGTGCGGCGGTCGTGTTGCGGGACATCACTTTCGGGGTCAGCACCTCGTGGACGGAATCGGTGCGGCCGGCGATCCGCTCCAGCAGGAGACGGACGGCGATCGCACCCATCTGGGTGCCGGACTGGTTGATGCTGGTCAGCGACATGTACGGATGGGCGGCCACATCGGTGTCGTCGTAGCCGACCACCGACGCCTGCCCTGGTGTCAGCCTCAGCTCCCACACCGCCTGCAACACCCCGAGGGCGAGCTCATCGTGGGCCGCGAAGATGCCAACCGGCCCGTCGGCGAGCGCCAGGACCTCCAAGGCGCCGACGCGTGCCGCCTCCTGGGTGGGACCCACCCAGACGATCTCCTCGTCCAAGCCGAGTCGGGCGATTGCCTGGCGGTAGCCGACGACCCGCTGACCGTGGGGTGTTCCCGGAACGGTGTCGGGGCCGGCCTTGTCGAGGGTGAGGTGGATGATACGGCGATGGCCGAGGTCGTAGAGATGCTGGACGGCCAACGTCGCCCCACTCACGTCGTCCCCCACGAGAGTGTCGTAGTGCACAGCGGCATGGTGGCGTCCGATCATCACCAGCGGGACGCCGCGCGCCAGATTCTCCAGCCACTCCGTCGGCACCCTGGAGGAAATCGCGACGATTCCGTCCACCTGGCGGTCGGCCAAGACCTCGATCGCCTGGGGGCCCTCGTCGTGCTCGGGCCCCGCCGGGGCGATGATCAACTGATAGCGGGTGCCGGCCAGCGCGCCGGTGGCACCGGTGATGATCTTGGGGAAGAAGTGATTGGAGACACTGGGGATCTCGAAGCCCAAGGTGTAGGTGGAGCCGCGCATGCCCCGGGCGGACACCCGCGGACGGTAACTATTTCGTCGATCCCTGACCTTGGCGCGCATCGCCGGGCTCACGCCGTAGGCGTCCCGAATCACCTTGGAGACCGCGGCCCTGGAAACGCCTGCCCGGCGCGCGTCCTCGATCCCCCTCACGGGTCGCCGGCGCCCGGCACCGCGCCTCGAGGGCGCCGGCAGGCTCAGCGCATGGACAAGCCCTTTGTTGACCCGCCGGAGGGACCGGCACCCACCGAACTGCAGATCATCGACCTCGACGTCGGTTCCGGACCGGAGGCGGCAGCCGGCAAGCGGGTTGCCGTTCACTACGTCGGGGTCACCTACTCCTCAGGCGAGGAGTTCGATTCCAGCTTCGACCGCGGTCAGCCGCTCGTGTTCGATCTGGGCGCCGGACGCGTGATCCCGGGTTGGGACAACGGGTTGGTCGGCATGAAGGTGGGCGGACGCCGTCGTTTGGTGATCCCGCCGCACCTCGCGTACGGCAGCCGCGGTGCTGGCGGCGTGATCGGCCCCGGCGAAACCCTGATCTTCGTGTGCGACCTGGTCGGCGTCCGCTGACCGGCCGCTGACCTCACCAGCTGCCGCCGCCTCCGCCACCGCCACCGCCACCGGAGAATCCCCCGCCACCGCCGAAACTTCCCCCGCCACCGAACGCCGAGCCGCCACTTCCGAACCCGGAATCAGAGAAGCTCGGCGGTGGCGGGCCGGCCGCGGTGGCCACTGAATGCTGCATCGAGTCCAGCTGCCACGACATCGCATGAAGATTCCAGGACGTGCCGTAGTACCAGTCCGGAGCGGCCGACGACAGTCGTCCCATGGCCACCAACTGCTCGCAGACCCGCGTCCACCGGTCGGTCAGGTCGAACAGGATCGCCCACGGCAAGTACTTGGAGAAGATGTCCTCGCCCTCCTCGAACTGCAACTGGTCGGCTTCAGCGGTGGCGAGGTAGGTCCGAAAACCCACCACCTGGTCCGTCAGCGCGCGGCCCCGTCCGGACCGCCGCACCTGGGCGAACTTCGAGGCGGCATACAACCCGGTCAGCACGATTGCCAGCCCCAGGGGCCACAGGTAGAACACACTTCCCCCCAACCCGGTGACCGCGAAGAATCCGAACGCCACGAGGCCTACTGTCAGCAGGGCCGTGCCCCGGGAGCCGGTCGCCGCAGGCAGGAACCAGTGGTCGCGCTTCGCCGACTTCTCGGCCTGGGACTGGACGGCGTTGTGGGCGTCAGTCATCGTCCCGGGCTCGTCGAGGGCCACCACGTGCGCGGACCCGAACAGGTGGGACAGCAACTTCTTGCTCGGCCCATCCGTGGCGCGGTCCGGATCGAGCAGGGTCGCCTCCGGGGGGTCCTCACTGCGCAGCCGGATCGCCCCGTTCACGGCGAGTCCCACCAGCGTGGCGGTCGTGTGCCGGACGTCCCCACCCCCATCAAGCAGCAGCCCGGCCTCGGCGAGCGACACCCTCGGCGGGCTGAACGCCACGGGGATCTCGAGATTCTTCGGATCCCGTCCCTCGCGGCCTTCCTGACCCTTCGCGGGCAGCACGCCGGGGGGAAGGTCGAGGAAGCGCCGGTCACCGGTGCGCCGTCGAACCACCCACCAGCCCCCCAGAGCCACGAGCGCCCCCGCCACGCTGGAGGAGCCCATCAAGAGGTTGCCCAACCGCTGTTGGGCCGTCTCGGCGTTCTCCTCGAAAATGGGTGTGTTGGGCGAGACGAGCCCGGAGGCGACCTTGACCGAGACGGTCATCAACTCTCCGGAGGGGACGGCCCCGGCGAAGACCGCCCGCTGGTCGCCGTCGGTCGTCGCCTTGTCGCACTCCCCCGCGACCCCCGGCTCAGCGATGGAGCAGAAGACCCCCTGGGCTCCGCCGGGGACGGTGATCGTGGCGGTCATCTTCGAAATCGCCGGCATGGAGGAGCCGGTGAGGTCCCAGTACAGCTCGTCGTAGGCGTCCGAGTGACGCATCAGCCCGGCGATCCGATAGCTCAGGCGATAGGTGGCGGTCTGCGAGGCAACCGTGCGGTCGGCGTCGCCCACCCGAATCTGGACGTAGGTTTCGCGGCCCGACCCCTCGTGGGTGATACCCAGGCTCGCCGAGGCTCCCGGTGTCAGGCTCTCGGCGCTGATGTAGTCCACGGTGTACACCAGATCCTGCCCCGTGTCCGGATCCGGTTCGCGCGTGATCAACGTGCGCTCCAGCCCGTGACGTCCGGACGAGGACCCGAATCGCAGCGTGATCGTCTCGACCACGTTCACCGTGCCGTCGGTGTTGAGGGTGGCCTGGACGTCGAAGGCGTCGAACACGTCCGCGGCGGCGGCCTGCGCGGCGGGCGCAGCGATCAGCAGGCTGAGCAGGCTCAGCAGCAGCGCTGCGGGAATGCCCCACCAGGCAGTGGCGTGTGAACGGTCGGTCGTGTGCATCGGGCCCTCCACCAGGAACTGGACGCGAAAGCGTCCTCGCTCTTCGAGGATAGTTGCCCCATCGTCGCGCTGGCCCGACCGGTGTCCCCAGTTCGGGGAGAGCCGCGTCGAAACGGCTGGATTCAGGCGCGCCGGTTGCGCTGAGCCAGTTCCCGGGCGGCCTCGCGGTTGGCGTCCCGCGCCGCAATGGTCTGGCGCTTGTCCCAGTCCTTCTTGCCGGTGGCGACGGCAATCTCGACCTTGGCGTAGCCGTCGGAGAAGTACACCGCCAGCGGCACGATCGTCTTGCCGGAGTTGGCAGTCTCGCGGTCGAGCTTGGCGATCTCCTTGCGATGCAGCAGGAGCTTGCGGTTGCGGCGGGTGGCGTGATTCGTCCACGTCCCGAAGGCGTACTCGGGGATGTGCATGTTTCGCAGCCACACCTCGCCGTCATCCACGGTTGCGAAGGCGTCGGCCAGCGAGGCCCGGCCCAGACGCAGGGACTTCACCTCTGTCCCGGTGAGGACCATGCCGGCCTCAAAGCGGTCGTGAAGGTGGTAGTCGTGTCGGGCCTTACGGTTCTGGGCGACCATGATCCGCCCTGTCGGTCGTGGCATGGCTCCCTCCCCATCCTTCGCCTGCGCTCCGCCACCCTACCAAGCCGACGCGGGCCTGCTCAGAGGTACTTCATCGGGTTGACGCGCACCCCGTCCCGGTAGATCTGGAGATGCAGGTGGCAGCCGGTCGACAGTCCCGTCGTTCCCACGTAGCCGACCAGTTGCCCTTGCCTCACGCTCTGTCCCGCGCGAACAACGACCTTCGACTGGTGCGCGTAGCCGCTGGACAGGTAGGCACCATTGACCCGGCCGTAGCTGATGATCGTGTAGTTCCCAAAACCATTGGACGTCCAGCCGGCCGAAGTCACCCTGCCGTCTGCCATGGCGTAGAGCGGCGCACCGCACGCGGCGCCGAAATCCTGCCCCCAGTGCATGCGCCAATAGTGCAGGATCGGGTGGAATCTCAGGCCGAAGGGAGAACCGGCCGACGCATTGACCGGGTAGACGAAACCCTTCGAACTCGGCGAGTTTGAACGTGGCTGGCCCGAGTTGCCCTGCTTCGCTCGCGCAGCCTTGTCCCTCGCGATCTGGGCCTTGATCTTGGCGGTGATCGCGGCTTCCTGCCGCTGCAGCCGATCGTAGGCGGCCTGATCGGCTTCGAGTTCGTTCTGCGCGTCGTCCAGAGTCTCCTGGTTGGTGGCCACCAGGGCCGCCACTGTCGCCTTCCGGGACTTCGCCTGGGCAGTCAAGGCCGCGACCTCCCTCACCACGGCTGCGCTGCGACGCTTCTGCTCCACCACCGTGTCCGCGGCATTGCTGCGGGCCTGTTCGGCCACCGCCAGGGCGGCTTGGAGGGCGGTCAGGCGGGCCAGCTCGGCCGAACTGGCGTCGAAGATGGTGTCCGTCCATTGCAGCCGGGAGGCGAGCTGCGCCGGTGTCTCGGCGTCGAGGATGACCCCCCACTCAGCCAGAGTGCTCCGTTGCTGGTAGGCGGTCCTTACCGCACCGGCGATCACGCCCAGTTGGTGCGTCACCTCAGTGCGCGCCTGCTCCACGGCCGCGGTCGCCGCCTCCAGAGCAGCCTGGGCAACCTGGAGGGCAACGGACAACTTCGCGTCGCGGGCCTTGGCTTCGGCCAACTTCTGCGTCGTGAGGGTCAACTCCTCCCGCGCACGGGCAAGCGACTGCTCGGAGTCCGACAAGGCGCCCTGGGCCTGGCTCACCTCCTCGCGTGAGTCCGACACCGACTGCTTGGTCTGCGCGATGGCGTCACGGACCTTGCTGCGCTGGTCGTCCAAGTCGTCGGCGCGCGCCGGAGGCAGAGCGTTCAGCAGGAGCCCGCCGACCAGCGCTGCAGCGGCCAGGGCTCGAGGCCAGGCCATGGGCGGACGCGGACCGTGGCCCGGGCCCGTGGTGCAGGTGGGGGAAGTCACCTTTCGCACGTGTTGCCCCGTTCGTTGTCTCAGACCCGGAGGAACCTTCGGGTCGCAATCAATGTGGGAATGATAGAAAGCACGATGCCGAGGAGCGCAAGGCCTCCCATGGCAATCAACACATCCGGCCAGCCGATCCAGTTGACAGTCGCAAGCTGTACTTGAGCCTGGTCGTGGATCAGGAACTGTTGCACCGCGGCCAGAGAGGCACAGGCGAGGGCCGAACCGATGATGGCGGTGACGAGGGACTCCAGCAGGAACGGCAACATGATGTACCAATTCGAAGCGCCCACCAGGCGCATGATTCCGATCTCGCGACGACGCGAGAAGGCCGCCATCCGAATCGTGTTGCCGATCTGCAGGGCCGCCGCCAGAAGGAGCAGCGCGCTCGTGCCGACGGCAGCCCAGCGGGCCATGTTGAGCCAGGCGAAGACCCGATCCAAGACCGTGTGAAGGTCGCGCACCGCTTGGACGCCCTTGAGTCCCGACACCGCGGACACCACACCCTGGTACTCCTCAGGGTTCTTGAGTTTCACCCGGTAGGAGTCCTGCATCATGTCCTCGGTCATGGACTCGAGAATCGGGTTGTTCGCGTAGACCTTCTTGAACTCCTCGTAGGCCTGGGCCTTGCTTTCGTAGTAGACCTCGGCGACCTCCGGGTTCTCCTTCAGCGTCGCCTCAATCGCGTCTTTCTGGGCCTGGGTCGCATCCGCGCCCGGGTCGCAGTTGTCACCGCCGGAGGCCTTCACGCACATGAAGACGCCGATTTCGATCTTGCCGTACCAGTCGTCCTTGGCTCGGTCGACCTGCATCGTGACGAGCAGACCGAAACCGAACAGGGTCAGCGACACCCACATGGTGACGATGACCGCAAGGGTCATGGAGCCATTCCGCTTCAGGCCTGACCAGGTCTCCCTCAAGGTGTGTCGCATCAGGCGGCCTCTCCCCGGCGCCGCGGCTCACTGGTAGCCATAGACGCCCTTGCTCTGGTCCCGGACCACGTCGCCGTCCACCAGTTCGATGACGCGCTTGCGCATCTGGTCGACGATGGTGGCGTCGTGGGTGGCCATGATCACGGTCGTGTCGGCCTTGTTGATCCGGTCGAGGAGTTTCATGATGCCGATGCTGGTGGCCGGGTCGAGGTTCCCGGTGGGTTCGTCGGCGATCAGGATCGTCGGTCGGTTCACGAACGCCCGGGCGATCGCCACGCGTTGCTGTTCACCACCGGACAGCTCCTCGGGCAGCCGGTCGCCTTTGCCCTCCAGGCCCACCAGTTCGAGGGTCTCCGGGACCACCTTGCGGATCAGCGACTGGGGCTTGCCGATCACCTGCATCGCGAAGCTGACGTTCTCGGAGACCGTCTTTCCCGGCAGCAGGCGGAAGTCCTGGAACACCGTCCCGATTTGGCGGCGCAGAGCCGGTATCTTCCAGCTGTGCAGCCGGGTGAGGTCGCGGCCCGCCACGTAGAGGTGACCCGACGTCGGCAGGTACTCGCGCAGGATCAGCCGGAGGAAGGTGGACTTGCCGGAGCCGGAGGCCCCGACCAGGAAGGTGAATTCCCCCTTGTCGATCTCGACGTTGACATGGCGTAACGCGGCGCGCGTTTGCCCGTCGTAGGTCTTGGAGACGTCCTCAAATCTGATCACGGTGTTCCGAGGCCGGGTTCGACGATGGGGAAGTTTCCTGAGAAAACCTCAGGCCGACCTCATCGGAGTCTATGCGTTGGGGTGAAAAGCCGCCAACCGCCACGCTGTCCGCTCAGCGGTCACCCTGCTGGCGCCGCCACCGGACCCCGGCGTCGATGAACCCATCGATGTCCCCGTCGAAGACAGCGTCGGGGTTGCCCACTTCGTGCTCGGTGCGGAGGTCCTTCACCATCTGATAGGGGTGCAGCACATAGGACCGCATCTGGGAACCCCACGAATTCCCTGCGTCCCCCTTGAGTTCGCGCATCTCGGCCTCCTTCTCGGCCCGAGCGCGCTCCAACAACCGGGACTGCAGGACGCGCAGCGCTGCCGCCTTGTTCTGGAGCTGTGATTTCTCGTTCTGACAGGAGACCACCAGCCCCGTCGGAAGGTGCGTGATTCGGACGGCCGAGTCAGTGGTGTTCACGCTCTGACCTCCGGGCCCGGAGGACCGGAAGACATCGACGCGGATGTCGGCCTCAGGGATGTCGATGTGGTCGGTCTCCTCAGTCACCGGCAGCACGTCCACCCCGGCGAACGACGTCTGCCGTCGGCCCTGGTTGTCGAACGGCGAGATCCGTACCAGCCGATGTGTCCCCTGTTCGACCGACAACATGCCGTAGGCGAAGGGCTCCCGGACCGTGAAGGTCGCGGACTTGATCCCGGCCTCCTCGGCGTAGGAGGTGTCGTAGACCTCGGTGGCGTAGCCGTGACGCTCTGCCCACCGCAGGTACATCCGCAACAGCATGGCCGCGAAGTCCGCCGCGTCCACCCCGCCGGCTTCGGAGCGGACGGTGACCAGCGCGTCCCGGATGTCGTACTCCCCCGACAACAGCGTGCGCACCTCCAGCGCGTCGATGTCGCCGCCGAGGCCCTTGAGGTCGCGTTGCGCCTCGGCGAGGGTGCTGGCGTCGTGCTCCTCCTCAGCCAGTTGGATCAGGACCTCGAGATCGTCGACGCGTCCGCGCAGCGCGGCGAGCCGATCCACCTCGGCCTGCAGGCGCGAGAGCTTCGACGTGACGCGCTGGGCGTTCTCCTGGTCGTCCCACAGGTCGGGGGCCGAAACCTGCTCCTGGAGTTCGGCGATTTCGACGCGCTTGGCGGCAGGGTCGAGCACAGCCTCGATGGAGCCAAGGGTGCGATCCAGGGCAGCCAGATCGGCGAGGAGGTCAGCAGCGGTCACGAGGGACCACTCTACCGTGACCGGCTGCGATCACCGGCTCCCCGAATTCGGCGTTCGGAGGCGCTGCCGGCCCCCTGGTGAGACACTCGACGTGAGGGGCAGCTGCATGGCGGGCTCGGCCCCAGCCAGGGTGTCGAACATCCAGCGGGCCTCGGTGGGGAGGTGCGTGATGGAGCGCGCAAGGTGGGCAATCATCACTGGCGAGTCCTGGTCGCAGGCAGCTGGTGGCGGGGGGCCGTCCGGAAGCGGCACGCGGTCGAGACCACCCTGGCGCCGGTTCGTCCGGGTGGTGATCGGCGTGGCGACATTGGTGGGACTGGGCGGCTGCGCCGGCGTCCCGGCCACACCGGGGAACGCCCCCACCACGACGGCCGCGGGGACGACCACGGCGGCGTCCACGACCGCACCGGCGGATCAGGAACCCACCGCCAGCCAGGTGGCCCTGCTCTACATGGACGCGTTCCGCGGCGACCTCACGGGCCTGCAGGCCTACAACCCCGGCACGTCCGCCAGCGGCGATTCCTTCGCAGGCATCAATCGGGCGACGCTGAAAGCGCTGGGGGTAACCCTCACGGAGGAACAGCAGAGCCTGGTCACCGACGCCACCCGGACCGGTGTCTCGAAGGTGGAGACGACGGTCGTCAAGGAACAGATCGACGGCAGTACCGCGACCGTGACTCTGGCGATCCGGGGAATCGACCTGCTCGCGTCCTACAAACAGCATGTCGCAGCGATCGACCAGACCAAGCTCACCCCGGCCAATCGCCCTGGGACCTATGCCACCGCGCTGGCGGCATCGTGGGAGGAAGCTCCACTGGTGGAGAAGGCAAGCACTGTTGATCTGGTCCTCACCTATCCACCCGGTGTGACCTCGGGCGGCAAGTGGATTCCGGATGCCGCCAGCGGCAAGGCCATCGCGAGCGCGTTCGTCAAGACGTCGTGACCCTGCCTCAGCGCCAGCCCGCCTGAGCTTGGACGGCATCCGCGGTCGCGGTCAGGCTGCTCGGACTGGCGCTGCCCAGGTCAAGCTTCTTGACCTTTGCCCAGGAGAAGATCGTCTTCAGCACCTGACTGTCCTTGCCTGCGCCCTCGGCGTAGGTCCCGACCAGGGTGATCTTGCCGACCGGCACCCCGGAGTCCTGGACCACGGCGAGAATCTTCCTCACGTCGCCCCACGCGCCACTCTTGAGCTTCGCCGCCGTGGAATTCCTGTTGATGGCCCACGTCGCCATGAGGTCTCCGGCGTTGCTCGACTCGTCGAGCTTGACCGACGAGACTCGATCCACGCCGCGGTTCGAGGGACCCAGAACATCCTGGAACAGCAGGTCGAGCATCTCCTCGTTCGAACTGACCTCTTCGGTCTCCACGACCTCGGTGGGGGTGGCGGACGCCGTCGGCTCACTGGTCGCCTCCGTCGGCGTTGCCTCCGTCGAGGTGCTCGGATCGCTGGCCGGCGACAAGGTCGCGGACGGCGTGACGGCAGGCGGCGCCGTCCCCGGTGACCCGCCACCGCCCAGCGCCAGGACTGCGACAACGCCCAACACCACCACCGCGACTCCCGCCACCAGCCACACCAGCTTCCTGGGGCTGCTGGCTCGGCGAGCCGAGGACTGGGCGGTCGAGGTCGGCTCGGGCTGAGCCGGAGATTCGCTGGGTGGCTGCGTCATCGGACGGATCACTCCTTGGGGGAATTCGAAACGAATCCCCATTGTGCCCGGTGGCGACAACGCGTTGAGGTGGCCAGTCCAGCGGTGGACTCCCTCGGCCCCTGGTTGACACACGCGGAATGCGCCAGCGCTGTCGTCCTGGTCCATCGAATGATGGATGCCTTCGGGTGGAAGCGGGGGCCGCGGTTCACGACCATGGAGATGTGCTTGTTCCTGCCATTGCCCTGATCACCGCGGCCCTCGTCCTCTACACGACCGGGGTGTGGTCCGAACGTCGCGTCGGCCGCCTTCGGTGGCGTCATGCCGCCCTCTTCGGTGGCGGGCTGGTGCTTGACGCCTCCGGGACGGCCCTGATGACCCTGATAGCTGCCGACTTCCGCCGCAACAGCGCCGGTGGCGCAGCCGCGATCCTCAACGACGTCATGGTCTGGACCGGTGCGGCGGCGCTGGCGCTCATGGCGGTCCACCTCGCCTGGGCCGTAGCGGTGCTGATTCGCAGCCGCGAGGCCGACCGCCTGGCGTTCCACCGATTCTCCCTGGCCGTGTGGGCTCTCTGGCTCATTCCCTACCTGGCTGGGGCCCTCGGCTCGGCCGCCTAAGACCCAACCACATCGATCGAAGGACCAACCATGATCAAGAGACTGTTCACCGCCGCCGCCGTCTGGACGACCCTTGGATTGGCGTCCGGGTTGTTCTACCGCGAGTTCACCCGCCAGCGCGACTTCAGCGGCTTCACCCAACTGTCCGTGGCTCACACCCATGCGCTCGCACTGGGGACGACAATCCTGCTGGTCGTGCTGGCCGTCACCAAGGTGTTCAAGCTCGACGCCGACCGTCGGCTTCGCTGGTTCCTGCTCTTCTGGAACGTGGGCCTGGGCCTCACCTTCACCATGATGCTCATGAAGGGGTCATTGCAGGTGCTCGGCGCCGCGTTCGCCGACTCGCCGATGATCGCGGGCATCTCGGGGCTGGGTCACATGACCCTCACGGGGTCGTTCGTTCTGTTCTTCCTGATCCTGCGGCCTGCACTCAAGGCCGATACCCTCTTCGAACCTGCCACCCAACCGGCGCGCAGCTAACCTGACGGGTGTGGAGGGAGCCCCGATGAGCGCAACGTCCAGCTCTTCGGTCGCTGCCGGGCTCCTGCGGATCGGCCAGAGCGTCCTCTTCGGCGCACTCCTGGTGATCGGCGTCGTGCGCGGTGTCGGAGACCGGGGCTGGCCGGTGGCCCTCGCGGGCGGTGCCATCGCAGCACTCTTCGTCGCCGGGCTGGTCACGCACCGCCGCCTCGGTCCCAAGGGCAGAGCAGTGTGGGTGGTGACGCTGCTGGTCGCAACGGTCGCGCTGATGCCGATGTCGCCGGACTTCGTCTGGCTCGCGTTCCCCGTCTGGATGTGGGTCGCCCACGTCGTGAGCCTGCCGCTGGCCCTGGCCCTCACCGCAACCAGCGTGGCCATGGCCATCGCCGTCCTGAACCAACACGGTCAGTCCTCCAGTGCCGCCGTGCTCGGGCCGATCATTGGTGCACTCGTCGCCGTCGGCCTGGCTCGGGGCGCGCTCCGACTCGAGCAGGAGGGCCAGGAACACCGAAGCCTGCTCGCCCGCGTCCTGGAGGCCCAGGCGGAGGCGGACGCGCTTTCCGATGAACTCGTCCGGGCGCAGCGGGAAGCCGCCGTCAACGCCGAACGCACCAGGCTCGCCCACGACATTCACGACACCCTCGCCCAAGGCTTCTCCTCCATCCTGCTGCTCACCCGCGCAGCAACCCGCGAAACCGACCCCGAGCGCACCCAGGAACTCCTGACCCAGATCGGCGCGGCGGCGGCGGAGAACCTCACCGAGTCTCGACGCGTCGTCTACGCGCTGGCCCCCGACGACCTCACCACGGGCGGCCTCGCCGCACCGCTGTCACGAATGACCACCGAACTCGCCGCTCAGCTGAATGCCGAAGTCACCATCGACATCGACCCCCACCTGCCGCGCCTGCACACCGCAACCGAGGTGGCCATCCTCCGCGGGGCACAAGGAGCCCTGGCCAACGTGCGCCGGCACGCCAACGCCGGGCACGTCCATGTGACCCTCGCCCGCGCCGAGGATCAGGTCCGCCTCGACATCGTTGACGACGGCGTGGGTTTCAACCCGACCTCCATCGCCGCAGAACCCACCTTGGCCGGAGGCTACGGGCTGAGGGCGCTGCGGGAACGCCTCGCCACGATCGGCGGCGGCCTGGCCATCGAAAGCGAACCCGGGCAAGGCACGGCCATCTCGGTCACCGTCCCGTTCGCTCCCGCGGCAGGCGTGACGCCATGATCACAGTCCTGCTCGTCGACGACCACCCCGTCGTCCGCTCCGGGCTCCGCGCCCTCCTCGCCGGCGAACCGTCCCTCGAGGTGGTCGGCGCTGCCGCCACGGCCGAAGAAGCACTCGAACTCGTCGCCACCCTGAACCCCGACGTTGTCCTCAGCGACCTTCGCCTCGGCGAGGGGATCGACGGGGTCACCCTGACCGAGACCCTGCGTCGCGGTGCCGAACGGCCCGCCGTCCTCATCCTGACCACCTACGACAACGACAACGACATCGTGCGGGCAGTCATGGCAGGAGCAGCCGGCTACTTGCTGAAAGACGCTGAGCCCGGGGTGATCGTCCATGGCATCCACGACGCCGCCGGCGGACGACTCGTCCTGTCGCCCGAACTCGAACGACGAGTCACCGACCGGATGACCCACGGAGTCCTCCAACTCAGCGACCGCGAACTGGAAGTACTGAAACTGGTCGCCGACGGACGGGCCAACAAGGGAATCGCCCGCGCGCTGTTCATCTCCGAGGCCACCGTCAAGACCCACCTCGTCCACATCTACGGGAAACTTCACACCGACAGCCGCACCTCAGCGGTCGCGGCCGCCCGAACCCACGGGCTGATCCCATAGCCCTTGCCAGCTGGGGTGCCCAGGACTCCGACCCCGCTGCAGGGGCACGTGCGGGGCCACGGCGCCGGCACGTGCACGGACAGTGGCAGCGAGGTTCACGAGAGCGCGAAATCTGTGCCGACTTCTGCGGTGGGCGCAGAGGGACTCGAACCCCCGACCCCCTCCTTGTAAGGGAAGTGCTCTAACCAACTGAGCTATGCGCCCGGTAGCCGGCGTCCGGGGACGCCAACAACGGTTCATTCTGACAGGACCAGGGCCCGAACGTGAGGTCACGCCCCGGCTGACAACTCTGGTCAGCCCGCCCGCAACTTCGAGCGCAACTGTTCCAGTTGCGCATCGGTGAGGCCCAGGCCATCCTGCAGGTAGCCGTCCACGTCGCCGTAGCGCTGGGTCATCTCGTCCAAACCGGCTTGTAGATAGCTTGCGGCGACCACGTCACCAGCCAGCTCGATGTCCGCCTCGGTGGTGCCATCGGCACGCAGGGTCTTTTCGTAGTCCTTCTGGACCAGCTCCGCGCGGTAGTCATTCGAGGCGAGGTATTCGGCCATCACGGCCTTGTCCGTGGCCCCGGCGATGTATTGCAGCATGGCCGCTACCCAGCCGGTTCGGTCTTTACCCGCCGTGCAGTGCACCAGAACCGGACCGTCGGCGACCGCAATGTCCTCCAGCAGAACGGCAAGCGTGTCCCGCTGCGCCTCACTGGCCACGAACTGCCGGTAGATGGCGCGCATATGTTCCTGGGCACCATCGACCGTGCTCTTGTCGCCGCCACTCGCCGAGTCCCCGGCGAACAGGTTCACCAGATGGTTCGTGGCCCCGTCGATCGCCTCATCCGGCGTGCGTTCGGCAACTGAGGGGGACCGGAGGTCGAAGACGTCGGTGATGCCCAGCCCCGAAAGCACCTTGGCTTCGGAGGAGGAGAGACTGGCCAGCTTTCCCGAGCGATAGACGACACCGCGAGCCATGTACTGCCCATTACCCAAGGACAGTCCGTTGTCGTTGCCAGCCACATCGCGGAAGTTCCAGACGCTCGTCAGCGTGACGGTCTGCAGGTTCGGGACAGCGGCAGCCTTGCTGGCGACGGAGGTGGCTACCGGAGGTGCGGCCGCTACGGTCCTGGAACCGATTTTATGGGAAGCGACTGCCGCCGCGGCCCCAGGGACCGCACAGCCGGAGAGCAGCAGGACGCCGCTGATGACCAGTGATGGAGCAGAGCGTCTCAGCATCAGGCGAGGATACCATCGCCGTCCGACCGGACTGTGAGTGATCGCCGGCTGTCTGGTCAACGCCGGCTCCCTTGGGTCGGACCAGCTTGTGAGCCTGCCAATCCGGTGCCACCGAGGCCGGGTTGGCCAAGGCCAGTCCGGCGGTGAGCGCAGCTTCCGACAGGTCGGTCGGGTCGACATAGCCCGACCGTCCGACCTTGGGAGTCAAGAGCCAGATGTAGCCACGACTCCCGAGGTCCGTCAGCGCGTCCACCAGACCGTCGCCCAAGTCACCGTCCTCAGCGCGCCACCACAGCAGGACCACGTCGACGGCCTCAACCGCTTCAAAGACGAAGTCGTCCCCCACGGCCTCAATGAGACCGTCCCGCAACTCCTCGTCAACGTCAGAATCCCAACCGAGCTCCTGCACGACCGCTCCCGGCCAAGACCCAAGGACGATGCGCGGTCGGACGAACCGGGCACGGTGCTCACGCGCTTGACCCCACTTTCCGGATGCACAACCAACTGGTGAGGAAAAGCCTGCCAGATCGGGCAGCCAGAACAAAGCTGCTCGTGCGGTCCTCAGGCGTCCCCTCCGGTGGAACCGCTGTTGCCGGCAGTGACGTCATCAAGGCGATACAACTGCGCGGCCTTGGCCGGCCAGGTCGGATCGACTTCGCCACGCTTGGCGAGCAACTGCAGCGTCCGGACGGCGAGCGATGGCCCGTCGATGTGGAAGAAGCGACGAGCGGCCGCTCGAGTGTCCGAAGCCGAAGCCGTCGGCCCCAGCGACGCGAAATCGCCCGGCGCCCAGTTGATGATCTGGTCCTGAACCTGACGCATGTAGTCCGACACCGCCAACACCGGGCCGGGACGGCCGGCCAGCTGTTGGGTCACCCAGGCAACCCGCTGCGGACCCTCCGGATTGAGGAACGCCTGCTCGTCCGCGGCCAGTCCGTCGCGTCGCAACTCGTTCCAACTGGTGACGCTCCACGTCGGCCACCACCCCGAAGTCCTTCTTGAGGAGTTCCTGGGCCTCCAGGGCCCAACGGACCGCCACCCCCGAAGCCAGCAACTGGGCGCGTCGGGCGTCGGGGTTGACGCCTTCGAAGGAGCCCTCCTTCAACAGGTACAGGCCTTTGAGGATCCCTTCGACATCGACGCCCTCCGGTTCGGCGGGTTGGGGCATCGGCTCGTTGTAGACCGTCAGGTAGTAGATGATGTCCTCGGGCGATTCGCCGAACATCCGGCGCAGTCCGTCCTCCATGATGTGGGCGATCTCGTAGCCGTAGGCCGGGTCGTAGGCGACCACGGCCGGGTTGGTCGCCGCAAACAGATGGCTGTGGCCGTCCATGTGCTGCGTGCCCTCACCGGTGAGCGTGGTGCGTCCGGCGGTGGCCCCGATCAGGAAGCCACGGGCCAGCTGGTCCGCTGCCGCCCAGATCGAGTCGGCCGTCCGCTGGAACCCGAACATCGAGTAGAAGACATACAGCGGCACCATCGGAATCCCGTGCGTGGCGTAGGACGAGCCGACGGCCTGGAAAGCCGCGACCGAGCCGGCCTCGTTGATGCCGGTGTGCAGGATCTGGCCCTGCTTGGACTCGCGGTAGGCGGCATCAACTCGTTGTCGACGGGGGGTGTAGTTCTGACCGTGCGGCGAATAGATCTTGATGGTCGGGAAGAACGAATCCATCCCGAAGGTGCGC
>JADKFR010000007.1 GCA_016717345.1 Propionibacteriaceae bacterium
CGAAGAGGGCGGACAGATCTACCTGCCGGCGGTCAACTGGATCCTCTTCTGCGGGGTGCTGCTCCTGATCGCCATCTTCCAGAGTTCCACCCGGCTCGCCACCGCCTACGGTCTGGCGGTCACCGGGACCCTGCTGCTGACCAGCGCGTTGTTCCTCCTGATGGCCCAGACGGTCTGGCACTGGCCGCTGTGGAAGGTCGGCGCCTTCACCGTGGCCATCGGGGGCCTGGAGGCCGTCCTCTTCGCCGCCAACCTCACCAAGGTGGCCAGTGGCGGGTGGCTCCCCCTGCTGATCGCCGTTGTGGTCATCACCCTGATGACCACGTGGCAGGAGGGTCATGCCGCCTTCCAGCAGCGGCGCAGCGAAATCGAAGGGCCGTTGGAGGACTTTGTCGAGCGGGTGCGCGCCGGCGGCATCACCCGGGTCCCGGGCCTGGCCGTCGTCCCTCATCCCAACAGCACGACGACCCCTCTGGCGCTGCGGACGAATGTGGACTTCAATCACGTCCTGCACGAGCACGTCATCATCGTGCAGATCATCAACGAGAACGTGCCCCACATCCGCCATGTCGATCGGGTCGCCGTCCGCGACCTCGGGTATGCCGACGACGGCATCGTCCATGTCAGTGTCCGAGTGGGTTTCACCGACAGCCAGGACGTCCCCAAGGGCCTCGCGCTGGCCATCGGCAAGACCCCGGAACTCGACGTCAGCGTGGACGACGCACGCTACTTCCTCTCCCTGCTGACCGTGCACTCCACCAGCGACCCCAGCCTGAAGGCCTGGCGCAAGCGGCTCTACGTCTGGATGGCCCATGCCACCGCCAACCGAACCGAGCGCTCCACCTTCCGCCCGAAAGCGACCATCGTGATGGGCGCCCGGCTCGATCTGTAGGTCCACCACAGGGACGAAGCAGGGGCTGCGGGTGCCTGTCGATCCGCAGCGTGGCGGAAGTCCCGCCCGCGGGGGGGGGGTTCAGCTGAGGCTCGCTTCACTTGCGCCAATAGCCCAGGTACCCGGAGCTGAAGAAGGGGTCCAACCCCGCAGTGCGGCGGCCACCGTAGTTCTGATCGAAGATCTTCCCGTTGTACCAGACCGCAACATGTCCGTAGCCGCCGATGCTCCAGACCAGGATGTCGCCGTTACGGAAGGCCCGGTCGGTGTGCCACGTGAACCCGAACCCGGCCAGTCGCGTGCCGCCGGTGCCGCCCCGTCGGTAATCGACGGCGTTGCCCCACGCTCCCGTCCGAATTCCATACACCTGGAGCAGGTACTGGGACATCAGGCTCACGCACTCCCCTCGGTAGGTGCCGGCCGCATTGGCCAGGCCCTTGCCGCTGTTGTTCGCGACGAATCGGTCGACCGACGTCGACGGGGCAGGGCTGGTGACGCAACTCCCGGCCACCGGGTTCATTGTCCCGGTGTACAGCCAGGCGTCCGTGATGTACCCCGTGCGCCCGCCGTAGCTCACCCGGTCCCAGATCGCCGTGGTGCCGCCGCCGCCGGAAACCTGCTGGCCCCTCACGGTGCATTGGACGGTGACCCAGGTATTACGGGGAATGCACGAGATGACTGCACTGGAGGTCGTGGCGCCGCTGCGCAGGTTGAGGCACGGCGAGGCGATCACCCGTCCCCCGTTGGTCACGGCCTGCGCCGGAGCCGGAGCCGCCAAACCCAGACCGAACGCGGCCATGGTGGTAGCGGCCGCGATCGCGACCGGCCGACGGATACTGGTGGCTGACATGGGATCCTCCTGGTTGGTGAGTGCGGCGTGAAGCCGATACCCCCATCGTCGTGAGGCGATCCGGATTCGTCGATGGAGGACGATTCCCATCCCGCTGCGTCGGCACGGGGAAGGTGCCACCGGCGCGAGCGAGGGTCGCGGCCAGGCCTGCGTGATGCCCGGTGGGCAACGACACGGTGGGCTGCGAAGGGAGCCGCCTTGGGGAGTCGAACCCCAGACCTACGCATTACGAGTGCGTCGCTCTGCCGACTGAGCTAAGGCGGCCTGGCCGGCGAACCGGCCGAGGCACAACTATAGGGGTAACCAGCCGTCGGGTTCGAACCGTGGCCTCAGGAACAGGTGACGCCGTCCTTCGGAACGGTGCCGCTGACGAGGTACTTCACCACGATCCGGTCCACGCACGCGGACTTGCCACCGTAGGTGCCGTGGCCCTCCCCCGTGTACGTGACCAGGACGCCGGAGGTCAACTGCTTGGCCATCGTCACGGCCTGCTGGTAGGGGGTGGCGTTGTCGCCCTTTCCACCGATCACCAGGATGGGTGCCGCACCCGCTCCCGCGATGGTGAGTTGCGGGGCCGGCCGGACCGGCCACAGGGCGCAGATGTACTGCGGGCCGAAGTAGGTGCCGAAGATGGGCGCCTTCTGCTTGTCCTCGCGCCAGGTGGTGTCGGCATCGACCACCCCGTCATCGACACTGTCGAGGCAGCTGATGGCGGGGAAGGCGTAGAACATGGTGTCGTAGCCACCCTGGTCGTTGCGGGCGTTCAGCTGGTCACCGGCCCACAGCAACCCCCGTCCGTTCCCCCGTCCCGCCTGTTCGATGAGGCTGACCAGCGTCGGCCACGCCTCCTTGCCGCCGTAGAGCAGGGCAGCCACTCCCATCATCGCCAACGACTGGGTGAGCCGGCGATCACCGACCGGGATCGGTTCGGCGTCCAGCTTGTCGAACAGCGCGGTGATGCCGTCCAGCACCTCCTGCTTGGACCCCCCCAGCGGGCAGGTGGTCTGCTTGGGACACCAGGCGGCGAAGTTCCCGAGGGCCAGGTCGAAGCCCATGGCTTGAATCACATCGTCGTTCTCGGTGATATTGACGGCCGCGTCGAGCACCAACCGTCCCACGTGACTCGGGAACAGTTCGGCGTAGGTGGCACCGATCTGAGTCCCGTAGGAGTACCCGAGGAAGTGCAACGTCTCGTCTCCCACCAGGTGACGCATCAGGTCGAGGTCGCGCACGGTTTCGATCGTGGAGATGTGATTCAGCAGCTCGCCGCTGGTCTCCCAACACGACTGGGCCAGTGCAGCGGTGCTCTTGATGAGCTGGGCCCGCTCCGGCTCGGTGTCAGGGGAGAAGTCGAGATCGTTGTAGGCATCTGCCTCGGCGTCGCTGAAGCAGCGCACCGGAGTGGAGTCGCCGGTCCCGCGCGGGTCCCAGCCGATCAGGTCGTACTGCTCCAGGCCGGTGCGCTGGGTGGTGTCGACCATGTCCTGGCCCGTCCCGCCGGGGCCACCCGGATTCAGGAAAAGCGAACCGAGCCGTGGCGAGGCCGTGGCTGCCCGCTTCTTCAGCGACACGGTGATGGCCTGGGCCGACGGGTTCGCGTAGTCCAGCGGAACGGCGATGTCGGTGCAGGTGGTTCCTTCACCGCAGGTCGTCCAGGCGACCTCCTGGTCGAGGTAGCCGACCAACCCCTTGCCGGACGGCGCCTCCCGGTAGCCCTCAGGGCTGACGTCGACGGCAGCCAGAATCGGACGGTCGATGGCCTTGCCCGGTCGGTCCGAGACCGTCACGCCCGCGACCTCGGTCGTCCCGGGGTGTCCGCTGGGCGTGGGGGTGGTCTGGGCGGAGCCAGTGGGTGACGGGGACGGCCGCGGACCGCTCGGAAAGGTACACCCCGCCGCCAGGGCGAGGACGAGCCCCACAATGAGCCCACGGAATCTGCGTTGCACGGTGCCAGCGTAGTCAGGCTGCACCAACCACCGTCCTCGGACGGCTACGCGGCCGGAGTCTCAGCTGCCCGCTCGGCCTTCGCGCGCTCGCGGCTGGCGCGGAAGCTGCGATCCAGGCTCCACCCACCGGCCCCGAGGAGGAGGAACACCACCCCGACGGTGGCAAGCAGTAGTTCCAGCTCACCCAGGAAGCCGGCCTGCCCGGGAACGAACACGTTCCACGTCCCCCACATCACGAAGGCGAGCGCACCGGCCGCGATCGCGATGATGCCGACCCCGGCGAGCCGGGTCAGCAGGCCAAGCAGCAACGACAACGCGATCAGCAAGGAGCCGACACCGGTGGCGATCGCCATGATCTGGGGCTCGGGGATGATCGTGGTGGCGAACAGTGCCTGAGCAGCCGGAATGTCGGTGAGGATGTTGAGACCACGGATCGCGAAGATCCCGGCGACGACGAGCCGCAGGAGGAAGAGGCCGAGGGCGCCGAAGAACTTGTCGTTCGTCCGCTTGTGAATGATGACCGGCGTAGGGGCTACCACCGGGACGGGAGCGGTCGCAGCCAGCGCCGTGACGCGCGCCTGGCGACGCGCGGCCCGTTCGGCGGCCAACTTCTGCTCCTCCTCGGACAGCGCCCGGCTCTCCAGCGATTCGGGGTCAGTGGGGGAATCTCGGAAGATGGCCTCGGTGGGCACGCTGACCGTGGCTTCCTCGGGCACGCTCGGGGTGGCCACGCTCGCGGGAAGGCCGACCCCCGCAGCCACGGCAGCGGCCACCGGGTGGCCTGGCGCTGGCCCCGGCCTGGCTCTGGCCTGGCCTGGCTCTGGCTGGCCCGGCGCGCGGCCGGCCGGCGGCCCGGCTCCGGCTCTGGCGGGGCCTGGGTGCTGGTGCTGGCTGGGCCCGGCGCGGCCGGCCGGGCTCTGGCTCCTCATTGAGCGGCATGCCTTCGTCCAGCGCGCGCTCGACGGGGTCGCCTTCGGACGGCGGCGCGTCCACGCCATGGGCCACGCCCTCGGGAACGGGACGGAGGACAGTGTCTTGGGAGGGTGTGGCTTCGACCGCCTCCTCCTGGGAGAGCTCTGCGGGATCGCGCTGCTCGGTCACGGGGAAGTCCTTTCCTGCCGAATGCACCCCCATCAAACACCACGTTCCCGCCAGCCTCGGCGGCGACACGGCGGGCCGGGCCGAACTGGGCGGCCTCTGGCGCGGGCTTGGAATCAGTTGGCAGGATGAAGCCCTCCACTGAAAGGGAAACCACCATGGCGACAGTACGCACCGCAGAAGCCCACTGGGAGGGCGCACTCCTCGACGGTCACGGCGAGGTGGAACTGACCTCCTCCGGCGTCGGACGGTTCGCGGTCAGCTGGCCGGCCCGCGCCGAGGCAGCCAACGGCAAGACCAGTCCCGAGGAACTCATCGCGGCGGCCCACTCCACGTGCTTCTCCATGGCACTGTCGCACGGGCTCGCCGGCGGCGGCACTCCGCCCACGTCGGTCGATACCACCGCCAGCGTGACATTCCAGGCGGGCGTGGGTATCACCGGGATCCATCTCGACGTCGCGGCGGTGGTTCCGGGCCTGACCGCGGAGCAGTTCGCCGCCGCGGCCGAGAACGCCAAGCTGAACTGCCCGGTGAGCAAGGCTTTGACCGGGGCACCCATCACCCTCTCCGCCACCCTGGTTGAGTAGCCGGGTCCCGCTGGGCGGCCCCGGGGGCACCCCCTAAAGGTCGGCCAGCGAGATCATCAGCGACTCCATTGCGAGCAGCGGCGCCACGTTGGTCTCCAGGGCTGTGCGACACGCCAGGATGGCGTCCAAGCGGCGGAGTGTTGATTCCGCGGACGTGCGCCGCGCCAGCCGTCCCAGTTCCTCGGCCAGTTCGCCATTGATCAGCCGCGCCGCGGCCCCCGTCTGCAGGGTGAGCACATCCCGGTAGTAGCAGGTGAGTTCGGTGAGCACCCGATCGAGGGAGTCACGTTGCAGCCGCTTAGCCCGCGCCTTCTGCTGGTCCTCCAGCTCCCGCAGCGCCGCTTGGGCGTTGCGGGGACGGGCACCCTTGGCCGTCATGCCGAGCGCTTCACTGAGCGCTGAACGTTCCCGGGCGTCGAGGTCGCTGGTGATCGCGCCGGTCTCCTCCGTGGCCGACTCGACCAGATTCGCCGCTGCCGTCAGACAGTCACCCAGCGACACCAGCCGGGACGGCAGGCGCAGCACTTCCGCCCGCCGGATCCTGGCCGCCTCGTTCCGGGCCAACGACCTGGCCCGTCCGATGTGGCCCTGCGAGACCCGGGCTGCGAAGGCAGCCATCGGCGCGTCGATGCCGTCGCGACGCTGCAGCAGTTCGGCGATGGCATCCTCGCTGGGGGTGCTGAGTTCCACCCGGCGGGAGCGGGAGCGCACGGTCGCCACCACGTCGTCGGCGGTCGGTGCGCACAGCAGCCAGACCGTCCGCGCTGCCGGCTCTTCAATGCTCTTCAGCAGGGCATCGGCTCCGCGTTCGGTGAGGCGATCCGCGTCCTCCACCACCAGCACCTGGTAGCGGCCCACCGTCGGGGCCATCGCCGCCCGTCGGACAAGCTCACGTACCTCGTCCACGCCGATCGACAGCTGCTCGGTCCGCACGACCGTGACATCGGGGTGCGCTCCCGACAGGACCGTGCGGCAGGTGCCGCACTGGCCGCAACCTGCCTCAGGGCACTGCAGGGCGGCCGCGAACGCCCGCGCGGCATTGGAGCGGCCCGAACCCGGAGGCCCGGTGAACAACCACGCATGCGTCATGGCGTGACGGGCGCCTGCCACCGCGCGACGCAACGTCGCGACCACCCGATCCTGGCCGATCAGGTCGGTCCATACCCCCGTCGTCGTGCTCACAGGGACAGCGTGCCACTGCCCGCCGACAACAGCGGCGCGACCCGTTCGCGGACCGCGGCCGCAATCACCTCCCGGTCCTCCCTCGCAGGAAGCACCAGGTAGTAGTCGGGATCCCGTGCGGCGAGAGCCAGGAAGGAGCTTCGGGCGCGCGCGTGGAAGTCCGTTCCCGCACTCTCGAGGCGGTCCTTGTCCACGATTTCGCTGACGCCGGCGGACGGGTCGAGGTCGAGCACCACCGTCAGGTCCGGCAGCAGGTCGGCCGTCGCCCAACGGGCGATCGACTCGACGCGGTCGACGTCCAACACCCGACCGGCACCCTGATAGGCCAGCATCGAGTCGACAAAGCGGTCACAGACCACGACGTCGCCGCGCTGCAGCGCCGGGAGGATGACCTCCTCCACGTGTTGGGCCTTGTCAGCGGCGTACAACAAGGCCTCGGCCCGCGGCGACAAGTCACCGGTCGCCGGGTCCAGCACGATCTGCCGCATCCTGGCACCCGCCCGGGTGTCTCCGGGTTCAAACGTCAACACGACACGGTGTCCCTGGCCGGTGAGCCAGTCGGCCAGCATCGTCGCCTGGGTCGACTTGCCGACCGCGTCCCCGCCTTCGAAGACGATGAACGTGCCCGCCACCGTTCAGGCCTTCGCCCGGGTGCCGGCTCGGGCAGCGGTCTTGGCCGGAGCCCGCCGGGTCGTCCGTTTGGGCGCAGGCGGCTTGGCCCGCTTTTCGGCCAGCAACTCCGCTGCCCGCTCGATCGTCATGGCCTCGACGCTGTCGCTGCGCCGCAGCGTGGCGTTCACTTCGCCGTCGGTGACGTACGGCCCGAACCGGCCGTCCTTGATCACCATGGGCTTTCCGGTGGCCGGGTCGTCGCCGAGTTCGCGCACGGGCGCCGTCGCCGCCCGACCCCGTCCCCTGGTCTTCGGCTGGGCGTAGATCGCTTCGGACTCCTCCAGGGTGATCTCGAAGATCTGCTCCTCGCTGGTGAGTGAGCGCGAATCCGTCCCCTTCTTCAGGTAGGGACCGTAACGCCCGTTCTGCGCGGTGATCACTTCGCCGTCGGCAGCCGTCCCCACCACCCGCGGCAGGTCCAACAGCTTCAGAGCCTGCTTCAGCGTCACGGTTTCGACCGACATCGAAGCGAACAGCGATCCGGTGCGGGGCTTGGCCGACTTGGGGCGTCCTCGGCCAGCACCTCGGTCACATAGGGACCGAACCGTCCCGCCTTGGCGACGACAGCCCGCCCGGTATCAGGATCGACCCCGACCTCGCGTTCCTCGGTGGCCGGCTGGCTGAGCAGCTCTCCGGCATGCTCGACGGTCAGCTCGTCGGGAGGCAGTTCCGCGTCCACGTTCGCCCGGCGACCTTCGGCGTCCTCGATGTAGGTGCCGTAGCGACCCACCCGGACATCGATCCCTGAGTCCGCGATCGGGAAGGTCGACAGTTTCCGGGCATCGATCTCGCCGAGCTCGTTGACAAGCACATTCAGGCCTTCGTGGCTCGCCCCTTCCGGGCCGAAGTAGAAGTCCTTGAGCACCGCGATCCGGGCCGCGTTGCCGTTGGCGATCTCGTCGAGGGTCTCCTCCATGTGCGCCGTGAACGCGTAGTCGACGAGTTTGGGGAAGTGCTCCTCGAGCAGCCGGGTGACCGCGAACGCCAGCCACGTGGGCACTAGCGCCGACCCCTTCTTGAACACGTAATCACGTGAAGTGATGGTCCGGATGATCGAGGCGTAGGTGGAGGGCCGTCCGATTTCGAGTTCCTCCAGCTTGGCCACCAGCGACGGCTCGGTGTAGCGGGCCGGCGGACGGGTCTGGTGGGCGATGGCCTTGACGGCTTCGGCCACCAGCGATTGTCCGGTGGCCAGCTCGGGCAGCCGGGCCTGGGAGTCGTCGGTGGCCTGGTCGTCATCGACCGACTCCACGTAGGCCTTGAGGAAGCCGAGGAAGGTGATGGTGCGGCCGGACGCAGCGAAGCTGGCCCGTCCGGACTCGACGAACTCACCGGTGCTGGCGTCAGCCACCTTGACGCGATGCGGCAGCGTGGCACCGATCTTCACGCTGACGGTGTTACCTTCGGCGTCCTTCATCTGCGAGGCGACGGTCCGCTTCCAGATCAGTTCGTACAACCGGAACTGGTCGCCGTTCAGCCCGGTCTCAGCGGGGGTTCGGAAGTTCTCGCCGGCGGGACGGATCGCCTCGTGCGCCTCCTGGGCGTTCTTCACCTTCGAGGCGTAGACCCGCGGCTGGGACGGCAGGTACTGGCCGCCGAACAAGGCCTTGACCTGGGCCCGGGCAGCGGTGATCGCCGTCTTCGACAACGTCACCGAGTCGGTACGCATGTAGGTGATGAAGCCGCGCTCGTAGAGTTCCTGGGCCACCGACATCGTGCGCTGGGCGCTGAAGCCGAGCTTGCGGCCGGCCTCCTGCTGCAGCGTGGTGGTGCGGAACGGGGCGTACGGACGCCGGGTGTAGGACTTGGATTCCACCGAGCCGACGGCGTACGTCCCCTGCTGCAGCGCTGCGGCAAGGCCCTCGGCCGCTTCGAGACCGAGGTGCAACAGGCTGTGCCCGGTGAGGCGTCCGCTGGCTCCGAAGTCCCGGCCGGTCGCGATCCGGTGCGACCCGACGTGGGTGAGTCGGGCGGAGAACGTAGGTGGGTCGGCCTCCGCGCCGGCGTCCAGGGTCGCCTCGATGTCGGCGTAGTCAGCGGCCTGGAAGGCGATCCGCTCCCGTTCCCGATCGACCACCAGTCTGGTCGCCACCGACTGCACGCGGCCGGCCGACAGCTTCGGCATCACCTTCTTCCACAGCACTGGCGACACCTCGTAGCCGTACAACCGGTCCAGGATCCGGCGGGTCTCCTGGGCGTCGACCAGATCGGTATCCAGTTCGCGGGTGTTCTCGACCGCCAGGGTGATCGCCTCGGGGGTGATCTCGTGGAAGACCATCCGCTTGACCGGGACCTTCGGCTTGAGTTCATCGAGCAGGTGCCAGGCGATGGCCTCGCCCTCGCGGTCCTCGTCGGTGGCGAGCAGGAGTTCGTCGGCGCCGGCCAGCCGAGCCTTCAGCTCCCGCATCGTCGCCTTCTTGTCGGCGGCGACGACGTAGAGCGGTTCGAAATCCTTCTCGATGTTCACGCCGGTGCGCGCCCACTTCTCACCCTTGTACTTGGCGGGTACCTCCGCGGCGCCGGTCGGGAGATCACGGACGTGCCCCCGGCTGGACTCGACCATGTAACCCGCACCCAGGAACTTCGCCAGGCTGACGGCCTTGGTTGGCGACTCCACGATGACGAGTCGGCGCTTGGTTGCAGGGGCCACGGTGCTCTCTCTCGGACGGCTCGGGGGCGTACGGCTGCTCACTCTACTTCCGCGGTACGGGATCGCACGCCAGCCGCCCACCCCCGGCTTCGAAGCGGTGGGTGGGCGGCGCGTGCGGCGCAGGACTCAGTTCACGGTGCTCGAGGCGAGCTTCACGGTGGCCTGCTTGGCGGTGCCACTGGGGGTGATCCAGGCGATGGTGGCCTGTTGCCCTGGTTCCAGGGCCCGGATCACGCTGGCCACGTTGGTGTCGGCCGTGATGCTGGTGCCCCCGACCTTGGTGAGGGTGCTGCCCTTGGTGACCCCAGCGGAGTCCGCCGGGCTGCCGTCGACGACCTCCGTGATCGTGACCCCACGGTTCGTCTGCCCCGTGGTGGCGACCTGGATCCCCAGGAAGCCCGCCGGACCGACGCGGGTGGTCCCGACGTCACTACCCGCCTCGATGGTGGCGACCACCCGCAGGGCGGTGGCGATCGGGACGGCGTAGCTCGTGCCCTCCTTCACCGAGCCTGCCGTCGTCATTCCCAACACTTCGCCCTCGGAGTCGAACATCGGCCCGCCGGAGTCGCCGGGCACGGCGTTGGCGTCGGTGGCGATCAAGCCGGTGAGGTCTTCCTCGGCCCCCCACGGGGAATCGGAGGAGACCGTGAGGTCCTGGTCGAGCCCGGTGACCTGACCGGCAGCCTTGCTGAGGCGGCTCCGTCCGTTCGCGTTCCCCACGGCAGCCACGGCGTCCGACACGTTGACCGTGTCGTCGTCTGTGGTGACGGTGGTCAGCCCGCTGGCACCGTCCAACTGCAGGAGGGCGACGTCCTCGACCTGGTCGAAGCCGACGACTGTGGCGTCGTAGGTGTCACCGGAGTCGGCGACCGTGACCTGCACCGACGAAGAGCCCGCGACGACGTGGTAGTTGGTCAAGACCTTGCCATCAGCGCTCAGCACCATCCCGGTGCCCGCCGCGGTGCCTTCGCTGGTCTCGGCGTCGATCAGGACCACTCCGGCGGACTGGGCGGCACTGACGCCGCGGGTCGTTCCCGTCGTCGGTTCTGTGGTCGGTTGCGTCCGGGTGGACGGCTGGGTCTGGGGCGCGGCCGGCTGGCTGGCCCGGGGGTTGGTTGCCCCACCGGTAGCGATCTCGGTCGTGGGCCGGAAGGCCAGGGCGACGGTGGTCAGCGCCAGCACGACCGCGACAGCCAGTGCGATCACGACACCGGTCCGGCCCCGCTTGGGCTGACCTGGTCCGGCATAGAGCACCGGCTGGCCGTTCGGAGGTTGGTAACCGCCCGGCCCGCCCGGGTAACCGCCGTTCTGGTGGGTGCCGGTGGGGTAGCCGGCGGCGGTGTACCCGGCAGCGCCCTGGTACCCCGCGGGCTGGTATCCCGGCGCTCCCGCGGGCGCGTTGTAGCCGGCGTAGTTGACCGCCGGACGGATCGTCGCGGCGTCCGGTGGCGCCCAGGCCGGGTTGGGCTGCGAGCCCCAGGACCCGGAGGCTGAGGCCCAGGCCGACGTCGGCTGAGAGGCCCAGGCAGCAGTCGGCTGGGAGGCCCACGCCGACGTCGGCTGGGTGGCGGCCTGAGTCGAGGCGAAGGCGGCTGATCCAGGCGGGCTCCAACCCACAGGGGGCTGGGACTCGGGCACCATCGGGATCGGCTCGGTCGACTGGGTCGCGTCCGAGATCATCAGGTGCGCTGCGGCGTCCGGTCCCACCTCGAACGCGCGGGTCGCTTCGACCTCCGGCCGGGGCGGCAGCGCCGCCGTGTCCTGCTGGTGCGGGTCGATCCGCTGGGTGATGTCATCGTCCGCCATCACATCTCCTTGTCATCTGCTCGGCTCCCAGTGTCCGCGCCCAATCCAAGGCTTCGCTGTAGGAATCCTGTGAGAACCTGTGAATCACGCCGTCAGCATCCCGTCGGCGATCAAGAGCCGCACCCTGGGCAGCAGGTCCTCGGCGAGCCGAGCCGAGTCCATCCCGCTGAGGCTGGCCACCGCGTCGACCAGGACGCCCAGCGGCAGGTCGCCGTCACACGCTCCCACCACGGCGGCGAGCTGCGTATCGACGGCCACCGCCCGACACAGGCCTGTGGACTGCCGCAGGACGATGTGCTGGGGGTCGGCGGCGCCCGGCTCGCCCAGGGCCTCCTGGGTGAGGGAGTCGGCTCGGACCAGGGTTGCCGCCAGCAGTGCCTCGTCGCTGAGACGCGTCGCCCCGATCGCGGCGAAGTGAGCGCCCAGAGCGTCCCCCACCGGCTGGGCGACGCTGTGGGGCCAGTCCTCGACCCGGACATCAGGGTCCTCGCGTCCCGCGTTCCGGAGCACGATCCAGCCCAGACCCACCCCGGTGATGCCCAAGCCGTCGAAGTACTCCAGCCAGCGTCGGTAGGACGGCAGGTACTCCGCGGTCCCGACGAGGCCGGCGTCGGCCAGCCACACCTCGATGTACTCGTAGGGATCGAGCCGCTCCCGCTGCAGGATCAGCGCGTCGCAGCCGGAAGGGACCCAGCCGGACAGCCGTTCCTGCAACGGCTCGTCGGTGATGGCCCAGTTCCCGAGGACCACCAACGTGCCCTCGGGTGCGAGGCGGCCGGCCGACCCTGCGACCACCCTGCGCATCAGGCCGTCGCCGCTGAACCCACCCTCGCGGTAGACGAGTTCGCCGCCGGGCGGGGAGAGGACGTACGGCGGGTTGGTGACGATCAGGTCGAAGGACGCGTCCTGAACGGGTTCGTAGAGCGAGCCGAGCCGCAGTTCGGCCGGAACCCCGCTCAACCCGAGCGTGATCCGGGCCAGCTCAAGCGCGCGGGGGTTCAGGTCGGTTGCCACGATCGTGTCGCAGTGATCCCCCAGGTGGAGACTCTGGATGCCGCACCCGGTGCCGAGGTCGAGCGCAGAACCCACCTTCGCCCGGGGGATGAGCTGGGCGAGCGTCGTGGACGCCGGCGAAGCACCCAGGACGAAGTCCGGACGGGGGCGCACGGGCGGTCCGTCCAATGGCGTGAGATCGGAGCAGATCCAGCCCTGCCGGCGTTCGGAGCCGTGCGGCTTCACCTCGACCGCCGCCCTGACCTGTGGGCCAACGCTGACCAGCCCGGCGGCCTGCAACTCAGGCAGGGCACCCAGGCGCGCAGCTCGATCCGTCGGGAGCGACTCATGCAAGAGCCACAACCGGATCGCATCCGCCTGCGGGTCATCGGCATCTCCCAGCGCCCGGGAAGCGGCGACGCCGCTGTTGCGCGCCAGGGCGGCCAAAGCGACCTGGCCGAGGCGTCGCTGGACACCGTCGAGGGTGTAGTCCGCAGCCAGCAGCCCGTCCCGAAGCCGATCAATCATGGGGCCAACCCTTCCACACCATCGGACGCCTCCGGCCGGCGCGTTCGGGGGGAGCCCTGGCCACCTCAGCCTTCGGGTGGCTACCGCCCACAGACTGCTCGCGAACCACACCCGCCCAATCGGCTGGGCGCCCTTCCACCTATGGGTGCCGCGGGGGTGCCTCGCGGTGAAGGTGTGTCAGACCCGCGTGGCAGGCTGGTCGCCGTGGTGGTTCCCGGGTGGTTGCAGGCGGACGCGCGGCTACGCCACGTCCACCACCGCCCGGCTTCGGCAGGGGTGGCTGCCGAGTTTCCCGACTGGCTGGAGGAGCCCGTTCGCGAAGCCATGGGGCGCCTCGGCGTCGCCAAGCCGTGGGCTCACCAGGTCGAGGGGGCGCAGACCGCCTTTCGCGGCGACCACGTCGCCTTGGCCACAGGCACCGCTTCGGGCAAGACCGTGGGGTACCTGTTGCCCATTGTCGCCGCCTGTGTCTCTGGAAGCCTGGGCCGGGAGGTCGCCGGCGTGAAGCACCGGCTGCTGCCGGGGAGCGGGCATTCCGCCTTGTACCTGGCTCCCACGAAGGCGTTGGCCCACGACCAACTCCGCTCGGCCCGGGAACTGGCGATCCAGGGATTCCGACCCAGCACCCTCGACGGCGATTCCAGCGACGCCGAGCGTCGCTTCGTCCGCGACTCCGCCCACTACGTCCTCAGCAACCCCGACATGCTGCATCGCTCCGTCCTGCCGAACCACGCCCGCTGGAGCCGCCTGCTGGGGAGCCTGCGGTACGTGGTGATCGATGAGGCCCACCGGTACCGGGGAGTCTTCGGCGCCCAGGTCGCCGCAGTCCTGCGGCGGCTGCGACGGGTGGCCGCCCACTACGGCGCCGACCCGGTGTTCATCTCGGCCTCCGCGACGGCGGTGGACGCGGCCGAGCACCTCTCCACCCTCACCGGTGTTGCCAGCGCCCGACTCATCGACGTCGACACCTCGCGGCGGCCCGCGCTCGACTTCTGTCTGTGGCAGCCGAACGACGATCCCCACCACGAAGCCGCCGACCTGATGTCCAGACTGGTGGCCGACGGGCGCCAGACCCTGTGCTTCACCACCTCGCGGGTCCAGGCCGAACTCGTCGCCCTGCGTGCCGGGCGGTCCCTGGCTCAGGCCACCGAGGTGGCGTCCTACCGCGGTGGCTACCTCGCCGATGACCGCCGGGCCATTGAGCGCCGGCTGCAGACCGGAGAATTGCGCGCCGTCGCCTGCACCAACGCCCTCGAACTGGGAGTCGACATCACGGGAGTGGACGCCGTCCTCAGCTGCGGCTTCCCCGGCACCCTCGCGGCACTGTGGCAACAGGCAGGCAGGGCCGGACGAGCCGACCGCGACGCCCTGGCGATCCTCATCGCCAAACCCGATCCGCTCGACAGCTACCTGTGCGAGCACCCCGAGCTCATCTTCGACGCTCCGGTGGAGCGCATCGTGCTGCATCCGTCCAACCCTGCGGTGCTGGGGCCGCAGTTGGCGGCGGCCGCCCAGGAGTTGCCGCTGACCACGTCGGATGAGCACTACTTCGGTCCGACGACGCTGGCCCTGGCTGAGCGACTCGAGACCGCAGGCATCCTCCGACGGCGTCCCGCGGGATGGTTCTGGGCACGTCCGGACCGGGCCGTCGACCGTATCGACCTGCGCAATCTCGCCGGTGGGAGCGTGGATGTCGTCGACGAGACCACCGGGCGGGTGGTCGGACAGGTCGACCCTGCCGCAGCAGATCGGACCGTGCACGAAGGGGCCGTCTACCTTCACCTGGGCGAACAATGGCGGGTAGCGCACTACGACCAGGCAGCCGGCACGGCCCTGGCCAGCCCCAGCCGGGAGTCGTACTTCACCCAAGCGCTCGGGGAATTCGAATTGGTCGTCCGCAGTGACGAGAAGCAGCGCCGCCTGGCCGGGGCAACCGTCCACGTGGGGGCGGTGGAACTGCGCTCGCGCGTCACCGGATACCTGCGCCGCGACACCTTCACCGGCAAGGTGTGGGATTCCACCCCCTTGGACCTGCCACAGCGGACGCTGCGCACCCGTGCCACGTGGTGGACGGTGGATGCCGCCACGCTCGGCCGCGCCGACGTTCCCGAAACCGCGCTGGCTGGTTCCGCGCACGCGGCCG
Source organism: Propionibacteriaceae bacterium (assembly GCA_016717345.1). Classification (GTDB taxonomy): domain Bacteria; phylum Actinomycetota; class Actinomycetes; order Propionibacteriales; family Propionibacteriaceae; genus Propionicimonas. The sequence goes on from JADKFR010000007.1 coordinate 15,348, forward strand.
AACACGCCGCCATCGGGCTGCTTCCAGCCTTCGCACCCTGCGACCGCTGGGACATCGGGGGACTCTCGACCCGGTGCCACCCCGATACCGGGGAACTCACCGTCTTCGTGCACGATGGCCAGCCCGGCGGTGCGGGATTTGCCGATCGGGCCTACGACGCCTGCGAAGCCTGGCTGGCCGCCACCCTCGTACACGTGCGCTCGTGCCCCTGCGAGGCCGGCTGCCCCCGTTGTGTCGTGTCCCCCAAATGCGGCAATGGCAACCACCCCCTCGACAAGGACGGCGCCGTGCGGCTGCTGGAGACCGTTCTCTCCCTCACGCCGGTGCGCTGACGAGCCACCCGCCCCGGCCTGCACGGCTGCGGCGAACCGAGGATCGGCCCCGGGATCGGCAGCCAGTCCGCCAGGCCACCTGAACACCTCCCCACCAGCCCGGGCAACCTCGAAATCCCGAGCCCTCACCCTCCTACTCCCAGCGCTCCGCTCTCACCCTCCCCGCCCCAGCGCTCGGCCCCCACCCTCCTGCTCCAACGCTCCGCCCTCACCCTCCAGTGGCGGATAGCCGCCCCGCGTGGGCAGTTGCTTCGATGCGTGCGCCGCGCAGCTGAGGCCCCATCAGGAGCGCCACCCGCACACTCACCACGAAGTCCAGGTCGTCTCCGCTGATGCGGCATTCCCGCACGCTCACCCCGTTGGCGCTCGCCAGTTGCCTCGCGATCCGGCAGGCATCACCACCGCGGGACTTCTCCCCCGCCGCGGACACTGCCACCAGGTCGGCAGCCGCTCGCACTCGATGAACCGCCAGGATCGCCCCCGCGCCCACGATGACCGCAGCGGCCACCATCGCCGCCACAAGAACACCCGCGGCGGCGATCACCGTCCCGGAGCCGCGTTCACCTCCCGATGGCGATCCACCGCCTGCACAATCGCCTGCAGAGCTGTCTACCGCGTCGGAGATCCCCCGCCCTGAGCGGACGCCACTCACTGGCCGACCTCCTCCGCGAGCACGACGGCTTGAACGCGCAGCGGCACCCCCGGCAACCACGCGGCCCAGGGACGGGCGAGCAGGACGACGACCACCGTGATCGCGCCGTCCACCTCTCGCAGGGACACCTCGGCACCGCGGGGACGGTCGCTCCGCGCGCGCTCCGCTGCGGTGGTGTCACCCCTGGCTTCCTGGCGAGCCACTTCGGCAGCCGTGTCCTGGCACTGGATCATCAGCCCCAAGACCGTCACGACCCACGAGATGACCACGGCGACACCCGCCGCGCCGAGCATGGCCAGGGCCAACTCGACCGTCACCATTCCCCTCTGCCTCATGATTCCTCCCCTGCGGGTGGGGGTGGCACCCACCCCCACCCTCGACTGTTCCTTGGCTCCTACGACCCGGCGAACATCTGCAGCACGACCTTGAAGACCGTCTGGATCAACTCCCACAGCAGCTTCTGGAAGTCGGGGTTGTTGATGATGCTGATCAGCACCGACACGATGCTCACCGAGGCCACCGTCCCCACCGCGTATTCCGCGGTCGTCATGCCCCGCTCGTCGCGTCGCCGTGCCCCGACCAGTACGTTTCCCATGGCTCGTCTCCTCTCGTGCCTCCCCCAGCGGGCGACACCGGAGAGTCTCGGGAAGAGCCCCGAAATCGGTTCACCCGGGCTTCCCTCCTGTGGATGACGCTCCGGGGCGCCTCCAGGTTGTGGACAACGGCTTGAAGGCAACCCAAGCCATCCCGCCTCCCAGATCCGCCGCGGGCCGGCGACGGGCAACTCGGGCCCGTCGAAGACCCCGGGAGCGGACATCCCGGCGGGGCGGGTCGCGCCGCTTCCGGCCAGGCGATCAGCCGAAGAACCTCCCGACGAGTCCACCGATGATCGGCACGATGCCGATCAGGACGAAAGCCGGAAGAAAGCACACCATCAGGGGCAGGACGCTGCGCACCCCCACCCCTTTCGCACGGACCTGGGCGGCGGCCAGCCCCTCGTGCCGAGCCTCCAGGGCAAGGCCTCGCAACAGACGGGCCAGGCCGGTGCCGCTGCCGACCGTGCGAGCCACCTCACGGCCAAGCTGTTCCATGCCCGGCTCAGCGGCCAGTTCCCGCCAGGACTGAGCCTCGGGCACGCCCAGCCGGATCTTGGCCGAGACGGCCCCCAGCAGGTCGCCCACCACCCCGCCCACGGCTGGCGCCACGGCGTCAACCGCGACCCGCAACGGCAGGCCGGCCTCCACCACCACCGCCAGCAGGTCACAGGTCTGGGGCAGGCCCGCCACCACCTGTTCGCGGCGCTGAGACCCGGCCGAGAGCGTGAAGCGACCCAGGACCACGAAGGCAGCCAACCCCCCACACCCGGCGGTCAGCCAGACGGCCCACCCCAGGCTCCCACCCCACACGACGATGGCCACGGCCAGCGACGCAGCGGCCAGCCCGCGCTGGTGCACCGACATGGCCTGGGGCACCGGCTGCACCCAACGGGGCAGCACCGACCCCCGCCCGCCGTCCCGCAGGCGCGCCGACGGCGGCGGGCGGATCGACAGCCACAGTGCCGCCCCGGCAGCCAAGGATGCCGCCAGCGTCCACTCCATCTCGATCCCTTCTCCCAGAGGTCAGTGATTCCCATGGCGGTCAGCCAGGAGTTCCGTCCAGATCAGGCCGGCGCAGGCGAGCCCTGCCCCCAGCACGAGACAGGCCTGTCCCGCCAGGGAGCCGGTGAGATAGGCCACCGGATCTCCTCCGACCGCAAAGCCCAGCAGCACCCCAGCCGCCGGCAGCACCCCCAACAGGCGGCCGGTCGCCCGCGGCGCGGCCAACTCCGCTTCGACGGTGTGGCGGATCTCGGCGATGGCCGCCAGGCGCTCGGACAGTCCGTCCAACGTGGCGGTCAGCGATGCCCCCGTTTGAACCGCCACCTCCCAGGCGTTGGCCAGTTCGGCCAGCCCTGCCCGGCCCGCGATCCGGCCACCGACCCTGAGGGTGTGAGGCACCGAGCCTCCCAGTGCCTGCACCGCAGCGGCTTCGCTCAGGAGGGGAGCATCGGCGGCGGCCGTCGCCAGCGCAGCGGCCGGTACCAAGCCGGCCCGCAGCAGGCCGGCCAGTACCTGGCAGGACCGGACCACCTCCCGCTCAGCCCGCGTGGCGCGTCGCCGACGGCGGTTGCGATCCAAGATCCAGGCCGCGGTTCCCGTCACCATGGCCAGTCCCACCCCCACCGCCCAGCCCCCCAGGAAGGTTCCGGCCAGCGCGACCGCCACGGTCACCAGCAGGGTCTTCCAGGGGGGAGCCGTCCGGGCGGGTCGCTCCCGCGCGTCAACGAGCCGGGCCAGGCGCGGGCCCGTCCCCATGCCCAGCCACACCGAAGCGAAGGCGACCACCGCCGCCACCCCGATCATGTGGTCAGCATCCGCTCGAGGAGCTCACGACCCTCACACCGGATCACCCCACCTTCTGGCTCGAACCGGACGGCGGGCACCGCAACACACAACCCCGAGGCTTCTGGCTGAATCACCCGGATCTCCTCCACCCAGCGACGGCCCCCTGCCAGGCGACGGATGTGCACGATCAGGTCGAGCGCCGCCGCGACCTGGGCATGGACGGCCGCCCTGCCTAACCCACCCAAGGCGGCCAGCGCCTCCAAGCGCGCGGGCACGTCCGCGGCTGAATTGGCGTGGATCGTCCCGCACCCGCCCTCGTGGCCGGTGTTGAGCGCCATCAGCAGGTCGACCAGTTCAGCCCCTCGGACCTCGCCCACGACGAGGCGGTCCGGTCTCATCCGCAGCGCCTGACGGACCAGATCGGTCAGCGACACGGCACCGACCCCCTCCGCGTTCGCTGGCCGGCCCTCGAGGCGCAAGCAGTGAGGGTGGGCCGGCGCCAACTCCCGGGAGTCCTCCGCGATCACAATCCGCTCCCCGCCTGGAACCCGACCGAGCAGGCTGGCGAGCAGGGTTGTCTTGCCTGACCCCGTTCCCCCCGAGACCAGAAAGGCCCGGCGCGCCTCCACTACCCGGGCCAACAGGGCGGCGGCCTCACGGTGCAGCCCACCACCCGAGACCCACTCGGCAAGGCTCATCGCCGTGACGCGTGGCACGCGCAGCGACAGGCACGTCCCAGAATCGGCGATGACCCCCAGTACGGCATGGACCCGAACGCCGTTCGCCAGCCGGGCATCCACGAAGGGCGCCCCCTCGTCGAGCCGACGTCCCACGGAGGCGGCCAACCGAACCGCCAACCGCCGGACCTGCGCCTCGTCGGCGAACCGGATGCCGGTGCGCTCCAATCCACGACCACGATCGAGATAGACCTCATCAGGACCATTCACCAGGACATCGGTGACCCCGGGAGTCGCCAGCAGCCCGTCCAGCGGGCCGGCGCCGACGGACTCGCGGCGCAATTCGTCCACGGTCGCACGCACGACGCCCTCGCTGGCGAGATGCCCCAGGCTCCGGAGGGCGGCACCCACCTCAACCGGCCCGCCACTCACGTGGTGCCGGACGAGGTACTCCCGCACCCGCTCGAGCGGCACGTCACTCATGACCGCCCCCGACCAGGGTCAGCACCTCCTCGCAGGCGCGACGATAGGCCTTGCCAGACCGCGTCGGTGGTTCCCCCCGCTCCGCCGCTCCGGGGAGCCGGCCGTCCTGCGGCAGGCTGCCGACAACCTCAATGCCAAGCGCGTCGGCAACCATGGACGCCGACACCCCCGGCCCGGCTCGTCGCAGGAGTGCCACCGCCCCCTCGGGCTGGTGGGTCCGCAGCACTTCCCGGGCGGCAGCGACCCCTCGGACGCAGGCGTGGACCACGAGAACCACCTGGGAAGCCAATCGCGATGACTCTCGCGCCGCCTGGGTCAAGGCCCTGCCGGGATCCAGAATGACCAGCCCGTGTCCACGTCGCAGCGAACCGATGATGGCCGCCAACGGCTCGCGCGCCAGGTCCGGGGTCGGACCACGCGCCATCGATACCAGCGAGACCCCTTCGACCACGGGCAGGTAGCGCCGGAGTTCACCGACGTGCCCCTCCGCCCCGCTCAACCGAGGCCAGCGCCAGCCCCCGGACTGCTCGGCCCCCAGGAGCAGGTCGATTCCCCCACCGGTCAGATCCGTATCCACCAGCGCGGACGGTTGTCGGCGGGCTCCCAGGCAGGCCAATGTGGCCGCCAGCGTGGACGCCCCGACGCCTCCGGAGCCACCCAGCACGGCCACGACAGGGGCACGCCGAGGCCCCGTGCCGCCCCCCGCCAGCACGGCTCCGAGCCAGGCAGCCCCCTGGGGGAGGGCGATCACGCGCGCACCGAGGGGCGCTGACCACGTGGTCAGCACCTCCGGGTCGCGTCCGACCAGAAAGACCTGATCACGAGGCGGCAGGGCCTGGCCGGCCACCCGCTCCGCTTCGTCCGCCCCGATGAACACCAACTCCGCCGCTCGCCAGCCCTGCACCAGGTCCTCCAGACCGACGATTCTCGTCGGCACATCCTGGGCAGCTGCTGCGGACAGGATCAGATCCTGCGTCTCGCCGGCCTCAGCCATCACCAGCACGTCATGCTCCCCGTTCGCCACGAGCACAGCTTCGCCCTGGCCTGCCGAAGTCGGTCTGCCGATTTCCTGCCTGTGGACAGACACTCTTCTGGGAAAGCGGTGTCCACAATTCGCGCAGGTACTATGCCGCCATGCCGAGTCAACGCCCTGCGCTACCGCAATCGGCGTTCGACTGGTTGATCGGAGACCGGCCGGAGCCTGGCCTCGCCGTCGGAGCTGCCTCGCTCACCCCCGCCCGACACCTCGTCCGTTCCGGTTCGCTGACCCTGGTCGATCGCGGACCGCGTCGTTTGGCGGCCGCCGCCCACCGCCACCCGGGACTGACCACGGTGGCCGGGGCCCCCGATGCCCTCCCCTTCGCCTCCTGCAGCTTTGGCCAGGTGGTCGTCGCTGAACTGCTGCACACCCTCCCGCCCCGGCTCAGCCTGGCTGAGTTCGCCCGGGTGCTGCGCGTCGGGGGGACTCTGGCGGTGCTGCAGACCGTCCGCGACGATTCGGTGCCGTGGGTCCGACGGTTGGCGGCCATCCTGCGGCAGCTGGACCCCACCGCCATGACCAGCGACGAATCAGCCACGGGGGCCGCCCTGGCAGAGAGCCGATACTTTCCCACGGTTCAGCAGCGCCGGTTCCGGCTCTGGGTCCCGGCGACGAAACCGGAACTCCTTGCGATGGTCGAGCGGCTCCCGGCGATCTCGAGCGCCGAGCCGACCGACCGACTGGACGTCCTGAGCGCCGTGGGCGCACTCTACGACGGGTCGGCGCGGGCCCCCGAACCGCTGTTGCTGCCCTATTCGGTGGTGTGCTGGCGCGCCGTGGTCGACCACACCCAGCTGACTGCCCCGATCGAGCTCCCTCAGGACGGGCTGCGGATCAGCATTTGAGCCGGGGCGAAGCACTAGGCTGGCGTCACCACACGCCGAAGGAGCTCGCGATGGCCGATCAAGCCAACTCAGGGATCGCCGAGATCATCCAGAACATCCAGGCCGATGTGACGGCCATCGTCAAGGGCGAACTCGAGCTGGCTAAAGCCGAACTGATGCCGCAAGCGATGTCGGCGGGGCTTGGTGCGGGCTTGTTCGGAGCGGCGGCCTATCTGGCGGTCACCGGAGCCACGCTGCTCTTCCTCGGCTTGTCGTTCCTGCTCTCGCTGGGCTTCATGGCCTGGTTCAACCTGCCCCTGTTGGGCGCCGCCGCCTGGGGTTTCTCGATCATGGCGGTGCTGGTCTTCCTGATCGCTGGGGTGCTCGCGCTCGTGGGCAAGCAGCAATTGGTTTTCACCAAGCCCGAGGCCACCATTGCCCAGGCCGAAGCATCAGTTGCCAGTTTCAAGTCCGCGCTGGCTGCCGGACAGCAGGAGGTCGCCGGCCTTTCCCTCACCGGCAAGCCGCAGCACCCTGAGTTGACCTGACAGTCACCGCGCTCAGGCGTTGGCGAGAGCTCAGAGCCGATCGCTGAGGAAGCGCGCCGGGATCTCGCTGAGCCTGGACTCGTCCCAGGGACGCGTCCACTCCAGCAAATCGAAGAGCCCGTCGAGCAGGTACGCGGTGAACCCCCAGATGAAGAGGTCATCAACCACAAAGGTCGGACCACTCAAGCCGGACGGGTGCACCCAGGTCACGCGGTTCTCCGGTGCCAGCAGTTCGGCCACCTTGACCTGATGGACGGCGGCGATCTCGCCGACGTCCACCGGGACCAGCCGACGCGGCTGCCGCCACCATCCGACCGCCGAGGTCACGTCGAAGCCGCTGCGGACGATGTGAGCGGTCGGGAGGACCCCGAGCACCTCCACGCCGGTCGGCTCAATCCCGACCTCCTCCTGGCCCTCCCGCAGCGCCGCGGCCACCGGATCGGCGTCGCCAGGCTCGATCCGTCCGCCAGGGAAGGCCACCTGCCCGGCGTGGTGTCGCAGGTCGGGCCGCTTCTCGACCAGGACGAGCTCGTAGCCGTCGTCGCCCTGGCTGAGCAGGATCAGGACGGCGGCGGCACGCTGGCCGCGCGGCGCCCTGACCCCGGAAATGTGGGCCAACGCGTCAGGACGGGCGAAGCGGCGGGCCGCCTCCCGCAGTTCGGCCGGGACGTCTGTCATGCCAATCCTTTCTCGACCCAGGCCCGCAGCTCGGGGCCGGAGGCGAAGGCCCCCGCGTGCCGGGCGACCACCCGTCCCTCAGCGTCCAACAGGAGCGACAGCGGGATGCCGGGAACCCCCACGGCCCTCGCCGTCGTCCGCTGCGGATCCTGCAGTTGCGGATACCCCCAGCCCACGAGCCGGGCGAACTCGATGGCCCACTCAGGCTGTGGGTCGTCGTAGTTGATGCCGAGCAGGCCGGCCGGCGCGTCCGGCGCCGCGGCGAACTCGGCCAGGAAGGTCGCCTCCTGCCGGCAGGGAAGGCACCACTGCGCCCAGAAGTTGATGACGGTCGGCCCCCGTAGCGCGGCCAGGCTGACCGTCGTGTCGCCACCCAGGCACTCCAGGCTGAGCTCTGGGAGTCCGTCCCGGACCGGTGCGGACGGCTTGGGCTGTGGGCAGTCGGCGATTCCGGCGGCCCTCCGGGCGGCGACCAGGTCGACGCTCGGTGTCGACTCCGGCGTCCGGGTCGGCGCTGCCGCCGGAGCGCACCCGGCCAGCAGGAGCAGGGCCACCGCGAGAACCGCCTTCCTCATCCGCGGGGCTCCCTGAGTAACGCCGCGGCGATCGAGGGATCGGTGGGGCCCTCACCGAAGGACGGGCACAGCCGCGCCACCGGGCAGGCCCCACAGGCCGGGCGGCGGGCGTGGCAGCACCGCCTCCCATGCCAGATGACCCGATGGTTGAGCAGCACCCAGTCACGCTTGTCGAACAGGGCGCCGACCTCCGCCTCGATCAGTTCGGGCTTGGTCTGGGTCGTCCAACCGAACCGACGCGCGAGCCTGATGACGTGCGTGTCGGTGGTGATCCCCGGCACCCCGAAGGCGTCGCCCAGCACGACGTTCGCCGTCTTTCGCCCGACGCCGGGCAACGTGACCAGCTCGGCCAGCGTGCTCGGGACCCGCCCGGCGAAGTCACTCACCAGCGCGGCTCCCAGCCGCATCAGGGCGTCGCTCTTGGCGCGGAAGAAGCCCGTGGGACGGATCAGCGCCTCCAGTTCGCCGCGCTCGGCGCCGGCCAGCGCCGCGGCGTCGGGATAGCGCCGGAACAACTCAGGGGTGACGGTGTTGACCCGGCGGTCGGTGGACTGGGCCGAGAGAATGGTCGCCACCAACAACTGCAGGGGCGTCTCGAAGTCCAACTCGCAGTGGGCCTGCGGGTAGGTCTCGCCCAGCGCCCGATTGATCGCCCTGGCCCGCCTCACCAGGGCCAGCCGCGACTCAGAAGGCGTGGGCTTCGACGACAAGCTCCACCTCAACCGGCGAGTCCAACGGCAGGACAGCGACGCCCACCGCGCTCCGGACGTGCTGGCCGAGGCGCCCGAAGACGGCCTGCAACAGTTCGGAGGCTCCGTTCGCCACCTGCGGCTGCCCGGTGAACCCGGGGTCACTGGCCACGAACACCACGACCTTGACGACCCGACGGATCCCATCCACGCCACCGGTGACCGACGCCGCGGCAGCGATCGCGTTCAGCGCCGCCGTCCGCGCCAGGTCGTAGGCCTGCTCCGGGGTGATACCGGCACCCACCCGTCCCGTCAGCGGCAGCCTGCCCCCGACCATCGGTAGTTGTCCGGAGGTGAACACCTGTCCCGCCGAGACCGTCGCGGGAAGGTAGGCCGCGACCGGTGTGACCACTGGCGGCAGGTCGAGGCCCAGGTTCCTCAGCCGGACGGACGGCAGGACGTCATCCAGCTCGTCGTTCATTCCACCGGGCGCTTCAGGTAGGCCACCAAGCTTTGCGGATTCGGTCCGGGCACCACCTGGACCAACTCCCAGCCGTCTTCCCCCCAGGTGTCAAGGATCTGCTTGGTGGCATGAATCAGCACCGGGACGGTCACGTACTCCCATTTCGTCATGGGTTCACCCTAGTGAGCCTCACTCAGCGGGGCGATGCTCCTTGGGACACAGAATTGCCGTCCATGAGGTGATATCGGTGCGCTGCCGAAGCAACTGACGCCGCTCACGTTCGGTCATGCCGCCCCACACACCCCACTCGACTCGGTTGTCCAGCGCTTCAGCGAGGCACTGATTGCGCACCTGGCAGGAGTAGCAGACCGCTCGGATCCGCTTCTGGTCGGCACCCTCGGGGAACAATTCGTCCTGCATCCCACGGCACTTCGCCAGGAGGGTCCAGTCTTCAGTCTTCGAGAGCGACACTGCTCTTCACCTTTCACGCTCCGCAGATTCCTCTGCCCGTCCGGTGGGGGTACGTGGTTTTGATGGCGTTCAACCGACAGGCTAGCGCCAGGAAGCGCCACTGGCTAGGCATGACGCCGAAATGAGACGGGCTGCCCAGGAGCGGCTTCGAAAGGGGCTGCGGCGTCACGTACCCTAGAACCCATGCGCATGGGGAAGAGACTGTACTCAGTGGTCATGTTCTTCGTGGTCGCGATCCTTGGGGGGCTACTGACCGCCGGCCTGATCGTGCCCATGGCTGGCATGATCTCAGAAGGCGGGAAGATGGCCGGCGACGGCCTGGATTCCCTCCCGACCGAGTTGGACACCCCGCCGCAGGCCGAACGCTCCCGACTGTTGAACGCAGACGGCACCGTCCTGGCCTTCTTCTACGACGAGAACCGGATCGTCGAGCCCCTCGAAAATATCGCCCTGATCATGCAGCAGGCTCAGGTGGCCATCGAGGACACCCGCTTCTACGAGCATGGTGCGATCGACCCGAAGGGAACGCTGCGGGCGCTGTTGAGCACCTCCCAGGGCAACACCCAGGGCGGCTCCAGCATCACCCAGCAGTACGTTCGGCTGGTCCAGATCGAGTCGGCTGAGGCCAACGGCGACGCCAAGGCGCGCGCGCTGGCCACGGAGAACACGATGGCCCGCAAGGTGCGCGAGCTGAGATTCGCCGTGGCCATGGAGAAGAAGTACTCCAAGGACGAGATCCTCACCCGCTACCTGAACATCTCGTACTACGGCGACGGCGCCTATGGAGTGGAGGCCGCCGCACGTCACTACTTCGGCACCACGGCCAAGAAGCTGAACCTCCCGCAGGCAGCCATGCTGGCCGGCCTGGTGCGCAACCCGGTGGCCACGAACCCGGTCAGTCACCCCCAGATCGCGATCGAGCGCCGTAACAACGTGCTCGACCGGATGCTGGAACTCAATATCATCACCACCGAGGAAGCGGCCAAAGCGAAGGCCACCCCCTTCGACAAGTCGAAGGTCAAGGACAGCCCTCTCGGCTGCGCCAACGCGGAATTCCCGTTCATCTGTGACTACGCCCTGCGGACTCTGAAGCTGACGCCGAGCCTCGGCAACACCCCCAAGGAACGCCTTGAGCGCGTGAAGCGGGGCGGCCTGACCATCCAGACCGAGATCGACCCGAAGGCCCAGCGCCAGGCGGAGGCCACGATCCACAAGTACCTCTCGGCCAAGGATCCCGTGGTGTCGGTGATCGCCATGATGGAGCCGGGGTCGGGCCAGATCGTCACGATGGCGCAGAACCGCTCGAAGATGGGCACCAAGAACGGGGAGACCTACTTCAACTACGCGACCAACTACGCGATGGGTGGGGCGGACGGCTACCAGGGCGGCTCGACCTTCAAGGCGTTCGTGGCGGCGGCAGCGCTTGAGAAGGGCACCGGGGTTGGCATCAGCTTCAACGCCAAACCGGAGATGAACTTCAAGGACAAGGTGTTCAAGTCGTGCAACGGCAGCTTCAAGTTGACCTCCGATTGGAAGGTCACCAACGCCAGCCCCTCGGGGACGATGAACATGCTCAGCGGCGTCAAGAACTCGGTGAACACCTATTTCGCCCAGCTGATCCAGGCAATCGGGGTCTGCGAGGCGACCCAGATGGCCAAGCGGCTGGGACTCGAAGTGTCGATGCCCAACGTTGATGTGGTGGAGGAGTACAACGACAAGCCGGCCTTCACCCTCGGCATCATTGAGGTGCCGCCGCTGTCCATGGTCGAGGCCTACGCCACCTTCGCCGCGCGTGGCATCCATTGCGACCCGGTGATCCTGAAGTCCATCAAGACCCGCGATGGGGCCTCGCTCGCCGTTCCCAGCGCCAACTGCAAGCGGGTGATTTCCGAAGAGCTCGCGGACGCGATGAACCTGGTCCTCCAGGGCCCCTACAACGGCGGTACTGCGACCACGGCCAAGGTGCCCGGCGTCCAGATGGCCGGCAAGACCGGGACGGTGCCGAAGAACAAGGCCGTGTGGACGATGGGCTACACCCCCGAACTGGCGGCGGCGGCGATGATCTCCTACGACAACTCGAAGAAGTACGCCAAGTTCTGGAAAGCTCGCCCCAGCTACCTCCGCTACGTGAGGCTGCCGGCCTCGGGCCGGTTCCTGAGCGGGTTCTCCGGCAACAACGCAGGGTTCAGCCTGTTGCGGCCCGCCTTCACGGCGGCGATCGCCAGCCGTCCGAAGACCCGGTTCGCTGAGCCGCCCTCCTCCATCCTGGAAGGCACGAGCACCACCATCCCGAGTTGTTCGGGCATGGGGGCCGCCAGTTGCCGGGCCACGCTGGAGAGCGCGGGCTTCACCACCTACAGCTTCTACGTGGACTCTGAACGGCCCAAGGGAACCTTCCTGGGCACCAGCCCGTCCGGCTCAGCAGCGACCTACAGCCGGATCGGTCTGATGCTGTCCAAGGGCCCTGAGCAGGACAACCCGTCACCGAGCCCGTCCCCCACCACCAAGAAGGGCCGCGGCAACAGATGATGCGGACGGTCGGCGGGCTTGGTCTGGCCGCCGCGGCGTGCGTGGCCTACGGGACCTTCGTGGAATCACGCAGCTTTCAGTTGCGCCGCGTCAGCGTGCCTGTCCTTCCGGCGGGGGCGCCGCGGTTGCGCGTCCTGCACATCTCGGACGCCCACCTGCTCGTCAGGAACCGCGCGCGTGCGCGGTTCATCGCCGGCCTGGCCGCCCTCGAACCGGATCTGGTGGTCAATACCGGTGACAACGTCGCCCAGCCAGAGGCGATCGACGTGCTGGCGGAGTCCTTGGGCCGCCTGCTGAAGGTTCCGGGCGTCTTCGTGATGGGGTCCAATGACTACACCGGACCGAAGTTCCGCAACCCACTGGCTTACCTCGTCCGTTCCACCGAGGGCAAGAGCCACGCCGACCACACTCCCCTGCCGACCGACCGGCTGCGTGCCGCGCTGTCTTCGGGTGGCTGGCACGATCTGACCCAGGCCAAGATCCATCTGGACCTGCACGGGGTCCGGTGTGAGCTGCGGGGGACCGACGACGCTCATCTCGGACGCGACGACTACGCTGCCGTCGCCGGACGGCCGTCCCGCAAGACCCAGTTGGCGATCGGGGTGACCCACGCCCCCTATCAGCGCGTGCTGGACGCGATGACCGCGGACGGCGTGAAGCTGATCTTCGCCGGGCACACCCATGGGGGTCAGGTGTGCGTCCCCGGCTACGGGGCCTTGACCACCAACTGCGATCTCGAGAGCTCCCGGGTCAAGGGCCTCTCCAAGCAGAAGGCAGCTGGGAAGAGCTCCTACCTGCACGTCTCGGCCGGCCTGGGAATGTCTCCCCTGGCGCCGTACCGCTTCGCCTGCCCGCCCGAGGCAACCCTGCTCACCCTCACCCCCTCGAATGGATGAGGCCGCGCACTTCGGCTAGACTGCCACTCGGCCTTGGCGCGAGTCGGGGTCGATCGGGGTGTGGCGCAGCTTGGTAGCGCGCATCGTTCGGGACGATGAGGTCGCAGGTTCAAATCCTGTCACCCCGACCAGCGGAAAGCCGCTCTGGCTAGGGATCCTATCCCCGATCGGAGCGGCTTTCGGCGTCGTGCATCCTAACTGCATCCTAAGCACGGCAAACCTGTGCGGCCTTCTGCGCACTCCCTTACCCCGTCGTCGTGCCCCGGCAAAGGGGCACCGGTCAGAACCCGGACCTTGAAGGGGGGTGGGGCGCGGGTCGGCGGGTGAACTGCGGCCCGGGGGGTGGGAGGGCAGGCGGGGAGCCAACGTCGTCACCTGACTATGTGTTTCGCATCGTGCCGTGGGCAAACGCCGCTCTCCTGTGCACCAGTCGTGCACCAAGGGCGGCCGACAGGTCCGGCCACTTCGCGCCGAACACAATCGCAATCCTCCGGGCCGATACGCCGGCTTCTTCGCCCGACCGGCTAATGAAGCTCCCAAGCCGACGGGGTCGACTCCTTCCCTGTACCGACTCGATCCCGTCTGGCTACGGGCAGTCAAGACTCACTAGGGACCGCAAGCGATTCTGCAGAACAACGCACAACGCTGGGCGACCGAATCCGCGTCGGCCCGTGTCGCTTGCCAGCGGGATGGGACCGCCGTGTTGCCAGGAGCATGGGACCACTTGGAGGTGTTAGCGAGCATGGCGGACCTCGCTGTTGGGGTCAATGGTGGCGTGAGGTTCCCCCGGATCGTGGAGGCATCAGCTATAAGGGGTAGCACGATGTCTGAGAAGCGCAACAAGTACGACGCCGAGTTCCGTGAGGGAGCGGTCCGGATCGTTGAGGAGACGGGCAAGCCGATCGCCCAGGTCGCCCGTGATCTCGGGGTGAACGAGGGCACCTTGGGTAACGGGTGGCCCGGGCCCGCGAGGCCCGTGATGGCGCGAAGGGCCTGTCGGAGGCCGACTACGAGGAGTTGAAGCGGTTGCGCGCCGAGAACGCCGAGCTGCGGATGGAGCGTGATGTCCTCAAGCGCTCCGTGGTCCTGTGGGTGAAGGAGGCGACGAAGTGAGCGTGGCACGCTTCATCGCCGACCAGAGGACCATGCATCGGGTGCCACACACCCTAACCTGTCGGCTGCTGGGGGTCAGCCTGGCGTGGTTCTACAAGTGGTGGCTGCGCGCGTTGAGCGGCGGTCCACACACCCAGCAGGCCCGACGGCGCGCCGAGGTCGACCAGGCGGTGGCGCTCGCGTTCACGACGGCCAAGGGGCTGCACGGCTCACCCCGGCTGGTGCACGACCTACGCGGGGCCGGCTGGACGGTGTCGGAGAAGACCGTCGCCGATTCGATGGCCCGCCAAGGGCTGGTGGCCAGGCGAATCAAGCGCCGTCACGGGCTGACCAGGCAAGACAGGACAGCGCCGACGTTCCCCGACCTGCTCCGACGCGACTTCACCGCCCCGGCACCCAATTTGCGCTGGGTGGGGGACATGACCGAGATCCCTACCGAGCACGGCAAGTTGTACCTGGCCACCGTGATCGACCTGTACAGCCGTCGGCTCCTGGGTGCGGCGACCGGCCTGCATCCCGACGCGCAACTGGCCTGCGCAGCGATCCAGATGGCGGTCTCGGTCCGCGGCGGCCGTCAGGCCGTGGCGGGAGTCATCTTCCACACGGGGGGGGGGGGGGGGGGGGGGGGGGGGGGGGGGGGGGGGGGCCGCGATTATGCCGAGGGTGGCGTTAAGCCGAGGATTCTGTGTTTGGCCTAGCGGTGACGGGTTGGCCCGTTGAATCCTCGGCTTAGCATCGTGCCGTGCTGCGGTTAGCGTCCGTCGTGTCCTCACTTCGAGTGGAAGGAGATGGTGATGGATGCGACGGTCGAGGAGATCGGTGTGGTCGTGGTTGGGGCCCTGCGTGCGGCGGGCTACCTGGACTCGACGATCGGCCAGTACCAGAAGGCGATCAAGGCCTTGGCGGGGTTCGTCGAGCCACGTGGTGGCGTTTACTCGCCCGCGTTGGGGGCGGTGTTCGCGTCGCTGACGGTCAGCCCGCGCACTGGCCGGTTCAGCGCGCAGCGCAGGTTCGACTACCGCCGGCTCGTCGCGTTGTTCGACGGCTACCTGACGAGCGGACGGGTGGAGTTGGCGCCACGCACACGCGGTGGCGGGGGCCCGCAACCGGTGACGGACGAGTTCGTGGCGTTGAACGCGGCATGGGAGGCCGACATGGCCGAGCGTGGCCTGGCGCCGGCCACGCGGTCGGCGTACGGACGGGTGGCGCGCAGCTACCTCACGTTCCTGGAGTCACAAGGGTCCACCCGCCTGGACGTCGTCGATGGCGCCAGTGTGCTGGCGTTTCTGGAATCACTGTCGTCGCGGTGGGCGAAGTCGTCGCTGTTCTGGGTGGTGTCGAACTTCCGCCCCTTCTTGGCGTTTACCGGTCGGGCGGATCTGGTCGACGCGGTCAACCTGGCCGGCGTGAAACGCTCCCACGGGATCCTTCCCGTGCTCAGCGATGACGACCAGCAGCGGGTCGTGCAGGCGTGCGCCTCGGGCAGGGTGAGCGCTCGTGATGCGGCCATCACGCTGCTGGCGTTGACCACTGGGCTGCGGGCCTGCGACATCGTGAATCTGCGGCTGGCCGATGTCGACTGGCGGGCACAGGCGATCGGGATCGTGCAGCAGAAGACGCACAACCCGCTGACCCTGCCGTTACCGCCCCTGGTGGTGGCGCGGCTGGCTGATTACGTCCTCAACGAACGGCCCGCCTCTGGTGATGATCATGTGTTCCTGCGGTCCAAGGCGCCCCACACGAGGTTGGCCGGCCACGCCTCGATCTACAGGGTGACTGCCGACACGTTCCGCAACGCCGGTGTGACCGGCGTGAAGGCTGGTACCCGCCTGCTGCGGCACAGCGCCGCGTCCCGGCTGCTGCGTGCCGCTGTGCCGCTGCCGACGATCGCAGCGGTGCTGGGCCACGCCAGCCCGGAGTCGACCAACCTGTACCTGAGCGTCGATGAGGCTCGTCTGCTCAAGTGCGTCCTACCCGTCCCTGCTGGTGCCCGGCCATGAGCATCCACGGGTTCACCAGCGCGTTCGCCCCCGAGTTGGACCGCTATCTGGTGTTCAAGCAGAGCATGGGCTGCTATGGCGCCTCCCGGATCTGGTACCTGCGCAGGTTCGACGCCTACTGCACCCAGCATGACCGCCGGGTCTTCGACCGTGACACCGTCGAGGGATGGGTCACTGAACAACTCGACCGTTCCGGGGCGTACCGGTCCTGGATGTCCTACGTCCGCGACTTCGGCCGCTGGCTCCAGGCCCAAGGTCACACGGACGCCTACGTGCTGTCCGCCGATTGGCAGGCCCCCTTCGTGCCGGCCCGCCCCTACCTGCTGACCGCCGATGAGATCGAGCAGTTCTTCGCCGCGGCCGGACGGCTTCACGCGCACTCACCGTGGCGGTGGCAGTCGACGGCGTTCTTCACCCTGATGCACTCGTGCGGGCTGCGGACCGGTGAGGTCCGCGCGCTGCTCACCGAGCAGGTCGACCTCGACGGGGGGCACGTCGACATCATCTGGTCCAAAGGCAACCGGAGCCGTCGGCTGCCGGTGACCGACCAGGTGGTCGAGGTCCTTACCGCCTGCCACCAAGCCTCGTCCCGGCTGTTCGGTGCGCGGCGGACGTTCTTCGTGTCCGCCACCGGACAGCCGGTCACCGCCGCGTCGGTCGGGGTGGTGTTCAACCGCGTCTGGGACCAGGCCGGGCTCCCCCGGCCGGCCGACGGCAGCCGGGCCCGCCCCTACGATTTCCGGCATCACTTCGCCTACGCCAACATCGAACGGTGGATGGCCCAGGGCCGCGACGTCACCGCGATGCTGCCCTACCTGTCGCGCTACATGGGACATGCGACCTTCGAGTCGACCTTCTACTACGTGCACACCTCGCCCGACTTCATGAACGCCTACGCCGACCTCGCTGCCGCCGGCCAGTCGCTGCTACCCGAGGTGGGCTTCGAATGAAACGCGACCCGAACACCGACGCCCCGAACTTCTACAGCTTCGCCCGCGACTACCTGCACGCCTATCTACCCAAGGTCCGAAGGTTGTCACCCAAGACGATTGAGGCCTACCGGATCAGCCTGGAATGCTTCCTGACCTACCTCGCCGAGATCGAACACATCCAACGCGACCAGGTCAGCTTCGACCACTTCGAGCGGCCCCACCTGAAAGGCTGGCTGGCCTGGATGGCCGAGCAACGCCACTACGCCCCGAGGACCATCGCGCTGCGGCTCACCGCCATCAAAGCGTTCCTGACCTACTCCTCCCACGAAGACATCACCCTCGTCGCGCTCCACCAGGCAGCCAAAGCCCTACGGGCACCGGCCAGCCCCCACACGCCCATCGAGTACCTCACCGAACCCGAAACCAGGGCCGTGCTGGCCGCGTTCACCGGCGCCAACCCCAAGTCACGCCGGAACCGGATGCTGCTCATCCTGCTCTACGACACCGCCGCCCGCGTCAGCGAACTCACCGACCTGACCCTGCACGACCTGACCCTCACCCCACCCGGACACGTCACCCTGACCGGCAAGAGGAACAAGACCCGGACCGTGCCACTCACCGACAAGACCCTCGCGCACCTGCACGTCTACCTCACCGAGTTCCACCCCAACCACGCCAAGCTGCCCGCGACACGGCCGGTGTTCTACAGCCTGCACCGCGGTGAGCCGACGCCCCTGTCAAGCGACACCGTCGCAGCCGTGCTCAAGACCGCCGCCCAGGCCGCCCGCGCGACCTGCCCCACCGTGCCCGAACACATCCACTGCCACATGCTGCGCAAGACCAAGGCCATGTACCTCTACCAGCAAGGCATCCCGCTACCGATCATCATGCGGCTGCTCGGCCACGAGAACACCTCGACCACCGCCGCGTTCTACGCCTTCGCCACCCTCGACATGATGCGCAACGCCCTCAACTCGGCCACCCCCACCCTCACCGCCCTGCCAGCCCAACACCTCACCGAGGACACGCTGCGAGCCCTGCACGCCCTCCGATAGGCCCGAATGCTAAGCCGAGGATTCAACGGGCCAACCCGTCACCGCTAGGCCAAACACAGAATCCTCGGCTTAACGCCACCCTCGGCATAATCCGAATGATGGATCAGCTGACCGTGTTCCCACGTGGCGCCAGCGAGCCGACGGGTCTGCAACGCCTGGTGGAGTGCGTCGATGACCATCGACGCGTGCCGGGTCGTGGTGACCCGCCAGCCCAGGATCCGCCGCGAGAACACGTCGACCACGAACGCCACGTACACGAACCCGGCCCACGTCCACACGTACGAGAAATCGGCCACCCACAACTGGTTGATCCCCGTCGGGTTCTTCCAGCGCCGGTGAACCAGATCGGGATGCCGCGGCGCAGTGTCGTCACGACGAGTCGTCACCGTGCGGTGCCGGCCACGGACGGCTCCGACAAGGCCAGCGACCGCCATCAGACGACCGACCTGGTCACGGCCCACCTGCAGGCCGCCGCGACGAGCGGCGTGCCACAGCTTCCGGACCCCGTACACGCCCCAGTTGGCCCGATACAGATCAACCAACCGGTTGACCAGATGGGCCTCGTCCCACTCAGCCTGGGTGACCGGACACTGCTTGCGCGCATAGTAGGTGGACGGCGCGATCTGGATGCCGTGCTCGGTCAGCACGGTGCAGATCGGCTCGACGCCGAACCGGTCCCGATACGCATCGATGTAGGCGATGATCACCTGAGTCTGCGGTCGAGCTCCGCCTGGGCGAAAAACGCGCTCGCCGTCTTCAAGATCTCATTCGCCCGCTCCAACTCGGCAACCCGCTTCCGGAGCGTCCGTACCTCCTCCGAATCCACCGGCCGCTGGACCGCCGCCCTCGTACCGTCGGCCCGCTCCGCTGCCTCGACCCAGTTCGCAGCGTCGCAGCATTCACGTCCAACAGTTCCCCGACCCGCTTCCGCGCGCCCGCCTTCGAGGTCCCCGGCTCGGCCAACCGTTCCCGGTACAAGCCCACCGCCCGAGCCATGAACTCCTCGTCGTACTTCCGTGGTGCTGACATGGTGCCAATCCTTCCTTGCTAGATCGACACCCTCCGGAAAGCTCAGGACGGTTCACTTGGCATCCTTGCCGTCGCCGGCCAGCCACGCCGTGATCTGATCCCGGTGGACCTCCAGGGCCTCCCACGCCGTCCCGTGCCCGTTCGGGCGGGCCGGACGCACCGCCGACACCACCGAGGCGACCAGCTCGTCGTCGACCGCCGCGAACCCCGCCTCCCGCTGCAGACCGGCCGCCTGCGCGGCGGCGACGTACCGGCGGGCCGTCTTCCGGTCCACCCCCGCCCGCTCGGCGACCGTCCGCAGCCCGGCGCCCTCAAGCCAGCCACGTAGTACTTCCCTGACCTCGATCACGCTGACCTCCCTGAATCCCACGCCCGCTGACCCTCCACGCCGACGACACCGACGCGACGATCCAACGAGCCATCGGAAGGACCCCCGACAAGACGCGCCGGGTGGTCCCATGACTGGCAATCCAAGTGGTCCCATGAACCTGGCAGAAAACCCGCTACCCCGGTCCCATGCTCATGGCAGGCGACAGCCCGCCGGGGAGTGACCGAGTCGCATGGGCGGCGACCCGATCCGCCGTCATGGTCATCCCGGGCTGATCCTCTGCACCAATCGCTCGGCGATCGCACCATTGGGGACGCGCCAACGCATCAGCACTGCTGATGCAACTACTCGCCTCGGAGGGTTTGTCGGGCGGCGGGGTCGCCCACCGCCTCAACTCGGCCGTCGCCAAGGGCCGGACTCAACTGGTCGCTGCAGCACCTTGACCGAGGAGGTGTCGGGTGGGGGTCGCCAACACGACTTCAACCGGCGTCGACATCAAACGGCTCAAGGCGCATAGGGCGACCCGGGAGAGGTTGCCACCAGGTAGCCAACTATCACGGACGAGACGACCAGACCCACGTACCCGCCAACTCGACGCCACAGTCTGGATCGGTCGATCGCGCCATTAGCACGGATACTCAGGAAGAAGACACCCGGCTGCCCCCAAGTGAAGAGGCATGCGGCGACCAGGGCAGCAACTCCCATCCAGCAAATCGTCACCAAGTCGAACCCTGCGTCCAAGCCCCTCCAGACCCCAATCGCCGCAAAGACGGGCCAGATCAGTATCGTCAGTGCCCGGTCTGCCACCGACGTAAGTACAGGATCCCGCCATGTCAGAGCCATGGCGAGCCCCTCGGCCGACAGGAGCGCCGCGACCGCCACTACCTCCGCTACCTCCATCGGTCCCGCCTGTTCCAGCCGAACTTGGCTGAGCCGTAGTGCCGGAACCCGGCAACCGCGAGGCCCGACGATCCCCGCATTACCCACGACCCCGCGATTATGGAGCGCGCCCCTGGCACCCGGCGGACGACCCGATAGCTTGCAGCGAGCTTGCGGATCCCTCGGGCGGGGCCCCGACGGAATGCTGATAGCGGTCGGAGCAGACGCTGGCCAAGCATTGCTGGTCGCCCCGACAGCCTCATGCCAGCGGCCGCAAGCCTGCAGGCTCCTGCCGCGAGCAGGCGGCCCGCCGATCCGAACGCAAGGGACACGACGGCGTTGACGCCCTCTTCTCTAGCCCGTCGGGGATTCCCCGCAATCACGTAAGCGCCCGCAGCGAGGGCACCTAGCCCGCGGCAGCGAAGTTGCCACCACCGGGAACGAACCTGGCGACGAACGCCGCTGCGCTGAGGATGTTGCCAGCGATGTTCCAGGCAAAACGCCCATCGAGATCGAACCGATTGACCGGATCTGCGGGGTATGTGTAGCGGTTGTCGTTTCCACCAGGGACCGGGTCGATGCTTAGGAAGCGTCCGGTTTGTGGGTTGTATAGGCGGGCACCCATCAGGGTAAGGCCGCCAACTGTGTTCGTGTCGCGTTGGTGGGTGCCGAGCCAGCTGTACCGATCGATGCTCGGAGCGTCGGTCTTGGGTTGGCCGTATTCGTCGGTTTCGGTGTAGTTGTCGATGCCCGCTTGGCCGAGGGTGGCGGCGGCGACGATGTCGCCGTGGAGGTTCGCCAACTGGAGGACGGCTGTGCCGGTGTCGTCGATGTCGATGGCGAGGCCGCCGGTGAGGTCCGACAGGTACCGGTTCCAGGTCGTGGTCCAGGCGGTGGGAGCGTCTGGCCGGGTCTTGGTTTGAGTCCAGGCGGGGCTGTCGCCGTCGCTGCCGTAGTGGTTGAGGGTTTCGGTGAGTTGGACGGTGTCGGTGTAGCTCTTGGTGTTGGAGATGCGGTCGGAGCCGTCGAGTGTGAACGTTTGCCTGCTGACCTGTGCTACGCCTGTGTCGGGGTTCGCGACGGTTTGCTGCAAGGACGCGACCATGTCGTTGGCGGCGTAGGTGACGGCGAGGTCACCGGCCAGCCCGTCTGTAGCGTTGTTGGTGTGCGCTTTGGGGACCGTGGTGGTGCGGCCGAGCTGGTCGTAGGTGTAGCCGGTGGTGGTGATCCTGTCGGCGGTGTCGTAGCTGTAGCCGGCCGTGGTGGTGGGGGTGCTGGTCAGGCAGGCGCCGTCGGCGTCGGGGGCGTAGGTGGCCAGCGCGGTGCGGTTGCTGTCGCCGGTGAAGCTGTACACCCGGGTGGTGCAGCCCTCGGTGCCGGTGTCCTGGACCTTGGTGAGGCGGGCCCGGTCGTCGTAGGTGTAGTGCTGCGACCCGGCCGGTCCAGTCGTCGTGACGACCCGACCCAGATGGTCGTAGGTCTGGGTGAACCCGACGATTGGGGTCGGGGTGCCGTTGATGCTTTGGGTGTAGCCCATCGTGGTGGCCTGGCCGCCAAGGTTCCGGGTCCAGGTCTGGGTGTAGCCGCCGGGAAGCGTCTCTTGCATGAGGCCACCGGCGGGGTCGTAGGCCCCGGCCACCACGTCAGTGTTGTCGGCGGCATAACCAAGGTCGATCTTCGTGGTCAGCCCGCGGTGCTCGATGTTGCCGAGGGTGTCGGAGCCGTCATAGCTGTAGGTGTAGGTGCCTTTCCCGTCGTTGAAGGTGGCCACACTTCCGGCGGTGTTGTAGCTGGTGGTAGCGGTGTTGCCCGTGCCGTCAGTGCTGCTAAGGGTACGGCCCCAGGTGTCGTAGGTGAAGGTCTCGGTGATCCCGCCGCGGGTGGTGGAGGTGATCGCGCTGGTGGTGGTGTTGTAGCTGGTGGTGCCGCTGATTGTGGTTGCGCCGGTGAGTGCGACGCTGCTGGCGGTTTCCCTACCCAGGTAGTCGAGTGTGGTCACCGTTGCTCGCGTCGAGGTGGAGGCGGTCTCCTCCAGCCGGGTGACGGCGCCCAGGATGCTGTAGCCGTTGGTGGTCTTGGCGGGGATCGGGTAGCCGCTGGCCGGGTCTCCTGCTGTCTTCACGACGCACGTGTTGCCATCCCATTCGGGCTTGGAGCGGCAGGCGCTGACCGACGCTGAGGTGTCGGCGGTGTAGTAGATGGTCTTGGTGGAGTAGGTGTCGTTGGCGGAGCCGTCGGTGATGGCGGTGCCGCCCGGGGTGCGGGACTCGACCAGCCGGCCGGCGGTGTCGTAGCGGGTGATGGTGGTGGCCCAGCCGTTGCCGTCCTGGGTGAGGGTCCGGGTCGGGACCTTCAGTGTCCAGCCGGAGGGGTCGCCGGTCTTGACCGGGTCGTAGCGGTAGCGGACCTTGGTGGTGTCCCAGGTGTTGCCGTCGGCTTTGGGCAGGATCCGGTCGGTGACGGAGGCGGTCTGTTCGACAGCGAGTTGGTAGCCGCCGGCGGGGACACCTGTGGTGGGTCGGCCGGGCATGAGGCTGGTGTCGGCTTCGTCGTCATAGACGGTACTGGCGACGGTACGGGCGGTGACGGTGGTGCCGTTGTCGAGGACGACCTGCCGCATGGGAGTGTAGGTCACTTCGATCCTGGTGCCGGCGGTGTTGTAGACGGTGAGGCTGGCGTACTTGTCGGCGGCCGTGGCGGGTTCGGGTTCGGTGAGGGCTTGGGCGCGGCCTGCCGCGGACAGGTTCCAGGTGGTGTTGCCTTGGGCGTCGTAGCGGGTGGAGTCGATCAGCCACTGGCCGGCGCCGTACACGGCCCTGTTGGTGGTTCGTCCGGCCTGGTTGAAGTAGGAGATTGACGCGTAGGGCCAGTCGTCGCTGCTCGGGGTCGTGGCGGGGACACGGTCGGGTTCGAACACCGCGGTGGCGCCGGTGGGCGCGTCGGCGACGAGTTGTCCCCAGCCGGCGATGGTGTCGGCGGTCAGGTCGGGCAACCCGTCGCCGGACAGCGGGGTGTCGTAGGCGATGGTCCAGGTGGCGTCGCCGGTGCCGATGGCCGGGTCGAGGGCCCGTTTGACGTGCGCGAGGCGGCCGACGCTGTCGTAGTCGAAGCGCCACGGCACGAGGCCGGGTTCGGTCTGTTTCGTCACGACGGTCTTGGAGTTGATCGTGGTGTATTCGTAGAGGGTTTTGCGGCCGGTGCCGGTGTCGCCGGTGGCGTTGGGCTGCCAGGTTTCGGTGAGCCGGCCTTGCGTGTCGTAGCCGTAGCCAGCAACATCGATGGTGGCCATCGCCGCTGAGGCGGAGGGCTTGCCGTCGCTGCCGGGTTTGGGGTCCCAAGCCACGTATTGGACCTTGGTGAGCCGGGCGCTGCCGCTAATGGTGGTGTAGGTGAACTTGAGTGCCCGGCAGCCCTTGTTCTGGGTGGTGGCGGTGCAGGTGACGCCGGTGGGGGCGGGGGCGAGGATCGAGGTGATCAGGCCGTTGGTGTCGCGGATGAACTGGACGGTGGAGTTGTCCTCGGGTTCGACGGTCTTGTGGGTCGACCAGACCCCGCCCGTGGTGCGCTGGAACTGGGTGATGGTGCCGTCGATCTCGGTGAGGGTGAGGGTGTGGCTGATTCCGGTGCCGCTGCCGGTGGCCAGGGTGAGGGTGTCGAGGTTGAGCGCGGTCTCACCCACACCCAGGTAGGTACCAATCTTCTGCGGGCCCTTGGTGCCGGTGGAGTGGCGTAGATGTCGGACTCGCCCTCAGGTGAGGTGAGGATGATGGTGCCGTCCAGGGCGGTGTTGTCGGTCACCACGTACCCGGCGGCCCCGGCGCCCTCGCCGGCGAAGTCGGCTGTCCAGCCAGGACCGAACACCCCGGCAGGGCCGGCCAGGTCGCCGGTCAGGGTGCCGTGGGTGCGGCCCACGGTCAGGTTGCCCCCAATTCCAGGGACAGACACGTCTGTTTCCGACAGCTGGTACTCCCCGGTGAACAGCGCCAATGTGCCTGCCCCGACGTCCTGGGTGGGGTAAGAGCCGCCGAAGGCGTGCGGGATCAGCATCACGCGCTGCATTGGCGACGGCATCTCCACCGCACCGGGATAGAGGAACACCACACGCAGTTGCACCGTCGAGGGCACGCTGATCCCGGGCTCCTTCGACGGGGTCCAGGTCAGCAGCGGAACCTGGGAGAACGGTGTCGAGGACGCCAGGCTGCCATCCCAGCGAGCGCCGGTCGCCTTGAACTGCAACGAGGTGACGCCCACCGGGTTCGCGGCAGTCCAGCCGCTTGTGGTGTCGCCTTCAGTGTCGGGGGCGTAGCGCCACTCGACCCGTGCAGAGGTAGCGCCTGCGCCGGCAAGGGCTTGGACGGGGAAGGTGGAGGTGGAGCGGTCGTCGCGCATGGGCTGGGTGATCGCCGCCGTGCCGATCCCGAACGTCAGCGTCTTCCAAGCGCTCGCGATCCCGGACCGGTTCCGGGCCCGCGCCTCGATCTTCACCACCCCGGAGGTCGGGACCGGAATCGGGGCGGTGGTGCCGGCCCCGCTGGTGGCGATCACGGCGGGCTGGTCCTCCACCGTGCCGGCCTGGGTGCGACGCCACTCGAAATCAGCAACCCCGGTAGAGGTGAATGTGCAAGTCGTTGTGTCCGTGATGCGTTCGGTCAACCAGGTGTCGCTGCCATAGCCGTCGCATGTTATGTATGGGGTGGAAGGAGCGGTGGTGTCCACACCAAGCGTCCGCCAGTCCGACCAGTCGCCGACCAGGCCGTGCTCGTCGGTCGCACGGGCACGCACAACGTAACTTTGGCCGTCGGTGAGGGTGGCGGCGGGTTTGCAGCCAGCCGTCGCACCGGCAGCCACCTGGCCGGTGGTGCAGGAGGCGACCACGTCGGTGGCGTCGGCGGCGGTGCGGACCTCGAAGGCGTAGGTCATCTTCGACGCCTCGGCATCGGTCGCGGACGTGGACAGGGTCGGGGTGGCCGTCGTGGTCCACAGCTTGCCGTCGAACGTGCGGGACGCATCCACCGACACCAACGCGGCCTGCTTCGGTGCGCTGTTGTACGTCAGGGTCAGGTACGGCACCCGTGCAGCGGTGTTGCACGAGGTGTGGGTCGGGTCGTAGTTGATCGAGCAGAACCGGCGCTCGTAGGTGACGTCGCTGTTGTTGGCTGCGGGCACGTTCATCTGGATGCCGTAGTTGCCGAACCCGCCATTGCCCGGCCCGTCGGCCCAGGCCTGCACCATCTTGGTCAGGTCACCTGCGATGAACGCGTTCGCCGCGCACCCATCCCCGCCCACGTTCTGGGTCAGCGAACTGGAGGTGCCGGTGTCGGTCTGACCGTACGGCTTGTTCGAGTACACCACGGTGGCTTCGTCCCACGGACCCACCAGGGGGTGGATGTTCATCTTCCGCGACGCGCAGCTGCCCGCCGCGTACTGGAACAGGTGGATGTCGGCCTTTAGGATCTTGCGGCCGGTGATCTCCCCACTGGGCCACTGCATGAACCCGTAGGCAGGGTTGTCGTTCGAATGCGATGCGATCCGGCCCACCAGCACGCGGTAGGACAACGTGTCGATCGTCGTCGTGCCGTTACGCACCCACGTGTCTTGCGACGAGACCTGCGGGGTCACGTCCGGATCGATCGTGATCGGATACACCACCTGCGGGTCGGTCACCAGCTCCTGCGGCGTGGTCAGGGTCAGGTCCTGATCGGTCCGCTCCCCCCTCGACGCGGTCTCCGCCAAGGTAGCCTCGACCGGCACCACCTCGACCGGGTCACCGAACTGGTCCAGCCGCCCATCCCACGCCGTCATCGTCGACGTCTGCCCCGCACGGTCGTTGCCGTCGGTGAAGAACAACTGGCCATCATCGGTTTGATTGAGGTCGACCCCGTCGGTGCGGACCTGCACCGTGAACTCCGGCACCACCGCATCCGGGGTGTTGATCCGGATCCGGGTCGACACCCCCAAGCCGGTCGCCGTCACCACCAAATCCACACCATCGGCAACCGCGTAGGTCGCGGTCGCACCCTCCACGCTCGGCGCCGGCAAAGCATCGGGCCAAGACCAGATCATCGACCCGCCACCAGGCAGGTCCATCCGGGCGAACTCGGACGTACCGCCACCATCGATCAGCACCGTCGACGGCGACGCCTTGGGTGCGTAACCCCCGTCGCGAGCCACCAGGGTGTAGTCGACATCCACCCACTTACCGTCGGCGTTCGTCACCCACACCGGCGCCGCGTGCGCTTCCTGCACCGAGGTGCCGTCCGGGTTGATCAACACCCGAACCGTCTCGCTGCGCTGAGACAAGTCCTCCACCGCCACCCCGAGAACCCGGGCGGTCACCCCCGCCGACACCAGATCCGGACGATCCGGAACCCCGTCGGCATCCGAATCGGCAGCCCTCACTGCCGCATCCTGCGCTTCAGCAGGTGTCGGCGACGGATCCGGGGTCTCCGCCCTCGCCACCGGGATGTCGGTCGTGATGCACAACATGACCGCCAGAAGACCGGTCAGGAACCAGACCAGCCACCGAGGAAGCACAACACCAGAACCAGTGATCGGCAGACGCAACATCGAGACGTCCTTCAAGCAAAGAAGGCAGCCGTCTCATCAGCTTTGATCGGTGGCGGTCGCCCCGGGGGGTGAGCAATAGTGCCTATTCATAGCAGCCACGCAGGACGGGCCGCAGGCGATCGCCCGGAAAAGGTCAGGCCAAGTTTCGGGTCTTGGCCGATTCGCCTCCGTCATGCCAAGTGAGGTCCCCTACAGCCGATTTGCACCGGGTGTGATCGTCGCGAGGATTGGGTTCCTGGGTCAGGGAGGCCGTCGGGACGTGTACCGGGGACGACGGCGACGAGGCCGGCGGCGTTCAGGCGGTGAGGGTGGCGAGGGGATGAGGTGGGTCTGGTTGCGGGTGGTGGTGGCGGTGGTCCCGCCGGTGAGGACGGCGAGGAATCGCGGTGTCCCGAGCCGAGTGAGGTCGAGACGATCGTCGCGGAGCTTGTGCAGGGCAATCTCGGCGTCGACGGTGCGATGGTCGCCCAGGCTGGTCTGCAGCGCGGCCCAGCTGCCATCGCGGAATTCGATGATGGCGTCAATCGTGAGGCCGGTCTCGTCGCTGTAGTGATAGAGCCGCGCACCGCTGCCCTCCAGATACACCCGCAGGTCGTGAATGGCCATGGCGTTGAAGATGTGGGCGAACTGGTCGGGGTTGTCGGCCAGCCGCTCGGCTCCGACCTGGGGAGCCGCACAGGCAAGGGCAGGTTCGGCGAGGTGGGCGCGGGGACGGTGGCGCAGTCGCGTTCGCGTGCGCAGGGGCGGTTGCCAGGCGGGTTGCGGTTCCCAGGCGTGAACGCGGGTGAGCGCGTCCAGGTACACCCGGACGGTGTCCAGCGCCAGCCCAGCGCCATCAGCGAGGCCGGCGACGCTGACATTACTCGCGGTGTGGCGAGCCAGGCAGGCGAGAAGTTGCAGCAGGCGGGCGGGCTGGTGTCGAGTCGGCGCAGCCGCCGGAACGTCGGCGTGCGCGAGGCTCTGCAGGTAGCCCGCGTTGTACGCCATCGCCTGTTCGATCGGCGCGTCGATCACCTCTGGCCAGCCTCCGCGGACGGCGTGGGCAGCCAGGTCTCGATAGGTGAGGCGGCTGCGGGCACCCGTGACCCGGTCGCCGTGGGCGAGTCCGGCCAGCGATACCTGTCCGGTGATGCCGGGGCGTTCGGTAAGCGTCATGGTGCGCATCCGGAGCAGGGGGAGCTGGTCGGCCTCAGTGGTGCGGTGTCGATAGTCGATCGGGCTGGCTGAGCTGGCCAGCAGGTAGCGGCCCGGCAGTGGTCGATCCCAGCCGGTTGCAGATCTCTGGCCACAGGCTTGGTGCGAGCCGCCACTCATCGAGCAGTCGGGGCGCGACGCCGGCCAGGACCCGCTCGGGGTCGAGCTGGGCCAGCTCGATCATCGTCGGGGTGCTGTTGAGGTGGACCGCGCTGCCTACGTGCTGCAGGCCTGTGGTGGTCTTCCCGCACCCACGCGGGCCCTCGAGCCGCACCGCAGACTGGCTGCGCAGCAGCAGCGACAAGCGACTGTCCACCGCGCGAGGCAGGTATTCCACAAACCAACAGTACTTCGGTTTGCGGACATTAAGCACCTCGCACTGCGAAGGATTGGAACGGTTCTTTGCGGTCGCTACGTTCTACGGTTTGCGGCGAATCGCGACCGCGTCAAGGGCCTCGCCGAACTTTCAGGGGGACGTTGGGGGACGTTGCTTTGACTAGGTGTTTCAACGCGTCTTCAGTCGGGGGCACGGGCGGGGGAACGTGCTCTGGGTACAGAAGCGGGTACGTCGGCGTGCTGTCCTGACCTGATCCCCGAACCGGAGGTCGAACGCCCCGCGGAGGCAGGGGTCAGAAAGGGGCCCGGTCGTGGCCATTGGGTTGAAGAAGCTATTGGCGGGGTCAGGTTATGAGTACCTGACCCGGCAGGTCGCTCCCGGCGACGTGACCAGCCTGGCCGACTACTACACCGGGAAAGGCGAGAGCCCCGGGCGCTGGTGGGGCGCCGGCCTGGCCGGCATGAGCCTCGCCGTGGGGCAGCCGGTGACCGAAGAGCAGATGAAGCGCCTGTTCGGCGCCGGCCTCAATCCGGTGACCGGAGAGAAGCTGGGACGGGCCTACTCGGTCTTCGCCGACCACCCCACCCCCTTCGAGACCGAACTCGACGCTCGTAGGCAGGTGTGGCGGGAGGCCCACGGCGGACGGCCGATACCCAAGCAGGTCCGTCACCGACTTCCCACTGAACTGGCCGTCGAGTGGCACACCCGCGACCATGGCCGGCCGCCGACCGGGCGGCGCGAGCTGCACGGCTACATCGCCAAGGCGACCTCACACCCCAGGGTCGCGGTTGCCGGGTTCGACGTCACCCTTTCGCCACCGAAATCCGTTTCGGCGCTGTGGGCGCTGGCTGGGCCCACATTGGCCGCCGCGATCCGACAGGCGCACACCGCCGCGGTCGACGACGCCCTGATCCAGGCTCAGACCCGGGTCGCCTTCACCCGATCAGGCCACGCCGGTGCCCGGCACGTTCAGGTCCGCGGGATCGCCGCGGCCCGGTTCGATCACCGCGACTCCCGGGCCGGTGACCCAGACCTGCACACCCATGTCGCGATCTCCACCAAGGTCCAGACGCTCACAGGTGAGTGGCGTGCGCTCGATGCCCAGCCGCTGTATGCGTCGAAGGTGTATCTGTCCGAGGTGTACACCACCAGTCTCACCGCCCGCCTCCGCGCCCTCGGCCTCACGATGGCACCGGTCGGCCGGGACGGCAGGCGGCCCGTCTATGAAATCGCCGGCCTCGAGCCCGCGCTGCTCAACCGTTGGTCATCTCGCCGGCACCGTATCGAGGTGCGGACCGGCGAGTTGATCGCCGCGTTCGAGGCCGACCACGAACGGCCCCCGACCCAGGCCGAACGGCTCGAGTTGGCCCAGCAGGCCACGCTCGACACCCGTCCAGGCAAGCACCAACCGCGCTCCGAAGCAGAGCAGCGCCGCCAAGCCTGGCGTGCTGAAGCCGTTCACCTCCTGGGCGAACGTGGGCTCGGTCGCATGCGCGAGGCCATCGGCAACCAGCCACCCACGCGCGTCCAGGTCGTGAACGAGGCGTGGATCGCGCGCACCGCCCACCTCGTCGTCAACACCGTCGAGGCGGAACGGTCCTCCTGGACACCGTGGAACGTCCGCGCCGAAGCGCTCCGGCAAGTCCGCGCGGCCGCGCTCCCCCTCGAGCAGATCTCCTCGGCCGTGGACGCGATCACCGACCGGGCACTGGCCTCCTCGTCGATACCGATCCGCACCACCCGCGCCCAGCCCGTCGAGCCCGAGCCGCTACGCCGCCCCGACGGCACGCCCGTCTACCAGAAGCCGGCGGCGACCCGCTACACCAGCCGCCGCATCCTGTACGCCGAACGACGCCTCGTCGACACCGCCGCCCGCACCGGCGGCCGCACCGCCGACCACAACTCGGTCACCCTCGCCCTCCTCCAGGCGATGGCCAACCGGGAACCGTTGAACCCCGCCCAGCAGGCCCTCGTCCGCGACATGGCCACGTCTGGGCGCCGGCTGCAGTTGGCGATCGCGCCCGCTGGGACAGGAAAGACCACAGCCATGCGAGCCCTCGCCACCGCCTGGACCGCGAGCGGCGGCACCGTCGTCGGCCTCGCCCCCTCCGCCAGTGCGGCCGAGCAGCTCCGCACCCAACTCGGGCCCGAGGCCGTCGCCGACAACCTCGCGAAGCTCGCCTGGGCCATCACCCACAACGAGCCGCTCGCCGGACGCATCGGAACGGACACGCTGGTGATCATCGACGAAGCCGGCATGGCCGACACCCTCACCCTCGACCACCTCGTCACCTGGTGCCTCGACCAGGGCGCCAGCGTCCGGCTGATCGGCGACGACCAGCAACTCGGTGCGATCGGCGCCGGTGGGGTTCTGCGCGACATCGCCACCCAGCACGGCGCTCTACGTCTCGACGAGGTCGTCCGGTTCAGCGACCCTGCCGAAGCCGACGCATCCCTCGCGCTCCGCGCGGGCGATAGCGGCGCGATCGGCTTCTACCTCGACCACCACCGGGTCCACGTCGTCGACCCCGACACCGCCACCACCCAAGTCCTCGCCGCCTGGCAGGCCGACCGTCGCCGCCGGCCTGGACGCGCTCATGCTCGCCCCCACCCGCGAACAGGTCGCCCAACTCAACGCCGCCGCCCGCACCGCCCGGCTGGACGGCCATCGCGCCCAACCTCACGTCGACCTCCCCGACGGGAACCAGGCGAGCGCCGGCGACACCGTCCTCACCCGGCGCAACAACCGCGATCTCACCAACGGCGACACCGCCTGGGTCCGCAACGGCGACCGGTGGCAGGTCACCGCCGTCCACCGCGACGGGTCCATCGACGTGCAACACCTGCGCAACCACAACCGGCTCACCCTGCCCGCCGACTACGTCGCCGAGTTCGTCGAACTCGGCTACGCCACCACCATCCACGCCGCCCAAGGCATCACCGCCGACACCTGCCACGGACTCCTCACCGGCCAGGAGAGCCGGCAGCAGGCCTACACCATGCTGACCCGCGGCCGCCACGCCAACCACGCCTGGCTGCAGGTCGACAATCCCGACGCCCACGTCTCTCCAGTCGACCCCGGACTGCGCCAGCCCGCCACCGCCACCCAACTCCTCGAAGCGGTGATCGGCCACGACGACGCACCAGCCTCCGCGACCACCCACCTCCACCTGGCCGACCGAGCCGACAAGCTCCTGGGTCCCGCTGCGACCTGCTACCTGGATGCCATCACCTACGCCGCCGAGCACCACCTCCCGCAGGACGTCAAGGACCTGATCGACGTCGCCGGAGCCCTCCACGGGCTCGCCCAGGCCGATGCCTGGCCGACCCTCCGCAGTCACCTCATGCTGATCGCAGCCAACGGCCACAACCCTGCGCGCGTTCTGGCTGAGGCCGCCGCGCTCGGCGGGCTCGACGACGCCCGCGACCGGGCGGCCGTCATCGACTAGCGGCTCGACCTCACCCAGGCCAACAGCCGCACCCGCGGACCCCTCCCGTGGCTGCCCGGCATCCCCACCCAGCTCCTCGACGACCCCAGCTGGAAGGACTACCTGTCCGCGCGATACACCCTGGTCCGCGAACTCGGCGAAGAGGTTCGAGAGCTCGCCGCCGAAAACCCGACGCCGCCGCGATGGGCCGAGAACCTCCTCGGGCTCGACCCGTCCCTGGTCGCCGACATCCAGCAGTGGCGCGCCGCCCATCAGATCCCCGACACCGACCTGCGGCCCACCGGAGCCCCCGGCCCTCCGCGGCCGAACGGCACGCCCAACGCCACCTCGACCACGCCCTCGAGACCAGCCAGGCCGGCATCCGCGAATGGCCGCCCAGGATCACCACAGCCGCTCCGGCCACCGCGACGGACCCCTCCCTGCCCCACCTCGCCGCACGTCTGGCTGCCACCGCCCGCCGGCAGCCTGACCTCGACCTGCTCCTCACCGAGGCTGCCAACTTGGGGCCACTCCCCGATGACCACCCGGCCGACGCCCTGCAGTACCGCATCACCACGCTCGTCAAGCAGGCGGACGACATGGCCCACCGGGAACCCCTCAGCATTGGCCGAGCCTCCCGATCGATCCGCCAGGAGCACCCGCACATGCCTGGACCCGACCACGGCCGCAGCCGCGGCATCGGCATTTGAACCCCCCACCGAAAGAAATCGGAATGGCCAGCCACATGCCCGAATGGAGCCAGCCCGACTCGGAATGGCTCTCACTTCAACAAGCCGCTGTTCTCCTCGGGATCAGCGTCGACACCGTCCGGCGCCGGATCGCCGCCGGAGTACTCCCCGCGTCCCGCTGTGGCGCGCGGCTCATTCGCGTCCGGACCGCCGACCTGGACAGCGTCTTCCGTCCAATCGTGGTGGGACAGCCCACCGTCCGCCGACGTCGACCATGGTGAGCCAAGGCAAAGAAGCCGAGCGTTGCGGAAGCATGAGTCGCAAGTTATCTTGGAAGGGTGCTGGACGAGCCGATCATCGCGCCGTCGGCGTTCAAACACGGCTTGAGCCGTGAGGACATCCTGCACGCGTACTCCGAACCCGCTGCGGATCTGGGATCTCGGGGACCGGTTCACCGATGATGATCGGCCCCAACCAGGCCGCTCTCATCCTCGACGTTGGATAGGTGGCAGGCGACCATGCCGGCCCGAGACAAGTACCTCAGGTGATGACGATGCCCCGCACAGTTGACGAGATCCTCCAGCACGCAGACCAGCTCGCAGCCCGGTTCGAGGACTACGAGCCCGACCCCGCCAATGAATTCGACCCCGGTGCCGTCGCGCTCTTGCGCGCCGCGATTCAGGAGCGGTCCGACGCCGAGCGCCACGTCCTGGACGCGATCAAGGCAGCAAGGGTTGCGGGCATGTCCTGGGCGGCCATCGGACTCTTCGTCGGCACGTCGGGAGAGGCGGCCCGGCAGCGTTACGGGAACAAGGTCGCATGATGGACGCCGACCGCAAGCCGCGACGGGGAGAAACGGCCGCGGGCTGGCCAACCTCCATCTCGACCCGACGAGGTCGCCCACCCAGCGCCGGGGCCAGCAGGCTCGCGCGTGAGCCAAAATGCTGCATTATCCGGGTGATAAGCTCCGGTTTATGAAGGTTGAGGCCCCGGCTCTGCTACCCCTGCTCCGATCCCGAGCACAGGGGGACGTCCTCGCCTGGGTGTTCCTCACCCCCGGCGAACACAGCATCGCCGACATCGCCCGAGCCACCCAGGTTCCCGAAACCACCGTCCTCCGGGAGGTGGACCGACTCAGCGCCACCGGCTTCGTCCTCGAACGACGCCAAGGCCGGACGCGCCTCATCACACCCAACCCCAGCAACCCCGCCACCCAGCCACTCACCGCGCTCCTGGCAGTGACCTTCGGACCAGCCCACGTCCTGCGGCAACAACTCGCCGACCTGGCTGGCGTCGACTACGCCGCCATCTACGGCTCCTGGGCAGCTCGAGCAACGGGCACACCCGGACAACCACCCGCCGACATCGACCTGCTCGTCGTCGGCGACACGTCCCGAACCGATCTCTACGAACTCGCCGAGAACGCGTCCGCAACACTGCACCGACCGGTCAACGCCACCCTCATCGACCGTGCCACCTGGCTCAGCGGCACCGACCCGTTCATCACCACAGTCCAGGAGCGTCCCCTCATTACCCTCATCGACCGCCTCCATCCGACCCAAGGAGCCCAGTAACCCATGTCCGTCACCAGATGGGAGCAAGGCCGCGCCGACATCGACCGCCTCATCACCCAAGGTCGGCTCGAGCGAGTCACCCCCAACCAGGAACACGCTCAGGTACTCCTCGGACAAGCCCGGAAGGCCGTCCAATCCGCCGCGGTGCTCGCGACCACCGACGACACCATCACCGCGTTCACCGCCGCCTACGACGCGGCCCGCAAGGCGCTCACCGCGATCCTCATCAACCAAGGACTGCGGCCCGGCAGCGGTGAAGGCGGCCACGCCGTGCTCCGTGAGGCAGTGCTCGCTCAGCTCGAGCCGCCGAACCAGCCAGCCGTCCGCGCATTCGGCTGGATGCGCCAGACCCGCAACAGCTCCTCCTACCCCGAACCGGACGGCGCCACCGCGACCGAGCGCGAAGTCGCCGACGGCATTGAGGCAGCCAACGCGATCATCGAGGTCGCTGCCAAGGTCATCCCTGTCATGCCGGTCTACGGACGCTAACGGCCCCCGTCGCCGTCGGAGAAGGCCGGCTCGGCGAGCACAGGTTCGGCCAGCAGCGCCATGCGCTCGGCGATGATCCGGTCCCGACCCTCGGCGACGTGCTGGTAGACCAGCGCTGCCTTCGTCGTGGAGTGGCCCATCCGGGCCATCAGCTCGGCCAACGTCGCGCCCGCCTGGGCGGCCATCGTCGCCGCGCTGTGCCTGAGGTCGTGCACCCGTAGGTCGGGACGACCGGCGACCCTCACCGTCATGGAGGCCAGGTCCACGTCCTGTCGCCGCAGCTCGCTCACCTCTCCCCAGCGGAGGCCGCACCAGGCGGCCAGCAGGATCAGGGCGCGGTACTTGTCCGGCATGTTGTCCGCGATCGTGGCGATCTGCTGCGGGGTGGCCGGCCTGGGCTCGAACTTCCGGCGCACGACGGTCGGGCGCTCGACCTTGACATGAGGCTGGCCGACATCACCGCGGACGACATCGATGACTGGTATGCGACGCTGCTGCCGGCCGCGCCAACCCGCCGCAGCCACACCTACGCGCTGCTCTCGACCGTCATGCGCAGCGCGAGCACCGGCCGCCGGGCGCTGATCTCCGAGTCGCCGTGCAGTGCCGGCCCGAGACAAGTACCTCAGGTGATGACGATGCCCCGCACAGTTGACGAGATCCTCCAGCACGCCGACCAGCTCGCAGCTCGATTCGAGGACTACGAGCCCGACCCCACCGACGGACTCGACCCTGGAGCCGTCGCGCTGCTCCGCGCCGCGATCCAGGAGCGGTCGGACGCCGAGCGGCACGTCCTGGACGCGATCAAGGCCGCCCGGGCGGCGGGCATGTCGTGGTCCGCCATCGGGATCTTCGTCGGAACCTCAGGAGAGGCAGCCCGGCAGCGATACGGGAACAAGGTCGCCTGACGAGTGCCGCCGAACACGGAGCATGCGGCGTGACCGGCGCCGCCGGGACTCATCTCTAGCCGTATTCGTATCGAGCGATTCGGCAAATGGCACGATTCCCTCGACGAGGAGGCGGCTCCAGTCGACGGCGCATGCATGCAGAACAGCTCAAGACTCGTTGCGTGTGGCCCTATGGCGCCATAACCTCTGCGGGCGTCGCGGCGGCCTGAGCTGCCGCTGCCGCGCTGCGCCTGATGTCGCGGACGGGCGGACCTTCGCTCAGGCGCCCTTGGAGCGCGCCTTCAGCGGCGGGACTTCGAGCTGGGGAATCGCGCGTCGGAGGAACCGGTCGAAATGCGGCACGGTAAAGGCCGCGTATCCGTGCTCGGGCGTGTAGAGCAGACCCATGTTGATCAGTTCCGCGCGAGTCGGCCCGAGGTTGGTGGAGGTGCGGCCCATGATCGCTGCGACGTCGCTGGCCTTCTGCGGAGCGCTGCCCAACTCGGCCATCGCCCTGAGGTACGCGCGCTGGAGTTCCGTGGCGCGGTCCAGCCGCACCCGGAAGAACGATGCGTCGAGCTTGGCTTCGTAGCCGGGCTCAGCGGCCAGCATGTCGTCCCTGGTGATGACGGGCCCCTCGGCGACGGTCCACACGGCGTAGCCCAACTCCTGGATGAAGTACGGGTAGCCGCCTGTGATGGCGACTGCAGCGTCGAGCGCCTCCTGGGTGTACGTCACGCCCTCGTCTGCGGCTGGCCGCGACAGCGCTTCCCTGGCGTCCTCGGCCGACAGGTTCCCCAGAGCGGGGAACTTGAACAGTCGCTCGGCATAGGACTTGGCGTCTCCGGCAAGTTCCGCGATGTGCGGCAGGCCCGCGGCCACCATCGTGATCGGCAGGTTCCGCTGAACCATCTTGTGAAGGGCCTGGATGAGCGCTTCCAGCTGTGACGGCTTCAGGAACTGGACCTCGTCGAGAAGCAGTACCAAGCCCTTCTCATGCTCCTTAGCCGCCTCGCCAACCGCTAGGAACAGGTCGGTGAGGTCGAGGCTGAGATCTGCGTGGTCGGCGAACCCTTCGGCCGCTTCGACGCCTAGCCCGGCTGACCAGGTCCCGGCGGGGTCCACGCTGACGGAGAACGACTTCAGCACGGCCGCCGCGTGCTTCACGCGATCGGTCCACCTCGCCTTCGGGGACAACTCAAGAAGCGCCGACCGCATCTGGACCGCGACGTCGCGTCGGAACTCAGAGTCGTCATGCTTGCTGACCTCGATCTCCACGACCACCCAGTCGCGAGCGAGCGCCTTGCGCCGGAAGAGGGCCAGCAGGACGGTCTTCCCGACACCTCGCAGACCGGTGACGATCATCGACTGCTCCGTTCGACCCCGCTCGATCCGGGCGAGCAACAGGTCGAAGGACTCGAGCTGGTCATCACGGCCAACCAGTGCCTGCGGCTGCGCGCCGGCGTTGGGCGTGTACGGGTTGGTCAGGGCCTTCACCCTGGTGATCTTACAAGCTTTAGGAAACTTTATCCAGAACAGATAAAATCGCCTAAAACCAATAAGGCGGGCGATCGGCGGGTGGAGTCCGGGCACTAGTCTGCCGTCCGCGGGGGGCAACGGCGACCGAGCGCGAAGTCGCCGACGGCATCGGCGCAGCCGACGCGATCATCCAGGTCGCTGCCAAGGTCGTCCCTGTCATGCCGGTCTACGGACGCCAACGGCCCACATCGCCGTCGGGGAACGTTGGCTGAGCGAGCAGAGGTTCGGCAAGCAAGGCCATCCGCTCAGCGATGATCCGATCGCGACCCTCCGCGACGTGCTGGTAGACCAGCGCGGCCTTCGTCGTGGAATCCCCCATCCGCGCCATCAGCTCCGCTAGCGTCGCGCCCGCCTGGGCGGCCATCGTCGCCGCGCAATGCCTGAGGTCGTGCACCCGCAGGTCGGGACGACCGGCGACCCGACGGGCGCGGTGGTACGTCTTGAAGAGGGTGTTCACATGCAAGTGGCCAGTGCGGGCCGCGTTCGGGAACAGCAGGCCGTCCGGACCGGGCACGGCGTACTCGGCGAGATGCCGCCGCAGAGGCTGGCGAAGGTTCGGCGGGAGGCCATGACCACCGTCACACCCATCCACCCCGGCGAGATCCTCATGGAGGAGTCCCTAGGGCCCCTTGAGATCTCCCAGAACCGGCTCGCCGTCGCCATCGGCGTCCCACCCCGCCGGATCAACGAGATCGTCCACGGCAAGCGCCGAGTCACGGCAGACACCGCGCTGCGGCTCGCGCGCCACTTCGGCACCAGCGACCGGTTCTGGCCCAACCTCCAGACCCGCTTCCATCTGGTGACGGAGGCCGCAACGAGCGACAGCCATGAGCACCTACTGGAACATCTGAAGGTTCGATCGTCCGACTCGTGCTGACACCTTACGATCATAAAGTGTGATTATCGTGCGCCTTATCACATTTTACGATCACATCGTGCGATACCATGATCGTATGGAACACGTTGACCCCAGTTCCGAGTCAAGCTCCGCGACCGGCAGCACGGCGTTCGGGCCGATCACCTGGGAACCCCTCCCCTGGCGGCCCACCTTCGACGTCGAGGCACTATCTCGCCGGGCTCGCAAGAGCCTGCCTGACAGCTACGACGCAGCGGTTCCGGTCCAGATCGCAGGGTGTTCGTTCAGCCTGTCCACCGCCCTGGCGGCTGACGTGGAGGATGCAACGGCCGCGGTGGTGAACCTCGACAACTATGTGACGAACGCCGTCGGTGAGGATCACGACATCGCGCCCATGCAGACTGTGCTCCTGCGATCGGAGTCAGCTGCCTCCTCCCAGATCGAGAACCTCACCGTGGGGGCAAACCAGCTGGCGATCGCCGAGATCGGCGGCGCTGCCAGCGGCAACGCCGAGATGGTCTCCAGGAACGTGAAGGCTCTGCGCGCAGCCATCCGACTGGCCGGCCAGCTCGACGCGGCTTCCATCCTGGCCATGCACGAGGCCCTGCTAGGAGGCCAGGACCCACGCGCGGGCCACTGGCGCGAGGTACAGGTGTGGATCGGCTCGTCCAGACTGAGCCCCGCCGGAGCTGCCTTCGTCCCGCCGCAGCCGTCTCGGGTCTCGGCCTACATGCATGACCTGGCGGTGTTCCTGGCCCGTGATGACCTACCGGTACTGCTCCACGCCGCGCTGGCTCATGCGCAGTTCGAGACAGTGCACCCGTTCACCGACGGCAACGGACGCACCGGCCGAGCTCTGCTACAGGCGATGCTGCGCCGCGGCGAACTGACCAGGCGGGTGACCATACCAATCTCGGCGGGCCTGCTCACCGACACGGCGTCCTACTTCGCTGCGCTGATGGCCTACCGCGATGGCGACATCGTCCCGATCGTGCAGCAGTTATGCCAGGCCAGTCGAGCCGCGGCCCTGCATGGGCGCTGGCTGATCGACGAGCTCGCCCATACCAAAGGGTCCTGGCTCGAAACCGTGCGGCCGCGCGCCGGCTCGACGAGTCGAAGCTTGCTCGGCATGTTGGTGGGTCAGCCCGCCATCACCGTCGCCTGGGTCCAGGAGCAGCTGGGTGTATCGAACACCGCTGCCCGCCGCGCCGTCGATCAACTCACAGCGGCTGGCGTCATCACCGAGACAACCGACCGGCGGCGCAACCGGGTGTTCGTCGCCCGCGACGTCATCGACATCCTCGATGAGTTCGCCGCACGCGCAGGCCACCGGGGCTGAGCTTGGAGTGGGCGATCCGGGGCCAGCGCGGTCTCGTGCACGGGTGAACATCAGCTGCTCGAGCCATGCGAGCCACCCCTCTAGCAAAGACCGGTCGCGGATGAAGAACTGTTCGCCCGCTACGTCCACGATCCGCTCAGCCAACTCCTCCAGCCGCGAGACTCACTCGCCTGCGTCTCGCTTGTGAGATCTCCGGCTTGGCGGCCGGTAGCCTGAGCCGCGCTCGGAGCTCCCGCGAGGCACTGCTGACGCGAAGCGACCCCCGGCGCATGATCGCCGGGGGTCGCTCCAGGTTCGGGCGAGTGGTTACTTGGTGGGCATCAACACAGCATCGATCACGTGGATGACCCCGTTGCTGGCCGTCACGTCGGTCTTCACCACGTTGACCCGGTTCCCGGCCGCGTCCACCAGGACGACCTTGTCGCCGGACACTTCCACGGTGAGCTCGGCCCCCTGCACGGTCTTCACCTTCTGGCCGTTCATCGTGACCACATCGGCGGCCATGACCTTCCCGGACACAACGTGGTAGGTGAGAATGTCCGTAAGCGCCCCCTTGGGCTCCTTCAGCAGCGTCTCAACCGTCCCCTTCGGAAGCTTCGCGAACGCAGCATCGGTCGGTGCAAACACGGTGAACGGACCCGTGCCTTTCAGCGTGTCGACAAGGCCGGCGGCCGTGAGGGCTGCGGCCAGGGTCTTGAAGTCACCGGCCGCGACCGCGGTGTCCACGATGTCCGAAGCGGCCATCGCTGAGGCACTCGGGCTGGACGACATGCTGGGGCTCATCGGGGCTGCCGACGAGGACGGGGGTCACGGCAGTGCTGCACGCACCCAGCAGGAGGGTGAGGCTGAGGGCTCCGGCGGCGGGGAACTTTCGGTTCATGACTGGCACCTTTCGTAGAATGTTTGTGGACTGCTTGTGGAATGATTGTGGAACATCAGCGCTCCAGTTGTCAAGACTGTGTCGAATGTTTGTAGAGTGTCCCCGGGAGGATCACATGTACACGATCAGAGGCGTCTCGCAACTCCTCGGGGTGCCACCGACAACCCTGCGCGCGTGGGAGCAGCGCTACGGGGTGATCCGGCCGGCGCGCTCCGAAGGCGGCTACCGCCACTACGACGAGGCGGACCTCGCCACGCTGCAGGAAATGGCGCGCCTGGTAGCGACCGGCATGCAGCCCTCGCTGGCCGCCGACAGCGTTCGCGCCAAGCAGTCCTCACGCATCGCCGGCCCAGGCACACCCGCGGAGGCCGCCTGGGGCCTCCCCTCCACGCGCTCCCTGGTCGCCGCGGCCGGAACGTTCGACGTGCAGGGAGTGGAGGACACCCTGGACGCCGCCTTCAGCGCGTCGGGGTTCGAGCACGTCATCGACCACTGGCTGACGCCCGCCCTGCGTGAAGTGGGTGAAGCCTGGGCCGGTGACCGGTTGAACGTTGCCCAGGAACACTTCATCAGCGCCGCGGTGATGCGCCGACTGTCAGCCGCATTCGCCGCCGCCGGACAGGCCCGGGCGGGTCGCCACGTCGTCGTCGGCCTCGTCCCCGGCGCTCTCCACGAGATCGCAATTCTGGCGTCCGCCACCATGCTCCGACGAGCCGGCCTGCGTGTCACGTATCTTGGCGCCGACCTCCCGGTCAAGGACTGGGTCGACGCCGTGCGTGGCATCCGTCCGGACGCCGTCGTGCTCGGCGCGCCCCTGACCACGGACGCCGAGGCCGCCGCACGGGTCGTCCAGGCCCTTCAGGACACGGCTCCGGGAATCCCCGTCTACGTTGGCGGCGCGGGCCAAGGGGCAGGACGGACCATGAAGGGCGCGAGCCTCGCGCAAGCCACGGACTGGCTGGCCAGGGAAGTGACCGGGACATGACAAGCCCCTCCACGGGGTCAAGCCACCCGACCGCCATCCGTTCTGGTCGCGGCCGGGTGACAATGCTCCAGCGGATTCGAAGCGTGGTGCGGTTGTGGCCACCTGCCACGCTGGCGTCATGACGCAGCGACAGCACTTCGAGGTGCTCCAGCAGTTCCCCGGCTTCGAACTGCGCCACTACCCAACCCACGTGGTGGCCGAGGTCGAGGTGGACAGTTCGTTCACCGAGGCGGGAAACCGGGCCTTTGGCGTCTTGGCGGCCTTCATCTCGGGCCGCA
The DNA here is from genome assembly GCA_016717345.1 of Propionibacteriaceae bacterium. Classification (GTDB taxonomy): domain Bacteria; phylum Actinomycetota; class Actinomycetes; order Propionibacteriales; family Propionibacteriaceae; genus Propionicimonas. Next base: position 56,963 of record JADKFR010000007.1, read on the forward strand.
ACAGCGCTCGGGGCAAGGTGGCGATGACAGCCCCCGTGATTCAGGAGCAGGCATCGTCGAGGATCGCCATGACCTCACCGGTGATCCAGGGGTCAGGCGATGGGCCTGGGCGACACGTGGTCGCGTTCGTGATGCCAGCGGAGTTCACGCTGGAAACGCTGCCGAAACCCTCCGACCCGCGTGTCCAGATCCGACAGGTCCCCAGCGAGGTGGCCGCCGCCAAGGCCTTCAGCGGCCGCTGGTCCGAGGGGATCTACCAGGAGCACCTGGCGGAACTCCGCGACGCGGTGCAGCACGCGGGACTGGCGATCAAGGGCCCGCCCCGTTTCGCGCGCTTCGACCCGCCCTGGACGCCGTGGTTCCTTCGTCACAACGAAGTCGTGCTACCCACGTCCCGACCCTGAGCGACTCAGCTCGCCAGCGGCCGGCCCATCGACGGGACCTGCACCATCCACTTCGCTGGACGGCGTACCGAGCCCGACTTCCGCCCCCAAGGCCCCACTGCACAGACCCTCCCCAGAAGGTGACCTCCCTATCCTCAGGCGACCCCGTCCCCCCTGGTCACAGCCGTGGAGGCGTGACAGGATCACCCCATGGCGACCAGGCACGACGGCCTCTCAGCGGACGAAAAGGCAGCGGTGAAGCAAGCGGCTGCCGAGCGCAGGCGCTCGTCGGCCGGCAAGAACGGCGAGGCTGATGTCCTGGCGGTGATCGCGGGGATGGACGAGCACGACCGCCCGATCGCCGAAGGCCTGCACGCCCTCGTGCAGCGCGAACTCCCCGAACTGACGTGCAAGACCTGGTACGGGTTCCCTGCCTACTGCAAGGACGGCAAGACCGTCTTCTTCTATCAGTTCGCCGGCAAGTTCAAGACCCGCTACGGCCACCTCGGATTCCAGGACGTGGCGCAGCTTGACGACGGCGCCCTCTGGCCGACCGCCTTCGCGATCCTGGAGTGGAACGACGAGGTCGAGGCCCGCGTCGCCGACCTCATCAAGCGCGCGGTCGGTTAGGAGGGGGCTTCCCCAGGCCCGAGCCCGCGCCGGGCGACGACGGCTCGGGGCCGGCGGGTCAGGTCGTCGATGGTGAAAGGTCCGGCAAGGCCCGCATCGAGGGCCAAGGCGATGGCGTCGGCCGCCTGTACCTCGGCGTGTTCCATCACGAACAGGCCTCCGGGAGCCAAGAGTCTGGCCGCCGCCCGGGCCACCGCACGCGGCACGTCGAGACCGTCCGCACCGCCGCCGTACAGCGCCAGATCGGGATCATGGTCGCGGACCTCCGGCTCCTGCGGGACGGCGTGCGGGGGAATATAGGGCGGGTTGCTCACCACGACCGCAACGTGACCGTTCAGGTCGGCCAGCAGATCCGGGTCCGCAACGTCACCCTGCTCCAAGCGCAGGGACCCCACTCCGGCCGCCCGCGCATTGCGTCGGGTGAGCTGAACCGCCGCCAACGACAGGTCCACGGCGATCACCCGGGACCCGGTGACCTCGGTCGCCACCGACAGGGCGATTCCTCCTGCCCCGCAGCACAGGTCGACCACCAGCGGCACCTCACCGGCAGCCACCCGGCGCAACGCCTCGTCGATCGCCACCTGGGCGACCACCTCGGTCTCCGGCCGCGGCACGAACACCCCCGGCTCGACGCTGAGGGTCAGGTAACGAAAGCCGGTATTCCCCACGATGTGCTGCAGGGGCTCGCGACGCCGGCGACGATCGACGACCTCGGCGAACCTGGCGGCCTGGGACGGCAAGATCTCGTGATCCAGCAGGGGGTTCAAGCGGGGCAGTCCCAGGGCGAGCGCGGCCAGGGCACGGGCGTCATGACCCGGTGAGGGAACCCCCGCCTCCGCCAGCAACCGGGAGGCGCCCTCCACCAACTGCCGCAGATCCGGACGACGGTCCCCAAAGAGAACCGTCCCTCCGAGCTCCTCAGGCCTGGGGTCCGCTCCCATGGCGCCCTCAGAAGCCCTGATGTCCGGCGTCTCAGGGGGGGTCACAGAGGGATCCGCTGCCATGCGGCTCAGGCTACCCGCCGCTCTGGGATGCGCCGCACCATCACTCGCGGGGGTGCTGGCCCTGACGGGCCGGGAGGCGCCCGGCCACCCAGCCCTGAACAGCACTACAGGCTGCCCAGCCAGAAGCCGAGGGCTGCCGCGGCCACACTGAAGACCAGCATGCCGCCGGTCTGCACCAGCACCGACCAGCCGCGCCCGGCGCGAGCAAGTCGTGACGCTTCGACACACGCGGTGCTGAAAGTGGTGTAGCCACCCATGAACCCGGTTCCCAGGAGCTGTTTGAGGCTGGGATCGCCGGTGTGGAAAGCCCACCAGCCGGTGATCAGCCCGAGCAGGAAGGATCCGGTGACGTTGATCACCGCGGTGCCCACCGGCAAGCCGGCGTTCGCGCGTCGGCCGACCTCGGAGTCCACGATGAAGCGCGTCACCGCCCCCAGGCCTCCCGCGAGGGCCACGAACAACTGGATCATCGGATCGCCCCCTGCGTTCGCCGATACCGCCGCACCACCCGCCGCACGGCGCGTCCGCCGAGGAAGGCCGCGATCAGGCCGAGCAGGACGCTGGCGATCGCGTACGCCAGTCCGATCAGCCAGGCCCCCGCCTGAAGGAGTTGCAGGGTTTCGACCGAGAAGGTGCTGTAGGTGGTGAAGCCGCCCAGCAGGCCGGTACCCACCCCGAGCCGCACTCCGCGGCGCCAGCCCCGGTCGGGGCCGGTGGCGGCCAGGAGTTCGAGCACGATCCCGAGCAGGAGCGCCCCGGACACGTTGATCCAGAAGGTCGCCCAAGGCCACTCCCCGACCTGCGGCGCGAAAGCGCCCTCGATCCAGGCCCGGAGCGCAGTTCCGACCGTGCCGCCCAGGAGGATCACTGCCAGCCACGCCGGTCGGACGGGAAGGCGCAGCATCCGCAGGCCAGGGACGGAATGGCCGTCCATGCCTGCTACCACGGGGTCGGAGCCTTCCAGTCGACGACCGACAACGGGACGACCATCACCGGCCGGTGCTGATGCCTGGACAGGTGCAGGCTCAGGGAGCCGGCCATGAACTCCCGCAGGCGCTCGGTCGAGGAGGGCCGCGTCGCACCGACGATGATGGCGGAGGCGTCCACCGCCCGTGCCAGATGGGTCAGCGCCCGGTCAGCCCTGCCCGCGAGATACCGAAACTCCCACCGTCCCTGATGGTCGACCAGGACGTCGCCCAGGAAGCCGCGGATGTCCCGTTCCCGCTGCAGCCACGCGTCGTCGGCGCGGTCGGGATCGAGGTCGGAGTGGCGAACCGTCCCGTCGGCATACTCCTCGTCGACGATCCGGGACTCATCGGCGTAGCCGAAGAACAACGGAACCCCACCCAGCGCCTGCGACCAGGCTGACGCCGTGAGGGCTACCAACTCAGGCTGCCCTGGCACCACTCCCACCACCAGGGGGTGGCCAGGGACGGGTGCCATGCGCTCAGGACTGGGTTGCGGCACGCGGTGGAAGGGCACGTCGACCTCCTGGCCTGGGGGCGAAGACGCGTCGACGCCCAGCAGCTTCGCAGGAACCATCAGCCGGCAGGCGGTTCGGGACGAGCCCGGGCGGGATCCATCACCCGTCCAAACCCTATCCACATAAGCCTCAGCGGGATGGTGCCACGGGGCGCCTCACCACCACGCCGGCGACGGCGCTACCGTCCCGAAGCCCCGGTTCCGAGCGGGCTCAGGGCCGCAGGCAGTCCGCCGGGAGTTCGAACCACAACAACTCGTCGAAGTCCTCGGAGACATGACCGACACCGGGCTCGGCGGGCGTCCGGGCCGCCGCGAACCGTTGGCCGGCCTCGTCGAGGTAGTCGGCGAGCACCGAGACCGGCGCCGTCGTGTGGTGCTGGGGGTAGGTCATCGTCGCGTTGTCGTACACCACGTCGGTAAGGCGAAGCGGCGGTTCGACCGGTCCGGCGCGGTGGCGCCACAGCCCCGTCGCCGGTTCGAACCGGTAGTCCCCCAGCAACTTCCAGCCCTGGCGGGCGACCAGCAGGACGGCCTGGACGAGATAGTCGGCAACGTCGTCGGCCAGGAAGTAGTTGAAGTTCACCCGCACCCAACCCGGCTTGATGCCTTCACAGCCGGTGGCGATCTGGGCTTCGAACCGGTGCGAGTGGTCCAGGTCGATGCCCAGGAGGCGGTGGCCGTAGGGCCCTGCGCAGGAACACCCGCCACGGGTCTGGATGCCGAACAGGTCGTTGAGCAACGCCACGACGAAGTTGTGGTGGAGGTAGCGGCCACCGGGTGCCCGGATCACGAACGACAGGATCGAGAGCCGAGTGGCGGACGGATTGCCGAGGATCTCCAGGGCAGGCTCATCTCGCCAGGCATCCATGGCGCGGGTCAGCAGGGCCCGCTCGCGATCCTCGATCAACTCCACGCCGACCGCGTCCTTGAGTTGGAAGACCAGCCCTGCCCGGATCGACTCAACGATGGCGGGCGTCCCGCCCTCTTCTCGATGGACGGGGTCGTCGAGGTAACGGTGTTCGGTGGGGTTGACGTACATCACCGTGCCGCCGCCGGGCACGTCCGGCACTCGGTTGGTGAGCAGTTCACGACGCACCACCAACACCCCCGGCGTGCCGGGCCCGCCGATGAACTTGTGCGGCGAGATGAAGATCGCGTCCAGGTAGGCGTCGGGGTCCTCGGCGGGAGCCGAGACGTCGATGGTGACGTACGGCGCACAGGCAGCGAAGTCCCAGAAGCTCAGCGCCCCGTGCCGGTGCAACAGGGACGCGATGCCCTGGACGTCGGATTGGATACCAGTGACGTTGGAGGCCGCCGAGAAGGAGCCGATCTTCAGCGGACGCTGGGCGTGAGCGGCCAATTCGGCGGCGAGTTGTCCCTGGTCGATGTGCCCGTCGGCGTCCTCGCGGATCGTGACGACGTCGGCGATCGATTCCCGCCACGGCAATTCGTTCGAGTGATGTTCGAAGGGGCCGATGAACACGACCGGTCGCTGGTCGGCGGGAATCTTCTCGCTGAGGTGGTAGCGGTCCTCGAGGGCGGACGGGATCCTCAGCCCCAGGATCCCGACCAGCTTGTTGATGGCCGAGGTCGAGCCGGATCCGGTGAAGATGACGGCGGTCTTCTCGTCCCCGCCCACGGCGTCCCGGATGATCCGGCGGGCGTCCTCGCGGAGTCGGCTGGTCTGCAGCCCCGTGCCGCTGGCCTCGGTGTGGGTGTTGGCGTAGCGGGGAAGCACCTCCTGCCGGACGAAGTCCTCGATGAAGTCCAGGCTGCGTCCCGACGCGGTGTAGTCGGCGTAGGTCACCCGCCGTGGCCCGTACGGGCCGTCCATCACCTGGTCGTCACCGATCACCCCGGCGCGGATCCGTTCCAACAACGCCTGCCGGGAGTTCAGCGCGGCGGCGACCGCGTCACCGTCCGAGGGAATCCTCATGGGTCCATCGTCTCACCGGGCCCCCGCCGGCGCCGGGCAGGCGCACGAGGAGGTGCGGGACCTCGCCCGTGTGCTCACCGCAACGGCAACCGGACGGTGAAGGTGGCGCCCTGCCCGGGACCGGCTGAGGTCGCGGTCACCTGGCCGTGGTGGGCCTCGACGATGCCCCGCGCGATGGTCAGCCCGATACCCGAGCCGGTGTCGTGGCCCACGGCTCGGGACCCGGGGGCACGGTAGAACCGTTCGAAGACCCGGTCCAGGTCCGCGGCGTCCAGGCCCACTCCGGTGTCCTGAACGGCGACCACCGCCTCGCTCGGGGTGCGGGAGCAGGTGACGGTGATCCTCCCGCCGGCGGGGGTGGCGCGCAGTGCGTTCCCCACGAGGTTGGTGACCACCTGGGCGATACGGTCCGGGTCGGCGCTGATCGGCAGCGGTTCCGGGCCGGGATGCAGGAGCAGGGCCAGTTCGGCGTCCTCTGCCTGGGGCCGCAGCCGCTCGACGGCCGCGGTCACGACCTCCCGGGCATCAAGAGCCACCGGCATGAGGGCCAGTCGGCCCTCCTCAGCCTTCGACAGTGCCGAGAGGTCTCCACTCAGCCGGCGCAGCCGTCTGACCTCTTCACTGACCTGGGTGAGTTCAGTCGGCGTCGAGGGCAGCACCCCGTCGATCATGCCCTCCACGTACCCGTCGATGACTGTCAGGGGCGTACGCATCTCGTGCGCCACCTCACCAAGGAGCCGGACGCGGCGGGCCTCGGTCTCGGCCAGTGCCCGGCCCAGGGTGTTGACGTCGGCCGCCAGGTCGGCGAGTTCAGTTTCGCGGGGCAGGGCCACCGGGACGTCGTAACGGCCGCGGGCCATCGCTCGGGTGGCGCTGCGCATCGTGCGGAGCGGACGGATCACCCGGTACGCCAACAGGACCCCGAAGACCGCCGCCGCGGCAGCCCCGACCAGCGCGCCGATCAGCAGCGACTGGTCGACGGCCGCGGCGAACTGGTCCCGCAACGCCTGGTTGGCGCCCATGCCGCCGCCGAAGTGCCCGGAGCCGGGGTTGGGGTTGCCGCGCAGGCTGGCATCGAAGAGGGCCGGGGCCAGGGCGCGGACCACCAGGTACGTCGAGACTCCTCCCAGCACCGCCACCAGCAGGTGGGACAACACCAACCGCACGCTCAGCTTGTTCACGGGGACGACCTGACGGGCTTCAGGAGAAACTTGTAGCCGACGCCTCGAACCGTCCCCACGATGCGCGGGGCAGTCGCGTCATCACCCAGGGCGCTGCGCATGCTCCGGACATGCACGTCGACGACGCGCTCGTCACCGTAGAAGTCGAACCCCCACACCTTCTCCAGGAGCTGGGTCCGGGAGTAGACCCGTCCCGGAGCCGTGGCCAAGGCGAGCAGGAGATCGAAGTCGAGCGCCGACAGCGTCGCCGGTCCGGAATCGATCTCGACCTCGCGGCGCTGTGGATCGATCGTGAGGCCGTCGAACCTCAGCGTGGGGTCCTCCGGCGTTGCTGGGTCGTCGGCGCGGGTTCGACGGAGCACGGTCTTGACGCGGGCCACCACTTCGCGGGGGCTGAAAGGCTTGGTGATGTAGTCGTCGGCGCCGACGCTGAGGCCCACCAGTTTGTCGACCTCCTCGGAGCGGGCGGTGACCAGGATGACGTAGATGGACGAACTGGCGCGGATCTTCTGCAGGACCTCCAGCCCACCGAGGTCCGGCAGGCCCACGTCGAGCAGGACGAGGTCAGGGGGGTCCGCCAGGTGGCGCAACGCGTCCGCTCCCGTCCCCGCCTCGGTGACCGCGAAACCGTCCGCCTCGAGGTAGGCGCGCAGGACAGCGCGGATCTGCGGCTCGTCGTCAACGACGAGTACCCGACGTGACATCAGCACCTCCTGGATCGTCTTGGTCAGCATAGGGACCCAACGCGGCGGACGGACGCCGCCGGGGAGCGCCGCCTCAGCGGGGCTCCCCGACAGTCGGTCCGTCCGGATCCGGCGACTCTCAGCGCAGCGGGCAGGTGGCGGGACGAGCGGCGTTGCCGGCTCGACCGGCGCCCTGGCCCATGCCCATGCCCTGACCCTGGCGGCCGTTGCCCGCCTGCTGGTCGCCCGGGCGTCCACGACCGTTCTGCATGCCCTGCCCATTCTGGGTGCCCAGGATCTTCCCGTCCTTGGCCGCGGTGAAGGCGGCCAGGTGGTGCTGTGAACCGTTGAGCAGGTTATTGAGGGCTGCCTTCACGTCCGCCTGGCTGGTGCGGGCGATCGCGGCCTGGAGGTCGGCGATGTCCTTGTTCTCGATGGTGATCCCCACCTGGTAGGCCTGGGCCAGCGATTCGCTGCCGGTGGCCAGCAGTTGGTTGTAGAGGGCCTGAAGATCGGAATCGGCGTAGGAGCCTGCCGCCTTTCCGGCCGCCGGGTCATCGATCCCATAGCGGGACAGCAGCACCCCGACGGTGTCGAAGTGGCGCTGCTCGCTCCTGGCGATGTTCACGAACGGGGCGGCCTGGGAGTACTTCGCGGCCAGGGCCGTGTAGACATCGCGGGCGAGTTGTTCCTCTTGCCGCAGGAACGTGAGGTCTTTGACCAGCGCCGCATCGGCCGTCGCTGTCGCGGTCGCCGGCGGGTTCGGGACGGGGGTAGGCGGCGCCGCCTGCGCCACCGCGCTCCACCCCATCGTGGCGAGGGCTGCGGTGGCCAGGGCCACTGCCGCCCGGGACTTCCAGGTCGTGTTCATGATGCTCCTTAGGCTGGTGGTTCGACCTTGATGGATCGAAAGTAGGCCGGGGCGATGAAGCCCCCAGCGGGGCCACGATGAAGCTTCGATGAAGGCACCAGGGATGCCGCGGACGGGCGGGGGGCAGCGTTCCAGCTGACCGGACATGCGTCCTCGGCGAAGGCCGATGCCCGGGACCGTTCGCTCGTAGGCTGGGGGGCATGAAACTTGTGGTGGTGGGGGGCGTCGCAGCCGGCGCCTCAGTGGCGGCCAGGGCCCGCCGGTTGGATGAATTCGCCGAGATCGTGGTGTTCGAGAAGAGCCACCACGTGTCGTTCGCGAACTGTGGTTTGCCGTATCACATCGGGGAGGTCATCACCGATCGCAGCCGGTTGTTGCTGCAGACCCCTGAGAGCCTGCGCGAATCCCTCGACATCGACGTGCGAATTTCCACCGAAGTGCTCTCGATCGACCGCGACCACAAGACCGTGACCGTGCGAAATCTGGACGACGGCCGGGAGTACACCGAGTCCTACGACAAGCTCGCGCTGTGCATGGGAGCGTCGGCGGTCCGTCCCCCCCTGCCGGGGATCGACCTGCCCGGCATCCACGTGCTGCGACGCATGAGCGACATGGACGCCATCAAGGCACGCGTTGACAAGGGGCTGAGTAAGGCCAAGAAGGGTGACCGGAAGTCGTTCCGGGCCGTGGTGATCGGCGCCGGCTATATCGGCGTCGAGATGGCTGAGAACCTGCGGCACCGCGGAGCGGTCGTGGACCTCGTGGAGATGGCCGACCAGATCCTGCCGCCGCTCGACAAGGAGATGTCGGTTCCGGTGGACCGGCACCTGCGAAGTCGAGGCGTGCGGGTACACACCTCCACGGCAGTGGCTGCCTTCGCCGGCGCACCGGACGGCGGCCTCTCGGTCGAGCTCAACAACAACGTGGTGCTGTCCGCCGATCTGGTGGTCATGTCCGTCGGGGTACGTCCCCGGACGCAGCTGGCCACCGACGCCGGCATCGAGCTTGGCCCGCGGGGAGGCATCAAGGTCGACACGCACATGCGGACCAGCGACCCTGACATCTTCGCCGCCGGAGACGGGGTCGAGACCCTGCACACCGTGCTGCCCGGAACCCATCTGGTGCCCCTGGCCGGGCCGGCCAACCGGGAAGCCCGCGTCGCCGCGGAGAACATCTGCGGACGGGACACCGAGTACCGCTCGACCCAGGGCACCTCGGTGGTGAAGGTGTTCGACATGGTGGCCGGCGGAACCGGGGCCAGCGAACGTCAGCTGAAAGCCGCCGACCTCCCCTTCAGGGCGGTCCACGTCCATCCGTCCGGACATGCCGGCTACTACCCGGGCACTGCCATGCTGCACCTGAAGGTGCTGTTCGACCCGTCCACGGGACGGATCCTTGGTGGCCAGGCGGCCGGCTTCGACGGAGTCGACAAGCGGCTGGACGTGTTGGCCGGCGCCATTCGCGCTGGGCTCACCGTGTTCGACCTGGAGGAGCTGGAGCTCGCCTACGCACCACCCTTCGGCTCGGCCAAGGATCCGATCAACATGGTCGGCTTCGTCGCCAGCAACGTCATTCGCGGCGACATCCGGCTGTGGTACGCCGAGGACTACCCGAAGAACACCGAGGGCGCCCGCATCATCGACGTCCGCACCCCCGAGGAGTACGGCGTCTGGCACCTCCCCGGCGCCGAGAACGTCCCGCTGGGAACCCTGCGTTCGGTGTGCGAGGCCTGGGACAAGGCCGTCCCGTTGCGTCTGTACTGCGCGGTCGGCTTCCGCAGCTACCTCGCCAATCGGGCGCTGGCCCAGCGTGGGTTCGCGGACGTCTCCACGCTCTCAGGTGGCTCCACCACCTTCCGCTTCTGGCACGGGGTGGCCGCTGATGACCTGGTCGCTCCCGCGCCCATGGAGAATTACGCCGAGAAGGAGTCACTGCCCACCCCGCAGCGGGCAGCCACCGGGGTCCGCATCGACCTTGACTGCAGCGGGCTGGCCTGCCCGGGCCCGATCCTGAAGCTGACCGAGCAGATGAAGTCGCTGAACGTCGGCGATGAGATCCTCGTCCACGTCGCCGACCCTGGTTTCGCCACCGACGGCCCGGCGTGGGCCAAGCGCAACGACCACCAGCTGGTGGGGATGGAGCCGGAAGGTCCTGGCTTCCGGGCCACCTTCCGCAAGGGCGCTGCCGGTGCCTTCTCCCAGCATGCGGTCGCGGGGGCGGTTGCCACCAAGCCGAAGACGTCCTTCGTGGTGTTCTCCGGTGACCTGGACAAGCTGATCGCGGCCTTCATCATCGCCAACGGCGCCCTGGCCATGGGCGAAGAGGTGAGCATGTTCTTCACCTTCTGGGGCCTCAACGCGCTGCGTCGGAAGAAGCCCCCGAAGCGGGAGCGCAATGTCATGGACAAGATGTTCGGCGCGATGATGCCGGCCGGGGCGGAGGAGCTCAAGCTGTCGCAGATGCACATGCTCGGCGCGGGCACGAGCATGATCAACCGGGTCATGAAGAAGGGCGGGGTGCCCACGCTGCCCGAACTCATGAAGTCGGCCATCGATGGAGGTGCTCGGATCATCGCCTGCACGATGACGATGGATCTGCTGGGGATCGCCGAAAGCGACCTGATGAAGGCCGTCGAGTTCGGCGGGGTCGCCACGTTCCTGGACGAGGCCGCCGACTCCCGCACCACCCTCTTCATTTGAGTGCGACGCCCCTGCGCTGATCAGCGCAGGGGCGGGGAGTGACGGGCAGGATGGGCCCATGGCCATGATCGCGGAACCACACACCCTGAACCCGCTGCTACGCCTGGGGATCTGGATCGCCGAACGCGTCACCGGCCGCCGGATGGAGCCGGCCCGACTCCTGGCGTGGTATCCCAAGGCGGCGCTCGGTGCGGGTGTCCTGGAATCGATGGTGGCCCACACCGAGCCGTCGCCCCGGCTGTTGAAGCTGGTCCGGGTGACGGCGTCGGTGACCGCAGCCTGCCCGTTCTGCCTTGACATGAACAGCTACCAGGCCGGGCCCGCCGGTCTGAGCGACGAGGAACTCCGACTGCTCCAGCTCGGCCAGGAGGCCTCCTCGACCACCCTCAGCCCGCGTGAACTCGTGGCGATCGCCTACACGCGCGCCATCTCGTCCACGCCGCTGGCCTTCAGCGAGGAGCTCCGCCTCAACCTCTCCCGCTCGTTCACCGAGCGGGAGATCGTCATCCTCGCCTCCACCGCCGCCCAGGTGAACTACTGGGCCCGCACCATCCAGGCGTTGGGCATCGAACCGGCCGGGTTCTGCACGCTGCCGTCGGCCGATCCGCGCCCCTCGTAGGTCCGCGCGTCAGTTGTTCTGCGGGAACCCGAGCTGAAGCCCGCGGGCGCTCGGGTCCGGCCAACGGCGGGTGACGGTCTTGGAACGGGTGTAGAAGTGCACACCCTCGGTGCCGTGGGCGTGGGAGTCGCCGAACAGCGAATCCTTCCACCCACCGAAGGAGTAGTAGGCCATCGGCACCGGGACCGGCACGTTGATCCCCACCATGCCGGTCTGGACCTCGACCTCGAAGCGACGGGCCGCACCGCCGTCATTGGTGAAGATCACCGAGCCGTTGCCGTAGGCGTTGGAGTTGATCAGCCCGAGGCCTTCCTCGAAGCCGGACACCCGAACCACCGCCAGCACGGGGCCGAAGATCTCATCGGTGTAGATGCTCATGTCGGTGCTGACGTGGTCGAACAGCGTGGGGCCGACGAAGAAGCCCTTCGGGTCGCCATGGAACGGCCCTTCGCGTCCGTCGATGACCAGGCTCGCGCCGGCCTCGGCGCCGGCAGCGATGTAACCGGCGATCCGGTCGCGTGACTGCTCGGTGACGATCGGGCCCATGTCGTTGGCGCCCACACCGTTCCCGGTCTTCAGCGTGCGCACCCGCTCGGCGATCATCGCCACCAGTTCGTCCGCGATGGACTCGGTAGCCAGTACGACGGAGACCGCCATGCAGCGCTCACCGGCGGAACCGAAGCCACCGCTGACCGCAGCGTCGGCGGCAAGTTCGAGATCGGCGTCCGGCAACACCAGCATGTGGTTCTTCGCGCCTCCGAGAGCCTGGATGCGCTTGCCGTTGGCGGTGCCACGCTCGTAGACGTAGCGGGCGATCGGGGTCGAGCCGACGAAGGAGATCGCCTTGACCTCCCGGTTGTCCAGCAGGGCGTCCACCGCTTCCTTGTCGCCGTGGACGACGTTCACGACGTCCTCGGGCAGGCCGGCGCGCCGCCACAGTTCGGCGATCGCATTCACCGCGGACGGGTCCTTCTCGGACGGCTTGAGGATCACCGCGTTACCAGCCGCGACGGCAATCGGGACGAACCACATCGGCACCATCGCCGGGAAGTTGAAAGGCGAGATCACCCCCACGACCCCGAGGGGCTGCAGCAGTGAGTAGGAATCCACGCTGGTGGAGACGTTCTCGGAGTGGCCGCCCTTGAGCAGGTGCGGAATGCCGCAAGCGAACTCGACGACCTCGAGGCCACGGGTCACCTCACCCAGGGCATCGGCGACCGTCTTGCCATGTTCGGCGGTGATGATCTCGGCGATCTGCTCCTTGTTGGCGTTCAGGAGTTCACGGAAGGCGAAGAGCACCCGTCCGCGGCGAGTCATCGAGGTGGCTCCCCACCGCTTGGCGGCCTTGGAGGAACGGCGGACGACCTCGTCGACCAGCTCCTTCGAGGCGAGATCGACCCGGCCGGTGATTTCTCCGGTCGCCGGGTTGAAAACCGGTGCGGTGCGTTCGGCCGTGCCGGTCCAGTACTCGTGACCGATCAGGTGGGTGATGCGCTTCAGGGCTTCAGTCTCAGACATGGTCATAATGTTAACACATTGTACCCCGGGGGGTATAGATGGCCCCGGGTGTCCGGGTCTGCTACCCCGAGAGGCAGCGGACGCGGCTTCCGTCCCACTCCGGGCAGCCCTTCTGGGTGACCGGGCTCAGCCGAGGTCGCCGGCCAGATCGTCCAGATCCAGGGCCGGAAGGCCGTGGACGGGGTAGTTGACCGGCCGGGCCGGCACGCCGGCGACCGTCGTGAAGGCCGGGACATCGCTCAGCACCACGCTGCCCGCGCCGATCCGGGCACCCTCCCCCACTTTGATGTTCCCGAGCACCTTCGCGCCGGCGCCGATCATCACTCCGCGCCCGATCTTCGGGTGACGGTCCCCACCGACCTTGCCCGTCCCGCCGAGGGTCACCTCGTGCAGCATCGAGAAGTCGTCCTCGACCACGGCGGTCTCGCCGATGACCACCGACGTGGCATGGTCGAACATGATGCCCTTACCGATCCGGGCGCCTGGGTGGATGTCGACCGCGAACACCTCAGAGATCCGACTCTGCAGGTAGCGAGCCATCGCGTCCCGGCCGTGATGCCAGTAATAGTGAGCCACCCGGTAGGCCTGGAGGGCGTGGAAGCCCTTGAAGTACAACAGCGGCACCGAATACCCGGGGCAGGCGGGATCCCGACTGATCACGGCGCGCAGGTCTTCGCGCACCGCGACCCCGATCCCGCGGTCCTGACGCAAGGCCACGTCGATGAGCTCGCGCAGGGTCAGGGCGGTGACGGTCGAACTTTCGAGCTTGCTCGCCAGGATGTAGCTGAGCGCGTCCTCGAGGCGGTGGTGACCCAGGACGACCGAGTGCAGGAAGCTGGCCAGCGCCGGCTCGGCTTGCGCGTCATGGGTGGCTTCGGCGCGGATCCGGTTCCAGATCTCGTCGTTCTGGTCGGTGGTCTTGCCCATGGTTGTTCTCCGAAATGCGTGTGAGTCGGGACGGTGCACAGGTGCTCGCGTCGGACGGTGGATCCGTTGCGGCGAGTGGATGGACTGCGGTCAGCAGCTACAACAACACCGGCACGGGCGACAACAATCCCGGAACCGGGATCTGGTGAACACCGCACGCATACCCATCAGGCTACGCCCGGGTGCCGGGCCGGCGCGCGTGCGGCAGTCGCATCCTGAGATCGCGGCCGCTCAGGCATGGCCCAGGCGAGCTCGGTGGAGGCCGACCCGTTCGGCCACGGCTCCCCCCGGCACCCACTGCTCGATCGCCGAACACGCGGTCGCCATGCCCCACCGGACGGCGGCCGCGAACGGCTCACCGCGTTCCAGGGCGCTGACCAGCCCGCCCATGAACGCGTCCCCGGCCCCGATCGGGTTCCGCACCTCGACCTGCAACCCCGCCAGCCGTCCGGAACCGTCGTCGGTGCACCAGGCGGCACCGGCGGAACCGGCGGTGACAACGACCTCGGGGATACCCCTGGCATGGAGGGCCGCGGCGGCCTTCACAGCCCGCTCCAACGCGGCGGCGCCGACCTCGACGGGCTCGCTGTCCGCCTCTCCCGACAGCACGGCTTCGGCCTCGGCCAGGTTGGGCGTGATCAACCATGGGCGGGCGGGCAGGGCCGCCGGTAGCCAGACCGGTCCGGTGTCGAGCGCAAGCTTCCCGCCTGCCTTCGCCACCCGGGTGACGAGGTCCACCAGGGCTTCCGGCCCGACCCCGGGCGGGAAGCTACCGCTGCAGATCACCCATCCGCCGGGAGGGATGCGGTCGCAGACGGCGGCCACAAAGGCCTCCCACTCCCCGGCACTGACCCGGGCGCCGGCACCGTTGAGCACCGTCACCCGCCCGGAGTCCTCGTACACGATGATGGATTCCCGTCCGACCCCGGGGATGAGCCGGGCGGTGACGTCCATCCCCTCGTCCTGCAGCGTCTGCAGGTACCACGCCGAGCCTCCCCGCGGCAGCAGGACATGGACTTCGGGGGAAGCCCCGTTGGCCAGGCAGCCGCGGGCGGCCGAGACCGATTTCCCGGCCGGGAAGGCCTGGTTCTCCCGGGCCCGCTCAACCGTGCCGGGCAGCAACTCTCCCAGCAGGACCTGCCGGTCGACGGTCGGATTGGGGCACACCACCAGCATGAAGCCTCCCAACGACGTAGGTGGCGCCAACATGGCACGCCCCGGCGGCCGTGTAAAGCCCCTCAGGCGGACCCCGTCCCCACCAGCGCGCAGCCCGCCGGATCGAGCCGCACCTTCGCACCCTCCCCAGGCGAGCTCGCCGTCCGGAGCCGGCCGAGGTGGCCACCGGGGAGTTCGACGTCCGCTTCGTAGGTGCCGCGCCGCGGACGGACGGCCCGGACCGGCACCACCGTCCCGTCCGGATCCTCGACCAGTCCCAGCGGCCCGACCGCCACCAACCGACCCGCCGGCGCCGCCGGCCACCCCAGTGCCCTCGCCTGGGAAGCCGTCAGGAAGGGACGGTAGCCGAGGAAAGCGGCCACCTCGCGGCTCGCGGGGTGGCGCCATAGCGCCTCCGGGCTGTCGAGTTGCAGCAAGCGCCCATGGTCGAGGACGGCCACGCGGTCGGCGATCGCGAACGCCTCGTCCTGATCGTGGGTGACGTACAGCGCGGGGGTCCCGGTCACCCGCAGGATGCCGGCCAGCACACCGACCAGGTGCTCACGCAGGCCGGCATCCAGTGCCGACAGCGGCTCGTCCAGCATCAGCAGGCGCGGCCGTGGCGCCAACGAGCGGGCCAGGGCGACCCGCTGGGCCTGCCCGCCCGACAACGCCGTGATCGGACGCGGCCCGTAGCCGCCCAGGCCGACGAGCTCCAGCAGTTCGGCCACCCGGCGATCACGCTCCCGGCGATCCAGGTCGACCAGGGCGTAGCCGACGTTGCCGGCCACGCTGAGGTGGGGGAACAGTTGCCCGTCCTGGAACATCATCACGAAACCGCGCTTGTGGACGGGCACCTCGACAAGGTTCTGGCCGACCCACGACACGGTGCCGCCGGCGAGCGGCTCCAACCCGGCGACCGCCCGCAGCAGCGAGGACTTCCCCGAACCCGAGGCCCCCAGCAGGGACACCACCTCACCGGGGCCCACCTGGAGGGAGACCCCGTCGACCGCCGTCCGGGCGCCGTAGCGCACCACGGCACCCGTGACCTCCAGCCCGCTCACCACCATGTCACCTCTCTCGGCCCGATCCACTCGGCCACGGCCATGACCCCGGCCGTCAGCACCGCGAGCACGACCGAGGCTGCCATCGCCATCCCCACATTTTCCGCGCCCGGCCGTCCGATCAGCATGAAGATCACCACGGGCAGGGTCGGACGGTCGGGCCGGGCCAGGAACGAGGTGGCGCCGAACTCGCCCAGCGAAGTCGACACGGCGAAGCCCACGGCCAGCCCGAGCCCCCGCAGCACCAGCGGCGCGTCAATCGTGCGCAGGATCCGTCCCGGCCCGGCACCGAGGCTGGCGGCCGCCTCGTGCAACCGCGGATCGATCGCCCGCAGCGTCGGCAGCAGGGTCCGCACGACCAGCGGCAGGGCGACCATCGCCTGCGCGATCGGGATCAGCACCCAGGAGGAGCGAAGGTCCAGCGGCGGCCGGTTCAAGGTGATCAGGAAGCCGAAGCCGACCGTCACCGCCGAGACCCCCAGCGGCAGCATGAACACCGCATCAAGGCCTCGCAGCACCCGCTGCCCTGCCGCCGAGGACGGCCGGCGCGACAGCACGTAGCTGACCAGCAGTCCCAGGCTGACGGCGAGCACAGTGGCCGCCAGCGCCACGACCACCGAGTTGGCCAGGGCCTGCCAGACGCTGACGGTGACCTGAGCGGTCGGGCGGCCCAGCCGGGCGTAATTGCCCCAGCCCGGCCCGTCCGCGGTGACGAAGGAGCGGGCGACGAGGTTCAGCAGCGGCAACAGCAGCAGGCCCAGCACGACGGCAGCGGTGACCGCGACCGCCGGCCAGTCGGAGCGCCGCAGCGGCGCGTCCACGGGATGGCCCGACAGGCTCAACGCCCGCTCCTGCCGAGCTCGGGTGGCGTTGGCGACCGCCAAGGAGGCGGCCACGATCACCAGCTGCAGGATCGACAACGCGGCCGCGGCCGGCAAGTCGAGCAGTTGGGTGGTCTGGTACCAGATCTCAGTTTCGATGGTGCCGTAGCTCGCCCCGCCCAACACCAGCACGACCCCGAAGGCCGAGGCGCAGAACAAGAAGGTGAGGGCCGCCGCGGAGGCGATCGCCGGAGCCAGCGCCGGAAGAGTGACGGTGGCCAACACCCGCAGCCGGGATGCCCCGAGGGTGCGGGCGGCATCCTCGGCGCGCGGGTCGAGCCGGGACCAGAGCGCGCCCACCGTCCGCACCACGACGGAGTAGTTGAAGAACACCAGCGCGGCCACGATCGCGGCCAGGGACTCCTCCCAGCCGAGCCACCCGAGTGGACCGCTGGCGGTCAGCAACGACCGGAAGGCCACCCCGACGACCACGGTCGGGAGCACGAACGGGACGCTGACCACGGCCCGCAGGATCCGCCGGCCGGGGAAGCGGCGGCGGTAGAGGACGTAGGCGCCCGGCACCCCCAGCAGGACGGCCATGACCGTCCCGGCCACCGCCTGGGTGAGGGTCTGGCGGACGATCCGCCAGGTCCGCGGGGCGGCCAGGACGTCGCTCACGCCCCGCAGGGTGAAGCCGGTCTCATCGACGAACCCCCGGGCCACCAGAGCGGTCACCGGCCAGGCGAAGAAGGCCAGCAGGAAGCCGACCGGAACCACGGCTGCCAGCGCCCACAGCCACGGCGATCCGCCCACCCCGTGGCGCCCCGGCAGCGCGACCGCGCGGGAGCGGTTCACCCGATCACGGTCGCCGTCCAGGCCTTGATCCAGGCGTCCCGCTTGGTGGCGAGATCGGCCGGGGCCGCGATCGGCTCGGTCACGGTCGCGGCGAACTTCGTCCATTCCTCGGGGAGCTTCGCCGTCGGGCTCACCGGGTACATGTACATCTGCTCGGGGATTTCGGCCTGGACGGCGTCGCTGAGCAGGAAGTCGATGAATTGGCGGGCCCCGACCTCGTTCTGGGCGCCCGTGACGACCCCGGCGTACTCGACCTGACGGAAGCAGGTCTGCGTCAGCGCGACCGTGGGGGCGGTACCGTCCTTGCCCACCTCATAGGCCGGGGAGGTGTTGTAGCTGAGCACCAGCGGGCGGCTGCCCTTGCCGGAGGAGCCGGAGAACTCGACGGTGTAGGCCTCCGTCCAGCCCTTGACGACCTTCACCCCGTTGGCCTTCAGTGCCGTCCAGTAGGCGAGGTACCCCGGGTCGCCCTTGGCCCCCACGGTCGCGGCGAGAAACGCCAGGCCAGGCGAGGATGACGCCGGGTTGGGCACGACCAGCAGATTGGCGTACTCCGGCTTGGTGAGGTCGTCCAGGGTGGCCGGGACGGCGAGATCGTGAGCCGCGAAGTACCGCTTGTCGGCGTTCAGGCAGACGTCGCCGTAGTCGACGGGGGTGAGCGCGTCCGAGGGGGTCAGGTCGGCGGCCGCGGCCGGCAGGGAATCGGAGGCGTAGGGGCTCACGATCCCCTCGCTGATCGCACGGCCCGCGAAGGTGTTGTCGATCCCGAAGACCACGTCCCCCAGAGGGGAGTCCTTGGTGAGGATCAGCTGGTTGACCAGGGTGCCGGCGTCCCCGGGGGCGACGAACGTCACGTCATACCCGCTGGACTTCTTGAACCCGGCGATCACCTTGTCGCTGAGGGCGAACGAGTCATGGGTGAGTACGGTCAACGTCCGGCTCTGGGTGGGAGCCGCCGGCGTGCCGGGGGCCGGCGGGCTCGCTGCCGAGGTGGTGGCGCACCCGGCGAGCACCGCCACGGACACGGCCGCGAGGGCGACCTTGGCCTGATGAAACATGGTTCCTCCAATGATTCGGAGGGCTCGGCGTCACCGCCGAGGAGATTGCCCGACTCCCTACGCCGGTGTGAACCGGATCAGGTTCGAGGGTCTGCGTTTCCGCACTCTCAGCGCCGCTGGTGCGCTCCCCTGTCTTGCCTCCCAGGCTACCAGTGAGTATCTCCGGGCGCCCGTGGCGCCCAGGGCCCCGCAACGGCGCCGAGCCTGCCGCGAGCGGCAGAATGTACTCAGCGGCTCAGCCGGATGTGAGAATCTGTGGCCATGACGCAGCAGCATTCCGAGGCGACCCAGACGATCATCGACGGCTACACCTTCGAATCCCCGTCCATCGAGCTCGGCGTCCTGATGACCGACGGCAGCCCGAACCCGGACGCGAAGATCCGTATCTCCTTGTCGATGCTGAACCGGCACGGCCTGGTCGCCGGCGCGACCGGCACCGGCAAGACCAAGACCCTCCAGGTGCTCGCCGAGCAGATCTCCGCCGCGGGCGTCGCCGTCTTCGCCGCCGACATCAAGGGCGACCTGTCGGGGATCGCGATCCCCGGCTCCCCCAGCGAGAAGTTGCTGCAGCGCACCTCCAAGATCGGCCAGCAGTGGGTGCCCACCGGATGCCCGACCGAGTTCTACGCGCTGGGCGGCCAGGGAACGGGGGTCCCGCTGCGCGCGACCGTGTCGTCGTTCGGCCCGATCCTGCTGTCGAAGGTGCTCGGCCTGAACGAGACCCAGGAATCGTCCCTGGGCCTGGTGTTCCATTACGCCGACACCCACGGCCTGGCCCTGCTCGATCTCGCCGACCTGCGGGCCGTCATGACCTACCTCTCCTCCGATGAGGGCAAGGCCGAACTGAAGGCCATCGGCGGCCTCTCCTCCGCAACGGTCGGGGTGATCCTGCGCAGCCTGATCACCCTGGAGTCCCAGGGTGCCGGGGAGTTCTTCGGCGAACCCGAGTTCGACAGCGCCGACCTGATCCGCACGACCGCCGACGGTCGGGGCGTCGTCTCCCTGCTCGAGTTGCCCAACCTGCAGGACCGTCCGGCGATCTTCTCGACCTTCCTGATGTGGCTGCTGGCCGACCTCTTCCACGACCTCCCCGAAGTCGGCGATAGCGACCGTCCCAAGCTGGTGTTCTTCTTCGACGAAGCCCACCTGCTGTTCGCCGACGCGTCCAAGGCGTTCCTGCAGGCCATCGCCCAGACCGTCCGCCTGATCCGGAGCAAGGGCGTCGGCATCTTCTTCGTCACCCAGTCGCCCACCGACGTGCCCGAAGCGGTCCTGGCCCAGCTGGGATCCCGCGTCCAGCACCAATTGCGGGCGCACACCCCCAACGACGCCAAGGCCCTCAAGGCGACCGTCGCCACCTACCCGAAGTCGGGCTACGACCTCGCCGAAACCCTTCAGTCCCTGGGCATCGGGGAGGCCATCGTCACGGTGTTGAACCCGAACGGCGCCCCCACCCCGGTGGCCTGGACGCGGATGCGGGCCCCGCAGGCGTCCATGGACCCGCTGAACCCGCAGTGGCAGGCGGCGGGGGTCGCCCAATCGGCGATGCAGGCCAAGTACGGCGCCGACATCGACCGCGAGTCGGCCTACGAGTTGCTGACCGCCAAGCTGCAGGCCGGCATCGATGCCGCCAGGCGCGAAGCGGAACTGAAGGAGGCCGAAGACCAGGCCAAGCTGCGCGAGCGCGAGGAGCGGGCCAGGGAGCCCAGGGCACGGACGAGTTCCCGTCCCGCCCCCAAGTCAGGGGTCGAAAAGGTGCTGGGGTCCACCACCTTCTGGAACCAGGTGATCCGGGTGGGTGGCCAGGTCGTGCGCGACATGATGGGCACCGCCCGCAAGCGGTGAGCACGGATGGCGGGCTACGGGGGACGGCAGGGTGAAGCGGCCGGTATGACCAGTGACACCGAACCCGAGCCCCGCCTCGGGGGATGGCTGCTCGCGACCACCCTGGTCCTGGCGGCCCTCGTCAGCACCACCAGCCTGCTGGGACTGGCCAGCCACTGGCCCTACGCCGCCGAAACCGCGAACTGGCGGCTGCAGGCCCAGGGCCAGGACCTCGGCAACCTGCTCGCCGTCGGTGCCCTGCTGGGCGGCGGATTCGGGTGGTGGCGCGGCTCGCTGCGCGGGTTGGTGGTGTGGGCGGGCAGCCTGCTGTACCTGATCTACGCGTTCGCGATCTACGCGGTGGCGCTGCACTTCGGGCCCCTGTTCCTGCCGTACCTGGCGGTGCTGGGGTTGGCGTCGTTCAGCCTGGGATTCGGGGTCCGCCGACGCACCCATGAGGTCTGGGTGGCCGGACGGGCGCGGACGGGCGGTAGTTGGGTGCTAATCGTGATCGGAGCCGTGTTCGGGTTGTTGTGGCTGAGCTCGATCATTCCCGCCCTGGCCACCGGCCAGGTGCCCGCCGAACTCACGGCCGCAGGACTGGTGGCCAACCCCGTCCATGTGCTGGATCTGGCGCTGGTGCTCCCGGCCATGATCCTCACCGGGCTGCAGGCCCGGCGCGGCCGAAGCGACGGCCTGCTCTGGCTGGTGCCGTGGTTGACGTTCTCCACCCTGATGGGCGCCAGCGTGGCCGCGGCGATGCTGCTGGTCCTGGCCCAGGACGCCACCGGCGGGCTCGCCCCGCTGGTCTTCGTGGGGGCGGTGGTGGCCGCCAGCGGCTGGGCTCTGGTCGCCTGTGCGCGCCGCCTCGAACGGCGTCCCCGCCGGCAACCGGCGGGCGCCTGACGGACGGCACCCCGCCCGGGACGCCGAACGCCCGCCCTCGCAAGGGCGGGCGTGGCGTGCGAACTCAGAGGGGCTGACCGCCCACGGTTCCCAGGATCTGCTCGCGGAACTCGGCGCTGGAGAAGCGGGCGACTTCGGCCTTGGCGGCCTCCACCCGCGCCGGCATCCCGAGCCGGGCGGTGGGCTCCTCGTTGCCTGGCGTCGAGACGAACAGCTCGATGGCCGCCAGCCCAGCCGTCGCCCGCTTCAAGGCGGCCGACCGCTTGGCGTCGAGGCGCTCGGCATACCAGTCCGACGCCATCACGCTCTCGCGCGTGAACAGCCCCCGGAACTCCGGGGAATCGAGGTCCCAGCCCTGCGTCGTCGTCCCGTTGGCCATGATCTCCAGCAACGCCCGCAGCGGCGGCACCGCCAGAGTGATGGTGCCGTCGTCGAAGTAGGACTGGGCGACCCGCTGGTGGGTGGTCACCATGGTGGCCATCGACTCGGCGAAGACGTGCGGATCCTGCAGCTCCGGCTTGAGCATGTCCTCGGTGAACACCACGTGAGGGTGCAGGAAGATCCGTCCGAAGTAGTGGCGGGTGAACTGCTTGGTCATCCGGTAGCCGAGCCGGCTGGCGAGTACCGGCTTCCCGTCGAGCTCGAAGTCCTGCAGCTTCTCCAGGGACCCTTCGGCGATCAGGCGCGTGGCGTCCCGCTCCGCCGGGGACATCCGCGAGAACACCTCGGGCACCAGCATCGAGATGTCGTGGTCGACCCGGACGTGGGGGCCGACGTAGCCCGCGCACGAGACCCAGCCGTCGTAGCCGGTCAACGCGTACGACAGCAGGGCGGCGTTGAGGTCGACGATCGCCGGCATCGCGTTGAACGGACCCTTGGTGAGGGCGCCCTCCGAACCCGCACCCGTGGTGGACGGCGACTTGCCGGTCATCGACGAGATGAACTCCATGAACAGCTCGGGCAGTTCCAGGTAGTGCAGCGGATTGAACGAGCACAGCGGCGGGACGGGACCGTCCGGCGGGTTGTTCCGGCGCCCGGCCGCCACCACATCAACCGGGATCGGCAACGGGGTGTCTGCCTTCAGCTTGCGCACCAGGTGCGAACTCAGATCCGCCACGGCGGTGGCCTTGGCGTTCGTCCGGTCCGGACGCTGCTGCAGGTAGCGCGGGTTCTTGGACGGCTGGCCGTTGACCAGCCGCGGCGAGGCCGAGCACACGAAGAAGGCCGGCCCCTCACCCTCGGGGGCGTCGGCGACCGAACTGATCAGGTCGGCCATTGGCGCGGTGAAGGCGCTGAAGTCGACTGCGTCGTCGCGCATGGCGATCGCATCGTCCCTGGTCAGCGGCTGGAAGTTCGACAGGAAAGTCCCCGGGGACGAGATGTCGATCTCGGCCTGCTTGTCATAGCCCCGATGAACCGCGTCGTCGGGACGTTGGAACAGCAGGTTCTCGCAGTTCTCGACCAGCTTGTACGACCGGTCGGCATCCAGGCCCACCAACGAGCCCGGGACCACCGTCGAGGCGGTGATGTCGTCCTCGGTCTGCACCTTGACGGCCGGTGAGAAGTCATGGCGAAGCCCGAAGAGCCGCCAGGAACCGTCCCCGTCGAAGCCGACCCGCAGCATGTTGACCGTGATCTTGTCGCCGTCGAGGCGCAACGCGTTGCCCTGGCGGCCGTTGATCTTGCCGACGGTGAAGTGGCTGCGCCAGTCCGATCCCCATTCCGGACGGTAGAAGCGCTTCACGACATAGACCAGCTCCTTGATGTGCTGGGGAATGGTGTCGAGCCAGTTGTTGTACTCGGGGGAATACTCCGACAGCGACGGCGTCAGCAGCTTGATGACCGAGCCGATGCTGCGGGCGTCGGAAAGGACCGGACGGGTGTCGTTGCCATCGGCTCCCGGATCGGCGAAGCGACGGGAGAAGTCGCGGGCCAGGATCTCGGCGACCTCATCCATGTCATTGTCGAAGTCGGGGACGTAGGCGTTGCCGAAGATGAAGGCGTCGGTGATCGCCTTGGAGATCTCGGACTTGCCGCCGCCGGAGACCGTGGACGGCTTGTGGCACGACGTCGAGTTGGCCACGGTGCCGATCAGGCTCCACTGGGTGCGGTCGGCGGCTTGCTGGGCGATCTGGACGCGGTACCCGTTGGGACTGAGGTACACCTTGTCGGCCCGCAGCGGGATGGCGGTCGTCTGCCCGTCCGCGGCGACCCACGAAACGGTCTGGTTGCGCAACGAGTACGTCGGGTTGGCCGGGACGAGCACGATGTGCGGCTGCTCGAGGTCGGCGGCATGGCCCTCGGGCTGCAGTTGGAACCGGTCGGGGTCGCGTGCCAGCACCTCGTCGAGGGTGTACTCGGAACCGCAGGAGTCCTCGACGTACTGCTGGCCGAGGTTGTAGCTGGCGTACACCAGGGCGCCGCCGGCATGCTCCTCTTCGGCGTTCCCGAACAGGTTCGCCGAGTAGGAGATCTGGGTCTTGACCTCCTTCTTGCAGTACCCGAAGTAGTTGTCCGCGATCACCGTGACGATGACACCCCTGGCGTCGCGTGCGCAGATCTTGAACGCGTGGCCGCCGTTGTACAGCTCGGACTCGGACTCCCAGCACTGATAGTCACGCTTCTGGCGCTCGGTGGCTTCGCTGGCGTGCGGCAACCCGAGTTCCTTCTTGGTGACCCGGGTCAGGTGGGGGGCCAGGATCACGCAGCCGGTGTGTCCCGTCCAGGTCTCCGGGGCCAGCGAGGCGTCGTTCTCCGGCAGGTACGGGTCGCCCCCGTTGCCGAAGATCCCCTCGACGAAGTCCAGATTCGCCACCAGCCCACCCGGGACGATGAAGCGGGTTTCCATCCGCTTCTCGCGGACGTAACCGGGCACCCCCGGCGCCACCAGGGGACGAAGCTGCAGCGACACGAAGCAGGCCGCCGGTTCGTGCTGGTTGGCCGAGTAGGGCAGCACCTTGTCGACCTCGGGCGGCTGGAACGCCAGCGCGAGCAGCCGCGAGAAGGCGATCTTCGGCACCGCGATCTTGTCGTCGGGAATCGGCAGCCCGCCCTCGCAGACGTGGAAGACCCCGGCGGTGGTGCGGCGGTCGTTCGCCGGGTTGTGCAGCACCCCGTTGGCGAGCCGGTAGCTGCTCAGCAGCGGCGAGGTGAAGGTGTCGCTGTCGAAGGGCAGCGACAGTTCCCGGGCCAGGCCGGGCTCGTCGAGGACGAAGGTGCGCCGGGGCATTCGGGGGGCCGGCTCGCCGATGTCCGAGAGGTAATCGTCCAGGAACGCCTGGATGCGGCCGTCGGCGGCGCACAGCCGGTCAGCGAGCCGGCGGCTCAGCTCCCGCTGCCGCGCGAGGATCGGACGGGCCAGCTTGGCCGCCTCGGTGTCGTCGAAGCCTTCGGGCAGCGGCAGGCCGAGCTGGGCCAGGCGAAGGTTGATGGCAGCATTCTGGGTCGGGGCCATGGGCCCATTGTGGTGTGACAACGGCTCAAGCGCGAGCAGGTCTCCCCTACTGGTCGCGGGGACCTTCGAAACCGCACACCCGGGCGTGGTGAACCGACTGCGACCCGGTCGCGGTTCCGGCCGCGGGTAGCATCGACGCCATGATCGAGTTGGTGCGGCAGTGGTGGGTCCCTGCGGTCGTCGTCCTGATCGGGCTGGCGCTGTGTTTCCGGGGGTACGCGTGGATGAGGTGGGTCTTCGCCCTGGCCGGCGGGGTGATCGGGTGGCAGCTGGGCGGCCTGCTGATCCGGCAGGTGCAGATCGCCCCCGAATGGGACCGGTGGCTCGATTGGGGGGCGGCGATCCTGGGAGCCCTGGTGGTCGCCAGCGTCGCCTACGCCTTCTACGTCATGGGCGTGCTCGTGGCCGTGGGCGGGTTCGGTTACAACGTCGGCATCGCCACGGCCCCGAGCCTGGGCCTGGTCGGCTGGCAGGTCACCGCCGTCGCCGGCGTCCTGGCGGTGGCTCTGGTCGTCCTGGCACTGGTGACCCAGCTTCCCAAGCTCGTCATGGTGGTGCTGACCGCCATCGTCGGTGCCGGGGCGATCGTCAGCGGCACGCTGTCCCTGATCGGGAACCTCGACCTGACGGGCTTGCATTGGTGGAACGCCGGCACCGTGGTGAGCCAGGGATTGCCCTGGAACCTGTTGCTGCTGGCCCTGACCGTGGCCGGCGTGGCGGTCCAGTTGCGCGGGCGGACGGCGAACACCCTGCGCGCGGCCTACGCCTGAGCTTGCCGCGCACCTCCGGGTGCGCCTCGTCAGGCCCGGCCGGGAGCGGTCGCGGGGTCGAGTACGAGCGGTTCGTCCGGCTCGAGGCGTCCGGAGCGTGGCGCGACGCTGCCGGCGGCCAGCAGGCCGAGCAGCGCAACCACCGCCACCATCAGCAGGGCATGCCTGACGCCCAGCGAGCCGGCCGCGATCCCCAGCAACGGCGGCGCCACGAGGGCCCCCACCGTCGTGATCGCGGACAGCACGGCGACCCGTCCCGGCGCCAGGAGTGGATGGTCCGAGGCCGCCCCGACTGCGATCGGGAAGATCAACGCGGTACCCACCCCCCAGGCTGACGCGCCGACGACTGCGAGCGGCAGCCCCGGCGCCAACCCGAACAGCAGCAGCCCGCCGGCGGTCACCGACAGTGACAGGCGCATCGTCAGCACCCGGCCCAACCGGTCGACGGCGGTGTTCCCGACGATCCGCACCAGCATCATCGAGCCGATCATCACGGCCAGGACGATGCCGCCGACCGATTCGGTCTGACCGAAGCCATCGACCAGCGCGACCGACAACCAGTTGTTCGCAGCCCCTTCGGCGACGACCGTCGCCAGCGTGAGCGTCCCGATCAGCAGGGTGCGGGGTTCCCGCCACGCGGCCAGGGAGGAGGGCCGCGGGTCGGTCTTCGCCACCCTCTCGTCCGCCCGCTGGGGAAGCACCAGCCCGCCGGCCAGGGCTGCCAGTCGCAGGACGGCACCCAGCGCCGCCACCACCGCGAACTGGAGGGCGACCCCGATCCCCACTGCCGAACACAGCGCGCCCAGGCCCGAACCGGCCACTGCTCCGGCGGAGAAGGCGGCGTGGAATTGGGGGATGACCGTGCGGCCGAGTGCCCGCTCGACCCGAGCGGATTCGACGTTGGACGTGACGTTGATGAGCGCGCCACCCATCCCCTGGACGATGATTCCCAGCACCAGCAGCCCCAGGGAAGCGGCTGCGGTTCCGACACCCATGAGGGTGCCGCCGAGGGCCATCAACGCCGTCCCTGCCCCGAACAGTGGGATCGTCCCCCAGCGTGCCATCAGGGGACCGGCGGCGATCACCATGGCCAGCGCCCCGACCGAACCCACCAGCAGCACGATGCCGAGATCCACCGTGGACAGCGCCAGACCGTCCTTGATGCTCGGGATCCGCGCCAACCACGAAAAGAGGAGCAGTCCGCTCGACGCAAAGGCAACGAGCATCCAGCGATGGGCGGCGGTGGGCAGGTGGGCAGGGCGAAGCACAGGAAACACCTTCAGGGTGGGCGGACGTCATCGCGGAGCGGCTGGCCGGGAGCGGCCAGGGGACGTGATGAATCAATTCAAACCCGGACGGCGCCGTTGGTCAAACCAGCCTCAAGGGCGTCGCTGAGCCCGGTCGCAGGGTCCGCCCAGCCCCAGGCGCCGACAACCCGGCGGGCTCATCGTCGTCCGACCCGGCCCGGAGGCTGCGGTTCCGGGGGCGCGTCAACGACCGCGAGCCGCCCAGGTGATCACCTGCAGCGCTCGGTGCAACAGGGCGAGGTCGTCGGAGCTGACCCGGATCGGGTTGGTCGCCACGCCGGCGAAGCCGGTTCCAGCCGGGGCGAGGGAATCGATGACCGCTGCCGGGATCAGGGGCGTCGGCCCGAAGCTCCCGAGCCCCACCGGAAGGATCAGCTCGGGCCCTTCGGCTGAACCGCCGGACGGCTGCGGAGGGCCGGCCACGAACCCGACCCCGACGACCCCGCCGTCGGCTCCATCGAGCCAGATCAGAACCTCGTCGCGCAGCGCCAGGTCATCGGGGACCGCGCCGATCCCGAAGCCGAACACCCCTGCCGCTGCGGGTTGCCACAACTGCCGCAGGGTGTCGACCGAGGCCCGGTTGACCCGGATCACCCAGACCGAACCGCCACCCTCGGTGGAACGGATCTGCCTGATCACCGCGAACTTGTCGATGCGATTCGCGCGTCGCCACATGGTGAGCGAACGGCGGGCACCAGCGCGGGCATACCGTTGGGCCCCGGTGCGCGCCAGGTACCAACTCAGCGCATCGTCGGCGTAGTCGATCACGGCGACGGGCCGAGCGGACCGAATCGCAGTAAGGGCCTCCGGAACCCGCAGCCCCTGGCCGAGCAACAGTCCGAACACCGCCGACGGTGCCCGGTTCACCCCCATGTGGCAGTGCACGAGCACCTTGGCCGACGGGTCCGCCAAGGCCTCGGCAACCCAGGCGTCGAGGGCCTCGAACCAGTCGGACGGAATCCGTTGGCCGGCGTCTTGCACCGGGTGGTGGAGGTAGCGGAGCTCTGGGTGCCAGGTGGCGACCAGTTCCTCGTCACTCCACTCATCGCGGAGGTCGGCGACGTGGGTGATTCCGGCGGCCGCCAATTCGTCAAGCTGGGCACGGGCTTGAAGGAACCGGGGCGACAGGTCACCGCCCACCGCGAGACGGGCCGTGACGAAGTCCGCATTGGCGACCGAGAACTGCGGCAACGCGGCAGGCGTGGAGGAACCGTCACTGTTCTGGGTCACAGCGCCCATTGTGGGCCCCCACCCGGTGTCCGGACGCCGGCGCGACCCAGGAAGGGGCCGGCTAGACCCCCCAGTAGCTGGTCGTGTCGCGGATTCCGCGCGGAAGGCCGCCCACCGCCCCCGCGCGGAGCTTTGGGGGCGGTTCCACACCTGCTCCGCGACACCCGCGCCCGGAGCGGTCCGGCGCCACCCGGGACGGGTTGCGGGAGGTCGGTTCAGCGGACGGTGAGGCCCCGCCGAAGCCGGATCCGTCGAGACAACGCGGAAAAGGCCAGGTCGGCGAGCATCCCGATCACGAGGATCACGATCATGTACGCGAGCAGCCCGGCGGCGTCCCCGAACTCCTGCGCGAACGCCAGCCGGTTACCCAGCCCGACCGCCCCGGGGATGACGACCAGCAACTCGCCCGCCATCAGCGAACGCCACGCGAAGGCCCAGCCCTGGTTGAGCCCGCCCACATAGGACGGGAGCGCCGCCGGGATCACGATGAACCGGTACAGGTTCCAGCCCTTCGCCCGCAGCACGTGCCCGAGGCGGAAGTACGCCGGAGGCACCTGGTCGACCCCGGTCAGCACGCCGTTGGCGATGCTCGGGGCGGCGCCCAGCACGACGACGAACATGATGGCCTGCTCCCCCAGCCCCAGCAGCAGGATCGCCAGCGGGAACCACACCACCGAGGGCATGGTCTGCAGCCCGGTGACCAGCGAGCCGATCGCCGCCCGCAGCAGCCTGGAACGGGCCACGACCAGGCCGAGGAGCGTGCCGATGGCCGCGGCGAGGCCGAACCCGGTGAGGGCGCGCAGCAGCGTCCGTCCCAGCGCCTGCCAAAACTCGCCGGCGGCGCTGATCTCCCCGAGCGCCGCGAGCACGGTAGCCGGCCCCGGCAGCAGGTAGTCGGGACGCCAGCCGGTCAGCACCACCGCCTGCCAGATCCCCAGGAACAGGGCCACGGCCAGGATGACGGGGGCCAGGCTGCGCCGAGCCCAGCGTCCGACGTCGAACCGGCGGGGCCCGAGCGGGGATGCCTCCTGCTCAGATGTCGAAGTAGTCGGACTCGTCATGCCGGGCCACCTCCTCCCGCAGCCGTCGGGTCAGCTCCGAGGCGAGCGCGGCCACCGGCGCCGCGTCCATGACGCGGGGCCGGGGCAGCTCGATCTGCAGTTCCTGGACGATGTGCCCGGGCCGCGACCCCATCAGGATCGCGCGGTCCGCGAGCCGGACGGCCTCCCGGACGTTGTGGGTGACGAACACCACCGAGAACCCCGACTCCTGCCAGACGTCCTCGATCAGGTCGTGCATCTGGTCGCGGGTCATCGCGTCCAGGGCCCCGAGCGGCTCGTCCATCAGCACGATGGACGCCTCCTGCGCGAGCACCCGGGCCAGCGCCACCCGTTGCCGCATCCCCCCCGACAGCTCGTGGGGACGCTTGTCGGCGTGACGACCGAGGCGGACCTTTGCCAACAGCCGGCGGGCCCGCTCCTGGCGCTCGTCGCGTCCCACCCCGTGCAGCCGCAGGGCGAGCTCGACGTTCTTCGCCGCTGTCAGCCAGGGCAGCAGGGTGCTCTCCTGGAACATCAGGGCCACTCCGCCGGCGGCCTCGACGGTGCCGGTCGTCGGTTCCTCCAGCCCGGCGGCCAGGGTGAGCATGGTGGACTTGCCACACCCCGAACCTCCGACGACAGCCACGAATTCTCCGGGCTCGACCGTCAGGTCGACCCCCTCCAGGGCGACCACCCGCTGGTCACCCCGGCCGAAGACCTTACTGACTCCGGCGAGCTGCAATCTTCCGGGAACGGCCGGGGCCATCACCGCAGTCGCTACTGGGCCGGTCATGCGGCCACCCGCGTTTCGCCGCGGGCCGCCAGCGCCTCGTTGAGCGGGCCGACCTCCCAGAGCCGGGCGAAGCCGTCCGACCACTTCTGCGGCAGCAGGCCGACCTCAGCGGCGTGCCCTGCCGAGGTCTTCAGGGTCGAGGCCAGCGGGTCGGCGGTGAACGTCAACTGCTTCCAGGAGGCGTTCAGCAGGTCGGGGGCGATGTCCTGCTCGGTGATCTTCTTGATCTGGCCGGCCACCGCCGTCCGCGCCGTCGCCGGGTCGGCCTCGATCAGCGCCAGGGCGTCGAGATGCGCCTCCAGGAAGGCCCGCACGAGGTCGGGGTGCTGCTGGACGAAGGCCGTGCGGGCAATCACGTTGGTGGTGACGAACTCGCCGTCCGGCCACAGCGAGGCCTCGTCCACCAGCACCGTGCCGCCCGCCTGCACCAGCCGCGTCGCGTACGGCTCGGGCACCCAGGCTCCATCGATCTGGCCCGCTGTGAAGGCCTGGACGGCCGCCGAGTTCGCCTGCGGCAGGATGCTGACATCACCGCCCCCCTCCTTGGTGGCCGTGAGGCCCTGGGTACCGAGCCAGTGACGCAGGGCGATGTCCTGGGTGTTGCCGAGCTGCGGAGTGGCGAGCTTCCGGCCGCGGAGTTCGGCGGCGGACGTGATGTCGGGCCGGACGACCAGCGAGGCGCCCCCCGAGGTGGACCCGGCGATCACCCGGACCCCCTCACCCCGGGACTGGAGGTAGGCCGTGATCGTCGGATTCGGCCCGATGTAGCTGATGTCGAGTGAACCGCTCAGGATCGCCTGCAGCACGTCCGGACCGGCGTTGAACGATTTGGCCGCCACACTCGCCCCGGCCGCGCCCAGCCGCTTGGCCAGGTAGCCCTCGGCGTCGGCGACCAGCCCGGGCGCGTGGGTGAGGTTGGGGAAGTAGCCGACGTTGACGACCGGCGGTGAGGCGGTCGCCGGGCCCGAGCAGGCTGCCAGCAGTCCACCGAGCACGACGAGGGCGAGGCCGCGCGCCAACTGTCGGACGGTGGGCAAGGATTTCACGATGGTTGCTCCTGGCTGCGGGGGTCGGGGAGCCGGGCATCATGGGCCCGAAAAGCAGAAATCGCCGGGCCTCACGACCCGACGACGTCAAATGACTGCGAGCGTGATCAACACCCGCAACACATCAGACCGCGCGCACCAGAACCGAGACCACTGGTCTCGATCACGGCGGGCTGTCTGAGCATGGGCTCGACCGTAGGTGCCGCCGCCTGCCGCTGTCAAGCCCTGGAGCTGGACGGCAGAGGTTCACTTCGCGAGACAGTCAGGTTCACTGGCCGAGATCATCCCCTGACAACACCCTCCTGATCGCCCGCCTCCCGGCCTTCCTGGCAAGCGCCGGCCTATTCGTGGTGCAGGGCGGCCACGACGTCCAGCCGGGCGGCCGACCGGGCCGGCCCGAGGGCGGCGAGCACCCCGAAGACGAGACCGACCACAACGGTCGCGATCAGCCCCGACCACGGGAACGAGTAGGGCATCTGCCACCCGACGGCCCCCATCGCGGTCACCAGCGCATACCCGAGCCACAGCCCGGAGATGGCACCCAGGGCTGTTCCGATCACCGACAGCAGCAGCGACTCGGCCATCACCATCCGCCGGATCTGCCGCCGGGTGGCACCGACGGCCCGCAGCATGCCGATCTCACGGGTTCGGGCCAGCACGCTGATGGCCAGGGTGTTGACGAGCGCGAGCAGCGACGGCAACGCCAGAGCCGCCACCAGCACGTCGAAGATGACGATGGTCTGGCTGAAGGTCGCCATCTGCTCGGCCCGCCAGGATTCCGATTCGTAGAGCCGGAACGCCGGGTAGTCCGCGACGATCCGGGCGATCCGGATCCGAGTGTCGTCGGGATCGGCGCCCGGCTTCCGGTTGGCCATCACCAGCACGTCGGCGGTCACGTTGAAGTCCCGCTCCAGGTTGGTCTGGGACGCGTACAGCGTCGACAGCTTCGCGTTGAGGTAGTCGTTCCCGATGCCCGCCAGATGGTACGTGCGGATCCCGTTGGGCGTCTCCAGCCGGACAGCCTGGCCGACCACGAGGCTGTGCTGGGCGGCGTAGATGCCGTTGGCGATCAACCAGCGTCCGCTGCGCAACTGGGCGACGGCGGCATCGGAGGAACCGGTGTTCCAGTCGAAAGCCGCCACCTTGAGATAGGCATCCGGATCGATGCCGATCACCTGCACGGCGGTGCCGTCCACTTTGCCCTGGGTGATCCGCAGGCTGGAGACCGCAGCGATGCCGGGGGCGTGCCGGATCTCGGCGGCGAGCCGGGGCCCGGCGGCGACGTTGCCCTGCCCCAGGATGATCGACTGGGGAATCACCAGGTAGTCGGCCGACAGCGACTTGTCGAGGTAGCTGATGAACCCGGCGAAGATCGAGGTCACCATGCTGATCATCGCCACGATGGACGCGAGCCCGAGCATGACGGCGGTCACGGTGACGGCGCTGCGTCCGGGGTTGCGCTGCAGGTTGCTGCGCGCGATCGCGCCTTCGCGTGAGAAGAGCAGTTCCAACGGGCCCGCGGCCCAATCGGCCACCGGGTTCACCACCGCCGGGGCCACCAGCGCGATCCCCACCAGGAAGGCCACCGAACCGCCCCCGACCAGCAGTGCCGCACCGCTGGTCAAGCCGAACAGCGCGGCCAGGATCACCCCGACCCCGACCCACGCCCGGTGGCCGACCCGTCGCTCGAAGACTTCACCGAGTTGGGGGCGCATCGCATCCATGGGTGTCACGCGACCCGCGGAACGGGCGGGTAGGACGGCGGCCGCGACGGTCACCCCGATGCCCAGCACGATCGACTGCACCCAGGTCGCGGGCGTGAACAGCGGGCCGCCGACCTTGAAGTGCATCACCGATTCGAAGATGGGGGCCATCACCGCGAACATGCCGGCGGCGAAGGCCCACCCGGCGACGATTCCCAGCGCGGTCCCGATGATCCCCTGGCACAGGGACTCGACCAGGAAGACCGCTGTCACAGTGCGGCGCCGCATCCCGATGGCGCGCAGCATCCCGATGTCGCGCCGGCGCTCGGCGACCACCGTCCGGAAGCTGTTGAGGATGATGAACCCGGCGGTGGCAAGCGCAAACACTCCGAACATCGAGAACGCGAAGTTCGCCACGCCCAACGAGGCCAGCAGGCTGGACTCGGTCGACAGCCCGCCCACCTGATAGTCGGGACCGAGCGCGGCAGCCACCGCCTGTTCCGTGGCGGTGCGGTCGGCTCCCTCGGTGAACACGGCCTCGATCTGGGTGATCCGGTTTCCGAAACCAAACAGTTGCTGCGCGGCCCCCAGGGTGAGGTACACCTGCTCCTGCCCGGGCAGGGTCGCTTCGTCGAGCAGGCCGACCACCCGGAATCGGGAGGTGCCACCGGCCGCCGGCAGCACCAGGTTGTCGCCCACCCGTAGCCCGAGCTCATCGGCCAGATCGCTGTTCAGCACCACCGTCGCGGCGTCCCCGGCGGCGAGCATCCGTCCCTCGGCCAACCGGAAGTCGTGGATGCTCGTGGCGCTGGTCACGTCGACGCCGACCACCACCACCTGGGCGAGGCGGTCGGCGGAATCGTTCGCCTCGTGCGGGAGGGGTGCCGTGCGCTGGACTCCGGGGCTCACCGTGTCGATCTGCGGGACGCCGGCGAGCCGGTCGACCACGTCGGGATCGAACGGCTGGTTGTACGCGCTGGTCACGGTCAGGTCGACCTTGCCCGCCGCCGAGAGCAGGTTGTGGGTGAAGGCGTCCACCATGGCCGGCAGGATGCCGTTCAGCCCGAACGTGAGCATCACGCCGAAGACCACCGCCAGCGTGGTCAGCAACGAGCGGGCGCCACGCCCTCGCAGGTAGCGCCAGGCCAGGGTGGGCACCAGGGTCACAGCAGACCGGACCTCTCCAGGGCCTGGCGGGGGCCCTCCCGGCTGCCGTCCAGGGTGACGTCGTCGACGACCCGTCCGTCCCGCATCAGCACCAGCCGCTGGGCGAAGCTCGCCAGCCGCGGGTCGTGGGTGACCATCAGGACGCTGCGTCCCCATTCGCTGCTGACCTGCCGCAGCAGTTCGCCGATCTCGGTGGCCGCCTTGGAGTCGAGGTTGCCGGTCGGCTCGTCGGCCAGGATCAGCGCGGGTTCGGTCGACAGGGCGCGGGCGATCGCCACCCGCTGCTGCTCGCCGCCGGAGAGCTGGTCGGGACGGTTGCGCAGCCGACCGGCCAACCCCACCCGTTCCAGCCAGCCGGTTGCCGTTGCCTCAGCGCCCCGGGCACCGTCCAGCCGCAGGGGCAGGGACGCGTTCTCGACGGCGTCCAGTACGGGGATCAGGTTGAAGAACTGGAACACGAAGCCGATCCGGCGGCGCCGAAGCTCGGTGAGTTGATCGTCGGGCAGGTCGCCGAGGGTCTGGCCGTCGATCCGCACCGTCCCCGCGGTGGGAGTGTCGAGGCCACCCAGCAGGTTGAGCAAGGTTGACTTTCCGCAGCCTGAGGGGCCCATCACGCTCAGGAACTGCCCCGCCGGCACCTCGAGGTCCACCGCATCCAGGGCGGTGACCTCGGCGGCCCCGGAGCCGTAGACCTTCGTCAGCCCGGCTACCTCAACGATCGCGGTCTGGGTCACGACGCACCTCAGCTCGTCCGGACCCGCTGGCCGTCCGTGAGGGCGCTGGCACCAGTGGTGACCACCCGATCCCCCTCGCGGACGCCGGACAGGACCTGCGCGAAGCTGTCGGTCGACGCACCGATGGTCACCTGCTGGCGACGGACGGTGTCATCGGCCGCCAACACGAACACCACCCGCCTGGTGCCATCGTTCAACACCGACTCGATCGGGACGGTCAAGGCGTCAGGGATCGCCTCCACCACGATGGCTGCCGACCCGCTCATGCCGGCGAACAGCCGGGTGCCCCCCGCATCGAACGAGATCGTCACGTCGAAGGCCACGCTGCCCGTCCCGGTGCTTTCGGCGACCGACTCCACCCGCTTCACCCTGCCGGTGAAGCTCCGCTCGGGGAAGGAGTCGAGAGTGACACTCGCCGCCTGGCCCTTGTCGACCGACGCGATGTCCGACTCGTTCACCGATGCCTCGAAGTCGAGCCTGGCCGGGTCCACCACGGTCAGGACCGCCACCCCGGGGGTCACCCCGGAGCCCTTTTCGACCGTGCCGTTGAAGTGCACGGTCCCCGCGAAGGGTGCGGTCAGTTCGGCTGCGGCGAGGTGACGCTCGGCCAACGCCAAGGACGTCGAGGCGGCGGCCGCCGCCTGCTCGGCAGCCGCCCGTGCCAGCGTCACGCGCGAGGACGCCGAGAGCCGGCTGAGCGAGGCCTGGGCCGCCTTGAGGGCGGCGTCGGCCTGGGCCTTGGCTGCCTTCAAGGTGCGCAGGGTCGGCTTCATGAGGTGCTGTTCCTCGTCGGTCGCGTGGTGGTAATCGTGACGGTAGGACGAGTAGTTCTTGGACGCCGCGTGCACCTGCGCCCGGGCCGCCGACAGCGCGGCGTTCGCCGCAGCCCGCTCGATCGCACCGGGCACGCCGTTGTTCACAGCCTCCAGTTGGGCCCTGGCCGCCGTGCGGGCCGCCTGGGCCTCCACGACGGCGAGCCGCAGCGTCGAGGTGTCCATGACGGCCACCACGGCGCCCGCCTTGACACTGTCACCGTCGCGAACCTTCACCGCCGCCAGAGTGCCGGGCGCCGGTGGGTACACCCCGGAGGAATGGGCGGTCGCCAGCGACCCGGCGGCGTCCACGGTGATGCTCAGCGGTGCCACGACGGCCTCCGCGGTGGCGATCTGGGGACGGTTGTTGGCCGTCGACCAGAGGTAGCCGCCGGCGAGTGCCACCACGGCGGCGAGGGTGATGCCTGTTGCGGCAATGGTCTTCTTCTTCATGGCTGGTTCCCCTCGAGCGAGGTGTGGAGTGCCTTGATGGCAGCGAGGGTCTCAGCTCCGAACGGGACGGCGAAGGTCCCTTCCCGCACGCCGAGGATCCGGTCCTGCGCCTGCCACAGGGCGGCAGAGCCGGTCTGCAGGACGT
Organism: Propionibacteriaceae bacterium; assembly: GCA_016717345.1. Taxonomy (GTDB): domain Bacteria; phylum Actinomycetota; class Actinomycetes; order Propionibacteriales; family Propionibacteriaceae; genus Propionicimonas. Next base: position 93,233 of record JADKFR010000007.1, read on the forward strand.
CGACGAATGCATCCTGATCCGGTGCCGCCACCGCTCGCAGCCAGAGATGGTCGGCCGCCTCGAACCAGAGCAGCAGCACGAGATCGGCGGCCGCCTCGGCGTCGGTCACCGCCAGCGACCCGTCAGCGATCCCGTCCGAAATCACCGGGCGCAGCACCGTTCGGGCGTGCTCTCGCCAAGCATCGAAGAGCCGGTGGCGCAGGGCGTAGTTGACGTCGCGGTAGAGGAAGGGCGCGACGCTGACGTCGAAGGTCTCGGCCTTGTAGGCGGCGGCGGCGTCCATCAGCGTCCGGATCCGTTCGGCAGCCGTGCCGGGCGCCGCCGCGACCTGGGTCGACAGGTGCGCGAAGAGCGCCTCGCCCAGGCGTTGCACCAGTTGCAGTTGGAGGTCGGCCTTGGAGCTGAAGTAGTGGTAGAAGGTGCCCTTGGCGACCCCGGCGCTCTGGGTCACCTGTTCGACGCTCATCGCCTCGAAGCCGTCGCTGCGGCACAACGCGAACGCCACGTCGAGGAGTTCTTCCCGACGCAGCTCCGGAGCCTTGGTCACTCGTGCCACCGAGCCTCGCCCCCTTTGACCGACCGTCGGTCAGTCTACCCCGAACGGCCGTCGCCGGCGGCGATTGCGCCTGATGAGGGTGGACGGGAGGGGCCGCGCGCGGGACGATGCTGGCGTGCGCCGCCATCCGGAGGCCGTTGATCGACCAGGGGGCCAGATGGAGGGGGACAAAAAGTTCCTGGAACGCCCGGTTGCGATCGTGGGGCTGGTCGGGGGCCTGGTGGGCATCGTGGCGGCGGGGGTAGGCATCTACTCCGGTCTGGCCGCGGTCGCTCCGCAGCCGACGATCAACACCGCCCAGGCCAGGATCGACGAATGCCTGGCCACCCACGGCCTCAGCCAGGCCAGCGAGCGGCGCGAGGCCGACGGCGACCGTTGGTACCTCCGCGCCTGTAGTTGGCCGGCCCCCACCGGTGCGGGAGCCGACGGCTTCAGCGAGATCACCGTCCGGACGCAGGCAGGTCCCGGCCGGTCCGAAGCGGACGGGATGACGGTCGCCCACATCTTCACCAGCACCTGCCGCGACCTCGAGGTCACCTACCTGTTCGACAACCAGGGCTCCCTCGTTCCCGAGCAGCCCCTCCGACTGACCAAGGGAGAGGTGCGGCGCGTCGAGGGCGGGTCGGTGGCCACGGGCGTGGAACCGGGTCGTGACGAGTTCGTGGCGCTGTCCAGCCTCCGCTACACGCTGGACGGGGCCCGCTGCGTCTGATCGGGACGCCCTACGATGGCTCTCACACCTACTTAGGAGCGCACCGATGATCCTCGCCACCCCCGTCACCGCTGATGGCCTCTCCGCCGCCGCCTGGGGCCGGGCCCACTGGGTCGGGGTAGCCGAGGTCACCGCGGGTGAGATCACCGCCTGGCAGATCCACGAGGTGGCTTGGGACGAGTCCCATGACGAGGGCACCGAAGGCTCACACCACGCGCGGATCGTGCGCTTCCTCAAGGAACATGCCATCGAGGCCGTGGTGGTCGACCACATGGGTCCCGGAATGGTCCAGGTGATGACCACGATGAAGATCCCGCTCCTGCCGGCGACCGCGGGCGACGCGCGCGCGTCCATCCTGGCGGCGCTGGCCTAAGGCTCCGCTCAGCTCTTCCGGAGCCGCTCGCGCAGCCGGAGCAGTTCGCGGCGCTGCGCCGCGCTCAGGCTGTGGATCCCCTTGTCGTTGATCTGGTCGAGGAGCGCGTCGAGTTGCTCGCGGTCCGTGCGGCTGCGGCGCTCGTCCCGCAACTGGGCACGGGAAACCCGCGGCGCGCGGGAGCTCTTGACGCGAGGCGTCCGACCGGAACGGCGGCCCCCCGGGATCCAGGCATACTCGCGCAGTAGCCCCGTCTGCTTGGCCACCAGGGCGACCAGGACCAGGCTGAGCAAGAGGCTCACCAACTCACTCCCAGCGCGGGACGCGAGCATCCCCAGCGCCTGGACGCCGACCAGCACCACCCCGATCACCCACGCCGGGATGCCGAAGAAGAACTTCCGCAGCGGGTACTCCGCAATCCACAACAACAGGATCACGAACTCGATGAGCCCGAAGCCGGCCAGCCCGGCGCCGGCCCCGAACAGCACGGCGGTGAGCGTGGCGGCAACCGTCAGTCCTGCCCAGACCCCCACCAGCAGCCAGATCATGCGGGTGCGGCCGATCAGGTTCTCCAGTTCGGTCCCGAAGTACCAGAAGAAGAACAGCGTCAACACGCTCCACAGCGAGAGCCCCTCGGCGAAGGGCCAGGTCACCAGCCGCCACAGCTGACCCGACGCCACGGCAGTCGGCGAGAAGGACAGCAGCGCGGGCAGGGACGGCACCACGACCCAGGCGAGCCAGGACGCGGCCACGCCCAGGACGACAGACATGACCGTTGTCACGTCCAGCCGACCGAGGCGGAACCACGGTTCACCAGAGTTCATGACGCAAGGGTGCCAGATGAAGCCCAACGCCCGTCCCGCTGCCGGCCCAGGCGAATCACCACGTGGGCCAGCGCAGGATCAGGTCGGCACCGGCCCTGTGTGAGGCGACCAGGGCGGCGTTGCGTTCGTCGGAGCCCAGGACGTGGGCCCGCGCATGATCCGGGTCCTTGCCGAAGTGCTCATGACGTTCGATCAGCCGGTGGACCCGCAGCGTTTCGTCGGGGGCCTCCAGGAACCACACCTCGTCGAGGTGGGCGCGGACCCGGCGCCAGGCAGCGTCCGGGTGCAGCAGGTAGTTGCCTTCGGTGAGCACGATCGGGCACTCGCGCGGGATGCCGATCGCTCCGGCGACGGGATCCTCGATCTCGCGCCGAAACTCGGGGGCGTACACGATGTCGTCGGTGTTGCGGCGTAACCGCTCCAGGAGCGCCGCGTAACCGTCCGGGTCGAAGGTGTCCGGGGCGCCGCGCCGGGTTGCCCGCTCGTCGGCGGCGATCACCGATCTCGCGAGGTGGAAACCGTCCATCGGAACGACCACCGTCGCCCCGGCCTGGACGGTGTTCAAGGCCTCGACCAGCATCCCGGCGAAGGTGGACTTCCCGGCCCCGGGGGCACCGCAGATGCCGATGATCAGCCGGGACGCACCCGCCGCCCGGGCAAGCAGCCGGGCGGCGAGTGCGGTCGGATCAGCAGATTCGGATGCCATCGATTACTCGGCGATCGCCTCATCGTGGCCGACCGCGTAGTGCATGACCGCCTCCTCGGAGGCGTCCGCACGGTCGAGCACCTTCACGATCCGGCCCTCGCGCATCACCATGACCCGGTCGCTCATGCCGAGCACCTCCGGCAATTCGGAGGAGATCATGATGATCGCCACCCCCTGCTCGGCCAAGTCGGACATGATCTGGTAGATCTCGGCCTTACTGCCCACGTCGATGCCGCGGGTCGGTTCGTCCAGGATGAATACCTTGATGCCGAGGCTCAGCCAGCGGGCCAGGATGACCTTCTGCTGGTTGCCGCCGCTCATGTTGACCACCATGAACTCCGGTGAGGGCGTCTTGATCCGCAGGTCCTTGATCCACTTCTTGACCAGCGTCTGTTCGTCCTTGAGCTGCAGGACCCCGAACTTGGTGAGGCGCTGCAGCCCCGACACGGTGGTGTTGAAGTAGACCTGCAGTTTCAACAACAGACCCTGGCGCTTGCGGTCCTCGGTGACCAGGGCCACGCCCTGGTCGATCGCGTCCCGCGGCGACGTGGGGCGGTACGGCTTCCCGAGCAGCTTCATCTCGCCACCGGTGGGCTTGTCGGCGCCGAAGATGACCCTGACCGCCTCGGTGCGTCCCGAGCCGGTGATCCCGGCGAAGCCGATGATCTCCCCGGCCCGCAGCTCGAAACTGACGTCCTTGGCGAGATGGGCCTGGCCCAGATGCGACACCTCCAGCACGACCTCGCCGAGTTCCGCCTTGCGCTTCGGATAGACGTCGGCAAGGTCGCGGCCGATCATCAGCTTCACCAGGTCGTCCATGTCGACATCGGAGACCTGCTTGGTGTCGACGTAGCGCCCGTCCTTGAGGACGGTGACCTCGTCGGCGAGTTCGAAGATCTCCTTCAACCGGTGCGAGATGTAGATGATGCCGATGCCCGCGGCCTGCAGCCGACGCACGACGGCGAACAGGTTGTCGATGTCCCTCTCGCTGAGGACGGCGGAAGGCTCGTCCATGATCAGGATGCGGGTGTTGCGGTTCAACGCCTTGGCGATCTCGACCATCTGCTGCTGGGCCACCGACAGGCGACCGGTCATCGTGTCAACCGGAAGGCTGACGTCGAGGCTGTCCAGCAGTTCTCGGGACTTCGACCTGACCGTGGCCCAGTCGATCCGGCCGGCCTTCGTCGGCAGGTGCCCGAGGAAGATGTTCTCGGCGATGGTCATGTTGGGAGCAAGGTTGAACTCCTGGTAGATCGTGGAGATCCCCAGCCGTTCGGCATCCGCGGGTGCCTTGATGTCGGCCAGCTGCCCGTCGAAGAAGATCTCGCCTTCGTCACGCGTGTAGGCGCCGGACAGGATCTTGATCAGGGTCGACTTGCCGGCGCCGTTCTCGCCGAGCAGCGCATGCACCTGACCCTCACGGATCGTGAGGTTCACGCCCTCAAGCGCCTTCACCCCGGGGAACGACTTGCCGATCCCCTTCATCTCCAGCAGTACCTTGCCGGGGGCCTTGGTGGTCATCTGGCTCACCCCTGCCGTCACTTGCGGTGGGTCAGCTGGTCGACAGAGACCGCCGCGATGACCAGGATGCCCGTGATCAGCACCTGGTAGGTGGACTCGACGCCCATCAGCTGCAGGCCGTTACGGAACACGCCCACGATCAGCGCGCCGATCAGCGTCCCGACGATGCTGCCGCGGCCACCGAAGAGGCTGGTGCCGCCCAGCACGACGGCGGTGATGCTGTCGAGGTTGGAGGTCTGGCCGGCCTGCGGGTCGCCGACGCCGGTACGGGCCACCTGGAGCAGCGCCGCGATGCCGTAGGCGAGACCGGCGAAGGTGTAGACCCCGACCAGCACCCGATTCGTCTTGATACCGGCCAGCCGGGCGGCCTCCACGTTGTCACCGACGGCGTAGACGGAGCGTCCGGCTGCGGTGTACTTCAGGACGAACCACGTCACCGCGTACAGAAGGATCATCAGGATCGTGCCGTTGGCGATCGCGGTGCCACCGATCTTGAAGGTGTCACCCAGGAAGGTCAGCTCCTTCGGCAGGCCGGTGATCGTCGAGGTGGTGTAGATGCGGGTCAACGCGTAGGCGATGTTCATGGTGCCCAGCGTGACGATGAAGGCAGGCAGCCCGATCCCGGTGACCAGAGCACCGTTCAGCATGCCGAAGGCCATGGCGATCAGGATGCCGACCAGGATGGACAGGAAGGGGTTGATGCCCTTCTGGGCCGCGAAGCTGGCGATCAAGACGCCCGCCAGGGCCATGACCATGCCGTTCGACAGGTCGATGCCGGTCGTGATGATGACCAGCGTCTGGCCGATGGCCAGCACACCGACCACCATCACCTGCTGCAGGATCAACGAGAAGTTGTCGCCGGACAGAAAGCGTGGGGTGGCGAACGCGAAGAAGATGCTGGCCAGCAACAGCGCTGCCACCGGGCCGAGGATGGGGGATGCGAGGACGATCTTCAGGAAACCTTGGCGCTTGTCCAGCGCCGTGCTCTGCACTGAGCTCATGGGTATGGCTGGCCTTTCTCGTACGGGTGACGGCAACCCCGAGCGGGGTTGCCGTCACCTCGTGGCGGAGTTACTTGTTGCCCCAGCAGTTCGCCAGGCCGTAGGTGGAGTCCTTGCTGTCGACGCCGGCCTGGGCCTTGTCGGTGATCAGGGTCACGCCGGTGTCGGTGTAACCGGTCGGCTTGACGCCTTCCTTGGCGAACTTCACGATCGCCTCGACACCCATCGACGCCATCTTCAGCGGGTACTGCTGCGAGGTGGCGGCAATCTTGCCGTCAACGATCCCCTGCACACCCTGGCAGCCGCCGTCGACGGAGACGATGGTGACGTCCTTGTCCTTGCCCTGGTTCTTCAACGCGGTGTAGGCGCCGAAGGCTGCCGGCTCGTTGATGGTGTAGACGAGGTTGATGTTTGCGTTCTTGCTCAGGCAGTTCTCCATCGCGGTCTGGCCCTCGGTCTGGTCACCGTGGGTGTCCTGCGCGCAGACAACCTCTTTGGCCGTGGCCAGGTCGGTGGTGGTGCCGGTGAGGCCAGTCGCCAGTCCCATGCCCTGAAGGAAGCCGTTGTGGCGCTGCGCGCCCACGGTGATGCCAGGAGCCAGGTCGAGGGTGGCGATGATCGGTTCCTTGCCTGCCATCGCCTTGGCGGCCCACTGGCCGATCAGGGTGCCGGCCGCGAAGTTATCGGTGGCGAACAGGGCGTCGACCGCTTCCTGCGGATCGGTCGCGGTATCGAGGGCGATCACCACCTTGGCGGGCCCGGGCGGCTGGGGGCGGTTGCGCGGGGCGGGCACGAGACCCGGCCCGGCCCCCGGGTGGGAGCCTCGGGGGGCGGGGGGGGGGGGGGGGGAGGAACTGGGTCCGGTAACGCAGCAAAGTCACGGAACCACTTTCGGAAAGGCACAACCCACCGGGCCTTGCCGCGGGCTGCCAGCCCGGCGTTCCAGGGGGTCGTCAGCCAACGGAGCCCGAGCATGGCGGGCCCCGGGCGCGCGGGTCCCCTTACTGGCGCGGTCCCGGTCGCGCGGCCGCGCGGGGTCCCACTAGCGGGAAGCTCCTAGTCTGGGCACATGGGGACCGCCACCGGTACCCCGTCGATGGCGAAACGCGCCGCCAGTTCGGCACTGATGGGGAGCGCGGTGGAGTACTACGACTTCACCCTGTTCGCGACCGCGTCGGCGCTGTTCCTGGGCCCGGTCTTCTTCGCGCCCTTGGGGACGGGCGCCGCCACCATGGCCGCGTTCCTCACCTTCGGGAGCGCGTTCGTCGCGCGTCCGCTGGGCGCCGTGCTGTTCGGTCACCTCGGCGACCGCGTCGGACGCCGCGCCGCCCTGATCTGGTCGGTCACCGTGATGGGCGCCTCGACGACCGCGATCGGACTGCTGCCCGGCTATGCCGCGATCGGCACGACGGCCCCGATCCTCCTGCTCGTCCTGCGCCTGCTGCAGGGCCTGTCAGCCGGCGGGGAACAGGCCGGCTCCAACGCCTTGTCACTGGAGCACGCCCCGGCCACCGAACGGAATCGCTACGCCGCCTGGACGATGCAGGGCACCTCGCTCGGCACCCTGCTCGGCAAGCTCGCGTTCCTGTTCGTGGTGTGGCTCCCCCAGCCGACGCTGCTGGCCTGGGGTTGGCGGCTGCCGTTCCTGGTCGCCGGCCCCCTGATGCTGGTCGCCCTGGTCATCCGCCGTTCGGTCATCGAACCTCCGGTCTTCACCGACCTCGCCGCGTCCGGTGGACTGGTCAGGGCACCGGTGACCCGGGTGCTGTCCCGCCACGGACGGCAGGTGCTGGCGGTGGCCGTGGGCACCCTGTTCGCCGTCGGTGGCGCCGCCCTCAACGTCTACGGCTTGAGCTTCGCCACCAGCCGCGGCACTTCGGCCGGCTCCTATCTGGCCATGATCTCGGTGGTCACCGCGCTCGGACTGGTGCTGCAACCGCTGTGGGCGCGGCTGTCCGACCGGGTCGGACGGCGTCCGGTGTTCATCGGCTCCTGCCTGGCGGCGGCCGTCCTCTACTTCGCCTACCTGCCCGCACTGGGCTCGGGGAACCTGCTGCTGGTCGGGCTGGGCTCGGCGGCCATGATGACGGCCTGGACTGCGGCGAACGCCACCAGTGCCGCCTGGTTCGCCGAACTCTTCCCGACCGAGGTGCGCTACTCGGGGGCGGCCCTGGGCGGCCAGGCCGGCATGATCGTGGTCGGCTTCGCGCCGGCGATCATGACCTCCCTGGAACCGGCGGGCTGGCTGGCGGTGGCCGGCTTCGGGGCCGGTTGCCTGCTGCTGGCCGCCACCGCCGCCTGGCTGACGGCCGAGACCTACACCCGTCCACTCACCCCGGCCGGGTCTCGGAACGGTCGATAACTGGTGTGCAGCAGCCGGTGGGCCTCCTCGGAGTTGGGCTCGCCGTAGAACTCCTGGTACAGCCGGATCACGTCCGGGTTGTCCTGAGACTTGCGGTACTCGCTGGTCCGGTCGATCTGGACGAGCACCTTCTGCCGCGCCGCCAACTCCCCCGCCCTCACCGCTTCCGGAACACCCGCGCCACCGATGCACCCGCCCGGGCAGGCCATGATCTCGACCAGGTCGTAGCCGACGTCCTCCCCCGCGAGCAGCCTCTTGACCAGCGGTTCTGCGTTGTTCAGTCCAGAGATCACCGCGAGCCGCACCGCGAGGTCACCCACGGTGATGGTGGCTTCCTTCAATCCCTGGAAGCCCCGGACCTCGTGGTACTCCAGCTGCTCAACCGGGCGTTCGCCGGTCAGTTGCTGGACCGCCATCCGAAGGGAGGCCTCGGCCACGCCACCGGAGGCGCCGAACAGCACGCCCGCACCCGTCACCCGCTGGTACGGCTCGTCGAAGCCGGACGGAGTCACCTCGCTCGGGTCGAGTCGCACCATGTCGACCATCTCCAGGAATTCGGTGGCGGTCAGCACCGCATCCACGTCCCTGATCCCGCCGGGAGCGAACTCGGGACGCGCAGCCTCGAACTTCTTCGCCAGGCAGGGCATGATCGAGACCACGTACAGGTCGTCCAGGCTCACCCCGTACGTGCGCGCGAAGTGACTCTTCACCGTCGCGCCCATCATCTGCTGCGGCGACTTGCAGGTGGACAGGTGCGGGATCAGGCCGGGATAGCGCCGCTCGACCAGGTTCACCCACCCCGGGCAACAGGAGGTGAAGTGGGGCAGCACGCCGCCAGTGGTGACCCGGTTCAGGAACTCCGTGGCCTCCTCGAGGATCGTCAGGTCCGCGGCGAAGGAGACATCGAAGATCTTGTCGAAGCCGATGGCCCGCATCAGGCCCGCGGTGAACGCGGTGGACTCCTCGGCGGGGATCCCGTAGCGGGAAGCGATCACCGTGCGCGGCGCCGGGGCGACGAAGCCGACCACCAGTTTGGTGGGGTCATGGAGCGCCGCGAAAACCTCCGGACGTTCGCGGATGTAGTCCAGGGCACCGGTCGGGCAGGACGTGACGCACTGCCCGCACGAAATGCAGTCGGTCTCGATCAACGGCCGTCCGTCGTGGGTGCCGACCGTCAGTTGGCCATGCCTGAACTGGTAGGCCAGCACGGCCGGGCCCTCGATCTCGGCGCAGGCCGCCACGCAGCGTCCACACGAGATGCACTTGTTGTGGTCGCGGACGATGAACGGGTGATCCCGGACGATCGGCAGGTAGGGCCGCTCATGCAGGGGCTGGACGAACGACACCCCCTCGGCGGTCGCCACCTGCCGCAGGCTGCACACGAACCGGGCCTTGCAGCCGCAGCGCAGGCAGCGGGCCGCCTCGGCCCGGGCCTCCGCCTCGGTGTAGCCGAGCTCGACCTGGGCGAACCCAGCGGTGCGGGGCAGCGGCTCCAGGGCGGGCATCGGGTGCCTCACCAGCTTGGGGAGTTGCTCGAATTCGTGACGCGGCAGGTCCTCCAGAGAGCCACGGCTGCAGTTGTAGGTCGCCGGCTCGGCCCTGACATAGCCCTTGGTGACGAACTGGTCCATGGCCCAGGCGGCTTGGCGTCCGGCTGCCACGGCCTGGATCACCGTCGCGGGGCCGGTCACGCAGTCACCGCCGGCGAAGATCTTGGGCTCGGAGGTCTGCATGGTCGCGCCGTCGATGCCGAGGTCGCCCCACTTGTTGAGCTGCACCGGCAGGTCGTTGTAGAGGAATTGGGCGTTGGTGCTCTGGCCCACCGCACCGATCACGAGCGACGCGGACAGTTCGAAGTCGCTGCCCTCGATCGGGATCGGACGGCGCCGCCCGGAACGATCCGGCTCGCCGAGCTCCATCCGCAGGCAGCGCAGCTTCACGCCACCCTCCGGCTCGGCGACGATGGCGCTCGGGACGGCCAGGAAGCGCAACTGGACGCCTTCGGCGGCCGCGTCGGCGACCTCGTGCGGCTCGGCGGGCATCTCGTCCCGAGTCCGCCGGTAGAGCAGGATCACCTGGCCCGCTCCGCGGCGCAGCGCCGTGCGTGCGCAGTCGATGGCTGTGTTGCCGCCACCGACGACCACCACGGTGTCACCCGGCTCCGGGTCGGTGCCCTTCACCACGTGCTCGAGGTAGCGGATGCCGGTCAAGACTCCTTCGGCGTTCTCGCCTTCCAGGTGCAGCGGGGTGGGGGTCCACGAGCCGATGGCCAGGTAGACCGCGTCGAAGTCGCGCTGCAGGTCCTCCAGCCGCAGGTGGGTCCCCAACGACTTTGAGCACATGATCCGCACGCCCATCGACTCGATGATGCCGATCTCGGCGTCCAGGGTGGCCTTCGGCAGCCGGTACTCCGGGATCCCGTAGCGCAACATGCCGCCGGGCAGCGGCTGGCGTTCGAACACCGTCACCTCGTGGCCGGCCAGGGCCGCGTAGAACGCCGCGGTGAGACCGGACGGGCCGGCACCGACGACGGCCAGGCGCTTGCCGGTGGCCTCTCCCACCGTGGGGATCCACGGCTGCTCGCGGGACAGGTCCCAGTCGGCGGCGAACCGCTTCACGTTGTTGATCCCCACCGGCTCGTCCACCAGATTGCGACGGCACTCACCCTCGCAGGGATGCGGGCAGACCCGTCCACACACGGAGGGGAAGGGGTTACGGTCCTTGATGACCCGGACGGCCGCCTCGAAGTTCCCGTCGGTCACCAGGGCCAGATAGCGCTGGATGTCGATGTGCGCCGGGCAGCGCTGCTGGCAAGGCGGCTCGCAGTCGGCGTTGTGGTCGCACAGCAATTGCCCCACCCGCAAGCGGCGATAGGCATCAACGCTGGCTGAGTGGGTGTGGATCTCCATGCCGGGAAGGACGGGCGTGACGCACGCCTTCACCTCGCGGCGTTCGCTGCCGACCTCCACGACGCACATGCCGCAGTTGCCGTTGGCGCGTTCCAGGCGCTGGTCGTGGCACAACGAGGGGACCGGGATGCCGATGTGTTTCAAGGCCGTGAGGATCGTCAGGCCGGCATTGACCACCACCTCTCGGCCATCGACGGTGACGGTGCACTGAGAATTGAGGAAGTCGTCCATGGCCGTCTTTCCGGAAGATCCGACGGCGACCGTCGCCCGCGCTCCGGGCGCCCTGGTGAAACCATGTTTCCACTGTGCGTCCCGACGGGGCGGGGAACCCCTCCGCGTGCACATGCTCCCGATTTCTCGCCACGCGGAGAGAGAATGCTCAGCTTCGGACGAGCCCGGGGGCCAGGCCGGCGATGACCTCCGGGGTGGGACGGCGGCCCGACATCACCGCGGCCGCCGTAGCCGCGGCCAACCGTCCGGACGCCTCCGGGCCCAGCCCCTCGGCGAGGCCGCACAGCAGGCCGGCGGTCGCCGCATCCCCGGCCCCGGTGGAGGTCACCAGGTGCGTGGCGATCGACGGCAGGGTCAGGGCCGCGTCGGCCCAGGACGGACCGAGGGCCGCCAGGACCCGCCCGCCGGAGGCCAGGCGGGCTGCCGGCGCCGCACGCAGGGCGAGGCCGTGTTCCCCGGCCGTCACCATCGCGACCGCCGCGCCGGCAGCGATCAGGTCGCGGCACAGGGCGTCCGCGAGGTCGAGCGAGCCGGGCTGCTCGATGCCGAGCATGGATCTGAGGTCGTCCACGCTCGGGCTGGCGACGTCCGTCACGGCCATCATGACGCCCAGCAGCCCGGGCCAGTCCAGCGTCCCCAGCCACGACTCGGGATCCACGAAGGCGAAGTCCAGCGAGGTGGTCATCCCGGCGGCCCGGGCCCGCTCGAACAAGCTCAGCAACGGTGCCCCGCCGTCGGCCAGCACCGCCGGAATCAGCGGCGGGTACCCCAGGTGCAGCAGGTCGCCCACCAGTTCGGCGTTGTCGAACTGCGCGTTCGCTCCCACGTGGTTCCACAACGTCCGGTCCGCGCCGCCGGGCTCCAGGACGATGGTGTAGGAGGTCGCCACGCCGGGCAGTGCTGTCAGCCGCGCAGACACCTGCCCACCTGCCTGCAGCAGCTTGACAGCCAACTCGCCCAGAGGATCGTCGCCGATCATGGCCTGCAACTCGACGTCGGCTCCCAGATCGCGCAACGCCAGGCCGGTATTCGCCACGCACCCGCCGAGGCGGATGTCCAGCGGACCGATGTCGAACAGCTTGCCCGGTTCGACGCGCGCACTGCTCAACCGGGGAACCAGATCGACACAGAACTGGCCCGCAACACTGATCAACACACAGCAGAGTCTGGCCGCTCACGCGACTCTCCGTCAGCAGGGTTGCCCAGATGTCGCCGGAGGTGGGCCACGATCCGCACCCCCCAGGGCACTTTCGGAGGCCGTGCTAGATTTCCTCGGGTTGGGAATGGGGATTGTCCCGGCTTGAGGACCTGAGGGGGCCCGGTGGCGGAGACCAGCACGGCCGAAGCCCGCGACGTGGCGGGTGAGGTTGTCGGACGCACTCCCTGGGAGATCACCCGCGCGAGGATCCGTCAGGACAAGGTCACGTTGGTGGCTTTCGGTGCTGCGATCTTCTTCATCCTGCTTGCGCTCAGCGCTCCCCTGCTCACTCGATTCGGGGTGATCGACCCGTACAAGGCCAACACCGATCTGGTCGGAGGGCTGGGCTCGATGCCGATCGGCCCGCTCGGCGGCGTCTCCGGCCAGCACTGGATGGGCGTCGAGCCGGGAACCGGACGTGACCTGTTCGCGCGGGTGATCTCGGGGCTCACCGTGTCGCTGGTGGTCGCCACCCTGGCCGTCCTCCTGTCGGTGGTGCTCGGCACGATCATCGGCATCGTCTCCGGCAGCGCCGGGGGACGGATCGACTGGTTCTTCTCCCGCCTCACCGACTTCTTCCTCAGCTTCCCCCAGACCCTGATGCTGGTCGCGCTGTCCACCATCGTCATCGACATCCTGCAGGCCGCCTTGGGGATGGAACGCACGCCGGCCTCCATGCTGTTCATGATCCTGGTGATGGGCCTCTTCGGTTGGCCCTTCTTCGCCCGCATCATCCGCGGACAGGTGCTCTCACTGAAGGAACGTGAGTTCATCGAGGCAGCACGCTCGCTGGGAGCCAAGCAGTACCGCATCTACTTCAAGGAACTGCTCCCCCACCTGTGGGCACCGATCCTCGTCTACACCACGCTGATCATGCCCCAGAACATCGCCACCGAAGCGGCCCTCGGCTTCCTCGGCGTGGGCATCCAGGCGCCGACACCATCGTTCGGGTCGATCCTGAACGACTCGGTCCACTACGCCACATCGGACCCGGCCTACTTCATCTTCCCCGGCGTCACGCTGTTCCTGGTCGTGCTCTCCTTCAACCTCCTCGGCGACGGCTTGCGGGACGCGCTGGACCCGAAGGCCGACCGGCAGTGACGCAGCCCCACAATGCTCCCGCCCCCAACCACCACCCACACAAGTAGTACAAAGGAGAGCGCCGAATGAAGCGCACGAAAGTAGTCGCCAGCGTGGCGACGGGCCTGGCTCTGGCCCTGGCCGTCAGCGCCTGTGGGACGGGCGGCACGCCCAGCGCCACCGGCACGACCGGGGGGAATGCCGGCACGCCGACCGCCGGCGGCACCCTGAGCATCCTGTCCGGGACGGCCACGGAGCACTGGGATCCCCAGCGCGTCTACGTCGGCGTCAACATCGAATCCGGCAACCGGCTGTTCACCCGCACCCTGACGACGTTCGGCCCGGTGGCCAAGGACGGCGACCAGGCGACCCTGGTGGCCGACGCCGCCACCGATGTCGGCACCGCGAGTGACGGCGGCAAGACCTGGAAGTTCACCATCAAGGACGGCATCAAGTGGGAGGACGGCAAGACCGTCACCTGCGAGGACTTCGCCTACGGCGTCTCGCGGACCTTCGCTGTTGACGTCATCACCGGCGGCCCGAACTACGCCATCGCCTTCCTCGACATCCCGAAGAACAGCGACGGCAGCTCCAAGTTCGCCGGCCCCTACAAGAAGACCGGTCAGGACCTGTTCGACAAGGCCGTGACCTGCTCCGGCAGCGAGCTGACCTTCAAGCTGAGCCAGCCGGTCAACGACTTCAACATGGCTGTGACCATGACCGCCTTCGCCGCGTTCCGCAAGGACAAGGATCAGGGCGACAAGTCGAACTTCGCGATCTTCTCCAACGGGCCGTACAAGATCGACGGCAACTGGACGACCAACAAGGGCGGCACCTTCGTCCGCAACGACCAGTGGGACCCGGCGACCGACACGATCCGCAAGGCCTACCCCGACAAGATCACGTGGGACGAGTCGCTGACCCAGGAAACCCTGTACGAGCGCCTCATCGCCAACCAGGGCGCTGACCAGAACGCCATCACCTTCGATCAGGCTCCCGTCACCGCCCTGGCGAACGTGGCCGGTGGCGCGGAGGGCCGCAACTCGATCGTGGCTTCGCCGTACACCCGCTACCTGGTGCCGAACTTCAAGTCCAAGGTGTTCAGCAACGACAAGGCCCGCGAGGCCCTGGCTCTGGCCGCCGACCGCAGCGCCTACGTCACCGCCGCCGGCGGCGCGCAGGTGGTGCAGGCGACGAACTCGCTGATCAACCCGGCATTGCAGGCTTTCCCGAACACCCCGATGCTGGCGGGCGACAAGGGCGACCCGACCAAGGCCAAGGAGGCCCTCCAGGCCGCCGGCCTGACCGCTCCGGTCAAGATCACCGTGGCGTACCGCAAGAACGACACGCTCGACAAGGTGTTCTCCGGCCTCAAGACCGCGTGGGACGCCGCCGGCTTCGACACCACGCTGGTCGGCATTCCGGCCGAGCAGTACTACAGCACGTTGCAGTCTCCTGACGCGGCGAACAAGTACGACGCCTACTGGGCCGGCTGGGGTGCTGACTGGCCGTCCGGCTCGACGGTGATCCCGGCGCTGCTGGACTCCCGGGTGAACATCTCCGCTGGTGGGCCCGGTCAGGACTACGGGTACTTCTCCTCCGACGAGTTCAACGCCGGCATCGACAAGGCTTACGCCATCGCCGATCAGGCGGAGCGCGAGAAGGCCTGGGGCGCCCTCGACACCGAGGCCGTCACCAAGTACTTCGCGATCATCCCCCTGATCAACGACAAGTACGTCTTCGTCCATGGAAGCAACGTCCAAGGCGCCGTCGTGAACACCACGTTCACCGGCTACTACGACCTGGCGAACGTCAGCGTCAAGCACTGAGTGAGAATGGGGGGTGCGCCCGGCGCACCCCCCATTCCCGCCCCAAGGGAGATCCGCGTGTTCTACTACGTCCTCAGGCGGTTGGCCACCGTCGTGGTGATGCTGTTCCTGATCACCGCCACGACCTTCGCGTTGTTCTTCGCCTCGCCGATCGACCCGGCGCGCTACACCTGCGGCAAGAACTGCACGCCGATCATCCTGGAGGGCAACCGCAAGGCGCTCGGCTACGACCAGCCGGCGATCGTCCAGTACGGCAAGTTCATCCAGGGCCTGTTCGTCGGCCGCGAGTTCCCCGACAACGCCGAGTTGCGGGCGCAGTACCCCGAGCAGATCGTGGAATGTCCCGCGCCCTGCCTCGGCTATTCCCCCAGCCAGCACCGCACCATCAACGAGATGGTGTCCGAGGCGTGGCCCATCTCACTGTCCATCGCCATCGGCGCCTTCATCCTGTGGATGCTGATCGGTGTCGGCGGCGGCGTCGTGGCCGCCCTGAACAAAGGACGATGGCAGGACCGAGGCATCGTCGGCGCGGCGCTGATCGGGTTCTCGTTGCCCACCTTCTTCGTCGGTCTGGTGCTGTTGACCTTCCCCGCCATCAAGTGGGGTTGGCTACCCATTCCCAGCTACGTCCCCTTCTTCGAGGACCCCGTGAACTGGGCGCTCAACCTGGTGCTGCCCTGGATCACCCTCGCCTTCTTCTTCGCGGCCAGCTACGTCCGCCTCACCCGCGCCTACATGATCGAAACCATGAGCGAGGACTACATCCGCACGGCCCGCGCGAAGGGCGTGGGCAAGTGGCAGGTGATCGTCCGGCACGGCCTGCGCGCGTCCCTCACCCCGATCGTGACTGCCGCCGGCCTCGACCTGGGCACCCTGCTGGGTGGTGCCATCATCACTGAGAGCGTCTTCTCGATGCACGGGTTGGGCTACCTGGCGGTGCACTCGGTCACCAACATGGACCTGCCGACGATCGTCGCCCTGGTGCTCATCGTGTCGGCCTTCATCGTGCTCGCAAATATGGTCGTCGACATCGCCTACGGCTTCATCGACCCGAGAGTGAAACTGGCCGGATGAACAACTTCCTGCGCGTACGCGACCTGAAGGTCCACTTCCCCACCGACGACGGGGTGGTCAAGGCCGTGGATGGCCTGAGCTTCAACCTCGAGAAGGGGAAGACCCTCGGCATCGTCGGGGAGTCCGGTTCCGGCAAGTCGGTCACCTCCCTGGCCGTCATGGGGTTGCATCGGGGGTCCCGCGCCCAGCTCAGCGGGGAGATCTGGCTCGATGACCAGGACCTGCTGAAGGTCTCGGACGAAGAACTCCGCAGCCTGCGTGGCCGGAAGATGGCGATGATCTTCCAGGATCCACTCTCTGCCATGCATCCGTACTACACCGTCGGCACCCAGCTGGCCGAGGGCCTTCTGGTGCACTCGAAGGTGTCCAAGAAGGCCGCCCGCACGACGGTGATCGAGATGCTGGCACGGGTGGGCATCCCGAACCCGGACAAGCGGGTCGACCAGTACCCGCACGAATTCTCCGGCGGCATGCGCCAGCGCGCGATGATCGCGATGGCGCTGATCAACAACCCTGAGCTGCTGATCGCCGATGAACCAACCACCGCGCTGGACGTCACCGTCCAGGCCCAGATCCTTGACCTGATGCGCGACCTGCAGGCTGAGTTCGGTTCGGCGATCATCATGATCACCCATGACCTGGGCGTGGTGGCCGAGATCGCCGACGACGTCCTGGTGATGTACGGCGGCAAGGCCGTTGAGTACGCCGAGGTCGACGACCTCTTCCACCAACCGGACCATCCCTACACCTGGGGCCTGCTGACCTCGATGCCGCGACTCGACCGGATCACCCAGGAACGACTGATCCCGGTGGCCGGCAACCCGCCGTCGCTGATCAACATCCCACCGGGGTGCGCGTTCAACCCCCGCTGCGCCTTCCAGGAGTTCGCCGCCTGCGCCTGCAACGAGGTCGTCCCCGAACTGGCCGAGTCGTACCCCAACCACGACTCGCGCTGTCACATCCCCGTCGCCACGCGTGCGCAGCTCTTCGCTGACAGCATCGCCCCGAGGTTGTAGGAGAAGCCGTGAGCCTGCTCCAGGTAACCGATCTGCAGAAGTACTTCCCCACCTACAGCCAGAAGCTGCTGCGCAAGGAAGGTGCCCCGGTCAAAGCGGTCGACGGGCTCAGCCTGAAGCTCGATCCCGGCGAGACCCTCGGGCTGGTGGGCGAGTCCGGCTGCGGCAAGTCGACCGCCGGACGCACCATCCTCCGCCTGCTCGATCCCACCGGGGGGAAGATCGAGTTCGAGGGCAAGGACATCACCCACGCCAAGGGCGACGAACTGCGGCGCCTGCGCCGCGACGTCCAAATGGTCTTCCAGGACCCGTACGGATCGCTGAACCCCAGGCACCCGGTCGGTGCCATCATCGCGGCCCCGTTCGAGATCCAGGGCGTCACCCCCGCCGGCGGGGTGAAGAAGGCCGTGCAGGACCTGATGGCGAGGGTGGGTCTCAACCCCGAGCACTACAACCGCTATCCGCACGAGTTCTCCGGCGGACAGCGCCAGCGGATCGGGGTCGCCCGCGCCATCGCCCTGAAGCCCAAGCTGGTGGTGTGCGACGAGCCCGTCTCGGCGCTGGATGTGTCCATCCAGGCGCAGGTGATCAACCTCCTGGAGGACATCCAGGAGGAGGAGAACCTGGCCTACGTCTTCATCGCCCATGACCTTTCGGTCGTTCGGCACATTTCCGATCGGGTGATGGTGATGTACCTGGGCCGGACGATGGAGGTGACGGATCGGGACACCCTCTACGAGCGTCCGATGCACCCCTACACCCAGGCGCTGTTGTCGGCCGTCCCCGTTCCCGAGCCGCGCCGGGATCGGGAACGCATCCTGCTGACGGGTGACCTGCCAAGCCCGCAGAATCCCCCGTCGGGGTGTGTCTTCCGGACCCGCTGCCCCAAGGCCGAGGAACGGTGCGTGGTGGAGATCCCGCTTCCGATCGAGATCGAGCCCGGTCATACCGTCGCCTGCCACTTCCCGGCCGCCCGCGTGGTGCTCTGACCCACCCTTCGGTACCCAGCCCGTCTCAGGTGGCAGTTGTGGCCCGTACTTGGGCCACAACTGCCACCTGTCGTCGGTGGTGACCCCAGAGCCCCCGATCAGGCTCCGCACAGCAAACCCACAGACCCGATTCCTAGCGTGAGTGGTGACAGCAGAAGGCTCCAAAGGCTCACCGCCCCCTCGGCAGCCGCCTGACCAGGGCGGCCAAGGTGATGCCTCACCGCTCCACCAGTAGACCGGAATCGCACCATGACCCTTACGCAGGTTCGCCCCGACCAAGCTCCCCCGGCTTCAGCCGTGGCGCCCCGGCGGCTGGTACCTCGCCGCCACCCACGTGCCTCCTCCCCGCTCATCCGCGACGGCATCGGGATGGCCACCTGGCTCAGCCTGCTGGTCGTGGTCGGCCTGTGGGTCGCCGGCGGCGGCGTTCAGGATCTCACCGGCTGGGGCAGCGGCTTGACCAGCATCGGCCGCCTGACCGGCCTGCTGTCGTCCGACCTCCTGCTGATCCAGGTGTTACTGATGGCCAGGATCCCGGTGGTCGAGCAGGCGTACGGTCAGGACGAACTCGCCGGACGCCACCGGCTGGTCGGCTTCACCTCGTTCAACCTGATGGTGGCCCACTTGGTGCTGATCAGCGCCGGCTATGCCGCGACCGCCGGGATCAACCCGTTCGTCCAGTTCTGGGAGATGGTGGTCGACTACCCCGGCATGCTGCTCGCCACCGCCGGCACCGGGTTCCTCATCCTGGTGACCGTGACCAGCATCCGCAAGGCTCGCAAGCGGCTGCGGTACGAGTCGTGGCACCTGCTCCACCTGTACGCCTACCTGGGCGTGGGGCTGGCGATACCCCACCAGTTGTGGACCGGCCAGGAGTTCCTCGCCAGCCCCGTTGCCGCCATCTACTGGTGGACGCTGTGGATCGCCGCCGCGGGCGCGGTCCTCGTCTGGCGGCTCGGCCTTCCCCTCTACCGCACGCTGCGCCACGATCTGCGAGTGAGCGCCGTCGTCCGCGAAAGCCCCGACATCATCTCGGTCTGGATGCGCGGCCGCGACCTGGATCGGCTCCCGGTGGCCTCAGGCCAGTTCTTCACGTGGCGCTTCCTCACGGGCCCGGGCTGGACCCGAGGCCACCCGTACTCGCTCTCGGCCGCCCCCACCGGCGACACACTGCGGATCACGGTGAAGGACCTCGGTGACGGCAGTCGAGCCCTGGCGGAGGTGCCGGTCGGCACCCGGGTAGCCATCGAGGGACCGTACGGACGGCTGCACGCCGGCGCTCGGAGCCGCCCGAAGGTGACCCTGATGGGCTCGGGGATCGGCATCACCCCGCTGCGCGCGATCCTGGAGGACCTGCCCCAGCGTCCCGGGGACGTGACCGTCATCTACCGGGCGAGCACCGAGCACGACCTCGTGCTCACGCGAGAACTGGAGCAACTCGCCACCCAGCGCGGCGCTCGACTCTTCCACGTCGTCGGGCCACGGGTGGCGGGGCGCGACAGCTGGCTGCCCCAGCAGGCCGTTCACCTCAGCGACGCCGACGCCCTGCGGCAACTGGTTCCCGATATCGCCGATCAGGACGTGTACCTCTGCGGGGCGGACGGCTGGATGGCGTCGGCGCGCACAGCGGCCCTCTCCTGCGGTGTTCCCAGCAGCCGAATCCACCTCGAACGCTTCACCTGGTGACCAGGTCACCCCTCGATCAGAAAGCCCTTCCCATGCGACGCATCACCATGATCATCACCAGCACCATCGCCGCGGTCGTCCTGCTGTTCAGCTACCGCACCAGCACGAACGCCACCGCCGCCAACCCGGCCACCGCCGAGGACACCACCACGCCAACCTCGGGCTCGACAGCGGGGACCACCGTCACCCCCTCCGCCACGTCCAGTTCGACGTCCAGCGACTCGAGCTCAGGCTCCAGCAGCTCGGGCTCCGCGAGTTCCAGCGCGCTCAACTCCGGCACGTTCACCGGCGATGCCGTGACCACCCGGTGGGGCGTCGTCCAGGTCCAGATCACCGTGGCCGACGGCACCATCACCGCGGCGAAGGCCCTCCAGTACCCCAACGAGAACGGCAAGGACCAGCAGATCAACGCCTACGCCATCCCGCTGCTGAATTCTGAGGTCACCCAGGCTCAGAGCGCCGAGATCGACGCCGTCTCCGGCGCCACGGTCACCAGCAACGGCTACCTCCAGTCGCTGCAATCGGCCATCGACGCGGCCCAACAGTGACCGCCATGACGCTCACCTCAGACCTCGACGTGCCCCGACGGGCGTTCGTGGCCCAGATCATGGGCCTGCCGATCAGCCTCCACCTGCGAGGCCCGGGGGTCCGCACGCCCGCCGTCGAGGCCGCAGTGGAGCGCGCCTTCAGCGCGCTCCGCGCAGACGAGGCCGTGTTCAGCCCGTGGCAGGCCGACAGCGAGATCAGCCGGATCCAGCGGGGTGTTCTCAGCCTGGCGGACGCGTTGCCGCGGGTGCGCGAGGTCGCCCGGCTGTGTGATCGAGCATCCGCCCTGACCGGCGGCGCGTTCTCCGCGCAACTGCCCGGCCCGAACCATCAGACGGTGTTCAACCCCACCGGCCTGGTGAAGGGTTGGGCGGTCCAGCAGGCGTTCGACAACCTGCTCGCCGATCCGGCCCTTCGCGACCACGACGCCCTGATCAACGCCGGCGGTGATATCGCCGTGCAGTGCCGGCGCACCGACACCCCGGACTGGACGGTCGCCATCGAGGACCCCCGCGATCGGCAGCGGCCGTTGCGGACCCTGAAGCTCCGCTCCGGCGCGGTCGCCACGTCGGGGACGGCGGCCCGCGGCCGTCACATCATCGACCCGGCCACCGGAGAGCCGGTGCGCGAGGAGTTGCTGTCGGCGACCGTGATCGGGCCCGAGCTGACCTGGGCCGACGTGTACGCCACCGCGGCGTTCGTCCGTGGCCTGGGGGCGCTGACGTGGCTGGCGACCCTTCCCCACCATGTCGGTCTCCTGGTCACCGCGGACGGGACGGTGCTGACCACGGGCGGGCAGCCTGCCTGAGGACGACGGCCGAGCCCGCCGGACGACGGGTCGCCGAGGATCGTCAGTCGGTGGCCGCGTGGGTGGTCACCCAGAACCGCAGGCTCACCACCGCTCCCAGGACGAGCAGCGCGGAGGTCAGCAGGAACGGCCAGGTGCGGTCAATGCCGGAAAGCCAGCCGGAGATCCAGCCGAAGGGTGCGGTGGCGAGCATCACGCAGGTGCGCTGGATTGCCATCACCCGTGAGCGCTCGTCCCGGTTGACGTGCAGGGCGACGAGCGATTCGGTGAGCATGAACAGGATGCCGGCGCCGAACGCGTCCAGCACCAGGCAGACGCCCAGCAAGACATAGGTGGACCAGTCCGCCGACCCGGCCGGCGCCGGGATGACGACCAGCAGCAACTGGCCGGCCAGGTACGCCACGAAGCCGCCCACGGTCGGTGGCTTCAGGTGTTTGGCATGGGTCAGCCAGGGAATGACGGTGAAGAAGAACAGCACCGACAACAGCGAGCGCACCATCCAGAAGATCGGCAGCAGCGGGTCGGGCACCCCCAGTCGCTGGTTGATGACCACCTGCCAGAAGGTGCCGTTGATGAGCGTGACAGCGCTGACGATCGCCGCCAGCGCCAGGGAGAACATCGTCCCCTTCGACCGGATGATCAGGGGCAGCACCCCGCGGTACTCGGCCAGCAGCCGCCACAGGCTCACCCCCCGGGTCTGCTCGCGGCGAAGGCGCCCGATGGCGGTCTCGCTCGACCACCGGTACAGGATCACGATCTTGGCGGTCATGATCACGAACGCGTTGAGGTAGAGCAGGCGGACGGCCGGGACCAGGCCGAACTGCGACACCAGCAGGGCGGCGATCGGTGCGAAGAGCGCTGAGAACTCGGCGGCCACCTTGATCAGCGAATAGACCTTGGTGATCTCGCCGCGGTCGACGTCCTCAACCAGCAGGCAGTCCCAGGAGTTCTGGGTCACCTGCCAGGCGCCGTTGATCACCGAGGCCACCAGGAAGTACCAGAAGTTGGCCGCCACAGCCCAGATCAGGCACGGAATCGACCACGCGACGACGTCGAAGACGGCCGTCGTCAGGCGCCTGCCCAGCTTGTCGGTGATGACCCCACCCAGCAGGCCGAAAACGACCTGGGAGAGCATCGAGATGGACGCCAGCAGCCCGATCTGCTGGTCCCCCAGCCCGAGCGCCAGCATGAAGACGGACGCGTACGGCAGCACGAGCATCATCGAGAGCCCCCACATGGGCTCGGTGTAGACGCAGGCGCGCCCGTTGCCCCGTAGCCCGAGCAGGCTGGTCATCAGGGGATTGCGGACGCGCGGCACCCGATCAGTTAACACCGGCCGAGCGCGCCGTCGGGAATCGTGCCCGACTCTGGGCTACCGGGCCCCTGGAAGCAGGATCGAGTCGACGCTGAAACCGGCTCCAGCGGGCTTCGGCACCAGCTTCACCACGCCGGCATTGTGGAAGCGGACGACCTGGGCCCCCTCGTCGCCGGCGATCAGGAGGGAGGCGAGCCTCTCCAGAAAGGGCAGGTGCCCCACCAGCGCGATCGCCCCCGCGGGGTTCCGCTGCCCTTCGCCTTTGAGCCAGTTCGCGGTGGCGGTCACCCGATCGGACGGGTCGAGGCCGGCGCGGGCCACCACCTCGGCACCCAGTGCCGCCCCCAGAATGATCGCGGTCTGCTCGGCTCGCAGCTTGCCGCTGTGCACGCACACCCCGGCCCGCTCCCCGCCGGCGGCCAGGCGCGCGGCGACGTCCTCCACAGCGGCGCGGCCGGCCGCGGTGAGGGGTCGCTGCGGGTCTTCCGCCTCGGAGGTCGCCGCGCCGTGCTGCACCAGGTAGACGTCCACCCCTGCTCCTTCGCTCTCAGGCCCGGGCGTCCCGAAGCCTGGTGTCACGCTACCCTCGCGCCCGCCCGCCACGGGCCGGAACGCACGTCACCCGCCGACCCGGGAGAATCCCGGGCGGCGGGTGACGGAGAGTGGGATCAGGCGAAGACGCTCACCCCGCCGGGCCCCACGAGCAGCCCGACGACGATCAACACGATGCCCCACAGCATCTGTCCCTTGACCAGGGAGAAGATGCCGGAGACCACGAGAACTGCGGCCAGAATCCATAACAACGTAGCCATGGCTACTCCTTTCGATGGTTGATGAGGTGGTCCTACTTCAACTCATCCGAGATGTCGTCCTTGAGACGTTCGGCGGCCTGCTTCACGTCGGCCGCTGCCTGCTCGGCCCGCCCTTCAGCCTGCAGAGCCGGGTCGTCGGTGACCTTCCCCCAGCCCTCCTTGAGCTTGCCCTTGGCCTCTTGAGCCGCGTTCTTGAGCTTGTCGTCGAAACCCATGATTCCTCCTGTGATAGTTCGGTATGCCTTACTGATACCCGCGGTACCGGGTTCTAAACCTCAACCCCGTCAGGTCGTCGTTCAGCCGGCCAGCGGTTCGAGATCGGTCAGCGCGCTTCGCGTGCGGTCGAGGATGCCTCGGATGAGGCGGGACACCTGCATCTGGGAGATGCCCAGCCGACGTCCGATCTCCGCTTGGGTGCACCCGTCCTGGAATCGCCACACCAACATCTGACGCTCGCGGCGGCTGAGCCCGGCCAGCACTCGTTGCAGGGCCAGCCGGTCGGTGACGTGCTCGATGGCATCGTCACCGTCGGGCAGCAGGGAGCCGAGGCTGTCCCCGCTGTCGTACTCGACGTCCAAGGACCACGGACGGAAGCTGCCGTCGGCGACGGCGCATTCCCGCAACTGGGCGGGATCCACGCCGATCTCATGGCCGAGTTCCTCCGGCGTTGCCGTCCGACCCAACTCCTGCTCGAGGTGCCGGCGCTCCTGCCCGGCGCGCAGCCGCAACTCCTGGATTCGGCGTGGCGGACGCACGACCCAGCAGTGGTCGCGGAAGTAGCGCTTGAGCTCACCGGTGATCGTGGGAACGGCGAAGGCCGCGAACGCGGCGCCGGCGCCTGGGCGATAACGGCGAACTGCCAGCAGCAGCGCCATTCGGGCCACTTGGATCAGGTCTTCCCGGTCGGCGCCCCGGTGGGAATAGCGATGGGCCAGAGCATCGGCGAGTCCGAGATTCAACTCGACAAGCTCGGCGGTGACGGTCTCCCGCTCCGCCTCCGAGGTGCAGGTGGCCAGGAGAGCGAAGAGTTCCTCGGTCTCGTGTTCGCGGGTGGTGACGAGGGTGGACGCCTCAGCGGAACCACGTGCCATCGTCAGCTCCTTTCGGAGTGATAGCCCGAGTCGGCACGTGTTTTGACCGCTCTGACACGTCGAGCGTGTCAGAACCCGTCCCGCTCTGGCAAGCCTGCGGCGGTGACTCGGGTGACCGCACCGCGCGCCGGTAGCCCCTGGTACTACGCCGGCCCACCCACAGCTACGACCGCGGTCAGTGGTCCCTAAGCCTGGTCGGGGACCCGCCCGGGGTCCCCTGACCTGTCGCGAACCACGCGCGGAAGGCCCCCGAAGCGGACCTCGAACCACGCTGAAAGCCGTTCCGCACCCGACCCGCGACACCAAGGCCGCAGGGTTCGCGTCAGGCCGCCCCAACCCGTCCGACTACGCCGACATCAACCAATCGACGGCTTGGCGGGCGGTCCAGCCGTCGGGGTACAGCGAGATCAGCGCCTCGGCGCCGACCAGATCCTGGCCGAGGGTCACCGCAGGCTCCTCGACGTACCCGCTGCGCCGGACCTGCCCGAGGCCGATATTGGCCATCAGGGCGTTGCACAGGCACTTGCGACCGGCGAGCTCTTCTTCGCTGCCGCCCTTGCGCAGGTACATGTGGACCGGTTCCGAGGCGCACCGATAGGCGATCGAGCCGTCGGCGCGTTCCACCGGAGAGCGCAGGTACCCCAGGTCGCAAATCCGTTCCCGGGCCTGGTAGTTCTGTTCGTCCGACAAGGTGTTGCTGAGCTCGGCCACCTTGAAGGGGAAGCCGGTCGGCGAGGCGCGCGGGTCGTTGCGGACGACGAGCGTGTCCGCCGCCAACTCCGAGACCAAGCGGGCCCGCAGTTCCGGCGTGAGTCCCGACTCGGCGGCCATCGCGAACAGCGTCCCCACCTGGACGCCGGCAGCCCCGGCCGCCAGCGCTTCGACGACCTTGTCAGGGGTCGCGTAACCACCGGCCAGCCAGAACGGGAGCCCTAGTTCGGCGACCTTGGCGAGGTCGGCGTCATCCTTGGGCCCATAGATCGGCTCCCCGGAATCGTCCAGAATCATCTTTCCCCGCGGGGGCGCACTGTGCCCGCCGGCACGGGGACCCTCCACCACGAAACCGTCGGGACGGATCTCCGGGTCTCGATTGAGGTAGCCCGCCAGGACGTGGAGGGACACGATCGCCAGGAATTGCGGACGCCGCAGCACCGGGAGCTCGGCCCCGAGGAAGTGGACGGGGTTCAGGGCGGAGCGGTGCACCTTGGTGGAGTTTGCGACGTCGATCGTCAGGTGGCCGGTGCGTCCGGCGGCGAAATCGGTGAGCAGTCGCGGGATCTCCCGCGGCACGCCCGCCCCCATGATCACGTAGTCGACGTCAGCCAGCATGGCGCCCAGGATGGCCGAGGAGTTGGCCGTCTGGACTTTCTCGAGCATGTTGATCCCGACCACGCCGGAATGGCCCTCCTTGGCCAACCAGACCTCGGTGAAGTTCCCCGTCAGGCTCAACTCGATGGCAGCCCGGCCCGGTGCGATCGTCAGCGTGGGGTGCGGACGGTACGGCTTGTCAGCCGGACGACCGCCCTCGATGAAGTACGCGTCAAGCACTCGCTGCGCCATCGCCGGGGAGGGGAAATGGGCCAGCGCGCGGCGCCGATGTCCGCCCGGGTCTCCGTCCTGGAGCACGCGTGCGAGCACGCCGTCCAACGCGGTGCCGGAGACCACGCCCAGCTGCCCGCTGAGTGAAACCTCGCGGGCGAGCCGCCACGACGACACGGCGATACCCATGCCGCCCTGGATCACCACTGGTGGGTGCGTCGTTGTCACCTGGTCCTCCTCGGAATCGGGTGCATGTTCCTACGGTACCGTAACTTACGGCTCCGTAACAATTCACTGGGGCCGGAGCGTGGTGCAGAATCTCACCTCTCGGTGAGGTTCAGCGGTCAGCGCCCCGTCCGCAGCAACGCGGTCGGCTCATTGTTGCGCAACTCGGTCGCGGGCGCGTCAAGCCCGCGTCCAGCCCGCACTGCTGCCACCAGACCCGACACGTCCCGGACGTGCCGCGCCTCCAGCCCGAGCGCACCGGCGGCCTGCAGCACCAGCGGTTGCCGCAGCCGTGCGGCCGCCACCAGTTCGGCGTCCGAGAGCAGGTCGCCGGGCTGTCCGTGACGCACCCGGCCCTCCACCAGGACGGCCACGGAATCGGCCCACCACAAGGCGAAATCCACGTCATGGGTGGAGATGACGACCGTCGTGTGAGCCTGCAGGAGGCGCTCCAGCGCGGCGACCATCTCGTCCACGCCCTGCGGGTCGAGGCCGGCCGCCGGCTCGTCGAGCAGCATCAGGCAGGGCTGCATCGCCAACGCCCCGGCGATCGCCACGCGTTTCCGCTGGCCGTGGGACAGTTCGTGGATCGGCCGTTCAGCCAGGTCCTCGATCGACAGCACGGCGAGGGCGTCGGCGACCCGTCGTCGGACCTCCGGCTCGGAGAGCCCCAGGTTGAGGGGCCCGAAGGACACGTCGCGGAACACGTCGGCCGCGAACAGTTGGTCATCGGGGTTCTGAGCGACCAGTTGGACGACCTGGCGGTGGTTCCGCAGACCGGTGCGCCCGTAGTCGACCCCGACGCCGTCCACCAGGACGCGGCCGGCGCTGGGACGGACCGAACCGGCCAGCGTGCGCAGCAGGGTGGTCTTGCCCGAGCCGTTGCCCCCGAGCAGCGCGAGCCGCTGCCCCCGGGGGATGATGAGGTCGGCCCCGCGAAGGACCTCGCGACGCCCGAACGAGACCGTCACCCCGGCGGCGGCGAGTTGGCGGTGGCTCATCGGCCCGCCCCCCCGGCCGGGAACCCCCAGGCAGCCGATCCCCAGGCAGACGACCCCCAGGCCAGCGACCCCCCGACCAGCACCGCCAGCAGCATCAGGCTGCCGATCAGGAACCGGGTCGAGCGCCGTCGGGGGGGTTCGAGGGTGCGCAAGGCGTCCTCGTAACCCCGGCCGGCCAGGCCCGCCTCGAGGCGGCGAGCTCGCTCCCACGAGCGGAGGAAGAGCCCCGCGACCCCCATGGACGCCGAGCGCAGCGCCGCCGTCCGGGTGGCGTACCCGAGGCGAGCGACCTGGGCCTGGCGGATCGCCCCGGCACTGTCCAGCAGGCCGAAGCTGAAGCGGTAGACCAGTGAGGCGATCTCGATCAGGGGGTCGGGGACGTGCGCCTTGCGCAGTCCGGCGAACAGGTCGACCATCGGCGTGGAGCAGGCCAGAGTGAACGTGGCCAGCGTGGCGGCCAGCGCCCGGACGGCCAGCGCTTCCGCCATCGCCAGGCTCGCCGGGGTGACCTGGAACCGCGGTCCCGCCTCCCAGCTGACGCTGACCGCCACCGTCGCCACGCCGATCAGGATTGACAGCAGCGGCGCCCAGAGAATCCGTCCCAGCCGGGCCGGCCCCACCCGGACGGGACCGAGCAGGACGGCCAAGCTGACGTGGGCCACCGCCACGCCGCCAGGGAACGGTGGAAGGCAGACTGCCGCCAGCAGCAACCCCAGGCACAGCACCGCCTTGTCCCGGACCGAACGCGGACGCCACGGGCTGGACCACGCGGCGTGATCGAGCGTCAGTCCGTGGGCCATCACGCCTCGTCGGAGGGCTGGGCTGAGCGACGACGCGCCGACAGCCGACCGATGGTGAAGCCCAGGACGGTTCCGCCGAGCGCTGCCTGCAGCGCGAACAGGCCGGATTCGACCTCACTGGAGGAGGGCTGGAACAACGGCTGGGCCCACGGGACGTAGTCGGGGTGGGCGGCCTGGATGTGCCGGGTGGCGAGGCTGTCGGTGCCGGCGAACCCGTCCTCGGGGTCGGTGCGCAGGCCCCCGATGAGGTAGCTGATGGCCGCGACGAGGACGAGGGCCACCGCCAGCAGAATGTTGATCGTCGCCTTCTTCATCAGGCGGCCACGGTCTCCGGCTCAGCGGCCACCACCCCGAGGCGCTCCAGTTCCGGCTTGGCAACGTCGCTGAGCAGCCGGAACACGAGGACCCCCAGGATCCCCTCGATGACGGCCAACGGCACCTGCGAGAGGGCGAAAATGCCCAGGAACTTGACCACCGATCCCCAAACGCCGGAAACCGGGTCGGGGAACGCGAGACCGAGCTGGAACGAGGTGACGACGTAGGTGGCCAGATCGGCACCGGCCAGCGCCGCGAAGATCCCCAGGTGGCGGTTCCACGACAGGGCGTTCGACAACTTCCACAACGAGTAGCCGACCCACGGTCCGGCGATCCCCATGCTGAACACGTTCGCGCCCAGGGTGGTGATCCCGCCGTGGGCGAGCAGCAGTGCCTGGAACAGCAACACGATCGTGGACAGGAACGCCATCACCGGGGGACGGAACAGCACCGCGCCCAGCCCCGTCCCGGTGGGATGCGAGGAACTTCCGGTGATCGAGGGCAGCTTGATGGAGGAGAGCACGAAGGTGAAGGCGCCGGCGGCGGCCAGCAACAGCCGGGACTCGGGGTGCTCGCGGGATTGCCTGATGACCGCCCGGGCACCGTGGACGACGAAGGGGGTCGCAACAACGAACCAGGCGACAGCATGCCCAACGGGTAGGAAGCCCTCAGCAATGTGCATGAGTTCCCTTTCTAGGAGGCGTGGCCCTCAGGAACCGTCGCCCACACCCGTATCTGGCTCCCCCATCGCTGGGGTCACAGTGGCCCGACCGCCCCGGATTCACACCGGGTTCCGCGTTGTGGACGGCACCTGATCCTTGCACGGTTCAGGTCGGCAGTCACAGTCCGGAGAAGAATGGCCGCCCGGCCAGGGGGGCGTCGCCGACCGGCCTTCACCATCGGCGGGTTGCCAGTCACCAACGGTTCAGCGCGGGTGCCACGCGTGGCAGCATGGCCCATGGCCGCCCCTGAACGAACCCCAAGAACCGCCGCGGCCCAGCGCCTCACCGAACCGACCCGAACGGAATCGCGATGCAGTATCTGACCATGGACGTGGGTGGCTCCGGCATCAAGTACGCCCTGGCCGACGAGTCCTACGCGCTCAGCCACAAGGGTGTCGTGCCCACCAGCTACGACTCGCACGGCGACTTCATCGCCGCGATCGGACGGATCTACGAGCCGTTCCGGGGGGCTGTGGCCGGGATCGCCCTCAGCTGCTGCGGCGAACTCGATCCCACCAGCGGCTACATGTTCTCCGGGGGAGCGCTCGTCTTCAACGCCGGGACCAACCTGATCGAGTCGGTCGAAGCGCGCTGCGGGGTGCCCGTCTCGCTGGAGAATGACGCCAACTGCGCGCTGCTGGCCGAGGTTCACGACGGGTGCCTCACCGACTGCCGGAACGCCGTAGCGCTGATCATCGGCACCGGGGTGGGGGGCGCGATCCTCATCAACGGCCAGATCTACCACGGTTCCCACTTCCACTCCGGCAACGCCAGTTTCACCAAGGTCGATCTCTGCGACCCGGCGAGCCCGCCGCTGGCTTGGCTCAGCGGGGTCGGAGCTCTGCTGGCCGACTACGCCCAGGCCGCTGGGGTGCCGGCCGGATCCCTGGACGGACGGGCCTTCTTCGACCACCTCCAGCGAGGCGAGCCGACGGCGGCGGAGGCGCTGGACAGGTTCTGCTCCCGGCTGGGCCAGTTCATCTTCAACCTCCAGATCATCCTGGACGTGGACGCCTTCGCTATCGGGGGTGGCATCAGCGCCCAGCCGGTGTTCGTGGACCTCCTCAACGACAAGGTCCAGGCGAGCTTCGACAGCGCGCCGGTCGCGCTCCCCAGACCCCAGATCCGAAGCTGCCGCTACTTCAACGATGCCAACCTGATCGGCGCGCTGCACCATCACCTCGCGCCCACGGTGTGACCCTCCCTGGGTGGACGTGGTTTGCGCTTGGCGGCCTTGAGGGTGGTTCCGCGGCGGCGGGTGAGGTCGAGCAGGTGCCTAGGACGGTGTTGGCCCCTCAGCCGGGCTGGCCCTCGGGAGTGCGGGTGACCAGGCAGGCGCCCGGTTCCGCGAACGGGTGGAGCCGGACGGCCACCCCCGGGCGACCGGCGGCTGCGAGGGCGGCATCCAGCAGCCCCTGGTGAATCGGGCAGATGACCTCGGGATGCCTGCGGGCCGCGGCCAGCAGGGGGCAGGTGCGCAGCTGGATCACCTCTGGTTCCTCGGGGTGGACAACGGGTGAGAACCCGAGCTCGCTGAGGACCCCCTGCACCGCCTGCCAGGGCTCGTGTGACTCCAGACCCTCCGGGCCGGCGGCCTTCCAGGCGAGCCCGATGGCACGGGCGGCCTCCCCGGAGAGCCCGGTCGCGGCCAGGTGCTCGGCGAGGGCGTCGACCAGCTGGACGTAGGCCAGCGGCGCCCCCTCTTCTCTCGAGCGCCGGCCGAGGGGAGTGAGGACGTAGGCGCGAGCGGGCCGCCCCCGCCGTCCCTGCGCCGGGAGCTGCTCCGCGCTCAGGAATCCGGCCGCGACCAGGGAGTCCAGGTGCTGGCGGGCGGCGTTCGGATGCCCGCCCAGGGTCTCGGACAGGAGTGCCAGCGTGGCCGTCCCCCCGGCGTTGGCGACCGCGTCCAGCACCCGCCGCCGCGCCGGGGTCAGGGCATCCCCCACCGGGAACGGGGACGGTCCGAGGTCAGGATCCATGGGATCAGGGTAGCCAATATTTACAGATGCATATGTAATAATGGCGGTCCGGATTCTAGGAGGAACCTGATGAGCACCATCCCCGTCCAGGAACGCCACACCTGCACCTGCGGCCACGCCGACGAAAGCCTGCCGACCCTCGATGCCCGCAGCATTCCCCACGAACTGCGCCACGCCGCGATCCTGGGGGCTGTCGGCTCGCTGGCGCCGGGCCGGGCGATGGCGCTGGTCGCCCCCCACGACCCCCAACCGCTGCTGACCCAGATCTCCCAGGTCTTCGGGCCGGCCATCGAGGTGTCGTACCTTGTCACCGGACCCGAGGCCTGGACCGTGAAGTTCGCCCGGGCCTGATCCTGAGCACCCACACTCCCCCGGTCACGCGGGCACGCAACCGGCAGGCCTGTCACCGGCGGGCCCTGTCGATGATCGCCGTGGTGGTGTCCTCGTGAGGCGGGGACGCGTCGAGCCCGTCCGCGACGGGATCGTGCTGGGCTGGCTGCTGGTCGCCGTCGCGGTCGCCCTGGCTCACCGGTGGGTACCCCAGGCGGTGTGGCTGATGATCCACCTCGTCCTGCTGGGGGCGCTCAGTCACGCCGCCCTGGTGTGGAGCGAACATTTCTCCCACACCCTGCTGCGCACCGTTTCCGGCCCTCGGGACCACCTCCTGTTCAACGTCCGCGCGCTGACTCTGTTCACGGGGGCGCTGCTGGTCCTGGTCGGGGTGCCGGCCAAGGTGTGGCCGGTCGTGGTGGCAGGGGCGACCCTGGTGGCCTTCGCCGCCGGCTGGCACGGCGCCCACCTGTGGCGGGCGATGAGACGGGCCCTGCCCGGACGGTTCCGGATCGTGTCCCGCTACTACCTCGCTGCCGCCGCCTGCCTGCCGGTCGGCGCGACGTTCGGCGCCTGGCTGGCCTCCGGGGTGGACGAGGAGTGGCGCGGACGGCTGCTGATCGCGCACACGATGGTCAATCTGCTGGGGTGGATCGGCCTCACCGTCACCGGCACCCTCATCACGTTCTGGCCCACGCTCCTGCGCACCCGACTCGACGAACGCGCCGAGCGCCTGGCGCGACAGGCGCTGCCGCTCTTCGGGGCCGGGTTGCTCGTGATGCCCGTCGGCGCCCTGGCGGGGCTGCGGTGGGTGGCCGCCGTGGGGCTCGCCGGCTACCTCGCCGGACTGGCGTGGTGGGGTCGGGCGCTCCTGGTGCCGGTGCGAACCTCCCCGCCCAGAGAGTTCGCCAGCGCTTCGGTGGCCGCCGCCGTGGCGTGGGGAGCGGTCTGCGTCGTCTGGGTCGGGGCCCTCCTGGTCGGCGCCGGCTCCTGGCCGGCGGTGACCGACGCGTTACCCCAGGTGGCCGGGGTGGTCGCGGTCGGATTCGCCGCCCAACTGCTCACCGGCGCCCTGTCCTACCTGATGCCCTCGGTGCTGGGAGGCGGGCCGGCCGCCGTCCGGGCCGCCCGGCAGTGGTGCGATCGCGGCACGACCCTGCGCCTGGCGATCATCAACGGCGGGCTGCTGCTGTGGCTGCTACCCGCACCCTCCTGGGTCCGCGTCACGGTTTCCGTCCTGGTGCTGGCAGCGCTGGCCGCCTTCCTCCCGCTCATCGTGGGCAGCATCCGCGCCTCCCTTCACACCCGGCGGCAACCCGCCGCCGGCAACCCGGCGGCCGAGTTGGCTGAGGGAGAAGCGACCGCTGCCGGCGGCGGTTCCGTCCGTCCGGCGCCGGGCGCCCCTGGCACCGGTGGCACCTCGGGGGGACGCTCGGTGTGGTCGGGGGGCCAGTTGATCGCGGCGGTCACCGCGCTGGTCGTCGCGGTCGCCGTCGGGGTCGGCCTCGATCCTGCCGCCGCGGGACTGGCCGCCACCGCCACCCCGTCCAGCCCGGACGTCACGCCGACCGGGCACACGACCCGGGTCGAGATCGCGGCCAAGGACATGGCGTTCGCCCCCCACCGAATCAGCGTCCCCCGGGGCGACCGGCTGGTGATCGTGCTCACCAACACCGATCCGACAACCTCCCACGACCTGACCCTGGGCGCCCTGCACACCCCGCGGCTGCGGCCGGGAGAGAGCGCCGAATTGGACGCCGGCGTCATCGCCGCCTCCACTCAGGGGTGGTGCAGCGTGGCGGGACACCGGCAGATGGGCATGACGCTCGACATCGTCGTCGACGGCGACGCCACCGCGACGTCCGTCCCCGGACCTGAGGGACACTCCTCGGGAGCAGCCTCCGTCCCCGGACACGAAGGCCATTCCGATCCCAGCGCCGCCGCGCTCACGCGTTCGGTCGATCCCCTCCTGCCGCCCCTGACGGACGAACGGCTGCACCGGCTCACCCTTCGGGTTCAGGAACTGGCGCTGGAGGTGGCTCCCGGGGTGTGGCAGCGGCGCTGGACCTTCAACGGCGCGGCACCCGGCCCCACGCTGCACGGTCGGGTCGGGGACGTGTTCGAGATCACCCTGGTCAACGACGGCAGCATCGGCCACTCCATCGACTTCCACGCCGGCACCCTGGCCCCCGACCGTCCGATGCGGACGATCCCGCCCGGCGAGTCGCTGGTGTACCGGTTCACCGCCGGCCGCGCCGGCATCTGGCTCTACCACTGTTCGACGATGCCGATGAGCACCCACATCGCCGCGGGCATGCACGGCGCCGTCGTCATCGAGCCGGACGACCTCCCCGCTGTCGACCGCTCCTACGTGATGGTGCAATCGGAGGTTCACCTGGGCGCGGCCGCGTCCACCCCGGAGGCGGCCGATGAGGTGGACGCCGACTCGGTGGCCGCAGACACCCCGGACCGGGTGGTGTTCAACGGCATCGCCAACCAGTACGACTCCCACCCGCTGCTGGCTCGCGTCGGCGAGCGGGTCCGGATCTGGGTTCTGGACGCGGGCCCGAACCGGGCCACCAGCTTCCATGTGGTGGGCGGCCAGTTCGACACGGTCTTCAGCGAAGGCGCCTACCTGCTGCGCCCGAGCACGGGGAACCCCAGCGCGACCGGGAACCCCAGCGCGGCGGGCAGCCAGGCGCTCGCCCTCCAGCCGGCCCAGGGCGGGTTCGTGGAACTCGTCCTGCCGGAGGCGGGCCACTACCCGCTCGTCAGCCACATCATGATCGACGCCGAACGGGGCGCCCACGGCATCCTCCAGGTCACCGACTGAGCGATCTGGCCCCTCCGGTCGGTCCTCAGCGGTGAGTGCCCGCTTGAACTCCGCCCATCAGGCTCGTCGGACGGTTGTTCCGTGCGGGCAACGTGGGCCGCTGCCCATCCAGTGACCTGCGGTGTTCGTGCCAGCTTCGGGCCGCCGCCCTCGAAACGCGGCACAATCGCTGCATGGCCGACGAACATGTCCTGCAGTCCTGGTGGGCCGGGCTCACACCCGAGCAACGCGAGCGGGCCGTCACTATCGCGTCCGGCCCGGCGCCCCGCGGGATGGCCATCGACGACCTGACTGCTTCGATGATCCTGGCCGGGCTTCCCACCTCCCGCCTCGTGTGGACGGGCCAGTCCGAGCACCTCCTCGAAATGTTCGACGACATCGCCGCCTTCGTGGTGGCGGCCGGCGGGGCGTCCTGATCGATCGGGCCGGGGCAGGGCTTCGACCACCTCGCCGGGCCCTGGCCTGACGCAGCCGAGGTCGGCGACCTGCTCGTGCGGGGACGGGGCCACGCCCGCCAGGGGGCGCCACCTCGTCCGTCCACCCCTACTGACGGCCCCGGCGGAAGCGGCGCTTGAGGCGAAGGTCCTTCGGCAGCGGTGGCGCTTCCAGCCGGGCGGTCGGGCCGCGGTACCCGGGCACCCGCCCGAAGCGGTCGTCGGGGGCCTCATTCCATTCCTCGCGCAGTCGGACGATGTCTTCGTGGCTACGCCCGATGAAGTTCCACCACATCACCACGCCCTCCTCGAACGGCTCGCCGCCGAGCAGCATGATCCGGGACGGGGAGTCCGTCGGGTTGGTGATCCGCAGGTGATCCAGCCCGGCGTCCCGGACGCCCAGCACGGCGCGGTTCAGCCGGACGCCGTCCACGTCAACGTGCCCGGCGTCGACCAGCACCCCATGCTCGAACCCGGGGTCGACGGCGATCTCCCAGGTGGCGCCCGGGGCGAGGACCACCTCAGCGCCCAGCAGCGGGGTCTGGGTGTGCACCGGCGAGGACGCACCGGCGAGCGAGCCGATCAGCACCCGGGCACGGACGCCACGGTCGTCGACCACCTCCGGAACGTGGTGTTGGAACTCCCGGACCAGGTCCTTGCTGGCCTCGGGCAGCACCACCCACAGCTGCACCCCGTGCAGCAGGCCGCGCTCGGGGGAAACCTCTGAATGGGCGATGCCGTGCCCCGAGGTCATCAGGTTCACCTCCCCCGGGCGAACCATCGCATGAACCCCGCCGGAGTCGCGGTGCTCAACCTCACCGTCGAACAGCCAGCTGACGGTCTGCAGTCCGGTATGCGGGTGCGGCGGCACGTCCATGCACGCACCCGGTTCGGGACCGTAGTGATCTGCGAAGCACCAGGCGCCCACGAAGGAGCGCCGCAGCGACGGCAGCGTCCGCCGGACCCGCAAGGCATCTGGTCCTCCGAGCTGGACCTCCTTGGGCTCGATGACCTGAAGGTGATCCGGGTCGTGACCGTCCACTGCGCTGCAGTCCAGGATCTCGGAGTGCGTTTCGGTATTGCTCATCGTTCCTCCTCTGGCGGGCCGCGACGGCACTTGGAATCCTGCCACGGTGTCCGAGCGCGCGTCCGGTAGGCCTGCCCAGCGAGGCTCGATGGTGGTGTGAGTACCTTCGAGCGGCGGCGAGCACCCATCGCTCCGTCACGGCCCTTTCCGGCGACGGAGGCCCGAAAGTACTCACGGCTTCGAGCAACCAGCCCCGCCAGCCCGAATCCGCGACCTCAATCACGTCGGAGCCGAGCGCCCGGCTGAGCCCGACGACCCGCTACCGCCCGGCGCCCACCCAGCCCGCAGGCGTCCTGAGTACCTTCGAGCAGCCAAAGCCGCCCAGCCCCTCGTCAACGGCCATCACCGACTTGTGAGGCTCGAAAGTACTCACCTCGCTTCGAGGGCGCGGCGAACTCGACCAAAGAGACGGTCCTGCTGGCCTCCCGCGGCCTCACCCCCGGCGGCGCTCTCCCACCTCGCGCAGCAGGTAGAGGCGCATGGCGGTCGCGGCCGCGGCTTCAAGATTCGCAGGGCCCTGCGCCAGGGCGGTCGGCAGGTCGGCAGGGCCGGACATGATCGCCATGATCGCGGCGAACCCGTGCTCCAACAGGACGCCCGCGTCCGCGCCGACCCTGCCAGCGAACGCGATCACGGGGACGCCGTGACGCGCTGCCACCTCGGCGACACCCGCCGGGGTCTTGCCCGCCAACGTCTGGCCGTCGATGGAGCCCTCGCCGGTCATCACCAGGTCGGCGCCCGGCACCCAGGCCTCCAGCCCGGCCGCTTCAGCGACGACGTCGACCCCGCGCCGCATCCGGCCCCCCAAGCTGAGGAAGGCGGCGCCGAGCCCGCCGGCGGCTCCCGCCCCGGGGTGGTCGCGCACCTCCGGGGCGCCGGCGGCGACCAGCGCATCGGCCAGCCGCGCCAGCACAGCGTCCAGTACCGGCACCTGATCGACGGTCGCCCCCTTCTGCGGCCCGAAGATGGCGGCCGCCCCGGACGGGCCGAGCAGCGGGTTGGTGACGTCGCAGGCGACATCGATGCGAAGTCCCGCCACCCTCGGATCGAGACCGTCCAGGTCCACCCGCGCCAACCGTCCCAGGCCCTTCGGGGTGGGCGGCAGCAGGCCGCCGTCGGCGTCGAGCAATCGCGCGCCCAACTGGGTCAGCAGCCCCGCACCGCCGTCGGTGGTGACCGATCCACCCAATCCGACGAGCAGCCGGGTGGCGCCGGCCGCCAGCGCGTCCAGAACGAGATCCCCGACCCCCCACGAACTGGAGGCCATGATGTCCCGCTGCTCCGGCGGGATCTGCCCGATCCCGACCGCGGCAGCCACCTCCATGATCGCCAAGCCGTCGCCGGTGAGCCCGTAGGCCGCCTCGATCGGGCGGCCGAGCGCGTCCACCGTCCACACCCGCCGGGTGTCGGCGGCCAGGGCGGCCACCAGCGCGTCGGTGGTGCCCTCGCCGCCGTCGGCCATCGGGACCAGGACGCACTCGGCCTCCGGAACCACGCTGCGTACCCCCCGCTCGATGGCCGCGGCTGCCTCGGCCGCCGACATCGACTCCTTGAAGGAGTCGGGAGCGATGACAATCTTCATCAGGGACACCTTTCCGTCAGAACCCAGCGCACCACAGGCGGGCGTCCGGCGCCGGCATATCGGCTGAATCCAGGCGTCGAGTCTGTCGCGGTGACCGCATCGGAACTCAGCGCGACACGTCGCCCCCGCCCGCGTCAGCGCGGAATGGAGTCCCCACCAGGTGCCTCGAAAGAAAGTTCGACGTCTCGCAACCAGTAGCCCTCGATGAGGTTGTCCCACCCCAATCTGGGCTCCCCCACCAGCCGAGGCCGGCGGGCCAAAAGCCGAGTCAGCAGCACGTCCGCCTCAAGCAGGGCCAACGGCTGGCCGGGGCACTTGTGGGCCCCGTCACCGAAGCTGAGCCCCGCAGCGTTGACCCCCGAGGGCAGCGGACGGGCAGGGCACAAGCCAAGGGGCGCCTCGCCGAGCGCCTGCGGGTCAGCGTTGGCCTGCCGGACGCACACGTCGATCAGGTGGCCGGGGTCGATCGTCCAGGTCGTGTCACCCTCGGCGACCTCGACTGGCTGCTGCGCTCGCCGATAGAGGTGGCCGACCACCGGCTCCAGCCGGATGATCTCGTTCAGGATCGCCAACCGCTCGGCTTGCGCGGCCGCCAGATAGCGCTCCTGCAACCGCCGGTCGCGCAGTAGGTGGCAGCACGCCATCGAAATGAACTCGCGGGTGGTGACCATGCCGGCCGTCCCGTAGGTCACGCACTCGACGAGGATGTCAGCGTTGTTGTACCCCTCGGCGATCAGGTGGCTGATCACGTCCCGCTGCGGCTCCCGCCGCCGTGCCCGGATCGCGGGGCGCGCGTCAGCCAGATAGAACCGGACGATCGGCACCAGACCGTTGACGGCGGCGCTCGCCCACTGCGACGCGGTCCGTCCGAGATCTGCCCGGGCGATGTCGAACGGGGGTTGATTGAAGAAGGTGACCAGCCGGCGCGCCATCTCGGGTACCGGCGAGTTGGTCAACCCCACGACCTCGGCGGTCACTTCCACCGAATAGAGCAGCGCCAGGTCGTCCAACCGGCAGGAGCCTTCCGCGTCGGCGGTCGCCAGCAGGCGGTCGGCGCAGGCCTCCATCCGTCCGGTGTAGCGCTCGGCGACCACCGTCGGAGCCAGGAACCGGGCCACCTTGCTGCGCTGCTCGTCGTGCAGCGGTCCGTCGGACAGCAGGATCGGGTGGTGCTTCAAGTACCCCTTGGGGATCTTCTCGGACGTGAAGCCGGCCTGCGTCGTGCGGTCGCGTGCCCGCAACACCTGCCTGGCCACGGCCAGCGACCGGATCCGCCACACCGTGCCGTCACGCTCGACGCGCGGCTCGGAGCGCTCCCCGGGCTTCACCGCCCAGCGCTGGTCAGGTGCGTCCGCCATCGGCCAGTCCTCTCCCTCACCCGATAGCGACAGGGTAGGTGATCGCGCCCACGCTTCAGGGCTGGAACCTGGCCACAGAATCAGCGGGGCAATGGGGACTGGCAGGGCGACCGGAAGCCGTCCTGACGCCATGAGCGCACCGTGGGCAGGAGCAGCGCCACTGCCGCACGGCGTCCGGATCGGGACGCCTTGGTGCACCTACGACTGTTGGCGTGGCCGGTGTACCCGCCGGAAGCCCCGGAGCGATGATGGGCCGCCGCGCAATCGGCAGGTTCGGACGGCGGAGCGCGGCTCAGCCTCCCGCCGGACGGGTGAGCCGCTCGATCGCCTCAGCGGCGAGCGCTGGATCCTGGGGTTGGGTGTCCAAGGCACGGTGGATCGTCAGCCCCTCGATCAGGGCATCGACGAGCGCAGCGGTGGTCGGGTCGAAATGGCGCTGGAGGGCCGCGCGACTGCTGCGCATCCACGCGTTGGTGAGTTCGCGGTAGGCAGGCTCGCGGGCGGCGAGGGTGTAGAGCTCGTGGGTGAGGACCAGGTCCCGTTGGGTCGCGAAAACGTCGTCGGTGATGAGCGACACGACCGCCTGCTTGGCCTCCGCGGGGCCACTGGCGGTGGCCATCCGCCGGTCGAACTGGGCGATGACGCTCTGGGTGAAGGCCGTGAAGGCTTCATGGAGCAGTTCGTCCATGCCGGTGAAGTGGTAGGTCATCGACCCGAGGGGAACATCGGCCGCCGCGGCCACGAGGCGGTGGGAGACTCCAGCCACGCCGCGTTCAGCGATCACGTCCAGACAAGCCTGAATGATCCGCTGGCGGCGCTCCGGGTCATGCCGCCGGGGGCGGGCGGGGTGGCCGGACGGTGGTAGTGCTGTCGTCATTGCCAGCCAACCCCTCGCCCGCCGGCCCCGCCCCCGCCGGCCCCGCCGGCCCCGCCGGCACCGCGGGCACCGCGGAAGCGGCGTCCGCGAGACTCCAGGGCTGTGGAGGTGCTCATGTGCACGACCCTAGCTCCTTTGTGTACGATCGTACACATGACTCTCGATGCGGACGCGCTCCCGGCAGCAGGCCCAGCTTCGGCGACGGTCCGCCGCGCCCGCAACGGAGACCTGCTGGTGTTCGCAGTGAACGGTTTCGCGTTCGCGTCGTGGATGTCCAGGGTTCCCGACGTCAGGGAGATGCTGCTCCTCACCCCCGGGCAGTTGAGCCTGCTCCTGCTCGCGGTCTCGGCCGGCGCGCTCTGCGGCCTCCCGCTGGCAGGACTCGTCACCCACCGGTTGGGCGCGACCAGGGCCGTCCGGTTCGGAATGGCCCTTGCCCTGCCCGGCCTGGTGCTGGCGGCCGGCTGCGTCGACGCC
This sequence comes from Propionibacteriaceae bacterium, assembly GCA_016717345.1. GTDB lineage: Bacteria > Actinomycetota > Actinomycetes > Propionibacteriales > Propionibacteriaceae > Propionicimonas. The sequence continues at coordinate 133,431 of JADKFR010000007.1, forward strand.
CGGCTCCCGCTCGTCTGGGTGATGCCCGGACTCTTCCTGCTCGGGCTCGGGACGGGGGTGTGGGATGTAGCCCAGAACCTCGAAGGCACCATCATCGAGCAGTCCCTGGGCCGTGCGATCATGCCCTGGTTCCACGCCGCCTTCAGCGCGGGGACGGTGCTCGCGGCCCTGATCGGAGCCCTGATGGTCTGGTGGCAGGTGCCCATTTCCCTCCATATCGGCGTGGTCGCGGCCCTGACGGCGGCCGTCGTGCTGTGGGGCACGGCCCAGTTCCTGCCCGCCTTCGAGGAGAGCCCGGACAGCCCGTCCGTCCGGGTGCGGCCGGCCCGCTCGGCGTGGACGGAGCCCCGCACCCTGCTGATCGGAGTGATGGTGCTGGCCGCGGCCTTCACCGAGGGCACCGCGAACGACTGGCTGGCCGTCGCCTTCGTGGACGGCCATCAACTCGACAAGGCCCTCGGGGTGGTCGCCCTGGCGGTCTTCCTGAGCTTCATGACCGCCGGCCGAATCCTCGGCACAGGCCTGTTGGATCGCTTCGGCCGGGTGCCCGTCCTGCGCGTCCTGTTCGGCTCAGCCATTGCCGGATGCCTGCTCGTCGTCTTCGGCAGCGCCTGGGTGGCGTTCGTCGGGGCCGCGATCTGGGGGATCGGCGCCAGCCTCGGCTTCCCGGTTGGCATGTCGGCGGCCGCCGACGATCCCGCCCGGGCTCACGCCCGCCTCAGCGTGGTCTCGACGATCGGGTACACCGCCTTCCTCGCCGGTCCCCCGTTGCTCGGCTTCCTGGGCGACCACTTCGGGATCCTGCGCTCCCTGACGGTGGTCGGCGCTGTCTCGCTGCTGGCTCTTCTCGTGATTCCCGCTGCCCGGCCGCTGCCCTCGGCGCTCGGCCAGCTCACCTGACCGGCCGCCAGCGGGCGGGTCCGTTAGCCTTCCAGGAGTCGCGCCCGTCCGAGGAGAGCCCATGGCCCGTCAACTCCATGAGCGGCTGTCCCCCGCAGATGCGTCCAATGTCGTGATGGACGCCCGCGACCAGGTGAATACGTTCCTGATGGCTGGGCTCCTGGGGCAGGGTGGGTTCATCGACTCCGAGGGCATCGCGAACCTGCCCCTGCTGCGCTCGAGGATCGCCGTCCGGCTCGCCGAGGGGCAGCCGGGACTGCGCCGGTTCGCTCAGCGCGTTGCCCACGAGGGGCAGTCCCCGGTGTGGGAGCCGTGCGTCCCCGATCTCACGTGGCATGTGCGCACTGTCCCTTCGGTCGAAGGGAAGGACGGCCTGGCGGCGCTTTGCGCCGACCTGATGACGACGCCGCTGCCCGTGGATCGGCCCTTGTGGGAGCTACTCCTGGTACCCGGCGCCGCCCCCAGGGGCCTTGGCCTCGTGCTACGCGTGCATCACGCTGTCGCGGACGGAGTCGCCGGGGTGCGGTTGGTGCAGCACCTCTTCGACCCCGAGCCCACCCCTGACCCAGCTCCCCAGCCGGCTCCCGCCTCTGACCCAGCTCCCCCGCCGGCTCCCACCCCTGACCCGGTTTCCCAGCCGGCGCCCGATCCCGTCCCGCAGCCCAAGCCCGAGCCCCGGACCACTCCCCCTCCGCAGCCCCACCGCACGACCAACCGACGCCCCTGGCACGGCCTCGCCTCCAGCGTCTCCCGGGTGACCGCCGTCTTCCGCTCGACGATTCCGCCGACGATCCTCCTGGGACCCATCGGCCCGCGCCGCGGCGTGGCGTTCACCGAGGTCGACCTCGGACGGCTCGCAGCCGGGGCTCGAGCCGCCGGCGGCACCGTGAACGACGCCCTCCTGGCGGGCGTGGCGGCCGCCGCCGAGTCCGCGCTCCGAGGCCTCGGCGAACCCGTCCCGTCAACGCTGCCCGCCAGCGTCCCGGTGGCCCTGCCCGACCGCGGCGCCTCCGGGAATGCCGTCGGCGTGATGCTGGTGAGGCTCCCCACTGGCACCCCCGACGTCGCCGCCCGCCTGTCCACCATCGCCTCCACGACCAGAACGGCCAAGGACGAGGCCCGCTCCCTGGGCACCTACGAGCTGACCCGCACCCGGTGGGGCTCGCGCCTGTTCGGGTGGTTGGCCCGTCGCCAACGGTTCATCGCGCTGTTCGTCACCAATGTCCGCGGGCCGGCGGAGCCGCTGCGGCTCGCGGGGGCGCCGCTGGAACGGGCGTGGCCCGTTGCCCCGATCCAGGGAAATGTGCGGCTCGGCGTCGCGGCCTTCTCCTACGCCGGACGGTTGGGCTGCGCCATCCACGTCGATGCCGCGGCGCTCCCCGCCGACGCCCTGGGCAGCGTGTTGGGCGCCGAGCTCGACCGGATCACCCTCCTGGCGGGATAGCCGCCTCCCCCTTCTGAGGCGTTGCGAGCCGAGCCGGATAGTCCAGCCACGCGCCGGAGCAGGCACCCGCCCCCCACCCTGCACCGGCGGCAAACCGCGTGTGTCAGGATGCGCCTATGTCCTCGCAGATGCTCGGGTTCCTGGGGTTGTGCCTGGTCATCACCCTGACCCCGGGGCTCGACACCGCCATCGTGCTGCGCAACGCGCTGCGTCGCGGCCCCACGGCCGGCGTCCTGACCGCGCTCGGCTGCGCGTTGGGGCTGTTCGCACATGCGGCGGCGGTCGCGCTCGGCCTCGCCGCGATCCTGCTGCAATCGGCCCTGGTCTTCGAGATCGTGCGGTGGTGCGGTGCGATCGTCCTCGTTGCGATCGGGGCCGTGTCGCTGCACAGTGCGATCACCCAGCAGGAAGCCCTCGACCTCGAGACCCCCCAGCCCGGGCCCAGCCGCTTCGGACGGAGCCCGGCGTTCCTGCAGGGGCTGTTCACCAACCTGACCAACCCCAAGGCGACCCTGTTCTTCCTCTCCGCGCTGCCCCAGTTCGTGACCACGGGTTCCTCCGTCGGGGCACTCCCCCAGGCGATGCTGTTGGCCGTGATCGCCGCAACCTTCAGTGCGGTCGGGCTGAGCCTGGTCGCGTTGCTGGCCGGAAGAGCGCGCCGCTGGCTGTCCAGCCTCCGCGCGCAGCGGATCCAGGAGGGCATCATGGGGACGGTGCTGATCGGGCTCGGCCTCAAGGTCGCGCTCGACCATCCCTGACAGCGGAGTACCCGGTGCGGACGCTGCCCGGATGCGTCACCAACCCTCAGCCTGAAAGACCCCGCCGCTCCGGCGCCGGCCGTGGGTTCAGACCGAACAGCAGTCGCAGGACGGCGACCCGCCGGATCGCGAACTCGTAGAGGCCCGCGCTGATCGCCAGCACCGTGAGGGCCACGCCGGCGTACATCACGGGGATCGGCACCGTCCAGTCGCGGACGAGGTACCCCAGCCCGACGATGAGCGGCTGGTGCAGGATGTAGAACGGCAGCACGGCGGGGCCCAGATAGCCGAGGATCCGGGCCGGACGGGCGAGACGAGAACCGAAGCCGAGGATGGCCAGCAGCCACAGCCACCCGTTGAGGCTGCGCAGGCTCATGAAGCCGGTGAACTCCGCTGAGCCGAAGGCCATCGCGTCGATCCCCCCGACGAGCAGGACCAACGGGACGGTCGTGGCCGTCGCCAGCACCAGCGACGGCCACCGGTGTCGCTGGATGGCCGGCCGGAGGCGCGGATCGCACACCAGCAGGAAGCCCACCAGGAAGAAGATCCAGTGCGAGCCGAGCAGCCAGCCGCCCTCGACCCAGGCCAGCACCGGGACGCCGCGAGGCAGGAACGCCTCCATGCCGAGCAACGGGACGGCGAGGACGTAGAGCGCCCCGGGTCGGCACAACACGCCGGCCACCCGTCCCAGCAGGCGCTCCCCGGCAGGGGTGCGGAGCCAGACGAACAGCGGCAGGGACGCCACGGTGAACAGGAACAGGTAGGTGAGATACCACAGGTGCAGGCCGTTCCAGGCGAAGAACCCACCGAACCCGTAGAGCCCGTGCGTGACGTAGGCGGGCAGGAACTCCCCCCAGGTGCCGTCGAAGGCGGGCGCGATGTAGTGCTGGTCGGTGGTGCTCTCGATGTACACCTGGACGGGCCCCGACACCCACCACCCCAGGGTCACCACCGGCACCAGCAACCGTGCCGCGCGGCGCTGCAGGAACGCCGCGACGGCCAGCGTGCCGAGCGCGAACCGCGTCCCCATCCCGGACAGCACCCAGAACAGGGGCATCACGAACTGCGAACCGAAAGCCATCGGGTAGGTCAGCCAGCTGGTCAGTTCGTGGAACTTGACGTGCCAGGCATCCAGATCATCGAAGAGGCGGCCCACGTGGTAGGCGAAGATGCCCACGATGGCCAGGACCCGCAGCCAGTCCACGTCCCACAGCCGCACCGGGCCCGAGCCCGCTGCCGCCGGATCGTGGGGCGCGCTCCGCATGGTGGTCAGTCTCCTCGCCCCCGCAACCGACGTCCACGGCCAGCGCCCTGCCAGGAAGGCCCTGCCAGGAAAGCCCTGGCCAGGAAGCGCAGCGTCCCGTGGGTCCGGGGGCTACCCGACGACGGTGTTGATGGTCACGCTGCCGGCTGCGGTGAACAGCGCTTGTGTGTTGCTGTTGAACATGGGTCCGTGCATGGCGGCGAGCCCGCTGTAGCCGTAGGAGTTGATCGACATCATCGTGCCGGCCCCCGAGTTGGCCTTGAAGGGCGTGAACCAGGGCCCGCCGGAGGAGCCCCCGGTCATGTCGCTGGCGACGCGGTAGGTCCGGTTCTGGTTGAGCGGGTCGGTCCCCAGCGCACCTTCTGAGTAGACCAGCTCCTTGCCCGTGTACGGAGCGGCTGCGGGGTAACCGAACAGGAAGGTGTCGCTTTCCAGCTCCACCGGGTCGTAGGTGATCTTCTGAGCACCGACAGTGGCGTCCAGTTGCCTGTCGGTGCTGCCGCCTGAGCCCACGACCGCGAACGCGAAGTCGTACAGGGTCGCCGTGGCGTTGAACTTGCGCTGCGACGCGAACCCCTTGTGCACCACCAGCGAGGTGGCCGTCCAGCACCCGTAGGTCGTCTGGGGGCAGAACGATCCGCTGGTGGTCAACGCCACCGCATTGCTGTCGTAGTCAGGCACGAACATCCAATTGGTCGCGAACCTGCCGGTCTTGTTGTCGAAGGCGCAGTGGCCGGCGGTGAGGATGATCGAGCCCGGGGGCCCCGGGCCATGGGTGACCCGAAGACCAGCAGGACCAGACTGACTCGCGGCGTTTCAGGCCTGCCGCTCCAGGAGTGAGAAGAACTCGCCGTCCGGGCCGCTGACAGTCGCGTTCTTCCCGAAGGGGGTCACGACCGGCTCCCTGGACACGGCCCCGCCGTGTTCCTTGACGGTCTCGCACGCGGAGGCGATGTCGGCCACCTCGAAGTAGGTTCCCCAGTGGGCGGGCACTCCCGGTCCCCAGTCGGGCGAGATGGCCCCGATTCCGGCGCAGCGCTCCCCGGCGACCTCGGCCACCGCGTACTCCATGCCACCTCCCATGTCGGTCAGGTTCCAGCCGAAGACCTCCTGGTAGAACGTCCGGGCAGCGCCGTAAGCACCGCTGAACTCCTCGAACCAGGCGGTGGCCCCAGGCACTCCGGACACCTCGAAGCCCACATGCGTGTTGCCCTGCCAGACTCCGAAGAAGGCCTCTCCAGGGTCCTGGGCGATGGCCATGGTCCCGAAATCCCCGACGACCATGGCTGGTGCCACCAACGTCCCCCCGTGGGCGGCGATGGCGGCCACCGACGCCTCCGCGTCGTCGGTCGCCAGGTAGACCGTCCACTGCATGACCGGGGGGCTGCCGTCCATCGACATGGCAGGGCTCAGCCCCGCCACGGGCTTTCCCTCCAGCGTGGCGCTGTGGTACCCACCGAAGTCGGGGGAGCCGGCGTCGAAATCCCAGCCGAACAGCGCGTGGTAGAAGGCGTGCGTCCGATCCAGGTCGCTGACCATGAGGTCAACCCAGGTCGGCGCCCCGAGCGGACGGTTGGCGCGGATCCCAGACATCTGTTTCCCTTTCACTGCACCGGACGGCGCCCGGCATTTCTGCTCTGGACTGGCCGCGGGATCGCGACCCTGGCACCCAGCGACGATGCCATCGATCAGGACCTGCCCTCAGCCTGCCTACGTCACCATTCCGGTCTCGAGGTTGAGGATGTTCCCGTCCGGGTCCTCGAACCAGACCGCCCGGTAGTCACCGAAGCTGGCGACGCCGTCGTCCCAGGTGACCCCCTCCGCGTCGAAGGTCTGGAACCCGACACCACTGCTGCGCAGGGTGCCGACCTCGGCATCGAAGGCCTCCGCCGGAACCCCGATGGACATGGCGGTCGCCTTGTTGGTGCCGGCGAAAGCCGATGGGTAGAGGAAGAAGGACCCGGTTCCGGCGTTGTAGTACACCCCGTCGGCGACATCGGCCTTGGGCGTGAAGCCGAGGACCTCTTCATAGAACGTGCGGGCTCGCGTCAGGTCTGTGACCGCGAGCGTGGGGACCGGCGTGTAGTCGGCGAGCATGACCCCTCCAACGCGGACCGGGCGACCGTCGTCCGGTCGGCACTTCACGCTAGCTTCCGCGTCCCCACCAGCCAATGAGCTCTCTTGCGTAGCGGGCCAGCCGCCCCGCTCAGTCCGCGGACGCCCGCGCTGCCGCCGCGTCCTCGACCTCTTCGCGGGACAACCCCAACAGGAAGAGGACGGCGTCCAGGTAGGGCAGGTTGAGGGCGGTGTCGGCGGACTCCCGGACGGCAGGCTTGGCGTTGAAGGCGATGCCCAGGCCGGCGTCCGCCAGCATGTCGAGATCGTTGGCGCCGTCGCCGATCGCGATCGTTCGCGCCAGCGGCAGGCCCTCGGCCCGAGCCCATTCCCGCAGCTTGGCGGCCTTGGCCGCCCGGTCGACGATCGGCCCGGCGACCCGGCCGGTGAGGCGACCGTCCGCGACCTCGAGGGAGTTCGCGTGGGCGTAGGTGATGCCGAGCTCGGCCGCCAGCGGACCCACGATCTCGATGAAGCCGCCCGAGACGACCCCGATCGACAAGCCGAGGTCCCGCAGGGTCGCCACCAGAGTCCGCGCGCCGGGCGTGAGCTGGACGGCAGCCCGCACCTCGTCCAGGACGCCGACCGGTAGCCCGGCCAGCAGCCGCACCCGGCTGCGCAGGCTCTCGGCGAAGTCGACTTCGCCTCGCATCGCTGCTTCAGTCACCTCCCGGACCGCCTCCGCACAGCCGGCGTGGGCCGCGAGCAGCTCGATCACCTCGTCGCGGATCAGGGTCGAGTCCACGTCCATCACGATCAGCCGGCGACCACGGCGGCTCAAGCCGGCCGGGGACACCGAGACGTCGAAGCCGGACGCGGCCGCCGCCTTCGCCAGTGCCGGACGCAAGGCAGCGACGTCGGCGTCCGAGACCCACAACTCCAGGCTCGTCAGCGGGTTCGCGGCGGCCCCACGCCGGGGCGGCCGGCAGGCGCGTGCTCAGCTGCCCCCGCACCACCGTCTGCTCCAGGTCGAGGATCTCCGCCTCGGTGGACGCGATGGCGCCCATCAGGCGACTGAGCAGCCCGGGGGCGTCGGCGCCGGTGATGGTCGCGGCGAGCGAGGACGCGGTCTCAGGCATGACCGGATTCTCCCACCCTGGCCTGCCGGGAGCCGAACCGGCGTCGGGGCCTGGCCGAGAGTCACCGCCGGCCTGGGTCACCGCCCACGCCACCGCCTTGGGCTGCCGCCTCGGAGCCGACCGAGGACCACCCCGTGCGCCAGGCGGACGGTTCACAGTGGCCGGATGTGACGCTCAGCGATCTCGGTGACCTTCGCGACGCGGCGGGCGTACTTGGGCTCGGTGGCGCCCAGGTAGTCGGTGGTCATCCAGCTCCGGACGACCTCCAGGGCCAGGGCCGAGCCGATGATCTTCCCGCCGATGCACAGCGCGTTGGTGTTGGAGTGCGCCCGGGCGAGCCCGGCGCAGAAAGGGTCCTGGGCCACAGCGGCGAACACCCCGGGCAGCTTGTTGGCGATCATCGCGCTGCCGTACCCCACGCCGTCGACGAAGATCGCCCGGTCCACCTCACCGCGAGCCAGCGCCAACGCTCCCGGATAGACGTAATCGGGTAGGTCGCACGCCTGCTCATCATGGGTTCCGACGTCCAGGACCTCGTGCCCCTGCTCACTGAGCCAGCGCCCGATCTCCTGCTTGAGCCCGAAGCCGGCGTGGTCACTCGCCATCACGATTCGCATCCCGCAACGCTAGCGCCGCCGGGCCGGCGATGGGTCACGGGCGCCACGGTCGGACGGTTCGCCCGATCACCGGCTCGGGGGAGGCCCGGGTCAGACCAGTCGGTAGCCAATATTGCGGACGGTCTCCAGGCGCTCCGCGCCCAGCTTGTGCCGCAGGTAGCGGACGTAAACGTCCACCACGTTGGAACCGGGGTCGAAGTCGTAGCCCCACGCGGCGCTGAGCAGCTGCTCTCGGCTGAGCGCCTCGCCGGCCTGACGCATGAAGGCTTCCATCAAGGTGAATTCGCGCGCGGAGAGCTCGACGTGGCGCCCGGCCACGGTGACGTGGTGGGTGTGCAGATCGAGGCTGATGTCGCGATGCCGCAGCACGGTGGCCGACTCGGACGGCGCGTCACTCCGCAGCCTCAGGCGGACGCGGGCCAGGAGTTCCTGAAAACTGAACGGCTTGGCCATGTAGTCGTCGGCGCCGCCCTCCAGCCCGGCAACGATGTCAGGGACGGTCGACCTGGCGGTCAGGATGATCACGGGAAGGCTCATTCGGTGGCTGCGAATCCGCTTCAGCACCTCGAAGCCGTCGATGTCGGGCAATCCGATGTCCAGGATGATCAGGTCGAACTCGCCGGACAGGGCGAGGCTGACGGCAGCGATGCCGGAGGATTCGACCCGCGTGGGGTAGCCGGCGGCCTTCAGCCCCTTGGCGGTGAAGGCCGCGATCCGCGGCTCGTCCTCGACGATCAGGATCTGGATCATCGGGTCCCCTGCGGCGCCGGTTTGGGCTGGAGCGGCAGCACGATGGTGAACGTGCTGCCCCGGCCTGGGGTCGAGTCGATGACGATGCGGCCCTGATGCGCCTGGGCGATGGAGTTCACAATAGCCAAGCCGAGCCCGGCACCCTCCTCGTCCGCCCCAGCGGAGTGGCTGGCGCGGCCGAACCTGGTCAGGACGATGGACTGCTCGGCGGGAGCGATCCCGACGCCTTCGTCGCGCACCCACAGCCGCAGTTCGTCGCCGGCCACGCTGCTGCCGAGCGCGATCGTGGAATCCTCGGCGGAGTAGCGGACGGCGTTGGCAGCCAGCTGCAGCCAGGCCTGGGTCACCCGCTGGGGGTCGACGAAGGCCTGGACATCGGCCAGGTCGTCCAGGATCCAATGCCGGTCACCCAGGGCGGTCGCCCGTTCAAGAGTCTCGTCAGTCAGCCGGCCGACATCAACGAGTTCGCGTTTCACGAAGTCGATGTGTTCGGATTTGGCGAGGGTGATCAGGTCGTCGACCAGGCGTCCCATCCGGTCCAGTTCGTCGATGGTCAGCGCTCGGGTACTGGCCACCTCCTCGGGGTCCATCTCGTCCATCAGCTCCAGGTGCCCACGAATGATCGTCACCGGGGTCTTGAGTTCGTGCCCGACGTTGTCCAGCAGCTGTCGCTGGGCATCGAAAGCCGCCTGGAGTCGATCCAGCATGCGGTTGATGGTGACCGTCAAGGCGGTCAGGTCGCCGTGACCGCGGACGGGGATGCGCCGGGACAGATCGGTTTCACTGATCTCCGCAGCGGTGTGGCGGACCCAGGAAATGGGCAGCAGCATGCGGCCCACGACCTGTCTGGTGATCCGGCCGACGATCAGGAGTGAGCCCACCGCGACCAGGCCGTAGGTGCGGTAGTTGGCGTTGAGAGCGTCGAACTCGGCGTTCATGTCGATGGTGCGGACCAGAGCACCGGATTCGCCGGTGCCGACGTGGACGGGAACGACGATGTAGCGGTGGTCGTGCTGGGGTGTCGTGAGCTGGCCTCGGGTGATCTCGGACGCGCTGGTCAGAGGTGCCACCGCGGTGAGAAAGTCAGGGTCGTCCTCAGGGCGGAACGTCACCCCCTCGGGCGCCCGCCAGGCCACCGTCCCACCGACGAACCCCAGTTCACCCACGGCGTCGGGCAGGACGCTGCGTTCGATGAAGACCTGCAGGAGATCGCCGAGGGCGACAAAGGGGGAGCCCGTGCGCGGATCGACCCCCGTGGCCGCCAGCGCCTGGAACTCCTCCGCCGCGCGACCAAGGGCATCGCTGGCGCGTTGTTCGGCGCGGGTCCGCTCCAACGTGTACGTGGTCCACCCGGCCATGACGAGGGCGAGGGCAACCAGCAGCATCACGGTGACGATCAACCGTGTCCGGATACTCCCGAGGATGCGCGGTTCCCCTGGCGGGGGCGCAGCCTCTCGGTCATCCCGATGACCCACATCCCCAGTGTGCCGGACGTCCGTGCTCACCCGGGAATTCGGCCGAACCCGCGCGAGCCTGCGCAACTCCCCGTGCCGACGCTGCCACCTCCCCGGGCGGAGGGCACAGACCAAGGGGGCCGCGGTTACCCGCGACCCCACTGGGTGTGTTGGTCAGGTGTGGTCGCGATCGCGGTCGCGGTCGTGGTGATTCCACTTGCGATCGAGAACGATCGTCCGCTTGCAGGTCTCGCCGTAGCTGGACTTGACGTAGATGGTCACCCGGTCTTCATCGTCGCCGCGGATCGTCTTGACGAACTTCACGTTGTTGTGAGAGTTCGAACGCTGGCTCCACTTGCTCACCAGATCCCCGTTGCGGTAGATGCGGATGGTCCAGGTACGGTCTCCCCGACTGTTCTTGCCGTTGATGTAGAACGTCGTCTTGAGCCGGTCAGGATGATCCTTTTCCCGGACGGTCATGGTGTAATCGGCGCCCTTGCTGCATTCACCGCTGCGCGACGCGTAGTCGCTGTCGGCGTTCGCAATACTCGCCGGGCCCGCGAAACCGGCCCCGGTGCCGAGTAGAAGGGCGGCTGCGACGGACGCTATTGCCCTCTTCATTGCTTCCTCCCTCAGGTAGATTCCCCTCAATCCAGAATCGCTCACTCCCGGGTGGGTGGCTGGGCTCATGAGAGTCTTCTCATCCGTTCAGCGTCGGAGCGGGGCGACGCCTGAGGGCCTCCGGGCCCCGACGATCCTGGGAGGGCGTCGGAACGACTCCTTTGGCCTAGCCAACGGCCCTGAGCAAAGGCCAACAATCGCAGACTGCGGCCGAACGAACCGACGCACGCGGCGCCCCGGGGCCTCACGTACGCAATTCTGAGGGGCCGGGTCCCACCCTCAGCGAGTAGTCATCTGGTCGATACAGACCTTGCCGTCGGACACCTCGACGGTGAACTCGCGATCGCGACCGTCTGGACGATCCAGCGCCCCGGCCCCCACTTTGCGCCCCACCCGCGCCCACCCTGCGCCCCGGCCTCTCCACTTTGCGCCCCTTGGCCTCTCCACCCTGCGCCCCCGCCTCTCCACCCTGCGCCCCCGCCTCTCCACCCTGCGCCCCCGCCTCTCCACCCTGCGCCCCCGCCTCTCCACCCTGCGCCCCTTGGCTGACCCTGCGCCCTCTATAGAAGGCGCAGAGCCGCCTACGGGGCGCAAAGTCGGGCGCGGAGGCGCAAAGTCGGGCGCGGAGGCGCAAAGTCGGGCGCGGAGGCGCAAAGTCGGGCGCGGAGGCGCAAAGTCGGGCGCGGAGGCGCAAAGTCACCGATAGGGCGCAGTCATGGGGGCCCCTGGTCGAGGTCCTGTGGCAGCGCAGCGACTGAGACCGCGAACCCGATCAACCCGCCGCAGGACCTGTCCGGCATCGTCGGCTACCGATTCCTGTACACCTACGCCAACGGCTGGATCTACGAGCTGTACGTCAAGAACGCCACCACCATCGACTACCGGATCCACACCGGCCACGTCGGCGGACGCTGGGTTCGCGACCAGCAGGTGGACCTCGTCCAACTCTGCGACGACGTGTTCAAGATCTCCTGGACCGAGCCCACCGGCACCAGCGTCGTCGTGAATGTCCTGCCCGGGCTGCGACGCCTCCACGGCACCATCTTCTTCCCGGCCTGGATCGCCCAGGACGGCTCCAAGACCGTCGTGTACCAGAACGATCACCTCGACCAGATGCGCGCCTACCGCGACGCCGGCCCCACATATCCGATCACGGTCGTCCCGGAGTTCGCCGCCATCCACCTCATCGAGTGCCTGGGACAGAACAACGAGGACGTGATTGCGACCGGCCCGGAGAACCTCCCCAGTGACTACCTCACGCAGCACAACTGACCGGGTCCAGTGCAGCGGCGTCCACGTTGCTACCTGTGGCGGCTGAGGGGCCCCTCAGCGAGTTGTCATCTGGTCGATGCAGACCGCGATCGCGAGCATCAGCACGGCATTCTGGCCGGGGGCCACTTCGACGCCGTAACTGTCGCGGATGCGGAACCATTTGCGTGACACCTCGGCGACCTTGGTGCCGCCGGCCTCGATGGTGTACTCGTGATCGAGGATGTTGCCCTGGGCAGTCAACTGCCCCCCACCGGCGAGGGTGACGGTGAACCGGTCCCGCAGCGGCGTGATCATGGCTTTCGCGACGGTGGCGACGGTGGCGCCCGCGGCGTCCTCGATCTCCATCACCTCACGGACGCGGATCGGCCGATCCTGGATGCGCAGGAGCGCGGAGCCGCTGGGATCCTGGATGATCAGGGTCTTGCGAAGCCGGAGCGCCTTGCCGTCCACTTTGAAGGCGCGCTGGCCGGATTCGTTCTGGATCCAGAAGTCGTCTCCGATCGACAGCAACTTCTCGCGCATCTGGTAGCGCTCGGCATCACCTCGTAGGCCGAAAGTTGCGCGCTCCTCGCGCCGTTCCTCGCGTCGTCCACGTCCTAGCACTGTTCTCTCCTCAGATCTGGGCGCCCGCAGCGCTCAACCGAAGCGCCGGCGAAGGAGCGCGGCCCTGCGGTGGTCGGCCCAAGCGTCGACCAAGGCTCCATGATGGCGACGTCCGGGCGTCGGCGGATCACCCCGCCAGGGTGATTGATGACCCCCGCTGGGCCCGCGCCGACCGCACCGGGGACCAGGTTGCACCCGGGCGACGCTGGGGTTGGCCAGTTCGAGACCGGTGCGTGTAGTGAGGTCGCGCGGTCGGACGTGGTGATGCGGACGCCGGTGGAGGTCGCGGTCTATCGTCGGACCGGGATCCCGTCATTGGAGGAGGCGTTCATGGAGACCGAGAAGATGTCGACCCCGGTGACGCAGCGGCTGTTGGCCGAGCGGGACGACCTGAATCGCCGGCTGGTCGCGGTCAATGCCCAACTCGAGGAATTGGCCGCTGCCGAGCGCGACGACTTGCGTCACCGGTTGTCGGCCTTGGAATCCAGGGTGCAGCTGCTGGCCGCAGCCATCGGGCCTGCGCCTGCGCCTGCCCTGGCACAGCAGCCACCTGTCGACGGTCCGATCCCGGCGGCCGAGCCGGAAGCGGTCCCGGTCCCGGTCCATCCTGATCAAGAGCGGCCGCCAGTTCCGCTGGCCCCTCCCCCAGCGGCGGCCCCGGCGCCGTCCCGTCCGCCTCTTGTCGCTGAGTGTGTCTCGATGGGTGACCTTGCCCTCCAGTCCTCCTCAGCAGCGGACGCGAAGTTCCTGGGATGGGTCCCCGCGGGCACACGGCTGTTCCTCACCGGCGCGGCTGCGGGTGGCCGCAGCGAAATCGCGTACTACGACGGGACTGCCTGGGTCGAGTCCGGGGGCCTGGCGAGGGTGCCGCGGTCACCCGGGCCCACCCCGGTGTCTGCACGGCAGGCGGCGTCCGCCCCCTCCCAGCCCCCTGCCCCGACCTCAAGGCCGGCGAGAGCGCCGGTGTGGGCCCGGCCCGGTTTCGTGCCCAGGCTGTTGGCTCTGGCCGGGGCCGCTGTGACGTTGACCGGCATCGCGCTCCTGCTGGTGTTGGCTGCCCAGTACGGGTTCTTCGGGCCTGAGGCGCGGACGGCGTCCGCCGCCGGACTGGCCATCGTGTTGATCGGGTTGGCGTTCATCGTTCGCCGGCGCGACCCTCGTAACGTCGGAGCGCCGATCCTGGCCGCCACCGGTGTGGCGGCCGCCTTCCTCAGCGTCGTCGCGGCCACCGTCAGCTACGGCTGGCTGCCCCCGATCCTGGGCATTCTTCTCACGGCGGCGATCGGTGTGGGCGGGCTCGTGCTGGCCCGCCTGTGGGCCAATCAGTGGGTTGGCCTGATGTGCGTCCTCGGCAGCCTGGTTCTCACCCCGTTCATCGGCGCCACGGACCCGGTCGTCACCGCCGCCTTCATGGTCGCGCTGACAGCGGTCACGCTGGGGGTCGAACGCGGCACAGACTGGCGGCTGTTCCCCTTCGCACGCGTGCTGCCCACCTCACTCACGCTCCTCGCGCTCTCGCTGGGAGCTTCCCCGGTGCCCTCGGGACAGGTCGCGTTCCTGATCGGGCTGACCGTCGCCTTGGCACTCCTTGGCCTCGGCTCGGCACTGGCCGCCCCCGCCGAGCCCCCGATCGGCCAGGCCATCGCCGCGGGCCTGATGATCCCGATGGCACTCCCCGCCGCCCTGGCGCCGAACCTCCTGAGCCACCCCGTGACGGCGGCGAGCGTGCTGGCAACCATGGCCGTCGTCTTCGGCATCCCCGGCTTCCTGCCCGTGGTCCACCAGCGAGTGCGCTGGGCGGCCGTCCCCATCGGGGCGGGGTTCACCCTGATCGCCGCGCTGACCGCCACCGAGCAGCGCTACCTCGGCTTCCTGACCCTGGGCCTGGCCGCCGCCTACCTTGCGGTCGCAGCCCAGAGCAGGTCTGCGGTCAATCTCTTCGTCGGCGCCGTCCTCGCCGCCATCGGCATTGCGGAGTGGCTGCCGCTGCTCGCCCACTTCCTTGATGAGTCCGCCGCAGTCACCGCCGGACCCGAACAGATCGCCCAATCCCTGGTCGGGATCACGGTCGTCGTCCTGGCAGGAAGGGCCGCCCGCCGGTGGGTCGGCCTGCTCCGCCCCTGGATGATCTACCTGCGCTGGTCCCTGGCCACCGCCATGGGCTCGATGGCCCTCGTCCATCTCGGAACGTGGCTCGGCGTCCAGGCCGGTAACCCCTCCGCCGGCTTCCAGACCGGTCAGGCCATCGTCACCAGCGCCTGGATGGTGCTCTGCGTCGGGTTCCTCCAACGCGGCCTCACCGCCACCCAGGAGGTCGCCGACGTGTGGCTCCACCTGGCCTTGGCCCTCGCCGCCCTCGCCGTGGCAAAACTCTTCCTGCTCGACCTCGGCATGCTCGACGCGATCGCCAGGGTCGGCGCCTTCCTCGTCGTCGGACTCCTGCTGCTGTTCGTGGGAACCCGCTACGCCCGGGCCTGGGAACGCGTCCACGGCGGGAAACCAGCACCCGTAGGCCCAACGCCTCCCGAGGCACCCAGGCAGCCCCCGCCACCCGGACCCGCCTCCACCTGAAGCACCACCGACGATTCCTCGCCCGGCTGGCCCGCCCCACCTCTGAGGAGTTGGGCCTCGGTTAGCCCCGGCTCGGCTCAGCGCCCGGCGTCAGTGCCGAGCACTCCGAGGCGACGCAACAGCAGGCTCGCCACGCTCGTGACCAGAGCGCCCAGCGCGACACCCCAGGCGATGTCGGTGACGGCCACGAAGGCGGGGAAGCCGCGCAGCACGGCCAGGGCGGTGAGTCCCCAGGTGCCGTAGGTGAACAGCCCGTACAGGGCCCCGGCGAGCGCCCGCCGTCCCAGCGGCACGTCCACTGCCAGTGGCTGGATGCCGAAGTGCACGAGCCCCGCGACGTAGCCGAGGTAGAACACCGCCGCCGCCACCGCGTCGAATGGGTCGGCCAGCAGCGGACCGAGCTGCGCCCGGTAGACGCCGGACGCAACGAGCGCGATCCACACCCCATCAACCAGGGTGAAGGCGACGACGGTGACGGCGTAGGCGATCAGCCAGCGGCGGGCGGTGCTCATGGGCGGTTCCTCGGGTCGTAGAGGCTCTCGACGACATCATGCACGCGCGCCATGAGCGCCGCGCGCTTCAGCTTGAGGGTGGGCGTGACCATGCCGCCCTTCTCGGTCAGGTCAGCGAGCAGCACGGAGAAGCGCCGCACCTGCTCGGATCGGGCGAGCTGGGCGTTGGCCGCGTGGACCGACCGTCCGACGGCAGCCAGCAGGTGCGTATCGTCGACCTGCACCAGGCCCCCGTCCACCGGTGCACTGAGCCGCACGAACGACGAAAGTCCCTCGCGCTCGGCCCAGGCGTTGACCGATTCGGGGTCGAGCAGGATCAGCCCGCCGAGGTACGGCTTGCCCTCGCCGATGAGCACAGCGTGGGCCACCAGCGGGTTCTGCTCGACCGAGCCCTCCCACGCCGCTGGCGAGACCGTCTTCCCACCGGAGGTGACGATCACGTCCTTGCAGCGCCCGCGCAGCGTGAGACGTCCGGCGGCGTCGAGCTCGCCCAGGTCGCCGGTGCGGAAGAAGCCTTCGGAGAACGACTCCGTGTCCTCCTCGGCGTTGCGGTAGCCGGCGAACACACCCACCCCGCGGGCGAGCACCTCGCCGTCGGGGGAGATGCGGACGGTGGTGCCCGGCATCGGCACGCCGACCGTCCCCGCGCGCACCGACCCGGGCAGGTTCCCGGTGAGCGGCGCGGTGGTCTCGGTCAGCCCATAGCCTTCAATCACGGGGACCCCGATGCCGTGGAAGAAGCGGCACAGGTCGGCGTCGAGTGCCGCGGCGCCGGAGAGGATGTAGTCGATCCGGCCGCCCAGGAGGGCGCGCAGCCGGGCGAAGAACAGCCGGTCGAACACGCGCTTGCGCACGGCGAGCCACGGGGACGGACGCGCCGCCGGGTCGTCCTGCAGGCGCTCCGCGAACCGTCCCCACGACACCGCGGTGGCCTGCGCTGCCGCCCACACCGGGCCGAGGCGCTTGCGGGCAGCGGCGGCAGCGGCCGCCGCCTGGACCTTCTGCAGCACCCGGGGCACGACCACCAGGAACGTGGGACGCAGCACCGCCAGCGCCGGCACAACCTCGCGCGGCTCGCTGAGGTGGGCGATCCGCATTCCGGAGGCCAGACAGATCAGCTGGAGGCCGCGCGCCAGCACGTGGGCCAGCGGCAGGAAGATGATCGTGTTGCCGTCGGGCTTGACCACTTCCGTGTAGGCGGCGGCGATGTTGCGCGCCTGCAACACGAAGTTGCCGTGAGTGATCAGGGCGCCCCGGGGGGAGGCTGTGGTGCCTGAGGTGTAGACGATCGTGGCGACCGCGTCGAGGCCCGCCTGCGTGCGGCGCTCCTCCAGGTCCTGCGCGGCGCATGCGTCGGCGCGTCCCTCCAGGTCGTCGAAGTCGTGGCCGGGGTCGGCGTCCATCGTCCACACGCCCAGGGCGTCGTGAGCGTTCGCGGCCAACGCGTCCCGAAGCAGCGTGGCCTGCGCCGTCGAGCCGGCCAGCCCGAGCCGGACATCGGCGTCGGCGACGATGGTCTCCACCTGGACGGCGGCGGCCGTGTCGTAGACCGGCACCACCACGGCGCCGGCGAACCAGCAAGCCATCTCTGCGACCGCCCACTCGTAGCGGGTGGCAGCCATGATCGCGACCGCGTCGCCGGGCTCAACGCCGACCGCGACCAGCCCGCGTCCCAACCGGCGCACCCGGGCGACGAACTCGGCGGTGGTCACGGGCCGCCACGGCCCGGTCACCGGCGTCCCGGGGTCGCGAACCTCGAAGGCGACGTGGTCGGGTGCCTCGGCGAGCCTGCCGAGCAGCAGGTCGGTGACGTTGCGGCAGGCTCCGGCATCGGCCAGCAGCGGCGTGCCCACCTCGCGCAGCGGCTCCGGCGCCCCCGTTGGCAGCGGCAGGCGGCGCACCTTCCTCGTCATCGCTGACTCCTCCCTCCCCTCACATTTTGGGGTGCATCGGCGGGAATCGGCCATCCCTCTCCGGTGTTGGTGGGATCGTCGAGAGGAACTGGCCCGTGCGCCGGTCAGGTGAAGGGGAGGGATCGATGACGAAGGCTGAACGCCAGTCGCTGCTCACCGTGCCGCTGGTGGCACTGTTGGGAGCGGGCCTGGCTGTGGCGGGGAGCCAGGGTGGCGAGATGGTGGGCGGGGTCGGCGTGTACGCCGTGGCGGTGGGGGTCTCCTTCCTCATCCAGTGGGTGGTCTTCCTGCCGTCCTACCTCGCCCGCACTGAGCGATTCTTCGACCTCACCGGCAGCGCCACCTACCTCCTGGTCACCCTCGGCGTCCTGGTGCTCTCCGGTCGCTGGGACGCCCGCCGCGTACTGCTGGCCGTCCTGGTACTCGTGTGGGCCGTCCGCCTGGGCACCTTCCTCTTCGCTCGGGTCAGCCGCAGCGGCGCCGACGACAGGTTCGACGAGATCAAAGGCTCGTTCCCCCGGTTCCTGGTCGTCTGGACGATCCAAGGGCTGTGGGTCAGCGTGACCGCCGCGGCGGCGTGGATCGCCATGAGTTCGTCGCGGCAGGTCGGGATCGACGCGTTCGCCGTTGTCGGCTTCATGCTGTGGGCCGCCGGGTTTGCTGTCGAGGTGGTCGCCGACCAGCAGAAGAGCCGCTTCCGCGCCGACCCGGGCCACCGCGGCCGCTTCATCTCGACCGGGCTGTGGTCCCGCTCGCGCCACCCCAACTACTTCGGGGAGATCCTGCTGTGGTTCGGTGTCGCGGTGATTGCGCTGCCGGTTCTGGAGGGCTGGCAGTGGGTCGGGTTGGCCTCGCCGGTGTTCGTCGCGCTGCTCATCCTCCGCGTCAGCGGCGTCCCGCTGCTCGAGGCGAAGGCGGACGCGAAGTGGGGCGGCCAGCCCGACTACGAGGAATACAAGCGCGCCACCCCGGTGCTGGTGCCACGCCTGCGCTGAGGACGTTGGACGGCACCGGACGCTCTGGGACGCGCTCCTTAGACTGCTTTCCATCACAATCAATGCACACAACGAGGCGGGGAGGGTTCCCATGCAGCGAGAGACCGCGAAGACCACTGTGAAGGCGCTGGTTGGCCTCACCTATCTGGCGATGATCGCGATGAACGTTCTCGCCAACGCGCTGCCCATCAACGGGAGGACCACCGGCGGGGTCTCCGACTCGTACCAGAACCTGTTTGCGCCGGCCGGACTGACGTTCGCGATCTGGGGCGTCATCTACCTGTTACTCGGGGCGCATGTGCTCTACCAATTCGGCCTGTTCCATGACGCAGCGGTCGATGACGTTGCTCCCTTCGCAGGTAGCGCGAGCGCGAGCTCCGGCATTGCACCTACCCGCGCGGCGTTGTTGCAGCGGGTGGGGGTGCTGTTCTCGCTTTCGTCGCTGGCCAACGTCGCATGGATCCTCTCCTGGCACTACGACCTCATCCTGATGTCCACCCTGCTGCTGGCCACCATGCTGGTGCTCCTCATCCTCATCACCCGAACGATCCTGGGCGCGAGGCTCTCCCCGCGTGACCGGCTGTTCGTCCGACTCCCGTTCAGCGTGTATTTCGGCTGGATCACGGTCGCCACGATCGCGAACGTCACCGTATGGCTGGTGAGTATCGGCTGGGACGGCTTCGGGATCGCGGAGTCCACCTGGGCAGTGGCGATCGTCTCGGTGGGGGCTGTCATCGGTACCGCCGTCATTCTTCGCAACCGGGACATCGCCTACGGTCTGGTGCTCGTCTGGGCCTACCTCGGCATCTGGATCAAGCACACCTCCGCCACCGGTTTCAACGGTGCCCACCCGGCCGTGATCGCCACCGCACTCCTCGGGATCGCCGCGTTCATCGCGGCAGGGGCGATCCCCATCCTGCGCGGCCGCGCGAGGGCAGCCTAGGCGGAGTCACGCTCGATGAGACTGATGAAGCTGCCGCCCACTCTCGCAGGCTGAGCCGTCGAACCGCTTACCCCGGCGACGACGTACTCGGCGATCACCCGTCCGATCCGTTCGGGGTTGGGAGCCACGGTCGACAGCGACGGGACGCAATGGGCACCCCAGGGGAGGTTGTCCACCCCGACGACCCCGAGGGCGCCGGGGATCGCGAGGCCTTGCCGATGGCCGGCCTCGATCAGGGCCATGGCCAACTCGTCGTTGAAGGCGCAGACCGCCGTGACGCCGGAGCTCACCCAGGCTGCGACTGCCGCAGCAGCTTCCTGGGGAGCGAACGAGGATGTCCGAACCTCGGGCGGGTCAAGGCCAAGGTCAGCGCAGGCCATCCGCACGCCTTCCAGTCGGGCTGTGGCGAAGCCTTCGAGCCGGTTGTCGGCGGGCCAGGCGTAGCCGATCCGGCGGTGGCCCCGCGAAGCCAGATGCTCGGCCTGCAGGCGTCCGGTCTGGACGCCCGGGAAGAGCACCAGCCCTCGTTCGAGCTCGGTGTTGGCCACCTCGAGAAGGTAGCCGATCTGTGAGCGTTGCCGGCTTTCATCCTCTTCGGCGCCGAGGGGTT
>JADKFR010000008.1 GCA_016717345.1 Propionibacteriaceae bacterium
GGCACTGGTTCGTTGTGGCTTCCTCCCCGTGTGGGTAGGGCTTTTGGTTCTTCCGGCGTGTCTCGTGTTTTCGAGGTGTGAGGGGAGTTTGCTAGGTGTCACCTTGGTTCTTCTGGTGCGAAGAAGGTGTGCATGGTGGAGCGGTCGGGTTTGCGGGTAATCACGGGCAGGTCGGTGGCGGGGCTGGAGCCAGCGGTGGGGGTGGACCCGGCGGCGTTTCAGGCGGCCTGTGTGGATGCGTACGTGGCGTCGTGGACGGCCAGGGGGTTCAGTCGGGTCACGATCGAGAACGACACCGGGGTGCTGGAACGGGTGCTGGTGTTGCTGGGCCGGCCGGCGTGGGAGGTCACGGTCGAGGACATGGATCGCGCGGTCGGGAGGTTGGCGGCCGACGGGTTGGCGTGTTCGACCCGGCGCGGGTATGTGCAGGCGTTCAAGGGGTTTCACCGGTTCTTGCAGGCGCGTAAGGCGGTGGAGATCCAGGCGCTGTTCGGCGTGCGGCTGGTGAGCCCGGTGGACGAGTTCAACGCATCGCGTCATGTTGGGGACGAGTCGCCGGCGTTGCTGGCCCCACCGACCCCGGAGCGGGTGAGCGAGTTCTTCGCGTTCTTACGGTCCCGGATCGCGACGGCCCGGAAGTACGCACCCGCGGCCAGGGACTATGCGTTGTTCCGGACCCTGTATCACGCCGGGTTACGCGCCGACGAGGCGGCCCAGTTGGAACGGGCGGATGTGCATTTCGGTCGGGGCCCGTTCGGGAAGCTGCACGTCCGGTTCGGTAAGGCGGCTCACACGTCGGGTCCCAGGCCGCGGTGGGTGCCGATGCTGGACGGGTTGGACCTGGTGTTGCGCTGGTATCTGACCGACGTGCGGGACAGGTTCCCCGACTCGCCGGTGCTGTTTTGTGACGAGTCGGGAGGCGACCTGCACCGCGGCACGATCCGGAACCGGCTGCGTCGGCTGATGGAAGTGGAGGGCCGCCCCGCCAGCGAGTGGTTCTCTCCGCACGCGCTGCGGAGGGCGTGCGCGACCCATAACTACGAACGTGGGGTCGATCTGGTCGCGATCCAACAGATGCTGGGACATTGGACGGTGTCCTCGACGATGCGCTACGTACGCCCGTCGGCCACCTTCATCGAGGACGCGTACCGGCGGGCGGTCAGCACGACCGTCGCCGGCCTGTCCGGAAAGGATCCCCTGTGAAGATCGGATGGAAGCTGCGGATGACCGCCGCTCAGCGTGGGGTGTGGACCGGTGCCCAGCTGCGGCGGCTCCTGGTGGACAAGGCGGGGCTGGAGATGTCCTCGGCGTCGGTGTCGGCCCTGTTTACCAGGCAACCCAATCAGATCAAGCTGTCCACTTTGATCGCGTTGTGCACCGCGCTGGAGTGCACCCCCAACGACTTGTTCGACATCGACACCACCCCGTTGGAACAGCCGGCGGCCCCGGCGGTCAGTCGGGAAGAAGTTCCACCACGGGCCTCGGCCCGGGGCAGGTCGATGCCGCCCCTGTGACCTGGTCGAGCTGATGGGCAAGAAGCAGCGCGACTGTGCCACGTGCGGTGCGCCGGTCGGGTTCAAAGGGCGGGAGTTGTGCTGTCTTTGTATGAGACGACTCCGTGAGCAGGCCGCGAAGGACCGCTGCCCGGCCTGCGGCAAGGATCGGGTCCTGAACGCCGACACCGGTCGGTGCGTGCTGTGTTCGCGTTGCTGCACCCAGTGCGGCGACCCGGTCCGGGCCGGGGACGCGACCCTGTGCCGTGCCTGCCGGCGCCGGGCGGCCGCCCAGGCAGCCAAAGCACCTTGCCCGCGCTGCGGCCGCCCCGGCCTGATCCGCCCGGCAACGGGCTGGTGCGGGACGTGCTCTCGCCCTCCAGTCGCGCCGAAACCGGCACGCACGTGTACGGCCTGCGGTGCGTTGACCACGCACCCCGTCAACGGCTTGTGCTCAGCCTGCTGGCAACGTCATCCGGATCGGCCCCTGGTCCGCGGCGAGCACCTGATCGCCGCCCTGGCCCAGCCTCCCGCGTGGCTGGACGGGTTCATCGTCTTCGTGGCTGACCGGTTTGCCCCGAGCCGGGCAACGGAGTTGGTCAGCGAACTCAGCCGACTGTTGAGTCACGAGGGCTTGATGTTGCCGTCGGCTGTCCTCGACCGGTCCCGGCGCTCAGGCCGGTCGATGGGATCCCTGGCCCGGGCCCTGGAGGACTACTTCGTTGACAACTCGCTGGCCCTGCCCACCGATCACCGAGAGCGGCTGGCCGCCGGCCGCCGCCAGCGGCGCGTGGACGGCACCCCAGCCGACCTGCGGCCCGTCGTGCAGGCATTCGCGACCTTCATGATCAATAACAGGGACCGAGCCCGCCGATCCGGGACGCATCCCCGCACCGACCACACCATCGAGTCCGCGCTGGCAACCGTGCGCGCCCTGGCCACGTTCATCGCCGACCACCGCGGCAAGCACGACTGGGCCGTGGTTGACGTGCACGACATCGAAGCGTTCCTTGCCCTGCTGCCCCGCACCCGAGCACGGCGGCTGGCCGTGGTCCGGCAGTTCTTCCGCTTCGCCCGCAGCAACAAGATCGTGCTGGTCGACCCGACCCGCGGCCAGTCCGCCAAGAAGACCAGAGGATTCACGGGGCGAACCCTGCGCCTGGACCAACAACGTGTCCTGTTCCACCGGTGGACCAGCACCGATCCGCATCCTCACGAAGCGCTGCTCGGGATCCTCGCTCTCCTCCACGCTGCGTCCAG
Source organism: Propionibacteriaceae bacterium (assembly GCA_016717345.1). GTDB lineage: Bacteria > Actinomycetota > Actinomycetes > Propionibacteriales > Propionibacteriaceae > Propionicimonas. The sequence goes on from JADKFR010000008.1 coordinate 2,754, forward strand.
CCAGGAAGTCCGACTGCTACGCATCGCGCACATCGACACGACCCAACACACGATCCGCCTGGACCGTTCCCGGTTTGGTGGAGGGTGGGGCATATTTCGCGGGTTCCTGATAATGGGAGGGACCGACGATGGGATCGACACGGAGGGCGTTCACTGAGGAGTACAAAGCGTCCGCGGTAGAGTTTGTGTTAAATGATGGGCGTTCTATCGCGGAGGTGGCGCGGAATATTGACGTCCACGAGATGACTTTGGGGAAATGGGTGAAGAAAGCACGAGCGGAACGGGCGGAGCCGGCAGGCTCGCTGAACGAGGACGAACGGGCTGAACTGGAACGACTCCGGCAGGAGAACCGCCGTTTGAAGATGGAGGCCGAGTTCGCAAAAAAAGTGGCGGCCTGGTTCGCGAAAGACCAGCAGTGATCTTCGCTGCGATCGCGGACTGGGCTGATTCGAAGGAGTACCCGGTCGAGTTCATGTGCGCCCAGCTGGAGGTATCAGTGTCGGGCTACTACGCGTGGCGGACCCGGCCAGCCTCGGCACGTGTCCGGGCCGATGAGGCGCTCCTTTGCCTCATCGGGATGCTCTTCGACCGGTTGAAGGGCAACCCGGGGGTACGGCGTATGCACGCCGAGCTCGCCGCGCAGGGCCACCGGGTGTCCCGCAAGCGCGTGTGGCGGCTGATGCGGCAGCTTGGCTTGCAGGGACGCCACCCGCGGGCGTGGAAGAAGACCACCGTTCACGGCGAGCGGCCGGTGCCGGCCCCGGACCTGATCGGGAGGGACTTCACCGCCAGCCAGCCGAACCAGCGTTGGTGCGGCGACATCACGTACATCAAGAGTTGGGACGGCTGGGTGTACCTGGCGACCGTGATCGACCTGCACTCGCGGCGGGTGGTCGGGTGGGCGGTCGCTGACCACATGCGCACCGAGTTGGTCACCGACGCCCTCCAGATGGCGCTCACCCAGCGCCGGCCGAAAGGGGCGGGTCATTTTCCATTCCGATCGCGGCACACAATATACGTCGCACGAGTTCGCCACGTTTTGCACACGCAACAGGATCCGCCGCTCACTCGGCCGGACCGGAATTTGTTATGACAATGCGGTGGCGGAGAGTTTCTTCGCGACGTACAAGAAAGAACTGATCCATACCAGGCCGTGGCCCGACCTCAAATCAGTGACGAAGGCCACCTTCGAATGGATCGAAATGTACTACAACCACACCCGCAGGCACTCAACACTAGGCTATTTGACACCACACGAATACGAGCTAGGATTCAGACACATCCACGAACTCGCGGCCTAAAAACCATGCCTCTACTTTTTCGGGAACACTCCAACCCTTGGTTTGACGACCAGCGTGGGCGGAAGATGTCAACCTTGTTGAGTCAGTTGTTGATCGGGGTTGTTGAGTTTGGGCTACCTCTGGGGTCAGTTTAACCAGGCAGCGACGGGCAAAGCGGCGGGACGGGGTGGTGGACGTCAAACCGTTCGGGGTGCGCGGTGTAGGCCTGGCTGAGGACGGTGGCTCGTTGTTGGTGGATGGTGTCGGCGTGGCCGTGGTGGACGGCGGCGGGGTGTGCATGCCGATCCCGGAGTGCCGGTGAGCATGGTGGTACCAGGCGAAGAACCTGGTCCAGGAAGGCGCGGGCGTCTTCGAGGCTGCCGAATTCGGTCGGGGAACTGTCGGGGCGGTATTTCAGCTTTTGAAATGGGCTTCGAGTAGGGGTTGTCGTTCGACACGTGCGGGCGGAGTGGGACTTGGTCACCCCGAGGTCGGCGAGCAGGAACGCGACCGGTTTCCGAGGCCATTGAGGAGCCGTTGTCGGCGTGGATGGTCAACCGGCCGCGGTCGATGCCTTGCTTGGTGATGGTGTCGGTGAACAGCCGTTCGGCGAGTTCGGCGGACTCGCGGCTGGCGACCATCCAGCCGACGATGTAGCGGGAGTAGATGTCGATGATGCAGTACAGGTGGTAGTAGGTCCACTTGACCGGCCCGCGCAGCTTCGTGATGTCCCACGACCACACTTGGTTAGGGGTTTCAGCGATCAGTTCGGGCTTGACCCGGGCCGGGTGGGTTGCTTGGGCACGCCGTTCGCGGACCTCCCCGAATGAGCGCGGAGGAGCCGATACGGGTCGAGACCGAGCAGGTGGACGCCCTCATCGAGCAGGATGGCGTAGGATCTCGGCGGGTGCCAGGTCGATGAACCGCTCGACTGTGCAACACCTCCACCACGGCGGCCTGTTCCCCTGCGTTGGCAAGGCCCTCGGCCGGCGCTGCGGGCCTTGGCCGGTGGGACGGGTTTCGGGGACTGCCGGTGGTGTCGGTAGTGGGTGGCCCAGGACCGGCCTACGCGGCGCAGGCGGCCTTCACGCCCACCAGTGGGACCAGTTCGAGGATCGTCCCGTTCGATCAAGGTTCTCGCTGCTCGTGCTGCTGCCGGTCGAGAACTGCTCCAGCAGACCGAGAGTTTTCCTGGATCTCGATCACCTTCCGCGCCGTCTCGAGCTCCGGTGGTCAACCGTTGGTTCTCCTTACGGAGCCGGGACAGTCCCTCGCCGGGCGCTCGCGCCGGCGCGCACCCCCGACGGCCGTCCCAAGGCTTCCGGGACTACCTGATCGCTGGTTGCTGTGCGCCAGGCCCGATCAGCGACGTGTGCTAGGCCCTCCGCGCTAGCAGGGCACCCTTGTCGTCCCGGTCGAACGCCTCGCACTCGGCCAAAATGTCCCGCTTGTACTTCGCCGTATAGGTGCGACGCTTCATGTCTGCTCCGGGACCTGCGGATCGGGAACCTGGCCTTAGGGCCAGCTTGCCCCACCACTCCAGCCATTGTCAGTGCTGCGGTCATCAGGGATCACTCCTCCCCGCCCTCTTCACGGCACTGATCAGGACCTTCCTGGCGCCTTACCTAAGGTTGACACAGAGGGGTGCACGCAACAACACGCGAATAGCCCATAGGATGGTTACGACCCAAGGCCGACACCTGTGCGGGTGGTGGCGCGGCTGCCTGACTCCACACGGGCCCAAGCCACGACCGACTGCGGGCAGCGAGTTGTCCCAATCCCCTCACGGTCCGTGAGTCTAGCGACAGACGTGGTGAGGCCCGGGCCTGTCGCCTAGTCGCGCCCGGCGTGCTGACCAGAAGGCGGGGCCCTCATTTTGTTGGCCGGATTCTCTCTGATTGCAGTTCCGCCCACGCCAGCGGCAGACATTCTGGGCGCACTGAACAACCCCAGCCATGATCGACCCAGCTAGGGTAGGCCACATGGCTTCGGCTCGGCGAACAGGTGCACACGACAATGGCCCGTAACACTGGCGAGCCTACGGACCTGGACAACACCGGACGACACACCACTGGCTCTTTCACCCCCCGGCGGCATCGGCTACAGGGGAGCACCGACGACCCGCCAGCCGGGTTGTCGGTCAACGGGCGGTTCCTGACCCGCAGGGATCACCGGTGTCGAGCGCTACGCCGGTGAACTGCCAAAGGAACTCGACAAGGTGGCCGAGCCAGGGTGGATCGAGGTCGTCGTGCCAGCAGGAGCCACCGACCTTCCCGTGTACGACAACATCGCCGGCCACCCGGACCGGCGGCCTTTCGGGTCAACTCTGGGAACGCTTGCCCCCTCCACTCTACGCGCAGACGCCACGCCATCGTTGAACCTCTGCAACACCTGCACCGCGTGGTCAACCCAGGAATCGTCTGTATCCACGACATGAAGGTGAATGCCTTTCCCCAGTTCTTCAGCGGCGCTTCCGCCCTGTGGTACAAGCTCTTGTTCTTCAACGCCACGAAGCGTGCGCCGGCCCTCATCACGGTGTCGAACTTCTCAAAGACGGAGATCCTGCGCTATTACCGCGTCGAGGAGGCGAGCATCGCGGTCATTCCGAACGCCTGGCAACACTTTGAAGCTATTGGGGCAGACGAACGAGCACTCGAGAAGTATCAGCTGACTCCTGGGGAGTACTACTTCGCGCTCAGCAGCCTGGAACCGAACAAGAATGTCACGTGGGTCGCCGAGGTCGCTGCCAGGCACCCGGAGACCGTCTTCGGGGTCGCCGGATCGGTCAACGCGGCCGTCTTCAAAGCCGGGCCCGGCGCCCGGGTGGCCGAGAACGTCAAGTTGCTCGGCTATGTCAGCGATGGCGAAGCCAAGACCCTCATGCGGGAATGCAAAGCGTTCCTGTTCCCCACGTTCTACGAGGGGTTCGGGCTGCCACCGCTGGAGGCCCTCAGCGCCGGAGCCCGCATCGTCGTCTCCGACACGCCGTGCATGCACGAAGTCTTCGGGGACACGGCGGCCTACATCGACCCTTACCGCTACGACGTGTCCCCGTTCCTTGGGGGCACCCCTCGATGGCATCGGATTCTCCGCTGGAAAGTACACCTGGGCCTCCTCATGGCGGAGCCTCACGCGTTGCTGCGGGACAGCCTCAGAAGGTGATGCGGCGGCGGGCAGTCCTCGGCCTGTCCGTCACCAAGCGCTCAGGGAGGGCGCCCACCTCAACGCGCTGTCGTTGTCCCCGCACCCCTCGATGAGACCGCGCGCATCCGATCGACACGGTCCGCCCTGGTCCGGGACGTACCGTCCGCGCGCCCTCGGGGAAGCGCGATTCGGACGGCAGCGCGCGGGAGACCTGTTCGGTAGTCGGGGCCGAGGCCACACTCACCTGGGGTCCCCGCTGTCGCGGAAACCTGCCACCGGGGTGCTGACCACCGGGCGCCCCACCGCTTGGTACTCGTACAGCTTGATCGGGTCGAGGCTGTCGGTGAAGGACGTCACCACGTGCGGACGACAGAACATCGGCGTGCTGCAGCAGGGGACGCAGCACCTCCGGCGATCCTTCGGGCCCGGCCCAACAACAACACCCCCGCCGCCCTCCGCCGCGCCGCTCCAGCCTCCAGCGGCGCGGGCCTGACCAGCACGAGGCTCCCCGTCCTCGCAGAGCCGTGGCGGTGTCCACGCACAACCCACGTCGATGCGGTCGGTGAATCGTGCCCTGAGGTAGGGAGCGACCGGACCCTCTGGCAGGTCTGGCCGCGGCCTCCGCACGCGGTACTCCTCCACGTCAACCGCGTTCCGCACCAGCGTGTGAGCCGAAAGGCCCGGGCTCTGCGTCGCAACGAGTCCGGGGCTGCACACCACCACCACCAACACAGGCGCGCACAGGAAGGCGTCTTCGTCGCGCACCAGCCGTGCGTGTTCAGCCGGCGTACGTTCCGCTTCGAGCCAGTCATCGGTGATGTCGTAGAGGCCCGCCCAACCCGTCACCTTCAGCGTGGTGGCCCCGACGGGGTCGTTCACCCACAGGATCGGGTCGTCGAAGCCGAGGCGGCCGGCCACGGCGCACCTCACCGGGCCGCCCGCTCGTCGACACGGGGATCGAGACGTCGCGGGAGCAACTTGGTGGGCTGGAATGACCACAGCCGGCCCGCCGCCACCCCCTCGAGCGCGACAGTCCGGAGCCCCCGCCCCACCTGCGGGCGACGGCGCGACGCGAGGGCGTGCAGGGGGTCCGCGGCCGGCCCACGAACAGCACCCGCAGCTTGGGTCGGTCCGAAGCAGGCCGGCGACGAGGTACTGGTTTCGACGCCAGACCTGATCCCACACTTCGAGGGAGAGCAGGACGAGATCCGTCACAGCACGCTCCGGTAGACGGCCTCAGTGGAGCGTGCCTGCGCCTCGACGGTGAAGCGGTCCCGCTGGATCACTCACCAACCGCCCGTAAGCGTCCCTGCGGTCGACGTCATCGGGCCAGTCGGGCGAGCAGCGCCGCTGCGGTGGCGGCGTCCCCGGGTGGGAACACTGCCGGCTCGGCAGCAGCCCCCATCGTCTCGAGGTGGCCTGCCGCTCCCGTGGCGACCACCGGGAGGCCGGCCGCCATGGCCTCGAGGACGGTGAGGCCGAAGTGCTCGGACGGAGCGGTGGCAAGCAGAATGCCGGCCTCCTGCATGAGCGCTGGGATATCCGAGCGAAACCCCAGGAAATGCACCGAGGAGTCCAGTCCGAGGCCGTGCGAGGCGGGTCAGTTCCGCGCGTTGCGCGCCGTCCCCGCGATGTCGAGTCGCCACCCCGGTCAGCCAGGCCCGACAACCCGAACGCCTCGACGGCCACCCGGGTCTCTTTCTCGGCCTCAGGCGTTGCGCCACCAGGACGCCAGGTTCTCGCTGGACGCGGGCCCACGGCCGGGCAGGATAGCACCCCGGGTGGACGACCGTGCTGTCGCCGTCGATCCTCGCCGCGACCCACCGGCGACGGCGATCTGGGCGACCCCCACCTGATGTCCGGAGTCAAGCTGCGAAGCGGCGAGAACGGTCACGTAACGCTCGACGCCCGCAAACGCGGCCGTGCAGACTGCGTGGACGATCCTCAGCGCGGCCACGCGATGCCTCCCGCGTTCGACGCGAGGCACCGGGTCACGACGTCGCCTTGATCGGGCGTGGCACGACGGTGGCCCCGGCAAGCCTTCGCTCCTGGCCTGCCAACGCTGCCGCCCCCACACAGAGGCCGGCCACCGCGAACGGGACGTTGACCTGGGCCCCGACCCAGAACTGGTCGAACTGCCTTTGAACGAAGCGCGAAAGCACGACCAGACCGCGAGGGTGCCGTAGGTGGGGTCCATTCGCCACAGCACCGCCAGGGTGCCGATCATCCAGGTGAGGAAGGCCGCCAGCCCAAGAAGTCCCGCCGCGGCGAGCACTTCGAAGTTCCGCGTTCGGCGGTTGAAAACCCAACAGCCCCGGTACCAGAAGCGCAGGCCGTGGCCCAACCACGGCGACCCGCTCCAGAACGCGATCGTCTCGCCGAACCAGTCGATGCGCTGGAAGAAGGAGTTGAATTGATTGCCCGATGCCACCCGGTCCCTGACCAGGGTGAGCACCACCGCCACCGCGCGGGAATCACCGCGAGCAGGATCAGCTTCGAGCGACGAACCAGTACCGCCGCCTTACCAGAGTCAGCGAGCAGGCCGGCACTGTCGGCGGACGTTGGAAGCAGATCCCGCCAGCCCAGCCGGCACCCGCTCGACACGCAGCACCACGGCGAAGATCGCGAACCCCAGCCCGATGATCGCCTGCCTCGACTGCGTGGCGGCCACTCCGGCCAGGGTCCAGAACGCGGCGCGCGCCCAACGTTGGTCCACCCATCCACGGGGGACGCACGTAGGCCGTGATCGCCCCGAACGCCAGGAGTGTCCCGACGAGGTTCTTGTGCATGTCGTACGGCCACCGCACGTAGACCGGACCGAAGTTGCCCGAGGCCACCTGCAGACCGCCCTGCGCGATGGTGACGACGGCCAGCGCCAAGGCCGCGAGAAGGAACAGGGACAGCCCCGCCTTGGCGTGACCGGCGCGGCCGATCGTCCAGCCGACGAGCAGGGCGCCCGACACGCTCACCCACGCGTGGAACCATTCCACGGTGTTCGCCAGGAACGGGTTCGCCACCACCGTGAACAGGGTGGCGAACTGGTAGGGAGCGCCGACAACCAGAGCAGGTTGCGCAGGACGGGCGACAGCGGCCTGGTCGTGAAGACGAGCGCGACGACGGTCGCCATCAGAAGCGCGGCGTCCGACACCGAGACATTGACTGACCCCGCTCCGACCCGGTGCCCCACCAGGAGCAACGGCACTGCCAGCAGCGGGATCACGGCCGGCTCGGCCGCGGTGATCCCCAGGACCAGGATCGCCCCCGCGATGGCCAACGCGATTTCGGGCTGCGCGGGGATGATGCGCCCGAGTCCGAGCGCGACCGCTCCGACCAGCAACGTGCCCGGAACGCTCGCCGTCCACACCACTGCGCGGAAACGCAACAACTCCCTCACGCGCTCTCCCCCCCGGTAGCTGGAGTCGGCTCTGGCCGGTCCCCGTAGGTACAGTTGGCACGGGCGCGGGCCGCCTGAGCCACGCTCACCCGGCAGCACAGCCCCGCGCAGGACGGAGCCGACGAGCTGCCCGGCTCTCGCGGCCTGCCAGCCCAGCGCCGAAGTGCTTGCAGGTAGCGCTCCTGCGACCCGTGAAATGAGCCTCGCGCCGGGCCGGATCGCTACTCGTGGCAGCCCCAGGTGGATCGCCGTCACCGCGGGCACTTCGAGGGTGACGCCACCCCAACAGCGACGCCGGTAGGCCCAGTCGGTCTCTTCGGTAGAGAAACCGTTCGTCCAGGCCCCCCAGCTGCTCGAGGGCCTCAGCGCAACAGCAGAACCGACCCGATCACGAACTCCGAGGCCGGCCTGAGCCGCAGCGGAGACCCACGGCCTCCAGCCAGGTGCCGACCGGAGAGGGGAACGGCCAGCCCACCCGCGCCCGGGCACCGCGCCGCGTCCACCTGAGCCGGGCCGACACTCGCGACGTCCGGCTCCATCCACGCAGCGCTGCTTGAAGCAGCCGGACGTCCTCGACCGAGACGACGGCGTCAAGTTGAGCAGCAGCACGTCGCCGTCAGGCACCTGCCGCTGCGCCCGAGGGCGGTGTTGACGCCGAACGCGAAGCCGCCGTTGCGGCCGGGGTCGAGATAGCGACACCTCCAACTCGTCGCACAGCGCCCCGGATCGCGGGCAGGGACGAGTTGTCCACCACCGTCACGGGCAGGGAACGGACCGGCTCAAAAGGGCCGTGCGCACCAACTCCGGCGAGCCGTAGGCCACCAGGACCACCTCGATCCCGCGCCCGCCGACCGGCTCGCGCCGGAGGAGTGGGCTCGTGCAGCATCGTGGCGTGCTCCAGGTAGCGTTGCGCCACCACCGGCCAGTCGCAGGTCGCGGCGAAGGCCAGCCCGGCTGTGCGCAGCCGGTGGGCGAGAGCGGGGTCGAGACCCACCCGGAGCAGAGCCTCCCGCAGCCGGTCGGCGTCGCCGGGAGGCACCAACAACCCGGCACCGCCGACCACGTCTGACAGGGCTCCGCTGTCACTCGCCACGACGGGAACGCCGCACGCCATCGCCTCGACCGCGACCCGGCCGAACTGCTCGAGGCCAGCTCCGGGGTCGGCGGGACGGGACGGCGAGAACGTCCAATGACCAGTAGAACCCGGGCAACGCGTCCTGACCCAGCGAGCCGACGAACTCCGACGCGGTCCACCAGGCCCCAGCCGCTCGACCGCCGCACCCAGTTCATCCCGCTGGGGGGCCTGCCCCGGCCAGGCGAAGCCTGAGCCCGGTGTCCGCGGCGATGGCGGCCAGCAGCACGTCCACCCCCTTGTGGGGGGCGAACCGTCCGACGTAGCCGACGACCACCTGATCGGGCACGGAACGCTGAACCGGTTCGGCGGCGGGGGTGAAGTGACGAACGTCCAACCCCAACGGAATCAGCCGCGCCCTGCCGGGAAACCCCCTTGTCCTCACAGATCCTGGCCAGCCTCGGTGTTGCAGACGCTGACCGCGGCTGCGTGCCGCAGGCCCACGCTCGAACCACCGGAAAGGAACCGGATACCGCTTCCGAATGTTCTGCGCAGAGTGAGAGTACGGTGCCCGCTGCCGCCGGAGCGCGCAGCGCGAGAATCTCGGCGGTGGCGAGGGCGAACGGCTCCTCGTGCAGTTCGATGACGTCCCACGACTCACTGAGCGCCCGCCACAACGGCGTGGGGTCGTGAACCGAACAACGCGGGATGACTCCCGAACGATGCGGAGGCCGGTGACCTGCTCCCCGGCAGGGGGGGTGCAGGGTGATCGGCACGCCACCCTCGTCCCAGCGGGCACTCAGGGTGACCACATCGTGGCCCAGTGCGCTCAACGCACGCTCACGTTCCCGCCAGGCTGCGACGACCGCACTGTGGGAAACGCGGAGAATGCGCACGCTTGTACCCTTCCGGCGGCAGAACTGCCATGGTACTCGGTTGGGCGGCCCGGCCGACCCGTCGGCCCTGCTTGTGGCGTGTGGGACAATGACACGAGCAGGAGACACCGACAACGTGGGGGAAGACGTGCCGCTCCGAGATGTGCTGAGGATCCTTGGTCGACACTGGCGGACGCTGCTCACCTGCGTTCTGCTGGTCATCTCGGCGACTCTGCTGGTGTCGCTCAGCACGACCCCCGTGTATGCGGCGAGCACCCGCGTGTTCCTCTCCTCCACCGCGAGTGGCTACGTCGTGTCGAAGGACGACCTCGGCACCTACGTGGAACTGCTGGGGTCACCGACCCTGCTCGACCCGCTGCGCCAAGGGTTGGGGCTCCCCGCCGACGCCCCGATCAACATCACCGCGACCGTGTCAGAACGCGCCCCGATCCTGAGCATCACGGCTCGGGCGTCCTCGGCCAAACTCGCCACCGACATCGCCAACGCCGTCGCACCGCAGCTCGCCGTGATCGGAGGCAAGTACTCCGGATTGATCGCTTCCACCGGAGGCACGGTCGAGGCGACCCCCGTCGTCCCTGCCAGCACCCCCGTCGCCCCCGAAAGCCCTGACGTCCCCCGCAACGTGGCCCTCGGACTGCTCGCCGGACTCGCGCTGGGAATCGGGTTCGTGCTGCTGCGGCACTTCCTTGACACCAGAATCCGGTCCGAGGCCGACCTCGCGGCCCTGTCTCCCAAGCCGCTGCTGGGCTCCCTGCGTCGCATCAAGAACGCCGACCGTGGGGCCCTGGTCATGATGACCGATCCGCACGGTACGGCCGCTGAGGAGTTCCGCCGCCTGCGCACCAACGTGCAGTTCGTGGACGTGACGACCGGGGGCAAGCACTCGTTCGTGGTCTCGTCGGCCATCCCGGGAGACGGGAAGACCACCACCGCGGTCAACCTCGCCATCGCCATGGCCGATTCGGGCGCCAAGGTGCTCCTCGTGGACGCGGACCTGCGAAACCCATCGGTCGCCCGGGCCATGGGACTGGAGGGCGAGGTCGGCCTGACCACCATCCTGTTGGGCCGCGCGACCGTTCACGACGTGGCCCAGCGGTGGGGCGACACCAGCATGTTCCGTGCTTCGGGGCGCGCGATTCCGCCGAACCCGAGCGAGTTGCTGGGGTCGGACGCGTTCGCCGACCTCATCAAGCAGTTGTTGGCCGCCTTCGACTTCGTCGTCGTCGACAGCGCCCCGGTTCTCCCGGTCATCGACCCCGTGCTGATCAGCCGCCTCGTCGGCGGCATGTTACTGGTGGTCAGCGCCGGCCGAAGCAAGAAGCATGACGTGGCCGCCGCGCTGAAGTCCCTCAAGACCGTGGATGTCGAGATCGCCGGTTTCGCGCTCAACCTCACAGCCGGCGAGGGCACCTACTACGGCTACGGTCGTCGGGACGCCAAGGACACCGACGCGGTCACGAACGACCAGCCGGCCCGGCGCTCACCCAAGCGGGCTCGCAAGCTCGCTGCGTGAACCGCGAGCCACGTGATGCCATCCCCCGGGCGTGAGGCCCGTACCAGCGTGACCGCCGACCCGAGGGGCGCCGGCCCGGAAGCGGTCAGGGTGCTCATGGTGTGCACCGGCAACATCTGCCGTTCCCCGGCGGCCCAGTTGCTGCTCGGATCCTCCCTCGCCGACGCTTCCGACATCACCGTCGCCAGCGCGGGAACGATGGCACTGGTCGGGGAGCCCGTGTCCGCGCCCATCGGAAACCTGCTTCTGGGTCGAGGCGTCGACCCTGGCGCTTTCGCGCACGCCTGCTCACCGAGCGGCACGTCCGGGGGGCCAGTCTGGTGTTGGGCATGACCCGGGCGCACCGCGGGCAGGCGGTGTCGCTGTGGCCGGCTGCGGTGAGGCACAGCTTCACGCTCAAGGAGTTCGCCCGCCTCGCCACTCAGGTTCCCGAAGCGGACTTGTTGGCGGCTGGTGCCTCCTCGCCCGCGGCCAGACTGGCCGCGCTGACCCGGCTCGCCGTCCGACACCGCTCTCCCGTGCCGGAGATCGATGACGACGTCGAGGATCCCTACCGTCGCGGCGACGAAGTCAACGAGCTGGTCTTCGACGAGATCGAGCGTGCGGTGGCGACCATCACCGCACTCACGCTGGGGCGCTGAGGTCGGGCGCGCTGCGCTCCTCGACGAGCAGCCCCTGAGCCAGCAGCAGGTCGACAAACTGGTCGACATCGGCGCGGACGTCGTCGGGAGCGATCCCGACCTGGCCCGCCACCCGTGCGGTCAGGCCGGGGCGATCCCCACGGTGGGCCTCGCCCCAGATCAGTGCCGCGGAACCCTGCAGGACCTGAATGGACCCGGCCGGGACCCGGGCCACGTACACCACGCCGTCCAACTCGACGGCGGCCACGTCCCCCGGCCGGTGCAGCCGGGTGCTCATCGCGCCCCCCCGGAAGGGTCGTGTCGCACGCGCCACTCCTCCCGCAACCCACGCAGCGGCCGCGCGAAGAACTCCTGCACAACCTCCCAGCGGGTGGGAGTCCGTCCCAGAACCACAGCCAGGTGCTCCACGTTGACCAGCGGCGCCCGCAGCACCAACCGGATCGAGTCCCCCACGGTGGGCGCCGCCTTGATCCGGGCCCACCACTCCTCGATGCGGGTGCCCCCCTGCGACACGACCTTCCACAGGTCGTGATCGGGACGATCCTGGAACTCGTCGAGGTTGCCGACCGCCGCGGCGAGCGCCACTTCAGCACCCAGGCGGCCGACCAGTTCGGTGATGCCCTGCCGCTGCTGAGGGGTGGCCCTCCCCACGCAGCGTCGACGTCACGCAGGCCACGGGCCTTGTCCTCGGAACGGGCGGCGTGGAGGACCAGGATGACGGCCTGACCGGCCAAGCTCGGCACCGGACAGCGGGCGCCGGCGATCTCGGACTCGCCGCGCTCTCCCCAGAGGATGTCGAAAGCGGCCGCAGGAGACATCGTGATGCCCGGGTAGAGGCGATGGACGTCCACGTAGCCCCACACGTCGTGCAGGAGAGTCGCGGCGTGGCCGAACGGGGAGCCGGCCTCAAACCCGATCGACAAGTTCCACCCGGACGCCGACAACGCGTCGAGGAACCGTCCGACGTGATCGGGACGCACCAGCACGTCGACATCCGAGCCGACGCGGCCCGCCCAACTGACGGTGTCGTCCAGGGCGAACCCTTTGAGATGCAGGATGTCCACCGCGTGCAGATCCGCGACACGTTGCACCGCCGCGTGCCCCAACATCACCCGCACGCTCAAGGGCACCGCGGGGCTGTCAGACGTCACCGGGTCATGCTATCCCGGCCGCCCCCGCGGCGAGGGCAGCCGTCGGGCGGCCCGCCGCCGGCACCTGCCGCCCCTGAACGTTCAACACGAGATTCACCCTTTCGGGGCCACCGCAGGGCTCCGGTTGCCCGCTCAATGCCCCGACGGGCATACTGAAGCGTCGATTGTTAAGGCTCCTCTCAGAAAACTGCTGGATCGTGTGCGTCCGTCAGCCGGGGTGCCAGACATTCCTGGGGGGGAGACGGCATTCATGACAATGGGGCAGATGCTCACGGAGAAGGCAGCACGGTCGCGCGAACTGTGGCGGCAACGCACGCACAGTGATCGCAGGCTGGTGGGTGGGCTCGTCGTCATCGACCTGATCGTCATCATTGCCGCCAGCCTGATGGCCGTCTACGGACGCAACAACCTCGCGCTGTTCCCCACCGAAGCCTCCGACCTGGCGCAACTCCTTCCGCCCATTGCGGCCGTCCTCGTCCTGGTCTGGATGTTCGGCCTCGTGTGCGCCGGGGCGTACTCCGTCCAGAAGATCGGCACTGGGACGTCGGAATACCGCTCGATCCTCATCGCCTCCCTGATCACCGCGGGCATGCTGGGGATCCTGGGCTACCTGACCCAATACCCGCTGTCGCGCGGGTTCTTCGTCCTGCAGTTCTGCCTCGGCATCCCCCTGCTGATCCTCGGACGTGCGACGGCACGCCGCCTCCTGCACCTGCTGCGCCGACAGGGCGGGCTCCGGATCCCCGTCCTCATCGCCGGTTCACCCGCCCACATCGACGACGTGGCGGCCGTCCTGGCCAGGGAGTCCTGGCTCGGGTACGAGGTCATCGGAGCGTTGGTGCGGGATTCCTCGCTGGCCGAGACCCGTTCCGGGATTCCGGTCGCCGGCACCCCTGAGGACGCCCTCAGCGCGGTGCGGCGGACGGGCGCCAGCACCGTGATCTTCGCCGAGGGCTCCTTCCCCGGGCCCACCGGTTCAACGAAATGGCCCGGGACCTGGAAACCGAGGATGCGCACCTGATCGTCGTCCCGGCCCTCACCGACATTGCGGCCGAACGGCTGCACGTCCGTCCGGTGGCCGGGATGCCGCTGGTGCACGTGGAACCCCCCAGCACCCAGAAGTCCGCACGCTGGGGCAAGCGCGTTTTCGACCTGGTCGGGTCGGCCCTGCTGATCGTGGTGTTCTCGCCCGTCATGCTGGCGGTGGCCGCCGCCATCCGGTTCTCCGACGCGGGCCCCGTCCTGTTCCGGCAGGTGCGCGTGGGCATCAAGGGCGAACTCTTCTCGTGCTTCAAGTTCCGCTCGATGTACGTGGACGCCGAGGCCCGGGTCGCCGAACTGGCGCAGCACAACGAGGCTGACGGTGTGCTGTTCAAGATGAAGGACGACCCCCGCATCACCAGGGTCGGTCGATTCATCCGGCGGTTCTCTCTCGACGAACTCCCGCAACTGTTCAACGTGTTGCGCGGCCAGATGAGCCTCGTCGGCCCCCGTCCGGCGCTGCCGCTCGAGGTCAGCCGCTACGAGGACCACGTCCATCGCCGTCTCGACGTCCGGCCCGGCATGACCGGCCTGTGGCAGGTGTCGGGACGCTCCGATCTGTCCTGGAGCGACACCGTCCGACTCGACCTGTACTACGTCGACAACTGGACGATGGTGCGCGACCTGAACATCCTGCTGCGGACGTTGCAGGCCGTCCTGCGACCCCTGGGCGCCTACTGAGACCTCCCCCTGGGGGAGACCGGGAGCGGACCGCTACGCCAACAGGCCGAGCAGATACTGCCCGTAGCCCGACTTGGCCAAGGCCTCGGCCCGCGCCTGAAGCTCCTCGTCGTTGAGGAATCCTGCGCGCCAGGCGGCCTCTTCGGGGCAGCCGACCTGCAGTCCCTGCCGGGCCTGGATGGTGCGGACGAAGTTGCCCGCGTCGTTCAGCGAGTCGAACGTTCCGGTGTCCAGCCACGCGGTGCCCCGCGGCAGAATCGAGACGGCCAGGCGTCCCTGATCGAGGTAGACCCGGTTGATGTCGGTGATCTCGTACTCGCCTCGGGCTGAGGGGGCCAGGTCGGCGGCGATCTGGGTGACCGCCTCGTCGTAGAAGTACAGCCCGGGCACGGCGTAGTGGGACTTCGGCTTCGCCGGCTTCTCCTCGATCGAGATCGCCCGGCCGTCCGCGTTCACCTCGACGACCCCGTAGGCCTGGGGATCGGCCACCCAGTAGCCGAACACCGCGGCACCGTCGATGTCGGTCAGCCGCTGCAACTGGTGGCCCAACCCGTGACCGTGGAAGATGTTGTCGCCGAGCACCAGGCACGCCTTCTGCCCGCCGAGAAAGTCGGCACCGATCGTGAAGGCCTGCGCCAGGCCCTTCGGCTCCGGTTGGGTGGCGTAGCCGAGGTGGATGCCGAAGCGGGAGCCATCACCCAACAAGCGCTGGAAAGCGGCCTGCTCGTGGGGGGTATTGATCACCAGAATGTCGCGGATCCCCGCCAGAATCAGGGTTGACAAGGGGTAATAGATCATCGGTTTGTCATACACCGGGACGAGTTGCTTGCTTGTACCCATCGTGATCGGGTGCAGCCTTGTTCCCGACCCCCCCGCCAAAATGATTCCGCGCACGGTCCTCAGTCTGTCACGGACGGCCCGAGCCGTAGAATGCAGCCATGTCTGCGTTCCTGGTCACCGGCGGCGCCGGCTTTATCGGCAGTAACTTCACCCGCCATCTCCTGGAACACACCGAGCACTCCGTGACGGTGCTGGATTCGCTCACCTACGCCGGCAGCAGGGCGTCGCTCGCGGGCCTTCCGGAAAGCCGGTTCCGGTTCGTCCACGGCTCGGTGGGTGACGCAGGGTTGGTCGACGGGCTGGTCGCAGGGCACGACGTGGTGGTGCACTTCGCGGCGGAGTCGCACAACGACAACTCCCTGAACGACCCGTGGCCGTTCCTCCAGACCAACCTGATCGGCACGTACGAACTCCTGCAGGCGGTCCGGCGCCACGACACGCGCTACCACCACATCTCCACCGACGAGGTGTACGGCGATCTGGAACTCGACGACCCGGCGCGCTTCACCGAGACCACCCCCTATAACCCGTCCAGCCCGTACTCGGCGACCAAGGCCGGCTCCGACCTGCTGGTGCGCGCCTGGGTGCGGTCGTTCGGGGTGCGCGCCACCATCAGCAACTGCTCGAACAACTACGGGCCCTACCAGCACGTCGAGAAGTTCATCCCCCGCCAGATCACCAACGTGATCGACGGGGTGCGTCCGAAGCTGTACGGGGCTGGGCTGAACGTGCGGGACTGGATCCACGTCGACGACCACAACGCCGCGGTGCTGCGGATCATCGAGGCCGGCCGGCTCGGCGAGACCTACCTGATCGGCGCGGACGGGGAGAAGGACAACAAGAGCGTCATCGAGCTGATCCTCACCCTGATGGGCCGGCCCGCCGACGCCTACGACCACGTCACCGACCGGGCCGGCCACGACCTGCGCTATGCCATCGACGCCTCCCGACTGCGCGCCGAACTGGGGTGGGAGCCGCGGTACACCCACTTCGAGGACGGCCTGGCCGCCACCATCGACTGGTACCGCGCCAACGAAGCCTGGTGGCGTCCGATGAAGCGGGACACCGAAGCCAAGTACGCCACGACCGGCCAGTAGGAACCTCATGAGCGACCTCGCCCTCCACCCCACCGCCATCGACGGCCTGCTGGTCCTCGACCTGCCATTGCACGGCGACGCCCGTGGCTGGTTCAAGGAGAACTGGCAGCGCGAGAAGATGACGGCCCTCGGGCTGCCCGACTTTGGTCCGGTGCAGAACAACATGTCGTTCAACAGCGACGCCGGCGTCACCCGCGGGTTCCACGCCGAGCCCTGGGACAAACTGGTCAGCCTCGCCGCCGGCCGCATCTTCGGTGCCTGGGTCGATCTTCGACCCGGCCCCGGATTCGGCACCGTTGCCACCCTCGACATGGGCCCGGATAAGGCCGTTTACGTGCCGCGTGGGGTTGCGAACTCCTATCAGGCGCTGCAGGCCGACACCGTCTACTCCTACCTGGTCAACCAGCACTGGAGCCCGCACGCCCGAGCCGAATACACCTACGTCAACCTCGCCGACGAAACCCTGGCGATCGAGTGGCCGATTCCGTTGGCCGAAGCCGAGATCTCCGAAGCCGATCAGGCCCACCCGCGTTGGGCCGACGTCGTCCCCATGGCCCCCCGCAGGACCGTGATCGTGGGCGCCGGGGGACAGCTCGGACGGGCCCTGAGCGCGGTGCTGCCCGACGCGATCGGTCTCGACCTCCCCGACATCGACCTCACCGATCCCGCCACCCTGACCGGCTTCGACTGGGAGGGGGTCGGCACGATCATCAACGCCTCCGCCTACACCGCCGTCGACGCCGCGGAGACCGAGCCGGGACGGCGGACCTGCTGGGAGGTGAACGTCACCGGGCTCGGCCGCCTCGTCGAGATCGCCCGGGCCCACCGGATCGCGCTGGTGCACGTGTCCACCGACTACGTCTTCGACGGCACCCGCCTCGAACACGACGAGGACGAACCGCTCAGCCCGCTCGGCGTGTACGGCCAGACGAAGGCCGCCGGCGACGCCCTGGTGGCGACCCTGCCGCAGCACTACCTCGTCCGCACCAGTTGGGTGATCGGCGAGGGCCGCAACTTCGTTGCCACCATGCTCGATCTGGCTCGTCGGGGGGTAAAGCCCAGCGTGGTCGCCGACCAGTTCGGCCGGCTCACGTTCACCGCCGACCTGGCGGCCGGCATCGTCCACCTGCTGACCACCCGGGCCCCGTTCGGCACCTACAACCTGACCAGCGACGGACCCGTCCACTCCTGGTTCGAGGTCGCCTCCGACATCTTCGTGCGGGCCGGACGGAGCGCGCGGGACGTGGCGCCGGTGACCACCGAGGAATACGCGGCCGGGAAGCCGACAGCCCCCAGGCCCCGGCACAGCACGCTGTCGCTGTCCAAGATCAAAGCCGCGGGGTTCCACCCCGAGCTTGCCAGCAGGCGGCTGACCGATTACGTCGCGGGCTCCCCGGCGAGCTGATCGAGGATCTCGGCCACCAACTCCCGGATCGCGGCACCACCGAACACCGGTCCACCCGCCAACAGCCCGTCGGCGCCGAGCAGGACCGCGGCCGGCGTGGCCTGGATCCCAAGAATCTCGTGGGCCGAACCGTCCTGCGCGAACAGGGCGTCCGCCACCACGTCAGGCAGGTCACGCGCGACGGACTCGGGTTCCTGCCGGAGCACGGCATGGACGGCGACCGCCGGCCCGAGGTCGGCCGTCCACCCCGGCAGGGCGCTGATGATCTCGGCGCAGGGATTGCAGCTGGAGCTCACGAACACCAGGAGCCGAGCCTGGGTCCTGGCCAGCTCCCGCATCGTCGTGGGCGACCCGTCAGGGCTGGTCAGGCGCACGAACGGGATCGGCGTCCTGAGGTAATCGAGGTCGGCCAGCGGTTCGGCTGCGGTCGGGAGGGCTGCCGTCGGGACGGCTGCCGTCGGGACGGCGGCGGTCGGGACGGCCGCGGCGGGTGCTGCCACGTCGGCCCGGGGAGCAGCCACGGGCGCCCCGACCGTCCAGCCCAGCAGCCCAAGGCCCAGGGCGCCGGCCAACCACCCCACCGCGGCAGGGCCGAGAGCAGCCAACGACTGCCAGGTGCTCCGCCCATTGAACGCGCCCCAGACGGTGACCGCCGCCCCCGCCAGCAGCAGTGCGTTGCGCAGCACCGTCCGCCCGGTCACCTGGGACGCTCCGAGCTCGCCGAAGCAGGCGCAGTCGGCCGGCTCCGGACGCCGGACGGCGAGGACGACCAGCAGCAGGTAGCCGGCCATCAGAGCCGCAACGGCCAGCGACACCCCCTGCAGCACCCAGCCGGAACCGATCAGGAGGGCCACCGCCAGAGCAACTTCACCCCACGGCAGCGTCTGAGCGATCCACCGCCTGCGCAGACGCTCGGGCACCCGAAGGTCCCTCATGGCCGCCAGGGTGACCCCGGGCTTCCCGGCCTTGGCGATTCCGCTGACAGCCAGCACGGCCAGGAGGGTCAGCGGCGCCAGCAACCACGCGTCCGCAAGCACGCTCCGACCCTACGCCACCGCACAGGCCCCACCGGTCACGCCAGGCTTGCGCCCGCCGGGGGCGTGAGCACCGGGCACGCGAGGCTTGCGCCCGCCGTCCACCTGACCGCGCAGGCCAGCCAAGCTCGGGGGGCAACCCGTCACGGCTAGGCTGCCCGCATGGATCGTCTCCGGGTGTCAGGACTGGGCGTCGGCGTCGAGTTGCAGCTTTCCGGCTCTCGCAGCGGGGACCTCGGCGGACTCCTGCGCTCGGCGTGGGCGCGTTGCCTCGACCGGCCGGCGGAGCTCGAAGCCGACCCCATCACCCTGTCGCTGGAGACCCCGGCGGGCGCCAGCGAGCCGGCGTCACCCCGCGGTTCGGCGCAGATCTGGACCAATGACGCCGACAGCCTGATGGTGATGGCCACTCAGGCGGTGACCGCGGCGCTGATCAAGGCGCAGGCGGGCCGGCTGCTGATGTTCCACGCCGGAGCGCTGAGCCACCCCGACACCGGTGCCAGCGTGGTCTTCGTCGCCCCGGGCGGCACCGGGAAGACGACGCTCGCCCGGCGCCTCGGCCACCGCTACGGCTACCTGACGGACGAGACCGTGGGCATTGATCCGGCCGGACGCATTCTGCCGTACCCCAAGCCGCTGTCCCTCCGCACGGAAGGGGCTGCCTACAAACGTGAGTTCTCCCCCGACGATCTGGGACTGCTGCCCGCGCACCCGAACCCGTTCGTGGCCCGGATCATCATGATCGAACGCAGCGATCTGCACCAGGATGATCCGGTGGTGGAGGAACTCCCACTGCTGACAGCCATCTCCGGGCTGGCACCCGAGAGCTCGTCGCTGAGCTCCCTCGATCGTGGACTGCACCGCTGCGCCGACCTGATCGAGGCGACCGGACCCGTGCTGCGAGTGCGGTACTCCGAGGCGGACGGCCTGCTCGGCCTGATGTCGGAGCTGGTCGGGGGCTCCCCAGGGACGGCAAGCGTCCGGACGGCGGAGGAACGATGACGATTGCTCGGGTCACCCCCGTCGACCGGCTCACCGAAGGGGACGAAAGCCTGCTGCTGTATGAGCACCAGGTGATCCGGTTGGGACTGATCGGGACAGTGATCTTCGACGCGACGGCGCAGCCGATCACGCTGGCCGCGCTCTCAGCGCTCCTCGATGACGTCATCGGGTCCCCGGTGACCGGAACCATCCTGGAATCCACCGCGGCAGCCGTCGAGCAACTGCAGGCCCAAGGGGTGCTGCGGGTCTCCGCCGACCCGGATCTCTAGCGGTTCCGGCGGCGCTCGTGGGATGGACGGGCGCGACCCCCACGGGTTACTCGCCTGGGCGGCGCTAGTCGCTGGCCCTCCCGAGGGCGATCGCGGCTTGCCCGAGGGCGATTCCGCCGTCACCAGCAGGCGTCACCAGATTGGTGACCACCCTGAAGCCCCTGTCCTGGAGGGACGCAGTCAGGTTCTCCCTGATGAACCGGTTGGCGAACACCCCACCGCTGAGGACGGTGGTGGTGAGGCCGGAGTCCGCTCCCACTCGCTGGGCGAGCTGGGTGAGTCCCTCGACCAGACTCGCCTGGAAGGATGCCGCGATCTGGCCTTGGCTAGCCCTGCCGTGGAAGGTGCTCTCCACCACGCTCAGGAACAACCCCTGTGCGTCAAGGATCCATTCGCCTCCCCGGCCCCTGACGGAGACCGGGAAGGTATCGATCGGTGACGCCGCCTCAGCGGCGGCCTCCATTTCGATGGCAGCCTGACCTTCGTAGGTCACCTCCTGGCAGATACCCAGCGCCGCCGACACCGCGTCAATCAGACGACCCACGCTGGAGGTCCTTGGCGTGTTGATCCGTCGCTCCACCATCCGCCGCACGATGCGGGCCTCATCAGCCGACAGGCCGAAGGCGCCCTGTTCGTTCCCAGGAGGCGTTCTGAGCCGTTTGCGATCAAGGCGGCCGCAACTCTTCCCGGCCTCCTGACCGCTGCGTCACCGCCGGGGAGCGGAATCTCGCTCAGATGGCCGCCACGGACAAAGGACTTCCGGTCTCCGATGAGAACCTCGCCACCCCACAGTGAACCGTCCGTACCCCAGCCCATGCCGTCGAGGACCACCGCCAGCACCGGCTCGTCCAGGTCGTTCTCGACCATGGCGGAAACCATGTGCGCGTGATGGTGCTGGATGGGCTGCAGTTGGGCATCCGGATACCTCTGGCTGAGTGAGCGAGCAAAGGTCGCCGGGTGCACATCATGGGCGATGATGCCGGGGACGATGCCATGCTCCGTCACCATCTGATCGACCACTCGCAGGAATTCCTGGCGGCCAGGCCCCGACAAGAGATCCCCGTTGTGCCCACTCAGCGTGAAGGTTCGGCCGTCATACACGCACACGCTGTTCTTCAGATCACTGCCCGCTCCGAGGATCATGGGAGTCCCCCTCGTCCCACCGGCGAAGCGGACGGGGGCATTGCCGCGGCCAAGGCGATGGGCGATCGTGAAGCCGGCTGCGGCAACCTCGCAGACAGGGTCCTCCAGACGCCGGGCGATTCTCCTGTTGTGCATCAGGACGCCGTCAACGTCGGGGCCGAATGTCCGCAGAGCCTCCTCGTCCTCGATCACCATGGGTGAGCCAGAACGGTTGGCGCTGGTCGCGACCAGGGCTCGCCCGACCCCATTGACCAGTAGCCAGTGCAGTGGCGACGGCGCGATCATCAATCCCAGTCGTCGCACGTGTGACGCAACGCTCGGATCCACGGGCGCGTCGATCGTGGCGTCCATCAGGACGATCGGTCGCAACGGCGACTGAAGTTCATCGGCTTCGGGAGCAGTGATCACGCAATACCGTGACGCCATCGCGGCGTCTCGAACCAGGAGGGCGAGCGGCTTCGAGCCTCGTCCCTTGAGCGACCT
This sequence comes from Propionibacteriaceae bacterium, assembly GCA_016717345.1. Classification (GTDB taxonomy): domain Bacteria; phylum Actinomycetota; class Actinomycetes; order Propionibacteriales; family Propionibacteriaceae; genus Propionicimonas. Next base: position 24,840 of record JADKFR010000008.1, read on the forward strand.
GATCCGACCACAGGCAGGGCCAGAGGTGGCGTCGGCCATGAGTTGGTAGCCACCGATGCCTTTGACCGCCAGGATTCCGCCACGCCGAAGAACCTCCACGGCGCGGTCCAGCGCCCCCGTCCCGCTCACAGCACCGCCAGGCTCGACGAGAGACAGGACGGGGCCGCAGTCAGGGCAGGAAATCGTCTCGGCATGGAAGCGACGATTGCCCGGGCTGATGTACTCCTCGGCGCACAATGCGCAGGGGGGGAAGTCGGCCATTGTCGTTCGCTCGCGGTCGAAGGGCAGGGCGGTTTGGATGGTGTACCTGGGCCCGCAATCGCAACAGGTGATGAAGGGGTAGTGGCTGCGCCTGTCCAGGTTGTTCCGCAGCTCGGCGAGGCACTGGCTACAGACCGCCAGGTCAGTGAGGACCTGGGGTGAGCCGAAGCCCGTCGCCGAACTCGGGACGATCGTGAAACCACGCGCATGGGGGTGATCGTCGGGGGGACGGTGCCAGACGACCTCGCTGATGAGACACGTGGGGGGTCCTTCGTCACGAACCCGCCGAACCAGTTCCTCGGCGGCGTCGGGGCGACCGCAGACGCTGATGGTGGCACCGTCAGCCTGGTTCGTCACCCAGCCCTGCAGACCCAGCCGAGTGGCCTGACGAAAGACGAACGGTCGGAACCCAACGCCCTGAACGCGGCCTCGGAACGTCAGGAGCCAACAACCGTTCGTGCTACCAGGCAATGCCACCGCCCCACCGCTGCGCATCCGCGTTTCAGCACAACCGTGGCACGCCCAGCGACCACGGCTCCCCCTGTTGCGTCCGAAGCCCCTCGGCTGACTGCAGGTAGACCACTCCCCCGGCCCCTGACCGCTCGCACTGGCCAACGAGCGTCGCCGGCTCACCGAGGCGGGCCAGCGTGAAGAGAACCTGCCGTGCTCGACCGCCTCGGACGACCACCATCAACGCACCTTCGTTGGCGAGTTCAATTGGGTCGAGGCCTAACATGTCGGTCGCAGCGCGGACGTGAACGCTGATCGGCAGCTGCGCCTCCAGCAGTACCACGTCGGCGCCGGACAGGCTGGCCAGGTCGACAGCCGCCGCCAGCAGACCCCCTCTGGTCAGATCCCGCAGGCCAACAATCCCCTCGCCGAACTCCTCAATCAACTCGTTCGCCACGGGGAACAATGCCCTGCAGTCGCTCGTGATGATGCGATCGAAACCTAGCCCTTCCCGGGCCGAGAGGACCGCGATCGCGTGATCACCGAGCGAGCCGACGACGATGATTTCGTCCCCTGGTTGAGCTGATTCGAGGCGCGGAAGGAGTCCGTCACTTCTCAATTCTCCGATTCCGGTGACGGCGATGAGAAGCTCGAATCGAGGATCATCGACGTCAACGAATTTCGTGTCCCCACCAGTCAACTGGATGCCGCTGTGGGCCGCCTCCCGCGCAGCGGAGTCGCAGACCGCGATGAAGTCGTCATGAGTCAGGTGCGGCCCGAGGACCATCGTCCACAGCATGGTCGTCATGCGTGCACCCGAGCAGGCCAGATCGTTGATCGAGCCGCACACGGCCAGTTTTCCGAGGTCGCCCCCGGGAAAGAAGAGTGGGCTCACGGTGAACGAGTCCACCGTGACGGCGAACCGTTGCGACTGCGTCGTCACTGCAACCGAATCCAGCCCGACATACTGCATGGCACCGGGGAACCGGCTCGCGCATTCCAGGATCAGCTCGCGGGTGTGTCCCAGCCCGTCACCTGCTGAGGACTCCATCGTCACTCACCTCGCTCAAGAACTCATTCGCGGTCGCAACCGAGCCCACGTAATCCGCTATCCACGCCAACGCCTGGTCCTTCTTCAGTGAGTCGCTCGACACGACGCAGTCACTCAGTGCGACGGGTCTGATTCCTCTGAAGTTCGCGTCGGCCGCCGTTGTCATGATGCAGATGTGCGTCTGGAGGCCCGCGAGCCCCAGCGTCCGCGTTCCCAGGCGCGCGAGGCGCACGTCCAGATCTGTCCCGAAGAAGGCGCTGTGCTTGGTCTTCTTGACGAGGTTGCCATCGCCGACGAAATCGCGCAATTCATCGATGATTTCAGCGCCGACTGTGTTCGCCAGACAGTAGGTGTCCCCGAACCGGCGGAACTGCTCCGCCCCCGCTTCCAACCAGTACTGCGTGAAGATCACCGGGACCAAGGCTTCCTGGCACTGGACGATCGCAGATTGGAGCGAAGGCAACATCGCATCGATCAACCGGCGACGGCGCGGGTCTTGGCAGAGATCGTTCTGCATGTCGATGACCAGCAGGGCTTTGTCACTCGGCATGGCCACCCCCGTCACGTGGGATGTGAATCATAATGGGTTCGCCGAGTTCGGCCGACGTCAACCTCATGGCGTTGGGTCCGGCAACAGTGAAGGCGTAGAACGCGTTGATCCCGGTGTCGCGGAACACTTCGTAGAGGTTGATGCCCTTGAACAGGACCAGATCGGCACTGCGGAGCGCAGTCATCGTCCCGGGCCGGCACCGCGCTGGTTCCAGGGCCGTGAACCGTTGGTCCTCCGAGATCACCCGCAGCGCCCCCTGCCTCGACGCACGCCACAACTCCGGGAAACGCGGCAACAACTCGAGCACCTGTGCCGTCGTCGAGTTTTCACTCAGCGCCGTGGAATTGGTGAGCAATGTCAACTCCAGCGGCCGCTCGAGCAGAAGTTGATCGAGGAAGCGCAGATCGAAGATCGTCTCACCGTTGTCATCGAGGACCCAGACCAGGCTGGTCGCACTGGCCAGAGACGTCAGGAATCCCCCAAGATCAAGGGCACGTGCCGGCCCTCTCCGATCCAGGACCTGGGACAGCGCGGAGCCATAGACCTGCCCCAGGTGCTCTTTCGATTCCTCGTCCAGCAGGACGTCAGATTCCCGGGGAACGTCGACGATGGCGAATCCCGAAGCAATCGCCTCACGCAACAACGCCTCCACATCGTTGCCGGCTCTGGCGCGGACGACCTCCAGGGCAGCCGCATTCAGGGCTGACCCTCGGGCGGCATGCAGGAATCCGAAAGCCTTTGCGTGGGGCCCGAGGCAGAGATCGACGCAGCATTCCTGCAGGTAGACCGACTCGTTGAACGTCATCGAGGATCCAATGCGATGGTCCGCGGCTTTGAACAGGATGGCCAGAATCCGGAAGACCAGGCTGCTGAGCTGCGACGCAGCCGCCGGGGCCTGGATCCCTGACGCACGCACGTGGTCCTCGATGCGGAGTTTCACATTGGAGTCGATCCAGCCAAGCGTGTGGGAGCGTTTCGATGCCGGCGAGTCCGCGATGACGAGGCGATATCCGTTCAGGCCTGCCTGGTGCTGAATGCTCCCGTCAACCGCCTGCAGGAGTCCGGTGAAGGGCGGGATATCTGGTGTCCAGTGTGCCTGGGGGCAACCCGTCCCCAGAACTGAATCAGGTCCCGGACAGGCGCGGCCAGGGCGAGTTCAACGTTGGCGGGCACTGTCGTGGACGAGTAAATCTCGCCGAAGGAGGCGTGATGACCCTGCGCGGGCAGACGGCCTTTGACGCGCACCGCCTGCGGTGGATGAGCGAGGTTAGAAAAGGGATCGTTCTCAGACGACACGTCCGGCCTCCCCCGGCATCAAGCCGCGAAAGAGGCTGAGATATCTTCGCTCAAGGATCTCGTTGCAGCGACCGGATCGCACGTCTTCGAGGATGGCTTCGTCGGTGCAGGCGGCCAAGCATCTCTCCGCCAGCCACGCAGCGGGATGGGGAACCTGAGCCAACTGCCGAGTAAGCGATGCTCTGAACACCCTGATGTAGGCGTTTCCCGCTTTGATGGTCTCGAACAGATCGGCGACATGCTCTAGGTCGCCATCTTCGAGGTCGATGCGGCATTCCTCCCAGAGTTCACGAACGGCGGCGAGCCGCCAGGCCCTTTCAGGAAGCTCCGGCAGCACCCCTCCGGCGAGTCGACAATCCGAGCTGTGCAATCGGCCGCTGACGTTTGCCAAGAGGTCGAACCCCGAAGACGAGTTCGCCGGAGTCCGTCGCTGGAGAAGCAATGCATTCGGGTAGATCTCGGCCGTCAAGACAAGAATGACCATGGGAAAGGATTCGGAGGCGGCCCCCGGCGTGTCGCCGCCGAGTTGCTGCCAACGATCGCCCGCCGGCCGACCGACCACGTCCGCATCCCAGTCATACACGCCGGCGGTGAACTGGGAGGGTTTCACAGTACCTCCCTGCTTATTCGTGAGGGGTTGACCACCGCTCCGGCAATGAGCCTACTCATCCCGATCGACTCAGCCGTTCGGGCAGCGTTGATCAAGAATGTTCTCTTGCAGCCAACTCCGGCCTTGGGCAAGGATGCGGTTCAGGTCGCGGTTCCGTCCGAACAATTCGTCAAGGCGGAAAGGTATTACTGTCGTGCCCTTTCTGTCATGGATCCACTTGGTCTCGTCGACGTGGTCACCGCGCAGCAAACACAGATCGAAGACCGCGAACCCAAGTTGCCGGAAATGGTCGTGATCGTCGAAGACCTGGAACCCCAGATATCGGAGCCGATGCTTGGGAACATCGAGTCCACATGAAATGTAGACCTCACGTTGCGCGGCCCGAATGAAGGAGTCCAGCGGGACAGTGAAGGGAGCCGGACACTTGGCCTGGACCCACAAATCGTCAACCGGATCCGACGAGCCGAGGTTGGGCTCCCAGGAGGGGAGGTAGGCAAGGGCGACATCCTCCTCCAGAACCTGCTGACTCAACAGCGAGGTGCGGAGGGGGTCGGAGTCATCGGCACGCCGCACCTTCACGTACAGGAGTTGCCCCCTGGAGCTTTCGCCTCTGACGCAGACGATGGAAATCGGGACCAAGCCACCGTCCATCGCATTCTTCGCCTGAGGATGACCGAGAGGCTCCGGGAGTGCGAACCGCTCGATTCTGAACGGGGGAAAATCACCGGGTGTGAAGCGTGAGTGCTCACCTGCAGGAAATGCTTCGCAGAGAACCTCGCGGAGCGCCATCGGCCGGGCCTTCGTCTCCAGGGCGCACAGACACTCGTCAAGTGCGTCGCTGATTCCCGAGCGCTGCCACAGCAGCACATCATTGGGCATGGCAGTCGATGGAAGAGACGAGAGACCGATCAAAGAAACATGATGACCAGAACTGCCATTCTCCTGGTTGAATCTGATGAGGCACTCCGTGTAGTTGTCCTCATACCCCAGGACCTCGAGATGTCGATGGTGCCCCGCATAAGCGGTGATTGTCTTCAGGGCTTGAGACCAGGACTGTGTGAGCGGCCCGAGCGCAGCACCGGAGTCCAGGGACGGCCGATTGCGGAGCGTGAAGTAGCGCAGGACATGGTCGTGCAGGCGGGGAGCCTCCTCGCGAATCACCGCACACAACACCGGCGGCGCGACACCGAAGATATCGACTGACCGACGATTCAGAATTTCAGATCTCAGCCGCTCCTTGACCTCGATGCCGTCCGTGATGATCAGCGGCGCGTCCCGCTTCTGATCTGGACCGGGGGTCGTCAAGGGCAGCAGCCGGACGTCCTCTCCGAGATTGTTCCCGTCCATGGATTCCGGGAGTGGTAACCCGTCCTGCTTCATCACAAACTGGAGTCTCTGTACCAGGTCTGCCAGCGTGATCTCGACTTCGGCTTCGCGCCAGACTCTCAACAGCCTCCCGGTGAAGGCGGTGAACTCCTCGCCCGCAAGCACATAGGACGGTTCATTGTCCGGCGATGACGTCAACACAAAGGATTGAGGAATCGCGCGCGAGTCCGTGCCCGACTCGCCCAAGGACCCGACCGTCGCAGAGCCGCTGTAACAGCAATCCAGAATGACGACTTTCTGTCTTGCCGGCGAGTTCTTGATGATGTTCCGGATCGTGTCGTATTGGGCTCCGGAATACCTGGTGGCCTCGGCCGAATGGTGTGGAAGACAGAGCGTCAAGCCATGGGGCGACCGTCTCCCGTGACCGGAATAATAGAAGAGGAAGAAATCCCGCGCCCTGGACGCGTGATCGATGATGGCCTGGATCAGTTGATCCGATCCCCCAAGGTCGCACACCTCCTGTACATCAAGCCCCGAGGGAGCCTCAAGAGACGTCTTCAGCGCATTCCCGAGGGCAGACAGATTCGAGGTGATCTGTGGAAAGCTGGTGAGGTTGTCATACTCGCTGAAACCCACAAGCAGAGCGACACTCGACATGGCGGCGTTCAGCTCCGATCGAGAATGCACTGGCCCCACGTCGCGAAGAACCCGCATTCCCGACGTGCTGACCTCAACGCTGTCAACGGGCACCTGGATCCGCCCTCATCCGCACCACAGCAGACCATGACTGGGAGCATACGCGAGTGCTCGACCCCCGTGAGATGGCTGGGGTCACGATTCGACGGGTCGGACGCTAGGAGCCGCACGACGTGACGACCCACATGTTCTGGACGCCTTCCAGCTTCACGACACGGGCGTCCCGCTCGCCGTCCACAGCCAGGTGGATCTCGCCGCGATCCGCGGAGTCGACGAGCCCGCAGTAGGTACCCTCAGCGCTCTGGACGCGGAGTCGCGGGGCGGCGTCCGGTGCGAACCACAGAAGTCCAGCCCCGACGAGCGTAGCGATGACGCTCACGATCACGGCGACACGTGCCACGCGCAGCCGGGCAACCACATCCGAACCGCGCCGGCGACGGAACTCATCAACAGTCCGGTACCTGTTCTCGAACTCCTCGCGCGTGATGTGTGAAGGTGTCCCGGCTGTCGCGGTCAGGGCCCACCACAGGCTGACCAGCCCGGAGATGGTGGCGAGCAAGGCCACGACGACCACCCCCGCCCGCCAGGTGGCCTCGACGGAGGTGGCGTCGGGCACCTTGATCAGTAGGAGGCCCGCCGCGATCGAGCTGGCGACAGACGCCAAGCCCTCTTTCCACGTGGTGGCCGAGGCGGTGACCTCGTCCAGGGAGAACTGGCTGAACCGGTCCCATTCCTGGGAGGACTGCTGCTGGGCCGCGGTGGGGGCCGGTGGAGGTACGGATGGGAACCGCCCTGCGTCGGAAACCGAAGCCTGCGGAGGGCCGGAGGTCATGTCGGATTCACCCCCTGCCTCCGGGCGTACACGGTGAAGCAGGCGCCGCAGCCATGCTTGTCGGGCGGCGTCCCCTCGACCTCCGGGCCGTTGCAGGTCACCACCGACGCTTCATACCCGTCCGCCTCGTCGCCGACGCCGAGGGTGCCACCCTTGACTATCGGGACCTCCGAGGAACGGTCCACGGTGAAGTGGCCCCCGCATCGTGGGCATTCGCCGCTGGCGACAAGTCGAGCGATTTCGCCCTGAACCAACAACTCCGCGTGGATGGCTCCCTGGATCTGGAGTTCGTACGCCTTGTCGGTCAAGGCCTGGGAGGGAACGCTCTCGAACCGGTATGTCACAGTCGTCACGACCACGGCCCCTAACCTCGGAGGATGCCCAGCGGCGAAGCCGCCTGCGGGAACGTGGCAGCGACCTCTTGTTGAATCGTGTCCCTCAGCGCGCGGCTCCAGATGGCGCATTGGGACTTGTTCAGCAGACTCTCAACAAGGGACGCCTGCCTGCGGCGTCACACTCCTCGATGGCCCTGTGCACCGCGAAGGGGCTCCCCCCCACGCAACGGACCGAGGGAGGGCGCCCGGGACCTCACCGGTACCGTTGTCCCATGCCAGGATTCCTGCCCTTCCGCGCCCTCCGCTACGCCGCCGGCACCGACTTCTCCGCCGTGATCGCGCCGCCCTACGACGTCCTCTCCGAGGCCGACGTGGACGACCTGGCGGCCCGCGACGCGCACAACATCGTGGCGATCGACGTTCCACGGGGCGGGGACGACCGGTACGCGGTCGCGGCCCGCACCTTGCAGGACTGGCTCGCTGAGGGTGTCCTAGTCGTCGACGACCAGCCGGCCTTCACGATCTACCGGATGCGCTTCACTGACTCGACCGGCACCCCGCGCACCATCGTCGGCGTGCTCGGCGGGCTGGAAGTCGTCGACCTGGACGCCGGCGGGGTGCTTCCCCACGAACGCACCACCCCCAAGGCCGTCACCGACCGGCTCGACCTGACCCGCGCGACCGCGACCAACCTCTCCCCCGTCTGGGGGCTGTCCCTGGCCCGCGGCCTCACCGAGGCGCTCGCAACTCCCGGCGAGGTCGTCGGGGCCATGACCACCGAGGGCGTCGACCACGTCGTCGAGCGAGTGACCGACCTGGCCCGGATCGCCGAGATCAGCGCGATCCTGGCCTCCGACGACGTGCTGATCGCCGACGGCCACCACCGTTACGCGATCTCGCGGACCTACCGCGACGAGGTCCGCGCGGCCACCGGGCGACGCAACACCCTGGCGGAGTACACGCTCACGTTCGTCAACGAACTCGTCGATGACCAGCTCAGCATCGAAGCGATCCACCGGGTCTACACCAACATCTGTCTCGATGAATTGCGCGCCAACCTGTCCGGGTGCTTCGACCTCGAGCCAGCTCCGGCGCCCTCGCCGGAACTGTTGGCCGACATGGTCGCCCTCGGTCGACTCGTGCTGCTGGCCCAGGACGGCAGCGCCGAATGGCTGATCCCGAAGCCGGGGGCATTCGACGGGGTCCGGGAGCTGGACGGCGCGTACCTCGAACACGCCCTGGCCGGGTCGCGCGCCGAGGTCGGCTACCAGCACGGGCTGGACGAGACGGTCGCGCTCGTCACGTCCCAGCAGGTCAACGCCGGCATCCTGATCCGTCCCACCTCGCTCGCCGAGATCCAGCGCACCGCCCGCGAAGGCCTCCTGATGCCGCCCAAGTCGACGTTCTTCACCCCGAAACTGCGGACCGGCTTCGTGATCCGGCCCACGGAGCCGCTGCCGAGCCTCAGCTCTCGCCTCTGACGCGGGTTTCGACGAACGCGACGATGATCAGCCCCAGGCAGGCGCCAGCCGTGTTCGCCACGATGTCGTAGAGGCTCGGCGTCCGAGCCGGGAGCGCTGGGCCCTGGCAGCCCTCGATGAAGAAGCTGAACACGAACCCGACTGGCATCACCAGGTAGCGCAGTCCGGCCGGAAGGCTCAGTGCCAGCAAGAGGCCCATGGCACGAACAGCGCGACGTTGGCCAGGGATTCCACCGGCGGGTAGGTGACCACCGGAACCACCTTGCCGATCGCGACGACCCATGCCTTCAGCTGGCGATCCACCGGGACCGGCCACAACCCCACCACCGCGAGAATTGCCCCATAGGCCGCCAACAAGCCCGGCGGTGTGGCGAGCCAGTCAATCACCCGCTCACGGGTTACCCGCACCCTCACACACCCTCCCCGGCCACCGACGCGGTCAGCATAAGGCGGGCCGCTCGTTGCCCCGCGCCGGTCTTGCCCGCCGCGTGTCTTCGGAATAGTGCCTGGCGACGGTTCGGTGTCCGCAACCGCGCACAGTAAGCGACGGCCGGGCCTACTCTGTCCCGCATGGGAACCGACTCCATGCTGGCCGGCATCAACCTGAACCTTGGCGGCACCCACTACGCCATCCTCGACCAAGGGGCGCACGCCCTGGCCTGGCAGCCGCCCGGCGCCCGTGAGGTGTTGTGGTGTTCGCGGCTGGCCCGCTTCGAACCAGGCGTGCCCGTCCGTGGGGGCGTCCCGGTGATCTTTCCGTGGTTCGGGTCCGGTGTGGACGGCGCCCGCCGTCCGGCCCACGGCTACGCGCGGAACGCGGTCTGGCAATTGGAGGACGTGAAGGCGACCCACGGAGACCTCGACGTCAGCTACCACCTGGAAAGCCCGCAGGCACCCGGCGTACTCGACCTGCGTGCGACCTTCACGGCGGCCGCGTTCTCGGTGGCCCTGACCGTGACCAATCGCGGCGACGAACCGTTCACGTATGAGGCGGCGCTGCACACCTACCTGGCGGTCGGCGACATCTACGAAACCCGCCTCGAGGGGCTGGACGGACTGAGCTACCTCGACACCGTCCCCGGCGCCCTGCTCGGCCCCCACACCCAGGCGGGCGCGGTCACGTTCACCGGCGAGACGGACCGGATCTACACCCACGCCGGAACAGCGTGGGTGCACGACGACGCGTGGCAGCGGACCATCGAGGTATCCAAGGAGGGCTCGGCCTCCACCGTGGTCTGGAATCCGTGGGTCGCCAAGGCGGCAGCGATGTCCGACTTCGGGGACGAGGAGTGGCGGCACATGCTGTGCGTCGAGGCCGGGAACCTGCGCGAGCACGCGGTCACGCTGGCGGCGGGCGGCAGTCACACGATGTCGCAGACGCTGCGGGTGGTGGCGGCGGGGTAGCTGGGGTCTGGCCCAGGCAGGCGGCCCAGGCAGGCGGCCCAGGCAGGCGGCCCAGGCAGGCGGCCCAGGCAGGCGGCCCAGGCAGGCGGCCCAGGCAGGCGGCCCAGGCAGGCGGCCCAGGCCCCCGCGCGCGAGCCACGGTGCCTGCGGGTGGCGCTGCGGCGCCCACGGCGCAGCCGCTGCCCCCGCGCGCGAGGCCACGGTCCGGAAGCCTGCCTAGTCGATACTCCAGCCCGACCGCTGCCCCCGCGCGCGAGCCACGGTGTCCGTCACGCTGCGGGCGGGCGACGACCGCGGGGGGCTCAGCCCCTGGGAGCACTCCGCCTTCTCAATCGCGCCGGTCCGGCAGAGGGCCACGCTTGCGCTGCTCGCGGTCCTGTCCGGGGTGGGCCTGGCGCCCTGCCCGAGAAGGCGCAAGGCCTCTCGCGACGCGCGGGGTCAGGCGCAGGCGATTGGGGTCGGCGACGGGCAGCTGACGGGTCCAACCCCGGTCCCTTCAACCGCCCGGCAGCCTCCGATCCCTGCGGGGCGCGGTGTTGTCAGAGACGGGTGTGGTGTTGTCAATGTCGGTGGCATGGTGAAACTGTCAGACGCTATTCGTACACTTGTTCGTATGGAGATGGCGAGGGAAGGGGCACCGACCAGCGAAAGGCTGGCCGGAATCGCGACCGCCCTCGATGCTGCCGACCACCCCGACCGCAAGGCCGGCGACAACGAGCAATTGGCCAGGGTTCGGGCGGCGGTGCGCGTGGCTGCGCGCTGCCAGAGCCTGCTGCAGCAACTTGTGGCCCTGGCCGACGCCTCCGGAGCCGCTGAGCGTGCCTATGGGACGTCGCTGGTCACCTGGTTGACGAGCGTGGAGAACTTGACGCCCCGGGAAGCAGCCGCGCTCGTTCACGGCGGCAAGGAATTGCTTGACCTGCCCGTGATTGCTGCCGCGGCACTGGCGGGCAGCGTCCTGCCGCAGCAGGCACGAGTCATGGCCCGGGCGATGGATGAGTTGCCGGCCGACCTGCCACCCGTGACCGTTCAAGCGGCTGAGCGCCAACTTGCGGAGTGGGCGTCGAGTCACAACTCGGCAGAACTGGCGCGCCTGTCCAGCCACCTGCTGAGCCTCGTCGCACCCGAGGCTGCGGATCTCAGCACGGCAGCCCGCCTCGAACAGCAACACGCGGCGGCCAAGCGAGATCGGCACCTCAGCTTCTCTCGGGACGGTCAGGGGCGCCTCCTGATTCGGGGGAGTCTGCCGAGCGCCGACGGCGAGGCCTTCCAGCGCATCGTGGACTCGTACGCTGCGCAAATCAAGCGTGGGCTTGAAGCCGCCGATCCGCGGGTCGCAGCGATGTCCCCGGGGCAACGCCGGGCGGACGGGCTGATGGCCCTGATCCATCAGCACCAGCAGAATGCCCTGGCCCCGTCCCACGGAGGGGATCGGCCGCGCGTGGTCGTCACGGTCAACTACGACGCGCTCCTGGCGAAGTGCGTGGAGGCCGAGTTGGTCGGGAGCGGTGAACGGTTACCCGCCAACGAACTCAGGCGTCTGGCGTGCGACGCCGACGTGCTCCCGGTAGTGCTGGGCGGCGCCTCGCTCCCCCTCGATGTCGGACGGGCGCAGCGGCTCGTCACCGGCCCGATCCGTGCCGCCCTGGAGGTTCGGGACGGCGGGTGCGTCTTCCCCGGGTGCGACAGGCCGCCGCAGGGCTGCGAGGCACATCACATCACCCCCTGGTGGGCGGGCGGTGCGACGGCGATCGGAAACCTGGTTCTGGTGTGCCCGCACCATCACGGATACGTCGAGCCGGGCCATGACCCGAGCGCTCAGCGATGGCAGGTCTCGCTCCATGAGGACGGGACGGCGGAGGTAATTCCGCCTGGCTTCGTCGATCCCCAACGCCGGCCCCGGGTCCACGCGCGCCTGCGAATGCGACGCGGACAGGGCCCTCGGCTGGGAAGTGCAGCATGACCGGGCAGGGCACCAGCCTGCCCGCGACCCCGTCGCAGCGGGGGCATATGCGTCAGAAGTGGCAGAAAGATCGCGGGAACCAACGGGGCACGCGAGCGCGCCGAACCACCCGAGGGCCAGAGCGCGCGGACCGAGGGGGATCGCGGGGAGCCAGGGCTGAGGGGGCTCGCGGGGAGCCAGGGCCAAGGGGGCTCGCGGGGAGCCAGGGCCAACAGAACCGCCCCGCGGAAGACCGCACCCGGCAGAAGAACCCGCGTCAACCAGAGCCTGCGGCGAACCAGAACCGCCAGAACAGCCCCACGGAACCGCGGCCTGCGGCGAACCACAACGCGGAAGGCAACCTGGGCCAGGAACTGGCGCGAGCAACCATGGGCAGGCAACGCGGGCTACCACTCACGGGCACCGACAACGCGCGAGCAACCACTCACGGGCACCGACAACGCGCGAGCAACCACTCACGGGCACCGACAACGCGCAGGAAGCCAGAGTGCAGACAACTCACGAGATCCGCACGCGGGTGTCTTCGAGCGTCGCCCACATCGTCCACTCCTGGAACCGACGCGTTCCGGGAGGAACCCACGCGCGGCTGGCAGCGCGCGGGACCAACCGGGAGGCGGTCCGCGTGGGGGACCAACGCGCGAGCCCGGTGCGCCCGGATCTGTCCAACAACTCCTCAAGGGCGCTCGCCACCCACCACCCACCCACCGCCCACCTCGGCACGCCCGGCCCGCGCGAGCGCGCGGCAGTCCCCGCTCCGAGCCCGCACGACGCGGCCCGGGAAACGTCTGCGAACGCGGGACCCCGGGCCGCTGGCGACGGAAAAGGTCGACGAGTTGGCAACCCGGGGCCCGAGGATTCTGTAGCGTAGGGCGGGAGTCCAGCCCAGCGTCGAGGAGTGAGATGTCGCGCATTGCCAGCGAAAAATTCCGGTCAAAGATAACCACCGCCGAACGCGCCGCGGAGTTCATCAGCCACGGGATGAATGTCGGCTTCAGTGGGTTCACCGGAGCCGGGTACCCCAAGGAAGTTCCGGGGGCGCTCGCGGCCCGCATCAAGGCCGCCCACGAGGCCGGCGAAGAGTTCATGATCGGCTGCTTCACCGGCGCCTCCACTGCCCCCGAACTCGATGGCGCGCTCGCTGAGGTCGACGGCATCAGCTTCCGCATGCCGTACCAGTCCGACCCGATCATGCGCAACAAGATCAACAAGGGCATCAGCGGCTACTCCGACATCCACCTGTCCCACTCGGGCCCGCAGGTGTGGTCGGGTGCGCTGGGCAAACTGGACGTGGCCGTGATCGAGGTCACCGCCATCACCGAGGACGGCGAGCTCGTCCCGTCCTCGTCGGTCGGCAACAACACCACCTGGATCCGCTGCGCAGACAAGGTCATCCTCGAAGTCAACTCCTGGCAGAGCATCGACCTGTGGGGCATGCACGACATCTACGAGGGCGTCGCCCTGCCCCCCAACCGCAAGCCCGTCCCGCTGGTCCACCCGGGCGACCGGATTGGCAGCACCACGATCAAGATCGACCCAGACAAGGTGATCGCGGTCATCGAGACCGACGACCCCGACCGGAACACCCCGTTCAAGCCGCTCGACGACGAGTCGCGCATGATCGCGGGCCATCTGCTCGACTTCCTCGCCAACGAGGTGAAGCAGGGCCGCCTGCCCAAGAACCTGCTGCCGATGCAGTCCGGGGTGGGCAACATCGCCAACGCCGTGCTGGCCGGCCTCCTGGAGGGACCGTTCGAGAACCTCACCTCCTACACCGAGGTGATCCAGGACGGCATGGTCGACCTGCTCGATAGCGGCAAGATGGAAATCGCCTCGGCCACCGCCTTCTCGCTGAGCCCCGAGTACGCCCACAAGATGAACGACAACGCGGCGGACTACCGCAACAAGATCATCCTGCGGCCCCAGGACATCTCGAACCACCCCGAGATGATCCGCCGCCTCGGCGTCATCGCCTGCAACGGCATGATCGAGGCCGACATCTACGGCAACGTGAACTCGACCCACATCATGGGTTCCAAGATGCAGAACGGCATCGGCGGCTCGGGCGACTTCACCCGCAACGCCTACATCTCGAGCTTCGTCACCCCGTCCACCGCCAAGCACGGCAACATCAGCTCGATCGTCCCGATGGTCAGCCACCACGACCACACCGAGCACGACGTGATGGTCATCATCACCGAGCAGGGCTTGGCTGACCTTCGGGGCCTCAGCCCCCGCCAGCGGGCCAAGGTCGTCATCAACAACTGCGCGCACCCGGACTACCGTCCGATGCTGCAGGAGTACTACGACCACGCCGAGGCCACCGCGAACGGCCACCACACCCCGCACGACCTGCGGAAGGCGCACAAGTGGCACGTCCGGTTCCTCGAGACCGGGTCCATGCTTCCCAGCTGACCCTCGACGAGTGCCGGAAGCCCCGGTGGTGCCCTGAGCATCACCGGGGCTTCCGGCGTCCCGGGCACCTCAGGAACTCCTACCTTCGCGGGACGGGCCGCCCCGGCCTGCGCGCGAGCCCCCACCGGTCTGCTGCCGGGACCGTGGCTGCGGCATCCCCTTTCCCGGACACCCCGCCGGGGGCGTCCCGCCCCGAGAGCGCACGTCGAGAGCAGGCGATGGTGCACCGGGGCACCACCGTCGGCTGCTCCGGGCCGGAGGGCGCTACGCCGCGCCGAGCAACACCGCTCGCAACTGGGCCGGGGTGTCCACCAACGCCGTCGGGGCGGCAGCCGCGAGGTCGGCGCGATCCCCCGCCCCCCAGGTGACCGCAATCGCGGCCATCCCCGCAGCCTGAGCGGCCTGCACGTCGACTACGGCATCCCCCACGTAGGCGGCTTGCGCGGGCTCACCGCCCAAGCGGGAGACCGCCAGGAGCAGGGGCTCGGGATCCGGCTTGTGGAGCAGCGTGTCCTCCATCGTGATGGTCACCCTCACGTCGGCTCCGATGAGCTCCAGGGTCTGCCGCGTCGAGGCGGCCCGCTTCGAGGTGGCGATGGCGGTGCGCACCCCGCGTCCCTCGAGTTCGTCGAGCAACTCGTTCATTCCCGGGAAGCGCTTGATGAACTCAGGCGCCTTCGCGGCGTTGAACTCGAAGTAGGACGCCAGCAATTCCTGAGCCTGGTCCGGGTACGCCTCGCCCAGACTGGCCGCCAGTGTCCGTCCGATCCAACGGCGGGCACGGGCCCGATCCAACGCCTCTCCCACCACGGAATTCACTGCGTGCTCATAGGAGGCCATAATGAGGTCGATGGTGTCGGCCACCGTCCCGTCCAGATCGAAAACGACAATGGGCCAGGGCGCAGGGGTCACCCCGTCAGCTTAGGGATCCGAGGGAGGATCATGACAATGACGATGGTGGGCAAGAAGCGAGGCCGCCGACCCGGCCACGCCGACACCAAACAGGCGATCTTGGACGCGGCCCTGTCGCTGTTTTCGCAGCACGGCTACGACAAGGTTTCGCTGCGCTCGATCGCGCGGGCGGCCGAGGTGGATCCGGCGCTGATTCATCACTACTTCGACGGCAAGGGCGACCTGTTCACCAAGTCCGTGCTGGATCTGGAACTGAATCCGGAGGATCTGCTCCGGTTCGTCCTCGACGGGCCACGGGAATCAATCGGTGAGCGCACGGTCCTCGGGTTCCTCGACATCTGGAACAGCCCGGGGATCGACGAGCGATTCACCGCCCTGATCCGCGCGGCCGCCGCCGAGGGCACTGGCCGGCGACCGTTCACCGAGTTCCTGTTCAAGGAAGTGCTGGTCAAGATCGCCGAATCCGCCGGGCACCCGGATGCCAGTGAGCGGGCGTCGCTCGCAGTGGCCGTTGTCATTGGGTTGGTCATGGGACGGGCGGTGCTTCAGTTCCCGGGACTGACCGTCCTGTCCGACGCGGCGCTGACGCGGACGGTGGGGCAGCAATTCCAGTGGCTCCTGGTTGACGACCGGACGTAGTCTGGACCCCCAGCACGCGTGGGAGGCGTCATGAGTGAAGTAGGGCAGGCCGAGCAGGACGCTGACGCTTCGTCCGGTCGCGGCCAGCCCGACCCGACCCAGCCCCTCCCGACCCAGCCCCTCCCGACCCAGCCCCTCCCGACCCAAGCCATCGCGAACCAGCCCATCGGGACACAACCCGGCCCGACCGAAACCTCCGGCGCCTTCCCCGGCATCGCCACGTGGACGGACCCCGCGGCCACAATCGCCGGCCAGATCCCCCTCAGCCCTCGCACCGGGGAACCCACGCGGGTGTGGCCGATCTGGATCGCCAGCGTCGCCAGCTATCTCGCGGTCGCGGTCATCGGAGTCGCGACCCTGTGGATCTACTACGACGCGATCTCGCGCTTCGCCGAAGCCTCCTGGTTGATGGGGCAGTGGCCCACCGAACCCGGCTCGGGACTGCGGGTGGGGCTAGCGGTCGCCGTGACGGCAGTCACCCTCCTGATCTCCTCGGCGTGCGCCATCACCGGCTATTACGCCTACGCCGGTTACCGCTGGACGCGCTGGTCGTCGCTGGTCGCCGTGGCGATCTCGCTGCTGTCGCTGCTGCTCACCCCGCTGGCCTGGACCTGCATCGCTCTGGCCGTCGTGGCTGCCGGCGCCCTGTGGCTGCCACCCGCCCGCCGCTACTTCGCCACCTGGCAGGCACACCGCAACCCCCCCGAGACGTTCGCTCCGGGCTTCGCCGCCGTTCAGTACGGGCCGCTCCCCCGCTACTCCTGAGCGGCGCTACGGTGGCAGGCATGTCCCTGCTGAGCACCATCCTGCGAGCGCTGCGCGATGCCGTCGCGCCACCCCGGACCGGCGGCACGCGCCGTCCATCCTCCAAGCCCACGACCCCCCGCACCGCCCCGGCCGGCGCCTACCCCGGCGACTTCACCGGGCGTCCGGTGCTGCGCTACGCGCCGCGCGATGACCGTCTGGCCGATCCCGGGGAAGTGGTGTGGACGTGGGTCCCCTACGAGGAGGATCACACCCAGGGCAAGGACCGTCCCGTCCTGGTGATCGGGACCGACGGCCCGTGGCTACTCGCCCTTCCCCTGACCAGTCAGGACCATGACCTCGACGCCCGTCAGGAAGCCGCTGAGGGACGCTACTGGGTGGACATCGGCAGTGGCTCGTGGGATCGCGAAGGGCGGGCCAGCGAAGTCCGGGTGAATCGGATCCTGAGGGTCGACCCGAAGGCCGTCCGCCGCACCGCCGGACGGCTGTCGAAGGAGCGCTTCGACGAGGTCGCAGCCGAGGTGACCAAGCGCGTCCGCTGAGCGGGTCAGGCGAGCGACTGCTGGCGGCGGTGGACCGACCAGCCGAACCACCAGCCGATCAGGCCGAACACCAGGTAGATCACCGGGTACACCAGTCCGCGGGCGCCCAGAATCGCCCAACCCACCGGGACGAACGCGACGGCGACGACGATCGGGAACAGCCAGACGAAGCCACGCCGCCAGCCGACGAAGAAGCTCGTCGCCATGCAGGCGATCGGATTCACCATCAGGGCGAACAGGGCCCAGACCGCCAGGGCCGCCGATTCCCGGGCCTCAACCGGTTGACCGGCTGCCGTCACCGAGAGCACCCAGCCGAAGGCAGCCGGGGCCAGGTACACCAGGACGATCGCCACCAGGAAGGGCCAGGTGCCCCGGAATCCGCGCATGCCGTGATGGTACGGGGCCGGCGGCGTCGGCCTCACCGGCACCTCGAAGCCGGACGATCAGGCCGCGGGCCTCGTCGAGGTTCGGGGGACGGTCGTCGGCGGGCCGTGCGACAGTGGACCATGACCAAAGACGTGCAGATCACGGTCGACTGCGCCGATCCCGCTGGGCTGGCAGTCTTCTGGGCCGAAGCGCTCGGGTATCGGGTGCAACCGCCGCCCCCCGGATTCGACTCGTGGGATGCCGCGCTGGAAGCGTTCGGCGTGCCGCGCGAGCAGTGGAACTCACGCTCGGCGATCCTCCCGATCGAGGGCCCCCGCCCGCGCATCTTCTTCCAGCGCGTCCCCGAGGGCAAGATCGTCAAGAACCGGCTCCACCTCGATGTCCGGGCGGCGCCGGGGCTCGAAGGCGACGACCGGATGGCTGCACTCGAGACCGAGGCCACCCGTTTGGAGGCCCTCGGCGCGACCCGCGCCTACCGGATTGAGCCCGACGCGGCGAGGATGGAGTCCGGCTTCATCACGATGCGCGATCCGGAGGGCAACGAGTTCTGCCTCGACTAGGACTCCTGGACGTCCTCACCTGCAGGGTCGCCCAGGAATCCGCCTGATCCGGACGATGGCCGGCCACGCTCAGACCCCGACCACGATCTTTCCCCGGACGTGCCCGCCCTCCAGGACCCGATAGGCGTCCGCCGCGTGAGCGAGGTCGAAGACCTCAGCCACCGGCACCCGGAGCCGGCCGTCAGCGGCCAGCCCGGCCAACTCGGCGAGGTCGGTGCTGCTGGGACGGACCCACACATAGTGGCCGCCGAATTCCTGCCGAGCTCGGGCGTCGGTGATCGACACCACCGTGCCTCCCGGACGAAGCAGGTCCGGGACGGTAGCCATCGCCTGGCCACCGACGTAGTCGAGGATGACGTCGAAGCCGTCCGGCGCGAGCCGTCGGGCGTCGCCCACCAGGTCGTCGCCGTAGAGCACCGGCTCGGCGCCGAGGGTCGTCAGGTACTGGTGGTTGGCCGCGCCAGCCGTCCCCACCACCCGGGCGCCGGCGAGCACAGCGAGTTGGGTCGCGAACGATCCCACGCCCCCGGCGGCGGCGTGGATCAGCACCGTCGAGCCCTCCCCCAGACCCGATCGGCGGACGCTCTGCAGCGCCGTCAGGCCCGCGAGTGGCAACGCGGCCGCCTTCTCGAAACTGAGTGAATCCGGCTTGTGGGCGGCGGTCCGCACTGGGACCTCCACGAATTCGGCCAGCGTCCCACTGTGGACGATGTCCTTGCGGGCGTAGGCCATAACCTCGTCCCCCACCGAGAACTCCGGGGTGTCCAGACCCGGACGGACGACGACCCCGGCCACGTCCCAGGCCGGGATCACGGGGAAGTAGGCGTCCATCAGACCCTGCAGGTAGCCTTCGCGGATCTTGTAATCGACCGGGTTCAACCCGGCGGCGACCACCCGCACCAGGAGCGAGTCCGCCCCCGCGTGGGGGTCAGGAACCTCAGCGATGTGGAGCGTGTCGACCCCACCGAATTCGTCGTACGTCAGTGCTTTCACACCGAAGGCAACCGCTGGGTTCGGCCGATCATTCCGGGGCAGGGGCCTGGGGTTCGGTGAGCAGCCGGCGCACCCCGGCCCGGGCCAGCATCAGGGCGATGATGAGGCCGGTCACCGACCAGAAACTGCCCAGGCTGACCGAGTCTCCGAAGACGAGCGCCACCAATTCGAGGATCACGAACTTGCTGCCGATGAGCAGGGCCCACAGCAACAGCCCCGCCAACACCTTGCCGGCGGGGGTGGTCGCTGCCTTGAAGCGAGCCTTGACCCGGTTCTTGATGGCGACCACGACCTCCAGCACCAGCTTGAGCAGCAGCGCGGTGAGCAGCGACAAGGTGAACGTCTCGGTGATCACCAAAGGTAGGTACTGCGCCGCAAGGTTGAGCACCACCACGTAGACGGACACATCCACCACGTCGACCGGGGCGATCCGCACCCGGCGCGGCGGTCCGGCTTCTTCGACCTGCGGCATAGCCTCACCCTAACCCCCGCACCCCGGATGCCATACCGCCGGCCGTCGCGGAACAGGTGCGGAACGAGCCCACCGGGGCCGGCCAAGGCCACCCAGCCCCCGCTGCGCACAGAGTCCGCGACACCATCAGCAGGCCCGGCCCGCTCAAGGATCACCCGCTCGGCGTCTGGCGCCTCGGCTCCCCCCACCACCCGGCGCCACACCCTTTCCTCTCTCGACCTTGCGCCCCTGGCCTCTCTCTGCGCCCTCTTTAGCACGCGCAAAGTCACCCACGGGGCGCAAGGACGGATCGGACGGGCGCAAAGTCACCCACGGGGCGCAAGGACGGATCGGACGGGCGCAAAGTCACCCAAGGGGCGCAAGGACGGGGGGAGGATGCCATCGATACGAGGAAGCCACAGCTGCCCCGGCAAGCGGCCCCCGGCAAGCGGCCCCCGGCAAGCGGCCCCCGGCAAGCGGCCCCCGGCAAGGAGTGCCCGAGCGGTCGCTCAGATCAGGCCGAGGGCCTCGAAGCCGGCGTGGATGCCGTGGTCGTCGGGGCTGGGGGTCGTCCGGTCGGCCACCGCCTTCACATCCGGGTGCGCCGAGTCCATCGCGACCCCGACGGCTACGAAGGCGAGCATGTCGAGGTCATTGTGGCTGTCGCCGAAGGCCACCGTGTCCTCGCGGGCGATACTCAGATGCTCCAGCACGGTGGCGATCCCCGTGGCCTTGGTGACCCCCGCCAGCGACATCTCGCCGCTGTTGGCGCCGAAGAAGTCGACGCTCGTGGGGATCACATCGAAGATGCCGGCGAACCGGGTGCGGATCTCGTCGAGCGTCACCTCCGAATCCAGGAACGACACCTTGTTCACGTCGTCGCGGATCAGGTTCTCCCCAGTGACCATGACGTCGGCGAACTTGCCGTAGCCGTCCGAGAGTTCGCCGCCCGCCTCACTGAGGAAGGCCGCCAGGGTGGCCCTCAGCTGATCCGGAGCTCCAGGACTGGCGTACACGCCCTCGTTGGTGTCGAGCTTGAATTCGACACCGCGGCCGGTGAAGTAGTCGATTAGCGGCAGCAACTCAGCCACGGGAATCGTCCGGTGCGCCAACACCTCGCCACCCACTTCCACGTAGCTACCTGCGCCGGCGATGATTCCGTCGAAACCGACAGCAAGCACGTCGCCCCACAACTCCCCCAACGACCGGCCGGTGCACAGGAAGACCAGGTGCCCCCGCTGCCGGGCCGCGCGGATCGCGTCCCGGGCGGTGTCGGGCACGTGACCGTGCTCGGTGAGCAGGGTCCCGTCGACGTCGACGAAGATCGCCTTGCGCTCCATCAGATCAGCCCCAGCTCGGCGAAACCGGTGGCGATGCCGTCCTCGTCCGCCGTCCCGGTCACACCGTCCGCCACCGCCACCAGGGCGGGGTCGGCGTTACCCATCGCGATCCCGACCGCCACATACTGCAGCATGTCGAGGTCGTTGTGCCCGTCCCCGAAGGCGACCGTGTCGGCCCGGTCGATGCCCTCGTGGGTGATCAGCAGTTCGATGGCGGTCGATTTGGTGATTCCTGCCAGGGAGATCTCGCCGCTGTGGGGCCCGAATTGGGGCACGGTCGTCGCGATCACGTGCAGCCGACCTCCGAACTCGGCCCGGATCGTGTCGAGCGTGACCGCCGAATCCAGGAACGAAACCTTGTTGATGTCGTCGCGGAGGACGTCCTGACCGTCGATGAGCGAATCGATGAACGGGCCGAGTCCCCGTTCGAGCTCGGCGAGCACGTCCTCGTCGGTGATCCCGCCGTACAGCAACTGGCGCAACCGCGGCTTGACTCCCGGGCTGCCGAACAGTCCCGCGTTCGCCTCCAGGTAGTACTCGACCCCGTTGGCGTCGAAGAAGTCGACGACGTGGCGCACGTCCTCGAGCGCGAAGTGGCGCTGCAGCAGCACCTGGCCGCCCACGTCGACATAGCCACCGGCCGCCGCGATCACCCCGTCGAAGCCGACCGACATGATGTCGTCCCACAACTCGGCCAGTGACCGTCCAGTACACAGGAAGACCAGGTGCCCGTTGGCGCGGGCAGCGGCCACCGCCGCGCGCGCCGAGGCGGGCACGACCCCGCGGTCGTTGACGTAGGTGCCGTCGACATCAAGGAAGATCGCGCGTCGCTTCATGCCCCCATCCTGCCGGTCAGACCAGACCGGCCGCATCCAGCAACTCCAGGGCCCGGGCGGCGGGGACGAGCTTCAGCACCAGCAGCGCCCGGTCGGCGCGTCCGGCCAGCTCGGCGTAGAGGTACTCCAGGTTCACCTCGGTGCCCTCGAAGACATCCAGAATGTCCGCCAGACCACCGGGACGGTCCGGCACCTCGACCCCGATGACCTCCGAGATCCGGGCCGTGACCCCGAGTTCAGCCACCGCGGCCAGCGCGCGGTCGGCGTCGTCGGGGATGAACCGCAGGATCCCGAAGCGATCGGTCTCGGCCAGCATCAGGGCCCGCAGGTTCACCCCGGCACCGGCCAGATGCCGCACCACGGGCGCCATCCGGCCCTGCTGGCTCTCCAGGAACACCGACACCTGTCGCAGAATCACGTCGCGCTCCTCAGACGCTCGTCGTGACGGATCGACGATCGACGATCCGGTTGGCCTTGCCCTCGCTGCGGGCGATCGACTTCGGGTTGACCAGCCTCACGGTGGTCTGGATGCCCAGGGTCACCCGCAGCTCGTGCTCGACCCGGCGCTCCAACGCCAGGACCACCCGCACCTCGTCGGAGAACAGCGCCTCCGCCATCTCGACCTCGACCTCAAGGGAGTCCATCGAGTGCTCACGGTCCACGATCAGGCGGTAGTGCGGCTCGACGCCCTCGACGCGCAGCAGCACCTCCTCCACCTGCTGGGGGAAGACGTTGACGCCGCGGATGATGAGCATGTCGTCGTTGCGTCCCATCAGCCGGTGGATCCGCCGCGAGGTCCGTCCGCAGGGGCACGGCTCGTCCATCAGGTAGGTGATGTCCCGCGTGCGGTACCGCAACACCGGGGTCCCCTGCCGAGTCAGGGTGGTCAGCACCAACTCGCCGCGCTCCCCGGCGGGGAGCACCGCACCGGTGTCGGGGTCGATGATCTCGGGGTAGAAGTGGTCCTCGAAGATGTGCAGGCCGTCCTGGAACTGGCACTCCCCGCCGACCCCGGGCCCGATCACCTCGGTGAGGCCGTAGATGTCGTACGCCTTGATGCCCAACCGGGCTTCGATATCGGCGCGCATCCCTTCGCTCCACGGTTCGGCGCCGAAGAAGCCGGCCCGTAGCGGGGCCGCGGGCAGGTCGACGCCGTGCTCGCTGGCGTACTCGGCCAGGAAGAGCGCGTACGACGGGGTGCAGGTGAGAACCGTGGTCCCGAAGTCCTGCAGGGTGGACAGCTGCCGGAAACTGTTGCCCGACGACATCGGCAACACCATCGCCCCCAGCGTCGTGCCCCCGTAGTGGACGCCGACCCCGCCGGTGAATAACCCGTAGCCGTAGGCGTTCTGGACGATGTCTCCCGGACCGGCGCCGCCGGCGTCGAGGGTCCGGGCCATCACCTCGCCCCACAGCGCCAGGTCGGCCCGGGTGTACGCCCCGACCACCGGCTTGCCGGTGGTGCCAGAGGACATGTGCACCTCCACGATGTCGACCGGGTCACTGGCGAACAGCCCGAACGGGAACACCTCGCGCATGTCGAGCTTCGACGTGAACGGCAGCCGGGCCAGGTCCTCCAGCGTGGTCACCGAAGCGGGCGTCACCCCGGCGTCGGACAGTCGTTGTGAGTAGAACGGCACCCGTCGATGCAGGGTGGCGACCTGGGAGCGCAACCGTTCGGTCTGCAGCGCCCGCAACTGCTCACGCGGCATGGTCTGCACGGGTTCATTCCACATGGGCGAGCTCCTCCACTTGCCGGGTGGCCAGCCCGCGTCCGACGTCGAAGGCGGCCTGGTTCGCCTCGTAGGTTCCCCGCGGTGAGAGCGCGCGCAGCGCCTCGGCGAAGCTGTCCATCCCGAGGGGGACGAAGACCGACGCGGCCCCCAGCAGCGCGGTGTTGCGCACCTTCATCGGGACGCTGCGCCGGATCGAGGCCAGTTCGACCCGCACCAGCCGGTCGAAGAGCCGGGCGATCTCGGCGTCGAGGTCGTCGGGGTACTCGTCCACCCCGACCGGCAGGATCGGCGTCGCCAGATAGCACGCGGCCGCCTCCGGTGCCGCCCAGGGTGCCCAGCGGAGTAGTTCCATCGGTTCGAGCGCGAGGATCACGTCGGCCCGTCCCTGATCGATGACCGCCGAGTGGACCCGCGGCCCGAAGCGGACGTGGCTGAAGACCGGCCCGCCGCGCCGCGACATCCCGTGGATCTCGCTCTTCTTGACGTCGTGTCCCGCCAGGGCCGCCGCCTCGGCGAGGATGTCGCTGGCGAGCACGATCCCCTGGCCGCCGACCCCCACCATCAGGACGTTGAACACCGGCTCATTCATGCGACGCGCCGATCGGGTGCAGGGCCAGCAGCTGCCTTCGGGCCGCCTTCTTGCCTGCCAGCTTGTCCAGCTTCTTCAGCTTGGTGCTCTCGATCAGGCACAGGCCCATCACCACCAGCAGCCGTACCCCCGGACGATCGGCCAGGGTGTCGATGGCCTCCGAGATCGCCGCGGTGTCGTACGCGTCGACCATCCCGAAGTTCGCTGCCGGAAGGCCGAACGCCCTGGCCAGGAGCTCGTAGTCGACGCTGGGGGCGTCGGAGCGTCCGAGCCGCTCGCCGCTCATCGGGTTCGGCTGCATCCCGGTCATGGCCGTCGTGCCGTTGTCGAGCACGATGTACAGGCCGTCACGGCCGTTCCAGACGGCGTTGAGGAGCCCGGTGATCCCGGAATGGGCGAACGTGGAGTCGCCGATAACGGCCGCGATCCGGCCGCGCTGCTCCGGGGGTGCGACGACGTCCATGCCCTGAGCCATGGTCAGCGAGGCGCCCATGTCGAGCAGCGTGTCCATCGCGTCATACGGCGGGAGCACGCCGAGGGAGTAGCAGCCGATGTCTCCGGCGACGATCATCTGCTTGCGTCGCAGCTCGGCGAAGACGTGGTCGTGAGGACAGCCGGCGCACAGCCCGGGGCGCCGCGCCGGCACCGGGAAGCCGGCCTGCTTCGTCGGGTGCGCGGGCGTCCCCCCGAGTCCCGCGGCAACGATCGCCGGCGTGAACTCGCCGATGGCCGGGAAGGCGTCCTTGCCCAGGCAGTCGATCCCCCACGCCCGCAGTTGCGTTTCGATCACCGGGTCGAGTTCCTCCACCACGTACAACGTCTCCACGGACGCAGCGAACTGCTCGATCATCCGCCGGGGCAGCGGGTGGACCAGCCCCAACTTCAGGACGGCCGCCTCGGGGGCGACCTCCTTGACGTAGCTGTACGGGATGCCCGAGGTGATGATGCCGACGGACGCTCGGCCGGCCTCGGCGGTCAGTTCGATCCGGTTGGCGGGGTGGTTCTCGGCGGCCTCGGCCAGCGCTGCCATCCGGTCCTCCACGATCCGCCGGCGGCGGCGGGCGTTGCCGGGGATCATCACGTACTTGCCTGGATTTCGGACGAATCCCCTCGCCAGGGGCTGTTCGGTGGGCTGCGGTGCCCCCGGCGGCACCGGCGCGACCAGGCTCTTGGAGTGAGAGGTGCGGGTTGTCATCCGCAGGAAGACCGGGGTGTCGTACGCCTCGGACAGCTCGAAGGCGAGCCGGGTGAACTCGCGCGCCTCCTGCGAATCGGACGGCTCCAGCATCGGCAGTTTCGCGGCGATCGCGTAGTGGCGGTTGTCCTGCTCGTTCTGGGATGAGTGCATCTCGGGGTCGTCCGCGGTGACCACCACCAACCCTGCGCGCACGCCCAGGTAACTGGCCGTGAACAGCGGGTCGGCGGCCACGTTCACCCCGACGTGCTTCATGGTGACCAGCGCGCGACCGCCGGCCAGTGACGCACCCACGCCGACCTCGAGGGCGACCTTCTCGTTGACCGACCACTCGGTGTAGACCTCGGGCCGGCGACTCAACGCCTCCAGGATTTCGGTGGACGGCGTCCCGGGATAGCCGCATCCGACGGCCACCCCCGCCTCCCAGGCTCCCAGGGCAACTGCTTCGTTGCCCGATAGCAGTCGCGTCCGCATCGGCGTCCTTTCCTCTACTACGCCGCGTAGTGTAAGCCCGTTTCGAGCGCGCTTCGGCACAGGTCCTTCCCGCGGAACGGCTGGCGGAACCGCCCATCCCAGACCCGGGCACGTGACGCTCCAGCGCTGGATTGGCCCCTACGATGACGGGGCAGAATCGGCGGTTCGGCCGCCGTCGTCGGAACCCACCAGGGGCTCTCAGACGCAATGAACCATGGAGACAACATGTCAAAGGTGACTTTCTTCAAAGGCGAGCAGTTTCCGCTGGAAATGCACAAGGTCCGGATCATTCAGAAACTCAACCTGCTGCCCATCGAGGAGCGCCTACAGGCGATGAATGACGCCGGTTGCAACACCTTCCTGCTGCAGAACCGGGACGTGTTCCTCGACATGCTGACGGACTCCGGCGTCAACGCGATGAGCGACCAGCAACTCGCCGCCATGATGATCGCCGATGACGCCTACGCCGGCAGCGCCACCTACACCCGGCTCTACGACAAGCTCGTGGAACTGTTCGGGATGGACTTCTTCCTGCCCACCCACCAGGGCCGGGCGGCGGAGAACATCGTGTCGAAGGTGTTGGTTCGCCCGCACACGGTGGTCCCGATGAACTACCACTTCACCACCTCCAAGGCTCACGTCACGGTCAACGGCGGCGAGGTGCTGGAGCTGATCACCCCCGAAGGACTCGAGGTCAGCAGCACCAACCAGTTCAAGGGCAACTTCGACGTCGACGCCCTGGAGGCGCTCGTCGCCGATCGGGGAGCTGACGCGATCGCGTTCGTCCGGATGGAGGCGGGCACCAACCTGATCGGCGGCCAGCCGTTCTCGCTGGCGAACCTGCGCGAGGTCAAGGCGACCTGCGACCGGCACGGCCTGCTGCTGGTGCTGGACGCCAGCCTGCTCGCCGACAACCTGTACTTCATCAAGCAGCGCGAAGCCGACTGCGCCGACATGACGATCCCCGAGATCACCAGGGCGATCGCCGACTGCGCCGACATCATCTACTTCTCGGCGCGCAAGCTCGGTTTCGGCCGCGGCGGCGGCATCTGCATCCGCGACGAGGAGATGTACAAGCGCATGCGCGGCTTCGTCCCGATGTACGAAGGGTTCCTCACCTACGGCGGCATGTCGGTGCGGGAGATGGAGGCGATCACCGTCGGCCTCGACGAGACCATGGACGAGGACATGATCAGCCAGGGGCCGCTGTTCATCAAGTACATGGTCGAGGACCTCGACCGTCGCGGCGTCCCGGTGATCACCCCGGCCGGCGGGCTGGGCGCCCATCTGGACGCGATGCGGTTCCTGCCCCACGTCCCGCAGAGCCAGTACCCGGCCGGCGCGCTGGCAGCCGCGCTCTTCATCGCCTCCGGGGTGCGCGGCATGGAACGCGGCACCCTGTCGGAGCAGCGGGACGCCGACGGTGTCGAGCCGATGGCGAACATGGAACTCGTCCGGCTGGCCCTGCCGCGACGGGTGTTCACCCTGTCCCAGGTCAGCTACGCCGTCGACCGGATCGACTGGCTCTTCGCCAACCGCGAGCTCATCGGCGGCCTGGAGTTCGTGGAGGAGCCGGAGATCCTGCGCTTCTTCTACGGGCGCCTCGCGCCCATCGGCGACTGGCAGGAGCGGCTGGTGGCGAAGTTCCGGGAGGACTTCCAGGACAGCCTCTGAGGCCCCCGTGCCCTGGCGCCCAACCTCGGGACGGGCGCCAGGGCACCAGTGTGACGAATCCTCGTGTTGTCGCCTGCACGTACGACCTTGGTGCTAGTGTTCCCGGTGAGCAAGCGCTCACAGCAGGGTTGTTACCCGCACGGGGCAAGACCTGGGATGCACCCCACATGCATCTCGGGTCTTTTTCTTTTTCCCGCGCCGACAGGCGCCAACAGGAAAGGATTGCCACATGGCAACCACAGCAGAGGAGATCGTCGACAAGCTCGGCGGTCCCAGCAACATCATGAGCCTGACGCACTGCGCGACCAGGCTCCGCTTCGAACTCCACGACGCCAGCAACGTCGACCAGGCCGCCGTCGAATCCATCAAGGGCGTCATGGGCGCGGTCCCGCAGTCCGGTGACCGGTTCCAGGTCGTCATCGGCGGCGCCGTCCAGACCACCTTCAACGAGATCATGAACCTGCCGTCGATGTCGGGGGTGGGCAAGGGCCTGACCGACGCCGACGTGAAGGCCAGGGAACGGGCCAAGGCCCGCGGCAAGTCGGCCTGGCTGGACTTCTTCTTCGAGTACCTGTCCGACTCGTTCCGTCCCCTTCTCGGTGTGCTGCTCGGCTCCTCGCTGATCATCGCGATCGCCGCCATCCTCGACGCCCTGCACATCGTCCCGTTCCAGGGCGTTGACCGTATGACAGCCGCGGGCGCCACCTGGGTGTTCTGGGACTCGATGTGGCGCTCCGTGCTGTACTTCCTGCCGATCATGGTCGCGTACAACGCCTCCAAGAAACTGAACGTGGACCCGTGGATCGGTGGATCGATCATGGCGGCGATGTTCACCCCGGAATTCATCTCCCTCTCCACCGCGGCCGACACCGTCTGCACCAAGACCCCCCTCGGCACCCAGTGTGTGGCCACGATCGCCGGACTGCCGATGCAGTTGAACAACTACGGCGGCCAGGTGTTCGTGCCGCTGATCATGGTCGCGGTGCTGGCGTTGGTCTACAAGCTGCTGAAGAAGATCTTCCCGGAGAACATCCAGATGGTGTTCGTCCCGTTCTTCTCAATGCTGATCATGATCCCGGTCACCGCCTTCCTGATCGGCCCGCTCGGTATCTGGATCGGCAGCGGTCTCGGCTACGGGCTCGCGTGGCTGAACAACACGGTGCCGCTGCTGTTCGCCGTCCTGATCCCGATGCTCTACCCGTTCCTGGTGCCGCTCGGCCTGCACTGGCCGCTCAACGCGCTCATGCTGGCCAACATCAGCACCCTGGGCTACGACTTCATCCAGGGCCCGATGGGCACGTGGAACTTCGCCTGCTTCGGCGCCACCGCCGGCGTCCTCGTCGTCGCCACCCGGGCCCGCCACGACGAGGTGCGCCAGACCGCGATCGGTGCCCTGGCCGCGGGCCTGCTGGGCGGCATCTCGGAGCCGTCCCTGTACGGCATCCACCTGCGCTACAAGCGGATCTACCCGCGCATGCTGATTGGCTGCGCAACGGGTGGCCTGACAATCGGCATCCTCGGCTGGATCTTCAGCCCCGTCAAGACCGGCGCCTTCGCCTTCACCTCGTTGCTCACCATCCCCGTCTTCAACCCGATCTGGATCTACGCGATCTCGATCGCCGCCGCCTTCGCCGTGTCGATGATCCTGGTCATCGCCTCCGACTACCGGACCCCCGAGCAGAAGGCCGAGTTTGAGGCCGAGCGCGAGCAGGCCGCGGCCGACCTGGCGATGGAGAAGGCCCGCAAGGCAGCTCCGGCCGCCGTAGCAGCCTCCGCCGGCGGCGGTGTCGCCACCCTGGTCAAGACCGACGTTGTCATCGCCCCCGTGGCCGGCAAGGTCGTGCCGCTGGCCGAGGTCAACGACAAGGTGTTCGCCTCCAAGGTGCTGGGGGATGGCGTCGGGATCATTCCGAGCGATGGTCACATCGTCGCCCCCGTGGCCGGTGTGCTGGTCACCGTCCCCGACTCCGGCCACGCCTTCGGGCTCAAGACGGACGACGGCGTCGAGGTGCTGGTGCACGTCGGCATCGACACCGTTCAGCTCGAGGGCAAGGGCTTCACGGTCGAGTGCCGCAAGGACGAGCGGGTCGAAGCTGGTGACCTGCTGGCCAAGGTGGACCTGGACGTCATCAAGGCGGCCGGCTACGACACGACCACCATCGTGGTCGTGATCAACACGCTGGCGCTCAAGGCGGTGACTCCGCGGCCCCCGAGCGTGGTGGCCAGTGGGGACCCCGTCATCGACGTGACCCCCTGAAAGGAGTGACCGTCGTCGCTCGTCGAGCGACCCGGTGACTGATATGGAGATCGTGCGCGTCTTCAACAACAACCTCGTCCTCGCCAAGGACGGGGCCGGACGCGAGGTGATTCTGACCGGCCGTGGCCTGGGATTCCAGGCCCGGCCGGGTCAGGCCGTCGACCAGAGCAGGGTCGTTCGGATCTTCATGCCGATGGACGGGCGGGACCCCGACCATCTGGCCCACCTGCTCGCGGGCATCCCTCCCGAACACATTCAGCTTGTGGGCGCGGCGATGACCGACGTGGGGTTGGACGCGCTGGCGCGGAACCCGGCCCTGGTGATCGCCCTGGCCGACCACGTGAGTTTCGCCCTGCGACGCATCACGATCGGCATGGACCTGGAGTACCCACTGCTGGCCGAGGTGAAGAACCTGTACGCCGAGGAGTACGCCCAGGGCGAAGCCCTGGTGGCAGCCGTGAACGCCCGCAGCGAGGTCCAACTCCCCCGCGCCGAAGCCGTGGGTCTCGCGTTACACCTGGTCAACGCCGGGTTCTCCACCGGAGACCTTTCCTACACGTACACGATGACCGGCGTGATCCAGCAGATGGTGTCGGTGATCGAGCAAGCCTTCGACATGCGGCTCGACCCGGGCAGCGTGAGCGTCGGACGATTCGTCACCCACCTTCGCTACCTGTTCGTCCGGATCCACCAGCACAAGCAGCTCGACGAAGAGCAGCACTCGATGGTGGGACGCGCGATCCGGGATGCCTATCCGAGCGCTGTCGACTGCGCCCTGCGGCTGGCGTCGCTGCTCGAACTCCGCCTGGGATCGAGCCTCACCGATGACGAGGTGTCCTACCTCACCCTGCATGTGGCGCGGGTCGCCACCGACGCGTCCTGATCTCAGCGATTGCCGCCGGCCGCACCCCTCAGGGAGTGGCCGCCAACCGAGGACCGGCCTCAGCGCCCCCCCGAGCCGTCCGCCACCACGTACGAACGGGCCGAAGCCAGCAACTCGTGGTTTCTGTCGGTGATCAGCGCGCATTCCTGCAGTTCCAACGCCTTGAACAGGGTGGACTTGCCGAACTTGGAACTGTCGATGAGGACGAAGGACTCGTTGCTGTTGTCGTGAACGATGCGCTTCTTCGAAGCCTCGCGAATATCGAAGGTGCTGAGGCCCGCTTTCGCACTGCAACCACTCGCCCCGATGAAGGCCTTGTCAAAGAAGATGTCGTGCAGCAGCCGCTCCGTCAGGGAGCCGGCGATCGATCCGATGCTGGCCAGGTATTCCCCGGCCAGCACGGTGATCCGCATCCGTTCGTCGGGGAGCAGGTTGAGCAGGTGGGTATTGGAGGTGACCACCTGGATCCTGCGTCCCCTCAGGAAGGGCATCATCTGCAACGTGGTGGTCCCGGAGTCGAGGTAGATGGTGTCGCCATCGCTCACTTCCCGGGCTGCGGCCGCCGCAATGGCGACCTTGGCGTCCTTGTTGATCAACGCCTTCGCCTTGGACGGGAGCTCCGACAGGCGCTCGTTCAGCCGGACGGCACCCCCCCGCAGGGCGATCACCTGACCGGACTTGACCAGCGCATCAATGTCGCGACGGACGGTGGACGGCGAAACTCCGATGGAATCGACGAGGTCGTCGATATACACCATGTCAGCACTGAGAAGCGTCTCCAGAATCATGCGCTTCCGCTCGAACTGAATCATGTCTGAGGTCCTCAATCGACGGCATGCTGGTTTGTGCGCCCACCCCGGTCGTCGCCATCGCGGCAACCTTTGCCGCGATGCCAGCAGCCCGCCCTTCGCTTTCCCCGTCCAGCAATGACGAGGCAAAGGCACCGACATAGGCATCGCCGGCACCGGTGGTATCGACGGCCCTCACGGGGACGACGGGCACCTCATGAACACCGCTCTGGGTGGAAATGAGGCTGCCAGCCGCGCCAAGGGTAAGAATCACCCGGGGACAGTAGTTGCGGAGGAGCACTGCGGCCTCTCGCATGTCCGTGGGTTCGGCCAACTCCTCGCCGAGGAAGAATCGGGCCTCCTCCTCGTTCACCACGAAGTAGTCGCAGGCGCGCGTGGTCTCGAGGTCGACCGCTCTGGCGGGGGCCGCGTTGTAGATGACCCGGGCACCGGCGGCGCTGGCGCAGCGAATGGCCTCCGCGTTGGATTCGGCAGGGATCTCGTTCTGGAGGATGACGATGCCGGCGCGCTCGAAGAGTGACTCGTTCTGCCGCACCCACTCGGGGGTCACTTCGGCGTTCGCGCCCCTCAGGATGGTGGCGTGCACCTCGCCGTTGGCGAGCACGTTCACCACCCCGAGGCCGGTGGGTGCGTCGACCTCGGCGAGGTGGCATTCGATGCCCTGGGCCTCCAGGTTCGTTCTGCTGCCTCGTCCTCGCTCGTCCTTCCCGACTGCGCCCAGGAAGGTGACGTGCTGCCCGAGCCGGGCACACTGCACCGCCTGGTTGGCCCCCTTGCCACCGAACTCCTCCCGCATCTCGGTGGCCAGGAGGGTCTCCCCCCGGTACGCGAGCCGCGGTTGGAACAGCAGCAGGTCGACGTTGATACTGCCGACAACGAGGATTTCAGGCTTTGACATTGATCCGGTCCCGGATGATTTCGAAGTTGCGGAAGCGGTAGACACCGGTCCGGCTCTTGGTGAGGACGAGGTGGCCCACGACCGCGAAGGCCAGGAGGAGCAGGATGGCGATCGGCACCACGCCGAGCAGGTCACCGTCCAGCATGGCCCCCGCCTTCGTTGCTTTCATTTCTCTTTCCTCCTACAGATGATTTCGGAACAGCTGCGACTTGATGCCGTCAGCCTCGTGGATCAGTTGGGTGATGTTCTCGATGCCGTACGTGGTCAGCTTGTCGACCATCAGGTCGACGGTTGCGGCATTCGCGATCGCCTCGTCGCGGGCCCGCTCGCGCTTGGGGAACGTGTCGAAGTAGATGACCGCGTCGTAGTCGTAGCGGAGCATGTAGTACAGGAACTCCATGGTTTCCCACGGATGGACCGAACCGATCATCAGACCGTCGTCCACGCGATCGTTGCCGTCGTTGAGGTGGACTCCCCACAGCTTTCCCTTGGCCAGCAGCAGCGCCGCGCCGAAGCCGGGCTTGTCGCCGGCCATCAGCATGTGACAGAAGTCGAGGGTCGCGCCGACGTTGGGCCGGTCGATCAGTTGCAGGACATAGAGCGTCATCCCGGTGTTCGGGATGAGGGCATGAACCCGCTCCTCGTACGGCTTGTACTCGATGCTCAGCCGGACGTCGGGGCGATAGTCGGCCAGTTCCTGGAAGGCGGCCACAACCTGGTCGATGCCCAGGTTGTAGTCCTTCTGGAAGGTGTAGTCGTAGCCGTCGAAGCCGAGCCACACCGTGACCAGATCGCAGCCCAGTTCGGCGGTGGCGTCGATGCCCTCTTTGGTGAGCTCGATCGCCTTGCGGCTGATCTCACGATC
Source organism: Propionibacteriaceae bacterium (assembly GCA_016717345.1). Lineage (GTDB taxonomy): Bacteria > Actinomycetota > Actinomycetes > Propionibacteriales > Propionibacteriaceae > Propionicimonas. The sequence goes on from JADKFR010000008.1 coordinate 58,312, forward strand.
GCGGTTGGTGTACTCGCCATGGATGAACTCTTTGCGGAAGCGCATGGCGACGCTGTTGATGGTCAGGCCGAGTTCATCGAGGAGTTGCCGCATGTCGGCGACAGACCTCCCGACGAAGTGCTCGGGGTAGTTGAGGTCCACGTACTTGATGGACCCGGTGGCTGCAATCTCACGGAGGGCGGCTGCCACGTCCCCGGTCCTGGAAACGAATGAGTTGAGCCTGGTTGCGTACTTCATTGTCATCACCTCTCTGTGAGAGAGGCTAGGCCTGGTTGGCATTGGTTGTCAATCGTTTTCACAAATATTCACAAGTGCTGCCATCAAGTTGCGCCCGATGCTGGCGCGCCAGCCCGGCGGGGCATCCCTACCAACCCCGCGGGACGGGACAGATACCCTTGCCAGGGGTCGGTTAGAGGGCCCGGCGTGGACCGACCGCGGGCAACACGGACGTGCCGGGAAGCTGGACGATGACCAGGATCGACAAATAGTGCTGGCCGTGCTCAAGTCACCGGTCAGCACAGCCCGGCGAACGAAGGGCTGGGTCGGGGGCGGCCGCCCTCAGACCTCGACTTCGAGCCGGTCAGTCGTCCATCGGGTGTGGAAGGTCCCGGGACGGTCCACCCGCAAGTAGGTATGGGCACCGAACAGGTCGCGCTGCCCCTGAATCAGGGCGGCCGCACTGCGCGGCGCCCGCAGGCCGTCGTAGTAGCTCAGCGAGGACGCGAAGGCCGGGGTCGGCACCCCGGCCAGCGCCGCCTGCGACACCACCCGGCGCCAGGCCGCCAGCCCGGAGCCCACCACCTCGGCGAAGTAGGGGTCGGCGATCAGCAGCGGCAGCTCAGGGTTTCGCTGGTAGGCCTCCGTGATCCGATTCAGGAACCGGGCACGGATGATGCAGCCACCCCGCCAGATGCGGGCCATCGCCCCGCGATCAATCCCCCACCCGTAGAGGTCGCTGGCGGCGGCGATCTGGTCGAAGCCCTGGGAGTAGGCGACCACCTTGGACGCGTACAACGCCGAGCGGACATCCTCGACGAACTGGGCCCGATCCTCGATCGCCCAGGGCTGGGCGTTCGCCGGCAGCACCGCGCGGGCGGCCGTGCGCTGCGGTACCGAACTGGACAGGGCGCGAGCGAAGGTCGCCTCGGCGATGCCCGTCACCGGGACCCCGAGTTCCAGGGCGTTCTGGACGGTCCAGCGTCCCGTCCCCTTCTGCCCGGCCTCGTCCACCACAATGTCGACGAAGGGACGGCCGGTGTCGGCGTCGGTGTGGTGGAGCACTTCAGCGGTGATCTCGATCAGGAACGACTCCAGGTCGCCGGAGTTCCACTCCGCGAAGATGTCGCCGAGTTCGGAAGGGCCGGCACCCAGTCCCTGGCGCAGCAGGTCGTACGCTTCGCCGATCAGCTGCATGTCGGCGTACTCGATGCCGTTGTGAACCATCTTGACGAAGTGCCCGGCGCCATCGGGGCCGACGTGGGCGCAGCAGGGGACACCGCCCACCTTGGCCGCGATGCTCTCCAGCATGGGACCGAGGACCTCGTACGATTCGGCCGGCCCACCGGGCATGATCGCCGGGCCCCGCAGTGCGCCTTCCTCGCCGCCTGAGATGCCGGCTCCCACGAAGTGGAGACCCTGGGCTCGCAGCCCGGCCTCCCGGCGGATCGTGTCGGGGGAAGTGCGATTTCCGCCGTCGACGACGATGTCGCCCGGTTCGAGGAAGGGCACCAGTGAATCGATCGCGGCGTCCGTCGCGTCCCCGGCCTTGACCAGCAGGATGACGCGCCGCGGCCGCTTCAGACTGGCCACGAAGTCCGCGACGGTCTCGGCCGGGGTGAACGAACCCTCCTCGCCGTGCGCTGCCATGAGGTCCCGGGTCCGTCCGGGGCTGCGATTGAAGACCGCCACGGTGTAGCCGCGACTCGCGAAGTTCCTGGCCAAGTTGCTGCCCATCACCGCCATTCCCACAACGCCCACATCGGCGGTCGGCTCGCTGGCAACGGGTGAAGCTTGAAGGGACAACGTCATCGTAGGCTCCTGGTCAGCGGAATCGTCGGTTCGGGGACGGTCGTCGGCCATCCTGCCTCCAATCAACCAGCTGAGACCAGCAAGCACAATCAGTTGCCGAGCGGTGATACCGCCGGTAGCCCACACTGTGGAGGTGGAGATCGAGATCAGTGGGGACATGATTCGCCTGGGGCAGTTGCTCAAGTTCGCCGATCTTGTCACGGACGGCGGGCAGGCCAAGGCGCTGATCGCCAGCGGCGCCGTGACGGTGGATGGCGAGCCGGAGACCAGGCGGGGACGCCAGGTGTGCGTCGGCTCGCGGGTAGGGGTCGACCTTCCGCTCGGGCGGCAGGAGCTTTGCCTGGTGTCTCGGCGGCTGGTCTCTGGGTCGGCGGCTGGGGAAACCCTGTAGCCAGGTCCCTTCGACCCCCACGCACCTCGGGGTGCCGAACGATGGCGCCCCGGACGGGGGCCTTCCGGGAGCGGATGACGGGAATCGAACCCGCACTGTCAGCTTGGGAAGCTGATGTTCTACCATTGAACTACATCCGCATCGACCCCCAGCGGGAGTCGCTTCAGCAGTCTAGCCAAACCGATCGCCGGTCGCACGCCGACGCCGCCTCCATTCCGGATTCCGGCTCAGCGACTGAACAGCCGCCCCTTGCACCGTCGTGATGAAGTTCTCCAGCGCCACCGGCAGGTCGGCCAGGTGCCACCCCCGCGGGTGCGTGATACCAGGCCAGGTCGCCGGAGTCGCTCTCCGCGTCACCGTCAGCCGCGGTGAGGGCCTCCAGCCAGCGTTCACGGCCGCCCAGCACCACCGCGTACGGCAGGATCTCCGACAGCTCCTGGAACTCCCGTCCGAGCGGCATCTGATCGGTGGGTTGGGTCTGCAGGGTTCCGCGCAGGACCAGCAACCCGTTGAGAAGCGAGGCACCTGACGCCGTCCGAGCCGGCATCTCGGCCCCCACGAAGACCACCCCGAGGGCGAGCAGCACCAGGGCCAACCCGACCAGTCCGTACGTGGTGAAGGCCGCCAACGCAACGGTCGCCAGCACGGCCGCGCCCAGCGCGAACCAGCCCAGGCGACCCCAGGTCGAACGCGTGGCATCGGGACGGCGGGCGAACCACCCCCGGGAGACGACGTCGTCATACAACTCCGACTGCACCTGGGGGATCACAGGGGCCACCGTCGCAGCCAGCTCCGAAACCCGGACCACCTCGCCGCTGGAAGGAGCCACCGCGTCCAGCAGCGTCCTTTCATACCCGGCCAATTCGTCGGCGCCGGGGAGCCTCGCGAAGGCCCAGTCCGTCGTGGCATGGACGTTCGCCCGCGGCAGTTCGGTCAGCCGCAGGTGGCCACGGACAGCAAGATCAAGCAGGGTCGCGGTGATGTCGACGGGGTCGACGCGCTCGTCCAGCACCGTCCCGACATGCCCCGGCCGCACCGAGTCGAGGACGCGGAACTCGCTGCGTCCCTCGGCGGTGGGGTGGAACTCGGCAACCCGGGTGGGGTTGGCCACACTGACCTGGTCGCGCCCCAGGCGGCGGTGCGCCAGCCACAGCCCCAGGCCGCCCAGCAGGAGCAGCCCCAGAGCACCGGCCAACTGCCAGGGCCCCGCGGAGAAGGCGCGGTCCAGCGTCCAGAGCTGGTGCAGGTCCTGATTGGAGGCCACCGCGTTGGCCGGGAAGCGGACGGTGGCCCGAACGACGTCGCCGGCGTTCAGGCTCTCGTCGTGGAACATCGGCTGGGGACTGGTGTGGGTTCCCCCCGAATATGACACGCAGGCGCCGGGGTCAGTCGGATCGCCCGACGCGCAGTCCACCATGGTCAGGATGGCCGGGATCGACACCACCGCATCGAAGGTGCTGACCGGCAGGCTCAGCCCCTGAAGGAGGTCCCAGACCACCGCGGTGTCACCATCCGCGGTGCGCAGGGCCGCACCCTTCACCACATACGACACGACGACCGGCTCGGCCATTCCCTGGGTGGGGACGGTCACTGTCACCGCCGCCGGGCCCTGGCTGACCTGTGCGTTCAGGGGGCTCCCACCACGGGAGACGTTGATGTCACTGATCGCGAAGCGGTACTCCCGGTTGTCGGGGGTCCGCACTCTCGTCGCGATCGTCTGGGTGAAGGTGGCCGGGGCGGTTTCGAAGCCGATCGTGGCCTGCACGTGCAGGGTCCCGTCCAGGTCGATGATTCCGGCGACCTGATAGTTCGTCACCGACTCGGCCGCCTGAGCCGACGGCGCGAGCGCGCTCCAGGCCAGACAGGTTGCCACCAGCGCAAGCAGGAGCCGTACCAGGCGAGGCGTTTTCGTGGTCACGACCGACAGCCTAGTGGCGGGAGGCAGCCCACTCCCAGGACCCAGGAGCCGCTGAACGATCATGTCCCGGCCGCGCGCCCCGGATCGGGCGGTCGACGTGGTGGACGGGGCGTCTACGCTGGTGCCGTGACGCAGCAACCCTGGGGGCCCCCGCAAGGCCAGTCGGCGGCCTGGCCCCAACCCATCGCCGCCCAGCGTTCCGCCCAGCAATGGCCCGCCCCGACCGGCTGGCCGCAGCCGAACGGCTGGCCCCAGCCACCGGGCGGCCCCAGTATCAGGCCACTCCCGGCGTCCAACCCGGCGGCTTTCAGTATCCGCAGGGCGGGTATCAGCCACCCAAACGGCGGCGCCCCTTCCGCTCCTTCCTGATGGCCGCTGCTCTCGTCATCGGCCTGGGGTTCTTCCTGGTCAGCCTGATGCAGTACCTCGGCGACCAGGGTCCCGAGTCCGAGCAATCGACCCAGACGCCCGCGCCGGGCCAGCCGTCCCAAACCACCACGCCGACGTCCTCGGCGGCACCCAGCGGAGTTGCCAAGCCCGACACCAACCCCCCTGAGATCCCGTCACCGCGGACCTATGAGCAGGCCGAGCAGTGGCTGGTCGCGAATGCCATCTACTCCGAGACCGTGCCGGTTCCCACCAACTGCACCGTGGGACAGCTGAACCCCACCACCGCGAGCGTCAAGCAGCTCGAGAACCACCTCAACAACCTCACCGGTTGCCTCGTCATGGTCTGGCAGGACCCGGTCACTCGTGCCGGCTTCCAACTGCCCCGTCCGCCCGTGACGGTCTACACCGAGCCGATCACCACCGCGTGCGGCACCCTGGACGAGGTGAACGCCGTCTATTGCGCCGGCGACCAACGGATCTACTACGCCAAGGACCTCTACCGGATCTTCCCCCCCGAGATCGCCAAGCTGCCCTTCATGGTGGACATGGTGATCGGACACGAGTTCGGTCATGGCATCCAGGCCCGTACCGGCATCCTCGTCTCGAGCATGGCTTTCGAACAACAGGTCAGCAAGAGTGACGCGGCGAGCCTGTCACGCCGGCTCGAACAACAGGCTGACTGCCTGTCGGCCCAGTTCCTGAACTCCGTCGCGGAGGCCTCCGCCATGTCGGAGACCGACCAGAAGGGCCTCAAGGTGATCGCCTACAACCTCGGCGATGATGTGCTGTCCGGCAAGGTGGGCTACGTCGGCGACCATGGCTCCGGCAAGGCGCGTCAGCGGTGGTTCACCGCGGGGCTGGGGAGTGCGGACGTCGGGGTGTGCAACACCTACACCGTCGACGAAGCCAGGTGCGCTGACCGGCACCTCGTCGAAGGGTCAAGTCAGGAGGGCGGTGGCGATCGCCGCCACGCCTTCCCCGCGTCCGGTCAGGCCGAGACCGTCGGTGGTGGTGGCTGACACTGAGACCGGCGCCCCCAGCGCGCTGGAAAGAGCTGCCTCAGCGGCGGCCCGCTGCGGCCCCAGACGGGGGGCGTTGCCGATCACCTGGACGGCGACGTTCTGGATCGAGAACCCGGCGGCCCTGACCCGACGCGCTGTCTCGGCAAGGAAGGCCACCCCGGCAGCGCCCGCCCACTCGGGGTCACTGGTACCGAAGTTGCTGCCGATGTCCCCCAGTCCAGCGGCGGACAGCAGGGCGTCACAGGCGGCGTGGGCGGCCACATCACCATCGGAATGCCCCACCAGCCCGCGTGGCTCGTCCGGAAAATGCAGTCCGGCGACCCACATCTCGACGCCATCGCCCAGTCGGTGCACATCCGATCCGATCCCGATCCGCAGGCTCATCAGCGTCCCCCCGCCAGCGCCTCAGCGACCGCGAGGTCGAACGGTTCGGTGATCTTGAAGGCCTCGCGCGAGCCTTCCACGAGCACGATCGGCCAGCCCAGGGCCTCGACCGCCGCCGCGTCGTCGGTGACGTGCTCGCCGGTCACCCGCAACCGCGCGTGGGCTTCTACCAGCACCTCCCGGTCGAACCCCTGCGGTGTCTGGACGGCCCGCAGCCGGGAGCGATCGACCACGTGGGACCCGCCCTCGTCGACTTCTCGGATCGTGTCCACGACGGCGGTGACGGGGACGCATCCCCGGGCCCCGGCTCGCACCGCGGCGATCACCCGGGCGGTCACCTCGGGCGGCACCAGCGCCCTGGCCGCGTCATGGACGAGGACGAGGCGGCACCCTGCCAGCTCCGGATCGGCGGCGATGGCAGCCAGCCCGTTGGCCACCGACTCCTGCCGGGTGGCTCCCCCGACGACGAACCGCACCGGGACGGTGGCATCGGCCAGCACCTGCTGGAAATCATCCTGCAGCCCCTCGGCGAGCACCACCACCGCCGCATCCGCCCCACCGGCGGCCAGCGCCGCGACGCTCGCGCTCACCAACGGACGTCCCCCGACGAACCGGAGCGCCTTCGGCGTCCGTCCGCCCAGACGAACGCCAGAACCGGCCGCCACCACGACAGCGACGACCGGTTCCATGAGTGTGATTGTGGCCCTTACCGGGTCAGGAAGCGAGTACCTCGTCCAGAAGCACTTCGGCCCGGTCCTCTTCGACCTTCTCTGCCAGCGCCAGTTCAGAGACCAGGATCTGACGAGCCTTCGCCAGCATCCGCTTCTCACCGGCCGAAAGGCCCCGTTCACGTTCGCGCCGCCAGAGGTCGCGGACGACCTCAGCAACCTTCATCACGTTGCCGGAATGAAGTTTCTCCAGGTTTGCCTTGTAGCGCCGCGACCAGTTGGTCGGTTCTTCGGCATGCGGTGCTCGAAGCACCCCGAAGACTCGTTCCAAACCGTCCGCATCCACCACATCGCGCACACCGACCAGGTCGAGGTTGCATGCCGGCACCCGCACCACGAGGTCGTTCTGACCAACGATGCGCAGTACCAGATAGAGCTTGTCCTCGCCGCGGATGGTGCGGGTCTCCATTGCCTCAATGACCGCTGCGCCATGATTGGGGTAGACCACCGTTTCACCGATTGTGAACGTCATATTCGTATTGACCCCTTTCGCCAACGTTAATCATAGCACGGCACTCCGCATCACCCCTCCGTTTATGCTAGCCAGCCGCCCATTGGGGGTTGACAGGAGGCATCGCACCGTGCTCGTGTCGCGAAAGGCGCAGGGCCCGGGCGTCGCCCTCGCGCGACACCCAGGCCCTGGATCAGGAGTTGCGATCAGGCAACAGCCTCAACCTGCTTGGCCGGCCAGGCCGTCTTCAGCAGGATCACCAGGAAGGCCGCCACCAGGACACCGGCCGCGAGGCTGATCAGGAAGCTGAAGATGGCCATCGGCAGCGGCTGGAAGGCGAACAGGACGAAGATGCCGCCGTGCGGCGCCCGAAGGCCGACCCCGAGCGCCATGCTCAGCGCACCGGTGACCGCCGCGCCACCCATCATCGACGGGATGACCCGCAGCGGGTCAGCCGCGGCGAACGGGATGGCCCCCTCGGAGATGAACGAGGCGCCCAGCAGCCAGGCCGCCGCGCCGTTCTCGCGCTCCACCTCTGAGAACAACTTCTTGCGCACCACGGTGGCCAGGGCCATCGCCAGCGGCGGAACCATGCCCGCTGCCATGACGGCTGCCATCACCTGGAAGTTGGCCTCGGTGGCGGCCGACAACCCGGCGGTGGCGAACAGGTAGGCGGCCTTGTTGACCGGACCGCCGAGGTCGAAGCCCATCATCAGGCCGAGCACGACGCCCAGCAGGATCGCCGAGCCGCCCGACATGCCGGTCAGGCCGTCCTGCATCGCCGTGGTCAGGCTGGCCAGCGGCCGTCCGAGGAAGAAGTACATCAGGCCGCCCACCACGAAGGTGGCCACCAGCGGGATGATCACGACCGGCATCAGACCGGCAAGCCAGCGCTTCACCTTGAAGTTCGAGATCCACAGCGCGACGACGCCGGCGAGCAGGCCGGTGATGAGGCCGCCGAGGAAGCCCGCACCGAGGGTCACCGAGATGGCGCCGCCGACGAATCCGGGTGCGATACCCGGGCGGCCGGCGAGGGCGTAGGCGATGTAGCCGGAAAGAGCCGGCACCAGGAAACCGAAGGCAGCGCCACCAATCGCGAAGAGCACCGCACCGAGCGTCATCAGGAAGCCGGCGGGCATGGAGGTCAGCGACGAGGTGGCCAGGACGAGGGAGCCGATCGACTTGCCCCCGTCCACGGCGGCCTGGCAGGCGTCCGCGCTCAGCCAGGTCAGCTGTTCGCAGGTCCGGGCACCGTTCACGCCCGGGGCGAGGGCGATGTCGAAGCCGCCGAAGAGGAACCCGAGGGCGATCAGCAGACCGCCGGCGGCCACGAACGGGATCATGTAGGAGACGCCCGTCATCAGCGCCTGCTGGATGCGCTTCCCGACGCTGAGCTGCGATCCGGTGGCAGCGGCAGCCGCACCGGCGGCCGTCCCGGCAACCTTGCGGGAGTTCGGGTCGGCGGCGGCGGCCAGGGCTTCCGCGACCAGCTTGGCCGGCTCGTTGATGGCCCGCTTGACCCCGGACTCGATCACCGGCAGGCCGGCGAAACGCTCCTTGTCGCGGACGCCGACGTCGGTGGCGAAGATGGCGGCATCAGCCCGGGCGATGAGGGACGGATCCAGCGGCACGACCTTGCCGGAGCCCTGCGGCTCGACGTAGATCTCGACACCGGCGGCCTTGGCGGCCTGCTCCAGGCCATCAGCGGCCATGAAGGTGTGGGCGATGCCGGTCGGGCAGGCGGTGATGGCCACGATGACCTTCTTGGCGGCTGCTGCGGCGGGGACCGCGGCTGCGGCGGCTGCGGCGGCTGCGGCCTGCTCGGCCTCGTCCGGGGCGGTGGCCTTCTCGACCAGGGCCACGATCTGCTCCGGGCTGGTGGCAGAGCGCAGGCCCTCAAGGAACTCCGCGCGCATCAGCGAGCGGGCCAGCTTGGCCAGCAGGGTCAGGTGCGCGTCGTCGGATCCCTCGGACGCGGCAATCATGAAGGCGATGTCCGCGGGGCCGTCCGCAGCGCCGAAGTCGACGCCGGGCTTGAGCCGGGCGAAGGCCAGGGTGTTGGTGGTCACCGCGGCGGAGCGGCAGTGCGGAATCGCGATCCCGCCACCGAGGCCGGTGACCGCCTTCTCTTCACGAGCGAGGGCGTCAGCGGCCAGGCCGTCGGCGTCGGCACGTCCGGAGGCGCCGATCGTGGCGGCCATCGCCTTGATGACATCTGTCTTGGTGGGTCCCAGATCAACGTCCAACAGGACGAGCTCTGAGCTGATGAGCGGTTCGGACACGGTGTTCTCTTTCTCTTTTCGGTTCCGGCGGGCGAGGAGGTCAGGCAACAGCGACGATGGTGACGCCGCCGACGTTGAGTTGGTCGGGACGCGGTAGTGCGGTTCCCGCGAGTGAGGCAGCAGCCGACCCGTAGGCGACAGCAGTTCGCAGCAGGTCGGGGGCGCTGGCCCCCCGGGTATGGGCCAGGACGTAGCCGGCCACCGAGGAGTCACCGGCGCCGACCGTGCTGCGCAGGGTGATGGGCGGCGGACTGGCGTGCCAGGCCCCCTCGGCGGTGACCAGGACGGCGCCGGAGCCTCCGAGGGTGGCCATCACGGCGCGCACCCCCCGATCGAGCAGGGTCCGCGCGGCGGCGACGCACTTGCTGGGGTCACCGGCCTTGGCGGAGGCCTCGAGTTCTTCGGCGTCGGCCCCGGTGAGTTGGGCAAGTTCCTCCGAGTTCGGCTTCAACAGGTCCGGCGCCGCGGCCGGGAACTGGTCGACCAGCGCGAGCAGCGGCGCGTCGGAGGTGTCCACGGCGATCTTGCAGCCCCAGGGACGCAGCGCACGCACCAGGTCGGCGTACCAGTCGGTGGGGACCCCGGGGGGCAGCGATCCGGACAAGACGACCCAGTCGGCGTGCTCCGACTCCAGCACGAGCAGGTGGGCGAGCTGATCGATCGCCTCCGCGCTCAGGGTCGGGCCGGGCTCGTTGATCTTGGTCGTGGTGCCGTCCTGTTCGGTGAGGGTGATGTTGACCCTGACCTCGTCGGGGAGCGGGACGGAGCGGTACGGCAGCGCGATGCGATCCAGCAGGGCCAGAATCGGGTCGCGATGGCCGGCGGGCAGGATCGCGCGGACGGGGTGACCGGCGGCGTGGATGACCCGGGCCACGTTGATGCCCTTGCCACCGGGCTCGACGGTGACGCTGGTGACCCGGTTGACCCCGCCGTGAGCCAAGGGCTCGGCCAGGGTCGCCGTCCGGTCAAGGCCGGGATTCGCCGTGAGGGTAACGATCATGCGATGACGACTTCCAATCCCGCACGGACGAGATCCGCGCGATCGTTGTGAGAGATGCCGCTGTCGGTGATCAGGACATCAACGCTGGAGAGGGGGGCGAACGTGACGAGGAGTTCCACCCCGAGCTTGGAACTGTCGGCCAGGACGACCACGCGTCGCGCGGCTCGGGTCATCGCCCGCTTCACGGCCGCTTCGTCCTGGTCGGGGGTGGAGAAGCCGCGCGCCACGGAGACGCCGTTGGTGCCCAGGAAGGCGACGTCGCAGCGCAGTTCGGCGAGCCGGGCGACGGTTTCGTTTCCGACGCACGCCTGGGTGATTCCCCGCACCCGGCCACCCAGGAGGTGAACCTGGGTTCCTCCGTTGGCGAGCGCGACCTGGGCCGCCAGCGAGAGGGAGTTCGTGACCACCGTGCTGAGGGCACCGGTCGGCATGGCGGACGCCAACCGGGCGACCGTGGTGCCGGCGTCGAAGATCGCTGAAGCGCTGGGCCCGGTCGGCAGGAAGCCGAGGGCGGCTTGGGCGATCCGGGTCTTCTGGGCGACGAAGGCGGGTTCGCGTTCGGTCACCGCGGACTCGACCACCGACAGCGACTCGGCCACGACCGCGCCACCGTGCACGCGGCGCAGGATGCCGCGCCGGTCGAGGGCATCAAGATCCCGGCGGATCGTCTCGGTGGTGACATCGAACCGCTCGGCGAGCTCAGTCACCGAGACGCGCTCATGGCGCAGGGCGAGATTCACGATGACCCGTTGTCGCTCTTCGGCGTACATCGTCCTCCTCCATCCCCGTCGATGTTGCTATGTATTGTTTTACTCCTGTTTGCTTTGCTTTGCAAGCCCTTCCGCGACGAATCTCATGGTTTCAGTTGGCAATCGCCTCGGGGGGCGCCCTCTGGGGAAACACTAAGGCCCCCGCCTTGCGGCAGGGGCCAGTAGCAGAAGTTGTCGAAGGATCAGCCGTACGTGCGTTCGTCGGAGAACAGGCTGCTGACCGACTCCCCACAGTTGATCCGCTTCACCGCCTCAGCGAACAGCGGCGCCACGGAGGCCACCGTCAGGTTGGGCAGGCCCACTGGCGGCGGGACGGTATTGGTCGTCACGATCTCGGTGATGTCCGGTTCGGCCTGCAGCCGCTCGATCGCCCGTCCCGTGAACAGGCCGTGGGTGCACGCCACTGAGATCGACCGGACGCCGTAGCGCCGCACGGCCTCAAGCAACTCCACGACCGACCCGGCGGTCGCGATCTCGTCGTCGAGGATGATCACGTCCTTGCCGGCAACGTCCCCCACGATGGTGTCGATGACCACCCGGTCGTCGGACTGCCGCTGTTTCGAACCGGCAGCCATCCCCACGCCCAGCATCCGGGAGAAGCGTCCAGCCTCCTTGGCGTTGCCGAAGTCGGGCGAGACCACCACCGTGTTCGTCAGATCGCGAGCCCGGAAGTGCTCGGCCAACACCGGCAGCGCGGTCAGATGGTCGACCGGCACCGAGAAGAACCCGTGCACCTGCTGGGCGTGCAGCGCCATGGTGAGCACGCGATTCGCCCCGGCGGTGTGCAGCAGGTCAGCCACCAGCCTCCCCCCGATGGAGATCCGGGGCGCATCCTTCTTGTCGGAGCGCGCGTAGGCATAGTGCGGCATCACGACCGTGACGTGGTCGGCCGAGGCGCCGCGGGCGGCGTCCACCATCATCAGGAGTTCCATCAGGTTCTCCTGGACCGGCGGCACCAACGGCTGGACGATGTACACATCCCGGCGCCGGCAATTCGCGCGCAGCTGGACCTGCAGGCAATCGTTGGAGAACCGGGAGAGCCGGGAGGCGGACAACTCGAGCCCGAGGATGGCGCACATCTCCTCGGCGAATTCGCGGTGGGCGTGCCCGGAGAAGATGGTGATGTCAGTCACGGGCCCTCACCCTACCGGTCGCGGTGCCGCGGGCTCACCGCGCCGCCTGGCCGAGACGATGCCGCGGACGCTTCTCAGCCCTCGAACCGATAGCCCAAGCCGCGCACCGTCAACAACAACGCGGGTTCCGCCGGGTTGCGCTCGATCTTGGCGCGCAGCCGCTTGACGTGGACGTCGAGGGTCTTGGTGTCACCGACATAGTCCGGCCCCCACACCCGATCGATGAGCTGCCCACGGGTCAGCACCCGGCCGTTGTTCCGCAGCAACAACTCCAGGAGTTCGAACTCCTTCAGGGCCAGCTTCACCGATTCGCCTCGAACCGTGGTTTCGTGGCGCTCGACGTCCATCCGCACGTCGCCGGCCTCGACCACGTCGGGCAGCAGCTCCACGTCGGACCCGCGGCGCAGCACCGCCCGGATCCGGGCAGTCAGTTCCCGGTGGCTGAACGGCTTGGTGACGTAGTCATCGGCGCCCAGTTCCAAGCCGACCACGGTGTCGATCTCGCTGTCACGTGCGGTCACCATGATGATCGGCACGTTACTCACCGCCCTGAGCTGGCGGCACACCTCGGTGCCGGAGATCCCGGGCATCATCAGGTCCAGCAGGACGATGTCGGCTCCGGTGCGCTCGAAGCTGGCCAGCCCGGCGGCCCCGTCGGGCGCCTCGCTCACCTCGAAACCCTCCCGCCGCAACATGTAGCCCAGGGTGTCCCGGTAGGTCTCTTCGTCCTCGATGATGAGCACCCTGGTCATGGGCCGAGCCTTTCTGCGCGGTACTGCGGAAGCGTGAGGGTGAAGGTCGAGCCACTGCCCAACTTGCTCCAGGCGGCCACCTCGCCGCCGTGTGCGGCGGCCACATGCTTGACGATCGACAGCCCCAGCCCGGTACCTCCGTGAGCGCGACTGCGGCCCTGGTCGACCCGGTAGAAGCGTTCGAAGATGCGGTCGAGGTCGCCGTCGGAGATGCCGATGCCGTTGTCGCTGACCCGTACGTCGACGGTGTCCTCGGAGCCGCGGCGGGTCGTGATCACCACCCGGGCCCCGGGCTCGGAGTAGGCGATCGCGTTCTGCACCAGGTTGGTCACCGCCGCCTCCAACTGGGTGGCGTCCCCGAGCACCATCAGGCCGGTCTCGCCGCCGGTGGTCACCGAGACCGAACCCCGCTCGGCCTGGGAATGGCACCGCTGCACCGACCCAGCGACCACGTCGTCCAGCCCGACGGGCTCGGCGGCGAGCATCGGGTCCTCCGACTGCAGCCGGGACAGCGCGATGATCTGGGAGACCAGTTCGTTCAGTCGATGCGACTCGGCGTCGAGCCGGGTCACGAAGGTCCGCACAGCCTCAGGGTCGTCCGCAGCGGCGGCCATGGCCTCAGCGAGCAGGATGATCGCCCCGATCGGGGTCTTCAGTTCGTGGGTGATGTTCGCGACGAAGTCGCGTCGGGTCTCGTTGAAACGTTGGTCGGCCGAGCGGTCCTCACCGGTGATGAGGACGTTTCCGTCCGGCAGCGGAGCGATGACGACCTGCAACTGCAGCGGCGGGATCGCGGAACCGCGGGGCAACCCGACGCCGAAGGAGACCCCTTCGCCGGTGCGACCGACCTTGGCCGCCGCCCCGGCGAGCTGCTCGGAGGCCAGCCGGGTGGAGCGCACCAGCCCACTGCCGCGGGCGAACGGGCTGCTGACCAGGACGGAGCCGTCGCTGCCCACCACGACCACGGCGGCCTTCAGGTTCTCCACCACCGCCAGCAGCTGGGAGTTGGCCGCCATCACGTGGGGGTGGTAGCTCTCGCGCGATCGCATCGTCCACCACACCAGCACCCCGCCGAGGACCACGCCGGCCAGCAGGCCGAGCAGCGCTGCGGCGATGGGGGTCATGGTCGGAGTCTAGGGGTAGGCCGACCGTCACTTTTGGACCCCACGGCCCCACCACGGGGAGCGGTCGGGCAAGATTCACATGGAGTTCACCGGCTGTTCTCCGGACGGCTGCTGCCGGCGCCGACGCCCTGCCTAGGGTGGGACCCGGACTGCCAGCGGAATTACGGGCCGACGTGCCCGGGAGAAGGAAGTAAGCGCATGCGTGACAGTTACCACGAGAGCCTCGAGAGCGTCGTCACCGATCTGGTGAGGATGTCCGAGATGGTCAGGGACAGCGTGAGCGGTGCCACCAGGGCACTGCTGGAGGCGGATCTGGCCTTGGCCGAAGACGTGATCAGCGCCGACGCCAAGATCGATGAACTCCACGACGAGCTGGAATCCCGGTGCTTCACGCTGCTGGCCCGGCAGGCCCCGGTGGCGGGCGAGTTGCGGACGGTGGTGGCGGCACTGCGCATGGACTCCGACCTGGCACGGATGGGAGATCTGGCCGCCCACGTCGCCAAGATCGCCCGGATGCGCTACCCCCTGAAGGCGGTGCCGGAGGGGCTGGTCCCCAACATCTCCTTGATGGCCCGGGTTTCCGAGGACATGGTGGTCACGGCCGGACGCTCGTTGCGGGAGCGCAACGCCCATGACGCGGGAAAGATGGCCGAGAACGACGAGGAGATCGACGAGTTGCGTCGCTCCCAATTCCGGCTGATGCTGGCCCCCGACTGGCCCTACGGGGTCGAGGCCGCTGTCGACGTGTCTCTGCTGGGCCGCTACTACGAGCGGATCGCCGACCACGCCGTGCTGATGGCCTCCAGGGTGATCTACATCATCACCGGGCTGCTGCCCGCGGGCGAGAAGTGGCCGGTCGCCTGAGCCGGACTCAGACAGCGCCCCGCACCGAAGCCGGTGCGGGGCGCGTCGCCTGAATGGGTACGGCTACTTCTTGCCCTGGTTCTTGACCGCCTCGATGGCCGCGGCAGCTGCGGCGGGGTCGAGGTAGCGTCCACCCGCAGTCACCGGACGCAGGTCGTCGTCCAGTTCGTACAGCAGCGGGATGCCGGTGGGGATGTTCAGCCCGGAGATGTCGGCGTCACTGATCCCGTCCAGGTGCTTCACCAGCGCCCGCAGCGAGTTGCCGTGGGCGACGACCAGCGTGACCTTGCCGGCCCGCAGGTCCGGAACGATCGCGTCGTACCAGTAGGGCAGCATCCGGACGACGACGTCGGCCAAGCATTCGGTGAGCGGACGGGCCTCGCTCGGCAGTTCGGCGTAGCGGGCATCCGAGAACTGGGAGAACTCGTCGTCCGCCGCGATCAGGGGCGGCGGGGTGTCATAGGAGCGACGCCAGAGCATGAACTGCTCCTCGCCGTAGGCCTCGAGCGTCTGGGCCTTGTTCTTGCCCTGGAGCGCCCCGTAATGGCGCTCGTTGAGCCGCCAGGAACGCTTGACGGGAATCCAGTGGCGGTCGCAACCGTCCAGGGCGAGGTTCGCGGTATGGATCGCGCGGCGCAGCACTGAGGTGTGCAGCACATCCGGCAGCAGGTTCTCGGCCAGCAGCAACTCGGCGCCGCGCTCGGCCTCCCCGACGCCCTTCTCGTTGATGTCGACATCCACCCAGCCGGTGAACAGGTTCTTCGCATTCCATTCGCTCTCGCCGTGGCGGAGCAGAATCAACGTGGCAGTCATGGAAGCGAGCCTAGCGGCGGCCGGGCAATGGGGCGACGAATGCGCGGAGGCTGGCAGAATCAACTGCATGAGTGAGCAACGGACAGCGGTCGTCACCGGCGCCAGCAGCGGGATCGGCGCCGCCACGGCGCGCCACCTCGCCGGCGAGGGCTTCAAGGTCGTCTGCGCGGCCCGCCGTGCCGACCGGATCGAGGCGCTGGCCGCCGAGATCGGCGGTGTGGCCGTGGTGTGCGACGTCACCTCCGACGCCGACGTCGCCGCCCTCGCCGAGGCTGTGGGTGAGCGCTGCGACGTCCTGGTCAACAACGCCGGTGGCGCGTTCGGTCTGGAGCCGGTCGCCGGCGCCGACCTGGACGCCTGGCAGTCCATGTTCGACGTCAACGTGTTGGGCCCCACCCGCGTCACCAAGGCGCTGCTGCCGGCCCTGGTCGCCGCCGAGGGCGTCATCGTCTTCGTCACCTCGACCGCCGCCGACCTTCCCTACGAAGGTGGCGCCGGCTACTGCGGCGCAAAAGCAGCCGAGCGGTCGATGGTCGGCGCCCTGCGCCTGGAGCTCTTCGACCAGCCGGTGCGGATCACCGAAATCTGCCCCGGCATGGTCTATACCGAGGAGTTCTCGACCAAGCGTTTCGGGGGGGACGAGGCGAGGGCCGCGGCCATCTACGCCGGAGTCCCCCAGCCGCTGGTGGCCGATGACGTGGCGGACGCCATCACCTGGATGGCGACGCGTCCCTCGCACGTGAACGTCGACCGGCTGACCATCCGTCCACGCGCCCAAGCCGCCCAGCACAAGGTGTTCCGGGTCGGCGCCTGACCTCGTTGGTCCGGACCCGGCGGGGACGGCCAAACGACCCGACCCAGCCAAACGACCCGACCCAGCGGCCCCGGACACACCGGTGGCCCGCCCCCGAAGGGACGGGCCACCGGTTGAGTCAGCGTTGCCGGATCACTCCAGTTCGATCAGTCCTTCACCGCCCTGGACGGCGGTGCCCTTCTCGACCAGGATGCGGGCCACCGTGCCGGCCTTCGGCGCGGTGATCTCGGTCTCCATCTTCATGGCCTCGAGTACCAGGAGCACCTGCCCGGCCTCAATTGCTTCGCCCTCTTCGACCAGGATCTTCGACACCGACCCGGCCAGTGGCGCCACCACCGCGTTGGCGGAGGCGGCCTGCACCGACGCCGTCGTGGGAGTGTGAATCGCGCCGCCACCACCGATCACGATCGCGCCGAGCGTGGGAGTCTCCTCCTCTTCGACGTCGACCTCGATGTCGTAAGCGATCCCGTTGACAGTCACTTTCAGTTTCATTGGATTTCCTTCCACGCCCTTCAGCGCGTGTACAGCGGGTGATGGGTGTGCTGGGCGTTGCGGGTGTTCGACGTCCAGCTTCTCCCGGTGGTGAAGTGGCGCTGCCGACGCTTCGCGCGATGCCCGAGGTAGGCCGCCACCGCTGCGGCGATGGCCACCAGGGTCTCCTCGGGTACATCCTCTGTTTGCAGTTCGAGCTGCTTGATCTTGATCTCCAGGCCGTCAATGCGCTGCGTGAGCGCTTTGACGAGCTCCAGGAGTTCGGCGTCCTGAGACATCTCGATCCTCCTCAGACCGGCCCGAGGCCGTGCTTCTTGGCGGGCCGCAGCAGTCGCTTGCTCGCCAACAGCTCCAGCGCCATGGCCACCTTGCGGCGGGTGTCGCCCGGATCGATGATGTCGTCGACCAGACCACGGCTCGCGGCCATGAACGGTGTCGAGAACGTGCTGCGGTAGGCCTCCACCAGTTCTTCGCGCTTGGCGTTGGGATCCTCAGCGGTCGAGATCTCCTTACGGAAGACGATCGAGGCAGCACCTTCGGCACCCATCACCGCGATCTCGGCGGTCGGCCAGGCGAACACCTTGTCGGCGCCCAGGTCCTTGCAGGCCATGGCGATGTAGGCGCCGCCGTAGGCCTTGCGCAACACCACGGTGACCAGCGGGACGGTGGCTGCCGAGTAGGCGAACAGCAGCTTCGCGCCGTGACGGATGATGCCGCCGTACTCCTGGGTGACCCCCGGCATGTAGCCGGGCACGTCCACGAAGGTGACGATCGGGATGTTGAAGGCGTTGCAGAACCGGATGAACTTCGAGCCCTTGTCGGAGGCGTTGATGTCCAACACGCCGGCCATGACCATCGGCTGGTTGGCGACGACTCCGATGGTGCGGCCGTTGATCCGGGCGAACCCGACGACGATGTTCATCGCGTAGCCGGCCTGAACCTCGAGGAAGTCGGCGTGGTCGACGACCTTCCCGATCACGTCACGCACGTCATAGCCCTGCTTGCCGTCGGCGGGGACGACATCGTGCAGCGACGGGTCGTACTCGACTTCGGCGTCACCCTCGAGGAGCGGGGCGTCCTCGTTGTTGTTCTGCGGCAGGAAGCTGAGCAGCTTCTTCGCGATCATGATCGCCTGCTCGTCGTCGTCGGCCACGAAGTGGTTGACGCCCGAGACCGCCATGTGGGTGTCGGCGCCACCCAGGGCATCCTGGGTGACCTCTTCACCGGTGACCTGCTTGATCACGCTGGGCCCGGTGATGAACATGTGGGCCTTGCGGGTCTGGATCACGAAGTCGGTCAAGGCCGGGGAGTAGGCCGCGCCACCGGCACAGGGACCGGCGATGATCGAGATCTGAGGGACCACCCCTGAGAGCAGGACGTTGGCATAGAACACCTGGCCGTAGCCCGACAGCGAGTCGATACCCTCCTGCACACGCGCGCCGCCGGAATCGTTGATGAAGACGAACGGCGTGCCGTTCCTCAGGGCCGCCTCCATCATCTCGACGACCTTCTTCGAGTGCGTCTCGCCGGCCGATCCACCCATGACGGTGAAGTCCTGGCTGGCGATGTGGACGGGGCGTCCGAGGACGGTGGCCGTCCCGGTGACCACGCCGTCGGCGGGCATGTCCGCGGTGTCCATGCCGAAGGTGACGGTGCGGTTCTTCCGGAACAGCCCGATCTCCTGGAAGCTGTCGGCGTCGATCAGGGCGTCGATCCGCTCCCGCGCCGACATCTTGCCGGCGGCGTGCTGCTTTTCGATGCGCTTCGCCCCGCCGCCGAGGCGGGCCTTCGTACGGGCATCAAGCAACTCGGCGACGCGCTTCTTCATGGGAACTGGTTTGGTAGCCATATCCTTCTTCCTCACGCCATCTCGACCGAGACGCTGTGTTCGCGCCCGCCGAGAGAGACCTTGTACTTGATCGGCCCACGGACGGCCTTCGCCGCACCGCTCGCGGCGTCCGCGTCAGCCTTCAGCTGCTCGGGCGTCTTGCCAACGTTCTTCGGGCCCTCAGCGCGGGTGGCGAAGAAGCCGGGGGCGACACCCGGGAACATGGCGTAGGTGAGCACGTCCTCGTCGGTGCCGTCGAAGCCTTCGGCCTTGGAGGCCTCCGCGACGAGCTTGTCCCACTCGGGCGCGATCAGGTCCGCCGGGCGAACGGTGATCGGATCCTTCTTGGCCTGGGCCTGAGCGATCGCGATCACCTCGGGGTTGCGCTCGCCGATGCACTCGCCGTAGTAGCCGAGCATCAGGTCGGCGAACTCACCGGTCATCACCTTGTACTTGCCCATCAGCACGTTGAACACGGCCTGGGTGCCCACGATCTGGCTGGACGGTGTCACCAGTGGCGGGTGGCCGGCGTCGGCCTTGACCAGCGGCACCTCTTCCATCACCTCGCGGATCCGGTCGCCGGCGCCCTGCGCCTTCAGCTGGCTCTCCATGTTGGACAGCATGCCGCCGGGGATCTGGCTGGAGAAGATGTCGGTGTCGACCAGGGTTGCCGACTCGAACGCCGCGTACTTCGGACGAACCTTGGCGAAGTGGTCACGGATCTTGATCAGGCGATCCATCTTCAGGTCGGTCCGGTACGGGGTGCCCTCGAGCATCGCGACGAGGGACTCGGTGGGGTTGTGGCCCGGGCCGAGCGACATCGAGCTGATCGCGGTGTCGACGACATCCGCGCCGGCCTCGATCGCCTTCTGCAACGACACCAGCGTGACACCGGTGGTGGCGTGGCAGTGGACATTGATCTGGACGTTCTCGCCGTAGGTCTCCTTGATGCCACGGACGATGTCGTAGGCGGGCTGCGGCTGGAGGAGGGCGGCCATGTCCTTCAGTGCGATCGACTCGGCACCCATGTCGAGCAACTGACCGGCGAGATGGACGTAGCCCTCCACGGTGTGGAGCGGGGAGATCGTGTAGCAGATGGTGCCCTGGGCGTGCTTGCCCGTCTTCTTGACCGCGGCCATCGCCTGAGCCATGTTGCGCGGGTCGTTCAAGGCATCGAAGACGCGGAACACGTCCATGCCGTTCTCGGCCGACTTGTCCACGAAACGCTCGACGACCTCGTCCTCGTAGTGGCGGTAGCCGAGCAGGTTCTGGCCGCGCAGCAGCATCTGCAGGCGGGAGTTGGGCATCAGTTCACGGAAGGTCCGCAGACGCTTCCAGGGGTCCTCATTGAGGTACCGAATACAAGCATCGTGGGGGGCGGCGGGGGGGGGGGGGGGGGCGGGGGGCGGGGGCGCGGGGGACGGCCTCCCCCCCCCGCGGCCGGGCCCACCCTTCCACCTTTGTTTAACACAGGGTCGTATCGGTCGGATTCAGGACAACGGGTTGAGCGGGGCGCTCCCGCTTGTCAGAGCGATTGGGAAAATTGTCAGACCGATTCTGCGAGGTGGGACGATCGTGCACCCCGCCGCAGGTCAGGGCTCAGTGCCACCGAGTCGTCGCGGAAGCGGTGCGGAACCGCGCTGCCGCTGTCGTTGCGGGCCCGCGGGCGGCTCTGCCCACCAACTCCGCGTCACGCGCGAGGACGGATCCGCGGCAACCGCTTGGCCAACTCCGCCTCGAACAGTCGCTTGACCGCCTCGGTGTCGATCACCCCGTCCACGCTGGGCAATGACGCGGTGACGGCCTTGTGGCAGACCGCGAGCCACGCCTCTCCCATCGCCAGGGTGAAGCCCGAGGCCACCGAAGCGTTGATCACTCCGCCGGCCACCGAACCGGCCCCCGGGATGAACTTCAGCATGCTGGCGGCCGCAGCCCGGCCGGCCGAGGTCGCGACCGATGTCGAGGCGATGGCCAGCACCGCCGACTTCTCGAAGCCCAGCCCGTGCAGGTGCGCGATCCGCGCCATCATGCCCAGCTGGATCGGGACCAGGATCGCCGCGGAGGAGAACGGGATCGGGACGGCGGCCGCCGCCGCAGCGGCCGCGGTGCTGGCGGTTATGAACTTGCGGGCCTGGGATGCTTTGAGGCCCAGATCGATGGCCTGCGCTGCCGCGAGGGCGGCGTGGACGGCTTCAGGGGCAACCTGAAAGGTGGCCTGCAGCACGTCCATCAAGCCGTGGGGCGGCTGACCGGTGAACTGGTCCCTCATCGCGTAGGTCATGAACGGACGCCCGCCGACGATGGGGAGCTCCCGTGCCTGGATCTGCCGGGCGAGTTCGACCGCGTCCGGATGGTAGAGACCATCCCGCATCGGCACTTGGGTGAGGACCACCAGGACCGGCAGCCCGAGTTCCGCCAGGGTCCGGATGAACCGTTCCTCGACTTCTTCGAAGCGGCGATCCATGCCCCGGATGCAGAACCACGCCACATGGATCTGCTCGTTCACCGGCTTGCTGCGGCTCTCCTTCACCGCCTTGGTGATCTCCTTGAGGATCTCCGCGTCGTCCCGGCCCACTTCGAGGCCGCGGGTATCGATCACCCCCAGCGTGCCGCGCCGGTCCAGATAGAGGTGAGAGCCCATGGTGACCGGGGCACCGATGCCGGTGGCCGCGACCGGCTCGGAGAAGATCGCGTTGACCAGGGTGGACTTTCCCACCCCCGTCTTGCCGAAGATGGCGATGTTGATCCGGCCGATCTGCTCGGCCTGCTTGTCGAACTCGTTCCTGAAGGTCTCGGTGAACCACTGCGTCACGTGTCCCAGCCTAGGGGGACGCTGTGGGAAACCTGGGCGGGCGCCCCCTGAGACCGCCCTGAACCGCCCCGGGCGGACGGCCCCCGCACCACCTGACCCCGCGCTGAGGAAATCAGGACGGTTCGACCGGGACGACCGCGACCGGCTCGCCGTTGACGACCGCGGCGATGGCGTCGGTGCTGACTTGGAGGTAGCTGCGGCCGTCGGGGGCGATGGTGTCCGGGTCGAAGTAGTGCGCCGTCACGTTGTGCTGCATCGGGCCGAGTTGGATCATCGAGATCCGTCCGGCCTTCATCGCACGGGTCCAGGGCGAGCCGACCGCCCCGGGCCAACGCCCGGCGAACAGGATCGCCCCCAGGCGCTGCAGCGGGTCCTTCGTGCCGTACAGGTGGGTGAGGTGCTCGATCCGGTCGAGGCCGATGTCGTCCGACAACATGCCCCCCAACGAGATCACGCTGACCGGAATCGAGGCGCTCGCCAGGAACCACACCGCTCCCAGGGCGATCTGGCCGCCACCGCTCCAACCGATCAGGGTGACCGGCGTCTTCGACCCGAGCGCGTAGCCGTTCCGCAACAACGCCTCCAGCACCTGCTGGGCGGTGCCGATGTTGTAGGTCGGGCCGTAGCGTCGGTCGGCGCAGACGAACAGCTGGATGGCGTTACGTGCGTTGACCAGCATGCCGACCGCGGCCTCGGGGTCCTTGAGACGGGCCTTCTCGACCCAGTGCCACACCCGGGCCGTGGGCCGCTGGGCGGTGAGTCCCCGGTTCTCGACCGAATAGGGAAACACGTCGCTGATCACGCAGTGGTTCGGAAGCGCCTCCCGCACGCCCTCGATCAGCGGCAGCTCCTCGGGGGGAACCGAATCGCCACCGATCGCACCGATCCCCGACAGGTAGACCACGTAGTGCGCGTGCGTGGAGCTGACGGTGTCCCGCTGCTGGGCAAGCAGCGCTGCCACCGTCCGGGGCACCTCGTCGGCCCCTTGGTGGGACCACCAGCCGAGGGATTCCAGCGGGCCGACCGTCAGGACGAGGAACAGGACCACCAGCACGAGCCCCACCAAGGACCAGATCATGGCTGCCTCCCCCCGGTCTCGGGAAGGGTGAAGTCGAACTCGACCGGCATGAACTGCTGCCCGGCCAGGAGGTCATGAGCGGTGAGCAGGGTCGAGTGCCCCGAAAGCCGCAGCCAGACCAGGTTCCCGAGCTTCGTCAGCGGAGCGGCCAACATCCAGGACAACGCCTGCATCAGGCCCCACCCGATCAGGGTGATCAACAGTGCGGTCGATCGGTTCACCCCGTAGAGCACCTCGACCACCGTCCAGAGAGCGACCATGCCCCAGGCCTGGAGGATCCGGGCGATGCCGGGGCCGAGGTAGGGGATGAGTTCGAGGAAGCCAAGGATCATCGGGGCCGTCGCCAGCAGCACTGCGCGGATCGCCACCGGAAGACCGACCCGCTGGCCGGTCACCATCAGCCCGATCCCGGTGATCGCCAGCGCCTGAACGGCGTACAGCAGGACGAAGGAGAACCCGTTCAGCACCAGGCTGGCGAAGAATCGCCAGCCCCGGATGCGATTCAGGAACAGCACCACGCTGTTGCCCACCAGGATGGAGGCACCGGCGAGCATGGCGATCGCCACGGCGATCGAGACCTGCAGGCTTTGCGGGTTAGCGGCGAACCACACCCCCAGGGAGGTGTCGAGCGTCCAGACCCCCCAGATCGTCCGCCCGACGGCGGCGAAGAACTCCCACATGGCGGCGCTCCTTGGGCTCATTCGGGCTGGCTGCCAACGGTGGCGACCTTAGCACCGAGGGCACCGCCACTGAGGGACACCACGGACCGTCTAGCGGTCCGTCCTTGGCGGGTCGTGGCGACGGTACTAAGTTGTGGCCGTCCGAGATCCGGGCCCTGGACTCCCTTGGCAGAAGGCGATTCACTGATGAAACTCCTGCGTACCAAGTCGATCGAGCAGTCGATCGCGGACACCGACGAACCCGAGTACCAACTCAAGAAGTCGCTCACCGCTCTCGACCTGACGGTGTTCGGCGTCGGTGTTGTGATCGGCGCCGGCATCTTCACCCTGACCGGGCGGGCCGCGCACAATGTGGCCGGCCCCGCCATCGTGGTCAGCTTCGTGATCGCCGCGTTCTGCTGCGCGCTGGCCGCGATGTGCTACGCGGAGTTCGCCTCGACCGTCCCGGTCTCCGGTTCGGCCTACACCTTCTCGTACTCGTCGCTGGGCGAGTTGTTCGCCTGGATCATCGGCTGGGACCTGATCCTGGAAATGTTCCTGGGCGCGAGCGTGGTGGCCCAGGGCTGGAGCGCCTATCTCGGCGTGATGCTGGAGAAGTTCGGCATCGTGCTCCCGCCCGCGATCAGCTACGGCGGCGTCATCGACCTGCCGGCTGTCGCTCTGGTGCTGGTCCTGGGGGTGCTGGTCACCGTGGGCATCAAGGAGTCCATGCGGGTGAACATGATCCTGGTCGGGTTGAAGTTGTTCATCGTCCTGTTCGTCATCTTCGCCGGGCTGATGTTCATCGACCCGGCGAACTACTCACCGTTCGTGCCGCCGGCCGGACCCACCGAATCGACCAGCGGGCTCACCCAGCCGGTGATCCAGCTGTTCTTCGGCATGCAGCCCTCGGCCTTCGGAATCGGCGGCATCTTCGCCGGCGCCGCGCTGGTGTTCTTCGCCTACATCGGGTTCGACGTGGTGGCCACGACCGCCGAGGAGACCAAGAACCCCCAGCGGGACCTCCCGATCGGCATCATCGCCTCCCTGACGATCTGCACGATCCTGTACTGCGCGGTGGCGCTCGTGGTCACGGGCATGGTGCCCTACGACCAACTGGACCCCAAGGCCGCCCTGGCGAACGCCTTCGCCCACCACGGGCAGCAGTGGATGGCCACCCTGATCTCCGCCGGCGCGGTGGCCGGGCTCACCACCGTGGTGCTGACCCTGATGATCGGCGCCACCCGGCTGATCTTCGCGATGTGCCGCGACGCCCTGCTGCCGATGAACCTGGCCAAGGTCCACCCCAAGTACCGCACGCCGTGGCTGATCACGGCGATCGTGACCGTCTGCGTCGCGCTGGCCGCCGGCCTCACCCCGGTGGGGATGCTCGAAGAAATGGTCAACATCGGCACCCTGTCAGCGTTCGTGATGGTGTCCATCGGCATCGTGGTGCTGCGCCGGAAGCGTCCTGACCTGCCGCGGGCGTTCAAGGTTCCGTTGTCCCCGTGGCTCCCGATCCTTTCGGCGGTGATCTGCGGCTACCTGATGCTGAATCTCTCGGTCGAGACCTGGTTGCGGTTCCTGATCTGGCTGGTGATCGGGTTCGCCATCTACTTCAGCTACTCCTACTGGCACTCCCGGCTGCTCACCCACGCGCCCATCCGTCCGGACATGCTCGAGGCGATGGAGACGGGGCACGCCCCGCGCGACTCCGACGACCACCGCTGACCCGGCCGGGCGCGGCCGGGCGACCCCGGCGAATCGACCCCGGCTCGCCCCGGTAGACTCTCGCGGGTTGCCTACCGATCCGGAGTCCTTTCATGGCTGTACGCGCTGACCTGCGCAATGTCGCGATCATCGCCCACGTCGACCACGGCAAGACCACCCTGGTGGACGCCATGCTCTGGCAGTCGGGCGCGTTCCGCGAGAACCAGGACGTCAACACCCGGGTGATGGACTCGATGGATCTCGAACGCGAGAAGGGCATCACGATCCTCGCCAAGAACACCGCCGTCGACCACGTGCAGGCCGACGGTTCCACGATGACCATCAACATCATCGACACCCCCGGCCACGCCGACTTCGGCGGCGAGGTCGAGCGCGGCCTGGAGATGGTCGACGGCGTGCTCCTGCTGGTGGACGCCTCCGAGGGCCCGCTGCCCCAGACCCGGTTCGTGCTGCGCAAGGCGCTGGCCAAGAACCTGCCGATCATCGTGGTGATCAACAAGGTCGACCGAGCCGATGCCCGGATCACGGAGGTCGTCGACGAGGTGTACGCCCTGTTCCTCGACCTGCTCGAAGACGACGAGGCCCATCACCTCGACTTCCCGATCATCTACTGTGCCGCCAAGGCCGGCCGCGCGTCCCTGACCCAGCCCGACGACGCCACCATGCCGGATTCGCCGAACCTGCAACCGCTGTTCACCCTGATCGCCGAGACCATTCCGGCCCCGGTCTACACCGAAGGGGCGCCGCTGCAGGCGCACGTGACCAACCTCGACGCGTCCCCCTACCTGGGCCGGCTGGCGCTGTGCCGGATCGTCGAGGGCACCATGAAGCGCGGCCAGACGGTGGCCTGGTGCCGCGCCGACGGCTCCATCAGCAACGTCCGGCTCTCGGAACTGCTGATCACCCAGGCCCTCGAACGGGTTGCGGCGGACGAGGCCAAACCCGGTGACATCGTGGCCATCGCGGGCATCCCGGACATCACCATCGGCGAGACGCTGGCCGACCCCACTGACCCCCGGCCGCTGCCGCTGATCCACGTCGACGAGCCGTCGATCTCGATGACCATCGGCATCAACACCTCCCCGCTCGCCGGCCGGGTCGGCAAGCTGCTCACCGCACGCCTGGTCAAGAACCGCCTCGACACCGAACTGGTGGGCAACGTCTCCATCCGGGTGCTCCCGACCGAGCGTCCCGACACCTGGGAGGTGCAGGGACGAGGCGAGTTGCAACTGGCGGTGCTCGTGGAGATGATGCGCCGCGAGGGTTTCGAACTGACCGTCGGCAAGCCCCAGGTACTCGTGCGCGAGATCGACGGCAAGCTGCACGAGCCGGTCGAGCGGCTGACCGTCGACATTCCCGAAGAGCACGTCGGCACCATCACCCAACTGATGGGCACCCGCCGGGCCCGGATGGAGCAGATGGTGAACCACGGCACCGGCTGGGTGCGGGTCGAGTACGTGATTCCCGCGCGCGGCCTGATCGGCTTCCGCACCGAGTTCCTCACCGAGACCCGCGGCACCGGCATCATGCACCACGTGTTCGAGG
Source organism: Propionibacteriaceae bacterium (assembly GCA_016717345.1). GTDB lineage: Bacteria > Actinomycetota > Actinomycetes > Propionibacteriales > Propionibacteriaceae > Propionicimonas. The sequence goes on from JADKFR010000008.1 coordinate 85,321, forward strand.
GCTACGAGCCGTGGGCGGGCGAAATCAAGACCCGAACGACCGGTTCGCTGGTAGCCGACCGGACCGGCTCGGTGACGGCCTATGCGCTGTTCAACCTGCAGGAGCGCGGCGTCCTGTTCGTCGCCCCCGGCGACGAGGTGTACGAGGGCATGATCGTCGGCGAGAACCCGCGCGCCGACGACATGGACGTCAACCCCACCAAGGAGAAGAAGCTCACCAACGTGCGCTCCTCCACCGGCGACGAACTGGAGCGGCTGATCCCGGCGCGGCCGCTCTCGCTGGAACAGTCCCTGGAATTCTGCCGCGAGGAGGAATGCCTCGAGGTGACCCCCAAGAACGTCCGGATCCGCAAGGTGCTGCTGGACGCCAACGAACGGGCCAAGATTCGCAGCCGAGCCAAGAAGGCCTGATCCTGGGACGCCAGGAGGCGGCTCAGTCCAGGCCGGCTAGGAACGCCTGAGTGGCCCGGACGATCTCTCCCTCCGCCGCGGCGCGGCTGACCGTCGGCGTGCCGTCGCCGGCCTGCGGGCCGTAGCGTCCGAAGAACGAGTGCACCGAGCCGGCGATCACGACCCTCGGCGTGCCCGGGGGCAGCAGAGCCAGCCCGGCTTCGACCTTCGCCGCATCGGCGACCTCGTCGTGCTCGCCCTGCAGGCAGCCGGCCTGCAGCGGCACGGCCGCCAGGTTGGCCCCCTCGGGCGGGTAGGCACCCAGCAACAGCAGGCCGGCGACCGGGTGGCGCCCGGCTCGGGCTTCGTCGGCGATGTACTGCGCCGCCATCGCGCCGCCCAGCGAATGTCCCGCCAGGGCCACCTCTTTACCTGCCCCGTGGCGCGCGATCAGCGCGCTTGCCCGTCCGCTCTGGGTGACCGCAAGATCGAATGGGAACTCCGGGATGAGGCTCAGGTAGCCCGCGGCCGCCAGCCGGCGGGCGAGCCATTCGTAGGCCTGCGGCCGGACGAGTCCGCCCGGGTAGATGATCACCAGGACGCGTTTCTCGGGCGTGCCGGGCGCCGGGTGGGCGACCAGGGTGCGGCCGCCCGCGTCCTCGACCGTGACACTGACCGCGGCTGAGGCCTGGTCACTCACCGCGTCCTGTCCGATCACCAGCGGGGGACGGACGAGCACCGGCCAGGCCAGTCCGAGCCCGAAGGCCACCGCCACGGCGGCCGTCAGCGCGACCCAGCGCCAGACCCGCCTCATCGGCGCAGGAGGCCGGGGTCGGGACGCCAGTGCCGGCCGACCTCCGGATCGACGAGGACCTCCTGGGCGGCGGCGATCCCGTCCACCACCAGGGGCTGCTGGACCGCAACAGTGCGTTTGACGAGCGCCAGGCCGATCGGGCCCAGTTCGTAGTGCCGTTCCGAAGTGCCCATCCGGCCCACGACGCGACCCTCCGCGAGCAGGTCGGCGCCGACGGCTGGCAGCCGCTCCGCGCTGCCGTCCAGATGCAGCAACGTCAACCGGCGCGGTGGACGGCCCAGGTTGTACACCCGTGCGACCGTCTCCTGCCCCGGATAACAGCCCTTCGCCAGGTGGACGGCGGGGCCCAGCCGGGTGCCGTCGGGGTTCGCCAGCTCGTTCGGGATGGTCTTGTCGTCGGTGTCGAGGAAGATGCGAGGCACCCCCGACGCGATCCGCAGCGCCTCCATCGCCCAGGTCCCGGCCCGCCGCTCCCCCAGGGCCTGGTCCACCTCGTCCCGGTCGACGACGATCGGCCCGGAGGCGCCCGCGGGCAGCACCAAGGCCCTGTCGTCACGGTGATCCGCCACCTCGACCCGGGCGGCGAAGACCATCCGGCGCAGCCAGGCCAGCAGGGCGTCGAGGTGTCCCGGTTCGCTGTGCCCCCAGAAGGTCTCGCCGTCGTCGACGCCGCCGAAGACGTGGGTGAGGTGGCCCTGGGCATTCAGGATGTAACTCGAGGTGGGATGCCCAGGAGCGAGGGACGCGAAGTCCTGGGAGGCGATGGCGTGCAGCCAGGTCAGCCTGTCCGGCCCGCTCACGGCGAACAGCGGACGGTGCGACAGGTCGACCGACGCCTCGCCGGCCAGCAGCGCCCGCTGCTCACGCAACGGATCGCCGTAGTGCCACACGGCCCCCGCATCGGGACCGTCAAGGTGACGGACGGCGGTCACCGTCGCTCCAAGGTGGCCCACAGGTAGGGCCGCAGCGTGTGCTGCGTGGTCGCCCGGTCGAACGAGAACATCAACTTGCCCTCCACCAGGCCGTACAACCGCCGTCCGGCGGTGTACTCGACCGTCGCATCCTTGGTCCGGGCCACCGCGTCGGTGACCAGGTCGAGCCGGGCCGGGGTGATCCTGCCGAACCAGATCTCGGCGAAACCCTCGGGGCTGGCCATCATCACGTCCACCGACGCGTCCGGCAGCGGCCGCCAGAAACCGGTCTCCATGAACATGGCCCGGACGGGACGGCCCAGGCCGTCGACCTCGAAACCCTGGCACAGGTAGTGCAGGTAGTCGCCGCCGTTGTCGGCGAAGTCGAGCTGGATCGCGAACGACGTCTTCCGCTGTCCCGGCCACTCCTGGAAGCCGGTCCCTTCCCACCGTCCGCGCAGCCAGGCCAGCCCGGCCAGGGCCGGATTCAGGTCACTGGGGATCTCGAACGCCATGTCACTCCTTCGAACCACGGAACAGCCGGACGAGGCCGTAGCCGGCCGCCGCCAGCACCACCAGACAGGCCACCACGATCAGCACGACGGTCACCGACCACCCTCGATACTCCACGGGCTGCAGCCTACCGGGAGCCCCAGCCTCTCCCCGGGCGGCGCTACGCTCTGCGGGTGCGAGCGGTCGTCCAGCGGGTCAGCAGCGCCGCGGTCAGCGTCGAGGGCGCCGTGGTCGGCCAGATCGACGGGCCCGGCCTGGTCGTCCTGCTGGGGGTCACCCATGGCGACACCGACGCCGACGCGGCCACGCTGGCCGCCAAGATCTTCGGCTTGCGCATCCTGGAGGGGGAACTGAGTTGCTCCGACACCGGGGCTCCCCTGCTGGTGATCAGCCAGTTCACGTTGTACGCCGACACCCGCAAGGGACGGCGTCCCTCCTGGAGCGCGGCGGCCCCCCGCCAGCACAGCGAACCCCTGGTCGAGCGATTCGTGGCGGCGCTGCGGGCTCAGGGCGCCACCGTGGAAAGCGGCCGGTTCGGAGCCATGATGCAGGTGCGGCTGACCAACGACGGCCCGATGACGATCCTCGTGGAATCGTGATCCGGGCCGCCACCTTCGGGAGGCCTGGAATGTCGCCGGGGGCCGGAGTTCACTATCCTGAACCCGACGCAGGGAGAGGTGCATGGCGCAACTGCTGGTGGTGAGCAACACCCTGACGCAGGGTGCTGCGTCCCAGCAGACCCTGCCGGTGCTCACCCTGCTGCCCCACGACATTCAATTCGTCCTGGCTGACACGCAGGCCCTCACCGACTCGGCGCGGGCCGACCTCGTGCTGCTGGACGGCCGCCTCGATCTGGCCGGGGCCCGGATGATGGCGCGACTCTTCGCCTCCAGCGGCAGCACGGTTCCGATCCTGCTCGTCCTCGCGGAGAACGGGCTGACCGCCGTGTCAGCCGACTGGGGGCTCTCCGACATCGTCATCGAAACGGCCGGGATCGCCGAGTTCGAGGCACGCATCCGGCTTCTGGTCACCTCTGCCGCCAACGACGGCCTGATTTCCTCCGGTGGCATCGTCATCGATGACGGCGCCTACTCAGCGGTGAAGGACGGCGAGCCGCTCGACCTCACCTACACCGAGTTCGAGCTCCTGAAGTACCTGGTGCAGCACCCCGGGCGGGTGTTCAGCCGCGAGCACCTGTTGGCCGACGTCTGGGGCTACGACTACTACGGCGGCACCCGGACGGTCGACGTCCACATCCGACGACTGCGTGCCAAGCTCGGCCCGGAGCATGAGGCGCTGATCGGCACCGTCCGCAACGTCGGCTACCGATTCTCCCCCGAAGGCGTCCGCCGCTGAGCGGCGGCAACCACCACGCAGGTCCAGCGGTTAGCCTGACGACGTGTGGCTCGACAAGCTGACCAGTTCCCAGGCGAGGGCCGTGGACGCCCTCGCCCAGCGGTGCGCCGCGGCTGATGAGGTCGACCCGCTCAACGAGGAGGCCCGCTTCGCGCGCTCGGCCGGTGGTGCCCGGCACCGACTGATCGAGCGCGGCGACACGCTGGCCGCCTACCTGACCTGGAGCGAGGCCCACGGCACCGCCCAACTCGCGGTCGACCCCGCGAGACGCCGTGCCGGTCTCGGCTCGGCCCTGCTCGCCGACCTGCGCCAGGCCACCAGGCCGCGACTGTGGGCCTTCGGCGACCTGCCGCCGGCGCGCGGTTTCGCCGACCACCATGGGCTCTCCCCGGAGCGGACCCTGCTGATCATGGAACGCCGGCTGGACGACCTGCCGCCGGGAGGGCCACCCCCCGCCGGCTTCACCCTGCGCGGCTTCGGGGACGCCGATGCCCCAGCACTCCTGGCCGTCAACGCAGCGGCCTTCGCCCATCACCCCGAGCAGGGGGCACTCGACGCCGACGGGCTCGCTGCCCGGATGGCGGAGGACTGGTTCGACCCCGATGGCCTGATCCTGGCTGTGGACGCTGACGGCCTCGCCGGCTTCCATTGGACGAAGCGGCATGACGCCGACCTCGGCGAGGTGTACGTGATCGGGGTCCACCCCCGCGCCCAGGGTCACGGGCTGGGGCGTGTCCTGCTCAACGCCGGCCTGGCTCGACTGCGGGGCGCCGGGCTGCGGCGAGTGCTGCTGTACGTCGACAGCGCGGAGGCCGTCGCTGTAGAACTGTATGCAACCACCGGGTTCCACATCGCCCATCGGGATGTCCTGTACGCACCAAGAACCGAGGAGCTGCGATGACCTTCGTCGAGGACGAAGTGACAGTCCAGGACGTACGAGCAGACGAGCCGACGGTGAGCGTCGACGTGACCGACCCGACCGCTGAAGCTCCCCTCGAGCTGCCCGCGGACCGGTTCCAGGACCGCGAACTGTCCTGGCTCGCGTTCAACACCCGGGTCCTCGACCTGGCCCGGGACGCGCGCCGGGTCCCGCTGCTGGAACGCGCCAAATTCCTGGCCATCTTCGCCTCCAACCTCGATGAGTTCTTCATGGTGCGGGTGGCGGGCCTCAAGCGACGCATCGCCGCCGGTGTCGCGGTGCCGAGCGCTTCCGGCATGATGCCCCGGGACCTGCACGACGCGATCCTGGAACGCACCCGCGACCTCGTCCTGTGGCAGTCGGCCGTCTTCGCCGACGACATCCGCCCGGCCCTGGCCGAACACGACATCGAGATCCTGCGGTGGGACGAGTTGACGGCCCCCGAGCGGGACCGGATGACGATCCTGTTCCAGTCGCGGATCTTCCCCGTCCTCACCCCCCTGGCGGTCGACCCGTCCCATCCGTTCCCCTACATCTCGGGGCTGAGCGTCAATCTCGCCGTGCTGCTGAAGAACCCGGTGACCGGGTCGCGGCAGTTCGCCCGGGTCAAAGTCCCCACCATCCTGAGCCGATTCATCCCCTTGGGCGGAGGACGCTTCGTGCCCTTGGAGGACGTCATCGCCCGCCACCTCGACAAGGTGTTCACCGGGATGCAGATCATCGGCTACAGCACCTTCCGGGTCACCCGGAACGAGGATGTCGAGGTCGAGGAGGACGACGCCGAGAACCTGCTGTTCGCCCTCGAGAAGGAACTCCTGCGCAGCAAGGTGGGTCGGCCGCCCGTCCGCCTCGAGGTGGAGGACGACATCGACGACAAGATGCTGGAGCTGCTGATCGGCGAGCTCGACATCAACGAGAAGGAGGTCTTCAAGCTTCCCAGCCCGCTGGACCTGACCGGCCTGTTCTCGTTGGCGGATCTGGATCGCGAGGCGCTGAAGTACCCGTCCTTCCTGCCCAAGACGCATCCCGAACTGGCCAGCGTCGAGACCGCCCAACCGGCGGACATGTTCGCGGCCCTCAAGCACCGCGACGTTCTGCTCCAGCACCCCTACGACTCGTTCGCCACCAGTGTCCAGCGCTTCATCGAGCAGGCGGCCGCCGATCCGTCCGTGCTGGCCATCAAGCAGACCCTGTACCGGACCTCGGGCGACTCCCCCATCATCGACGCCCTCATCGAGGCTTCGCAGGCCGGCAAGCAGGTCCTGGCGCTGGTCGAGATCAAGGCGCGCTTCGACGAGCAGGCCAACATCCAGTGGGCGCGGAAACTCGAAAAGGCCGGCTGCCACGTGGTCTACGGCATGCTCGGCCTGAAGACGCACTGCAAGCTCTCGCTGGTCGTCCGGGAGGAGCCGAAAGGGCTCCGCCGCTACTGCCACATCGGCACCGGCAACTACAACCCCAAGACCGCGCGAATGTACGAGGACATGGGACTGCTCACCTCGAACTCGGTGATCACCGAGGACGTCGCCAAGCTGTTCAACCACCTCTCGGGCATGTCGCAGGAGACGACCTACAAGCGCCTGTTGGTGGCCCCGCACGGCGTGCGCCGCGGGCTGCTCGACAACATCGAGCGCGAGATCACCAACCACCGGGCCGGACTGCCCTCCGGCGTCCGCATCAAGGTGAACTCGATCGTGGACGAGACCGTCATCGACGCGCTCTACCGCGCCTCGCAGGCCGGGGTCCCGGTGGACCTGTGGGTCCGTGGGATCTGCGCCGTCCGGCCAGGGGTCCCCGGGCTCAGCGAGAACCTGCGGGTGCGCAGCATTCTGGGACGCTTTCTGGAGCACAGCCGGCTGTACTGGTTCGCCAATGCCGGCCGACCCCTGGTCGGCATCGGATCCTCCGACCTGATGCATCGCAATCTCGACCGTCGGGTGGAGGTGTTGGTCGGTCTCACCAACCCCCGGCACATCGCACAGATCGAACGGCTGTTCCAGCTTGCCTTCGATGCCGGCACCGCGTCCTGGTGGCTCGAAGGCGATACCTGGACCCAGCGCACCACCGATGACCACGGGAACCCCCTGCTCGACATCCAGGAGTACCTGATCGCCGCCGTCAGCCAGAGGCGGACGGCCGAGGCGTCCAGGTAGGGCCGATGGCTACCTCGCAAGGGCCCGTGAAGCAGATCACGGCGGCCGGGACGGTCGTGGTGCGTCCGGGCACGACGACCGCGGAGCCGGAGATCCTGTTGGTCCACCGCCCCAGCTACAACGACTGGAGCCTGCCCAAGGGCAAGATCGCCGCCGACGAGTACCTGCCGGGCTGCGCGGTGCGCGAGACCCTCGAGGAGACCGCGACGGTGGTTCGTCTGGGCGCGCCGCTGGATCGCATCCGCTACCCCGTCGGGGGCGGGATCAAGACGGTGTCCTACTGGCGGGCGGTGGTCGTCAGCAACGGGCGTCACCGGGCGAACTCCGAGATCGACGGCATCCTGTGGCTGCCGGTGCCGGCTGCGATCGAGAAGGTCAGCTACCCCGACGAGGTCCCGCTGATCCAGCAGGCCGTCGAGCTTCCCGAGACCAACCCCCTTTGTGATCGTGCGCCACGGCAAGGCCATGTTGCGATCGAACTGGACGGGCCGGGACCAGGCCCGTCCGCTGGACACCCGGGGACGCCGGCAGGCCGAACTGCTCGTCCCGCTGTTGGACGCCTACGGGGTGAGGCGGATCGTGTCGTCCAGTTCAACCCGCTGCGTCCAGACCCTGAAGCCGTTCGCGAAGGCGCAGCGCCACGAGGTGGAGACCTGGGCGACCCTGAGCGAGGAACAGGGTGTCGAGAATCCCAAGGCGGTCGAGACGCTGATGAAGCGCTTGCTGCAACAGACCGTCGCCTCGGCGGAGCCGGTCGTGGTGTGCGGCCACCGCCCCGTGCTGCCGATCATGCTGAAGGCGCTGGGCATCCCGCCCCGCTCCCTGCAGCCCGGCGCGGCGGTCCTGGCCCACCTCGACTCCCGGGGCCGCACGGTCGCCGCCGAAGTGCACCGACCGCGGATCTGAGGTCACCCCGGGGACGCGGTGCTGCCCCGAATCACGAGGGCCGGCGGCAGGTTGACCATGCCTTTGGGGACGGCTTCACCCTCGATCAACTGCAGCAGCAACTCGACGCAGCGCTGGCCCAGGGCGTCGAAGTCCTGGCGCACGGTCGTCAGGCCCGGGAAGTAGAACGGAGAGTCCGGGGTGTCGTCGAAGCCCACGAGGCTGATCGGACGGGGGCACCCCACCCCCTGCTCGTGCATGGCGTGCAGCACTCCGAGCGACATCTCGTCATTGGCGACGAAGGCGGCGGTGACCTCCGGATGCTTCAGCAGTTCCAGGCCCATGGCGTAGCCCGAGGCGGCCGACCAGTCGCCCGCCAGCATCGGCGGCTCCGGGGCTCCGGCCGCCGCCAGCGCCTCCCGCCACCCAGCGATCCGTTCGTGGGATTCTCGCCAGGCCCCGGGGCCTGCCAGGTGCCACACCGTGGTGTGCCCCAGCCCCAGCAGGTGCTCGGTGGCGAGCCGGCCACCCAGTCGGTGGTCGGTGCTGACGTTGGGGAAGGAATCACTGCTGCCCGCCTGCATTCCCACCATCGGCATCGCCAGCGATCCACCCCCGCTACCGCCGTGGATCAGCGGTTGCACCAGTACGACCCCGTCGCAGGAGCGGGTTCGCATCAGGTTCGCCGCTGCCTCGACGGCGGTCTCCGTCGGGTTCTCCAAGGTGGTGATGGTCACTGAGTAGCCGGCGGCATCGGCGGCCCGTTCGATGCCGCGCAACGCCGCGCGCGGGCCGTACAACATGGTGTCGACCGTGAGCACACCGATGGAGCGTGATCGACCGCTGGCCAGCCCGCGGGCCAGCAGGTTCGGACGGTAGTTCAACGACTCCATGGCCGCGTGCACCCGGTCTCGGGTCGCGGGAGCCACCTTCGCGTGGGAGTTGATGACCCGCGAAACGGTCATGGTCGACACGCCGGCCAGCTTCGCGACATCGCTCAGGGTGGAGGCTCTTGTGCCAGATTCGGCGACGACCCAGTTGTCGCTCATGGGTGTTAGCGTATTACATCGCTGGGCAGGCTGGGCGCAGACTGGTGCCCACCCGCGCGGGACCCGGCCTGTCAAGGGGGCCGCCACGCCGTCGGCGGCAATTCACCCGCCGTTCACCCACTCGGCCCCAACCGGTCAAACGGCGCTGGCACGTTAGGTGGCAGAGCAACCGCTCGCCTGTACCCCTCGTGAAGGAAATCGCGTGAGAATCACTCCGTTCGCCTCCTCCCTGGTGGCTCTGGCCGCCGCCGTGAGCCTGGCTGGATGCGCCGCCAATGAGGCCGCTCCGGCCGGTAGCGCGGCCGCCACCTCCTCCGGCGCCACCCTGACCGGCAAAGGCTCGTCGGCGATGAAGGCAGCCCAGGAGAAGTGGGTCGCTGACTTCCAGACCGCCAACTCCGGCGTCACCGTCAACTACTCCCCCGAAGGCTCCGGCGCCGGGCGCTCGGCCTTCATCGCCGGAGCCGCCCAGTTCGCGGGCTCCGACCGTGCGCTCAAGGACGAAGAGATGGGCGCCGGGAAGTTCGCCGGCTGCGCCGCTGACTCCAGTGCCCTGAACCTGCCGGTCTATGTGTCCCCGATCGCCATCATCTTCAACATCGAAGGCGTCGACTCCCTGACGCTCGACCCGGCCACGGCCGCCGGCATCTTCGCCGGCAAGATCACCACGTGGAACGATCCGGCCATCGCCAAGACGAACCCCGGCGTCACCCTGCCGGACGGGAACATCACCGCGGTGCACCGCGCTGACGATTCCGGCACCACCAGCAACTTCACCGACACTCTCAATGCCCTGGCCCCCACGGTCTGGACCGAGGCAGCGTCTGACGCCTGGCCCGCCGCCATCGGCGGCGAAGCGGCCACGGGCACCTCCGGGGTCGTGGGCGCCGTCACCAACGGCACGAACACCATCGGGTACGCCGACGCCTCCCAGGCGGCCAAGTTGGGTCATGTCACCCTGCTCGTCGACGGGAAGAAGCTGACCCCGACCGCCGACGCCGCGTCCAAGATCGTGGACGCCTCCCCGCTGGTCAAGGGACGCGCCACCAATGACTTGGCACTCAAGCTGGATCGCACCTCCGAGGGTGCCTACCCCGCGGTGCTGGTGTCCTACGTGATCGTCTGCGAGACCTACCAGGACTCCGCTACGGCGAAGCTGGTCAAGGACTACGTTGGCTACATCGCCTCCTCGGCCGGCCAGCAGTCCGCCGCGACGGCCGCCGGTTCGGCACCGTTGTCCAGCGCCTTCCAGGCCAAGGTCAAGGCAGCGGTCGATTCGATCAAGTGACGACGCCGACGTGGGGATGGTGGACTTCCACCATCGCCACGTCGTTGCCTCACCACGAGATCCGTCCAGAAAGAAGCTCATGTCGATGACCCGACCTGTGACGCACGAGACAGTCACCGAATCCGGCGACCAGGGCGGTCCCGGAGTGCAGGCAACGGCCGCCGACGACAAGCGACGTGTCGGGGACTCGGTCTTCCGCCTGCTGGCCACCGGCTCGGGCCTCACCATCCTGGTGATCCTGGCGTTGGTGGCGGCCTTCCTGGTGATCCAGGGCTCACCGGCCCTCCTGGCTCCGGCAGAGACCCTGAAGACCCAGGGCTACGGCGAGTTCGCCGCCTGGGTGGCCCCGTTCGCCTTCGGGACGGTGTGGGCCGCGATCCTCGCCCTGGCGATGGCGGTCCCCGTCGCGATCGGGATCGCCCTGTTCATCTCGCACTACGCCCCGCGCGCCATCGCGCAGCCGTTGGGCTACGTGATCGACCTGCTCGCCGCCGTCCCCTCGGTCGTCTTCGGCCTGTGGGGCACCAGCGTGCTGGCCGTCGCCACCCAGCCGTTGTACCTGTGGCTGAACACCCACCTGTCCTGGATCCCGTTCTTCGGGGGCCAGGCTTCGGGAACCGGCCGCACCATCCTCACGGCCGCTGTCGTGCTGGCCGTCATGGTGCTTCCGATCACGACGTCGATGTGTCGCGAGGTCTTCCTGCAGGCACCCAGACTCCATGAGGAGGCGGCCCTCGCCCTCGGCGCCACCCGCTGGGAGATGATCAGGATGGCTGTGCTGCCGTTCGCCCGTCCGGGCATCGTGGCAGCGGTCATGCTGGGCCTGGGACGAGCCCTGGGCGAAACGATGGCGGTCGCGATGGTGATGTCCGGCGGCCGGAACATCACGTTCCAGGTGCTCACCTCGAACAACCCGAACACGATCGCAGCCACGATCGCCCAGAACTTCCCCGAGGCCTTCGGGTTGAAGACCAACCAACTCGTCGCCGCCGGCCTGATCCTGTTCCTGATCACTCTGGTCGTCAACATGCTTGCGCGGTGGATCGTGGCCCGCCGGGCCGAGTACTCAGGAGCCAACTGATGAGCGCCGTCACCCTCCGTCCGCTGCGCAGCGACACCCTCACCGCCGGACGGCTACCCCGCTGGTCCGTCCCCGTGGCCATCGTGGGCAGCCTCCTGATCGGGTACCTGATCGCCGACGGGCTGCAGGAGAGCCCCAACCTGGCGCTGGTCGCCGGGCTGGGCTTCGTGCTGTTCCTGGTGACGATGGAGGTCGCGACCAGGCTCGTCGAGGGACGCCGCCAGGCCTCCGACCGGCGCGCCACCCACCTGGTCACCGCGGCCTTCGTGCTGGCGCTGGTGCCGCTGGGCTCGGTGCTGTGGGAGGCGATCAGTCAGGGGATCGGGCGCCTGGACGCCACCTTCTTCAGCTATTCGATGCGCAACGTCGTCGGGGCGGGCGGTGGGGCGGCCCACGCCATCACAGGGACCCTGTGGATCACCGGACTGGCCGCGCTGATCTCGGTGCCGATCGGCCTGATGACCGCGATCTACCTGGCCGAGTACGGCTCCGGCAACCGGACCGCGAAGGCGATCACGTTCTTCGTCGACGTGATGACCGGCATCCCGTCCATCGTCGCGGGCCTGTTCGCCTATTCGCTGATGGCGATGATCTTCGGGCCGGGTTCGGTGTTCGGGTTCTCGGGCTCCATTGCGCTCTCCGTGCTGATGATCCCGGTGGTGGTGCGCTCCTGCGAGGAGCTGCTGCGCCTCGTCCCGAACGAGCTGCGGGAAGCCGCCTACGCCCTCGGCGTGCCGAAGTGGATCACCATCGTCCGGATCGTGCTGCCGACGGCCATCTCGGGCCTGGTGTCGGGCATCATCCTGGCCATCGCCCGGGTGATCGGCGAGACCGCGCCGCTGATGATCGCGGCCGGCTTCACCGCAAGCCTGAACAACAACCTGCTCGACAACCCGATGATGACCCTGCCGGTCTTCGTCTACGACTCGTACGCCCACCCGGGCTCCGACGTCACCCCCTACCTGGACCGGGCCTGGGCGGGCGCGCTGACCCTGATCCTGATCGTCATGCTGCTCAACCTCATCGGCCGGCTCGTGGCCCGCCGCTTCGCACCCAAGACCGGTCGCTGACCTGCAAGGAGTCCCACCCATGTCCAAGCGCATTGATGTCACCGACCTCAACGTCTACTACGGCAAGTTCCGGGCGGTGGAGGACGTCACGATGACCATCGAACCCAAGTCCGTGACCGCGTTCATCGGCCCGTCCGGGTGCGGCAAGTCGACCCTGTTGCGCACCCTCAACCGGATGCATGAGGTGATCAACGGGGCCACCGTCGAGGGGGAGGTGCTGTTGGACGGCGAGAACCTCTACGGCCCCGGCGTCGACCCGGTGCGGGTCCGCCGCCAGATCGGCATGGTGTTCCAGCGCCCCAACCCGTTCCCCACGATGTCGATCAAGGAGAACGTCCTGGCCGGCATCACCTTGAACAACGCCCGCCTGCCGGCGGCCCGCAAGGACGAGATCGTCGAGAACTCGCTGCGTGGCGCCAACCTGTGGGAGGAGGTCAAGAACCGCCTCGACCTGCCCGGTTCGGGGCTCTCGGGCGGCCAGCAGCAGCGGCTGTGCATCGCCCGGGCGATCGCGATGGAGCCCGAGGTGCTGCTGATGGACGAGCCGTGCTCGGCCCTCGACCCGATCTCCACCCTGGCGATCGAGGACCTCATCGGGCAGCTGAAGAACACCTACACGATCGTGATCGTCACCCACAACATGCAGCAGGCGGCCCGGGTCTCCGACACGACAGCGTTCTTCAACATCGCCGGCACCGGCGCCCCCGGCAAGCTGATCGAGATGGGCGACACCGACAAGATCTTCTCCACCCCCGACCTGAAGGTGACCGAGGACTACATCTCGGGTCGCTTCGGGTGACCAGCTGCCGCCTCCCGAGGGGCGCACAGGGGCCCCCACTAGACTCTGGCCCGTGAGCGCACCTGGTTGGTATCCGGATCCGGGCGGCCAGCCCGGCATGTACCGCTTCTGGACGGGGACGGCCTGGACGGCGACCATCACGGCCAACCCGGCCGCAACCCCTCCACCGACATCGGGCGGCCCAGTGGGAAGACCTGGCGGGCAGCCCGGGCAGCCCGGCGGGGACCGGCGGCGCCTCAGCCTTGGCTGGGTGGCCGGCGGGCTCGCGGCGCTGGTCGCCCTGGGCCTGATCGTGTGGCTCGTCACCCAGGGGATCGGGCGGCTCAGCAACGGCGAGGATCCGTTCCCCACCGGCGGGCAGGCCAGCCAGAACGTCTGCCCCAAGGTCGACAGCACGCAGGAGACGACGCCCCCCGCCCAACGCAACGACGGTCGCGTCCATGGGGGCAAGCTCTCCTACCCGATGCTGGGCGACCCGTGGGGGTCGGTGCAGGGCGACAACCGGGTCCCGTTCGGTCGCGATGTGGCCGAACAGATCGTGATGGTGGAGCCGAACTATGACGGGCTCGGCGCCAATTGGGTGGCCTCGGTCCTCGTCGGCGAACTGGTCGCCGGCGACGGCTTCTTCAGCCCGCAGGAGGGCTCCCAGATCGTCATGAAGTGCGTCGTGGGCGAGTTCTACGGCGACGCCGTCGTCCAGCGTGACGACAAGGTCTCCAAGGCCACGACCGTGGACGGGCATGACGCCTGGCTGGTCGAGTCCCACCTCAGCTTCGACATCGCCGGCCTCCAGACCAAGGGGGAGCTGGCGATCGTGGTGATCGTCGACACGGGTGCGGATTCCGCGTCCCTCTATTACGCGTCCATCCCGGACACCGTCCCGGAGTTGGTGGACGACGCCCGTTCAGTCCTCAAGCAGCTCACCGTCGACTCCTGACCCGTCCGAACGCGGCCCGAAGGTCAGCCGCAATCGACCAGGCCGTGAGCCCGCTTCAGCGCGAGCACCGTGGTGGCCGCCTGGGTGACCCGCTCATCGAACTCCGGGTCGGCCTCGGCGGCCTTGATCAGGCCCGCGGCCAGGGACGGGACCAGCCCTGGAGTCACGGTGATGGCCAGGTCGCCCCCGGCCGCCACGAAGTCACGGGCCCGGCGCGATACCGGGACGCCGCGCAGCGCCCGGGCAGCACCCACGTCATCGCTCACCACAACCCCCTTGAAGCCCCACTCCCCCAGGATGCCGATCACCTTCGGGGAGAACAGGGCGGGCCGCCGGGCATCGATGCGCGCGTAGTAGGCCGAGGACACCATGACGGCCGCCACCTCTGCCTCCACGGCGTCCCGGAAGGGCGCCAGCCCCGGACTGGTGGCGGTGGTGACGGTGTCCACCACCCGGGCCACGAAGTCGGTGTTGCCGGTCACCTCACCCAGGCCAGGGAAGTGCTTGACGGCCGACGACACCCCGCCGGCTCGCATGCCGTCGGCGAAGGCAGTCACCTTGGCCGACACCACCTCGGGCTGGGAGCCGTAGCCGCGTCCCAACCGTCCCACCGGCTGGTTTGTCGACTGCTTGGCTGCCGGAACGACATCGGCCACCGGCGCGAGATTGAGGTGGACGCCCGCGGCTGCCAGTTCTTCGGCCCAGCGTTGCGACCGACTCCGCAGGGCTTCATCGCTGAGCTTCGCCTGCTTGGCGGCTGAGGGGATCGTGGTGAAGCCTGGGCCGGTCAGCCGCTGGACCAGGCCGCCCTCCTGGTCGACGGCCACCAGCAGGCCCGTCTCGCCGGCCAGCTTCGCCAGCGCCGCCGTGCGGGTGGCCGTCCGCTTCACCCCCTCGCTGGAGGAACCCATCAGGATCACCGAGCCCGCGTGGTAGGTCGTGATCGCCTTCCGCTCCGCGGCGTCCAGGGTGCCCGAGACGCCGACCATCAACAACTGCCCTGCCCGCTCGCGAAGGCTGAGGCCCTCGGCGGTGGCCCGGCAGGTGGCCACCGGCGGCTCGGCGCTGGTCGGCGTCACCGACGCTGCGTGTGACGGTGACGCCGTCCCGGAGGCGGTGGGCAGGGACGACGACGGGGTCGGGACAACGGGCGTGGCCGCCGTGCACCCAGCCACCGCGACAGCGAGGGCCAGCGCCAGCCCGACGCCGGCCGGCGCGAGGGTCCTGCGGGAGCGTCGGATCACGCGAGCGGGAGGTCGAGCAACGCGTTCTCGACCACCTCGGCCAGCGCGGGGTGGATCCAGTACTGGCCACGGGCCAGGCTGCGCGCGTCCTGCCCGAAGCTCATGGCCTGGATCAGCGGCTGGACGAGGTTGGCCGCGTCCGGTCCGATCACGTGGCCGCCGAGCAGCAGGCCGGTGTCGGGGTCGGCGATCACCTTGACGAAGTGGTCGGTGTCCTCCATCGCCCAGCCGTAGGCGACGTCGCCGTACTCGCGGGTCGCCGTCACATAGCGGACGCCGGCCTCACGAAGGTCCTGCTCCGTCCGTCCCACCCAGGCGAGCTGAGGACCGCTGAACACGGCCTGCGGGATGAAGCGGTGGTCGCTGCTGATCAGGTCGTCGGGATGCAGCAGGTTGTGGCGGACGACCCGCGCCTCGTGGTTGGCGACATGCTTGAGTTGACGCGGGCTCGACAGGTCTCCGAGGGCGTAGATGCCCTCAACGTTGGTGCGCTGGTGGGCGTCGACCACCACCCGACCGTCTTCGTCGACGGCGACGCCGGTGGCGGCCACGTCGAGGGTGTCGCTGTTGGGGATCCGGCCCATGGCGAACAACACCTGCTCGCCGATGAAGGAGTATTCGACCTCGTCGGGGTCGGCCGTACTCACCTCGACGCCACCGCTGACAGGGTCGAGCGCGGTCACGCTCTGGCCCAGACGCAGGGTGAGGCGCCGGCTCAGCAGGCTGGTGAAGCGGGCGGAGACGGCCTCGTCCGCCAGGCGCAGCAATCGGTCGCCTCGGTGCAGCAGGGTCACCGCGGTGCCGAAGGCGGCGAAGACGTGGGCGAACTCGGCGGCCACGCTGCCGCCCCCGACGATCACCAGGCTCTCGGGCAGGCTCGGCAGGCGCATGATCGACTCCGAGGTGTGGACCCGCCCCGCGCAGGCGGGGTCGTCGAGACCGGGGATGTCCGGCAGCCTGGGACGTGACCCCGCGGCCAGCACGAACGCGTCGGCGGTGATCTCCTCGTCGCCGACCGCCAGCACCTTGGGACCCACGAACCGGGCGTTGTGGCGGAAGAGGGTGACATGCTCGTTGCTCTCGCGGTAGCGCTCGCCCGAGCCCGTGATGGGGTCGATCCGTCCGAAGATCCGGGCCTGGATGTCGGCCCACCGGGCGGTCACCGGCCCGGTGTCGATGCCCAGCGCAGCAGCGTGCCGGGCGGACTCGGCGATATCAGCCGGGTGGGCGAACATCTTGGTGGGGATGCAGCCGGCGTTCAGGCATGTCCCACCGAAGCGCTCGGCGCCGTCCACCAGCGCGACGGAACGGTTTCGAAACCTCTTGTCGATCAGGGAATTCCCGGTGCCGGAGCCGATGACGCACAGATCGAAGTGCTGCATGCCCTGCATTGTTCCACGGACCCAGAGCACTTCGGCCTCGGCCCGCCCCTCCTCCCTGACGCGGACCTCCCGACCGATGGCGACCTTGCGCCCCGTCCCTGACCACCAACGCTCACCCTGCGCCCCATCCCTGACCACCAACGCTCACCCTGCGCCCCATCCCTGACCACCAACGCTCACCCTGCGCCCCATCCCTGACCACCAACGCTCACCCTGCGCCCCATAACCCACCCTGCGCCGGCTATAGAGGGCGCAGGGTCACCCGCGGGGCGCAAGGTCCGACCCAGGGGCGCAGAGTCCGACCCAAGAGGGGCGCAAAGTCGCGGCAGGTGGACGGCCCCGCCCCCGCGCCCGCCCCGCGCCCGCGCCCGCACCGCGCCCCGTAACCGACCACCAACGCCCACCCTGCGCCCCGTAACCCACCCTGCGCCGGCTATAGAGGGCGCAGGGTCACCCGCGGGGCGCAAGGTCGAACCCAAAGGGCGCAGGGTCACCCGCGGGGCGCAAGGTCGAACCCAAAGGGCGCAGGGTCACCCGCGGGGCGCAAGGTCGAACCCAAAGGGCGCAGTCTCGAACCAAAGGGGCGCAAAGTCGCGGCAGGTGGACGGCCCCGCGCCCGCGCCCGCGCCGACACCCACGCCCGATCTCACACGCCCGATCTCACGCGCCCGATCTCACGCGCGGAGGAGACGAGGCGTCAGATGCCGGCGTAGGAGTGGAGGCCGGAGAAGAGCAGGTTCACCCCGATGAAGTTGAACCAGAAGGTGGCCAGACCGATGACGGCCAGCACCGCAGCCCGGGTGCCCTTCCAGCCGGCGGTCGCCCGGGCGTGCAGATAGGCCACGTAGACGATCCAGGTCACCAGCGACCACGTCTCCTTCGGGTCCCAGCCCCAGAACCGCCCCCACGCGAACTGGGCCCAGATCGCACCGGCCGCGATGGTGAAGGTCCACAGCGGCAACGCGAAGGCGTGGAATCGGTAGCTGAGGCGGTCGATGACCGCCGCGCTGGGCAACCGCCGCAGGTACCCGTTCAGCGGCGCGGCACGACGTTCGCCACGGGCCTTGAGCAGATAGAGCACGGCCGCCAGGCCGCCGATGCTGAAGGCCGCCCCCGACAGGGCCGCCGCGACGATGTGGATCACGAACCACACCGAGTGCAGCGCCGGCATCAGGGGTGCGACGTTCACGTAGAAGACCGTGACGGCCAGTCCCTGCCCGATCGCCGCGAGCAGCGTCACCGGCAGTCCCAACCAGCTCAGGCCCCGGCGGAACACGAGTACCAGATAGATCACCACTGCCATCGCGAGCGAAGAGGTGATGAATTCGTACATGTTGCCCCAGGGCGCCCGCTGGGCGGCAATGCCACGCATCACCACCGCGAACACATGGACGGCCGCGGCCACCATGGTGACCGAGAGGCCGAGGCGTCCCAGGAGGTCTTCGCGCGGGCTCCGCTCGTTGGTGGCCGAGCCCCGGGCGAGCGCCCATTCCAGGGAGTGGACGATGAGGGCCACCAGGTACAGGACCGCGGAGGTGACCATGGCGAGGTTGGAGTAGTAGGCGCTCAAGACCGCTCCTGCCTGGGATCATCCTTGGACGGCGCACGTTCCGCCACGTCAGTGCCCGCCAGCGTAGCTTGCCCCTCAGCGCTCCCCTCCGCGCCCACCCCGTCGGCGCGCGGCGGGTCGAGCCCCACGGCCCTCGCGAGCTGCGCCACCGCCTCACCGAGCCCGGGCCGGCCGTCCACACGATCCACTCCGGCCACCTCCACCTGGGTCGACTCACCCCGCCCGATCCGCAGGAACAACCGTCGGGGTCGCACCAGCAGCGACACGGTGAGACCGAGGATCCCGATCAGCACCGAGGCGAGCACCAGCCAGCCGCCCGGGGTGGCGGACACCTGCAGCTTCGTCCAGCGCTGCAGCCCGTCGAAGGAGACCGAGCCGCGACCGTCCGGCAGGGTGAAGGTGGTGCCGATCTGGAGCCCGGACCGCAGCGGGTCGCCGGTGTCCTTGGTCAACTGGGTGAGCCCCGTGGGGTTGAGGACGTAGACGTTCTCGGGTGAGCCGGTCTCCGCCTTGGGTGGCCCCGCCCAAGCGTTCAACAGCAACTGCGGGTTCCAGGCGTCCGGGAACACCGAGGTGAGCCCGTTCACCGGGTCAGCCACCGCGCTGGGCAGGAACACCCCCTCGAAGGCGAGTCGCTCGGGCCGGGCGTCGGGGGCCTTGATCACCCCGTGGGAGGTGAAGTTCGAATCCTGCGGAAGAAACACGACCGGTCCCGAGAAGGCGACGTCGCCGTTGCCGTCCCGCACGGTGACCACCGGCGCGTACCCATGACCCAGGAGGTGGACCGACGTCCCGTCCAGCGACAACGGGGCGTTCACCTCCAGCAGTTCGCCGGTCGGCGCCAGCCCCGGACGAGAGACGGTGACGTGGGCACGGAAGAGCCGTGCCGCCCCACGTTGGGTGGCGCCGGTCTCGAACTGCACCTCGAAGTCATCCAGCGAGACAGTGAAGGGAACCAACTGCCGGGCGCTGAAGCCCACCCCCGAGTGGAACTCGTCGTATTGGGTGAGGGTGTTGGAGAAGGCCTGACCCTCCACCACGATCGCGGTTCCCCGGAAGCTGAACAACGAGCCCCACGCCAGCGCGGCCAACAACACGACCAGGCTGAGGTGGAACACCAGGTTGCCCGCCTCGCGCAGGTAACCGCGCTCGGCCGACAGCCCATGCTCCTCGCGGGAGACCCGGTACCCGGCCCCGCGCAGGTGGCGCTCGCCGGCGTCCAGGATCTCAACGGGTGGCACCCGGACGGAGCCCGCCGCATGATCAGCGAACCTCGCCAGCCGACGGGGGACGGCGCCGGGCTGGGCCCGCCAGGCCTGCGCGTAGGTGAGGCACCGCGGGATGATGCAGCCGATGAGGGACAGGAACAACAGCAGGTAGACAGCGGCGAACCAGACCGACCCGAAGACGTCGAAAAAGCCGAGCCGGTCCAGCCAGGGCCCCCACGTCGGATGGGCGGTGAGGTAGTCCGTCACCCCGAACGGGTTCACCGGCCGCTGGGGCAGGACGGAGCCAGGGATGGCAGCCACCCCCAACAGCAGCAGCAACACCAACGCGGTGCGCATCGAGGTGACCGTGGCCCAGGCCCAACGCACGGTGCCCGACGGCACCCCGTGGGCCCGGTTCATGCGTTCCCGACCGGACGGTCCGGAGTCGACCTCCTCGGGCGAGGACACTTCGGTCACTAGATCACCACCTCGAACCCGCTCGCCCACTGCCGCAGGCCGGCCATCAGGACGTCCCACCAGCCGGTCACCAGCAGCAGACCCACGGCGATCATCATCACTCCCCCGGCCCGCTGGATCCCGATGTGGTGGCGGCGCACCCACCCGATCGCCCCCGCCATCCGGGTGAAGGCCAGGCCGGCGACGACAAAAGGCAGGCCCAACCCGACCGCATAGGCCAGCGCCAGGACCCCGCCCCGCAGGGCGGTGGCCTCGTTGAGGGCCAGCGACAGGACCACCGACAGCGCGGGGGAGATGCAGGGCGTCCAGCCCAGGCCGAACACGATCCCCAGCAGCGGGGCCGTCGCCACCCCGAGCCGGGGGGCGGTGGGCAACCGGAACGTCCCGAGGCCCCAGTCGAGCCAGCCGGCGAACATCAGCCCCAGCAGGATGGACAGCAGCCCGACCACGATGGTGATCGGACGCTGCCAGGCCTGCAGTGCCCCGCCGACCGATCCGAACAGGACCCCGCTCGAGACGAACACGAGCGCGAACCCGGCGACGAACCCCAGGGTCCCGGCCAGCATCCGGCCGCGCCGCGCCCCCTCGCTGATCTCGGAGGCACCCAGCCCGGTGGCGAACGACAGGTAGCCAGGGAGCAGCGGCAGGACGCAGGGCGAGAAGAAGGAGACGAGGCCGGCCAGGGCGGCCACCGGAAGAGCGAGCAGCATGGAACCGCCCACCGCCTCACGAATCCAGTCGCCGGTCTCGAGGGGGAACATCATTTGCCTTGGGCGATGTCGTCGACCAGCCCGACCAGGGTCGCCTGGGTGGTCTCGCCGATCACCCGCGCGGCGATGCGTCCCTGGCGATCGATCAGCAGCGTGCTGGGAATGGCGCTGGCGGGCAGTTGGCCGCTGAAGGCCAGCAGCAGGCTCCCGTCCGGGTCGAAGAGGTTCGGATAGGTGATGCCGAACGCCCTGACGAAGGCCTGCGGCGCCGCCTTGTCCAGATCGCGGGTGTTGACGCCCACGAAGACCGCCTGCTCGGAGGTCGCCTGCGCCGCGGCCTGCAGGGCCGGCGCTTCGGCTCGGCAGGGGGAGCACCAGGAGCCCCACACGTTGTAGACGATCACCTTGTCACGGACGGTTTCGCTGCTCCACGTCGAGCCGTCGAGGGTCTGGCCGGTGATGATCGGTGCGGGCTGGCGGGACGCGGCCGCGATCACGGTGATGGTGCCGTCGCCGGCCACGAAGCCGCCGCCCACCTCCGGGGTCGCGCTGCACCCGGTGGACAGGGCCAGGCCAAGCGCAGCGGCCACCAGCCGCCTCAGCCAGAGGCCCGCCATCACGCCCCGGGCCGGAACTTCTTCGACGTCTTGACCGGCACCAGGTCCCCGGCCGGTTCGCTGTACTCGACGCCGACCAGTCGTCCGTCCTGGAAGCGGAAGGTGGTGACGCTGGCCAGGCGAGCCTCCCGGTGGCGCGGGTCATGGACCAAAGTCCGGTTCTCGGCGGAACGCCTGGCCATCCAGATCGGCAGTTCATGGGCGACGATCAGCGCCTCAGCCTCCGGGGCGTGGCTGGCCGCCTCGGAAATCGCCGCCTGCATCCGCGCCGCGATCGAGGTGTACGCCTCGCCCCAGGTCGGACGGAGGGGATTACGCAACGCCCACCACGAAGACGGCTTGAGGAGGATCTCGTTGTTCTTCCCGAACGATTTGCCCTCGAAAACGTTGGCGGCTTCGATCACCCGCTCGTCGATGGTGACCACGAGGTGCGGGTGCCCGGCGGCGATCGGCGCCATGGTCTCCTGCGCGCGCTGCAGCGGGGAGCTCACCAGGTGCACCAGGTTGGCCGCTTCGAAGTACTCCCCGAGACGATCAGCCATCCTGCGGCCGAGCTCAGAGAGCCCGTAGCCGGGCAACCGGCCGTACAACACCCCCTCGGGGTTGTGTACCTGACCATGACGCACGACGTGGACGACGCTGGTGACCATCGGACTCCTGACCGGGACGACGCTGCGGGACAACAATACGTGGACCCGCGACTGGCGGGACCCCCGGGTTCCCCGGCGCGGACGGGCCCGCGCCCTCACGCCGTCCGGGGAATCAGCGGACGGCGTCGATGGCCGCGCTGAGCGCAGCCGGATCCACGAACCACCGCGCGTGCACAACGCCCGCCACGAAAGTGACCGGCACATGGTCGGTGTACTCGGCCCGCAACCGCGGGTCACCGTCGACGTCGACGCTGCGCCAGGAGACCCCGGCACGGGCGCACACCTCGGCGATCGTCGCGAGCGCCTCGGCACACAGGTGACAGGCGTCGCGAACCAGGACGACCACCACGTCCCCCCCAACTTCACTCATGGGCGGGACGGCGAGAGATTACTTGCCGGCGCGGCGACGCTGGATGCGCGTGCGCTTCAGCAGCTTGCGGTGCTTCTTCTTCGCCATCCTCTTGCGGCGCTTCTTGATGACCGAACCCACTAGTAGACCTCTCGCGTGCCGGCGCGCCGGCGAAGTTGGACGATGCGAGCTGCCAGGCAGCCCGACGAACGCGGCCGGACGACCCGGCCAAGCACTGAATCTTACTCACCAGGGCGCCGCGGGGCGAAATCCCGCGCGCACACTGTCGGTCAGGACCCGTACCCGGATCAACCTGCGTCGTAGAACGCCCGCCTCAGGTACTCATCCACGGCCGCCTCCGGGACCCGGAAGTTGCGCCCGAATCGAACCGCCTCCAGCTCACCGGCATGGATCAGGCGATACACCGACATCCGGGACACCCGGAGCAGCTCGGCCACCTCGTTCACCTTCAGGAACTTGACTGATCCCAGACGGGCCGCGGCGTCGCTCATGGTGCTGGTTTCCTTCCTGCGCCACCCCCCGGCCGGCACCCCGCCACCCTAGCCGCCGCCGGTGCCCGGAGGGGAGCATCTGGGGAAGTGCGTCAAGGCGACACGCCGCCGCCTGTTGCGCCGCCCTGCCGCCCCACGGGACGGTGGAGGCATGTGGATCGATCTCAACGCGGACGTGGGCGAGTCCTTCGGCGCCTGGACGATGGGCAACGACCCGGCCCTGCTCGATGTGGTCACCAGCGCCTCCATCGCCTGCGGGTTCCACGCGGGCGACGCGCGGACGATGTTGCGCACGGTGGGCCAAGCCGAGGAGCGGGGCGTGACGATCGGTGCCCACGTGAGCTACCGCGACCTGGCAGGTTTCGGCAGGCGGTTCATCGATGTCCCGCCCGAGGAACTCAATGCCGACGTCATCTACCAGCTCGGTGCGCTGGCGGGCGTCTGCGCCGTGGTGGGCACCCGGCTGAGTTACGTCAAGCCTCATGGGGCCCTGTACAACACGATCGTCCACCACCGCGAGCAGGCCGAAGCGGTGGTGGCAGCGGTGCACGCCTTCGACCCGTCCCTGGTCCTCCTGGGTCTCCCCGGCAGCCTGTCCGCCCGGCTCGCCGAAGCTGCCGGGCTGAGGACCGCCGGCGAGGCCTTCGCCGACCGTGGCTACGCCCCGGACGGGACGCTGCTTCCCCGCGGCGAGCCCGGCGCCGTCCTGCTCGACCCCGACGAGGTCGCGCAACGCATGGTTCGCCTGGTGACGTCCGGCTACCTCAGTACCAGCCAGGGCCTGCTGGCCGTGCGCGCCGATTCGATCTGCGTCCACGGGGACACCCCGGGGTCCGTCGCCATGGCGCGGGCGATCCGGGACCGACTCGTGGCGCAGGGCGTGGTTCTACGGCCCTTCGTCCGATGATCCGGCGCGAACTCCGGCGGCGAGTGGACACGGGGGGTGGCAATGCAGGTCAGGTTGCTGCCCTGCGGTGAGACCGCCACCCTCATCGAGGTCGCGGACGGGTCCGCCGTCTCGGCGGTGGTGGCCGCCCTTGTCGGCCGCGGTGACGCGGCAACGCCGGCCGCCGGAATCGTCGAGGTGGTGCCTGCCGCCCGGACGGTGCTGGTGCGCTACGCCCAGGCCGCGACCATGGCTGCCCAGCGGGCGGCGCTGGAGGCCCTGCTCGCCCAGGCCGATCCCACCCCGCCACCGGCCCTCGGCGAGCGGACGGTTCGGGTGCCGGTCAGCTACGACGGGCCCGACCTGGACGTGGTCGCCGAACTCACCGGCCTGACGGTGGCCGACGTGGTCAGCGCGCATACGGGGCTGCCCTGGCGGGTCGCCTTCGGCGGCTTCGCCCCCGGTTTCGCCTACCTCACCGACGGCGATCCGAGGCTTCGGGTTCCCCGCCGCGCTGAGCCGCGTCCGGCCGTCCCGGCAGGTGCGGTGGGGTTGGCCGATGAGTACTCGGGCATCTATCCCCGCGCCACCCCCGGCGGTTGGCAGTTGCTGGGACGCACCGGCGTGCCCGTGTGGGACTCCCATCGCCATCCCCCGGCACTGCTGCGGCCCGGCTGGTGGGTGCAGTTCGAGGTGGCCCGGTGAGCTGGCTGGAGGTGATCCGGCCCGGGCCGCTGTCGCTCCTGCAGGACGGCGGTCGCCCCGGGCTGGCGGGCATCGGGGTCACCCGGTCGGGGGCGGCCGACCGCGGTGCCTATCTCGCGGGCGCCGCACTGGTGGGCAACGACCCGGCGGGCGGGGACGCCGCGATCGAGATCGTGCTGGGCGGGCTGGCCTTCCGCGTCCTCGAGGGCCCGGTGCGGATCGCCGTCACCGGCGCACCCTGCCCGCTCCGCCTCGGCGAGGTGACCCTGCCCTACGGTCGGGTCGTGGAACTGGGCACCGGAGACGTCGTCAGCCTCGGGATGGCCCCGGTGGGCTTGCGGTGCTACCTCTCGGTGGCGGGCGGGATCACGGCGGCGCCCGACTTCGGGTCGCGGTCGCGGGACACCCTGGCCGGGATCGGGCCACAGCCGCTTCGCCCTGGGAGCCGGTTGCCCGTGGGCCCGCCCGTAGCGCGCTCACCCGGTTCCCCGGTCTCGCCGCTCCCGGCGGCCGGGTGGGGTCGCGTACTGAGCGTCCAGGAGGGCCCGCGCAAGGACTGGATCCTGCACCCCGCGGCACTGGGCCGCGCGTGGGAAGTGTCCGCCAGCAGCGATCGGGTGGGGGTACGGCTGATCGGTGAGCCGCTGGCGTGGGCGCCGAGCCGGATCGGAAGGGAGTTGCCCCCTGAACCCGTCGTGCGGGGCGCCGTCCAGGTACCGCCGAGCGGGCTACCGGTGGTGTTCGGCCCTGACCACCCCACGACCGGCGGCTACCCGGTGCTAGGGGTGCTGACCGGGGCGGCCAGTGACCAGCTGGCCCAGGTTCGTCCGGGTGACGTCGTCACCCTGGCGTGGCAGCGCTAGCCGACTCAGGACTGGGCCAGAGCCCGGCTGCGGTCCCGGGCCGCCTCCATCGCCGTGATGAAAGCTGCCTTCACGCTGTGGTCCTCGAGTTGCCGCAGCGCCGCCGCGGTCGTCCCCCCCGGGGAGGTGACCCGCTCCCGCAGCACCGTCGGGTGCTCGCCGCTCTCGGAGAGCAGCTTCGCCGAGCCGTACATGGTCTGGACGACCAGCGTCGTGGCGGTGTCGCGGGGCAGGCCCAGCATGACCCCGGCATCGATCATCGCCTCGACGACGAAGAACAGGTAGGCCGGGCCGGAGCCCGAAATGGCGGTCACCGCGTCCTGGTACTTCTCGGGCACGGTGATCACCTTGCCGACCGCTGCCAGCAACGCGGACACGTGATCGAGATGCTCCTCGGTCGCCGAGGTTCCCGGCGAGATGGCCGCCATCCCCTCGTCCACCTGGGCCGGCGTGTTCGGCATGACGCGGACGACCGGTGTCCCTGCCGGCATCGCGGCCTCGATCTGGGCGGTCGAGACCCCGGCGCACAACGACACCACCAACGTGCCTGGACGGATGGCCGCGGCCACCACGGGCAGCACCTCCCCGGTGTCCTGCGGCTTCACCACGATCACCACCGTGTCGGACTGAGCCGACACCTCGGCGGTGGAGCCCGTGCCGATCCCGTAGCGCTTTCCCAGTTCGGCCAGGCGCGCGGCATGGCGGTCGGCGGCGGTGATCTGGTCGGGTTCCCAGCCGGCCCGCAGCAGCCCGGCCATCAGGGTCTCGCCCATGACGCCGGCACCGATCACCCCGAGGGTGGTCATCGAGCCGCCACCAGTTCCGCGATCTGGACGGCGTTGAGCGCGGCACCCTTGCGCAGGTTGTCGCTGCTGACGAAGATCACGAGCCCGCGGCCGCCCGGAACCGACTGGTCGGAGCGGATCCGTCCGACGAAGCAGGCGTCCTTACCGGCGGCCCAGCGCGGATTGGGGACGTCGACGAGCTCCACGCCGGGAGCCGTGGCCAGCAGGCCGGTTGCCCGGGTCACGCTGATCTCCTCGGCGAACTCGGCGTGGATGCTGAGCGAATGACCGGAGAAGACCGGCACCCGAACACAGGTGCCCGCCACTGCCAGTTCTGGCAGGTGCAGGATGCGCCGGGACTCGTTGCGGAGCTTCTGCTCCTCGTCGGTCTCGCCGCTACCGTCGTCGACCAGCGAGCCGGCCAGCGCGATCACGTTGAAGGCGATCGGCTCGACATAGGGAGCCGGGTTGCCAGCCGGGACCGCAGCCCCGTTCAGCGCCAGCGCCGTGGGATCGGGGATGGCGGCCACCTGATCGGCCAGCGCCCGCACCCCGGCGACGCCGGAACCGGACACGGCCTGGTACGTGGCGACGATGAGCCGTTGCAGGCCGGCTGCGTCGTGCAGCGGCTTCAGCACCGGCATGGCCGCCATCGTGGTGCAGTTGGGGTTGGCGATGATGCCCTTGGGCGGATTGATCGCGTCCTCGGGATTCACCTCGCTGACCACCAGCGGGACGTCGGCGTCCTTGCGCCACGCCGACGAGTTGTCCACCACGATCGCCCCGGCCGCGGCGACCCGGGGGGCGAACTCACGCGAGGTCGTGGCCCCCGCCGAGAAGAGCGCCAGATCGAGCCCCGCGAAGTCAGCGGTGGCGGTGTCCTCCACCACCACCTGGCCCCCGGCCCAGGGCAACGCCTTGCCCGCAGACCTGGCCGAGGAGAAGAACCGGATCTGTTCCACCGGGAAGTTCCGCTCAGCCAACAGGGTCCGCATCACTCCGCCCACCTGACCGGTGGCTCCAAATACTCCAACACGCATGGCACCAGCCTAACGGAGCCGTCCGACAGCGCCGGAGGTGCCCAGCCAGCGCGCCGTCCCCGCTCAGAACCAGTCGGTGTACGGCGCCACGAGCGCGTAGCCGAGGAAGGCGACCAGATCGAGGATCACATGGGTGACTACCAGCGGCATCACCCGCTTGATCCGCAGGTACACCAGCCCGAAGACGAGTCCCATCACGAGGTTCCCGACGAAGCCGCCGAAGCCCTGGTACAGGTGGTAGCCGCCGCGGATCACCGCGCTGGCAACCACGATCAGCCACGGTCGCCACGCCAGTGCCGCGGCCCGGTTGAAGAAGAAGCCGATCATCACGATCTCTTCCAGCACGCCGTTCATCAGCGCGTAGCCGACCAGGACAGGTACCGTCCACCAGTTCTGGGTGAGGTTCGCCGCGGCCACGTTCGTGTTCAGCCCGAGCGCGCGGGCAGCGAAGTAGAACGCCAAGCCGGGGATCCCGATCCCGGCCGCCAACCCGAATCCCCAGGCGAGGTCACGTCCGGGAGCGCGTAGGTCGAACCCGATCGAGCGCCGCTGTCCCGCGAGGTGCAACAGATAGAGCGCCAGCAGGGCTGGCACCACCGGGAAGACGATGCCGGCGATCTGGTAAGCGAGGTCGAGCCACGGACGGTCCGGGACCACGGCGTTGTTCAGGGAGGTGGTCTGCTCGTTGAGGGCGACGTTGCGGGTCACCTTCTCGATGAGGGAAAGGATCGAATACACCGCCGATTGCCCCAGGGAGATCCCCAACACCAGCAGGATCTCCAGGGCCGGTCGCTGGCGGACCTCAACGGTGACCAGACCAGGTGCCTCACTCACCGCGGGCGATCCGGGTCGCCGGCCAATGCTTGCGGGTGAATTCCAGGGCGTCGGCCAGGAGTTGCAAACGCTCGTCGGAGGTCGTGGCCGACCGGCTGTTCACCTCCAGGACGATCTGCCCGGTGAAGCCGCGGGTCGCGAGCGTCGCCAGCACCTCGTCCGCCCGCTGCTCGCCCGTGCCGGGCAGCAGATGTTCGTCGGCGGCCAGGCTGCTGCCGTCGGTGAGGTGGACGTGGGCTAGTCGCTCCCCCCACTCGTGCACCAGGTCGAGCGACTGCTGGCGGGCTGTGGCGGCATGCGAGAGGTCGAGTGTCAGGTGGTCGACGTCGAGCAGGGAGGCGTCCCAGTCCGGGGCGTACGCCCGCACCTCAGCGCCCCCGGGCCCGCGCCAGGGATACATGTTCTCGACCGCGAACGTGATTCCGGTGGTGTGCGTGAGCTGTCGGATCCCGGAGGTGAAACCGGCCGCGTAGCTGCGCTGCCATCGGAACGGCGGGTGCACGACGACGACCTGGGCATCCAGGTGCAGGGCGGCTTCGGCCGACCGGTCGAGCTTGTCCCAGGGGTCGGAGCCCCAGGTGCGTTGGGTCACCAGCAGGCACGGGGCGTGGATGGATCCGATCGGCACCTCGTAGTAGGTGCGGAGCCGATCCAAAGAAGCGATATCGGTCGACGCCTTGTCCAGGCCCACCATGACCTCGACGGCGTCGAAACCGAGCTCCTGGGCGATGTCGAAAGCGCGCAGCGTCGACTCCGGGTACACCGATGACGTCGACAGCGAAATCAGCGGTTCTGAGCGGGCGGGCAGCACGCTCACCATGGTAGGCGGCGCTCCTCACAGGTCCCGCTGACGGCCCCCGGCGCCCGATTCGACCTCGGGGGGGCCAGCGGCCACAATGAAGCCATGCATGTCGATCATCTGACCTTCGCCGTCGGCCCGGCTGGCCTGCAGGCCGAATCCGCCCGCCTGGGAGACCTGCTTGGCGCGAAGTTCCGCGATGGCGGCTTCCACCCCCGCTTCGGCACCCAGAACCACATCCTGCCGTTGGCGCATGACCGCTATCTCGAGGTGGTGGAGGTGCTGGAACACCCCGCCGCTGAGAAGGCTCCCTTCGGTCAGGCGGTCCGCGCCCGGTCCGAGATGGGCGGCGGCTGGCTGGGCTGGGTGATTTCGGTGGACGACCTCGGCCCCTTCGAACAGCGGTTGCAGCGGGAATCAGCGCTCGGCTCGCGTCATTTCCCGGACGGGCGGCTGCTGGAGTGGCGCCAGATCGGGGTCAAGGGCCTGCTGGCTGATCCCCAACTCCCCTACTTCCTGCATTGGATGTCCGATCCCTCGATCCTGCCGAGCGCCCTGGAGGGCAGCATCGAGTTGGTCGGGATCGAGATCGCCGGGACCCGCTCCCGCGTGGAGGATTGGCTCGGCACCGAGATCGGCGACACGTTCGACGGCATCTCGATCACCTTCACCTCACCCAATGGGCAGCCGGGCCTGGCGGCCGCGACTTTCGCCACCGACAAGGGCCTCGTCCGGATCTGAGCCGGCTTCACCGACCGCTGAGGCCGGTCGCCACTGCTGATGACCCCTGGAAGCGGGGTGGGCGGGCCCCGGCGGGTGGTGCAAGGAACTGTCACCGCCGGCACGTAGCGTGCTGGCCATGGTGAAGAGCAACGCGATCTACCGCTGCGGCGAATGCGGTTGGACGGCCCCCCGTTGGGTCGGTCGGTGTGGGGAGTGCCAGGCCTGGGGCAGCGTCGCAGAGACGCGGGCCCCTTCGGCCACGGTGAATGCTGTCGCTCCGGCGCGCAGCGCCGTCCCCATCGAGGACGTGGACGCGAGCACGACCAGCGGAATCCCCACCGGCATCGGCGAACTCGACCGGGTGCTCGGCGCCGGGCTCACCCCCGGGGCGGTCGTTCTGCTGGCCGGGGAACCCGGGGTGGGAAAGTCGACGCTGTTGCTGGAGGTGGCCGCCCGATGGTCTGCTGCCGGGCGCCGCACGCTGTACGTGACGGCCGAGGAATCGGCCGCCCAGGTCCGGCAACGGGCCGAGCGCACCGGCGCGGTGACGCCTGGCCTGTACCTCGCGGCCGAGTCGGACCTCGGCACGGTGTTGGGGCATATCGAGCACCTGAAGCCCGAGCTGCTCGTGCTCGACTCGGTGCAGACCGTCTCGGTGCCGCAGGTGGAGGGCGTGCCCGGGGGCGTCACCCAGGTGCGGGAAGTCACCGCCGCCCTGGTGCGAGTCGCCAAACAGCGGGCCATGCCGGTCGTCCTCATCGGTCACGTCACCAAGGACGGTGCGGTGGCCGGCCCCCGCACCCTGGAGCACCTGGTCGATGTCGTGCTCTCGTTCGAGGGCGACCGGCACAGCGGTTTCCGGATGATCCGGGCCTCCAAGAACCGGTACGGGCCGGCGGACGAAGTGGGCTGCTTCGAGTTGGGGGCGGCCGGCATTCGTCAGGTCACCGACCCGTCCGGGCTGTTCGTCTCACGCCACGACGAGCCGGCCGCAGGTACCTGCCTCAGCGTGTCCCTCGAGGGTCGCCGTCCGCTCCTGAGCGAGGTGCAGGCCCTCGTCGCCCCGAGCGCGGCGCCGGTTCCCAAGCGGATCAGCAACGGCATCGACAACAGCCGGGTATCCATGATCCTGGCCGTCCTGCAGCGCAAGGCCGGCCTGCGGCTCCACAACAAGGAGGTCTACGTCTCGACGGTGGGAGGCGCCCGCGTGAACGATCCCGCGACCGACCTCGCGGTGGCCATCAGCATCGCCTCGGCGCTGCAGGAACGGGCCTTCAACGCTCCGATCATCGCCTTGGGCGAGGTCGGGCTGTCCGGCGAATTGCGTCGCGTTGCGGGGCTGGATCGGCGCTTGGCGGAGGCCGCCCGGCTTGGTTTCGGGATCGCCCTGATCCCCCCGGGAGGCGGCGTCCGCCCGCGTGGCATGCGAGTGGTCGAGGTCGCCACCGTTGCCGAAGCCTTGGCCGTCCTGCACCTGCGCAAGGAGGTCAGGCAATCGCTGACCCAGCTCGACCCGGCCGGCCGTCACCTGGCGCTCGTGGAAGGCGGACAGTAGGGCCTCGTGGGTGCGTGACAGGCAGGGCGCGTAGGTACGCGGCACCGCGCGCAGGTGAGTGACGGCGAGATCCGAGCTGCCGTGTCCAGCCCGACCCGGCCTAGGATGAGCACACCCGAG
The DNA here is from genome assembly GCA_016717345.1 of Propionibacteriaceae bacterium. Taxonomy (GTDB): domain Bacteria; phylum Actinomycetota; class Actinomycetes; order Propionibacteriales; family Propionibacteriaceae; genus Propionicimonas. The sequence continues at coordinate 116,514 of JADKFR010000008.1, forward strand.
GTCGAGGAGGCCAAGCGTGGACGAAACCGAGCGGGGTCAGTTACGCGAATACCTTGCGCTCGTCAGTCCTGGGACAGCGCTGCGCGATGGCCTGGAGCGGATCGTCCACGGGCGCACGGGGGCTCTGATCGTCCTGGGACACAATCCCGCCGTGGCTGCGCTCGTCACTGGCGGCTTCGCCATCGACGCCCCCTTGAGCGCCACCGCGTTGCGGGAGCTCGCCAAGATGGACGGCGCCATCCTGCTCGACGAGCACCTCACCCGAATCACCCACGCCGGGGCGCACCTGATGCCGGACGCGTCGGTCCCGACCTCGGAAACGGGCACCCGACACCGCACGGCCGAACGCGTTTCCCGCCAGACCGGGGTCGCCGTCGTGACGGTGTCGGCCTCCATGTCGTCCATCGCCTTGTTCCTCACCGGAGCGCGCTACCCCTTGCACCACCCCGAGCACCTGCTGGTACGTGCCAACCAGGGTCTGGCGACCCTGGCCCGGTATCGCGACCGGCTCAGCCAGGCGGCGCGGCACCTCACCTCGCTTGAGATCCAGGACACGGTGACCGTGGGCGATGTCGCGTTGGTGGCCAGACGCCTGGAAATGGTGCGCCGCCTCGGCACGGACATCGACGATGAAGTGATCGAGTTGGGCGTCGACGGCCGTCTCGTCGACCTGCAGTTGCAGGAGTTACTCACCGGAGTCGACGTCCTCGCTGGGTCGCTGGCGCGGGACTACGGCACCGGTGAGTCCTGGCTCGCCCTCGACCGTCTCAGCGAACTGGCCGCGGACCAACTCCTCGACCATGCGCTCGTGGCGCGGACGATCGAGTTGGTGCCCGGCTCGCTGGACGCCAGGGTGCCCGCTCGCGGGTACCGACAGCTCTCCCAGATCGGCCGCCTGCCCGCTGAGGTGGCCGACCGGTTGATTGACCACTTCGGCTCCTTGCAGGCCCTGCTCGGCGCGAGCACCACTGAACTTGTCGGAGTCCCGGAGGTCGACTACGGCATCGCGCGGCGCCTGCGTGAGGGCCTGGCACGACTCACCGAGACGAGCTACAACGCGACCGCCGAGCTCCCCACTTGAGTCACTTCACCAGATTCATGGCCTGTCGCGCCGTGGCCACCTCGGCGAAGACCGCCTTGGCGACGTAGGTACCGGGCGCGAGCGCCGCTTTGGAGAGCTGGCAGCCGCTCGACGAGCGCCGCAGCGGCCACGTGACCGCGAACTCGTGCTGCGCCTGCGACTTCAGCGTCAGCGTCTTGGCGGGCAACCACTTGTCGCAATCGGCGGTACTCCAGATGCGGTCGGTCCCGGAACTGACCGTCAGGCTGTAGGTGGCCGAGTTGACGGCCAGCACGCAGGGCTGCGTCCCGGTGTTCGAGGCCGTCAGGGTGAACACCTGCTTGGCAGAGACCTTCACCTTCTGGTAGCCGACGACCGAAAGCTGGATCGCGGTTGCTTCGCACGGCTGAGGGCCGGTCGGCGTGGGAGACGCGCTGGGGGTCATCGTCGGGGTCCCGACTGCGGCACCGGGAGGAGTGCTGGCTGGGGTGGTGGCCTCGGGGACCGCGCTCACACTCTGCGGCCTCGGCCAGAGCAACCACATCAAGCCGACGAGCACCACCGCGACAGCACCCACCACGACAGCCCGGCGGGTCCAGTAGACCCGAGGCTCTTCCGGGCCGACCGGGTGGAGCACTGATCCCATGCCGACAGGGTAGTTCTCGCCTCGGCGAGAGGGCCGGACCCACGCCGGGAGCCGAGCGACGAATGGGTACCGTGGTCGCGTGGAGCGCACCCTGGTCACCGCGGACGTCATCGCGTGGTACGCGGCCGAGGCCAGGGACCTCCCGTGGCGCCGGGCCGACGTCAGCCCGTGGGGCGTCGTCGTCAGCGAGTTCATGCTGCAGCAGACCCCCGTGGCCCGGGTACTCGCCCCCTGGGAAGCCTGGCTGCTTCGTTGGCCTACCCCCTCCGCGCTGGCCGCCGAGCCGGCCGGTGAAGCGGTCCGGGCGTGGGGCCGCCTGGGCTACCCGCGACGAGCCCAACGGTTGCATCAGGCCGCCTGCCTCATGGTGTCCAGGCACGCCGGGAAGGTTCCCGAAACGCTGGCTGAGCTGCGGGCACTGCCTGGGGTGGGCGAGTACACCGCGGCCGCGATCGCCAGCTTCGCCTTCGGCCAGCGCCACGTCGTCCTCGACACCAACGTCCGGCGGGTGCTGGCCCGGGTGGAATCCGGGACCGAGTTCCCTCCGGCCTCCCTGGGATCAACCGAACGGGCCCTGGCAGAGCGGTGGCTCCCCGAGGGCCCTGGCGAGTCGTCGCGGTGGGGGGTGGCCGCCATGGAGTTGGGAGCCCGACTGTGCACCGCGAGCACCCCGGCTTGTCACCGGTGCCCGATCGCGGCCAGTTGCCGCTGGTTCGCCTTGGGACGTCCGCCCTCGTCCCAACCCCGTCGGGTGCAGGCTTGGGAAGGGACGGATCGTCAATGTCGTGGGGTGCTGCTCGCCCGGCTTCGAACCAGCACCGAGGGGGTGGCCCGGGACCATCTGCTGGCGGCCTGGCCCCAGGACGCCGAGCAGGCTGAACGAGCGCTCGGTTCCCTGCTGGCCGACGGGCTCATCCGGCAGGCTGCCCCGGACCGCTGGTTCCTCTGATCAGGTGCCAGGTACCGTGGAAGGACCACGAACGAGGATGCGATGACTGATCACTACCAGAACCCCCGATGGCCCGAACCGGAGGCGGAAAGCTCGTCCGTGGCCACGGAAGAAACCATCCCCTTGGTCCCGACCCAAGGCTTCTCGGCGGACGCGTGGACCCCCTGGACCCAGACCGCGGAGGCCACACTGCTCGACCCGCTGGCCGAGGTGCCCCGCGAGGGAACCCCCGCTGAAAGACCCGGCCCCCCGACGGCCACCCGGCAGGCGTCCCTTCCCCCGGCGGCGCCGGCACCGGTCCAGCGGCCGCCGGTCACCTACGAGGTGTACCAGGCCCCCACCGTCCCACCGCCGCTGCCCGCGCCGGTGTTCCCTCCAGCGCCGGCCTTCTCTCCAGCGCCGGCCTTCCCTCCCGCGTCGGCCTACCGTCCAGAGCACCCGAATGCGGTTGCCACCGGGGTTCTCGGGTTGCTGGGGTTGTTCACCTTCGGACTGACCTGCCCCATCGCCTGGGTGCTCGGTGCTCGCGGACGGGCCGCGATGCGGCGGGAGCCTGGCCGCTGGCGCCCCAGTGGCCTGATGACCCTCGGATTGGTGCTCGGAGTCCTGGGCAGCCTGCTGTGGCTCCTCGTGGTGGCCCTGCTCATGCTGGTGGTGCTGCGCTCGTTCTGAACGTCCCGCCGCACCGGAGGGAGTCACCCGCCCAGATACGCCTCGACCACGCGGCTGTCGGTCACCAACTGGCTGGCCGGGCCCGACAGCGACACCGTCCCGTTCTCGAGCACGTAGGCCCGATCCGCGATCCGCAGCGCGGCTTTGGCGTTCTGCTCCACCACCAGCACGGTCGTGCCCTGCTCCTTGACGGCGCTGATGAGCTGCATGACCTGATTCACCATGAGCGGGGCCAGGCCCATCGACGGCTCGTCCAGCAGCAACAGCTTGGGCCCGCTGACCAGCGCCCGTCCGATGGCCAGCATCTGCTGCTCCCCGCCGGACAGGGTTCCGCCCTGCTGGTCGCGACGATCGTGAAGCCGTGGCATCAACTCGTAGGCCAGGGCGATCCGCTCGGCGATGACGGCAGCCTCCTTGACCCGGTAGCCACCCAGCTGCAGGTTCTCGTGCACCGTCATCGTGCTGAAGATCCGCCGGCCCTCCGGTACCTGGACGATGCCCTGGGCGACCAGGTGGTGGGGTGCGATCTTCGTGAGGTCCCTCCCCTCCCAGGTGAGGGTGCCGCTGCTGGGCCGGACCAGGCCGGAGATGAGATTGAGGGTCGTCGACTTCCCCGCACCGTTGTTACCCAGGAGGGCCACCACCTCGCCCTGCTCGATGGTGAAGCTGAGGTCCTCCAGCGCCTGGATCCGCCCGTAGAACAGGCTGATGGCGGCTACGTTCAACCAACTCACTGGTCGTCCCCCTCGTCAGCGCCCAGGTAGGCCTCGATCACGACGGGGTTGCTGCGGATCTGCGCCGGCGTCCCGTCGGCGATCTCCTGGCCGTAGTTCAGCACGATGATGCGTTCCGAGATGTCCATCACCAGCCCCATGTCATGCTCGATCAGCACGATGGAGACACCGAGGTCACGAATCCTGCGGATCAACTCGATCAGTTGCTGTTTCTCGTTGTGGTTCAGCCCGGCGGCCGGCTCGTCCAGCAGCAGCACCTTCGGGGAGGTGGCCAACGCCCGGGCGATCTCCACCTGGCGTTGAGCCCCGTAGGGCAGTTGGGTCACGTACAACGACTCGTCACCGGTGAAGCCGACGAACTCCAGCCAGGCTCGAGCGTCCTGGTCGCAGCGGGCCTCGGTGCGCCGGTAGCGCGGGGTGTGCAGAAAGGCGTCGTACCAGCGTTGGATCAGGTGGGAGTGCATCGCGGTCTTGACGTTGTCCAGGATGGAGAGATCGGAGAACAGCCGCAGGTTCTGGAACGTCCTGGCCATCCCCATGGTCGTGATCCGCGACGGCCTGGCCCGGGTGATCGACTCGCCCAAGAAGGTGACGCTGCCGCTGCTGGGACGGTAGAACCCCGTGATGCAGTTGAACGCGCTGGTCTTTCCGGCCCCGTTGGGTCCGATCACGGAGACGATTTCGCCCTCCCGCACCGCCATGCTCAAGCCGTCCACCGCGCGCACCCCCCCGAAGTGCAGGAAGAGGTCCTTCACCTCCAGCAAGGTCGTGCGGGTGCTCCCGGGCTCAGTGGTCATGGTGATCCCGCCTTCCCGCGCCGTCCTCGGCGGCCTCAAGGTCGGCCACGTCCCGCGGGTCGAGTCCCTGCTCGACGGGTTTGGGGCCGGTGCCGAGGCGCTTGTCCCGCGACCAGGGGAAGGCCGAGGTGGCCGGCCAGATGCCCTTGGGCCGGAAGATCATGGTGACCACCAGCAGGACGCCGAACAGCAGGTATCGCCAGTCGGAGAACTCCCGCAAGAACTCCGGCGCCAACGAGACGAACAGGGCGCCGATGATGACCCCTGGGGTCGAACCCATGCCGCCCAGCACCACGGCCATCAGGATCAGGGCGGAGTAGAGGAACTGGAAGCTGTTGGGTGAGATGGCCGACAGGTGAGCGGCCATCAACTGGCCGGCCAGGCCGGCCCAGACCGCTCCGATGATGTAGGCGGTGATCTTGGTGAAGTAGGTGTTGATGCCCATCGCTTCCGCGGCGTCCTCGTCGTCGCGGACGGCCTTCCAGGCCCGTCCCATCTTGCCGCGGGACAGCCGGCTGATGCCGATCACGCCCAGAACGACGACGACCACCGCAACGAAGTAGTAGAAGACGATCTTGGAGTTGAAGAAGACCCCACCGATCGACAGGCCCTTGCTGAAGTCCCACCCGAAGAACGCCCAGGTGGGGATTCCGTGGATGCCGGATGGTCCCCCCGTGATGTCCAGGTTGTTGGCGGTGATCCGAATGATCTCGCCGAAACCCAGGGTGACGATGGCCAGATAGTCGCTGCGAAGCCGCAGGGTCGGGCCTCCGATCACGATCCCGGCCAGAATGCACGCCGCGATCGTGACCGGGATCGCGGCCACCATCGTGAACCCGAACTTCGTCGTCAGGATCCCGGAGGTGTACGCCCCCACGGCGAAGAAGGCGATGTAGCCCAGATCGAGCAGCCCGGCGTAGCCGACGACGACGTTGAGCCCCAACGCCAGCATCACGTAGATCATCGCCGAGGTGAGAATCGAGATCAGGTAGGGGGACGCGCTGATGAACGGCACCAGCAGCACCGCGACGAACACCCCCACTCCCAACACGCTCAGACCGGCGCGGTCGCTGCGCCAACTGAAGGGTGGCGCCGGCGGCGCCGTGTGCCGATTGGGCGGAACCAACACGCCGTCCGGCTCGCGGGCCGGGATCGTCAGGCTCATGGGGCTCACATCCGCTCGACCACGCGGGCGCCCAGCAAACCAGTGGGCCGGAAGGTGAGGAACAGGATCAGGCACGCGAACGAAAAGACGTCCCGCCACTCCCCGCCCACCCAGGCCGTGCCGACAGCTTCCAGCAGCCCCAGGGTCAGGCCGCCGAGCATGGCGCCGTACAGGTTGCCGATCCCACCGATCACCGCTGCCGTGAACGCCTTCAGCCCGATCGAGAACCCCATCATGAAGTCGATGGACCCGTAGAACGCCCCCGCCATCACGCCGGCGGCACCGGCCAACGCCGAGCCCACGAAGAACACCCGGGAGATGGTCCGATTGACGTCGATGCCCATCAGGGTGGAGGCGCGGGAATCCAGGGCGATGGCCCGCATGGCGCGACCCTCCCTGGTCCGATTCACGTAGAAGGCAAGGACCGCCATCAGCAACGCGGCCACCAGCATCAAGGAGATCTGGGCCACCGAGATCTGCGCACCGAGGACGCTGACCAGCCCGCCGCTGATGCGCAGCGGGTAGGCCTTCGGGCTGGCGCCGAAGATCTGACGGATGCCGTACTCGAGCGTGAACGACATCCCGACGGCCGTGATGAGCACCGATAATCGGGGCGCCCATCGCAACGGACGGTAGGCTACCCGCTCGATGGCGACCCCGAACAGCCCGGTGGTGAGCATCGCGATCATCACCAGCACCAGCAGCGCCGGGACGGAGGCCACCTCCGCGGCGCCGGGGATCCCTGTCAGGACCACGAACCCGATGTAGGCCCCCAGCATGTAGAGGTCGCCGTGGGCGAAGTTGAGCAGCTTGATGATGCCGTAAACCATGCTGTAGCCCAGTGCCACCAGGGCATAGAACGAGCCGACGAACAGGCCGTTGAGCAGAACCTGGGCCACGACCCTCCCTTCAAGAACGTGGGGCGCAGCTGCCGGCCCGTTTCCGGACCGGCAGCCCGCTGTCAGCCGAGCAAGTCGTCGTGCAGGATGAACGTCCCCGCCGGGCCGATCGTGACGATCACGAAGCCGCCGCTGGACAGGGTGCCCTTGTCGGTGAACTTCAGGGGACCGGAGAAGGTCGCGAAGCCGTCCAACGCGTTGAGAGCTGCCACCACCTTGTCCATGTCGGTGGAGCCGGCCTGCTTGATCCCCTCGGCCATCACCCGCACGGCGTCGTAGGCCTGCGTGGTGTACGGCCCGGGCTCGGCCCCGAACTTGGCCTTGTAGGAGGCGATCCAATTGTCGGCCCCCTCCAGCATGTCCGGAGTCTGGGTGAACGTGCCGAAGACGTTCTTGGTGTAGTCGGCGCCAGTGATCTTGGCGAAGCTGGCGTCCACCGCGCCGTCACCCACCAGGAAGATCCCGTCGTAGCCGGCGTCCTTCGACTGCCGGTTGAGCAGCGCCCCCTCCTGGTAGTAACCGGTGAAGTACACGAAGTCGGCCTTCGAGGTGGTGATCTTGTTGGCCTCGCCGGAGTAGTCCTTCTCCTTCGGGGTCAGGGTGGCCCGACCGGCCACGGTGAGGTTGGCCGCCTTCGCCTGCTCCTCGAACGAGTCGGCCAGATCGACCGAGTAGTCGGTCGAATCGTCCAGGATGAAGATCCGGGCTGCCTTGGACTTGGTGGCGAAACTCACCGCGGCCTGAGCCTGCTGGGTCCCCGTCCCGTTGATGAGGAAGACGTTCGCCTGGCCGGCCTCCACCAGGGCGTTGGAGTTCGCTGCCGGGATCACCATGGGCACTTTCGCCTCCAGGAAGATCGGCAGGGTCGGCAGCGTGGCACCCGAGCAGTAGCCCCCCACGGACGCGACCACGCCCTGGGAGACGAGCTTGTTGGCGGCGGCCACCGCTGTGGTGGGATCACAGCCGTCGTCCTCCACGATCAACTCGATCTGGCTGCCGTTGACGCCGCCCGCCGCATTGATCTCGGCGACCGCCAGGGACGCACCGTTCTTGAGGTAGTCACCGAAGGCGCTCTCGCTGCCCGACATCGGAGCCAGCATGCCGAACTTCAGCGGGCCCCCGGAGGTTGTTGCCTGCGGGCCACCGGCGACGCCGCCGCTGCAGGCCGTCACGGTGATGGCGCACGCGGCCGCAGCCAGCATCGCGCCGACCCGCCTGGCGAAAGTTGGTCTCCTGCTCATGGGCACTCCCTCAGCTGCTCTTCGGCGGGCCGGGGGTCGGCCACACCGTGTTCGGCCACCCCGAATCGGGTGATGTGGCACAACGTAGGGCAGCACTGTAACCCGCGCATCTGGCTTCCCACCGCGTTCACGCCCAGCACGCGGACGTTCACGCTCTGCCGGCGGGCTGCCGGCCCCTGGCCGCCCAGGCAGCAGACGACTGCGGCCCGACACCCACCGGGTGTCGGGCCGCATCATCAAGCGGTGTCGGTCAGCCGAGCTGGCCGAGATCGGCCGTCGGAGCGTCCGGCAGTTTCGCCTTCGGTACTCCGGTGAAGGTGAAGGCGGACTCCGACCCCTCCGGAGCGACATCCACCACCACGATGACCCCGGGCTGCAGGTCGCCGAACAGGATCTTCTCGGCGAGCATGTCCTCGATGTCGCGCTGGATCGCCCGCCGCAGGGGACGTGCACCCAACACCGGGTCGTAGCCGCGCTGCGCGATCAAGGCCTTCGCGGCGGGGGTGAGCTCGATCCCCATGTCCCGATCCTTCAGCCTGCCCTCGATCTCTGCGACCATCAGGTCGACGATCCGCTCGATGTCAGCATTCGAGAGCTGGTGGAAGACGACGATCTCGTCGACCCGATTCAGGAACTCGGGGCGGAAATGTTGCTTGAGCTCGTCGGAGACCTTGGCCTTCATCTTGGCGTAGGTTCCCGCGGTGTCGCTGGACTGGCTGAACCCGAGATTCACCGATTTTGAAATGTCCCGGGTCCCCAGGTTGGTGGTCATCACGATGACGGTGTTCTTGAAGTCCACCACGCGGCCCTGCGCATCGGTCAGGCGGCCTTCGTCCAGGATCTGCAGCAGCGAGTTGAAGATATCCGGATGGGCCTTCTCGATCTCATCGAACAGCACGACGCTGAAAGGCTTGCGCCGCACCTTCTCGGTGAGCTGCCCGCCTTCTTCGTAACCGACGTACCCCGGAGGTGAACCGAACATCCGGGAGGCGGTGTGCTTCTCGGAATATTCGCTCATGTCCAAAGTGATCAGGGCGTCCTCGTCCCCGAACAGGAACTCGGTCAGGGCCTTGGTCAGTTCGGTCTTGCCGACGCCCGACGGCCCGGCGAAAATGAACGAACCGCTGGGCCGCTTGGGATCCTTCAGCCCGGCGCGGGTGCGCCGAATGGAGCGCGACAGAGCTTTCACCGCATCGAACTGTCCGATGTAGCGCTTGCCGATCTCCTCTTCCATCTTGAGCAGTCGGGACGACTCCTCCTCGGTGAGCTTGAAGACCGGGATCCCGGTGGCGCTGGAGAGCACCTCGGCGATCGCCTCTTCATCAACTTCAGCGGGCACGTCCTGGTCGCCGACCTTCCACGCCTCCTCCTTCTCGGAGCGTCCGATCAGCAGTTTGCGCTCATCGTCGCGGAGCCGCGCGGCCAACTCGAAATCCTGCCCATCGATGGCGGCCTCCTTGCGGAACCGCACGTCGGCGATCTTCTCGTCGAACTCACGCAGGTCGGGCGGTGCCGTCATCCGACGGATCCGCAGCCGGGCCCCGGCCTCATCGATCAGGTCGATCGCCTTGTCAGGGAGGAAGCGGTCGGAGATGTACCGGTCCGCCATCTGAGCCGCCGCCGTCAGGGCACCGTCCGTGATGGTGATCCGGTGGTGCGCCTCGTAGCGGTCGCGCAGCCCCCGCAGGATGTCGATCGTCAGCGCGATGGACGGCTCCGCGACCTGGATCGGCTGGAATCGACGTTCCAGCGCGGCGTCCTTCTCGATGTGCTTGCGGTATTCGTCCAGCGTGGTCGCACCGATGGTCTGGAGTTCGCCACGGGCCAGCATCGGCTTCAGGATCGACGCCGCATCGATGGCGCCTTCGGCAGCCCCAGCACCCACCAGGGTGTGGATCTCGTCGATGAACAGCACCACGTCGCCGCGGGTCTTGATCTCCTTGAGCACCTTCTTCAGCCGCTCCTCGAAGTCCCCGCGATAGCGCGAGCCCGCCACCAGCGCCCCGAGGTCGAGGGTGTAGATCTGCTTGTCGCGCAACGTTTCCGGAACGTCCCCGCGAACGATCGCCTGGGAGAGGCCTTCGACGACGGCGGTTTTTCCGACGCCCGGCTCTCCGATCAGCACCGGGTTGTTCTTGGTGCGCCGCGACAGCACCGTCATCACCCGCTCGATCTCCTTCTCGCGCCCGATGACGGGGTCGAGCTTGTTCTCGCGGGCGGCCTGGGTCAGGTTGCGGCCGAACTGGTCGAGGATCGTGGCCGACGCCTGGGCGGGGCCCGAGTCCGGCGCGCCCGAGGTGGCGGCCTCCTTGCCCTGGTAACCGCTGAGCAGTTGCAGGACGGTGTTGCGGACGCGGTTCAGGTCGGCGCCCAGCTTGATCAACACCTGCGCGGCCACGCCCTCGCCCTCGCGGATCAGCCCGAGCAGGATGTGCTCGGTTCCGATGTAGGGGTGGTTGATCTGCAGCGCCTCGCGCATCGAGTACTCGAGCACCTTCTTGGCCCGGGGAGTGAACGGGATATGGCCGGTCGGGGCCTGCTGGCCCTGCCCGATGATCTCCTCCACCTGTTCCCGGACGGCGTCCAGCGAGATGCCCATCGATTCCAGGGCCTTGGCTGCCACACCCTCACCCTCATGGATGAGCCCCAGCAGGAGGTGCTCGGTGCCGATGTAGTTGTGGTTGAGCATGCGCGCCTCGTCCTGGGCGAGCACGATCACGCGCCTAGCGCGGTCGGTGAACCGATCGAACATTTCGGGAACTCCTTCATCCAGCCGTTGCCGGGCGCTCGACAGGATCCCAACGACCCTGCAGCACGCCCTCAGCTTAGTCAACGGCCGGCGAGCCCCGAGGTTTCCCGTGTTCGCCAGCGGCTCAATCGCCCCGCCACGCCGGGCGTCGGTCGATCAGCGGTGCGCGTTCTCGTAGGCCTCGCGGATCTCGGCAGACACGCGGCCACGGGCGGACACCTGCATGCCATGCGCGGTCGCCCACGCCCGCACCTCGGTAGCCGATGCCCCGGCAGCCGGACGACGCCGGGCCGAGGGAGTCGCCTTCCGGCCGCCGGCCGTGCGGCGCGCAGCACCGATATAAGGAGCAAGGGCCTGGGCCAAAGCGTCCTTGTTGGCCTCCGACAGGTCAATCTCGTAACTGACACCCTCGAAACCGAATACCACCGACGAGGCAGCTTCGCTGCCATCAAGGTCGTCGGTGTGAACAATCTGGACACGCTGTGCCATTGGTGAGGCCCCTTTCATCGGACGTCCGAGTTCGCGGCGAACATATCTTCGCGATTACGCTCATGACGCCGTAAAGGATATACCAGTCGACGCGGATCCCATACACCCCGACCGAACCGGCCCACACGCTCGACCGGAAATCCGTGAGAGCGACCCGTTCTTCGGATTCACGCTCTGCTGAAATCCGGTCACTCGCGGAATACGGCGACTCAGGAATTGCCGGGACGGCTAATGACCCGTTCAGGCGTGACGCTGTTCACCCATGTCAGCGAACGGCGCGGTGACGGCTTTGAGATCTACGACCGTGGGCAGATTGCCCTCGGCCCAGAGGATTTCCTCGTGGGTCGAAACCGGTCCGGAGACGCGTCGCGGGAGGGAAAGAATCTCGGCGCTGTGCGCCTGGGTGAGGCGGGAGACTTCCAGCCGCAGCGCCATGGTGTCACCACGCAGCGACGCCAATTCCTGGCTCAGGTGACCGGCCTCGGAGCGCGCGGTGATCAGGCGGGTGCGCAGGTCACCGTTGCGGGTCTGGAGGACCTGGAGCAGTCGGATGTGTTGCAGTCGTTCGCCGTGCAGCTTCTCTGCGTTGGCACGGGCATCCAAGGACCACTGCGCCTGGAATGCAACGCGTTGCACCCGAAGCGCCCGCCAGGCCAGCGCGCAGCCGGCAATACCGCCGGCGATGGCGACAACGACGCCGATTCTGGCGTACCAGACATCACCGATGGCCAGCGCGGCCGCAGCCAGGGCGCCGGCAACCAGGGAGAACCATGAATAGCGCCGCAGGGCGGAACGCTCGGCGCGACGAATGACCGGGGAAGCACTCACGTTGCGTATGCTAGCCCGGCTCCGGTCCAGAATCGGTGTGCCGCGGCGGCGTGGCGTCGTTGTCTTCTCCGGACGGTGGATCGGGAATCCGGCAGGCACGTTCCAGCCGATATCCCGCGACGGCGAGTGCGAGACACGCGGCCAACGTGAGGCCGGCCGTGATCAGTCTCTCGCGCGGCAACGCAGCCTCCCAGCGAGGCAGTGCCTGAACGACCACGGCAGCGTAGGCACCCGCCAGGCCCGACCCGGCCAGCAGCGCCGTCCGGCCGAGCGCCAGCAACCAGACCGCACGCTGCGCCGGAAGGGTCGCCCGCTGCAGGTGGATCGTGCGATGCGTGCGGACGGCGAGCCAGGCGACGACCAGGGTGAAGGCCGCCAACGGTGCCACCGCCACCAGCGGCAGCCGGGGTAGCGCCAGCCCAGCCGTCTCCAATCCGGCGAGCCCGAGCCAGCCGATCGCCACACCGAGGACGGCCGCCAGCGCCACCGTCCGCCACGCCGTCGGACGGACGGTGGGCTGCGGGGCTCCGGGAGCTGGGGCCATCAGAGGTCGATCACCAGGTCCTTGCGAAGCCGTACCGCACTGGTGTCCAGGCCTGCCACCAGGTCGGCGACTGGGCCGTGGCCGACCAGCTCGGCGGCCGGGTCGACCTCGAGCCACGGCACCAGGACGAAGGCTCGCTCATGCGCGCGGGGGTGGGGCAGCACCAGCGTCTCGCTGGTGATGACCCGGTCCCCGACCGCTATCAGGTCCACGTCGATGGTGCGGGGGCCGAACGGCACGGCGCGCACCCGCCCGAAGCCGTTCTCAATGGCGTGAGCCCGTTCCAACATCACCAGGCAGGCCAGTGAGGACTCCGCCAGCACGATGATGTTGAGGAAGTCGGGCTGCTCGACCGGTCCGACGGGATCGGTTTCGTAGACCGACGAGACTGCCGTGAGGCGCAGCCCCGGCGTCGCTCGCAGCAGATCGGTCGCCCCTTGGAGGTAGTCGACGCGGTCACCCAGGTTGGACCCCAAGGAGTACGTCACCATGCGCAACGGCGACATCCCCGAGAGGGTGTCGACATCGAAGTCGAGTCGCGGGTCACTCATCGTTCCTGCCTTCGGGTCACCCGGACCGCCACATCCGTGACGCTCACCGGCATCGGCGCCTCCGGCTTGTGCACCGTCACGCTCACCCGATCGATGGCGCGATGGTTCAACACCCGGGCGGCGATCCGCTCCGCCAGGGTCTCGATCAGATCCAGCGAATCCGAGGTGACCACCTCGCTGACGTCGCGGGCCAGGAGGCCGTAATCGACCGTGGTCGCCAGATCGTCGGAAACCCGGTCGCGGACCAGGACGCAGTCGAGGTCGATCACGAACAGCTGGTCGTTGGTCTTCTCTTCGGGGAACACCCCATGTCGAGCCCGAACCTGGATGCCCGTCAGCTTGATGCGATCACCGCCCATGCCTGCGACCTCCTTCCGGCCCCCACCTTAGCCGAGGCCGATCGGGGTCAGGCCGGGGTCGTCGCCCGTGCCCCGGCCAGCCGTTGCGCCACCTCGATGGCGTCGCGCTGCGCTGTCACCGTGTGCGTCCGGACGCCCCACACCCCCTGGGCGGCCAGCAACGCAGTCAGCGCCGCCGTCGCGTCATCGCGCTGCTTGGGCGGCCTCAACTCGTCCCCGACAGCCAGCAACTCACCCAGGAATCGCTTCCGCGAGGCGCCGATCAGCAACGGCTGCCCGAGCGCGGACAGCCGGTCCAGGTGGCCCAGCAGCTCCCAGTTCTGGGCCGCGGTCTTGGCGAAGCCGAGGCCCGGGTCGAGAACCAGGTTGGCTGGGGCGATCCCGGCCGCGAAGGCGGCCTCCCTGCGCTCGCCGAGCTCCGCCACGACGCCACCGACGACGTCGTCGTAGTGGGTGAGGGACGTCATGACGTCGGAGTGCCCGCGCCAGTGCATGGCCACGTAGCCCACCCCCAGGCCGGCGACCGCCTGAAGCATGTCCGGATCGGCCAGTCCACCCGAGACGTCGTTGATCACCGAGGCGCCTGCCGCGACCGCCCGCTCTGCCACCACTGCCCGCATCGTGTCGACACAGATCACTCCCCCGCTGCCGGCGAGCGCCGACACCACCGGGATGACCCTGGCCAGCTCGGTGGCCTCGGGCGCTCGCCCGGCTCCCGGTCGGGTCGATTCCCCGCCCACGTCGATCAGGTCGGCCCCCTCGGCCAGCAGTCGCAGGCCGTGGGCGATGGCCGCCTCCCGGCTCAGGTGCTCGCCGCCGTCGGAAAACGAATCGGGTGTGACATTCAGGATGCCCATCACAAGGGTGCGCCCTGGCGCGGGAAGTCTGGTCACCGCGAAAGCCTAGCCGGGCAGCCGGCGATCCCCCTCGGTGCCGAGCGGGCCGCACCCTTCCCCCAGGCAGTGAAGATCGCCGACCCCAACCCTCCGATTCGGCTGCGGCCACGGCAAAACAGCACAACTGTTGTGTCACTAGATTCGTCGCATCGGGAGCGCGCCATGAACCCATGGATCCACGACATCGATTCGGTCACGGTCCTGTGGGGCCAGACCATCATCTACACGGCCTACTGCCTGGCGATCCTCTCGCTGATGGGCTGGTTCGCCCTCAAGTTGAGCGGCCACGACAGCCGCTTCGTCCCTGGACCCCGCACCTTCTACCTCTGGGTCGGGTTCCTCACCCTGTTGGGGGTGAGCCTCCACCTGATCACGTACAACACCATCCCGTGGGTCAAGGACGACCTCTCGGGCAACCCCAACGTGGCCGCCGCGTTCGACCTGAGCATCGGAAACCATGCCTGGCAGGTCCCCGGTGGCCAGCTCGACGTGCCCTGCCAGAAGCTGGTGCGCTTCTCCGTCACCAGTGACGACCTGACCTACGGCTTCGGCATCTTCCGCAAGGACAACTCGATGGTCACCCAGATGCAGGTGGTCCCCGGGCATCCCAACGACCTGCTGTGGACGTTCACCCAGGACGGTCTCTACGACATCCGATCCACCGAGTATTCCGGGCCGGCCGGGTACCGCATCATCGCCAAGGATGCCATCGCGGTATCCGGGTGCGGGAAGTAGGAACACGACCATGAGCACCTTCACCCAGACCCTCCTCCACGGCAACCAGCGCGCCTTCAAGCCAGAGACCCTGACGCCGCTCCAGAAGTTGACGCTGCAGTACGTGGTGTTCGGGCTGGTCTACTACGGCTTCGCCGCCATCGAGGGCATGCTGATGCGGATCAACCAGGTCCAGCCCCAGGAGTTGCTGTTCCCCGAGCGCTACTTCGCCATGCTCACCGCACACCCCCTCGTCGGGATCTTCGGCTCCAGCTACCTGCTGGTGTTCGGCGCCTTCACGTTCCTGATTCCCTACCTGATGAAGAAGCCGCTGTGGTCCTTCCGCACGGCGCAGGCGACACTGTGGCTCATCGTGGTGGGGGTCATCACCTTCTGGCTGGACGGTTTCCTCACCCACTACGCACCCCTTTACACCCTGTACTGGCCGTTGCCCGCCGACTTCAAGCAGTTCAACCCGGTCTCGGGCGCGATCTTCATCGTCGGGATCGCCCTGGTGATGGTGGGCACCGCTCTGTTCGTCCTGAACGTGTTCAAGACGATCACCTACACCCCGCCCGGGTGGACCAAGCAGCCCGCGGGTGCGTTGTTCGCCGACTCGCTCGGCCTGACCACCCTCAAGCGCTTCTTCCAGGGCAAGCTCCGGCGGGACCAACCGCAGGATCATCTGGTGTCCCTGCCCGTGGCAGCGATCGCTCGGGGGACCGTGGACGTGGCCTTCAACGTGGCCATCATCCTGTTCTCCGGCATCCTGATTCTGGTCTACATGATCGCTGAGATCTCCGGTCACTCACTCAAGACCACTCTGGTCGACGCACTGCTGTACAAGAACTGGTACTGGTGGGGGCTCGACCTGGTGGCCGACGGGCTGGTGCTGGTGTTCGTAGCAGGCACCTGGTATCTGCTCGCCTCCCTGATCACCGGCTCGGAGGTCTTCATGTCCCGCTGGGCGAGGTTCGCCCTGGGCCTGGAGTTGGTCGTCTCCTGGACGGTGTGGAGCCACCATCTGCTCTCCGATCAGGCCCAACCCGCCATCCTCAAGGTGGGCTCGGGCGAGATGGTCACTGCCTTCGAGTTGATCACCCAGGGATTGGCCTTCTTCATCACCATGGTGACGCTCTGGAAGGCCCGACCGCTGCAGATGACCAACCCCCTGAAGTTCCTGCTGGGAGGCCTCCTCGGCTTCGCCCTCGCCGTGCCCGCCGGGATCATGCAGGCGGACGCGGGCCTGAACCGCATTCTGCACAACACTCAGTGGGTGATCGGGCCGCACGTCCACGTCGCCATTCTGGTTGGCCTCACCATGACCCTCTACTCGGCGGTGTACCTGCTGCTCCCGATGCTCACCAACGGGGCGAAGCTGTGGAGCGAGAAGCTGGCCTCGATCCACTTCTGGACCCATCTGGTCGGCGGCGTCGGGATGGGGGCCTTCATGGGTATGGCCGGTCTGCAAGGCATGTTGCGACGCACCATCTACTCCGATGGTGAGTACCTGCCCTACATGGTGCTGGCCGCCATCTGCGGCTCCCTGCTGCTGGTGGCCCTGGCCTGCTTCCTGGTGAACATCGTGATGACCCTGGGGCTGAACGGCGCGCTGGGTCTGTTCAAGCGCTCGACACTGCCCGCCTCGGAGATCCTGCCGGGCACCGATCTGGCTACGCAGGCCAGAGACTGAGCCCAGGAGACCTGAGTCGGGCTACTCCCGAACTCGGGCGCCCTTCATCATCGGCTGAGCCGATACCTCAGCCGATGATCAGGCTCATGGCTTCCGCGCGGGTGGCGGGATGGGCCATGACGCCACGCACGGCGCTGGTGACCGTCTTGGAACCGGGCTTACGCACCCCCCGCATCGTCATGCAGAGGTGCTCGCACTCGATCACCACCATCACCCCCTGCGGGTGCAGATGCTTGACCAGAGCGTCGGCAACCTCGCTGGTGAGCCGCTCCTGCACCTGAGGTCGCTTGGCGAAGACATCGACCAGGCGGGCCAGCTTCGACAGGCCGGTGATCCGTCCCTCCTTGGAGGGGATGTAGGCCACATGCGCCACCCCACTGAACGGCAGCAGATGATGTTCGCAGGTGCTCCACACCTCGATGTCGCGCACCAGCACCATTTCGTCGTGGCCCAGGTCGAAGGTGGTGGCCAGCACTTCCGCCGCGGATTGCTCCAACCCGGTGAACATCTCGTCATAGGCACGTGCCACCCGTCCGGGGGTGTCCCGCAGGCCCTCTCGGTCCGGATCCTCGCCGATGCCGATCAGGATCTCGCGAACGGCCGCTGCGATCCGGTCATGGTCCACAGCCATCTCAGGCACCTGGCCTGTCGTTGCCCTGATCACCGGCCGGCGGCTGGGGTGGCGTCGCGCCAGGGTCAGCAGGGGGTCCGTAGGGCGGCTGGCCGTACGGCGGCTGCTGGCCGTAGGGCGGCTGCTGGTCGTACGGGGGCTGCTGGTCGTACGGGGGCTGCTGGCCGTACGGGGGCTGCTGGCCGTACGGGGGCTGCTGGCCATAGGGCGGCTGGACGGGGTAAGTCTGTGGCGGATAGTAGCCGGGCCCACCGTAGGGCGGTTGGCCCTCGGCCGGCGGCAGCGGCGCGCCGCCCCAGGCCTGGCCGGGCAGCGGGAGCAGTGGCGCTACCGGCGTGGGCCGCTCCGGGGGATCGACCGGCGGGATCGTCGAGGGCACCCGGGTGTCCGACCCTGTCCACGGCGACCGCTTCGGCCAGCGTTGCAGCGGTTTGAAGATCGTGGCGACCTGCTCGCGATCGAGCGTCTCCTTCTCGAAGAGCTGGCGGACCAGCTCGTCCAACACCTCACGGTTCGTCTCCAGAACGTCGAAAGCCTCCTGGTGCGCCGTGGCGATCAGCTTGGCGACCTCCGCGTCGACGAGGGCGGCGACCGCCTCGGAGTAATCCCTGGTGTGCCCGAAGTCGCGTCCCAGGAAGGGCTCCTGATCGCCGGTCCCGAGGCGAACGGCACCCAGGGCCTCGGTCATCCCGAACTGGGTGACCATGGCCCGCGCCACCTTGGTGGCCTTCTCGATGTCATTGCTCGCTCCGGTGGTGGGGTCGTGGAAGACCAGCTCCTCGGCCGCCCGTCCGCCCATCATGTAGGCGAGCTGGTCCAGAAGTTCGCCACGGGTCTGGGAGTACTTGTCGGAATCCGGCATCACCATCGTGTAGCCCAGAGCCCGCCCACGCGGCAGGATCGTCACCTTCTGCACCGGGTCGGTGCCCGGCATCGCCGCCGCCACCAGGGCGTGCCCGCCTTCGTGGTACGCCGTGATCAGCAGTTCGCGCTCGTTCATCACCCGGCTGCGTTTCTGCGGGCCACCGATCACCCGGTCGATCGCCTCATCCAGCTGAGGCTTCCCGATGAACCTCAGGTTCATCCGGGCAGTCAGCAGCGCCGCCTCATTGAGCACGTTGGCCAGGTCGGCGCCGGTGAACCCTGGCGTCCGCTTGGCGACGGATTCGAGATCGGCGTCGGGCGCCATCGGCTTGTTCGAGCCGTGGACCCGCAGGATCTGCAAGCGGCCCTTCATGTCGGGGGCCTCTACGGGGATCTGCCGATCGAAGCGTCCCGGACGCAGGAGGGCCGGATCCAGCACGTCCGGACGGTTGGTGGCGGCGATCAACACCACCCCACCGTGAACGTCGAAGCCGTCCATCTCGACCAGCAGCTGGTTCAGGGTCTGCTCGCGCTCGTCGTGACCACCGCCCATGCCGGCACCACGATGGCGTCCGACCGCGTCGATCTCGTCGATGAAGACGATCGCCGGGGCCGCCTCCTTTGCCTGCTCGAACAGGTCACGCACCCGTGAGGCACCCACGCCCACGAACATCTCCACGAAGTCCGACCCGGAGATCGAGAAGAACGGCACGCCCGCCTCACCGGCGACCGCCCGCGCCAACAGGGTCTTGCCCGTCCCGGGCGGGCCGTAGAGCAGCACGCCCTTGGGGATCTTGGCACCGACAGCCTGGAACTTCGCCGGCTCCGACAGGAACTCGCGGATCTCCTGCAGCTCCTCGATCGCCTCCTCGCACCCGGCGACGTCGGCGAAGGTGGTCTTGGGCGTGTCCTTGCTGGCCAGCTTGGCCTTGGACTTGCCGAACCCGAGGACGCGGTTCCCGCCGCCCTGCAGGTTGCTGAACATCATGAAGAAGAGGACGCCGATCACCAGCAGCGGCAACACGCTGAACAGGAAGGTGCTCCACAGGCTCGGCTGCGGGTTCTGGCCCTTCCAGGCATCCAGGGTGCCGGCCGCCACCCGGGCGTTCAGTCGCTCGATGATGGTCTGGCTCTGGGTGCCGACCCAACTCGTCCGCATCTTGACGGCCGGGGTGTCCTTGGTCTCCACCCTGATCGTCTGCTCCCCGTCCACCAGAACCACCTCGGCGAGCGGGGTGTCACTGTTGATGAGCTTGATCACCTCGGAGGTGGGCTTTTCGGCGTAGCCGCCACTGTTGCCGACCGCGTCGAAGATCAACACGATGGCAAGGAACGCCAGAACGATCCAAATGAACGGAGATCGGAGGAACCGATTGGATTTCATGACCTACCTTCGCGGGCCGGGATGTGCACTAGGGACGATACCGAGCCTCACAACACGGCGCTGCCGACCCGGCCCCACTGTAGACGGCGCCGGCGACCCCCGGCTCAGCTGTACACGTGGGGTGCCAGGATCCCGACGTCGGTCAGATTGCGGTACTTGCCCGCGTAGTCCAAGCCATAACCGACCACGAACTGATTGGGCAGGTCGAACCCCACATAGGCGACGTCGATGTCGATCTTCATGGCATCGGGTTTCCGGAACATCGCCATGATCTTGAGGGTGGCCGGGTTCCGGGAGGCGAGATTCTGCATCAGGTAGGTGAGCGTCAACCCGGTGTCGATGATGTCCTCAACGACCAGCACGTGCCGTCCGACCAGGTCGGTGTTGAGGTCCTTCAGGATTCGCACGACGCCCGAGGACTGGGTCCCCGAACCGTAGGACGAAATCGCCATCCAGTCCATCTCGCAATCGATCTTGAGGGCGCGCGACAGGTCCGCCATCACCATGACGGCACCGTTGAGAACGCCCACCAGCAGCGGGTTGGACCCGGCATAGTCGCGGTCGATCTGGGCGGCCAGTTCGGCCAGCCGCGCCTCGATCTCAGCGGAGGTGTAGAGGACCTTCGTGAGGTCCGGTGCGATATCGGCAGCATCCACGCTGACAACCTACCGGTTCGCGGCCTCGGCGCTGCCCCGGGAGGCCTCGAGCGGGGTGCACCGCAGGCTGCCGTGGCGTCGCCGGACCCGAGCGCCGGGCACGTCCACGTCACCCTGGCCGTGCCAGTCCGTCACCAGGGCGGCGACCGCCCAGATGTGACCGGCCCCGAGATCACCGGACCCGCGTTCGCGCAACCAGTCACGAAGCACCCGGTGCCGCAGGGCCTCAGGCAGCGCTGCCAGCCAACCCGCCTCCAACTCGTCCCCCGGGTGGGAAGCGCGTTCCCTGGCGGCCAGACCGTCCAGCAGGTCGGCGTCGGCCCGCGCCAGCCGCGCGGTGCGGGCCAGAGCCTCCGCGACCCCCGGGCCGAGTTCCGCTTCGAGGGTGGGCATCACCCGGGTGCGCACCCGGACCCGGGTGAAGCGGGTCGCGGCATTGTGCGGGTCGTCCCACCATGGCAGGCCCGCTTCCCGGCAGGCCTCGCGGGTGAGTTCGGCCCGCAGGCCCAGCAGCGGACGCAGGAAACGGCCTCGACCAGGGGGCATGCCGGCGAGGGATCGAGTGCCGGAGCCGCGGGCGAGGCCCAGCAGGACGGTTTCGGCCTGGTCGTCAAGGGTGTGGCCGAGCAATACCACCTCGTCACCTGCCGCCGCGGCGCTCAGCGCCTCGTAGCGGGCCCTCCGAGCGGCCGCCTCGATCCCCTCTCCGGTGGTGTCCACCAGGACCGACATCGCCAAGGCCTGGATGCCACGTTCGGCCAACTGGGCGACGACCCCCTCGGCCTGCTCCCGCGAACCCGGCTGCAACCCGTGGTCGATCACCACAACGCGCAGCCCCAGACCGCGCGACCGCGCGACCACGGCAGCGGCCAGCGCGAGCGCGAGCGAGTCCGGACCGCCGGAGCAGCCCACGAGCATCGCAGAGGAGACTGCGTCATCAACGGCCTGCACCACGGCCAGCGTCGCCGGACCGAGTTCGCGCTTGGCCATCAGCGGCTGACCCGGTGCAGCCACTGCTGCGGGTCGTGGATCTCGGCCAGCGTGGGCAACTGGTCAGCGGAACTGAACGCGATGTTCAGGGTCTCGACGTCAGCCCGCCGCAGCACCTCGTTGCAGAAGGCGGCCCCGTCGCGATACTGGGCGCGTTTCAGGTCCAACCCCAGCAGTTTCGAGACCAGGGCCGGCCACCCGGTGCGGTCGCGGTGCTTCTCGAACGCCCGTCTGATCACCGGAAGGGTGGGCAGCACCGACGTCCCGACCCGATCCATCATGACGTCGGCGTGCCCTTCCATCATCGACATCACGGCGGTGATCCGATCGAACGTCTCGTGCTGCGCCGGGGTGGTGACCAGGTCGACCACGCTGTGTGGCTTCTCGCCGGCACGCCAAGCAGGCAACTGCTGATCCTCGGCCAGCAACTCCCGCATCAACTGCTGGAGGTGGCCGACCAGCCACGGCGCGTGCCCGAACTGGAAGCGATGGGTCTCCTCATGCAGGCAGACCCACAGCCGGAAGTCGGTCGGGTTGACCCCGAGGTGGCGTTCGGTGGCGACCACGTTGGGTGCCACCAGCAGCAGGCGCTTGGGTTCCGCGAACGGGTCGAACTGACCCAGGATCCGGCTGGCCACGACCGCCAGTCCGGCGCCGAAGTTCCCGGCGACCAGTTGGCCGCCGAGCCGCTGGGCGAGCGAGGAGGCCTGCGTCGGCGCCTCAAGGGCGGCCAGCAGCGTCCGCGCCGAGACCGCCATCGCCTCGATCCAGCCCGCCCGATCCACGATCAGGGTCCGGGCGTCGGCCGGGGCGCTCAGGCCGGTCACTTCCGCGATGTGGCTCGGCGCCCGCCCGGCCGCCGAGCGCAGGGCGGCGACGACCTCGTCGATGGCCCCCGGCGTCAACTCCGGGCCGGGGTGGACGGCCTTGCGGCCCACCCGGGCCGCCGCGTCCCAGTCGATGTAGGGCAGTCGCTGCATGGGCCAACTCTAGGCGTCAGCGGCAGCCGCATCGCGCCAGGGCCGCGGCCGTGCGGTCCAGCCAGTTGTAGGCGGTGGTCTGCCCCGCCGTCCGGTTGGCGATCGCGGAGAACACCAGCGTCGCCCCGTCCGCCGTCGTGAGGTACCCGGTCAGGCTGGAGACGCGTTGCAGGGTTCCGGTCTTGGCGTGGACCACCCCCCGTCCGGACTTCTCGGACGCATCGTCGAAGCGGTCCTTCAGCGTTCCGTTCTTTCCCGCCACCGGCAGTCCGTCCGCCACCGCCTGGAGGTCGGGCGTGGTGAGCGCCAGGCGGACCGCCCCCGCCAGCGCTGAGGGTCGGACGAGGTTCGCCGTCGACAACCCGCTGCCGTCATCCAGCACCATGCCCTTGCCCCACAGCCCGTGGCCCGCCAGCCAGGACTGGAGAGCCTGCTTGGCGCCGGCGAAACTGGCGGGCTTCCCGCTGGCCAGGGCGAACTGCCGGGAGAGCACCTCAGCGGCGATGTTGTCGCTGTAACGCAGCGTGTGCTCCACGATTCGTGCCAGCGGCGCCGAAGGCGCCTCGGCTACCGTGGCCGCCCCCGCGGGCGCCTTGGCAGCTTTCACGGTGGTGACCTTGATGCCGGCCTTGGCCAGACGGGCCGCGAAGGCTTTGGCTGCCGTCGCTGCCGGGTTCGGGTAGGCCTGCCACTTGTTGAGCTGTCCCCGGTTGCTCATCAACGCGGTGACCTGGGGGGTGAAGGTCCGCCAGGCCGGCTTCCAGTGGCGGTTCCAGCCCGGACCCGAGAACAGCGACGTGTCATAGGCAAGGGTGACCCGTTTCGTCCCGGCACTCTTCAGGGCGCTGACGGTGGCTGCCGCGAGCGCCTGCAACGAGGCCGGCTTGGCGGCCGACGTGGACTGCTTGTCGGTCAACAGGGGGTCACCGCCACCGACCAGGACCAAGGACCCGGGCGAGGAGGTCACGACGCGGGTGGTGAACCGCCTGCCCGCCCCCATCACGTCCAGGGCGGCCACGGCGGTCAGGACCTTCAACGATGAGGCCGGGATGAGCGCCTTGTCGCCCCGGCTGAGCAGGGTGTCACCGCTCGCCCCGTCCATCACGACGATTCCCCAGACCCCGATCCCAGCCCGGGACACCTTGTCGAGTCGAGCCTTCAGCGCTGCCGGATCCGGCAGCGGCGCCGGGCTGGCTGTCGGCGACGTGCTGGCCACCACCTGGGTCGACGTGGGCGTGGCCGCCGGTGGTTCTGGCGTTGGCGGGGCGGAACAGCCGAACACCGCGAGCAGGGACCCGGCGACCAGGCAGGTCAGCCCCGCACGCAGCGACCGCCGCGATTGGGGCACGGGCGACTCCTTCTCGACAGCCTGGGGACGATAGGCTCAACGAACATCAGGGTTAACTCCCATCATGACAGAGAGGCCAAGGTGAATCGGATGGACCATCCTTCCTTCGCTCGCCCGAAGATCCAGCCCAATCTCCACTTCGATGTGACCATCGAGATCCCCAAGGGCACCAAGAACAAGTACGAGATGGATCACCACACGGGACGGATCCGGCTGGACCGGACGTTGTTCACCTCGACCCAGTACCCGAACGACTACGGGTTCATCGAGGGGACCCTGGGCCAGGACGGCGACCCGCTGGACGCCATGGTGCTCGTGCCTGAGGCGACCTTCCCCGGTGCGCTGATCGAATGCCGGGCGATCGGCATGTTCCGCATGACTGACGAGATGGGTGGCGACGACAAGGTGCTCTGCATCCCGATCGCCGACCAGCGGCAGGCGAACCTCAAGGAGTTGACCGACCTGCCGAACCTGAGCCTGCTTGAGATCGAGCACTTCTTCTCCGTCTACAAGGACCTCGAGCCGGGCAAATCGGTCGAGGGCGCGGTGTGGGTTGGCCGCTCCGAGGCTGAGATGGAGATCCGGGCGAGTTGGGACCGGGCCAGGGGTACGGACTTCGAGAACGAGTTCACCGGCGGCGGAACCGACAGCCACCACAGCTAGTCATGCCGCCCATCGGGGACTCGGCGCAGCGGCGCCTGTTCCTGATGCGGCACGCGCATCCGGCCGCCACTCCGGCGGTCGGATGGGCGGACACCGATCGTCCCCTCACGCCCCACGGTCGGTCGCAGGCCCGGGAACTCGGTGCCGTCCTGATCGCCGCCGGCGTGGAACTGGTTCTGTGTTCGCCCGCGCTGCGGACCCGGGAGACCGCTGAATACCTCGGTGTGGGGGCGCCGATCCGGTACGTGGCAGGGCTCTACAACTGCGAAGCCACCCGCATCGCCTTCGAGTTGGCCAGGCTGCCGGAATACCTCCGCAGCGTGCTGGTGGTGGGGCACTCCCCCGCGATCCCCGACCTGGCACGGGACCTGGCCGATCACGGCTCGAATCCAGAGGCGGTCCGGCTCCTGGGTCGGCGTTGCCCCCCGGCCACGTTGTGCGACCTCGAGTTCTCTGGACTCTGGTCCGACCTTCATGCAGCCCGATTGAGGACGGTCCACCTCCCTCGTCAAGCTCTTGAGTAGGCTGGTTGCATCACTAGGGGACGCCGGTTCGACAACGCGAATTGATACCCCCTAGGGTATGCACCAGTCGGCAACGAAGCCGACGGAAGGGGTCACGATGGCAGAGGTCGTCATCCTGGGAGCCGGAGTCTCAGGGCACACCGCAGCACTTCACCTACGTCGCCAACTGGGTCGCGAACACCGCGTCACGGTGGTGTCTCCCAACTCGCAGTGGAACTGGATACCGTCCAACATCTGGGTCGGGGTCGGCGAGATGGACAAGAAGTCCGTCGTCTTCCCCCTGGCCCCGATCTATCGCCGCCAGGGAATCGACTTCCGGCAGGCGAAGGCGACCGCGATCCATCCTGACGGTGACAAGCAGGACAGCCGCGGCGCGGTCGACATCGAATACACCCAACCGGACAAGGCCGGCACCACGGACTCGCTCCGCTACGACTACCTGGTCAACGCCACCGGACCCAAACTCCGCTTCGAAGCCACCCCCGGTCTCGGTCCGGACGGTTTCACGCTGTCCGTCTGCACCGCCGATCACGCCGTTGAGGCAGCAGCCAAACTCGCCGAAGCGATCTCTCTGCTCAAGCAGGGCAAGCCGCAGACTCTGGTCGTCGGGATGGGCCATGGGACCTGCACCTGCGAGGGGGCGGCGTTCGAGTACGTCTTCAACGTCGACCACGAACTGCGCGAGGCCGGGGTCCGGGATCTGGCCCGAGTGGTCTACCTCACCAACGAGGCCCAACTCGGTGACTTCGGGGTCGATGGCATGGTGTTCGACCAGCAGGGCTTCCAGACCACCAGCGAGCTGTGGACGGGTTCGCTGTTCCGCGAGCGCGGCGTCGATGCCATCCTCGGCGCCCATGTGTCGTCGGTGGAGCAAGGACTGATCCACTACGAAACCCTCGACGGAGCCAAACACACCCTCGAGTTCGATTTCGCCATGCTGATCCCGCCGTTCGGCGGCGTGCCCTTGAAGGCCTACGACGCCGACGGCGCCGACATCACCGGCCGACTGTTCGCCCCCAGCGGGTTCATGAAGGTCGATGCCGACTACACGCCGAAGCCGTACGAAGAATGGCGGGCGGAGGACTGGCCGACCACCTACCTGGCACCTGGCTACGACAACCTGTTCGCCGTCGGCATCGCCTTCGCTCCCCCGCACCAGATCTCCCGCCCGCGAAAGTCGGCCAACGGGACGCTGATCGCACCCTCACCGCCCCGGACCGGCATGCCGTCCGGCGTGATGGGCAAGACCGCGGCGCTGACCATCGCCTCGCGCATCAAGCATGGGGCGACGACCGCACCCCACACCGCCTCGATGGCGCGGATGGGAGCTGCCTGCGTGGCCTCGGCGGGCGCCGGCCTGACCCGAGGCTCGGCGGCGGCCATGACCATGTTGCCGGTGGTTCCCGACTACCAACGGTTCCCCACCGGTCGGGACGCGCGCGAGACCCGCGGCGAGATCGGCCTGTCGGGCCACTGGGTGAAGCTGATGCTCCACTACCTGTTCATCTACAAGGCCAAGGCCCTTCCGGGCTGGCCGCTGATCCCGGAGTGATGATGACGAACCAACCCGTTGCCGACCTGTCGAAGTCCCCGCTGCCCACGGCGAAGACGCTCCGGATGCGCCGGTCCCTTCCGTTCCAGTTCACGCGGTTCCTTGCCTTCAACACCCGCATCATGCGCATGGTGTTGAAGGGCCATCACTGAGCCACCAGCGCACACCAGCCCACCGCCGCAGCGGCGGTGGGCTGGGAGGTCGCCGGTTCAGGCCAGCGAGAGGAAGAGCTTCTGCAACGACGCCACGTCGAGGGTGTTCGCCTCGGGGTCGGCCAAGCACTGCTGCAGGCCGGTGGCGATGACGGCGAAGCCCGCCTTGTCGAGAGCTTTGGACACTGCGGCCAACTGGGTCACGATGTCTTTGCACTCGCGTTGCTCTTCGATCATGCGGATGATCCCACCCAACTGGCCTTGAGCGCGCTTAAGGCGCTTGACAACGGCTTCCATGTCTTCGGGCTTGAGTTGCATGGCGGCTCCCCGGTTGAGAGTGATCTCGATGCCAGCCACTATAGGACCCCGCTCACGAGGCCTGATCGGCCGACTTCGCCGCCACCGACGCGTGGACTTCGTCCATGTCCAGCGCTTGAACGGCCTCAATCAACTCCTCCAGCGCGGGGGCCGGCAGCGCGCCCGGCTGCGAGAACACCAGGACGCCCCCCCGGAACGCCATCAGGGTGGGGATCGACATGATCTGGGCAGCCCCTGCCAGCCCGCGTTCGGCCTCGGTGTCCACCTTGCCGAACACGATGTCAGGGTGCGCCTGGGACGCAGCTTCAAAGACGGGGCCGAACATGCGGCAAGGGCCGCACCAGGCTGCCCACCAGTCGACCAGCACGATGTCGTTGTCAGTGACGGTCTGCTCGAAGGTCTCGCCGGTCAGCGTGACGGTTGCCATGGGTACTCCTCGTAGTTGCGAGCCTCCATCATACCCCCTGGGGTATCCAGGAGCCAAAGCCCGTCGTCGGCGGCGGATCCGCCTCAGCCGGCCCGCTCGGCCGCGGTGGGCGGCTGCCCACTGCTCCCCCCGGCCGCAGCCACCACGGCGGTCAGGGCAGCGGCGTCGCCCAACACCCGGAAGTGACCCATCGCGGCCAACGGCACGTTGGTCGCCCCGCTCAGGTGGGAGCCGTCCGGCACGTGCGGGTCGAAGGCGGGGTAGATCGACGTGATCCGGGCGTTGAGGGCGGCCTGGGCACCCAGTTCCCGAATCGTCGGGTCGCTGGGACGCAGCGCCCGGATACTGCGCAGCGGCACCAGGTTGGCCAGGCTCGACCCGGCGAAGGGTGTGGCGATCGCTATCAACCGCTCCACCCGGGCCTCCTCGTCCAGTGCCAGCACCTGCTTGCCCACCAACCCGCCCTTGCTGTGAGCCACCAGGACGACCCCGGTGAGCTCGCGGCCCAGGATCAGCGTGTGAACAATCCGGGCGGCCTCAGCGATCGTCCCCAGGTTGAAGGCGAGGTCCGGGACCACGTGGATGGGGTGACCCGCCTCGTTCAGCCGATCGGCGACCGGGCGCAGCAGCGTCCAGGACTCCATCACCCCGGCGATCAGCACAATCGGCGCCAGCCGTCCCTCCGCGTAGCGCGGTGGTGTCTCCTGATCGGCCAGACCGGACAACTGGCTCCGCGCCGCGTACCGGTAGTCGGCCGCCCAATACCAGCCGCGACGGGCGGTGTTCCGCAAGCGCCGGACGGGATGCCGCCCGGGTCCCTCAGCGGTGGGCGTGTTCATCGAGCAGGTCCGCGATCAACTGAGGGGCAGCGAACATGCTGGCGTGCGGGCCGGGCACCGTGGCGAACCAACCGCGCTCGAAGCGCTCGCTGAGCTGCCGCGCCCACTCCAGCGGCACGATCGGGTCATCCTTCCCGCAGATCACCAGCGTGAGGGCGGAAACGACCGCTGCGAGTTCCTCGAGGTCGGTCGTCAGCAGGTGGGGTGTCTGCTGGATCATGTACGGGATCCCTGCCCGGAACAGATAATCCACCATCGCCTCCCCCATGACCAGCGGTGGCTCGCGGAGGCCATTGCGCAGCAGCAGCCCGGTTGCCGTGAGGATCGAGCGGGTCTCCGGAGCCAGCACCGGGGCGATCAGCGCGAGGTGGTCCAGTTGGTCGGGGAAGTCGGCCGCCATCTGGAGAACCACCTGCGTCCCCATGGAGTGGCCCACCACCACCGGGTGATCCAGATTGGTGTCGGTCAGGAACCGTCCGACGATCCGGGCATGGTCGGCGATCGTCATGTCCCGGTCGGGTCGGGGAGAACGTCCATAGCCAGGCAGGTCGA
Source organism: Propionibacteriaceae bacterium (assembly GCA_016717345.1). GTDB lineage: Bacteria > Actinomycetota > Actinomycetes > Propionibacteriales > Propionibacteriaceae > Propionicimonas. The sequence goes on from JADKFR010000008.1 coordinate 145,380, forward strand.
GCAGGTACACGTCGCCGTGTTCGGCCAGGGCGGCAGCCGTCGGCCCGTACGAGCGGGCAGAAACACCGATGCCGTGGACGAGGACGAAGTCCGGTCCGGACTTCGGCTGCAGGCAGGGGAATCGGTAGACCACCATCGAGGAGTCGCCGTAGGAGCAGCGGCTGGTGTAGTAGTCCACCGTCCCGACGTGGCCCGTGCGGTAGGTCACCTCTGCGCGTGCCTGATGGCGCCTGCCCTGCATGCCGCCAGCCTAACCGTCCGATCAGCCCGGCGCCCCGTCCTCGACGCCCCCGGCCGTCCATCGGCTGGCCGAGCCGAGCCGGGCGCGTAGGGTGACTTCCCGAGAAGTCGTCAGTGGGGAGCGCCATGTCCAGCACCAGGGTCGGGAAGCCGACCATCACCGTCTTCCGCCTGGCCGCACTCTTCACGCTGCTGGCGGTGGCGATGGGGTCGGTTGTCTGCGCCACTGAATCCGGTTTCGAATGTGGAAACTGGCCCGGCTGCACCGACTCGGCGTTGCTGCCCAGCGGACAGGTGGCCGGCTTCTTCTACCGCAACCCCTGGATCGAGATGGTGCATCGGGTCTCGGCGATCCTGGCCGGCCCGCTGGCGCTGGCAGCCGGCATCCTGGTCGCCCGCCTCCGGGGGGTGCATCCGCTAGCGCGACTCCTGCCGTGGGTCACGGTCGCGGGTGCGATCGTCGCGGGCACGTTCGGCCGCCTGGCCGTTCTGGGCCTGCCGATTCCTGCCTGGGGAGGCGCGGTGGATCTCGCTTCAGCCCTGATCGCGATGGGCGCCATGGTGGTGGCGACGATCGCTCTGGAAAGAACCCCTGCGGCGTGGTTCCCGACACCGGCCGGATCGCTGGCGTGGCTCGGTCTCGGGCTGGTTGTCGCCATGCATCTGGTGAGCCTGTTCGCCGCAGGTCCGGGCTCGTACACCCGGTGCTTGAGTTGGCCGGTGTGGGATCTCATCGCCGCCGACCACGCCGCCAGCGGCACCCTGCAGATCGTCCGCCTCGGGCTCGGCGTCGTCGCCGCCGCCGTGATCATCGCCACCGTGGTCCGGGCCCTGGGGCAGCCGGGGCTGCGAGGTCCGGCCATCACCTGCGCAGGACTGCTCGGCCTGGTCATCCTGTTGGGCCTGATCATCCGGATGACGGGCTCGGACGATCTGGGCGTCGTGTTCTCCCTTGCCACCGTGGGGCTGCTGTGGACGCTGACGCTGCTCGGAGCTCAGGCCAGCCTGGAATCCGTGCCCGGCGACAACGGCCCCCGCCTCGAGGCATCGACAGCCGCCGAACCGTCAGCGGGAACAGCGTCCTGACGCCTGGCCAACGGTCGAGTAGCGACCGGAGGGGCCTAGACTCGCCACGTCGCAGCGCCGAGCAGTGGAAGGAACCATGAGCGTGCCCGACCGTGTCCCGGCAGGCAGTGCCGGCCGCAACTCCGGTGGTGCCTGGCTGGTGTGGATGGCGGTGGGGGTGGCTCTGGCCTTCGTCGGCTGGACGGCCGCCGGCCTGGCGGTGCTGCCTCCCCTGCCGGCGCGAGCTCAGGCCGACGCGGTCACCGGCGTCGTCTCGATGCTGGGCGACCTGACCGCACGCCTGGCAGCCTTCGGCACGCTCGGGAGCCTGGCAGGCCTGGTGGCTCTCACCAGCCACGGTCCGGATCACACGCTCACCGAAGCGGGACGACGCCTCGCCCGCTGGGCGGGCCGCTCGGCCCAGGTCTGGTTCGTCGCGGCGATCCTGATGACCTTTGCCAACTCGGCCTTCGTCAACGGGGTCCCGATGGCCTACACGCTCACGCCGGCGGCCTGGTGGACGTTCCAGTCCAGTACCCCCAGCGGCCTGGCGTGGACGCTGACAGCATTGGTGGCACTGGCAACAGCCCTGATCGCCACCTTCTCCCGCCACCTCGCCCCGTTCGCGCTGGCCTGGGGGTGCGGGCTGCTGGCCGTGGCGTTCGTCGCCGTCACCGGCAACGTGTCGGTCGGCCACGACCACGACTGGGCCACCGATGCCGCCATCGCCGCTGCCCTGGCGATCGTGCCGCTGGCCTCACTCGCCCTGGGGGTCCTCCTGGCGCACTACGCCGACCCCGCAGGCTCACCGGCGGCCGCCGTCCGCCGCTACCACCGCCTCGCCCTGCCCCTCATCGTGGTCGCGGCCCTGGCCCACACCGTGATCGCCTGGCAGGAACTGGCCGGCAGGTCACCGCTGGAGGTGTTCTACGGGGTCCCCACCCTCGGATTTTTTGCCGGTTTCGGACTCCTGGGCGCCAACTGGCTGTGGCGACAAGCAGCAGGCCGGATCGGCACATCGGAGGGCGCGACCCGTGGCGTCACCTCCGTCGCACGCGACGTCGCCATCCTGGTGGCCTACCTCGCCTTCGCGGTGGCCGCGAACCACATCCCGCCGCCGCGTTTCCTGATTCCCCAGACGATCCAGGTGAACTATCTGGGCTACGAGGTGGACATCCCCGCGACGTTCGAGCGACTGGTGAGCCTCGGCCGTCCCAACCTGCTCTGGGTGCTGCTGTGTG
>JADKFR010000009.1 GCA_016717345.1 Propionibacteriaceae bacterium
TCCGCGCGATGGACAGCCCCACGTCCGGATTGGAGCCGGTCTCGGCGTACCGTCCCTCCGCGAAGTTCTGGTCGGTCATGATGGCGCGGCGGGCGACCGCTGAGAAGCCGATGTTCTGGGCATTGAGCAGGCTTGAGGCGGCGATCACCAGGGCGTGTGCCACCTCCTCGGGGTGGCTGAGGCCCCACTGGAGAACCTGCATACCACCCAGCGAGCCGCCCAGCGCGGCGAGCAGGCGCTTCACGCCCAGGTGGGCCATCAGGGCGCGATGCACCTCCACCAGATCCGCCATGCCCAGCAGCGGGAAGTCCAGGCCGTAGGCCACGCCGGTGGCCGGGTTGATCGACGAGGGCCCGGTGGTGCCCTGGCAGCCACCCAGCAGATTGGCGCAGACGACGAAGAACCGGGTGGTGTCCAGGGGCTTGCCGGGACCGATCAGGTTGTCCCACCACCCCGGACGGCGGGCGCCGGGGTGGAACCCGGCGGCGTGGGCGTCCCCGGTCAGCGCATGGCACACCATGACCGCGTTGTCCCGGTCAGGGCTGAGCGTTCCGTACGTCTCGAAGGCGACGTCGATCGGCCCCAACGCCACCCCCGACGACAGCATCAGCGGGCGCTGCGAGGTGAAGAGCCGGACCTGTTGGGTCTCGACCACTCCAACCGAACCAGCATCCGGTGCTGTCAGGGCCATGGTGGGAATGCCTCCGGGCGACGAGGGGACGATGCGGGGGTCAGCCTACCCACGGCCGCGCGTGCCAGAATGACAGGGTTGACCAGGAGGACATGATGGCGGCTTTGAAGGACAGGCTGAAGGCGGACCGGGTGGCCGCGATGAAAGCGCGGGACCAGGTGGCCAGGCGGGGGGGGGGGGGCCCGGGGCCGGGGGGGCCACCTGAGGATGGCCTACGCGGCCCATCCAACTCCGAAGAGGCGGTCGACGACCCGGGACTCGAGCGAGCGGAGGGCTGGCCCAGGCGCGCCGTCCTCACCCGCATCTGCAAGGTCGCGGGAAGGGGATCTGGCCCACGGCCCCCGGACGCGGCCGGGCACCGCCAGGACCTCGTGGACCAGGAGTTGGCCGAGGCCGACGTCCTGCAGGCGTACCTGCCAGCCCGGCTCACCGAGGCGGAGGTGGACGCGCTGGTCGCCGATGAGGTGACCGCCGCAGCCCAGGCCCTGGGTTCCCAGCCGACCATGCGCCAGATGGGGCAGGTGATCAAGGCCGTCAACGCCCGTGCGCAGGGTCGGGCGGACGGGTCCGCCATCGCAGCGAAGGTGAAGGCGGCCCTCGCCTGAGCTACAGGACGCTGCCCTCCAGGATCTCGAACCGGGGGTCCTTCAACAGCGTCCGCAACCGCAGGGCCCCGGCCACCAGCACAACTCCCAGCAGGACGGCGAAGAGGCCGGTGATCACCAGCAGGAACTTCGCCAGGGTGAGCGGGTTGATGACGAAGTAGATCCCGAACAGCAGGCTCAGCACCCCGGAGACAAGGACCCACACCCAGTTGGCCTCGCCGGCACTCTTGAGCCGGAAGGCCGCGTAGGCCTGGACCGCCCCGCTGACCAGCGCCCACGCGGCCAGGAAGATCACGAACAACGCCGCCGCGTTGTCGGGGTAGCGGAAGACGAGCAGGCCCAGGGCCACGCTCACCAGCCCCTGGACGAGGACCCAGCCCCACAGGGTGCCCCGGAAGATCAGGCCGGTGATGAACGCCACGATGCCGTCCAGGACCGCGTAGGCGCCGAAGATCATGAACAACAGACTGAGGGTGACCCCCGGCCAGAACATGGCGAGGATTCCGAACAGGATGGCGCCGATCCCGCGGATGAGGACCAGCCACCACAGGCGGTTGTTGCGGACCTGGAGGGTGATGACGCTCATGGGCACTCGCTTTCGATCGGTGAGGCAGCCACAGTCTCCCATCCCGCCCCGGGGGCGTCGCACCCGACGAGACTGACCCCCTTGTTCATGGTGGTTGGCTAGCGTGCTTGCGTGAGCAACCAGAGGCAGTCGGTGGTCGACCTGCGCAGCCAGGCCCCCGCGCCTCGCACCTTGGTGCAGATCTTGCGCGAGACGGCCACCCGCTGCCCGGAATCGGCTGCGCTCGAGGACGCCGCCGGTGCCCTCAGCTACGCCGAACTGCTCGCGGAGGTCGAAGCCCTGGCCGGTTCGCTGCGAACCGCCGGCGTCCGACGCGGCGATCGGGTGGGAGTGCGGTTACCGTCGGGTTCGCGCGGGCTGTACCTGGCCATTCTGGGGGTCATCGCCGCGGCCGCCGCCTACGTCCCCGTCGATGCCGACGACCCCATGGAGCGGGCCGATCTGGTCTTCGCCGAAGCGCAGGTCGTCGGAGTCCTGGCAGCTGACGGCTATCACCCGCGCGCCACGGTGGAGCGGAGGCCGGTCGACGCTGGCGAGCCCGACTGCGACGACGACGCGTGGATCATCTTCACCTCGGGCTCGACGGGCCTGCCCAAGGGGGTGGCCGTCAGTCACCGCTCGGCGGCGGCCTTCGTGGACGCCGAGGCCGGCCTGTTCCTCCAGGGGTCACCGCTGGGACCCGGCGACCGGGTGCTGGCCGGGCTGTCGGTGGCGTTCGACGCCTCCTGTGAGGAGATGTGGCTGGCCTGGCGCCACGGTGCCTGCCTGGTTCCCGCCCCGCGGGCCGTCGTCCGCAGTGGTGAGGACCTGGGTGGGTGGCTGGTGAGGCATCGCATCACCGTCGTCTCGACCGTTCCGACCCTGGCTGCCCTGTGGCCGGTCGAGGCTCTCGAACAGGTGCGACTCCTGATCTTCGGGGGCGAGGCCTGTCCGCCCGAGTTGGCGGCGCGCCTGGTGGCCGAGGGCCGGGAGGTGTGGAACACCTACGGCCCCACCGAAGCGACCGTGGTCGCGACCGCGGCCCGTCTGGACGGCGCCTCCCCCGTCCGGATCGGGTTGCCGCTGCCCGGCTGGGCCATCGCGGTGGTCGATGCCGCCGGCGTCCCCGTCCCCCACGGGGTGGTGGGTGAGCTCATCATCGGCGGGGTCGGACTGGCCCGCTATCTCGACCCGGTCAAGGACGCCGACAAGTACGCCCCGCTCGCGTCGTTGGGCTGGGACCGCGCTTACCGCACCGGCGACCTGGTCGCGTTCGAACCTGCCGGCCTGCTGTTCCACGGGCGGGCCGATGACCAGGTCAAGGTCGGTGGGCGACGGATCGAACTCGGCGAGGTCGAGGCCGCCGTCTCCGCGCTGGCCGGTGTCGAGGCGGCCGCGGTGGCTGTGCGGCGCAGCGAGGCGGGGGTCCCGATCCTGGTCGCCTACCTCGTTGTCGGAGCGGGGTTCGACCGCCGGGCGGCGCGGGCCCGGCTCGCCGAGACCCTGCCGGCTCCGTCGATTCCGATGCTGGCGCTGGTCGAGCGGCTCCCCTCCCAGACCTCGGGCAAGGTGGACCGCGACGCGTTGCCGTGGCCGGTTCCTGAGATCACCGAGGCCCTCACCCTGTTCCAGGGCGATGAGGCCTGGCTCGCCCGCCAGTGGCTCGCCGTCCTCGGAATGCCGGCGTTGGACCGCCAGGCGGACTTCTTCGAGTTGGGGGGCGGTTCGCTCGCGGCCGCCCAACTGGTGTCCCGGATCCGGGTGCGGGCCCCCGAGTTCAGCGTGGCCGATGTCTACGACCATCCCCGCCTGCAGGCCATGGCGGTGGCGATCAGCGACACCGTGGCGGACGCCCAGTGGCGCGAGTCGTTCAGCACCCCCGGGCCGACACCACTCGCCGCACGCTGGGCACAGACCCTGTTGGGCGTGCCCTTGTTCATCTTCTCCGGGGCCCGGTGGCTGGTGTACCTGCTGAGCGCCAGCTGGGTGTTGCGGGGGTTCAGCGGCTTCGACTTCTTGCCGGCGGTCAACGGATGGCTGCTGCTGCTTGGCCTCCTGCTGTTCACCGCACCCTTCGGACGGATGGCGATCGCGGCCGGGTCGGCCCGGTTGCTGCTGTGGGGTGTCCGACCGGGCGACCACCGTCGGGGCGGTGCCACCCACCTGCGGCTGTGGCTGGCTGAACAGATCGCCCACCAGGTCGACCCGATCGGCCTGGCCGGAGCGCCCTGGGTGGTCTACTACGCCCGGGCACTGGGGGCCCGGATCGGTCGGGATGTCGACCTGCACACCCTTCCGCCGGTCACCGGGATGCTCGACATCGGCGAGGGGGCAGCGATCGAGCCGGAGGTCGACCTGGCCGGCTACTGGATCGACGGGGACACCGTCCGGATCGGTGGCATCCGGATCGGCGCGCGCGCCACGGTCGGGGCCCGCAGCACGCTGGCACCCGGCACCCGGATCGACGCCGGGGCCGAAGTGGCACCAGGGTCAGCGGTGTTCGGGCGGGTGCGATCGGGCCAGCTGTGGGCGGGCTCCCCCGCCGTGCGCGCCGGAGAGCCGTCGGCCGACTGGCCGGCGGAACGTCCCCAGGGCGGACGGCGCTGGCTCGTCGCCTACGGGACCTCGTCGGTCATCTTCGGCCTGCTGCCGATCGCGTCGCTGTCCCTGGGTGCCGTGCCGGTGGCCTACGGCATGAGGGGATCCAGCGATGTTGCTCAGGCGGTCGCTGCCGGGTTGCCCTGGCTGCTGCCCGGCGTGCTCGCGGCGGGACTGGTGCTGGCCGGGTCCATCATCGTCCTGGTGAGGCTCCTCGCGATCGGCCTGGAGCCGGGTACCTACCCGGTGCGGAGCCGTGCCGGGTGGCAGGCCTGGAGCACCGAACGCCTGCTGGACCAGGCCCGAACCATGCTGTTCCCGCTCTACGCCAGCCTCATCACTCCGCTGTGGCTGCGGTTGCTGGGAGCCAGGATCGGGCGCGACGTGGAAGCCTCCACGGTGGTGCTGTTGCCGTCGATGACCACCGTCGAGGACGGCGCCTTCCTGGCCGACGACACCATGGTGGCCTCCTACGACCTGCGCAACGGGTGGTTGCGGATCGGACGGGTGACCATCGGCAAGCGCGCCTTCCTCGGCAATTCGGGAATGGCGGGCGTGGGCCATACCGTCCCCCGCGACGGCCTGGTCGCCGTCTTGTCGGTGGCGCCGGTGAAGGCCAAGCCCGGATCGTCCTGGCTCGGCTCGCCGCCGGTTCGGCTGCGCCGGGTCGCGGTGGGCGGCGACCTCGGACGCACCTACCGTCCCGCCCTCGGGCTGCGCTGGGCGCGGGGCGCCTGGGAGGCCTGCCGGATCGCGGCCGTGGTCGTGACCTGCGCCCTCGGCCTGGGGGTGCTGCTGGGCCTGGCGTGGCTGGTGGAAAACCTGGGGTTGGCCTGGGCCCTGGCCCTGTCCGGGGTGGTGATGCTGGCCGCCGGCTTCGCTGCCGCCGCGATCTCGACGCTGATGAAATGGCTGGTGGTCGGCCCGATCCGGGCCGGCACCCACCCGCTGTGGTCCAGCTTCGTCTGGCGCACCGAGGTGGCCGACACCTTCACCGAAATGGTGGCCGGGCCCTGGTTCGCCAGCGCCATGACGGGCACGCCCGCTCTGGCGCTCTGGCTCCGCAGCCTGGGGGCCAGGATCGGCAAGGGGGTCTGGTGCGACACCTACTGGCTACCCGAACCCGACCTGGTTCGCCTCGGCGACGGGGCCACCGTGAACCGGGGCTGCGTTGTGCAGACCCACCTCTTCCATGATCGAATCATGAGCATGGACCAGGTCGTGATCGAGCAGGGCGGGACCCTCGGTCCGCACAGCATCGTCCTGCCGGGAGCCACCATCGGTGCCCATGCGACAATCGGGCCCGCGTCCCTGGTGATGCGCGGGGAGCGGGTCCCGGTCGGGAGCCGCTGGAGTGGCAACCCCATCGGTCCGTGGCGTGTGGTGAAGGTGCGCGCGTATCAGGCGGAGGCTTCGTGACGGGCGATCCCTACACCCCCCAGAGTGGGGACGTGACGTTCGGCGTGCTGCATTACGCCCTCGACCTGGAGTACCGGGTGCTCACCAACCGGCTCGATGGCGTGGCGGTGATCTCGGCGGTGGCACGTCAACCGTTGACCAGCTTCAGCCTGGACCTCGTCGGCCTGCGCGCCTCGCGCGTCCAAGTGGACGACGACAAGCGAACCAGGTACCGGCAGGGACCGCGCGGGCTGGTGGTGAAACCGCCGGCTCCGATCGCGGCGGGGACGGCCTTCCAGGTGACGGTCCGCTACGGCGGTCATCCCGTGCCGCGCCACACCCGGTGGGGCCAACTCGGATGGGAGGAGTTGGCCGACGGACTCCTGGTCGGCTCGCAACCCACCGGCGCGCCGACCTGGTTCCCGTGCAACGACCGGCCCTCCGACAAGGCCCGTTACCGGATCCAGGTGTCAGTGGAGGACGGGTACACCGTCCTGGCGACGGGTCGGCCGATCTCGCAGACCCGGTCCTCGGGCCGGGTGACGTGGGTGTTCGCCGAGGCGATTCCCACCGCCAGCTACCTCGTCGCCCTGCACGTCGGACGGTACCGCAGCCGCCCTCTCAACCTGCCCACGGTGTCCGGCACCGTGGCCTACCCCGCACCCCTGGCGGCACGCGTTCAGGCCGACCTCGCCTGCCTCCCCCGCATGCTCGCGCTCTTCGAGGATCGCTTCGGACCGTACCCGATGGGTCGCTACGACCTCGTGGTCACCTCGGACGACCTGGAGATCCCCCTGGAGGCCCAGGGGATGGCCGTCTTCGGCGCCAACCATCTGGATGGCCGCGGCAGCTCGGAACGCCTGGTGGCCCACGAACTGGCCCACCAGTGGTTCGGCAACAGTGTCGGCGTCGCGACCTGGCAGGACATCTGGCTGAACGAAGGGTTCTCCTGCTACGCCGAGTGGCTGTGGTCGGAGGAGGCCGGCCAGTTGAGCTGCCAGCAACAGGCCAAGCACCATCGGGCGCTGCTCGCCCGGCTCCCGCAGGACCTGGTCCTGGCCGATCCGGGCGCGGCGAGGATGTTCGACGACCGGGTGTACAAGCGCGGCGCGCTGGCCCTGCAGGCGTTGCGGCGGGTGGTGGGCGATGCGACCTTCTTCGGGATCCTGCGAGGTTGGACCGACGCCAAGCGACACGCCACCGGCACCACCGCCGACTTCGTCGCCCTCGCAGAGACCGTGGCCGGACGCGAACTGACGTCGCTGTTCACCCCCTGGCTGCACCAGGCAGGGTTACCGAAACTGCCGGCCAAGTCCACGCCAGGCTGATCAGAAAGCCCGGCGGGCCGGCCACGTCCCGCACCTGGTAGGCCGGGTCGTCCAGCCGGACGGTTGCCGGGTCAACGCGCAGACCCCGTCCGTCCGCTTTCAGCAACGCCTCCACCCGGCACCAGTGACGCAGGGGGGCCTCCGATCTCCCGCCCAGCAGCCGGCGCAGGTGAGCGTCGCGGACGGGGTCGGGCAGGTCCGCCTCCACGTCCACGCCCAGCTTGCCCACATCGGACGCCGGGGCTGCGGCGGCGACCACGATCCCGGCTGAATACGACACCGAGACCTCTACGGAGGCACCGGTCACGATCACCGCGCCATGCAACTGCCCGCAGTGCCGGCACGCCCCGGTGGTCACCTCCCAGCCGCTCGCCGGCACCAGTGGCCTGATCAGGCCAGTGAGCAGGTCTCGTCCGGTGCGGAACGCCACCTGCCTGGCAGGGGGGAACCCCACCAGACGCTGCTGGTCGACCAGGCTCAACGACACCTCCCGCCGCGACGGCTCGGCCCAGGCCAACCGAACCGGTCCCAGCCGTCCGCCGTCAGCAGCCACACCCATGGGTTGATCCAACCACGCAGCGCTCCCGCCTGTAGCGTGGGTCCCCATCGATCGGCCGGTCCGGCCCACGGCCTCGCCCAGGAGACTCATGAACGCGCCCCACGCTCCAGCTACGCCGCCCCACGGGCGACTCCGGCGGGCCCTGGCTTCCGAAGTGGTGGGGGGCGCGCTCCTCCTGACCGCTGCGGCGCTGGCCCTGATCTGGGCCAACTCCCCGTGGCGTGCCAGCTATGCCGCCCTCTCCCGGGCAGTGGTCGGACCGGAGTCGTTGCACCTCAACCTTTCCCTGGCCGCCTGGGCCGCCGATGGGCTGCTGGCGGTCTTCTTCTTCGTGGTGGGGGTGGAACTGAAGAACGAGTTCGTGGCGGGGAGCCTGCGATCCCCACGGGAGGCTGCGGTTCCGGTGCTGGCGGCCGTCGGCGGCATGGCGGTGCCGGCCTTGCTGTTCACCGCCATCGTCCTGCTGCTCGGAGACCCGACAGCCAGCGCCGGGTGGGCGATTCCCACCGCCACCGACATCGCCTTCGCCTTGGCGGTGCTGGCGATCTTCGGACGGGGTCTCCCCGTGTCGTTGCGGCTGTTCCTGCTCACCCTCGCCGTGGTGGACGACCTGCTGGCGATCATCGTGATCGCCGTCTTCTATACCGACCACATTGAGCCCTTGAGCTTGGGCCTCGCGCTGGCCGGTGTGGCCGGGTTCGCCCTGGTGGCGCGGCTCCGCCAGGCGGCCTGGTGGCTGTTGCTCCCGCTCGCGGCGCTGGCCTGGCACTTCATGCATTCCTCGGGAGTGCACGCGACGATCGCCGGGGTGCTGCTCGGCTTCAGCGTCCCGGCCGTTGCCCGTCATGGTGAAGCCGGCGCCCGCACCGTCGCCTACGAACACGCCGTGCGACCCTGGTCGACGGCCCTGGCACTGCCGATCTTCGCCTTCTTCTCCGCCGGGGTGAACATCGTGGACGGCGACGGGCCCCGCGCCGTGCTGGGGCAACCGGTCGTGCTGGCAGTCGTGGTCGGCCTCGTGGCCGGCAAGTTGATCGGCGTGCTGGGCACGACCGCGCTGGTCACCTGGCTGACACCCCTGCGGCTTCCGGGTTCGATCGGCTTGCGGGACCTGCTGCCGATCGGCCTCCTGGCGGGCATCGGCTTCACGGTGTCACTGCTGATCGCTGAACTCTCCTTTCCCGAAGGGTTGCACGCCGATGGCGCCAAGATCGCCGTCCTGGGCGGCACGCTGGTGGCCGCGCTGCTGGCAGCCGCGTTACTGCGCTGGGATGCGCACAAGGCGCGAGCCGCAGACATGAACGCGGACGGGGTCGACGACGAACCGGGCGACTTGATCGGCTGAACTGGGCCATGGCGCGGGTAATGGTGTAGCGTGATCCGCAGCGTTCGGCATTTGCCACTCGCATTACTCGGTGGCATCACCCTGGACGATCGGAACTCTTCATCAAGGATTTCCAGCCCCGCACCTGCGGCGGCACCTCCCACGCCCCCGGGCATCCATAAGTCACCCACACCGTCCGGTGTGGGCAGGTCGCACCCTGCGACCAAGCAACACAGAAGGAAATACATTCATGGCCACTGGCATCGTCAAATGGTTCAACGCCGACAAGGGCTTCGGCTTCATCGCCCCCGACGACGGCTCCGCTGACGTCTTCGCCCACTTCACCGCCATCGCGACTTCCGGCTACCGCACTCTCGAAGAGAACCAGCGGGTCGAGTACGACACCACGCAGGGCCCCAAGGGCCTGCAGGCGGCCAACATCCGTCCCGCCTGACACCCGATCACCCGAAGGCCGTCCCTCCTGCTTCGGCAGGAAGGACGGCCTTCGGCTTTGTCCGGATTGGGCGACGCGGGGCACCTGTGGGAGAATGAAGGCAGGGCCTACCGATTGGAAGGGCCCGACATCGCACTGCACGGCCACCTTGCCGGCGGATCTCCGCCGATGACGAGTGAGCGGAGATGCCGGCGGTGAACCTCTTGTGAAAGCAGTCATTACCGTGTCCCACACCACCACGCCCGGAACCTTCGACGCCCTGGGCGTCCCCATCCCCCTCGTGGCCTCCCTCACCCGCAGCGGCATCGCCGCGCCCTTCCCGATCCAGTCCGCCACCCTGCCCGACACCCTCGCCGGCCGGGACGTCCTGGGCCGTGGCCGCACCGGCTCCGGCAAGACCCTGGCCTTCGCGCTGCCGCTGGTGGCACGACTGGCCGGCCTCGTCCCCTCCGGCGAGGCGATTCCCCGTCGCTCCCGGCCCGGGCATCCGCGCGCTCTCGTCCTGGCCCCCACCCGCGAACTCGCCACTCAGATCACCCAAACCGTGGAGCCCCTCGCTCAAGCGGCCGGGTTGCGCGTGATGACCATCTTCGGTGGCGTCAGCCAGCTCCGGCAGGTGGAAAGCCTGCGGCGGGGTGTCGACATCGTGGTGGCCACCCCTGGCCGCTTGGAGGACCTGATGGGGCAGCGGCAGGTGGCGCTCGATTCCGTCGCCGTGACCGTGCTCGACGAAGCGGATCACATGGCCGACCTCGGCTTCCTGCCGGGCGTGACCCGGATCCTCAAGGCCACCCCGTCCGGCACCCAACGCTTGCTGTTCTCGGCCACCCTCGATCGGGGTGTCGACAAACTGGTGGCCCAGTTCCTGCACGAGCCGTTGGTGCACAGCGTGGATCGCGCGGAGTCCGCTGTGACCTCCATGGAGCATCACGTGTTCCTGGTGCCCGACGCCGCCCAGAAGGGTGAGGTCGTCAAGGCTCTGGCCGGGGGAACCAGCCGGCGGCTGCTGTTCACGCGCACCAAGCACCAGGCGAAGAAGCTGGCCCGCCAACTGACCTCGTCGGGGATCCCGGCGGTGGAACTCCACGGCAACCTCTCGCAGAACGCCCGTGAGCGGGGGCTGGAGGCGTTCGCCTCCGGCGACGTGAACGTGATGGTGGCCACCGACATCGCCGCCCGCGGGATCCACGTCGACAACATCGAACTGGTCGTCCACGTCGACCCGCCGGCCGAGCACAAGGCGTACCTGCATCGTTCCGGACGGACCGCGCGCGCCGGTCACGGCGGCGACGTCGTCACCATGGTGCTCCCCGAACAGCGCGGTGACTTCAAGGCCCTGGCCCGCGCCGCCAAGATCGACGTCGCGCCGACGAGCGTGAGCGCCGGTGACGCCCGGGTCCTGGCGCTGGTCGGTGAGGTGGCCCCGTCCGTCCGGCCGGCCGATGCCCCGGTAGCCGCCTCGCGCGTTGCCGCCCCGCAACCGCAGGTACGCAAGGCCCCGCGTCCGGCCACCGCTTCACGTCCGGCCACCGGATCTCGCTCGGCAACTGGTTCACGTTCGGCCACGGGTTCGCGCCCGGCGGGTTCGGCGGCGGCCTTCTCCAGCCGGCGCGATCGTGGCCGGCGTCCCGCGGCGGGAACCCGCCGCTCGGCCTGAGACGCCTCGATGCGCTCCCGTCCGGGCTCGGACGGGAGTAGCCTCGAAGGAGGCGCCTCGTGGCCCCGGTCAGGGGCGCGTGAGGCGAGGCAACGGGGCCTCGCCGGCATTGAAGGAGATGCGATGTCGCCGACACTTCTTTCGCCGCTGCAGGTGGGGAAGCTCGAACTGAAGAACCGCATGGCCGTCGCCCCGATGGTCACCTGTTACTGCGACGACGATGGGATGCCCACCGAGCAGTACATCGCCTACCACGAGGCCCGGGCCGCCGGTGGCTTCGGCCTCATCATCACCGAGGATTACGCGGTCGACCCGCACGGCCGCGGCTTCTGGTGCGCGGGCCTGTGGAAAGACGAGCAGATCGCGCCCCACCGTGAGCTGACTCAGCGGGTCCACGCCGCGGGCGCCAAGATCTTCGCCCAGATCTACCACTGTGGCCGGCAGACGGCTTCGGCGATCATCGGGGCCCAACCGGTGTCAGCGTCCGCGCTGCCGTGCCCCACCATGGGAGAGGTTCCCCACGCCCTGACCAGTGACGAGATCCGCACCATCGTCGGGCAGTTCGGCGACACCGCACGCCGGGCCCAGCAGGCCGGTTTCGACGGCGTCGAGGTGCACGGGGCGCACGGGTACCTGATCGCCCAGTTCCTGTCGGCGTACTCGAACAAGCGGACCGACGAGTACGGCGGCCCGCTGCACAACCGGCTGCGCTTCCCGCTGGAGATCGTGGCTGACATCCGCGCCAAGTGCGGCGACGATTTCGTGGTCTCGTTCCGGATCTCGGCGGACGAGTACGTGATCGGCGGCCGAGACCTGGCCGAAACCCTGGTGATCTGCCAACGCCTGGAGGCGGCCGGCATCGACCTGGTGCACCTCAGCGCCGGCACCTACGAGAGCGCCTGGGCGATCATTCCCCCGCTGGGGCGTCCCTACGCCTGGCTCGCGGACTTCGCCGCCGCGGTCAAGCAGGTGGTCGGGATCCCGGTGCAGGTCGTCGGCCGGATCAAGGAGCCGGCGGTCGCCGAGAGCATCCTGCGGGCCGGTCAGGCCGACCTGGTCTCGTTTGGACGGGCCTCACTGGCCGACCCGGACTTCGCCCGCAAGTACGCCGACGGCCATCCCGAGCAGATTCGGCAGTGCATCGGCTGCAACCAGGGGTGCATCTCGATCCTGTTCCTCAACCAGCCGATCAGGTGCCTGGTCAATCCGTCCCTGGGGTTCGAGGGTGTCCAGGAGATCCAGGCTGCGCCCACCTCCAAGCGGGTGCTCGTGGTCGGCGGCGGGCCAGCCGGACTGGAAGCCGCACGTGGCGCCCGGCTCGCGGGGCACGACGTGGTGCTGCATGAACGCCAGGACCATCTTGGGGGGAACTTCACCGTCGGTGCCATCCCGCCCGGCAAGGGCGAGTTGACCTCCTACATCACCTGGCTCAGTGAGGAACTGGGCAGATTGGGAGTCTCGGTCCACTTGGGCTCGACGGTGACCCCTGAGCTGGTCGAGGCCGTGCAGCCCGACCTGGTGGTGTACGCCGCCGGCGCCAGGCACCTGCGTCCCCCGCTCCCGGGACTGGACGGGGCAGGCGTGGTCGAAGCCTGCGACGTCCTCACCGGACGGGCGCACGTGGGCGCTCGGGTGGTGGTCGCCGGGGGCGGCATGATCGGCAGTGAGACCTCGCTCTACCTCGCGTCGATCGGACGTCAGGTGACCATCGTCGATCAACTCCCTGGGGTTGCCCTGGAGGAGAACGCCTCCCGTCGGTACTTCCTGATGAAGGAACTTCAGGAGTACAAGGTTCAGGCCCTCGTCGGGGCCACGATCACCGGGATCAGCGACGCGGCCGTGACGATCGAACAGGACGGGGTCCCGCGCTCCCTGCCGTGCGACACGGTGGTGCTGGCGCTCGGCATGGTGAGCGAGGTCGGGCCTGTGGAGGCTCTCCGCCAGGTCGCCCCGGTGCAGGTGGTCGGCGACGCGCTCGAGCCGGCCGACGGGTTGCGCGCCAGCCGGGAGGGCTTCGCCTGCGGACTCGCCTGCTAGGAGCGTGCTGTCCTGGGCGTGCGGTCGGGGGCGCGGACACCAGGCGTTTTGCCCCCCACCGCACGCGGAGAGACAATGCAGGCACATCACTCTGCATTGAAGAAGGACCCACATGTCCGCAGGCACCTCGGCTTTCCCGGGCGTCCCCGATGTCATCAATGGCAACGGCGCCGTCGCTTACGTCATGAAGCACGTCTGCGGAGGTGTGATCGGCTACCCGATCACACCGTCCACGGAGATCTCCGAAATCTTCGAGGCGGCCCGTGCTGAGGGCCAGCTCAACGTCTGGGGCAAACACCCGTTCTTCTTCGAGCCCGAGGGTGAGCACTCCGCGCAGTCCGGCGCGCTAGGCGCTGCGCTGACCGGCGGCATGTTCGTCTCAAATGCCTCGTCCAGCCAGGGCATCCTCTACGGCCTGGAATCCCACTACGTCACCGTGGGCAAGAAGATCGGCGGCTTCGTCCTGCATGTGGCCGCCCGGGTGGTGACCAAGCACTCGCTCAACGTGATGGCTGGTCACGACGACATCTACGCCATGCTGCCGACCGGCTACACGATCCTGTTCGGCTCGAACCCCCAGGAGGCCGCGGACCTGGCGGCCATCTCGTACCGGGCGTCCTCGTTGTCACTGATCCCGGTCGCGAACACCATGGACGGCTTCGCGACCAGTCACATGATGAGCGAGGTGTTGCTGCCCGAGCCGGACCTGCTGCGCGCGTACCTCGGTGACCCGCAGGGACGGATCGCCTGCCCGACGGTCGCGCAGGAGTTGCTGTTCGGGGCGAAAGGCCGCCGCTTCCAGTTGCTGCGCTACCTCGACCGGCACGCTGACGACTTCGACTCCGCCGGCCTGGCTGCCCTACGCGCTACGCTCGACACGTTGGCCGAGGCGATCGAGGTGGACAACGACGGCACCCTGCTCGACCGGACCTACCCCCTGGTGCCCGAGTCGCTGCGGCCCCAGTGGCGCCGGCAGTGGCTGAACGCCTGGCCCCGAGGCACCCGCCAACTGGTTCCCGCCCTGGTGGATCCCCACAATCCGGGACTGACCGGGCCGGTCCAGAACCAGCCCGACTTCCAGGCCGGCTCCGCCGACCACCGCACCCACTTCGCCAGCGCCGTGCCCCACCTGGTCCGCCAGGCGATGGCGGAGTACCGCGACCTCACCGGCCGCGACTACTCCCCCGTCCTCAGCTACGACTGCGAGGACGCCGACTACGTCATGGTGGGCCTTGGCTCGATCACCGACGACGTGCGGGCAGTCCTGCCGTACCTGCGCGGACTGGGCTTGAAGGTCGGCGTGGTGTCGGTCAAGTTGCTGCAGCCGTTCCCGGAGGCGGAATTGGTGGCGGCCCTGGGAACTGCCAAGGCGGTCACCGTCCTCGAACGCTCCGACGACACGGCCCTGACCCGCCTCGTCACCCAGGCGATGTTCCGGGCGCGGGCCAACGGCGAGGCCGGGGAGGCTCCCCTGCCCTACCCGGGCATCCCGGCGCTGGCCGCACTCCCCCGAATGACCACGGCGATCTTCGGCCTCGGGGGCCACGACGTCCAGCCGCGGTACCTCGTCGCCGCCTTCCGCAACATGACCCGCGAAGCCCCCGCGCCACTGGTGTACCTGGGCTCGCAGTTCTTCACCGCGAACCCGACCCCCACCGTGGCGGCGATCCAGGAGCGGCTGCGGGTGGCCTACCCGGAGACGCAGCTGATGGCTCTGGAGACCGAACCCAACCCGGTCGTGCTGCCCCCGGGCGCGCTGCGACTCCGGTTCCACTCGGTGGGCGGCTACGGGACGGTGGCCACCGGCAAGCTGTTGACCGACCTGCTGGCCTCGCTGTTGGGCATGCACTCCAAGTCGGCACCCAAGTACGGCTCGGAGAAATCCGGAGCGGCGACCAACTTCTACATCACGTTGTCGCCGGAGCCGGTGCTGCTGACGAACGCCGAACTGGAGGACGTCGAGGTCGTCATCGCCCCCGACCATCAGGTGTTCTCGCACACCAACCCGCTGAAGGGCCTGGTCCAGGGCGGAACGCTGATCATGCAGTCCGACCAGAAGCCTCTGGAGGTCTGGCGCGACCTGCCCGCGCATGCCCGCCGAGCCATCAAGGAGCGCGGCATCCGGTTCTTCGTGCTGGACGCGTTCGCCATCGCGCGAGCCCATGCGCCCAACCCGCAGTTGGAGACCCGGATGATGGGCATCGCCTTCATCGGCGCCATCATCGGGCACGTGGACGGGGTGGCCCGCGGCCAGTCGAGCAAGGACGTCGAGTCCAGAGTCCGCTCGGAGTTGGCCCACAAGTTCGGACGGCGGGGCGAGACCGTCATCGAAGCAAACATGGCCGTCGTCCGCGACGGGATGGGCGCGGTGGCCGTCGACTACACCGATCCGGCGTTCGAGGCCGTCGAGTCCGATCTGCTGCGGGTGGGGCTCAAGCCGGCGCTGTCGCTGTCGATGACCCCCACGGTTACTCAGGAACGCACCAGCGGCTTGTTCGATCCCGCGTACTTCGAGGAGATCCTGGCCCGGCCGCTGCGGGAGGGTACGACCGACGAGGCCCCCGTCCTGCCGGGCACCGGCCTGTTCATGCCGGTCGGAACCGGGGCGACCAAGAACAAGGGAATCTTCCGGCGGACGATCCCGGTCTTCGACGCAGCGGCCTGCACCGCCTGCATGGAGTGCGCACTGGCCTGCCCGGACAACGCGATCCCCAACTCCGGGCACGAGATCGACGACCTGCTGGGAGCCGCCATCGATGCGGCCCTGGCCTCCGAGCCGCAACGAGCGGCGTGGTACGGACTGGTTCCCGCGTGGTCAGCCGAGATCCGCCGCCGCTTGCGCGCCGACACCGCCGCCGAATTGGACGCGGTCGCCGAGGACTCCCTCACCGCGCTCCCCGCCGACCAGGTGCCCGCCCAGCAGGTGGGCGAGGTTGTCAGGGCGTTGGCTGCCTTCCCCGTAGCACGTACCCGTCCGCTCTTCGATGCCCTGGAGAAGCAGAGCGCCGGCAGCGGGACTCTCTTCTCGGCGGTGATCGACCCGTGGAAGTGCACCGGGTGCCTGCAGTGCATCGATGTCTGCGGACCGAACGCGCTCGCCCCCGTCGAGCAGGACGCCCGGCTGCTGGACGAGCTCGAAACCCGCTTCGAGCGCCTGACCAAGCTTCCGGACACGCCCGAGAGCGGTTGACCGCTGGGGCCACCGCGCCCGGCGGCGACATCAAGCGGATCCTGCTCAACCGGTCCGACTACTACTCGATGACCGGTGGCCATGGTGCCTGCCGGGGGTGCGGCGAGGTCACCGCGATCCACCTGCTGAACTCGTTGAGCCACCGGATCGGGGACGACCGCACGGCGGCCCACCTGCGGACCCTCGACGACACCCTGGCCCGGCTGACGGTCCTGCTGGAGTCGCTGCCGCCCACCAGTTCCCGCCGCGCTCGGGTCACCGACACCGTGGCCGAACTGGAGCGCAGGCTCTACCTCTACGAGTCGGGGCCGACCGGCAACGGTCCGGCGTCGACGGTGATCGCGAACTCGACCGGCTGCTCGAGCGTCTACGCCTCGACCATGCCGTTCTCGCCCTACCTCGACCCGTGGGTGAACGGCTTGTTCCAGGATGCCCAACCGCTGGCCGTCGGCATCTTCGAGGGCCTGGTCTCGGGTCTGGTCGGGGAGGTCAGGGCCCTGCGCCTGGCCCGGTTGCTGCTGGACGGCAGCTACGACCCCTCCGTCCACGAGACAGCGCTGAGCACCTTGTCGTGGCGTGATTTCACCGCGGAGGAGAGGGCGCTGATCCCCGTCGTGCTGACGATCAGCGGTGACGGCGCCGCCTTCGACATCGGCTTCGGCGCGCTGTCGCGGGTGCTGGCCGGAGGGACTCCGATCAAGTCGCTGGTGCTCGACACCGGCGGCTACTCCAACACCGGCGGCCAGGCGTCCACTGCGAGCCACGCCGGCCAGGACGCGGACCTGGCGCGCTACGGCAGCGCGCACGCCGGCAAGCAGGAATCCCGCAAGGAGATCGGCCTGCTGGCCTCGTTCCACCCCGGCGTCTACGTGTGCTCGGTGGCAACCGCGTTCCACGGCCACTTCCTGCGCGCCTCGGCGGACCTGTTGGGGTTCAACGAGGGCGCGGCCCTGATGATCGCCTACACCCCGTGCGACACCGAGAACGGCATGCCCGAGGACCAGGCCACGGCCCGCTCGCGGCTGGCGGTCGAGAGCCGGGTGAGCCCGCTGTTCACCCACGACCCCCGGCGCGGCACCACCGTGGCGCAGCGCTTCAGCCTGGAGGGCAACCCGGAGCCGGATGCGCTGTGGGTCACCACGACGCTGACCTACCGAGACGCCCGAGGTCAGCTTCAGCTGAAGACCATGCCGCTCACGCCCGCCGACTTTGCGATCGGGGAGCAGCGTTTCGCCAAGCAATTCCGCTGGTTGGCCGCGCACGAAGAAGATCGGGCCATGCCGATCGCCGACTTCGTCGAGTTGCGCGCCCACGAGCGCACCGCCCGGGTTCCGTTCGTGTTCACCACGGATCGAAGCGGGCACCTGGTGAAGATGGCGTGCTCGGCGAGCATCGTGGCGCTGGTGGAGGACCGCAAGCGGTATTGGCAGACCCTGCAATTCCTCGACGGCAAGTCCGAGGCCGTCCTGGCGGTTCACCACCGGGTTGAGGTCGAAGCCTGGGCGTCGAAGTACAGCGAGGCACTCGACGCGCGGGAGTCGGCACTGGACGTGATCGCCAAGGCGATGGCCGACCTGGCCACCTCCAGCGAGGCACCGGCCGGTGGCCCGCTGCGCCTGGGGCTCGGCTTCGGTGGCCAGATGGAGGCACCCGCCGTCGCGGCGCCGGCGGCGGCCACCGCCGTGGCCGAGCGGCCGATCTGGCTGGATGAGGCGGACGTCCCCCGCTGCAACGACTGCGCGACCTGCTACCAGGAACTGCCCCAACTCTTCGAGAAGGCCACGATCGTGCTGGACGGGCAGCCCAAGACGGTGGGACGAATGCGTCCCGAGGCGTTGGACGGCCTGGAGCTGACCGCGGAACTCACCGCCCGGATCACCCGCGTGAAGGCCACCTGCGACGCGGAGATCATCCAATGAGCGCCCCGTCCTTCTCCAACCAGCTGGGCCTGCTCGAGCGCCGACTGGTCGCCGATCCCCGCGCCTTCCGGGAGCTGTTCACCGCCGACGGCATGGAGGCGGTGGCCTGGGAGTTCCAGCAAGCCGAGCTGAGCGCCGACTTCACCCGCCAACTGTGGAGCGTGCTGAGTCGCGACGACGACGCCAGCCGGGTGGTGATGCGGTTCCTGTGGCAGTTGCCGGTCGGTAAGAAGCGGATGTTCGTCCGTGCCCTCGAAGCTCATCTGTCCCAGCAGTACCCGATGTTTGCGGGGCTGTCGCAGAACTGGCCGGCCGGCAACGGCATCGGTCCCTACATCCGGGAGCCGCAGGACCGTTCCGAGGACTTCGAGCTGGTCAACAAAGGGTTCCTCGGGTACCTGGATCTCGGGTACACCCGGCGCGACGTCGAACTGTTCGTCTGGTTGGAGGCGTTGCGGGACAAGCAGTGCGCCGAGGCGCCCTGCGAGCTGGGCGTCCTGATCGCCGGCCACCGCGAACCCCAGGGCGGCTGCCCGGTGAAGATCCACATCCCGCGGATGTTCGAGCTCATCGGCACCGGAAGGTTCCGGGAGGCCCTGGAGATGCTGGAATCCTGCAACCCCTTGCCGAACGTGACTGGACGGGTGTGCCCGCAGGAGTTGCAGTGCCAGGGCATGTGCATCCACAAGCACTCGATGAGCATCGGCCAGTTGGAGTGGTTCCTGCCGGAGTGGGACAAGCTGGCGAACCCTGACGGAGCCAGGGCGCGCTTTGCCGGCACCGACGATCCGTGGCGGGTGGCGACCCGTCCGCCGATCGCCGTCGTCGGCTCGGGTCCCTCCGGGCTGATCACCGCCTACCTGCTCGCCGCCCAGGGCTTCCCGGTGACGGTGTTCGAGGCCTTCCACGCCCTGGGTGGGGTGTTGCGGTACGGCATCCCCGAATTCCGGCTGCCGAACCAACTGATCGACGACGTCGTCGAGAAGATCCGGCTGCTCGGCGGACGGTTCGTCACCAACTTCGTGGTCGGCAAGACGGCCACCCTGGAACACCTGCGGGGCGCCGGCTTCGCGCGGGTGTTCGTGGGCAGCGGGGCTGGGCTGCCGCGGTTCCTCAACGTGCCCGGGGAACACCTGCTCAACGTCATGTCGGCGAACGAGTTCCTGACCCGCGTGAACCTGATGCAGGCCAACCGCCCCGATCACGAAACCCCCCTGCCCGCCACGGCCGGCAAGCAGGTTCTCATCATCGGCGGCGGCAACACCGCGATGGACGCGGCCCGGACCGCCCGCCGGTTGGGCGCCCAGGTGACGATCGTCTATCGCCGCACCCGCGCCGAGATGCCGGCTCGCGTCGAGGAACTCGAGCACGCCCTGGAGGAGGGCATCGAGCTGGAGGTGCTGCGCTCCCCCACCGAGTTCACCGGCGACGAGACGACCCACTTCGTGACCGGTGCCACGCTCGAGGTGATGGGACTGGGCGAGCCGGACGGATCCGGGCGCCGCCGTCCGCTCTCCACCGGACGCACCACGTCGCTGCCGGCGGACCTGGTCATCATGGCGCTGGGGAACTCGGCGAACCCGATCATCAAGGACTCCGAGCCCCGCCTGTCGGTCACCTCCCACGGGACGCTCGTCCAGGTTGACGAGGACTCCCAGGAAACGACGCTGGCCGGCGTCTACACCGGAGGGGACGCGGCCCGTGGCGGCTCGACCGCCATCCGGGCGGCCGGGGACGGCCAGTCGGCGGCCCGCGAGATCATCGAAACCCTGGGGGGGCTTGACCCGGTCGAGATCAAGGACCAGGTGGCCCGGGCCCTCGCCTATACCGAGTTGGCCGGTGAACTGCCGGTGATCGTCGCCAAGAACCACCTCAGCGGCGGGATCGAGGAGTTCACCGTCCGGGCCCCGGTGGTCGCCCGAGCAGCCCGCGCCGGCCAGTTCGTCCGGGTGCTGCCCGTGCCGGATGGGGAGTTGATCCCGCTGACCCTGGCCGACTGGGACGAGGCGCAGGGGACGATCACCCTCGTCGTCCAGGGAATGGGCACCAGCACCCTGGAGATCAACGCGATGCGCGTCGGCCAGGCGATCGCCGGGATCGCCGGCCCCCTGGGACGGCCCAGCGACCTCCACCGCTACGACGACGGCTCAACGGTCGTGTTCACCGCCGGCGGCCTCGGGCTACCACCGGTCTACCCGATCATGCGGGAGCACCTGCGCCTGGGTAACCACGTCACCCTGATTTCGGGGTTCCGCAGCGCCGACCTGATGTTCTGGGACGGCGCCGAGGAACGCATCGGGCTCCTGAAGGCCGAGTTCGGTGAACAGTTGGACGTGATCTACGCCACCAACGACGGATCAGTCGGGGTGCAGGGCTTCGTCACCACCCCGCTGGAGCGCTTGCTGATCGCGGCCCGCGATGGCGGGGGACGGCAGATCGCTGAAGTCGTCACCATCGGGCCCCCGCTGATGATGCGTTCGGTCTCGGACCTCACCAAGCCGTACGGGGTCTTGTGCGTGGCGAGCCTGAACTCGATCATGGTCGATGCGACCGGCATGTGCGGCGCGTGCATGGTGCCAGTCACTGAAGGCGACAAGCTGGTGCGCAAGCACGCCTGTATCGACGGGCCCGAAATCGACGCCCACAGCATCGACTGGGACAAGTTCCTGCCGAGATTCGGGCTGTTCCGGGCCCAGGAGCAGGCCAGTCGCGCTCGACACGGGTTCTAGTCACACCGGGTCGGAGCCTCGCCGGACGCTCGGGATGGCCCTATTCCGGCTCGTTGAGGTGATCGCCGCCTAGCCGGAACGGCGTGGTGACCCCTTCGTAGGCCAGGTGGGTGATCATGCCGTCCTTGGCGTGGTCGAGGTTATGGCAGTGGTCCATCCAGAGGCCCGGGTTGGTGGCCCAGAAGACCACGTCGTAGTTCTCGCCGGGCAGCACGTCGAGGGAGTCGGTCCACCACGGACTGCCTGACGCGGGCTGGTGGTTGCGGGCCAGCACGAGCAGGTGATGGCCGTGGAGGTGCATCGGGTGGGTTTCGGTCGTCTGGTTGTCGAAGTGGACGGCCACCAGTTCGCCCTGACGCACCATGAACATCGGCAGCTGCGGATAGAGCTGGCCGTTGATGGCCCACCAGACTCCTGGGCGCCCCCGCACGAAGCCCGGCTGCTGGGTCATCCGGTAGCTGAAGCTGCGGTCCGGGCGCGTCGGGTCCAGGGTGGTGGCCAGTGGTGAGCCGTAGGAGAGCAGGTCCAGCCACGACGACGGCTGTGACGGCGGGGGCGGTTCCACCCCGTCCGCCCCCACGATGACCGCCGTCGACTTGGACAACTGGACGCGGGCCGCTCCAGCGGCCGGGACGTCCACCAGGAGATCGGCGCGACCACCGGCGGCCACCCCCACCATCACCCCTGTCAGCGGAGTGGGTCGGTTCACCTCGGACCCATCGAGGGCGGCCAGTGTCACGGGCTGATCGGCCCACAGCGGCAGCGTGGCGTTATCGGTATTGACCACGCGCACCCGGACCCGGTCTCCTGGCGCGGCTGCGACCCGCAGGTCGCCGGCCTGGCCGTTGATCGTGCGGAACCCGGCGTAGGTATGGGCGATCGCCACGACGTCACCCGTTTCGGAAGGCGTGGCGTCGCCGGCCGGGGACACGACCAGGGCGCCCAGCAGCCCACCGATCACCTGGCGGTGGGAGACCTGGTGGGAGTGGTACCAGTAGGTACCGGCCCGCGACGCGACGAAGCGGTAGGTGAACGAGTGGCCCACGTCCACGGCATCCTGGGTGACCCCGGCCACACCGTCCATCGCGTTCGGGACATCCACCCCATGCCAATGCAGGGTGGCACCGCCTGGGACGGAACCGTTGGTGAACCTCACCTCGACGAGTTGTCCCTGCTGGGCCCGGATCGTCGGACCCGGTGAGGTGCCGTTGACCGTGAACCCCTGAACCGGTCGACCGGCGATCTCAAGCTGCGCAGCGTCGGCGCGGAGGTCGACCGTGACGTCGGCCGGGCGGTTCGGTGCGTCGACGAGGTCGGTCACACTCGTGCCGGCCTCGCCGTGGTGATCGTGGGCGCTGGCCCCGAACACCGTCCCGGTGCCGAAATCCGGGACGCCCATGTCCAACACCGACAGCGAACCCGGGATCAGGCTCCGCTGCCACAGCACCCCGAGTGGGACGAGGACGGCCAGGCTGAGCCCCAGCGGGAGCAGCCAACGCAGACGAGCCTCAGCCACGCGCGCGGAGCCCCGCCAGGAGCGCGACGGTGAACAACACCAGGGCGTTCACGCCGTGGAAGAGGCCACTGATGGTGAACTCGTGACCCAACAGCCCCAAGGCCACCTGCAACGCCACCAGGACGGCGACCCCGATCGCCCAGGCCACACCGTGGGGGACCTTGGCGAAGAACGACAGGACGAGCAGCACGACGGCGACGCTGGGAATCACCATCATCCCGTTCATGCCGTGGATCATGAACCCCTGGACGCCGTCGAAGGTGAGCGAGTCACTGGATTCGATGGCTGCCTTGTCGAGGACGCCGCCGGCGGCGACCCACTGGAACATGCCGGAGTGCGCCCACACCATGGTGCCGGCCTGCACGGCGACCAATCCGCACACCAGGTAGGCCACGAGTGAGTAGAGCTTCTTCATGGAACGCCCCCTTTCACGGACGAGCCATTGGCCATGCCCGCTGGCCTGATCTCAGGGTGACACCGGGTTCTTGTTCGTGCTAGAGCCCGGCGCCGGAAGCGGCAAGAATGCTCATCCCCGGTAGTCAGGACGGACAAGGGCGGTGCTGCGCGGACGGTGAGGATGGCCCGGTCGGCTTCGACGACAGCTCACCTCGGGGGCTGGGCGCACGGTCGCCACCGCTGCGCCCCAGCGCTCGTGCCTCACTCGACTCTGCGCCCCTGCGCCCGCGCCGCTCTCGACTCTGCGCCCGCGCCGCTCTCGACTCTGCGCCCCAGCGCCCACCCTGCGCCTGCTATGGCACGCGCAAAGTCACCCCCGGGGCGCAAAGTCACCCCGGGGCGCAAAGTCGCCACCGCTCGGCCCCAGCGCCCGCGCCTCACTCGACTCTGCGCCCCTGCGCCCACCCTGCGCCCGCTATAGCACGCGCAAAGTCACCCACGGGGCGCAAGGTCAGGACAGGGATCCGCAATTGCGGAATGGTCACCACTGGCCCGATCCGCATCTTCGACAGCTAGCATCGTCGCCATGGGCACGATCAGGATCAGTGACGCCGCTTCCCTCCTCGGTGTCAGCGATGACACGGTGCGGCGGTGGATCGAGCAGGGGCGACTGTCGGTGAGCCTTGACCCCGCCGGGCGTCAGGCGGTGGACGGTGCAGAACTGGCGGTCCTGCTGACCGAAGCTCGCGCCGACCTCGACCGGTTGGACGGCGGCGCCGGCCGCCGCAGCGCGCGCAACCACTTCACCGGGATCGTCACCGGGGTCATCTCGGATCTGGTGATGTCGCAGGTGGAGCTCCAGTGCGGGCCCTTCCGGGTGGTGTCGCTGATCTCGACCGAGGCCGTTCGTGAGCTTGGGCTGGTTCCCGGTTCGATCGCCACGGCTGTCGTCAAGGCCACGAATGTCACCGTGGAGGCTCGCCCGTGAGGCGCCTGCTCGCCTGCGCCGCGGCGCTGCTGCTACTCCCCGCCTGCTCGCCTGGCCCCCACATGGTGGTGGTGTTCGCGGCGTCCTCGCTCAACGGCAGCTTCACCCAGCTGGGCGCGGAGTTCGAGGCCTCCCATCCCGGCGTCCGGGTCATGTTCTCCTTCGACGGTTCCGCAACCCTGGTGGACCAACTCGCCCAGGGCGCACCGGCCGACGTCTTCGCTGCGGCGGATCGGGACACCATGGAGCGGGCGAGTTCCGCCGGCACCATGACCCCGACGCCCGCCCGCTTCGCCTCCAACGAGCTCACCCTGATCGTGCCGGTCGGCAACCCGTCCGGCATCACCGGTCTGGACGCCTCCCTGGAGGGCACGAAGCTCGTGGTCTGCGCGGACGGGGTGCCGTGCGGCTCGGCAACGGCGAAACTGGCGAACCACCTCGGCGTCACCCTGCACCCGGTCTCGGAGGAGACCAAGGTCACCGACGTGCGGGCCAAGGTGGAGACCGGGCAGGCGGACGCCGGGATCGTCTACCGGACCGACGCGATGGCGTCCCCGAGCAAGCTGACGGCAATCCCCATCGCGGGTGCCGGCCAGGCCGCCAACGAGTACCTGATCGGGCTCACGTCCCACGCCCACGCGCCCGGCCCGGCCACTGAGTTCATCACCCTGGTCACCGGAAGCCGTGGGCAGGACGTGCTGAGAGCCGCAGGATTCGGTCGATGACCCGTCCGGCCCTCCCGCGATGGCTCGCGGTGCCCGCCACCGCCGCCGCCGTCTTCCTGGCGGTGCCGTTGCTGGCCATGCTGGCCCGCGTGCCGTGGGGGCGGTTGCCGGCTCTCCTGGCTTCACCGGCCGCCCGCGACGCCCTGGGGCTCAGCCTGGCCACCTGCCTGCTCAGCACCGTCCTCAGCCTGGTCGTCGGGTTGCCGCTGGCCCTGGTGTTGGCTCGCGGCAGGGGCCGCTGGGCGGTCGTCGGACGCACGCTGGCCACGATCCCGATGGTGCTGCCGCCCGTGGTGGCAGGACTGGCGCTGCTGGTCGCCCTTGGCCGGCGCAGCTGGATCGGCGGCTGGCTCGGTTCGGTGGGTCTCGACCTGGCGTTCACCACCGCCGCGGTGGTCGTGGCCCAGACCTTCGTCGCGATGCCGTACCTCGTGGTGTCGGTGGAAGGGGCACTTCGCACGGCGCAGGATGACTATGCGGTGGTGGCAGCCGGCCTCGGCGCCTCGCCGACCACCGTGCTGCGCCGAGTCACCCTGCCCTTGATCGCCCCCGCGATCGCCTCGGGATCCGCTTTGGCCTTCGCTCGGGCGCTGGGTGAATTCGGAGCCACCCTCACTTTCGCCGGGTCGCTGCAAGGAGTCACGCGCACCCTGCCGTTGGAGATCTATCTGCAGCGGGAGGCGGACACCGACACCGCGATCGCCCTATCGGTGGTGCTGATCGGCCTGGCTGCCGTCCTGGTGGCCGGGACGGCCCGGTTCGCCCACCCGCAGGGGGCCGCAGCGTGACCGGCCTGAGGGTGGCGGCTGCCGTCGGGCCCCGTGGTGTCGACCTGGACGTCACCGGCCCTGCCGGGTCTGTCACTGCGGTCGTCGGGGCGAACGGGGCCGGCAAGACCAGCCTGTTGCACCTGGTGGCCGGGCTGTTGCGTCCCACGTCAGGGTCGGTGTGGATCGGCGAGCGGGAAGTATCCGGGCCCGGCAAGCTGCTGCCACCGCACCGGCGCCGGGTCGCCATGCTCACCCAACGGACGGCCCTCTTCCCGCACCTGGACGTCCTGGCGAACGTGGCCTTCGGCCCGCGGGCGGCCGGAGCCTCGAAGGAACTCGCGAACACCAGGGCCCTGGCCGAACTCGACGCCGTCGGGTGCGTCGGGTTCGCCACCCGGCGGTCCCGCGAGCTGTCGGGGGGTCAGGCCCAGCGAGTTGCCATCGCGCGAGCCCTGGCCACCGATCCCGAGGTCGTGCTCCTCGACGAGCCGATGGCCGGGCTCGACGTGGGGTCGCCTCCGAGGTCCGGCACGCGCTGGCGCAACGGCTGCGGGGTCGCACCGCGTTGCTGGTCACCCACGAGGTCCTGGACATGTGGTCCATCGCCGACCGGGTCGCCGTGCTGGCCGAGGGCCGGCTCGTCGAAACCGGCCCGACCGCCGAACTGCTCACCCGTCCCACCAGCGCCTTCCTGGCCCAGCTGTGCGGGACCAACCTGATTTCGGGCACCGGGATCGAGCCCGGGGCGCTTCGCGTCGTCCCAGGGCTGGTGTTGCACGGCCTGTCCGACCCCGATCAGCCGTTGAGGCTCGGCGACCCGGGGCTGGCGAGCATTCATCCCAGCGCGGTGAGCATCCACCTCACGGCCCCGGGAGGCAGCCCGCGCAACGTGATGGAGGCCACCGTGGCCGGGATCGAACCCCGCGGCGACGTGGTGCGGGTCCGTCTCGTGGTCGTGGGGCAACCCCTCACCGCTGACCTCACGCCCCAGTCGGTGGTGGAACTCGGGCTGCGCCCCGGCCTGCCGGTGCGGGCGGCGGTGAAGGCCACCCAGGTGCGCCTGTACGGCCGCTAGAGTGGGCCGCTCGGAGGTGCCATGGAGCTCAGCAGGGTCATCACAGTGTCGGATCGCAGCGCCGCGGGCCTCCGGCCGGACCTCTCCGGGCCCGCGTTGGCCGAGCTGATCCGGGCCGCTGGTTACGACGTTGAGATCCGGCTGGTGGCCGACGGTTCGGAGTCCGTCCGCGAGGCCCTGCGGGCTGCGCTGGACGAAGGCGCCCGGCTGATCGTGACCACCGGCGGGACGGGCGTCGGCCCCCGGGATCGCACGCCGGAAGCGACCGCCGCCGTGATCGATCGAGAGTTGCCCGGCCTGGCCGAGGCGATCCGGGCTGAGGGCCGGCGTCACTCCCCGCACGCGGCGTTGAGTCGCGGCGTGGCCGGCGTGGTCGATCCGTCCCCGGGAAGTCCCGGGGCGCTGATCGTGAACCTGCCGGGCAGCCCGGCGGCGGTGCGGGACGGGGCCGAGGTCCTCCTGCCCGTTGCCCGGCACGCCCTGGCGCAACTCTCCGGGGCCGACCACTGATGAGCGGCATCCGGCTCGCGCAGGTCACCGACGAACCGATCGACCCGGGCCACCTGCTTGCTCTGGTGTCGCGACCCGAGGCGGGGGCCGTCACCCTGTTCGTCGGCGTCGTCCGGGACCACGACCCTCAGGCCGCCGGCGACGTCGTGGCCTTGGACTACACCTGCCACCCCAGCGCCCCCCAGCGGATCGGTGAGATCGTGGAGGACGTGCTCGCCACCGACGACCCGCAGGGTCACTGCGCGGTGGCCGCCGTCCACCGGATCGGTCACCTGGAAGTGGGTGACAACGCGTTCGTGGTCGCGGTGTCGGCTCCTCACCGGCGCCTCGCGTTTGCGGTCTGCGAGCGGGTCGTGGAGCAGGTCAAGCAGCAGCTCCCGATCTGGAAGCAACAGTTCGAAGCGGACGGGAGCTACCGCTGGTCAGGGCTGTGACCAGGCTCGGGTCGCCGCCAGTCGCCGGAGCGTCCGCCTGATTTGGCCACCAGCCGAACCACGGCGATCTCCACGGCCTTGTCCAGGCCCTTGACCATGTCCACGACCGCCAGCGCCGCCACCGAGGCGCAGGTGAGCGCCTCCATCTCCACGCCGGTGCGATCCGCGGCCCGCACGGTGGCGCTGATGTGGACGCCGTCGTCGACGACGGCCAGCTCGACCTCGACGGCGTGTACCCCGATCACGTGGGCCAGCGGCAGCAGGTCGGGGGTTCGCTTGGCCGCCGCGATCCCGGCGATCCGGGCGACCGCCAGGACGTCCCCCTTGGGCACGGTCTGGTCCCTCAGGTGGGTGACGACCTGCGGCGGGCAGCGCACGAGGGCTTCGGCGGTGGCCGTGCGCACCGTCACCGGCTTGCCGGAAACGTCGACCATCCGGGCCCGCCCCGCCTGGTCCAGATGGGTGAAGGGCTGGTCGGTCACGGCTGCCTCCTGGGGCTGAGCGGGATCTCGGCCACGGTGGCCGTCATCGAATCCAGGTACCACACCCGGCCGAAGAGAGTGTCCCCGGCACCGGTGATCAGCTTGATGGCCTCAGTGGCCATCAGGGCCCCCACCTGCCCACAGAGCGCGCCGAGCACCCCCACCTGCGCGGCGGTGACCCACGTGGAGGGCGCCGGCGCTTCCGGGTGAAGGTCCCGCAGGGTGATCCCGGGCACCGGCCCGTCCGGGGTGAGCGGACGGCTCCAGAAGACGCTCGCCTGAGCGCGGGTGACCCGCACGGCACCCCACACCACCGGGAGGCCGAGGGCGGCACAGGTGTCGGAGATCAGATAGCGCGTGGGGTAGTTGTCGACCGCGTCGATCACGAGGTCGTAGCCGGCCAGGACGTCGGCGGCATTGTCCCCGTCCAGCCGAAGCCGGTGCGGGACCAGCCGCACCCCCGGATCCAGCTCGGCCAGCCGGGCGGTTGCGCTGTCCGCCTTGGGCGTCCCGATCCCGCCGGTGCCATGGAGGATCTGGCGCTGGAGATTGACCACCTCGACGTCGTCGGCGTCGACCACCCCGAGCGTGCCGACGCCGGCAGCCGCCAGGTAGAGCAGCGCCGGACAGCCCAGGCCGCCGGCCCCCACGACGCACACCCGGGCCGCCCGCAGCCGGCGTTGCGCGGTCTCGCCGAGCTCCGGGACGGGCAGGTGGCGGGCGAACCGTTCCCGATCGGACGCCGAGAGCGTGGGCCCGGGTTCGACCAACGGGCTCAACTTCATGAGTGCCCTTTCAGGGTGGCGGCCCACCGGGCGGCGTCCGCCGGGGTGTCGACGTCCTCGACGCACCCTTCGGGGGCCGTGATACCGAGCAGGTGCAACGGCCCAAGGAGCCGGTACATGGCCGTCAGCGGAGGGTCGCCCCGGTCGGACAGACGGTCAGCCAGAGCGTGCGTGCGGTAGCAGCCGAGCAGCCACTGCCGCCGTCCGTCGCCGTCCAGCAGGCAGACCCCGTCGTGGTCCGGGCCGGGCTCAGCCTGGAGCAACTCCCGCACGCCCGTCTCGGCGCCCGGCAGGTCACAGGCCAGCAGCAGCGTCCAAGGGGAATGCTCGGCCAGTGCGGCGAACCCGGCTTCCACCCCGGCCACCGGTCCCCCGAAGGCCGGCTCCTCCCGGGTGCGCAGCACGCCGTCCGGCACCTGCACCTCACCGACGACGACCACCCGCCTGGCGGAAACCACCGCTGCCAGAGCGATGTCCAGCAGACGCCGGCCCCCCACGCGCAACTCCGGCTTGCTGGGGGCGCCCAACCTCGAGCCGCGACCACCCGCCAGCACGATCGCGTCGAACACGCCGATCACAGGTACCCCGATGATCACAGGAACCTCACCGGTACCCGCTCTCCCGGGACCACCTCGGTGGCGTCCTCGGGAACCATCGCGTACCCGTCGGCCACAGCCAGGGCTGAGACGAGGTGCGAGCCGGAACCGAGGGCGTGGGCGGGTGCGGCGAACAGGACGCCGTCGGTGGAGGTGCTGAGCCGCACCGGCACCAGTTGGCGGCGTCCCTCCGGCGAGCTCCAGCCGGACTGCGCGACGGCCGTCAGCCAGGGCCTCGGCGGACGGCCCAGCATCGTGTCGAGCAGCGGCGCCACGAAGACCTCGCAGCTGAGGAGGGCCGAGACCGGGTTGCCCGGCAGCGAAACGACCGGGGTACCTCCGGGCCAGACCGCCCAGCCCTGCGGCTTTCCCGGCTGGACCCGAACGTGCCTGAAGACCCCGTGGGCGTGTTCGCTGAGCACATCGCGGACGACGTCGTACGCGCCCACGCTGGCGCCGCCGGTGAGCACCACCAGGTCGCTGTCCGTGGCGGCAGCGTCCAGCCACGCGATGAGCGCCTCCGGGGAGTCGCCGACCAGATCCGCGCGGCCCACCCGGGCGCCGTGGCGCTGCAGCGAACCGGACACGGTGACCGAGTTCGACTCGTAGATCTGGCCGCGCTTCAGCGCCGAGCCGTCGCGCACCAGTTCGTCGCCGGTCGCGCACACCGCCACCACCGGAGGCCGCCGGACGGGCACCCGGGTCATCCCGGCCGCAGCCAGGGCACCGGCCAGTCCGGGGGTCACCTGGGTACCAGGGTCGGCCAGGTGGGCTCCGGCAGCGATGTCCTCGCCGGCCCGGCGGACGTGGGCACCCACCCGGGCGGGAACCCGTCCCACCAGGATGGATTCGCCGACAGCCTGCGTGTCCTCCACCGGCACGACCGTGTCAGCGAAGCCGGGCAACGCCGCGCCGGTCATGATCCGCACGCACTCCCCTGGACCGGCGGCGGGGTCGGCAGCGCTCCCGGCCGGCACGTCACCCACCACAGCCAGTCGCGCCGGCACCACCCGGACATCGGCGAACCGCACCGCATACCCGTCCATCGCCGAGTTGTCGAACACCGGGATACTGACCGGACTCGTGGCCGTCCGGGCCAACACCCGGCCCACCGCGTCGGCCAGCGAAACCTCCACCATCTCCTGGTCGAGCCGGACCAGTGCCAGGAGTTCGTCCAGGTACTGCTCAACGGTCAGCAACTCACGCACGCCTGACTCCTTCATCGGCCCGGGCCAGGCGCAACAGGCACAGTGACGGCTCGGCCCACGGCTCGATCGAGACGGCTGACCAGGGCTGGCCTGGGCCCAGCAAACCCCGCACCAGGCCCAGGTGCAACTGGCACACCACCTGTGGGTTGTCGCTGGCGAGTTGCCCGTAGGGGCACGGGGTGAGCTCGACGACCGGACCGGGGCGCTCAGCCAGCCGGGGCGCGTAACCCAGATCGGTCATCGCCGCCACCAGGACCTCCAGCGGCTCGCGCCCCGGCTCCGCCGTTTCCAATTCCTCTCGCAGGCTGACGCCCCACGCCCGTCCGGCCTCCTCGGCACGCGCGGAGCGATCCTCAAGTCCGCCGGCGAAGTGCTGCACCATCGCGTAGGCCAGATCCCGGTAATGGCTCTCCCGGTGAGGGTGCGCGGCGCTGTAGAGAACCTTCGGGCGTCCGGGCTGTTCTCGCTGTTCCACCTCGCGCACCACCAGTCCGGAGGCAGCCAGCGCGTCGAGGTGAAAGCGGGTGGTGTTGGGATGCAGGCCGACGGAAGCTGCGACGTCGGCAACCGGGACCGGCTCGGCGACATTACGCAGATGGTTCAGGACCTCGGCGCGCGTGGGACCCAGGCGAGGCTCGCGGGGCGCGCTCATCGCTCCCCCTCTCGTGTCGCGTCGGATGACCCATGATCCCCCACGACCCGCCGAGTTTGCACTAGAAAATCGTATCTATCCCGGTTACCGTGGCCCCAGACCGTCAAGCCCGCGGCGTTGGGAGCCGAGTTGTCGACCGCAATCCTGCCTCAGGCGTCGCTTCTGGACGCCCACGGACGGGTCGCCCGCGACCTCAGGGTCTCCCTGACCGACCGCTGCAACCTGCGCTGCAGCTATTGCATGCCGGCAGAAGGCCTTGCCTGGCTCCCTGCCCCGCAGGTGCTCACCGACGCTGAGGTGATCCGGCTGATCACGGTGGCGGTGGCCTGGTTGGGCGTCCGCAAGGTGCGATTCACCGGAGGCGAGCCGCTCCTGCGGCCGGGGCTGGCCGGCATCATCGGGGCCGCCAAGGTGTTGCGCACCGATCAGGGCACGCCGCCCGAGCTCTCGCTGACGACCAACGGCGTCGGGCTGGACCGGCGGATCGACGAACTGGCCGATGCCGGCCTGGACCGGGTGAATATCTCCTTGGATTCGCTGGACCGCGAACGCTACGCGTCCCTGGCGCGCCGGGACAGGTTGTCGGACGTCCTGCGCAGCCTGGCCGCGGTGGAGGCCGCCGGCCTGCGTCCCATCAAGGTCAATACGGTGGTGATGCGCGGGGTGAATGAGGCCGACGTGGTGGCCCTGGCCGAGTTCTGCCTGGCCAGGGGCTACCGGCTCCGCTTCATCGAGCAGATGCCGCTGGGGCCCCGGCACGGCTGGGATCGCAGCCGGATGGTCCCAGCCGGCGAAATCCTGGCGATGCTGGAGGCGCGCTTCCGCCTCACCCCGGCGGCCCAACGCGGTTCGGCCCCGGCACAGGAGTGGCTGGTGTCAGCCGCCGACGGCCATCCAGCGGGGAGGATCGGCGTGATCGCCTCGGTGACGGCGCCGTTCTGTGCCGCCTGCGACCGCACCCGGCTCACCGCTGACGGCCAGGTGCGCAACTGCTTGTTCAGCCATACCGAGACCGACCTGCGCACCGCGTTGCGAGCCGGAGCGCTGGACGACGACCTCGCCGAACTGTGGCTGGGGACCCATCGGGACAAGGCCGCAGGGCACGGCATCGGAACGGCGGGGTTCCAGCAGCCGGCGCGGACCATGAGTTCCATCGGGGGCTGAATGCAGATCAGGTACTACGCCGGGGCCGCGGATGCGGCCGGAACCGCCAGCGACCACCTTGAGGCCGGCGACCTCACCGCCGCTGAACTGGTGGCACGTCTGGGACAGCGCGATCAGGGGCTGGCCGACGTCCTGGCCTGCTGCTCGGTGCTGGTCGACGGCAGCCCGGTACGCGACGACGATCAGCGCATTCCGGAACAGGCCCGGGTGGACTTCCTGCCCCCCTTCGCGGGCGGCTGAAACACCGAAAGCCAGTTCTCACCAAAACTTCGTTTCTTCGTCGCGTTCGTGGTTAGCATGAGCCATGACCACCCGCGCGCACCTTGATGGCCCGGCAGCGGAAGCACTGCTGAAGCTCGGCAAGTACTTCACCAAGTGGGACGAGACCGACGACGGTCGGGCCGTGTTTCGCGAAGGTGGACGCACCGGCGACGCGTTCTACCGCGACCGGTGGAGCCACGACAAGGTGGTTCGCTCCACCCACGGGGTGAACTGCACCGGCTCCTGCTCGTGGAAGGTGTACGTCAAGGACGGCATCATCACCTGGGAGTCCCAGCAGACCGACTACCCCACCACCGGTCCGGACCGCCCCGAATACGAGCCCCGCGGCTGCCCCCGGGGCGCGGCCTTCTCCTGGTACACCTACTCCCCCACCCGGGTCCGGTACCCCTACGGCCGTGGTGTGCTGATGGAGGCCTACCGCGAGGCCAAGGCCCGGCTGGGCGACCCGGTGGCCGCCTTCGCCGAAATCTCCAGCAACCCCGAAACCCGCCGTCGCTACCAGAGCGCCCGCGGCAAGGGCGGGTTGGTCCGGATCACCTGGAACGAGGCCCTGGAGCTCGCCGCCGCCAGCTACGTCCATACGATCAAGACCTACGGCCCCGACCGCTGCGTCTCCTTCTCGCCGATCCCGGCGATGTCGATGGTGTCCCACGCCATCGGCACCCGCTTCAACCACCTCATCGGTGGGGCGATGACGTCCTTCTACGACTGGTACGCCGACCTGCCGGTGGCCAGTCCGCAAGTCTTCGGGGACCAGACCGACGTCCCGGAGTCCGGCGACTGGTGGGACTCGACCTACCTGATGATGTGGGGCTCCAACGTCCCGCTGACCCGCACCCCGGACGCCCACTGGATGGCCGAGGTGCGCTACCGCGGCACCAAGGTGATCACTGTCGCTCCCGACTACGCCGACAACGTGAAGTTCGCCGACGAGTGGCTGCCGGCTCAGGCCGGCACCGATGCGGCACTGGCCATGGCGATGGGCCATGTCGTGCTGAAGGAGAATTTCGTCGACCGTCAGGTGCCGTTCTTCACCGACTACGTCAAGCAGTTCACCGACCTGCCGATGCTGGTCACCCTCGTCGAGCACCCGGACGGACACGGCCTGACCGCCGCCAAGTTCCTCACCGGCGCTGACCTGCCGGACCAGGCCGCCCAGGTTGACGCCGCGTTCAAGACCGTGCTGTGGGACACCGCCACCGGCGCCCCCGCGATCCCCAACGGGACGATGGGACACCGCTACAACGAGGACGGCAAGGGTAAATGGAACCTTGACCTCGGCGATCTATTGCCAGCGCTGAGCCTGACCGACGTGGCCGGTGCCCAGCCGGTCGAGATCGCTCTGCCCTGCTTCGAGGACCCGCGCGGGGAGGGCACGATCATCCAGCGCGGGGTCCCGGCCGTGCGCGTGGGCGATCACCTGGTCACCACCGTGCTGGACCTGATGCTGGCCCAGTACGGGGTCGGCCGCGACGGGCTCCCCGGACAGTGGCCAACCGGCTACGACGACGTCAACAGCCCCTACACCCCCGCCTGGCAGGCCGAGATCACCAGCGTCCCGGCCGAAGCCTGTATCCGGATCGCCCGGGAGTTCGCGAAGAACTCCGAGGACTCCCAGGGCCGCTCGATGATCATCATCGGCGCCGGCATCTGCCACTGGTTCCACGCCGACGTCACCTACCGGGCGATCATGGCCCTGCTGATGCTGACCGGCTGCATCGGACGCAACGGCGGCGGCTGGGCTCACTACGTCGGGCAGGAGAAGTGCCGGCCGATGACGGGCTGGTTCAACCTGGCGAACGCTCTGGACTGGTCGCGGCCGCCGCGCACGATGATCGGCACCGGCTACTGGTACATGCACACCGACCAGTGGCGCACCGACGGCTACTCCGCCGACCGGGTCAAGTCGCCCCTGTCCACCGGCAAGCTGGACGGGCTGCACACCGCGGACGCCATGGCGCTGTCGCACCGGCTGGGCTGGATGCCGTTCTACCCCCAGTTCGACCGGAACCCGCTCGACCTGGCCGACGAGGCGAAGGCGGCAGTCGCCCGCGGCGAGGCAGCCAATGTCGGGGAGTGGGTTGCCTCCCAGCTCAAGTCCGGGCAGCTCACCACCTCCCTGGAGGACATCGACGCGCCCGTGAACTGGCCGCGCACGATGGTGGTCTGGCGCTCGAACCTGTTCGGCTCCTCAGCGAAGGGCAACGAGTACTTCCTCAAGCACCTGCTGGGCACCGGCTCCAACCTGATGCCGAACAACCATGCCTCCGAGGCGAAGCCGGCGGTCGTGAAGTTCCGCGACGAGGCGCCCGAAGGCAAGCTCGACCTGCTGATCAGCGCCGACTTCCGGATGACCTCCACCACGCTGTTGTCGGACCTGGTGTTCCCGGCCGCCACCTGGTACGAGAAGTACGACCTGTCCAGTACCGACATGCACCCCTTCGTCCACGCCTTCACCCCGGCGATCGACCCGCCCTGGGAGGCCAAGAGCGACTTCGAGTTCTTCACCTTGTTGTCGCGGGCGATCGCCGCCCTGGCGAAGGATCACCTGGGGACCCGCAGCGACCTGGTGGCCGTCCCGATGCAGCACGACACCCCTGGTCAGATCAGCCAACCCGGCGGTGTCGTCCCCGATTGGCGGGGCACCGACCTGCCGGCAGTACCGGGCAAGAACCTTCCGGCGCTGATGGTGGTGGAGCGCGACTACACCGCGATCGAGGACAAGCTGGCCAGCGTCGGACCGCTGGCCGACCGGCTCGGCTTCACGGTGAAGAACATCACGTACGACATGAAGGCACCGGTGGCGCGGCTGGCCGGGCTGCACGGGGTGATGAGTGCCGGCGCCGGCGCCGGGCGTCCCGCGATCGACACCGACGCCCGCTTCGCCGAGGCGATCCTGACCTGCTCGGGCACCACCAACGGCGCTCTGGCCACCCAGGGTTTCCACGATCTCGAGGCCAAGACCGGCCGCAAGCTGGCCGACCTGTCCGAGGGCCAGGAGGAGCGCCAGATCACCTTCGCCCAGACCCAGGCCTCCCCGCAGCCGGTGATCACCTCCCCGGAATGGTCCGGCTCCGAGACCGGCGGACGGCGCTACGCGGCCTTCACCATCAACACCGAGCGGCTGAAGCCGTGGCACACCCTGTCGGGCCGGATGCACTTCTTCCTCGACCACGACTGGATGATCGATTCGGGTGAGCAGTTACCGACGTTCCGTCCCCCGCTGGACATGACCCACGCGTTCGGGGAACCGGAGCTCGGGCCGACCGGCGAGAAGGCGATCACCCTGCGTTACCTGACGGTGCACAACAAGTGGTCGATCCATTCGGAGTACCAGGACAACCTGTTCATGTTGAGCCTGGGCCGGGGCGGCCCGCAGGCCTGGTTGAGCGTCGCCGACGCCGCCAGCATCGGGGTTGCCGACAACGACTGGATCGAGCTCACCAACGCCAACGGCGTGTTCGTGGCCCGGGCGGTGGTGACGCACAAGCTGCCCGACGGGATCTGTTACGTCCAGCACGCCCAGGAACGCACGATCGACGTTCCCAAGTCGGAGGCCACCGGCAAGCGCGGCGGCATCCACAACTCGGTCACCCGCATCCTGGTCAAGCCGACCCACCTGATCGGCGCCTACGCCCATCAGTCGTACGCGTTCAACTACCTCGGGCCCACCGGGGTGCAACGCGACATCGTCTCCACTGTCCGACGCCGTTCCCAGGAGGTGACCTACTGATGGCCGCACGTAAGCCCACGAGGGTGATGGCCCAGGTCGGCATGGTGATGAACCTCGACAAGTGCATCGGCTGCCACACCTGTTCGGTCACCTGCAAGCAGGCCTGGACCAACCGGGCCGGCACCGAGTACGTCTGGTTCAACAACGTCGAGACCCGGCCCGGACAGGGGTATCCGCGACGCTATGAGGACCAGGAGAAGTGGCGCGGCGGCTGGGTGCGCACCCCCTCGGGTGGGCTCAAGCTGCGTGCCGGGGGCCGACTGCAGAAGCTGCTGAGCATCTTCGCGTCCCCGGTGCAGCCCGAACTCGGCGACTACTACGAGCCGTGGACCTACGACTACCAGAATCTGATCTCGGCACCCCTGGGTGACGACTTCCCGGTGGCCCGTCCCAAGTCGCTGATCACCGGTGAGGACACCAAGATCACCTGGTCGGCGAACTGGGACGACTCGCTGGGCGGCATCCACGCCACCGCCGAGGCCGACCCGATCGTGGCCAAACTGCGCGAGCAGGCGAACGAGCAGATCCGCTTCGAGTACGAGAAGAGCTTCATGTTCTTCCTGCCCCGGATCTGCGAGCACTGCCTGAACCCGTCCTGCATGGCGTCGTGCCCCTCCGGGGCGATCTACAAGCGTTCCGAGGACGGCATCGTGCTGGTCGACCAGGACCGCTGCCGCGGCTGGCGCCAGTGCATCACCGGCTGCCCGTACAAGAAGATCTACTTCAACCACCGCTCCGGCAAGGCCGAGAAGTGCACGTTCTGCTACCCGCGGATCGAGGTCGGCCTGCCGACGGTGTGCTCGGAGACCTGCGTCGGGAGGCTGCGATACCTGGGCGTCGTGCTGTACGACCCGGACGCCGTCACCGAAGCCGCCTCGGCCGATGAGAAGGACCTGTACGCGGCCCAGATGGACCTCCTGCTGGATCCCCACGATCCGGAGGTGCTCGCCCTGGCCCGGGCCGGGGGCATGACCCAGGACACGATCGAGGCCGCCCAGCGTTCCCCGGTGTACGCCTTGATCAAGCACTTCAAGGTGGCCCTCCCCTTGCACCCGGAGTACCGCACCATGCCGATGGTCTGGTACATCCCGCCGCTGTCGCCGGTGGTCGACCTGCTGCGCCAGCAGGGCCACGACGCGGAGGCGCCCGGCAACCTGTTCGGGGCGATCGACGCGCTGCGGATCCCGGTCAGCTACCTGGCCGAACTCTTCACCGCCGGCGACGCCGACATCGTGACAGGGGTGCTCCAGAAGCTGGCCGCCATGCGTTCCTACATGCGGGGAGTCACCCTGGGGACCGGACGCGACACCGAACTGGCCGCCGCCGTGGGGATGACCCCCGAGGCGCTGGAGCAGATGTACCGGCTGCTGGCTATCGCCAAGTACGAGGACCGCTACGTGATCCCCACCGCCCATCGCGAGAAGGCGCACAACCTGGAGGAACTTGCCTGTTCGCTCGACTTCGAGGGCGGCCCGGGGATGTATGGCTCCGGTCCGTTCGGCGAGGCGTCCGGGCGTCCGGTTCCGGTGGCGATCGAGACCTACACGGCCTTGAAGCAGCGCCAGCAGGCGGAGTCGGCCGCCTCGGCGGCCAGTCTCGGCCAACGTGCCGGGATGCTCAACTGGGACGGCAACGAGGAGCCCCGGCCGTGAGTCCCCTGCTGACCCGCCGGCCACCGGCCCAACGGACGCAGCGCACCGGCCTGGTCCTCCAGGCCGCAGCGTTGGTGCTGTCCTACCCCCAAGCCGAACTGCTCGACCGTCTGGACGTCATCGAGGCCGCACTCAGCGACACGCCGGCGGCCGAGCAGTTCGCCCCCGTGATCGCCCACCTGCGTCGTCCGCCGTCGACCGGGACGGCTGACGAGCCGGGTTCGCATCTGGCCCGGCTCCAGGCCTTCCACGTCCAGGAGTTCGACCTGTCACGCAAGCACGCGTTGCACCTCAGCTACTGGACCGACGGTGACACCAGACGCCGCGGCAACGTGCTGGCCGAGGTGAAGCAGGTCTACCGGGACTCCGGGCTCATGGTCCAGCCAGGGGGCGAACTTCCGGACTACCTGCCCATGGTGCTGGAGTTCGCGGTGGCCGACCCGAAGCGGGGACTGGCGTTGCTGCAACGGTTCCGGGCAAGCCTGGAACTCATCCGATTGGGGTTGACCGCTGACCGGCTGCCGCAGGCGGGAGTGCTGGAGGCGATCTGCGATCTGCTGCCCGGCCCGTCGCCGCAGAGCCGGGTTCAGGTACAGGCGATGTTCGGCGAGATCCAGCCGGTTGAACTGGTTGGCCTGTCCGACGTGGTGAGGAGTTGAGATGAACGCGCTGGACATCCTGCTGTGGGGAGCACTCCCCTACGTGGTCGCCGTCGGCCTGGTCGCCGGCATGATCTGGCGCTACCGCTACGACCAGTTCGGCTGGACGACCCGCTCGTCCCAGTTGTACGAGTCGAAGATGTTGCGCATCGCGTCCCCGATGTTCCACTACGGCCTGTTCGTGGTGCTGGCCGGCCACCTGATGGGCCTGCTGATCCCGAAGGCCTGGACGGACCTGGTGGTCCCCCAGGAGACCTACCACCTGGTCGCGCTGGTCGCCGGCACGCTGGCCGGCATCGCCACCCTGGTCGGGATCGCGCTGCTGATCTACCGGCGCCGCACGATCGGACCAGTGTTCCTGGCCACCACCCGCAACGACAAGCTCATGTACGTCGTCCTGGGCGCGGCCATCGTGCTGGGCATGGTCGCCACGCTGACCGGTGGCCACACCCCCACCGGCGAGGAACACAACTACCGCGAGACCGTCTCGATCTGGTTCCGCTCCCTGCTGGTGTTCCAGCCGGACGTGGCAGCCATGGCGGCCAGCACCTGGCAGTTCAAGGTCCACATCCTGGTCGGCCTGGCGCTCTTCGCGCTGATCCCCTTCAGCCGCCTGGTCCACGCCTTCACCGTGCCGCTGCACTATGTGTTCCGTCCCTACGTCGTCTACCGCAGCCGGGACGCCGTGGAACCCACGCCTTCCCGGGGGCGGGTCCGGGGGTGGGATCCCATCGGCACTCCCGACCGTGACCGGCGGGACCGGTGAGCGTCACCCATCCCCACGGCGACGAGGTGATCCCGCCCGTCCACCAGACCGGGCCGGGGGCGAATCGGGTTCTGGCGATGTCGACCATCGACTTCACCGTGATGTTCGCGGTCTGGCTGATGTTCGGCATCCTGGGCATCGAGATCCAGAAGGAACTGCTGCTCTCTGACGTCGAGTTGTCCTGGGTGACGGCGCTGGCCGTCCTGAACGGGTCGATGTGGCGGCTTCCCGCGGGCATGCTGACCGAACGGATCGGTGGCCGCAAGGTCACGATCTTCATGCTGGCCACCACCGCGATCCCGGCGTACTTCGTGTCGATGGCCCACAGCTACGGGGTGTTGCTGATCCTGGCCTTCCTGGTGGGGTTCGCCGGCAACCTGTTCAGCGTCGGCATCGCCTGGAACGCCGCCTGGTTCGGCCGGGACCGGCAGGGCTTCGCCCTCGGACTGTTCGGTGCCGGCAACGTGGGCGCGTCGGTCACAAAGTTCATCGGGCCACCGCTGATCGCGGGGACGGCGGGGATGACCCTGGCCTTCGGGATCCAGGGCGGCTGGCGCCTGGTGCCCGTCCTCTATGCCGTGCTGCTGGTCACGCTGGCGCTGTTGACGTGGTTGATCGTGCCGCGCCACGACCGCCTCGCAGGGCAGAGCAAACCGATCATGGTGATGCTCGCCCCCCTCAAGCACATCCGGGTGTGGCGCTTCAGCCTCTACTACGTCGCCGTGTTCGGGGCGTACGTTGCCCTGTCTGCCTGGCTCCCGAAGTACTACGTCGACAACTTCCAACTCGACCTTTACAGCGCGGCGCTGCTGACCGCCACCTTCATCTTCCCCGCGTCCCTGCTGCGCCCGGTGGGTGGCTGGGTGTCCGACCGCATCGGCGCCCGCAAGGTGATGTACGCCACCTTCTCGTTGATGCTCCTGACCACCGGCATCCTGATGATGCCCAACGGCCACATCGTGATCCTGCACGCGGACGGGAGCCAGACCTCGCACTTGGGCTACACCCTCGGCCTGCCCTGGTTCGTGATGCTGGTGTTCCTGCTGGGTTGCGCGATGGGCATCGGCAAGGCCGCCGTCTACAAGCACATCCCGGAGTACTTCCCCGACAACGTCGGTTCCGTCGGTGGCCTCGTGGGCATGTTGGGTGGGCTGGGCGGCTTCGTCCTGCCCCCGCTGTTCGCCTACACCAAGCTCTGGACGGGATTCCCCACCAGCACGTTCTTCACCTTGTTCGTCCTCACGCTGATCGCCGCGGTCTGGATGCACGTGACGATCGTCCGCATGCTGCACGCCCAATCCCCCGACCTCGCCGACCATTTCGACACCGACCACATCTCCACCTCGACCTCCGGAGCAACCGCATGAGCACCACCGCTGAACCCGTCCGTTCGAAGGAATGGCTGACCAACTGGGATCCCGAGAACGAGGCGACTTGGGACAAGGCCCTGGCCTGGAAGACCCTCTGGGTCTCCACCTTCACCCTCACCCTCTGCTTCACCGCCTGGTTCCTGCCCAGCGCTCTGGTGCCCAAGCTGAAC
Source organism: Propionibacteriaceae bacterium (assembly GCA_016717345.1). Classification (GTDB taxonomy): domain Bacteria; phylum Actinomycetota; class Actinomycetes; order Propionibacteriales; family Propionibacteriaceae; genus Propionicimonas. Next base: position 40,988 of record JADKFR010000009.1, read on the forward strand.
GCCCTGGGCTATTCCTGGACGAAGGAGCAGCTGTACTGGCTGGCGGCGATCCCGGGCCTGTCCGGCGGCCTGTTGCGGATCGTGTGGATGGTGCTGCCACCGATCATGGGAACCCGCAAAATGGTCACCTTGACCACGCTGCTGTTGATCTTCCCCGTTCTCGGGTGGGGGGTGCGGGTCCAGAGCCCCACTGCTCCCTACTGGGAACTGCTCACCCTGGCCTTCCTGGCCGGCATCGGTGGCGGCGCCTTCTCCGGGTTCATGCCCTCCACCTCGTACTTCTTCCCCCGCCGGATGCAGGGCACCGCGCTCGGGCTGCAGGCCGGCATCGGCAACTTCGGCGTCTCGCTGGTGCAGCTGCTGACCCCGTGGCTGGTCGGCTTCGGCATGGTCGGGTTCCTGGGCGCCTCGCAGATGATGAAGGTGGTGGGCAAGCCCGACCGGGAGGTGTGGTACCAGAACGCCGCGTTCTTCTACATCCCGTTCATGATCATCGGTGCGATCGTGGCCTGGCAGATGCTGAAGTCGGTGCCGATCAAGGCGAACATCAAGCAGCAGTTCGACATCTTCAGCAACCAGGACACCTGGTGGATGACCATTCTCTACATCATGACCTTCGGCACCTTCTCGGGCCTCTCTGCGCAGTTCGGCCTGCTGATGGCCAATCTCTACGGCGCCGGGAACCCGGCGATCGTGCAAGGGGCGGGCGCAACCGCGAAGCTCCTGATCGAGGGTTACGCCGTCCCCGACCCGGTCGCCTTCGTCTTCCTCGGCCCGCTGGTGGGCGCCGGCGCCCGGGTGCTCTTCAGCCCCTTGACCGACCGGATGGGTGGCGCGCTCTGGACGTTGATCTCGGGCTTGGGACTGATCGTCACCATCGCCTGGACGATCCCGTCCCTGACCCCTGACACCTCCAGCGCGGCCGCGCTCCAGGCAGGCTTCAACCAGTTCCTGTGGGGCATGCTGGCGATCTTCCTGTTCGCCGGGATCGGCAACGCGTCGACCTTCAAGCAGATGCCGATGATCTTCGAACGGCGCCAGGCCGGCGGCGTGATCGGCTGGACGGGCGCCATCGCCGCCTTCGGACCGTTCCTGTTCGGCATCGGGCTGACCATCATGCCCGCGACCACCTTCTACTGGATCGGGGTCGCGTGGGCCGTCATGTGCGTCGGCATCACCTGGTGGCGCTATGCCCGCCCAGGAGCTCCGAAGAAGTCGTGACCCTTCCCACCGACGAGGCCCAGCGACCCGTCCTGTGTCGGCATGCCGACGTGGTCGCCGCGGCCAACGATCCGGCCACCTTCTCCAGCGCGGTCTCCCGGTTCCTGCAGGTTCCCAACGGACTGGACGGGGAGGCCCACCGGGCGGCGAGGGAGTTGCTGGACCCCTTCTTCGCTCCCGACCGGATGGCTGCCGTCGAGCCGGTGCTGAGGGAAGTGGCGACGCGGCTGGTCTCCAGCCTGCCGTTCGGGCAGCCGGTGGACGCCGTCGATGACGTGGGAGCGCGGTTCGCCGTCCACGCCCAGTCGGCCTGGCTGGGTTGGCCCGCCGGTCTGGCCGAAGACCTGCTGGCCTGGATGGACGACAACCGGGCCGCCACCCGTTCCGGCGATCTCGAACGCACCACAGAGGTGGCCGATCGGTTCGACGCCCTCATCCGCAGCCTCGTGGCGCCTCGGCGGGCAGCGGGCGCGCCCCACGACCTCACCACCGAGTTGGTCCAGCTGCGCGACGCGGAGGGTCACCTGCTCAGCGACGAGGTGCTGGTGTCGGTGCTGCGCAACTGGACGGGTGGAGATCTGGGCTCGCTGGCCCTGTGCACCGGCGTCGTGGCGCACTGGCTGGCCACCCATCCCGAGCACCAGGACGAGCTGGCCTCCGCGTCCGATGCCGAACTGGTGGCGGCCATCGACGAGATCCTGCGGATGGACGACCCGTTCGTCTCCAACCGCCGGGTGACCACCGCTGAGACCGTCGTGGGCGGTGTGCCGCTGCCTGCCGGGGAGCAGGTGGTCCTGCACTGGACGGCCGCCAACCGCGATCCGGAGGTCTTCGGTGACCCGGACCGCTTCGACCCCCACCGCAACGCGGCGGCCAACCTGGTGTACGGGGTTGGGCCCCACGTCTGCCCCGGACGCCCGCTGGCCACCCTGGAACTGCGCGTTCTCACCCGCGAACTCCTGACGCGGGCCCGCCTCGAACCGGCGGCCGAACCAGCCGAACGCGAGCAACCCCCGCTCGGTGGATTCGCCCGGGTCCCGCTCGTCCTCCGGCGACGCCTGCCGGCAGTCGCGGGCGAACCGCTACTGGCCACCGTCATCACGGTCTCCGACGAGGTTGCCGCCGGTCTGGACGCAGACCGCGGCGGCCCGGTGGCCGAAGCGCTTCTCGCCGAAGCCGGCTGCGCCGTGACGCGGACGGTGGTGCCCGACGACGAGGCCAGGCTCGAGGCCGCCATCACCGCGGCCATCGACGCCGGCTCGCGGTTCGTGATGACCTGTGGCGGGACGGGCATCGGCCCGAAGGATCGCACCCCTGAGGTGGTCTGCCGGCTACTCAGCTTCGAGATGCCGGGGATCGCCGAGGAGATCCGGCGGCGCGGCATCGCCCACGCCAAGCCGGCCCTGGTCTCCCGCGAAGTGGCGGGCGCCATCGTGCCGGCCTCGGGCGCTCCGGTGTTCGTGGTGGCCGCTCCCGGATCCCGGGGCGGGGTGCGGGACGCGCTCGAGGTCGTGGGGCCGGTTCTGGGTTACGTGATCGAGCAATTGGACGGTGCCGGTCACGTCTGAGGATTAGAATTCCTACGTGGGGGAACAGCGTCCCAACGTGGTGATTCACGATCCTCAGGTCGTTACCCGACCTGAGCAATTGGCTGATCTCCCAGGCGTCAATCTGGACGAAGTCAGGCGCGTTCATGACGTGTTCCCGTTGCGCATCAGCAGCCATTACCTCAAGCTGCTCGAACAACCCGGCGATCCGCTCTGGCTGCAAGCCGTGCCGGATCTTCGTGAATTGTCGGACGAGGGATTCAAGGATCCGCTGCATGAGGACGAGGACAGCCCCGTCCCCTACCTGACCCATCGTTATCCCGACCGGGCACTGCTGCGCGTGACGGACTGCTGCGCGATGTACTGCCGCCACTGCACCCGTCGGTGGAAGATCGCCCACCCTGAGCCCGTCCCGCAGGAGATCATCCACCATGCGATCGACTACATCCGGGAGCACCCCCAGATCCGCGATGTGATCATTTCCGGCGGCGACCCCTTGATGCTGAGCGACCATGAATTGGAAGCAATCCTGACGGCCCTCAGGGCCATCCCCCACGTCGAGATCCTGCGGATCGGCACGCGCATTCCCGTGACGTTGCCGCAACGGGTGACGCCGGAATTGTGCGCCATGTTGCGCCGCTACCATCCGCTGTACGTCAACACCCACTTCAACCACCCCAAAGAGGTCACCCCCGAATCCAGCCGGGCCTGCGAAATGCTGGCCGACGCCGGGATTCCGCTGGGCAACCAATCGGTGCTGCTCCGGGGAGTCAACGATGATCCGGCGGTGATGACGGAGCTGGTCCACAAGTTGCTGGCGATCCGGGTCCGTCCCTACTACCTCTTCCAGGCCGACCTCGTTCAGGGCACCAGCCACTTCCGCACGTCCGTCGCGGACGGCCTGGCCATCATCGAAGCCCTGCGTGGGCACACCAGCGGACTGGCGGTCCCTCATTACGTGATCGACGCCCCTGGGGGAGGCGGCAAGATCGCCCTGATACCGAACGCCGTGGTGGCCCAGACCGACGACGAGATCACCCTCCGCAACTACGCGGGCAACCTCTACACCTACCCGAGCCGGCCACCCGATGATGACCGGCCGTGACGACACGCTGTGCCTGCACGATCTGTTCGAGGCCCAGGTCGACCGGGCCCCGGAGCGACCGGCGATCACCTTCGAGAACCAGACTCTGAGCTACCTGGAGCTGGACCGTCGCGCGAATCAGCTGGCGCACCATCTGCGCCGGCTGGGGGTGGCCGGCGGCGATCTGGTGGCCATCTACTTCGAGCGGTCCATCAACCCGATCCTGAGCATGCTGGCCTGCTTCAAGGCAGGGGCGGGTTACGTTCCTCTGGATCCGATCTATCCGGTGGAGCGGATCCGGTTCATCCTTCAGGACGCCACCGTGGCGGCCGTCCTGACCGAGCAGGCACTCGCCGAGCAGGCCGTGGCCGCGTACAGCGGCACAGTTGTGGTGCTCGACCGGATCGCGGCGGACCTCGCCGACGAACCCGACACCCGGTTGCCCAGGACCGAGACCGGCGCGACGGCGAACCAGCTCGCCTATGTCATCTACACCTCCGGAACCACCGGGCGACCCAAAGGGGTGATGACCGAACACCGCAGCGTGGTGCATTTCGTGGCCGCGTTCAACCAGGCCTGCGACGTGACCGCCAAGGACCGCATGTATCAGGGCTTCTCGCCGACCTTCGACGGCTCCGTGGAAGAGACCTGGATGGCGTTCGCCCACGGCGCGACCCTGATTGTGGGGAACTCCGAAGTGGTGCGGATCGGCAGCGAGGTCGGGCGGCTGCTCAACGAGCAACAGGCGACCATCCTGTCGACCGTCCCCACCATGCTGTCCACCATCGACGTGGATCTGCCGTCCGTCCGGCTGCTCATCGTCAGTGGCGAGGTCTGTACCTCAGATGTCGTGAAGCGGTGGGCAACCAGCGGCCGGAGCCTGCTCAACGTGTACGGCCCGACCGAGGCGACGGTGAACACCACCTGTTCCCCCTGCCGGCCGGACGAACCGATCACCATCGGACGCCCCTTGCCGGGGTATCTCACCTACCTGCTCGACGAGAGCATGCACCCCGTCCCTGACGGGACCCCCGGCGAGTTGTATATCGGCGGCCCGGGGCTGGCACGGGGCTATCTGAACCTTCCCGATCAGACGGCCCTGCGGTTCGTGCCGAACCCGATCGAGGCCTCCCGGGAGGAATCGCCGCGGCTGTACCGGACGGGGGACCTCGCGCGAACCACCGACGACGGCGCGATCGAGTTCCTGGGCCGATTGGACGGGCAGGTCAAGGTCCGTGGGTTCCGCGTGGAGCTGGCCGAAATCGAGGAGGTGCTGCGGGAGGATGCCCACGTGCTGGCGGCCGCAGCGACCGTCGTCGACCGCGGAGGCCCGCAACTGGCCGGCTTCGTGATCCTCGCCCCGGAGTCGGGGCCTTTGGATCGAGACGCCATCCTGGCGCGCCTGCGAAGCCGGCTGCCCGACTACATGGTGCCCGCCTTCCTGGACGTCCTGACGGAGTTCCCGACCCTGGCCAGCGGCAAGATCGATCGCCGGGCACTGCCGGCGCCGGTCGCAGCGCTGGTCCGGACGGCCCGCGAGATCATCCCCGCCAGCACCGAGTCGCAGCGGCAGATCCTCGGCATCTGGGAGCGGGTCCTCAAGGTGTCCCCGATCTCGGTGACGGACAACTTCTTCACCGATCTCGGCGGACATTCCCTGCTCGCGGGACAGACGGTGAGCGAGTTGCGCCGTGAGCTCGGACTCGAGGTCGCCGTCCGCGACGTGTACCGGTTCCCGACGGTGGCCCAACTCGCGGCCCAGTCGGCCCTCGCCGCCGCCACCGCGGAGCCCGTCCAACCCGCCCCGCCCTCCGCCCGGGAGGTCTTCGCCTCGGTGCCGTGGTGGACGCGCGGCACCGTGACCCTGCTGCAGGCGCTTTCGATGTACCTGCTGTACTTCCTGACAGCCTGGCCGCTGCTGTTGATGGTGGGCCTGGTATTGGCTTTCCTGGCGGGTTGGATCACCCTGGTGGACGGCATCCTGTGGCTGGTCGTGATCATCGTCCTGGCCTACCCGGCGATCCTCTTGCTGAGCGTGGCCTCCAAGTGGCTGCTGATCGGCCGGTACCGTCCCGGTCGGTACCCGCTGTGGAGCTTCTACTACTTCCGGTGGTGGCTGGTCGAACACCTTCAGTCCTCGGCCAATCCGGGCTGGATGTCGGGGACGCCGCTGTTGAATGTGTACTTCCGCCTGATGGGAGCCACCGTCGGGCCCGGCGCCCTGATCGACTCTCCGCACTGCAGCGCCTTCGACCTGGTCAGCATCGGACGCGATGCCGCGATCGGCGCCGATACCCACCTGCTCGGCTACCGGGTGGAGGACGGGATGCTCATCATCGGAGGGGTCTCCATCGGCGACGGCTGCTATGTGGGCATCCATTCGGCACTCGGCCTGAACTGCGCCATGGGGCGCGGTGCTCGGCTGGGGGACCTGTCGGTGCTGGGTGACGGCCAGTCCATTCCGGACGGGGAGTCCCGCTGCGGCTCACCCGCGGTCCCCGCAGCGGTCACGGTGCCGCACGTCACCGCCCGTCGACGCTGGACCTTCCTGTTCGGGCTGTTCCACCTCGTGGTGCTGAGCCTGCTCGACCTGCTGATGCTGATCGCCTCGCTCCCCTCCCTGGTGATCCTGGTGATCCCGATCCTCAACGGCAGCATGATCGGGATCCTCGGGGCGATGCTCCTCGCTGGACCGCTGCAGGACCTGACCTTCTGCCTGATGTCGGCGGCCTATCGGGCTGTCGTGTGGCACCGACCGAAGCCGGGAGTCTTTCCCGTGGACAGCGTTCAGTACGTGCGCAAGTGGTCCGCCGACTTCCTCATGAGCCTCGGCCGCTCAGCCATGCTGCCCCTGTACACCACGTTGTACCTGCCGCCCTGGTTCCGGCTGCTCGGGGCACGCATCGGACCCCGCGCCGAGTTGTCCACCGTCTGGCAGGTGAGCCCCGAGCTTCTGGACATCGGCGAGGAGAGCTTCCTCGCCGACGGCGTGGTGATCGGCCGACGCCGGCTGTTCGCCGGCCACTGCCAGATCGCCGAGAACCGGATCGGGCGCCGCACCTTCGTCGGAAACAACGCACTGCTGCCGGTCGGCTCCTCGCTGGGGAGCAACTCCCTGCTCGGGGTCCTCTCGACCCCCTCCGCGGACGGGGTCGCCGAAGGCGACGGGATGGACTGGCTCGGATCACCGGCGTTCCGGCTGCCGTCCCGCTTGAAGGTCGGCGGCTTCACCGACGCGGTCACCTATCGGCCGTCGCGGCGGCTCTACGCGCTGCGGCTGGTGGTGGACGGGATCCGGATCGTGATGCCCGGGGTGATCAGCACCGGTGGCGTGGTCGGCTTTGTGTTGGCAGCCTTCGCCCTCTACCTCCGGTGGGGGCTGGTGCCGCTCATCCTGATGGTGCCCGTCCTCTCCTTCGCCATGGCGATGCTGGAATGCCTGGCGGTGGTGGCGATGAAGCTGGCGTTCATGGGCAGGTTCCGGCCCGTCATCAAGCCGCTGTGGTCGCTGTACGTCTGGGCGAACGAGGCGGTCAACGGATCGTACGAAACCATCGCCTCGGGAGCACTTGCCCCGCTTCTCGGGACCCCGTTCGTGGCGCCGTTCCTGCGGTTGTTCGGGTGCCGGATCGGGCGGCACGTCTTCATCGAATCGATTCTGTTCTCCGAGTTCGACCTCATCGAGGTCGGCGACTACGCCGCCCTCAATATCGGCTCGGTCCTGCAGACGCACCTCTTCGAGGACCGCATCATGAAGTCCTCCTACGTGAGGGTGGAGGCGGAGTGCTCGGTCGGCAACCACGCGGTCGTGCTCTATGACACGCTGCTGCAGTCGGGGTCGAAGGTGGCGCCGCTGTCGCTGGTCATGAAGGGCGAGATCCTGCCCCCGTCCACCAGGTGGGCCGGAATCCCGATCGGCGCCCACCAGGGTTGAGAGTCCGCCGGCCCGATCCGGCCGGTGTCGTAGAAACGGGGGGCAGCATGTCAGTCGACGAGCAGGCCAAGCGGGTGCCTGGCGGGGTGTTGGCGCTGAGGACGCTCACCATGCCCAGGGACACCAACCCCCACGGCGACATCTTCGGGGGCTGGATCCTGTCCCAGATGGACATCGCCGGGGGCCTGATGTCCTCGGAGGTCTCGAAAGGCCGGACGGTCACCGTCAGCGTGGATCACCTCACCTTCCGCCGTCCGGTTCGGATCGGGGACACCGTGTGTGTGTACGCCGAACTGCTGCGCGTCGGCAACTCCTCGCTGGACATCAAGCTCGAAGTGTGGGCCCGCCAACTCGTGGGCGCCTACGAGGCGGAGCGGCAACTGGTGACCGAAGGGGTGTTCCGCTACGTCGCCATCGATGAGGAAGGCAAGCCCCGCACCGTGGCGGACAACCCCGGCTTCTTCACCCGGAGCTGAGCCGGCGATCCAGCTCTCACGCTGAAGTCGCCCGAGCGAAGAAGATCTTCTTGGCGACCTCGGCAGCGATCACATAGAGGCAGGTGAGGGCGATCAGGGCGATCATGACCCACCCCGGCAGCGGGGTGAAGCCCAGGAACGCCAGGAACGGCAGGTACGGCACGGCGAGCGTGACCAGGACGAGAACGAGCGTCGACACCCACAGCAGCGTGCCCGGTCGGCTGCGGAAGCCGGGTCGTCGGGTCCGGACGACCAGGGCGATCACCAGTTCGGTCAGCAGTGACTCGACGAACCATCCGGTTTGGAACTCCTGCTCGGTCGCCTGGGCCACCACGAGCAGCAGGCCGAACGTGACGTAGTCGAAGACCGAACTCACCAGGCCGAAGACGATCATGAAGTTGCGGATCGTGCGGATGTCCCAGCGATGGGGGCGCGCCACCAACTCCGGGTCCACGTTGTCACTGGCGATCCCCATCGCCGGAAAGTCGGACAGGAAGTTGTTCAGCAGGATCTGCTTGGCCAGCAACGGCAGGAAGGGCAGGAACAGGGACGCCCCGGCCATGCTGAGCATGTTGCCGAAGTTGGCGCTGGTGGTGGTGTAGATGTACTTGAGCGTGTTGGCGAAGGTGCGGCGACCCTCTTCGATGCCCGCCCTCAGCACCCCGAGGTCGTGCTGCAACAAGACGAAGTCCGCGGCCTGTTTGGCGACGTCGGCTGCCTGGTCGACCGAGATGCCGACGTCCGCGGCATGCAGCGCGGGGGCGTCGTTGATGCCGTCACCGAGATAGCCCACGACGTGGTTCATCCGGCGCAGCGCCAGGATGATCCGCTCCTTCTGGTTGGGGTCGACCTCGGCGAAGATCGTGGTGCGCTCCGCCGCGTGCCACAGGGCTTCGTCACTCAGTTCCGCGATCTCGCCGGCCGTGAGGATGCTGTCGACGGGCAGCCCCACGGATTCGGCCAGGTGCCTGGCCACCAGGCGGTTGTCGCCGGTGATGACCTTGACCTGCACTCCGAGCTCTGCCAACGACTCCAAGGTCTGCTGGGCGTCCGGCTTGGGCGGGTCGAGAAACAGCAGGAAGCCGACGAAGTCCAGGTCGCGTTCATCCGCCTCGATGGTGTACTCGGGCTGTCGTGGCACGTCTTTGACGGCCAGGCCCAGGACCCGGTATCCCTCCGCGCTCCACGCGGCGAAGCGAGCCTGGATGGCTTCCCGCTGGTCGCCGGCGAGTGGGGCCACCGTTGAGTCCGTCCGCACCTGTGTGCAGACCGCGAGGACCGTGTCGAGGGCTCCCTTGGTGATCAGCATCGGCCTGATGTCGGTCCCGGGGTCGGAGTCCACCACCACGCTCAGGCGCTTGCGGACGAAGTCGTAGGGGATCTCCTCCAGCTTGTCCATGCCCGTCGTGTCCGGAGGAGACTGAGCCAGGATCGCCTCGTCCAGCGCATTGGCCAGACCCGTCTGGAAAACGGCGTTGAGGTGCGCCCACCGCAGCACCTCAGCGGACGGCCGGCCCTGCGCGTCCAGCGCCCCGTCCAGTTGCACCACCCCGAGGGTCAGGGTGCCCGTCTTGTCGGTGCACAGCGTGTCCATGCTGCCGAGATCCTCGATGGCAGTGAGCTGTCGGACGATGACACTGCGTTTCGCCATGTTCTGGGCGCCCTTGGCCAGATTGATGCTGATGATCGCCGGCAGCAGTTCGGGGGCGATCCCCACCGCCAGGGCGATGGCGAAAAGCAGCGAGTCGATCGGTGGCTTGTCGAGGATGACGTTGATGGCGAAGACCCCCACCACCAGGACCATGATGATGCGGGTCAGGAGGTACCCGAAGCGCCGAATGCCCCTGTCGAACTCCGTCTCCGGGGTTCGCTGGGACAGCCGTTCGGCGATCTCGCCGTACGCAGTCGCGGTCCCGGTCTGCACGATCAAGGCCTGGGCCGTCCCGCTACGCGCGCTGGTCCCCAGGAACACCGTGTTGGTCCGCTCCACGAGCCCGGCCGTGGGAGCCACCGGACCAGTCTTCTTCTCCGCCGGAAAGGTCTCCCCGGTCAGCACCGCCTGGTTGACGAAGAAGTCGTTGGCCTCCAGCACGATCCCATCGGCCGGGATCACACTCCCGGCCGCCAGCGACACCACATCCCCGGGGACGACCTCAGCGACCGGGATCGAGTGTGGTGACCCGTCCCGCCACACGGTCGCCCGGATCGCCACCTGGGCGCGCAGCTTCTCGACCGCGTTTCCGGCGGAGTACTCTTGGACGAAGCTCAACACCGCGCTGGCGACCACGATCACAACCACGATCGCCGCATCGGTCCACTGCCCCGCGAACGCGGACACGGCCGCTGCGAAGACGAGGATCAGCACCAGGGGGCTGGTGAACTGCCTCAGGAACGATCGCCAGGCGCCGTCGTGGCGGTGAGGCATCAAGAGGTTCGGACCGAACCGCTGCAGTCGCGCGTGCGCCTCATCAGAACTGATCCCCAGGCGCGAACTTCCCAGCGACTCCAGCAGGCCTTCCACAGGCTCGCTCCACGGCGTCCCGGGTGAATCAGGGCTTCCCGCCGGTGCCATCTCGGCGCTCCTTCGCTCGCACCTGGCTCTTTCAACGCTACTCCTGGTGGACGCCCGGAATCGGACCTTTGCGGACGCCTCGACGCGCGGGGCCAGCGGGATAGATTGCTGCGGTGAGCACCGATCAGCAGCTGCCCGGGGGTCGCCCCCGCGCGCAACGTCGCCCGGACGCCGACGCCGGCCCCGTCCCTCCCCCCTTCGAGGCGGACGGACGCAACCCCGCCTACGTCTCCTGGCTCGAGCAGCAGTCGATGCTGCACGACGCGACCGTGATCGCCCGGCAACTCTCCGGGAACCCGGCCATGTGGTCCAGGCCGTACGCTCAGCCGAATCCCCGGGCAGCGGTCAGCAAAGCGTCGGTCTGGTTCACCGCCTACCCGCTCTCGCTGGTGACGAAGCCCGGCCAGTCGTTCCTCGGCGCGCTCGGCTCTCCGGAGTTGTGGGAGGCGTTCGAGGCCATCGGAGTCGAGGCCCTCCACACCGGCCCCTTGAAGCTGGCAGGCGGCCTCTCCGGCTGGGAGCCGACCCCCAGCGTCGACGGCAACTTCGACCGGATCAGCATGCAGATCGACCCGGCTTTCGGTACCGAGGACGAGTTCCGTGACCTGTGCGCCACGGCCGCCCGAGCCGGCGGCACGATCATCGACGACATCGTCCCCGGCCACACCGGCAAGGGGGCTGACTTCCGCCTCGCTGAGCTGAATCATCTCGACTACCCGGGCATCTACCACATGGTCGCCATCCCCCCCCAGGCCTGGGACCTGCTCCCGGACGTGCCGCCGGGGAGGGATTCGGTCAACCTCAGCCCGGCTGACGAGCGTCGGCTGGCCGAGGCCGGCTACATCATCGGTGAACTGCAGCGGGTGATCTTCTTCGAGCCGGGGGTCAAGGAGACCAACTGGTCGGTCACTCCGCCGATCCACGACTACAAGGGCAAGCTGCGCCGCTGGGTGTACCTGCACTACTTCAAGGAGGGTCAGCCCTCCATCAACTGGCTCGACCCCACCTTCGCCGGCATGCGGCTGGTGATGGGTGACGGCCTGCACTCCCTGCTCGACCTCGGCTCCGGCGGGCTGCGACTCGACGCCAACGGCTTCCTCGGCATCGAGAAGTCACCCGGCGAGCCCGGCTGGTCCGAGGGCCATCCCCTGTCGCAAGCGGCCAACCAGCTGATCGGCTCCATGGTGCGCAAGGTGGGCGGCTTCACCTTCCAGGAACTCAACCTGGCGATAGACGACATCAGGAACACCAGCGCGGTCGGCCCCGACCTCTCTTACGACTTCGTGACCCGTCCCGCCTACCAGGTGGCGCTGTGCACCGGCGACACCGAATTCCTGAGGCTGACCCTGCGGGAGGCACTGGCGCTCGGCCTCGACCAGGCGTCCCTCGTCCACGCCCTGCAGAACCACGACGAGCTGACCTACGAACTCGTCCACTTCGCGGCGTCGCATGCCGACGATCCGTACCTTCTGGGAGGGGTCGAGTACACCGGCTCCGGGCTGGCCGAACACGTCCGCCAAAGCCTGCGCGACTCACTCACCGGACAGGCCGGGCCCTACAACGCGCTGTTCGTGCAGAACGGGATCGCCTGCACCACCGCGTCGGTGATCGCGGCCACCCTCGGCCTGACGGACCTGTCCGTCCTCACCACCGCGGACGTACGTCGGATCACCCAGGCCCACCTCCTGCTGTGCATGTTCAACGCCTGGCAGCCGGGCGTGTTCGCGCTCTCCGGCTGGGACCTGGTCGGCGCCCTGCCGCTGGATCGCAGTGCTGTGGCCGACTTGATCAGCACCGGCGACACCCGTTGGATCGAACGCGGCGCCTACGACCTGTTGGGCAGCGCCCCCGAGGCGACGGCCTCCGCTTCGGGAATGCCGCTGGCACCTGCGCTGTACGGCTCGCTTCCCGACCAGCTGGCCGACCCCACCTCCTTCGCCTCCCGGCTGGCCGGGCTGTTACGCGTCCGCGCCCAGCACGGCATCGCCACCGGTACCCTGCTGGACGTCCCGGAGGTGCCGGCGGCCGGCCTGCTCGTGATGGTCAACCGCTTGGAGTCCGGCACCGTCCAGGTCACGGCCCTGAACTTCGGGCCGGCCGAGGTCAGCGGCCGGGTCGACTCCGCGCACCTCCCAGCGGGCTCGCTCGTCGACCTGACCACGGGCGACACGCTGGGCAGCGTGGACAGCCTCGGCGGGTTCACCGTGACGCTGCCGGGCTTCGGTGGGCTGGCGCTGGTCGTGTCACCCCGGGCCTGAACCGGCTAGCGATCCTTCAGCGATCCCTTCACCATGGGGTTGCTCTCCACCAGGCACACGATCGATCGGTCCCCGGATTCCCAGCCCTCCACGTCCGGGGTCCAGAACTGCGCGTTCTGCGGGGCTTTCGCCTCCGGCTTGCCGACGTAACCAGGCAAGGCTGCGGCACAGAACTGGGCAGCTACGGCTTCCAGTTCCGAGTTGCTGGGGCGTGAGGTGCCCGTGAGGGCACCGATCCCATAGACCTCGAACTGGTGCTCCGCGCTGCAGTCCACCATGTCGAACGCCGGATTCCAACAGGTGCCCACGTGGGCCCCGTAGACCGCAGCGGTCTGCGCGGGCACGGCTGTGACCCTCGGAGCCTCACCGGAAGCTTCGTGGGACGGGCTGTCGCTCGGGCTGGGGGTGGCAGTGAGCACGGGAGCGCTGGACGCCGTGCCGCCCTGGTCGCGCGACGACATCGCAATTCCGAGGGCGACGGCGATCACAGCCAGCCCGGCGACCGCCCCGATCATCACGCCCTTCCCGTGCTTCCTGGTCCGAGGTTCGAGTGCCGGCTGGGGAGCCGGCGGCTGAGCCGTCGCCGCCACCGGCCGAACCGTGGGTCCGGCAGGGGGTGGCGCTGCCTGCGGGGGCGCGAGGTACCCGAATCGAAGCCCGTCGAGCACGCGTCGCACAGGTTCGGTGTCGTTGGCCCGAGCCAGGGCCGCCAGTCGCCCCGCGGTGGCCGGATCCAGACGCACCCGTCCGGCACGCAGGGAGTCGGCACGATCCAGGAACACCGCCTCGGTAGCGGTCAGGCCGAGGCCGCCCGCGACGCTGCCCAGGAGAAGGAAAGCAGTGGCGTCCACGGGATTTCGTGCCAGGCAGTGCACCGCTTGAGACCACCAGTAGACCGCGGAGGCCAGATTCCCGGATTGCCAATCGGTCTCCCCCAGGTCGGTGAGCAGGAGTGACTTCCTTCGACTCCTGGTCAGGCCCGTGAGCAACACGCTGCGGGCTGATGGCCATTGCTGCGTGGCGCGGTAGGCCGAGGCCACCCACTTGTAGGGCAGGTCGAAATCGGCGAAACGAGGGAGCAGCTCCTGACCGGACGCAATCGCCTCGGCATAGCGCTGGGTATTCAGTGCCGTGAGAACGTCGGCAAACGCCGGATCGCTGGCGAACGTCCGGTTCTCGGCCGTTTCGGCGTACTCCATGGTGAGGCAGCGTCGCACGTACGCCTCGCCATCGGCTGGTCCCTGGGCCGCTTCCATCATGGTTCCCTCACCCCGTGAAGCACGATCCCTCCTGAACCGCTCCGGCCCGCCGGCTAGCGGCGGACGGAACCCTTCGTGAAACCGACGATATAAGGCAGGGCCGTCTTGGCACTGACGTAGCGAGTGTCCAAGTAGTACGGGGGGTCCCCGTAGACCGTCAGGTTCCGTTGGCAGGCCGGTACCCGAGTGAACTGGGTCCGCCGAATCTCCTTGCCGGAGCCCGCCACCATGATGCGCACGGTGACCACGTCCTTGCGGCGATGAATCGTGAACCGCTTGCCGTCGCTCTGGCGGGTATAGGTGCCGCAGCTCGGGGCGGACGAGACCTTCTCGGTGACGCACGCGACGAGCTGGACCTGTTCGGCACCGGAGGGGCGCAGGCCCTTCAGCGACTTCTTGCCGGCGAGCTGGGCGGCCCAGCTGTTGGGGTCTGAGCCTGGCCCGATGATGGCGATCGGATGGGTCTTTCCGGCATAGGGAGCGCTGATGGTGACCTTGTGCCCCTTGCAGACGCCCTTGTACCACTCAGCCAGCACGCCGGTGGCGGCGTCGACGCTCGACCACTCGACGGGCACGGTCATCTTCCCGTTCCCCAGTTGCCCCGACTCGTTGTTGCCCCAGCAGCTGACTGATCGGTCGCCGATCACCGCGCAGGTGTGGTTCCCGCCGGCACTGATGGCTTGGACGGAGCCCAGACGCGCAACTTCTACCGGGGTGGATCGGTTGATGCGGGTGCCGTCTCCGAGCTGGCCGGACTTGTTGCTGCCCCAGCACGACACGCCGCCGTCGCTGGTCACCGCGCAGGTGTGGTTGCCGCCCGCGCTGATGGCCTGGACGGAACCCAAGCCGGCAACGACGACCGGAGTGGCCTGGCCGATGCCCGAGTCGTCGCCGAGCTGACCGGACTCATTACTGCCCCAGCACGACACGCCGCCGTCACTGGTCACCACGCAGGTGTGGTTCCCGCCAGCGCTGACGGCCTTGACGGAACCCAAGCCCGCGACGACGACCGGAGTGTTCTGGTCGAGGCGGGAGCCGTCCCCGAGCTGACCGGACTGGTTGCTACCCCAACACGTCACCCCGCCGCCACCGGTCACCACGCAGGTGTGATTGTCACCGGCGCTGATCGCCTCGACGGAACCCAAGCCGGCAACGGCGACCGGAGTGGGCTGGTTGGTGCCGGAGCCGTCCCCGAGCTGACCGGACTCATTACTGCCCCAGCACATCACGCCGCCGTCACTGGTTACCGCACAGGTGTGGTCAGCACCGGCACTGACGGCCCGGACGGAACCGAGACCGACCACCTCTACCGGCGTCGACTCGTAGAAGCTGCCGCCGGTGCCGAGTTGGCCGGATTCGTTGCTGCCCCAGCAGGTCACGCCCCCGCCGCTGGTCACCGCACAGGTGTGGGAACCGCCGGCACTGAAGATCCGCACCGCGTCCACCCCGGTCACGGCGACCGCCTTCAGTCTGGTGGTGCTTGACCCGTCCCCCAGCTGCCCGTACCCGTTGTTGCCCCAGCACCGAAGGCCCCCGCCCGCGGTGACCAGGCACGCGTGGGCTTGGCCGGCGTCCAGGATGGTCGCGGGGAGCACCGCCGGAGGGACGGGCGCTTGAGAAGCGGGAGCCGCCGCGGGCCCCGACGCAATCGGCTGCGGAAGCCCGGACGCCGGGGGCGAGGTCATTTCCCCCTGACGAATCAGTGGCGGGATGACGAGCGCGCCCGCGATGACGACCAGCACGACAGCGATCAACGCGGCGATCCGGGGGCGGCCCTTCACGGAGGCAACTGATTCCTGGCCACCGGCCGAGCGTGGTTCGTTGACCGATGCGGGTGGCACCTGAGTACCGAGCGCCACACCGCACCGAGGACAGGAACGGGCTCCCGTCAACAAATCCAGACCACAACCAGCGCACCTCATGTCGCCTCCAGCCCTGGCAGTTCCAGGGTATTCCGGTTCAGGGGCGGAGGTGGACGGGACAGCGAACTGCGGGCCCCGGGAAACCCGCGTTCAGACGCCGGCGTCGATCGCTGGTCGACGGCCCGACCTGTGCTGAACGGTCGGCTCAGCGACTGAACGGCGCGGGGTCGCAGTTGTCGTTGCCCGCGTCGCAGCCCCGCTGCAGCCACTCCCAGAAGGTTCGAGGGTGGCCCTCGATCGCGTACCGGACCTGCGGCGTCATGCCGGCCTGCTGGGCGGTGGTGCCGAGTTGGGCCAGCAGGGCGGCGCTGCCGCAGGAAGTGCTCGCGTTGGGAATGGTCGAGCGCAGGTCTGTCAGGTCGACGTAGCTGGTCGAACCGGACACCCGGGCGCTGATCAGCGCGTCGGCGGTGGCCGCGGAGAACCACGAGTGGTACCCCTGGGCAGCTTCGGCCGGGGTCGGGCCGGCGAGCAGTTCCTGCATCGCGTGCGTCAGGCCGTCCGTCCCGGCCGGGACGGTCCGGGTCACGGCGAAAACCCTGGCACAGTCGGTCGCCCCGGGGTCGAGCACGCTGTTGCCGAAGTACACCAAGACGGTCATCGACGGGGCTGCGGAAGGACTGGGCGACGCCGCGGCGCTGGGGGCGACGGGTGCCGGGGCGCAGGCACCCAGCAGCACCATCGCGGCGAGGATCGCGGCACACCGTGCCTGACCCACCATCGCTACCTCCTGAAGTAGGCCTGTCTTCAGTCTCGCCACGAGCGGGGCGCCACGCAACACCCCCGGGCGCCGGGCCACGGCCCTACCATGAGCGCATGAACGAAGCCGAGAACCGCTCCCAGGAGCTTCGAGCCCAGGCCGCGGCGCTGCGGTTGCGCACGCTGGAGACCAACCGGGTCGTGGTCGAGGAACTCACAGCGATCTGGCAGGAGCTCAACTCTCTGGCGAAGGCACAGCCGGGCCTGCGTCGGGCGTGCGAGCGGATCGCCAGGGACATCGCCCTGATCGAGAAACTTGATCTCGCCTTCGACACGGAATGGCTCGACGAGGCCAAGCACTCCCACGCGAGTCCGAAGGCCGGCGCCGGGACCGCGCTGGAGGGGTCAGAGTAGGTCGGACGGCTGCCGGCGCAGGTAGGTCCACGCCAGCAGGCCGCTGGCCAGCCCGTTCACCGTGCCGACGGCCACGTCCGAGGGGTAGTGCATCCCGACGTACACCCGTGACCAGGCCACCGTGGTTGGGTAGGCCAGGCAGGCCGTGGTGATCACCGCCCGTAGCCCCGGCGAGCGCACGTCGCGCGCCATCAGGGCGTAGACCACCATCAGGGCCACGGTCGCACCCTGGTGGCCCGAGGGGAACGAGGACGTCGGTTGATCGTGGTCGAGCCGGGGAACGTCCGGGCGCTCCCGGTTGACCGCGGCTCCGACGGCCAGATAGCCCGACGCCTCCAGGACCAGCGCCAGTGCTGGGATGAGGGCGACCCACCACTGGTGGGTCCGCCGCTGCAGCACGGCGACCGCGACGGCTCCGTGCAGGACGCTGGCGGGCACGTCCGAGGCGGTGGACGCCACCCTCGCCACCACGTCGGCGAGGGGAGTACGTCGCGATTGAAGCTGCCTCACGACGGCGGTTTCGCGCTCCCGTAACCCGGCCCGCCGCACCAGGGCACGTCCCAGCGCCACGTTGGCCAGCGCCAGAGCCGCCGCCGGCCCGAACCCCCGGACGACGACATCCCGAAGCGCCTGGCTGGGCGTCGGCTGCGTGGGATCGGTGCGGTAGCGACTCCGGGAGGGCATGCCCCGAGCATAAGGGGGATCCAGGGGTAAGCTGGTGAGCAGCGAAAGGCTCTGCCGAGGCTGGTCGTTTTGACCCGTTGGCTAGGGGGTTTCCATGAGTTCCCGGACGAATTCTCGCCTCGTCACCGCGGTTCTGGTGGCGCTGGTGATGCTGGTGGCAAGCAGCCTGCTGGGCTCCCCGTCCGCCGCTGCGGCGGTGAGTTGCTCAGCGTCCACCCCGCTCGCGAACCGCCCCCTGCTGCGAAACGGCGACACTGGTTCGTGCGTGCGGGTACTGCAGCGGCTCCTGGTCTCTCGCGGCTACAGCGTCGGCCCGACCGGTGCCGACGGCCAGTTCGGGCACCGGACGGAGCTGGCGGTGCGGCGGTTCCAGTCCGCTTTCCAGTACCTGAGGATCGACGGGCGCAGCAATCAGGCCACTTGGAAGGCGCTGGTCACCGGGGCCGGAACGCGTTACAGCATCGAGAAGGGTCCCAACCGCACCAACCGGGTCACGCTCAGCTTCGATGGTTGTCCGCTGACCAAGCGGGCCTTCACGACGATGGTGGCAGCGGCCGAGCAGCGGGGCATCGCCTTGGTCTTCTTCCCGATGGGCAGCTGCCTGCAGCAGGGACGCTTCGACGTCGCCTACGCCCGCGCCCACGGTCACTACGTCTTCAATCACTCGATCGACCACCCGGACTTCACAACGATCAGCTTCGCGGCGATCCTGAAGCAACTCGGCGCCCCCGGCGTGGTCACCACCTACGGACGGCCACCGTTCGGTGCGATCAACGCGACGGTCCGGGACGCCTACGCTGCCAAGGGCATGCGGATCTGGATGTGGAGCAAGGACACCATCGACTGGCGCGGCCCCAAGCCGCAGGCCGAGGTGGTCAGGTTCGTGACCACCCGGGTGGCCGCCGGCGAGTCCGTCCTGATGCACATGTCCGGCAACGCGTTCAACCCCACAGCGCTGGGCCGGATGCAGGGCGGACTGTCCGCCAAGGGGATCACGATCTGCCACAACCGCGGCCTCACCACTTCTGCGTCCCCGGTGACCCTGGCCTGCTGAGCTCGCAGGCCCCGCTCGGCCGGAATCCGGCCCTGGGCGGCCGCCCGCTCCAAGGCGGCGAAGTCGACGGTGATCCAGCCCAGGAACGGGTCGCTCGCGGCCTGCAGCACCCGCTGCACGGCGACCACGCGCTGTCCCTGGCTGTGGAGCTGCGGCAGCGGCACCCCGGGTGGCAGCCGGTCGGGCATACCGCCGAAGCTTGAGAGGACGGAGCGGTCGGCTTCCTTCGCCTGCAGGACGAGTGGCTCGTCACTGGGCCCTTCGAGGTAGGCCAGGAAGCCGCGCGTGCCGACACTGCCGACGCCGACGCAGGCTCACGCCCCCACTGCCGATTCTGCGACAGACTGAAGGCATGCCACTCGACACCGTCATCTTCGACATCGGCCACGTCATCATCATGTGGCACCCCGAACGGGCGTTCGAGCAGGTGATGCCCGCCGGCGAGGTGGCAGCCTTCATGGAACGCATCGGTTTCGCCGAGTGGAATCGCCGAAATGATGCCCGCGCCAGCATCGTGCCGGCCGAGGACGAGCTGGTGCGGCAGTTCCCCGCGGATGAAGCCGGAATCCGCGGCTACCGGACGCACTTCCTTCACACCATCCAAGAGTCCGTGCCCGGAACGGCTGCTGTCATCGCCGAGTTGGCCCAGGCCGGGGTGAACATCTCAGCCCTCACCAACTGGTCGGCCGACATGTTCGGCATCGCCCGTGGCCGGTTCGGGATCCTGAGCCGGTTCTCCGACATCGTGGTCTCCGGCGAAGAGGGGATCGTCAAGCCCCACCCGGAGATCTTCCGGGTCGCCTGCCGCCGGCTGGCGATTGATCCGGCCCGCGCGGTCTTCGTCGACGACTCCCCCGCGAACGTCGTGGGCGCCGGCGAGGTGGGGCTCACCGGCGTCCACTTCACCTCGGCTTCACAGTTGCGTCACGAGCTCGAAGAACTGGGCCTGCTCGGCCCGAGAGAACCCATCGACGAGCCGGTGTTCCACTGGGCACTGCGCGCCGACTGGGACGCCGCCCAGGCCGCGGGGGCCTACCCGTGGTCGACCCGGGGCATCGACTACCACCGGGCGGGCTTCGTCCATTGCGCCTTCGCTGAACAGGTACCCGGCGTGCGCGCCGACCGGTTCGGCGACCTCCCCGACTCCGCATTGGTCCTGCTCCGGGTGGACGTCACGCCCCAGACTCCCGTCGTGGTGGAACAGGGCTACCCACACCTCTTTGCGCCGCTCGCTCTCGACGCGGCCGCGCCCTAGCCCTAGCCCCAAACCCACAGGCCAGATCCACAGGTTGTGGATGAACCCTGTGGCACTGGGGGTCCACGGTGGGTTCCGAGGAGCCTGGGGGAAGGACTACCCTGTCCTGATGGATCGGCATCTCACCGAAGAGATCAGCATCACGAACCTGGTCGACCTCGACCAGTTGCAGCGCGTGCAGGACCAGTTCTCCGAAGCCACCGACCTCGCCATCATCGCGGTCGACTATCGGGGAAACCCGGTCACCCAGTCACATGGGTTCACGCCGTTCTGCGCGCTGATGCGGATGGATCCCGCGCGCCGACGGCTGTGCCACAGCTGCGACGCCCACGGTGGCCTGCAGGCCGCCATCGAGGGCCGTCCCCACATCTACCGCTGCCACGCCGGGCTGGTGGATTTCAGCGTCCCGATCACGGTGGGCACGCAGTACGTGGGGGCCATCCTGTGCGGTCAGGTGCAATTGGCGGAGCGGAACGCCGACCCGGACTTCGTCCTCAGCGGGGACGACTCGTGGAAGTCCAACCGGCGCCTGATGCTGCTGCTGGAGGAGGTCCCGGTGGCCAGCCTTCGCAAGATGCGCGCCGCGGCCGACACGCTGTACGGGCTCTCGGCCGAATTGACCAAGGACGAGGCCGGCCACCAGATCGTGGGTGCCGAACCACACCTCGCGCCACTACGTCTGGCTCCCCGGATGGCTGCCCCCGCGGTCTCGCCCGCGACGGCTCCCGAACCACCCGAAGGGCCCGACCAGGCAGCCCTGTGGCAGGCGGTGGACAACGACAACCTGGTGGCGGCCCACGCGGTGATCACTACCTACCTGGAGTGGCTGTTCGGCTCCGAGCGGTATCTTGCCCGCGACCGGCTGCGCCCCGCCGAGACGGTGATCAGTGAATTCGCCGTTGAGTTCGCACCACCCCAACGGCAGCAGGTGGAGCAGTTGGCGCTGCGCCACCGCTCCCGCCACGCCGGCCTGGTGAACCGTTACCAGGCCCTGGTGCACCTGGAGACGATGCTGCAGGCGTTGTTCGAGGCGATCGGCTCGCCGCGGCGCCGGCGGAATCTGGACGATCTGCTGAACCACATCGAACTCAACCGCAGCCGGGCGCTCACCCTGCACGAGGCGGCCGCCTACCTGGCCGTCTCCCCCAGCCACCTGTCGAAGAAATTCAAGGCCGCGACCGGAAAGAACTTCGTCACCTACGTCACGGAAAAGCGGGTGGAACGCGCGCGGCTGATGTTAGCCTGTACCGAGATGCCAATCCTGAAGATAGCGGTCGAACTGGATTTCCATCAGGTCAACTACTTCTCCCGGGTATTCAAGGCCAGCACCGGCGTTTCCCCCACCGAGTACCGACGCGAGTTCTCCGGGCACCACGACGGAGGCAGCCGTGCAACGATTCCGGGTGGCCACTACGATCTACTACGGGCTTGACTCTCTGGCCCTGCTGAAGCAGTTGGCCGGGTGTCGGGTGCTCGTGGTCACCGACGCGTTCATGGCCACCACCGACCTCATGGCCCAGGTCCGCCAGTCGCTGGCCGGGGCCGAGGTCCGAGTCTTCGACCGGGTCGAACCGAACCCGAGCATCGACCTCATCAGCACCGGCTTCGGCGTCCTGCTGGAGTTCGAGCCCCAGGCCATCGTCGCCCTCGGCGGCGGCTCCCCCATCGACACGGCCAAGGCGGTCTACAAGATCGCCATCGAACAGGGACGCCGGCCCGACCGGGGGTTCATCGTCATCCCGACCACCAGCGGCTCGGGCTCGGAGGTCACATCGTTCTCGGTCATCACCGACCTGAAGAACCACACCAAGTTGCCACTGACAAGCGAAGACATGCTGCCCGACATCGCGATCCTCGACCCCGAGGCGGTGCGGACGGCCCCTGCGAAGATCACCGCCGACACCGGCATGGACGCCTGCTCCCACGCGCTGGAGGCCTATGTCGCCACGGGCGCCAGTGACTTCTCCGACGCCATGGCCGAGAAGGCAGCCCACCTGATCTTCGAGTGGCTGCCGCGGGCCTTCGCCGACGGCAGCGACCTGATCGCCCGGGAGCGGATGCACAACGCGTCCTGCCTGGCTGGGCTGGCGTTCGAGAACGCCGGGCTGGGCATCGTCCATAGCCTCTCTCACGCCCTCGGCGGCAGTTTCGGCGCCCCTCACGGCCGGCTGAACGCGATGCTGCTCCCACACGTCCTGGAGTTCAACTGCGGGACGCTGGGGTTCAGCCCGTCCGCGCTGTCGCCGGTGGCACGCCGCTACGCCCGGCTGGCCACCCGCATCGAGGTGAACGCCGGCACCGACCGGGCCCGGGTCGTGGGCCTGATTGCCGCCGTCCGCAGGCTGAACGCCACGCTGGGGATGCCGAAGCGGATCACCGAGCTGGGCGTCGATCGGCGCAGTTACCTCACCGCCGTCCCCACCCTGGCCCACACCGCCTTGGCCGACTTCTGCACCGCGGGCAATCCCGTCCCCGTCGACGCCGCGATCTTGGAGAAGTTGCTGCTGAAGGTCGCCTGACCAGGGGTTATCCCGTCAGGCCGGCGGTGCCCGGGTCGCCGCGGTCCAGGCGCGGCAGCAGGCCGGCGAAGCCCTCGCCGGTGAGCGAACTGATCTCGGCCACCTCGCACGCGCAGGCCAGAGCCAGGAAGTCCCGGGCGCGCTGGATCTCCTCCGGGCTCGCGATGTCGATCTTGCTGATGATCCCCAGCACCGGCTTGGTGAAGAAGGTGGCGAAGCCCGGGGGATCTTGGTTTCGGAGGCGGTGGCCGACTGGAACATCAGGACGAGGTCGGCGTCATAGCTGGTCAGGAGCAGCGCCCGGTTGAAGCGTCCGTGCTCGAGGTACTCCCCCGGCGTGTCCAGCACGCCGTCGGCGAGGTAGACGGTCTGGGTCTTGGCGTAGGCGGCGTCGACGTTGGAGAGTCGCTGGCGGAAGGTGGTCTTGCCGGAGCCGATGGCCCCCAGCAACATCAGCCTCACGTTTTGGTGACTTCGGTGATCGCGAAGCCCAGTACCCGCTCCAAGGTGGCGACGATGTCCTGCAGCGCCGACTCGACCTCCGACAAGGTGCCCACCAGCAGCAGCGAACCCGAGAAGCGATCCACGAAACCGATCTCCACGCCGGAGGCCTTGGTGGCCGCGTCGGCGGCGATGATGGCGGCCGCGCTGGGGGTGATGGTGAGGACCCCGAGGGCGCCGTGGGTGGTCGCCAAGCCGAGCTTGGCGTAGAGCCGGGGGTCGGGGTTGGCGATGATGTGGGCCAAGGTGACCTGCTTGCCGGGGACGAATTCCTGGATGATCCGCTGCTTGACCTCTTTCATGCCCACCTCCCCACCAGTCGCCTCCGCCATCGTTCTTGCCCGACAGCGCGCTTGTCAATGCCGATCGCGCAACTGTTCCCCGACCTGCACGATTTGGTGATCGCAGGTGCACAAATTGGTTTGTCAGCATCTTTCTTTCGCTCGATAAATGCCCTTCGAAGCCGCATTTCTGCAGGGCATTGGAGCTTAGTCTGGCGTTTGCAATGGCCATGGGCACGCCCGAGTTCCGTGGCCGAAGAAACCCGTCGTCTGATGCGAGGAGTAGGTCAATGCAAGAAGCTCTCGGGATGGTGGAGACGAAGGGTTTCGTCGCCGCTGTTGAAGCTGCCGACGCGATGGTGAAGTCAGCCAACGTCGTGCTCATCGGAAGCCAGCGGGTCGGTTCCGGCCTGGTGACGATCCTGGTCCGCGGCGATGTGGGTGCGGTCAAGGCCGCCACCGACGCCGGCGCGGTCGCCGCCCAGAACGTGGGCGAACTTGTCTCCGTCCATGTCATCCCACGTCCGCATTCCGACGTGGAGAAGATTCTCCCCCAGGCCCAGTGAGTGGTGACTGACATGGCAAATGATGAATTGATGAACCAGGTCATGGCTGCGGTCATGAAGAAGCTGGAGGCCCCCGCCGCGGCCGCCGCCCCGGCCGGAGCGCGTCCGGCGACCACCGAGTACGTGGGCTGCAACCCACTGGGCGACACGATCGGGCTGGTGATCGCCAACGTCGATCCGCAGGTCCACGCCCTGATGAAGATCGACCCGAAGTACAAGTCGATCGGCATCCTGGGAGCCCGCACCGGCGCCGGTCCGCACATCTTCGCCGCCGACGAGGCGGTCAAGGCGACGAACACCGAGATCGTCACGATCGAGTTGCCGCGCGACACCAAGGGTGGCGCCGGTCACGGCTCGTTGATCATCTTCGGCTCCGAGGACGTCTCCGACGCCCGCCGGGCAGTCGAGGTGGCACTGGGCGAGCTGAACCGGACCTTCGGTGACGTGTACGCCAACGATGCCGGGCACCTGGAGTTCCAGTACACCGCGCGCGCCTCCTACGCCCTCAACAAGGCGTTCAACGCCCCGCTCGGCAAGTCGTTCGGCATCACGGTCGGCGCTCCCGCGGCGATCGGTGTGGTCCTGGCCGACACCGCCGTCAAGGCCTCCACGATCGACGTCATCGGCTACGCCAGCCCGGCCGCCGGCACCAGCTACTCCAACGAGGTCATCTCGTTCTTCAGTGGCGATTCCGGCGCCGTCCGCCAAGCGATCATCGCTGCCCGTGAGGTCGGACGCCAGTTGCTCGGCGCCATGGGCGCGTACCCCGAATCCGTCACCACGCCCTACATCTGAGACGGGAACCAGCGTGAAATCAAAGCGTTTCGAGGCGCTTGACGCCAGACCCGTCAACCAGGACGGGTACGTCACCGAATGGCCTGAGGTCGGACTCATGGCCATGAACAGCCCGAACGACCCCAAGCCGTCGATCCGCATCGAGGCTGGCAAGGTCGTCGAGCTCGACGGCAAGCAGCGTGCCGACTTCGACATGATCGACACCTTCATCGCCGACTACGGCATTCGGCTGGACAACGCCGAGGCGGTCTGCAAGATGGACTCCCTCGACCTGGCCCGCAAGCTCGTGGACATCAACGTCCCGCGCGCCGAGGTGGTCAAGCTGACCACGTCCATGACCCCGGCGAAGATCACCGAGGTCGTCGGCACGATGACGGTGCTGGAAATGATGATGGCCGTGGCCAAGATGCGGGCCCGGCTGACACCGGCCAACCAGTGCCACGTCACCAACCTGAAGGACAACCCGGTTCAGATCGCCGCCGACGCGGCCGAGGCCTCCCTGCGCGGCTTCGCCGAAGAGGAGACCACGGTCGGGATCGGGCGCTACGCGCCGTTCAACGCGATGGCCATCATGGTCGGCGCGCAGGTCGGACGTCCCGGCATCCTCACCCAGTGCGCGGTCGAAGAGGCCACCGAACTCAACCTGGGCATGCGCGGCTTCACTGCGTATGCCGAAACCGTCTCCGTCTACGGCACCGAAGCCGTGTTCATGGACGGCGACGACACCCCGTGGTCGAAGGCGTTCCTGGCCTCCTGCTACGCGTCCCGCGGGTTGAAGATGCGGTTCACCTCCGGTACCGGCTCCGAGGTCCAGATGGGCTACGCCGAAGGCAAGTCCATGCTGTACCTGGAATCCCGCTGCATCTACATCACCAAGGCCGCCGGCTCCCAGGGCATCCAGAACGGTTCGGTCTCCTGCGTCGGCGTCCCCGCCGCCGTCCCGGGTGGCATTCGCGCCATCCTCGCCGAGAACCTGATCGCGATGGCGCTCGACCTGGAATGCGCGTCGTCGAACGACCAGACCTTCACCCACTCCGACCTTCGTCGGGTGGCCAGGTCGCTGATGCAGTTCGTGCCCGGCACCGACTTCATCTGCTCGGGCTACTCCGCCACGCCCAACTACGACAACATGTTCGCCGGCTCGAACTGGGACGCCGACGACTACGACGACTGGCTGATCATCCAGCGCGACCTCAAGGTCGACGGTGGCCTGGTACCGGTTCTCGAAGCGGACGTGGTCGCGGCTCGGAACAAGGCAGCCAAGGCCCTGCAGGCGGTGTTCAAGAACCTCGGCCTGACCGAGATCACCGACGCCGAGGTCGAAGCCGCCACCTATGCCCGCGGTTCGCAGGACATGCCGGCCCGCAACGTGGTGGAGGACCTCAAGTCCGCCGAGGACATGATGAAGCGCGGAACGACCGGCGTGGACATCGTCAAAGCGCTCTCCAAGGGTGGTTATGAGGATGTCGCGGCAGCGGTGTTCGGCATGCTCAAGCAGCGGGTCGCAGGTGACTACCTGCACACGTCCGCCATCCTCACCCGTGACTTCGAGGTGATCTCGGCGGTCAACCAGCCCAACGATTACCGCGGGCCGCAGACCGGCTACCAGATCTCCGACGAGAAGTGGGCGATCCTGCAGAACATCCGCCAGGCGATCAGCCCCGAGAGCATCTGAGGTGATGACGATGGACGAAAAGACGCTCAAGGGCATCATCGAAGAGGTCATGAAGGAGATGGCACTGGTCGGAGCCGCGGCTCCGGCGGGCAAGCCGGCCGGGCGCTCCGAGCACGGCACCACCACGTTGATGATCAGCGAGGGCGGCCAGGCTGAGCGGGGTACCAACCCCCGCGAGGTGGTCATCGCGTTGGCCCCCGCCTTCGGCGGGAAGCAGACCCAGACCATCATCGGCCTCCCGCACGACCAGGTGCTGAAGGAGATCTGCGCCGGGATCGAGGAGGAGGGGTTGAGCCACCGCATCATCCGCTCCTTCAAGACCGCCGACGTCGGCTTCATCGCGCACGAGGCGGCGAAGCTGTCCGGCTCCGGCATCGGGATCGGCATCCAGTCCCGCGGCACCACGGTGATCCACCAGAAGGATCTGCCGCCGCTGTCGAACCTGGAGCTGTTCAGCCAGTCCCCACTGATCGACCTGGAAACCTTCCGGGCGATCGGCAAGAACGCGGCCAAGTACGCCAAGGGCGAATCGCCCAGCCCCGTGCCCGTCCGCAACGACCAGATGGCCCGGCCCAAGTACCAGGCCATCGCCGCGCTGCTCCACATCAAGGAGACGCAGCTGCTCGACCCCCAGAAGAAGACCCAGGAACTCCGGGTCGATTACCGGTAGGAGGTGACCAACATGGATCAGGAACAACTCATTCGGCAGATCATGGCCGAGGTCATGGCGAACCTTGGCAAGGACAGCGTGACCTTCCAGAAGAAGTCGCCCACCCCGGGCGGCAGCATCGGGCGCGACCAGTACCCCCTGGGCGAGAAGATGCCCGACAAGGTCAAGTCGGCCACGGGCAAGGTGTTGGCCGACTTCACCCTCGACAAGGTGAAGAGCGGTGAACTCAAGGCCGAGGATTTCCGGATCGCTCCGGAAACCCTGGAGATGCAGGCCCAGGTCGCCGAGTCGGTCGACCGCGACAACCTGGCGCGCAACATGCGCCGGGCGGCCGAACTCATCGCCGTCCCGGACGACCAGCTGTTGAGCGTATACAACGCCCTGCGCCCGTACCGCTCGACCAAGGCCGAGCTGTACGGAATCGCGGACGAGCTCGAACAGAAGTACCAGTGCAAGGTCAACGCCGCCTTCATTCGCGAGGCTGCTGACGTGTACGAGAAGCGGGGACGCCTCAAGGTCGACTGACGACCCCAGCACACCCGATCCGGCACCGTACAGGGACGCAGCCAATGGGCCTGATCGCCAGATCGACATCGGTAACGCCACCACCGAGGTGGCGCTCGCGGAGCCTCGCCGGGCCGGCCCCGGTGTTCATCGCGTCCTCGATCGTCCCGACCACCGGGATCAAGGGCACGTCCCAGAACACCCAGGGCGTCTTCCAGGCGCTCACCGTCGCCCTGCGCGCCGGGCGGTCGCTCTCCGAGCTGGACCGGATCCGGATCAACGAGGCCGCGCCGGTGATCGGCGACGTGGCCATGGAGACCATCACCGAGACGATCATCACCGAATCGACGATGATCGGGCACAATCCGGCCACCCCCGGCGGCCTGGGGATCGGGGTCGGCACCACCATCGAGATCGGCGACCTGGCCGGGCCGCACCCCGGTCGCTACATCGTGGTGGCCGATCGCAGCCACGATTTCGAGGAGGTGGCCGCGGCGATCAACGCGGCTGCCGACCGGGTCCAGCTCACCGGCGCGATCCTGCAGCGCGACGACGGCGTGCTGGTGCACAACCGCCTGCGGCACCCCATACCGATCATCGACGAGGTCGCACTGATCGACAAGGTGCCGCTCGGCATGCTGGCCGCCATCGAGGTGGCCGAGGTCGGCCGGATCATCGAGACCCTGTCCAACCCGTTCGGCATCGCCACCCTGTTCGGGCTCAGCTCCGAGGACACCAAGCTGGTCGTTCCGATGGCCCGTTCCCTGGTCGGCAACCGCTCGGCCGTCGTCATCAAGACCCCCAAGGGCGACGTCCACGAACGGCGGATCCCGGCCGGCAGCCTGCGCTTCATCGGCGCGGTCAACTCGGTCGAGGTGAACGTCGACCGGGGCGCCGAGGAGATCATGCGCGGCGCCCAGACGGTGGGCGCCATCAGCGACATCAAGGGGGAGCCGGGCACCAACGTCGGCGGCATGCTCGAGAAGGTCCGCGTCGTGATGGGCCGGCTCACCGACCGCGACCCGTCCGAGATCCAGGTGACCGACCTGCTCGCGGTCGACACCGAAGTCCCCCAGAAGGTGGTCGGCGGCCTGGCCGACGAGTTCTCGATGGAAGCCGCCGTCGGAATCGCCGCCATGGTGAAGGCCGACCGGCTGCAGATGCAGCGGATCGCCCACGACATGACGGCCCAGTTCGGCATCCCCGTCGAGGTCGGCGGCGTCGAGGCCGACATGGCCGTCCGCGGCGCCCTCACAACTCCCGGATCGTCGATCCCGATTGCGATCCTCGACATGGGTGCCGGTTCCACCGACGCCTCGGTGCTGCACCGCGACGGTACCGGCCGCTCCGTCCATCTGGCCGGAGCCGGCAACATGGTCACCCTGATGATCCAGTCCGAACTGGGCCTGGACACCTTCGACACCGCCGAGAACGTCAAGCGCTACCCGCTGGCGCGGGTGGAGACGCTCTTCCACGTCCGCCACGAGGACGGCACCGTGGAGTTCTTCGACACTCCGCTGCCGCCACAGGTGTTCGCCCGGACCGTGGTGCTGCACCCCGAGGGCATGATCCCGCTCGACATCCGCAAGCCGCTGGAACTGATCCGGCAGGTCCGGATCCGGGCCAAGGAGCGGGTGTTCGTCACCAACGCGTTGCGCGCGTTGCGCGCGGTCTCCCCCACCCAGAACGTCCGCGATATCGAGTTCGTGGTGCTGGTCGGCGGCTCGGCGCTCGACTTCGAGATCCCCCAGTTGGTCACCAAGGCCCTGGCCGAGTACCGGGTGGTGGCCGGACGGGCCAACATCCGCGGCACCGAAGGCCCGCGCAACGCCGTCGCCACCGGCCTGGTGCCTGGCGTGGGAGGCGCAGCGATGAACCCGAGCGCCCCACCATCCGCTGCGTCGACGACCAGGTCGACCACACCCAGACCGCCGAGGTCCTGCTCGGCATCGAGGAGGAGGGCGTGCCGTTCCGGGTCGAGCGCAGCGACGAACTGAACCCGCTGGCCCTGGCCCACGAGGCCAGCCTCGAATCCCGGCTTGGAGTCGGGATCGGCGTCAGCCTCGACTTCGTCGTCATCACCACCGAGAAGCTCCCGCAAGGGCGTCCCTATATCGCCCACGTCCTCAACCACAACGCCGCCACCGACCGAGGGCGGCGCCAACGCCGCCCGGCTGGTCAAACGGCTCCCGCTGCCGACCTGCGCGAGGACGAGGAGCAGCTCCATGACTGAGCCTCGGCACCATCGAGGTGGTCGGCCTGCCGGCCGCCATCGAGGCCGCCGACGTTGCCCTCAAGGCCGCGAACGTGGAACTCATCGGCTACGAAGCCACCGACGGCATGGGCATGGTGGCGGTGAAGATCGTCGGCCAGGTGGGAGCCGTCAAGGCCGCCATGGCCGCGGCTCCGTGGCCGCCGCCAAGGTCACCAAGGTCTTCGCCACCTCGATCATCGCCCGCCCGAGCGACCAGCTCAGGCCCGTCGTCTATCACGGCGACCATCGGACGGGCGGCCCGCCCCGGCCGCCAAGCCCGCCACGACCAGCCCCCGCCGCCGAGCCGGAGCCCGCCGTCCAAGCGCACCCCCAGCCGCCCCCATCAAGCCGCGCGCCCGCGTCGCCAGCGCCAAGGCCACCCAAGCCAAGAACGCGAGGAAGCATGAGCGATGAAGCACTGGGTCTGGTGGAGACCAAGGGCTACGTCGGCGCCATCGAAGCAGCCGACGCAATGACCAAGTCGGCGAACGTCGTCCTGGTCGGGTACGAGAAGGTCGGCGCCGGTCTGGTCACCGTGTTGGTACGCGGTGACGTCGGTGCTGTCAATGCGGCGGTCGCCGCCGGCGCGGCTGCTGCCGGCGCGGTGGGCGAAGTCGTCTGCAAGCACGTCATCCCGCGCCCGCCCCTGACGTCGAGAAGCTGCTGCCCAAGAAGGCCTGACGGATGCCGGACGCCAGGACACCTCGTCGAGGAGATCACCCGCAGGTCGTCCTCGGACTCCGCCGGCAGCGGGCGCCGTCTGGAGTGTCGAACCGGCACGCCCTCAGCGGGACTGCCACCCTGTTCGGCACCCCCTGACGGTGTCCCGGCAGGTCCGCCAGCCGGGCGAGTTCGCCGCCGAGCAGTCCGTGACCCTGCACGGCCCGGCGACCTTCCCCAAGGTCCGGTGATGGGGCCCTGCCGCCGAAGACCCAGGTCGAGCTGAGCCGCACCGGACTGCATGGCCCTGGGCATCAACGCCCCGGTCACCCAGTCCGGCCATCTGGACGACGCCGCCCCGATCGAGATCGAGGGCCCCGCTGCCGGATCCACCTGGAGCACGGCGCCGATGGCCGCCGGCACATCCACATGGGCCCACGCCACGCCGGCACTCGGGGTGGCCGACCAGGACCTGGTCAAGGTGGCGTTCGGTGGCGAACGTGGCGGCGTCATGGACAACTTCATCGTCCGGATCAAGCCGGAATGGGTTCCGGAGATCCACCTCGACACCGACGAGGCCAACGCCCTCGGCCTGCACGACGGTGATGTCGGGAAGCTGATCAAGGAATGACCGCGACCATGGCACCGACGATCCGCAGCATCGAGGCCCCCGAGGCGGCGATCCGCCGCTTCGCGGAACTCGTGCGCACCGGCGAGGTGGACCAGCCCACCGGAGAGCCCCGGCTGGGGATCGACCTGGGCACCGCGAACATCGTCGTGTCGGTGGTCGACGCCCGAACCGTCCGGTCGCCGGGGCCTGGGTGCACTCCACCGTGGTCCGGGACGGTGTCGTCGTCGATTGGCCGGGGGCCCACGGCCGTCCGGCAGCTCAAGGAGGTCGTCGAGGCCGGCTCGGCCACCGCTTCACGGCTGCGTCGGTGTCGATCCCGCCGGGCATCAGCGAAGGCGACATCAAAGTCTTCCGGAACGTCGCCACGGCTGCGGGGCTCGAGACCGAAGCTGTGGTCGACGAACCGGTCGCCGCAGCCCGGGCGCTCGGCATCACCGACGGGTGCGTCATCGATATCGGACACGGGACCACCGGCGTTTCGATCCTCGCCGGCGGCGAGGTGCTGCTCTCGATCGACGAGGCCACCGGTGGCCACCACATGGCGCTGGTCCTGGCCGGCGCCTACCGGATCGGCTACGACGAGGCCGAGGCCATGAAGAAGGACCCGGCTCGGCGCGACGACGTGGTAGGCGTGATCCGGCCCACCCTGGAGAAGATGGCCACCATCGCCGCCGACGCGCTACGAGGGCTGGACACCCCGATGATCTACCTGGTCGGCGGCTCCAGCTCGTTCGCGAACGCCCCGGAGGTGTTCGCCCAGGTGCTGGGACGCCCGGTGGTCCGGCCGGTCGAACCGCTGTTCGTCACCCCGCTCGGCATTCCCATGAAGGAGGACGCGATGACCGAAGCCGAACTCCGCGCCCTCATCCGGCGACCATCAGGAGCTCTCCCCCGGCGCGCCTGGTGCTGTTCACCGGTGGCCTGCGGGCTTCGAGCCGCGCTGGAGGGCCTGCGCCGCTCGCCGCCGGCGTCCAGCTGGACTACCTGCAGACCCCAGCGCCACGCGGATCCTGACCAGGCAAGATCGCCGCGCTCGGCATGCCCGAGGTGCCCAAGCGCTGGTCACCGAACACCACATGCTGATCCTGCCGACCCTCACCAGCAACATCGCCGCGAAGGTGGCCCACGGATCGCGGACTGCCTGGCCACCAACCTGTTCCAGCGAGTTCATCATGAGCAACCGGCCGTCGTCGCGGTCCACCGCGCCTGCCCCGACAGCCCGAAAAGCGGGCTGGTTCCCGCAACATGCCGGCCGGCTACGCCGCCCTCCTGCGGGAGAACCTCAGCCCGGCTGGACGCCCGGCCTTCGGAGCCCGGCGCTGCAGCGCCGCACGGTGCGACAGACCGCGTGCCGCCTGGGCGGACTCGGGGGCGGCTGTGGCCCAGGTCGCCGCAGGCCACCAGCGACCCCGGTCGCCCGGGTCCACCGCCACCGGCGGCCATCGAGACCGCACCCGATCAGCCAGGCGTGTCCAGCCTGCCGGCCGAGGCACTCGTCATCGGCCGGCCAAGGTGACAGCCATGGCGGGACGCGGCCGACCCGTTCCATCCGGATCTGAGAGGAGAGCCGACATGTTCCTGGCCAAGGTTCGCGGAACCGTCGTTTCGACAAGCAAGGACGAGCGCCTCGTCGGGTTCAAGCTGCTGGTCGACCAGCGCATCGGGATCGGCGGCGGGGACGCCTGCCCGAGGTCGCGTCGACACCGTCGGCGCCGGGGGCGGCGCGACCGTGATCGTCACCAAGGGCTCCAGGCGGTTCGCGGCCGCCCGCCCGACGCCCCATCGACGCGACCATCGTCGGCATCGTCGACTCGGTGGAGATCGCGAAGGACTGACTCACGTGCCCAACGTCTACACCCGCACCGGCGACAGCGGCCAGACCGGACTGTTCGGCGGTTCGCGCGTGCCCAAGCAGAGCCGGGCGGTCGAGGCGTACGGCACGGTGGACGAAGCCAACGCCGCGATCGGTGCCGCGAAGGCCGCCCAGGTCGCCTCGGACATCCGCGACGACCTGCACGGCATCCAGCAGCGACTGTTCGTCGTGGCCGCCGAACTGGCCAGCGACGCCAGGGCGCGCAGATCCTCGACAACACGATCAGGCCGGCCGACATCGAGGCCTGGAAGCCCTGATCGACAGCTGCCTCGCCGTCACCGGCCCCGCAGCGGCGTTCGTCGTGCCCGGCCGCGATCGCCCTCGGCTCCCTGCACCGGGCCCGGACGGTGGCCCGGCGCGCCGAGCGCCGGGTGCTGACCCTGGCCGAGAAGCCCAGGTCCGCCCGGAACTGATCAAGTACCTGAACCGGCTCTCCGACACCCTCTACGCGCTGGCCCGGCTGCCGAACCCCGGCACGAGCCGCGTCGAGCAGATGGTCCGAGGCGGTCGGCCGGGCCCCGGCGCCTGACCCGGCGAGGCCCGCTCCCGGCCGGCTGGGACCTGGCCGCCGAAGCGATGGCCGCGGCCGCAGAGGCGAAGGCCGCCGAGTTGGGCGTCCCGATCGTCTTCGCCGGAGTCGACGCCGGCGGCAACCTGATGCTGCTGCACCGAATGGCCGATTCCCTGCTGGGTAGCATCGACATCGCCATCAACAAGGCGTTCACGTCGGCCGCCTTCAGGCCGCCCACCGGCGCTCTGGCGCCCAGGCCCCGCCGGCGACCTGCCGGGCATCCAGAACTGCAACCACGGCCGGGTGGTCGTCTTCGGCGGCGGAATGCCGGTCTTCCTCAACGGACGGCTTGCCGGGGCCATCGGGGTCTCCGGGGGAACCGTCGACGAGGACGTCGACATCGTCCCAGCACACCCTTCGAGGAGGAGAATCCGAATGACACGACACCAGCCCTGATCGAAAGGTGGTCCCCAAGGTGGCGCGGAAGGTCCGCAGGGCCGCCCCAGCGGGCCACGAGGGCCACCGACGGCATCTTCCCGACATGGATCTCGGCCGTCGCCGCCGCCGCAGCCTGGCGCAGCTACCTGGACTGCTCAATGAAGGACCGCACGCGCTTCATCCAGGCGATCGCGAGACCATGCTCGTCCCGGAGCACCTGGCTACATGGCCGACAGGCCGTCGACGAGACCGGCATGGGCAACGTCGCCGGACAAGATCGCCAAGAACAAGGCCGCCGCGACCCAGACCCCCGGCGTGGAGGACCTGATCACCGAGGCCTGGTCCGGCGACGACGGCCTCACCACCTTGGAGTTCTCGCCGTTCGGGGTGATCGGCGCGATCACCCCCACCACGAACCCGACCGAGACGATCACCTGCAACGGAATCGGGATGCTGGCGGCCGGGAACGCCGTCGTGTTCAGCCCGCACCCGCGGGCCAAGGACCTGTCCATTGGCAGGTCCGCAGCTCAACCAGGCCCTTGCCGCGGCCGGCGCGCCGGCGAACCTGATCTGCACGGTGCGGGAACCCTCCATCGAGAACACCAACGCGATGATGGCCCACCCGGGGTCCGGCTGCTGGTCGCCACCGGCGGCCCGGGCATCGTCAAGGCCGTGCTGAGCTCGGGCAAGAAGGCGATCGGCGCGGGCGCCGGCAACCCGCCCGTCGTGGTCGACGCCACCGCCGACATCGAAGAGGCCGCCCAGGACATCGTCGCGGGGGCGAGCTTCGACAACAACCTGCCCTGCACCGCCGAGAAGGAGTGCTGGCCGTCTCTCCATCGCCGACCTGCTCAGTTCAACATGGTCAAGACGGGGCCTACGAGCCGCGACCAGGCCCTGTCGCAAGCTGGAGCGCTGGTCGTCGACGGAAAGCGCCCACCACCGACTGGGTCGGCAAGTCCGCCTGCTGTCCTGAAGGCGATCGGCGTCGAGGCCCCCGCCGGAACGAAGCTGATCATTGCCGAGACCCCGTTCGAGCACCCGTTCGTGCAGTCCGAACTGATGATGCCGATCCTGCCGATCGTCCGGGCGGCCAACGTCGACGAAGCGATCGAACTCGCCATCAACGCCGAGCACGGCAACCGGCACACCGCGATCATGCACTCCACGGACGTGAACGCCCTCACAAGGATGGCCAAGCGCATCCAGACCACCATCTTCGTCAAGAACGGGCCCTCCTACGCCGGGATCGGGATCGGCGGTGAGGGGTTCACCACCTTCACGATCGCAGGCCCGACCGGGGAGGGATTGACGTCGACCCGGACCTTCTGCCGGCGGCGTCGCTGCGTCCTGGTGGGTGGCCTGAACGTCCGGTGACCCCCGGGCGCCCGCGGCCCGGAACAGCAGCGGTCGCGGCGGTGTTGTGGCGGCTATGACCACACCCGCGATCACGTTCGGCCTTGACACCTTCGGCGACGTCACCCGCGATGCCGACGGCCACACGACGAGCTTGCCTCAGGTGATCCGCGACGTCGTCGCCCAGGGAGTCCGCGCCGATGAGGTCGGGGTGGATCACTTCAGTCTCGGTGAGCACCACCGCGACGACTTCGCGATCTCGGCACCCGATATCGTGCTGGCGGCGTTGGCCTCCCGGACCGAACGGATCACGTTGGGGTCAGCGGTGACCGTGCTGAGTTCGGACGACCCGGTGCGGGTCTACGAGCGGTTCGCGACGATCGATGCGATCAGCAACGGCCGGGCCGAGATCACCGTCGGTCGAGGTTCCTTCATCGAGTCGTTCCCACTCTTCGGCTACGACCTGGCCGACTACGAGGTGCTGTTTGCGGAGAAGCTCGACCTGCTGTCGCTGCTGCGCACGGAGGGGCCGCTGACCTGGTCGGGGACCACCCGTCGCCCGCTGA
Source organism: Propionibacteriaceae bacterium (assembly GCA_016717345.1). Classification (GTDB taxonomy): domain Bacteria; phylum Actinomycetota; class Actinomycetes; order Propionibacteriales; family Propionibacteriaceae; genus Propionicimonas. The sequence goes on from JADKFR010000009.1 coordinate 77,167, forward strand.
CGGGCCAGCGGGCCTACCCGACGACCGCCGCCGGAGGCCTGCCGGTGTGGGTTGCTGTCGGCGGCACGCCCGCCTCGGTGATCCGGGCGGCTGAGGCCGGCCTGCCGCTGATGCTGGCCATCATCGGTGGCCCGCCGGTGCGCTTCCGTCCGTTCGTCGAGTTGTTCCGCGACGCCACTGCCGATCAGCCGCTCCCGGTCGGCGTCCACTCCCCCGGGTTCATCGCCGACACCGACGCGCAGGCACGGGAGCTCCTCTTCCCGCACTTCAAGGTGAACCGGGACCGCATCGGGCGGGAACGCGGCTGGCCGCCGGTGAGCCGCGCCGAGTTCGAGTCCGAAGCCGACGCCGGGGCGCTGTTCGTCGGGTCACCCGAGACGGTCGCCCGCCGGATCGCCGACACCGTCACCGTCCTGGGCCTCCAGCGTTTCGACCTCAAGTACGCCAACGGGCCGATGCCCCACGAGCACCTGCTGCGCGCCATCGAGCTGTACGGTACCGAGGTGGTCCCCCGCATCCGAGCCCTTCTGGAAGGCGGGACGGGGTGAGCTCCAGGGTGCGCCGCGGGCGGTCCGCTTTCCTGCTCGCCGTCGCCACGGCGCTCGGCGCGGTGGTCGGCTGCGCACCCCAGCCCACCGTGACGCCGACACCGACGGCCCCTGCTACGGTCCGCACCGTCGAGTTCGAGGACCGCCCGTTCCTGCTGGACGTACCGGCAGCCCCCTTGCCGGACAAGACGGTGGCCCTGATCGTGCTGCTGCACGGCTACACGGCTTCGGCCTCGGGGGTGATGGACTACTTCGGGCTGCGCAGCCTGGCGACGGAACGGGGGTTCCTGGTGGCCGCACCCCAAGGCTCCACCGATGACAACGGCGACGCGTTCTGGAATGCCTCGAAGGCGTGCTGCAACGTCGATGGCGTGGACGTGGACGACTCCGGCTACCTCAGCCGGCTGATCGGGACCATCCTTGCCACCTACCCGGTCGACCCCGGCAGGGTCTACGTCGTCGGCCACTCCAATGGCGCCTTCATGGCTCACCGCCTCGCTTGCGACCACGCCGACCAGATCGCTGCCATCGCCTCTCTCGCCGGAGCCCTGGACGTCGATGCCGACTGTGACCCGTCCCGACCCGTCAGCGTGCTCCAGATCCACGGCGACGCCGACGAATCGATCGCCTACCAGGGCGGCGACATCGGCGGAAACGCGTTCACGTCCGTGGAGCAGACCCTGGCCCGGTGGCGCACCAGCAACAGCTGCCCAACGGGAGCTCAGCTCGGTTCGGGTCTTGACGCCGATCGGGAGGTGGCCGGCGAGGACGTCACCCCGACCGAATGGACGCCCTGCCGGGACGGCTCGTCGGTCGCGCGGTGGACGATCACCGGCGGGGGCCACGTACCCAGCCTCACCGATGCCTTCCGCATGAGGCTGGTGGACTGGCTGGAGGCGCACCGGCGCCAGTGATCCGCCCGCGCGTCGCGAAACGACCCCAGCCGGAACCTCCCATGATTCCGGCCACCATCGCGACCGTCGCGAGCCCAGAGCGAGGTCGACCAACTCGGGGGCGCCGGACTCGTCGCGGTCGAAACCGACGGGGTCAGCCTGGCGATTCGGGGTACAAGTTCGGTAAGTCCACCCCATGCCCGGGCGAGGGCTGGGCGAGGTGTGCCGGTTGACCACACAGCCGGCACACCGCTTGCCCCGGCACCGAGCCGAGCGGGCTACGCCTGTTCGGGTTCGGCTCCGGTTTCGATCACCCGGACAGCGAGTTCACGGAGCTTCAGGTTCCGGTTCTGACTGGACTGCTTGAGCCGGTCGAAGGCCGCGGCGGGTCGCAACCGGTGACGTTCGACGAGGATGCCAACCGCCTGCCCGATCAGGCGATGGCTTTCCAGGGCGAGCTGAAGGTTGGCGTGCCGATCGGCGGCTTGTTGGACGGTGAGCAACCGGTCGACGGCAAGTCCGAACCCTTGGGCCAGCAGGTCGGCCGCAATCATCTCGTCGGCGCCGATCCGGCGTGGCCGGGGGAACTGCACCCAGGCCCGGACGGCGGTCGTGCTGGTCTGGGGCACCAGCAGGATTCCGGGACGCAGGCTCGTGGTGTCCGCCGAGGGTTCGCCGGCGATCCCGACAGCGACGTCGGCTGTCAACTCGTCGGCTTCCAGGCTGCGGCCGGAGCCGAAGAGGTGCCGCTCGCCGATGTCGAGCTGGATGGTGCTGCCGCCGTCGAACAACACCTCGAAACCATGCCCGGCGACGCCGAGCAGGGTGGCCAGGTCGTCGCTGCGTCCGAAGTCGGCGCTGACCTGAGCTGCGGCGGCCCGGCGTTGCTGGGCCTGTTTGGCCCTGGTGATGTCGCGCAGCACCCGGATCCTCAGGCTCGGCCCCGTCCCCGGTGGGTCCACGCTGCTGCCCATGCTGTGAACCCAAACCGGACGCCGGTCGCTGGTGTAGAACAGCAATTCGGCATCCACCTCCCGGTGGGTGTGCAGCGCCGTGACCGCAGCCAGGGCATCCGCGTCCTCGGCTTCACAGGGCCACCACGGGTAGGGCGGGCGCAGCGGGCCGTCGGCGAGGCTGTAGCCGAACAGCTGGGTGAATGCGTCATTCAATTCGAGCACCAGGCCGGTCTCGTCGAAGATCAGCAGGGGGTCGCGCAGGGACGCCATGATCGCCCGCCGCCAGGCAGCGTCGGCTGAGCGCTGGTTGGCCCGGGCCAGGTTCGCGGCCAGCCGGCCGCGGAGGTCGACCAGGCTGAACGGCTTGGTGACGTAATCGTCGGCACCCCGCTCCAGGCCCACGGCGGCCGCCTCGGCCCCGCCCCGGGAGGACAGCAACACCACCGGCAGGTCCCGCAGCACCGGATCGGCTCTGATCGCAGCGACCAGCCCCAAGCCGTCCAAGCCGGCCATGGTCACGTCGCTGAGAACCAACTCAATCGGACGCGACCGCAGCAGCGACAGCGCCTCCGCGCCGTCCGCGGCGACGTCCACCGCATAGTCGGAGCAAAGGCTGCCCGCCAGGAAGCGGGCGAGGTCCGGGTCGTCCTCGACCACCAGCAAACGCGGCGACGTGGCCGAACCCTGGTGGCCGCCGATCGCCCCCTCATTTTGCCAGCCGGCGATCTCAGCCAGGAAGGAATCCACGTGCCGCGGCGTCACCGAACTACCGGTCACCCCCTCGGCTCGGGCGGGGACGAACGGCAGCCGCACCGTGAACGTGCTCCCCACCCCCGGGGAGGAGTCCAAGGAGACCGCACCACCCAGGAGCTCCGACAGGTTGCGCACCATCGCCAAACCGATCCCGGCCCCGGCCGCCGACCGGGCGCCCGGCCTGGCGGCCAGCCGCTCGAAGCGAGCGAACACCCGCTCCTGGTCGGCGGCGTCGATCCCCAGGCCCGTGTCGCTGACCCGGATCAGGTACTCCTGCTCCACCTCGGTCAGGTGAAGTTCCACCCGACCGGCCGGGGTGTACTTCAACGCGTTGGTGAGCAGGTTCGAAACGATCCGCTCGAACAGGTCCCGATCCAGCAACGCGCTGCGGCTCAACTGCCGGATCTCGACTGCGAACTCCAGCCCGGCCCGCTCGAAAGCCCCGGCGAAACTGCTTGCCAGCGCAGAGGTCAACGCGCTGACGTCCACCGGAACCAGGTTGGGGACCAACCTGCCCGCCTCCAACCGGGCGAAGTCGAGCATGGCCTCCACCATGCGCGTCAATCTCGCCACGTTCGCCTGCACCAGCGCCAATCCCTCCCGGGACTCGGCGCCCAGGCCCCGCTCCCGTTCCAGCACCTCCTGCACGGGGGCCGAGATCAGGGCGAGCGGGGTGCGTAACTCGTGGCTGACACCGGCGAAGAACGCCGACCTGGAGGCGTCCAGCGCCGCCAGCCAGCTCACCTGTCGCTGCTCTGCCAACAACTCCGCCTGGCTCCCCAAGGCAGCGGCAATGGTGGCCGTCACCAACCCCAGATAGGCGCCAAGCGCGGCGTCCCACGGCCGCTGGGGCCCGGTGGCGACCACCAGGACGTGACTCACCGCGCCCGGCTCCACGCCTCCGATCGGGAACCCGTGCCAGCCCGACACCCCCGCCGCCTCCGCCACCACGTGCTGCGACTCCCCGGCGGCCAGGCAGGCGCCCACCACCGCGGCGGCCGAGGTTGGATCGAACACCTCCCCGAAGCTGGCCAGCGCCTCATCCGCCAGGCCGTCCGGTGATTCGACGCGGTAGAAGGCGGCTGCCGGATGATCCGAGTCGTTGCCCGCCAACACCGCCATCGCAACCTCAGCGGCCGTCTCCTGGGTGCGGGCGGCGCCCACCTGAGCGCCCAACTCGACCAGCGTGCGCATCCGCCGAACCGCGAGCACCTCAGCCGTCGTCTCGATGAAGGTGGAGAACACCCCAACCGGTCGGCCCGACTCGTCGATGATCGGGGTGTAGCTGAACGTGAAGTAGCACTCCTCGACCGGCACCACCCGATTGATCGGCACGAGCCGGTCGGCCGCAAAGAATGGGCGACCGTCCTCCAGGATCCCCGCCAACCGTTGACTCACCTGGGCCGCCTCGGGCCACACCTCGGCGGTGGGCCGCCCCAGCGCCAAGGCGAACCGCTCCGGGCCGTACACCTCACGGCACGCGTCGTTGTAGCACACGATCAGTTCGGGCCCCCACCGCACCGACGTCGGGAACAGCGAGCCCAGGCACAAGCTCACCGCGCTCCGCAGTTGCAGCGGCCACGCCTCGATCGGGCCCAGCCCGGTCGACGACCAGTCGAATGCAGCCGTCCGGGCCCCCATCTCACCCTGGTTGGACAGCCACTCCAGCCAGTCAGCGGTTCCCTGCCGACTCGGGCCGCGTGCGGGGTCACGCGGCGCGCCCGCCTTGCCTGAAGTCATCCACACTCCCTGCGATTCGGAGGCCTGCCTGATCGAGGCGAGCCGGGAGCTCAGCCCTCGGCCCTGATTCTAGGACGCCCGTCCCCGCCCGCCAGCCCCCGAACCCTTGTCGTACGTTCGCCGCTTCGGCCTCAAGCCAACACCGTCCCCGTGCTGCGGGCGAGGGATTCCAGCAGCCGGTCCTGGACGTGCGCATCATGGACTGCGGGGTGCGGTTCGCGGCGCCGCTGGTGGTGCCAGTAGCCACCGCTGGTGAGAGCCTCGGGGTCGGCACTGGTGGCCAGCCACTCCTGGGTGAGGTGGCCGAGACGCAGGTCGTCCGGCGCCCCCGGTCCGCCCATCCGGGTGGGGACCCACCCAGGGTCCACCGCGTTGCTGAGCGCCCCAGGCCGGAGCCTGGCAACGGCCATGGCCAGAGTAGTGACGAGGAGTTTGCTGTCCGAATAGCTGCTCGATCCTCCGCCGTCCCAGTCGACCGCCTCCAAGTCGGGCCGACCGCTCCGATGCATGCCGCTGCTGAGGTAGATGAGCCGCCGGGTACCCAGCAGGGAGGCGGTCAGCAGGTAGGGGGCGACGACGTTCACGGGCAGGACCTGTGATCCGGAGAAGACACCCGCGTTGTGGATGACCACGTCCACGCCGCCCCCGGCATTGACCGCCTCAGCCAGCAGGCGGGTCTGGGTTCGGTCGGACAGGTCGCCGATCACCACCTCGGCACCCTGCTCCAGCAGGTGCCGAACCGCAGGGAGCCTGGTGCGATGGCGGACGTGCACCACGACTGCCTGCCCGGCAGCGAGCAGGGCCTCGGCGGTGAGGCGTCCCAGCCCGTCAGCCGATCCGGTCACCAGGATGCGGCCACTGGTCGGAGTTGGGTTGTTGTCCACCCCCGTGAGGCTAGCCGGTGGCACGGATTCGTGGCATCGCTGACTCAGGGACGCACCGGTGCCCGATCACCGTCCCAGCGCCCATTTGGACCGGCTCTCAGCGCCCACCCTGGGCGCACGTGCCCCGGCTTGGGCCGTCGCAAGCTCGACCCTCCCTTGGGGGGAGTTGTACGCAGGAATCTCGACAAGCTGCCTCGTGGCGTTGAGCATGGGGGTAGCCGCGGCCGCACCCTTGGCCGGATCGGCTGACCGAGAGGTGGGGCCATGCCCAGTCTTCGTCCGATGTCCAGCTTCGAGCTGACCGACCCCGCAAGCTACGCCGCTCCACCCTTGGAGTGCGACCTGGTGATGAAGGGCGGGATCACCAGCGGCCTGGTCTATCCGAAGGCAGCCGCTCGCCTGGCGACCCGCTACCGCTTCCGCAGCGTGGGTGGGGCTTCGGCTGGGGCGATCGCCGCAGGCCTCACCGCCGCGGCGGAGTACCGCCGGCAGCACTCGGGAGACGGTGAAGCCCAAGCGGGTGCCGGGTTCGCGAAGCTGGTCACGATCCCGCAGGTGCTCGGGACCAAGCTGTCGACCTTGTTCCTGCCGTCGGTGCCGCTGGCCCCGAGCTATCAGGCCCTCACCGCGTGGATCGAGCCGGGCTGGGGGACGGCCAGGAAGCTGCGGGCGACCCTGGCGAAGGTCGTCTCGGGTGCGCCGCTGGTCGTCGTGGGCGTCACGCTTGCGCTGCTGGTTCCCGGGCTTCTGGTCGCGCTGGCCGTCCAGGGGTGGGCGGTAGACGCCGCGGGCTGGGGCCGGGCACTGTGGTCGTTGCTGGTGTGGCTGCCCGCGGCCGGGCTGATCGGACTCATGGTCGGCGGCGTCGTGATGATCAGACGAACCCTGGCCGAGTTGCCGCGCAACGGCTACGGCTTCTGTCGTGGCCTGGCAGACCCCCACACCACGCCGGCCGACCCGCCCCTCACGGTGTGGCTGACCGACTGGCTGGATCAGGTCGCGGGCCTGGACCCGCAGGGCGGACCGCTCACGTTCGGCCACCTGTACGGCGAGGAGGCGTCCGCGGTCTTTCGCGAACTGGGCTTGGATCGGGCCTCAGCACCGGCGTCGCCCGCCCAGCGCCGGGCGTTCAAGCCGGACCTGGACCTTCAGATGATGACCACCTGCCTGACCTTCTCCCGTCCGTACGCTTTTCCTTTCCGGACAAAGGTCTTCTGCTACTGCCCGCGCTGTTGGCAGGACTACTTCCCGTCCCGGGTGTTGAAGCAGCTCAACGACAACTCCAGCGAACCGCCTCCCGCCACGCAACGGGTTGGAGGGGAGAACGTCCCGATCGATCTGCACTGTGTCCATCACCGCGACGTGACGGTCCGGATGCTCCCGTCCGTGCCTGATATTCCGGTGGTGATCGGCGTTCGGATGAGCCTGAGCTTCCCGATCCTGTTGAGCGCCGTGCCGTTCCAGGCGGTTGACTACAACCGCGCTGACGGCAAGCGGGGACTGCTCGAGGTGTGGTTCACCGATGGCGGGCTCGCCAGCAATTTCCCGATCCACTTCTTCGACTCGCTGCTGCCGAGCAGACCCACCTTCGGCATCAACCTGACCGACCCGCACCCCGACCGTCCGGACGAATTGGTGCACCGGCCGCGGGGGAACGCCTCGGGATTGACCCCACGGCCGAAGCCGTTCGCGTCGGTCGGCGGGTTCCTGGTCTCCGTGTTCAACACCATGCACGACTGGGTGGACGGGATGGCGCTGCCGGCGCCCGGGTTCCGGGACCGGATCGTTGACCTGAGGACCGGTGAGGGCGAGGGTGGCCTCAACTTGAAGATGACGAGCCGGACCATTGAGGCGCTCGGCGCGCGGGGAGACCAGGCGGCGTTGGAACTCGAGGATTTCGACTTCGACAATCACCGGTGGGTGCGCTACCGCACCGCCATGGGTGGCTTGTCGGAGGCCTTCGACGCGATGGTGGAGGCACGGACGGGCTACGAGCAACTCCTCGACGAGGGCTACGACGAGAGCTATGCCTTCGAATCGAAGGCCGCAACTCAGGCCGATGCGACCGCCACCCGAGCGCTGCTGGACACCGCGCAGGCTTGGGCGGACGCCGAGTACCCCGCAACGCGCGGTCCGCTCCCCCGCCCCCGGCCGCAGGTCAGGATGGTGATGCGCCAGTAGCCCCGGCGGTGTCGGCGGCTGGGACGGCCGGCGCGTCGGCGTCGCTGACGAACCCGGGAGGCGGTCGGTCTTCTTCCACTTCGAAGCTGATCTCGGTCCACAGGTCCTCGTGGACCGTGACCTGCGGGGTGACGGCCTCGGGTTGGTCGGCCCGCACCAGCGGGTGCTCGTGCGCGCTCAGGGCCGCCAGCAACTCCGGCTTGGGGATCGTCTTCTTCCAGCGCTCGACCAGGCCGTAGGGCAGCATCGCGTAGCCACCGTTGCGCCAGATCTCCTCGACGAACTGCTTGGGGGTGGCGTTGTGGGAGCCGTGATGCCCGACCTTGTAGAAGGCCGCCCCGGCGAGCAGCTTTCGGCCCTGCGGATCGCCGAGGACGTGCTGCCAGGCGCCGTGTTGGGCGTCGCCGGGAAAGACGAACCGGGTGCCGAACACCTCGAGCACGAAGAACAGGCTGGTGTTGTTGACCGCCCGCTCCAGCAGCGAGGAGGCGGCCAGCAACTGCTCGTCCAGGGTGAAGCGGAGGCTGCCGCGAGCCCGCTTGAGGTCGGGGGACAAGCGCCGCGGATCCGCCACGATGTAGTCGTCGTCGAACAGGGGTTCCACCGCCGCCAGGTCGGAGGCTTCGGGGTCGCCGGCATCGAGCCGGAGCCACGCCACATTCGCCGGGGGGTCCATCAGTTTCAGCTCCGCCGGGTCCCGCGAGGGGCCGAGGACGTGGACGGTGGCACCCCGCCCGCCCACGCTGATCCGGTTCTCGGCGGGGGTGAGGCTGGGCAGGAACCGGATCGTGGGGACGGTGGCGAACCGCCGGCCACGACGTCCCAACAGCCGGTCGGCAGCCTCGGCGTTGCGCGAGGAGTTGACCGCGAACTCCTGGGCGGCCTTGAACGACGCGGTGCCCCGGGAGGCCCCCAGCGCCGGGTGGTTCGACATCAGGCCAAGCAGTCGATGCGCGGTCAGTTCCTGCCGGGTCCGCAAGGCGACCGCCGTCGGATCGGATCCGTCCTCCACGAACGGCAGCCAGACCTGGGACACCTCGACCTGTTCCCACTCGTCGCGGGCAAAGCCGGCGATGTGGTCGGCGTGGTGATGGGTGGCGGCGACCACGTCGAGTCGCGGGACACCGTCCGGGCTGGCCGCCTTCAGGTCGGCGATGATCGCTTGGACGGTTTCGGCGATCGGCCTGGCCTGACCCTGCCAGTGCACCCCGCAGTCGACCAACATGCGCCAGACCCGGTCATCCTGGGTGAGGGTGACCACGAACGAATCCCCGAATCCGACGTTGTACATCCGGACTGTGACGCTGGCCGCCGTCATCGCGACACCTCCCACGCGGGTGGATCAGCATGCAGCGCCGCGAAGTCGAGGCGTAGGGCGGCTGGCTCACCCGTCCAGGCGGTCAGGGCATCATCGGCGTCGAGTTGTCCCAGCCACGACCGCATCGCCGACAATCGCCGGCTCCCGGCCCGGTGATGACTCAGGCCCAGATCGTGGTGTTCCAGACCCTCCAGCGTCTGGCTGGTGAACGGGAGCGGTTTGACGACCACGTGCAGGACCTGTCCGTCGACGCCGGCGATCAGGGTCGTCCCGGCCTTGACCTGCACCCGATCGTCAGCGGACAGGTTCGGGTCCTCCAGGTCGAGGCGCCGCTGCCGGAACTGGATCACGATCTCAGGGTGAGGCTGTCGGTCCTGGGCCTGCCGATAGGCGACATGGACGCCGACCACCGCGATGGGCTGGGTGGGCTCAAGGCCGAGCTCGACCGCGTTGCGGCGCGCCCAGATGTTCAGCGAGGTGTAGCGCTCCTGCTCTTCGTCGCGGTCCCGCTTCCGGTCCCCGAGCGGGGTCCCACCTTCTGACCCCATCGCCCAAGCGGCCCGACCCGAAGCGTCCAGGTTCAGGGTCGCCGAGACGATCAGGCGGCTGAGGTCGATCGGCGGCTCCGCGTCCCGCAACGACAGCGGACGATCCGGGGCCGGCCACATCAGCGCGTCGTCGGCCAGCGACGTCACGCCCTCGGGGTAGATCCCACGGGCCCGCATGGCTTCCACGAGGGTGCCGCGGAGGCGGCCGCCATCGTCGGGATACAGCAGGTGATCCGCCGTGACGATCGCTCGCACCACGTCCCCGAACGTCACGTCCACGTCGGGAAGGTAGTCGAAGGCCCGCACCACGACCCCCAACAGGGTGTCAGCGACCATGACCGCCTCCTTGGTGACGCGGTTCACCAGGTCGGACTGGAGTTGCCCAGGGGGCAGCACCCCTGAGCCCCCGGTCGCGATTCGGATGAGGTCCCCGATGGCCCGCTGGTGCATGGTGACGAACGCCTCAAAGACCGCGGCCACGAAGAAGGCCCCCCGCTGGTGGGGTTCGGTGGCGGCCCGGAACGCGGCCGGTGACCGTTCGGCCTCCAGCGCGCTCCGCAAGGCAGCACCCCGTCCGGTCGAGGAGCCGAACTCCCGAGCCAGGTCCAGCAGCCCGGTGCTCTTGCGAAGGTCGCCGGCCGAGGACGCCACAGCGGCCCGCACCACATCGAAGTGCACGAAGTGCTGGAACAGCGCGACCAGGTCGGCGAACGCCTCATGCCAGGCGAACACGTCAGGATTGGTGGCTTCGGAGAAGCACGGACGCCAGCGATGCATGATCGCGTGCGTCACCTCGTGGGCGATGATGTCGCTCGACAGGCAGGTGAAGATCCGCTGGCCGGGCAGGTGCTCACCGAGGTCGTCCCGGGTGGCCCGGTAGTAGCCGAACATCACCGCGTTGCTCGCGGCGTCGAAGAACGCGTTGCGCCCGTCGAAGGCGTGCGGCACGAGCTTCAACCGCTCGGTGCCCCGCCACCGGAAACGACGCCCGGCGAACCGCTCGAAGCGCTCGAGCACGCTCATCGACACCGCGTAGACGACCTGTTGATGCGTCCGGGGGTCGTGCTCGGCCGGCCGCAGGCCGCCGCGGGCGAGGATGGTCGGATCATTGAGGTCGACCGGCTCGTACCAGCACTTCCGGGTAGCGTCGAAATCGACCACCTGGACCAACTCACCCATCGGTCCCGGCCGCAGCGACGCCTCGAACGGCACGTCCACGATCAGGTACTCCCCAGAAAGCCGGGTCGAGGTCGGATCGAAGGCGTACGTGCGCAGCAGGCGTCTCATCGGGAGGCTGAGGGGCGGTCGATTCCAGACCCGTCCGGCCCCGGACGAGGCCACCGCCACGCCCTGGACCAGGTCGCGCAGCGCCGTCCACTGCGCCGAGGTGAGCACCCCGGGCTCACCGCCAGGAGGCCGCACGACGAGCTCCGAGGCTGCCAGCACCTCAACACGGGCCAGGTCCGAGATCCCCAGCAACACCCGCTCCACCACCATCTCGACGCCCACCAGGGTTCGACGCTTCGCGCGTTCCCGCCAGAACTGGTCCGGCCGCCCGCTGCGGGCCCGGCCGGTCACCCGCCCCACCCCCCACAGTCCGGGGGCGGGGTCATCCTGTTCACCGGTCAGCACCAGCACGACCGGATCTCCGACGGCCATCGCCGCGGCGCGACGGCCCTCACCAACCGGCCAGCTCTCCAGCTCGTTGCTGCCGGCTGAGCGGAACAACTCAAGGTCCCATTCCAGTGGGTCACCCCACAGCACCCAGGCGCCGAACGGTCCCCCAGCCGGCCCCGCCATCGCCACCCTCCGCTCCCACGGTCCCCGCGATCCGCGTCACCAGCCTGGGCGATGAGCGATGCGGCTCACTTCAGCGTGGCACCGGCGACGACGCCGTGGGGGGCAAACCGGGCCAGTCCGCACAAGTACCCAGGCGAGCGCCCGTCCCTCACAGGGAGCGCAGGGCGTCGATCGGGTTGAGACGGGCGGCGCGGTTCGCCGGGTAGTAGCCGAAGAACAGCCCGATGGAGACCGAGAATCCGGCGGCGATCGCGATCGAACCGAGGGTGGGCAGCCCCGGGACCCCGAGCAGTGAGCTGCCGAAGAAGCCGAGCAGGCCACCCACCACGACGCCGAGGAAGCCGCCGATCAGGCAGATCACGATGCTCTCCATGATGAACTGGGTCCGGATGTTGTTCGGCGTGGCGCCCACCGCCTGGCGCAACCCGATCTCGCGGGTGCGCTCGACGACCGAGACCAGCATGATGTTCATGACCCCGATCCCGCCCACCAGGAGCGAGATGCCCGCGATCACCGAGATCGCGATGCTCAGGTTCCCCATCACGGTGTTGATCTGCTGGGTGATGGACTGCATCGCGGTGGCGGTGACGGTGTAGTCGTTGTTCTTCACGTAATAGCGGGCGAAGAAGGCCTTCAGCTGATCCGCAAAGGCCAGGGGGTCGACGTCCTTGGCCATCACCATCACACTCGCGTAGCCATCGGTACTACCGGTGAGGCGCTGGGCCGTGGAGACCGGGATGTAGACCGCGGTGGTGGTTTCCTTGTCTGCCACCTGCTGGACGGTCAGTGCGCTCTGCTCGTACTCGTAGACTCCCACCACGCTGAACGCATAGAGCTGCGTCCCGATCGAGAGCTTCACCTCCTTCCCGAGTGCCCCGGCGAGATCGCCACCGAACAGGGTCCTGACCAGGTGGTCGGACACCACCGCGACACCGCGCAGCGCCTTGACGTCACCGTCGTTGAGGAACCGGCCGCGCTGCAGCGTGACGTTGTTGACCAGTCCGTAGTCCGCGCTCACCCCCAACAGCGAGACGTTGGCGTAGTCACGCCCGGCACGTGCCTTGCCCGAGCCGACCGCGTTGGTCAGTGAGACCCCTTCGACGCTGCTCGCGAAACGCCGGTGCATCGCGTCGATCATGGCGGGGGTGATGAGGTCCTTGGCGGTGGGCTTCAGCGTCGACGTCTGCTGGGACAGCCCCGGGGGTCCCGCGAAGGTTCGGGTCTGGCCACGCTGTTGCAGCGACACCGTGATGTTGTTGGCGCCGAAGGTGCTGAGCGAGGTGTTGATCGATCCCGTGAGCGCGTTGCCGACGGTGAGGATGGCGATCACCGAACCGATGCCGATGATGATGCCGAGCATCGTCAGCAGGGCCCGCATCTTGTTCATGAGCAGGCTGCGCATCGCGATCTGGATGCTGGCGTTGAGGTTCATCAGCCACGCCCCCGCCGGCGCTCTCTCACGGGTCCACCGCCCTCACGCGCCGCTGAGGGCCACGACGCTCCCGGCCCGGTACTTGGTGGGGTTGGTGAGCACGCGCAGGCCCGGTTGGACGCCGCCGCCGGAGATGGCCACGTCGACGTCGGTCTCCAGTCCGAGCGTCACCGGGACCTCCTGGACGGTGTACTTTCCGTCCGGACGGGGAGCCAACGCGAGCATCACCTGGCTTCCCTGGGCGTTGGCGTACACGGCGTCCAACGGCACCGACAGGACATCGTCCTGCTGCGACACCACGTACTGCAGCCGGGCGTTCATGCCGATCTTGAGACCGGTGTTCAGGGAGGTGACGTCCACGGTGGTCGGGTACTGGATGTCGCTTCCTGTGATCGACTGGCCCGCGGCGTCCTTGGTGGACGCCGGCGCCACCGAGGTGACGGTGCCCTCAGAGACCGCGTCCCGGGTACCGTCCGCGGTGATGAGGACCTTCATCCCGGGCGTGACGGTGTTGACGTCGTACTCGTTGACCGAGGATGCGATCTCCAGCCGGTCGGTCGACTCAACGACGAACAGGACGCCTGAGGCAGGGGCTCCGAGGGTGGCGTAGACCGCGGTGATGGTCCCGGACACGGGAGAGGCGATAGTGGCCGACGCTCGATCGGCCAGGAGCCCGGCCAGATCGGCGACGGCGGCGTCCTGCCGCCCGGACGCCTGGCTGCTCGTCACCGCGTCCTGGCCGCTCTGGACTTCGGTCTGGGCGGACGCCTGCGCGGCGGACAAGCCGTTCTTGGCGCTGGTGTAGGCGTCACGGGCCTGGCGGGCCGCGGCCTTCAAGTCCGAAAGCGTGTTCTCGGCGGTGGTGTCGGTCGCGTCGTATGCGTCCCTGGCGTTCCGGCAGGCCGTCCGGGCGGCGTCGAGCGCGTTCACCGCCTGGTCCAGGGCGACCTTGAGCGGATCTGGATAGTCAGGCATTCCGCCGCTCATCCAGGCGTCGCGGGCCTTCTGCTCGTTGTAGGTGGCGGTCGTCAGATTGGCCTTGGCATTGTCAAGAGCCGTCTGAGCGGCGACGAGCTGGGAATTCTGCCCGTCGTCAAGGGCGTCGGCGAAGTCCTCGTAGGTCTTGGTCGCCTTCGTCCAGTTCGCGTGGGCGGCGGTGACGGAACTCTGGGCGCTGACGATGCTCGGGTTCTTCCCGCTGCGGACGGCGTTCCTCGAAGCGCTCGCCTTGTGTTGCGCTGAGGCCAGCGACGCGGCGGCGACGGCCTGCGACTGGGTCATCGACGCCTTCTTGGAGGTGATCTGCTTGGTCAACGTCCTGGTGTCCAGTTGGGCCAGCACCTGATCCGCCGACACGTCATCGCCCACCTCCACATTCACCGCGGTGACCTGGTAAGTCAGCGTCGAGAAGATCTTCGTGGTGCTCGCGGCAGCGACGGTGCCGGTCGCGCTGATGCTGTCGGTGAGGGTGCCGGCTGTGAGCACCATGACGTCACTCGCCACGACGGTGGCGACCCGGGGTTGCAGGAGGCCCCAGGCCACTCCCCCGCCCCCGACCACCACGGCTGCCACCGTCACGGGAACGATCCACCGGCGGCGGGCCTTGCGTTTCACCGGAGTGAGGACGGGTTGCTCGGCGCTCATCGCAGACCTCCCGGATCCAGCGCGGCGGCGTCGGGTGCCGAGGGCAGGCGGGGCTGCTCGGCCAGATACCCGTCGAGGATCGTGACGATGCGCTCGGCGTGGTGGGCCACCTCGGGCTCGTGCGTGATCATGACGATGGTCTTCCCCTCGCGGTGGATCTCCTCCACCAACTCCATGACCTGGGCTCCGGTCTTCTGGTCGAGTGCCCCGGTCGGCTCGTCGGCGAGCAGGACGCTGGGGCCGTTGATGAGGGCTCTGGCGATCGCCACGCGCTGCTGCTGGCCGCCGGAGAGCTGCGTCGGAAGGTTGCGCAACTTGGCACCCAGGCCCATGCGGTCCAGAAGCTCGCTCGCACGGCGACGTCGCTCCGCGGCCCCGAGCCCCGCGTACACAAGGGGCAACTCGGTGTTCTCCAGCGCGCTGAGCCTGGGCAACAGCTGAAAGGACTGGAAGACGAACCCGATCTCGGTGTTGCGGATCCGGGCCAACTCGGCCCGGCTCAAGCTGCCGACCAGGTTCCCGGCGAGTCGATAGGTGCCGCTGGTGGGGGTATCGAGGCAGCCGAGAATGTTCATGATGGTGGATTTGCCCGATCCGGACGGGCCGAGAATCGACACGAATTCGCCGGCTTCGACGACGAAGTCCACGTGGTGGAGCACCTCGAGCTCGTCGCTGTCGAGGAAATAGCTCTTGCAGAGGTCATGCATCTCGATCAGGGGCGCCACGATGGCCTCCCGAGGCGCCTCGGGACCTGTGTCCCGTCCGGCTCACCGGGCGGGAACCGAACGGCCCACGTCATAATCGTCGAGCCTACTTCGCTGCCGCGCGGTAACGAATGGCTTGCGGTGAAGGAGCACCCATGGTGCGATCGGTGGTTGAGGGTCTCGCCGGCCGATGGAGGCCCGATCTGGTCGCGGTCGTCGCGATCAGGTCCCCAGACCTGAGCCCCGCCGTGGGGCCAGCGACCCGGTGACGTCTCCCAGCCGGTCTTCCCCTCAGCGTTCAGCGGCCCGCGCCAATCCGTCCAGCAGCAGGTCGAGGGTGAATTCGAACTCGTTCTGGCTGTCGCACCAGCCGAGGGGGTCCTCGTCGTGGTCGTGGACTTCGGAGGCGATCATCGCTGTGAGGTGCGGAAGGGCCTCGGCCATGGCAGCGAACTCGGCTTCGGCGGCCTCCTCGTCCAGGCTGCCGCCGTCGGAGTCGGGGGTGAACAGTTCCTGGGTGAATCCGAGCACCAGAGTGCCGAGGGAGTGGATGGCTCGGTGGCCGAGGTGATAGCTCAGGCCGCCACGGATCAGGGTCGCGAGGACTTCCTCGTAGTAGGGATACAGGCCCGCCGGGATGCTCGAGCGTGAGCCGAGCAGGTTCGGTGCCCAACGGTGGCGCACGATCACGTCGCGGGCGACCAGGCAGCGGCGGCGAAGCGACGTCCGCCAGTCATCGTCGACCCCTGCCTCCACCGCGACCGCGTTGGAGATCTCGGCGATGACAGCCTCGGCGAGCCCGTCGAGGAGGAGCTCCTTGCCGGGCACGTGGTGGTAGAGGGACATCGCCTCAACACCGAGGTCGGCGGCGAGGCGGCGCATGGTCAGTGCCGAGAGACCCGCGACGTCGGCCAGTGCCATCGCGGCCGCCAGCAGGCGCTCCCGACTCAGCGGCGCACGCGCTGTGGCTGTCGTCATCGTCATCTCCTCGCTCTTGCGCAACCTTACACTGTATGAGACCCTTACATTGTAAGACGTACCCGAGGAGAACCGATGACCACCACTGCCGCCACCTCTCAACGCCACGCGACCAGGCCAGAATTGGTCCGCACCGCACGCCTCACCGGCCTGCTGTACCTCGGGCTGGCCATCACCGGGATGCTCGGCTATCTGCTGGTGCGCAACCAGCTCTACGTCGCTGACGACGCCCAGGCGACCTTGAACAACCTGACCAACAACCCGACCCTGGCGCGGCTCGGCATCGTGCTGGAGATGGGCGTCGTGATCACCCAGGCCCTCGTTGCGCTGTGGTTCTATCGCCTCTTCGCACGCGTCAACACGTTCGCCGCCGGCTCGCTCGCAGCATTCGGCCTGATCAACGCCACCGCGATCCTCGCCAGCGCCGCCCTGCTCGCGACCGCTTTCGACGTCAGTCAGGACCCGTCCCTCACCGTGACCGGCGGCACTGCCGCCACCACCCAGCTCCTGTACGCAGTGAGCGGCCACCTCTGGATGATCGGGGGAATCTTCTTCGGCCTCTGGCTGATCCCCATGGGCTGGCTCGCCCTGCGGTCGGGCTGGATGCCCGCCGCGCTCGGCTGGATCCTGATGATCGGCGGCGCTGGCTACGTCGCCAACGCCCTCCTGAGCTACCTCCTGGCCGACGCCGGCCTCGCCGTCGAACTGCTCACCACGCCGGCCACCATCGGTGAGTTGTGGATGGTGGGCTACCTCTGTCTTCGAGGCGTCCGGCGGACCCAGGGCTAGGCTGGTCGTGAGCACGAAAGGGCGTGGTGGGTTGTGTCGAAGGAGAAGAAGCGCTGGAGCGAGCAGTCGCCAGCCACACGCGGGGCCATCATCTCGATCGGCCTGCTGGACGCGGGCCTGCGGGCGTGGGCGCTCGCCGATCTGGTCAAGCGCCCCCCGAAGCACGTCAAGGGAACCAAGACGGCGTGGGCGATCGCGTTGGCCTTCGTCAACTCCGCGGGCGTCGTCCCGACCATCTACCTCGCCTGGGCCCGCAAAGCTGCCTGATCACCCTTGTCCACGCGATCAGCGAGGCATGATGAGGCCATGATCGACTTCGGCCTTGACCGCGACGTGGCGTTGGTGACCGGAGCGTCCAGCGGCATCGGACAGGCGATCGCCCTCGCGTTGGGACGGGCGGGGGTCGCGGTCGGGTGCGGAGCGCGCTCCGCAGTTCGAGCCGCCGAAACCGTAAGCCGGATCGATGCTGCCGGCGGGCGGGCCCTGGCCATCGAGTGGGACGTGACCGATCCCCAGCAGGCCGCGGCTGCGGTCGCGGCCATCGAGCAGGCCTTCGGCCCCCTGAGCCTGGCGGTCAACAACGCCGGGGTCGGTGCCGGGACGCCCGCGCTGGAGCTGTCCCCCAGCCAGTGGCAGGTCGTCTTCGACACCAACGTCAACGGGGTCTTCTACGCC
The DNA here is from genome assembly GCA_016717345.1 of Propionibacteriaceae bacterium. Taxonomy (GTDB): domain Bacteria; phylum Actinomycetota; class Actinomycetes; order Propionibacteriales; family Propionibacteriaceae; genus Propionicimonas. Next base: position 95,010 of record JADKFR010000009.1, read on the forward strand.
TGCCAGGCCGAAGCGCGGGCCATGCAACAGCACGGACGTGGGGCCATCGTGAACATCGCCTCGATCTCGGCGACCATCGCCAACCGAAACCTGACCCAGGCGCAGTACAACGCCAGCAAGGCGGCGGTCGTGCACCTCACCAAGTCGCTGGCGGTGGAGTGGGCGCCGCTCGGCATCCGGGTGAACGCGGTCAGCCCCGGTTACACCCTCACCCCGATGAATCGCCGCCCGGAGGTAGCCGAACTGGTGGCCGAGTTCGCCGACACGACGCCGTTGGGCAGGCTCGCCGAACCCGACGAGATCGCCGGCCCCGTCCTCTTCCTGCTGGGACCAGCGGCCAGCTACATCACCGGGGTCGACCTGCTGGTCGACGGCGGCTACTGCTGCTGGTAGTCATCAGCGCTGCGAGCGAGAGCCGGCGTCCTGGGATTCTCCGCCTCCTCGATCATCGGTCCGCGTCAAGGATCGTCGTGGGGTCGCCGGGCTGAGGAACGAGTCCGGCACCCGGACGTTCCCGAGCAGCACCAACTCGGCAACCGCCCGGTCAACCGCTGGATCGAACCCCGCGCGGTTACCGACCGCTGATGCCAGATCGCGGTAACACTGGGTGATGGCGAAATTCCGCGCCACCGGGTCGTGCATGGCCGCGACCTGGGCGATCAGTGCGTACAAGGGATGCGCCATTCCAGCCTCCGCCCCGGGCGACCCGAAAAGCGGATTCTATCGAGGGAGTTGTCAGTCGTCCTCGTCGTCAGCGCCAAGGAGGGTCGTCGGGAGTCTGTCGGCCCCGTTCTTGGGTGCCAGCCCGGGCAGCGCGTCCTCATAGGATCGTGGGTCTTCGAGCGGCTCCATATGGGTGAAGATCTGGGCATGCTCGAACTCGGCGAGCAGCCGGTTCTCGACTTCCTCGACCAGATCATGGCCTTGCTGGATGGTCCAAGGTCCTGGGAGGAGGACGTGCATCGAGATGAACCGCGTTTGGCCGGCGACTCGAGTCTGGACGGCGTGGAACTTGATCCGATCGGACTCGAATTGGTCGAGAATCGCGACCAATCGCTCATGTTCGTCGGGGTTCAGCGCGCGATCCATCAGGCCGTCCACTGATTGTGCGATCAGGTGCCACCCGGTCCAGATGATGTTGCAGCCCACCAGGAAGGCGATGATCGGGTCCAGTTGCAGCCAACCGGTCACGGCTACCAGCAGCACTCCCACGACGACCCCGGCGGAGGTCCAGACGTCGGTCATCAGGTGCTTGCCGTCCGCGACCAACGTGATTGAGCGGTGCGCTCGCCCGACCCGCATCAGCACGACCGCCACGATCCCGTTGATCGCGGAGGCGAGGACCGAGATGCCCAAGCCGATGCCGACATTTTCGAGGGGTGCCGGGTTCAGGAATCGCTCCACCGCAGTCCACAGGATGAAGGCCGCGGCGAGGAAGATCATGATCCCTTCGATCGCGGCGGAGAAGTATTCGGCCTTGCTGTGTCCGAAGTGGTGCTTCTCGTCGAAGGGTTGAGCGGCCACGCGTAGCGCGATCAGGGCAACGATCGCAGCCACGAGGTTCACGATCGACTCGGCCGCGTCCGACAACAACCCGACCGACCCGGTCAGCAGAAAAGCCCCCGACTTGAGCCCGATCGTGGCTATCGCTGCACCGATCGACAGCCACGCGTAACGCGTCAGGTCTGGCTTGGAGGTGAGCGGTCGGACGTCCATGGCCTGATGGTAGGCCCGGTGACTCCCGCAGGAGCTGGGAACGGCCAACCATGGTGATGGGGACCGCGGAATGGTGCTCGGTCCGCCCCCTCAAACCCTGTGGCGATGAACGTGCACCACCTGGACGTTGAAGCCTGGCGCACTCAAGTCCGGCGCCGTTTGTCGGGGTGGGCCGATAATTGGCGGTGGCAAGCCTCACGTCACGTTCGGGCAAGAGTGCTAGCCACCACGCCTCACCGACCTGCGCGAGCCAGGAGCTGCAATGTTGTTCGAGATCACCGATCCGGCCGCACCCGCCAGGTTGGCCCGAATCACCGGTGGGTTCCAACTGGCCCCCCGCGCACCCGCCAATCCGGCGATCCGGATCCCGGGGACGGTGGTCAGCCCGCTCGTCATCGGCGCTGCGCAGGCCTGGTCAACCGACCGCGCCGGCATGGCTGTGCGGGGCGCGCGATGACCTCCGAAGCGGTGGTCACCACCCGTGGCCTGACGAAGCGGTACGGCAGCGTGGTGGCGGTGGCGGACCTCGACCTGGAGGTTCGAAAGGGCGAGATCTACGCCTTCCTGGGACGCAACGGGGCCGGGAAGACCACGACCATCCGGATGATCCTCGGCCTGATCAGGCCCGATGCGGGTGAGGTGCGGGTCTTCGGGCCGACGGCGGACTCGGCCCATCCCGAGTGGCTACGGCGGGTCGGATCCCTGGTGGAGACCGCAACCGCCTACCCGAACCTGACCGTGCGGGAGAACCTCGACCTCCACCGCCGCTACACCGGGGCGCCGGCGCGGGCAGTGCCGGACGTCATCGAGCAACTCGGACTCGCGCCGGTCGCGGATCGTCGGGCCGGACAGCTGTCGCTGGGCAACAAGCAACGCCTCAGCCTGGCCCGCGCCCTGGTACACGCCCCAGCGTTGCTGGTCCTCGATGAGCCCGCGAACGCGCTCGACCCGGCCGGGATCGTCGAGATCCGGCAACTCCTGCGGTCCTTGGCCGACGGACACGGCACGACCGTCTTCGTGTCCTCCCACATTCTGGTGGAAGTGGCCCATCTGGCCGACCGCATCGGCATCGTCCACGCCGGACGCCTCATCGAAGAGCTCGACCGGGAGGCCTTGATAGCCGCCGCTCGCACGTTCAGCGCCGAGCAACTCACCGACCAGCAACGGGCCGACGCCCTACTGGGCCTCGAACTGGAGCGCTACTTCCTGGCCCGCACCGACGAAGGCCCCCGCTGATGCTCGCCACCGCGTTCACCGGAGAACTCACCAAACTCCGCCGCACGATTGCACCCTGGGTCACCTTAGGATCGCTGATGACCGGCCCGCTCTTCCTGGCACTGTTCATGTGGATCATCCGCGACCCGCAGCGAGCGGCCGAGTTCGGGCTCCTGGGGACCAAGGCCGCCCTGAGCGGCATCGAACCCACGTGGTCCTCCTTTGCCGGATTCCTCACCCTGATCGTCGGACTCGGCGGCACCCTGCTGCTCGCCTTCGTCGCCGCCTACGTGTTCGGACGCGAGTACAGCGAGGGCACCGCCAAGATCATGCTCACCCTGCCCATACCGCGCCCGTCGTTCGTGGTCGCCAAGCTGGCCGTCGCCGCAGTGTGGTGGCTCACGATCGTCCTCGTGGTCTTCGTCGAAGCCGTCCTGGTCGGGCTCGCGCTCGCCCTACCCGGGATCACCGGGGTCGGAGTCGTCTCCCTCCTCGGCAACCTGCTCCTGGTCGCCGGCATCTCCTACCTGCTTGCCCCCGCGGTGGCGCTGGTGACCGTCTGGACGCGCGGCTACCTCGCCCCGGTCGGGTTCGCCCTCGGCATGCTCCTGCTGGGCAACGTCGTCGGACACACCGGCTGGGCACCCTGGTTCCCCTGGTCCATCGTCCCGATCCTGGTCGGCTCGGTCGGCGACCCCGTCGACACCCTGCCCTCCGGGAGCCTCCTCATCCTCGCGATCACCTTTGCCGGTGGGATCGTCGCGACGATTCAGGTGCTCCAGAACGCCGACAACACGCAATAGCGGAACTCCCGGCAGTGGAGCCGCTACCGTCGCCCGCTACTAGGCTCAGTGCATGAGCAGCGCCAGCCTCGTCCTCGTCACGAACCCCGGTGAATCCGCCATCGCCACGTATCGCCTTGAGGGCGACATCCTCGAACCCCTGGCGGTCACCAGCGGGTTGCCCGGCATCGGTACCTTCGCTGTCGACGAGCGCCGCGACCTGGTGTACGCCGGCGTCAAGGGCGACCCGGCCGGCGTCCAGACCCTCGCGCTCGACCGGGTAGCGGGCACCCTCACCTCACAGAGCCGGATCGACGTGCAGGCATCCATGGGCTACCTCGCCCTCGCGGCGGGGGGACGCCTGCTTCTGGGCGCCTCCTACGGAGGTGGTTACGGGTGCGTCTGGCCAGTCGATGAGTCCGGACACCTCGGCGAACCGGTAGCCCGGGTCGAGTTCCCCAACCTGCACGCCGTCGTGGCGACCGACGAGCACGCCTACTTCGTCTCCCTCGGCGCCGACCTCGTCGCGCAATACGCTCTGGCGTCCGACGGCACGCTCACTCCGCTCGACCCGCCCACCGTCGCCGTGGCAGCGGGCTCGGGACCGCGCCACCTGGTCCTGTCCCCCGACGGCACGAACGTCTACGTCCTCACTGAGTTCTCCGGCGAGGCGATCCGCCTTGCCCGCGACCCGGCCTCAGGCGTCCTCACCCGCGCGGAATCCGTCCCGGGCCACGACACCACGCGAGGACTCGGCCACAGCATCTTCGGCGCCGACCCGCTCGAGCACCACTACATCTGGGGTGCCGACCTGCACCTCACCCCGGACGGTCGACGGCTGCTGTGCTCCGAGCGGACGGAATCCACTCTCACCACTATCGAGGTCGCCCCGGACGGTCGCCTCCTCGACCCGATGGCCGTCACTGGCACCGAGCGGCAACCGCGAGGCTTCGCCCTTTCCCCCGACGGACGCCTCGTCCTCGCCGTTGGTGAGAGGTCGGACCACCTCGCCCTCTCCCGCCTCGAGGACGATGGGACGCTCACGCCAGTGAGCCGCACCCCCACCGGCACCGGCGCGAACTGGGTACGGGCGATCCCGCTGGCCTGACCTTGCAGCGGTCTTCGGGCGCGGGCTGTCGGGAAGGCGGCCACCAAGTCTGCAGCTGGTGTTTGATGGGCAGGTGATCGGATCACGGGAGAGCCGGACTGCCCAGGGAGCCGCCTTCTGTCGGCTCGTGGAGCAGCAGCAGCCATCCGAACTACGGCAGTTCGACGATCCCGTGGTGGGACGGCTGCTGGACCCGCTCATGGCCGCCATGGCGGCCGCCGTCCCGCTGCAGGATCAGGTGCTGGGGTCGCTGGCCCCAGGGACGTATGGCGGTCTCGTCATGCGAACCCGCTACATCGATGACGTGGTCACCGCCTGGGCCGAGACGGGAGTCACCCAGCTTGTCGTTCTGGGCGCCGGCCTGGATACCCGCGCCTACCGGCTGGCGTCGCTGGAGAAGGTGATCGTCTTCGAGGTGGACCTTCCCGGTCGTCAACGGCACAAGCAGGTCGCGCTCCGCGCCGTCCGACGACGGGCCGCTGAGGTCCGCTTCGTCTCGGTCGACCTCAACACCGAACCGCTCGAGCAGGCATTGGGCGCGGCCGGGTTCGACCACGGGTCTCCGGCACTGTTCGTCTGGGAAGGCGTGACGCAGTACCTCACTGAAACAGGCGTGCGCTCAACCTTGACGTTCGTGGCCGGGTGTGAGCCGGGAACCGCGTTGGTCTTCAGTTACATCCTGCGAAGTTCGCTGGGCCGGCACGGCTATCAGGGGTGGTCGCCCGACGTGAAGCAGCAGCTCGGCTCGACCGAGCCGTGGCTGTTCGGCTTCGATCCCAGCACCCTGGCCGACGTCCTCGACGTCGTCGGTCTCAGACTCCTCGACGACGTGGGCGATCTCGAATACCAGGAGCGATACCTTCAGCCGATCCACCGGCAACTCCTGGTCAACTCCAGCGAACGGGTAGCCCTCGCGGTCGTGCCCCGGGCTACCTCCTGAGTCCGGCCCCGGGACCCCCAGACCCGACAACGGCAGGAACTAGTCCTCGATGACGTCGAGACCCTGCTCGCGAAGTTGCGCGAGGTGGTCCAGCATGCCTTTCAGCGTCTGGGGGTCGTGGCCCAGCCAGCTTTCCAGTTCGGCCACCACGCGCAGTGGATGCCGAGTCCGGTAGGACTGCGTGGGGTTGCCGGGGAATCGCTTGTCGGTCACGTTGGGGTCGTCCTCGAACGGGCCCAGCGGTTCGACGACGTAGATGTGCCCGCGCTCCGGGCTTCCCACCAGCGCAGTGGCCAACTCCGCCCCCCAGGCGGCCGTCTCCACGAGCGCCGTGAAGTAGATGTGGTTGGACACGCGGCCCTCCTGGAAGTTGGAGCCGTAGCCGGGAACAAGTTCGGCGCCCACCTCCAGCGCGGACCTCGTCCCGTGGTAGAACGGGCCCTCGAGGTGGAAGCAACTCTCGTAGGTGACCGGTGTGTGGGTGCTGGACTGCTCGACCACGGGTATCGCTGCTCCTTCGTCGCGGACGCCGAGGCTCCCGCTTCCCGTTGAGTCGCGGAGCCGCCCGATTGTGGCAACCCATCATGCCCCGGGATCGCGGAGTGGGGGCCAGGATGGCCAGGGGGGCTTCCCCCACGAACGGTTGTCTGCGACATTGATGGCCCGGCGAGCCGCGGACTCGTGGTCGCCGCTTACGACAGGAGCCATCGAATGCCCCCACCCCGAACCCGCGCAGTGACAGCGCTGAGCGCCGCAGCCCTGATGGCTATCGTCGGGCTCGGCGTTTCGGCCTGCACGACGAGCCCGGCCGCGACGGGTTTGGCGTCGAAAGCGGCCTGGTCGCCCACCGCGGGAGGCAGCGGCAACCCGGGAAGCGACGCCGTGTCATCGATCACCAAGGAACGCGTCGCGGCTGCGGTGTCGGCCTTGCCCGCGTACGTCAAGACCGTGATGGACGCCAGCGGAGTCCCCGGTCTGTCGGTCGCTGTGGTGTATCAGGACGAAACCGTGTTCGCCGAGGGCTACGGCGTCCGCAGCCTGACAACCGGCGAACCCGTTGATCGGGACACCGTCTTCCAGTTGGCCTCGGTGTCGAAGTCGGTCGGTGCCACCGTCATCGCCCGTGAGGTCGGCAAGGGCACGGTGGCGTGGGACACCCCTGTGGTCACGAACCTGCCGGGCTTCGCCCTTGCCGACCCGTGGGTCACTCAGCACGTCACCATCGCCGATCTCTACACCCACCGCTCCGGTCTCTACGAGCACGCCGGGGACGAACTCGAGGACCTTGGCTACGACCGCGCCGACGTGCTCAAGCGGTTGCGTCTCACCCCGCTGGGCGCGTTCCGCGCCGAAGAGAACTACACCAACTTCGGCCTGACCGCCGCCGCCGAGTCGGTCGCCAAGGCCGCCGGGCTCGACTGGGCCGCACTCTCGCAGCGCAACCTGTACCAGCCGCTTGGCATGGACTCCACCAGTTCGCGCTTCGACGACTTCACGGCCAGCAAGAACCACGCGGTCGGCCATGTGCCGCTGAACGGCACCTGGCAGGTCACGTCGCTGCAGCGCCAACCCGACGCGCAATCCCCCGCCGGCGGCGTCAGTTCGAGCGCCAAGGACATGGCGGCGTGGCTGAAGCTCGTCCTCGCCGGCGGCAGCTTCGGCGGCGAACGGATCGTCGCCGAGGACGCGCTCACCCCGGCGATCACCGCGCAGTTCGTCAGCAAGCCGGCCCACAGCGCCGACGGACGCGCCGGCCTCACCGGCTACGGGTTCAACGTCGGCACCACACCGGGTGGGCTGCCCTCCATCAGCCACTCCGGCGCCTTCGCGCTCGGCACGGGAACGACCTTCACCATGCTGCCCGGACAGGGTCTGGGCATCGTCGTGCTCACCAACGGGTCCCCGGTCGGCGCCGCGGAGGCGATCGCGGCCCAGTTCATCGACCTCGCCCAGTTCGGCGAGCCGCGCCAGGAGTGGTGGAAGCTCGCCAACGCGATGCTGGCACCGCTGATGGCTCCCGTGGGCGAACTCGCCGGCAAGCCCGCACCCAACGACCCGACCCCGGCCGAACCACTCGCGGCCTACGCGGGCGTCTACGACAACAAGTACTTCGGCGCCGCGAAGGTCACCGTCGCCGGCGATCACCTGGAATTGACGGTCGGTCCAGGTGCCGTCGTGTGGCCCCTCAGCCACTGGGACGGTGGCGTCTTCACCTATCGGCCCTACCACGAGAACGCCCCACCAGGCAGTATCGGCAAGGCGACCTTCCAAGGCACCTCGCTCGTCCTGGAGCTGCTCGACACCCACGGCCTGGGCACGTTCACCCGCTGAGCCGCACTTGCTTGCTCTGAGGCGGCCTGCGGCACGGCGTCCGGTCAGGCCGGGGTGATGTTCTGGTTGTGCGAGAAGAAGTTGTCCGGGTCCCAGACCCGCTTGAGGGCCTGGAGGCGCAAGTACTTCTCCGGTCCGAACGCCGACTGGACGCGGGCAACTCCCTCGTCCCCGATGAAGTTCAGGTACGTGCGTCCCGTCTTCCAGGGATTCATGGCGGCCGAGATCGCCCTGGTGTACGCGATGTTCTGCTCGGAGTCGGCCGGGTCGGGCCACATGGACAAGAAGTGGGTGTTCCACGGCGACTGGCGGAGCCCGAAGGCGGTTGCGTCCTCAGGTACCCGGGAGAGCGCCCCACCGCCGGGAATCAGCAGCATCTGGCTCAACGGAGAAACCGGATGCGTCCCGTGCTGGACCAGCACGTCAACCGCCTCGTCAGGTAGATCGAAGAGGAAGTCCGCGCTCCAGTAGTTCTGCATCCCGTGCGGATTCCCGGCCTCGATCAGCCGCTGGACGGCGACGTACGGCATGGGGGCGACCAGGTCCACCGGCGGTGGGCCGAACTCGCGCAAGGGACTCAGCACCTCCATCCCGGCCTCGGGCGGCCCGGCGTCGGTGATGATCACACCGACCACCGGATGGCCGCGTACCGGTTCCGGGACGAAGTCGGCAGGCGGCGCGGTGATGAACGCGACGCCACCGCCCACCTCGTCGGGAGCGGTGCGCATGAAGTCGCGATAGTGGCGGACGACACCGCCGGCCATCTCAGGCGGGTAGAGCAGCATCCCGGCCAGCATCGGGTTCGCCAACGGGTGCACCCGGAGCTTGAAGGCGGTGACCACCCCGAAGTTGCCGCCGCCGCCACGGATCCCCCAGAAGAGTTCGGGGTTCTCCGTCTCGGACGCGACCACGTGGCGTCCGTCGGCGGTGACGACGTCCGCCGCGAGCAGGTTGTCACAGGTGAAGCCGAACTTGCGTTCCAGCCAGCCGCTGCCGCTGCCCAGCGCGAGGCCGCCGATCCCGGTGCCCGGGACCCGCCCACCGGTCACCGCCAAGTTGTACGGCGCCGTCGCCGCGTCGAATTCACCCCAGGTGACCCCGCCCTCGGCGCGGACCGTCCGGGCGTCCGGATCGACGTGGATGCCCTTCAGCCCGCGCAGGTCACACACGATGCCGTCCTCGACCACCGCGGCTCCCGTGACCGAGTGGCCACCCCCGTAAACCGACATCGGGACACGTTCGGACCGGGCAAAGTTGATCACCGCCGCGACGTCAGCAGCGCTGGCGCAGCGCGCGATCAGCCGCGGACGCCGGTCGATCATCGCGTTGAACAGACCGCGGGCCTCGTCGTAGCCCTCGTCGCCCGGGCCGATCAGTTGCCCGGAGAAGCCGGAGATGTCTCGTCCAGCCAGCATGCTTGTCACCGCATACCCCCTCAGGGAGGGATGGACGAGATGCGGCCTCGGCCACCCCGACACTCAAGCCGGAAGGCCGGATGGCCATCGGCGAGGGTGACGCTACGCCTTCGCCCGCCTTCAGGGCAGCTACAAGAATTGCCCAGCGGGGGCGATCGCCACCTGCACGCGCGCCTCCACCACTCACGCCCCACTCCGATGGGGTCGGTACCCTCGCTGCATGAGCGTCGACGCCACTGACCGCCGCGTGTCCCACCGTCCAGGCGAGGCGTCCCAGCCCGCAGCAGAGCGTCGCGGTGAGGTGTGGCACCTGCGCTCGACCGAGGCCGTGCGCCAGCTGCTGCGGGCCAAGGACGCCACAACTCAGGCCGGCTTCAGCGCCGAGTTGATGCCTCCCGGCGTCGGGGAGCGGCCGATCCTGTTCCTGGATGGTGAGGAACACCGCAAACAGCGCACCAAGGTCGCGCGATTCTTCGCACCGAGGACGGTGACAAACCGCTACCGCCAGCTGATGGAGACCCGGGCGGACGCCCTCGTCCGCGAAGCGTGCACGGCCACCACCTTCCGGCTGGACCAGCTCAGCCTGCGCTACTCCACCGAGGTCGCGGCGCAGGTGATCGGCCTGACCAACTCCAACGTCGACAACGTCGCCGGCATGGCCACCACTCGCGAGTTCATCTCCATGGCTGTGCTGCATCTGCTCGCCGACGCCACCCTGCGGGCGCGGTACCTCGAGGCCCAGGAGCCGGAGCGCTACGGCATCCTCCACGAGATCCTGCGGTTGGAGCCGATCATCGGTCACCTCTACCGCCGCGCCGCACGCGATCTCGACCTCACCGTCAACGGCGAGATCCTGCACATCCGCCAGGGGGAGCTGATCGACCTGTATGTGCGCCAGGCCAACAGCGACGCCACCACTGTGGGCGAGTGCCCACTCGACCTGCGCCCTGGACGTCCACTACCGCCAGGCATCGGCCCGGAGGTGATGAGCTTCGGCGACGGGCACCACAAGTGCCCGGGCAACTCCCTGGCGATTCAGGAGACCGACATCCTGCTCACCCGGCTGCTCCGCCACGACCTCATCGTCGCGCACCCGCCGGTGATCGACTGGGACGAGCTGATCGCCGGCTACTCGCTGCGGGAGTTCGTCCTCACCGTGCCCAAACCGCTGCCCGTGGCTCCGCGGGGGTGACCAAGCCGTGCTCCACCATTCGTCGGCGGGCCGCCCTGAAGTGAGCGTCCGAGGGAGCGTTATGCTCGCCCGATGAGCGTCCCTTCGGGCCTCACCGAGGTTGAGGCCGGGCTGACCCGTCGAGGGCTGCGGCTGGCGTGGTTCACGATCGGCTACAACGTGGTCGAGGGCGTGGTCGCGGTGACCGCCGGCGCGCTGGCGGGCCTGGTGTCGCTGGTCGGCTTCGGGATCGATTCGGGGATCGAGTCCCTATCGGCGGTACTGGTGGCGATGCGCCTGTCGGCCCGGCTCCGGCACGGAACGGTCGATGAGGCGAAGGAGCGCCGAGCGTTGCGGCTGGTCGCCATCACGTTCTTCCTGCTGGCGGGCTACGTCACCGTCGCCGGCGTCCGCGACCTGGTCGCAGGCGAGGTTCCGAACACCTCACCGGTGGGCGTCGGGGTACTCGTTGCCTCGCTGATCGTGATGCCCCTGCTGGCCGGTGCGAAACGTCGGGTGGGTGTCGCCTTGGGTGGCGATCCGCTGATCTTGGCGGACGCTGCCGAGACTCGGATCTGTGTCTGGTTGAGCGTGTCGACCCTCGCCGGGTTGTTGTTGTTCCAGCTCACCGGCGCCGCCTGGCTCGACGCGGTGGCCGGATTCGTGATCGCGGCCTTCGCGGTGCACGAGGGGATCGAAGCCTGGCATGGCGAACTGGTCGACACCGACGACGACTGACGGTCGCAGGCGCTGCTGGTGGCCCGCTCGGCTCTCGACAAGCGCTCTACGTTCCGCCCTCCGCCGCGACCTGCGCCGCGGCTGTTTGGGCGGCCGTGTGGTCGAGGTAGACACCCTTGCGTGGGTGCACCTGCCCGTTGGCGTCCACGTGGAACACCAGCGGGTGGCCCGCCGGGATGTTGAGCCGCTCGGTCTCGTGGTCGCTGAGGCCGATCATGGCCGCGCACAAGGCGCGGAGCGTGTTGCCGTGGGAGACGACAAAGAGGCAGGACCCGCGGGTGAGGCGCTCCCGGAGTTCCTGCCACAGCGGGGTGACGCGTTCCACGACGTCGTGCAGGGATTCGCCCACGCCAGCATGCAGCGGGCCCACATCCCCCAGAGGCGCCGGGGATGACCACGTGGCGAGTTGCTCCGGCGAGGCTGCCGGCGGGCGGCCATGCATGGTTCGGCGCCAGGCGAAGAACGCTTCCTCGCCGTAGCGGGCCCGCGCCTCCTTCTTGGAGACTCCGGTCAGGCAGCCATAATCTCGTTCCGACAGCCGCCAGGTCGTCTGGGTCGGGACGCCCGCAAGGCGCAGGTCCTCGATCAGAAGGTCCGCGGTGCGGATGGCGCGGAGCATCGGTGAGCGGATGAGCAGGTCAGGGCGAAGGCCAGCCTCGCGAATCAGTTGGGCAGCCACCCCCACCTGCCGCTCCCCAGCTCGGGTGAGTTCAACGTCGAGCAGTCCGGTGAACGTGCTGCTCGCGTTGTAGACACTCTCCCCGTGTCGCAGCAGCAGGAGGGTGCCAGGGGTGTCGTCCATCGCGTCTCCTCGTTGATCCTGTGGGGGATTCTAGGCAGGGCGAGAGACTGCCGGAAAGGGCGGCGGGTGTCCGACCAATGCCCTGAGATCAGCGGCCTGACCACACAGCTGACGCATGCCCGTATCGAGGGGGTGCATCCGTGTGTGTCGGTGGCGTCTGTGAGACTGAGGTCCATGAGTTCTGACGCGGTGGTTGCCCTCTACCACGATGACAACGGACTGGTCCTGGTCGGCGACAACGACGACATCCTCGCCCTGACCATGGATTGGGAGGTTGAGTCGTCGAAGGTACGTCCACTCACGCCCGACATGGTCGCCAAGGCAGGAGCTGCGGTTGAGGTTGCGTCCGGGATCCGAGCCAGTTCCGCGGTCTGGCTGAAGCTGACCAACGAGTCGATGGCCCGGGTGGCTGCCGCTCAGGGCTTCAGCCACGCGAAGAAGTCGAAGGCCATCGCAGGAGTCCTGCGAGGGCAGAACGGACGCATCACCTCGCACCTGACGTTCGTTCGGGCCAAGTTGAATCCGGCCACAGTCGCCTCGCTGGGGAGCATGGCGACGTCAATGGCGATCCAGGCGGCTATCCAGGAGATGGCCGACTACCTCAAGTTGATGGACGCCAAGCTGGACCGGCTGCTGATGGAGCGGAAAGTCGAAGCGCTGGCCGAGTTGGGCGGGATCGGCTCAGCCATTGACGAGGCGATGTCGATCTACGAGCATCTGGGGAGCGTGTCGTCGACCACCTGGTCGAAGGTTCAGGCCAATGCGACCGATCTGCACGTGGCACAGGCCCTTGCCCTGGAAAGTCTCCGGGCTCTCGCGATGGAGGTGGAACAGACCGGCCCCACGGCAAAGCTGGGCGACATTGCCCCCCGCATCCGCAAAGACATCGCATTTTGGCTGGCCGTGCTGGCGCGAGGCATCGCCCTACAAGACACCCTGTACGTGCTTGAGATCGGGCGCGTTATGGCCGACAACCCCGAGGAATTGGCCTCGCACCGGGAAGCGATCCAGCACGCACGCGCGAAGCGACTTGAGAAGATCCATCGGACGATCGGTGACCTTGGCGAGCGGCTCCGGGTCGGCGGTGTGATGCCCAATCACGTGAAGGTCGCTCATCCGGTCAAGGTGACGCGGGTGGTGGAGTCGGTCAATGCCGCGAACCGGGAGCTCGGCAGGTTCGCACGTGGCGCACAGCTTGGCGACCTGCTCCCAGATCATCTGGTAGACGTTTCCTGGACCGGGGCGGCGGGGATCCTGTTGGAGGACACCGCCGCCGGAGCTCGGACCCTGGCGCAGACGGCCGTGTCCGGTGCCCGTGGCGTCGGACTGGGGGCCGCGGCCGGGGTCAAGTCACTGGGGGACAAGGTGGCGGAAACGCGCGAAAAGGCAAGTCGGCAACGACCAGACCACAAGAACCACCGAGACATGGAAGACCAGGCACTTCGGTGACCGGCGGCTCTGCGGCCCCCTGCCGGAACTTCGCTGGTAACACCAAGCTCAGCCTTCGCCAAGTACGGCGAGGTCAGGGCCGACGGAACTCGAACTCCAGCGCGATCTCCGGATCGATGCTGTGGACGATCTTGGTGTAGAACAACGTCGCCTGGGCCTCGAGCAACTCGGTGTTCTCGGCGATGTGCGTAGCCTTGGCGTCGTCGCCGAGCACGTGGTTCGCGATCTCCAGTTGATCAATCTCGGGTGTCACCGCGCTGAGGATGCCGTTGTCCTCCACGAGCAGTGCGAGCTTCGGATCGTCCAAGCCGATGAAAACGAACCCGGGGATGCTGATGCGGAACTGCTTGTCGCCGGTCTGCGTGATCTTCACGTCCGCGCCCTCGATGCCCAACTTGGCGGTGAAGGAGTACTGCACAAAGGCAGCTCGTTCACTCCGGGTACGTCGAGTCCGAAGACCTTGGTGTCTTCCCGCTTCTGTTCAACACCCTGCACGCCCAGACCCATCAACACGACTTGCTCGTCGAGGGAGACCGAGCTGACAACCTGGGTATTGATGACTTCGGTACTCGTTGCGAACACCGATGCCCGCAGAGCCGCGAACGAAGCCAGTACCCCGCCGGCGAGGACGGACAGGGTCACGACGAGCAGCACCCACACGGGCACTCTCTTTGACAGCAGTGCCTTCATGGTGGTGTCGTGCTCCTTCATAGCGCCTCGTCGCTGGCCAACAGCGACCCGCTGGTCTGTAACCCTAGCGGCGCGTAACGACACCGGCCTGCCGTCCGCGAAGGCCAATACGATCAGCAGCCACCGCTGAAGCGCCCGGAGACGATCCGGCTCGGACCGCAAGTACCGGGCGATCGTGAGAATTTGGTCGGATGGTTGGTCTGAGTTCGTTCCGTTCCTCCAGTTCGACGCGCCCGACCGATCCAGCGTGGATGAGGTGACGCACCTCGTCGCCCCCTCAGGCGTGAGAACCCCCTGGGCTGTTTGTCCTGACCGCGGCCTCCCCAGCGCCCCGGACGGGCGGGGAAGGTCGGAGCCGCCCCCGGCCGGCCCCCCCACCGGGGATTTTTCCCCGAAATCTCACGAATAGGGGATGAGCGTGGATGGCCGGGAGTTCAAGGACGGCGTGTTCGGCCACTTCGCCCGGGTGGGTGCGGCGTTGGGCCATGGCAAGCGGGTGGAGATCATCGACGTGCTGGCGCAGGGGGAGCGGAGCGTGGAGGACCTGGCCCGCGAGGTGAGCGCCTCAGTCGGCAACACGTCCCGCTACCTCCAGATACTCGCCGGTGCGGGGCTGGTGTCCCGACGCGTGGAGGGCACCTCACGGGTGTATCGGCTGGCCGATCCGACGGTGCTACGGGCCTACCAGGCGCTGGTGGCGGTCGCCGAAGCGCGGATCGCTGAGGTGTCGGCGCTGGCGTCGGCATTCTTCAGCGAGACCGATGGCACGCGCCCGGTGAGCTTGTCCAAGCTGCAGGACGCAATGGCCGCCGACGAGCAGCTGACCCTGATCGATATGCGCCCCGAACCGGAGTTCGCCGCCGGCCACGTGCCCGGGGCGGCGAACGTGCCGCTGGCCCACCTGGCCGAGCGGCTGGCCGAGCTTCCTCGGGACACCCCGGTCGTGGCCTACTGCCGCGGCCCGTACTGCGTGATGGCCGCCGCAGCGGTCCACCAACTCCGCGAGGCCGGGTTCCCCGCCGCCCGGCTCGAGATCGGCTACCCCAACTGGCTTACCGCGTCCGGCATGGTGTCGGACCGCAACCCGACGAGAGAAGGGCACTGACGTGACCACCCTGTTCATCCTGAACGACCCGCCCTACGGCACCGAGCGCGTCTACAACGGGCTCCGGCTGGCGGCCAACCTGCAACGCCTCGACGAGGGCCACGACGTCGCCGTGTTCTTGATGGGGGACGCCGCCAGCGCAGCCAAGGCCGGCCAGAAGGTGCCTGACGGCTACTACAACATCAACAAGATGCTGGGCAACGTGGTCCGCCGCAACGGCCGTGTCCTGGTCTGCGGCACGTGCATGGACGCCCGCGGGCTCACCCAGGATGACCTCATCGCCGGTGCCCAGCGCTCCACCCTGGACGAGCTCACCCAGGAGACCCTCGCGGCGGACAAGGTGCTGGTGTTCTGATGGACGCCGCGCCGATCTACCTCGACCACAACGGCAGCACCCCGATCGCCGCCGAGGTTGTCGAGGCGATGTGGCCCTACCTCACCGAACACTTCGGCAACCCGTCCAGCATCACCCCGCTAGGACGCAGGGCCAAGGCGGCGATCGAGACCGCTCGCGAGCGGATAGCCACCCTGATCGGCGCCCAGCCCGAAGAGATCACGTTCACCTCCGGCGGCACCGAGTCCAACAACCTCGCCCTCCGGGGCACGGGACCTCACGCGACACACCGAGTCGCGGTCACCTCATCCGTCGAACATCCCGCCACCGCCCAACCACTGGCCCTGATGGAGGCCGACGGCTGGACCGTGCACCGGCTCCCGGTGGACACCAACGGGCGGATCCACGCCGACGCGGTGCCGGAAGGGCCGATCGGACTCGGCACGCTGATCCTCGCCCAGAACGAAACCGGCACCATCCAGCCGGTTGCCCAGTTCGCTGAACGAGTCCACGCCGCCGGCGGGGTGATACACACAGATGCCGCCCAGGCCGTCGGAAAGATCAACGTCCAGGTGGACGAGCTCGGCGTGGACCTGCTCAGCATCGCCGGCCACAAGCTGTACGCCCCCAAAGGCGTCGGCGCCCTCTATGTCAGGCGCGGCACCACCATCCGTCCGCTCCTTGTAGGCGCGAGCCAGGAGCACGGCCTCCGCCCCGGCACCGAGAACGTCGCGAGCATCGTCGGCCTCGGCCGGGCGGCTGAACTCGCCCAGACCCTGCTCGCCACCGAACCGGCACGGCAGGCGATCCTGCGAGAGGACCTGTGGCGCTACCTGGCCGGCGGCATCCCCGGCCTGCGACGGGTCAGCCCGACCGGCGGCTGCCTGCCCAACACCCTCATGGTGGCACTCCCCCACCGTCTCGGCGCCGACCTGCTCGACGCCACCCCGGCCATCGCCGCCTCCACCGGCAGTGCCTGCCACGCCGGCGTCCACACTGCGTCGGCCACACTGCTCGCCCTGGGCATCGAACCCGACCTTGCTCTCGGCGCGCTCCGGCTCACCCTGGGCCGATCCACCACACGCGAACAGATCACCCAGGCGGCCGAAGCCATCCTGGACTCCTGGATGCGGAATGGCTGATGTCGGCAGGATCGAAGCATGGACGCGTCAAGTCGATCCCGGTACGTGACAGCCGCCCTGGCCGGGATCAGGGGGGTCTGGCTGGTCCGGCAGGGCGTCCCACCGATGTGCCTGGTCGGGGTCCACGCGCCGCGGGCCAGCTGCCCGCCGGCGGCGACGAGACGGGCGCCGCGGGCATGCCGTCCCGGGTCGAAATGGCGTATGGAATGATACAGCGCTCGCTGTATACTCACGGGGTGAGCACGGTCGTCCTGAGTCATGCCGAGAGCCTGTCCCGGTTGGGCTATGCCCTGTCTGATCCCACCCGGGTGCAGATCCTCCTGGCCCTGCGGGAGGCGCCGGCGGTGCCGTCGGATCTGGCTGACGTGCTCGGGGTGACCCGGCAGGTGATGTCCAACCACCTGGCGTGCCTTCGCGGTTGCGGGCTGGTCGAGGCAGCGCGGGACGGTCGCCACGCCTGGTACCGGCTGGCCGATCCGCACCTGGCGCCGGCATTGGACGAGTTGTTGCGGGTGGTGCTGGTGGTGGACCCGGGCTGCTGTGCCGGTAAGGAGTGCTCGTGCAGCCGCTCGTAGTGGTTGCGACCGGCCCAGGCCCCGCCCGCCGCGCTGTGCTCCGGCGGCGGGTCCAGTTGTTGGTCGGAGCCACGATCACCTACAACGTGATCGAGGCGGTGGTCGCCCTCGCCGCGGGCAGCGTGGCCTCCTCGACCGCACTCGTGGCGTTCGGCCTGGACTCGGTGGTTGAGGTGCTGTCCGCCGCAGCCGTCGCCTGGCAGTTCGCGATCGCCGACCACGAGCGCCGCGAACGGGTCGCGATGCGGCTGATCGCGGTGTCGTTCTTCGGCCTGGCTGCCTTCGTCACTGGCGACGCGATCCGCTCCCTGGTGAGCCGCGAACCGGCTGAGCATTCGACGGTCGGCATCGTGCTGGCCGCGGTGAGCCTGGTGGTGATGCCCGTCTTGTCCTGGGCCGAACGTCACACCGGCCGCGAATTGGGTTCGGGCTCCGCGGTTGCCGACTCCAAGCAGACGCTGCTGTGCACCTACCTGTCCGCCGTGCTCCTGCTCGGACTCGTGCTCAACAGCACCCTGGGCTGGTACTGGACCGACCCGATCGCCGCCCTCGTCATCGCCGCAGTCGCGGTCAAAGAAGGACGCGAGGCCTGGCGCGGTGACGCCTGCTGCGTGCCGGGGTCGGCTGTGGAGGGCGACGGCTGCACCGACGACTGCTGCCGCTGACCCCGAGACAGCAGGCGCCGATCCGGGCTCACCAGTCAGCGCCCTGGCATCCCCGTCGCCTTCGGCTTCGATCTGCAGGGTGGCATGGGCGATGCGGAAACGATGGGGCCGGGTCGCGAGGCAGCAGGCCACCATCAGGAAGTCTTGGTGGTGGCTGCCGCAGCGAGGCGGTGGCGGCAGTTGCGGCAGCGTGACGCCGCCGAGCCGGGGCCGGTCGGCGAGCCGCCTCGGGCGAGGTGGACGGCTTGGGGGGTGAGGGCTGCGAGGAGTGCGAGGGCGGCGGTCAGGTTGATGATCTCCATGCCGTCCGGGGCTGCGATCAGGAGTGAGCCGGCGAGCAACGTGACTGCCTGCCAGGTCGGCCACTGCCCGGCCCGGATCAGGCCGATCGCCTGCACGGCGACACCGAGGGGCAGGAGCACCATTCCCCAGACCAGGACCACCCAGCCCTGCTTGTCGAAGATGGCCACCAGGCCCGGCAGCATCGCGTTGAAAGTGGTGTCGTCGACGGTATCGAGGGCACTCATGGTGAGACACAGGGCGCCCTTGTCGGCGGCGAGCAGGCAGGCTCCGAGTACCGCCATCACGCCCCCGACCAGCCCGGCCCACGCCCCCC
Organism: Propionibacteriaceae bacterium; assembly: GCA_016717345.1. Classification (GTDB taxonomy): domain Bacteria; phylum Actinomycetota; class Actinomycetes; order Propionibacteriales; family Propionibacteriaceae; genus Propionicimonas. Next base: position 113,804 of record JADKFR010000009.1, read on the forward strand.
GTCCGGCGCGCAGCAGCGACTGCAGGTAGATCGCGACGACGACTAGCAGGGCGGTGTTGAGGGTCACCAGCGCGTGCGCGAATTGCAGGACGGGGTTCCCGCGCGCCCGCAGGATCAGCTCGGCCGGCTCCAGGATCCGGATGCTGCCCAGGCCCGGGTGGGTCGCGAACGCGAACATGAAGATGACGGGCATGGCGATCAGCGCTGCGGCGGTACCGAGTCGCCGGGCCCGCTCGATACGATCGGGATGGTTCACTGTCCGCGGCACTGTGGGCAGGGTCGTGGTGGTCATGGGTCCTCCTGACGATGGGCTTGTGATTCCACGATCCGCCACCCTCACGGCGGGCGCCACGACGAACCCCGTCAGTCCCGGACAGGAGCCGCGTATGTGTCCGACATCGGCTGATCCTCGTGCGATCCGCACCCGGTACCGGCTCCGGGGCGCCCTGCTGGACCTGCTCCGCACCCGCAACTGGGACGACGTCACGGTGGCGGACGTGGTGACTCACGCCCGCTGCTCACGATCGACGTTCTACGCACACTACGAAGACCTTGATGCCCTGCTGGCGGACGCTTTCCTGGGCGCCGCCCAGATCGTGCCGGCGACCGGGCAGGGTCACTGCCTCGACTTCGTGCCCGGCCTGTTCGAACACCTCGCCCAGCATCGCGTCCTCGCCGAGCCCTACCTGCTGGCGGGGCGCGGCGGGCCGATGGTGGCGGCGTTCCGGGAGCGGATCAACACCCACATCCGGGAACGACTCGACGCGACCGCGCCGACCCTGACCGAACCGCAACGCGGGGAGATGACAGCCGCCCTCGGTGGCGCGGTCTGGGCCGCCCTGATCTGGTGGCTCGAACACGGCCAGGACATCACACCCACCGACGCGGCCACCACCATCCTCACCCTCCTCGACCCCGGACTCAGCCGGGTGACCCACAACTGAATCAGCCGCGGCCGCCGCATCGGCGTGCCGGCAGCGTGGGGCGGCCAGGCCTCAGCGCCCGCCGCCGGGCCGGCGAGGGCCACCCAGGCAGTGATCTGGGTTCGTGGGATGAAACCCCCGGACGCCCGCCCAGTGGGCGTCCGAGACTAATCGGGTCTTTCTTGGTGGGTGGCGTAGAAGATGGTGACCGTTCGGGCAAGCGCGAGTGGCGGGCCGAACGGCAGTCCGAATCCGGCCCAGAAGATCAGTTCGGCAGGCAGGAGGCCGAGTGACATTCGCGTCCCCGCGCGCGAGCGTCGCCACAGCAGGCCGGCGGTGACCACCTCGGCCGCGCAGACGACAAGGAAGGTACCCAGAAGTGGCACCGACGTAGAAATGCCTGCCTTTTCCAGCGGTCCCTTACCGTAGGTCGGAAACCCTAGGAACGTCCACACTTCACCGGTGCGTGCGAAGTGCCAGATGCCGAGTGCGCATGGGATGCCGAACCCCAGGCCGGTGAATGCTGCGAGGGCCGCGGCAATCCTCATGGCTGGCAGTGAAGGAGGGGTAGCTGTCGCCGGGATCCGAGGACGGTCGGTGCCCATCGATCCCTCCCTGTTCGGGCCGGAGCCGACTCCCGCTGCTGCGTGATTCATCGGCGGGCCCATCTTTCGGCGCTGTCGCGAAGGAGGGTCATGTTGGCCTTTTCCTCCCGACGGATGACGATCAGGAAGATCGGGAAGATCAACCGGAACCAGCCGTGCGGAGTCGGCTCGAAGGTCGCATGGAGCAGGGTGCCCTGGGGTGCTGACTCGAGGTGGCAGGTGAACCGGACCTCGATCGGGCCGCCGTTATGCATCGTCCAGCTGTGGGGGCGTTCGAACGCCAGGATCTCGAGTTCCACGTGGGGGCTGCTCTTCCACTTCGCCCGGTACCTGGTGCCCACGCCGACCGGGCCCTCTGTCAGTTTCTCCATGGTTTCGCACGTGGGGTTCCACTCCAGCTCCGCGCGCGGATCGGACAAGTAGTCGAACGCGTCCTCCGGCGAGCAGTGGAGGATGACGGAGTTCCTGATCACCGGCATCGCCTCACCCCTTCGTCGCAATTCGGCTTACTAGAGCCGCCGCTAGTGGTTCCTCTAGTAAAGTCCTCCTCGTGAAACTCGTCAAGAGCAAGCCCACCCGAGCCGAGCGCGCCCGGCATACGCGGCGGCGGATGCTCGACACCGCACGCGAGTTGTTCATCACCGATGGGTACGCCGCCACCACGATGGAACGCATCGCCGACCGAGCGGGGGTCGCTGTCCAAACCCTCTACTACACCTTTCGAACCAAGGGACAATTGCTTTGCGAGGCCGTCGAGGAGGCGGCCGCGCAGGATGCGGAGATCGCCCCAGCGGGAGAGCGCGCCTGGCTGCAGGAAGTGTTGATGGCCACGACCGGTCAGCGGGTGCTGGCGCTGGCGGTGGACTACGGCGCCGACATCTTCGCGCGGGCGGCCCCGCTGTGGCCAGCCATGATGGCGGCCTCCGCAGACCCATACGTCGAGAGCTATTGGCGGAACGTGGCCGCCAGCAGGCGCGCCGGCCAAGGACGCATGGTCGCCCGACTCGCCGAACTTGACGAACTACCACACAACCTCCAGCCTGACCGGGCCACTGACCTCGTCGTCGTGCTATTCGGCCATGAAGTGTTCGGCAACTTGGTCACTGGGGCCGGCTGGAGCCTCCCCGAGTACAAAGCCTGGCTATACACCACACTCGTCCAACAACTGCTGCGACAACCGGCGCTCAGCCCCGAGGCCTTCTCGGACCGTGCCTTCAGCCCCGTGATCCTGGCGTACTCCGCACAGGACGCCGACGAGCACGAACACACTATTGGCTGACTGGTCGATGAATCCGACCGGCTCTGCCGCCGGACTCGCACGGGTGCGACCGGCCGGTTTCTGTGAAGTTTCGCTGAAGTTCTTTCCGAATCGGCGCCAACGGGGAATGGGGTGCGGAGAACGCGACGTTCCTCTGACATACCCGTAGGGGGTATCCGAAGGAGAGACCATGACTGACCACCACACCGGTTCGCGGAGTCTGGGAGTCGGTTCCGGAACCCGCAGCGACCTCCCCAGCCACACCGACCCCGCTGTCGGGCCGGCTCACGAGATCGCTGCCGGCGTCTTCTCGCCGACCAACCAACACACTGACCACGCCTCGATGGAGCACCGCTCCCCCGCCGGGCATGGCGGCCACGGCGATCACGTGGCCCGGTTCCGTCGCCTGTTCTGGGTGATGCTGCTGCTCGCGGTGCCCGTGGTCGCCCTGTCGCCGATGTTCGCGATGCTGCTGGGCTACGAGGTGCCCGCTGACGGACCGCTGACCTGGGTTCCGCCCGTGCTGGGGACGGTGCTGTACGCGTGGGGCGGCTCGCCGTTCCTGGCCGGTGCGGTGGGAGAGCTGCGCTCGCGCCGGCCCGGAATGATGCTGCTGATCGGGCTGGCGATCACGGTCGCCTTCCTCGCGAGCTGGGGCGCCACCCTCGGGTTGTTGAGCCATGCACTGGCGTTCTGGTGGGAGCTCGCACTGTTGATCGTGATCATGCTGCTGGGGCACTGGCTGGAGATGCGCTCGCTGGCGCGCACCACCAGCGCGCTCGACTCGCTGGCCGCGCTGCTGCCTGAGGTCGCCGAGGTCGTCCGCGGCGAGCAGCTGGAGAAGGTGCCGCCGACGGCGCTCGTCACCGGTGACGTCGTGCTTGTCCGTCCGGGCGGCAGCATCCCGGCCGACGGACGGATCCTCGAGGGTGCGGCCGAGCTGGACGAGTCCATGGTCACCGGGGAGTCCCGGACGGTCCGCCGCGGCGTCGGCGACCTGGTGACGGCAGGCACGGTGAGCACCGACTCGGGGCTACGGATCGAGGTGACCGCGACCGGGGAGGACACGGCACTGGCCGGGATCCGCCGGCTGGTCGAGCAAGCCCAGAACTCCACGTCCCGGGCGCAGCGACTCGCCGACCGGGCCGCGGCCTGGCTGTTCTGGTTCGCCCTCGGTGCGGCAGCCCTTACCGGCATCACCTGGACGGTGCTGGGCCAGCCGGAACAGGCGGTGGTCCGGGTGATCACTGTGCTGGTGATCGCCTGCCCGCACGCCCTCGGCCTGGCGATCCCGTTGGTCGTGGCGATCTCAACCGAACGGTCGGCCCGGGCTGGGGTTCTCGTGAAGGACCGGCTCGCGCTGGAACGGATGCGCACCGTTACCACCGTGATGTTCGACAAGACGGGGACCCTCACCAAAGGCCAGCCAGCACTGACCAGCGTGGAGACCAGCGGCGGACTGTCGCAGGCGGACGTCCTCGCCCTGGCCGCCGCCGCGGAAGCCGACAGCGAGCATCCGCTGGCTCGGGCGATCGTCCGCGCCGCCCACGACCGCGAGCTCCGCGTCCCGGACTCGAACGGGTTCACGTCCCAGCCGGCCCTAGGGGTCACGGCGCAGGTGGACGGCGCGACCGTCCGGGTCGGAGGCCCACGGCTGCTGACCGAGACCGGTGCGCCCGACCCGTTCACCGGGTCGGCGGCGGACGACACCGGGCTGACCAGACTTTACGTGATGCGCGACGAGCAGGTCGTCGGGGCGTTGGGCCTCGCGGACGAGGTCCGTCCCGAGTCCGCCCACGCGGTCGCCGCACTGCACCGGCTCGGCGTCCGGGTCGCGATGATCACCGGGGACGCCCGCGCGGTGGCCGACCGGGTCGCCGCCCAACTCGGCATCGACACCGTCCTGGCCGAGGTCCGGCCGGAGGAGAAGGCCGCGAAGGTCGCCGAACTCCAGGCCGCCGGCGAGCGGGTCGCGATGGTCGGCGACGGCGTCAACGACGCCCCCGCCCTGGCCCGGGCCGACGTCGGACTGGCGATCGGCGCCGGCACCGACGTGGCGATCGCCTCGGCCGGGGTGATCCTGGCCGGGGACGACCCGCGCACCGTGGTGTCGGTGATCACGCTGTCGAAGGCCAGCTACCGCAAGATGGTGCAGAACCTGTGGTGGGCGGCCGGCTACAACCTGGTTGCCGTGCCGCTGGCCGCGGGCGTCCTCGCCCCGCTCGGGATCAGCCTGCCGATGGAGGTGGGCGCGATCCTGATGTCGCTGTCCACGGTGGTGGTGGCGCTCAACGCTCAGTGGCTGCGCCGCCTCGACCTGCGGCCTGACCGGTTGGAGGTCTAGGAGCCTGCTAGTACTGCAGGGTCGTCATCATGCCGACCTCTGCGTGGTAGATGTTGTGGCAGTGGTAGGTCCACCGTCCGGGGTTGCCGGCTTCGGGGAAACCCAGACTCCGACCCTCGCCGGCCCGGCGCCCCACGGAGCCACCGGGTGGCACACCATCGGTGTTCGCGTCGGCTGAGGGGCCAGCAGGGAACTCGGCTAGCCTTGGCCGGATGACCCCGGCGCGCCGAGTCGAGCGGCTCTATCTGCTGCTGACTTTGCTGACCACCCTGGCGGCATCGTTCATCTGGGGTGTGAACACGCTCTTCCTGCTCGACGCCGGCCTGAGCAACACCGAGGCCTTTCTGGCGAACGCGTTCTTCACCTTGGGCATGGTCGTCTTCGAGGTGCCCACGGGAGTGGTGGCCGACACCCGCGGCCGCCGGTTCTCCTTCCTGCTGGGAACCGGCACGCTGCTGGCATCGACGCTGCTCTACCTGTGGATGTGGTCCATGAGGGCGCCGATGTGGGGTTGGGCGCTCTCGTCTGTGCTGATCGGCCTCGGCTTCACCTTCTTCTCCGGAGCCACCGAAGCGTGGCTGGTGGACGCCCTCGCTGCCACCGGTTACGAGGGCAGCCTGGAGGCGGTGTTCGCCCGCGCCCAGGTGGTTGGGGGCGCCGCCATGCTCAGCGGTTCCGTGCTCGGCGGGGTGATCGCCCAATTCACCAACCTGGGTGTCCCCTACCTGGCTCGGGCGGGCCTGCTCGGGCTGACCATGGTCGTGGGGTGGTGGTTCATGCACGACCTCGGCTTCACCCGGCAGACCCATGCGAGCCCGGTTGCGGCGGTTCGCAGCGTGCTGGCGGGTGCGATCGAAGGTGGGCTGCGCAATCGTCCGGTGCGCTGGCTGATGCTCGCGGCGCCGTTCACCGCCGGCACCGGGTTCTATGTCTTCTACGCTCTGCAACCGCATCTGCTGCAGCTCTACGGCGACCCGAACGCGTACGGCATCGCCGGGCTGGCGGCAGCGCTGTCGGCCGGCTCGCAGATCGTCGGTGGGCTGCTGGCGCCGCGACTGCGCCGGTGGTTCCGGCTGCGCACGGACGCGCTCGTCGTCGGCGGTCTGCTCGGCGTCTCCTGCCTGGTGTTGCTCGGCCTGGCCGGCAACTTCGCCGTTGCGCTGGTGCTGGTGGCGGTCTGGTCGATGGTCGGTGCAGCCGTGGCACCACTGCGCCAGTCGTTCGTCAACGGGGCGATCCCGTCGGCTCAGCGCGCGACTGTCCTTTCCTTCGATTCGCTGATGGGTTCGGCCGGCGGCGTGGTGATCCAGCCGGGTCTGGGCCGGGTCGCGGACGCTGCGGGTTACCCGGCCTCGTTCCTGGTCGGCGCAGCCGTCCAATCGTTGGCGCTGCCGTTCGTCCTGCTTGCTCGGCGCGAGCGCGCGGCGTCCGACCCGATCGGGAGCTGACCGAGCCGTTGGTCGGCTTCGTGAGCGGCTCGGCCGCCTCAACCGGGCCGCCGCGCCTCTTGCGCATCCGCACTAACTGCGTATTCTTGGATTCGTGGGAACAGGACGAGACCAACTGGACCGGCTGATCAGCGACGCGGCCGCCGCGCTCAGCCACGCCGAGCGCTCTCTGACGGCCAAGGACGCGCTACCGCTGCTGAGCAGGGCGCAGGAGCAGCTGACCCGGGCGATCGACGAGGCGATGACAGCTGCCGTCCTCGAGGAAGGGACGTCGCTCCGCCAAGTCGGTCAGTTGGCCAACCTCTCCGAGAACGCCGTGGGGCCCCGGCTGGCCCGCACCGCTCGGCTGATGCCCTACGCCACCCCCGAGGGGCGGGTGACGAGGACGTCGGTCGAGCGGGCTCGCTACGACGCCGAAACCGGGCGCCCCGCCCCGACCCCCGCCCAACCGATCGAACCACTCCGGTTCCGGCGTCGCCGCGACACCTGACCACCTTCCAAAAGGAGAAGCACGATGACCAACCACAGCCTCACCCACCTGTACTTCCTGCTGGACCGTTCCGGCTCGATGCAGTCCATCCGCGACGACACCGTCGGCGGCTTCAACGCCTTCATCGCCGAACAGCGCCAGCACCCCGGCGACTGCCTGGTCACCCTCGCCCAGTTCGACGACCACTACGAGGTCGTCTACACCGACCGGCCCATCGCCAACGTGCCCGACCTCGACCTACAGCCGCGGGGCACCACCGCCCTGCTTGACGCCATCGGCCGCCTCGTCACGGACGCCGGCGCCACGCTCGCCTCCCTCCCCGAAGAGAAGCGCCCAGGCACCGTCATCGTCGGCATCATGACCGACGGCTACGAGAACGCCTCCAAGGAGTGGACCCACCCCGCCGTCAAGGCACTCATCCAGCAGCAGACCAAGACCTACAGCTGGGAGTTCCTCTACCTGGGGGCCGACCAGGACGCGATCGAGGTGGGCACCAGCCTCGGCGTCCAGCCCAACCGGTCGATGACCTACTCCCGGGATGCCTCCGGGCCCGCGATGGCGGCCACCTCGGCCATGGTCGGACGCCTCCGCGCTGCCCGGGCGGCAGGCGCGCCCGCCGCGGACATCGGCTACACCGCCGAGGAACGCGACGCCTCCGTCGGGGAGCACCCGCACCACCCGACGACCAATAGGCCACGTCGGAGCCGCTGATGTCCCTTCAGCAGGCCTGATGAGCGACCACCTGACCCTCACGCTTGTACTCCGCGACCACCGGGTCGTCGCCTCGTGCCAGCTCGGCCGCCCGGGCGGCCTGCGCGGCGGCGCCCAAGATGTGGCGCACCTGTGTCGCCTTCGCCAACGGATGGAGGTATGCCGCACCGGCGGCGTCACCGGCCGCGCTGGCCGCGGCCCGGGCGGCTTGGGTTGGCGCCACGGCATGCCTCGCTGTGCGCGGACAACGCCCACCGGGTGAGGTCGCGCACTGGGGATCGGGGATCAGGGCCTCACGGTGCACGAACCCAGGCCAGCACGGCATCGTCCACAATCGTCCGCTCGAGCCGAGACCCTGCCGGCGGGGTGCGAGGGCCGCTGCCTTCGGGGTCAGTGTCTGGCGTTGGCCAGCTGACTCACGAGGGTCTCGATGTCGAGCTGCTCTGTGTTGTTGTCGAGGGTGAGGTGCTGGGCACCCAGCCAAGTGAATGGAAACGGCGCCTGCGGTTGACCAGAACTCGTCCCAGTGCCTGAGTTTCCAGGCGTCGCGCTCAAGCCGTCGGGCGGCCACACCCTGGCGGATGGTGTCGCCGTCAACGGTGACGTGCCACGACGCTGGCTCGTGGTCACTCAGCGCGGCACCAAAACGGCGAACCACGAGAAGAAGTGATCTGGCGGGCAGCCGAAGGCTACCGCCCGGCGCGCTGCAGATCAGGCAAAGCGCGCCTGCACCTCCAACTCTGATCACAAGCGAGGTGCGGCTTCCAGTTCCATTGACGTTAGGTCGGGTCTTCCGACAGTTGAGGTCGTCGGCACCTACGCGACAGTCGAAGAGCTTATTCACGAGGGCGTCGAGGCCGACGTTGTTGTTCTTGACCTTCAGCTGAGGGATTCAGCTCCCTTTCGCGGCAGTGCCGCCCGCACCTCGCGCGCAACCGCGCTGCTCAACTGCATCATGCGTTGACCTCAACCTGCGCGAGCTCCAACGGCCCGAAACAGACAGGCCCCACGGTGCCCTCGGACGGCCCAAATCGGGCGATCAGGGACTCAATCTCGGATCGCTAGGCATGCACGGGGCATGCATTCCGTGAGATTCCAAGCAAACAGCCTCTGACAAGGCCTTATACACGTCGGGCTGACAGGATTTGAATGGGCCGAAGACGAGTCTTGGATCGTTAGCCTGGCTACTGCTTTCTGGCCGTTGACTAGGTAGTATGCTCCTGAAGCCGGTCGTTTGGCTCGGACGCGAGGGGCCTGAAATCGACCCTTTTTGACCAACTTAGGCATGCAACAGGCATGCAAGATCTTGGCTGGCCAGGCTGACAGGAAGGCACGATGTGAGCCCAATTTCCACCACTGACACCGCTGCCAGTCTACCGCCGACACCCGGCTCCCCCACTCCGTCAGCAAGCGCAAGTCGGCGCCCGTTCGGGACGGTGCAGCGGCAGCGGTCCGGCCACTACCAGGCGGTCTACAAGGTCAAGGGGAAGCGCTACATCGCGCCGGTCACCTTCTTCACCAAGGGAGACGCCAACGCCTGGCTCTCACTGCGGCAGGCCGAGATCCTCGAACACCGCTGGAAGCCCGCTCCCCCGCCCGAACCCGAGAACGTCACCTTCGCCGACTATTCGAGCCGGTGGCTTGTCGGACGCGAACTCAGCCCGAAGTCCCTGGCCGAGTACCACAAGATGCTCAACGGCAGACTCGCCGTCCTCAACACGTTCACCCTCGACCAGATCACCCCGAGCCTGATCAAGGCCTGGTGGGAAGACCAGGGCGACAAGTACCCCTACGCCCGACGACGCTGCTACGAACTGCTGCGCGCCATCCTGGCCACGGCGTCACGACCCGACGAGGACACCGACGCACCAGCACTGCTGGCAGCCAACCCGGCCCGGCTGTCGTCCAAGACCCTGAACCGGCGGCGCATCTCGATCGATTCCACCAGCCGCGGAGCGCAGCCGCGCACTCGCGTCCAGCCAGCCACCCTGCAGGAACTTGCGGCGATCATGGACGCGATGCCGGAACGCTACCGGGCGATGGTGCTGCTGGCGGCCTGGTGCGCCCCGCGGTTCGGCGAGCTGACCGAGCTGCGCCGGCGCGACCTCATCATCACCATCGGTGCGGACGGATTGCCCTCCTCGGGCATGTTGCACATCGTTCGGGCCGTCACCTGGCCGGACCCGGACACGGCAATCGTGAAGGAACCCAAAACCGCCGCGGGCGTGCGTGACGTCGCCATCCCGCCTCACCTGCTGCCGATGCTCCTGGACCACGTTGACAAATGGGCCGCGCCGGGACCGAACGGACTGGTGTTCCCCTCGGTCGAATCCGGCGGCCACATGAAGCACGGCGCGCTCTACAAGGTCTACCGACGCGGGCGGAAAGTCGCCGGACGCGAAGACCTTCGCTGGCACGACCTACGACACACCGGCGCCACCATGGCCGCCCAAGCCGGCGCGACCTTGGCAGAACTCATGAACCGGCTCGGTCACTCCAACGTCAACGCGGCGCTCATCTACCAGCACGCCGCCGCCGGACGAGACGCCGAGATCGCAAGGCGGCTGTCGGTGATGGCAGCAGGGGTCGAGGGCGGCAGGACTCTCTAGCCTCTAGCACCAGTCCGTCTCATCGACTTGGCCCACAACTCCACGTCGCCGTAGATGCGTTCGTGTCGTTCCCGGACGAAGTGGGTGAGCGACCCTCCCGCGATTCATGTTGTCCCTCACCCGCCCGTCAATGGGGGTGTCATTGACCGCCGGGCGATGCTGGCGGCAGCAACTCGGGCCGCGCGGCAACCGCTTCGAGCACTGCTGGGTCACCGCCGAACGCCCGCTCGAACGCTGAACTGAACTGCGCCAGCTGACGCTTTTCGCCGGTCGACGCCGTGCCTCCAGGCTCGTTGCGTCCCCCTTCGCCCCGCAGGCATGCCGTGGCCTTGCGAAGTGTCTCCATCATTGTGCGGGTGGCCTTGGCGGCGGGAGACTTCGGGTCGATGTTGGCATGCTGGTGGACTTGGACGGCAAGTCGGGCCTCAGACTCTTCACACGCGTACAGGGTCATCGAGCGCTGTGATGGGAACTGAAGGGCCTCTTGAGCATCGACCAGAGTAAGTAGGGAGATCAGAAGTGCACGGAGCTGGTCCGGGTTGTCGGACGCCATGACTTCGGCAAGTCGCCATTGGGTTCGGCGTCGGGTGCCCTGGGCTCGTGACGCCGATGGCCGTCCCTGCCGCTGTCATGGCGGACCCTACCCCCGCTAGCGCCGCCAACGTCGCCATCCCACCGATCATCCCGCCGGGGCCGAACGCCGCCAAGGTACTGGTGATGAGCGCCGCCCCTGCGAGGCCGGCAGGTGCGGCAACGGCCAATCCCACTCCCGTCGCGGCCAACATCACAACGCCTGCACCAACCAGGACAGCCGGTATCAATGCTTTGCCGTGTTCAGTGGTCAGGCATGAGGTAGCTCGCCTACTGGCGGAGAAGATTGCTTCGACCATCTGCTCGTCCGTCGGGCCCGACGTGGACCGGCGCACCCGTTCCAGGGTCTCTCTCAACGCCTTCTTGCGTTCTTCCGTATCGGGCTTGGCCTCCACATGGAAAGGTGCCGCCGGGAGCCCCGAGGCCAGCATGATAGCCAGCGCCAGGATCGTCCGGTCGTCCCACAAGCCGCGAACGAACTCGTGGGGCCTGACCAGAAAGGCTGACGGCGGGAAGAAGTTCGTCCCGGCAGTGGTCTGACACAGCTGAGCGGAGGCGGCTGAGTGGTTGGCGGCGGTCACCTGCCGGGCGCGCTCGAACGCGAACGCGCGGTCGTGCTGGTCGGATGGCAGTTGCTTGGCCAGTTCCCGCAGGTACGCCGACTGCAGAAGCAGGAGCTCCAAGCCCTCCGGCCTGAGCTCAGGGAGTGGCTCCTTGGTCACCACGGATCGACCGTACAGAGCGCCAGTGACTGCCGCGGCCACGCACGGATGTATGCAGTAGAAGTTCGCGCCGTGTTCGCCGGTGAGTCCGGGGATGAACGCGTCAGGCAGCTTCACCGAGACGTCGATCGCTTGGGGGAAGTGGCTCGAGATCCCCCTACCACCGGTGATGATGTCGCGCGGTTCGAGCACATTCACCCAGGCGCGCACGCGGTCGAGGGAAAGTCCTTGAGATCGTGGTTGCGGCGGAACTCCTTCACGGCCCCCAGGGGGCTGCCGATTGTGATCAGCACCTCGATCCGAAGATCACCTGGCAGCTTCTTGAGCACATCAACCGCCACCACCGAGCCGAGGCTATGAGCCACCAGCACCACCGACGAATGCGGGGGGATCTGCTCCAGCGCGGTCACGACGACGTGCTGGACGGAGTCGCGAACGTTCTTGTCGTCGGCGTACCGCTTGGCGTCATCAACGATCCGCGGGATGTTCGGGACGGAGTCAATCTGCGGCAACTTCACGGGCGGGACCTGGGCAGCCGCGAAGGTTCGCAGCCGCGCCTGCAAGAACGCAGCCGTTGAGAGGAACTCATCGACCGCTCGTCGGCCTGCATCGCCGTCCGGTCGCTTCCACGTGGTGGGGTGAGCCGGGAGCGACGTCGCGTGGGGTTCCCCCCTGAGTTCCGCCCGGTAGTCGGGCAGAACGACACGATCCTGCGGGAACGGTTGATGACCACCAAGCGAAATCGCCGCATCCAGGGGGTCCAGCCAGACATCGTGTTCTCGATCTGCGTTGATCCCAAGTCGTGCCACTTTAGTCAGGCCGCGCCGGGGCGTGAAGCGCATCCCAATCGAGGACGCCAGTTACTGGCCCAGCATCCCGATCGCATCGTCTTGAAGAACCTCGAGGCGTCAAGGAGCGCTGATGGCCCCTCCACCTGGATGCTTTTCAGCGGGTTGCTGTTTCCAGGACGACGGGAAGCGTCCCATAGAAAAGTCCATAGCCATTCCCGTCCGAGTTCATCAGACTCAACCCATCCGGACAGGTCAATGGCTTCCTATAGTCTCGAAGGCCCGCCAGGTCGCCCAACAAGCACTTCGCAGCCACTTGGTGGACATAGGCCTTCCTCCCCGAAGACTTTCCACCCAAGGCGTTAAGAAGCATCGTCTCGGACATCGCTTCGAAATCCAGAGGCAACGCATTGGTCCCCGGGCCAAGCTCGATCACGGGTGCGCGGCCGCTACCAAGAAGCGAGCCCGATCCGGTCTTCACGTAAACAACTCGAGGATCACCTGAGTGGTAACCGTATCCCCATACAATGATCTCGGAGAGACCCGAAAGTGCCCACACGAGCCCCCCGTGCGAAGGTAGAAACCAGATTGGGCTGTGGTCTGCCTTCAACTCCACATATCGCAGTCGCGCCCCGACCCCCACCCCTGGATTGCTGCGCACCTTGTTCAGCGTCCCCGCTGGGTAACCGGGCACGCCAGCGGACTTGAGTGCCACGACCGCCGACGCCGCCGTGTTCGCCACCGCCTCGACCCAGCCTGCCATCCGCTGACGCTCACGCTCCCTCGTCTGGGCCCCCTGTTCCTCGAGCGACTGATGGGCCACCAGGAGACACGTCACACACCGTCGCCCGGCAGCAGGATCGAATCGCGAATGGTCTCCGCAGACACGTCGCCCACAAGTCGAGCAGACTCCTATCGCGCCAGGTCCGCATGGCTCCCGTTCGCACAGCGATAGCACTGAGAACGCGGCTGTTCCATCATGATATCTGTGACGACAGACCTCATGTATGGGCTCACCGCTTGGGAGGCGTGTGATAAGACGCTGCGATGAACACTCCCAGTATCCGGGGGCGATTAGGTTGCGAGACGCGCCGCCGCACAGGGGACACAATCCATTCATGAGGCCACAGTACTGGGCGACGGGTCTATCGCGGAAACTGTGTAAGTGGCCATTTTGTTGATGGCTCAATTAGTGGGTTTCGGCGGCCGGCATGCGGTCGGCGAAGGTGATGGCGAAGGCGTTCAGTGCTGGCTTCCAGCGTGTGACCCATCGTGTCTGACCGGTGCCCTTGGGTCCAGTGATCGGGTCACGAGGTAGAGGGTCTTCATGGCGGCTTGCTCGTTGGGAAGTGCCCGCGGGCGCGGACAGCTCGCCGGTAGCGGGCGCTCACGGGCCCGATCGTTGGTTGAGCAGATCACCTTCCGGATCTCGACGTCGTAGTCCAGGAACGGGATGAACTCTCCCAGGCGTTCAGCCACAGGGTCCTGATGGCCGGGTAGGCACGGCCCCACTTGTCGAGGAACTCGTCCCTGGCCCGTAGGGCGTCGGCGGGTGTCGGTGCGGTGTAGACCGGCTTGACGTCCCTGCTGATCTGGTCCCAGTACTTGCGGGAGCGTAGCGGAACGTGTTCCGGATCAGATGGATGTGATGCACGTCTGCACGATCGCGCGCGGGAACGCGGCCCCGACACTGTCAGGCAGGCCCTTCAGCCCGTCGCAGACGATGAAGAACACGTCGGGGATTGCGGCAGGTGGGCGGGTCCCACGGCTTGGGCAGCAGGCTGGGGTCGCCGATGGTGGCCTTCTGATTGTCGCTGCCTTCAGCGGCCAGGTACAGGTCGCGGTAGGCGGTGCCGAGCAGCGGCCCCGGCGTGGGGAACGCGCGAACAAGCGCACCGTCTGCGTCCGGTGTCGTGGTCATCGGGTCCGCCTGTCGTCGACGAGGCCGCCGCGCTGGGCGGCGACGAGGGCAGCTGTGGCGCGGGCGTCCGCCGGCACCTGGCCGTGGCGTGCCGCGGCGACAAGGTCGCGCGCGCTCCGTTGGCGTTCGAGGAGAGCGCGTCCGGCTGGGCCGTCGAGGCAGCGGGTGAGTTTGGCGATGATGGGTTTGCTGTTCTCGGCGACGACGAGGGCTTGGCGCTCGTGTGATGTCTCAGGACATCGGTGACAGTTCTGTATCGGGACATCGGTGACAGTTGGTGTATCAGGACTTCGGTGACGGCCCGGTCGGGTTCTTGCGGGGTCGTCCGCGGCGGCTGCGAGTCGGGTCGGGTGCGTGTTTGGAGACGTAGCGGGTGTCTTTGGGTGGCCAGGGGTACTCGGCGAGGACTTCGCCGTTGGTGTCGATGAACGTGACGCCGGCGGGTTGCCACACGGGGTGGATGGCCTGTCCTGCGTGGGGATAGGACACCAGGAAGACGTTCCCGTTGAGGCTGATGGTGCCGTTCTTGAGGACGACAATTTCACGCTCTCCCCGTTCGGGTAGCGGGCCGGGGTAGGTCCGGGTCCGCGCGGCGGGGGTTGTCGGGATCTCGGTGGGGTTGGAAGGGCTGGTCGGTGGCAGGGGGCACTACTGGTTCCACGGGTACGGGCGCTGGGCGTGGCGGGTCGGCTGTGGGGGTGGCGTCCCAGGCTTGTTGCGGGGTGAGCCGTCCGGGTAGCCCTTGGTGGGGGCGTTCGGTGTTGTAGAGGTGGTCGAACTGGTCGACGAGGGCCTGCAGCGCTTCGAGGGAGTCGGCTATGGGCTGCTTGTCGAGCCAGCGGAACAAGGTCTGGTGGAATCGTTCGTTCTTGCCTTGGGTGGTCGGCTTGTAGGGCTTGCCGGTGATCGCCGATACACCCAGAGAGGTCACGTAGCTGACGAGTTGGCCTTGCCAGCCGCGTCGGGACGGGTTGAGCGCCATCCCGTTGTCGGTGAGCAGCCGTTGAGGCACGCCGCGGGCAGCGACACCCTTGCCGAACACGACCAGTGCGGCTTCGCTGGTCTCGCCGGCGGCGACGTGGGACGCGACCGCGAGCCGGGAGTGGTCGTCTTCGAGCTGGAAGATCACGCACTTGCGGCCCTGGGTGAGGACGTACTCGGTGGCGTCGAGTTGCCAGCACGCGTTCGGTGCCGGATAGACGAACCGGCGGTACGCGGCCCGCGGCTTCTTCTTCGGCTCTTGCCGGGCCACGCCTCGTTCCCGGAAGATCCGTGCCCGGGAAGCGATCGAGGGCGGTTCCAGGCCCATCGCAGCCATCTTGTCGAACACACTGATCGGGCCGTGATCCAGCCCTGAGGCCTCCAGTGCAGCGCGAACCTGAACGGCCTGGTCCTTGGCCTGGCCACCGATCCGGGACGGAGACGAGTTCGGGCGTCGGGAGCGGGGCTCGAGCACCGCGGCGGGCCCATCCTTCGTGCCCGGGCCAGCGGGGCGTAGAACGTCTTGCGGGACAGCTGGTGCACGGCGCAGAACGAGGTCACCGCCCCCCGCGGCGCGTCAACAGGCCACTGCGAGATCGCGAGACGGACACGAGGATCAACAGGCTCAGGATTCCTCATCACCGGCGAAGTCGAGCCGCCCTCACCCCAACAGAGCCAATCGGAGAAGTGTCACCACCAACAGTCGCCGAACTGTCACCGATGTCCTGAGGCAGAACTGTCACCGATGTCCTGCGACATAACAAGGGCTTGGCGCTCGGGGAGTTGCCGGATCTCCTCGGCGCGCAGGATCGGGATGTCTTCCCCCGAGATCGTGCGGCCGCCGCGTCCGGTTCGCCAGGTGGTTCGGGGGACGCGGACTGTGCCGACGAGGTCGGAGATCTCCTGGTTGAACGCGACGTCCTTGCTGCCGCCGAAAACCACGATCACGTTGGTGAGCCCGAACAACGCCCTGGCTTCCTGGTCGCCGAAGATCGCCGCCAGTTGCCGCCAGGTCTGGGCGGCGTAGATGAACGAGATCCCCAGGGCGCGTTCGTTGGCCATCCGGGTCCGCAACGTCGGCAGGGGCGCGGTGGACGGCAACTCGTCCAGGCAGGCCAGCAACGGCGGACACAGCCGTCCCCACGGTGAGCTGTTCGCCAGCCGTCGGGCGGTGTCGAGGACGTGTTCGGCGAGGGCGGTCATCAGAGGCGAGGCGGATACGTACGGGTCCTCGCGTCCGAGGAGGTAGATCGTGCCGCGCCGCTGGAGGAGGTCGGCGATGTTGGTGGCCGGCCGGGAGGCTGAGGAGACGCAGCGGCTGCGGATGTCGGCCTGGAAGAACAGCGCGAGGGCTTGTTGGACGGTGGTGGTCGTGTTGCTGGAGGTCCGTTCATCACCGTGCAGCGCGCCGTGGAGGAGGCCGTGCCAGAACGGGGCGGCGTGGGGGTGTTCGCGCAGGATCTCCGACGGTTCGGTGGTGGCCAGGGGTTGGGCGACCCAGCGGAGCACGTCGTCCAGCGTCCGGCCGGTGAGGGCGGCGGCGTGGAAGTAGGCCTGGAGCACCTTGGCGGCTTCGGCGGCGTAGAAGCGGGCGGCGGTGTCGCCGTGCCCGGAGTGCATCGAGCCTTTGACGGTGCCCGCGGTGAACGCCTTGGCGCGGCGTTCGGCGACCAGCGGGTCTACGCAGCCGGCGACCGGGTCCCACACCAGCTCGGGGAGCCCGGTGGCGAGCCCGAACGGATCGAGGACGACGCAGGGCCGGTCGTCGGTGGCGCGGTCGGTGATGGTGAGCAGCAGGTCGTCGGGCTTGGTGAGGGTGACGAGCGCGGCGCCGGGGGCGGCGAGGAGGGCGGGGGTGAGCAGGTCGAGGGTCTTGCCGGAGCCTTGGGGGCCGATGACGCCGGCGGTGCGGTCCCACGGGCACCACAGCTCCCCGCGCACGGCCCCCACGCCCGGCCGATCCGCCAGCCGATCTGGGTGGGGGCGAAGCGTCTCATCGTTGGTCTCCTCGGGTGGGGCGGGTGAGGTCGAGGCGGGGTCGGACGATGCCGGCGACCATGTGGAGGCGGGTGAGCCCGAGGACCTGCTCGGCCTGGTTCCGGGTGGCGACGCCCTTGGGGGGTGACGGCCCCAGCGCTGCCAAGCGGTGACCGCAGGTCAAGAACGAGGCCACCGAACAGCAGAATTCCAACGGTGAGGACCTTTGCCGCGGTGGCTCGGCGCAGAGGTTCCAACTGGCGGAAGATCAGGATGTACTCGGCGCTCATGGCGGGAGTGAGTTCGCCGATGCGGTGGCCCTCGAGCCTCACCTCCACGAGTTCTCTGGGTGTCCTGGTGGATTGGTCGAGAGGAGATGCTCCCGCCGCTGGACTGGGCTGTTGTCGAGGGACTCGAGGGCCCGCTCCAGGTCCTAGAGTGGGTGCATTCATCGGGTGGGTCAGCCCGCTTGTGTGGCGGGTGGGCGCGACCTCACGTGACTGGGGGAGCTTTGACCGAACTGTCCACCTCGCAGACGTCGACTCCGCTCAACCCGTTGGCGGTCGCCCTCGCGGATTCCGAGGTCCGCGATTCGGACAGGACGGTGGGGCTGTGATCGTCGGTGGCGACCAGCTGGGACAGCTGGACATCAAGGAACGGGTCAGCGGGGTCACCTTCGCCAGTGCACGTGGCGCCGAGTTGCGGATCGTCTTCGAGGGGGACGCGGAGCGGATCCGCCAGCGTCCGTACGCCCTGGGCATCGAGCCGTCGGAACGGCTCAACGGAGCTCAGGAGATGGCGGTGGACTTGTCTGCGCTCGCGGAACCCAACCACAAGGCCGAGGCCTTGAGCTTCCTGCGGGCCGCTCTGTTGTTCTGCATGTCCTCGCCCGTGAAGTCCTTGCGGCCGCCCCAGGCTGTGGCGGCGGTCTTGGCGTCAGCGCCACCGATCCAGGTCGCCAGGTGACCGGGTCCCCCGCCGGCCTGGGGGTCGCGCATCCTCAGGAGCCTGCCCAGCGGGAGATGGTGCGAGCCGCCGTGGCATCCGTCGCGGCGTCAGCGGTGGAGCCGGACGAAGCTGCCGGGCCGCCTGCTGTAGCCCAGATGCGGGCCGATGTCAGCCCAGGTGGTCGTGGGTGTCGTCGGCGGCCCGGATCCCGCAGATCTGGAATCTCACCGTCGACGCGCCAGCAACGATCGAGAACGCACGTATCGCGGTCACCGTCCACGACGCTGACGTGCTGTTCGGCAGCTGCGTCGCCTTAGAGGGCCGGCTGGAGGCTGGCGCGACGAAGATCGAATCTGCCCACGTGCCGCTCTCGGCCAGCGTGATGGCAGGGGTCGACGAGCGTCGGGGCGCGCAGTGTCTGATCGAACTGACCGAGGCCGTGAGTGGCAAGGTCATCGCAAGGATCGACAGGGCCGTTGATGTGCAACCCAGGGACCTCTGGTTGTGGTCTGGCGTCCCCCGGGTCGCCGGTGAACAGCTGGAGGGGCGGAGCACGGCGCTCTCAAATGCGCTGCTGGCCTCTTTCGTCCGTCCGAACCATCCTGAGATCGCCGTGTTGGCCCGAGAGGCGGCTGATGCCCTTGGACGGGCTACCGGGGATCCAGCCTTCTGCGCCTACCAACTCGAGGATGACGCTGACGTTGCCGAGAAGGTCGAAGCGACCGTCACCGCAATCTACGACACCCTGCGTGCGCGACGGATCGCCTACTCCGAGCCTCCACCCGGCTGGGACTACACCAAAGAGGGGCAACGCATCCGCGACCACGGCGAAGTGGCCAGAGGCGGCTTGGGCACCTGCATGGACACCACCGTGTTGATGGCTGCGGTCATAGAGCACGTTGGGCTCTGTCCGGTGCTCATCGTCATGCCTGGCCACATCTTCATCAGCTACTGGCGCCAAGACCCTCGCAAAAGGCCCGACTGGCCCCCGGGCTCTCCCGTGGTCGGTGTCTTCGTCGACTCCGGCAAGATCATCGGCGACCTGGATCGCGTCACGGCGCTGGTAGACGGCCGCAAGCTTGGGGTGATCGAGACAACCGCCCTGACAATCGACTCCAACAAATCCGCCTTCCAAGCGCGGGAAGAGGCCAGATTCGAGCGGCTGGCTGCGGTTGTCCAAGCAGTCGAACAGCGTGAAGACACCGCTTGGATCTTC
>JADKFR010000010.1 GCA_016717345.1 Propionibacteriaceae bacterium
GGAGTTTCGTGATGCCGATGCTGGTGGCCGGGTCGAGGTTCCGGTGGGTTCGTCGGCGATCAGGATCGTCGGTCGGTTCACGAACGCCTGGGCGATCGCTCACGAGTTGCTGTTTCACCACCGGACGGCCCCTCGGGCAGCCGGTCGCGCTTGCCCCCAGGCCTTACCAGTTCGAGGGTCTCCGGGACCACCTTGCGGATCAGCGACTGGGGCTTGCCGATCACCTGCATCGCGAAGCTGACGTTCCTCGGAGACCGTCTTTCCCGGCAGCAAGCGGAAGTCCTGGAACTACCGTCCCGATTTGGCGGCGCAGAGCCGGTATCTTCCAGCGGCCTGCAGCCGGGTGGGAGGTCGCGGCCCGCCACGGAGGTGACCCGACGCGTCGGCAGGTACTCGCGCAGGATCAGCCGGAGGAAGGTGGGATTGCCGGAGCCGGAGGCCCCGACCAGGAAGGTGAAGTCCCCTTGTCGATCTCCGACGTTGACATGGCGTAACGCGGCGCGCGTTTGCCCGTCGTAGGTCTTGGAGACGTCCTCAAATCTGATCACGGTGTTCCGAGGCCGGGTTCGACGATGGGGAAGTTTCCGGAGAAACCTCAGGCCGACACCACTCGGAGTCTATGCGTTGGGGTGAAAAGCCGCCAACCGCCACCCTTCGTCCGCTCAGCGGTCACCCCTGCTGGGCCGCCACCGGACCCCGGCGTGATGAACCATCGATGTCCCCGTCGAAGACAGCGTCGGGGTTGCCCACGCGTGCTCGGTGCGGAGGTCCTTCACCATCTGATAGGGGTGCAGCACATAGGACCGCATCTGGGAACCCCACGAATTCCCTGCGTCCCCCTTGAGTTCGCGCATCTCGGCCTCCTTCTCGGCCCGAGCGCGCTCCAACAACCGGGACTGCAGGACGCGCAGCGCTGCCGCCTTGTTCTGAAGCTGTGACTTCTCGTTCTGACAGGAGACCACCAGCCCGGTCGGGAGGTGAGTGATCCGGACGGCGGAGTCAGTGTGGTGTTCCCCACGCTCTGACCTCAGGCCCGGAGGACCGGAAGACATCGACGCGGATGTCGGCCTCAGGGATGTCGATGTTGGTCCGGTCTCCCTCGAACACCGGCAGCACGTCCACCCCGGCGAACGACGTCTGCCGTCGGCCTGGGTTGTCGAACTGGCGAGATCCAGCCAGCCGATGTGTCCCCTGTTCGACCGACAACATGCCGAGGCGAAGGGCCCCCGGACCGTGAAGGTCGCGGACTTGATCCCGGCCTCTCGGCGTAGGAGGTGTCGTAGACCTCGGTGGCGTAGCCGTGACGCTCTGCCCACCGCAGGTACATCCAGCAACAGCATGGCCGCGAAAGTCCGCCGCGTCCACCCCGCCGGCTTCGGAGCGGACGGTGACCAGCGCGTCCCGGATGTCGTACTCCCCCGACAACAGCGTGCGCACCTCCAGCGCGTCGATGTCGCCGCCGAGGCCCTTGAGGTCGCGTTGCGCCTCGGCGAGGGTGCTGGCGTCGTGCTCCTCCTCAGCCACAGTTGGATCAGGACCTCGAGATCGTCTGAACGTCCGCGCAACGCGGCGAGCCGATCCACCTCGGCAGCGCCTGCAGGCGCGAGAGCTTCGACGTGACGCGCTGGGCGTTCTCCTGGTCGTCCCACAGTCGGGGGCGAAACCTGCCCCTGGAGTTCGGCGATTTCGACGCGCTTGGCGGCAGGGTCGAGCACAGCCTCGATGGAGCCAAGGGGTGCGATCCAGGCAGCCAGATCGGCGAGGAAGGGTGTAGCGGTCACGAGGACCACTCTGCCGTGACCGGCTGCGACCACCCGGCTCCCCAGGAATTCCGGCGTTCGGAGACGCTGCCGGCCCCTGGTGAGACACTCGACGAGGGGGCAGCTGCATGGCGGGACTTTGGCCCCAGCCAGGAGTAGTCCTAACATCCAGCGGGCCTCGGTGGGGAGGTGCGTGATGGAGCGCGCAAGGTGGGCAATCATCCTGGCGAGTCCTGGTCGCAGGCAGCTGCTGGCGGGGGGCCGTCCGGAAGCGGCACGCGGTCGAGACCACCCACAAGCGTCGGTCCGCCGGGTGGTGATCGGAGTGGCGACCTTGGTGGGGCCGGGCGGCTGCGCCGCGTCCCGGCCACACCGGGAACGCCCCACCGCGACGGCCGCGGGGACGACCACCGGCGGCGTCCACGACCGCACCGGCGGATCAGGGAGCCCACCGCCAGCCAGGTCGGCCTGCTCTACATGGACGCGTTCCCGCGGCGACCTCACGGGGCTGCAGGCCTACAACGGCTGGCACGTCCGCCAGCGCGGCGATTCCTTCGCAGGCATCAATCGGGCGACGCTGAAAGCGCTGGGGGCAACCCTCACGGAGTGAACAGCAGAGCCTGGTCACCGACGCCACCTGACCGGTGTCTCGAAGGTGGAGACGACGGTCGTCAGGGAACAAATCGACGGCAGTACCGCGACCGTGACCCTGGCGATCGGGAATCGACCTGCTCGCGTCCTACAGACAGCATGTCGCAGCGATCGACCAGACCAAGCTCACCCCGGCCAATCGCCCTGGGACCCTGTGCCACCGCGCTGGCGGCATCGTGGGAGAAGCTCCGCTGGTGGACAAGGCAAGCACTGTTGATCTGGTCCTCACCTATCCACCCGGTGTGACCTCGGGCGGCAAGTGGATTCCGGATGCCGCGAGCGGCAAGGACATCGCGACGCGCGTTCGTCAAGACGTCGTTTTGCCCTGCCTCAGCGCCAGCCCGCCTGAGCCTGGACGGCATCCGCGGTCGCGGTCAGGCTGCTCGGACTGGCGCTTTGCCAGGTCAAGCTTCTTGACCTTTGCCCAGGAAGATCACCGTCTTCAGCACCTGACTGTCCCGCCTGCGCCCTCGGCTAGGTCCCGACCAGGGGATCTTCCGACCGGCACCCCGGAGTCCTGGACCACGGTGAGAATCTTTCCTACGTCGCCCGCCGCCACTCTTGAGCTTCTGCGGTGGAATTCGGTGATGGCCCACGTCGCCGCTGAGGTCTCCGGCGTTGCTCGACTCGTCGAGCTTGACCGACGAGACTCGATCCACGCCGCGGTTCGAGGGACCCAGAACATCCTGGAACAGCAGGTCGAGCATCCTCGTTCGAACCGACCTCTCTCGGTCTCCACGACCTCGGTGGGGTGGCGGACGCCGTCGGCTCACTTGTCCGCCTCCGTCGGCGTTGCCTCCGTCGACGTGCTCGGATCGCTGGCCGGCGACAGGGTCGCGGACGGCGTGACGGCAGGCGGCGCCGGCCCGGTGACCCGCCACCGCCCAGCGCCAGGGCTGCGACAACGCCCAACACCACCACCGCGACTCCCGCCACCAGCCACACCAGCTTCCTGGGGCTGCTGGCTCGGCGAGCCGAGGACTGGGCGGTCGAGGTCGGCTCGGGCTGAGCCGGAGATTCCGGTGGGTGGCTGCATCATCGGACGGATCACTCCTTGGGAAGACGGGGACGAGACTCCAGGTGCCCTGCAGCGACAATCGACCCCGTGACCGCCCAGCGGTGATGATCAGGCAACAGGTGCGAGCCCAGGCCGGAAGAGCCCTCGGTGGGCGATCGGTGGGCGCAGAGGGACTCGAACCCCCGACCCCTTCCTTGTAAGGGAAGTGCTCTAACCAACTGGAGCTATGCGCCCGGTAGCCGGCGTCCGGGGACGCCAACAACGGTTCATTCTGACAGGACCAAGGCCCGAACGTGAGGTCACGCCCCGGCTGACAACTCTGGTCAGCCCGCCCGCAACTTCGAGCGCAACTGTTCCAGTTGCGCATCGGTGAGGCCCAGGCCATCCTGCAGGTAGCCGTCCACGTCGCCGTAGCGCTGGGTCATCTCGTCCAAACCGGCTTGTAGATAGCTTGCGGCGACCACGTCACCAGCCAGCTCGATGTCCGCCTCGGTGGTGCCATCGGCACGCAGGGTCTTTTCGTAGTCCTTCTGGACCAGCTCCGCGCGGTAGTCATTCGAGGCGAGGTATTCGGCCATCACGGCCTTGTCCGTGGCCCCGGCGATGTATTGCAGCATGGCCGCTACCCAGCCGGTTCGGTCTTTACCCGCCGTGCAGTGCACCAGAACCGGACCGTCGGCGACCGCAATGTCCTCCAGCAGAACGGCAAGCGTGTCCCGCTGCGCCTCACTGGCCACGAACTGCCGGTAGATGGCGCGCATATGTTCCTGGGCACCTTCGACCGTGTTCTTGTCGCCGCCACTCGCCGAGTCCCCGGCGAACAGGTTCACCAGATGGTTCGTGGCCCCGTCGATCGCCTCATCCGGCGTGCGTTCGGCAACTGAGGGGGACCGGAGGTCGAAGACGTCGGTGATGCCCAGCCCCGAAAGCACCTTGGCTTCGGAGGAGGAGAGACTGGCCAGCTTTCCCGAGCGATAGACGACACCGCGAGCCATGTACTGCCCATTACCCAAGGACAGTCCGTTGTCGTTGCCAGCCACATCGCGGAAGTTCCAGACGCTCGTCAGCGTGACGGTCTGCAGGTTCGGGACAGCGGCAGCCTTGCTGGCGACGGAGGTGGCTACCGGAGGTGCGGCCGCGACGGTCCTGGAACCGATTTCATGGGAAGCGACTGCCGCCGCGGCCCCAGGGACCGCACAGCCGGAGAGCAGCAGGACGCCGCTGATGACCAGTGATGGAGCAGAGCGTCTCAGCATCAGGCGAGGATACCATCGCCGTCCGACCGGACTGTGAGTGATCGCCGGCTGTCTGGTCAACGCCGGCTCCCCTTGGGTCGGACCAGCTTGTGAGCCTGCCAATCCGGTGCCACCGAGGCCGGGTTGGCCAAGGCCAGTCCGGCGGTGAGCGCAGCTTCCGACAGGTCGGTCGGGTCGACATAGCCCGACCGTCCGACCTTGGGAGTCAAGAGCCAGATGTAGCCACGACTCCCGAGGTCCGTCAGCGCGTCCACCAGACCGTCGCCCAAGTCACCGTCCTCAGCGCGCCACCACAGCAGGACCACGTCGACGGCCTCAACCGCTTCATAGACGAAGTCGTCCCCCACGGCCTCAATGAGACCGTCCCGCAACTCCTCGTCAACGTCAGAATCCCAACCGAGCTCCTGCACGACCGCTCCCGGGCCAAGACCCAAGGACGATGCGCGGTCGGACGAACCGGGCACGGTGCTCACGCGCTTGACCCCACTTTCGGATGCACAACCAACTGGTGAGGAAAAGCCTGCCAGATCGGGCAGCCAGAACAAAGCTGCTCGTGCGGTCCTCAGGCGTCCCCTCCGGTGGAACCGCTGTTGCCGGCAGTGACGTCATCAAGGCGATACAACTGCGCGGCCTTGGCCGGCCAGGTCGGATCGACTTCGCCACGCTTGGCGAGCAACTGCAGCGTCCGGACGGCGAGCGATGGCCCGTCGATGTGGAAGAAGCGACGAGCGGCCGCTCGAGTGTCCGAGAAGCCGAAGCCGTCGGCCCCCAGCGACGCGAAATCGCCCGGCACCCAGTTGATGATCTGGTCCTGAACCTGACGCATGTAGTCCGACACCGCCAACACCGGGCCGGGACGGCCGGCCAGCTGTTGGGTCACCCAGGCAACCCGCTGCGGACCCTCCGGATTGAGGAACGCCTGCTCGTCCGCGGCCAGTCCGTCGCGTCGCAACTCGTTCCAGCTGGTGACGCTCCACACGTCGGCCACCACCCCGAAGTCCTTCTTGAGGAGTTCCTGGGCCTCCAGGGCCCAACGGACCGCCACCCCCGAAGCCAGCAACTGGGCGCGTCGGGCGTCGGGGTTGACGCCTTCGAAGGAGCCCTCCTTCAACAGGTACAGGCCTTTGAGGATCCCTTCGACATCGACGCCCTCCGGTTCGGCCGGCTGCGGCATCGGCTCGTTGTAGACCGTCAGGTAGTAGATGACGTCCTCGGGCGATTCGCCGAACATCCGCCGCAGTCCGTCCTGCATGATGTGGGCGATCTCGTAGCCGTAGGCCGGATCGTAAGCCACCACCGCGGGGTTGGTCGCTGCGAACATGTGGCTGTGGCCGTCCATGTGCTGGGTGCCCTCGCCGGTCAGCGTGGTGCGCCCTGCGGTCGCCCCGATCAGGAAGCCGCGGGCGAGCTGATCGGCCGCAGCCCAGATGGCGTCGCCCGTCCGCTGGAACCCGAACATCGAGTAGAAGATGTACAGCGGCACCATCGGAATCCCGTGCGTGGCGTAGGACGAGCCGACGGCCTGGAAAGCGGCGACCGAACCGGCCTCGTTGATGCCGGTGTGCAGGATCTGGCCCTGCTTGGACTCCCGGTAGGCGAGCATCAACTCGTGGTCGACGGGGGTGTAGTTCTGACCGTGCGGCGAATAGATCTTGATGGTCGGGAAGAACGAATCCATCCCGAAGGTGCGCGCCTCGTCGGGGATGATCGGCACCACGTACGGCGCGAAGGCCTTGTCCCGCATGAGGTCCTTGAGCAGGCGTACCCATGCCATCGTGGTGGCCACCGGCTGGTTCCCGGAGCCCTTCTTGACCCCCGCGTACGCGGACGGATCCGGCAGCTTCAGCGGTGCGCCCGTCGTGCGACGTTCCGGAACCGGGCCTCCCAGCACCCGGCGACGCTCCTTGACGTAGCGGATGCGCTCGTCGTCGTCACCGGGACGCATGTAGGGCGGCTGGTAGGGGTTCTCCTCGAGCACAGCGTCGGTGACCGGCATCTCGAGTCGGTCGCGGAACTGCTTCAGGTCGTCGAGCGCCAGCTTCTTCATCTGGTGGGTGGCATTGCGCCCGGCGAAGTGGCTGCCGAGGAAGTAGCCCTTGATGGTGTGGGCCAGGATCACGGTCGGCGCGCCGGTGAACTCCATCGCCGCCTTGTAGGCCGCGTAGACCTTGTGGTAATCGTGCCCGCCGCGGGTGAGCTTCCAGATCCGGTCGTCGCTCCAGTCCTCGACCATCTTCGCCGTCCGCGGATCGCGTCCGAAGAAGTGCTTGCGGACGAACTCCCCGTCGTTGGCCTTGAAGGTCTGGAAGTCGCCGTCGGGTGTGGAGTTCATGACGTTCAACAGGGCGCCATCGCGATCACTGGCGAGCAGGGGGTCCCAACCGCGCCCCCACACCACCTTGATGACGTTCCAGCCGGCGCCACGGAAGAAGCTCTCGAGTTCCTGCATGATCTTGCCGTTGCCCCGAACCGGACCATCGAGGCGCTGCAGGTTGCAGTTGACGACAAAAGTCAGGTTGTCGAGTTCCTCGTAGGCTGCCAATTGCAGGGCTCCGCGGCTCTCGACCTCGTCCATCTCACCATCGCCGAGGAAGGCCCAGACGTGCTGGTCTGAGGTGTCCTTCAGGCCGCGGTTGTGCAGGTACTTGTTGAAGTTCGCCTGGTAGATCGCAGCGATCGGGCCGAGCCCCATCGACACCGTCGGGAACTCCCAGAAGGTGGGCATCTGCCGAGGGTGGGGATAGGACGGCAGCGCCCGGATCCGTCCGTCGACGATGTGGCTCTTCTCCTGACGGAAACCGTCGAGGTCGATCTCATCGAGACGGCCTTCGAGGAAGGCGCGGGCGTACATGCCTGGGGAGGCATGGCCCTGGAAGAACACCTGGTCGCCGCCGCCGGCGTGGTCCTTGCCCCGGAAGAAGTGGTTGAAGCCCACCTCGTACAGGGTCGCCGACGATGCGTAGGAGGAAATGTGGCCACCGACACCCACCCCGGGACGCTGGGCGCGGTGCACCATCATGGCGGCGTTCCAGCGGACCAGGCGGCGGAACTGGCGTTCCAGGTCGACGTCGCCGGGGTACCAGGGTTCGTCCTCGGCGGGGATCGTGTTCACATAGTCCGTCGCGGTGAGCGACGGGACACCCAGGTGGCGTTCCCGGGCCCGCTCCAGCAGGCGCAGCATGACATAGCGGGCGCGGTGGCGTCCGTCCTCATCGATCATGCTGTCGAGGGAATCCAGCCATTCGGCGGTCTCTTCAGAATCGATGTCCGGCAGGTTGGTGGGCAGTCCGTTAAGGATCGGCCCGACCGAGTCGCGACTTGCCACAGCATCCTCTTTCGCTCTTCGGGAGGTTTATGCCGAGGCTAGCGCATAGGCCTATCGGCGGGTACGCCCCAGCAGATCCTGCAAGGGCCAGGTTGTGATGATGCGCCCCGCCGTGATGCCGGCGCTCTCGGCCCGCTCCACCCCGTAGGCCACGAACTCCAACTGGCCGGGCGCGTGAGCGTCGGTATTGAGGCTGAAGTCGCACCCCATCTCAGCGGCCAACGCCAGCAGATCGTCCGGTGGATCGGACCGTTCTGGCCGGCAATTGATCTCCACCGCCACGCCGAATTGCCGACAGGCTTCAAAGACGACCTCAGCATCGAAGCTGCTCGGCGCCCGGGCACCGCGTTCGCCGGCGACAAGCCGGCCGGTGCAATGCCCCAGGACGTCGACCACCGGGTTGGCCACTGCCGCCACCATGCGCAACGTCATCTGGTCGGACGGCATGCGCAGCTCGGAGTGAACGCTGGCGACCACCACATCGAGGCCGGCCAACAGGTCGGGTCGCTGGTCGAGGCGACCATCGCTGAGGATGTCCACCTCGATGCCGGTGAGGACTCGCAATGGTGCGATCTCGTTGTACCGGGCGATGTGGTCCAGTTGGGCTGTCAGGCGCTCGACGCTGAGCCCGTTCGCGATCCGGAGCCGGGGTGAATGGTCGGTGATCGCCAGGTACTCATGCCCAAGGTCGGCGGCCGCCTGCGCCATCTCTTCCAGCGGAACAGACCCATCCGACTCTTGTGTGTGGCTGTGCAGGTCGCCTCGCAGGGCTTCGCGCAAGCTCCCCTCGGCAGCCAAGGGACGCTTCGCGGCCCGCAGCCGGGCGAGGTAGCTCGCAGTCCCTCCGGCGAGGGTCTCGCCGATCACCCCGGCGGTGGAGTCTCCGATTCCCGGCAACGACGTCCAGGCGTTGCGGCCAGCCAGCGCCTGCCACTCGCCAGCGTCCAATTGCTCCAGCGTGTGGGCGGCCCGACGGAACGCCGACGCTCTCCTGGAACTCTCGTTGGCACGCTCGAGGAGGTACGCCACCTCGCGAAGGGCAGCGATCGCTTCCTGACCCGGCTCCATGCCTCGACAGACTAGGCTGCTGCGCGGACCCCGGACCAAGGGAGGGCAAGGCGGATGACCATCACCTCCACCATCGAAGCGGCCTGGTGGCCGCCGGCGGAGGTTCACGCCCAAATCGCCGGGCACGTCCGCGCGGCCTCTTCGACCATGACCACCGCGGCGATGGCCCGGATCGCGGAACGCCATCCCTGGTTCGCCGAACTCAACGCCGAACATCGCTCCTGGATCACCCTGGTCGCCCGCACGGGCATCGACGGATTCGTCGACTGGTTCGCCGCCAAGGGCGACACGGCCGCGCCGGGAAGCATCTTCGACGCCGCGCCCCGGGCGTTGGCTCGCCGGATCAGCCTGCAGCAGACCGTCGACCTCGTGCGCACCACGATCGAGACCGTCGAGCGTGAGATCGCGCTGCTCCCCGAGGCCGACCAGCCGGCGCTGCGGCTGGGCATCGTCCACTACTCGCGGGAAATCGCGTTCGCCGCCGCGGACATCTACGCCCGGGCAGCTGAGGTGCGAGGCGCTTGGGATGCCCGGCTGGAGGCCCTGGTGGTGGATGCGGTGATTCGCGGCGACGCCGACGAGTCAGTGGTGTCCCGGGCCTCCACCCTGGGCTGGTCCTCCCCCGAGGGCATCGCGGTCGTCATCGGCGCGACGCCGGCTGACCCCGGCCAGGCCATCGAAACCATCCGGCAGATCGCCGGCCGTCATGGTTGCGACGTGTTGGCGGCCCCCCAGGGGGACCGCCTGGTCGTCGTGGTGGGCGGCGGACTGGAGTCCATGGACGACCTTTCGAGGCTGGTCGGCGAGTTCGACAGCCAGTTCGGGCCCGGCCACGTGGTGATCGGTCCGGTCGTGGACAACCTCAGTGACGCCGCTCGCAGCGCCAGGGCGGCACTGTCCGGGCTGCGCGCCGCTCATGCCTGGCCGGACGCCCCCCGTCCGGTCGCGTCGGTGGACCTGCTGCCAGAGCGCGTGCTCGCTGGGGATGGCCATGCCAGGCGACTGCTGGCCACCGAGGTCTACGCACCTCTCGTCGCGGCCGGTGGCGATCTGGCGGCCACGCTGGACGAGTTCCTGGCCCAGGGCGGATCAGTGGAGGCGACTGCTCGGGCCCGCTATATCCATGCCAACACGGTGCGCTATCGATTGCGCCGTATCCAGGAGATCACCGGTTACGCGGCCGGGGACCCCCGGGAGGCCTACGTTCTGCAGTTGTCCTTGACCCTGGGACGCCTGCTGAGTCACTGATAGGTCGCTGAGTCACTGATAGGTCGGTGAGAACCTCTCAGAAACGCCCGACTTCCACAACGCAAAAGGGCTTGTCCGGCGGCGCGAACCGCCAGGCAGTTGTGAGAACCCTACAAAACTGGGCCGGAGAATTTCGTCGCGTCCGTGGCCCCACGGGGGCCCGAATCGCGCGAAAGTAGATCCGTGCTCGCAATCGTCGCACCTGGACAAGGTGCTCAAACGCCCGGTTTCCTCGCCCCCTGGCTGGCTGAAGGCCGCGTCGCGGATCGCCTCAATTGGCTGTCGACCGTCGCCGGTATCGATCTGGCCCACTACGGTACGCAGGCCGACGCCGAAACCATCCGGGACACCGCTGTCGCCCAGCCGCTGCTGGTCGCGGCCGGCCTGGTCGCTGCCCTGGAACTGTTCCCCTCCCCCGCCGACGCGGTGCGTCGGGTCGGCGTCGCGGCGGGCCACAGCGTCGGCGAAATCACTGCCGCTGCCGGAACGGGCGTGTTGAGCGCCGAGCAGGCCATGGTGCTGGTGCGGGAACGCGGCAACCAGATGGCCGCCGCCAGCGCGGCCCGTCCGACGTCGATGATGGCGGTCATCGGCGGAGACGCCACCGAGGTGCTGGCCGCCATCGAGGCCGCCGGGCTGACGCCCGCCAACAACAACGGCTCCGGTCAGGTGGTGGCCGCGGGAACGGTCGAGCAACTGGCCGAGTTCGCAGCCAATCCCCCTGCCAAGGCGCGACTGATCCAGCTCAGCGTCGCCGGCGCCTTCCACACCGTCCACATGGAACCGGCCGTCGCCCACCTGGCGAGGCTGTCGCGTGCCATCACGACCCACGACCCTCGCACGCGGCTGTTGTCGAATGCCGACGGAAGCGTGGTGCAGAGCGGCGCCGACTACCTGGCACGGCTGGTCAAGCAGGTGGCGAACCCGGTTCGTTGGGACCTGTGCATGCAGACGATGGCCGACCTCGGTGTCACCGGACTGCTCGAACTCCCGCCGTCCGGCACCCTGACCGGTATCGCGAAGCGCAACCTCAAGGGCGTCGAGTTGTTCTCGTTGAACACCCCCGACCAGATCCCGGCGGCGCGCGAATTCGTGGTCAAGCACGGCGAGCCAGGCTCCACCTCAGCGATGGGCACCACGCCTGCGTGGATGCTCGTGGTCGCACCCGGCAAGGGGACGTTCCACCGCGCACCCAACGCCGATATCGGCACCGTCCTGGCCCCTGACAGCGTGATCGGCACCGTCGACACGCTCCGGAACTCGACCACCGTCACCACGCCCCACGGCGGCACGATCGTGGAATGGCTCGCCGAAGAGGGCGACCCCGTCGCTCCTGGCCAACCCCTCGTCCGCCTGTACCCGGCGGCAGACAACATCGGAGGAACCGCTTCATGACCCTCAAGGCAAGCGTCGGCTCGCCCTTCGCCCGGATCCTTTCGGTCGGGGCAGCGACCCCGTCGCGCGTGATCGACAATGAGTACCTGCTGCAGTACATCGATTCCTCGGATGAGTGGATCACACAGCGCACCGGAATCCGGGAGCGTCGCTGGATCGGCGAGGACGAAGACATCAAGACGCTGTCGCTGACGGCTGGCAGGCAGGCGATCGAACGGGCCGGCGTCGACGTGGCCGAGATCGACGCGGTCATCCTGTCGACCATCTCCCACTACCACCAGACCCCGGCCCTGGCGCCGCAACTGGCCACTGAACTCGGGCTCACCGACGCGGCCGCCTTCGACATCTCCGCCGCCTGCGCCGGTTTCAGCTACGGCCTCGCCCAGGCAGAGGCGCTGGTTCGCTCCGGCCAGGCCCGGTACGTGCTGCTGATCGCCGGCGAAACCATCAGCGAGATCACCGATCTCACCGACCGTGGGACCGCTTTCCTCTTCGGGGACGGCGCCGGCGCCGTCCTCGTCGGACCAAGCGAGACCAATGGCATCGGCCCGGTCGTGTGGGGTTCGGACGGCAGCCAGGCGGGCGTGATCTGGCAGACCAAGAGTTGGCAGGACGCTGTCGCCGACGGCACCTGGCCGAAGCTGGGCATGGACGGCCGCGCGGTGTTCAAGTGGGCGACGGGCTTCATCGCCCAGGCCGCAAAGAAGGCCCTCGAGGAGGCCGGGATCACTGCCGACCAGCTTGACGTGTTCATCCCGCACCAGGCCAATAACCGGATCACCGACACCCTGCTCCGCTATCTGAAGCTGCCCGAGAACGTGGTGGTCGCCCGGACCATCCAGACCCTCGGCAACAACTCGGCGGCGACCATCCCGATGGCCATGGACGCCCTGCTCGCCAGCGGTGAAGCCAAGAGCGGTCAGACCGCCCTCATCATCGGCTTCGGCGCCGGCCTGGTCTACGCCGGCCAGGTCATCACCCTTCCCTGATTCTCCGGCCCCGCCGGCAGTACACCTCACCTAACAAGGAGAAACGAAAGATATGGCAACCACCGAAGAGATCCGCGCCCAGCTCGCCGAACTCGTCAACGACGTCGCGGGCGTTCCCGTCGAGGACGTCCAGCTCGACAAGTCCTTCGTCGACGACCTCGACGTCGACAGCCTCGCGATGGTCGAGATCATCGTCGGCTGCGAGGAGAAGTTCGGCGTCACGATCCCCGACGAGGAGTCCAAGAACCTCAAGACCGTCGGCGACGCCGTCGCCTACGTCGAGGCCCATCTCTGATCTCACCACCCTGGGACGGGGCCAACCGGCCCCGTCCTGATTCCTTCGGCTCTCGGAAGACGACTACCCATGACTGACATTGTGATCACCGGCCTCGGCGCCACTACTCCGCTGGGCGGCGACCTCGCCTCAACCTGGCAGGCCATGTTGGCCGGCCAGTCCGGCATCACCAGCATCACCGAAGACTGGGCCGCAGACCTGGCGGTGCGGATCGCGGGCATGGTCAAAGTCGATCCTTCCGAAATCATCGACCGGGTGAAAGCGCGCCGCCTCGACCGGTCGAGCCAACTGGCCCTGATCGCTGCCCAGGAGGCCTGGACGGATGCGGGCCTGACCTGGGAACTGGAGGGCGAGGTCGACCCGTTGCGACTCAGCGTCTCCATCGCCAGCGGAATCGGTGGCCTGCACTCCCTGCTCAACAACTGGGACGCCCAACGTGACAAGGGCCCGCGCCGGGTCAGTCCGTTCACGATCCCGATGCTGATGGCCAACGCGCCGGCCGCGAATATCGGCCTGGCGGTTCACGCCAAGGCCGGCGTCCACGCCCCCGTCTCTGCCTGCGCCTCCTCGAACGAGGCGATCTCGCTCGGTGTCGACCTGCTGCGACTGGGCCGCGCCGACATCGCCGTGGTTGGCGGTACCGAGGCCACCATCCACCCGTTGCCGATCGCAGCCTTCTCGCAGATGCAGGCCCTGAGCCGTCGCAATGACGAGCCTGAGCGCGCCTCCCGCCCGTGGGACCGCGGCCGCGACGGCTTCGTGATGGCCGAGGGCGCCGCCGTCATGGTCATCGAAACGCTCGAGCACGCGAAGGCCCGCGGCGCCACCATCTACGGCACGATTGCCGGAGCCGGCATCACCTCAGACAGCCACGACATCGTGCAGCCCGATCCCTCGGGCGAAGGCCAGTCCGGCGCCATGCTGAAGGCTCTGGCCGACTCCAAACTCGCGGCCTCCGACATTGTGCACGTCAACGCCCATGGCACCTCGACCCCGCAGGGCGACGTGACCGAGGCCGGCTCGATCCGCACCGCCCTCGGCGAGGCCGTGGACGGCTGCATCGTGACCAGCACCAAGTCGATGACCGGTCACCTGCTCGGCGGCGCCGGCGCCCTGGAGACCATCGCGTCGGTGATGGCGCTCCACGACCGGATGGTGCCGCCGACGATCAACCTCGAGGACCCGGAGCCCGGCTTGGGCATCGACATCGCCTCGGTCCCCCGTCCGTTGCCGGCCGGCGATCTGGCGGCGATCAACAACTCCTTCGGCTTCGGTGGGCATAACGTCGCCGTCGCCGTCACCAACGCCAACGCGACGCGTTGAGCGCCCCACTGACCTGATCAGGAGGACAGCCATGTCCCAGTCCGCTCCGGCACGACCTGCCCGCCTGCCTCGCGAGGAGGATCCTCGCAACCCGAACCGGCGACTCGCTGCCCTGCTCGATGCCGGGTCACTGAAGCTGATCAGCGCGGACGACACCTCTGGGATGCTCGCCGCGACGGGCACCATCAACGGTTCCCCCGTGGTGGCGTTCTGCTCCGACGCCACCGTGATGGGTGGTGCGATGGGCGTGGACGGCTGTGAGGTCGTGGTTCAGGCCTACCGGCGCGCCATGGTCGACCGGGTCCCGATTCTGGGGATCTGGCACTCCGGCGGCGCCCGACTGGCCGAGGGGGTACTCAGCCTGCACGCCGTAGGTCGCATCTTCCAGGCCATGACGCACGCGTCCGGCACCATCCCGCAGATCTCAATCGTCCTGGGGGCGGCCGCCGGTGGTGCCGCGTACGGTCCGGCGCTGACCGATGTGGTCATCCTCGCCCCGGAGGGCCGGATCTTCGTCACTGGCCCGGACGTGGTCCGCTCAGTCACCGGCGAGGACGTGGACATGCTCCGCCTCGGAGGTCCTGACACCCACGAACGACGCTCCGGCGTCGTCCACGTCGTGGCCGACGATGAGGCGGACGCCCTGGCCCGTGGCCGGCAGATCACCAGCCTGCTCGCGGCGCAAGGTGGGATCGGTTCCGTGCCCGATGCCGATCTGGCCAGCCTGCTGCCCGCCTCCTCCAAGCGCGCCTACGACGTGCACCCGCTGATCAGCGGCTTGCTCGACGAGGGGTCGGTTTTCGAACTGCACGCCAGGTGGGCCCCGAACGTGACGGTCGCCTTCGGTCGCCTGGGCGGCCGGACGGTCGGCGTCGTCGCCAACAACCCGCTGCGGTTGGGCGGTTGCCTGGATTCGCTGAGCGCCGAGAAGGCGGCCCGGTTCGTCCGGCTCTGTGACGCCTTCGGGGTGCCGCTGGTCGTCCTGGTGGACGTCCCCGGCTATCTGCCCGGCGTGGGCCAGGAATGGGACGGGGTGGTGCGGCGCGGCGCCAAGCTGCTCCATGCCTTCGCCGAAGCGTCGGTACCGCGCGTGACGCTGGTCACCCGAAAGGCCTACGGCGGCGCCTACATCGCCATGAATTCGCGGTCCTTGGGAGCCACCCAGGTGTTCGCCTGGCCCGGCGCCGAGATCGCCGTGATGGGCCCGGTGGCGGCGATCCGCATCCTGCACCGCCGCAAGCTGGCCGAAGTGCCCGCCGACATGCTCGCGCAGGTGGAGACCGAACTGGCCGCCGAGCACGAGCAGATCGCCGGCGGCGTCGAAAAGGCCGTCGAGATCGAGGTCGTGGATCGCATCATCACCCCCCAGGAGACCCGATCGGCGATCGCCGAAGCCATCCGGCAGGCCGACACCGGCCTCCGCGGGCGTCACACCAACATCCCGCTGTAACCGTCGGGGTAGGTCGTCCCTCGCGAGGGCCGGCCTACCCGACGCGGTGCAGCCAGCGGACGGGGGTGCCCTCCGCGGCGTGGCGGAACGCCTCCAACTCGTCGTCCCACTCGCTG
Source organism: Propionibacteriaceae bacterium (assembly GCA_016717345.1). GTDB lineage: Bacteria > Actinomycetota > Actinomycetes > Propionibacteriales > Propionibacteriaceae > Propionicimonas. Next base: position 15,895 of record JADKFR010000010.1, read on the forward strand.
CCCAGCAGCTCGGTCAGCGTGGCCACCAACGTGCGTCCCCCGAGCGCCTCAGTGACGATGGCCTGCTTGAGTCGCTCCTCATGCACCATCACGTCACCGTGGATTCCGATGCTCGCTGCGTGGATCCCCAGCCGCGGCGTGTAGCTCCAGCGCATCCCTTCAGCGCTCCCGCAGGGCTCCTCCGTCACCTCGAAGCGGGCTCGCTGGCAGCGGGTGAGGGCACTGGCTATGGCCGCGCCCGTGCCCGTCCGTCCGGCCCAGGAGTACTCCGCGCGCAGGCTGTGGGGCTCGGCGGGCTGGTCTATCCAATCGAGGCGCAGCGGCGACCCCATCGCGGCCCCGAGTGCCCACTCGATGTGCGGGCACAGCGCCGCGGGCGCGGAATGGATCAGGATGATCCCGCGCGTCGTTTCCATACCGGTCCCCCTTGCCTGAGACGTGCCTTCCCCAGCAATCTCAGCCCTCGAGGGATGCTTCATTGTGCCCCACCCGTCCCGCCTTCACCAGCCGTCCCGGTGGGCGGTTGCGGTCGCTCAGCCGCGGGCCCCGAAGATGGCGGTGCCGATCCGCACCACCGTCGCGCCGTGCGCGATGGCGAGTTCGTAGTCCCCCGACATACCCATCGACAACTCGTCGTACCGCTGACCGTCGATCCCCCGGGATCGCAACTGTGACTGCAGGTCGGCCAGCAGCGCGAAGCAGGCGGCGACCCGGGCTCGGTCGGGGGTGTTGGCCGCGATGGTCATCAACCCCCTCACCCGGAGCGCATCCAAGCCCTGCAGGTCGGCCGCAAATCGCAGCACCGCGTCCGGGGCAAGGCCTGATTTGGTCGTCTCACCGGAGGTGTTCACCTGGATCAGCACGTCGAGGGGGCGTCCCAGTCGCTCCAGGCGTCGTTCCAGGTCGCGCGCCACGTCGAGGGAGTCCAGGCCGTGGAACTCGGTCGCGTGCGCGGCGATCAGCGCTGCCTTGTTGCGTTGCAGGTGGCCGATCATCACCCAGCCCAGTCCGGGAAGGTCGGCCAGCTCCGCCGCCTTCGCCGCCAGGTCCTGGGGGCGATTCTCCCCGAATCGGCGGCAGCCGGCGGCGTACGCCGTCCGCACCGCGGCCGCCGGTCGGGTCTTCGAGACCGGTAGCAGGCGAACTTCGGACGGGTCCCGACCCGCAGCAACACAGGCCGCCGCGATCCGGGCGCGGACAGTCGTCAGGTTGGCGGCGATGTCGTCCATCACGGCCAGCGCGCGGCCAGTGACATCAACGACAGCGAGGCGAGGATCGCGAAGAACAACGCGTAGCCCGCGTACTGCTCTGTGACCTCTTGATCGACCTTGACGTAGCCCACCGACTTGGCGATCGAGGAGTAGACGTCCTTGAGCTCGTTGCTCGATCCGGCGGCGAACTTCTTGCCCCCGGAGATGCGCGCCACGTTCTCCAGTTCCTGGTGGTTCACCGGGACGGGCTCCCGCCGTCCATTGCTGACGACGTAGCCGTTGGCTGTGCCGTAGGCGATCGCGTAGATCGGGATGCGCTGCTCCTTGGCCTGGCGGGCAGCGGTCGCCGAAGGCCGTCCGATGTTGGTGTAGCCGTCGCTGAGCAGGACGATGGCCCCGGGCGCCGGCTCATCGGGGTGATCGGGGTCCGGTGGTGCCTGGGCCATCGCGTCCAGCGCTGAGTAGATTCCTTCGCCGATCGCGGTGGAGGGCATGACCTCGAGATTGTCGATGGCGGCCGCCACCACGCCGCGATCCGTCGTCGGGGGGACGACCACGGAGGCCTGGGCCGCGAATTGCACGAGGGCGACGTTGAAGCCGGCCGGAAGCAACTGCAGAAAATCCTTGGCTGCGCTCTTGGCCGCCGCCAGCCGGTTGGGGGCCACATCCTCGGCCACCATGGATCGGGAGACATCCAGCGTGAGCACCACGGTTGCCCGCTCCCGCGGCACTTCCACCTCGCCCTTCGGCTGAGCGAAAGCCACGTTCAGCGCAGCCAGGCTGAGAACCGCGGCACCCACGGCGATGTGCCGCTTCCACGCCTGCTGTTTGGGTAACACCTTTTCGAGCTTGCTGATGGAACGGGTACTCGCCCGGCGTCGCCTGCGCCAGAGCAAGAAGGCGTACAGGCCCACGAGCAGCGGGATCAGTACCAGCCACCACAGGCGTTCGGGGCGCATGAACGCCAGGTCCATCACCATCAGGGCCACCTCGCTCCCAAGGACACCGCCGCCAGGGCAGCCACCACGGCGAACGCCAGGCCGTAGCCGGCCCACAGCGCGGTTGTCTCCTTCTTGACCTCCACCTGGCCCACCTCACTGCGGATGTTGTCATAGACCCGGTTCAGCTGGCTGAGGTCCTCGGCGGTGAAACTGCGTCCGCCGGTCGCGCCCGACAGGGACTGCAGCAGCGCTGCGTCGGGGGGCACCGGCTCCCGCTTGCCGTCCAGATCCACGTACCCGTTCTGGGTTCCGTAGGCGATCGTGTAGATGGGAACACTCGCCTTCTTCGCCGCTGCCGCCGCCTGGGCCGGCGACCGTCCGCTGGTGTTCTGACCGTCCGAGAGCAGGACGATCGCGCCCGGCGCGACGCTGCCGTCCTCACCCTTGGGGGCCATCTGCAGAGCACTCAGGGCGGTGTAGACCGCTTCGCCAACCGACGTGGAGTCCTGAACCTTGAGGCTGCTGACGGCCTGCTGGGCCATCACGCGGTCGGTGGTCGGCGGCAGCCGGACGGACGGGTTCCCCGACAGGCTGACCAGCGCCAGGTTGTACTTCGCCGGCAACGCCTTGACGAAGCTGAGTGCAGCCTGCTTCGCGGCGTCGAGGCGGTTCGGCTTCACGTCCGTGGCCTGCATCGACTGCGAGATGTCGATCACGAGCACCACCGTGGCCCGCTCCCGCGGCACCAGCTCGACCCCGTTCGGACGTGCCCAGGCCAGCCCCAGGGCGATCAGGGCCGCCAGCGACAGCCCCACCGCCAGGTGCCGACGCCACTGCGACTGCCGGGGTACCACCCGGGACAGGATCGTGGTGTTGGTGTAGCGCATGCCCGTCTTCTTCTTGCGCAGGAGCACCAGGACGTAGACAAGCACCAGGAGCGGCAGCAGCATCAAGACCCACAGCCGCTCCGGATTGAGGAAGTCGAGACCGAACATCAGCGGGTCACCCCCTGCGGCGGGGCGTGCAGCATCGAAGCGGTCCTCCGGTAGGACAGCACGAAGCGGGCGATGTCGTGGACCCAGTCCCGGTCGGTGCGCAATTGGATATGGGCGACGCCGGCACGGCGGAGAGCGATCCGGATCCGTTCGCGCTGGGCCGCACTGGCCGCGTCCATCCGCTCCCGGGCGGCATCATCGGAGGTGTTCACATAGCGCTCGAAGTCGGTCTCCGGATCCCGGATCAGCAGGTCCCCCACATCGGGCAAGGCGAGCTCGTGGGAGTCGACGACCTCGACGGCCAGCACCTGGTTACGGATCGCCAGATGGCGCATCGCGCGTTCCCAGCCCGGAGGCACGTTGGGATCGAGTTCGTCGTCCCCGGCGGTCAGGAAGTCCGAGACCACCACGCGCATGCCGCGGCGGCGTTCCGTCCGTACCAATCGCTCGATGCCCGCGGTGAGGTCGAAGGATCCCTGCGTCCGATCTGAGACGATCGGCTCGGTGAGCATGCGTCGCAGAAGCCCGTACAGCGCCGTCCGCCCGGAACGAGCCGGGAGACGCCGGATGGCGTCGGGGCGCATCAGCAGACCACCGAAGCGGTCCCCCATCTTCTGGGAGAGGAACCCGATGGTGGCGATCGCCGCGATCCCGAGGTCGCGCTTGGTGACCCCCTCGGTCCCCCAGTTCATGGACGGGGTGACGTCCAGCAGGGCCCATACCTCGAGCTCCCGGTCGGCGATCGTGTCCCGCACGTGCGGGATCGTGGTCCGGGCTGTCACCGCCCAGTCCATCTTCCGCACGTCGTCCTGGCCCGGTTCGTAGACCCGGGCATCGTTCGCCTCCGAGCCCGGACCTGGCAGCAGGCCTTGGTGGTCGCCATGAAGAAAGCCTTCGAGGCGTCGGACGATGGTGAGTTCAAGGCGCCGCAGGGCGGCTTCCGGGGCGAGTTTGCGCAGCGGCAGGGTGGCCGTGGTGGGTTCGGTCAGGACGGACCGCACCGCCCCGAGGTCGTCGGGGGGTGGACTGAATCCCGGCTGCTGCGTCACGGCGAGGCTCAGCCTCGCACTTCCGGGGTGTACTGGTGCTGGCCGTGGGCGACCTGGCGCTGTTGGGCGTTCCAGACCGGGGTGGGCGGGGGCACCATCGCCACGATGCGTTCGATCACCTGGGGCGGGGTGATGTCGTCGGCGACGGCGTCGAAGCTCAGCAGCAGCCGGTGTGCCATCACGTCGCGGGCCACCGCCTGGACGTCTGTGGGGAGCACATAGTCGCGGCCGTGGATCAGGGCCAGGGCGCGGGAAGCGGCGACCAGGCCCAGCGTGGCCCGAGGGCTGCAGCCGACCTGGATCACGTTGACGAGGTCCGGCATGCCGAACTCGTCGGGGGTACGGGTGGCGAGAACCAGGCGCACGACGTACTCCGCGACCAGGTTGTGGACGAACACCTCTGAAGCCTGCTCCTGCAGCGAGCGGACCAACTCGGGGTTGAGCACCGGATTCGGCTTGGGCGGACGGACGCTCATCCGGCGCAGGATCTCGAACTCCTCGTTGCCGCGCGGGTAGGGCACGTCGACCTTCAGCAGGAAGCGGTCGCGCTGCGCCTCCGGCAGCGGGTAGACGCCCTCGGACTCGATCGGGTTCTGGGTCGCGATCACGATGAACGGGTCCGGCACCGGGTGGGTCTTGCCGCCGATCGAGACCTGACCCTCGGCCATCAGTTCGAGCATCGCCGACTGCACCTTGGCGGGAGCCCGGTTGATCTCATCAGCGAGCACGAAGTTCACGAACACCGGGCCCAGGGCGATGTCGAAGTCTTCACGACTGGCCCGGTAGATCCGGGTACCGACGATGTCGGAGGGCACCAGGTCGGGGGTGAACTGGATCCGCGCGAACGCTCCGCCGACCACCGTGGCGAAGCTACGGACGGCCATGGTTTTGGCGACCCCCGGGACCCCCTCAAGAAGGCAGTGGCCCTTGGCCAGCAGCGCCACCATGAGTTGTTCGACCATGTGTTCCTGCCCGACGATGACGCGCTGCACCTGAGCGATGGCCTCACCGAGAACCTTGGCGGCCTCGGTGGTCGCCGCTTTCGCGGCGGCGGGCTGCGCGGGCTGCGGCGCCTGGGGTTGCATCGGATTGGTCACACCGGACTCCTGCTCATCATCTGCGGCTGCAAGGCTGCCGACCACGATACCGGCCCGGCCTAGCCATCACCTGTGGGCTCGGCGCGGCTCGCCACGTGGGTGCCTGCACCATCGGCTTCGCTGGTCGAGCCGCCACGCCCGCTTCCGGTCCCCCGGGACGCCACCGAAGCAGGCGATGGGTCACCCTCGGCAGGACAACCGCTCGCGGCTCGCCGCGGCGCGACAGGGCTCCTGGGTCGGTTTGGCACAATGGTCCTGCGATGCGGGACCCGCCCGCGCGACGATGGGACGCGATGACAACCCCTGAGCCACCCCGGCTGTCGCCCCTGTGGCGCGACGACCCCCCGAAGGTTGGTGACTTCTGGCTCGATGCGCGCCTGACCGCGAGCCCTTCGGGGGTGGCCTTCGTGGCCCACGACGCCCAGAACACCACCGTCATGGTCGTGCTGTTGTCCGAGGGCGCCGCCGCCGATCCGGCGGCCCGCGACCGGTTGGCCGGTGCCGTCGACAAGATGCACATCGACACCGTGGTCGCCCGCGGGGGCCAGGGCCAGGACTCCGGACGGCTCGGCCATCGCGTCCGGCATCCAGAGGCGGATGACCCAGCCGACCCGGCCGGTGCACCGTCAGCGCCGTGGGTGGCGCTGGCTTACGACGGGACCTCTGCAGCCCTGACGGAGGCGGATCGCGTCCTGGCCGAGGTGGACCTGTCGCGCGTTGCTGAGTTGGGCCGGCCGACCGGACCCGGGTACCGGTTGCATTGGATCGATCGGGTGCGTCCCGGGATCGCGCGGCTGTGGCCGCTCCCCTGGCCCGGGCGGCATGACCGTGGAGGGCCGCTGACGATCCTGGTGTCCTGGCTGCTGATGATGCTGCTGGCCGCCCTGGCCGTCCTGATCGCGATTCTGATCTTCCAGCAGGCGCCGCAGGAACAGCCGCCTCCCCCGGTACCGCCGACGGCGTCCAGCAGCGCCAGCGGATCGCCGCCGCCCTCGTCCTCGCCGTCGCCGGGGTCAGCGTCCCCCTCGCCGTCGCCGAACTCCGCGTCCCCTTCCCCCGCCTCGCCGTCGCCTGCGTCGGCATCGCCGTCACCCGGGTCTCCGTCCCCCTCCGGCGGCGGTTCCCCCTCGCCGAATTCCAGGCTGTGGCTCGGCCCCGCCTGATCGTGTCCGACCTGGACGGCACCTTCCTGGCGCCGGACGGTTCGATCCCGTCCCTCAACGTCGAGGCGGTCCGCCGGGCGGCCGGGCTGGGGGTGGGGTTCGTCGCCGCCACCGGACGTCCGACCCGGTGGTTGGACGTACTCGCAGAGCTCGGGACAGCCCAGCCGCTGGTGATCGCCGCCAACGGGGCCGTGCTGTGGGACCAGGCTGCCCACGTAGTGGTGGAGGCGATCGGGATCGAGGTCGGCCTGCTGAGCAGCGTCCTTGAGACGCTACGCAACGCCATCCCGGGGCTCACCTTCGGTGTCGAGACCCCGGACGGTTTTGCCTGTGAGCCCGCTTGCCCGGCGGCTCGGCGAGGTGCCGCTGAGTTGGCCCTGTCCGAGGCGGGACTGATGAGGATTTCCGGACCGGTGGTGAAACTACTCGGCTTCCACCCCGGCTTCGAGGCCGGGCCGTTGGCAGACGCGGCGGAACAGGTTGTCGGGGGCCTCGTCACCGTCACGCACTCAGCCAGGGAGGGCCGCTACGGCCTGGTCGAGATCAGCGCACCCGGGGTGTCGAAGGCCTCAGCGCTCCAGCGTCTGTGCGCACGCCTTGGGGTCGCTGCCGAGCAGGTGGCGGTCTTCGGGGACATGCCCAACGACGCCGACATGCTCGCCTGGGCCGGTCTACCGCACGTGGTGGCGAATGCCCATCCGGCACTGCTGGCTGCCGGGTTCCCCGTCGTCGGTTCCAACGCCGACGCCGGGGTGGGCCTGGCCATTCACGCTTTGCTGCAATGATCCGCGTTCCAGCCCTGTGCACCGTCAGAGATCTGTAATATTGTCGTGACAATCAGCGCAGGACGTCAGTGAGAGGATTCCCACCATGGCAGTAATCACGGTCTCAAGGCAGCTCGGGAGCCACGGAGCCCGCATCGCTCGGGCTTTGGCCCGGGATCTGGGATGGGAGTTCGCCGACAAGTACACCATCAACCGGGTGATCCGTCAGTATGGCCTGACCCGGCTGGATGACCTGTACACCAAGCCGCCGAAACTGCGCGAACTGTTCGACCAGAACAGCCAGGTGACCATCGAGATGATGAACGAGACGATCGCAGCGATCGCAGCCCGCGGAAACGTGGTGATCCTTGGCCGTGGCGGCTTCGTGGTCCTCAAAGGCTTCGCCGACGTCCTCAACGTCTTCGTCGAGGCTCCCTCCGAGGTCCGCGTGGCCCGCATCGCCCAGCGCGACAAGCTCGAAGCCGAAACCGCCATGGCGAAGGTGCAGGCTGATGACAAACTGCGCCAGAAGTTCATGTCGCTGTACTACGGTGCCGACTGGGCCAAAGCGGACAACTACGACCTCGTGGTGGACACGCAGTCGCTGCCCGACGCCGACGCAGTCGCCCAGATCCGGACGGCGCTCACCGCGCTGCCGGCGCCGGCCGCCGGCGCCAAGCTTGCCGCCGACCTCGCCGTCGACCACGTACTCGCTCAGACCGTCGACGAGGTCATGGCCACGATGAGGATCTCGTAGTCACCCAACCCTGAGCTGGCAGTAGCTGCGACGCGGGCGGCGTCCTCGACGCCGCCCGCGTTGTGCGCCCTGGAGTCCCCACCGCAGCCGGGTGCCCGTCCCCGGAGACCGTCGCTGCTGGGATCGCCTCACGGGCCGGGCAGAATGGACGCATGCCGCTCCCCTTCACCCGTCCGCATCTCGAGGCGGACGTGGGCCGCTCCTTGGCTGCCTTCCTGGGATCCCGTCCGCGCATCCTGGCGTGGTCCCGCACCACCACGGGGTACCTGGTCGGGCTTCCCGACCGGTTCGCTCACCAGGTGGACGGGGCCTGGGCCCAGACACCCTGGCATCAGATCCAGCGCGGACATTGGGACGAGAAGACCAGTTCGCTGACCTGGACGGACGCCGACGGCCGGGATTGCCAGGCGAGCCTGTCGCACCCCGGACGATTCCCGGAGCTGTTCACCGAGCGGGTGACGGCGAGTGTGCTGTTCCAGCGTCGCGTGGACCTGGGCCGTGGGCGCTACCTCATTGTCGCCCTCCGCCGCGAACTCGGTGGATCGAGCACCCAGACGCACTGGACTGTGGTTCCCGGCGGCGGCGCCGACCTGCAGGAACCCGGCGCCCGAGCGGCGGCCGACCAGGCTCTCGCCGCGACCCGCGCCGAGTACGACATCGCCTGATGTTCTGGTAACGTACCGACTCGCGTTGATCGCAATCCCCTGTAGCTCAATTGGCAGAGCGTCGGACTGTTAATCCGTAGGTTCCTGGTTCGAGTCCAGGCGGGGAGCCAGCAGAAAAGTCGCCTTGGCTAGGCAAAACACCAGCCGGGGCGCCTTTGGTTTTGCACCCCGGGCAATGCGCGGGCACTTCGACGGCCGAATCTCGGCCTGCTGCCAGGCAACCGCCGCCTGCGGCCGGGCAACCGCCCTCAGCGGAGGCCCCGTCTGAGGAAGTCACTGCCGTCACTTGCTGGCCAGCACGCGCGAGGCGATCACGCTGGCCAGCATCCAGGTGGCGGCGTAGCCGAAGGCGACCTGGGGACCGAAAGCCGACCAGAGGACGCCGGCGACCACGGTCGCACCGATGTCGCCGACCGACTGCGTCAGGCCCAACACTCCGAACGCGTTGCTGCGCAGCTCGGCCGGGAGGTTCACGGCGATCAACGACGATTCCGCTGTCTCCGCCAACCCGATGCCGATACCAGCGACCCCGAATCCTGCGAGGAGCAACCACATCCCCCCAGCGAACGCAAACACCCCGTAGGCGACCACATAGAGGCTTGCGCCCCACGCGAAGACCGCCCGCGGCCCAAGCCGATCAACCCAGGAACCCCCCACCAGAGAAGCCAGTGCAGCCGCTGCGTTGTGGCCGGCGTACATCAGGATCGCGACGCTGCTCGCCCTGATCGCGTCCCATCCCGGTTGAGCTGACAACACTTCAGTAGCGCGCAGGATCAGCAGCGTGGTGGCAAGGTTGCCGAGCTCGAAGCAGGCCACGGGCGCCAGGATCCGTGCCAGACCTGCTTGACGCAACTCGCCCAGGTTCAACGTCAGCCGTCGTCGGCCTGCGACGTCGGCCAGGCTTCGGCGCGCCTGTCTGGCGGCGATGGTGATGGCCACCGCGGCGAGAACTCCCGGAACAATCGCCAGGACCATCGTCGTGCGGACGCCAAGAAGTCCTACCAACGCGGCTGCCAGGAGTGGGCCGACGATGGCGCCGATGTTGTCCCCGGCTCGCTCGAAGCCGAAGGCGCGACCGATGCTGTCGCGTCGGGCGACGTCGGTGAGGAGCATGTCCCTCGCCGGCGAACGCACTCCGCGCGATACCCAGGCGAACGCCCGAAGGGCCCCGACCTGCCACAGGGCTGTCGTCAGGCCGATCGCCGCGGTCGCCACAGCGGTGCCCAGATAGCCACCCCCGGCAAGGCGTCCGCGCCGCTGTGGGTCGGACGCCAGGGGCCCGCCGGCCAACTTGGCCAACCCGGTCAGGGCATCCGCGACGCCGTCGATCGCCGCCAAGGCAGCTGGCCCGCCACCCAGCGTGCCGGACACGAAGCCCGGCAACAGGGAGGTCACCATTTCGTGGCCTGCGTCCGAACACAGCGACGCAACGCCTACCCCGGCGACGCCCGGGTTCAACCAATCGCCCCTCCGGGCCCCGTCGGTGGGCCCACGCTGATCCGGCGCCATCACAACTCCGTCCCGGGGGCACAGAGGCCCTTCGCGCGGCTCGAACCCGCCGTCCGGCGGTTGAGGTCCCATCCAGACCTGGGCGGTTCCATCGCCCCTCCACGCTAACCCACGGGCCGCGATCCCTTCGCGAAACGACGCCCACCCATCGACCACTCCGACGGGGCACCGACAGGGACGCCCAAGGCCCCTGGTGCTCCTCGCGGAGCCCTGCGCCGTCCCAAGCCTCACGCTTGGCGGGAGGCAGCTACTTCAATGGCCGGAGTCGCACTCGCTGGCCCTTGGAGGACTTGTCGAGTTCAGCCAGACTCGAGCGTGACTTCACGAAGTCGCTGAAGGAGCTGTAGCCCAGGGACTTCTCGTGGAAGGCGGGGTCCATGCGTTTGATCTGCAGTTTCACCTCAGAGGTGTGCAGCCATTCATCATGACCGGCCTTGTCATGGCCAAGTTCGAGGGCTCGCCGCAGCAGCTTGGTCGCCGCCCGTGGCGAGATCTTCGCGGCCGGTTCCGTCGCGTTGGCGGCCACTTCATTCAGACGGTCCGCGACTTCGTCCAGCACCACCGCGTGCGACTCTTGGGCTGGTGATGACCCCCTGGTGGCCGGCTTGTTCCCGGCCTCCCCAGAAGGTCGGGATGCCGGGGGTTGCGGCTCTGCCGGGTCCGGAAGGTCCAAGGGCTCGGAGTCGCCCTCCTCGGAGCCAACTCCGGGAAGGTCGTCATACAGGCTGAACTCGTTGCAGGCGGCGGGCAAGGACTTGCTGGTCGCCCCAGCCACTCCCACCGCGACAATGAAACGGCCCAACCGCTTCACTCGCTGGGCGAGCGCAACGTAATCGGAGTCCCCCGCAACCAGCACGACGTGCGTGACGTTGCTCAGGCGGAACATGTCCTCGACGACATCGACGGCGAGCCTGATGTCGGCCCCGTTCTTCGTGGCCGAGAGCGGAAACATCTGGGTCAGGTCGACCGCCCGATCGATCAACTGTCGGCGGTAGGCGGCGTTCACCGGTTGCGACCAATCCGCGTAGGCGCAGCTACTCACGATCTGCCCGAAGGAGGACGCGTAATCGAGGATGGCGCCGATGTCGACGGTGGCCTGCTGGATCCGCCCGACAACCTGTGGATCCGCCGAAGCATCGCTCGGGTCGGTCTGCCTCACATGATCGGCCTGGAAGGCGCCCCGGCCGTGCAACTGGTTGTACCTCGAGATCACGATGTTGTCGAAGTCGATGTAGACGGCCACCCGGCCATCAGTGTCGTCAGCCATCCAGGCTCCTCAATTCCGTGGTTCACCCCACCAGGCCCAGTCTGGTGTGGCTGACATCACCCCGCAAACCCAGCCGATGACGGTGCCACCCTCAGGAATCGCGCGCCTGCGCAGGGTCGAGGCGCCGTCGGCGCGATTCATCCTGCAGCTTCTGCGCCCGGGAAGGCTCTCCAGGACTGGGGATGATGCGGTCCGGACGTTCGTATCGTTCGAGGTGGGCCAACAACAGCGCAAACTGGGCAGGACGAGATCGAGAAGCGGACTAGGCCGGATCGGTCACGAGACCAGCGTGCTCGTCTACGGGGCGGCGGCGCTGGGCGATGTCACGCCGCAGGTCGCCGAAGCGTCGCTGGGGCAGGCGCTGGCTGCGGGGACCAACCATTTCGACACAGCGGCGTCCTATGGGGACGCTGAGGAACGCATGGGTCCGACGATGGAGCGCGTTCGAGGCCAGATATTTCTGGCCACCAAGTCCACTCAGCGTCGCGCCGAAGATGCCTGGAGTGAGCTCAACCGCTCCCTTGTGCTGTTGCACACCGACCACATCGACCTGTGGCAGGTCCACGCGGTGTCGACCCTCCGGAGCTCGACACGGTGTTCGTACCCGGGGGCGCGACCGAGGCCTTCGTTCGCGCCGAGGGCGAGGGAATCGTGAGCTGGATCGGCATCACAGGCCACACAGAGCAGGCGCCGGTCGTGCACGCCGGAGCCCTTCGCCGTCACGACTTCGACTCGGTCCTGACGCCGGTGAACAATCACCTCTACAGCGCCACCTGCGAAGACGCCGCAGGCGGAATCATCGAGGGCGGAACCGAGGCGCCTCGGCCTGGTCGTACCCGGGGCGGTCGCTCGGCCAGCCTTCCTCCAAGGAGATGAGCGGAACCCCCAGGTCGCGAATCTTCGCCAGCAGCCCGTGCAACTGGGCCTGGTCGGCCACGACACCGGCGATGGTCGTCGTGCCGTCAGGCTCGCACGTGAGGCTGAAGCCGTCGAACCAGTCGGTCCAGCGGGCGTCCAGCCGACCGGCCACCCGGATCGTGTAGTCGCAGGAAAGCTGGCGACCCGGCGCCGCGCTCATCTTCGCCCACCCTCGGGGATGGCGATCGAGGCCCGTCCGCGATCGGTTCGATCCTCGCCACGGCGGATCACATGCTCGGCGACGGCGAGGTTGATCGCCCACGCAGCGCCCATGGTCAGGTCGTTGGCCGGCACGCTCGTGCCGAAGAGCGCTGGTCCGACCGCTCCCGTGAGCGCCTGCGTGCCCGCACCGAGCGCGAGCGCGTACGCCCGGGTCATCCACGCGCGGTGCCGAGCGATTTCGCCCCGCCGGATGGCTGCGAACCCGAGCAGCACGCTGCCAGCCATGCCCGTCCCAACAGCCAGCCGGAACCCGTACAACAGGGCACCCGTTCCCGGTTTGGGCGCATACGCCAACGTCATCCAGAGCCCGGAGATTGCGACCGCCATCGCCAGCCCGACCAGGAGTCTCCCGGACGCCCCGTGCCAGCCCGGCCGACGGGCGCGAAGTCGGGACGAGAACTGGAAGGCACCCAGGAGCGAATACGGGATGACGCAGACGATGTGCAGGATCGCGGGCAGCGGGAAGGCGTCCATCCGGACGTCCGTGGACATCAGGTGCGGGCCACCCATCATTCCCCCGAGCCTCAGGGAGCCGCTGATCGCCGGCACCACGCTGAGCGACACCAGCGCGAAGGGCACCCACCGGGCCGAAGCCCGGTGGGTGGTGGCGTTCGTGGTCATCGGACGACTGCCGACTCAGGCTGCGGGCCGAGCTGCGACACGGCCGCGACCTGGCTGCGCTGCTGGCGCCACAGGGAGTAGCCCAGGGCGACCAGAGCCACTCCGGTGGGGACGGCGAACAGGCGCTGGTTGATCCACGGAAGCAGCGGAATCGCCAGGCTGAGCGGCGTGGCCACGGCAAGTAGGACGGCCGCCCAACGGGCCAGGACGTACGCGCGGACGAGGGCAATCCCGAACACCAGGCCGCCGGCCACGTATGTCACGCCACCCAGTTGGCTCAGGGTCTTCATCAGGCCGATGTCACCCGCCGCGGTGCCGCCGGTCGCCACTGCGATGACATCACTGACATAGGCGGGTGCGCTGTCGGCGATGGCCGGAAGGACGACAAGCCCCGCGACCTCAACGGTCAGCATGATGAGGAAGCCGGCCGCGAAGATCAGGTAGCCCACCAGCCCCAGAACGCGGGACCTCCTCACCTGGGTGAGGTACATGCCGGTGATCCCGATGAGTGCGAGAACGGAGAAGCAGACCTTCATGCTCTGGCGGACGACGAACTCGGTCGTCGTCACGAAGTCGACGCTGAGTGTCGGGTGGTTGATCTGAACGCCGATGAACAGCAGCCCTGCGGCGACAGCGCTGAGTCCGGCCGCTCGGGTGAGCCGGGTGGTGGTGATGGACATGTGAGGCTCCCTGGTTCGAGGTCTGCGGCGGCGCCGCGGCTTGTGGTTCGAACCTAGGGACGGACAGGGTGAGGCGGCATCACCCAGCGATGTGATCGACAGGGTGATCCTCGGACGCCGCTACACCACGGGGGGGCCGGCGCACCCTCACCATGGACAAGCCAGGCACACCGCATGATCCTATACAGTGACGTTTGATCTAACGACGGCGTCCTGGTCTCACGACACCGTTCTGATTCAGCGACACCGTTCTGTTCCAACGACACAGTGAGGACGGCAGTGGCAGGCAAACAGCGGGAACGCGCGGTACGCTCCGACGCGATTCGGAACCGGGATGCGATCCTGGAGGCCGCCGCCCAACGCCTGACCGAGGACCCGAACGCGAGCCTCGCCGACATCGCGCGAGCGGCCGGCCTAGGGCGCGTCACGCTCTACGGCCACTTCTCCTCGCGGGAGGAACTGCTGTCAGCACTCCTTCACCGCAGCATGCAGCGGGTCGAGGAGCAACTCTCGTCGGTCGACCTGAGTGGCGCCACCTGGGAAGCCCTGGACGCGCTGGTGGCATCATCCTGGCGCGTGCTTGACGAACTCAGCGCGTTGCGCGGCGTGGTTGAGCGTGCGATGCCGGGAGAGCTGGACGACAGCCACGACCAAGCACGTGCGCGCGTGGAAGCCCTCCTCACCCGAGGACGCGGCGACGGGTCGTTCCGTACCGACCAGAGCCTCGACTGGCAACTCGCCTGCTACTTCTCGATCCTGCACGGCGCCGCCTCCGAACTGCGAGGCGGCCACGTGAGTGAGCCCGACGTCGTGAAGCTCCTCCCCGAAACCATCCGGGCCCTGCTACGACCACCACCGCAGTAGGCACTGCTGCCCACGCGCCAGCTTGTTGACTATCTCAAACCAACATGTATGATTTATTACGTCGAACATCGCGGTATGAGTAAGGGATGTCTTGGCCGCTCACCGATCGGTGAGCACTCGCCTCGGACCAGAATCGAGCCCGTCCATGTCGCCTGTCGTCCAACACCTCCCCGCCCAGCCACAACCACGCCGTTGGCGTCGACTCGCAGGCATGGCCGCCGCCGGACTACTAGCCCTCACCGCCACCTCGGGGCTGTCAAACGCTGCCGTCACCGCCGCCGAGAAGGCCCATCACGCGCCCTACGGCCACCCGGTGACACTGGCCGAGGGAGACATCAACGTCTACCGCAACGGTGGCGCAGGCCCGACCATGGTGCTGCTCAGCGGCTACGGCACTCCGGCGCCGGCCGTCGACTTCGCCCCCCTCATTCGGGAGTTGGACGCCTTCGACGTCATCGTCATCGAGGGCTTCGGATATGGCTACAGCGACCTCGACGTGCCGGACCGCACGGTGGAGAACATCACCGGCGAGATCCACCAGGTACTCGGCCGCCTCGGCGTGCACCAGCCGGTGATCCTCATCGGACATTCGATCGGCGGCATCTACACCCGCTTCTACGCGAACGCCTACCCAGGTGAGGTGTCGGCCATCATCGGCATCGATCCGACGCCCGCGACGGCGTCCACGCTGGAGACGGGAACCCCGTCGCGGATCGAGGGCGTCCTGGCCTCGCTCGGCCTCTACCGCTGGGTGACCTCGGTGGCTCCCGACCTGATCCAGCCGCCCGGCACCGCGTACACCGCCGCCGAGCGAGAGCTCACCGCTGCGATGAGCAGGTGGAACTACGGCAATCCGTCCATCGCGGACGAGTGGGCCCAACTCGCTGCCAACTCCACGAAGAGCGCCGCTCATCCGTTCCCCAGAACCGTCCCGGTGCTCGAGTTCCTGTCGAGCGAGAGCGTCGCGTCCATGCCCACTTGGATGGAGAAGCACCAGCGCGAACTCGCCGACGTCTCGACGCACCAACTCCAGGTCGTGAACGGCGCCCACTACCTGCACTGGTCGCAGGCCCCGCTGCTGGGTCGCGCCATCACGGACTTCGTCACCGCGAACGTTGCAACCACCCGTTGAGCGCCCGCAGCCGCGCCAGGCAATTGGGTCCACAGTCATGGAGGAACCGATTGCGCCCCCGGGGTGATGATCGCTTCATCTGGTGAGGCGCTGACCCGAGACGACGCCGGTCCGGGCTGGCCCGATTGGCACTATACATACCCCCCCGGGTATAGTTTGGATCGTACCCGTCACGAAGGAGAAACCACATGTGCAGCCCCGTTACCTGCAGGACCTGCGGCAAGACGACCTGGTCGGGCTGCGGCCAGCACGTCGCTCAGGTCAAGGCCAGGGTGCCTGCCGGCCAATGGTGCGGTGGGCACGCTCAGTCGTCCCAGCCCACGGTGAAAGCCAACTCCGGGCTCTTCAAGATCTTCGGCCGCTGAAGCGCCCGGTCCGCACCTACTCCTGCTTCGTCGAGGACCCTGTGGTCCTGAGCGGAGGACTGCTGCGGGCCGCGCCGTCCGGGCGCGAAGCCGGTTGCTGCCCGGGTCCCCTCACTTGATCAGGGTCAGGAGCTGTTCGACCAGCTTCTGCGCCGACTTCAGGGCGTCGCCGGCGTCACAGCTGTTGGCGGCGTAGGTCTGCTTGACCGCGCCCCCCGACGTGGCCTGAATCTTGATCGCCTGGCCCTCGGCGCACGTCACCGCTTCCCGTTCACCGAGTGCCCGGACGCCGGTGACGAGCGTGTTCCAGAAGCCGTCCGGAAGCTTGTGGGAGGTCTCTTCGCCGTCGATAGTCGAGATGGCTTCTGCGGGTGTGACCACCAGCGCGTAGTCGCCTCCGGCCTCGTCGGTGTAGTTCACCACGATCTTGTCCCAATCAGCGATACCGAGCACCTGGGAACAGCCGGTAAGGGCCAGCAACAACACCAGGACACCGACCGCGACTCGTCTCATAAGGGTGAGCGTAACCTCAGGGACCCAGGGGTCAAGGCCTGGTGCTGGGATAACGCTCCGGCAGTGCGCAGGATTCAGTAGCTCCCGGCAACCGGTGCCGGTGCGCGGCCACGAGCCGGTAGCCGACGTGGGCCAGCACCGCCACCGGCGGCCACACCAGGAGACGGCTCAGGACCCTCATCCAGCGCGGCCCGGTACTCAGGGCGGCCGCGCACGCCGCCGCACCGTAGACGACGTCGCCGCGGGCCAGCACCGCCGGCAACTCGCTCTGCGCCCGTGCGGCGTCCACACCGAGCCCGGCCAGATCCGCGGCCTGCAAGGGCGTGAAGTCAGCCTTCGCGCCTCGGCGCATGAGCCACCGGCTGCATTTCGTACAGAAGCCGCAGTCGGCGTCGTAGAGCACGGTGACGGTCATGCCCGGAGTCTGCCACCCACGACCACTGGGCGTGCGGTCGCGCCCAGTCCAGGCAAGGCTGGATCTCGCCTCGGAAGTCGACACGGCTTGGGCGTTCTTCCTGACCAGGACGAACATCCGGCACGTGGCCGTCCCTCCTGGCGGGTGCTGCGGCGTCCTACTGCAGAGCGGAGGTCAGCCGCGCCAGGTTGTCCAGGATCCGCGTGCCCACGTGGTGATCCAGGTGTTCCTCGAGGGTCAGTTCCCGGCTGATCGCCCGATACCGGTCCTCCACCGCCCGCATCTGGGAGGTGAAACTGCGGCCGCTGACCATCATGACGACCTCGAGGTTCAGGCCGAACGAGCGCATGTCCATATTGCTGGACCCGATGACGGCGAGGTCGTCGTCAACGGTGAAGTGCTTGGCGTGAAGGATGTAGGGCGCCGGGTAGAGGTAGATCCGCACCCCTGCGCGCAGCAATACCTCGTAGTAGGAACGCTGGGCGTGGAACACCATCGGCTGGTCTCGAGCTCACTGACGAACAACTCGACGTCCACGCCGCGCTCTGAGGCCGTGGTGACCGCCGCGATCAACGACTCGTCAGGCACGAAGTACGGGCTCGTCAGGCTGACCCGGCCACGAGCCTGGTAGAGCAGCGAGTTGAACAGCTTGAGGTTGTTGTCATTGTCGAAGCCGGGCCCGCTCGGCACGATCTGACAAGCCAGGTGCCCCGCGTCCCTGGTCGGCTGGCCGGTGAGGCCGGGGGCCTGGTCGAGGAGGATCTCGCCCGTCTCGCTGTACCAGTCGGTCAGGAAGACGGCATTCATGGCGCGCACGACCGGGCCCTCCACGCGGGTGACCAACTCCTGCCACTTCAGTCCGCGTCGACGGTTCTTGGGCTTGTTGTAGGTGGGGTCGATGAGGTTCTGAGACCCCAGGAACCCGACGTCGCCGTCCAGGACCAGGATCTTGCGGTGGTTGCGCAGGTCTGGGCGCTGGTACTTGCCCGCAAGGGCATCACCGGGAGCATCGGACGCCACTCGGCCACGATGGAGGTGAGGTGCGCGATCGTCGCACGGTAGCCGGGCACCCCCCGCGACCCGATGTGATCGAAGAGCACATGGACGGTGAGACCGCGCTTCACCGCGGCTTCCAGCGAGGCGAAGAAGGGCCGGGTGGTCGCGTCCAAGGACAGGATGTAGAACTCGCAAAGGACGTAGCGCTGCGCCGCATCAACCGCGTCGGCCATCTGCCGCAGCGAGTCGTCATAGTCCTCGATGAGGGTGGCGGCATTACCGGTCGACAGGGGCAACGAGCCGAGGTTGCGGTTGAGGCGGGCGACCGCGGCGACCCACTCCAAGCCAGGTGCCGGCGCGACCTCGCCCACATCCTTGTTCAGGGCCGCCAACCTGCTGTTGATCTCCCGCTGCTGCTCACGTCGACGCTTGGGGAGTTTCGGGTTGCCGATCAGCAGGAAGGCGATGACACCGACGTAAGGGATGAGAAAGATGGCCAGCAGCCAGGCCATGGCCGACGAGGGCCGCCGGTTCACCGGCACCACAAGGATGGCGGTGACGCGCACCGCCAGACCGATGAGATCCATCCCGAGTCCACCGTGAAGGAAGATGCTCTCGAAGTCCACGGAGCAAAGGTAGCGATCACCCTCGTGAAGTGACGTGCTTGAACAGCGGGCGCCGCGAACTATCGCGGACTCCCCCGCGCACACCCCGCAGGTCCGGAGGCTGGGTAGCCTGTGCCCAGGATCAATGACAATGGAGGACACGGTGGAACTGGGACCGATCGAAATCGTGGCGTTCGCCCTGCCGGGCCGAACCCTGGACGCGGGCGTGCTCGCCCAGATGCGGGCGTTGGTGGGCGGCGGTGCCGTCCGGATCGTCGACGCCGTGCTCGCCACCAAGGACGCAGACGGAACGGTCTCCTGGGCTGAACTGGCCGATGAGACCGCAGAGTGGGGCGAGCTGATCTCACTGGCCGAGGTCGAGGGGCTCGTTGCAGAAGAGGACGTCGCCGAACTCGTGGCGGAGCTGGCACCCGGCTCCTCGGCGCTGGTGCTGGCGTTCGAGAACGCCTGGCTGGTACCGCTGCTGGCCGCTGTGCGCGACGCAGGCGGCGACGTGATCGCCGAGGTGGCTGTTCCGGACTCGGTCGTCCGTGAGATCGTGAACTCCGTACCCAACGAAGACTGAAAGGAACATCTCATGAGGCGTCGAGTGGGACGGCCGGGGTTGCTCGGCACGGTGGCCAGGACAGCAGTCATCGCGGGTACTGCCCAGGCGGTGGCGGGCAACGTGGCGCAGAAGCAGGGTGCCCAACAGCAGGCGGCGGCCAATGAGGCTGCCGCGCAGCAACAGGCGGCGGCCAATGAGGCTGCCGCTCAGCAAGCGGCACAGGCCGAGATGGCGGCGATGCGCGGCCAGTTGGACCAGCTGCAGGCGGCCCAGGCCCCCGCGCCGGTCGCACCGGCGCCCCCGGCAGCCCCAGCGGGTGACCTGATGGCGCAATTGCAGCAATTGGCAGCGATGAAGGAGGCCGGGCTGCTCAGCGACGCGGAGTTCAGCGCGGCGAAGGCCAAACTGCTGGGCTGATCCTTCAGTCGTGGATCGCCAGGGAGTCAATGCCCTCCCGGGTCGACCCGCAGCGACGACAGGAACCCCTGATGGCTGACCCCGAAGCCTCGTCCAGCTCGACCCTGGCAAGCCTGGACGCTTGCCGGAGTCGAGCTGTTCGTCGCCTATCAGGCGTTCACCGGTGGAGTGGGCCTGATCGACAACACCTGGCAGCTGCCCCCAGTGGCTGATACGGACCCCGTTCGACACTTGGGCCGGGCCCGGCTGGCTACTGATGGGCCTGGTGGGGATCCCCCATCTCCTCGCTGCCCTTCCCGTCGTCGCACTCCCCCGCAATCCTCGGTTGGGCGTTCTTGCAGGCATGCTTGCCGGCGTGTCCCTGCTGGTGTGGATCTCGATCCAGTGGGCGGTGCTTCAGGTGTTCTTCTTCCTGCAGCCCGTGATCTTCGTGATCGGTGTGATCGAACTCTCGCTGTCGCTGTGGTGGCGCTCGCGGCTGCCCGACGTGTGAGGTCCGACGCCTCATCGGCGAGCAGTGGAGCCCGCGGCCCTGGCCGGGAGATCTACGATGAAGGGGTCGAGGAGGCCCCTTGTGGGCAGAACGATCACGCCTTCCAGCGATCACCGCACCTTCGACGGCCCCGCGCTCGCGGCCGGAACCGAACCCACCCCTGCGCTGCGGGAGCTGGACGCTGAAGCGGCCTTGCGGCTGCTGGGCACGCGTCGCGAAGGACTGACCGCCGCCGAAGCCACCATTCGCCAGGCCCGCTACGGCAAGAACACCATCACCTCGGAACCGAAGGTCCCGGTGGTCCTGGTGTTCCTGTCCGAGTTCACCAGCCTGATGGCCTGGCTGTTGTGGTTCGGCGGTCTGGTCGCCTTCTTCGCCGGCGAGCCCGGAGTTGGGGTGGCGATCTGGACCGTGAACGTCATCAACGGCATCTTCAGCTTCTGGCAGGAGTACCGGGCAGAGCGAGCGACGGCTGAGCTCAAGAAGATGCTGGCCTCACATGCAAGGGTGTCGAGGGACGGCACCGAACAGCAGGTACTGTCCGAAGACCTCGTCCCCGGCGATGTGATCATCCTCGGCGAGGGCGACCGGATCAGCGCCGACGCCCGCATCCTCGAGTGTTCCGACCTGCAGGCAGACCAGTCCACCCTGTCGGGCGAATCGAGCCCTCTCCGCAAGACCCGCGACCCGATTCAGACGGAGAATCTGGCGACCACCGACACGCCCAACCTCCTTTCGCAGGGACGAGCGTCTCCAGCGGAACCGGACGCGCGGTGGTCATGACAATCGGCATGCAGACGGTGTTCGGCGGCATCGCTCACCTGACCCAGTCGATGAAGGACGAGCCCAGCCCCCTGCAACGGGAGCTCGACCGGTTGACGAAACAGCTCTCCGTCATCGCGCTCGTCACCGGGGCGGTCTTCTTTCTGGCCGGCGTCTTTGTGGTGAATGAACCCTGGCCGAAGGCGTTCATCTTCGCCCTCGGCATGATCGTCGCCTTCATCCCCGAAGGCCTGCTCCCACGGTCACCCTCTCCTTGGCGATGGCCGTGCAGCGGATGTCCCAAGCAACACGCTCTGGTCAAGAAGCTCTCGGCAGTCGAGACCCTCGGCTGCACCACGGTCATCTGCTCCGACAAGACCGGGACCCTCACCCAGAACGAAATGACCGTCTGCAACCTGCTGGCTGCCCACTGGCGGCTTCGAAGTGACCGGACGCGGTTTACGCACCCCTGGGGAGCGTGCTCCGCGACGGGAGAACCGTGGTTGCAGCGGAGGATCCGGGCCTGCTGCGGCTGCTCAGCGGGGGCGGCCTTGTGCAGCGATGCCAGGTTGGTGCCGCCCAGCGCTGAAGCTGACCGCTACACCGTTCTCGGCGACCCGACCGAAGCCTGCCTCAGCGTGGTCGCCGCCAGGCGAGATCGACGTCACGGCTCTGCAGCGCGAGCAGCCCCGCATTCGGGAACTCCCCTTCGATTCCCGCCGCAAGCGCATGACCACGATCCACCAGTTGGCCAGTCCGGAGGACGGCAGTTCGCGCATCGCGTACGTCAAAGGTGCTCCCAACGAGGTTCTGGGGCTGTGCTCCACGGTCGAGCGCAATCACGTTCGCTCGCCGCTCAGGGCTCGGGACCGCCGTGACATCATGGCGGCCAACGACGGGTTCGCGCGGGACGGACTGCGGGTTCTGGCCGTCGCGTACCGCCTCCTCGGACAGGGCCGGCGACCGACCACCCACGCTTTGGCCGACCTGACCCAGGACGTGGTCGAGCAGCAGCCGGCGCTGGTCGGACTCGTGGTGATGGCCGACCCGCCGCGCACGGAGGTCGCCGAGGCCGTGGCCACCTGCCGCCGAGCGCACATCCGGATCATCATGGTCACCGGCGACTACGGCCTGACTGCCGAGATCCATCGCGAAACGCATCGGGATCGTGGAGGGCGGCCAAACCAGGGTCATCTCGGGAGTCGAACTCGAAACGCTCTCCGACGCCGACCTGCGCGAGGCCCTGGCCCACGAGGTGATCTTCGCCAGGGTCGCCCCTGAGCAGAAGTTCCGGGTGGTGAGCCAGTTGAAGGCCCTGGGTGAGGTGGTTGCCGTCACCGGGGACGGGGTCAACGACGCCCCCGCCCTGAAGAAGGCCGACATCGGCGTGGCGATGGGAATCGCGGGCACCGATGTGGCCAAGGAAGCCGCCGACATCATCCTTACCGATGACAACTTCGCGTCCATCGTCCGGGCCATCGAGGAAGGCCGGGGCGTCTATGGGGAACATCCGGAAGTTCCTCACCTACATCCTCACCAGCAACGTGTCGGAGGGGGCACCGTCAGCGGCGTTCCTGTTGTCCCGGGGCGGCATCCCGCTGCCATTGACTGTGATGCAGATCCTCACCATCGACCTGGGCACCGACCTGAAGTCGGCGCTCGGTCTGGGCACCGGGCGTCCCGAGCCCAGGGTGATGGACCGGCCGCCGCGGGCACGCACCGACCGGCTGATGAACCAGCGGGTGCTGGTCAAGGCCTTCGCCTGGTACGGCCTCCTGGAGACGGTGTTCTCGATGACGGCCTACTTCTACGTCAACATCGGGAACGGCTGGCCGGGCGTGCCACTGGCCGCGTCGGGGCCGGTCTATGAGCGGGCCACCACCATGACGCTGGCCGCGATCGTGTTCTGCCAGATCGGTGCCGTCCTGAACTGCCGCACCGACCGCCAGTCGCTGTTCACGGTCGGGTTGTTGGCCAACCGGCAGGTGCTGGTCGGTATTGCGGTGGAGGTCGTCCTGCTCAGTGCCCTCATCTACGTCCCGTTCCTGCAGGCAGTCTTCGGGACCACAGCGATCGGGCCCTTCGATTGGCTGTACTTGCTCGTGCTGCCCATGCCGATGGTGCTGCTGGCCGAACTTCGCAAAACAGTGGCGCGACGCCGCTCCCGATCCGCCAGTCAAGGAGGTCACGACAGATGAAGATCATCGTCATCGGCTGCGGGAAGCTGGGGTCCGGCCTCGCCGTCGCGTTGGCACGCAGGGGGCACGCCGTGACTGTCGTGGACAGCAAAGCCGCGGCTTTCGAGCGCCTGGGCGCGAGCTTTCCCGGAAAGACCACCGAAGGGATTGGCTTCGACCGCGATGTCCTCGAGAGCGCCGGCATCGGCCAGGTGGACGCCGTGGTCGCCACCACGGGCAGCGACGACGCCAACGCAGTCATCGGCAGGTTGAGCCGGACGCGCTACCGGGTGCCGCAAGTGATCGCCCGGCTCCACGACGCGCGGCAGGCCCACCTCTACCGGTCCCTCGGCGTGCACCCGGTCTCGACCATCACCTGGGGAGTGGACGGGATCTGCGAGTTCCTCAGCTTCCAGCAGTTCGAAGCAATGCTGACCATCGGCGACAGCGACCTGGAGCTGGTGCGGGTCGAAGCTCCGACGCTGCTGGTAGGGACGCCGGTGAGTGCTCTGACGGTGGCGGCGAGATCAGGTGGTGTCCATCGAGCGCGGTGCCCGTGCGTTCATCCCGATTTCGGGGACCAGGGTCCACGATCGCGACGTGCTCTGTCTCGCGGTGATGTCGGCCTCCAAGCCGAGGCTCAAGTCCATGCTCGGCGGGGCCTGAGGGGGGTCTGCAATGTACGTTCTCGTCGTTGGTGGCGGTCAGATCGGCGGCCATGTCGCGCAACTGCTGCTGGCCAGCGGGTGCCAGGTGACGATCATTGAACCGCGGGAAGCCGCCCTCGCCCGAGTTCGGCAGGACTCACCGGGCTCGCTCATTGTTGCCGGGAGCGGCACCGACCCAGCGCCGTCCTGGAGGCCGCCGGCGCAGCCAGGCCGATGTCGTTTGCGCGGTGCACCGGCGCGGATGAGACCAACTTGACGATCGCGACCATGGCCAGTTCGAGTTCGGCGTGGGACGGGTGCTCGCGCGGGTGAACAACCCGAGGAACAGGTGGCTGTTCGAGGCCGATCTCGGAGTCGACCTGGCCGTGAACCAGGCCGAATTGATGGCCCAGCTGGTCGTCGAAGGCATCAGGTTGACCTGATCCGAGCCGAGTTGAACTGGCAGTCAGACCCGGATACGTTGACAAACGATCCACCGGGGCGGTAGCTCAGCCGAAGATCGACGCCGAGGCTGGCTCCACGAGGAGCGCAAGCTCATCGAGGCCAACGAGTGGTCTCCCCGAAGCACCGGGCCGGAAAGCGCGAGCGGCGGCGACGACGCCCGACTTCGAGACCTACGCGAAGAAGTGGATCGCAGAAGCGGCGCACCGACAAGGGCGAGCCGCTGCGGGCGTCCACGAGGGCCAACTACTGAGGCGACGCTGGAGCACCACCTGGTGCCGACGTTCGGACGGATGCGGCTGCGCGACATCACCAGGGCTCGGTGCGCCGCTGGCACGAGGACACGCTGGAGAGCCAACGGCGACAGCCCGCGGGCGAACCCAAGGCGTACGGACTGCTGCGGGCGATCATGAATAGCGCCGTCGACGAGGACCTGATCGAGGCCAGCCCAGCATGCATTCCGCGGCGGCGGCTACCAGCCCAAGCGCCGCCGGCTCGAACCGGCCTCGATCGAGGAACTCGACGTGATCGTGGAGAACATGCCGGAGAAGTGGAAGCTGATGATCCTGCCTCGCCGTCCCGGTGCGCTGCGCTACGGCGAGATCGCCGAGCTGCGCCGGCAAGGAACATCAAGCTGCGCCACGTCAGCGGCCGCTGGACCGGTGATCCAGGTGCGCCGCGGCGTGGTCTGGGAGAACCGCAAGATCCAGGTCGAGCCGCCCAAGTCGGAGGCCGGCATCCGCGACGTGGCGATCCCGCCGCACCCATTCCGGTCATCAAAGAGCATCTGGAGACGTTCGCTACGCTCGGTCAGGAGGGGCACTGCTCTTCCTGCCGCGAACGGGCGCCAGCAGTGGCCCTCCACCATCACGGCCAGCTACTTCAGGGAGGTCAGCGACGATCGCCGGACGCCGGACCGCTTCCACGATCTGCGTCATACTACGCCGTGATGGCTGCGCAACAGGTGCCACGCCTGCCGATCTCCCGGCTTCCGGCCTGACACTCCACAGCGAACGCTGCGCTCCCTCTATCAGCACACCGCTAAGGGGCGTGATCAACTGATCGCAG
>JADKFR010000011.1 GCA_016717345.1 Propionibacteriaceae bacterium
GCTTCTGCGTCGACCTCAACTCCGCGAGGTAGTCCCGCTCGGCCGGTGAGGGCTCGGCGTCCCGCTGCTCCTTGTACTTGTCGTACTCGGCGGCCGCCTTCTCCAGCGCTCGCTGATGGCTCACCGACCCCGAACCCGTCAGCACCTCGGCGTCCAGCGCGACGATCAGCCGGTCGAGGTGACCGAGCCAGTCACTCATGTAGGTCGGCTCGCGGCGTTGGGCACGGAACTCGGCGGCGTCGAAGTACGCCGACACCAGGGTGTTGAGCCGCGTCAACTCGGCCTGATCCAGGTAGTTCTTGGCGATGCCGATGTCGGCCTTGCGGGGCGACGCCCCCGAGAAGGTCAGCAGCCCCATGAACGGCTTGCCGGCGTCGGCACGGGTGGCGATCACCTCGGCCGCGGTGCGTCCGTGAGCGGCGTAATGCAGTTTGTTCTGCACCACCTGGAAGAACTCCCGGCTCTCCGGGCGCCGCGGGTCGTAGTCGACGCTGGTCGCGTACAGGTCGAGCACTTGGCGGTACAGCACCTTCTCGCTGCTCCGGATGTCGCGGATCCGCTCCAGCAACTCGCGCCAGTAGCGTCCGCCGCCCGCATCCTTGAGGCGCTCGTCGTCCATCGTGAAACCCTTCACGAGGTACTCCCGCAGCCGTTCGGTGGCCCAGATCCGGAACCGCGTGGCCACCGCAGACTTCACCCGGTAGCCGACCGAGATGATCATGTCCAGGTTGTAGAAGCCGATGACACGCGACACCTCGCGGGTGCCCTCGAGGCGAACCTGTCGGAAATCCCGACAGGTTGCCTCCTCGCTCAACTCACCCTCGGCGTAGACGTGCTTGATGTGCTCGACGACGTTGGTGCGGGACGTCTGGAACAGGTCGGCCAGTTGCTGCTGGCTCAGCCAGACGGTGTCCTCGGCGACGCGCACCTCCAGCCGAGGCGTCCCGTCGTCGGCCTGGTAGATGACGATGTCGCCGGACGGCTCGCCCTCGGTCACGGCTGGCCTCCCTCGAGATCGGCGACGATGGCGTCGATCTGCACGCGCAGCTCCTGCTGGCGGGCCACGATGCGGGCGATCTCGGCGTTGAGGGCGGTGATGTCGGTCGCGACCCGGGTGTCCCTGGCCTCCACGTAGGACGTGACGGCGATGTTGTAGCCGTTGTCGGCGATGGTGGTGTTGTCGACGAGCTTCACGAAGTGGTCGGCGTCCGCTCGCTGGGTGTACGCGTCCAGAACGACCCGCTGGTGGGCGTCCGTGAGCTTGTTCTTGTTGCCCTGCCGGACGAACTCGGCGGACGCGTCGATGAACAGCACCTTGTTGTCGTGCTTGGACTTCTTGAGCACGATGATGCAGGTCGCGATGGTGGTGCCGAAGAACAGGTCCGGCGGCAGCTGGATGACGGCGTCGATGTAGTTGTTGTCGATCAGGTACTTGCGGATCTTCTGCTCGGCGCCACCGCGGTAGAGCACGCCGGGGAACTCGACGATCGCCGCGGTGCCGTTGACGGCCAGCCAGCTGAGCATGTGCAGGGTGAACGCCAGGTCGGCCTTGCTCTTCGGCGCCAGGACGCCGGCGGGGGCGAAGCGAGGGTCGTTGATGAGGAGCGGGTTGGCGTCCCCCTCCCACTTGATCGAATACGGCGGGTTGGACACGATCGCCTCGAACGGCTCGTCGTCCCAGTGGGCCGGGTCGGTGAGGGTGTCGCCGTGGGCGATGTCGAACTGCTCGTAGTTGATGTCGTGCAGGAACATGTTGATCCGGCACAGGTTGTAGGTCGTCAGGTTGATCTCCTGACCGAAGAACCCCTGCCGCACGTTCTCCTTGCCGAGCACCTTGGCGAACTTCAGCAGCAGCGACCCCGACCCGCACGCCGGGTCGTAGACCTTGTTGACCTCGGTCTTGCCGACGACGGTGATCCGGGCCAGCAGCTCGGACACCTCCTGGGGCGTGTAGTACTCACCGCCCGACTTGCCGGCGCTCGAGGCGTACATAGCCATGAGGTACTCGTAGGCGTCGCCGAACGCGTCGATGGTGTGGTCGGTGTAGGTACCAAGCTTCAGCTCCCCCACGGCGTCCAGCAGCTTGACGAGCCGCTCGTTACGGCGGGCGACCGTGGGGCCGAGCTTGTTGCTGTTCACGTCCAGGTCGTCGAACAGCCCCTTGAAGTCGTCCTCGCTCGCGGCCCCCTTGGCGGACGCCTCAATGTTGGTGAACACCCGGCTGAGGGTCTCGTTGAGGTTCGCGTCGTGGCGGGCCCGCGCGCGGACGTTGACGAACAGGTCGGACGGGAAGATGAAGAACCCCTTCTCGTTGACCGTCTCGGCCATGCCGTACGCGGCCTCCTCGGCGCCGAGCCGGGCGTAGTCGAAGTCGGGGTTGCCCGCGCGGCGTTCCTGCTCGTTGAGGTAGACGGTCAGGTTCTCCGAGATGAACCGGTAGAACAGCATGCCGAGCACGTAGCTCTTGAAGTCCCACCCGTCGACGCTGCCGCGCAGATCGTTCGCGATCCGCCAGATCGTCTTGTGGAGTTCCGACCGCTCAGCCTCTTTGCTCATCACGCTCACGGCCGCAGTCTCTCAGACCGGGGAGACACAACCGGCTGTAGCGCCGGCCCCAGCGGGTTCGGCCGCCGATTGTCGTGCGAGATCGCACGTGGCACTGCTCATGATGAACACCGGTCTGGTCGAGGAGCGCGAGATCCCAAACCGGGGGCAAGAAGAAGGGCCGACTGAACGTCGGCCCCGGTGGAGCTAAGGGGATTCGAACCCCTGACCTTCTCATTGCGAACGAGACGCGCTACCAACTGCGCTATAGCCCCAGCGCCTTGCGGCGGCGTCCAGAGTAGCACTGGGCGAGGCCGGCCACGAAACCTCAGCCGACCTCGCGTCCGCTCTCCGCGGAGGGGGCAGCGGTCGGCGGGTCCGCCGTGACCGGCACGCTGGACGGACTCGCCACCGGGGCTGCGAGGTCGATGGTGCGGACCGTCCTCGGCGCCAGCGGCTTCGACACATAGGTCGGACGGGTGATGGGGATCGGCTCCCACAACGACCCGACACCGTGCAACGGAATGCTCAACTCCACCGAGTGCTCGTGCTGGGCGACGTCTTCGACGGTGAGCGCGAGCGCCACCGTCTCCTCCTCCACCGAGTTTCGGATCCGGTCAGCGCGCACGGCGAGATCGGCGCGCAGCTTCTTCACGCCGAACCTCGCGACCACGAGGAAGACCCCGATGACCGTGGCCGGGACCAGGGCGCCCCACCAGGCGCCGATTCCGAACGCCGCCAGCCCCGCCACCAACGACTGGACCACCAGCAGGAAGAGCAGCACCTGCCGCCTGCGCTGAGCCGCCTGGTCGTCGATCAGTCGAAGCTCTCGCAGCGCCGCACGCCGGGTCAGCGGCGTGGAGACCTGCGCCGCACCTTCGTCGGCTTCGGCCAATGACTCCCCCGCGCGGACGACGGTCACCGCGCCGGCAATGAACGGAACCGCTTCATCGGCCCCCCTTCCTCGGCGACCGGAACCCGGTGGTGCAGGAAGTAGGGGACGAGGTACACCAGCCACAATGCGGCGATGCCCGCGAAAATCACCCCTGTCAACCCCACAACCGAACCGTAGGGGGCCCCGCCGCTGGTCCAGTTGACCCGGGGCGGAGTGTCGCCGGATCTACGGCAAGATCGGGCGGCGTAGTCGCGCGAGCATGCCGTCAGGGACCTCTTCGGCATGCAGCGCGAACATCTCGTGGTCGCGCCAGGCACCGTCCACGTGCATATAGGCGATTCGCCGACCTTCGTAGCGGAAGCCGAGCTTGCGAACCACCGCGAGGCTGTTGGTGTTCTCGGGCCGGATCGCGACCTCGATGCGGTGCAGGTGCAAGGTGGTGAAGCAGTGGTCGCACGCCATCGCCACCGCCGTGGGGATGATCCCCCGGCCCGCCCAACGCGGGTCGATCCAGTAGCCGATCTGAGCCCAGCCCGCAGACCCGTACGTGATCCCACTCACCGTCACCTGGCCGGCGAACACTCCCCGCTGCTGCGGTTCGGGCTGGTATTCGACCGCCCACGGAAGCATCGTCCCTTGCCTGGCCCTTTTCGAGAAGGTGGTGGCAAGGTCGCGGAAAGTCATCGGCGAGTCGAGCGATTCCGGCGGACGGGTCGAGTCCCAGGGCCGGAACCACTGCTGTCCACGATCGCGGATCTGCGACCAGGCCCGCTCATCACGCTTGTGCAACGGGCGCAGGGTCACCGGCCCGTGGCGGAGCGTGACCGGCCACTGGGTGGGGAGCCGGCCCATCGCCTCAGGGCCTCAGCAACCAACAGTCGACGTCGCTGTGCGCCTCGATATGTTCAGCACCAGGCTGCACCACGATCAGACAGTCAGCCTTGGCCACGTCGATCGTGCCCTTGAAACCGGCTCCTGGCAGTGGGTCGACCCCGCGTGGTCCCGAGGCTGCCAGCAGGAAGTTGGTCTGCGTGGGGTCGCAGTCCAGCGAACGAACCACCGGGGCCACCCGCGCGGGGCATTCCAACGGGGGCACCCCCGCCAGCTCTCGGATCAGCGGTCTCGCGAACGCGAGGTAGCTCACCAGGGCCGCGAAGGGATCGGACGGGAGCACGAGGACCGGGGTCCGTTCATCACCGATCAGGGCGAACAGCGACGGACCCCCCGGATTCATGGCCACCTCGGCCAGGTCGATGGCTCCGAGGTCGCCCAGCACCGCAGCCAGTTCCTCGTCAGCCACGCCCGCGAGCAACACCAGGTCGGCCCGCAGGAGTTGCTCCGACAGAGTGCGCCGCAGCGACCCGGCCGCCGTAGGGACGATACCGATGGGGAACACCTTGGCGCCGTCCTGACGGGACGTGACCGCGATCAGTGACGTGGTGGCGTCATAGCTCTGGGACAACCGCTCCAACGGAAGCCCCGGCTCCACCAGATCGTCGCCCACCGTGGCAACCACCACGCGCGGACGGGGCCTGACGAGCACCTTGTCATGACCGACCTCGGCGAGCAGGGCGATCGAACGGGCGTCAAGCACCGTGCCCGAACCGAGCAGGAATTCCCCGTCCGCCACTCGCGATCCGGCCGTGACCAGGTTCTGCTGGAAACTCGCCTCGGCCCGGAACTCGACGCCGTCGGCGACCTCAACGCCGTCCGCGAGCGCAACGACCGCGTCAGCACCCTCCGGCACCGGAGCACCGGCGGCGACCTTCACCGCCGTCCCGGGCGTCAAGGGGTCACCGCGATACGCCACGGCATCGATCTCGCCGACAACGGGCAGCGCCACCGGCAACAGCGTCGAGGCGCCCACCAGGTTCGATCCGCGCACCGCCCACCCGTCCACCAGAGCGGACGTGTAGACCGGCAGGTCGAGGTCGGCCCGGATGGACTCACACAGGATCAACCCGGCAGCCTCCAGGAGCCCGATACCGAAGGGGCGAAGGCTGGCGACCTGCGAGAGCAGGTAGTCGCGGTGATCGGTGACGGAGCGTCGCCCGGACCCGTCCACGGCAGGCGGATCGGGCAGCCGTTCAGGGCCCGGCGGGACGACCGGTGCGGGCGGAACTGCTTCGTTCTTGGCGCGTCCGAACAGAGGCATGTGCCTACGATAAGCCCATGAGCCCTGGGGCCCCGGGAGGGCGGACGCGATCCGGGGAATCCGGCTCAGACAAGGCTTCGTTGCGCGCCGGCCTGCTGGCGTCCCGCGCCGCAACCGCCCCGGTGGCTGGGGACCGGACGGCGCGAGCGCTCGCCCGCTCGGCGGGCAGCAGGGTGGTCGCCTGCTACGCCTCCGGCCCCGGAGAACCTGATACCTGGGCACTGATCGATGGCCTGTCTGCCGCGGGGGCGCGGGTGCTGCTTCCGGTGCTGCGGCGGGAGCCGGATTGGGCCTGGTACGGCGGACGGGGCAAGCTACGTCCCTCGTGGCGCGGCATCCTCGAGCCGACAACGGGAAGCCTTGGCGCTGACGCTCTGGCCGCCGCCGAATGGATCTGGATCCCGGGGCTCGCCGGGACGCCGACGGGGCTGCGGCTGGGAACCGGCGGCGGCTGGTACGACCGGGCCCTCGCCCATTGCGGGCCCCAGGCACGGATCGGGCTGCTGCTGCACGACGGCGAAGTGCGGGACGAACTGCCGACCGACTCCTGGGACCGGCGGGTGGACGTCATTCTCACCGCGACCGGCAGCTGGGAGTGCCCCAGGAGTGGCGACCACGCGGGCGGCTGAGGAATACGGAGCCCCAATTTCAGGGTTGAGGGAAGTGATCAGTACCCTTGAGATGTTTCCCCCGCCGTTCAGGAAGTGACCCGTGCCCACCTATCAGTACCGTTGCGTCGAGTGCTCCACCGAACTGGAAGCTGTCCAGAAGTTCACCGACGATCCGCTGACGGATTGTCCCGACTGCACCGGCAGCCTGCGCAAGGTGTACAGCGCCGTGGGAGTCGTGTTCAAGGGGCCGGGGTTCTACGCGACCGATAACCGCAGCAAGGGCAAGGCGAACGCCGCCAAGCCCGCTCCGGTGGTCGACAAGCCGGCTACTGCGGCCACCTCGTCGTCCACAAGCTCCTCACCTGCCGCCTGAGCCTGGGGATAACTGACGCGATCCTGGTCCGCCTTCGCAGACTGCGGGGCGTGCCCCTTTCCTTTGTTCCTGAACCTGTCCGCCGCGCCTTCCGGTGGTACCGGCGGGCGTTCGCTGCAGCCTTCGCTGGTATCGCCGTCTTTGCCGGCCTGACAGCCATCACCACGTCGCGGGGAGACACGGTCGTTGTCGTGGCCGCCCACCCGATCGCCGGCGGCCAGCGCATCGTCAGCACCGACCTCGCCGAGTTACGGCTCCCCTCCGACGCCGTTCCCGACGGCGCCTTGACGACGCCCGCTGAAGCGATCGACCGCACG
Organism: Propionibacteriaceae bacterium; assembly: GCA_016717345.1. GTDB lineage: Bacteria > Actinomycetota > Actinomycetes > Propionibacteriales > Propionibacteriaceae > Propionicimonas. The sequence goes on from JADKFR010000011.1 coordinate 6,896, forward strand.
GCAATCAGCCCGATCCCACGCCGCGGGGTCCTCGCGGCCTCCAGCCTGGTAACGGGAGGTTCCCTCGTCGCGGCCGGACGCGTGGCGCTCCCCGTCCGGGTGGACGAGAACGCCCCCCTCGACCTGCTGAGCGTCGGGGACCGGATCGACCTCCTGGGCACCGGCGCCTCCGGCTCTCTGGAAGTGGTGGTCAGTGATGCCCGGGTGGTCGCCCTGCCCACGTCCGGCTCCTCAGGCATGCTCAGCGCCGCTCCCGGGCGGGTACTCCTGGTCGACCTCAGCCCCTCCGATGCCACCCGAGTGGCCTCGGCAGCGGCCGTTTCGTCGCTCAGCTTCGCGTTGCGCTGAGCGACGATGTCACTAGAGTGAGGGTCCCCCCCAGGCAAACCACCACCACAAGGAGAAACCCATGAAGGGCTTCAAGGACTTCCTCATGCGCGGCAACCTGGTCGATCTGGCCGTCGCGGTCATCATCGCCACCTCGTTCGGCGCCGTTGTCAGCACATTCACGCAGATCATCATGGACGTCATCGGCAAGATGGGCGGGAACCCGAACTTCGACACCGTTGCCATTGGCGGCGTCAACGTCGGCAAGTTCATCACGGCGGTGGTCTCGTTCGTGATCCTGGCCGCCATCGTCTACTTCGGGGTCATCAAGCCGTACGAGATGCTGCGCACCAAACTGAGCAAGGAGACCGAGGTCACCCAGGCCGCGGGTGAGTCCACGGACGAACTGCTGGCCGAGATCCGGGACATCCTCAAGTCGAAGAACTGACGCTGCTGGATCGTGGCCCCGTCCCCGGGTGGGGGACGGGGCCACGTCCATGTCGTCAGGAGCCGTGGTGCGGGGGCACCTCGCGCAGCAGCCGCACTTCGTCAGGGGTGAGTGCCGTCCGACCGGACGGCGGCCGCGTGTCCAGTGTCGTGATCCCCAGCGCGGCGCGGGTCGCGGCCAGCGCCGCGCTCAGCTGCGCGGCCCCGCAGCCTTGGCGCAACTGCGGCGGGACGGGATGAGGCCAGGGCAGCCCGGACGCCGCCCGGGTCAAGGCGAGATCCCTCACGCGTTCGCCCGTCCAGCCGAGGGTGGCCAGTGACGCCGCCAGGGCGTCCGGATCGGGCCGACCGGGCTCGTCGAGGTGGAACTCCTCCCCCACGAGCGCATAGCCGATGGCCGCCTGCCAACCGGGGCTCATCGGTAGTGCCGGGTCTCCCCCACCTCAGGCAACGTGACGGAGCCGACGACAGCGGCCGGCGCATCGAAGACCCAGTCCCCCCGGACGACCAGCGAGTCGGCCTCCCGCAGCGAGGGCACCACCTTGACCCGTGCCTCGAAGTCATCCACCAGCTTGTAGTAGCGCCCGGCCAAGTCGATCTCCGGAATGGCGGCCGCGGCCACCAACCGTCCGTCCTCGCCCAGGGAGAACACGTCGGAGCGCAGCAGCAGCAACTCGTTGGTCGTCTTGACCGGCAGGAAGCGATCCCGTCCCACGGCGATCGCGCGCGCACCGGCGAACACTTCGATGGCGGCGCCCATTGCGGATTCCAGCTGGAGCACGGGCGTGGAGGTCGGATCCGCGGGGTCGACTGTCTTCTCATTGCGGATCAGAGGCAGTCCGAGAACGCCGCCGCGTTCCCGCATGGCGTCGCGCACCTGCATCAGATCCAGCCACAGATTGTTGGCGTGGAAGTACGGATGCACGTGCTCGTCGGTGAAGTACACCTGATCCTCGGGCGCCGTCTGGGCGGAGTCACGCAGGATGAGCTGACCGTCCGAGCGACGGATCGCGAGGTGTCCTCCCTTGCGATCGTTGATCGTCCGCGGGCACACCTCAGCGGCATACGGCGCACCGGTACCGGCGAACCAGCCGGCGAGCACGGCATTCGGCGCCGCTCCGAGGTTGTCGCCGTTGGCGACTGCGGCATATCTGAAGCCCGCTTCGATCAGGGCGTCCAGGATCCCGGAGCCCCACAGCGCGGTGTAGAGGTCACCGTGGCCGGGGGGGCACCACTCCAGGCTCGGATCGGCGGGGTGTTCCACCGGGGTGAGATCGTCGAGCCGCAGCTTCGGCTCGGCGTTCTGCACGAAGTCGAGCGGGAGTCCGTCCACGGCCAGATCGGGATAGCGCGCCAGGTGCGCCAAGGTGTCCCGCTGGGTACGGAAGCTGTCCATGAAGAGCAAGGGCAGGGCGACACCGTGGGCCTGCCGTGCAAAACGAACCTGGTCGACGATCAGATCGAGGAAGTTCTTGCCGTCACGGACCGGCAGCAGCGTCTTGGCCGCCTCGAGCCCCATCGACGTGCCCAAGCCCCCGTTGAGCTTGATCATCACGGTCGCGCCCAGGGCGGCCAGAGCGTCCTCGTCGGTGACCTCGACCTCGGCGAGTTGAGGAGGGTCCAGGAGCGGAGCGATCGAACTCTCAGGGATGATCCCGGTCTCGCCGCGCTCACAAAGTCGGTAGTAATGGCTGAAGACGTCGATGGCCACCTGGTTCACTCCAGCGGCTCGCATCTTCTCAGTGCACAGGGACAGCCCGTGGTCGCTCATACCCCGATGCTAACGAGGATGGCGGGCGTCCAGAACCGCAAGACAGAAAACGAGAGTGACGCCGATCGAAGGGCTTAAAGCCGTCTACCCACCCCCAGGAGACAACATCGACCCGGCGTCACTCTCAGCGGTGACTCTACCCGTGGAAGCGGCCAAAATCCAGCCGTTCGGAGAACTTCCCCACCGTCGGACGTCCTCCGGCCACGACCCAGGGCACCATCGGCTTCGTTATCGGGGGCCTGCGAGGGCTTTGGCGCCGACCGCGAGGCGTCGAGGGAAGGCGATACTGCACCTCGTCCTAGGCAAGGGGGACGCGACGTGGCACGATCGCCCAGATGACCTGCAGATTCGTCACCAGTCACAGGGGGAAGCGATGAGCGAGGCCTCGAGCGCCCCGTCGCCGGCACCCAACGTCGCCGATAGCCACGACCTGATCCGCGTCCGCGGCGCCCGGGAGAACAACCTCAAGAACGTCAGCGTCGAGATTCCGAAGCGACGACTGACGGTGTTCACCGGCGTCTCCGGCTCAGGGAAGAGCTCCCTGGTGTTCAACACCATCGCCGCCGAGTCGCAGCGCATGATCAACGAGACCTACAGCGCTTTCGTGCAGGGCTTCATGCCGACGCTGGCGCGTCCTGAGGTTGACCTGCTGGAGGGGCTGACCACCGCGATCATCGTCGACCAGGAGCGGATGGGCGCGAACCCGCGCTCAACCGTCGGCACCGCGACCGACGCCAACACGATGCTGCGCATCGTCTTCAGCCGACTGGGTAGCCCGCACATCGGCTCACCACAGGCCTACTCCTTCAACATCGCCTCAGTGCGGGGCGCGGGGGCGATCACGATCGAGCGCGGGCCGGGCACGCCGGTCAAGCAGCGCGCCAGCTATTCCGTCACCGGAGGCATGTGCCCGCGTTGCGAAGGCATGGGCAAGGTCAACGACATCGATCTGGCTCAGCTGTTCGACGAGCGAAAGACCCTTGCGGAGGGTGCCATCACGGTTCCGGGGTACAGCGCGGACGGGTGGTACGGCCGGATCTTCGGTGCCGTCGTACCGCCAGATGTACCGATCGCTTCGTTCACGCCGCGCCAGCGGCAGGAATTCCTGTACGGCCAGGCCCGCAAGATCAAGGTTGACAATGTCAACCTGACCTACGAGGGGCTGGTCCCGCGCATCCAGAAGTCCATCCTGAGCAAGGATGTGGAGGCGCTACAGCCCCACGTCCGCGCCTTCGTCGAGCGGGCCGTCACCTTCACCACCTGCCCCGACTGCGGTGGCACGAGGCTCAACGAAGGTGCCCGGTCCTCGAAAGTCGCGGGTATCAGCATCGCCGACGCCTGCGCCATGCAGATCAGCGACCTCGCCGATTGGGTGCGCGGTCTCAATGAACCGTCCGTGGCGCCCCTGCTGACCGCCCTGAGGGAGACCCTCGACTCGTTCGTGGAGATCGGGTTGGGCTACCTGAGCCTGAACCGTCCGGCGGGGACATTGTCCGGAGGTGAGGCGCAGCGCACCAAGATGATCCGTCACCTGGGGTCGTCCCTCACCGACGTCACCTACGTGTTCGATGAGCCGACCATCGGTCTCCACCCGCACGACATCCAACGAATGAACGAACTGCTCCTGCGACTGCGCGACAAAGGGAACACCGTGCTGGTGGTGGAGCACAAGCCCGAGGCGATCGCAATAGCCGACCATGTCGTCGACCTCGGCCCGGGCGCCGGCGCCGCCGGAGGCAGCGTCTGCTTCGAGGGCACCGTGGAGGGGCTGAGAGCGAGCGGAACCCTCACTGGTCGGCACCTTGACGACCGGGCGGCCCTGAAGCCGCGGCTGCGCCGTCCCACCGGCACCCTGCAGATCCGGGGCGCCCACGACAACAACCTCCGCGATGTCGATGTCGATGTCCCCCTCGGGGTGTTGGTGGTGGTGACCGGGGTGGCCGGATCCGGCAAGAGCTCGCTGATCCAGGGTTCCGTGGCTGGACGGGATGGGGTGGTGGCTGTCGACCAGGCGGCGATCAAGGGCTCCCGGCGGAGCAACCCGGCGACCTACACCGGCGTGCTCGATCCGATCCGCAAGGCCTTCGCCAAGGCGAACGGCGTGAAGCCGGCCCTGTTCAGCGCCAACTCCGAGGGCGCCTGCCCGACCTGCAACGGCGCCGGGGTCATCTTCACCGATCTGGCCATGATGGCCGGCGTCGCCACCACCTGCGAGGAGTGCGAAGGGAAGCGGTTCCACGCTTCCGTGCTGGAGTACCGGCTCGGCGGGCGTGACATCAGTCAAGTGCTGGCAATGTCCGTCACCGAGGCGGAGGTGTTCTTCGGCGTCGGTGAGGCCCGCACGCCGGCGGCACACGCCATCCTGCACCGGCTCGCTGACGTCGGGCTCGGCTACCTCAGCCTCGGACAACCGCTTACGACGCTGTCCGGCGGCGAGCGACAGCGGCTCAAGCTCGCCACCCGCATGGCCGACAGGGGTGGCGTCTACATCCTGGACGAGCCGACCGCCGGCCTGCATTTGGCCGATGTCGAGCAACTGCTCGGCCTGCTGGACCGCCTTGTCGACTCGGGAAAGTCCGTCATCATCATCGAGCACCACCAGGCCGTGATGGCGCACGCCGACTGGCTCATCGATCTGGGCCCGGGGGCGGGTCATGACGGCGGTCGGATCGTCTTCGAGGGGACGCCCGCCGCCCTGATTGCGGACCGCTCGACTCTCACCGGTCAGCACCTGGCTGCCTACGTCGGCCCCTCACCGGGAGAGGAGGTGCGGCCCTCCGTCCCTGCGGGGTGACCGCCGCCGCCCTGGGCTGAACCCGCAGGCTCGGCCTGGCAACGAGTCAGTTGGCGAGGGCCTTGAACAGGTCGTAGACCATCCAGGCCGGCCAGAACAGACCCTGGAAGATGGCCAGGGCAAACTCCCAGAACGAGTGCGCCTGCTGGAAGAACCACACCCAGGCACCGAAGATCCCCAGTGAGTACAGGGCACCGCCGCCGGCGGCCCCGGCGTTGTTGTTGCTCATCGTCTTCCGCCTCCCGCGCCGAGGTCGTGGCTGGGTGCCGTCGGAGCACCAGGGTCCTCGCGCGCCTGTCGCTGGAATCAAGCATCCATCCACGCGGCCAGGGTGGCCAGCGGCCGGGCCGGTACCCACCACCGGAAGGCACTTCGCAGCGGACGACCGGCCAGCCCGGCACCAGGCGGCGCCGATCCGATCGATGAAGAGGCCCCTGATCTGGTGTAAGCCGGGTCGGCTGCGGGCAAACTCGTGGTGCGCACCGGATGATCACTCCCAACGGCGCCCCTCGTTGCTTTGGGCGCAACTAGCAGAAGAGTCTTCGGGTGGGAGTGAGAGCAGTGTTGCGTTCAATGCAACATAAGCCCGTCGGCGGGTTGCCGTCCCCCGGCAGTTGCTCGTAGCGTGACAGCCATCGCCGGCAACCGCCGGAGACCACCGGTGGAGGAAGCGATGAGCGAGCAGGCCGTCGAGCGCAGCACCCTTGAGCGGGGGCTGCGAGTGATCCGTCTGCTCATCGAGTTGGAGAGCGACCCGGCGCTGCAGCACCGGGGGCTGTCGGTACAGCAGGTCTCCGTCGAACTCGGCGTCCACAAGAGCACCGCGTCCCGAATTCTGCGAACCCTCGCCAACGAGGGCTTCGCCGTCACGTCGGCTCGCTCCCGGCGGGGGTACCGCCTCGGTCCGGCGCTTCGCTCCCGGTTCGGGCTGACCCCCGCCCAGCAGCGGTTCCGCGACCTGGCCTCGCCGTTCCTGCAGGATCTCGTGGGTCTCACCGGTGAATGCGCGCATGGCGCCGTAGCCGCCGAAGGGGCGGCGCTGGTCGTCGACGCGTTCGAGACCGTCCAGTCACTGCGGGTGGTTCTGGAGAAGGGACGGCTGCTGCCCCTGCATTCGACGTCGGTCGGGAAGTGCCTGCTCGCCTGGGACCTGGCCCCTCTCACGGCCGACCTTCCGGCCCGCACCGGGCGGACGATCACCGACCCCGCCCGGCTGCGGGCCCACCTCGCCGAGATCCGGGAAACCGGCTATGCCGTCGACCTGGAAGAGAACCACACCGGCGGCTGCGGCATCTCCGCTCCCGTGTTCGAGGGCCGCGGAGGGCCCCCCATCGGCTGCATCGGAATCGGTGGCCCCGCGCAGCGAATCCACGACGCCACCATCAGCGGACTCGCGGCGCAGGTCACCTCCGTCGCCGATCGATTATCGACGGCGATCGCCGACACCGACGCCTGAACGTCCCACCACTGCTGCCCACGCAGCGACGGAAACCCCTGACACCAGCCCTGCGCTGGCCTCGCCCTGCCCACCCAACGGAGGAATCATGAATCACCCATTCACCGGAACGATCAACACGGTCGCTGCCGCCGCCGCCATCGCAGTCTGCCTCCTGGCGGGGGCACTCTTCGGCTCCCCGGCACCTTCACCCGCGGCCGCTCCCGGCTCGGCCGCGGTCGCGGTCGCGGTCGCGGCGCAGGACAACCCGAACTGACCTCCACGACTGAGGCCTCGACCGCTCGGCATCGCTGAAGTGGCGGTGACAGAGCTCAGAAGTCCGCGGCGGCAATGACCGCCTGACCGGTCTCGATCCCGGTGACGACCCGATCCGCGACCACTCTCGGGTCGAGACCGGGGGCGAACCGGGGCCCAGTGCCGGCGATCGGTCGGGTCGCCAGGGGGGTCTCGGTGTGGGGCGGCTGGGCGTCGCAGACCAGCACCCCAGCCCGTCGCAACTCCCTGCCGAGCGCCTGGAATCCGGCTGCGGCCGCCGCCTTGGACGCCGAGTACGCGGCCATGCCGGGCACGGGGCTTGAAGCCACCACCCCAGAGAGGTTGGCGAGGAAGCCGCGGCTTTCCCGCAGCGCCGGAAGGACCCGCTTGGCAAGCCACAGCGGCCCCACGGCGTTGACCAGCATCAGTTCCTCGATGACGGCATCGTCGGTGTCGGCCAAGTCCCCGAACGCGACCACCCCAGCAGCGATCACGACGCCGTCAAGGCGTCCATGACGGATGAGGGCGTGCTCGACCAACGCTGCCCCGGCCTCGGCGTCGGTCAGGTCGAGCGGCACATCGACAGTGCCCGACCGTCCCGCCACGATGACGCTGGCGCCACGCGCGGCGAGCGACGCCGTAAGCGCCCGGCCCAGGCCACCCGTGCCGACCACGGCCACGACCGCGCCCTTCATCGTGCGTGACATGGGCAGATCGTACCCGTGCCCTCGGTGGCACGTTCCTTGGGGGAAGCGCCCAGGTGCGGTCGATTGAGAGTCCCGCTCCGTGGCCACCCGCAGCGCGCCCGACATTCTCGTCGTCAGGGCACCCGGTACGTGGGTGACGGCTCGCGTCTTGCACGAAGGCGCGTCCATGCGGCAACATAGTTGAAGAGGGGAGTACTTCTCGTCCCAACCCGGTCAATCCGGTGCCATCGGCACCTCGGGTGGGAGGCCAAGCGGCCAAGGAGACCTCATAACTGCGATTCAGGAGACTCCCGTGCCCCTCGACACCATCGGTACGCCCACGCTGTGGGCACTCTCAGTGGGCGCGGTTGCCGCGCTGATCGTCCTCGACTTCCTCGTCACCCGTCGCCCGCACGACGTCAGTATGCGCGAGGCCGTCGGCTGGTCGGTGTTCTACATTTCGCTACCCCTCGCCTTCGGCGTCTGGGTGTGGACGGCCCACGGCGGCGAGATCGGCCTTCAGTACTACACCGGATACCTCGTCGAGAAGACGCTCTCCGTCGACAATCTGTTCGTCTTCATGCTGTTGCTGGGCGCGTTCGCAGTACCGCGAAACCTTCAGCAGCGCGTCCTCCTCTTCGGAGTCGTCGGAGCGTTGGTGCTGCGAGGCGTCTTCATCGCCCTCGGCGCGCAACTGATCGCGTCCTTCTCGTGGGCGTTTCTCGGGTTCGGCGTGATCCTGCTGGTCACAGCGGTCAAGATGCTTCGCGACGCGCTGAGCGACGCCCACGTCGCCGACGTGTCGGAACTGAGGCTCATCAAGCTGGTCCGCCGGTTCATGCCGGTCGTCGATGACTACCACGGGACCCGGATGACCGTCGTGGAGCAGGGACGTCGGGCGCTGACGCCCCTGGCGCTCGTCGTGATCGCGGTGCTGGGCACCGACGTGATCTTCGCCATCGACTCGGTGCCGGCGGTCTACGGGATCACAGGTGACCCCTACCTGGTGTTCGCAACCAACGCCTTCGCGCTGCTCGGCCTGCGGGCTCTCTACTTCGTACTGGCAGGAGCCCTGGCGAAGCTTGTCCACCTGGGCTACGGGCTCGCGATGATCCTGGCGTTCATCGGTGTCAAGCTCATGCTGCACTGGGCGCACGGCGTGTGGCCGGGGGTGCCGGAGGTACCGACCCTCGCGTCCCTGGGCGTGATCGCAGGCATCCTGGCGATCACGATCGTCACGAGCCTGCTGGCGGGCCGGAGGGACGACGCCCGTGCAGGGCGGGAGTTGCCCGCTGAGGACGAAGCGGTGCGCTCGGAGCGAATCGACCGACCCACTGAGGACGAAGCGGTGCGCTCGGATCGAGCCAACTGACATCGGGGTCGCGCTCGGCCGGACCGGCGCCCTCCGGCTGCAATCAAGCCAGAGGGCCGTCGTGGCTCCTGCTGGCCAACGCCACGCTGTCGGCCGGCGCGACCTGAACCTTCACCACCCCAGGACCCCGACGGCACGACACAACGCGACGGTCAGGCCTCGCTCCGATCCCACTCTGCGCCCTTCAGCCCACCTTGCGCGGGCTATAGAGGGCGCAAGGTCACCGCCGGGGCGCAGAGTCGGCAGGAGTCGGGCCTGCACCGTGGACGCGGGTCACCCTCCCGCCCCAATCGGCTCGACAGCATCACCGACGTGGACGCGACCCGGCTTCGTCACAACGGCGTCCACGCCGAACACGACGTCGTTGCCCTGCCGGCGATAATCCGCCAGCGTCCTCATCGCTCGGGTGCGCCGAAGCCCGGTGTCGGGGTCGAGGTCGATCACGTGGCAACGCGGAATGGCGCCCCGCACCTCGACCTCGGTCTCGCCGAGGGTGAGTCGCCGCCCGATCCAAGCGTCCTCGCGATGCGGCACCTCAGTGTGCACGGTGAACGTCGCACGCAGTTGGGAGTCGAGCACCCGAGTACCGACCCGACGGGAGAGTTCGTCGAGCGAACCGGTAGTGATCAGGCTGACACTCGCGCCGTAGACAATGTTGCCCCCGGTTGACCGGGCCAGCACCACGTCGTACCCCAGGTGCGTGGAATACGCCGCCGCCCAGGGCCCGTCGATGATCTCCAGAGCCACGCCACGGCCCCAATAGTCGAGCGTGCGGGCCTGTTCAGCCGGCCCCGGCACGCCCGCCACGGTGGCGCCAGGCAGCGTCACGGTCAGCACCCCGGCGTCCCACACGACCCGAGTCTGCATCAGGGTCGGGTTCTCGACGGTGCGGAGCACCCGCCCTCGGGCCAGGTCGACCAGACAGAACACGCGATCGCCGACGGGCCCGTCCCGAGTCAGGTCGACAAACGGCCGGCCCAGATGACGGGCGCCCTTCAGTGAGGTGAATCCGATCCGGGAGACGTGCACGGCGTCACTGTGGCATGTGCCGGGGAGTGTCGGGTCCCCTGTCTCAACGCGCCCCCACCAAGATCCGGAGTGCAGCGCGATGAGGAGGTGGGTCACCCTCGGCCGCTCAGCCGGCCTGCTCAATCGAACGTCGGGACGACCAGCGCCTGCCAGGTCTGCGGGCCGACGACCCCATCCCGAGGGGGGGGGGAAAAACCCCGGGGGCGCACGCCCCGCGGCCCCCGGGGGGGCCCCGCGGCCACCCCCCCCCCGCCCCCCCCCCCGGGCGGGGGCGGGGGGCGGGGCGGCCCCCCCCCCCGGCCCCGGGGGGGGGGGGGGGGGGGGGGGGGGCGGGCCCCCGGGCCGCGGGGGGCCCCGCTGCCCCCCCGGGGGGGGGGGGGGGGGGGGGGGGGCCCGGGGGGGGGGGCGCCCGGGGGGGGGGGGGGGGCGGCCCGGGGGGGCGGGGCCCGGGGCGGGGGCGGGGGGGGGGCCGCGCGGGCGGCCCCCGCGGGGGCGGGGGCCGGGGGGGCCCCCCCGGCGCCCGGGGCGCGGCCCCCCCCGGGCCGGGGGGGGGGGAGCGGGCCCGGGCGGCGGGGGCCCCCGGCGGGGGGGGGGGCCCGGGCCGCGGGGGGGGGGGGGGGGGCGGGGGGGGGGGGGGGGGGGGGGGCGGCCCCCGGGGGGGGGGCCCCGGGGGGGCCCGGGGGGCCCCGGGGCCGGGGGGGGCCGGGGGCGGCGCGGGGGCCGCGGGGGGGGGCCCGGGCGCGGGCGGGGGCCCCCGGGGGGGGCCGGGCCCCCCGGCGGGCGGGGGGCGGGGGGGGGGGGGGGGGGGGGGGCGGGGGGGGGGGGCGGGCGGGGGGCGGGGGGGGTTGGCGGGGCCGGGGGGGGGGGGCGGGGGGGGGGCGGGGGCCCCCGCCGGGGGGGGGGGGGGGGCGCCCGCGACACCGTCGTCCAGGGATACAGGTTCATGGGAGCCTCCCTCCGCCTGGCGGCGGTAAGGGGTACAGCCGCCTCGTACGTCCAGTGAACACCCCTCCCCGGGTCGGCGGGCAGTGGTTGCCCGCCCATCCCTGTGAAGAACGGTTCAAGGCGTCCGGTCGCGCACAATCCCGCGCCGTGCCGGACGTGTGGGGGCAGGATGGAACCAACGGCTTGCTGCCACCCGCAGCGCCCCGCGATAGGGGGAATGATGACCACCGCACCCATCGCCAAGCTCGCCACAACGGCCGCCGCGTTGCCCACCACACGATTCGCCAAGGACGCGTGCGTCTGCACCGTGACGTGTGAGGCCCGACACCTGGCCTACGTGAAGAGCACCCGCAGCCGACGTCGCCACCGCCACCTATCGGTCGACTTCGTGCTGTTCCTCACCGGATGGGAGGCCGAGGACGCCGCGGCGGCGCGCGGTGATGAGTCCCCGCCGCCCAACGACTACTACATCGTCAACGACACCACGACGGTGCGCGAGTTCCCGGTCCAGGCCGGCATCGCTGTGCGCGTCGTGGTCAGTCCGGACGGGACCACCAACCCCGACGGCTACGACCTACCGCTGGATGAGTGGATCGCTGCGATCACCGGACCGGATGCCGCGATGTACCTGGCCAACGCCTACTGGCTCGACTTCACTGGCGCGGACAACACGATCTGCGCCATCGAAGCGCAATGGGTGCCTTGATCCTTTGCCCCCGGGGCACGACGGGGCAGGGGTGTTGAGCAGGTCGATGTCAGTCGGGCCGGGCTGCGCCGTGGGAGCTCAGGCTTGGGGGGTTGCCGGTGTCGGCGCCACGTTGCAGGCTGGAGCTCTCACCTGGGCGGAGGCTCCATGGGCAAGCTGATCTACGCGGCCAACATCTCGCTCGACGGATTCCTGGAGGACGAGACGGGTTCGTTCGACTGGTCCGTCCCTGACGAGGACGTCCACGCGTTCTGGAACGAGCACGAGCGGCACATCGGCACTTCGCTCTACGGGCGACGGATGTACGAGACGATGCGCGTCTGGGAGAGCGACGACTGGTTGGCCGACGAGCCCCCGGTGGTCCGCGAATACGCCACCATCTGGCGCGCCGCCGACAAGATCGTCTACTCCTCCACACTCACCGACGTCTCGACCGCGCGGACGAGGATCGAGCGAACATTCGAACCCGAGGCGGTGCGACGGCTCAAGGAGACCAGCGACTCGGATCTGAGTATCGGAGGCGCGGAGATCGCGGCGGAGGCCTTCCGGCACGGTCTGGTCGACGAGTGCGTCCTGCTGCTCTGCCCCGTGCTCGTGGGCGGAGGCAAGCCGGCGCTGCCTCGGGGCCTCAGACTCGACCTCGAGCTGCTGGACCACCGACGATTCGCCAACGGGGTGATCTACCTGCGCCACGCGGTCCGGAATCCCGCCTGACACCTGCGTCGCCACCGCCGCAGCGTCCACCGACCCCGCACCGAACCGTGGTTGCCGGGCGGCGACCAGGACGGCATGACGGAGTGCATCGGGCGAGTTTCGGCGGGCATGCACACACCGGCACCACCTGGGGCGTGGCCTGGCACCGTTGCTGTTCTGGCGACCCATTCCCGGCTCCGAGCCAAGCCCGGGCTCCTACACCCTCGCCCAGCACCTCGTCGAGCAGACCCGGGCAGACCTGGCCACCGCCGCGCGGCAGGGCGAGCTGGCGCGACACGCCGACACCGACGAAGCCTTCCGCCTGTTCACGTCGATCAGTGCCGGACTGTGCACCCAGCAACTGGCCAACGAACCCGACGCGACCTACGAGTCGGGGCTCTTCACCTCGCTCACCGACCAGGCGGCTGATGATGCCGTCATGCTCCAGGGCGCGCAGGTTCTTGGTGAGCATCTTCTGCGAGATGCCTTCGATGCCGTAGAGGAGATCGCGGAACCGGGTGGGTGTCCCCTCGGACATGGCGCCCATGATCAGCACCGTCCAGCGGCGTACGGCATCAGCGGCAGAAGTGCACGATTGGTCGCTCGGTCGAGGGCCACCGAGAGGACCGCAATAGGTACGCGGTGTGGCTCTCGAGTCTTCCTGGGTCGGTATCGTCGTGCCAGGAGGTTCATCGTGAGCTACGCATTGAGCATCGACCTGGTCCAGCCCTTCGAAGACGTCGTTCCCCAGGTCAAGCAGGCCCTGGCCGACAACGGCTTTGGCATCGTCGCCGAGATCGACATGCAGAAGACATTGAAGAACAAGATCGGCGTCGAGATCGAGCCGCATCTGATCCTCGGCGCCTGCAACCCGCGCTTCGCCAACCGCGCCCTGCAGGTCGAGCCATCGATCGGCCTGCTGCTGCCGTGCAACGTGGTGATCCGGCACGCCGGCGAGCTCACCGTCGTCGAGGCGATCAACCCCGAGACACTCGTGACAGTCACCGGAAACCCCGCGATGGCCGCGCTAGCCCACGAACTCACCGCCGCGCTGAACGCGGCGCTCGACACGCTCCGCGACACGGCCTGACGATGTGCCCAGGTTCCGCCGCGTGACCGGCATCGACACCGACTCGGTGCCGATGCGGGACGTGTCACCGTTGCGGGGCCGAACCCCTCAAGGCCGTCTGACATCCCGGGTGAGGTATGAACATGAGTCGGATGGACGGCGGCGGCTGCCAGGCTAGAACCGGAAGCGCACGATGCGGCTGGACCGTCTGAATCCCGAGAGCAGGTTCATGATGCGGTACATGCGGCGAATGCTCGCGGGCGCTTTGGCCATCAGGGTCGGAGAGTCATTCATCGGCGCCTCGCCCGCATACTCGAGCATCGGGTGCCAGTCGGCCAGCGCGGACGGATCGTCGAAACCGCAGTGGAACTCGGCGTTGTACTTGCGCCCCAACGGGTCCCACTTCGAGGTGCGCCACGCTGAGGCTGACACCGTGTCGAAACACAACTCGCCGGTGGGGAACGCGTCGACAACGCTGGTGATCACGCGCCGAGCGTCTGCCTCACTCAGGTAAGGCACCAACCCCTCGGCGATCATTAGCGCCGGCCGCCCGCGGGGGATGCGGTCCAGCCAGGCCAGGTCGGTGACGCTGGAACCGATCAGGGTGTAGTGGTCGCGCGACGGCAGGAACTGCTCGCGCAGTTCAATGACGGCCGGGAAGTCCAGGTCATACCAGTCGACGGTTTCTGGCGGGTCGATCCGGAAGACACGGGCGTCGAGCCCACACCCCAAGTGCATCACCACTGCATCGGGATGGTCGGCCAGGAACTCCCTGGCCCAATCGTCGAAGACCTTGGCGCGAACCACGGCGCCGAGGCCGATTTGGCTGGCGGCGAACCTGCCCTTGTCGTAGTCAGGATCCAGGCGGCGCATCACCTCCTCGGCCAATACATCGCCAAGGATCGGATCCGGCAGCCTGTTGTCCAGCGCTTTCGCCTTGAGAACCGGGCTGAGAGTCTTCTGCACCCCCTCGAGTTCCACGTCCGATACCGTACCGCTGCCATCGCAGAGTTCCCCGCGTCCATGAAGCCGGAATCGTGACGGAGTCGTACAGGATCACCCGACGGTGGGCGTGCTGGTCGTGATCAGCCGTGGCTGCAGGCCCGCCCGGCGCTCCAGGAACTTGGATCACGTCGGCCACCCCCACCGCCCACACCCGGAAGGCGCCCTCGTCTCGGCACAGCAGGGTGCAACGGAATACGCACACCGCGGCATTATGCATGTGGGCGAGTTGGGGTGTCGGCTTCTGCCTAAGTCCCTTGATTCGCCAGGTCCCGACAGGCGATGCTGACGTCATGGTGGCAGCGCGCGACGACGGCGATCCGGATGTCGTGCCGCGCTCGATCCCGCGGTCACTTGGTGGGAACAAGTTACGCCCATTGCTTTTCGAGTTCGCGTGGCTCGTGCTCGCCGTGGCTACAGGCGTGCCTCTGATCGTCGAAGGCTGGAACGCGCCCGCGGGTGCCGCCTACTTCGGCATCCCGAACGCCGTTGCGGTTGGAACCATCGCTCTGGGCTTCATCGCCATTACTGGCGCCGTCATCGGGCTGGCCCTTGGGCTACGAAGGCTGCTCGCCAGCCATTGATCGCCGAGCGCGCCGTTGCGGCGCGGATCCACCAACTCGTTGTCGGCGGAATGCTGCGGGCCGAGCTGGCAGACGCATCGTGAACGATCGCGCTTCCTCGCCCGGTGCTGTTCCTGGCGGAAACGGTCCTGGTCTACCTCGACCCGGATGAGGTCAGGTCGCTGGTGCTTCGGCTGCGGGACCGCTTCCCGGGCTCCGAACTGGTCATCGACGCGTGGCGTCCGTATGAGGTCTGGGTGGGCAACCGCTACCTCACCTCGGCCCGCTCGTCGTTCGCCGGTCTGCTCCGCTGGGGGGTCTGGGAGGCCGGGAGGTCGAGCGATGAGGCGTGACCAGTTGGAGCACGAGCTCGGGACGGCGTTCAGATCAGCGGTCACCCGACGATGATCATCCTGGGGTTGCAGGCCATCCTGGGCAGCTACGGCGAGGACGAACTGCCGGCTCAAGACTGGTCAGACACAATGGTGTCGCCCAACCGCCGTTCACACTGCCGGACCCCACGCCCGCTCTGACCGCGGCATTTGCGAGCATCCCAATATGGGACCCGGATTGGTATGATCGGTGTCATGACCGTACAAATCGCGATCCGTCTTCCCGACGACATGGTGGCCTTCCTGGACAAGTCCGTGGCCGCCGGCAACGCTCCCAGCCGGGCAGCGCTGGTGGCCCGTGCCGTCGAGCGCGAGATGCGCCGCCAGGTTGCCGAGCGGGACGCCGCCATCCTCCGCGAGCGGGGCACCTCCGACGACCTCGACGAACTGGTCGCCTGGTCCGTCGCGCACGCGACCGTCGAGGACTGACCCGTGCGCGAGATCTGTCTGGTGCGCTTGGACAAGACACGTCCCGCGGTCGTTCTGACTCGCGAGGCTGCGCGGGCGGCCATGACGAAAGTAACGATCGCGCCGATCACCTCCACCATCAAGGGCCTATCCAGCGAGGTTCCGGTCGGACCGGCCAACGGCCTCGACCACGATGGCGTGATCTCACTCGACAACGTCGTAACCGTTCCGAGTAAGCTGCTCGGCCGCACCGTCGGGTTTCTAACCTCCGCCCAAGAGACCGAGCTCGCCCGCGCGGTCGTCCTGGCCTACGACCTCGACATCCCGCTGCTCGATTGATGAACCCGACAAGTCTCACGGGAGCCAATTAGGGGCGGTTGCGCTCGGGTGGCGGCCCGCCGAAAGGCTACCCTCGCTCACCGCGGCAGATGGGCGCGTTGGCCGCGGTTGTCCTGGTCATGCCGGGTGGATGGTGTGATTCTGCCTGGGCACGGAGTGACGCCTGGGCGGCTCCCCGTCGCTATGTCTCGATGTCGGCTAGCACGGCCTTCAACTCGGTGACGAAAGCGGGCAAGTCGTCGCTGGCTGTCGCGTGCAGGATCTCCAGATCGATCGACCAGTAGCCGTGCACGATTCGATTTCGGAGCTGGCTCGGCCTGGCCCAGTTCACGCTCGGATGAGCCCGCTTGACAGCGTCAGGGAGCTGGGCAGCGGCTTCACCCAAGACGGTGAAGTTCCACAGCAGCGCATCACGAAGCTGCCTGTCCGCCGCAAGAGTGTCGACATCGCGACCCGACACCAGGATTTGGGCCTGCTCGGCGGCGTCGATCATCTCGCCGATCAGGAGAACCTCACGCCGCGGCATAGAACGGCTGCGCTTCCTGCAACACCTGATCCCGAAGGCGAGCGTTCAACGCACGGCGGGAAACGAGGTCCACAGGCCGGCCCAGAACCACCGACAACTCCTCGGCAAGGTCCTCGATAGCCCAGCCCAAACGAACACCCGGGCCGAGGGTGTACAGCAGATCGATATCGCTCTCCAGATGCGTCACGCCACGCGCTACGGATCCGAAGACCTCCAGACGGACGACGCCGTAGCGCTCGCACACCTCGCGCAAGCGCTCCACGTCAAACGCCACCGACACCATGCCCATAACTCTACGAGAGCACCCCTCAGTAGGCGACCCTGACGCGGGGTCACGTGCCTGAGGCCATGTAGGCGGCAAGGATGTAGTTGGGGTGCCGGTCCAGGTTCTTCGTTCAACGGCTCCCGGAGAAGCGCCAGGCACCCAGGCGGTGACTCCTGAGGCAGGCCGTGCGCCAAGAAGTAGGACAGCGCGAACACCGGGGTCAGCAACACGGCGGTCATCCCACCGACAGCCAGGGCCAAGCGCGCAAGCATGATCCTTCCTACAACACCCGGGACAACGACCGCTATGGGTGAACCTGGGACAAGATGACCCTGCCTTCCACGGCAGAACAGGGCGTTTGAGGACTGTCAGGGTGCGCCGCGAAGAAGCTCCGCCAGTGCGTGGATCCATCGGCGCCAGGGGGGCGAAATGGTCAGCTTCCAGGCGAGCTGTTCGTCGGCGGCGCGTCCCTCAAGTTCATCCAGACGGGTCTTGACGATCGGGTTCGACGGCGTGAGCCCAGGTGGCCAATGAAGCGCCCGTCGCATCGCAGAGGCAGTCCAGTCCGCGGTCAGTCGGGCCGAACAGCCCGATTCGAAGGAGGCCAACTCATCGGCTGTCGCCGCGCCGGGCAACAGAAACCCCCACCGGCCAGCCTCCTGGGGGCACCCAGCGGCTCGGTAGATCAACACCAGCTCGTTTCGGGCCGCCTCACACTCCGGCGCATCGACGAGGTGTCCGCACAATCGATGACGTGCCAAGCGCCAGTCACCCGCCCCCAGATCGGCCTTCACTCGCGAAAAGACCGCGTCGGAATGGGTCACCACATCGGGAGTCTAGGGCGGCTTATCGTGGTTCGCCGCTCTGGTGCTGCGCTGCGTGACCACGAGCCAGCAGAAGACTCAGCGGGCGCGGGAGACGAGCTGGCGGGCAGCCGAAGGCTACCGCCCGGCGTGCGGCAGATGGGTGAGTCCTGGTCCTGCCGCATGCCGATCACGGTTCACGCTGAGGCGGTGCCGGGGTGTAGCCCTCGGCGGCCAGCCAGCCGCGGGCTCGCCCCCGCTGCCGGTCATTGCTGAACCCGTACCAGGCCTCCAGGAGGTCCGGCCACTCCGACAGCGCGTCCTTGAACCGGCGGAAGGCACCGCGCCCCTGGATCGCCCGCACCAGCCGGTCCGCCACCCGCTGGTTCTCCATCAGGTCGATGAAGAACTCCATATCGCGATAGCCCCTCCGTGAACCTTCGCAGTGGACCCGCAGCCAGTGCTCGCTGTCATCATCCTCATCCTGGACGTCGTCGTCGCCGGCCTCCTCGGCGTAGTCCCACACTGATTGCGGCCACACCTCGCCGGTCCGCAGGTCGACGCGTCCGCCACCCTGCAGCGGGTCGCCCTCCAACACGCCGGCGAGCTCCTCGAGATCCACCGGTATCGAGTGCAGCAGCGGCGTCGGCCCCCACCCGAAGGCGGCTTCGATCTGGGTGGCGAGTTCGGCGTCACCCTCCCATTCTCGGTCCCGCAATTCCCGCACGCACCGGCGGGCAGCCGCCTCGAGGTCATCCCGACGCTCACGGGCGAGGATCAGCACGGCGTCACCCACCAGTTGGAGCGCGTGATCGGGCCAGTCCCACCCCGTCAGCACACCCACCAGAGCCTCAGCGTCAGCCACGTAGACGACGCCACGCAACTCATCACGATCCACACGATGACTCACACCAACATTCTGAGGCGGCAACCACCCAAGCGCCACGGACTCCGCCTCGGCCGCCCTCGACGCGGCTTGAGTGAGTCCGTTCGCTGTCACCATCCTGCGTGACTGTTTGGAGTAGCGTGAAGTGAGTGGCCGCCAGCTCTTTGAGCGTGACCGTTCTACCAGATCCACAATGTCGAGCCTCCCTAGGGAGATGAGGACGATGACCAGGATCACCACCTTCGAAGTCACCGACCGGGTCGGCGCAACCGGATTGGCCAGGATCACTGGCGGACTGTATTTGGCGTTCATCGCCACGTCAGTCCTCGCCAACGCCTTGGGCCACATTGGCCTCGGAGATGCTCAGCAGATCTACGGGGCGATCACCATGACCGAAGGGTCGTTTCGGCTCGGTCTGGTCATCGCGTTCGTGTCAGCCTTCCTGTTCTTGATGGCCGCCTGGGGGCTCTATGTGCTGCTGCGGCGGGTCAACCAAGACTTGGCGTTGCTGTTCCTCCTCCTCAACGCGGTCGGAGTCGCCATCCAGTGCGCAAGCCTGCTCCAGCTGGTGTCCGCGATGCACGTGGCCGATTCCGGTGGTGGGCTACCGATCTTTCAGCCGGCACAGACCGAGGCGATGGCCCTGCTCGCTATCGACGTCTACCGAACCGGCTTCGTCGCCGCCCAGTTGTTCTACGGCACCTGGCTGTTCCCGCTGGGCTACCTGGTCTACAAGTCCGGCCTGTTGCCGCGGATCCTGGGCGTGCTGCTCATTCTCGACGGGGTCGCCGAGATGATCTGGTTCCTCCAGGCGTTCCTCCTGCCGACCTACCCACAGATCAAGGTCCCCGGTACCGTGGTGAGTCTCCTCGCCGAGGTCGGGCTGGCCCTGTGGCTCCTCATCAAAGGCGTGACAGCCGACACGCCCAGGATCGACGTGCCGCCCGCCTCGCCACCGGCTGCCGCCAGCAGCGATGGACCATCGAGATGACGACCACGACTCACTCACGCCGGATCCGGACCGCAACGGTCAGACTCGGCCTGGGTGGAGCCGCGGGATTCTGGGTGACGAACTTCGCGATCTCACTGACCCCCATCGCGGCGGAGTACCGGGCTGTCCGGGGGATCGCCTACCTGCCCATGCTCGGTGAATCCCTGCTCGCCGGTTTGATCATCGGCTTCGGTGTCACCGTCTGCCTGCTCCGCTTCTACGGCACACTCCCGACGAGCAGCCCCATCCTGAAGGCGCTCTTGCTGAGCCTGGTCGCGTTGATCGTGGCCACCATCCTCGTCGAGATACCCCCACGGCTGCTCACGACCACGAACACCCCCCCTCGCTACGTCCTCATCGCCGCCGCCTTCAACACACTCAGGTTCCTCGCTCTCGGCCTCGCGATCGGCTATCTACACCGCAGAACCCAGAAGACAGATCCCGAGAAGCCGTCAACCTGAGCCGCTAGGCCAACAGGGGTCCAAGCGTTCGCCGGATCCGTGGCAGTGCGACCGCGCGACCCGCGGCATGATCGGATGTGCGCCTTGAAGTCGACTAACCGCGCCGCCGCCGCAGTGCTGAAAGCGGGACGACCTCACTCCTCAGACCGCCTCACCCGAACTCTGAGCGGGACGGGCGCGAACGGCGTGCGCGCCACCGCGCTGTGAGGGCGATGATCACCCCGATCCCCAGCAGCATGAAGCTGGCCGACAGGGTGAGCCACTTGCCGGCGGTGAAGAGCGGCGCCAGCTCCGCGAGCACCGGCGTCCGGGCCGGATAGCGTGCCATCACCGTCGCGGTGCAGATGTTCTCGGCGTAGTCCAGCGCCACCGCGACGACCGGTATCAGGGCCACCCCTCGCCAACGACTCCCAGAAGCTGTCCCTCGCGCCCAGACCCACGCGAGCGTCGTCATCAGGAGCGTCCCGTACACCATCGGCCAGATGACATCGAACGTCACGCGCGCGTGGACATAGGCGGCTCGACCGTCTCGTCCCCACGCCTCGGCTGCTGCGTAAAGGTCGTCCGGGAAGTACCACACGGATGTGTCCGGGGCGGCGTAGCGGACCGTGTAGAAAGCCCCGGCCTCAGCCTGAGCGGGCAGCACCATCGCGGTGAACAACGCGAACAGCACCACTGCCCCCATGGCCATCCACCCCCGCACTCCGCGCGCCAGGCGCTCGGCTACCCTTTCCACCACTTTGATCGCACCTCGTCCCTTGTGGTGCTGCGATGCTATGTGGTTCTCACGACCGGTAGCGCTGTTCAGGGCACTCCGAGCGCGTGGCTCCCCTGGCCGACAAGCCAATCGACGCCTCGTTGTTGGGTGACCTGCGACTCGCCACCGGCCCGGTAGGCCAGGCGGCCAAGGGCCGGCACACCACGACGGCCCGTGAACTGGTGCGCTTGTCCGGCGGTGCATTGCTGATCGACACGCCGGGCCTGCGCGAGTTGGGGTTGTGGGCCGACGAGGACTCGTTGGATCGAACCTTCGACGACATCGACGCTTTGGCCCCGGGGTGTCGCTTCCCGGATTGTCGGCACCACCAGGAGCCGGACTGCGCGGTCCGGGGAGCGGTAGCAACAGGGCGGTTGGACCCCGAACGGTTGGCCAGCTACCTGAAACTACGGCACGAACTGGAGGTGCTGGAGGTCAGGAAGGACGAGAAAGCTCGCCGGCTTCACGAGAAGTCGCTCGGTCGCGACCTCGCTGTCCGACGCCAGGAAGTCCGACGAAACAAGCCCGGCAGCCGGTAACCCAACCAGACGAACGCGCCGCCCGCGTGCCCACAGCCACCGCCCGCAGTGTGGGGCATAGGTCGTGCGCTCCGGGTCCGCCGAGCCGCAAGGCCACCCTCGCGCACAGTGCGGCAAGACAGGATGTTCAGCAACCACCACTCGAACCCAGCGAGAGCCGTCTGGTCTGGGGAATCCCATGGCCGAGGTAGCACAAGTGCTACCATCTGTCCATGAAGAGTGTAGGACTCCGGGAACTGCGCCAAGACGCCTCCGACCTGGTCCGACGCGTCCAAGCCGGCGAAGAGATCACCATTACCGTCTCCGGACGCCCCAGTGCACGCCTCATCCCTGCCCACGCCACCCAGTGGCGTTCCTGGGCCGAGATCGCGGAGCTGTTCCGAGGTCCCGCAGACGCCGACTGGGAGCAGGACCGACAACTCCTCGACGATCAACTGCGTGATCCCTGGGCTGACCAGTGACGGACCAGCCCGAGACCGTCGAACGGGCCATCCTCGACACCAGCGTGATCATCGCCGGCGACCTCACCCCCATTCCCGGCGTGCTCGCCATCAGCGCGATCACTCTGGCCGAACTCCAATTCGGGGTATTGGTCGCAAAGACCCCGCCGGTCCGCGCCGAACGACTGCGACGTCTCAGCATCCTGCAACAGCACTTCGACGCATTGCCCGTCGACGAGGCCGTCGCCATCAGCTACGGCCGCTTGGCTGCCGCCGTCGTCGATGCCGGACGCCAACCGCGGCGACGTGTGATGGACCTGCTCATTGCTGCCACCGCCCACGCACACGGCGCGCGTCTCTACACCCGCAATATCGACGACTTCGCCGGGCTCGAGGAGCTCATCGACATCATCGCCGTCTAGCTGCAAACCCTGACGAAGCTAGACTCGCGCTGACCGCGGCATTTCCCGGATGTTCACCGTCCGCCCTGAGATGCGGGAGTTGGTCCTGATGTTCATCGTTGCACCGACGAAGAGCAGGTCCGCCGGTTCAGGTGACGAACAGGTGGTGGCCGGCACTGGGCGCGACCGGTGCGACCTGCAGTCCCCGTTGCGTGAGCTCAGGTCCGAGGCGTGCGGGGCCTGCAACGACGAGGGAGTCAGCGTAGGCGGGAGCCGCGACGGAGGCTGCCTCGGTCAGGCACCAAGCGCGGCCGGCAAAGCCCGTCGTCCAGGCACGTGCCAGGTCCGTGAGCTTCCCTCGGACGTCGCTGTAGGGCGGGCCGGGCTCGTCCTGCAGGTGCCGCCACACGGCGTCCTGCCCGGCCACAGCATCCAGCGCGGCCAGGAGCGCTGCGAGCGCGTTCGCGTCGACCATCCCGGAGGCCGGCTCGAGGTCCAGCGCAGGGCCGCCGATGCCCGGGGACTCCGCCAAGTCGGGCCACCAGAGTTGGGCCTCCAGGTCGCTGGCGGCCACGGGCCACGGCTGCGGGGTGCCGCCGGGGGCGACCAGCGGAAGGAACACCCGCCACGCCCGTTCGGCGTCAGGTCGGCACCAGCCCGCCCACAGGCCTGGGTTTCCCCACATCAGGAGGCATCCTTTCGCCTGACCACCCAGGTGGCGCCGTACTCGGCGATCTGTCCTCGCCTGCCTTGACCTGCAGCGAAGGCCGCGTCAGCCAGAGGGAAGCGCTCGGCCTCGAACCTAGCGGCTCGCGCCTTGAAGTCAGTCATAGGAACCATTCTTCAGCAGCCGAGGCACCCTCGGGACAACCGCAACTTGGCACGAATCGACGACGAAGCATGCGGCAAATCCGGTAGACGCCTCACACTGATGGACGGACGATATGCCGAGGGGGAGTGGGCACCCCCGGAGGACAGACTTGCTTGACCGGCCTTCAGCTGCGGGTGATACTTGAAAGACCTTCAAGCAAGTAGGTGATCCGAGTGCCGCAGGATGATCCCCGTTCCGAGATCGAGGACCTCGATCGTTCACGCGCGGAAGCCATCCGAGCCTCGGCACGACCCGCCTGGGTCGACGCCGTCATGGCCGTCCTGCTGGGCGTGGCGTGCGCGATCGCCCTCACCCGCCAGACGCTCCTCGTGGCGGGAGCCCTCGTCCTGCTGGCCATGGCGTTGGTCCTGTTCTGGCGGTTCACCCGTCGCAAGGGACGCCTCACCGACGACCGTGCCGTGACCACCCACTACGCCCGCTACTTTCTACTGATGTTGCCCGTCTTCGTCGTACCCATGGTCATTGCGCCAAACGCCCCCATCTGGGTGCTGGTCACGGCCGGTGCCGTGGTCGCCGCTGGGGTCTTCGCCTACCTGCGGCTTGACGAGCGTTACCAGGTCAAGCGGCTGGCATCCGGCGACTACGGACCCTACGACCTGTCGTGAGCAGCGGTCCGGCGCTCGACGACGTCATCCACTCCCCCACACGCCTGCGCATCTGCGCCGCCCTCGATCCCACCACGGGGCTCGAGTTTGCGGTGATCGAGGAGGGGCTCGGCATCTCGACGTCCCTGCTGAGCAAGCAGCTGAGGGTGTTGGTCGACGCCGGCTATGTCGAGCTGGAACGACGCAAGCAGCCTGTGGGGCGTCCACGCGTATGGGTCCGTCTCACGCGTCGCGGCCGCCGCGCCTTCCGCGAGCACGTAGCTGCTCTCAGAGCCTTGGTCGAGAAGCCGCTCACGTGAGAGCGCCACGGCCGGCGAAGTGGTGGAGCGCCGCCAGCGGCATGAGCGGATGGAGCAGGTACAACCAGTCTCTACTGCAGCGCGACAATGACCCACACCAAACACAGAGTTCCGGCAAAGGTGCCAAGCCCTGCGATGAGCGCGCGCCTCTGGCTTCTCCGCCCTTCTAGGACTTTGCTCGCCACCAGGATCGCCAATCCCGCTGCGGCCGGTGTGCCGGTGAGCAGCCCGGCCGAGGCGCGGTCAACGGCCGTGATGATCGCCACGACAACCCCGAGAAGGGCAATGAGAAACCAGATCGCCGTAGCTGTGATCAGCTGCCTTCTGGACTCGCGGGCATCACTCAAACCCTGATCCCGAGGAGCTGGAGCTTTAATCCTGCGAGCGTAGACGGAGAAGGGATCCCCAACGGGAGGCGCAGGGCTCTTCCCAAACGTCCCCAGTGGCCGATCTGTCACGTGGCAGCCCAGGCGAACGTCACTGTCTCAGCCGACTTCGGACGTGCGCTCCTCGGCAGTTGGGCGAGATCCCGAGAAGCCACGTCGACATCCTCAACTGGGCATTATGAGCGCGAATGTCGACTCCATGGGCATGAGAGTGATGATCCACGCGCGAAGGTACTGAGGGACGGGCCGATGAGGATCCGACTGGGTCCCTTGTCTGCGAAGTCGGTTTCGTTGGTGTCGATCACCGAGCGCGCGGCTCCGCCTGTTCGGAGGCGAGACGGCTGAGGTTCTCCGCGAGCAGCTGGTCCCGTTGTCGGGCCGCGTGCTGATAGATCATGGCGGCGTCCGATGTAGCATGCCCCAGGCGTGCTTGAAGCTCCGCGGTGGTTGCCCCCGCTTGGGCGGCAAGGGTGGCTCCCGTGTGGCGCAGGTCGTGGAACCTGAGGTCGGGGCGTCCGGCTGCGCGGCGGGCGCGGTCCCAGTGGCGGTAGAGGACGGATTCGTGGAGGTGCGCTCCCGCGTCACTCGGGAAGAGCAAGGCGTTGGCGCCGGGGAGGACGTGGGCCTCCAGGTGGTGCTGAACGGTGTCCATGATGTGGGGTGGGATGGCGACGCGCCTGGTGCCGGCCTTCGTTTTGGGTGGCCCGACCTTGGTCCCGCCGGGGAGGAAGCTGACCGATCGGGTGATCCGTACCTGGCTGGCAGGGACGTTGATGTCCTTCCTTCGCAGTTCGGCGATCTCGCCGTACCTCATGGCGCACCAGGTCGCGAGCAGCACCATCAACCTCAGCCGATCCGGCAGGGTAGCAACGATGGTGTCGAGCTCCGCCATCGACGCCGGCTCGATCTCGTGTTTGCGCCTAGCCACCTGGCTCCCCGGGAGCTGCACCGGCGACGCGGCGATGAGTTCATCGTGGACCGCGGGTTCATCAGGGCACGCAGCAGCGAGTAGGCCTTGGAGCGAGCGCGCGGGGGAGCGGTGGCCAAGGCGACGTCATGCCAGGTGCGGACGGTGCCGCGGGTCACTTCGATGAGTCTGAGGTCGCCCAGCGTCGGCAGGATGTGTAGCTCCAGGCTTCGCCGGT
>JADKFR010000012.1 GCA_016717345.1 Propionibacteriaceae bacterium
GTAGCCGAACTGCTCGAAGAACCAGAACAGGGGCCCGCTGACCGGAGCGTCCGCACCCACCCAGGCTCGCCAGGTGTCGTCCAAGGGCTGGGTGACGGGCGGCTGCGCCACCATCAAGTGCGCGGCCATGAGGGCGAACAACGCCAGCATGACGACAGCCCCCAGCATTGGTCCTCGTGGTCGAGCGGACGGAGACCTGCTCATGGGCGCGATCGTACCCACGCCAACTAACGCCAGCGGTCAGGCCAGCTCTCGCTCTGGGTGTGGCTCCGGCTCGCCGGAGGGTTCCGGATCCAGCTGCTCGGGACTCGCGGGCTCCAGCGCCGGGGCATCGGTGCGCAGGTACGAAGCGCGACGTCCAGCGAGCGCGGCTGCTTCGGCGATGGCGTTGCGGACGGACCGCTGCGACTGCGCCTCATCGGCCACCTTCTGCGCCTCGATCTCTGCGAAGACATCCACCTTCTCCGGCGCCAGGATTCGCCGGCTGCCTCACCATCGCCGACAGGAGCCCCGATTGGCCCGGCGGCAGCCGGTACTCCCAGCATTCCGCCCAGCCCCCGGAGCGCATCATTGAGTTCGCTTGGGATGATCCAAAGCTTGTTCGCGTCACCCTGGGCCATCTTGGGCAGCATCTGCAGGTACTGGTAGGCCAGCAGTGACTGGGTGGGACGGGCGGCGTGGATCGCCGAGAACGTGGTGGTGATGGCCTGCGCCTCGCCTTCGGCTCGCAGCATCGACGCCTGCCGGTCGGCCTGGGCACGCAGCACCGCCGATTCGCGCTCGCCCTGGGCACGCAGGATCGATGACTCCCGGTCTCCGCTGGCGGACAGGATCTGGGACTGCCGCTGGCCCTCGGCCAGCAGGATCGCGGCCCGCTTGTCGCGCTCGGCGCGGGCGCCCTTCTCCATGGCGTCCCTGATGGTGGCTGGCGGTTCGATCGAGCGCAGCTCCACCCGATTCACCTTGATCCCCCACTTGCCGGTTGCCTCGTCCAGCACCGCGCGGAGCTTCTGGTTGATCTCTTCGCGGCTGGTGAGGGTCTGCTCCAAGTCCAGTCCGCCGATGATGTTGCGCAGGGTCGTCATCGTCAGCTGTTCGATGGCCTGGATGTAGTTCTGGGCCTCGTACGCGGCGCGGACGGGGTCAGTTACCTGGAAATAGATCACCGAGTCGATGCTCACCATCAGGTTGTCCTCGGTGATGACCCCCTGCGGCGGGAACGGCACGACCACTTCACGCATGTCCATGCGGTAGCGGACGGAGTCGATGAACGGCACCAGCAGGTGGGGGCCGGGGTCGAGGGTGCGTCGGAACTTGCCGAGGCGTTCCACGACGGCGACCTGCTGTTGGCGGATCACCTTGACGCTGCGGACCATGATGATGACCACCACCAGGAGCACCACGAGCCAGGCGACGAGAGCGAACGGGAACATGAATCCTCCAGTCAGGGTGGGCTGTCCCCACCCAAGCTACCCGCTGAAGCGCTGAGACCTCACGGCAGGGCTTGGTGGCGCGGGTACACCACCGCAACCGCGCCGTCCACCTGATAGACCTCCACCTCTGATCCGGCCGGGATGGTGGTGCCGTCGACGCTGCGCGCCGTCCACGTCTCGCCGGCCACCTTGATCTCACCCCCGGACGCGGTGATGGCGGTCAGAGCCTGCCCGGTACTGCCCACCATCTTGTCCAGCGAGGAGCGATAGCCGGGCATCGAGCGGACCTTCCGCAGCAGGGTGGGCCGCAGCAGGGCCAGCATCGCCACAGCCACCACGATCGCCACCACGACCTGTAACCAGGGCAGGCCGGGGAACAGCCACGCCGTCCCCGCCCCAGCCAGCGCTCCCGAGGCGAGCATGAGCAGCGTGAAGTCGAGGGTGGTCACCTCGGCGATGGCGAGGCCACCGGCAACCAGGAGCCACACCATCCACAGGTTGGCTGACAACCACTCGAACACCACGCCTCCTTGGGTGTCAGGCGAGTCTGGTCGGGGGACGTCGCACGGCGCGCGCGGCTGCCCGGGCGCTCCAGCGTCCTTCTTCGTGGCGAACGTCGAGCAGGACGCCGAAGGTGGCGCTGAGCAGGGGTCCGGTCAGGGTCCGCTCGATCGGTCCGGCGGCCACCACCTTGCCGTTCTTCAGCAACAGCGCGTGGGTGATGCCGCGTGGGATCTCTTCGACGTGATGGGTGACCAGGACAGTGGACGGTGCGAGTTCGTCCTCGCACAGGTCGCTCAAGGCGGTCACCAGCGCCTCGCGTCCCGACAGGTCGAGTCCGGCAGCCGGCTCGTCCAGCAGCAGCAGCTCAGGGTCGGTCATCATGGCCCGGGCGATCTGGACGCGCTTGCGTTCCCCCTCGCTGAGGGTGCCGAAGGTGCGGTCGCCCAGGTGGTCGACCTGCAGCTGGGACATCAGGCCGTGTGCCCGATCATCGTCGGACTCGTCGTACTCCTCGTGCCAGCGGCCCATCACGGCGTAGGCCGCCGAGACGACGACATCGCAGACCCGCTCACCCCGCGGGATCCGATCGGCAAGCGCCGCCGAGGCGACACCGATCCGGGGGCGTAACTCGAACACGTCCACGGCCCCCAGCGTCTCGTCCAGGATCGTGGCGGCGCCGCGGGTCGGGTGCAGTTGGGCGGCCACGACCTGCAACAGGGTGGTCTTCCCCGCCCCGTTGGGACCGATCACCACCCAGCGCTCGCCCTCCTCCACCTTCCAAGACACGCTGTCGAGCAGCGTCGCCCCGGATCGGACGATCGTCACGCCCTCTAGTTCCACCACCGCCATGGCCCCAACCTACCCGCTGGCACCCCGGCCGGTTGGCATGACAAGCGGTCAGGCGCCAGTCGCGTGCAGCCCGCCGTCCACGTGCAGCATCTCGCCGCTGGTGGACGGGAACCAGTCACTCAACAGCGCGACCACAGCTTTCGCGGTCGGGGTGAGGTCCTTGGGGTCCCAGCCGAGCGGGGCACGCTTGCCCCAGATGTTGTTGAGCCCCTCTGCCCCAGGTATCGCCTTCTTGGCGATGGTCCCCAGCGGCCCGGCGGCGACCAGGTTCCACCGCACGCCCTCGGGCCCGAGGTACCGGGCCAGGTAGCGGGAGGCGCTCTCCAGTGCCGCCTTCGAGACTCCCATCCAGTCGTACGTCGGCCGGGGGCCCCGCGCATCGAACGTGAGTCCGACCACCGAGGCGGTCTCGGCGAACAACGGCTTGCACGCCATGGTCAGGCTGACCAGCGAGTAGGCGGAGGTGTGCAACGCAATGCTCACGTCGTCGAAGCCGGTGGTAAGGAACTTGCCGCCCAAGGCGGTCTCCGGATTGGCGTACGCGATCGAGTGCACCACTCCGTCGATGTGGTCGACATGCTCGCGCAGACGGTCTGCCAGGCTCGCCAGGTGCTCCTCGTTGGTCACGTCCACTTCGAGGAGCGGGGGTACCGGGTCAAGGCGCTTCAGGACGCGTTCGGTCAGGCTCATCGCCCGACCGAAGTTCGACACCACCACGGTGGCACCCTCAGCCTGCGCGAGTTCAGCGACCCGGTAGCCGATCGATGTGTTCATCGTCACCCCGGCGACCAGGATGTTCTTGCCCTCCAGAATGCCCATGTGACTGTCCTCTCCTCAGTGGCCCATACCCAGGCCGCCATCGACCGGGATGACGGCGCCAGAAATGTAGCTGGCCTCGTTGCTGGCCAGGTAGGCGACCGCTGCGGCCACCTCGTCG
Organism: Propionibacteriaceae bacterium; assembly: GCA_016717345.1. Lineage (GTDB taxonomy): Bacteria > Actinomycetota > Actinomycetes > Propionibacteriales > Propionibacteriaceae > Propionicimonas. The sequence goes on from JADKFR010000012.1 coordinate 3,724, forward strand.
ACCTGACCGAGTCGCCCCACCGGGATGGACGCGAGGTACTTCGCGATCATGTCCTCGCCCAGGCCTGCGGTCATGTCGGTTTCGATGAAGCCCGGGGCCACCACGTTGGCGGTCACCCCGCGGCCTCCCAGTTCGCGCGTCAGCGAGCGGGCCATGCCGACGAGGGCGGCTTTGCTGGCGGAGTAATTGACTTGTCCGGCGGAGCCGTACAGACCCACCACCGAACCGGTGAAGATGATGCGTCCGAACCGGCCACGGATCATCGACCGGGCAGCACGCTTCGCGACGTGGAACGACCCGGTCAGGTTGACGTCCAGCACCGAAGCCCAGTCGGCTTCGCTCATCCGCAGGATCAGGGTGTCCTTCGTGATCCCGGCGTTCGCGACCAGCACTTCCACCGGACCGTGTTCGGCCTCGGCCGCCTTGAAGGCCGCGTCGACCTGGGCGGCGTCGGACACATCGCAGGCGAAGCCCAGAGCCCCGGACGGTGCGTCGCCCCCCCGGCTCAAGGCGGCCACCCGGTGGCCATCGGCCACGAATCGCTCGACGATGGCGAGTCCGATCCCCCGGTTGCCACCGGTGACGAGGACGCTGCGCAGGGGCGTTTCGGAAACAGTCACGGCCGCAACGCTATCGGGTGGGACCCCCGGCGCCCACTCCGAACCGCACAGAATGCGTGACGCTTCCTTGTCCGATCTAGGCTGGAGGACGTGAGTCGGAGCCGCGAGCGGGACCAGAGAGCGCTGATCACCAGCGCGCGGTTCAGCCGGTCGTTGGATACCGACCAGCGACGCACCCGTTACCTGTGGACGATGGCACTGCGGGTCGCCTGCTTCCTCGCCGCCACGGTGACCCCGCTGCCGTGGAACCTCGGGTTGCTGGTCGCGGCCGCGGTGTTGCCCGCGCTCGCGGTGATGTTGGCCAACGCGATCGACCTGCGCTCGGCCCCGCCGACGCCAGGGGCCGACGATCTGACCCGTCCCGCGCTGGCCAGCTCCCAAACCGTTCCCGGAACGGTGGTGGACGAGACGGAATGAGCCTGCTCAACAAGCCCATGGGAATGACGTCGCCCACCCGGCGCCTTTGGCCTCGCTGGCTGGCGCTGGCGGCTGTCGTGATCGGGCTGGTCGTGGCCTTCGTCAACCTTGGCAACTGGCAGTTGAGCAGGCTGGAACAGCGCCGGGAGCGCAACGAGGTGGTCGTCGAGCACGAGACCTCACCGATCGTCGACTTCGCCGAAGTGTTCGGCCGTCCGATCGTGGAGGCCGACCAGTGGCAGAAGGTCCGGGTCACCGGAACCTTCGATGCCGCCCGCCAGTACGTCGTCCGGTATCGCTCGAATGCCGGGGCGACCGGCTACGAGGTGCTCGGGGTGCTGCAGACCAGCGACGGACGGCACCTGCTGGTCAGCCGCGGATTCGCGGAGCGGCCGGCGGGCCAGGACTTTCCGAGGGTCGCCCCCCCACCGCCCGCTGGCACCGTGACGATCGTCGGCACAGTGCGACGCAACGAGACCGGCGATGGCAAGGCCACCATTCCGGATCAAGGTGCGATCCGGCTGATCAACTCCGTGGCGATCGGCACGACGTTGCCGTACCCGGTCTTGGAGGGCTACCTGGGGGTGGTCGAGATCGCCCCGGCGGATCCCGCGGGCCTCGCACCGGTTGAACCCCCCGACCTCAATGAGGGCAACCACTTCTCCTATGCGCTTCAATGGTTCTCATTCAGCGGGTTAGCTGCCCTCGGCCTGGTGCTCATGATCCGATCCGATGTGAAGGCGAAGCAGCGGGCAAACCCTGCCCCAGTGCGCGAGGAGGCGCCGTGAAGCGATTGGTACTGACAGTTCTGGCGATGGCGGGCCTGCTGGTCGCCTGTACGTCGGTGGTCCCGGCGACCCTGACACCCACCATCAAGGGCACCTCGTGGCTGGTGACGTCGATCAGGGCACCCCGTGCTCGCCGGCGCCCAGCCGATCGTCGACTTCGGCGGGGACCTGACGGTGTCTGGGACGACCGGCTGCAACCGGTTCACCGGCGGCTACACGACCTCGGGCTCAGCGCTGGCGGTCGGGCAGGTGGCGATGACGATGATGGCGTGCACCGGTCCGGGCGTCATGGAGCAGGAGACCGCCTTCACCCAGGCGCTCGCCGCCACTCCTTCCGCGGCGACGCTGCGCAGATCGAGGGTACTCGACAAGAGCGGCCGGGTGCTCCTTGTGCTCACCCAGCTCCTCCCCGTCCCCGAGACCCCGCTGCTGGGCACCACCTGGAAGCTGTCCGGGATCGTGGCCAATGAGGCTGTCAGTTCGCCGGTGGCAGGCTACGACGTCACGCTGGTGCTGACCGACGGTGCACTCACCGGCAAGGCCTGCAACACCTTCCGCGGCCAGGCCGCGATCACCGGGACGACGATCAAGGTCGGCCCGCTGATGAGCACCAAGATGGCGTGTGCGAACGAAGCTGCGACTGCCCAGGAGACGGCAGTGCTGATGATCCTTGAAGCGGCAACCACCCTCACGCAGGAGGGCGCCACGCTCACCCTTACCGCCGCCGACGGCAAGGCGCTGCAGTTCACCGCTGCGTGACCATGGCGTTGCGTGCCGCTGTGGGGTTGCTGGCCTGCCCCCTCTGTGGGCACGAGATCGGCCTGACCCCCGCGGCGGCGGTGTGCGACTCCGGGCACAGCTTCGACATCGCTCGGCAGGGCTACCTCAACCTGCTGGGCGGGCCGCAGCCTGCCAACGCGGACACGCCCGTGATGTTGGCCGCGCGCGCCCGAGTGCTCGAGTCGGGTTGCTTCGATCCTCTGCTCGACCTGGTGACGGCGGCCACCCGAGACGGCCGAGCCATCCTCGAGGTCGGCTCCGGCACTGCGCACTACCTGCGTCGGGCGTTGGGGGACGACCCTGGACACCGTGGCATCGCGCTGGATGTCTCGACGGCTGCGGCCAAGCGGGCGGCGCAGGCGGACGTGCGGATCGCGGCGGTGGTGGCGGATGTCTGGAAGCCGCTGCCGCTGCGCAACCGGAGCGTCGACGTGGTGCTGGCCGTCTTCGCACCGCGCAACCTGGCTGAGTTCGCCCGCGTCCTCACCATTGAGGGACGACTGGTGGTCGCCGTCCCCAACCCCGGGCACCTGGCGGGATTGCGTGCCCGCGAGGGGCTCCTCGATATCGAACCAGAGAAGGAGGGACGCCTACTCGCCGCCGCCAGCGAGTTCTTCACCAAGGTCGCCACGTCACGCACCCGGCACCGTCGTGACCTGACCGCCACCGATGCAGCCGACCTGGTCACCATGGGCCGAACTTCTGGCCGAGCTGACCCGGCATCTCGACGAGCTGATGCCGCAGGCCAACATCCTGCGCCGCGAGATCCACCGGCATCCGGATCTGGGCTACGGCGAGCGGGCGACGGTTGACCGGCTCCGCAAGGCGATGCCTGGGATGAAAGTCACGCGGGTGGCGGACACGGGGTTCCTGACCCGGGTCGGTGCTCCAACCGGGCCGGCGGTCGCGGTTCGCGCGGAACTGGACGCCCTCCCCCTCACCGAGGAGACCGGGGTCCCGTGGGCATCGGTGATTCCGGAGGTGATGCACGCCTGCGGCCACGACGTCCACATGGCGGCGACCTGGGCCCTGCCAGGCCGCCCGCAAGATCGACCAGTTGCCGGTGGGACTGCTCGGGGTGTTCCAGCCCCGCGAGGAGGTCCAGCCCTGCGGCGGCGCCGACGTGGTGGCCTCGGCAGCCTTGGCGGAACATGACATCAAGGCGGTGATCGGCGCCCACGTCCAGCCCCGGGTGCCGGCCGGCGTGGTGAGCACCGGAACGGGCGGGGTCAACGCTGCCGCGGATGCCTTCGACATCGTGATCCACGGCCAGCCTGGTCACGGAGCGTACCCTCACCTCACCATCGACCCGATTCCCGTCCTGGCCAGCATCGTGCTGGGCCTCCAGGAACTGGTGGGCCGCACCATCGACCCCGTCCACCCGGCGCTGATCACTGTCGGCAAGGTCACCGGCGGAACGGCCCACAACATCATTCCGGCGAGCGCCTCCCTGCACGGCATCATCCGCACCATGCACAGCGCGGACCAGGAACACCTGCACGAGGCCATCCGTCACCTGGCCGAGTTCAGCGCACGCGCCCGCGGCGCCCGCGCCGAGGTGACGATCATCGTCGGCGATCCGGTGCTCAGTAACGACACCCGGCTCGTGGAGACCGTCGATGGCCTGCTGGAGGCGGCCGGGATGATGGTGGCGCACCAGCCGTTCCGATCGCTGGGAGCCGACGACTTCTCGCACTATTCCCGGGTGGCCCCGATCCTGATGATGTTCGTCGGCACCGGCCACGGACCCACCACGGACGGTCGCCACGAGATCGGACTGCACCATCCGCGGTACCTGCCCGGTGAGGACGCCGTCCACCGGACGGCCCTGGCGCTGGCCGCGGGGTTCGTGGGTGGGGCCCACATCGCTGGAGCGTTGTAGCCGCCGCCCGACCGACAGGCCCTTGAGCCGGGGATGAGTTCAGGCGAGCGAGATCAACTCGGCGTACTCGGGATTCCAGAGGTCCTCGATGCCGTCGGGCAACACCAGCACCCGATCCGGGTCCAGCGCGTCAACCGCGCCCTCGTCGTGGGTGACCATGACGACCGCGCCGGCGTAGGTCCGGATCGCCTGCAGCACCTCGCGGCGGGACGCCGGATCGAGGTTGTTGGTCGGCTCGTCGAGCAGCAGGACGTTGGCCGCCGACACCACCAGCATCGCCAGCGCCAGCCGGGTCTTCTCCCCACCCGAGAGCACCCGGGCGGGCTTGTCCACGTCGTCGCCGCTGAACAGGAAGGATCCGAGGATCTTGCGCACCTCGGTCTCGGTGAGGTCGGGTGAGGCGGTGACCATGTTCTCCAGGACCGAGCGGGACACGTCGAGGGTCTCGTGCTCCTGGGCGTAGTAGCCCAGGCGCAGACCGTGGCCCGGCCGAACCTGCCCGGTGTCCGGCTCCTCGATCCCGGCCAGGATGCGCAGCAGCGTGGTCTTGCCAGCGCCGTTGAGCCCCAGCACGACGACCTTGGAGCCCCGGTCGATGGCCAGGTCGACGGCGGTGAACACCTCCAGCGAACCGTAGGACTTGCTGAGCTCGGAGGCGGTCAGTGGGGTCTTCCCACAGGGGGCGGGCTTGGGGAAGCGAATCTTCGCCACCTTGTCCGCCGCGCGGGTGTCTTCGAGTCCTGCCAGCAGCTTTTCAGCGCGCCTGGCCATGTTCTGGGCCGCGACGGCCTTCGTGGCCTTGGCCCGCATCTTGTCGGCTTGGGCCATCAAGGTCTCAGCCTTGCGTTCGGCGTTGGCGCGTTCCCGCTTGCGCCGCTTCTCGTCGGTTTCTCGTTGCAGCAGGTACCGCTTCCAGTCCATCGAGTAGACGTCGAGCTCGGCCCGGTTCGCGTCCAGATGGAAGACCTTGTTGACAGTCGCCTCCAGCAGCCCGACGTCGTGGGAGATGATCAGCAGGCCCCCGCTGAACGTCCCCAGGTAGCCCCGCAGCCACACGATCGAGTCGGCGTCCAAGTGGTTGGTCGGCTCGTCCAGCAGCAGGGTGTCGGCACCGGAGAACAGAATGCGGGCCAGTTCGACGCGGCGCCGCTGGCCCCCCGACAAGGTGCGCAGTTGCTGCCCCAACACCCGGTCGGGCAGCCCGAGGTTCGCAGCGATCCGGGCCGCTTCGGCCTCCGCCGCATAGCCACCGGCGGCTGCGAGCTCCGTTTCGGCCCGGGTGTAGGAGGTCATCGCTGCCTCCTGTTCGGCGCCGGTGGCCACCGACATCGCGGTGGCGTAGCGGCTCAGCCGGACCAGGATGCCGTCGAGGCCACGGGCCGAAAGGATCCGGTCCTTGGCCAACTGGTCGAGGTCACCGGTGCGTGGGTCCTGCGGGAGGTAGCCGATCTGGCCGGTCCGGCTGATCTGGCCGGCCGCCGGCAGCGACTCACCCGCGAGAATGCGGGTCAGCGTGGTCTTTCCGGCGCCGTTGCGTCCCACCAATCCGATCCGGTCGCCGGAGGCCACCTGGAAACTCACCGGGGACAACAACCTTCGGGCACCAGCCCTGACTTCTACCTCGCGCGCCACCAACATCGTTGTTCGATCCTCCCCCGCTGAGGCGGGTTGGGTCAAAACAGCCGAAGGCTCAGGCCAGGCTGCTGTCCTCGGGCGCGGTCAGTTTCGCGTCCTGTTTGGGGATGAAGAGTTCCTCGACCAGCATCAGGATCGCGGCCGTCACAGGGACGGCGACCAGGGCGCCAAGGAGGCCCAACAGGGTGCCGCCGACCAGCGCGCCGATGATCACCAGCGAACCGGGGATCGAGATCTGCTTGCTCATGATCTTCGGGGTCATCAGGTAGGCCTCCACTTGCATGTAGGCGAAGTAGACGATCGTGAAAGTGAGGCCGACCCACCAGGAATCGAAGAAGCAAGCGATCGAGGCGATCACCCAGAACATGGCCGGACCGATCATCGGGATCATCGTGATGAACAACGCCAGGACGGCCAGCAGCGCGGCGAACTGGTAGCCGAGCAGGGTCAACAGGATGAAGGAGAAGACCGCGTTCGCCGCCGCCAGGATGAACATCCCGGTGACGTAACCACCCACCGATTCGGTGATCTGATCGGTGAGCTTGGCGACGGTCAACCGGGCGTAGGCAGGCGCCAGCCGGTACATCGCGGCCTTCATGCCGCGCAGGGTCGCCAGGAAGTACAAGGTGAGGATGAGGATGAACATGGCGCCGGTGACGCCGGACATGATGCCCGACCCGACCGCCAGCGCCCCGCCGGCGATCGACATGATGTTGGAGGGGTTGGACAGATAGGTGCGGACCTGGTTCAACAGGTCGTCCACGATCTGCTCATTGCCGGTCAACTGGACCAGCTGATTCAGCCAGTCCGAATTCTGCAGGTTCGTGATGTAGCCGGGGACGGCTTGGGCGAACCCGATCACCTGCTGGATCGCCATCGGCAGGACGATCGCCATCAGCCCACCCATCAGCACGGCGAAGGCGACGAACACGACGGTGATGCTGAGTCCCCGCGACATCTTGCGGCCCTCGAGCCAGCGCACCAACGGGTCCAGGGCCAGCGCCATGAACAGCGCGACACCGATGTAGACCAGCACGGCGGACAGCGACACCACCGCACCCCCGAGCGCCCAGGCGGCCAGCGCCCCGAAGGCCACCGTGAATCCCCAGACGAACGGGTGGCCGAGGTCGGCCAGCACGCGCGACCTCGGGCCGGCCACGGAGGGAGGGGCCGGGGTGGCCACCGGCATGGCGACCTCGGGCGAGACCGTCTCGGCGGGTGCGTCGGGTTGAGTCATGGGGGGAATCGTACGGCCTTCCTCCGACGGGACGGACCATCGACCCCCTGGCAGGACGGCAGGCAGGCGCGCGTTCAGCGCAACTGCGTCAGCGCCACCGAGTCGTCCAGGGTGAAGTCGGACGCCACCGCGGTCACGTCCAGGCCCGTCAACTCCACCCCGGCGCCGAAGCTCGTCAAGAAGGCGGTGTCGGCGGCATCACGTCCGGTCGCGACCCGCACCAGACTCTGCCGCGGAGCGAGTTGGGTGGCGTCCACCACCCACCACGCGTCATCGATGAGCGCCTCGCAGACAGCGTGGTACTCCATCGGGGTCAGCCCGGGGGCGTAGACGGCCACCAACCTGGCCGGGACGTTGAGCGCCCTGAGCAGGGCGATCGACAGGTGCGAGAAGTCGCGGCAAACCCCTTGGCGGGTCAGCAGGGTGCGCACCGCGCTGTCGGTGGGCAGGCTCGACCCTTCGACGTAGCGCAGGTGTCCGTTCACCCACGAGACGACGGCCCGCAGCAGGTTGAGACCCGTCAGGCCCGCGAACTCGGCGAAAGCGGTGGGTCCGAGCGAGTCCGATTCGCAGTACCGGCTGGGACGCAGATAGCGGATCCGGTCGGCGGGGGTCACCGGGGCCGGCTCGGCCAGCCCGGTGACGACGGCTTCGTAGTCCACGATCACCCGTCCGGCACCGACCTCCAGCACGTGCAACCGGGTCCCGTGATCGTCCATCACCTCAGTGGGCAGGACCGGTACGCCGTCGGCGGTGATCCGCAGCTGTTCGGAGGCGAGCGGAACCCCCTCGGCCACCGCGACACAGAGGACGAGTTGGCTGGTTCCGGCCACCTGGAGGTCGAGCCGACTGGTCAGGACGCGCTGCTGCATGGGCCCATCCTGTCAGCTTCCGGACAGGGCCAGGAGTGTGCTCTAGGCTGCGGACGGGCGCGGTGGGATCCTGCCGCCAGAGGGAGTGGACAGTGAGCGGGCACTCGGTGCAGGCACCCTCCAGCGTGGTCATGGTGCGGCCTCATCACTTCGGCCCCAACCCCGAGACCCTGGCCGACAACGTCTTCCAGTCCGCCTCGGCACTCTCGGCCGCCGAGGTGTCGCGAGCGGCTCTGGCGGAGTTCGACGCCGCGGTGGATCGCCTGGTCGAGGCCGGGGTTCACGTCCACGTCTTCGAGGACACCGGCAGCGACACCCCCGACTCGGTCTTTCCCAACAATTGGTTCTCCACCCACCACGGCGGCCGGGTGGCCATCTACCCGATGTACGCGCCGAGCCGACGCCGGGAGCGTCGGGCAGACGTGATCGAACTGCTGAAGCGCGAGTACCGCGTCCAGGAGGTGATCGACTACTCGGGGATGGAGTACGACGGCCTGTTCCTGGAAGGCACCGGGGCCATGGTCCTCGACCACGCCGAGCGGATCGCCTACGTCGCGGCTTCAGCGCGGGCCGACCCGATCCTGCTGGAACGCTTCTGCACCGCCTTCGGCTACGAACCCATGGTCTTCCCCGCCGCGGACCCGGCCGGACGGACGATCTACCACACCAACGTGCTGCTGAGCATCGGAACCGACCTGGCGATGATGTGCCTGGACGCGATCACCCAGCCGCGTCGGCGCGCGGAGGTGGAACAGCGGCTCCTCGAGAGCGGACACCTGCTGGTTCCGCTGGCGTGGTCCCAGGTGCGCGAGTTCGCCGGCAATGCCATCGAGTTGACCGGACGGCACCGGATCCTCGTGATGTCACAGCGGGCGGCTCAGGCCCTGACCCGCGACCAGGTGGCGATGATCGAGCAGAGCGCGGAGGTCGTCGCCCTGAAGCTGCCCACCATCGAACTCTCCGGTGGGTCGGCCCGCTGCATGATCGCGGGCCTCCACCTCACGCGTCGCTGACCTGCCTGAAGAACGGCCCGCGCCAGCAGACTCCTGGGAGTGTTAGAGGTTGTACCCGATCGAGCGCAACTGCTCGCGACCGTCCTCGGTGATGTTCTCCAGCGTCCACGGCGGGAGCCACACCCAGTTGATGGTCACCCCGTTGACCAGTCCCTCCAGCGCCAACTGGGTGTCGTACTCCAGCCGGTCGGTCAGCGGGCAGGTCGGCGAGGTGAGGGTCATGTCGATGGTGGCGTAGTTGTGCTCGTCGATGGTGACGCCGTACACCAGCCCGAGGTCGACGACGTTGACCATCAACTCCGGATCGACGACGTCCATCATGGCCTCCAACACCTCGGCTTCGGTCGGACGGGCCGACGGCACCTGATCGGGGAGGGTGTCGTCCACGAGGTCGGAGGGACGGGGTGGCTGGGTCATGAGGGCTCTCCTTCAACCGGAATCTGGGCGACCGCGTCCTTGAACGCCGACCAGCCCAACAAGGCGCACTTGACGCGCGCCGGGAATTTGGCGACCCCAGCGAAGGCGATCGCATCCTCCAGGGTTTCTTCGTCGGGTTCGATCTCGCCACGGCCGTGCATGAGGGCGGTGAACTCCTCGTGGAGGCCGAGTGCCTCGCTGATCGACCGACCGATCACCAGATCGGTCATCACCGAGGTCGACGCCTGGGAGATCGAGCACCCGACACCGTCGTAGGAGACGTCCGCGACCCGGTCACCCGCCAGGGCGACCCGCAGCGTCACCTCGTCGCCGCAGGTGGGGTTCACGTGGTGGACCTCGGCACCGAACGGCTCCCGCAGGCCCGCGTGGTGCTTCTCCCGGTAGTGGTCCAGGATGATCTCCTGGTACATCGCTTCGACGCTCATGCGCGCCTCCCGAAGAAATCCTGGACGTAGGCGAGGCCGTCGATGAGTGCGTCGATCTCGCCTGTGGTGGTGTAGAGGTAGCTGGACGCCCGGCTGGAGGCGGTGATCCCGAGTCTGGCATGCAACGGACGCGCACAGTGGTGGCCGCCGCGGACCGCGATCCCCCGGGCATCCAGCAGCTGCATCACGTCGTGAGGGTGGATCTCCAGGCCGTCGGTGGTGGACAGCGTGAACGACACCGCGCCGCCCCGATCGACCGCCTCGGTGGGGCCGAGGACCCGTACCCCTGGCAGCGAGGCCATGCCCGCCAGGGCGTAGGCGGTGATCTCGGTCTCGTGGGCGGCCACCCACTCCATCCCGACCCCTTCGAGATACTCGATGGCGGCTCCCAGGCCGACCGCCTGCGCGATCGGCGGCGTCCCGGCTTCGAACCGGTACGGCGGGGGTGCGTAGGTGGAGGACTCCATGGTGACGACCTCGATCATTTCGCCGCCCCCCAGGAACGGGGGCAAACCGGCGAGCAGGTCGTAGCGTCCCCACAGCACGCCGATGCCGGTCGGTCCCACCAGCTTGTGCCCGGTGAAGGCGAGGAGGTCGGCACCCAACTGGGACACCCTGGTGGGCAGCTGGGGAACCCCCTGCGACCCGTCCACCACGACGATCGCGCCGACGGCGTGGGCCTGGGCGGCGATCTGGGCGACCGGGTTGACCGTCCCGAGCACGTTGGACACCCAGGCCAGGGAGACGATCCGGGTCCGCTCGTTGATGAGACCGTCCGCCTCGGCCTTCGCCAGGTCCAGCCGGCCGGCCTCGGTGATGTCGAACCATCTCAGCACCGCCCCGGTGCGCTGGGCCAGCAACTGCCACGGCACGATGTTGGAGTGGTGCTCCAGCACGCTGATGACGATCTCGTCGCCCACACCAGCCTCGCCCCCAGGGTGTGGGCTGCCAGGTTCAGCGCCTCGGACGCGTTCTTGGTGAAGACGATCTCTTCGGGCCTTGCCGCGCCCACGAACCTGGCCACGGTGGCCCGGGCCGACTCGAATCCTGCCGTCGCCTCCGCCCCCAGCATGTGCATCGCCCGCGCGACGTTGGCGTTGTGCTCCAGATAGTGCGTCGAGATCGCGTCCACCACCGCGCGGGGCTTCTGCGAGGTGTTGGCGGAATCGAGGTAGACCAGCGGGTACTTCCCCACCCGCCGAGACAGGATGGGGAAGTCGGCCCGGATCGTCTCGACGTCAGGCATCGACCTTCGCGGCCTTGACGAAGCGGTCGTACCCATCGACCTCAAGCCGATCAGCGAGCTCCGGGCCGCCCTCGGCAACGATGTGCCCGTCGACGAAGACGTGGACGAAGGTGGGCGTGATGTAGTTGAGGATGCGGGTGTAGTGCGTGATCAGGAGCAGGCCGTGGTCGCCCGCGGCCATGTACCGGTTGACCCCCTCCGAGACGATCCGCAAGGCGTCGATGTCGAGGCCGGAGTCGGTCTCGTCCAGCACGGCGAACTTCGGGTTCAGCAGTTCGAGCTGCACGATCTCGTTGCGCTTCTTCTCCCCTCCGGAGAAGCCCTCGTTGAGGGAACGCGCAGCGAAACTGTGGTCAAGGCCCAGACGGTCCATGGCCGCGTTGACCTCCTTCACCCAGGTCCGTACCTTGGGCGCCTCACCTGACAGCGCCGTCTTGGCCGTCCGCAGGAAGTTGGCGACCGACACCCCCGGCACCTCGATGGGGTATTGCATGGCCAGGAAGAGTCCGGCCTTCGCCCGGGCGTCGACGCTCAGTTCGCTGAGTTCGACACCGTCCAGGTCCACCGAACCGGAGGTGATCCTGTACTTGGGGTGACCGGCGATGGAGTAGGCCAGGGTCGACTTGCCCGACCCGTTCGGGCCCATGATCGCGTGCACCTCGCCGCTGCGGACGGTCAGGTTGACCCCCTTGAGGATCTCCTTCGGCCCATTTTCGGTCTCGACCTCGACGTGCAGATCAGTGATGGTCAATGTGGACATACGCGTTACGACTCCTGGATAGCGATCGGTTGGTCAGGGTCAATCAGGACATCGTCGCCGTCGATACGGACGGCGAAGACGGGGACGGGTACCAGCGCCGGCAACTCCAGCGGCTGGCCGGTGCGCAGGTCGAAGCGCGACCCGTGCAAGTAGCACTCCAGGGTGCAGCCCTCGACCTCCCCCTCGCTCAGCGGCACCGCCCCGTGGGAGCACTCGTCCCGGATGGCGAAGAAGCCTTCGGCGGTGTTGACGACCGCAATGTCGGCGTCGCCGCCCAGGTCGACGGCCAGGGTGCCGCCGACCGGAACGTCGGCGACCCCGCAGGCGCGGACGAGCGCCACCCCCCGCCGTTCGCCGGCCGCGCCAGGGGTGGGCGCGCCGATGGTGGCCTCGAGTTCGTGCTCGATGGTGGTCAACAGGCCACGTTCGATGTCGGGCACCCCGATCCGGCGGATGATGTCGGCGAAGAACCCGTGCACCACCAGTCGGCGTGCCTCCTCCTCCGAAATCCCGCGGGAGCGCAGGTAGAACAGCTGCTCGTCATCGAAACGCCCGGTCGTCGAGGAGTGCCCGGCACCCTCGATCTCACCGGTCTCGATCTCGAGGTTGGGCACCGAGTCGGCGCGGCAGCCGTCGGTGAGGACGAGGTTCTTGTTGCTCTCGTAGGTGTTGATGTTCTCGGCGATCTTGCGGATCAGCACGTCGCCGACCCAGACCGAGTGGGCGCCCTTGCCCTGCAGCGCGCCGCGGTAGTCCACGCGGCTACGGGTGTGCGGCGCGTTGTGGTCGACGAACAGCCGATGCTCGACGTGCTGCCCGGCGTCGACGAAGTAGAGCCCGAACTGCTCCAGTTCGCCGCCCGGGCCGTCGTACTCGGCGGTCTCCACCAGCCGCACCAGATCGCCGCCGAGACTGGCCGACACCGTGCGCACCCGAGCGTCCCGGCCGATCCGCAGGCCCACGTGGCCGGCGTGGACGGCGTCGTCGGCCCAGTCCTGCAGGCTGACGAAGTTCACGGTGGCGCCGTCCCCGACCAGCACCGAGACACTGGAGGCGTACCGCGCGCTGCCGGTGTGGTGGACGACGATCGTGGCGGCGGAATTCGCGCCGACCACGAACACGACCTGCCCGTAGACCAGGTCGTTGACGCTCTCACCGCTCAGGTTCACCACGATCGGCTCGCTCAGGGCGAGCCCGCTGGGCACCTCGACCTTGACCGCCCCCGCGGACAGGCTCGCCGCCAGGGCGGAGATCCGGTCGACCGGCGCCGGCACCCCGAGGGCGCGCACCGCGCCACTGGAGATGTCGGTCATGGTGACCTCGGCGGGCAGCGACACCTCCCAGGACAGTCGGGCCGCGCTCGGGGTCCCGTCCAGAAGCCCGCGCAGGCGCCGCAGCGGGGTGAACCGCCACACCTCCTCCCGTCCGTTGGGGACGGGATGGTCGGCCAGGTCATAGGACGGCCTCGGGTGCAGGTGGGAGGCCACCGTCTCGATGGCCTCTGCCACAGCGGGCACAGCAGTCACTGTCATGTTCTCTTTCGTCAGCTCCGTGCCGCAGGCCCTAGCCCACGGCCCCTTCCATCTGCAGTTCGATCAGCCGGTTGAGTTCGAGGGCGTACTCCATCGGCAGCTCGCGGGCGATCGGCTCGACGAAGCCGCGCACGATCATCGCCATCGCCTCGTCCTCGCCCATGCCGCGCTCATCAGGTAGAACAGCTGGTCGTCGCTCACCTTCGAGACGGTGGCCTCGTGGGCCATCGAGACGTCGTCCTCGCGGACGTCGACGTAGGGGTAGGTGTCCGAGCGGGAGATGGTGTCGACCAGCAGGGCGTCGCACTTGACCGACGACGCCGAGTGATGAGCGCCTTCCTGGACCTGGACCAACCCGCGATACGACGCCCGGCCACCGCCCCGGGCGACCGACTTGGAAATGATCGAACTGGACGTGTGCGGAGCCGCATGCACCATCTTGGAGCCGGCGTCCTGATGCTGGCCCTCACCGGCGAACGCGATGCTCAGGGTCTCGCCCCGGGAGTGCTCGCCCAGCAGGTAGACCGCCGGGTACTTCATGGTCACCTTGGAACCGATGTTGCCGTCGATCCACTCCATGGTCGCGCCCGCCTCGCAGGTGGCGCGCTTGGTGACCAGGTTGTAGACGTTGGTCGACCAGTTCTGGATGGTGGTGTAGCGCACCCGGGCGTTCTTCTTGACGATGATCTCGACCACTGCGGAGTGGAGCGAGTCCGAGGAGTAGATCGGCGCGGTGCAGCCCTCGACGTAATGGACGTAGGAGCCCTCGTCGGCGATGATCAACGTCCGCTCGAACTGGCCCATGTTCTCGGTGTTGATCCGGAAGTAGGCCTGCAGCGGAATCGTCACGTGCACGCCCTTCGGCACGTAGATGAACGAACCGCCCGACCACACCGCGGTGTTCAGCGAGGCGAACTTGTTGTCGCCCACCGGGATCACCGTGCCGAAGTACTCCTGGAACAGCTCCGGGTGTTCCTTCAGGCCGGTGTCGGTGTCGAGGAAGATGACGCCCTGGCGCTCCAGCTCCTCGTTGATCTTGTGGTAGACGACCTCGGACTCGTACTGGGCGGCGACGCCCGCCACCAGCCGCATCTTCTCGGCCTCGGGGATGCCCAGCCGGTCGTAGGTGCGCTTGATGTCGTCGGGCAGGTCCTCCCAGGTGTTGGCCTGCTTCTCGGTCGAACGGACGAAATACTTGATGTTGTCGAAGTCGATGCCGCTCAGGTCCGCTCCCCACACCGGCATCGGCTTCCGCTCGTAGAGGCGGAGGCCCTTCAGGCGGGTCGCCAGCATCCATTCCGGTTCGTTCTTCAGCCGGGAGATGTTGCGTACCACGTCCTCGGTGAGGCCACGGCGGGCGGTGGAACCGGCCATGTCGGAGTCGTGCCAGCCGTACTGGTAGGCCCCGAGCGCCTCCAGGTGCTCTTCCTGGGTCGATCCCAGTCCCGGTGCTACAGGTGCTGTCGCGGTCATCAGACGGCCTTTCGTTCGTCGGTCAGCTGGACGGTTCTTTCGACCGGCCTGGGGATGTGGGTAGTGCAGACCCCGTCACCATGGGCGATCGTGGCCAGCCGTTGCACGTGGGAATCAAGCAACCGCGAGAACTCGCGGGTCTCGGCTTCACACAACTCCGGGAACTCGGCCGCCACATGGGCGACCGGGCAGTGGTACTGGCACAGTTGCACCCCGGAGGCGATCGGCTGCAGTGATGCGACGAAGCCCTCCACGGTCAACGCTTCGACCAACGCCTGGACCGGCACCTGGTATTCCCCGCGCACCGCGTCGAATCGATCTCCGATCCCGGCGGCGAAGCGCTCGGCGAAGTTGCGCACAGAGTCCTCCCCCGCCACTTCCCGCAGGTAGCCCAACGCGTCGATCGCCAGATCGTCATAGGCCTGGTAGAAGACTCCGCGGCCGGCGTCGGTGAGTGCGAAGACCTTGGCCGGACGGCCACGGCCCCGGTGCCCGTACACCCGCTGCTCCCGGGAGGTCAGGTGGCCAAGGCTCAGCAGGACGGTGAGGTGGCGGCGGACCGCCGCGGGAGTCAGGCCCAGCCGGCGGGCGAGTTCGTTGGCAGTCGAGGGACCGTGCTGCAGGATCTCGCGCGAAACCCGCGAGCGGGTCGACGCGTCCGACTCCGACTGGACGGGATCGGCCGTTTCGGGGTCCCGCTCGAGGTCCTCGTCGGCGAATGATTTCACAACACCATTCTGACCTATTTTGCGCCAGACTCAACCTGGCATCCAGCACGTGGCTCGTTGTGACAACTACGACAAGGCGTCGTAGGCTGCTCTCGGCGACTTTGTCAGGTCAAAGGTACAGGCCGGGCCGCCACCCCTCGTGAACCCGGGGTTCTCCTGAAGGATAGTGTCGTGACAACCTCATCGCTTGCTCCACAACCTCCACAATCGCGCACCCACCGTCGCGTGCGCCCGGCCCTGCTCGGCCTCTTCGGACTGCTGGCCCTGACCCTGACCGCCTGCTCGGGTGGGGGCGGTGAGGCAGGTCACACAGGTTCCCACACGAGCGAGTTCGACCTGCCGCTGCCCGACCTGCATGCCGCCATCTTCTTCGGCGGTATCAGCGGCTGGTGGCTGCTGCTGATCGGCATGCTGATCTGCGTCGGCGGCTTCACCTTCGGCCTGCTCAGCTACATGAAGCTGAAGAACCTGCCCGTCCACGAGTCGATGCGCGACGTGTCCGAGCTCATCTACGAGACCTGCAAGGCCTACCTCGCCCAGCAGGGCAAGTTCCTGATGCTGCTGTTCGCCTTCATCGGTTCTGTGATCTTGGTCTACTTCGGCTTCCTGAACACCACCGGCGGCTGGGGACGCGTGTTCATCGTGCTGCTGTTCGCCATCATCGGCATGGCCGGTTCCTACGGGATCGCCTGGTACGGCATCCGGCTCAACACCTTCGCCAACTCCCGCACGTCGTTCGCGGCGCTGGAGGGCAAGCCGTTCAAGGTCTACGACATCCCGATGCGCTCGGGCATGAGCGTCGGCATGGTGCTGATCTCGACCGAGCTGATCATGATGCTCGCCATCATGATGTTCCTGCCCCCCGAGATCGCCACCGCCTGCTTCCTCGGCTTCGCGATCGGTGAGTCCCTGGGCGCCTCCGCCCTGCGGATCGCCGGCGGCATCTTCACCAAGATCGCCGACATCGGCTCCGACCTGATGAAGATCGTCTTCAAGATCGGCGAGGACGACCCGCGCAACCCCGGCACCATCGCCGACTGCACCGGTGACAACGCCGGCGACTCGGTCGGCCCGTCCGCCGACGGCTTCGAGACCTACGGCGTCACCGGCGTCGCCCTGATCACCTTCATCCTGCTGGGTGTCCAGGCCGATCTGCAGGCGCACTTCCTGGTGTGGATCTTCTTCATCCGCGCGATCATGCTGGTGGCCTCCGGGCTCTCCTACTTCGGAAACGCCATGTGGGCGAAGGCCAAGTACGCCGACGCCGACGAGATGGAGTTCGAGACCCCGCTCACCTCGCTGGTCTGGATCACCTCGATCGTCTCGATGCTGCTCACCTTCATCATGTCCGCGCTGATGCTCTCCGACATCCCCGGACAGCCGAACCTGTGGTGGCAGTTGTCGCTGATCATCAGCTTCGGCACCCTGGCCGGCGCGGTCATCCCCGAACTGGTGAAGGTGTTCACCGGCGTCAAGGCCAAGCATGTCGAGGAGGTCGTGAAGTCGGCCAAGGAAGGCGGGCCGTCGCTCGACATCCTCTCCGGCCTGGTGGCCGGTAACTTCTCCGCCTACTGGCTGGGCATCGCCATCGTGGCCCTGATGAGCGGAGCGTACGGCGTCTCCACGATGATTCCGGCCGGCTCGATGGTCGACGGCGTGATCACCGGCGGCATCATGCTGGCCCCGGGCGTGTTCGCCCTCGGCCTGGTCGCCTTCGGCTTCCTGGGCATGGGCCCGGTCACCATCGCGGTCGACTCCTACGGCCCGGTCACCGACAACGCCCAGAGCGTGTACGAGCTCTCCCAGATCGAGTCGGTGCCCGGCATCCGCGAGGAACTTGAGCGTGACTACGGCATCAAGCCCAACTTCGAGCGGGCCAAGTACCTGCTCGAGGCCAACGACGGCGCCGGAAACACCTTCAAGGCCACGGCCAAGCCGGTGCTGATCGGGACGGCGGCCGTCGGCGCCACCACCATGATCTTCTCCATCATCATGGGCCTCACCAGCGGCCTGACGAACAACGTCGAGAACCTGTCGCTGCTGCACGTGCCGTTCCTGCTGGGCCTGATCACCGGCGGCGCGATCATCTACTGGTTCACCGGCGCCAGCACCCAGGCGGTCTCCACCGGCGCCTATCGGGCGGTGGAGTTCATCAAGGCCAACATCGACCTCGAAGGCACCACCAAGGCTTCGGTCGAGACCTCCCGCAAGGTCGTCGAGATCTGCACCCAGTACGCCCAGAAGGGCATGTTCAACATCTTCCTGGGCATCTTCTTCGCCACCCTGGCCTTCGCCTTCGTCGAGCCGTACTTCTTCATCGGCTACCTGATCTCGATCGCCATCTTCGGGCTCTACCAGGCCATCTTCATGGCCAACGCCGGCGGCGCCTGGGACAACGCGAAGAAGATCGTCGAGGTCGACCTGCAGGCCAAGGGCACCGAACTGCACGACGCCTCGATCGTCGGCGACACCGTGGGCGACCCGTTCAAGGACACCTCCTCGGTGGCCCTGAACCCGGTCATCAAGTTCACCACCCTGTTCGGCATGCTGGCGATCGAGTTGTCGATCATCATCGGCAACCCGGTCATCAACGCGATCCTGGCTGTGGTCTTCGGCCTGGCCAGCGTCTACATGGTGTGGCGCTCCTTCTACGGGATGCGGATCGACGCTCCGATGCTCACCTCGGCTGACTTCGCCTACCTGAAGGACAGCCCCAACGGCGAGCTCACCTCCGGTGCGGCAACTCCGGATGCGGTGACCGAGACCCGTTCCCGCGTCAACGCCTGATCGACCGACACGCGCCGCTGCCCGGTTCCGCGAGGAGCCGGGCAGCGGCGTTTGCGTTCCCTAGACTGGGAGGATGCCCGCAGCCCTGACGCTCACCGACGTGCGGTTGCGGCTCGGGGGACGCGAGATTCTTTCCGCCCTCAGCCTCACGGCAGAACCCGGCGAAGTCACCGCGGTGTTGGGGCCCAACGGCGCCGGCAAGACCACCTTGATCCGTTGCTGCACCGGCCTCCTCATCCCCGACTCGGGCACGATCGACGTCCTCGGCAGGCCGGCCGGGTCTCCGTCCGCCAACGACCGGATCGGCCTGATGCCGCAGTCGACGGGGGCATGGTCCGGGGTGAGGCCCCGCGAACTGCTCACCTACCTGGCGTCGTTCTACGTTGAGCCGCTGCCGCCCTCCGACCTGATCGGCGCCCTGGGAATCGGGACCTTCGCCGACACCCCCTATCGCCGGCTCTCCGGCGGACAGCAGCAGTTGGTGAACCTCGCCGGTGCGATCATCGGACGCCCCGAGTTGGTGTTCCTCGACGAGCCGACCGCGGGGCTCGATCCGCACGTTCGCCGCCAGGTGTGGGAACTCATCGGTGATCTGCGGTCCGCGGGGGTGGCGGTGCTGCTGACGACCCATGCGATGGACGAAGCCGAGCGGTTGGCTGACCGGGTGGTTCTGGTGAACGCCGGACGACGCGTCGCCGCCGGCACCGTGGCCGAACTCACGACCCAGCGCAACCTCGAACAGGTGTTCCTTGACCTGACCACCCCTGGCGGCCAACTGTGAGCCCGCTGGACCTGTCACCGGCCGCTGCCCCGGCGCCCCGGGCCCGTCGGGTCCTGCGGCACGCCGCGATGGAGGCCCGGCTGACCGTCCGCAACGGCGAGCAGCTCCTGCTCGCGCTGGTCATCCCGATCGGACTGCTGGTAGCCGACGCCGCTCTCGGTGACCGCTTCGGCCTGACCGGCGCAGCGTTCCCCGCGTCCGTGCTCGCTCTCGGCCTGTGGTCCACCGGTTTCACGTCCCTGGCCATCACGACCGGCTTCGAACGCCGCTATGGGGTGCTGGAACGCTTGGTGGCCACCCCGTTGCGCAGCAGCGACCTGCTCATCGGCAAGGCCCTGTCGATTTCGGTGGTGGCAACCGGACAGGCCCTCGTCCTGTCCGCCATCGCCCTGGCCACCGGCTGGGCGCCGCACCCCACCCCTGGGCAGAGTCTGGTCGTGGCGCTGGCCGTTCCGCTCGGGCTGATCGCATTCGCCGGTCTTGCCCTCATCCTGTCCGGACGGGCTTCAGCCGAACTCACTCTGGCGCTGTCGAATCTGGTCTATCTGGCCGGGGCCGCGGCCGGGGTGCTCCTCCCGCCGGCGCTGTACCCGGCCTGGGCCCAGCCCCTCGTGGGCCTGCTGCCCACCACGGCGCTGGCCGAGAGCCTGCGCGCGTGGGCGGAAGGACGAACCGACCCGCTCCCGCTACTGATCCTGCTCGGTTGGGCCGTCGCCGGCCTGGCCCTGGCCCGAAGGGTATTCCGATGGACCTCCTGACCTCACGCGTCGCACTGCGGCGTTGGACAGTCGCTTCGCTGGTCAGCAACATGACCCTGATCGTGACAGGCGGCCTGGTCCGCGTCACCCAGTCGGGGTTGGGCTGCAGCACCTGGCCACAATGCGAGCCGGGCTCCTACCTTCCCCATCCCGAGGCCGGGGCCCACGCCTTCATCGAGTTCGGCAACCGGCTGTTGACCTTCGTGCTGGTCGCGGTCGCGCTCGGAACCTTGCTGGCGGCCTGGCGAGCCCGGGACGCCGCGGGCAACCCGCGGCGCCGCCTTCGGGCACTCGCCCTGTGGGCTGCCGCCGGGATCCCCGCGCAGGCGATCATCGGCGGCATTTCGGTTCTCACCAACCTCAACCCGTGGGTGGTCGGAGCTCACCTGCTGCCGTCGGTCGCGCTGATCGTGATCTGCGTGGCGATGGTGCACGAGGCAGCGGAGCTGCGACCGGACCCGGGAGTTGGCCAGGGGGCACGCTGGGTGGCCCGCGGCGTGTTCCTCCTGGGCATGGTAGCGATGATGCTCGGGGCGGTGGTGACCGGGTCCGGCCCGAATTCCGGGGACGGTGGCGCCGCCCGCAACGGCCTCGGCCTGGAGGCGGTCGCCCGCGTTCACGCCCTGTCGGTGTGGGCGCTGATCGCCGGCACCCTCGTGCTGCTCGTCCTGGCGCGCGGCACGGTCACCGCCCGGCGGGCCACGATCGTGGTGCTGGCCGTGGAACTCCTGCAGGGACTCGTCGGGTACGCCCAGTACTTCCTGGGACTGCCCTCAGCCCTGGTCGTCGCCCACATGGCTGGGACTGCCCTGTTCGCCGCTGCGGTCAGCCACCTGCTCCTGGTGACCCGCCAGGGCGATGGCGTCCACACCTGACCGTTCCACCCCGGCCAGGGCCTCACACCCTCAGCCGCGCGTCAGAAGATCAGCGGGTCGATGGCAGCCGCGATGAAGACCACTGCGAGGTAGCTGTTCGACAAGTGGAACAAGCGCATCGGCTTCAACGCCGCATCCACCAGCCCGGCGCGGGCGCGGAACAACAGCGCCACGGCCTCGGCGATCATGGCCAGGCCCGCAACGCCGGCCACCACCGGGTAGAGCCACCCGGTGGCGGCGACCGGCCACAACAGCAGGCTGATCGCGACGGTCAGCACGGTGTAGGCGAGGATCCGCACCGCGACGGCCACCGGAGGCATGATGACCGGCAGCATCGGGACGTGCGCGCTGGTGTAGTCCTCCTTGTACCGCAGGGCGAGCGCCCAGGTGTGCGGAGGGGTCCAGGCGAAGACAATCGCGAAGAGCACCAGCGGCGGCCAGGCGATGGAGCCGGTGACGGCCGTCCACCCGATCAGAGGTGGGAAGCACCCGGCGATCCCGCCCCACACGATGTTCTGCGCCGTCCGGCGCTTCAGCGCCATGGTGTAGACGAACACGTAGTAGAGGTTGGCCAGCAGGGCCAGTCCAGCCGACAGCCAGTTGGCCCCCAACCCGAGGATCACGACCGAAGCGATCCCGAGCACCACCCCGAAGCCGTACGCGTTCGGTTTCGCCACTTGCTCCCGGGCCATCGGACGGCGGCGGGTGCGGCGCATGGTGGCGTCGATGTCGGCATCGAGGACGGAGTTGAACACGTTGGCGCTGCCCGCAGCCAGAGTGCCCCCCACCAGCGTCGCGGCCACCAGGCCCAGGGACGGGAACCCGCCGACCGCCAGGAACATCGCGGGCACGGTGGTGACAAGCAGCAGCTCAATGATGCGCGGCTTCGCCAGGGCCACGTAAGCGGCCACGACCTCGCGCACCCGGCCACGGCCCGCGTCGGAGGTTGGCGCTGCCTGCTCAAGACTTCCCGGAGTATGCATGCGTGTGGCCGGCGTCCCTTCTCGCTGGTCTGAGCAGTGTAGACCGGAAACCGCAGCGGGTGCGATGACGGCCGCACCGGGTGGCGCTAGAGTCGAGCCGGTTCCGACGTCGTGTCGGCCGGTCCGTCCCAGCGAGGGAGTGCGATGAGCGAGACGTATCGCAACCCGCTGCGAGACCCCCTCGATCGCAGGCTTCCCCGCATGGCAGGGCCGTCCGCGCTCGTCATGTTCGGGGTCACCGGCGACCTGTCCCGCAAGAAGCTGCTGCCCGCCATCTACGACCTCGCCAATCGGGGCCTGCTCTCTCCCGGCTTCGGTCTGGTCGGGTTCGCCCGGCGGGACTGGGCCGCCGAGCACTTCGCCGCGGTCGTGCGCGAGGCGGTCGAAGAGAATTGCCGCACCCCCTTCCGCACCGACGTGTGGCAACAACTCCTCGAGGGGATCCGCTTCGTCCCCGGCGAACTGGACGACGACGAGGCCTTCCAAACCCTCGCCGCCACCCTCGCCGAACTGGACCGCGCCCAGGGCACGGGCGGCAACCATGCCTTCTACCTGTCGGTCCCACCGCGGGCCTTCGACACCGTCATCAGCCAACTGAAGCGGCACCACCTGGCCGGGGACGAGAACGACCGGGAGCTGGGTCGCTGGTCCAGAGTCGTCATTGAAAAGCCGTTCGGCCATGACCTGGCCAGCGCACGGGAGTTGGAGCGCAACGTCTCCGCCGCGTTCGAGAGCCAATCCGTGTTCCGGATCGACCATTATCTGGGCAAGGAGACCGTCCAGAACATGCTGGCCTTCCGGTTCGCCAACGAGCTGTTCGAGCCGATCTGGAACCGGACGTACGTCGACCACGTCCAGATCACCATGGCCGAGGACATCGGCATCGGCGGCCGTGCCGGCTACTACGACGGCATCGGTGCGGCCAGGGACGTGATTCAGAACCACCTGCTGCAACTCCTGGCGCTCACCGCCATGGAAGAGCCCACGTCCTTCGCCGCGGAGCAACTCAGTGCCGAGAAACAGAAGGTACTGGCTGCCACGCGCCCCGGCCGGGATCTGGCCCAGGACGCCGTGCGGGGCCAGTACCTGGCCGGATGGGCAGGCGGGCGCTACGTCAAGGGGTACCTCGAGGAAGAGGGCATCCCTCCTGATTCCCGCACCGAAACCTACGCCGCGATCCGCGTCGACATCGACAACCGGCGCTGGGCGGGAGTTCCGTTCTACCTGCGGGCGGCCAAGCGCTTGCCCCGCCGGGTCACCGAAGTCGCCCTCATCCTCAAACCCGCCCCCCACCTGCCGTTCGCCCGCACGGACTCCTCGGGCCTCGGCTCCAACGCACTGGTGATGCGGATCCAGCCTGACGAGGGCATCGCGCTGCGGTTCGGCGCGAAAGTGCCGGCAACCGGAATGGAGTTGCGGGACGTCACCATGGATTTCGGCTACGGCCGCTCCTTCGCCGAGTCGAGCCCCGAAGCCTACGAACGGCTGATTCTCGACGTTCTGCTGGGCGACCCGCCGTTGTTCCCCCGCCCCGAAGAAGTGGAATCGTCCTGGGCCATCCTGGATCCGGTGCTGGAGCATTGGGCGGACTCCGACGAATCGCCCCAGGGGTACGACTCGGGTTCGTGGGGGCCCGAGTGCGCCAGGCAGATGCTGGCTCGCCACGGACGGGTGTGGCGGCGACCGTGAGGAGCACGAGGTGATCATCGACCTGCCGGACACCAGCGCTGCAGACATCGGCCAGCGAATCCTGAGCGCGCGCTCGTCCGTCGGGATGCCCACCGGCCTGGTGTTCACGCTGATCGCGGTGGCAGAGGGCTGCAGCTACGACGAGGTCCTGGCCGCCTCGATCGATGCCGGCCGGGAACATCCCTCCCGAATCCTGGTGGTCACCAATGCACCGGGAGATACCCGCCTCGACGCCCAACTGCGGCTGGGGGAGGATGTGCCGGGTGACATCATCTCGCTGGTGTTCCATGGCGACCTGGTCAAGCATCGGGCCTCGGTGCTGCTGCCGTTGGTGCTGCCGGACTCCTCCGTCGTGGTCTGGTGGCCCGGCACCGCACCGTCCGCGCCCGGGCTGGACCCGATCGGGAGGCTGGCGGTGCGTCGCATCACCGACGCGATGGGGGCTCCCGATCCGGTCCCGGCGCTGGTGGAACGGGCGCTGCACTACGCCCCGGGGGACCTAGACCTCACCTGGACCCGGCTGACCAAGTGGCGTGGGCTGCTCGCCGCCTCCCTGGACCACTACCGTGCCCCCGTCCGGGCTGTCACCGTCAGCTCGGCTCCCAGAAACCCGGTCGGCCTGCTGTTGGCCGCCTGGCTCGATGACCGGCTCGGAGTGGAAGTGACCCTGGTCGACGACCCCCGGGGGATCGGGATCACGGGCGTCACCCTTGACACCGATGCCGGCGAGATCCGGTTGACCCGGACCGACGGGACGATGGCCGCCTTTTCGGCTCCCGGCCTCCCCCGGAGGCTGGTCGCGCTCCCCCGGCGCGACATCAATGCCCTGATCACCGAGGAATTGCGACGCCTGGACGAGGACGCTGCCTACAGCGCGACGATGGCCCGGCTGGCGGGTCGGTGGCGAGCCAACGATCCCGGGTCAGTTGAGGAGACACCATGAAGCCGACCCCGCGGGTGATTCGCTTCACCGACGCCGACGCCCTGGCCCAGGGGGCGGCGAGCCGCCTCCTCCACGCCCTGATCAGGTTCCAGGCCGATGACCGCGTTGCCCAACTCTGCTTGACCGGCGGGAGGATCGCACTGGCGATGTACTCCCGGCTGGGACGGTTGGTGGCGGGTTCGGAACTCGATCCCAGCCGTCTCGAGCTGTGGTGGGGCGACGAGCGGTTCGTGCCCACCGACGATCCGGACCGCAACGCCGGTCCGGCACTGGCGACCCTCGCCGGCCACTTCCCGCTCGACCCGTCCCGCACCCACCCGATGCCGGCCGCGGATGGAGTGGTGGATGCGGCGGCCTCCGCCGCGACCTACGCCAAAGAACTGGGTGCGACCCGGTTCGACCTGTGCCTGCTCGGGATGGGCCCGGACGGCCACGTGGCCTCGATCTTCCCCGGGCATCCGGCGGAGGAGTCGAGCGGCCACCTCGTGATGGGGGTCAGCGATTCTCCCCTGCCACCCACCGAGCGGATCAGCTTGACGACCAGAGCGATGAACCGATCCGGCGAGGTCTGGTTCATCGTCAGCGGCGAGGACAAGGCGGACGCGGTCGCGCGCGCCCTCACCGGTGACCACTCGCTGCCGGCCGCGCGGGTTCACGGTCACCGCGCCACGGTATGGCTGCTGGACCAGGCGGCTGCTTCGCGGCTGCCCTACTTCGACTGCTCGATGCAGGGCCTCAGTAGATAACGTCGCCGTTGGCCCGGCGGGCTCGCAACGACTCAAGCGCCTCGGAGAGGATCGCCACGGCTTCGGCGTCGCTGCGCCGCTCCTTCACGTAGGCGAGGTGCGTCTTGTACGGCTGGATCTTCGGCGGCGGCGGCGGGTTCTCGGAATCAAGGTTCGCGGGAAGTCCGCAGCGCGGGCAGTCCCAGGTCTCCGGCACCACGGCATCGGCCGCGAAGGCGGGTCTGGTCTCGTGACCGTGGGAGCAGAAATAGGACACGTACAGCCGCGGTACTGAATCGCCGCGTTCGGCCTCTCCCATCGGACCGGCACCGACCCGGCTGCCGCGAATCGCGCTGCCACCCACCACGAACGTCTCCTTGCCAGTTGCGAGCGATGGATCTGGGCGTCAGCCCAGGACCCCGACCTCAGGGAAGTACCGGTAGAGCACCAACAGGCCCAGAATGCTGGCCAACCACACCACGCCGATCACAATGGTGAGCCGGTCAAGGTTGCGCTCCGCGACCGACGTACCCCCCATGGACGTGGACATCCCGCCGCCGAACAGGTCGGACATTCCCCCGCCGCGCCCCTTGTGAAGCAGGATGAACAGGGCCAGCACAATGCTGGTCAGGATCAGGATGACTTGCAGCGTCAGGATCGGCCAGGTCATCAGGGGCACAACAGTCACGCCGAGAATCCTAACCCACACGCTGCCGAATACCGCATTTGACGACGACGCCGGTGGGGGCGTCCCGACAATGTCGGAACGCCCCCACGGGCAACCAGAATCAGCGGCTTCCAGCAGCGTCAGCTGGCCGAGGAGTAGACGATCTTCCTTGTCCGGCGCGTGAGCGGCGGACTGGGAGGAGTCTTGACGAGGGCAGCGTCAGCTGGCCGAGGAGTAGAACAGGACGATCTTGGCGAACTCGTCGGCGTTCAGGCTCGCGCCACCGACAAGAGCGCCGTCGACGTCCGGCTTCGCCATGATCTCGACCACGTTATTGGCCTTGACGGAGCCGCCGTACTGGATCCGGACTGCCTCGGCAGCCTCGGCGCCGAAGGCCTCCGCCACGTAGCCACGAATGGCACCGCACACCTCCTGCGCATCCTCGGGGTGGCCACCTCGCCGGTGCCGATCGCCCAGACCGGCTCGTAGGCGATCACCAGTGACGCGAC
Source organism: Propionibacteriaceae bacterium (assembly GCA_016717345.1). GTDB lineage: Bacteria > Actinomycetota > Actinomycetes > Propionibacteriales > Propionibacteriaceae > Propionicimonas. The sequence continues at coordinate 30,287 of JADKFR010000012.1, forward strand.
CTGCTCGGCGCTCAGCCCGGCCAGGCATTCCTTCACCTGGGCCAGCACGTGCGGCACATGGGTACCCTGCTTGCGGATCTCCAGCACCTCGCCACAGCACACGATCGGGGTCATCCCGGCGGCAATGACAACCTTGGCCTTCTCCCCGATCAGCGCGTCGGACTCACCGTGGTACTCCCGACGCTCGGAGTGGCCGACCACGACGTACGCGCAGTTCAGCTTCGCCAGCATGTCGGCGGAGATCTCGCCGGTGTAGGCGCCAGAAGCGTGGACGGAGACGTCCTGGGCGCCGAACCTCAGCGGCAGCTTGTCGCCCTCGATCACCGTCTGCACCGAGCGAATGTCAGTGAACGGGACGATGACGGCCGCTTCGGACTTCGTCGGATCGTACTTGGCGTCGGCCAGGGTCCACGCCAGCTTCTGGACGAGCCCGGTTGCCTCAACGTGGTTGAGGTTCATCTTCCAGTTGCCCGCCATCAGGGGGGTTCGTGTCATGTCAGTTCTCCTCTTCGAGCACAGCCAGCCCGGGGAGCTCTTTGCCCTCCAGGTATTCCAGGGAAGCTCCGCCACCGGTTGAGATGTGGCCGAACTGGTCATCGGTGAAGCCGAGTTGACGCACCGCCGCTGCGGAGTCGCCGCCGCCGACGACCGTCAGGCCGGCGCTCTCGGTCAACGCCTGCGCCACGGCCTTCGTGCCACCCGCGAAGAGCTCCATCTCAAACACGCCCATCGGCCCGTTCCAGAAGACGGTGTGCGCGCCACGGATCGCCTCGGCGAACAATTCGCTGGTCTTGGGACCGATGTCGAGGCCCATGTGGTCGCTCGGCATGGCGTCGGCGTCGACGACCGTCGCGGGCCCGTCCGGTCCGAACTTCGGGGCCACCACCACGTCCACGGGCAGCAGGATCTGCTTGCCGGCCGCCGTCGCCTGCTCAAGGTAGCCCGCCACGACGTCGATCTTCTCGGCGTCGAGCAGCGAGGTGCCGACCTCGTATCCCTTGGACTTGAGGAAGGTGTAGGCCATGCCGCCGCCGATGATGAGGGTGTCGGCAGCCTTCAACAGGTTGTCGATGACGGCCAGTTTGTCAGCCACCTTCGCGCCGCCGAGCACCACGACGTAGGGCCGCTGCGGGGTCACCGTGAGGGTCCTGAGGATGTCCACTTCCTTCTTCACCAGCAGGCCGGCCGCGTTGGGAAGCAGCTTCGCCACGTCGTACACGCTGGCCTGCTTGCGGTGGACCACCCCGAAGCCGTCGGAGACGAACACGTCACCCAGGGCCGCGTAGCGGGCCGCGAGCGCCTGCCGCTGGGCTTCGTCCTTGGACTCCTCCGCAGGCTCGTACCGAACGTTCTCCAGCAGGGCGACCTGGGAATCGGCGAGCGCGGCAACGGTCGCGGTGGCGGAATCGCCCACCACATCCCCCGCCAGCTGCACCTCCACGCCGAGCAACTCCCCCAGCCGCTTGGCAACCGGAGCCAGCGAGTAGACCGGGTTCACGGTCCCCTTGGGACGGCCAAGGTGGGCCATGATGACCACCTTGGCCCCGGCCTCGCGAAGCAGCGTGAGGGTGGGGAGGGCGGCTCGGATGCGGCCGTCGTCGGTGATGGTGTCGCCATCCAGCGGCACGTTGAAATCGCAGCGGATGAGAACCCGCTTGCCTCGCAGCTCGCCGAGGTCGGATACGGACTTCACGGACAACCTTTCTTGTTGGTGGGAACGCGCACGGTCGTGAGGGTGCTCGCACAGTGGGCCGACCCGCGTCGGAAACGCGAGCCGGCCCACTGTCAGTGCTGGGTCAGGCGGTGGGTCAGAGCTTCGAGCCGACCAGGACGGTCAGGTCGACCAGGCGGTTGGAGTAGCCCCACTCGTTGTCGTACCAGGACACAACCTTGACCTGGTTGCCGATGACCTTGGTCAGGGGCGCATCGAAGATGCTCGACAGCGGGTAGGTCTCGATGTCCTTGGAGACGATCGGGTCGGTGCTGTATTCCAGGATGCCCTTGAGCGGGCCCTCGGCGGCAGCCTTGACGATCGCGTTGATCTCCTCGACGGTGGTCTCGCGGGAGGCCTCGAAGGTGAGGTCGGTCACCGAACCCGTGGGCACCGGTACGCGCAGCGCGTAGCCGTCCAACTTGCCCTTGAGCTCCGGCAGGACCAGGGCGACAGCCTTGGCCGCACCCGTCGTGGTCGGGACGATGTTCAGGGCAGCCGCGCGAGCGCGACGCAGGTCGCTGTGCGGGGCGTCCTGCAGATTCTGGTCCTGGGTGTAGGCGTGGATGGTGGTCATCAGGCCCTTGACGATGCCGATGCCGTCATTCAGCGCCTTGGCCAGGGGGGCCAGGCAGTTGGTGGTGCAGGACGCGTTGGAGATGATGTGGTGCGCGGCGGGATCGTACAGGTCGTCGTTCACGCCCATCACCACGGTGATGTCCTCGTTCTTCGCGGGGGCGGAAATCAGAACCTTCTTGGCGCCGGCGACGAGATGGGCCTTCGCCTTGGTCGCGTCGGTGAAGAAACCCGTGGACTCGATGACGATGTCCACCCCGAGATCGCCCCAGGGAAGTGCTGCCGGATCCCGCTCAGCGAAGGCCTTGATCTCCTTGCCGTCGACGTACAGCGCGGTCTCGTCAGAGGTGACGGTTCCGGGGAAGCGGCCCAGGATCGAGTCGTACTTGAGCAACTGCGCGAGGCTCTTGTTGTCGGTGAGGTCGTTCACGGCCACCACATCGATATCGGCGCCCGACGCGACGATGGCGCGGAAGTAGTTGCGGCCGATGCGGCCGAAGCCGTTGATGCCAACCTTGACGGTCATTGACTGGGTCTCCTAACTGCAGACGTCTGCACCGAGATTCGCAAGCCGGACCCGGGCAGGTGGACGTGGCCCAGCCTAGCGAATCAGCGAACCGTGGGAAGCCCGATGGACGAACCGCTCCGCAGACCCTGGCGGGCGGAGTCGGAGCGGAGGTGAGTCAGTCGACGTCGTCGGCCAACTCCGCGCCCAGGCTCGCGCCAGTGGTGGGGATGCCCTGTTCTGCTGCCTGCTTGTCGGCGGTGGCCAACAGCCGCCTGATGCGTCCGGCGACCGCGTCCTTGGTCAACGGAGGGGTGTGGAGTTGACCGAGTTCCTCCAGGCTCGCCTGCTGGTGCTCCAGCCGTAGTCGGCCCGCGATCAGGAGGTGCTCGGGGACATCGTCGCCAAGGATCTCCAGGGCCCGCTTCACGCGGGCACCGGCCGCCACCGCCGCTCGGGCGGAGCGACGCAGGTTTGCGTCGTCGAAGTTCGCCAACCGGTTCGCCGACGCCCTGACCTCCCGGCGCATCCGCCGGTCCTCCCACGCCAGCACGGACTCGTGGGCTCCCAGCCTGGTCAACATGGCCGCGATGGCGTCCCCGTCGCGGATCACCACCCTGTCCACGCCGCGCACCTCACGGGCCTTGGCGGCGATGTCGAGTCGGCGGGCCGACCCGACCAGGGCAAGGGCGGCCTCCGAGCCGGGGCAGGTGACCTCCAAGGCCATCGAACGGCCAGGCTCGGTGAGCGACCCGTGGGCCAGGAAGGCGCCTCGCCACGCGGCGACGGCCACCTCCGGCCCGCCACTGACCACCTGGACCGGCAGTCCCCGCACTGGACGGCCGCGGGGATCCACCAGTCCGGTCTGGCGTGCGAGGGAGTCTCCGTCACGGAACAAGCGGACGATGTACCGGGTCCCCCGGCGCAGGCCGCTGCTGCTGATCACCACGAACTCGCAGGTGAAGCCGAACAGGTCGGCGATCGCCGTGCGCAACCGCCGGGCGGCCGCGCCGGTGTCCAATTCCGCTTCGACGACGATCCGTCCGCCGGCGATGTGCAGGCCGTTGCAGAAGCGCAACATCGCGGCGACTTCGGCCCGGCGCAGGTCCGGCCTCGTCACCTCCAACGTGGCCAGTTCAGCCTTCACCTGTTGCGTCATCGCCATGATGCTCAGCCGACCCCCACCCGCTCCTGCGTCGTCGAAGGCCTCATCCTACAGATGCATGATGCCGGCATAGACCGCAGCGAGCTTCAAAGGATCGTGCTGAGGGCTGCCATCGCGCATCCGGACGTCCGCCTGGACGATCGTTGCCCCCAGCGAGGCGGCATACGAGGCCAGGTGCGAGTCGTTGGCGAAGGACGGATCGACCACCACGGTGTTCAGGCGCAGGGCCGGCATATGTTGCGCGAGCACCTCCAAGTGACGGGAGGCGGTGTAGCCGTCGGTCTCGTCCTTGGTGGTCGTCAGGTTCATCGTCAGGATCCGGCGCGCCGGCGTCCTGATGATGGCCTGGGCGAGTTCCGGCACCAGCAGGTGCGGGATCACCGAGGAGTACCAGGACCCTGGGCCGAGCACCACGTAGTCGGCCTCCAGGATTGCTGTCACCGCCTCGCTGACCGCGGGCGGCCCTGACGGAGTCAGCCGGACGTCGCTGATCATCCCGGTCGCCAGCGCGACAGCCTCCTGCCCGACCACCCGGACGAGTTCGTCCGGACGGCTCGGATCGGCACCGATCACGTCGGCCTCGATGACCAGCGGCACCGCAGACATCGGCAGCACCCGGCCTTGGACGCGCAGCAGCGCGGCCACCATGTCCAGCCCCGCCACCGGGTCACCCATCTGCTGCCACAGCCCGGCGATCAGGAGGTTGCCGATGGCATGGCCACCCAGCGGCCCCTCGCCGGCGAAGCGCGACTGCAGCACCTGCGCCCACGTGCGCTCGATATCGGCGTCCCCGCACAGGGCGGCCAGGGCCATCCGCAGGTCACCGGGGGGCAGGATGCCGAACTCACTGCGAAGCCGGCCGGAGGATCCCCCGTCGTCAGCCACCGTGACGATGGCGGTGAGCCGGTTGGTGATCCGCCGCAGGGCGCTGAGGCTGGCGGCCAATCCATGGCCGCCGCCCAGGGCCGTGACCCGCGGTTGAGCTGCGCCGGCCTCGGTCACTCCAGGCCCAGGTCTCGGTGCAGGACGCTGACCGCCAAGCCTCGCTGGCGCAGGCGGCGGGCCAACTCCTCGCTGATGGCCGTGCTGCGATGCTTGCCGCCGGTGCACCCGATGGCGACGGTGGCGTGTTGCTTGCCCTCCCTGATGTAGCCGGGGGTCATCGTCGTGATCATCAGCTCGACCGCGTCCAGGTACTGGGTGGTGGCCTCCTGGGACAACACGTACGCCGAGACGGCGTTGGACAGCCCGGTCTGGGGGCGCAGTTCCGGCACCCAGTGCGGGTTGGGCAGGAAGCGAACGTCAAGAACGAGGTCGGCATCGATCGGCACGCCGTTCTTGAACCCGAAGGACATGACGGTGACCTGCAGGCTGCTGTTCGCGTGCGCGATCAGGGTGTCCACCCGGGCGCTCAACTGGTGCACGTTGATGTGGGTCGTGTCGATGACGATGTCGGCGCGCGCGCGCAGGTCGGCCAGCAACTTCCGCTCGCGCTGGATGGCGTCCAGCAGCCGATCAGTTCCCTGCAGCGGGAGCGGACGGCGGACGGATTCCTGGCGCCGCACGATGACCTCGTCCGAGGCCTCCAGGAACAGGATCTTGGGCACCACTCCGGCTTTTCCCAGTGCGGCGAACGCCCCGGGGATCTCGGCGAACGCCGAGCGGGTCCGGACGTCCATCACGACCGCGACCTTGGTGAACTGGCGCTCTCGTGCCAGTGCCAGGAGCTGCGGCATCATGCTTGGCGGCAGGTTGTCGACCACAAACCAGGAATGATCCTCCAGCGTGTGCGCCGCCGTGCGCCGGCCGGCGCCGGACATCCCAGTGATGACGAGGAACTCCACGGGGTCGTCGTCCGGGTTCATGTCGCCATGATAAGCGTCGGCGAGCGCCCCAGGGGGAGGCGGTCATTGCTGGATGAGTTCACCGGTCGCGGCATTGAGCGCCTCAGTGGGCGATTGAGCGAGCACCGCGGCGTGGATCACGGCCGCGGTTTTGGGCCCGATGCCCGGCACCAGGGCGATGTCGGCCGGGGTGGCGGCCCGCAGCTTCTTCAGCGAGCCGAAGTAGGTCAGCAGTGCCTTGCGACGGATTTCGCCGAGGCCCGGGATTTCGTCGAGCACCGATTCCACCATGGCGCGGGATCGCCTCCCCCGATGGTGGGTGATGGCGAACCGGTGCGCCTCGTCACGCACGCGTTGCAGCAGGTACAACGCCTCGCTGGTGCGCGGCAGGATCACCGGGTAGTCGTCCTCCGGAAGCCAGACCTCCTCCAGCCGCTTGGCCAAGCCGCAGACCGGGATGTGCGACATCCCCAACTCGGCCAGCGCCTGGCGGGCCGCTGCCACCTGGGGGGCGCCGCCGTCCACGACCACCAACCCCGGCGCGTAGGCGAATCGGCGAGGCACGCCGGTGGTGGGGTCGACCAGCAGCGGTCCCGCCGCCTCGGCGCCGTCCGCCGGCGCAGCATCATCACGCAACCTGCTGAAACGTCGACTGATCACTTCGCTCATGGCGGCCACATCGTTGGAGCCGTCGACGCTGCGAATGATGAATCTGCGGTAGTCCCCCTTGCGCGGTAGCCCGTCCTCGAAGACGACCATTGAGGCCACGATCTCCGTGCCTTGGAGGTGGGAGATGTCGAAGCACTCGATCCGGAGCGGCACGCCCGGCAGCCCCAGCGCCTCCTGGATCTCTTCCAGCGCCCGGTTCCGGGTCGACAGGTCGCTGGCCCGGCGGGTCTTGTGCAGCACCAGGGCCTCCCGGGCGTTCCGGGCGGCGGTCTCCAGGAGAGCGGCCTTCGTGCCTCGGCGCGGAACATGGATCGTGACCCGCGAACCGCGTTGCTCGGTGAGCAGATCGGCCAGGACCTCCCCTGAGGCGGGTCGGATCGGCAGCAGGATCTCCGGGGGGATCGCTTGGGCGACTTCGGTCTCGGCCGCGACGGCGCCGTAGTGATGCAGCAGGAACGCCTCGATGAGCTCAGCAGTCCCGGCGTCGTCGGTGCGGTCGGCGACCCAACCGCGCTCACCGCGAATCCGTCCGCTCCGGACGTGGAAGATCTGGACAGCCACTTCCAGGGGATCCTCAGCCAGGGCGATCACATCCGCATCCGTGCCGTCACCCAGGACGATGGCGTTCTTCTCCGTGGCCTGGCCCAGAGCACCCAATCGGTCCCTCAGCACGGCGGCCTTCTCGAACTCGAGGTCGGAGGCCGCCTGCTTCATCTGCCGTTCGACGCGGCTCGTCAGGGCGGTCGTCTTGCCGGCCAGGAAGTCGCAGACGTCCTGCACGAGATCGCGATGTTCCTGGGCGTCGATCCGCCCGACGCAAGGCGCCGAGCACTTCCCGATGTAGCCGAACAGACACGGACGGCCACTGGCCTTCGCGCTCCGGAACACGCCGGCGGTGCACGAACGCATGGGAAAGACGGTGAGCAGGACGTCGATGGTGTCACGGATCGCCCAGGCTTGAGCGTACGGGCCGAAGTACCGGTTGCCCTTCCGCTTGGCGCCACGCCCGACGAAGACCCGCGGGAACTCCTCGCTCCAGGTGATGGCGACCCAGGGGTAGGACTTGTCGTCCCGGTACTTGACGTTGAAACGCGGGTCGAATTCCTTGATCCAGGTGTATTCGAGCTGCAGCGCCTCGAGCTCATTGCGCACCACCGTCCACTCCACCTTGGCCGCGGTGCGCACCATCGTCTGGGTGCGGAAGTGCAACGTCGACGGGTCGCTGAAGTAGGAGGTCAACCGGGGGCGCAGGCTTTTGGCCTTGCCGACGTAGATCACCCGCCCGTCGGCGTCGGAGAACCGGTAGACCCCAGGGTCGGTGGGGATGGCACCGGGTGCCGGACGGTAGCTCTGGGGGTCAGCCATGGTGGATCCGTGTCATCGCCCCACCAGCATAGGACCGGTTTCCGGCACCGTCCCTGGCGACCTCCCAGCCACCCTGGCTACGCTTCGCGCATCGAGACGAAGGAGCCCGCCCATGTGCCCCCAGCCTGAACGATCCACCACCGCCGCCGAGATCGCCACGCCCTCGCGCCGCCTGGTGCTCACCGGCGCCGGCGGATTCGCCCTGGCAGCCTGCCTCGCCGGCTGCGGCGCCCCCACCGCAACGGCTACCGGCGCAGCGGCTCGGGTGACCGTGGCTGCCACCGAGATCCCCCTCGGGTCGGGCAAGATCGTGGGCAGCTTCGTGGTGACGCAGCCGACAGCCGGCACCTTCGAGGCGTTCAGCTACCTGTGCACCCACCAGAACCTCCCGGTGCAGCAGGTCAGCGACACCGCGATCGTGTGCGGACGCCACGGCAGCACCTACTCGATCGCGGACGGATCCGTCCTGACGGGCCCGGCCACCAAGGGACTGACCAAGGCGACCGTGACCGCCTCGGGCGGCAACCTCACCATCGGCTGAGACGCCGTCCTCGCGCTGGACCGGGCCCGGGGAGCAGCTACGCAGGGAGCGCCTCCGGTTGGACGGCGACCGGCGGGGAGGCCGCCAGGATCGGCTTGAGAAACTGACCGGTGTAGGAAACCGGGTCCGCCGCGACCGCTTCCGGCGCCCCTTCACACAGGACGGTGCCACCCCGGCTGCCTCCCTCCGGGCCCATGTCGATCACCCAGTCGGCCGTCTTGATCACGTCGAGGTTGTGCTCGATCACCACGACGGTGTTCCCGGCGTCGACCAGTCGACCCAGCACCTCCAGGAGCTTGCGGATGTCCTCGAAGTGCAGGCCGGTGGTGGGCTCGTCCAGCACATAGAAGGTTCGGCCGGTTGAGCGTCGCTGGAGTTCGCTGGCCAGCTTCACCCGCTGCGCCTCACCACCGGACAAGGTGGTGGCCGGCTGCCCCAGTCGCACGTAGCCCAAACCGACATCCACCAGGGTGCGCAGGTGCCGGGCGATCCCTGGGATGGCGGCGAAGAATTCCACCGCCTCCTCGATCGGCATGTCCAGGACTTGGGCGATGGTCCGGTTCTTGTAGTGGACCTCCAGCGTTTCGCGGTTGTACCGCGCCCCGTGGCACACCTCGCAGGGGACATAGACGTCGGGGAGGAAGTTCATCTCGATCTTGATGGTGCCGTCGCCCGAGCAGTTCTCGCAGCGGCCGCCCTTGACGTTGAAGGAGAAGCGTCCCGGTTGGTACCCCCTCACCTTGGCCTCGGGAGTCTCTGCGAACAGCTTCCGGATGCGGTCGAAGACCCCGGTGTAGGTCGCCGGGTTCGAACGGGGGGTCCGTCCGATCGGGGACTGATCCACGTGGATGCTCTTGTCGACGTGCTGGATCCCGGTGATCCCCTTGTGACGCCCCGGAACCGTCCGAGCGTTGTGCAGCTGCTTGGCGAGGGCTGCGTACAGGATCCCGTTGACCAGGGACGACTTGCCGGAGCCGGAGACGCCCGTCACCGCGATGAGCTGGCCGAGCGGGAACGACACCGTGACATCCCTGAGGTTGTTGGCCGACGCCCCCCGGACGGTGATCGCGACTCCGGTTCCGGTGCGCCGGCGCACCGGCATCGGGATGGAGCGCCGCCCCGACAGGTAGGCCCCGGTGGCCGAGGTCGGGTGCTCGAGCAGCTCGGCGACCGTGCCGGACAGCACCACGGCACCGCCGTGTTCACCCGCGCCCGGGCCGATGTCCACGACCCAATCGGAGGCCCGGATCGTGTCCTCGTCGTGCTCCACGACAATCAGGGTGTTCCCCAACTCCCGCAATCGGATCAGGGTTTCGATCAGTCGGTGATTGTCCCGCTGGTGCAGGCCGATCGAGGGTTCGTCGAGGACGTAGAGCACCCCGACCAAGCCGGAGCCGATCTGTGTCGCCAGCCGGATCCGCTGCGCCTCACCCCCGGACAGGCTGCCGGCCGATCGGGCGAGGCTGAGGTAGTCAAGCCCGACGTCCAGCAGGAAGCGGAGTCGTTCGTTGACCTCCTTGACCACCCGTTCGGCGATCTGGGCTTCGCGTTCGGTGAGTTCGAGCGAACGCATGAAACGGGCCACCTCATCGATGGACATCGCGGACACCTCGGCAATGTTGAGGCCACCCACGGTGACCGCCAGCGACGTGGGCTTCAACCGGGCGCCCTGGCAGGTCAGGCAGGGGACTTCACGCATGAACCCGCCGAAACGTTCCCGCGACGCGTCCGTCTCAGCCTCGAGGTGGCGCCGCATGATGTAGGGGATCGCGCCTTCGTACTTGGCACGGTAGGTGTGCTCACGGCCGTGACGGCTGCGGGTTCTGACGGTCACCGGCTGACTCAGCCCACCCAGCAGCATCGCCTGGATCCGGCGTGGCAGTTCCTCCCACGGGGTGTCGACGGAGAAACCCTCCTGTTCGGCCAACGTGGCGAAGATCGCCTGGAAGTAGCCGCCGACATAGGGGTTGGACCACACCTGAATGGCGCTGCCGGCAAGGCTCTTGGACGTATCTGGAACGACCAGTTCCGGATCGACCTCCATCCGCGTCCCCAGCCCCGAACAGGCCGGACAGGCACCCCATGGCCCATTGAAGGAGAACTGGCGCGGCTCCAGTTCTTCCAAGGAGATGTCGTGCTCGTTGGGGCAGGCGAGTCGTTCGGAATAGCGTCGCTCACGCTTCGGATCCTCAGCGGGCCGGTCCACGAAATCGATGGAGACCACGCCACCAGCCAGACCGAGCGCCGTCTCGACCGAATCGGTCAGCCGTTGCTTGATCGTCGATTTCACCGCGAGCCGATCCACGATCACTTCGATCGAATGCTTCTTCTGTTTGTCCAGGGTGGGTGGCGCGCTCAGCTGCTGAACCTCACCGTCCACCCGGACCCGGCTGAGGCCCTGGCTCGCCAACTGACGGAACAGGTCGCCGTATTCCCCCTTGCGGCCACGGACGACGGGGGCCAGCACCTGGAACCGGGTTCCCTCAGCGAGGTCCATCAGCCGGTCAACGATCTGCTGGGGCGATTGCCGCGTGATCGGCTCCCCACACTCGGGACAATGTGGCCGGCCGGCCCGGGCGTAGAGCAGCCGGAGGTAGTCGTAGATCTCAGTGATCGTTCCCACGGTCGAGCGCGGGTTGCGATTGGTGGACTTCTGGTCGATCGAGACCGCCGGCGAGAGGCCTTCGATGAAGTCGACGTCAGGCTTCTCCATCTGGCCGAGGAACTGCCTGGCGTAGGCGGAAAGGCTCTCCACATACCGCCGCTGCCCCTCGGCGAAGATCGTGTCGAAGGCCAAGCTCGACTTGCCTGACCCGGACAGCCCCGTGAAGGCGATCAGCGCGTCGCGAGGTAGGTCAAGGCTGACATTGCGCAGGTTATGGACCCGCGCCCCACGAACGATCAAACGGTCTGTCACGCCGAACATCGTAGAGGGCGCCCCCGACAGTTCCGGACCCGAGCCGGGCGAGGATAGCTGGCACTAACCCCTGTACGAGACATAGGTTGATCCTCATGAGGCAGCTCGGCGGTTCCATTCCGGTGGAGCACATCCGGCGACTCAAGCTCGAAGCGAACCAGCGGCTTCTGGGTGACACCATCGCGATCAGTGACGCCGATTGGCAGGGGCCCAGCCTGTTGCCCGGCTGGACGCGGGCGCACGTCGCGACCCACATCGCCCGTAACGCCGACCTCCTGATCCGCTTCACCACCGCGATCCTGCACGGGGAACCCGAACCCCACAACGACCCGGTCGACGATTTCCGCGCCTTGGAGGCCGGGGCCGACCGGACGGGTGTGGACCTTCAGATCGACCTCGACAGCACCGCCGGGGGGTTGGCATCGCTGTGGGACACGGTCACCGATTGGCACCGTCCCGTCCACGTCGACGGCCGAATCCAGCCCCTCGCAGTGCTCCCGCTGGCACGGTTGCACGAGGTGTGCCTCCATCACCTCGACCTTGATTGCGGGCTCGGCGTGGACCAGGTTGACCCGGAAACGGCGAGCTGGCTGCTTGCCTGGGCACATGCTCACGTCAGTGAACAAGGGCGGTCGGTCCAGCTCGAGAGCGATTCGGGACAGACCGGGACGATTGGTGCCGGCCTGGCAACCGTCACGGTTCGGGGCACCGATGCCCGCCTCTGGGCCTGGCTGGCCGGGCGGGGCGGGCCGGAGACCGTCGAAGGCGCCCAGGGGATCCGTTTCCCCTTGCTTTCCTGAGCCTCCCGACGCGGCGGGACGACCGCAGGCGACCGACCCGCGCCCGGCGTGCGGCGTGGCTGACTCTTAGGCCTCGTGGGCTGCGCGCAGTTCGTCGCGTCGCGACTTGAGCAGGCTCGCGATGGTTGTCACCGTCAGGGTCACCAGGATGAAGGTCAGCGACACCCAGATGGGGATCTCGCCATTGAATCCGAGCTGTTCGTCGAGGTGGTACTCGTGCATGGCGTGCAGCACCAGCTTCACACCGATGAAGGCGAGGATGATCGACAGTCCGACCGAGAGATACACCAGCCGCTGCAGGAGGCCGCCGATCAGGAAGTACAGCTGGCGCAGGCCCATCAGGGCGAAGACGTTGGCCGTGAAGACCAGGAAGGGTTCCTGGGTCAGGCCATAGATGGCTGGGATGGAATCCAGGGCGAACAACAGGTCGGTGCTTCCGAGCGCGACGATCACGAAGAACATCGGCGTGACGAGCCGCTTGCCCGCCTCCCGGATGGTGAGCTTGGTGCCGTGGAATTCCGGTGTCGACGGAACGACGCGCTTGATCCAGCGCATCACCGCGTTCTCGACCTTCTCCGCCTCATCGTGCTCGGGCCGCCGATAGTCGAGGTAGAGCTTCGCCGCCGTCCAGATCAAGAAGCCGCCGAAGACGAAGAAGATCCAGCTGAATCGCTCGATGGCCGCGGCCCCCAGCGCGATGAAGATGCCCCGGAAGATCAGGGCGAGCACGATGCCCACCATCAGGGCGAATTGCTGCAACTTCCGCGGCACCCTCAGGTTGGCCATGATGATCACGAAGATGAACAGGTTGTCGATCGACAGGCTGTATTCGGTCAGCCATCCGGCGAAGAACTCGGCCGCGAAGCGCGGCCCCGAGACGTACCACACGCCCAGGCCGAACAGGATCGCCAACCCTGAGAAGACCCCGATCGCGATGCCCGCCTCCTTCATCGAGGGCTCGTGCGGCCGTCGCCCGATGACGAAGATGTCAACGGCGAGGACGACGGTCATCACAGCGATGGTGATCAGCCACACTTCGGTGGTCACATGCATCGGTGGGGCCTCCTGAAGGCTTCGGTGAGTCGACTTGGGGGGTGGCGCGACCGTGGTGTCCTTCGATTGTGACAGCCCGGCCAATCGTGAGCCACTTCGCTACTTGGTGGCCTCCAGCATCTGGCGCAGCATCTTCTTGATGTCGACCACTTCGTCGCGAAGGCGCGCGGCCAACTCGAACTGCAGCTCAGCAGCTGCCGCGTGCATCTGGTCGGTGAGCTCGTGGACCAGCCCGGCGAGCTCGCTCGCCGGCAGCGCTGCCAGATCGCGGGCAGGTTCCGACCCCACAGGAACCGGGCTCGTCGGCCGCCGGCCGCCGACCCGCCTCACCAGGTCAGCGGAGTCGGCCTCTTCCCGCGCGAGCAGATCAGTCAGGTCCGCGATCTTCTTGCGCAGCGGTTGGGGATCGACGCCGCGGGCGGTGTTGTACGCAACCTGCTTGGCGCGTCGCCGGTTTGTCTCGTCAATCGCGGCAGCCATCGACGGGGTGATCTTGTCGGCGTACATGTGCACCTGGCCGGCCACGTTTCTGGCCGCGCGACCGATGGTCTGGATGAGGGAACGCGCGCTCCTGAGGAAGCCCTCCTTGTCAGCGTCCAGGATCGCCACCAGGCTCACCTCGGGCAGGTCCAGCCCCTCGCGCAGCAGGTTGATCCCGACCAGGACGTCATACTCGCCCAGTCTCAGTTCCCGCAGCAGTTCGATCCGGCGCAGCGTGTCGACCTCGGAGTGCAGGTAGCGGGTTCGGACGCCGTTCTCCATCAGGTAGTCGGTGAGGTCCTCGGCCATCTTCTTGGTGAGGGTGGTGACCAGCACCCGTTCGTTGCGTTGCGTCCGTTCGCGGATCTCCCCCATCAGGTCGTCGATCTGGCCCTTGGTGGGCTTCAGGATCACCTCGGGGTCGACCAGCCCCGTAGGACGGATCAGTTGTTCGACGTAGCCGTCGGAGCGGGCCAACTCATACGGCCCGGGGGTCGCCGACAGGTACACGGTCTGGCCGATCCGGTCCACGAACTCCTCGAAACGCAACGGACGATTGTCGGTGGCTGAGGGCAGCCGGAAGCCGAAGTCGACCAGGGTGCGCTTGCGGGACATGTCGCCTTCGTACATTCCGCCGATCTGCGGGACGGTGACGTGCGACTCGTCGATGACGAGCAGGAAGTCCTCCGGGAAGTAGTCGAGCAGGCAGTTCGGTGCGGTGCCCGGTCCCCGCCCGTCGATATGGCGGGAGTAGTTCTCGATCCCCGAACAGGTGCCGATCTGGCGCATCATCTCGATGTCGTACCCGGTTCGCATCCGCAGCCGCTGGGCTTCGAGCAGCTTGCCGGCTGCCTCGAGGTCGGCCAGCCGCAGCGCCAACTCCGCTTCGATCTCGCTGATGGCCCGTTCCATACGTTCCGGCCCCGCCACGTAGTGGGAGGCTGGGAACACGTAGATCTCGGAGTCCTCACTGATGACTTCCCCGGTCAGAGGGTCGAGGGTGGAGAGCGCCTCGATCTCGTCACCGAAGAACTCGATCCGCACCGCGTGCTTCTCGTACATCGGAAAGACCTCAACGGTGTCCCCCCGCACCCGGAAGGTGCCTCGGGTGCCGGCAAGGTCATTGCGCGCGTACTGAATGTCCACCAGCCGTCGCAGCAGGGTGTCGCGATCGACCTCGTCGCCCACCCGGAGGCGCACCATCCGGTCGACGTACTCCTGCGGGGTACCCAGGCCGTAGATCGCAGACACGGTCGCCACGACGATCACGTCGCGCCTGGTCAGCAGGGAGTTGGTCGCCGAGTGTCGGAGGCGTTCGACCTCTTCGTTGAGGGAGGAGTCCTTCTCGATGTAGGTGTCCGTCTGCGGAACGTAGGCCTCGGGCTGGTAGTAGTCGTAGTACGACACGAAGTACTCGACGGCGTTGTCGGGAAAGAACTGACGGAGTTCGTTGGCGAACTGGGCCGCCAGGGTCTTGTTCGGCTGCATGACCAGCATCGGACGCTGCAGGCGTTCGGCGAGCCACGCGATCGTGGCGGTCTTCCCCGTGCCGGTGGCGCCGAGCAGCACGACGTCCTGTTCCCCTGCGCTCAATCGACGTTCAAGGTCGTCGATGGCCGCCGGCTGATCGCCGGCAGGCTCGAAGTCGGCCTGGACGTGGAAAGGTGCCAGCCGGCGCTGCACATCTGTCACTGGACGCATACCGAGGAGCTTAGGCGTCGCCTCCGACAGTTCCTGCGGGCCTCCGACCGCGAGGAGCCTGCTAGCGGGCTCCTACTGCCAGATCGCCGCGACGGCTGACCAGCCGTTCCCACAGCGCGGCCACCGCGCTTGCCAGCGACTCCCGATCCCCGCTGTTGTCGATCACGTCGTCGGCTACCTGAAGCCTCCCCTGGCGATCCGACTGGGCCGCGATCCGCGCCGCGATCTGCGACTCGCTGAGGCCGTCACGCTGGGCGAGCCTGGCCCGCTGGACGGCAGGCTCGACGTCCACCACTACGACGATGTCGAAGGACTCGGCTTGGCCGGTCTCGACCAGGAGCGGGATCACATGCACCACGATCGATCCAGGGGGCGCCGACAACTCACGCTCGGCGGCAAGCTCACGCACCGCGGGGTGGACGATCCGCTCCAACCGGGCCCTGGCCTGGGGATCGGAGAAGACCACGGCAGCCAAGGCCGCCCGGTCGAGCCGTCCTTCCGCCGTCAGGACAACAGCGCCGAACTCGGCCGCCACCGCCCGCAGACCGGGGGTGCCCGGCTCCACCACCTCGCGGGCCAACTGGTCGGCGTCGATGATGACCGCGCCATGACCGGCGAGGAGGTCCGCGACCGCCGACTTGCCCGAACCGATGCCTCCGGTGAGCCCGACCCGCAGCATCAGCCCAGCCTCCCCACGAGATCGGCGGGCAGGTTCGATACCTCGCCACCCGGCCGGGCCACCACCGCACCGATCGGTGTGGGCTCGCCCAGCGGGGACGGCTGGAACCTGTCGCCACGGATGGGGTTGGTCATGACGAATCCCCTCTGTCAGTGCGATCACTGTGCCACGTGGGGCACCGTACGCCAACGCGCCCCCCACCTTGAGGGTGGGAGGCGCGTTCGTTCGTCGCTGGCTGCCTCAGTTGGCGCTGCCGGTCAACTTCTCGCGAAGCGCCTGCAGGGCCTCGTCGGAGGCGAGCGAGCCTTCGACAGGGGCATCGGACACCGCTGAGTACGCGGCCGTGGACACGCTGGCGACAGCGGCCTTGACGTCGGCCGCTTCGGCCTCCTCGACCTGACGCTTGTGCGCCTCCCAGCGGGCCTGAGCCTCGGCGTACTGCTGCTCCCACGCGCGCTGCTGCGCTTCGTAGCCGGGCTTCCACTCCTGGGTCTCGGGATCGAAGCCCTCGGGGTAGATGTAGTTGCCCTGCTCGTCGTAGGAGGCCGACATGCCGTACAGCGCGGGATCGAAGTCGTCCGCAGCGACGTCGATGCCCTCGTTGGCCTGCTTGAGGCTCAGCGAGATGCGGCGACGCTCCAGGTCGATGTCGATGATCTTGACCATGACCTCGTCGTTGACACTGACGACCTGCTCGGGGATCTCGACGTGGCGCTCGGCCAGTTCGGAGACGTGGACCAAGCCCTCGATGCCCTCTTCGACACGGACGAAGGCGCCGAACGGAACCAGCTTGGTGACCTTGCCCGGCACGATCTGACCCATCTGGTGGGTCCGCGCGAACGTCTGCCAGGGATCCTCCTGAGTCGCCTTCAGCGACAGCGAGACGCGCTCGCGGTCCAGGTCGACGTCCAGCACCTCGACGGTGACCTCGGTGCCGACCTCGACGACCTCGGACGGGTGGTCGATGTGCTTCCAGGACAGCTCGGAGACGTGCACCAGGCCGTCCACGCCGCCCAGGTCGACGAAGGCGCCGAAGTTGACGATGGAGGAGACGACGCCCTTGCGGATCTGGCCCTTGGCGAGCTGGTTGAGGAAGGTGTGACGCACCTCGGACTGGGTCTGCTCGAGCCACGCGCGACGCGACAGCACCACGTTGTTGCGGTTCTTGTCGAGCTCGATGATCTTGGCCTCGAGCTCCATCCCGACGTAGGGCTGCAGGTCGCGCACGCGACGCATCTCCACCAGCGACGCCGGCAGGAAGCCGCGCAGGCCGATGTCGATGATGAGCCCGCCCTTGACGACCTCGATCACCCTGCCCACCACAACGCCGTCGGCTTCCTTGACCTTCTCGATCGTGCCCCAGGCGCGCTCGTACTGGGCGCGCTTCTTGGACAGGATCAGGCGACCCTCCTTGTCCTCCTTGGTCTGGACCAGAGCCTCGATCACATCACCGACGCTGACCACGTCGAACGGGTCCACGTCGTGCTTGATGGAGAGTTCCTTGGAGGGGATGACACCTTCGGTCTTGTAACCGATGTCGAGCAGGACCTCGTCCCGGTCGACCTTGACGACGGTGCCGGTGACGATGTCGCCGTCATTGAAGTACTTGATGGTCGCGTCGACCGCTGCCAGGAAGGCTTCGGGGGAGTCGAAATCGTCCACCGCGACGAGAGAGGCCTCAGGAGAGGAGGTCATGTAGTAGGGCTCCGATTGGTTGTCTGAAGGTTTGCGTTCCACACAGCGACCTACGCTGAGGAACGACCCGACCGAAATCCGACGATGACCAGCGCGCGCTTGACCCACTCGGTCCGAGGTCAGGCCAGCCGCAATGCCCGATCAGACTATCCGCGCTCGCGAACCGGGGCAACTTCGGGTGCCTCAGTGAGCGGCGTCGTGCCAGGATCGCCCAGCACCGACGGAAACCTCCAGAGGCACGGCCAGGTCGACGGCGTGACCCATCCGGTCGCGAACCAGGACTTCGAGGGCCTCGGCCTCACCGGCCGCCACCTCGAAGACCAGCTCGTCATGCACCTGCAGCAGCATCCGGCTCGCCATTCCCTCCCGCGCCAACGCCGCTTCGACGTCCAGCATGGCCACCTTGATGATGTCCGCCGCCGACCCCTGGATCGGGGCGTTGAGCGCCATCCGCTCGGCCATTTCGCGGCGTTGCCGGTTGGACGAGGTGAGGTCCGGCAGGTACCGCCTGCGGCCCAGGATGGTCTCGGTGAAGCCGGTGCGGCGAGCCACATCGACCACGTCATGCAGGTAGTCGCGCACGTGCCCGAATCTCTCGAAGTACTCGACCATCAGCCCCTTGGCCTCGGAGACGTCGATCTTCAGCTGCTGACTGAGGCCAAAGGCGCTCAGGCCGTAGGCCAGGCCATAGTTCATCGCCTTGATCTTGGCGCGCTGGGCGCCACTGACCTCGTCCGCGGGGACACCGAACACGCGTGCGGCCATCACGGTGTGGAAGTCCTCCCCCGAGTTGAACGCCTCGATGAGTCCGGCGTCCTCGCTGGCGTCGGCCATGATCCGCATCTCGATCTGGGAGTAGTCGGCGGTGAGCAACTCCTGGTAGCCGGCTCCGACAACGAAGGCCTCACGGATCCGCCGTCCCGCCTCGGTGCGGATCGGGATGTTCTGCAGGTTCGGATCAGTGCTGGAAAGCCGGCCCGTGGCGGCGATGGTCTGGACGTAGGTGGTGTGGATCCGTCCGTCGTCAGCCACCGCCTTCTGCAGGCCCTCGACGGTCTGACGCAGCCGGATCTGATCCCGATGTCGCAACAGGTGCGCCAGGAACGGGTGCTCGGTGCGGGCGTACAGACCGTCGAGGGCTTCGGCGTCGGTGGTGTAGCCGGTCTGGGTACGTCGCGTCTTGGGCATCCCCAGTTCGTCGAACAGCACAGCCTGCAGTTGTTTGGGGGAGCCGAGGTTGATGCTGTGACCCAGCACTGCAAAGGCATCCGCCTCCGCAGTGGCGACGGCGGTGTCGAAGTCGGAGTGCAGACGGGCCAGGTGCTCGACGTCGATCGCCACCCCGACCCGCTCCATCGTGGCCAGGGTGCGGGCCAAGGGCAGTTCCACATCGCGCAGCAGGGCCGCACCCCCCCGCTCCGCCAGGTCCGCCTCCAAAGCGGCAGCCAGGTCGATCACCGCCCGGGCGCGGATCATGGCATCGGTTCCGACGGTCTCGTCGAAGACGAACGCCAACTGATCGGAGGCCGCGGCACCTGAGGCCTCGACCGCCAACTCACGCTTCAGGTGGCGAGCAGTCAGGTCGCCCAGATCGTAGACCCGCTGGTCGGGACGTAGCAGGTAGGCGGCCAACTGGGTGTCGCTGGCCAGGCCCGCGAGTTCCCAGCCACGGGCCCAGATCGCCAGAAGGGGGCCCTTCGAATCATGCATGGCCTTCGGCGCCGCCGGGTCGGCCAGCCAAGCGGCCAGGGCAGCGTCGTCGGCCGGGCTCAGCCCAGCGGTATCGATCCAACAGGCGGCCCCGTCCGAGGCCGCCAGGGCCAGCCCGGTGATGTCCCCCGTCCCCGCCCGCCACACGCCGGTGGCATCGATCCCGACCACACCACCTGCGGCGTGATCGTCCAGCCAAGGCGCCACCTCGTCGGGGCCGAGCGCCACTCCCGCCACCTCGAACCCGCCGCTGGGAGCCGATTGCTCGGCAGGCAGGGTTTCCATCAGGCGGTCTCGCAGTACTCGGAACTCCAGGCCGTCGAACACGGTGTGGACAGCCTCCCGATTCCAGTCGCGGCGCTTCAACTCCGCCATGCTGACCGAAAGGTCGAGGTCGCGGACCAGCGCGTTGAGTTCGCGATTGCGGACGACGTCGGCCCGATGGGCGCGCAACGAGTCGCCGACCTTGCCGCCGATCTCGTCGATCCGCCGGATGACGTTCTCGAGGCCGTCATAGGTGGTGATCCACTTGGCCGCGGTCTTCGGTCCCACGCCGGGGACTCCCGGCAGGTTGTCGCTGGTTTCTCCCACCAGCGCGGCGAGATCGGGGTAGCGCTGCGGGGGAACGAGGTATTTCTCCTGTACAGCCTCCGGGGTCAACCGGGCCAGGTCGGAGACCCCCTTGCGCGGGTAGAGGACGGTGGTCGCCGGATTCACGAGTTGAAGGGTGTCCCGGTCCCCCGTGCAGATGAGCACCTTCAGCCCGGCCTCGTTGGCTTGCAGCGACAAGGTCGCGATGATGTCGTCGGCCTCGAAACCGTCCAACTCGAGGTGGACGATGTTGAGCGCGTCGAGCACCTCTTTGATGAGCGCCACCTGCCCGGCGAACTCCGCCGGTGAAGCGGCGCGGTTCGCTTTGTAATCGCCGTACAACGCGCTTCGGAAGGTCTGGCGTGAGACATCGAAGGCCACCGCCAGATGGGTCGGCTGCTCGTCGCGCAACACGTTGATGAGCATGGACGTGAAGCCGTACACCGCGTTGGTGTGCTGGCCGGTGGTGGTCGAGAAGTTCTCCACCGGGAGCGCGAAGAACGCACGGTAGGCCACCGAATGGCCGTCGATCAGCAGCAGCAGGCCCTCGTCACTGGCGCGTCCGGCTTGGGCAGGGGAGGTCACCCCCGGAACTCTAGTGCCAGCCCCCCACGATTCCCCGTGCCGGCCCTGTGCCAAGGTGGTTGCCATGACGATGCCTGAATGGTTCGACAACCTGCGCAGCGCCCTGGACATCAAGATGGGCATGGTCCTGCAGGAGGTCTCTCCCACCCGCGCGGTCGGACGGTACCCCGTGGAGGGAAACACCCAACCCTTCGGGCTGTGGCACGGGGGGGCGTCCTGTGTCGTGGCCGAAAGCCTCGCCTCCCTGGCGGCGGCTGCCGAGGTTGGCCCGGACGGCGCGGTCACCGGCGTCGACATCAACGCCACCCACCTGCGCCCGGCGAGGGCCGGCTGGGTCACCGGAACAGCGACCGCCATCCGGATCGGGGGTTCGCTGGCGACCTACGACGTGAATCTCGTGGACGACGACGGCGAACAGGTGTGCGCCGCCCGCATCACGGTGTTTCTCAAGCGACCGGAGCGAACCCAGGAAAGCTGACTCGCCGCAGCCTCAGCGGCCCGGTTTGCCCCCGGCTCGGGAGTGGTCGATGACACCCTCGGCGACCTCCCGCATCGACTTGCGCAGGTCCATGGCCGTCTTCTGGATCCAGCGGAAGGCCTCCGGTTCGGTGAGCCCCAGCCCTTCCTGCAGCAACCCCTTGGCCTGGTCCACAGCCTTGCGGGACGCGAACCGCTCCTCAAGGTCGGCGACCTCGGCCTCCACGGCGCGAATCTCGGCGAACCTGGCTGCGGCGATCTCGATAGCCGGAATCACATCCGAGGCGTCGAAGGGCTTCACGACGTAGGCCATGGCCCCGGCTTCCCGGGCCCGCTCGACGAGCTCGCGCTGGCTGAAGGCGGTCAGCATGACCACCGGAGCGATGCGCTCCTCAGCGATGGCCGCGGCGGCGGTGATGCCGTCCATCTTGGGCATCTTCACGTCCATCACCACGAGGTCGGGCACCAACTCACGGGCCAGCGCGAGAGCCTGCTCGCCGTCGGAGGCCTCCCCCACCACTTCGTAGCCCTCGCCGGTCAGGAGTTCCACCAGGTCCAGGCGGATCAGCGCCTCGTCCTCGGCGACGAGGACCCGCAACGGCAGGGCCGGGGACTCGCTGGGCGTTGCTTGTGCGCTCTTGCTCATGGGTGGCTTCCTTGTCGCATCAGTGACCCGGGGTGTGGGAACGTCCTGAGGTTACTCTGTCGGTGATCCGCGCCGCCAAGTTGTGGCACAATCTTCATGCTCCAGCCGGGGTGGCGGAATGGCATACGCGGACGGCTCAAACCCGTCTGCCCGAAAGGGCGTAGGGGTTCGACTCCCCTTCCCGGTACCAGAGAGAATCTGTACTTGACTAGGAATAATGTGATCCTTGCCGCACTGGGGTGACGAGTTGCACAACATACGCACAACATCGGACTTCCCGAGTGGCGCTGCATGTCCGGTGCCAGGGCCTTCAAACTGATCGCTCTTCTGGAGTCAGGACGATGGCCACGTCACCGACACGGACTGGCACGCAGCGTGGCTCGGAGCCTGCAAGACCGCCGTCATCGAAGGGCTCCGCTTTCACGATCTCCGCCAATGCGATGCAGGGGGCCGTGGCGGTGCAGCTCCTGCGGTTTTTGGGGGGGGGGGGGCCTTGGGGGGGGGGGGGGGGGGGGGGGGGGGGGGGGGGACCGGGGGGGGGGGGGGGGGGGGGGGGGGGGGGGGGGGGGGGGGGGGGGGGGGGGGCCCGGGCCGGGGGGGCCGGGGGGGGGGGGGGGGGGGAACCCCACGGGGGGGGAAAAAAAGGGGAGTTCGGGGGGGGAGGGGGGGGGGGGGGGGGGGGGGGGGGGGGGCCGGGGGGGGGGGGGGGGGGCCGGGCCCCCGCGGCGGGCCGGGGCCGGGGGGGGGGAAGGGGGAAGGGCCGCCCGGGGGGCCCGGGGGGCGGGGGGGTGGGGGGGGGGGGGGGGGGGGGGGGGGGGGGGGGGGCCCGGCCGGGGGGGGGAAAAACCGGCCGGACGAGTCCGGGGAGGGGGGGGGGGGGGGGGGGGGAACGGGAAACCCCGGGGGCCGGGGGGGGGGGGCCCGGGGGGGGGGGGGAGGGGGAGGGGGGGGGCCCCGGGGGGGGGGGGGGCAACCCAACCCCCCCCCCGGGGGGGGGGGGGGGGGGCGGGGGGGCGGGGGGGGGGGCCGGGGGCCCCCCCAACCGCAACAACCGGCGGCCCCCCCAACCCCCCCCCCCGGGGCAGGGCCCGCGGGGGGGGGGGGGGGGCCTGTAAAGAAAGGAGAGACCCGGGGGGGGGGGGGGGAGGGGGGGGGGGGGGGGGGGGGGCGGGAACCGGGGGGGGCCCCGCCCCCCCCCCCCGGGGGGGGGGGTTTCCCGGGCCCGGCCGACCCCCTACGGGCCCCCCCGGGCCGGGGGGGGGGGGGGGGGGGGGGGGGCCGGGGGGGGCACCCGGCCGGGGGGGCCGGGGCGGGGGGGGGGGAAACCCAACCCGGGGGGGGGGGGGGAGCAGGGGGGGGGGGGGGGGGGGGGGGGGGGCCCCCTTCTTCCCAAAAAAACCCCCCCCCTTTCTTCCCCCCCCCCGCCGCGGGGGGGGGGGGGGGGGGGGGGGGGGGGGGGGGGGCGGCGGGGGGGCGGCCTGCGAAAAAAACCACCAGGAGGGGGGGGGGGGGGGCGGGGGGGCCACCACGGCCGCCAACGGCCCCGGGGGCCCCGGAAAGGGGCCGGGTTCCCGGCCCCCCCGGGGGGGGGCGGGCCCCCCCCCCCCCCCCCCCCCCGAGGGGCAACCCCCCACCCCCGACCCCCCCCAAAAAACCAAAAAAAGGCCGGGGCCCCCCCCCCCGCCGGGGGGCCCGGGGGGGGCCGGGCCCCCCCGGGGGGGGGTTCCGGGCGGGGGCAACCGGGCCCCCGGCACCCCCCCCGCCGGGCGGGCCCCCCGCCGCCCCCCCCCCCCCCCGGGCCGCCCCCCCCCCCCACCCGGCCCCCCCCCCCGGCCGGCCCCAACCGGGCCCCCCCCGGGGGCCCGCCGGCCCCCCCCCCCGCCCCCCCGGGGCGCCCCGGCCGCGGGCGGGGGCAGGGGGCCCCCCCCGGCCCCCCCCCCCCCAACCCCGGCCCCCCACCCCCCCCCCCGGGCCACCCCCCCGGGCCATCGCTTGCGAGGAGTACGAGGCGTAATGCATTAGCCGGCGACTACCGATGCGCGATGACCTTGGCAGAGCTCCGGTGGGTTCGTCGACGAAGATGTTCGGTCTCCTGCTAATGGTGCGTACTAATATGGAGTCAGTCGACACTGCGGCGCCAATCCGACAAAGCGGCACGTCGACGTTCCACAGCTCGCATAGAATAGCCCGCGGTCGAGTGGAAAGGCTGACTACCGGTAGGGGTGATGGCCACGACTACCCAAGAAGGCAAGACTGAGGTGCCATTGGAACTGACCGCCAAGCCCTCTATGTGATTCCAAGGAATCTTTCGTCGAAGCAAGGGCGTGACGCCGGAATTGGTCACGATGATCGCTACGCGTGGCAAGAGGTAGACGGCAACGCCAATCGCGGCGAGCAGGAAGGCCGTACCCGCGAGAAGTGCGGCCAAGCTCGGTGAATCGCTCCATAACCCCAGAGTCGGTGTGAAGAATCCGGCACTGACTAGAAGCAGTGGCACACTGTATGGCCCCACCTGCACTCCAAGCCTGTGGCCCCTGGGGCCAGCTGCGATCAACATGCTAGAAGTCTACCTGAGTCTCCGGAAATACTTCTGACCATTGTTGCCGAACCAATATGCACCCGAGGAAGCTTTCGTCACGCCAAGATATGTCGCGTGCCGTATATAACTGGCTCGTCCACTTCCAATAAAACTTCGGAATGCGGGTGTGACGTCAAATCTCTTGCCTCGGATCCGCCAAGCTCGATTCAGTCCACCAAACTGGCTCTTCACACCTGCGGTGGGGGTGGGGTGAGTCCGTGGCCGATGAGGAGCATGCGTAGGCGGTAGTTCTCGCGGTTGCGGAACCCGCGGGCGATGCGCCGGTGGAGTTCGATCAACCCGTTAATGGCCTCGCTGCCACCGTTGCTGGCGCGGCCGGTGTCGAAGTAGGCCAGGAAGGCGTCCTTCCACTGCTTCAGGGTGCGGCCGAGGCGGGCGACCTCGGGGATCGGGCAGGAGGGGAAGCCGTCGACGACCTGCTCGGCGAGCGCCCGTCCCTTGGCGGGGTCGGGTTCGTGGTAGACGTCGCGGACCTGTTGGGCGCACTGCCAGGCGACCCACACGGGTTCGTGGCGTTCGTCGGTGTCGACGGCGGCCAGCAACCGGAACCACTGCTTGGGGGTGAGTCGTTCCGACCCGCACCGGAGCAGGTTCCGGATGCCGTAGAGGGGGTCACCGGCCCGCCCGCGGTGGCCCAGGGTTTCCTGCTGGATACGGCGGCGGACCTCGTCGAGGGCGTGACCGGCCAGGGCCACGACGTGGAAAGCGTCGAGGACGGCGGTGGCGTCGGCGAGTTTGTCGTCGATGGCGTTCTTGTAGCCGTGGAACGGGTCCAAGGTGGCCACCTGCACCCGCTTCTTGAACGGGTCACCGCGGGCGTCGAGCCACGTCTTG
>JADKFR010000013.1 GCA_016717345.1 Propionibacteriaceae bacterium
GACCGAAATGAAAAGGCTGCACTCGGACGACGGATGGGCTTGTTGCGTCCTCAAAGAGACCGCATCGTACCCAAGTTCTTGACACTGGCATACCTAGGGCCAGAATTCCAGTCCTTGATCTCCTCCAAGACGGTCCGCGGCTCGACAGTTGATCGCATCCCAATAGCCGACCTGTCGTCCTGGCCGATATCCATTCCTCCAGTTGAGGAACAGCATCGAATCATCTCGCTCTTCGCCAAGTTCGACGCATTGGCGAACGATCTGTCGGTGGGTCTGCCTGCGGAGTTGGCTGCCCGGCGCCAGCAGTACGAGTACTACCGCGATCGGTTGTTGACCTTCGAGGAGGCCGTGTCGTGACCGGGCGCGTGGGTTCGGGGGTGGTGTTCGAGCCGATCGCATTGAGCGCCGAGAGCACGGTGGTGGCGGAGTTCGTCCCCGAGCCCGCGGTGCAGGCGTCCTATCAGAGCGAGGCCGACCTGGAGCGGACGTTCCTCGCACTGTTGGAGGAGCAGGCGTATGAGTACCTGCCGCTGCACTCCGAGGCCGACCTGGTGGCGAACCTGCGCGTCCAGTTGGAGGCCCTGAACCAGGTCACGTTCACCGACGGCGAGTGGCAGCGGTTCTTCACCCAGCAGGTCGCGAGCGCGAACGACGGGATCGTGGAGAAGACCACGAAGATCCAGTCCGACCACGTGCAGGTGCTGAAGCGGGACGACGGGTCGTTCAAGAACATCTACCTGCTCGACAAGCAGCACCTCCACAACAACCGGCTGCAGGTGATCAACCAGTACGAGGTGCCCGCCGCTGCGGCGACCGGCGCCGACGGCGTCCCCATGGGTTCGACGCGCGCGAACCGGTACGACGTGACGATCCTGGTGAACGGGCTGCCGTTGGTGCACGTGGAGTTGAAGCGGCGCGGGGTGGATATCCGGGAGGCGTTCAACCAGATCAACCGGTACGCCCGCGACAGCTTCTGGGCTGCCTCGGGCCTGTTCGAGTACGTCCAGTTGTTCGTGATCAGCAACGGCACGCTGACGAAGTACTACTCCAACACGGTCCGCGACCAGCACCTCAGCGAGGCGACCGGCAAGCGGCGACGTCGGCAGACGTCCAACAGTTTCGAGTTCACCAGCTGGTGGGCCGACGAGAACAACAAGCCGATCACCGACCTGGTCGGGTTCACGCGGACGTTCTTCGCCAAGCACACCCTGTTGAACATCCTGACCCGCTACTGCGTGTTCGACGCCGACCACAAGCTGCTGGTGATGCGCCCCTACCAGATCGCGGCCACCGAGCAGATCCTGCGCCGCATCGAGACCTCCACCAACGCCCGGCGGCTGGGCACGGTCGCGGCGGGCGGGTACGTGTGGCACACGACCGGGTCAGGCAAGACGCTGACCAGCTTCAAGACCGCCCAGTTGGCGACCCGGTTGACCGCGATCGACAAGGTGCTGTTCGTGGTCGACCGCAAGGATCTGGACTACCAGACGATGCGCGAATACGAACGCTTCGAGAAGGGGGCGGCGAACTCGAACACGTCGACTCGGGTGCTGGCGCGGCAGTTGGGGGATCCGAACGCCCGGATCATCATCACCACGATCCAGAAGCTGGCGAAGTTCATTGGCCAGAACGCCAAGCATGAGATCTTCGGCGGGCATGTGGTGATCATCTTCGACGAGTGTCATCGCAGCCAGTTCGGTGACATGCACACGGCGATCACGAAGGCGTTCAAGAGCTACCACCTGTTCGGGTTCACCGGCACCCCGATCTTCGCGGTGAACGCCGGCACGAGCGGCACCCCGGGGTTGCGGACCACCGAGCAGGCGTTCGGTGACCGGCTGCACACGTACACGATCGTGGACGCGATCCGGGACGCCAATGTGCTGCCCTTCCGCATCGACTACATCAACACCGTCAAGGCGTCCGAGGGGATCGCCGACAAGCAGGTGCCGGCGATCGACACCGAGAAGGCGCTGCTGGCCCCCGAACGGATCGCCCAGATCGTCGCCTACGTGCGGGAGCACTTCGACCAGAAGACGAAGCGAAACGCGACGTACACGGTGGCGGGCAAGCGCCTGGCCGGGTTCAACTCGCTGTTCGCCACAGCGTCCATCGAGGCCGCGAAGCGGTACTACAACGCGTTCACCTACCGCCAGGATGAGCTGCCCGCCGACCGGCGGCTCAAGGTGGGGCTGATCTACAGTTACGCCGCGAACGAGGCCGAACCAGACGGGCTGCTCGGTGAGGAGGAGTTCGAGACCCACGGCCTCGACCAGAGCTCGCGCGACTTTCTCGAGGACGCCATCCAGGACTACAACGACCTGTTCGGCACCAGCTTCGACACCTCCGCCGACCGGTTCGGCAACTACTACAAGGACCTGTCGCTGCGGCTGAAGAGCCGCGAGCTCGACCTGGTCATCGTGGTGAACATGTTCCTCACCGGGTTCGACGCCACCACGCTGAACACCTTGTGGGTGGACAAGAACCTGCGCCAGCACGGGCTGATCCAGGCGTACTCGCGGACGAACCGGATCCTGAACTCGGTCAAGACGTACGGCAACATCGTCAGCTTCCGCAACCTCGAGGACGAGACCAACGAAGCGCTGGCGCTGTTCGGCAACGCCGACGCCCACGGCGTCGTGCTGCTCAAGCCCTACGCGGAGTACTACGACGAGTACGCCGAGCAGGTCACCGAACTGCTCGACGGCTACCCGCCGGGCAGGCTGATCCTGGGCGAGGAGAACCAGAAGCGGTTCATCGCCCTGTTCGGGGCGATCCTGCGGCTGCGGAACATCCTGACCGCGTTCGACGACTTCACCGGCCACGAGATCCTCACCCCGCGGCAGCTGCAGGACTACCAGAGCCTCTACCTCGACCTGTACGCCGACTTCCGGCAGACCACCCAGGCCGACAAGGAGATGATCAACGACGACGTCGTCTTCGAGATCGAACTCATCAAGCAGGTCGAGGTCAACGTCGACTACATCCTGATGCTGGTCCGTCAGTACCTCGACGCCCACGGTGAACCAGGCGACGTCGAGGCGCGCGCCACCATCGCCCGGGCCATCGACGCGAGCCCCAGCCTGCGGAACAAGAAGGACCTCATCGAAGCGTTCGTCGACTCCCTCACCGTGGACGCCGACGTCGAGGGCGCGTGGAAGGCGTTCGTGGACGCCAAGCGCGCCGAGGATCTCGACCGCATCATCACCGAGGAGAACCTGCGCCCCGACGAGACCCACGCGTTCGTCGACAGGGCCTTCCGCGACGGAGCCGTCCCCACCGCCGGCACGGCCATCACCCGCATCCTCCCGCCGGTGTCACGCTTCGCGAAGGCCAACAACCACAGCCTCAAGAAGCAGACCGTCCTCGAGAGGCTCGCGGCGTTCTTCAGTCGGTACTTCGGGTTGTCGTGAGGCAGAACGCTTGACTATCGCTTGAACGGGTTTCCGGTCGAGGCCCGACGCAGGCCCGGCTTTTTCTGGGTTTGCGCCCTGGTACCCCAGCCGCCGACTCGAGCCTCTTCAGGCCCGCCAAATCGGCCGCCGTGCGCGGTAACGGCGGACCGACGCCTCGGCCAGCAACGCTTCATACAGCGATCGACGACAGCGCCTTCTTGCGCCGGTGGCGGACGCTACTGGGCCAGCTTTGCGGAGCGCATCCGCGACAAGGCGACGCCCCCGGGGGCTGACATCGAACCTCGCTGGCTGTGCGGCCAGTGCATCCATGTCTGCAACCAGTCCGGTCGCTCATCATGCCTGCTTGAGGGACATCATCGGCCCCGGCGGGCCCTCTCGGTCGTCGGGTGGTGCGGGTCCTGCCCGGCGGACGCTTCGCGTTCCTCGGCGGTGTAGCCGAGGTCTGCTGCGGGGGCACCCGTAGCGCGGGCGGTGCGGAGGCGTTCGACCATGGCGGAGGTGGCGGCCATCGCGGGCCCGGCGGCATCTCGGGAGTAGCTCATGGACCGGTTGGCCTGAACGCCGAGGCTGGTGCCGACCTCGATGGCGTCCTGGTCGGCGCCCATGTAGAGGAACTCCCAGTGGTAGGTGTTGGTCTGCTGCTGGATGAGGGCCTTGATGGCGGGGTGGGTCCATTCCGGAGGCGCCGGCCGCGGGTGCCGACGAGACGGGCCGGGGCGGGGGTGGGGAGGGGGGTGGGCGGGGTGGGGGGGGGGGGGGTGGGGGGAGGGGGGGGGGGGGGGGGGTGGGGGGGGGGGGGGGGGGGGGGGGGGTGGGGGGGGGGGGGGGCGTCCGGTCTCGGGTGCGGGCGCGGGGCCGGGGGGGGGGGGGCCAGGCGTTCTCCGAAAGGTTGGCCAACGCCCGACCTGACGCAGCGCTTCCTGAGGGGGCCGGGTGGTCGGGAGGGCTTCCCTGCGGGGCTGGCTGGCGGGCTGCGCGGCGGGGCACGAAACCAAGCATACGCAGTTAGTGCGGATACGCAAGAGCCTCAGCTGTCACTGGCGGGCCCTCGTCGTGGGGGAGGGGGGTCTCGCCGTTGGCAAACTCGTCGATCCAGTCGATCCCCTCGTCCGAAAGGTAGAACCCGGTGGGGTCGGCCCGGCCGACCCACCAGGCGTCCGTGGCGATCGCGCCGCCCACACCGGCGATTTCCTCGACGAGGCGGGCGGGCACCACGTCGCCGTTGTTGGCGATCAGGTAGTCGCGCGACTCCTGCCGCAGCTTGGGCCACCACGCCTCGATGCTCATGCCCTCAGTGTCGGCCACCCCACCCCCTGCGGGACAGGCCGGATCGCCGACTAGTGCGTCGGCTCGCGCCAGGGTCTGCTGTGCGGCAGACATCAGGTTGTCTGGTGGTCGGTTCACGGACTTGGCGCGGCGAGGTTTGCCTGGATCTCGCGGTAGCGGAGGGTCGCCAGGGCACTGGGCACGCCCGGCTTGCAGAACTGGAGTCGCGCCAGTCCTCGATGGACTCGTTCGGGCACGATCTGGCCGTTCACCAGCTTCGATTCCAGCACGGCGAGGGCCTCGACGAAGCGGGGGTCGGACTTCGCCCGGTCGTAGTGGGACAACACGTACACCCAGTAGAACAGGTTGTAGTCGGAGAACGGATAGCCGATCTGCAGGAACAACGTGCCGATGCCGTAGTGGCACGGGCCCAGGGGCGTCCGGCTGACCCAGTGATCGAGCAGGAACTCGACCGCTCGGTCGAGCGTTGGGGTCGTGTCCGCCGGCATGGTGAAGCGGAAGGCGTCCAGCGCCATCAGGGTGGGTCCCGGGTTGGAGAAGTCGGTCTCGGGGCCGTGCCCGTAGCTGAACTTGTGGCACCGCCACCCGCCGTCGTCGAACTGGATCGCCAACAGGTGCTCCAGCGTCGTGGCGAGCCGTGGATCTGCACCGCAGCCCAGGTTGGCGAGCGTGCTCGCGGCGTGCGCCGTCTGGCACGGGTAGATCGCTCCGGTAGGAGCGAGCCGGAACCGGCCGTCGTCACGCCAGGCACTCCAGATCAGCTCGCGGGCTGCCACCAGGATCGGGTTGGTCGCGTCGACCCCCAGTTCGGTCAGCAACCGCGCTGCACCGAGCGTCGAGAACGGCCCGCCCTTGGCCAGCTTGCGGTCCGGCGTGGCCCACAAATCGTCGCCGTTGTCATGCCGACGCGCCACGATGAACTCGACGTCAGCGACCACGTCCGGCGGTACGGCCATAGACCCAGTATCAGCGTCCACACGCTGCACGCTGCACGCTGCCCGGTGCACGTCCACGGGAGCAGTCGCACGTTGGCAGGATGGGGGGCGTGAACATCGTGAGGCTGCCCGCCACCCTCCACCCGGCTGCCGTGGACCTGTGGGCGGCCTGCGGGCTCACTCGACCGTGGAACGACCCCCTCAGTGACCTGACCCGCGCGCTCGACGGTCCCACCTCCACCGTCCTGGCCGCGGTCGACGGGGCAGACCTGCTCGGCACCGTCATGGTCGGCTACGACGGTCACCGGGGTTGGGTGTACTACCTGGCCGTCCGACCCGACTCCCAAGGACGCGGGCTCGGGCGAGCCCTCATGGCGGCCGCCGAAGCCTGGCTCGACGAACGCGGCGTCCCCAAGATCCAATTCATGGTCCGCGCCGACAACACGGCGGTCGTCACGTTCTACGAGCACCTAGGTTACGTCGACCAGCACGTCACCGTCCTCGGCCGCGTCCTCGACCCCCAACGGCAGACCCTCCGCGAACCGACGCCCGCAACCTGAACCCAGCCGGACAGAACTACTCGATCTGGGCGGACGCGGTGGGCGACTGTTCCGGGTCGCCGGGCTGGGTCGCGCTGGTGCGGGGCTACGATCCGTACGTGGACGTCGATCCAGTTGTCCGCGGGAAACGAGGCCCTGGGCCCGAGTCTGCGGTCGAGTCGCTGGCTGCCTCGGGCGATGCGGTGGTCGCCTACAAGGCGAACATGCTGATCGGTCTGGAGGTCGACTCCGCTCAGGCCAGATTGCTGCGGGAGTCGAATCGCGGAGTCCGCGACGGCTACGGCCTTGTTGCGCGTGTTCGAACAGGACGCGAAGACGCTGCAGCACACCTACCGCAAGTGGCAGGGGCCCCATTGGACGTTGACGTGTCTGGCGATGATCGATTACCCGCCCGGCGATGAGCGGCTACGGCCGCTGGTCACCCGCGTTCACGACTGGTTACTGTCCCGTCACGTTCTCGAGCCTCCCCTGACGGTCACGTATCCCGGGCAGGGGGAACGGGTCCGTCACTGCGCGTCCATGGACGGCAACGCGATCTGGGCCTCGGTCGGGTTGGGGCTGGACGACGAGCGCACGCGGGTCGTGGTGGACCGGCTGATCGACTGGCAATGGCCTGACGGCGGCTGGAACTGCGACAAGCGGCTGGAGGCCGGACAGTCGTCGTTCCAGGAATCGCTGATTCCGGCCCGTGGCCTGTGGGCGTATGGGACCGCCCGCTCCTACCCGCCGGCCCTCGCCGCGGCCCAGCAGGTGGCCGAGCTGGTGCTGCAGCGCCGCCTGCTGTGGCACCGCGCCGACGACAGCCTGATCGTCCCCGACTGGGGCCGACCGGGACCCGACCGGATCCACTACCCGATCCAGTTCTTCGACGTCCTGTTCGCCCTCCAGGTGATGAAGGACTTGGGACGCCTCGGCGACCCCCGCTGCGCCGACGCCCTGAACCTGCTGGCTGCCAAACGCCTGCCCGACGGCGGATTCCCCCTGGAGGCGCCCACCGCCGTCACCGCAGACCACGTGACCAGCCGCGGCACCTACGCCGACTGGGGACCCTCCGGGCTGCGGCGCAGCAACCCGCTGGTGACCCTCGCCGTCCTGGACGTCCTCCACCACCGCCCACACCACGCCGGCTGACACTTGGCCGCAGGCCGACGGCGCGAGGGGGCTACGCCCGGAGGACGGGGTAGCACAGCCGCACCCGCCGGCTGGGCCGGCTTCTAGACTCGTGGGGGTGGTCGACCTGTTGAACCATCCCCTGATCGGCGAGCGGTACTTCTTCCCGGGCGGTCGGACGCCGGCGTCCGAACTGCGCCTGCCGGTAGCGGGCGCCGTGCTGGCGTGCGGGGTGCATCGGGTGGATCCGGACGGGTTCACGGTGGTGCACTTCCACGGCAACGGCGAGGTGGTCGCCGACTGGCAGGGTGTCCTTGATCGCGCGATCAACCGTCTGGGGTGGGACCTGCTCCTCGCCGAATACCGGGGCTACGGCGGTTCCACCGGGCACCCGGTGCTGGGGTCGATGCTGGACGACGTGGCGGCCGTCATCGAGGCCGCCGGGCCGCCGGAGAAGCTGGTGGTGATGGGCCGCTCGGTCGGCTCGTTCTTCGCGCTAGAGGCGGTGAGCCGGTTCCCGACGATCGCGGGCCTGATCCTCGAGAGCGCGATCGCCGACCCGCTGGAGCGCCTCCTCCTGCGGGTGACACGATCGGAGCTGGGGGCGTCCGCCGACGACTGGAGGGCTCTGGAGGAGCGCCTCGATCACCGGGCGAAGATCGGCGGGTACACCGGTCCGACGCTGCTGCTCCACACGCGGTTCGACGGGCTGGTCGACGTGAGCCATGCCCAACGCCTCGCCCGGTGGGGTGGCGGGGAGCGGACGCTGTGCGTCTTCCCGCATGGTGATCACAACTCGATCCTTTGGGACAACTACGACGAGTACCTGGCGGAGGTCGCCAGCTTCCTGGCACGCGTGAGGACTGGTCGGGCGGCGTCCTGACAGGTCAAGGCATATCGCGGCTCGCCGCGATCGACCAGGTGCCCGCGCTGGCAGCCCGGCTCACTCCGTGCCCGAGTGCGGCGCAGCGCCCCAGAACCTGATGCGGCACCCGGGCAGGGTGGTTCGCGCGCTGGAGCTGTGCGCCTTGCACGTGCGGTCTTCCCGTCGGCTGGCAGGGCGCCCGTGGGACCACTATGCAGGCGCTGCCTCGCTGGGATGGAAGAGGGGCGCCAGCTCGCCCTCGACGATGCGCTTGTTCGAATCCCCGTCGCTCCACAAACGTCTAGACTCATCGCGTTTGAACACATGGCGTGACGGGGTGCGGACTGAGATGAGTGGATTTCCCAAGGTTGGTGACCGCTTCGGGGGATATCAGATCACCGGCGTCATCGGGCACGGTGGCATGGGAATGGTCTTTTCCGCGCGGCAGCAAGGACTCAATCGCCCGGTTGCCCTGAAGGTACTTGACCCCAAGTTCGCCGACGACCCGGAGTTCTTCACGCGATTCGCCCGGGAGGCCGAAACCCTGGCGTCCATGGACTCCCCGCATGTGATTCAGGTGTTTGACCACGGCACGGTCGAGGGGTGCCTCTACCTGGCGACCCAATGGGTGGCCGGCGGCGATCTGGCCGCGTACCTGGCCCAGCACGGACCGCTACCACCCGCGCTGGCCATCGACCTGACCGCCCAGGTCGCGTCCGCCCTGGCAGATGCCCACAGCCGCGGGGTCATCCACCGGGACGTCAAGCCAAGCAATGTGCTGCTCGCTCGAACGGGTCAGGACATGTTCGCCTACTTGTGCGACTTCGGGATTGCCCAGAGCCAGGAGCCCGGCCTGACCCAGACCGGCCTGCTCGCCGGGAGCCTGGCGTTCACAGCTCCCGAGCGGCACGAAGGGCATCCGGCGACGGAACGCAGCGATCTGTACTCCCTCGGCTGCCTCTTGTGGGTGGTCCTGACCGGGTCGAACCCCTATCAAGGCACTGACTTTCAGATCGCCAACCAGCACCTCATCGCCCCCATCCCCAGCCTGCAGGCGGACGGTCCGCTGGAGCGCGGGCTCAATGGTGTGCTCTCCCGGCTGATGGCGAAGGATCCCCGGGATCGACCCGATAGCGCGGTCGAGGTGGTGGGGGACCTGCGACAGCTGGCCCGCCTCGCTCAGGGCACGGGCACCGTGGACGCGGTCGGGGAGACGCTCACCGCTGACGACCTCGACGTCACCCGCGTCCGGCCTCGGACCGAGCAGGCTGGGCCCGCCCGCTACCTTCCGAACACCGCGGACGGGGTGTCGGGGCCGAGGGGGCTGCAGACGGCCCCCACCTATCCGCCGGCCCCGCCGAACGCCGTCTTCGGCGGAGCCGACACGATCCGGCGCAGCGATCTCGCGCCACCCCCGCCAGCCGCCCCCAGCGTGACCACGCCTGGTCGTCCGACGCAGTCCCAGAACGGGCGGCTGATCCTGGTGGGCGCGGTCGCGCTCGCTGTGGTGCTCGCGGGCGCAGGACTGTGGATCTGGCGGGCCCGAATCAGCGATGCAGCGGCCGGCAGTCCGTCCCAGCCGGCGAGCGCGACCCCGGCGGTGGTTCCCTCGGCCGCGGCGACGACCACGGGAACCGGCGACCCGCCCGCCGCTGCGCCCGCGTCGATCGACCCGCGATCCCCAGCGTTCTCGCGCGGACGCAAGATCGGCACGAAGGGCAGCCAGGCGCACGCGGTGGCGACCGATCCAGGGTCACAGCGGGCCTTCGTCACCAACTACGGCTCGGGCACGGTCTCGGTCATCGACCTGAAGACGCACAGCGTCACTCAGCGTCTCCTCGGTGGCGGCAGCGGGTGCGTGCAACCCGAGAGTGTCGCGGTTTCGCAGGCCACGCAGCAGCTCCTCGTGACCTGCGGAGGGAGCCGGAGTCTCTTCGTCTTCGACCTGGCGACCTTGCAGGAGGCCACCTCCCTCGACACCCCCGCCGGTCCCCTCCGGGTCACGGTGAACGAGACGGCGAGGAAGGCCTACGTCGCCCCCCGGGGTGCCGCCGCGTTGATGGTCGTCAACCTGGACGATCCGGGTTCGACACCGGAGTCGATCAAGGTGGGCAGCAAGCCGCAATCCGTCGCCGTGGACGAGGAGCGCCAGATCGCCTACGTCAGCCGCTGGGAGAACAACAAGGTGAGCATTGTCGATCTCGGCGAGGGGCGCACCACTGGTCATCTCACGGTCGGACGGAATCCCAACGGACTGGCTGTCGCGCCGGGTGCCGGGCTGGTCATCGTTCCCAACTACGGCGCGAGCGGGCAGCCGGCGCCGACCACCTACACCGTGGATTTCTTCAATCTGGAGAATGGCCGCAAGGTCCACACGACACGTCTGGACAACTGCCAGCGTCCGGGACGAATCGCGGTCGACGAGCCGGCAGGGGTCGCCTACCTCACGTGCCAGAACTCCGACCGGATCGAGGTCATCGACCTGTCCTCCCGTGAGCCGATCGGCAGTGGCGTCGGGGTACCTCCGCGACCGGCCGGAATCGCGGTGGACGCCACGACCGGGGACGTCCTGGTGACCAGCTTCAACGACAGTGTCGTCCAAGTTGTCCACTCCTGACCCGGACGCCACGAACCCGCAGGCGCCGCTGCGCCCGGCGTCCGGCGCCCGGCGGGCACTGCCGCCGGGCGACTCGACCCCTCGGGTCTGGCCACGCCGAACCCTCCTCGGGACGCTGGCCGCGGCGGGCCTCGGCGGCGGGGTCTGGTGGGCCGCCGGCCAGGTGCTACCCGGAACGTCCGCCCTGGACACGTCCTCGGGCCCATCGAGTTCCGCCACGGTGACCACGCCAGCCCAGATCGCGCTGGACACCGACCGTGGCTACGTGCGGGCGGACTTTGTCAGCCCGGGTGTGGCGCGCTTCGTCATTTCTGACGCCGCCGGGGAGAGGTTGCCGTTCTCCTACGCGGTCGACCGGGATCGACCGGCCTTCGCTGAGGCCGAGCTGAGCGAGACCGGCGCCGCAACTTCCCTGCGGACCGATGAGTTGACCCTTGCGGTGGACCGTCGCAGCGGTGCCGTGACGGTGACGTCCAGGGCAGGTGCTCAGGTCATCGAGGAGACCTCGCGCGGCTTTCAGCGCGTGGGCTCCGGCCTGCGCTGGCAGGTGCGGCTGGCGAAGGACGAGTCGTGCTACGGCTTGGGGGAGCGGGCGTTCCCGCTGTCCCTGCGGGGACGCAAGGTGACCCTGTGGAACCACGACGCCGGCTCGTACCCGCCAGGTTCGGATCCGCTCTACCTCAACGTGCCGTTCTATCTTGGCCAACGCAAAGGGCTCAGCTACGGCGTCTTCTGGGACTGCCCCGCCCGTGGCAGTGTCGACCTCGACACCAGCGGTGACGGCGAGCTGACCTTCGCCGTCGAGAATGGTCCGCTCGTCTGCTACGTCGTCACCGGCGCTGGGCCTCGGCAGGTCGTCGAACGGTTCACCCAGCTGACCGGAACGATGGACCTGATCCCGCTGTGGGCCCTGGGATATCACCAGTCCCGGTGGGGGTACCCCGATGCCGCACACTTCAAGGAGGTGGCGACCCGGATGCGTCGCGAGCGCATCCCCTGCGACGCGCTCTACTTCGACATCGACTACATGGACGGATTCCGTGACTTCACCTGGGATCCGACCCGGTTCCCGGACCCGGCCGGCCTCCTGCGGGATCTGAAGAAGCGCGGGTTCCACACCGTTGCCATCCTCGACCCGGGGGTGAAGCGCGACCCGGCGGATCCGATCTACCGATCTGCGACGAGCCACGACGTGTTCCTGAAGCGGGCCTCCGGCGAACTGGTGTCAGGGGAGGTCTGGCCCGGGGTGTGCAACTTCCCTGACTTCACGAGCCCCACCGCCCGCGAATGGTGGGCCGGTCAGGTGACGCAGTTCGCCAAGGTCGGCTTTGACGGGCTCTGGAACGACATGAACGAGCCGGCCACTTTCAGCGATGCCACCAAGACCCTGCCCGACGACACCCGCCATGACTGGGAGGGGGAAGGTCGCACCCACGTCGCCGGCGGGCACGCGGTGTACGGGATGCAGATGGCGCGGTCCACCCGTGAGGGACTCAGCGCCCTGCGTCCGCAGCGGCGACCGTTCGTGCTGACCAGAGCGGGCTACGCCGGTGTCCAGCGCTACGCCACCACGTGGAACGGCGACAGCTTGGCTACCTGGGAGCACCTCCGGTTGACGATCCCCCAGGTCTGCAGCCTCGGCATCAGCGGCATTGCCTTCTCGGGAGCCGACGCCGGCGGCTTCCGCGGTGAACCCGGCGCGGAGCTGTACCTGCGCTGGATGCAGCTCGGCAGCATGCTCCCCTACTTCCGGACGCATTCGGCCTACTACGTCTGGAGGAACTCCCGACGTGTCCCGGTTCAGGAACGGCACCCCTGGACCTACGGCGAGCCGTATACGAGCCGGATCCGAGCCGCTATCGAGCAGCGCTACCAGTTGCTGCCCTACCTGTACACACAGGCCCAGCGGGCGGCCACGCAGGGCACTCCGATCGTGCGGCCACTCTTCTTCTCCGAGCCGGACAACGATCGCTTCCGGGCGGTCGACGACCAGTTCCTGCTCGGGGACGACCTTCTCGTGGCTCCGATCCTGACCAGGGGTTCCCGGAGTCGAAGGGTGTGGTTGCCGAAGGGGACGTGGTTCGACTTCGGAGCCTCGACCCGACACTCAGGGGGAGGCCGGGTCACCAGCGCCGCCGGGTGGGGGCTGCCCCTCTTCGTCCGGGCTGGTGCGGTGATCCCCACCTGGCCCGTCCTGCAGTCGGTCGAGCGGGCGCCGGATCGGCTCCTCCTCGACGTGTACGCGGGTTCGAGCGAAAGCACGCTCTACGAAGATGCCGGAGACGGGTTCGGCTTCCAGCGCGACGAGTATCTCGCGTCCACTTTCACCACGGCGATGAGCGGACGCGAACTGGAGCTCGACTGGAACTCCGTGGGTCGGTTCGCCCCCACTGCCTCTGACGTGGAGGTGCGGATTCACGGTCTCCAGGCCAAACCCACCGCCGTCACCGTGGACGGAAAGCCGGTCCCGCTGGCTGCCGCAGGACCCGCCACCCTGGTGTCGCTGAGTCAGCGGTTCCAGCGGTTGGTCGTGCAGTTCTGATCCGAGCGAGGCTTGGCGCAGTTCGGCTGGCGTCCTTCACGGTCGGAGGCCGACTCCTACCGGCTTCGAGCATGGTCAACCCGGCGTTTCAGGGCTGCTTCCTCAACCAGGAGGGCTTGGACGGCCTGTTCGGCCGCGTCGAAGGCGTCGTGTGCCCTCGAGAGGTCGAGCGTCAGCGACTCGATGGTGTCGCCGGCTGCTTTCCGGTTCGCTTCGGCCGCGATCCTGTCGGCGGTGAGGGCCACGAGGGCAGCCTCGGCCGCCGCCAGGTCGCGTCCGGCCTGCTCCCGGTCCTCGGCCTGCCGCGCCCTCTCGGCCGCCGCCAGGTCGGCGGTCGTCGGCCCCGGTTCCGGGCCCTGGGTGGCAATGGCCTCGGCGTCCGACTGCCGGGGGATGGCCGGCGCTGCCCCCGGGGCTGCCTCCCTGGCTCGTGTCGTCGCAGGCAGTTCGACGGGGCCGAAACCGGAATAGGTCAGGCTCCGATCGAGACGCCCAGCGGACACCGCAGCCTCCGCCGTCGGATCGGCCAGGGTGGCGCGAAGTGTCGTGCGGACCTCGTCCAGCCCGCCGGGGGTGGCGGGGACGCCCAGGTGGGCGAGGTGGGCGGCGATGTCGTTCAGCACGCGAGCCTCCAGGGGGCTCCGCTGCGCCGCCAGGGTGCGGAGGGTGTCGACGTCATCGCCGGCGTGGGCGGCGCGCAGGCGGCGTCCCAGTCGCAGCCACTCCTGCAGCGAGGTGAGGCCGTCGCGCGACGCGACATTCAGATACCAGGCGCCGAGGCTGGGACGCCGCAACCCCTTGACTGCGGCCGCCAGGGCCCGGTCACCGGAAGCACGTAGCTGCTTGGCCAGAGCGTCCCGGTGCGCGACGAAGTCGGACGGCGCACCCGCGTACAACCCCTGCGTCGCAGCTTCGAGCTCAGTCAGGGGTGACATGGCCACCATCATGCCGGGCGAGCGCCGGCTGGCGCCCCGGGACGCATCGGCCGGCTCGGGCACCGGCCCGCCTCGCTCACCGGCCAAAGCAGTCGAGCGCCTTCGCAGCGGCGGTGTCGGACGTCGTGGGGTTCAGCGGGAAGGAGACCACCTTCGCCTTCGAGGACGCCTGGTACGACGGCGCGTTGGTGACGAAGAAGGCCGTGGCGGGGACGTTGTCGCGGGTCAGTCCCTCCCCATTGGGATGCACCTGGGTGGCGACTGCGACCGTCCACCACTTCGCATTCGCCCGCACCAGCCAGCCGCGGGCGTAGGTGATCGCGCCACCGACCCGTCCCACCTCTTCGAGGTGCGCGAGCATCCCTGTCGTGGCAGGCACGCACGTCGCCTTCCGGGCCACCCTGCCGGTGTAGGAGTCCGGCGAGGTGTCGTCGATCGTCGGGGCCGGGTCCGGGACGTG
The DNA here is from genome assembly GCA_016717345.1 of Propionibacteriaceae bacterium. Classification (GTDB taxonomy): domain Bacteria; phylum Actinomycetota; class Actinomycetes; order Propionibacteriales; family Propionibacteriaceae; genus Propionicimonas. The sequence continues at coordinate 14,728 of JADKFR010000013.1, forward strand.
GTCGAGGCACCGCGTGGCCTCGGTCGTCGCCGCGTCCCCACCGGCCGGCAGCCGCCAGGAGAAGACCTCGACGTCCCAGTCCGTCGCCTCGATGGACGGCGAGTTGGTGACGAAGTAGTGGACGGGGGCGACCGTGGCAGTGGTGAGCCCTGAGTTGTTGGGGTGCACCTGGGTCGCGACGGCAACGGTCCACCACCCCGCATTGGCCTTCACTCGCGCGCCTTTGGAGTACGTGATCGCGCCGCCCACCTTGCCGATCTCCTGCAACTGGGACAGCAGGCGCTTCGACGCCGTCACGCAGGTGGCATCGCTCGCGAGTGCTCCGGTGTAGGGGTGATCGGTGCGCTCGTCCGGCTCGGGAGTGGGTGTCGTGGATGCCGGGAGGGGGGACGGCGCCCTGCTCGGCACGTCGTTCCACACGCTGCCAAGGCTGCAGCCCGACAGCAGGACCGCCGCCAGTCCTGCGGCCGCGAGGCGTGCCGGGATACCCATGTCACCCAGGGTAGGAGGCAGCGGAATCGTCCTGCCACCCTCGGGCGGGCATCGTCCGGGTCCCGCGACGGTAGGGTGCGGGCGTGTCGGATCGCCCGGATCCTAGACTTGCTCCCAGTGCGGACCGCTGGTTGCGGACGTCACCTCAGATGGTCCACTTCTACCGGTGGGGAGACGATGCGGGATCTCGAGCGTATTGCGGTCGTCGGCGCGGGTCGGCTGGGGAGCGCTTTGGCCGGCGCCCTTCGGGCTGCGGGCCTTCGCGTTGATGGTCCATTGCGTCGCGGCGAAGCCCCAGCCCCCGAGGTGAGTGTGGTGCTGTTGTGCGTCCCCGACCAGGCGATCAGCGAGGCGGCGGCGGCGATTGCGCCGGGTCCGCTTGTTGGTCATTGCTCGGGGGTCACGACGCTGGGCCCGCTGGGCGAGCATCGGGCGTTCTCGCTCCATCCGCTGATGACGGTCCCCGCGCAGGGTGCTCCGGATTTCGCTGGTGTCGCGTGTGCGGTGGCCGGGCACCCGGTCGCGGCCGCCCTGGCCGGCCGGTTGGGGATGCGTCCGATCAAGGTTGCCGATGAGGATCGCGCGGCCTACCATGCTGCCGCCTCCATGGCCTCGAACTTCCTGGTGACGCTGGAGGAAGCCGCTGGGCGGGTCGGGGCGACGGCCGGGTTGACTCGGGCGGACCTGCTTCCCCTGGTTCGGGCCAGCGTGGAGAATTGGGCACGGCTGGGTCCGGAGGCGCTGACGGGGCCGATCATGCGCGGCGATGTCGCTACGGTCACCAAGCACCGGCAGGCGCTGCTGGACCGAACCCCCGACCTACTCCCTTTGTACGACGCGATGGTGGAGGCAACCCGACGATGAAGATAGTGCGTGATGTGGCGGCAGTGCGAGCGGCAGTGGCCGGCTCCGGACGGGTGGGCCTGGTGCCGACGATGGGCGCGTTCCACGAAGGTCACCTCTCCTTGATCCGCGCTGCGCGGGCGGCGTGCGACGTGGTGGTGGTGTGGTTGTTCGTCAACCCGACCCAGTTCAACGAGAAGTCGGACCTGGCCGGTTATCCCAGGGATGAGGAGCGGGACGCAGCGCTGGCGGCCGAATGCGGGGCCGACATCCTGTTCGCCCCGAGCGTTGCCGCCGTCTATCCGGCAGGGTTTGCCACCACCGTGACCGTGGCGGGTGTCGCCGACGTCCTGGAGGGCGCGCTTCGGCCCGGGCACTTCGCCGGTGTCGCAACGGTGGTGGCCAAGATGCTGAACATGGTCGGGCCGGAGGTGGCCTTCTTCGGCGCCAAGGACGCTCAGCAGGTGGCTGTCGTCCGGCGGATGGTGGCCGATCTCGACATTGGGACCCGAATCGAGGTGCTCCCGATCGTCCGTGAAGCTGACGGCCTGGCCATGAGCAGCCGCAACGTCCGGCTCGATCCGGACGAACGTCGTCGCGCCACTGCACTGCACCGCGGCCTCACGTCCGCCCGGGCGGCGGTCACCGGAGGGGAGCGCGACGCGGCGGTGCTGGCCCGCCTGGTTCAGGACGAGTTGGCCGACGCCGGCATCGCCGCCGAATACGTCGCTGTCATCGACCCTGATTCGTTCGAGCCGGTCGAGATCATCGCCGGTCCTACCCTCATCGCCCTCGCTGCCCGCGTCGGTGCGACCCGTCTCATCGACAACATCGAGGTGGCCCCATGATCCGAACCATGCTGAAGAGCAAGATCCACCGAGCCACGATCACGGACTCCGACCTGCACTATGTCGGCTCGATCACGGTTGACCCCGACCTTCTGGAGGCCGCCGACATCCGGGTGCACGAGCAGGTGGCCGTCGTGGATGTGGATAACGGTGCCCGGTTCGAGACCTACACCATCGCCGGGCAGCGTGGCTCAGGGGAAGTCAAGGTGAACGGTGCCGCAGCCAGGCTGGTCCACGCCGGCGACACGGTGATCCTGATCTCCTACGGCCTCTACGACAGCCGCGAACTCGCCACCTACGAGCCACTGGTCGTGCACGTCGACCGCGCGAACCGCATCGTGGCGATCGACGACGACGTCGCGTCCCTCAACGACACGATCGAGGCGTGACCGTGTCCGGCGGACACCGCTACCGGAGGGCTTCGAAGGCCACCACGCTCGCCACCCTGGCCGCGAAGAAGGCGGCCAACGAGCCGATCGTCATGGTGACCGCCTACGACCATCCCAGCGCCCGCATCGCCGACGAGGTCGGCGTCGACCTGGTCCTGGTGGGTGACTCCGCGGCCAATGTCGTGCTCGGCTATGAATCGACGGTGCCGGTAACCGTGGCGGAGATGCTGGTGCTGACCGGTGCCGTCCGGCGTGGTCTGGAATCGGCACTGCTCGTGGCCGACCTGCCGTTCGGGTCCTACGAGGCCTCCGACGAACAGGCCGTGCGTACGGCGCAGCGCTTCGTCAAGGAGGCGGGAGCCGACGCGATCAAGCTTGAGCGAGGCGGCACCTCCGTCGCCCGAGCTCGAGCCGTGATCCAGGCGGGCATCCCGGTGATGGGCCACGTCGGACTCACCCCGCAGGCCGCCACCGCGCTGGGCGGCTATCGGGTCCAGGGGCGCACAGCCGTCCAGGCTGAGCAACTGATCCACGATGCCCTCGACCTGCAATCGGCCGGCTGCTTCGCGATCGTGCTGGAGGCCGTCCCGGCAGCGGTCACCGAACTGCTCGCGCCCCTGCTCAGTTGCGTTGTCATCGGCATCGGCGCCGGCAGCGCCACCGACGGCCAGGTCCTGGTCTGGCACGACCTCCTCGGACTGAACCACGGCCATGTCGCCAAGTTCGTCCGACGCTTCGCCGACCTGCGCGCCGAGGCGATCCGCGGGCTCGGCGCCTACGCCGCCGCGGTCAGGCAGCGTGAATTCCCGGCGCCCGAGAACACCTACCTGATGGCGCCCGAGGAACTCGAGGCGCTGCGCACTCGGCTCGAGGCAGGGTCGGCCCAACCCGGCTCGCAGAACTGACGCCGGTCCGCCACCGGTTGGCGCACCGCCCCGGCCGCTGACCGCCGCGCCACGTGGCGGTCGGACGACCCGCCTCCGGCGGACCCGCCGCCTGGGTTCAGCCAGCACCCATGAGCGCGAGCAGCACCCCGCCCGCCACGACGCTGGCGACCTGTCCGGCGGCGTTGGCGCCCATCGCGTGCATCAGGATGAAGTTGGAGAAGTCCTCCCGGCTCGCCTCCTTCTGGACCACTCTGGCGGCCATCGGGAACGCGCTGATGCCGGCCGCGCCGATGAGCGGATTGAACTTCCCGCCGCTGGCCAGGCACATCGCCTTGCCGAAGAGCACCCCGGTGGCGGTGTCCAACACGAACGCCAGCAGGCCCAGTCCCAGGATCGCCAGGGTCCCGACCTTGAGGAAGTCTTCGCCCTTCATCGTCGATCCGATCGCCAGCCCCAGAAACAGCGTCACCACGTTCGCCAGTTCGTTGGAGGATGCCTGGGTGAGGCGCTCCACCACCTTGGATTCGCGCATCAGGTTGCCCAGCATCAACATGCCGATCAGCGGGGTGGCGAACGGCACCAGGGTGCCCACGCCGATCGTCACGATGATGGGGAACAGGATGCGCGTCCGCTGGCTGATGGTGCGCTGGGTGTAGGGCATCTTGATCGCCCGTTCCTTCTTCGTCGTGAGCAGCCGCATCACCGGCGGCATGATCAGTGGCACCAGCGCCATGTAGCTGTACGCCGCGACCGTGATCGGGCCGAGCAGGTGAGGTGCCAGGATCCCGCTGACGTAGATGGACGTCGGCCCGTCGATGGCCCCGATGATGCCGATGGAGGCGGCTTCGTTCCGGGTGAAGCCCATCATCAGCGCCAGGATCAGGGTGAGGAAGATGCCGAACTGCCCGGCCGCTCCGAGCAGCACCATCTTCGGGTTCTCCAGCAGCGGGCCGAAGTCGGTCAAGGCCCCGATGCCGATGAAGATCAGCAACGGGAACAGTTCGTTGGCGACCCCCATGTCGTAGAGGGCGGTGAGCATGCCGTCCGCCCCGATCAGTGGCGAGAGCGGCAGATTGGTGAGGATCGCGCCCGCGCCGATCGGCAGCAACAACAACGGTTCGTATTCCCGCGCGACCGCCAGAAAGATCAGCAGGCCACCGATGGCGATCATCACGACCGACTGCCAAGTGACGTTGCTGATCCCCTGAAGCAGCTGCTGGAGGGTGGACGGATCCATCGCTCAGCCCTGGAATTCGAGCAGCAGGTCGCCGTGCTTGACCTGGTCGCCGTCGCTGACGAACACCTGCGAGACGGTCCCTTCCCGCTGGGCCTTGAGGTCGTTCTTCATCTTCATGGCTTCCAGCACCATCAGGGTCTGGCCCCGCTGCACCGTCGCCCCGGCGGCCACCGCGACGCTGAGGATGACCCCCGGCATCGGTGCGGTGACCGTCCTCGCGCCAGCGGCCGACCGGGTGGCCGCCCGGGCCGGCCGGGCCGGGTGAACGGTTTCCGCCGGCGGGGGCGCGGCGTGGGCTTCTCGGGCCGAGGGCCCGGGTCCAGCTGGCGTGGCCAGGCCCGGGACCGATCCCGCTGTCGGGGCAGGGGCCCGGGGGTGCCCGACCTCCACCTGGGGGGCGATCACGGCCTGCGCCAGGTCCTGATGGTCGGTCAGCACCACGTCCACCAGGCGACCGTCGCTGAGGTGGACGGTGAAGGTGTCCGCCGCCAACTCTTCGACGTCCATCACGTGGTCGGTCTCGTTCACCCGCACTGTGTAGCGTCGCATTGCTGCCTCAGTTCTCCCGTCGCCACGGGTGGTTCTGGTAGGAGCGGCCGACCGCCACCCAACGGCTGGCGAACAGTTGGCTCCCGGGTTCGAACTGGCGCATCGCCGGCGCGGCCTGGCCGCGCCGCACGCGGGCATGGGTGATGACCGCGATGGAGATGGCCGCCAGGAGTTCCGGGCTCAACTCGTCCGGGTTCTGGGGGAGGGGTTCGTGGAGTTGATCGGTGAGTCGTGCCGCAGCGTTGCCTTCGCGGGCGGCGGGACGGACGGTGCGGCGCTGGTCGTACCACCCGACGGCCTTCAGGGCCAGCATCAGCAGGAGCAGCAAACCGAGAACCGTCCCCATGCCGTAGAGGGTCAGGTACAGGCCGAAACCCACGTTGTCCATCGTGCTCGCCTCCTACACCGGGAACAGGCCGTGCTTCTTGGGGACGTTGGTCTGGACCTTCGTCCGCAGCACCTCCAGCGCCCGAATCAGCCGCAGTCGGGTCTCTCTGGGCTCGATCACCTCATCGATCTGCCCGACATCGGCTGCGTGGTACGGGTTGAAGAGGCGTTCCTTGTAGTCGGCGATGAATTCCCGCTCCGCGGTCACCGGGTCGGCAGCCTCCTTGAGCGCCTTGCTGTGCAGCAGTTTCGCCGCGCCTTCCGCCCCCATCACGGCGATCTGGGCACTGGGCCAGGCGAAGGCGATGTCGTTGCCCATCTGCTTCGAACTCATCGCCACGTAGGAACCACCGATCGCCTTGCGGGTGATGACCGACAGCTTCGGGACGGTCGCCTGGGCGTAGGCGTAGATGATCTTGGCGCCGTGGCGGATCACCCCGTTGTACTCCTGGTCGACCCCCGGCAGGTACCCGGGACAGTCCACGAAGGTGACCAGTGGAATGTTGAACATGTCGCAGATCCGGATGAAACGCGAGATCTTGTCGCTGGAGTCCAGGTCCAGCGACCCCGACAGCACGGCCGGCTGGTTCGCGACGATGCCCACGGAGCGTCCATCGAAGCGGGCGAAGGCCGTGATCGCGTTCGGAGCGTACTGCTCGTGGTTCTGCAGCAGGCTGCCGCGGTCGACGACGAGTTCGAGGATGTCCAGCATGTCGTAGGGGACGTTGTCCTGCTCCGGCATGATCTCGTTGAGGGCTTCCTCCATCCGTCCCGGATCGTCGTAGGGGGTCAGCGCGGGGGCGTCCTCGGTGTTGTTCTGCGGCAGGTAGCTCAAGAGCAGCTTGACGAGTCCCAGCGCTGCCTGGTCGGAGTCCGCGGAGAACTGGGAGACCCCGCTGCGGGCGTTGTGTACCCAGGCCCCGCCGAGATCCTCGGCGGTGACCTCTTCACCGGTCACCGCCTTGATGATGGCCGGGCCCGTCAGGAACATGTTGGAGGTGTTCTCGACCATGATCGTGAAGTCGGTCAGCGCCGGTGAGTACACCGCGCCGCCCGCGCAGGGTCCCATGATCACCGAAATCTGGGGCACCACTCCGGACGCGGCGACATTGCGGTAGAACACCTCACCGTAGGCGGCCAGACTCTTCACCCCCTCCTGGACGCGGGCGCCGCCGGAGTCGTTCAGCCCGATCAGCGGGATGCCCGCCTCCATGGACAGGTCCATGATTCGGCAGATCTTCTGCGACTGGACCTCGGAGAAGGAGCCTCCCAGCACCGTGAAATCCTGGGCGAAGACCGCCACCCGGCGGCCGTTCACCTTGCCGAAGCCCGTGATGACGCCGTCGCCGGGGAAGCGCAGCTTCTCCATCCCGAAGTCGGCGTTCTGGTGGGTGGCCAAGGCTCCGAGTTCCTGGAACGACCCTTCGTCAAGCAGGATCGAGAGCCGCTCCCGGGCGGTGAGCTTCCCGCTGGCGTGCTGCACGTCGATCCGGGCCTGGCCGCCTCCGAGCAGGGCTGCCGCCCGCTTCTTGCGCAGGGTTTCGAGCCGCTCGCTCATGACCGGTTCCCTGGCCTGAACGCTGGCAGTGGTCGCATCGCTGACCTCCTTCACCTCCGGCTGCCCCACCGTGGCGGCTCCGGCGGCCGTGCCGGACGGATCGGTGGGACCCCCTACTGATGAGGGTGTCACACAGCGCGGACTGGCGGTGGGGTTCTGCGCTCCCGGGCCTGGCTCACCAGCCGCGGGCCCGCCAGGCAGTCAGTGCCGGACGCTCGCGTCCCAGGGTTGTGGACGCCCCATGGCCGGGGTGCACCACTGTGTCGTCGGGGTAGGCCTCGAAGAGGCGGGCGATCACGTCGTCGAGCAGGCTGGTGAACCGGACGGGATCGCCCTGGGTATTCCCGACCCCGCCGGGGAACAGCGAATCACCGGTGAAGAGGTGGACGGGGTGCCCGGGCTCGGCGTAGGCAAGGGCCACCGAACCGGGGGTATGGCCGCGCAGCCCGATCACCGAGAGGTCGAGATCGCCGACGCGCAGGGTGTCGCCGTGCCGCAGCAGCCGCGTCTGCTCCACGCCGGTGCGCGCCTGGATGGCGGGCGCGTCCGGTGCGCCGGCGGCGGTCGCCGCCTGGTGGCGGGCTGTGACGACCGCGAGCGCCCGGACGTGATCGGCATGGGAATGCGTGGTGACGACCCACTCCAGCGTGGGCCTGACCGCGTCGGGGCTGGCGCTGCGCACCAGCGCCTCGATCGCCTCCGGCTCGTCCGCCGCGTCGATGAGCACCTGGCTGCCGGTCCGGCGACAGGTCAGCAGATACACGTTGTTGTCCATGGCGGAGACGGAGATCGCCCGCACCGTGGCCATGGACGAGGCCGCCCTCAGGGTGTCTTGAGGCATGTCAGCCACCGAACCTGACCACCACGTCGTCGCCGGTGAGGTCCGCCTCGACCGTGGAGATCAGGCTGCTGCCGTACCAACTCCGCCCGTCCCTTGAGCGGACGTCGCCGCGGACCTTGATCCGGACGGACGCGGTGGCCGTCCCCGGGTCGGCAGCTGCCAGGGCCGGCTTCATCGACGCCAGGGCGGTGCCACCTGAGGTGACCCGCCAGCGCAGCGTGCTCCAGGTCATCTTGACTCCTTGGGGGGCTTCCAACCCGAACCCGCACCCCTTGGGCGAGCCTTCCCGCGTCGCCAGGCATGTTGTGAGCCTGGCCTTGGCCGCCTTGATGATCTCCGTCCGCCCGGACGTTGTCAGGCTGAACCTGATCGCGTCCGGGTCCGGCCGGTCATCCGGGGACTCGACCACGAAGCTGCCGTTGCGGACGCCGAACCGCTTCGTGCCGGAGGTCAGGGTGTAGCTGCCTGGGAACAGTGCCGGCCGGTCCGTGGTCAGCGGGACCCCGTTGAGGGCCAGCGGGACGGTTCCGAGCCCCAGGGACGAGACGTCGAAATCTGCGGTCACCGTATCCAACAGCCAGGTCGCGCCCGATTTCGTGACGCCGTACGCGGCGGTGACGGGGGTCGACCCCAGGAGGTAGCGGGCCAGGACGGTCTGCTGGGTGCTCCCCGAGCCCTCGTTCACGTCGATGCCCGTCAGGGGCGTCTCCCTCAGGGCGTGCTGCAGGATCTCGTCGGTCAGGAGGGAGGTGTCGGAGGGAGTCGTCCTCGCGTAGCTCAGGGCCGTCGCGGAATCCCCGGCGGCAAGGGCCTCGAGGTAGCCACGGACGGCAAGGGGGGCATTGGGCCTCTGGGCACCGATCGGTGCCCCGAGGCCCAATGCCCCGCCCACGCCACCGCCGAGCAGGAACACCCCCACCAGCGCGACCACCAGCAGCCCCACCGTGACGCCCAGGAACAGCGGTACGCGGCTTCGCGGGCGGCTCGACGGCCGAAGCCCCGCGTCGGGCAGCGGGCTGCCGGGGAATGGCGGGCTGCCGGGGAATGGCGGGCTGCCCGGGAATGGCGGGGGGAGGTGGGCGCTGTTGGGGGAGGGCGGGGGGAGGTGGGCGCTGCCAAGTACTTTCGGGCTCGCGTCTGCCCGGTGGGGCGGTTCGGGGGCATCCCCCGTCACTGGCTGCTCGGTAGTACTCATGGGGCACTCCAGGATTGCGAGGCATGATCCAGCGGGAGTTGCTGGCAGCCCCATACCTTAATGGGGTTCGGCGTCGGGCTGAACCCGGGACCCCCACCGCCACTGCGCCCAGTCAGCCGCCGAGGCGCATCCAACGGGTACCGCGGGCGCGGAGGCCGAGGGTGGCCAGCCGGCTCACCGTGAGGCCCCCGTAGGCGAGCCAGAGCCAGCCGAGCCCCGCGCCCGTGGCCGCCACCGCGAAGGCCAAGGGAAGGTAGGTGACCAGGTTGATCAGGCTCGCCCACGCCAGGTAACGGGCATCGCCGGCGCCGATGAGGACGCCGTCCAGGACGAAGACCAGGCCGGCGACCACGGTCAGCAGGGCCAGGACGGGCAGCACCTGGCTGACCTGGGAGCGCACGGCCGCGTCGGGGGTGAACCAGGGCAGGTACAGCGACGCTCCGGCCCACAGCAGCACGCCGGAACCAACGCCGATACCGACCCCCCACGCCAGCATCCGCCGCAGGAGCGCGCGGACCGTCGCACTGTCGCCGGCGCCCAGGTACCGACCGACGATGGCCTGGGCGGCGATCGCGACAGCGTCCATCGCGTAGACCAGCAGCATCCACAGGCTGTTCAGGATCTGGTGCCCGGCCATGGCCGTGGCGGGCATCCTGGCGGCCACCGCGGTCGTGGCCAGCAGGCAGCCCTGCAGGCCCGCGGTCCGAACCACCAACCAGGCCCCGCTGCGGGCGACGACCAGCACCCCGGTCGGGTTCGGGTGCCACCTCAGGCCGTGGCGCCGCGATCCGCGCAGCACCGTCCACGCCAGGACGGCGGCCGCGGCATACTGCGACAGCACCGACCCTGTGGCAGCCCCGGCGATCCCCCACCCCAGCCCGAACACCAACATGAGGCTGAGCGCCACGTTGACGAGGTTCATGACCAGCGCCACCGCCAGGGGGGTGCGGGTGTCCTGCAGGCCCCGCAGGACGCCGGTGGCCGCCAGCATCACCAGGACGGCGGGCAGCCCCGCGGCCATCACCCTCAGGTAGGTCTGAGCCTGGGACGAGACGCCCGGAGCGGCCTGGTAGAGGCCGATGATCTGGGGGGAGAGACTCGAGATCGCCACGGCCAACACGACCCCCACGACCAGGGCGAGGCTGATGCCGTCCAGACCGGACGCGAGAGCGCTCCGCAGGTCCCCGGCGCCCAGCCGCCTGGCGACCGAGGCCGTGGTGGTGTAGGCGAGGAAGATGCACAGCCCGATGACGAGGCCGATCACGCTCGCCGCCACCCCGAGGCCGGCCAGCGCCTCGGTGGAGATGTGACCCACGATCGCGGAGTCGGCGATCACCAGCAGGGGCTCGGCCACCAGGGTCGCGAAGGCGGGCAGGGCGAGCGTGCGGATCTCGGCATCGAGCCGCGCAGTTCCCCCGGGTCGGGCAGCTCCGTGGGTGGCCGAGGGGTCCGGGACGTTCGGGGCGCTCACGCGGTGGCGGGTTCCCAGTCGAGCGCAGGTTCGGCGGTGAGGAAGCGGCGGTCCTGGATGCGGGCCAGCGTCCGTTGCAGGCGCGGTCGGTTGTACCGCTGGATCAGCACGAAGGGCAGGTTTCCCAGCAGCGCGAGCAGGAAACAGAGCAGCCAGAGGTCGGGCGGGGTCCACAGCCGGAGCGGGATCACCGAAAGCACTGAGCGGAGATGGTTCGATTCGGCCCGACAGGTCTCCAGCACGAACCGTTGCAGGTAGTCGGCGTGCGCGCCGGTGAGCTGCCGCTTCGAGAAGTTGTTGAGGCTGTCGACAGCCGGCACCTTGTCCTTCCACCGATCGATGCGCAGGACGTCGCGATAGAAGTCACCGTCCCGTTCCCAAGCCTGGGTGCGAAAGATCCATTGGCCCGGTGCGAAGCAGCGATCCGGCAGCAGGACGTCGACGCGCATCCGAACCAGGGTCATCAGGAGGAACAGGGCAGCGTTGAACCAGAAAAGCGACCAGCTCGGATCTGTTGCCACCACCACGCCTGACACCTCCTGATCTCCCCATGGTAAGGGGATTCATCGAACGCCCCGGACGGTGTCCGGTGCCCGGGAGGCATCAGGCGACCTGTCCGCGGGGCCGGGAGCCCCTCGGAGGGGGCGTATCGTAGTCCGGAATCGACACCGACGGCGTGAGGACGGAATGGTTGCGGGACTGCTGATGGCGTGCCAGGCGGTGCTGGTCGTCGCCGGGTGCTACGGGTTGTACCAGGCGGTGATGGCCTGGCCGATCGTGGGTCGGCTGACGCCCCTGGCGCTGGAGTCCCCGGTGACCCACCGGTTCGCCGTCCTGGTGTTCGCGAAGGACGAGGCGGCCGTCATCGGGCCCCTGCTGGACAGCCTGGCGCGGCAGGACTACCCCAGCGATGCCTTCGAGGTCTTTGTGACCGCCGACAACTGCACCGATGCGACGGCGGCGGTGGCACGCGCCCACGGGGCCACGGTGCTGGAGCGAAGCGCCCCCGACCTGATCGGGAAGGGTCACGCCCTGTCCTGGTTCTTCGCGCACCAGTCGCTGGAGGAGCGGTTCGACGCCTGTGTGATGTTCGACGCCGACAACGTGGCAGACCCGGGTTTCCTGGCGGCCATGAACCGACAGGTGGCCGCCGGCCACCCGATCGCGACCGGCTACCGGATGGGCAAGAACCCGTCCAGCTCGTGGGTCGCCGGCACGAGCACCCTGTTCTGGCTGATGCAGACCCGCTTCTTCCACCTGCCGCGGGCCCGCCGCGGCCTGCCCTGCGTCTCCGTCGGCGGTACCGGGTTCATGTTCGCCCTCAAGGTGCTCGGCGGTCGGGGCTGGCACACCGAATCGGCCTGCGAGGACATCGAGTTCACCCTGAACGCCATCGCCGAGGGGCACTTCGTAGCCTTCGCCCCCGATGCCCTGTTCTACGACGAGCAGCCCCGCACCTTCGTCCAGTCGCTGCGGCAGCGGTACCGCTGGGCGGTCGGCAGCGTGCAAGTGCTCGGCCTGTGCGGTCCGCGGCTGCTGAAACGGCTTCGGACGGACGTGGCGGGGACGGCCGACGCCCTGTTGTACAGCCTGGGGGTGATCATCGGAGGCCTCACCGGAATCGCCTGGACGGTGATGCTGCTGGTGAACGCCGCCACCACGGGGGCCTGGCAGGGCCTGTTCGGGAGCCTGTGGGTCTCGGCGCTGACCGGCTACCTCGGGCTGGCTGCCGCCGGCTGGCTGCTGCTGCGGCTGGAGGGGGTCGCCTGGCGCGGCTCCTGGCGAGCCGTGGGGATGTTCCCGCTGTACCTCCTGACCTGGTCGATGCTCCAGATGCTGGTCATCTTCTACCGCGACCCCACCTGGGTGCCGATCCCGCATACCGACGCCGTCGGTATCGACGACGTGGCGATCACGGCCTCCAGCGGGCACTGAGCGGCCGTGGCCGCTGTCGTCCCTACGCGGTGCCCTCCGGCAGCCGCACCAACAGGGCGCCCGGACGGACGGTGCAGTCGAGCCGGCTGCGGGGGCCCACCACGTCGCCGTCCAGCTGGGCCAGGATCGGTTTGCGGGTGACGGCCGTGATCTGGGGACCCGAGAGGTGGACCAGCGCGGTGTGGCCCCTGCGGTGCCGGGTGAGGACGTAGAGCCCGACCGCGAACCAGGCGCTGATCGAGCGTGGCGAGACGACCACGGCGTCGAGTAGTCCGTCGTCCACCTTCGCCTCGGGCATCAGCCGCAGGCCGCCGGTGAGTTCGCCGCAATTGCCCACCAGCACGGTGGCGGCGTGCTGGGACAGCGCCCGCTGGGCTCCCGCGTCCACCCGCACCGAGAACCCGACCTTCACGAGGGCTTTAGCCCCGGACAGGGCGTAGGCCAGCCAGCCGATGCGCTTCTTCAGGGCGGTACTCGCCCCGCCGACGGCGTCCGCGTCCAGTCCCATGCCGGCCATCACCAGGAAGGTGACGGGCTCGTCGTCGTCGAAGCCGACGAGCCCCACATCCACCGGATGGTTGCGCCCGGTGAGGGCGGCCGTCAGGGCGGCATCCAGGTCGTCGACCGGCAGTTTGAGGTTGCGGGCGAGCAGGTTCCCGGTCCCCCCGGGTAACAGCCCCATCGGGATGCCGGTGCCGGCCAGGCCCTCGGCGACGGCGCGGACCGTTCCGTCGCCCCCGAGGGGACAGACCAGGCCCGCGCCCTCGGCGATCGCCCGGTGCGTCTGACCCGTGCCCGGGTCCTCGATGGTCGTTTCGTACCAGCGCGGCTCGGGCCAGCCGTGGTCGCGGCAGGCCTGGTCGACTTTCGCTTCGGCGGCGGTGAGGTCGTCGAACTTGCTGGGGTTCACCACCACCGCCCAGGCTCCCGGTCGGCTGCTCATTCCTTCGTCGTTCCTTCCAGCAGGCTGATGGCGGCCCGCGCATAAGCGCGTTCGGCGTCCAGGTCGACGTAACGCGTGTCATCGTCCAGGACGACGGCGAAGCCGTCCCCGATCGCCTCGAGGCGTCGGAAGGCTGAGCCGAGCAGGGTGCGGAGTTGGTCCTCGCGGGGGAGCCAGAGCACGCTGTCGGCCGCGATGCTGTCCAGGGCCCACTCGGTGGTGCCGTTGAACCTGATGATCCGGCCGCCCGGGACCTCATGGGCTTCGATGGTCATGTCGGCGATGACGAAGACCTCGTCCAGTTCGGTGTGGGGGACGACGAAGCGGTCCCCGGCGGCTGGTTGCCAGGGTGGGGCGATGTCCTGAAGCCTTCTGGCTTGTTCTTGGGTGATCACTTCGAACTCCTCTGCACCTTGGGCGCGAGGCTACCGCTCGCGAGGGGGTGTCGCGGACTAGATTCGGCTGCATGAAAGGCACTGGAGCACTTCAGATCATCTTCGCGTTCTTCCTCGGGCTCGTCGTGGTGGGCTTCATCGGGCTCGGGATCAACACCTTCTACCCCGAACCGGTGTACAGCGACTACTACAACGAAGCCAGCTCCGCGCAATGGCGGCTGGTGACCGGCATCATCCTGCTCGTGCTCGCCACCCTGGTCCTGGCCATTTCGCTGGCCCTGCCCGAAGCGCAGGTCGTGATTTCGAACGGCATCCTGCTGGGCGGCGTCTTCACCATGGTGTACGCCGTCGGCATCACCGCGTCGGGCCCGCAGAGCATCTGGCGGTTCGTGGTGGTCGGGGTCGCCCTCGCGGTGACGATCGGGATCGGGTACCTCAAGTTCGTGCGTCGCAAGCCAGGCGTGGCTGCGGCGGCGGGGGAACCGGCGCTGACCGGCGAGCTCGCCGAGCGGCTGGCCGCGATCGAGCACAAGCTGGACGCGATGGGACGCGCGCTCCGCGAGTAGCCGGTCTCGGTACGGAGTGCCGGTTTCCGGTCCACGACCGGTGGGGCACACGGGCTGGGCTGCTCTGGCCGTCGCGAGGGGTGCGCTACGCGCTGAGGGTAGCCACCAGGTACGGCTTGCGGCCGTCCGGCGTCGTGACCGCGGCCTCCCACCCGTCCGCGGTCGGTCGGGCCGTGAAGCCCACGGTGGCCGGCAGCAGGATCGGGCGCACGAACTGGGCCGATACCGCGTAGGCGCCCGGCAGCCGATTCTCCAGGGCGGCCAGCAGCCGGGCGTGGGTCCACATCCCCTGAATGATCGGGCGGTCGAAGCCGAACGCCCTCGCGGCCAGCCGGTGGGTATGAATCGGGTTCGGGTCGCCGCTCACCCGTCGGTACTGCCGTCCCAGGTCGGCCGGCAGCCGCCACTGGGCGGTCGGGGTGATCGCCTCGAAAGCGGGCTGCGGGCTGACGTCGGGCTGACCGGGCGCCGTCCTGCCGGGCGCGAGGTAGGTGCTCACCCCGTCCCACACCAGCTCGTCGGCGACCCGGACCTGTCCGACCAGGTCGACCAGCGCCCCCCGGCGGTGCGGACGGAGATTCGCCGCGTGCACCATCACCTGAAGGCGCTCGCTCGCCCCGACGGGTCGCCACAACCGCATCCGGTTCGACACGTGGATGACTCCGACCAGCCGGATCGTGGAGTCGCGGCTGCCCAGCAGCGCCACCTGGAGCGGGAAGCTCAGCACGTGCAGCCAGGTGGGGGGCACGGTGTCGCGCAGCGTGAACCCGCACACCCGGGCGTACTCGCTCAGCCGGTCGAGGTCCTGGGCATGGTCGTTGACCAGGACGGTGTGTGCCGGCAGTTCGGCCTGCCGGGCACCCGAGGGCAGCAGGGCCCGCGCGAAGACCGGACCCAGGCGGGGCAACCCCGGCAGCAGTTCGATCGGGCGATCCATCAGGCGCCCACCAGGTTCTGGCCGCACACCCGGACGACCTGACCGGTCACCCCGCCGCTGGCCGGATCCAGGAAGTAGCCGATCGTCTCGGCGACATCGATCGGGTCGCCGCCCTGGCCGAGACTGTTGCTGCGCCGGAACACCTCCCGTTGGACGAAGGGGATCTTCGCGGTCATCTCGGTTTCGATGAAGCCGGGGGCCACCGCGTTCACCGTGATGCCGCGGCCGGCCAACTCCGGCGCCATCGCCCGGACCAGCCCCACGACGCCCGCCTTGGAGGCCGCATAGTTGGCCTGGCCGCGGTTGCCCGCGATCCCGGAGGTCGAGGCGATCCCGACGATCCGGCCGCCCTCAGCCAGGCCACCGGCCATCCCCGGGTCGAGCAGCACCTCATTGATGGCGATCTCGGCGGCGAGGTTGACGTCCAGCACCGCCCGCCAGCGCTGGGCGTCGGTGTTCACCAGCAGCTTGTCGCGGGTGATGCCGGCGTTGTGGACGATGCCGAACAGGGACGCGCCGCCGTGGCGCTCGGCCACGTGCGCGGCGATCCGGGCTCCCGCCTGCGGGCTGGTGATGTCGAGTTGGAGGGCGGTCCCCCTCACCTCGTTGGCGACCGCGCTGAGCGCCTGTCCGGCGGCGGGGACGTCGACCGCGACGATGTCGGCACCATCGCGCGCCAGGACGCGGGCAATCGCGGCGCCGATCCCGCGCGCGGCGCCGGTGACGACCACGAGGCGGCCCTTCAGGGGGCGACCTCCGGCGGCGGCCCGCTCATCCACTCGGGGCACCAGGGTCGGGCCCACCCGCCACGACTGACCGTCGACGAAGGCCGAGCGCCCCTGCAGCAGGAAGCCCAGGGTGGAACGAAGGTCCGGCGGGTCCGCTGCGGGGTCGACGTAGAGCAGGGTGGCCGTCGCACCGTGGCGCAGTTCCTTGCCGACACTCCGGTTGAGACCGTCGAGGGCCTGCGCGACGGCCCGGGCCTCCCAGCCGTCCACCGCTTCGGTCGGACGGGCCAGGACGACGACCCGTCCGCTGGGTTCGAGCGCCCGCGCGGCCGGACGCAGCACCGCTCGCAGCCGCTCCAGGTCGGGGATGCTGCGCAGATCGGTGGCGTCGACGACCAGCGCGCCGAGCGGCGACTCGTACGCCGGCGGGTCGTCACCGTCCGTGGCGTCCACGACGGGTTCGCGCCAGGGGCGTCCCACCAACCCCAGCGTGTCGGCACCGAGCCGTGACGGCCCGAGCTCAGCCAGCGCGATCTCGCCTCCGGGCCAGGTGCGGCCCCGGCGCAGTTCGGTGGGGGCCGCCAGCCCGGCGCGGCGGGCGACGGCCTGGCCGGCGGGGGAGTGGAACAGCCGCTCCAGGGTGCTCATCACACGGCCTCGAGGATCGCGACGACCCCCTGCCCACCGGCGGCGCACACTGAGATCAGCCCGCGGGAGCCGGGGCCGCGGCCGGCCAGCAGGGTGGCCAGGGTGGCCACGATCCGGGGCCCGGTGGCAGCGAACGGGTGACCGGTGGCCAGTGAGGAGCCGTTGACGTTCAGCCGTGACTCCTCGACCGTGCCCACGGCGCCCGGCAGCCCGAGCCGGCGGCAGTACTCCTCCGATTCCAGGGCGGCCAGGGTTGCCAGCACCGTCCCCGCGAACGCTTCGTGGATCTCGATGAACTGGAAGTCGTCCAACCCCAACCCTCGGCGGGTGAGAAGCCGTCCGATCGCGCCCACCGGAGCGAGCAGCAGGTCGGCACCGCCGGGATGGTCGACGGCCGCCACCTCGGCGTCCACGAACCGCGCCAACGCCGGCAGGTGGTGCTCGGCAGCCCACCCCGCCTCGGCGAGCAGGACGGTGGCCGCCCCGTCGCTGAGGGCCGTGGAGTTGCCGGCGGTCAGGGTGGCCGCATCGCCGGAGCCGAAGACGGGCTTCAGGGTGGCCAGCCGCTCCACGGAGGTGTCGGGCCGCAGGACCGCGTCCCTGGTCAGGCCGAGGTAGGGGGTGACCAGATCGTCGAAGAAGCCGGCGTCCCAGGCTCGCGCGAGCCGGTGGTGCGACGCGGCGGCCAGCTCGTCCTGGGCCTGGCGGGTGAGGTTCCAGGCAAGGTTCGTCAGCGCCTGGTGCTCGCCCATGGACAACCCGGTGCGGGGCTCGCTCAGGCGTGGGGTGTCGGGTTTGAGGTGGGAGGGACGGATGGCTGCCAGGGCCTTGACGCGGGCGCTCAGGCTGGTGGCGGCGTTGGCGGCCAGCAGGGCCCGGCGCAACGGGTCGCTGAGGGCGATCGGGGCGTCCGAGGCCGAATCGACGCCGCCGGCGATCCCCACCTGGATTTGGCCCAGGGCGATCTTGTTGGCGATCAGGACGGTCGCCTCCAAGCCGGTGGCGCAGGCGAGTTGCAGGTCGACCGCCGGGGTCTCGGGGGCCAGGGCCGAGCTCAGCACGGCCTCGCGGGTGAGGCTGACGTCGCGGGAGTGCTTGAGGACCGCGCCTGCGGCCACTTCGCCGACCCGGGTGCCGGCCAGCCCGAAACGGGCCACCAACCCGTCCAGTGCCGCGGTCAGCAGGTCGTGGGCCGAGGCGTTCGCGTAGGCGCCGCCGGACTTGGCGAAGGGAGTTCGGTTGCCGCCGATCACGACGGCATCGGGCAACCCAGTGGGGGACGGCATCGAGCCTCCTGACGGCTGGCGACTAGGCGATACCCAAGGTAGCAGGTACGCCTAGTACTGGGTACCCTGGGGGGATGGGCATCACTGACGGACGGGACAGTCGCTGGGTCGAGTATCGGGCCGTCCGCCGCCGCGAACTCGTCGAGGAGTCGCTGCGGGCGATCCGGCGCTACGGGGCGGGCGTCGGCATGGACGAGATCGCAGCCCAGGCCGGCACGTCGAAGACCGTCATCTACCGGTACTTCGGGGACCGCGCCGGGCTGTACTCCGCCGTGGTGGACGCCGTCCACACCTACATCCACGATGACCTGACAGCGACCCTCCAGCTGACCGCCTCCGACGACCTGCCGCAACTGACCGCCAACCTGGCCAACGCCTACCTCGCCCTGGTCGAGCGCGACCCCGAGATCTACCGGTTCGTGCTGAACCGTCCCCTGGAGGGATCGGCGGCCTCGGTCGACCCGTGGGGCGGACTGCCCGACGTCATGGGTGACCACCTCGAGACGGTCATCGCCGAGCACCTGGTCGCCCACGGCCAGGATCCGGCCTGCGCGGCCACCTGGGGTCACGGGCTGGTGGGCTTCATCCGGGCCTCGGCCGATCGGTGGATGGCCAGCGATCCCCGTCCGCCGCGCGCGCAGGTCGTCGACCACATCAGCCGGTTGTTCGATCCGGTGCTGGCCGTGGGGCTGGCCGCCGTCCCGACCCTGAGCGAGCACCGATGACGCTCCTGACCAGCCCTCCGGACACGCTGACACCGCTGGGGACGGCCCTGCGCGTCGCGCTGGACGGACCGTTCGCCGACGCCCGCGCGCTGGCCCGGGCCACCTTCCCCGCGGACAACCTGCTGCGCGACCCGTCTGGTTCCCTGGAGGAAGCCCGCGAGTGGGTACTGCGGCGGCTGCGCGAACTGCAGGACGCGGGCTTCGGCGCGACGGGCATCCCCACGTCCGCCACCGATCCCCCCGACCCCGAGGCAGCCGTCATCACCTTCGAGATGCTCGCCCACGGCGACCTCTCGGTGACCATCAAGTCGGGGGTCCAGTTCGGCCTCTTCGGGGGTGCCGTGGCCAACCTGGGGACGGCCTGGCACCACGACACCTTCCTGTCCGACATCACCGGGCTGCGGCTGCTGGGGTGCTTCGCGATGACCGAACTCGGGCATGGCTCTGATGTGGCCGGCCTCGAAACGACGATCATCTACGACCCCAAGGCCGAGGATTTCGTCGTCGACACCCCGACGCCGCAAGCCACCAAGGCCTACCTCGGCAACGCTGCGACCCACGGTCGGATGGCCGTCGTGTTCGGCCAGTTGGTGGTGGCCGGCGTCCGCCAGGGCGTCCACGCGATCCTCGTCCCGATCCGCGACGAAGCCGGACGGGACCTGCCTGGCGTCACCACCGGGGATCAGGGACGCAAGGGCGGGCTCCTCGGGGTAGACAACGGCACCCTGGCCTTCGACCACGTCCGCGTGCCGCGCGAGATGCTCCTGGACCGCTACGGCGGAGTGGATGACCAGGGGCAGTACCACTCGGCGATCCCCGAGCCGAACCGCCGCTTCTTCACGATGCTGGGCACCCTGGTCCGGGGCCGGGTCTGCATCGCCGCTGCTGGGGGGATCGCGGCCCGTCGCGGGCTGTCCATCGCCACCCGCTACGCGCTGCGCCGACGCCAGTTCGTGGCCCCTGGCGGCAGCGAGGGGATCCTGCTGCTGGATTACCTGACCCACCAGCGCCGACTATTCCCGCTGCTCGCCAGGTCGTACGCGCTCGGCTTCGCTCAGAACGAGGTGACCCGCGCCCTCGTCCGGATCCAGGGCGAGGGGGAGGCGTCGGTGCGGGACCAGCGGGAGCTGGAGACCCGGGCGGCCGGGCTGAAGGCCATCACCACGTGGTTCGCCAACGGCACCCTGCAGGAGTGCCGGGAGGCCTGCGGCGGGGCCGGGTACCTCTCGGAGAACCAGCTGACGGGCCTGCGCGCCGACGTCGACGTCTTCGCCACCTTCGAGGGTGACAACACGGTCCTGCTGCAACTGGTGACCAAGGCGCTGCTGACCGACTACTCCCAGACCTGGGGGGACCTCGACCGGGCGGGGGTGGTCCAGGCCACCGCGCGCCTGGTCGGCGGCACGGTGCTCGAACGGACGGCCGCGAACCTGCTCATCGAGCGGCTGGTCGCCGCGGCGCGGCGCCGTCCCGAGGAGACCACCCTGGTGGACCGTGGCTGGCACGCCTGGATGTTCGAGGAGCGCGAACGGCACTCGCTGGAGTCGCTGGCGCGCCGGATGCGCGCCGCCGGCAGGAAGCCGGGGGACTTCGAGGCGTTCAACCGGCTCGGGGACCACGTGCAGTTCGTGGCCCGCGCGCACCTCGAACGCGTCGTTCTGGAGGCCTTCATCGCCGGGATCGCAGCGTGCCCCGACCCCGAGGTGCGAGCAGTGCTGGAGCGACTCTGCTCGCTGTACGCGTTGACCAGCCTGCATCAGGACCGGGCGTGGTTCCTCGAACACAGCCGGCTCAGCCCCGGCCGGGCCCGGGCGATGGGGGAGCAGGTGAACGCGTTGTGCCGGGAGCTGCGCCCCGACGCGCTGGCCGTGGTCGAAGGGCTGGGCGTCCCGGAAGCCTGGCTGGGTGCGGCGCTGCTGTCGGTCTAGCGTCGCCCAGTCGGTGGCTCAGGGCAGGCCGACGGCCCGCCCGGCGGCGGCCGCCAACGCCCCGACGAGGACGACCACGAGGTAGGGGGCCTTCAGCCACAGCGCCAGCGCCCCGGCGCCCAGGGCCAGCAGCCGGGAATCCAACGCCAGGGCCTGGCCCTTGCCCACCGTGTTCAAGACGGTGAGGGACGCCAGCAGGCCGACGGTCAGGGCGCCCGCCAGGTCGGCCACGATCGGGCGGTCCAGCCAGCTCTGCGGCAGCAGATAGCCGGCGAGTTTGGTGAGAAAGGCCATCCCGGCGGCCAACAACACCCACGACCACAGGCTCACGCGGCACCCCGTCCCCGGCGGCGGCGGATCAGCCACGCCAACGCGGTGACCGCCGCGGCGATCAGCACCGGGATCCCCGGTTCGACCGTGGGCACCATGGCGATCGTCGCGACCGCGGCGATGACGGCGATCGCGATCGGGTCCCGGCCCTTGAGCCGTGGCCAGAGCAGGCCCAGGAAGGCCGCGACCGCGGCGCCGTCCAGCCCCCACCGTCCGGGGTCGCCGATCGCGTTGCCGGCCAGGGCGCCGATCAGGGTGAACGTGTTCCACATCACGAAGACGCCCACGCCTCCGGCCCAGAACCCGCGCACACGTTCGTCGTGGTCGTCCTGAGCGCTGGCGGTGGCCATGGACTCGTCGATGGTGAGGTGGGCCATCAGCGGGATCACCCGGCGTGAGGGCCGCAACAGCGCCTTGAGCTGCATACCGTAGACCCCGTTGCGCACCCCCAACAGGGACGCGGCCGCCCACGCGGCGGCGCCGGTCCCGCCACCGGCGATGACGGCGATGAACGCGAACTGGGAACCGCCGGTGAACATCAGCAGGCTGAGCGCGCTGGTCTGCCACACACTCAGTCCGGCGGCCGCCGACAGTGCCCCGAACGAGATCCCGTACACCCCGACAGCGGCCGCGATGGACAGGCCCATCCGGACCGCCGGGGTCAGCCGTCCGGTCATTCCGGTCTCGGGGTGGGTGGTGGTCACGTCTGCAAACTAGCTTTCGGCTCCGACGGCGACCAAACGGCGGGGCGGGCCATTGCGATGCCGGTGGCCCGCCCGAGACCCGACGTCAGCGTCTGGAATCGATCTGGTCGTCGTCGGTGTAGATCCCGGGCCGATCCACGATCAGGACGGTGCCGCCGGCGTCGTCGGCCTTGAGGTGGGACGGGGCCAGCCAGTGGGCCAGGTGGTAGACACCCACCGTGATGATGGTGCCCAGGGCGATGCCGCTCAGCGAGAAGGAGTCGCTGAACGTCAAGGTGACGTTGCCGATGCCGATGATGATGCCCGCCGCGACCGGGACCAGGTTGATCGGGTTGCCGAAGTCGACCTGGTTCTCCTTCCAGATCTTGGCGCCGAGCAGGCCGATCATGCCGTAGAGCACCACGGTGATCCCGCCCAGCACGCCCCCGGGGGTGGCCGAGATGATCGCGCCGAACTTGGGCGAGAAGCCGAACAGGATCGCCACGATCGACGCCACGACGTAGGCGGCGGTGGAATAGACGCGGGTCGCGGCCATGACGCCGATGTTCTCGGCGTAGGTCGTCGTCGGGCCGGCGCCGACGGCGGTGGCCAGCACCGAGCCGAGACCGTCCGCAGCGATGGCCCGTCCCATGTCCTGGTCGAGGTTCGTCCCGGTCATCTCGGCCACGGCCTTGACGTGGCCGGTGTTCTCGGCGATGAGGGCGATCACGACCGGGAGGGCGATCAGGATGAACGCCAGGTTGAAGGCCGGGGCGTGGAGGCCCACGACGTTCGTGGCGGCGTTGTGGGACCAGGTCGACAGGTCCGTCAGCGGCGGCAGGCCGACCCAGTTGGCGGCGGCCACCCCGGACCAGTCCACCCGCCAGTGCGTCGTGACCTCGCCGGCGGCGGCTGAGAACGAGGTGATCTGGCCGAACATCAGGTCCGCCAGCCAGCTCAGCACGTAGCCGATCACGAGGGAGAGGAAGATGGCGATCCGGCTGATGAAGCCGCGGGCGCCGACGCTGAGCACCACGACAATGAGCATGACGAGGAGGGCGATCCACTGGTCCTGCGGCCAGTACACGCCGGCCACCACGGGGGCCAGGTTGAAACCGATCAGCATCACGACTGCGCCGGTGACGACCGGCGGCAGGACGCGGTGGATCACCCCGGAGCCGGCGAAGTGGATGATGAGGCCCACCATGAACAGCAGGACGCCGACCCACAGCATCGCGCCGGTGACGTCGGCGGGGTTTCCCCCGGCGCCGTAGATCGCGGTCGCGACGCCGACGAAGGACGCCGAGGAGCCCAGGTAGGAAGGCACGCGGCCCTTCACCACCAGCAGGAACACCAGCGTGGCGATGCCGGACATCATGACGGCCAACTGTGGATTGAGGCCCATCAGCAGCGGGAACACGAAGGTGGCGCCGAACATGGCCACCACGTGCTGAGCGCCGAGCCCGATCGTCTTGCCCCAGGTCAATCGCTCGTCAGGGGCGACGACGGCCCCCTCCTCGAGCGTGCCGTTGCCGTGCAGTCTCCACAGTGCCATTCCAGTCCCCTTCGCGAGCAGCCGTGGGAACTCTAGGGCTCAGCGGCGTCGGGGGACGCTCTCGCGGTGGGCATGAGATGCCACCGAACGGCACTCAGATCCAGCTACGCAGCCACATCCGCGACAGCCAGTCCTGGTAGTACAGGATGCCGCCGGTGAGCAGTGGGTAGATGTAGGCGAAGTTCAGGATGACCAGGGCGACCGCGACGCCGGAGATGATCGCCCCACGCCGTCGGTGGCGCCCGGCGGCGGGTCCGAGGATCAGGCCGAGCACCATGGCGAGGGCGATCACGGTGAACGGGACGATGGTGATCGCGTAGAAGAAGAAGACCGGACGGTCGGCCGAGGCGAACCAGGGCAGGTAGGTCGCCAGGGCCGCCACGACCGGGACGCCGAAGCGCCAGTCACGTCCGCCGATCCACCAGATGACGGCGACCACGAGGGCCACCACCGCCATCCACCACAGGACGGGGGTACCCATGGCGATCATCACCCGGGTGCAGTACTCGGGGGCGACGGCGGTGCAACCGTCCACGCCCGGAAGGATCTTGTTCACCGAATCCAGGGCGATCGGACGGGCCATCACCAGCCACCCGATGGGGTGGGCGTCGTAGGGGTGGGTGGCGTTGCGGATGTAGTCGCCGGTGTGGAAGGCGAGGATGTCCTGGTGGAGCTTCAGCAGCGACGCCCAGCCCTCGCCCAGGAAGCGCGTCCAGCCGCTGTCGGGGTTGTCGAGGCCCCACTGCCGGTCGTAGCCCCCGGAACTCAGCAGCCAGCCCGTCCAGGTCGACAGGTAGACCGCGGCCGCCACGACCACCATCCGGACGAAAGCGGGGATCCCGTCGATGACCAGTGCCAGCCAACTGCGCCACCCGGCTCCGGCCAGCCGGCGGGCGCCCACGTCCCACAGCACGCTGACGATCCCCATGACGGCGAGCACGAAGATCGAGTTCCATTTGGTGCCGAGCGCCAGGCCGAAAGCGACCCCGGCGAGCAGGCGCCAGGGACGCCACCAGATCATCGGGCCGAACTCGCCGGCGAAATCGCGGTGGCCTGCGGTTTCGAGCCGGTCGGCGAGGCGATGGCGGTAATAGTCGCGGTCGGCCACGACCGCCGAGACCGCCATCACGAGGAAGAACGCCTGGAAGATGTCCAGCAGGGCGATCCGCGACATCGTGAACGCGAGTCCGTCGAAGGTCAGCAGGATC
Organism: Propionibacteriaceae bacterium; assembly: GCA_016717345.1. Classification (GTDB taxonomy): domain Bacteria; phylum Actinomycetota; class Actinomycetes; order Propionibacteriales; family Propionibacteriaceae; genus Propionicimonas. The sequence goes on from JADKFR010000013.1 coordinate 39,292, forward strand.
CCGGCGACAGCCCCGATCAGCGTTGAGCGGGACAGCCGCCGGGCCAACCGGATGGTGATGAAGACGAGCAGGGTGCCGAACACCAGCGGCATGAACCGCCAGCCGAACGAGTTCATCCCGAACAGGTGTTCACCCAGCCCGATCAGCCACTTGCCGACCGGCGGGTGGACGGCGAACTCCGCGTTGTTGAGGTAGACATCCGGGAGCCCGGCGACGATGGAAGGGTCGGCGGTGTCCTTGGGCCATTCCCGTTCGTAGCCGTACTTCCACAGGGTGTAGGCGTCCTTGGCGTAGTAGGTCTCATCGAAGATCAGCTTGTTCGGGTAGGCCAGGTTGACGAACCGGATCACGAAAGCCAGGAGGGTGATGCTCAGCGTCACGATCCACCCGGAGAGCCGGTCGGTCAGGATGCCGTCGCGCAGGCGCTCGATGGTGGTCAAGGGAGCCGGCTCCGGGACGGATCGGACCTCCGCGGGCCCGGCCACGGTCTGCGGTGAGGGCGGTCCGAACCACGGGAAGCCAGGCTCCTGCGGTGCCGCGGTCTCGACCGAACGTTCAAGCGGATTCGGCGTCTCGGGTTCTTCGAAGGAGGATTCGGGGGATTCTCTCGGTTGAGTGGATCCGGGCGATTCGGGCGATTCGGCTGACGCTCCCAGTGGCGGCACGTCGTGCGGTTCCGAGCGTGGACCCGGGTCGGCCTGGAGCGGCGATTGCAGCTCTGCGGCTCTCGGCTCCGGCAGGGAAGGCTGGGCGTCGTGGCTGACGTCGGTTTCGGCGTCGGACTCGGCCGCCGGCGGTGACTCGGGTGAGTCCGGGTCGTCCAAGCGCGTAGTCGCCGTCCCATCAGTCACCGGGTCATCTTATGCGGGCCGACTTTGCGCGGGCTGTGGGGCGTCGGTGTCGCGGATCCGGCGCGCAACGGCTCTGGTGGCGGCTCTTTGTCCGTTTCGGGGAGCTCCCGCGCGCGGTCCGCGACACGGCAGCCGGTTCCCGGCACGGCGGAGGCCGTCGTGGTCGTGCGCGATACTGCACGGGTGACTTCTGAGACGCCAGGCCGGCTGATCCTGGCGGGGACCCCGATCGGGAACCTCGCCGACGCGTCGCCGGCCCTGCGGGCGGCCCTGGTGGCGGCCGACGTGATCGCGGCCGAGGACACCCGCCGCTTGCGGGCGCTGCTCGGACGCCTCGAACTCACCACCGACGCCCGGATCGTGTCCTACTTCGACGGCAATGAGGCCGCCCGCGCTGAGGAGTTGCTGGCCGAGCTGCAGCACGGCGCCGGCGTCCTGGTCGTCAGCGACGCAGGGATGCCGACCGTCTCCGACCCGGGATTCCGGCTGGTGGGGGCCGCGATCAAGGCGGGGATCGCGATCAGGGTGGTGCCCGGGCCTTCGGCCGTCCTGGTGGCGTTGGCGCTCTCGGGCCTGCCGACCGACCGCTTCTGCTTCGAGGGCTTCCTGCCCCGCAAGACGGGCGAACGTCGCCGACGGCTGGCGGAGCTGGCGAGCGAGCCGAGAACGATGGTCTTCTTCGAAGCTCCCCACCGGCTGGCCGAGTTCCTCGCCGACGCCGCCGGGGCACTGGGGGAGGACCGGCAGGCCGCTGTCAGCCGTGAGCTCACCAAGACCTACGAGGAGACGCGGCGCGGCGCCCTCGCCGAGCTGACCGCGTGGGCGGCAGACGGGGTGCGCGGCGAGATCACGGTTGTGATCGGGGGGTCCGCAAGTCCAGCGGTGAGCCTGGCGGAGGCCACCGCCGAAACCCTCCGCCGGATCGCCGGCGGCGAGCCGCTCTCGGCGGCGGTGAGCGCCGTGGCCGGCGCGACGGGCCTGCCCCGCAAGCAGCTCTACCAAGCCAGCCTCGACGCGAGGAGTCGATCCTGATGACCGCGATCGCCCGCCTGCGCTTGCCGGGGTTGCCGGAGCCGCTCCCCGCGGCGGTCACGGATGCGCACACCCACCTGGCCAGCACCCAGCAGTTCAGCGGTCTCGCCCCGGCCGAGGCGCTCCAGGCCGCTCGGGCGGTCGGCGTCACCCGTGTCGTGGACGTCGGCACGGACGTGGAGTCCTCCGCCGAGTCGATCGCACTGGCCGAAACGCACCCCGAAGTGGTGGCCTGCCTCGCGATCCACCCCAACGACGCCGCCCGGCTGGGCGCCCGGCTGCCCGCCGAACTGGACCGGCTGGCGGCCCTGATCGTCACGTCGAGTCGCGTCCGCGGGATCGGTGAGACCGGCTTGGACTTCTTCCGGACCCGCGAACCCGAGGGCCAGGCGCTCCAGAGGCAGGCCTTCGCGGCCCACATCGCCTGGGCGACGACCCACGATCTGGCACTGGTGATCCACGACCGGGACGCCCACGCCGAGGTTCTCGACGTCCTTGACTCCGAGGGGCCCCCGCGGCGGGTGATGATGCACTGCTTCTCCGGCGATGCCGCCTTCGCCCGGCAATGCCTCGATCGGGGGTTCTGGCTGTCGTTCCCCGGCACGGTGACCTTCAAGGCCAACACCGCGCTGCGCGAAGCGCTCGCCCTCACCCCGTCCGATCGGCTGCTGGTCGAGACCGACGCCCCGTACCTCACCCCCCTGCCGCTGCGGGGCAAGCCGAACTCCTCCTACCTGATGCCGCACACCGTCCGGTTCCTGGCCGACCAGCGCGGAGACGACCTGGCCGGCCTGTGCCGCCAACTTGCGGCGAACGCGAGTGCCGTTTTCGGCGAGTGGGGGACGCCATGAGCTCGGGCCTGCTGGATCCGCGCAGCCTCCGCGCGCTGGCCACCGAGATCGGCCTGCGTCCCACGAAGCAGCGCGGCCAGAACTTCGTCCACGACGCCAACACGGTGCGGCGGATCGTCGCGGCCGCCGAGGTGGGTGCCGAGGATGTCGTCCTTGAGATCGGGCCGGGGCTCGGTTCGCTCACCCTCGGCCTGCTGGAGGTGGCCCGGCACGTCATCGCCATCGAGCTGGAGACCAGCCTGGCCCAGCGACTGCCCCGGACCGTCGCTGAGCGCCAACCCGAGCACGCCGGTCAGCTCACGGTCCTGGCCGCCGACGCCCTGGCGGTGGACACGCTGCCGGAGCCGCAGCCCACCACCATGGTGGCGAACCTGCCCTACAACGTCAGCGTCCCCGTGCTGTTGCACGTGCTGGCCCGGTTCCCCACCGTCCGCAGCGGGCTGGTGATGGTGCAGTCAGAGGTCGCGGATCGACTGGTGGCCCCACCGGGCTCCCGCACCTACGGGGTGCCGTCGGCGAAGCTGGCCTGGTACTGCGCCGCCCGCCGGGTGGGGAGTGTGCCCCCCACGGTGTTCTGGCCGGTGCCCAACGTCGATTCCGGGTTGGTCCAGCTGGTGCGTCGCGACCCGCCGGCGACCTCGGCGTCGCGGGAGCAGGTGTTCGCCGTGGTGGACGCCGCTTTCTCGCAGCGCCGCAAGATGCTGCGCGGGGCCCTCTCCGGGCTGTTGGGCTCCTCGGGGGCAGCGGTGGCCGTGCTGGAGGCGGCCGGCGTTGATCCCCAGGCCCGCGGGGAGGTGCTGGGCATCGCGGATTTTGCTCGCATCGCCCAGGCCCGCACCGCCGCAGGCTTGGGATAGCCTCGCGCCCATGGCATCACCGATGGCCGAGGCCGAGATCGTCCGTGTCCGGGTCGCCGGCAAGATCAATCTGGCCCTGCGCAGCGGCGCGCGGCGTCCGGACGGCTACCACAGCCTCGCCACCGTCTTCCAGGCGGTTTCGGTCTACGACGAGGTGGAGGCGCGCTGGGCGCCCGGCACTTTCACGGTGAGCGTCACCGGGGAACAGGCCGCCCTGGTGCCTGCCGACGGCACCAATCTCGCCGTCAAAGCGGCCCGGTTGCTGGCCGCGACGGCGGGTGCCGGCCGCACAGACCTCGGGTGCCACGTGGCGATCCGCAAGGCGATCCCTGTCACCGGGGGCATGGCGGGGGGGTCGGCGGACGCGGCCGGGGCGCTGTTGGCCTGTGCGGTGTTGTGGGACCTCGACACCTCCCCCGACGACCTGCTCGAGCTGGGTGCCCGGCTGGGGGCGGACGTTCCCTTCAGCCTCACCGGTGGGACGGCGTTGGGCACCGGACGCGGGGACCGGCTCACGCCGGCGCTCAGCCGCGGCTCCTACCACTGGGTGCTGGCGCTGAGTGACGGCGAACTGTCCACCCCTGAGGTGTTCGGACGCTTCGACGCCATCACTCCGGAGGCCGCCCAGCGCCCGGAGGTGCCCTCGGCCCTGCTGAACGCCCTGATCGGCGGTGATCCGCTGGCCCTGGGACGACAGCTGGTGAACGACCTGCAGCCGGCCGCGCTCAGCCTGCGCCCGCAATTGCGGCAGGTCCTGCAGGCCGGCCTCGATCTGGGTGCCGTGGGGGCGATCGTGTCCGGTTCCGGGCCGACGGTCGCGCTGTTGGCCGCCGACGAGTCGGCCGCGATCGACCTGTCCGTCCGCCTCGGAAGCGAGGGGCTGTGCCGCGCGGTCAAGCGGGTGCACGGTCCGGTGCCGGGCGCCCGGTTGATCGGCTGACCAGGGTCAGGGCGTCAGGGGCTGCTTGGGCCGCCGGGACGTCAACAGGGTCGGTTCGGCGCGCAGGTTACGCATCCCGTACCAGGCGAGGTTGACCAGATGCGCGGCGACCGTCGGCTTGTCGAGGCTGTGCTGCCCGCGGGTGTCGATCCACCATTGACCGGCCAGGGCGACCAGCCCCACCAGCATCTGCGCGTACAGCGGAGCGGTGTCGGGATCGAGGTTGCGTTTGGTGAACTCGTCGGCGAGCAGGCCTTCAACCCGGGACGCGATGTCGGACAGGATGGTGGCGAAGGAGTTGTCGTCGGCGCTGGCCGAGGAATCGCGGGACAGGATCCGGAAGCCGGTCGGGTTGTCGTCGATGTAGTCCAACAACGCCAAGGTGCCGAGCTCGATCGTCGCCCGGGGGTTCGCCCGCGGGGTGGTGAGGGCTGTGCGGATGGCGTCATGCAGGGTGCGCACCTCGCGGTCGACGACCACCGCGTACAGCCCTTCCTTGCCGCCGAAATGCTCGTACACCACCGGTTTGCTGACACCGGCGTGGGCGGCGATCTCCTCGACCGAGGTGCCCTCCAGGCCGCGTTCGGCGAACAGCCCCTGCGCCACCTCGATGAGTTGCTCGCGGCGTTCCGTCCTCGTCATCCGGACGCGTCCACGCCGGGCGCGGGCGATGCCGGAGCCAGAAGTCACCGGACCAGTTTCGCGCGCCAACCGACGCTTGGGAAATCCGTCGGCCCCGGGCGGCTGCCCGTGGGTCGGAGCATTGGGATGCGGCTGCGCGGATCGGGCAATAGAGTTGGCCCCGGTCGTCAGCACGACCGATCCCCGGTTGGTCTGCCGGCAGGGCCCGCCTGACTTTGAATCAGGACTAGCGACGTAGGTTCGACTCCTACCCGGGGAGCGGGATCCGCCAACGCTGGGAGAGCCTGTGTCCGAGAACTCCGATCGTCCGTTCACGAGGGTGTCAGCAGTGGTCATCATGGCCGCCGGCGCAGGTACCCGAATGAAGTCGGCCACCGCGAAGGTACTCCACCGCCTGGGTGGCCGGTCGATGATCTCCTACGCGGTCGAGGCCGCCAGCGCGCTGGAGCCCGAACACCTCGTCGTCGTGGTGGGGCACCAGCGCGATCAGGTCGAGGCGCATCTCGCGGAGGTGGCGCCCCAGGTCAGGCTGGCGGTCCAGGAACAGCCACTGGGCACCGGCGACGCCGTCCGCGCCGGGATGTCCCTGCTGTCCGGGGTCGCCGGAGAGGTCGTGGTGACCAGCGGCGACGTCCCCCTGCTGCGCGGGGACACCCTGATCGACCTCGTCTCCGCCCACCGCGAGGACGGCAACGCTGTCACGGTCCTCACCGCGATGGTTCCCGACCCGTCCGGCTATGGACGGATCGTGCGCGACGGCGATGAGGTCGCCCGGATCGTCGAACATCGGGACGCCTCCGACGACGAGCTCGACATCGCCGAGATCAACTCCGGGATCTACGTCTTCGACGCCGCAACCCTGGCCGAGGGGATCGCCGGGCTGCGCACGTCCAACGACCAGGGGGAGCTGTACCTGACCGACGTTGTCGCCCACGCGCGGCAGGCGGGTCGGCGGGTCGGCGCCCGCGTGCTGGCCGACTACCTCCAGACCGAGGGCGTCAACGACCGAGCCCAACTCGCCGAGCGCAACGCCGAACTGAACCGGCGCATCCTGCATCGCTGGATGACCGACGGGGTCACCATCGTGGACCCGGCCACGACCTGGATTCATGATTCGGTGGATCTGGCCGAAGACGTCACGCTGCTGCCGAACACCTCGCTGGAAGGCGCTACGTCGGTCGGACGGGGGGCCACCATCGGCCCGGACACCACGCTGGTGGACGTCGAGGTGGGGGAGGGCGCCCAGGTGATCCGCAGCCACGCCTCGCTGGCGGTGATCGCGGCCGGAGCGACGGTGGGGCCCTTCTCGTTCCTGCGGCCCGGGACGGAACTGGGCGAGCGCTCCAAGGTGGGGGCGTTCGTCGAGACCAAGAAGGCCGTCATCGGCGCCGGAGCGAAGGTGCCGCACCTCACCTACTGCGGGGATGCGGTGATCGGCGAGGGGGCCAACATCGGCGCCGGGACGATCTTCGCCAACTACGACGGGGTGGGCAAGTACACCTCGACGGTCGGCGCCCACTCGTTCGTGGGCAGCGATTCGGTGCTCGTGGCTCCCGTCCACATCGCTGACGGAGCCTACGTCGCGGCAGGTTCGACGATCACCGACGACGTGGGCCCGGGGGAGCTGGGGGTGTCCCGAGGACGGCAGCGCAACATCGCCGGCTGGGTGGCGCGGAAGCGCGCGGGCACTGCGTCGGCAGCGGCGGCCGAGGCGGCAGGGCGTTCGTCCGACGAGCCGGGAGCCAGTGCATGAGCGGGCTGAAGCGTCCGACCGAGAAGCACCTCATGTTGTGTACCGGCCGGGCCTTCCCCGAACTGGCCCAGCAGGTGGCTGACCTGCTCGGCGTCGGGCTGATTCCCACCCGGTCGCTCACCTACGCCAACTCGGAGATCTACGTCCGTTTCGAGGAGTCGGTGCGAGGCGCGGACGCCTTCGTGATGCAGAGCCACCCGGCGCCGGTGAACGAGTGGCTCATGGAGCAGCTCATCATGATCGACGCGCTGAAGCGGGCGTCGGCCAAGCGGATCACCGTGGTCTCGCCGTTCTACCCCTACGGCCGGCAGGACAAGAAGCACGCCGGACGGGAGCCGATTTCGGCCCGGCTGGTCGCTGACCTCTACAAGACCGCGGGCGCGGACCGGCTGATGTCGATCGACCTGCATGCGGCCCAGATCCAGGGCTTCTTCGACGGCCCGGTCGATCACCTGCTGGCCCTCCCGGTGCTGGTGGAGTACGTGAAGAAGAAGTACGACGTCTCCGAGATGACGATCGTCTCCCCGGATGCGGGACGGGTGCGGCTGGCCGACATGTGGTCGGACGAACTGGGAACCCCGCTGGCCATCATCCACAAGCGGCGGGACCCCAACAAGGCCAACGAGGTGGCTGTCGGGGAGGTCGTCGGTGACGTCCAGGGACGGGTGTGCCTGCTCGTCGACGACATGATCGACACCGCCGGCACCATCTGCGCCGCCGCGGCGGCGCTGAAGGCCTTTGGTGCCAAACGGGTGATCGCCGCGGCGACCCACCCGATCCTGTCTGGGCCGGCTCCGCAACGCCTCAACGAGTCCGCGTTCGAGGAAGTGATCGTGACGAACACTCTGCCGATCGGTGAGTCGGTGAACATCCCCAAGCTGACGGTGCTCTCGATGGCGCCGCTGATCGCGGCTGCGATTCAGGCCGTCTTTGAGGAGGGCTCGGTCACCTCCCTCTTCCATAGCGCGCACTGACTCGAAAGTCGTACGCCGCTGGCGCGGGACTCCAACAGCGAGGCCCCATTGTTCAGGTCCGCGGCTGGAGTCGCGCGCCGCAGACGGCCCAGTGCAGGCGCGGCGAGAACATCGCGCCTTGAGGTGGGTTATGGAGCTGGTCGCCGGTTGGGCAGGGCGTCACGTCGTGGAAGTGCGGGTTATGCGCCCGGATCCGGGGGTCATAACCCGCCTCGTCGCGATGTGAAGGCCGGATCCTTCGTGGAGGTGCCGCATAACCCGCGGGAGGGCGATCCGCAGGCAGGCGACCGGGGGCTGTTCTGCCTGTTGCCCTGCCGGCGGGTCTTCTGTGGTGTCCGGCCCGGGCACCGGCGCGGCGCTGTCCTGCTCCAAAGCGGTACAACCTGACCGATTGCGCGAAAGCCTGACCACGAAGCGTTGAGGAGCCCGATTTACTCGCGACCGAGCCGAGGCGGTAAGCTTCCCCAAGTTGCCTCGGCGAGGGGTTCCACCCGTGATCGACAAGGTCCTCCCTCGCTGAGCCCTGAGACAAACGAGGTTCGAGGAGTAGGGAAGACAGTGTCAGAGATCAAGATCGCGGCAGTTTCGCGCACCGAATTCGGCAAGGGTGCGGCCCGTCGTACTCGTCGCAGCGGCCTGGTGCCCGCGGTGCTCTACGGACATGGGACGGATCCTGTCCACGTGTCCCTGCCCGGGCACGACATCACCCTGGCGCTGCGCGCCGCCAATGCCCTGCTGACTCTGTCGATCGACGGCGGCAACGAGCAGCTCGCACTGCCGAAGCAGGTGCAACGCAACCCGATCAAGGGCAGCATCGAACACCTCGACCTGGTCATCGTGAAGCGCGGCGAGAAGGTCACCGTTGAGATCCAGCTCGTGGTGGTGGGCGACGCCGACAAGGTGGATCGCATCGTCACGATGGATCAGCAGACCATCGCCCTGGAGGTCGAGGCGACCCACATCCCCACGGCCATCGAGATCGACGTGACCAGCCTGGAGATTGGTGACACGGTCACCGCCGCCGACCTGAAGCTGCCGGCGGGCGCCGTCTTCAACGGTGAGCCCGATGACCTCATCCTGAGCATCGCCGCCAGCCCGAGTCAGGCGTCCCTCGACGCCGAACTGGCCGAGGGCGGCAACGAGGCGGAAGCGGCCCACGAGGCCTGATCCGCACAGATGTCCACGTGGCTGGTGGTCGGGCTCGGCAATCCGGGCCCGACCTACGCGTCTCACCGGCACAACGTCGGGTACCAGGTGGTCGATGAGCTGGCTGCGCGCGCTCGGACGGGCTTCGCCTCCGCGCAGAAGCTGCGCGCCGAGGTCTGCCAGACCCGGATCACCCCGTCCGGCGATGTCGGGGGCGTCGGCGCTCTCGCGGCCAAGCTGGTGCTGATGAAGTCGCGCACCTACATGAACGAGACCGGGCTGTCCGTCCAGCGAGCCATGGCCTACTACGACTCCCCCCCGAGTTCGTGATCGCCGTCCACGACGAACTCGACCTCGATCCGGGACGGATCCGGCTCAAGTTCGGCGGCGGCGATAACGGCCACAACGGGCTGAAGTCGATGCGACGCTGCCTGGGAACTGGTGACTTCTTCCGGGTGCGGGTGGGGATCGGACGGCCGCCGGGCTCCCAATCGCCGGCCGACTACGTGCTGTCGCCGGTACCCGCCGCCCAGCGGGCTGACGTCGCCGTCGATGTGGCCCGCGCCGCTGATGCGGTGACCACCCTGATCACCCAGGGCCTCGAGACGGCGCAGAACACCTTCAACTCCTGACCGGCGCTGCCCCCACAACACCCCCGTCCGGCCCCGCCGAGGCGTGCTAGCGGCGGACGGTCGTGCCCGCCGGCCCGAGTAAGGTGATGCGGTGATCCTGAGCGGCCTGGTCGACCTCGTCAGCAGTGAACCCGTGGTGGCCCAGGCGATCGACCATTGCCGTCGGCGGCGAATGCCCGCCCTCGACATCACTCTCCCCGAGCCGGTTCGCCCGCTGTTCGCTGCCGCGCTGGCGGAGGGGACGCCGCGCCCGCTGTTGCTGGTCACCTCCACCTTCCGGGAGGCCGAGGCCGCCAGTGCCGCGCTCGGCTCGTTGCTGCCTGAGCAGTCCGTCGTCTATTACCCGGCCTGGGAGACCCTGCCGCACGAACGACTCAGCCCCCGCTCCGACACCGTCGGGCGTCGGCTGGCGGTGCTGCGGCGGCTTGTGGGGAACGATCCGCTCGGCCCGCCCCGGGTGGTCGTCGCGCCGGTCCGGGCCCTCTTACAGCCCCAGGTGGTCGGGCTCGGCGCCCTGCTGCCGGTCCGGATCGCCGTCGGAGCCGACTACGACATCACCGACGTGGCGCGAGACCTGGTCGGGGCCGCCTACACCCGCGTCGATCTGGTGGAGCGACGTGGCGAGTTCTGCGTCCGCGGCGGCATCGTGGACGTCTTCCCGCCCACCTTGGAACATCCGGTCCGCATCGACTTCTTCGGCGACACCGTCGAGGAGATCCGGACGTTCTCGGTAGCCGACCAGCGCTCCTTCGACGTCACGCTGCCCGAGATCATCGCCTCTCCCTGCCGGGAACTGCTGGTCACCGATCAGGTCAAGGCCCGGGCCGCCGCGCTGGCAGCCCAGTACGCGAACACCCCGGGAAACCTGGGGGAACTGTTCGAGCGGATCGCTGCCGGGCACGCCGTGGACGGGATGGAGGCGCTGGCCCCCGTGCTGGTGGACGGCATGGAACTCCTGATCGACGTCATGCCGCCCGACACCACTGTCCTGCTGAGCGACCCGGAGCGGATCCGGACGCGGGCGCACGAGTTGGTGACCACCAGCGAGGAGTTCCTGAACGCCTCCTGGGCGGCTGCGGCCGAGGGGGGACGGGAGCCGATCGACCTGGCGGCCTCGGCCTACCGTTCGCTGTCCGAGGTCCGCGCCCAGGCGCTCGGGCGCGGCCAGTCCTGGTGGAGCCTGTCGCCCTTCAGCGTCGGTCCCGGCGAGGTGCAGGTTCCCGCCGCCGGGGACCGGGACGGCTCCGGGGCTACCTTGCCCACCCTGGTGGTGGACGCCCAGGAGGCGCCGGTCTGGCGAGGCGACACCGGGGCCGCGGTCGCCGCGGTCGCCGACTCGCTGCGCGCCGGGCACCACACCGTCCTGATCGCGGACAGCCCGGGCCTGGCCAAGCGCATGGGGGAGGTTCTGGCCGAGGCGGACGTCCCCGTCGCCCAGGCCGATCCGACTGTGCCGCCGCCGAGCGGAGTGGTCAGTGTGCTCCAGGCTGACCTGCGCCACGGATTTTCGCTGCCCGCCATCACCCTGGACGTCTTCACCGCCGGCGACCTCTCCGGCCAGCGGGACACCGACAAGACGGCCCGCAAGCTGCCGGCCCGCCGCAAGAACCAGATCGACCCCCTGGAGTTGTCGGCGGGCGACCCGGTGGTCCATGAGCAGCACGGGGTCGGCCGGTACGTCGAGATGGTTCGGCGGACGGTGGCCGGCGCCACCCGGGAATACCTCGTCATCGAGTACGCGGCCAGCAAGCGCGGCCAACCCGCTGACCGCCTCTACGTCCCCATGGACCAACTCCACCTCGTCACCCGCTACGTCGGCGGCGAGAACCCCACGCTGGACAGGATGGGTGGGGCCGACTGGGCCAAACGCACCTCCCGAGCCCGCAAGGCCGTCCGCCAGATCGCCGCCGAACTCATCAAGCTCTACGCGGCCCGGCAGGCCTCCCGGGGCTACGCGTTCACCCCGGACACCGTGTGGCAGCGGGAACTCGAGGATGGTTTCGCCTACGTCGAGACGCCCGACCAGCTGTCGGCCATCACCGAGGTGAAGGCCGACATGGAACAGGTGATCCCCATGGACCGCCTGATCTGCGGCGATGTCGGCTACGGCAAGACCGAGATCGCGGTTCGAGCCGCCTTCAAGGCGGTGATGGACGGCAAACAGGTGGCGGTCCTGGTTCCCACCACCCTGCTCGTGCAACAGCACCACGCCACCTTCGCCGATCGGTACGCCGGCTTCCCGGTCACGGTGGCGGCGTTGAGCCGGTTCCAGTCGCCGGCCGAGAAGAAGAAGGTCGTCGAAGGCCTGGCCGACGGCACGGTGGACGTGGTCGTCGGCACCCATCGCCTGCTGTCCGACGAGATGGTGTTCAAGGATCTCGGCCTGGTCATCATCGATGAGGAGCAGCGTTTCGGGGTCGAGCACAAAGAGGCCCTGAAGAAGCTGCGCCTGAACGTCGACGTGCTGGCGATGAGCGCGACGCCGATCCCGCGGACGCTGGAGATGGCGATCACCGGGATCCGCGAGATGAGCGTGATCGCCACCCCACCGGAGGAGCGCCACCCTGTCCTGACGTTCGCGGGAGCCTACGACGAGAAGCAGGTGCGGGCGGCGATCCGGCGCGAACTGGCCCGTGAGGGTCAGGTGTTCTACATCCACAATCGGGTGGCCTCCATCGAGAAGACCGCCAAGAGGCTGGCTGAACTCGTGCCCGAGGCCCGGGTCTCGGTGGCGCACGGCCAGATGAACGAGCACACCCTCGAAAACGTGATGGTGGACTTCTGGGAGCGACGATCCGACGTGCTGGTCTGCACCACCATCGTCGAGGCCGGCTTGGACATCGCCACCGCCAACACCCTGCTGATCGAACGGGCCGACCTGCTCGGGCTCTCCCAGTTGCACCAGCTCCGGGGGCGGGTCGGACGGAGCCGGGAGCGCGGGTACGCCTACTTCCTGTACCCGCCGGAGAAGCCGCTCACCGAAACCGCCCATGACCGCTTGGCAACGATGGCCGCCCACACCGATCTCGGCGCCGGCATGGCGATCGCCATGAAGGACCTGGAGATCCGAGGCGCCGGCAACCTGCTGGGCGGGGAGCAGTCCGGTCACATCGCCGAGGTCGGTTTCGACCTCTACATCCGCCTGGTGGGCGAGGCGGTGGCGGACTTCCGCGGGCAGAGCGCCGAGCCCGAGCCCGAGATGAAGATCGAACTGCCGATCGACGCCCACCTGCCCACCGACTACATCGAAAGCGAGCGGCTGCGCCTGGAGATGTACAAGCGGCTTGCCCAGGTGACCGCCCCGGCCGATCTGGCCGCCGTCCGTGAGGAACTGCTGGACCGCTACGGCGAGTTGCCGCCGCCCGTCGAGGCGTTGCTGGCCGTCGCCGCCTTCCGGATCGAGGCCAAGCGGCGTGGCGTCCATGAAGTGGTCGCCCAGGGCACCAACATCCGCTTCGCCCCGGCCGACCTCCCCGATTCCGCCCAGGTCCGGTTGGCGCGGATCTACCCCGGGGCTCAGGTTCGCAAGGCGTCCGGGTTCGTGCTGGTGCCGCGCCCCATGACCCGTCCCATCGGTGGGCAACCGATCGGCGACGCGCCGCTGCTCGCGTGGGCGGGCCAGGTGCTCACCGACGTCTTCGGTGGCGGCGCCACCCGATAGGATCGCAGGGTCACTGTGAGGCAGGAGTAACGGATGTTGAAGGCCGCGCGAACGATCATCGCTCTGGTTGTCGGACTGCTGATGCTCGGTGGGTGCGCCGCCGGGAATCCCGGGACGGCGGCCACTGTCAACGGGGTGGTGATCACGGACGCGCAGGTGGCTGCGACAGCCACGGCCCTGGCCGAGTTCAACCAGGAGGCGAACGGCGCGGGCGGCTACCGGCTCAGTTCGGCGGGGGTGCTCATCGCCAACGAGTTGGGCCGCCAGGTCGCCGCCGAGAAGGGCGTCGTCGTCAGCGATACCGACCGCCAGGCGGTCATCGCCAGCCAGGCGACGCTGGCGGCGATGGCGAAGATCCCCGCTCTCACCTCGCTCATCAACGACTTCGCCAACTACACCCTGACCCGGACGAAGGTCGGCGAGACCGATTTCGCAGCGACGGTGGCGGGCTTCGACGTGGTCGTCAACCCAAGGTTCGGCACCTGGAACCAGACCCTCGGCACCCTGACCGGCGAATCCGGCTCGCTGTCCGAGCCGGCGCCCTCGGCGACCGCCAAGGCTTGAGCCGGGTGGCCCCGACCTACCCACAGGTCACGCGCCTGATCCTGGTGATGCACGCCTTGCGTGCCGGGTGCCCCTGGGACGCCGAGCAGACCCACCGCTCGCTGGTGCACTACCTCGTGGAGGAGACCTGCGAGGTCATCGAGGCTGTCGAGTCCGGCGATGATGCCCACCTGGCGGAGGAACTTGGCGATCTGCTGTTGCAGGTGCTGTTCCACGCCGAGATCGCGGCCCAGGAGGAACGGTTCGACATCGAGGCCGTCGCCTCCCGGGTCGCCGACAAACTCGTCCGGCGACATCCGTATGTCTTCGGTGACGCCGAGATCCCCGCCGACCTGGTGAGCTCCTGGGAGCAACGCAAAGCCGTCGAGAAGGGACGCAGTTCGGCGTTGGAAGGGATCCCGGAACGGATGTCCTCCCTGGCCCGAGCCCACAAGGTCATCGCCAGGGCGCGCAGCCACGGCCACCAGCCCGATGCGCTGGGCGTGGAGGTCACCGCCATGGATCCCGACCTGATCGGACGGGAGATCGTCCGGTTGGTCGCGATCGCCGAGGCGCTCGGGATCGACCCGGAGCAGGAAACCCGTCAGGCGCTGCGCGAGGTCGAACAGCGTCTTCGTGACGTCGAAGCGGTCGCCGCGGGGGATGTTGCCAGCACCGGCGCCGCGCAGGGTGATGCCCGCTAGGGTTAGCCGTGGTATCACCCACGTCTGAAAGGCATGAACAGTGGCACTTATTGATTCCGTAGATGCGCGTCAGATTCTCGACTCGCGCGGCAACCCCACCATCGAGGTCCAGGTCGAGCTCGACGACGGCTCCCAGGGCCTTGCGGCTGTCCCCTCCGGTGCGTCCACCGGCGCCTTCGAGGCTGTCGAGTTGCGCGACGGCGACGCCGCCCACTACGGCGGCAAGGGCGTCCTGAAGGCCGTCGAGAACGTCATCGAGCAGCTCGCTCCCGAGGTTCTCGGGATGGACGCCAGCTTCCAGCGCACCCTCGACCAGGCCATGATCGAGCTCGACGGCACCGACAACAAGGGCGCCCTGGGCGCCAACGCCATCCTGGGGGTCTCGCTGGCAGTCGCACATGCCGCTGCCGAATCCGCTGGTCTGCCCCTGTACCGCTACCTGGGTGGTCCGACGGCGAACCTGCTCCCCGTCCCGATGATGAACATCCTCAACGGTGGGTCGCACGCCGACTCCAACGTCGACATCCAGGAGTTCATGATCGCCCCGATCGGCGCCGGCTCCTTCTACGAGGCTCTCGAGATGGGCGCCGGGGTCTACCACGCCCTCAAGGCCGTCCTCCAGGCGCGCGGGCTGGCCACCGGTCTGGGCGACGAGGGCGGCTTCGCCCCCAACCTGGGCAGCAACGCCGAAGCCCTCGACCTGATCCTCGAAGCCATCAAGAACGCCGGCTTCACCCCGGGCAAGGACGTCGCGCTCGCACTCGACGTGGCCGCCTCCTCGTTCGTCACCGAGGGTGGCTACACCTTCGAAGGCGGGACGAAGACCAGCGACGAGATGATCGACTACTACGCCGACCTGATTGACACCTACCCGCTCGTCTCGATCGAGGATCCCCTCGACGAGGAGGACTGGGAGGCCTGGGCCAAGTTCACCGCCAAGGTCGGGGACAAGATCCAGATCGTGGGCGACGACCTGTTCGTCACCAACCCGATCCGGTTGGCCCGTGGCATCGCCGAGAACTCGGCGAACTCGCTGCTGGTCAAGGTCAACCAGATCGGTTCCCTGACCGAGACCATGGACGCCGTCGAGATGGCCCACCGGGCCGGCTACACGACCATGATGAGCCACCGCTCCGGCGAGACCGAGGACACCACGATCGCCGACCTGGCCGTGGCACTGGGTTGCGGCCAGATCAAGAGCGGCGCTCCGGCGCGCACCGAGCGGGTTGCGAAGTACAACCAGCTCCTGCGCATCGAGGAGGATCTGGACGACGCCGCGCGCTACGCCGGTGCGTCCGCCTTCCCGCGGTTCAAGGCCTGAGCCACCTATCCTTGACCCGATGAAGGTCAAGGTCCATGGCTCGCGGCACGCGTAGCCCGCAGTCCACCAGTACCGGTCCGGGACGCTCCAAGCGTCCTCGGGCCGGTACTCGTGCGTCCGCCACCGCCGGCAGCGGGAAGACCTCGCGTCGGCTGGGGCTGCGGCCGGGCTTCAGGGGTGGGGCGGTCACCCGCCGGATGCTCGTGCTGGTGGTGGTGCTGCTGCTGTTGGCGGTGTCCTTCGCGTCCTCGTTGCGGATCTACCTGGGTCAGCAACACGAGCTTGCGGTGGCCGAACAGGCGATTCGCGACCGCACCGCGCAGGTCAGCGAACTCCAGTCCGAACTGGCCCGGTGGGACGATCCGGACTACGTCAAGACCCAAGCCCGGGAACGTCTCGGCTGGGTGATGCCGGGCGAGACCGGCTATCGCGTGATCGGCGACGATGGCGAGCCGCTGGGCGGCGGGGTCACGATCCTCACCGACCAGCAGTTGCCCGCCGGTGAACACGAACCCATGTGGTGGGACCGGATGTGGGGGTCGATCGAAACCGCTGACGCCCCGGCCCGCAAGATCTCGAGGCGCTGAGTGGCGCGGCTCGAACCCATGTCCGCCTCCGATGAGGCGACCATCGCCGCTCAGCTCGGACGGTCCCCGCGCGGCGTGGCGGGCATCGCCTGGCGGTGTGCCGGTGGCCATCCCGGAGTGGTGGCCACCTTCCCACGACTCGCCGACGGGACGCCGTTCCCAACGGTGTACTACCTCACCTGCCCGAAGCTGACGGCGGCTTGCTCGACCCTGGAGGCCAGCGGGTTGATGGCCGAGATGACCAGCCGCCTCGCGGCTGACGGGTCCCTCGCGCTCGCCTACCAGCAGGCCCACGCGTCCTACCTGGCAGACCGTGAAGCGCTGGGCGAGGTTCCCGAGATCGCCGGGATCAGTGCCGGTGGGATGCCCTCGCGGGTCAAGTGCCTGCATGTGCTCGTGGGGCATTCCCTCGCCGCGGGCGCGGGGGTGAACCCGCTGGGGGACGAAGCGGTGGCGTTGTTGCGGGCCGGCGTGCCGTGCCTGGCGGGCGATGTCTGAGCTGTACGCCGCCGTCGATTGCGGGACGAACTCCGTCCGGCTGCTGGTGGCGCGATTCGAGGACGGGCGGCTGGTCGAGGTGGATCGTCGACTCCACATCACCCGGCTCGGCCAGGGCGTCGACGCCACCGGACGGTTTCACCCCGAGGCGTTGCGGCGAACGTTGGACGCCATGCGTGACTTCGCCTCCCAACTCGATGCCCTGGCAGTGCGTCATCGCCGGGTCGTCGCCACGTCCGCGGCCCGGGACGCTGCGAACTCCGCCGAGTTCTTCGACGGGGTGCGCGCCGCGCTGGGCGTCCCCGCCGAGATCATTTCCGGGCAGGACGAAGCCGAACTGTCCCGCCTGGGGGCGCTGCGGGGCCTGAGCGGGCCGGGTCAACCGGTCCTGGCCCAGCCGGTCCTGGTGATGGACATCGGCGGTGGATCGACCGAACTCGTGCTGGATCACGCCGTGTCCCTCGACGTGGGATCGGTGCGGCTCCGGGAGCGTTTCCTGGCCGGCGATCCCCCCACCCGCTCCGAGATCGACGCGGCCACTGCCTATCTGGACGGACTCCTCGACGCCTCGGGCATCGACTTCGCCGCGGTGGAGACCTGGGTGGGAGTCGGTGGCACGGCAACCAGCCTGTCCGCTCTCGCCCACCGAATGGAGGTGTACGACCGGACGGTCGTCCACGGCTCGGTGGTGTCGAATCAGGCCGTCGCGGCGTTGGCGGAGTCGTTGCTGCGGATGCCGATCGCTGACGTGGCGGCGCTGCCGACCATGGTGCCCGGGCGCGCGGATGTGATCTGCGGCGGCGCCCTGATCTGTCACCGCGTGGGCAGGCGCCTGCGCGTCCCGATGCGAGTCAGCGAAGCGGACATCCTGGACGGAATCAGCTGGGGGATGGCCGGAATGTGAGCGTTGTACAATCAACGCCTGGTGCCTGATGGTCTGCGACGAATCGCCCCTGACGGCCCGTCCATAACGACTCGATAACGTCTCGGATGATCAGTTGTGAAGGCTAACATGTGAACGATAACATCTGATCATCGGCCAGATGGCCCACCGGAGGTGGCACAGGAGCTACCCCGCCGGTGCGAACAAGGAGGTTTGTGACAATGAAGAAGACCATCGGTCTCTTCCTCGCCGGAGCGTTGACGCTCGCCATGACCGCCTGCTCAGGCGCGACCCCGGCGGCCACCACGAGCGGCGCTGCAGGGACGGGCAAGAAGGCCCTGACTGACATCGTGGTCGGGTTCGCCCAGGTCGGCGCCGAGAGTGGCTGGCGCACCGCGAACACCAAGGACATCCAGGATTCCTTCAAGACCGCGGGTATCCAGCTCAAGTTCTCCGATGCTCAGCAGAAGCAGGAGAACCAGATCAAGGCGATCCGCTCCTACATCCAGCAGCAGGTCGACTACATCGCCTTCTCGCCGGTCGTCCAGACCGGGTGGGACGCGGTGCTCGGCGAAGCCAAGGCCGCCGGGATTCCCGTCCTGCTCACCGACCGCGCCGTCGATTCCAAGGACACCTCGCTGTACGTGACCTTCCTCGGCTCAGACTTCGTGCTGGAAGGCAAGAAGGCCGGCGAGTGGCTCGTGGAGCAGTACAAGGACAAGACGGACCCCGTCAGCATCGTGCAACTCGAGGGCACCACCGGCTCGGCGCCCGCCATCGATCGGGCCACCGGCTTCGCCGACGCGATCAAGGCGGAGTCGAAGTTCAAGGTCGTGGCGAGCCAGACCGGTGACTTCACCCGCGCGGGCGGCAAGCAGGTCATGGAGGCCATGCTGAAGTCGCAGAAGAGCATCGATGTGGTGTACGCCCACAACGACGACATGGGCCTGGGTGCCATCGAGGCCATCGAGGCTGCGGGCAAGGTGCCGGGCAAGGACATCAAGATCATCACCGTCGACGCTGTCAAGGACGGCATGACGGCCCTGTCCGAGGGCAAGATCAACTTCATCGTCGAGTGCTCCCCGCTGCTCGGCAAGCAGATGATCGAGATCGTCACCAAGCTCAACAACGGCGAGACCGTCCCGGCACGGATCGTCACCGAAGAGACCACCTTCACCCAGGAGCAGGCCAAGGCGGCTCTGCCGGACCGCAAGTACTGAGTAATCCCACGACACCCGGGGGCCAGCTTCGGCGGGCCCCCGGGCGTCTGGTCCCAGACTGGTCGTAACCACTCACGAAAGAGCCGACGATGGCCTCAGCGCTGCAGACTCGTGCCCCCGCCCCGCCGGGGAACCCTGACCCCGTCATCGACATGACCGGTATCTCGATCACCTTCCCCGGGGTCAAGGCACTGGACGGGGTCGACTTCCGGATGTTCCCCGGCGAGGTGCACTCGCTGATGGGCGAGAACGGGGCCGGCAAGTCCACCCTGATCAAGGCGCTCACCGGGGTCTACTCCATCGATGCGGGCACGATCGCGATGCAGGGCAGGCAGGTGACCTTCTCCGGCCCGGCCCAAGCCCAGGCCGCTGGGATCGCCACCGTTTACCAGGAGGTCAACCTCCTGGGGAACCTGACGGTGGCCGAGAACGTCATGTTGGGCCGCGAGCCCCACCGTCTCGGCGGCATCAACTGGCGGGCCACGCGTCGACGCGCGAAGGAGATCCTGCAGCGGCTCCACCTCGATATCGACCCGAACTCGCTGCTCAACTCGCATTCGCTGGCCGTCCAACAGTTGGTCGCCATCGCCCGGGCGTTGGACGTGGACGCCTCCGTCCTGATCCTGGACGAGCCCACCTCGAGCCTCGATGCCGAAGAGGTGGCCGAGTTGTTCCGGGTGATCCGTGACCTGGCGGACGCCGGCGTCGCCATCCTGTTCGTCAGCCACTTCCTCGACCAGGTCTACGAGATCTCCGACCGGCTCACGGTGCTTCGCAACGGCCGTCTGGTGGGGGAGTACCTCACCGACGAACTGCTGCGCATCGATCTGGTGCAGGCCATGATCGGCAAGGAACTGTCCACGCTGGAGGATCTCGAGAATCGCAAACGCAGTTCCGAGGCCGGCGGCGCGAGCAGCGTCCCTGCGTTCCTCTCCGCGCACGGCATCGCCCGCAAGGGGGCGGTCGCGCCCATCGACCTCACCATCGCACCGGGCGAAGTCGTCGGGTTGGCCGGCTTGCTGGGGTCGGGACGGACGGAGATCGCCCGTCTGCTGGGGGGCATCGACCACTGTGACGCCGGCACCATCCAGGTCAACGGGAAGCCGCTGAAGCTGCGGACGCCTCGTCAGGCGATCGCGCACCGAATCGCCTATTCCTCGGAGAACCGGCGCTCCGAAGGCATCGTCGATGAACTGTCCGTGCGTGACAACATCATCCTGGCCCTGCAGGCCGACCGCGGCTGGTTCCGTCCGATCCCGAAACGGCGCCAGGACGAACTGGCCCAGAGCTACATCGACACCCTCAGCATCCGCACCCCGGACGCCGACGCGCTGGTGCGCAACCTGTCGGGCGGCAACCAGCAGAAGGTACTGCTCGCCCGCTGGCTCGCCATCGCGCCCCGGCTGCTGATCCTCGACGAACCCACCCGCGGCATCGATGTCGGCGCGAAGGCCGAGATCCAGAAGCTGGTCGTCAGCCTCGCCGAGAACGGGATGAGCGTCCTCTTCATCTCCGCCGAACTCGAGGAGGTGCTGCGGCTCAGCCATCGGATCATCGTGCTGCGCGATCGTCGCATGGTCGCCGACCTCCCCAATGAGAACCTCGACCTCGATGCCCTGCTGGCGCTGATCGCCGAAGGATCCGAGGCCGACGAGCAGGCAGGAGTGACGTCGTGAGCGGCTTCTTCACCCGGGCGTTGAGTAACCGTCTGTTCTGGCCGGTCGTCATGCTGGTGGCCCTCCTGGTCGTGAACGCCGTCGCCGTCCCCGGCTTCTTCTCGATCACCATCAACGCCGATGGTCACCTCTTCGGCAGCCTGATCGACATCCTGCGCAACGGCGCCCCGACCCTCATCATCGCCGTGGGAATGACGCTGGTGATCGCCACCCGCGGGATCGACCTGTCCGTGGGTGCCATCTGCGCCATCGCCGGCGCCGTGGCGTGTTCGATCATCCTCGACTCCCCGGATCCGGGCGGTCTGTGGACGGTCACCGTGGCGGTCGCGACAGCCTTGGCGCTCTCGCTGGTGCTGGGCCTGTGGAACGGGTTCCTGGTCGCGGTTCTCGGGATCCAGCCGATCATCGCCACCCTGGTGCTGATGACCGCCGGGCGGGGCATCGCGATGCTCATCACCGAGGGGCAGATCCTCACCGTCGAGAGTGCCCCGTTCAAGTTCCTCGGTTCGGGGTTCATCGTCGGGATCCCGGTCGCGGTCATCATCGGAGCCGTGCTGTTCTCGCTGGCTGCGCTGCTGACGCGGCGGACGGCGTTGGGCCTGCTCATCGAATCGGTCGGCATCAACCCTGAGGCGAGCCGCCAGGCCGGCGTCCGGGCCCGCGGACTGCTGTTCACCGTGTACGGCTTCTGCGCCCTGGCGGCGGGTATCGCCGGGCTCATCCTGACGGCCAACCAGACTGCCGCGGACGCCAACAATACGGGCCTGTTCATCGAGTTGGACGCCATCCTGGCCGTGGTCATCGGCGGTACATCGCTCAACGGCGGTCGCTACTCGCTGGTCGGCACGCTGGTCGGTGCGCTCGTGATCCAGACGCTGGTGACCACGGTCTACACGGTCGGCATCCCCCCGATCGCGACGATGGTGTTCAAAGCCGCCGTGGTCACCGCGGTCTGCCTGCTCCAGTCGCCCACCACGAACGCGGCCTTCGCCCGCTGGCGCGACAAACTCGCCGCCGGACGCCGGGTCCCGGCTGAGGCGGTGGCGAAGTGACTGCCGTGGTCTTGGTCCGCTCGCCGCTGCGTCGGGCCACCGACGCCGTCGTGGACGTCTTCACCAGCCCCAAGTCGGGCCCGGTCATGGTCACCGCGGTGTTGTTCATCGCGATGTACCTCGCGGCCGGCAGCCTCTACAAGGGCTTCTTCTCCGGCCAGGTGTTCCTGAACCTGCTCATCGACAACGCCTATCTGGTGGTCCTGGCCGTCGGGATGACGTTCGTGATCCTGACCGGCGGTATCGACTTGTCGGTGGGTTCGGTGGTGGCGCTGTCCACAATGATCGCGGCGACCCTGCTGCGGGACGGGTGGTCGCCCCTGGTCGTGATTCCGCTGATTCTGGTCGCGACGTCATTGCTCGGCCTGGCCGTCGGGTTGATGATCCACGTCTTCAAGGTGCAGCCGTTCATCGCCTCCCTGGCGGCCATGTTCCTGGCCCGGGGCCTGTGCTACATCATCAGCAACACCTCGATCACCATCGACCAGCCGTTCTTCGTGGCCATGGCGACGCTGAGGATCCCGCTGGGCGGCAGGTTGAGCATCACCCCCAGCGTGATCGTGGCGATCCTGGTCGTGGTGATCGCAGTGTGGGTGCTGCAGTACACGCGGTTCGGTCGCACCACGTACGCGATCGGCGGCGGTGAGCAGTCCGGCATGCTGATGGGCCTGCCCGTGGCGCGGACGAAGGTGCTCGTCTACGTCATCAGCGGTTTCTGCTCGGGCGTGGCGGGGGTGCTGTTCTCGTTCTACACGCTGTCGGGCTACCCGCTCACAACCATCGGGACCGAGCTGGACGCGATCGCAGCGGTCGTCATCGGTGGCACCCTGCTGACCGGTGGCTACGGCTTCGTGCTCGGCTCGGTCCTGGGGGTGCTGGTGCTGGGCGTGATCCAGACGATCATCACTTTCCAGGGGACCCTGAGTTCGTGGTGGACAAAGATCTTCATCGGGGCACTGCTGCTGGTATTCATCATCCTGCAGAAGGTGCTCACATCCCGCCGGACGTAGGCGACCGCTCGTTATCATCACACCGTCCGGCCCGACCGCCAGGCGGGGGAGGGGTTCGCCATGGGCGATGAGGAACGGGCGAAAGCTGCCACGATCTTCGATGTCGCGCGCCTGGCCGGAGTGTCGCACCAGACCGTGTCACGCGTCCTCAACGACCTTCCCAATGTTCGTCCGGCCACCCGGGAGCGCGTCGAGCGGGCTATCAAGCAGTTGCGCTACATCCCGTCCCCGGCCGCGCGCGCGCTCGTCACCAGACGCTCGCGGATGATCGGGCTGATCACGATCGGCGCCCCCGATTTCGGTGGCGGCATGACCACGGCCTACTTCAACGAGGCGGCCCGCGAGGAGCGGTACGCCGTTGTGATGGCGAGCCTGCTCCAGGCCGACATGGCCAGCCTCCGGCAAGCAGCAGAGGTGCTGGTGCGACAGAACGTCGAAGCGATCGTGATGATCACCAGTAACCGCTCTTCCCTGGGGATCGTGGAGTCGATGGAACTCGGGGTGCCGTTCGTGGCCGTGGCCTCCCAGGGCGCCGGCCTGCACCGGGTGTCGGTGGACCTGATGGCCGGCGCCCGGCGGGCCGTGCGCCACCTGACCGATCTGGGACACGTCCAGATCCGGCACCTCGCCGGGCCCGGCGAATCGATGGACGCCACCGAGCGGGTGCGGGGGTGGCGGGAGGCCCTGAGCGAGCACGGGCTGGTGGCACAGGAACCCCTGATCGGTGACTGGAGCGCCAACAGCGGCTACCTCAATGCCCGGGCACTGATCACCCAGGGTGACTTCACGGCGATCTTCGCGGGCAACGACCTGATGGCGCTCGGGGCGATCCACGCGCTGGGCGAAGCGGGACTGCGGGTTCCCCAGGACGTCAGCATCATCGGCTTCGACGACATCCCCGAAGCCCAGCACTTCGCCCCGCCGCTGACCACCATGCGCCAGGACTTCGCCCAATTGGGCCGCGACACCATGGAGGTCGTACTGGCGGTGCTGCGCGACGAAGAGGTGGGCAACCCGATCCTGCGCGTCCCCGCGCTGATGGTCCGGGCCAGCACCGGGCCGGCAGCCCCCCGGCCTCACTAGAATCAGGCGACGGCCCCCATGGCCCAACCGGCAGAGGCAGGCGGCTTAAACCCGCCCAAGTATGGGTTCGAATCCCATTGGGGGCACCACCACTCAGGGAGAGGTCAGGGTCGCGCCCGGGAGGGAACAAAGCTGACTCACAGCAGCGTTGCTTACCATGGACGCAGACGACGAGGTGGCTCGTCGCCCACTCTTGCGAAGGAATGATCCACAGATGCGTAGCAACAACCCGGTCCTCTCGAAGGCCGACTCCTGGCAGACCCAGCCGGTCACCGGCCAGTTCGCACCTGGTCAGACCTACCCCGGCCAGGTCGGCGCCCCTTATGACCCCCAGTTCCAGCCCGCGCAGCCCGACCTGAGGCAGCAGGGCGTGATGACGATCGACGACGTGATCACCAAGTCGGCCGTCGTCATGGGCGTCCTGATGCTCACCGCGGCCCTCACCTTCATGTACCTGCCGGCCCAGCTCCTCTACCCGGCCATGATCATCGCCGGGCTGGTCGCCTTCGGCACCGTGATGCTGGTGAGCTTCCGACGCGCGATCAATCCCGGCTTCGTGCTGGCCTACGCCGCGATCGAGGGTGTCTTCATCGGCGCCATCAGCAAGGTGTTCGAGTCGCTGTACCCCGGCATTGTGACCCCTGCCGTGCTCGGCACGTTCGTCGCCGCCGGTGCCACCCTGTTCGCGTACAAGGCCTTCCGGATCAAGGTCACCGACAAGTTCCGCAAGATGATCGTGATCGGCACCATCGCCTACGCGGGCGTCCTGTTCGTGAACTTCATCCTGTCGCTGTTCGGTGTCAACACCGGCATCATCTCCGTCACCGGTCAGGTGAGCGTGATCGCGCTGCTGGCCTCGGCCGTCGGGGTTGGGCTGGCTGTGTTCAACCTGATCCTCGACTTCGACTACATCGAACAGGGGATCGCGGTTCGCGCGCCGGCCAGTGAGTCCTGGCGGGCCGCCTTCGGCCTCACCGTCACGATGGTCTGGCTCTACACCGAGATCCTCCGGATCCTGTCCTACTTCCAACGGAACTGACATCACAGCCTGAACGGCCCCCCGAGAGGGGGGCCGTTCGGCGTTTCTGGACGGAATCGAGCGGCGGCTAGACCGCAGGGCGCCAGGCGTCGACCAGCGTCTGCAGGTGTCGCTCCAGGAGTGCGCGGGCACCCGAGGACCACGAGGTGGCGTCCCAGCGGGTCAGCGGGATCCAGGCCGCCGCGGAGGTCGTTCCGCCGACGTCGTTGACGATCGGCTCGGACGGGTCGGGACAGCGGCCGGCGAAGATGATGCGCACGGCGTGGAAGTCCTCGACGAACCCGGCGGGGGAGCGTCCGATCCAGTGATCGGTCTGCACGTCCAGGAGGTGGGAGATCTCCAGGCTCTGGCCGGATTCCTCCTGGAGCTCTCGCACCACGGCCTCCGCGGGGTTCTCGCCCAGGTCGATGCCGCCTCCGGGCAGGCCCCACAAGCCCGGGACGGCTGTCTTGTCGGAGAACTGGGTGCCGAGGATGCCCAGCGGTGACAACGTGATCGCGTAGGCGGCGAGCCGTTGCCGGGCCGCCGGCGCGCCGGCTGACAGGTCAAGCCCGGGGTCGGTCGAACGGGTGCGCTGCAGGGCCCGGTAATTGATCCGGCGGCCGTGGCGGGCGATCTGCAGGGTCAGGGTCAGGTCGGGTGCCCGGCCCGTGACCGAGAGCGGACGGATGATCCGGAAGCCCTTCTCCCAGGCCAGGCGGTGAGGGTCGGCGCCATGCGGAAGGACGCGGGTGAACACCGCGCTCCCGCCGGCGACCTCCACCCCGATGATCCTCATCAATTCATGATGGCCGAGGGGAAGGACGAAACCAAGCCAGGCGCGGCACCTATGATTGATCGCGGCGAGAAGGAGTCATGGATGCAGTACAACAGGGATGCCCAGTTGGATACCTCTCAGATGGGCTCCGGTGGCCGGCGCGGAGGCGCTGTCGCGATCGGTGGCGGGGCGGGCATCCTGATCATGATCCTTGCCATGGTCTTCGGGTTCGATCCTGGGGCGCTGACGGGAGGCGCTGCTGCGCCCGCCCCGCAGGACAACCCGTACGCCCAATGTCAGACCGGCGCCGACATCGAGTCGAACCGTGACTGCCGCTTCGTCGCCTACACCAACTCGATCCAGGCCTTCTGGGCGACCCAGCTCAGCGGTTACACCCAGGCCAAGACCGTCACTTTCACCGGTCAGGTCGCCACGGGCTGCGGCACGGCGACGTCAGCGGTGGGTCCCTTCTACTGCCCGTCCGACAAGACGGTCTACCTCGACACCGGTTTCTTCGACCAGATGCTCGAAGGCCAACTCGGCGCCAAGGGCGGCGACGCCGCGGAGGCGTATGTGATCGCCCACGAGTACGGTCACCACATCTCGAACTTGACCGGGGTCATGGCCCAAGCCCAATCCTCCACCGCGACCGGCCCCACCTCGGGGTCGGTGCGCCTCGAACTGCAGGCCGACTGCTTTGCCGGCGCGTGGATGGCGAACGCGTCGAATGATCCGAACTCACCCATCACCGAGATCACCCAGGACGACCTCAACCGGGCCGTGGACGCCGCGATCGCCGTCGGCGACGACCGGATCCAGCAGGCGTCGACGGGACGTGTTGATCGCGAGGCCTGGACCCACGGCTCGTCCGCCCAGCGGAAGTACTGGATGGCCAAGGGGTACTCGACCGGCGATCCGTCGCAGTGCGACACCTTCGCCAGTGGGGCGCTGGGCTGAGCGACCCGTCGGCCGGCCGTGATCAAGTACCTCGGCTCGAAACGGCGCCTGGTCGGTGAGATCGGCGACCTGCTGACCGCGACGGACGCCGCCACGGCGGTGGACCTTTTCACCGGCACCACGCGGGTCGCCCAGGAATTCTGCCGACGCGGTGCCCAGGTGACGGCGGTCGACGTGGCCGCCTACTCGGAAGTGCTTGCCCAGTGCTACGTCGAGACCGACGTGGCCTCGATCGAGCCTGCTGAGGTGGCCGAGGCCTTGCGGCGACTCTCACAACTGCCGGATCGCCGCGGCTACGTGACCGAGGTCTTCGCCGAACAAGCGAGGTATTTTCACCCCGACAACGCGCGCCGGATCGACGCGATCCGCGACGGGATCGACGCCTGGTACCCCGACGGCCCGCTGCGTCCGATCCTGTTGACGTCCCTGCTCGAAGCCGCCGACGCGGTCGACTCCACCGTGGGGCTGCAGATGGCCTTCCTCAAGGAGTGGGCGCCCCGGGCCCTGCGTCCGCTGCGGTTGCGTCCACCGGTGCTCGTCCCCGGCTCTGGACGCGCCCTGCGGTGCGACGCCCTGGAGGCCGTGCGGACGATGGGACCGGTCGATCTTGCCTATCTCGATCCGCCCTACAACCAGCACCGCTATTACACGAACTACCACGTCTGGGAAACGCTGGTGCGCTGGGACGCCCCGGCTCACTATGGGGTCGCCTGCAAGCGGGAGGACGCCCGCGATCCGGCCACCAAGAGCGCCTTCAACTACCGCTCGCGGATGCCGCAGGCGCTGGCGGAGGTGATCACGCAGGTGCGGGCGACCACGGTGGTGGTGTCGTTCAGCAATGAGGGCTTCCTGCCGCTGGCGGAGGTGCTGGAGCTCTGCGAAGCGCGCGGCCACCCGGTTCGGGTCCTCGCCCATGACACGCGGCGCTACATCGGGTCGGCGATCGGCGTCTATTCCCCCGGGGGGGTGAAGGTCGGCACCCAGGGCCCTTCCCGCAACGTTGAATACCTGCTGGTGAGTGCCCCCGAGGAGGTGCAGGAGCGACTGCCGAGGTTCGCCTCGCAGATCAGCTGTTGATCTCGTGGCCGGCCAGGTCGGTCTCCAGCGACACCCCGCCCACGCTGAAGTACATGCGCGGCGTCCCCAACTGCTCCCGATCGTCGATCTCCACGCTCCACTCCTGGTCGCTGGCAAGGTCGTGGCGTCGGATGGTCCGCTGGGCGACCTCCCAGATGGTCTCCGGGTCGATGTCGGCGACGCTGATCAGGGGCAGGCTGGTCGTCTCGCTCCGGGCGATGGTGGTGGCCGGGACCTTAGCCGTCCGCTGGCGACGCGTGACGCTCTTGGCGCTCAGCGCCGGGAAGTCCACCCAGACGCCGAGGCTCGACTTGACCCCGACCGAATAGGCCAGGGTGCGGACACCGACCACCTCCTGAAGACCCTTCGTCAGGCCATCGAGGGTCTGGAAGTCGAGGGTCTCCAGCAGGCTGCCGTCCGGATTGAAGAACACGGTGCGCGACTCCGGATTGGTGGTCACCGTCATCATCACCTGGCCGCCGGAATAGTCGACGATCTGCAAGGTCTGGTTCTTCTCGGAGTCGGACTGGACGGCGGCGGTCCGGAACAGGCGGCCGACGTCTGAGATGTCGAAGTCGTCGATGTCGAAGGTGGCCTGGTCGACGTAAGCAAGGTCGCTGGCCACCTGTTCGACCTTGCCGTCGCGGTAGGCCCAGGTCAGCGGGGTGTCCGCTCCGGTGAGGACGCTGATCGACACGGTCTCGCGGGCCACCTGAACCATGATCAGGTCGCGGGACCCGGCCGCGCCCATCAGTTCGTCGACCTCGGCCTTGGCGGCCCCGGGAAGCGTGAAATCGCGACTGGCAGGGGTGGCTGAAACCGACGGGGTCGCGGACGGGACCCCGGACTGGCATCCGGCAGGCAAAAGCGCCAGGAGCGCCAGGACCACCGTCGCGGCGCGCAGTCGTCGGCGCGAAACCATAGCAGCGAGGGTACCCCGCCTGGCTGTCGGGCAGCGAAGCCCCTCATACTGAGGACGTGGTCGACCTCAGCGCCCCCGCCCTGGAGGTCGCCCCCGCCCTGTTGGGCTGCTTGGTGACCCAGGGGGACGTGGTCGTCCGGATGACCGAAGTGGAGGCCTACGCAGGCTGGGACGACCCCGCCGCGCATGCTTTCGGCGGTCCCCGGCCGCACACCCGTACCCTGTTCGGTGCGCCCGGGACCTTGTACTGCTACCGCTCGTACGGGATCCATG
This sequence comes from Propionibacteriaceae bacterium, assembly GCA_016717345.1. Lineage (GTDB taxonomy): Bacteria > Actinomycetota > Actinomycetes > Propionibacteriales > Propionibacteriaceae > Propionicimonas. Next base: position 68,233 of record JADKFR010000013.1, read on the forward strand.
TCTGCGGGAATCTGGTGTGCGGCCCCGCCGGCAGTGGCTCGGCCGTGTTGTTGCGCTCTGGTGCGGTGGTCGCCGGCATCGATCGGGCCCGGCTGCGGCGTCCCGGGGTGGAGGACGCGGCATTGGCTCGCGGTCCTGGCAACCTGGGTCGCGTCATGGGGTGGAGCGTGGCTGATTCGGGCGGGCGGGTCGGGGAGGCCGGGCTGGAGTTGGCTGACCCCGTCGGGCCGGTCGGGGTGGTTCGACAGGGCCCGCGGGTCGGGGTCTCGGTGGCCCGGGTGCGGCCCTGGCGGTTCTGGCTGGCAGACGAGCCCACCGTCTCGCGCTATCGAAGCAGCCCACGGGTGCGTCCGCCGGCGTGGTGAGTGTCCCGGGAAGTGGTCACGGCAGCACAGCGTCCACGGCGTGGGTCACCATGGTCTTGCCCGAACAGGCGAAGGCCGGACCAAGTATGAGTTGGTCCGCCTTCTGGTTTGTCCAGGATGGACGTCCCCTGAACTCGGTCAGCCCGCCTGATCCGTCCGCCCGTCCCGGCGAACGCCCGCAGATCGCTCCGCTGGCTATGGACCTCGATTGCTGTCCGACTGCTGATCTCGACGCTTCGCCCTTGCGGGTTCCGCCTGACGTCCCCCTCGCGGGTTTCGCTTCGCATCCCCCTTCCGGGTTCTGCCGTCGTGATCGGCGTGAGTCATTTGTACCCCCGCCGGCGGGACGACGCAAGGCCTGCAAGCAGGAATTCCGGGGCAATCTCCGCCTTTGTCGGCGTGTCGTTCGGGAGGTGAATCACTCGTGATGGATACTGTCCCGCCTGTCTCTGGTGTCCCAGCTGTCACGGTCAGAACCTGCCCCAGACGCATTAGACCGGACCAACTCATACGTGGTCCGGTCGTGACTCCTTTCTATCCCGATCGGCCCCTGGCCGCCCGGAGCGACACGCTGACGGGCCGACCCGGTGACCTTCGCCGAAGTCTCGTGCGACTGCATCCGGGATTCGGGATCCTGAGTAGGGTGTCGGGTACGGGGTCGACCACGGAGGTCGACGTTCGACTCGGATCGAGGTAGGGCATGACTGATCAGATGGCGAGCGACACGCTCGAGAACCCTGTGGACACCACCGTGACTGTCAGCCGGTCGGTGTCCCTATCCGCCAAGGAATTCTGGAAGTTGCTGGTGACGCGCGCGGGCGCTGAGGCGCTGCTCGGCCCGGGGGGCGAACTGGGAGACAAGGGCGACAGTTGGCACGCCGCGGACGGCACCTTCGGCGTGATTCGGTCCTATCACCCGCTGGAGCAGATCCGGTTCAGCTGGCACGCCGCTGACGAGGCACCCAAAACGATCGTCGACGTGCACCTGCGGGCGGCCGGCGATTCCGAGACCACTGTCGAGATCGTCCACGAACACATCCCCAGCTACTTCGACGCGGGCAAGCTGAGCCGGCGTTGGGAGACCGCCCTGGAGAAACTCGCCAGCGCTGCCGAGTGATCGAGTCATCCGGCCCCGGGTGTCGGGGCCGGGTCGGCGGTCCTACAGCTTCTTGACCATCGTCCGGGTGTCGATCGCGCCCTCCGCGGGACGGTAGCCGCGGCGCTCATACAGCCGCCGCGAACGATTTCCGTCCTCGACCCACAGCGACAGTCGGGTGAAGCCTCGGCCGATCGCGAGCTTCTCGATCTCGATCAGCAGTTCGTAGCCGATACCGAGACCGCGCTGGCCTTCGAAAACGGTGATGAGGACCTCTGGCGTGTCGTCGCCCAGGTATCCCGGAGCCGGGTCGGAGTGGGTGGACAGCCGAGCCCATGCCACCCCGAGCGGCTCACCGGTCGGGGTTTCAGCGACCACCCCGAAATCATGCGGCCCGGCGAAGTCCGCGACGTAGTGCCGAAATCGCGGATCGGTTTCGAGAGTGTTCGCCGTCACGGTGGGTCGTACGGCATTGAGATTCGCCAGGAGGGCGGCTGCCAGGAGCGGCAGGTCCGCGCTGGTGGCCGGGCGGAACCGGAAGTCGGGTGAGGGGACCATCAGCCCACCTTGGCGAACCGCTGGGCCGAACGGGCGCGCGCCTTGGCGGCCTCGACGTCCCGGTCCTTGGGCGGGGCATTGGTGGTGAGGTGATCGAGCAGGTGATGGGTGGCGTGGGCCACCGCCGCCACGGCCTCATCGAAGGCCTCCTGGTTGGCCTGCGACGGCCTGGTGGTTCCGGCGACCTTTCGGACATACTGCAGCGCTGCGGCGTGGACCTCATCCCCGGTGGCGGGGGGTTCGAAGTTGTGCAACGGGTGGATGTTTCGGCACATCGGTCGCTCCTGGGTCAGCTGGGCGTGCAGGTCACGCCGGTGGCGTGGATCGGACAGTAGCCGTGCGGGTTCTTCGCCAGATACTGCTGGTGGTAGTTCTCGGCGAAGTAGAAGGGGCCGGCTGGGGTGACCTCAGTGGTGAGGGGTGGGTAGCCGGCCGCGGTGAAGGCGCGCTGATACTCCGCGGTGACCCGGTGGGCAACCTCCAGTTGCGCGGCGTCGGCGGTGAAGATGGCGGAGCGGTACTGCGTTCCGCGGTCGTTTCCCTGGCGCATGCCCTGGGTGGGGTCGTGATTCTCGTAGAAGAGGCGCAGCAGGGCGTCGAACGACACCGCCGCGGGGTCGAAGCAGACGCGGACCGTTTCGGCGTGGCCCGTGCGGCCCGTGCAGGTCTCCTCGTACGTCGGGTTCGGCGTGATTCCACCGGCATACCCGACCGCGGTCGAGGTGACCCCGGGAGTGTTCCAGAACAACTTCTCGGCGCCCCAGAAGCAGCCCAACGCCAGCAGGGCGACCGAGGAACCCGCTGGGGTCTCATCGACGCGATGTCCGAAGACCTCATGCCAGCAGGGCTGCTGCAGGACGGGAGTCGATCGACCACTCAGGGTGCGTTGGCTGAACTGCATACCGGCTCAACACCTTGGGGGGTGGCTGACATTCCGGGTCGGCGCGCAGGGTTCTGACGTCTCAGGCAACCGGTTCGAGGCGCCAATCGATCGGCTCGGCGCCGAGCCCGCCCAGGGCGGTATTGGTGCGACTGAAAGGGCGGGACCCGAAGAAGCCGGCGTGAGCCGACAGCGGTGACGGGTGAGCCGAGGCGATGATCGGGATCCCGTCCAACTGGGGGGTGAGTGACTGGGCGTCGCGTCCCCACAGGATCGCCACCAACGGGCCGCCGCGGGCGGCGAGGGCCTCGATGGCGCACTGGGTCACCTCCTCCCAGCCCTTGCCCCGATGGGAACCCGAAGCTCCGGGGCGCACCGTCAGCACCCGGTTGAGGAGCAGCACCCCCTGGTCGAACCAGGGCGTCAGGTCGCCGGAGGCAGCCGGCGGGATCCCCAGGTCGGTCTGGAGTTCGCGGTAGATGTTGACCAGGCTTCGCGGAAGCGGACGCACCTGGGGGGCAACCGAGAACGACAGCCCGACGGCGTGACCGGGCGTCGGGTAAGGGTCCTGACCCACGACGAGCACGCGCACACCGCCCAGTGGCCGCGAGAACGCGCGCAGCACGTTGGCTCCCGCCGGGAGGTAGCCCCGTCCGGCTGCGAGTTCGGCGCGCAGGAAGACGCCGAGTTCACTGATCCGTCCCGCGACCGGCGCGAGGGCCTGGGCCCAGTCGGGGGCGATCAGGTCGGAGAGTGGACGGGGCTGGCTCACCATTCCAGCCTAGAGCGCCGAGTAGTACCTGCCTCTCGTCGGCCCTCCGCCGCTCGTGGGGCAAGGGGCAGTCGCCGAAGGGCCGTAAGTACTCGAAGGCTCCTCGGGCCGAGCCGCTAGATTTTGGGTAATCGACGAGAGGAACCCCCGATGCGCTTCCCTGCCGCACGGCGCACCGCCACCGCCACCGCCGTGCCCCGAGGTCTGGTGACCGCCTCCGAGTGGGCTTGGCGCACGCTGGTGATCGCGGCCCTGATTGTCGGCGGCTGGTACGTCCTCCAGAAATTCTCGGGAGTCGCGATCCCGTTGGCGGTGGCCGTGCTGCTGACGGCCCTCCTGACTCCGATCCGGCAGCAGTTCGAGCGGTGGGGACTGCCGCCGGTCCTGGCGACGGTGGCCGCCATGTTGGCCACCGTCGTCGTCCTGGGCGCGGTGTTCACCGCGATCGGCGCCCAGGTGGTGCGCGAGTGGCCGCAACTCTTCGACCAGGCGGGCCAGGCGCTCACCTCCCTGTTGGGGTGGCTGGCGGCCGGTCCGCTCCACCTCGAGGCCGCCCAACTGCAGGAGTACTACGCCCAGTTCACCGCCTGGCTCAACGAATCCAGGGCGCAGATCGCCGGCCTGCTGGCCAGTGCCGGCGTCTCCGTGGGCCACTTCCTGGCGGGTCTGGCCATCGCCTTGATCGCCACCTTCTTCTTCCTGTCGGGTGGCAAGGGGATCTGGCAAGCGTGCCTGCGGCTCGTCCCTGAGCACTACCAGGCCCCGACCGATCGGGCCGCGGGCCGCGGCTGGTTCTCGCTGGTGGCCTACATGCGGGCCCAGGTGCTGGTCGCCCTCGTCGATGCCCTCGGCATGCTGATCGGGGCACTGATCCTGGGAATACCGATGGCCTGGGCGCTCTTCGCCTTCACGTTCATCACGGCGTTCATCCCGGTCGTCGGCGCTGTGCTCTCGGGAACGATCGCCGTCCTGTTGGCGTTGGTGACCAGCGGCCCGGTGACGGCGGTCATCATGCTCGGCATCACGATCCTCGTGGTGCAAACCGAAGGCCACTTCCTGCAACCCATCCTGCTTGGCCGGGCCGTCTCGCTCCACCCGCTGGCTGTCCTCATCGGCCTGGCGGTCGGCGCCACGCTCGCCGGCATCGTGGGGGCCCTCCTGGTGATCCCGACGCTCGCCTTCTCGGTGGCCTTCGTTCGCGGGCTGGACCCGCAGCGCTTTCCAGAAGTCCGACACCACTGAACTTTCCAGAGTGGAAAGCTGCGGTTCAACTTCGTTGAAGTGCTGAGTAGTCTGGGGTCATGAGTGATCTTGGCCCCATTCTCGAAGACCTGGCTGCCGGACGGATCGACGCCGCCGAAGCCGCTCGCCGCATTGACGCGCTGAAGAGCGCCACACCCCCCGAGCCCACCAACGATGAACTCCCCGAAGAGCCCGAGCCCGGGCCTGAGGAGTTCCCCCCTTATGCTCGCGACGTCTTCAGTGGGCCGCACGACGAGGCGCCGCCCAGTGCGCGCCGTCGCTCCGGCTCGTCGAGAGGTGTCGACCGGATATCGGTCCGAGCCGTGGGGCGCCGGGTCCGGATCGTCGGCGATGCGTCGGTGGCGACGGCCTCGGCCGAAGGTCCCCACGTCCTGCGCCGCAACGGCCCGGTGCTCGAAGTCTCGAGCGACGGGGAGATCGGCCCCAGCCTTGACGGTTTCAGCATCCTGCGTCCACCCCGCAGCCTGGACGAACTTCGCGCGCTGGGCCTGGGCAAGGAGCTCTTCCTGCGGATCAACCCGAGGATCGCGGTCGATGTCGAGGTCACTGCGGGCAGCCTCAGCTGCACCGACGTCCCGTACCTCGGCAAGGTGCGTGTCACCGCCGGGGGGGCCGAGCTCAACGGGGTGGCCGAGGTGAATGACGTCCTGGTGCAGGCCGGTTCGGCGACCGTCCGCGGCACCATCACGACCGGAAGGAACCGCATCCGGGTGGAATCGGGCCAGCTCACGATCGAGTTGGATCCCGGCTCCAATGTGACGGTCCGGGCGGACGCTCAACTGGGCAAGGTCACCTGGGCCGGCTCCCTGAACGCTCTGGACGAGGTCGTGCTGGGCAATGGGTCGGCCCGGCTCGATGTCGGCGTCGTCATGGGGTGGGCCAACCTCAAGGCGGACCTCCGGTGACCACCCGCCCTCGCTACCGGGCGCCGGCGGAGTGCCCGGTGTGCGGCGGGGAACTCGTGACGACCCGGCTCGGCTGTCACTCCTGCGGCACCGAACTGGCCGGCGACTTCGGACGCTGCGGGTTCTGTGACCTTGACGAGGCCGAAACCGAACTGTTGCGCGTGTTCCTCGCCTCACGCGGAAACCTGCGCGAGGTCGAAAAGCATCTCGGCGTGTCGTATCCGACCGCACGGGGACGCTTCACTCAACTGCTGGGCAAGCTCGGCCTGGCCGGCGAGGCGGAACCCACTCCGGCGCTGACCCGTGACCAGGTCCTGGCCGAGGTGGCCAGCGGAGCCCTGGCACCGAGGGAGGCCGCGGGTCTCCTGGCGAAGCTGGACTGACTAGAACGCCTTGACGTCGACGATCGTCACGGAGATGGGACGACCGTTCGGCGCCGCGTAGGTGACAGTGTCGCCGGCAGCAGCCCCGAGGATCGCCGCCCCGAGCGGTGACTGCGGGGAATACACCTCGAGGTCGACCGCGTCGTCCAACGTCATCAACTCGCGCGACCCCAGCAGGAAGGTGTCCTCGTCGTCGGGGTCATCGTCGAAGAAGATCGTGACCAGGGTGCCTGGGCCCACGGTGGAGGCTCCGGTCGGCGCCTCGCCGACCTGCGCGTGCTCGAGCATCGCGCTCAACTGGCGGATCCGGGCCTCCTGGTGACCCTGTTCCTCCCGAGCGGCGTGATAGCCGCCGTTCTCGCTGAGGTCGCCCTCGTCGCGCGCCTGGGCGATCTTGGCCGTGACGATCCGGCGTCCATCACCCTTGAGGTGTTCCAGTTCCGCAGCGAGCTTGTCGTATGCGTCCCGGGTCAGCCAGATGGTGGAGTTTTCCATCCCGCGAGCCTAGCCGATCGCCCGGCAGCCCTCGATCGAGGCCGTGGTGGCGGCCTTGAACGTGCGGACCGTCACCTCCAGGCGGGTGCTGACCTCGGTGCCGGCGGGGACGGTGAGCGGCACCTCGCCCACCCGCTCGAAGCTCACCGCCTGCGCATGGACCAGGCACTGGACGGCGATGGACGGGTCGGGTCGCTCAATGGTGACCACGACGACCACCTGGGCATCGGAGACCACCTGGAAGGAATCCACGCGGGCCGAGACTGCCGGGTTCGCCCCCAGGGTGGCCGCCCAGACCAGCCAGCCGGCACCGATGGCTGCGACAGCACCGGCCACCACCCGCCAGTCCCGCAACGGTCGGCGGCTGGGTCGGGTAGCGCCGAGCGAGGCGTTCGGCGGCATCGGATTCCATGCGTCCATTCTGCTCACATCCCGACGAGGTTGGCCGAGCCGTCACCGGTTCCGCACAATAGGGCCTCATGGAAGACTCTTCGGGGCTCAGGCTGCTCCACGTTCACGCACACCCCGACGACGAATCGTCCAAGGGCGCGGCGACGACTGCGTACTACGTGGCGCAGGGAGTGCGGGTCATGGTGGCCACCTGCACCGGTGGCGAGCGCGGTTCGATCCTGAACCGGGCTCTGGACACTCCCGAGAACTGGGCTCGCCTGCCGGACCTGCGGCGCGAGGAGATGGCCGAGGCAGCGCGAGTCCTCGGCATCGAGCACGTCTGGCTCGGGTTCACCGATTCCGGGCTACCCGAGGGAGACCCGCTGCCCCCGCTACCGGAGGGCTGCTTCGCGCTGCAGGACGTCGACCGGGCGGCCGGACGCCTGGTCAAGGTGATCCGTGAGTTCCGTCCACAGGTCGTGACCACGTACGACGAGAACGGCGGCTATCCGCATCCCGACCACGTGATGTGCCATCGGGTGACGATGGCTGCCGTGGCTGCGGCGTCCGATCCCGAGGCCTGGCCCGAGCATGGAGAGCCGTGGGAGGTCAGCAAGGTCTACTACGACCTGATCTTCCACCGGCAGCGATTCGCGGGCCTCGACGCCGCCATGCACGAGGCCGGCCTTGAACGCCCCTACCACGCCCGGCTCTCGAACTGGGCGGAGGCGCCGAACCGGCTGACCACCTTCATCCCGTGCGCCGGCTACTTCGACGTCCGGGACGCGGCCCTGCGGGCCCATGCCACCCAGGTGGACCCGGACGGGCCCTGGTTCGCCGTCCCGGTGGCGGTGCAGGTGAAGGGCTGGCCCACCGAGGACTACCAGTTGGTGCACACCCTGGTGGAGACCTCATTGCCCGAGGACGACCTGTTCGCGGGACTGCGCCCGGCGGCGGGGGATAGTGTCGAGCCATGGTCCTATTCGATCTAGCCGTTGTCACGCCGGACTGGCTGCCGCTGGCGATGGCCATCGGCCTGTTGGTGGTGCTCGGCTTGCTGTACCTGAGCATGCGACGGCACCTCAAGCGCATCAACTTCGACGAACGCGACGTCCCCCGACACTGAGTTGTCGCGGAGTCAGCGTTGACCAACCCAGGATCGTGGTGAACCTGAGCACCGCGGAGGTTCCGCACACCTTCCGCGTCAGGCGGGTGGTTCAGGTGTGGCTTGGGACGGCGAAGGGGATTCGAGGTGCGCGCGGGGGTGACGGTGCCGGCGCTCCGGCGTCAGGGCCGGGCCGAACCGGAAGCTAGGGTGTGGGCGTGAATCGCCTCGCCGACGCCGTTTCCCCCTACCTTCGGATGCACGCCGACAACCCCATCGACTGGTGGCCCTGGGGGCCGGAAGCCCTCGCCGAGGCTGCCCGGCGCGATCTCCCCATCCTGCTTTCCGTGGGCTACTCAGCCTGCCATTGGTGCCACGTGATGGCAGAGGAGTCCTTCGCCGACCCGGCCGTGGCCGCGCTGGTGAACAGGGACTTCGTGGCCATCAAGGTCGACCGGGAGGAGCGGCCGGACATCGACGCCATCTACATGAAGGCGACGCAAGCGCTCACCGGTCAGGGCGGCTGGCCGATGACGGTCTTCTGCACACCCCAGGGCCGTCCGTTCTTCGCCGGTACGTACTACCCGCCGGTCGCCAGCGGTGGAATGCCCTCGTTCACCGACGTGGTGGAGGCGATCGCCGGCGCCTGGGCGCAGCGCCGTGACGAGGCGTCCCACAGTGCCGCAGCCATCGGTGCGCACCTGGCCGCGGAGTTCACGCCCCCGCCTGCGCCCGCCCAGGTGGACGTCTGGGCGTTGCTCTCAGCGCTCGGCAAGGAGTTCGACCCGATCCATGGAGGCTTCGGAGGAGCGCCGAAGTTTCCGTTGCCAGGGGTGATCGACGCGCTGCTGGTCAAGGGCGAGCCCGGTTCCCTGGAAGTCGCTCAGCGCACGCTTGAAGCCATGGCCCGCGGTGGCATCCACGACCAGGTGGGTGGTGGCTTCGCCCGCTACAGCGTCGACGCCGGCTGGGTCGTCCCGCACTTCGAGAAGATGTTGTACGACAACGCCCTGCTGTTGGGGGCGTACGTCCGCGGCTGGCGTCGGGTGCCCGACCACGATCCGCAGTTGCGTGCGTTGTTCGAGCGCGTTGTGCGCGGCATCGTGGGCTGGCTGGGACGGGAGATGGCGCTGCCGACGGGCGGCCTGGCCGCGAGCCTGGATGCCGACAGCGCCGACTCCCGTGGCATGCAGCACGAGGGGATCTACTACGTGTGGAGCCCCGAATTGTTGGAGGCGGCGCTGGGTGCCGAGGACGCGAACTGGGCGGCTGGCGTCTTCCACGTCACGACGGCGGGCACCTTCGAGCATGGGCTGTCGACGCTGCAGTATCGGGGGACGCCGGATCGTGACCGCTTGGCGAATGTGAGCGAGCGGCTCCTCCACGTCCGGCAGCACCGCTTCGCTCCGGCGCGCGACGACAAGGTGGTGGCAGCCTGGAACGGCTTCGCCATCGACTCACTGGTCTGGGCGTCGACGGTGTTCGCCGAGGCTGACTGGCTGGAGTTGGCGCGCGCGGTGGCCGAGGCCGTCTGGTCGGTGCACTGGGTGGACGGACGCCTGCGTCGCACCTCGCTGGCCGGCGTCGCGGGTGACGCGTCCGCGATGGCAGAGGACTACGGCGCGCTGGCGCTCGGATTCGCGCGGCTGGCGGGGGCAATCGGTGACCCGGTGTGGCTGGCACGGGCGGTGCAGCTGCTCGAGGTGGCGATGGCTCACTTCGGGGCTGAGGACGGCGGTTTCTACGACGCCGCCGATGACGCCGAGCCGCTCTTCGCCCGTGCCCGCGACGTCTCGGACAACCCCACGCCCTCGGGCACGATGTGCCTGGTGGCCGCCCTGCGACTGACCGGGCTGCTGTCCGATCGGGCCGACTTCATCGCACGAGCCGATCAGGCGGCGTTGACCGTGCGGGGGCTGGCAGTGGCGTCCCCACGGTTCGCCGGCGCGGCGCTGGTGGACCTCCTCGTGGCCGACGAGGCGCGGACGGGGTTGGGCCCGGCGGTCGCGGCCGTGGTCACCGACGACCCGCTGTCGGATCTGGCGCGGGCCACTTGGCGGATGGCGCCGATCGGGACGGCCGTCCTCGTCGGACGGTCAGGAACAGCGGGCTTCGGGGACCGGCTCAAGGCTGAGGACGGCTTGGTCCACGTCTGCCGCGGGACGACCTGCTTCGCGCCGACCGCCGATCTGGCGGAACTCCGCACCGCCTTGTGGAGCCGGGCCTAGGAGTTGCTGACCCGCCCGCCCCGACGGGGCGGGCGGACCGTTCAGCGGAGTACGACGAGAGCGATGGCGGCGAAGTGGCAGAGGGCTGCCGCGACCGTGCAGGCGTGGAAGATCTCGTGGAACCCGAACCAGGTCGGCGACGGGTCCGGCTTCTTGCGCGCGTAGATCACCGCGCCGACGGTGTAGAACAGGCCGCCGATCGCGATCAGCAGGACGACCGCCGGGCCACCAGAGGCCCAGAAGGCCCCGAGCCAGCCCAGGCCGGCCCACCCCATCAGGAGGTACAACACGACGTCCAGCCAGCGCGGGCGTTCTGGCCAGACCAACGTCACGCCGATCCCTACCACCGCCACCGACCAGATCAGGACGAGCAGGACCGTCGCCTGATCGGGGGTCAGCAGCACCAGCGCGAGGGGGGTGTAGGTGGCGGCGATGAACAGGAAGATGTTCGCGTGGTCGAAGCGGCGCAGCAGCCGCAACACGGGCGGCGACCAGGTTCCCCGGTGGTACACGGCGCTGGTGCCGAAAAGGACCAGCGATCCCGTCAGCCACACCGCGGCGCCCACCCGGCCCGCCAGCTGGGTGCCGAAGACGATGAGCAGGACGCCCCCGATGATCACCAGGGGAGTCATCCCGGCGTGCAGCCAGCCCCGCAGGATCGGCTTGCCCGATGCGTTCTGGACGGTCCCCATGCCCTGACCTAACTTACGGTTGAGTAACTTACGCTTACGTAGGTAGGGTACCTCGCGGGCCTGGAGATGCCAAGGCAGCTAGAGTGCGAGCATGTCGTGGGGGCAGCGCGTGCGGGCAGTCGGCAAGGCGCTCGTACCCAAGGGCCTGATCTACTCCACCTATGAGCAGCGCCTGCTGCGAAACCTCGACCGCGAGCGGCTACCTCGGCATGTGGCAGTGCTGGCGGACGGAAACCGCCGCTGGGCTCGCGTGAACGCGCCTGGCCAGGAACTCGTGGTCGGCTACCGCGCCGGCGCCGACAAGCTCCGCGAGTTCGTCGGGTGGTGCGACGAGGTCGGCATCAGGGTCGTCACCTTGTGGGTGCTCTCGACGGAGAACCTGCGCCGCGCCGAGGCCGAGGAACTGAACCCGCTGCTGGAGGTCATCTGCGATTTGGTGATCGGGCTGGCCGAGACGGGCAGGTATTGCGTCCAGGTCGTGGGAGACCTCAACCTGCTCCCTGCCCCTATCTCTGCCGCGCTGCGGGCCGCCGAAGCCATCAGCGTCGGCAATGAGGGGATCCACGTCAACGTCGCGGTGTCCTACGGCGGACGCCGGGAGTTGCGGGACGCCGTCCGAAGCCTGCTGGCCGCGGAGGCGGACAAGGGGACGGACCTGGCCGACTTGGCCAGCACCCTTGAAATCGATCACATCTCCGAACACCTCTACACCGCCGGCCAACCGGACCCCGACCTGATCATCCGAACCTCCGGCGAACAGCGGCTGTCGGGGTTCCTGATGTGGCAGTCGGCGCACAGCGAGTTCTATTTCTGCGAGGCCCTGTGGCCAGATTTCCGCAAGGTGGACTTCATCCGGGCGCTGCGCTCCTACGCCCAGCGGGAGCGCCGCTACGGTCGGTGAAAACCAGGTGACAGCGCGTGTCGACTGGCCGCCGTGGCTTCGCGCTCACTTACTCTCAGGAGTGCGGCGGTACCCTCCGTCGTCCGGGAGGAAGCCATGCGACGTCCAGCTCCGTTGAGCCAGACGTGCGGGCCTGAGCCAGGCCCCACACCCTCCGGCTAGCCACCACCAGGTGGGGCCGGGCGACGAGGTGCGGCCCCCAGACAAGGACCCGATCGTGCCGCGTGTCACCACCACCAGTTCCAGTCGGACGGCCTTCTCTGGCAGGACGGCGACCAAGACCTACGTCATCGACACCTCGGTGTTGCTGAGTGATCCGTTCGCGCTGCGCAACTTCGCCGAGCACGGGGTGGTCGTCCCCATCGTCGTGATCACCGAACTGGAAGCCAAGCGACATCATCCCGAGCTGGGCTACTTCGCGCGGACGGCGCTGCGCTTCCTGGACGACCTCCGCGTTCGCTACGGAAAGCTCGATGCGCCGATCCCGGTCAATGAGGTCGAAGGCTCGGTTCGGGTCGAGCTCAACCACACCGATCCCCAGGTGCTGCCCCCCGGCTTCCGGTTGGGCGACAACGATTCCCGGATCCTGGCCGTCGCCTTGAACTACCGGGCTGAAGGCCACGACGTGGTGCTGGTCAGCAAGGATCTCCCGATGCGCGTCAAGGCCTCCGCCGTGGGGCTCGTCGCCGAGGAGTACCGGCACGAGATCGCCCCCGATACCGGATGGACGGGGATGGCTGAGGTCGACGTCGAGGCGGCCACCATTGAGCGGCTCTACGCCGACGGCTCCGCGGTCGTGGCGGAGGCGGTGGACCTGCCCTGTCACACCGGAGTGGTGCTGCACGGGGGGACGTCGTCCGCCCTGGGTCGGGTGTTGCCGGACGGTGCGGTGCGGCTCATCAAGGGCGACCGGGACGCCTTCGGCATCCATGGGCGGTCGGCGGAGCAACGCGTGGCCCTCGACCTGCTGCTCGACCCTGCGGTGGGGATCATTTCGCTGGGGGGACGTGCCGGGACCGGCAAGTCGGCGCTGGCGCTGTGCGCCGGCCTGGAGGCCGTCCTCGAGCGTCGCCAGCACAAGAAGGTGATCGTCTTCCGCCCGCTGTACGCCGTGGGCGGCCAGGAGCTCGGCTACCTGCCCGGCACCGAGGGCGAGAAGATGTCGCCCTGGGCCCAGGCGGTGTTCGACACGCTCGGCTCGGTGACCTCGAAGAATGTGATCGAGGAGGTGCTGGCCCGGGAACTGCTCGAGGTTCTCCCGCTCACGCATATCCGGGGTCGTTCGCTGCACGACGCCTTCGTGATCGTGGACGAGGCCCAGTCGTTGGAGCGCAACGTCCTGCTCACGGTGCTGAGTCGGATCGGCCAGCAATCGCGGGTGGTCCTCACCCACGACGTGGCCCAGCGCGACAACCTGCGGGTCGGACGTCACGACGGTGTGGTCGCTGTGGTGGAAAAACTCAAGGGCCATCCGCTGTTCGCCCACGTCACGCTGACCCGCTCCGAGCGGTCGCCGATCGCCGCCCTGGTCACCGAAATGCTCGAGGACATCGGCATCTGACGCCGGACCACTCGCTGGCTGGACACCCGGCGATCCCGAGGACGTGGGACGCCTTTCCCGGAGCTTGGGGCGGCAGGGCCGGACTCGTCGCGTCAGGGCTCCCAGTGCGTTAGGGTCGGCGGCGTGAGCATGCTCGCGACACCGTCCTGGAGTTGGGACACCGTGCTCCCTCGATCCCTCTGATCTGAAAGGTCCGCGCTCATGGCCGACATCCAGGTGGCCCGTCCCAATCAGTTGGCCGACATCTACGACAGGATCCTCGCGCGCTCGTTCCCCTCCGACGAACTGGTGGACCGCGCGACCTTCCTCACCTACGCCACCTGGGGCGAGGTGCTGGTGAGCGCGGACGACCTGGAGCAGGTCGCCGCCGTGGCCGTGGCCGACTACTCCTCGGCCACCCAACTCCTGCTGGTGGAGTACCTGGCGGTGGCCCCCGAATCGCGCGAGGGCGGCTCGGGCCGCAAACTCCTCAAGGCGGCCCAGAAGCGCTGGTCCGAACTGATGGCGCCGGGAGCCTTCCTGGCCGAGTTGGAGCGTCCCGAAGGCCACGTGGCGAGCGCAGAATTCGGCGACCCGGTGCGGCGGCTGAAGTTCTACCAACGTCTCGGCTACAAGGCCCTCGCCCTGCCGTACTACCAGCCGGCGCTGTCGCCGGAGGGTCGCGCGGTGATGGACCTCGTGCTGGTCGTACTGGTCAACGACCCCGAGTGGGCCAGTGCGGACGGGGCACGGTTCACCGAGGGTGCGCGCCTGGAAGCCCTGCTTCTGGAACGGATGCCGGCCCCGGCTCCGGGCGAAGAGGCGGCCTGGGCGGCGCTGATGGAAGCCACCCGGAACCCGGAGGGAATCGAACTGGTCGAGCTTTCCGACCTGTCGCAGGTGCCGCGCAGCGTTCCGGTCTCCTGAGGTACGTCCGGCGCTACGGGGGAGCCTCCCTTTCAGAATGTCGGTGGCGCGACGCACAATGGGCCCCACCAAACCAGAAGGAGGAACACGATGGCCGTGCTCAACCCGTACCTGAGTTTTCGTGGCAACGCCCGGGAGGCGATGGAGTTCTACCGGGGGGTGTTCGGTGGCGACCTCGTCCTGTCTACGTTCGGCGAGGCCCAGATGCCCGGCATCGCCGCCGAGGAGGCGGACCTCGTCATGCATGGCCAACTCACGACGACGGCCGGCTTCACCCTGATGGGATCGGACGTTCCGGCGTCCATGCCGCTGGCTGCCGGGAGCAGCATCACGGTCTCCATCAGCGGTGACGAGGTAGAGGAGATCCGTGGCTACTGGGACGGCCTGGCCGACGGCGGCCAGGTGACCCTGCCGCTCGAACAGGCGCCCTGGGGCGATTTCTTCGGCCAACTGACCGATCGCTTCGGGACGAACTGGATGGTCAACATCGCTGGGGGTGGCGCTACCGGCTGACCGCTCGACCGGCTGCCCGGCTCGTGGTGCGTTCGGGCCGGGCAGGAGGTCAGTGGGACGCCGGGTTCCGCCCGTCTACGGGCTTGGCCTGCTCAATCCGCTGGCGGGCGCTGGTCAGCCACTCCTCGCAGATCCCCGCCAGTTTCTCTCCCCGCTCCCACAGTTCCATGGACTGCGACAGCGCGACGTTGCCGGATTCAAGCTGGCGGACGACCTCGATGAGTTGCTCGCGGGCTTCTTCGTAGCTCAGTTCGGGCGTACTCATGGCCCCTCCTGTGTTTCGATGCTGTGTACGGTGACGTGCAGGCGCCCGTCCGCCACCCGAGCGGCGATCGCGGCGCCCGCCGAGGTGTCGGCCACCGAACTGACGGTGTCCCCGGAGGCGTCCACGAGGATGGCGTAGCCCCGCTGGAGCGTCGCCCGAGGTGACATGGCGCGGACTCGGCTGGCGGACTGGCTGATGAAGTTCGCCTCCTCACGCAGGCGCTGTTCGATGGCCCGGGTGAGCCGCGACCGAGCGGTGGACACCCGTTCGAGGTGTATCTCCAGCGTGGCCGACGGGTCCCGCAGCACCGGCCGGGTCCGCAACTCAGCGAGCCGGCGGGTCTCGTTGGCCAGGCGCGTCAGGACCGCAGTGCGAATTCTGGTGCGCGCCTCGCTGAGCCGGGAGGCCTCCTCGCGCGCGTCCGGCACCACCCGCTTGGCCGCGTCGGTGGGGGTGGAGGCTCTCAGGTCGGCCACCAGGTCAAGGATCGGAGTGTCGGTTTCGTGGCCGATCGCGCTCACGACCGGGGTTGTGCAGGCATGAACGGCCCGCACCAGCGTCTCGTCGCTGAACGGCAGCAGGTCCTCCAGTGAGCCGCCGCCGCGGGCGATGATGATGACGTCCACCCCGGGGGTGGCAGCCAGCGCCCGGAGCGCGTGGACGATCTCTTCGACGGCCTGGGTTCCCTGGACGAGGGTGTGACGCACGTCGAGGACGGCCGCCGGCCAACGCCGTGCGATGTTCTCCACCACGTCGCGCTCCGCCGCGCTCCCGGCCCCGGTGATCAGGCCGATGCGGCGCGGCAGGAGCGGCAGACGTCGTTTCAGGGCCGGGTCGAACAACCCTTCGGCCTGCAACATGCGTTTGCGTTGTTCGATGGCGGCCAGGAGCCGGCCCTCACCCGTGGGACGCAATTCGCGGCACTCGAAGGTGAGGGAGCCCGACTTCGTCCAGATCGTGGGTTTCACCCACGCGGCCACCATCGTCCCCTCGGCCAGCGGACCTGCCGCATCCAGCACTGCGGCAGAGGTGGACAGCGTCACCGACACTTCGGCGAGCTTGTCCCGCAGGGTGAGGTACTGCGTCACCGCTCCACTGCGGCGCTTGACCTCGATCAGTTGGCCCTCGACCCACACGGGTCCTAGGCGCTCCACCCAGTCCTTGACGGCGCCCACGATCACCCGCAGCGGCTGCGGGGCGTCCGGTGAACTCGGCAAAGCCATGGCGTCAGCCTAAGGCCCGCCGAGAAGCGGTGCGCCGGGCACCTAGACTGGCGAGCATGATTGAGGCTTCAGCCAAACGGGTCGTGGTGGCCGCGCCGCGCGGGTACTGCGCCGGGGTGGACCGTGCGGTCGTCACCGTCGAGAAGGCGTTGGACGTGTACGGACCACCGGTCTACGTCCGCAAGCAGATCGTGCACAACCGACACGTCGTCGAAACCCTGGAGTCGCGGGGAGCAATCTTCGTCGAGGAGCTCGACGAAGTCCCGACCGGTGCGACGGTGGTGTTCTCGGCCCACGGAGTCTCTCCGGCGGTTCATGCCGAAGCCGAAGTGCGCGGTTTGAAGACGATCGACGCGACCTGCCCGCTGGTGACCAAGGTGCACAACGAGGCACGACGCTTCGCCGCCCAGGACATCCAGATCCTGCTGATCGGACACAGCGGGCACGAAGAGGTTGAAGGAACCGCAGGTGAGGCCCCCGAGCACATCACCCTCGTCGAGCACCCCGACGACGTGCCTGGGGTGGAGGTCGCCGATCCGACCAAGGTGGCCTGGCTGAGCCAAACCACCCTGAGCGTGGACGAGACCTGGGCGACGGTCTCGCGGCTGCGGGAGAAGTTCCCCGCGCTGATGGATCCGCCCAGTGACGACATCTGCTACGCCACCCAGAACCGCCAGTCAGCCGTCAAGCAGATCGCCGTCGGTGCGGATCTCGTGATCGTGGTGGGCTCGTCGAACTCGTCGAACTCGGTGAGGCTGGTCGAAGTGGCCCTCGAGGCCGGTGCCAGGGCCTCTCATCGCGTCGACAACGCGTCCGAGATCGACCTGGCGTGGCTTGAGGGGGTCACCACGGTCGGCGTGACCTCGGGCGCTTCGGTGCCGGACGAGCTCGTCCAAGGGGTTCTTGCCCTCCTGGCCGATCACGGCTTCCCGCCTGCTGTCGAAGAGGTGCTGACCGAGGAGAACCTGGTGTTCGCCCTGCCGCCGGAACTCCGCAAGGACCTGCGCCGCCAGACCGTCGGGGACTGACGGCGAGGTCGTGGTCGGGGGCTCCGAGGTCTCAGACCAGGAAGCGATAGAACGGGCTGTCTGAGGCCACCACTTCGAAGCTGATCGGACTGGAGTCCAACCGCAGCAGCAGGTCCGCCAGCGAAGCGGGGTCGCCCAGTTCGATGCCCACCAGCGCCGGCCCGGTTTCGCGGTTGCTGCGCTTGACGTACTCGAACAGGGTGATGTCGTCCTCGGGGCCGAGAATCTCGTCGAGGAAGCGGCGCAGCGCGCCTGGTTCCTGCGGGAAGTTCACCAGGAAGTAGTGCTTGCGACCCTCGTAGACCAGAGCTCGCTCGACGATCTCGGCGTAGCGCGACACGTCGTTGTTTCCACCGGAGATGATCGCGACCACGGTCTGCCCGGGGGTGGGATGGAACAGCCCGAGGCTGGCGGTGGTGAGCGCGCCGGCAGGCTCGGCGATGATGCCTTCGGTCTGGTAGAGCTCCAGCATCTCGCTGCAGATGCGTCCTTCGGGGACGGTCAGCATAGCTGGCCGGTGCCGCAGGGCGACGGCGAGGGTGATGTCGCCGGCCCGCCCCACTGCAGCCCCGTCGGCAAACGTGTCGAGGTGCTGCAGGTCGCGCGGTTCGCCGGCGTCCAGAGCCACGGCCAGGGTCGGCGCCCCGGCCGGCTCGACGCCGATCACCCTGGTTTCGGGGTGGTGCTCGGCCATCCAGGTCAGGCAGCCCGCCAGCATTCCGCCACCCCCCACGGGGACCAGGAGGACGTCAGGAGCCTTCCCGAACTGCTCGACGATCTCCCTGGCGACGGTGCCCTGGCCGGCGATGGTGCGCGGATCGTCGAAGGCGGGGACGATGCTGGCGCCGGTACGTGCCGCCTCGACCCTCGCGGCGGCAGCGGCGTCGTCGTAGGTGTCGCCGGTGACCACCAGTTCGATCAGGCCCTCGCCGAGCGCCCGCATGCGGTCACGCTTTTGGCGTGGCGTGGTGCTGGGGACGAAGATCCGCCCGCGAATTCCCAAGCGGGCGCACGCGAAGGCGACACCTTGGCCGTGGTTGCCGGCGCTGGCGCAGATGACCCCGGCAGCGCGCTCGGCTTCCCCCAGTTGGGCGATCAGGTTGTAGGCGCCGCGGATCTTGTAGGACCGGACCGGTTGGAGGTCTTCGCGCTTCAGCCAAACGAACGCGCCGGTCCGCTGGCTCAGCCGCTCGTTGAGCTGTAGCGGCGTGCGCACGGCGACTCCCTCAAGCCTCGCCGCAGCTGCCTCGATGTCCGCCACGGTGGGTCCGCTGGGACGCGCGGTGGGTTCGCTGGGCTCCTCGGAGGCGGCGGTCGGGTTGGTCACAGGCGCCATTGTGTCACCAGCGTCGGGACTGGAACCGTCCCTGCCGCCGGTGGCTGCCGCGTCGGGGCGCGCACCGGCTGGCGTGGTCAGGAAGTCCCGGTGGCCAGTCGAGGGTGAGCTGGGGGCTCGGTGTCGGCGACCAGTTCCTCAAGGCTCGGCTGGGGCCGGTACAACTCGCCCGCTGGTTGCGCCGTGCTGCGCGCCCGTCCGATCAGGGCCGGAACCCCGGCCGCGTCCTCGACCAGCTCCGCGGCCGTCAACGGACGGACCGCTGCCTCGCTCGCGCTGACGCTGGCGAGCTCCTTGGCGGTGACCTTCAGGTCACGGAGCTTGCGGGCCGTGGGGAAGACCCGTCCCTCGATGGAGCCGACAGCTTCGTTGTAGGCGCCGACGGCGGTCGTCAGCGAACGCCCCACCTTGTCGAAGTGCTTGCCGAGGATTCCCAACCGGTCGTAGAGCTCGCGACCGAGGCTCTGGATCTCGTTGGCGGACTCGGCCAGGGCCGCTTGGCGCCAGGAGAAGGCCATCGTCTTCAACATTCCGATCAAGGTGCTCGGGGTGGCGAGGATGATGCTTCGGCTGGCCGCGTACTCGTGAAGGTCCGGCTGCAGGCTGAACGCCTCCGCCGCCAGGGCTTCACTGGCCAGGAACATCACGACGAACTCAGGCGTCGTTCCCTCGGCCTTGTAGTAGTCCTTGCGCGCGAGTTGATCGATGTGAGTCTGGACGTTGCGCACGAACTGCTGAAGATGACGGATGCGCTCCTTCTCGTCCTCGGCTTCGTAAGCTTCCAGGAACGCGCTCAGCGGCACCTTCGAATCGACGTAGATGAACCGGCCCTCGGACAGGGTCACCTTGAGGTCGGGCCGGATCGTGGCACCGGCGCTGGTCACAGCGGTGGCCTGTTGCTCGAAGTCGCAGTGCTCGACCATGCCTGACAGTTCGACGACCCGCTTGAGCTGGAGTTCCCCCCAGGCGCCGCGGACCTGCGGCTTGCGCAGCGCCGTCACCAGGGCATTCGTCTCCCTACGAAGGTTCTCACCCGTGAGTTGCACCGCGGCGACCTGAGCTCGCAGGTCGGTCGCCACGGCCACGCGTTCCTTCTCGACGTCGACGAGGCGGGAATTGAAGCGCTCCAGGCTCTCCTTGACCGGCTGCATCAGTTGTTCGGTGGCTTTCAACCGCTGCTCCGCGGCGGATTCCACCTGTCGGCTCTGGTGCTGGATGGCCTCGGTGGCCATCACTTTGAATTGCGCGAGCGCCTGCTCCCGGTCGGCCGCGATCTCGGTGGCGCGAGCGGCCGCGGCGTCGCGCTGGGCGAGGGCTCCGGCGGCCGCGGCCTGGGCTCCGGCGAGCCTCGCCTCGGCCTCGGCCTTCTCGGCCCGAGCCAGAGCAGCGTCCTCTCGGGCCTGGGCCACCTCGGTCATCGTCCGCGCGGCATCGGTTCGGGCCTGAGCCGCCTCGCTGCGGGCTTGAGCAAGTTCGGCCCGCTCACGCTCGCGGTCGGCCTGCGCGTGGGCGCTGGCCTCACCGGCTCGCGAGCGCAGCGTCAGCCACGCAGTCGCCGCGCCGAGCAGCAGGCCCAGCACGATTCCGGCGATAAGCCACACGAAGGATTCCATGACCAGCATCTTGCCGGTGGCCCCTGACAGTTCCGGTGACCGACCCTCTCTCGCCTGCGATTCGGGCTCCGACCGGGTCCGGGGCGCAGGGTTGGGGCCTGCGACACTGGCTTCATGACCAGCCACCTCAGCGACCTCGCCGCCTTCATCACCGCATCGCCGTCGGCGTACCATGCCGCTGCGGAAGTCGCCCGGAGGCTGGAGGCGGCCGGGTACACCCGCCAGCACGAAACCGAACCGTGGCAGCCCCAGGGGCGGCGCTTTCTGGTGCGCGACGGCGCGGTGATCGCCTGGCGAGCCCCTTCCACCGAGCAGCCGGTGGGATTCCGGATCGTGGGTGCCCACACGGATTCGCCCGGCTTCACACTGAAGCCAGACCCCGCCTCGACCGCTTTCGGCTGGGCACAGGCCGGCCTGGAGGTGTACGGCGGCCCCTTGGTCAACTCCTGGCTGGATCGGGAATTCGGCCTGGCGGGACGGCTGATCACCAGGGACGGGGAGGTGCGGCTCGTCTCCACACCGGCCTGGTTGCGCATCCCCCAACTGGCGCCCCATCTGGATCGCAGCGTCGCCGAGCAGCTCCGGCTCGACCGTCAGCTGCACCTCAAACCCATCACCGGCCTCGGGGCGATCGACCTGGTGGCTGCCGTCGCGGCGACCGTTGGACTCGAGCGCGACGACATCGACGGACACGACCTTTTCGCGGCCGTCACCGAGCCGCCCGCCATCATCGGGGTGGCGGCAGACCTCTTCGCCTCCCCGCGACTGGACAACCTGTCCAGCGTCCACGCCGGGCTCGTGGCCCTGCTGGCCAGCGGCCCGGGGCCGGAGGTGGCGGTGCTCGCCTGCTTCGACCATGAGGAGGTCGGCAGCGCATCCCGCAGCGGCGCCCAGGGCCCACTGCTTGAGAGCGTCCTGCAACGGATCGCAGCCTCCCGCGGCTGGGGCGTGGACGGCTACCAGCGGTCACTGGCAGCCTCATCCCTGGTCTCGGCGGATGCGGGTCACGCGATCCATCCCAACTACCCGCAGCTGCACGACCCCGAGCACCGGCCGGTCGTGAACGCCGGACCGCTGCTCAAGGTGAACGCGAACCAGCGCTACGCCACCCAAGGGCCATCGGCGGCCTTGTGGCACCGGGTCTGTCGGGCGGCGGGCGTCCCCACCCAGGTCTTCGTCTCAAACAACGAGGTTCCGTGCGGTTCGACGATCGGGCCGCTGACCGCAACCCGACTGGGGATCGTGACCGTCGACGTCGGAATCCCGCTGTTGAGCATGCATTCGGCGCGGGAACTCTGCGGAACCTCCGATCCGGGCCAGCTGGCGGCAGCGCTGAGCGCCTACTTCGAGGGTGCCGACCATTCCACCTGAGGATCGACCACCGACTGCGGTGGTGAATCCTCCGCGTAACCACCACTAGGCTTGGCGGACGTGGCTCTCACCATCGGCATCGTCGGACTGCCCAACGCTGGCAAGTCGACGCTCTTCAACGCCCTCACCCGGAACAACGTGCTGGCAGCGAACTACCCGTTCGCCACCATCGAACCGAACGTCGGCGTCGTAGGCGTGCCTGACGCGCGACTTCCCAAACTGGCCGAGCTCTTCAATTCCGAGCGCGTCGTGCCGGCGACGGTGAGCTTCGTCGATATCGCGGGCATTGTGAAGGGCGCCTCCCAGGGCGAGGGGATGGGCAACGCCTTCCTCGCCAACATCCGCGAAGCGGACGCGATCTGCCAGGTCACCCGGGTCTTCCGCGACCCCGACGTGACTCATGTCGACGGCGAGGTCAACCCTGGCAGCGACATCGAGACCATCCGCACCGAACTGATCCTGGCCGATCTCCAGACCCTGGAGAAGGCGTTCCCACGGCTGGAGAAGGAGGCTCGGCTCAAGAAGGAGCGCCAGCCCGTGCTCACGGCGGTGCGCGAGGCGCAACAGGTACTCGATTCCGGTCAGGGAGTGCACAGCGCCGGTCTTGACCTCGAGCCGCTGCGGGAGTTCTTCCTGCTGACGGCCAAGCCGTACCTGTACGTCTTCAATTGCGACTCCGACGAGTTGGCTGATGGCGAACTGCGCGAGCAGATGCGCGAGCTCGTCGCACCCGCGGAGGCGATCTTCCTCGACGCGAAGATCGAGTCCGAGCTGACTGACATGGAGCCGGACGAAGCCCGAGAGTTTCTGGTCGAAATGGGCATCGACGAGCCCGGTTTGGACACCCTCGCGCGGGTCGGCTACGACACTCTCGGCCTGCAGAGCTATCTGACCGCGGGGCCGAAGGAGTCCCGGGGTTGGACCATCCGGAAGGGGTGGACGGCGCCGCAAGCGGCGGGGGTGATCCATACCGACTTCCAGAAGGGCTTCATCAAGGCTGAGATCGTCAGCTACGACGACCTGATGACGGCGGGTTCGATGGCGGCTGCGAAGGCGGCGGGCAGGGTCCGGTTGGAGGGCAAGGACTACGTGATGGCCGACGGTGACGTGGTGGAGTTCCGCTTCAGTTCCTGACGGCACGCCCGTCGCCGGGCTCCGACCCGCACCTCGCCGTTTCCCCCTCCCGACGAGGGCGACCGGGACCTCAGGTGCTGAGGACAACCAGGAGTCGATCCGCGGCCTCGTCGATCGCGGCCCGCTGGCCGGCGTCCAGCCCCGGATCGAGCGTGAGGTTCAGCGTGGACACCCCGCGCCGGAGTGTCCGCTTCCACCCGCCCACGTCGTGCAGGTCGCAGATCACGGGACCACCACCGGCCTCGGCGAACCGGTAGGGCGCCGCTCCGGCGAGGTGCCCCGCCGACCGCGGAAAGCCGACCTGCTTGTAGGTCAGGAACGCTTCGTCGAACGTCGACAACAGCCAGGCCCGCCGGGGACGCGTGGCCGCCGTGACCCCCGTTGACTGCCACAGTTCGCTGCCTTCGACGGACGTCGCCACCACCCGACCGTCCAGTTCCTCCAGCGCGCCTCGGACCTCCTTCAGGGTGAGCCGGGTCCACCGCTGCAGGTCGGTGAGTGCGACCGGCCCGTGGCCGGTGATGAAGCGTCCGACCAACTCCAGGATCGCTTCCGAGCGGGCAGCGAGGGCGGCCGGCGTGACGACCTCACGCACCAGCGCGTAGTGGTGGTCTGGGGCGTCCGTCGGCGCGGAGCAGATCAGGCCCCGGAGTTCGGCGAGCAGCAGCAGGTGGCCCACCTGCTGGCCGAAGAGCGGTTGCCCAGGCGCGGCCACCCCGGCCGCGGCAAGCTGGCTGCCGAGCCCGGCCCTGGTCGCGAAGCGCCGTCCGCCGAGCGACTCCTCGAACACCGCGGCAGCGCGGTCGATGACGAGGTCATCGAGCCCGAGTTGCCGATGTCGGGCCGCCATCCCGGATTCGACCTTGGGAGAGGTGAGCGCGAGCAACCAGGTGAGATCCTGCGCTGCCACGTAGTGCCACGTCGGACGCAGGATGTGGGTCCGCACGATCTCACCGCGAGCGATCGCGCCGCGGACGGCAGCCTCCGAAGCGGCGTCGCAGCGCAGCCCGATCATGGCGCGAGCCAGCGCTGCGTCCTGGGCCTGCACGCACAACAACTCGCGCACGACGTCGGCCGGGGTCGGGGCTGCGGGGCCCGTCAGCCGCTGCCTGGCAAGGCGTCGGGAAAGGACGTCGTCGCGGTTCATCGCTCGACCCTGCCAGTCCGACGGGGACGACACAACATCTGACGAATGGACGCTGAAAGCTCCGCCCGGGTGCCACCTCTATGGTTAGCACTGCACCAAGAGGCAAGGAAGAAACCCCATGACGGCCACGAAAGAACTGCACGTCACTTCTGCCAGGGCGGCTGGATAATGCGCGTTGCCCGTATCAGCGACACCGATCTGCAGCAGTTGGACGAGGCTCCGGTGGGTATTCGTCGCGCCGCAGCCCTGTTCAAGGGGCACTTCTGGGCGACGCTGTTGGTAAGCGTCATCATCGCGGCGTCCGCGCTCATCAGCCTCGCCCAGCCGTTCCTGTTGCGGGCGGTCATCGACGATGCACTGCCGCACGGCAACACCACCCTGCTGGTCAAGCTGGTGGTGGGCATGGTTGTGGTCGCGATCCTCACCGGCATCCTGGGGGTCTGGCAGACCTGGCTGGCCACCAAGGTCGGCCAGCAGGTGATGCACGACCTGCGCACCAAGGTGTTCAGCCATGTGCAGTCCCTGTCGATCGACTTCTTCAAGCGGACGCGCAGCGGCGAGATCCAGGCTCGGATCACCCAGGACATCGCGGGACTGCAGTCCGTGATCACCACGACCGCCACCTCGATCGCCTCGAATCTCACCACGGCCATCGCCACTGCGGCGGCCATGGTCGCGCTGAGCTGGCAGCTTTCGTTGCTGACCCTGCTGGTGCTGCCGCCGGCGCTGTGGGGCACCCGCCGGGTGGCGCTGGTGCGGCGGGACATCACGTCCACCAAGCAACGCGTGCTGGCCGACCTGTACTCCCAAGTCGAGGAGTCGCTGAGCGTCAGCGGCGCCCAGCTCAGCAAGACCCTGGGGGCCGCAGCGCGATCCGAGGCGAAGTACGTCGAGATCTCGGAGCAGTTGATCGGGCTCGAGTTGCGTTCCCAGCTGGCCGGACGGTGGCGGATGGCGACCATGCAGACCGTCTTCGCGGTGATCCCGGCGCTCATCTACCTCGCGGCCGGGTTCCCCGGGGCCGCCGGCGACGTGTCCATCGGCACCCTGATCGCCTTCTCGACCCTGCAGGCCGCCATTTTCCGCCCCATCATGGGGCTGTTGAATATCGGGGCCCAATGGGTCAGCTCGATGGCCTTGCTGAGCCGGATCTTCGGCTACCTCGACCTCCCGGTCGACGTGCCCGAACCGGCCGACCCCGTCCGATTGCCGCCGGGCAGGGTCCGCGGGGAGGTCCGCCTCGAAGGGGTCCGCTACCGGTTCCCCGACGGTGACGTGGACGCGCTGGCCGACATCGACCTGGTGATCCCCTCGGGTCGTTCGGTCGCCGTCGTCGGTGAGACCGGGTCGGGAAAGTCGACCCTCGCCTCGCTGCTGGTGCGGTTGGCCGACCCGACCGAAGGCCGGATCACCCTTGATGGGGTGGACCTGCGGCGGTTGAGCAGTTCGGATCGGGCGTTCGCGATCGGGATGGTGACCCAGGAGACCTACCTGCGCCATGCCTCCATCGCCGAGAATCTCCGCCTCGCCAAGCCCACCGCAGGGACCGATGAACTCTGGCGGGCCCTGGAGGCCGCCCAGGTGGCCGAGGTGGTACGCGTGCTGCCGTTCGGACTCGACACGATGGTCGGGTCCCGGGGGCATCGGTTCTCCGGCGGCGAGCGGCAGCGTCTCGCGATCGCACGCACGCTGTTGGCGAACCCGCCGGTGCTGGTGCTCGATGAGGCCACCTCAGCCCTCGACACCGAGACCGAGCGCGACGTGCAGGCCGCGCTCGACCACTTGATGAAGGGACGCACGACGATCACCATCGCCCACCGGTTGAGCACCATTCGCGCCGCGGACGAAATCGTCGTCCTCGAGGCCGGACGGGTGGTCGAGCGCGGCACCCACGACGGCCTGATGGCCCGGAAGGGTCGCTACGCGAGCATGGTCGACCCGCTGGACGCCGAACTCGAGGAACTGGTGGGCCGGCGATTCCTCGGTGATGAGTTGGCTGAGAGTCGCTGAACGGGTTCAGCCAGGACTCATCACGGAACCCCGCCTCGGGATGGTGGCGAACGGTTCCCGGACTGGCAGAATCAAAGGGTGTTCCACGCCGAAGTGCCTGAACTCGCGAAGGCCCGCGGGCACTGGTTGCGGCGCGATCTGATCGCCTGGCCGGCCGACGATCTTCCGGTGGGGCTCAGCCCGGATTCCGTGGAGTGGCGGCTGCACTGGTCTTCCGACGGACCCATCGACCCGCGCGAACCCGAGCCGGTTCCGTGGTCGACGGCCGGTCTCGCCCTCGATCCGGACGGCCTCCCGCCTGCCATCGCGGCGCAGTGCCCTCATCTGGCCGGGCATCTCGCCCTGCGTCTGGACCCCGCCCAGGTTCCGGCGGAGCAGGCATTGCGCGGCCAGGTGGTCCTCAGCATTCACCTGCATTCGGGGCGCCTCGTGACGGCGGGATCGCTGCAGGTGCCGCATGTCATCGACCAGGTCTACGCGGCCGCGGCCCGGGCAACCCTCGGTGTCACCTGGTGCGCCGGGGTCCCGTCGCTTCGATTGTGGGCGCCGACTGCTCAACGCGTCCGACTCCTGCTGTGGCCGGCAGGGGCCAGCCTGCACGACCCACCCGCCGGCCACGTGATGGCCAGGGACTCCGACGGCGTCTGGCTGGCAACCGGCGCGCCCGACTGGCTCGCCGCGCGCTACCTCTTCGAGGTGACGGTATACACCCCGCACCACCGCCGCGTCGTCAGCAACCGGGTCACCGATCCCTACTCGACTGCCCTCACGGTCAACTCGACGCACTCGGTGATCGTCGATCTCGATGCCCCGGAACTGGTTGTGCCGGGTTGGGCGGCGGCGCCGAGTCCGGCGCTACCCCACCCCGTCGACCAGGTCATCTACGAGTTGCACGTGCGGGACTTCTCCATCAGTGACAAGTCGGTGCCCCCCCAACTGCGGGGGACCTTTCTGGCGTTCACGGCCGACAGCGCTGGGATGGCCCACCTGCGAGGCCTCGCCCAGGCAGGCCTGACCAGCGTTCAGTTGCTGCCTGTCTTCGACAATGCGTCCGTCGAGGAGCACCCCGATCAGCAGACGTTGCCACCCAAGCACCGGCTCAAGGAGTTCCCACCCGACAGCGACCAGCAGCAACGCGAGGTCCTCGCCACAGCCACCGTCAACGGCTACAACTGGGGCTACGACCCGTGGCATTACCTGGCCTCGGAGGGGTCGTTCTCCTCAAGCCTCGAAACCGCTGAGGGGGCCGGGCGGGTCACCGAGTTCCGGGCGATGGTGGGCGCGCTGCATGCCGCCGGCCTGCGCGTGGTGCTCGACATGGTGTTCAACCACACGGCGAGTTCGGGCCAGGACACCAAGAGCGTGCTGGATCGGATTGTGCCCGGCTACTACCACCGGCTCACTCCCTGCGGCGAGGTCGAGACCTCCACGTGCTGCGCCAACGTTGCCACCGAGCACCTCATGGCAGAGAAGCTCATGGTGGACGCCTGCCTGTCCTGGGCGCGTCATTACCGGGTGGATGGCTTCCGATTCGACCTGATGGGACACCACACCCGGGCCAACATGTTGGCCGTGAGGGCCGCCCTGGATGCCTTGACGCCCCAGCGGGACGGGCTGGACGGGCGGGATCTCACCCTCTACGGGGAGGGCTGGAACTTCGGCGAGGTGGCGTTCAACGCCCGTTTCGTGCAGGCGACCCAGGGGCAGCTGGGCGGCACCGGGATCGCGACGTTCAACGATCGGCTGCGGGATGCGGTGAGGGGTGGCGGCTGGAACGCGGATCCCCGGGTGCAGGGATTCGGGACGGGGTTGGTCACCGCCTGGAACGGGACCGTCCCGGAACTGAACGTGACCGGGTCGGGGGAGCGGTTGGCGCATGAGACCGACCTCATCCAGCTGGGTCTGGCCGGCAATCTCCGCTCCTTCCGTTTCGGGTCGAACTCGCTGCGCCGCCAGGTGCGTGGCGACGAGTTGAAGTACGGCTGGTACGAGGCCGGCTACGCCGACCAGCCCGATGAGGTGATCAACTACGTCGATGCCCACGACAACGAGACCCTTTTCGACGCGCTGACCCTGAAGTTGCATCCGGCGACGCCCATGGCCGAGCGGGTTAGGCTAAACACCGTCTGCCTGGCCTTGGCCACGCTCGGGCAGTCGCCGGTCCTGTGGCATGCCGGGACGGATCTGCTGCGCTCCAAGAGCCTGGACCGCAATTCGTTCAACTCCGGTGACTGGTTCAACTTCCTCGACTTCTCGGGCATCGACAACGGGTTTGCCGCTGGGCTGCCTCCGGAGCGCGACAACGGACCCAACTGGCACATCCTGCGTCCGCTGCTCGCCGACCCCGGCCTCAAGCCGGCTCCGGCGGACATCGCTTTCGCCCACGAACTGGCCCTCGACCTATTGCGGCTGCGGGCCTCCAGCCGGCTCTTCCGGCTGCGAACCGCCGCGGCGATCCGAGCCAGTGTCAGCTTCCCGGTGTCGAACACCTGGCAGCAGGTGCCGGGCGTGATCGTGATGCGGATCGGTGCCACCGGCGAAGCTGCTGCTGACGAGCCTCGGTGGCGCAGCCTGGTGACGATCTTCAACGCCACCCCGAGGTTGGTCCATCAGGGAGTCCCGGGTCCCTCGTCGGGCTACCAGTTGCATCCGGTCCAGGTCGCCGGGTGCGATGACATCGTTCGTGGGTGCGAGATCGGAGAGCGGGGCTTCTGGGTCCCAGCTCGGACGGTGGCGGTCTTCATCGAACCCCACTGACCGGCGATCGGCGGACCTGGCCGCTGATTGCGGGCCGGGCAGCTGTGGTTGCGGACATGTTTCGTCGCTTTCCTCGCCTAGCCAGGTCCGGCCACGAGGTCTCAGATGAAGATGATCTGGGCCCCCTCGGAGATTTCCATGAAGTCGGTTGCGCTGATGATGCCCTCGACGCCATCGAACAGGTCGGCTTCGTTCAGCTTCATCATGTCGAACGACATTCGGCAGCCCCACAGGTGGCCACCCATCTCGACGATCTGTTCGAGGAAGTCCGGTACCTCGGGGATCTCCAGGTCGTCGATCTGCTTCTTCATCATCGTGGTGGCGACCTTCGTCATGCCGGGGATGGCACCCATCATGGCCGGGATCGGCATCCTGGGGGCCTGCACAAGGTGCATGGCAGTGTTCCCAAGCATGGTGAACTTCAGGTCGTCCATCCGGCCTTTGGTGATCATGTCGAAGCCCCAGAAGGTGAAGAAGAGGTGCGTCTCAATACCCTCCCCAAGCGCGGCCGAGCCGAGGACGAGCGCCGGGTAGGCCATGTCGAGGTTTCCCTTGGAGCAGATGATGACCAGCTTGCGCCCGGGCGGGGTCTCCGAGGAGGCTGCCGGTGCAACGGCGGTCTCGGTGCCGAAGTCGGGCACGATCGGGGTGTCGGTGATGGTGTCGGTTATGGTCATTCCTCTCAGACACAGCCCTTGGGCTTGGGAAGCCCGGCGATGTAGGACATCTTCTTGGCGGGTTTACCGGGGAACAGCGCGAACAGGTCCTTGATGGCGAAGCCGCCGACCTGGCTGACCCGGCGCAGTGTGGCGGTCTCGCCTCTGGCTGGGTAATCGGCCCGCAGGAAGCGGATGGGGGCCCAGTGCGCCTGGGTCATTTCGATCCCGATCAGACCGGCCAGGGTTGCGCCGAGCGCCTCGTCCCATTGGTCGTAGCTGGTGAGGAATCCTTCGCTGTTCACATCGATCGGACGACCGGCGATCATGGTTGTGGGCATGGGTTCTCCTCAGAACTTGGGGATGATCGGGTCAGGCAGGATGACGGCAGGGTCAGCGGTCGAGTTCACCGCGGTCCGCGACTCGTAGGCAGGAACGGGGGCCCCGGCTTTGCGGGCAGGGGCCCCCGCGGCCGGCTTGGCGGAGGTCGTGACCAGGGGTTTGGTTTCCAGCCGGGGTCGCGCTGGTTTCGTCACGGGCGCCGGACGGGTCGGCGTGGGACTGGCCGGTGCCACAGCGGTCGGCATCCCCGTCGCGGCTGCGCTGACATCGTCCTCGACCCGCTTGCCGGCCAGGCTCATCGCACCGGGCAGGGGGATCGGTCGGCCGGGCAGCAGCAGGTTCCAGTAGACCCAGCGGAAGGCCAGTTTGCCGAGGTGGTTCAGCCGGGTCTCCTTGAGCAACTTGAACGGGCCCACCACGGGCAACGGGAACTCGCCGGTGAAGGGCTCGGTTGCATAGTTGAAGTCGAGGAGCATGCCTTTGCCATTGCCGGACTCGATGAAGCAGTTCGCGTGGCCGTCGAAACCGTGGGTGGCAGGCTGGCCGCGGAAGGTGGCCAGGAAGTTGGCGACGAACACCTCAGCGCTGAAGTGCGCGACCGAACCGGCCTTGGAGGTCTGCAGGGTGCCGCCGTCCCCCAACACGAAGACGTCGGGGTGTGCGAGGCTGGCCATGGTGTGCTGGTCGCACGGGACAAGGTTCAGTTCGTCGCCCATCCCAGAGCGGGCGATGTAGTCCGGTCCCATGTTGAGCGGGACGGTCACCAACAGGTCGAAGCCGATCCGCCGTCCGTCGAAGCCGACCAATTCCTTGGCGTCGTTGTCGATCGATTCCACCGCGAAGTCCGTCTCGAGGCCGACCTGGCGGTCGGTCAACGCCGTGGCGAGTTCGCGGGAAGCCACTGGCTTGGTGAAGGCGCCGTCCAGCGGGGTCACGTAGGTCAGGTCGGTGCGGTCCCTGATGCGGTGCTTGCGTAGCCAGTCGTCGGCCAGGAAGGTGAACTCCATCGGCGCCACGGGGCACTTGATGGGCATCTCGGTGATGTGGACGACCAGGCGTCCGCCCCGGAACCGCCGCATGGCCTCGGTGAGCTTCTGGGCTCCGTCCAACGAGTAGAACTCGTGGATTGAGTTTCCCCACTCGGACCCCTGCATGCCAGGGGTTGCGTCCGGACGAGGGGCGACACCGGTCGCGACCACCAGGACGTCGTACGAAAGGGTGCGTCCGTCCGCCAAGTGGACCGTCTTGTAGGTCGGATCCACGCGATCGATCTCGGTCAGGACCAGATCGACGCCGTCGGTGATGAACTTGTGCCGGGAGCGGACGATGTCGCTGGTGTTGTAGATGCCGAAGGGCATGAACAGGTATCCCGGCTGGTAGTGATGGGCGTCGTCACGGTCAACCACGGTGATGTGGAGCTCGTGCCTCCCCAGAACGGCACGAAGCTTGTTCGCCACCACGGTGCCAGCGGTTCCTCCGCCGAGAATGACCAGTCGCTGCATGGGGACTCCATTCCGATGTCTGCCCGAAGATAATACCCCTAGGGGCATCCGAGCGGGAGGGCTTGCGCCTGTTGCTGCTCCAGCGATCAGGCCACTTCATGAAGACGGCGGCGGCGCCCCGGCTTCGGCGCGTAGGCTGTTGGCGCTACCATATGACGTAACGCAAACGTTTGTGAGATTTTCAGAAGCTGAACGAAAGGCCAACGATGACCAACCCGCTGCTCTGGACTGCTGAGGATCGCGTCGCGGTGGACACCGCGCGGGTGCTGGCCGCTGATGCGGTGGAGCGCGTGGGTAATGGCCATCCCGGCACGGCGATTTCGTTGGCTCCGGTGGCGTACCTGCTCTACCAGAAGGTGATGCGCGCCGATCCGTCGGATCCCCAGTGGGTGGGCCGGGACCGGTTCGTGTTGTCGATCGGTCACTCGTCCCTCACCCAGTATGCGCAGTTGCTGCTGGCCGGGTACGGCCTGGAGGCCGAAGACCTGGCCGCCCTGCGTACCGAGGGTTCCTTGACCCCGGGCCACCCGGAATACGGCCATACCGCCGGGGTGGAAGCCACCACCGGCCCCTTGGGTGCCGGCGTCGCCAATGCGGTCGGGTTCGCGATGGCGGCGCGCCGGGAGCGGGCCCTGCTGGATCCCAAGACGCCGCTCCATGAGCCCTCGGTCTTCGACCGACACGTGTACGTGATCGCTGGTGACGGGTGCATGCAGGAGGGCGTCTCGGGCGAGGCGTCGTCGCTGGCCGGGGCGCAGAAGCTGGGCAACCTCGTTCTCATCTATGACGACAACCGGATTTCGATCGAAGGCGAGACGCAGATCGCCTTCACCGAGGACGTCGCCGCCCGCTATGCGGCGTATGGCTGGCACGTGCAGCACGTCGATTGGACCAATGGGGGCACCGGGTACACCGAGAACCTGGAGGCGCTGTACGAGGCGATCGAGTCGGCGAAGGCGGTGACCGATCGGCCCTCGTTCATCAAGTTGACGACGGTGATCGGCTGGCCGTTGCCGACCAAGGCCGGACATCATTCGGTGCACGGGTCCAAGCTCGGGGCCGAAGAGGTCGCCGCTCTGAAGCGGGAGCTGGGCTTCGACCCCGAGGCGAGCTTCGCCGTGGACGCCGCCATTCTGAACCACACCCGGAGCCAGGCGGCGGCCAAAGCCGCCGAAGCCAAGCAGACCTGGCAGCCGGCCTTCGAGGCGTGGCGAGTGGGCAACCCCGACCAGGCCGGGCTGTTCGACCGTCTGGCTGCGGGGGAACTTCCCCAGGAGCTGGAGGCCGCGCTGCCGACCTTCGCGGCGGGCAAGAAGTCGACCCGGGCGGCCTCCGGTGAGGTGCTCACCGCCCTGGCCGGCGTGGTGCCGGAGTTGTGGGGTGGCTCGGCCGATCTGGCGGGGTCGAACAACACGACGATGAAGGGGGAGCGGTCCTTCCTGCCCCCGGAGCAGTCCTCGCACGACTTCGTGGGTGACTACAGCGGCCGGACGTTGCACTTCGGGATCCGCGAGCACGCGATGGGCAACATCCTGAACGCGATCACCATGTCGGGCCTGACCCGCGCCTACGGCGGCACCTTCCTGGTGTTCGCCGACTACATGCGCGGTGCCGTGCGGCTCGCGGCGCTGCAGAAGGTGCCCAGCATCTTCGTGTGGAGCCACGACTCGATCGGGGTCGGAGAGGACGGCCCGACGCACCAGCCGGTGGAGCATCTGGCGTCCCTGCGTGCGATCCCGGGCCTGGACGTGATTCGTCCCGCGGACGCGAACGAGACGGCTTACGCGTGGTTGTGGGCGTTGCGGCACACCGATCGCCCGTCGGCGATCATCCTGTCCCGCCAGGATCTGGTGACGGTGGACCGTTGGCAGCCGGGGGTCGCCCCCGCGTCCGAGTTGGCCCAGGGCGGCTATTCGCTGGTCGACGCCGAGGGTGAGTTGCAGGTCGTGCTGATCGCCACCGGCTCCGAGGTGGGGGTGGCTCTGGCCGCCCGCGACCTGCTCCAGACCGAGGGGATCGGTACCCGCGTCGTGTCGATGCCATGCGTGGAGTGGTTCAACGCCCAGCCCGCGGAGTACCGCAGCCAGGTCATTCCCGCCTCCGCCGCCAAGGTGTCCGTCGAGGCCGGCGTGGCCATGGGGTGGCGCGAACTGGTCGGCGACGCCGGGGAGATCGTGTCGATCGAACATTTCGGTGAGTCCGCGGCTGCCGGCCGGCTGTTCACCAAGTACGGCTTCACTGCGGAGAACGTGGCGGACAAGGCCAAGGCCGCGCTGGCCCGTCGCTGACCGCTTCGGGCCGGCGACCCGGTTGGCGATAGCCTGCCGGACGTGACGACCCTGGAACCGCGGCGCCTGCGCGCGAACGGCTTGCTGCTGCTCGCGTCGGCGATCTGGGGCTTCGCGTTCGTCGCCCAGCGCGTGGGTGCGGCGACGATGGGTTCGTTCTCGTTCAACGCCGTCCGGTTCGCGATGGGGGCGCTGAGCCTCGTCCCGGTAGTGGCCTGGCTCGACCGCCGGCGCGGGGCCACCGCGGCCCAGCGACGGACGGCGGCCCGGGCGGTGATCATCCCCGGCCTGCTCACCGGCACCCTGCTGGCCGTCGCGGTGGGCCTCCAGCAGGCCGCCCTGAGCTACACCACGGCGGGCAACGCGGCCTTCATCACCGGGCTGTACATGGTGCTGGTGCCGGTGGTCGCTGCGCTGCGGGGACACCGCAGCAGCGTGGCCACCGTGGTCGGCATCTGTGCAGCGCTGCTGGGGTTGTTCCTGATCAGCGTCACCGATTCGTTCACGATCAACCCCGGGGACCTGTTGGTGCTCGCCTCGACCTTCGTGTGGGCGGCACAGATCCTCGTCATCGACCACTTCAGTTCGCAGCTGAGTGTGCTGCGCTACTCCATCGCCCAATTCCTGTGGTGCGCCCTCCTCAGCGGCGCCGTCGCGCTCGTCGTGGAACCCGACCCGTTCGGCGGGATCCCTGACACCGTGGTCCCGCTGCTCTACGGGGGGCTGGTCTCGGTGGGGGTGGCCTACACCTTGCAGGTGGTCGCTCAGCGTGACGCCCTGGCCAGCCACGCCGCGCTCATCATGTCCGCCGAGGCGGTCTTCGGGGCGCTGGGTGGTGCCCTCTTCCTGGGCGAGAACATGGGAGCACGCGGCTATCTGGGCGCGGCGCTCATGGTGCTCGGAATCGGGGTCGCGCAGGTCCCCGTCCAGTCGCTCCCTCGCTCTGGGGCGGAGGCGGATGGGGCCCTCACGTAGCATGGTCACGGCATGGAACCAAGAGAGGGCACCCCTGTGGCGACGTCGAACCGAAAAGGCCTGTCCCGAACCGCGAAGATCGGCCTCGCGGTAGGAGGCGGTCTGGTCGCCGTCCTGGCTGGCGGTTATGCGTTGGGCTACGCCTTGGCCGGCGACAACCTGCCCCGCAACGCCGAAGTCTCCGGCGTCACGGTCGGGGGCCTGTCCACCACCGATGCCGAAGCACGGCTGCGTGCGGAGCTGGCCCCGAAACTGGTTGCTCCGCTGACCATCACCGCGAACAGCCAGAGCATCACCACGACGGGGACCGAGGCCGGCCTGGGAATCGACTACGCAGCCTCCCTCGCCCAGGCCGGAGGCGGTCGCAGCCTGAACCCGATCGCCATCGCCGAGGTCCTGTTCGGTGGCGGGCCGCTTCCGGCCGTCCTCACCGTCGACCAGGCGAAGCTCGAGGCGGTGGTGACCCCGCTGGCCGAGAAGGTGGAGGTCGCCCCGGTCAACGCCCAACTCGCCTACCAGGGCCTGGAGCCCAAGACCACTCCCGGGACGGACGGCACGACGCTGCCTCGCGCGGAGGTGGCCGACGCGGTCGTGGCGGCGTTCCCGGATCAGCCGTCCATCACTGTGGACGTGGTGAAGACAGAGCCCGCCATCACCACCGCCGAGGCCGAGCAGGTGCTGGCCAAGGTGGCCAAGCCCGCGGTCGCCGCGAACGTCACGGTGGACGTCGGCGGCAAGGGCAGGATCGCCATCACCCCTGCGGTGATCGCGAAGACGCTCACGTTCACCAACGTGGACGGAACCCTCACCCCGGCCTTCGATGCCAAGGCACTGAACAAGCTGATGGCCGGCGACCTCACCCGCATCGGGCTGAAGCAACCCACCGATGCGTCGTTCACGATCAAGCGCGGGGGGAAGCCGCAGATCGTGCCGTCGGTGGACGGCCTGGGGATCGACGCACCCGCGCTGTCCTCGGCTTTGATCGGTGTGATCGACAAGAGCGGCGAGCGGTCGGTGTCCGTCGATGTGGCGGCGCGTCCGGCCGACTTCAGCACCCAGGACGCCAAGAAGGCGGGCGTGAAGCAGGTCACCGGTAGCTTCACGACCTACTTCCCCGGATCCGCCTATCGCGTGAACAACATCGGCAAGGCCGCCCGGCTCATCAACGGCACCTATCTGGCGCCTGGCGAGACCTTCAG
Source organism: Propionibacteriaceae bacterium (assembly GCA_016717345.1). Taxonomy (GTDB): domain Bacteria; phylum Actinomycetota; class Actinomycetes; order Propionibacteriales; family Propionibacteriaceae; genus Propionicimonas. The sequence goes on from JADKFR010000013.1 coordinate 104,092, forward strand.
CATGAACCAGACCCTCGGCAAGCGCACCGCGGCCGCGGGCTGGATGGCCGGCGGCGCGATCGACGGCGGCAAGATCGTTGAACGGCTGGGGGGCGGCATCTCGCAGGCCACGACGACCACGTTCAACGCGATCTTCTTCGCCGGGCTGGAGGACGTGTACCACAAACCCCACTCGCTCTACTTCAACCGCTACCCGGTCGGACGGGAGGCCACGCTCGACTGGGTGAGCGTTGACATGAAGTTCAAGAACGACTCTCCCTACGGGGTGCTACTGCAGGCGTGGACGACGGGCAGGACCGGCGCCCAGGGGTCGGTCACGGTCAGGGTCTGGTCAACCAAGCGCTACACCATCAAAACGACCACGCCGGTTCGCAGTAACTACCGCGCACCGGGGGCAACGGTCTACGACGACCGCCCCGGCTGCCTGCCACAAGGCGCGATGTCGGGATTCGACGTCAGCTTCTACCGGCTGTTCTATGAGGGCAAGAAGCAGGTGAAGAAGGAGAAGTTCGCCTGGTCGTACAACTCCCTGACCCCGGTCGTCTGCGGGAAGAAGCCGAAGGCTTAGGGCTCGGGCGATCGTTCGACGAAGCCCAGGGCAAGTAACCCGTCGATCAGGGCGGCATCGTCGGTCCGGACCTGCAGGCTGCGAGCCCCCCGATGCGCGGCCCACCAGGCAAGGCGCACGACGTCAGCTCCTGCACAGCTGACCCATTCACCCTCCAGCACGCCGTCGGCTTCCTCAGGCACCGTTCCGGGCGGCTGACGGTCCTGCAGCAGGTCGCTGATCCGGATCACCAGGATGCGTCCTGTGAGACCGGCCCTCCTCGCCAGCGCGTCCAGTTCGTTCACCGGTGTCCGCAACGGGTCCCGGCCTCGGGAGATCGGGACCAAGCGACCGGCGACGATGTCAGCGCGGGTGATCTGGTGCTCGACGCCGTGCCGATCCAGGACGGTCAGCGAGTCGGCGTCCATCGCCACCACGAACCCGACGACGTCATGGAAGCCATCGGCGAACCGACGCCTCACGCTCACGCGCGCTCCCGGCGCGACGCCTTCCAATCCGTGCCCGCTAGGCTCAGCGTCCCCCATGAGTTGTACAGTAGGCCACGCGCTGAACCCCTGACTGAGGAGCCGATATGACCTACGTGATCACGCAGACCTGTGTGGACGTGAAGGACCGCGCGTGTGTCGAGGAGTGCCCGGTCGACTGCATCTATGAAGGCAACCGCAGCTTGTACATCCACCCCGACGAATGCGTCGACTGTGGTGCCTGCGAGCCCGTCTGCCCCACCGAGGCCATCTTCTACGAGGATGATCTCCCCGCTGACCAGGTCGCCTACACGGCCGCCAATGCCGAGTTCTTCGACGAGATCGGTTCACCCGGCGGCGCCGCCAAGCTTGGCGTCATCGACTACGATCACCCGCTGATCGCGGCGCTGCCGCCTCAGGGCGAGTGAGCGGGCTCTCAACGCACCTGCCGGACTTTCCATGGGACTCCCTGACTGAGGCCAAGCGCGTTGCCGGCGGGCATCCTGACGGGCTCGTCGACCTCTCGGTCGGCACGCCGGTCGACCCGACGCCTGGGTTCGCCCAGGCCGCGCTCGGGGCGGCTGCGGACTCGCCCGGGTACCCGACAACCTGGGGCACGAGCGAACTGAGGAAGGCGATCCTCGGTTACCTGGAGCGACGGTGGGGCGCCTCAGGGTTGAACGAGCACCAGGTGCTTCCCGTCATCGGGACGAAGGAGCTCGTCGCCTGGTTGCCGACCCTGATGGGTCTGGGTGCGGGCGAGACGGTGGTGATCCCCTCGACCGCCTACCCCACGTATGACGTCGGTGGCCGGATCGCACGGTCGCGCGTGGTCGCCTGCGACGATCCCGCCGCCTTGGCCGGCCTTCGTCCGCAGTTGGTCTGGATCAACTCCCCGGCGAACCCCCACGGTGCGATCCTGTCGGTTCCCCAGCTGCGGGAGTGGGTGGCCGCAGCCCGGGAGGTCGGGGCATTACTGGCCAGCGATGAATGCTACGGCGAGTTCGCGTGGGAGGCCGAGGCCGCCTCCGTCCTGCACCCTGAGGTGAACGGCGGCTCGGTCGCGGGCCTCCTGGCCGTCCATTCGCTGTCGAAGCGGTCGAACGCTGCAGGCTACCGGGCCGGCTTCGTGGCCGGGGACGCCGCGGTCGTGGCTGAGCTTCTCGAGGTGCGCAAGCACGCTGGGCTCATGGTTCCTGGCCCGGTCCAGGCGGCGATGGCCGCGTTGCTCGCCGATGACGAGCACGTGGCGGCTCAGCGTGAGCGCTACCTCCGGCGCCGGGCGACGCTCCGTCCGGCCCTTGAGGCGGCCGGGTTCCGGATCGAACACTCCCAGGGGTCTCTCTACCTGTGGTGCACTCGGGACGAGGACTGCCGGGCCAGCGTCGACTTTCTGGCGCAGTTGGGCATCCTGGTGGCGCCCGGTGACTTCTACGGCGACGCCGGACGGCAATTCATCCGGGTCGCCCTGACTGCCACGGACGAGCGCATCGGCGCGGCAGCAACGCGTCTGGCGGCGGCCGCCGGTTGATCCGTCGCTACTTGGCGGCGAAGGTCAGCACGACCTTGGTGGCGTCAGTGCTGCCGACCCCTCGCCAACTCGCCAGCAGCGCGGGGTTGTGCGTCCAGGAATAGTCGCCGAGCGTGATCTGCGCGAGACCGTATTTCGCCGTGGCGGCGATGGCTTGGTGGGCGGCGGCCCAGGCCACAGCGGAGGTGCGGGCCGTGACGACCAGGGTGGTGTCGTCCGGGGTCGCGAAGGACACAGTGGCGCCCAGATTCTTGGTCAGGAAGCTCTTCATGGCGCCCCGGTCGGGCCCCTCAGGCGTGCGGACCACACAGGAGAACGACGCGGGCGTCTCGCCTGTCAAGGAACTCGCCAAGGTGCGCGCATTGGTGACGTGGCGGCGGTACGCCTCCGGGTAGGCACTGCGCTGGACGGCTTGGGCGATGTCGTTGATGTCGCCGGTCTGCCAGTTCTTCACCTTCACCAATTCTTTGTAGAAAGCGGTCGCGGAGTACCACGGGTCCATGATCTGGGCCGCGGTACCCCACCCCTTGGAGGGCCGCTGCTGGAACAGCCCGAGGGAATCGGAATGGCCGTAGTCAAGGTTGCGGATCCCGGATTCCTGATAGGCGGTGGTCAGGGCGATGCTGGCAGCCCGGGCGGGGAGGCCGCGTTTGATCGAGACCCCTGAGATCAGGGCGGCGTTGTAGGCCTGCTCCGGGTCCAGGGACGCGGTGGTGCCGTTCACCGTGGCGCTGCAGCGGTCATCAATCGGCAGGGGAGCCTTGTTGTAGGTGGCCCACAGCCAGATCCCGACCGCCCCCGCAGCCAGGAGACACAGCGCGACGACCCCGCCCAGCACCACCTTCACAGGTTTCGTCATGGGCTAGTTCGCATGGAGGGCCTCGTTGAGCTCGACCCCGGTGCCGGCCCGATGGCGTGCCTCCACAGCGCCTGTCAGCGAATTGCGCAGGAACAGCAACCCGTCGCGGCCCGACAGTTGGGCCGCCTTGACCACGGTGCCGTCGATGGTGACCTTGGTGCCGGCGGTGACGTACAAGCCGGCCTCGACGACGCAGTCGTCGCCGAGCGAGATGCCCACCCCCGACTCGGCGCCCAGCAGGCACCGCGCGCCGATGCTGATCTGTTCCTGGCCGCCGCCTGACAGCGTCCCCATGATGGAGGCACCGCCCCCGATGTCAGAGCCTTCGCCGACGATGACACCCGCGGAGATCCGTCCTTCGACCATGGAGGAGCCGAGCGTCCCAGCGTTGAAGTTGACGAAGCCCTCGTGCATCACGGTGGTGCCCGGGGCGAGGTGGGCCCCCAGCCGGACCCGGTCCGCGTCGGCGATCCGGACACCGGAGGGCACCACGTAGTCGACCATCCTGGGGAACTTGTCGACACCGAAGACGGTCACGGTGCCGCGCGCGCTGCGTAGGGCAAGGCGGACGGCTTCGAAGCCTTCCACCTGGCAGGGGCCGAAGTTCGTCCACACCACGGTGGGAAGCACGGCGAAGAGGCCGTCGAGGTTGATGGTGCGAGGCAGGCAGAGTCGGCTGCTGAGCAGGTGGAGCCTCAGGTACGCGTCCGGGACCGACGCGGGGGGCTCGTCCAGATCGATGTCGACCAGCACCGGGGCGCTACGGACCTGGCGTTCCTCGTCCACCTGCCCGGCGGCCACCAGTTGCTGAGGGGCTGGTGAGCCGTCGTGGGGGGCGAGGACGGGCTCTGGGAACCAGGCGTCGAGAACCTGGCCGGCGTCGTGGGTGGTGGCGAGGCCCCAGGCAGAAGCGGGTCGGGTCATGCCAGCCAGACTACCGCCGGGTCGTAACGGGCCACCGCTAGGCTGCGGGCCATGACCCTGGACCCCCGCGGCGACCTGGTGCGGCTCTTCCGCGACATCGTGGACATTGAATCCGTCAGTGGAGACGAGGGCGACCTCGCGGATGCCGTCGAGAGTGCCCTGAGGGACTGTGCGCACCTGAGCGTGCTCCGCGACGGCGACACCGTGATCGCTCGCACTGAGCTGGGTCGAGCGGAACGGGTCGTGATCGCCGGGCACCTGGACACCGTCCCAGTCGCCGGGAACCTCCCGTCCTGGGTGGTCGGGGAACTGGTCTACGGCCGCGGTACAGCGGACATGAAGGGCGGGGTCGCCGTCGCTCTGGCGCTGGCGGTCAGCCTGGAGCGACCCACGCGCGACATCACCTGGATCTTCTACGACCATGAGGAGGTAGCAGCGGAGGACAACTCGCTCACCAGGGTCGCCGCCAACCGCCCCGACCTGCTGGCGGGCGACTTCGCGGTCCTCATGGAACCGACGTCGGCCACGGTGGAGGGGGGCTGTCAAGGCACCCTGCGCTTCACCCTCACCACCCGGGGAGTCGCTGCTCACTCGGCACGAGCGTGGTTGGGGCGCAACGCCATCCACGATGCGGGCGACGTGCTCGCCAGGTTGTCCGCCTACCAGCCGCGCAGCGTTGCCGTTGACGGGCTCGTCTACCGGGAAGGGCTCAACGCCGTCGGAATCACCGGAGGGGTCGCCACCAATGTCATCCCCGACGCCTGTGTCGTGACGGTCAACTTCCGTTTCGCTCCGGATCGGGATGCCGAGAATGCGTTGGCTCACTGTCGTGAGGTCTTCGAGGGCTACGAGTTGGTGGTCACCGATCTGGCCCTCGGCGCCCGGCCGGGGCTCGACACGCCGATCGCGCGGGACTTCGTGGCCGCGACCGGGGGCGAACCTTCGGCCAAGTACGGCTGGACCGATGTCGCCCGCTTCAGCGCGTTGGGGGTGCCCGCGGTCAATTTCGGGCCCGCCGATCCAGGAAAGGCCCACGCCGACGACGAGCATTGCCCGATCGCCGACCTCTACACCTGCCGCGACGCGCTGCAGCGCTGGCTCTCCTGAGGCCCAGGCGGCCTGGAGTCGCTCTCGGCTGGGACAAAATCGCCGCCAGTGGGCGCTGGGAGCGTGCGAGTGCCCGTTTGCCACACCTGGCGGCGGTTTTGGCCCGTTTTCCCCAGGGCGCCTGATTCGCTGACCGAATCAGGGGACGGCTGCTGATACTTCCGGGCGTGATCGACCTTGACTCGCTGCTCGCCGCGCACGACGGAATCCTGCTGGCGCGAAGACTCCGCCCCCTGAAGTCGAGCCTCAGCCGCTGGTGCCGCGCCGGACGTCTGGCGCGGCTGTTGCCAGGGGTGTACGTGCATCCGGCCTCGACCGGCGACGTCGACACCCGCGTGCGTGCTGTCTGCTTGAAGGTCCCCGACGCGGTGCTCTGTGACGCTGTGGCGGCCCGGTTCACAGCCTGGCCCAGCGCGGTTCCCCAGATCATCGAAGTCAGCACGCGAACTCGCCGCCGCCCGGCGAAGGGATTCCGGTTCGTGCGTCGCCCAATACCGCCCGAAGACGCGCTCCATCGGGGTGGGATCGCGGTCACCTCGGCCGCGCTGACGGCGGTCGATTCGGCGAGCCACGACAAGGGATCCCGCATCGATGACCTGCTGCGCACGCGACGGGCGACGCTGGAGGGGCTGGCTTCAGTTCTGCAGCGCTGCCCCGGGAGGGTGGGGAATCGCGTCCGGCGTCGGGTGTTGCGGCGTTCCCGATCGCACCCCTGGTCGATCGCCGAGCGTGAGTATCACGACCTGTTCGATCGCCATCGGATTCGCGGTTGGGTGGCGAACCACCCGGTCATGATCCAGGGCCGCCAGTTCTGGCTCGACATCGCCTTCCCGGCGCTGCGAGTGGCGATCGAGATCGATGGGTACGAGCATCACTCGTCGCGCGCCGCCTTCACTGAAGACCGAGCGCGACAGAACGCGCTCGTGATCGCCGGGTGGCGGGTGCTGCGATTCACCTGGGGCATGCTTGCGGCTCCTGACGACATCGTGGCCACCGTGCGTGCTGCCATTCATCCGGCGTCCACTCGCCGTTCATCGCGCCCTGGCTAGATTGGCCAGCGTGAACAGACGTGTGCGCACCCAGGGACCGGTCATCCGACGTCATGACCAGGTGCAGCCGACCACCACCGACCAGCGACTCCTGAGTAGCCGTGGCGATGCTGGTTGGGTGCATTCCGACCCGTGGCGGGTCATGCGAATCCAGTCAGAGTTCGTCGAGGGGTTCGGCACTCTGGCTGAACTCGGCCCCGCGATCGGTGTCTTCGGCTCGGCGCGCACCCCGAAGACCGACCCGATGTACGCCGCAGCCGTCGAGATCGGACGGGGTCTCGCCGAGGCGGGTTTTGCCACGATCACCGGGGGCGGACCGGGAATCATGGAGGCCGCCAATCGGGGCGCAACGCGCGCCGGTGGTGTCTCCGTCGGCCTCGGAATCGAGTTGCCGTTCGAGCAGTCGCTCAACAAGTACGTCACGCTCGGCATCAACTTCCGGTACTTCTTCGCACGCAAGGTGATGTTCCTGAAGTACTCCCAGGGATTCGTGGTCATGCCGGGCGGCTTCGGTACCTTCGATGAGGTGTTCGAGGCGCTGACTCTTGTGCAGACCCGCAAGGTGACATCGTTCCCCATCGTGCTGTACGGCCGAACCTTCTGGGACGGCATGCTCGGCTGGCTCCAGGAGGCGGTGCTTGCCGGTTCCTTCATCGGCAAGGCCGACCTGGACCTGCTCCAGATCGCTGACGACCCGGACGAGGCGGTGCGTCTGGTGACATCACCCGGTCCGTCGCTGTCGCCGGACACCTCCGCCCAGATGTCCTGAGGTCCCCGGTAGCATCAAGGCATGGAATGGCTGGTGTGGATGATTGCCGTGGCGGTCCTCGGCCTCGCGGCGGTCGCGGCGAGTGGTCGTCTCGGCGAACTTCCGCCCACCGTGACCAGCACCCCCGTGGCCCACGTTCCCACCGGCCGACTGAGCGGCGACGATCTTCGCGCGGTGCGATTCCAGGTGGTCGCGGGAGGTTATTCGATGCAGCAGGTGGACGAGCTTCTCGACAGGCTCGCCCAGCAGCTCGACGAGCCCGTCCCGGTCGCGGCATCAGACTGAGCGAGTCTGGTCCGGCGGGCCGGTGCACGTCAGGTCGCGCCCGGATGGAATAATGGACGAGTTCGAACCAGCAGACGAGTGAGGTATGCGATGGCAGCGATGAAACCCCGGACCGGTGACGGGCCGATCGAGGTGGCCAAGGAAGGGCGCGTGATTGCGATGCGCATTCCTGCTGAAGGAGGCGGACGCCTGGTCATTGAGATGAACGCCATTGAGGCGGCCGAGTTGAAGGCAGCACTGGAGGGTGTCGTCGTCGCCTGATCCAACAATGCCAGTGCGTGAGGCCCCGGGACGACGTCCCGGGGCCTCACGCATTGGTCTGGCTCCTAGGCCGACGCGTGGATCGCGATGGCCTTGTCGTACACCGCGATGGTCTCCTTCGCGATCTTCTCCCAGGAGAACTCGTCAATGCAGCGGCGGCGACCGGCCTTGCCCATCTGGTCGGCCAGGGCAGGATCGCGGGTGATGGCGTTGATCTGCTGGGCGAAGGAGGCCTCGAAGGCGGCGACGTACGCCGGATCGCCGGCCTGCTTGGGATCGTAGGCGACCAGGGTCCCGGTCTGACCGTCCACGACGACCTCGGGGATGCCGCCGACCGCGCTGGCCACCACGGCGGTCTCGCAGGCCATCGCCTCCAGGTTCACAATGCCGAGCGGCTCGTAGACCGAAGGGCAGGCGAACACCGTCGCGTGGGTGAGGACCTGCCGGACGGAGGCGCGGGGCAGCATCTCCTGCACCCACTTGACCGAGCCGCTGCGCACCTTGCTGAGCTCGGCGAACGCGTCGTTGAACTCGGCGGCAATTTCGGGGGTGTCCGGGGCTCCGGCGAGCAGGAGCAGTTGGGTGTCGGGGTCGAGTTGCTGCGCCGCCCGAACCAGATGGACGAGGCCCTTCTGGCGGGTGATCCGACCGACGAACACCACGAGGGGACGGTCCCGGTCGACGCCGAGGGAGTCAACCACATCGGTTCCCTGGTCCGGCTTGAACTCGTCCGGGTCGATCCCGTTCTTGACGACGAAGACCCGATCCGGGTCGAGGTCGGAATAGCTCTCCAGGACGTCGGCGCGCATGCCCTGGCTGACCGAGATCACGGCTGCGGCGTCGAGGAACGACGTCCGCTCCGCCCACGAGGAGACCCGGTAGCCGCCGGCCAGTTGCTCGGCCTTCCAGGGGCGGTGGGGTTCCAGGGAATGCGAGGTGACAACGTGGGGGACGTCGAGGTACTTCGAGCCGATCAGCCCGGCGAAGTTGGCGTACCAGGTGTGGGAATGAATGACGTCGACGTTGGACGGAATGGCGTTCGCCATCGAGACGTCCGCTCCGAGCACGCGGAGCGCGGCGTTGGCGCCCTCAGGGAAGGTTTCCGGGTGTGCCGTCGCGCCGTCGCGGGGCTCGCCCATGCATTGGACGTCCACGGACTCGGCGAACTTGCGGAGTTGAGGGACGAGTTGGCCGACGTGCACGCCGGCTCCGCCGTAGATGTGCGGTGGGTACTCACGCGTGAGAATGGAGACTCGCAGTGCCATACCGGGATCGTGTCACACCCCTGCCAAAAGCGGACCTTTTCGGCGGTTTTCTTGTGGCGCCTTGGCGAAGGTTCTAGGTTCTCAGTCATGACCATTCGACCGAACGTCCTGTCGATAGTCCTCGCCGGAGGCGAGGGTAAGCGGCTGATGCCGCTCACTGCTGATCGAGCCAAGCCCGCTGTGCCCTTCGGGGGCACCTATCGCCTGATCGACTTCGTCCTGTCGAATCTGGCCAATTCCGACCTGACCAAGATCTGCGTCCTGACGCAGTACAAGTCCCACTCGCTCGACCGCCACATCTCCGTGACGTGGCGCATGAGCACCATGCTCGGCAGCTACGTGACGTCGGTCCCGGCCCAGCAGCGCACGGGCAAGCAGTGGTTCATGGGGAGCGCCGACGCGATCTACCAGTCGATGAACCTGATCAACGACGAGGACCCCGAGTACGTGGTGGTGTTCGGTGCCGACAACATCTACCGCATGGATGTCGAGAAGATGGTGGAGGCCCACATCGACTCCGGACTCGACTGCACCATCGCCGGGATCCGGGTGCCGCGGGCCGAGGCCTCGGCGTTCGGGATCATCGACGCGGCCGCCGACGGCAAGATCGAGCGCTTCCTGGAGAAGCCGTCCGACCCGCCGGGCCTGCCCGACAGCCCGGAGGAGTCCTACGCGTCGATGGGTAACTACGTCTTCACGCGTTCGGCGTTCGTTGAAGCCCTGGTGGCCGACGCCGAGGACAACAAGTCCCGCCACGACATGGGCGGCAACATCATCCCGAACTTCGTGGCTGCCGGTCAGGCGCAGGTTTACGACTTCACCATGAACAACGTCCCAGGCTCGACCGACAAGGATCGCAACTACTGGCGGGACGTGGGCACGATCGAGGCTTACCATGCCGCCCATATGGACCTGGTGTCTGTGGACCCCGAGTTCAACCTGTACAACCGGAAGTGGCCGATCTGGACCTCCCAGGCCCAGTTGCCGGGGGCCAAGTTCACGCTCCGCGGCACCGCCGAGGACTCGATCGTGAGCAACGGTTGCATCATCTCCGGGGGCGACGTCGACCGTTCCGTGCTCTCACCGAACGTCATGGTCGACAAGTGGGCCCGGATCGAGGAGTCGGTGATCTACAGCGGCTGCCGGATCGGGCGCAACGCCGTGATCCGTCGGGCAATCCTGGACAAGGGCGTCATCGTCCCCGACGGGGTCGAGATCGGAACCAATCCCGACCATGACCGGGCTCGCGGCTTCTACGTGGAGAGCGGCATCACGGTGGTGCCGAAGAACTTCAAGGTGCCCGGCAACTGGTGACAGCCCAGCAGCTGTGAAACGCTCGCCTCGAGGAATCCTCGGGGCGAGCGTTTTGCGTGTGGTGGGCGTTTTGCGTGTGGTGGGCGTTTCGCGTGCGGTGGGCGTGAGGGGCGCGCCTGTGGGCCTGTGGACGTGCGCCCGCGGGGGACGTCCAGGCGGCGACGAGGTGGCGGAGGGACGGAAGGTCAGCCCTTCACGGCGATCAACAGGCCGTCGCCGACCGGCACGAGGGCCGCGGTGAAGCCCTCAAGGTCGCGCACCGCGTCCAGCGCCTCACTGATGATGAGCGGCTCGTCCTCTTCATTGTGCGGGTCGGCCACCTTGCCCTGCCACAGGGCGTGATGCAGCACGAGGAGTCCCCCCGTCCGCAGCAGGCGCGAGGCCTGCGCGACGTACTCGACGTACTCGAGGGGGTCGCCGTCGACGAAGACCAGGTCATAGGCCCCGTCGGTCAACTTGGGGAGGACGGTGAGCGCCGAACCGGCAATCAGGCGGGCGCGGCGGCTGGGGATGCCTGCGGCTGTCAGGATGCCTCGCGCGTGCAACTGCAGTTCGTTCTCGACATCGATGCTGGTCAGCACCCCGTCCGGGACCATCCCGGTGAGCAGCGCCACGGCGGCGACACCCGTCCCGGTGCCGACCTCGACGGCGTTGCGCGCCTGCAGGGTGGCGGCCAGGAGCGTCAGCAACGCGGCTCCGGCCGGGCTGAGGCAATCGACTCCCAGTTCCGCCGCCTTGTCGCGCGCGGCAAGGGCCGCACTGGATTCCTCCACGAACGACTCGGCGAACGCCTGGCTGGCCGCTGACGTGGCGGACGTTTTCGGTGCTGGTGTCACGGGCTCAGCGTAGCGAACCCATGGCACACCAGTACGATGGCGTGCCATGAGTCACGTGGTAGTCGCCGAGTTGGTCGCGAACGTCCTGAGCATCGAAGTTGCGGTGGGCCAGCGGCTAGCCGCTGACGACCCGGTCGTGGTGCTCGAGTCGATGAAGATGGAGATCCCGGTGTTGGCCGACGTGGTGGGCGTCGTCAGCGAGATCGTGGTGGCCGTGGGTGACGTCGTCAGAGATGGAGACCCGCTCGTCGTCATCACGACCCAATAGGCTGCTGCCATGACCCCGCTGACCTTCGGTCGAATCCAGACGGCCATGGTGACCCCGTTCCACACCGACGGCTCGGTGAATTACGACGAGGCCCGCAGGCTCGCGGCGCACCTGGTCGACAACCAGCGCAACGACGCACTCGTGATCAATGGGACGACGGGCGAATGCCCCACCACCACTGACGCCGAGAAGCGCGCGCTGTTGGACGTGGTGATCGCCGAAGTGGGTGACCGGGCGGCGATCATCGCCGGGGTCGGGACGTTCGACACCGCCCACACCCTGGAACTCGCCCACGCCGCCGAGGACGCTGGTGCGGACGGCCTGCTGGTGGTCACGCCGTACTACTCCCGTCCCCCGCAGGACGCGTTGGCCGATCACTTCCTGACGGTCGCGGAGGGCACCGGACGGCCGATCATGATCTACGACATCCCCCATCGCAGTGGAATCCCGGTCGAGACCGCGACCATGATCGAGGTCGCGGCGCATCCGCGCATTGTGGCCGTCAAGGATGCCAAAGGGCTGGTGGTCGAGTCGGCCAAGGTCATCGCCGCGACCGACCTGGCCTACTACTCCGGCGATGACGCCATGACCCTGCCCCTGCTCGCGGTCGGCGGTGCCGGCGTCGTGGGCACCTCCACCCACTTCACCGGGGTGGCCACGCGGGAGATGATCGAGGCGTTCCTGGCGGGCGACGTCGCGGGGGCGATTGCCCGCAATGCGGCTTTGCTCCCGGTCTACACCGGCGTCTTCGCGACCCAGGGTTGCCTGTTGGTGAAGGCCGGTCTTGCGGCTCGGGGCTTCTCGCCCGGCGGTGTGCGTCGTCCCTTGCTGCCTGCCAGTCCCGACCAGGCAGCTGCCTTCGTCGCGGTGCTGGAGTCGAGCGGTTTCTGAGCCTGGCTGCCCGGCCGACCCGGCTACCCTCATCACATGATCGACTTCAACGGCAGCGAGATCGTCGTTCTCGCCGTGCTCGCGGTCATTATCTTCGGTCCTGAGAAGCTGCCGGATCTGGCACGCAAGGCAGCTCGCGTGATCCAGTACCTGCGAGGGATCGCCAACGACGCGCGCGGGCAGTTGCGGGCCGAGCTCGGCCCTGAGTACGCAGACATCTCCCTGTCAGACCTCAACCCGCGGAACCTGGGCCAACGCCTGCTCGGCGAGGAGACCACCCAGGATCTTCGGGAGGCCGCCAAGCTCCTCCCCACGGCGTCGGAGTTGGTCGGTGCCTCCTCCGCTGCGGTGGCCGCGCCCGCAGCCACGGCATCGCCACAGCCCGCGGCGACCGGCCCCCGCCTTGTCGCCTTCGATCCCGAAGCCACCTAGTTTCGCGCTACCCGGCGAATCACGAGAGGCGATAGCCTCCAACCGTGAGTGCCGGGAGCGCCTCGATCTTCGTGTCGAGGATCAAGGGTCTGCCCATGCTGGATCCCAACGGGGACCAGGTGGGCAAGGTCCGTGACGTCGTCATCCAGAATCGCTCGGGGAGCCGTCCGCCCAAGGTGCGGGGGCTGGTGGTCGAATTGTTCGCCCTTCGCCGGATCTTCCTCCCGATGGATCGGGTCCGCTCCATCGACGCCAACCAGGTCATCATTTCCGGCATGGTCAACACTCGCAGGTTCGAGGCCCGCGAGAATGAGACGCTGGTGATCGACCAACTGTTCGACCGGACGGTTGCCCGGGCGGCGTCCCAGCGCGAGGAAACCATCTTCGACATTGCGGTGCGTCGGAGTCGTCATCACGACTGGGAGGTTTCGGAGGTCGCCCTGCGTGAGGTCGGCAGGCGCAATCCGTTCCAGCGAGGCCACGTCACGATCGTCGAGTGGTCCGAGGTGCCCGATTTCATTGAAGCCGAAGCGCCCCGGGACGCCGACCAACTCGTGATGCGACTCAGCGAGCTCAAGCCGGCCGACGTTGCCCGCGAGCTCCATGACATGGACCCGACGTTGCGGGGCGAGGTCGTCAAGGCGATGGCCGATGAGCAACTCGCGGAGGCCCTGGAGGAGCTTCCCGAGGACGAACAGGTCGCCGTCATCGCCTCGCTCGACACCGAACGCGCAGCCGACGTGCTGGAGGAGATGGACCCCGACGACGCCGCGGACCTGATCGCCGAACTTGATTCGGCACTCGCCGAGGACATCCTGGAGCGGATGGAGCCCGAGGAGGCTCAGGACGTCCGGACCCTCCTGACGTACGACGCCGCGACCGCCGGAGGTTTAATGAACCCCGAGCCGGTGATCCTGGCCGCCGACGCGACGGTCGCTGATGCCCTGGCGTCGCTCCGGCGTCCGGAGATCACGCCCGCCATGGCGGCCCTGGCGTTCATTTGCCGATCGCCGCTGGACACCCCCACCGGTCGCTACCTCGGCGCCGTCCACATCCAGCGGCTGCTGCGCGAGCCGCCGTCCGTCCTCGCGGCAGGGCTGATCGATCCCGACATCACTCCGCTGACCCCCGCCTCCAACATCGCGCAGGTGAGCCGGTACTTCGCCACGTATGACCTGGTCTGCGCCCCGGTGGTCGATTCGAACCGGCGGCTGCTCGGGGCGGTCACGGTGGACGATGTCCTGGATCACATCCTCCCGAACGACTGGCGGGGCGTGCAGCTGGACCGGCTGGAGGCAGAGGTGAACGATGGCTAGGCAGGACCGGCAGGACAGGTTGGACATTCCCGGCCGCGGATCCAACCTGTGGCTGTCGCGAGTGCGGTTCGACCGGGACGTCTTCGGGAGTTTCGCCGAAGAGTTCGCGCGGTTCATGGGCACCGCCGGGTTCCTGATCTGGATGTCGATCTTCATCGTCGCCTGGATCCTCTGGAACATCTATGCGCCGGAGTCACTGGCTCCCGACCGCTTCCCGTTCATCTTCTTGACCCTTGTGCTGTCCCTGCAGGCCTCGTATGCAGCGCCGCTGATCCTGCTTGCCCAGAACCGCCAGGAAGCCAGGGATCGAGTCAGTCTGGAACATGACCGCGAGGTCGCCGCCCAATCGAGGGCCGACATGGACTTCCTCGCGCGTGAGATCGCCTCCCTGCGGCTGAGGGTCAATGACCTTGCCACCCGCGACTTCATTCGAGCCGAGCTGCGCGAGTTGCTGGCCGAACTGGACCCGGAGGCGGAAGCGGACTCTGCCCGGCGGAAATGACCGCCCCAGTCAGGTTGAACTAGGTTTGACCCATGTCTGAACTCGCCAGTGCCGTCCGCACCGCCCTCGCCGGGGTCATCGACCCGGAGATCCATCGTCCGATCACCGAACTGGGGATGGTCGATTCCGTCATCGCCCATCCGGATGGACGGGTGGACGTCCGAGTCCTGCTGACCATCGCCGGGTGCCCACTGCAGTCGACCATCGAGGCAGATGTCAACGCCGCGGTGCTGGGGGTTGAGGGGGTGACCGCGCTCAACCTCGAATTGGGGACGATGAGCGATGAGCAGCGGGCAGCCTTGAAGAAGCAGCTGCGAGGCGGCCGGGACGAGCGGGAGATCCAGTTCGCGAAGGCGGGGAACCTGACCCAGGTCATCCTGATCGCTTCTGGCAAGGGCGGCGTCGGGAAGTCGTCGGTGACCGTGAACCTGGCCATGGCTCTGGCCGGACGGGGCAAGCGTGTCGGCGTGCTGGATGCCGACATCTACGGACACTCGATTCCTCAGATGCTCGGCCTGGTCGACGCCAACCCCACGTCGGTCGATGGGATGATCCTGCCCGTCCCTGCGATGGGTCTGACCGTGATCTCGATCGGGATGCTGAAGGAGCGTCGCGACCAGGTGATCGCGTGGCGCGGGCCGATCCTGGATCGCGCGCTGCAGCAATTCCTTGCAGACGTCTACTGGGGTGACCTCGACTTCCTGCTCGTGGACCTGCCCCCGGGCACCGGGGACGTGGCGTTGTCGCTGGGGCAGAAGTTGCCCAACGCGGAAGTGATCGTGGTGACCACCCCACAACAGGCCTCCGCTGAGGTGGCTGAGCGCGCTGGGACGATGGCCTCGATGTTCGACCAGCGGGTGATCGGTGTCGTGGAGAACATGGCCTACCTGAATGTCAGCTGCCCTCATTGCGCCCAGACCCATCGCGTCGACGTTTTCGGCTCCGGCGGCGGTCAGGCCGTGGCGAGCACGTTGACCGAGCGCCTGGGGTACGAGGTTCCCCTGCTCGCTGAGGTGCCGATGGATCCGGCCATGGCCACCAGCGGTGATGTGGGAGTTCCGCTGGTTGCCACCGATGCTGCCCGGCCCGCCGCCGCGGTGCTGGACGGGCTCGCCGATCGTCTGGCGAGCCGCAAGCGCAGCTTGGCGGGCTTGAAGCTGGGCGTCACCCCGGTCGCCTGATCCCGGTCTCCGGGTGCGGGGCGGCGGTTGGGTCCGGAATGGGACAAAAGCGCCGATGGCGGTGAGGCCCGTTCCTCGGGGTGGGAGTGAGCGCTGGTGGCGATTTCGTCCCCGGGCCCGGGAGGCTGTCGCCCGGGTCGCTGTGAGACCGCCCCGGCCACCTGTGGATCCCCTGTGGCTTCGCCGCCTGAGGGCGGCACCACCTAGGCTGTGCTTGTGACAGCTACCCGCCGCACCGTTCTCGCCGTGCCTGGCTCCTCGGACCGGTTCATCGCCAAAGCCAGGGGCCTCGGCGTCGACGCGCTGTTTCTTGACCTGGAGGACGCCGTGGCGCCCCCGGTCAAGGTCGAATCCCGTCAGCGGATCGTTGCGGCCTTGACCAGCCCGGACGGCTTCGCCGCGCCCCTGGTCACCGTGCGGGTCAACGGGTGGGAGAGTCCCTGGACCTACGGGGATGTGATCGAGGTGGTGACGGGAGCGGGTGCCCACATCGACGCGCTGCTGCTGCCCAAGACCCAGTCCGCCGCCCAGGTACAGGCGCTTGACCTGCTGCTCACCCAGGTGGAGCACACCGCGGGCCTGCCGCTGGGACGGATCGGCCTGGAGGTCCAGATCGAGGACGCTGTCGGGCTGCTGCACGTCAACGAGATCGCCGCGAGCAGTCCGCGGCTGCAGAGTCTGGTGTACGGCCCAGGTGACTTCATGGCCAGCCTGGGGATGGGCGGGCTCAACGTGGGGGCGCAACCGGCCGGCTACCCGGCTGACGCGTTCCACCACGTGCTGATGTCGATCCTTGTGGCCGCCCGTGCCCACGGGCTGCAGGCGATCGACGGGCCGTTCGTGGCGATTCGGGACGTCGACGGATTCAGGCGTTCGGCAGAACTGAGCGCGGCGCTCGGCTACGACGGCAAGTGGGTGCTGCACCCGGATCAGGTCGAGGCGGGCAACCAGATCTACTCACCCAGGCAGGCGGATTTTGACCGCGCGTTGAAAATCATGTCGGCGTACGCCGCTGCCACCGCGACCTCCGGAGGGGCCGTGGGTGCGATCGTGGTCGACGATGAGATGGTGGATGAGGCCGGGGTCAAGCTGGCCGCAGCCATCGCGGCCCGTGGTGCCGCGGCTGGAATGGAAGGAATCCGATGACGCAACCGACACCGAGGTTGTCCAAGCTGTTCAACCTCGAATACCCCCAGTCAGTGGGCATTTTCGCCACCTACGACGAAGCCCAACAGGCCGTGGACTTCTTGGCGGACAAGCACTTCCCGGTCGAGAACCTGTGCATCGTCGGCACCGAACTGCGTTCCATGGAGCGGGTGCTCGGGCGCCGCAATTGGGGGACCGTGCTCGGTCAGGGAGTTCAGAGCGGGCTCTCGACGGGCCTGATGGTGACCTTCCTGATGTGGATCTTCATGCCGAACTCCAACTTCATGGTGCTCTTCATCTCGGCGTTGCTGATCGGCATTCTGATCGGGGTCGTCTTCGCCGCCTTGGGGTACTGGATGAGCCAGGGTAAGCGTGACTTCACGTCCGTGACCCAGACCGTGGCGACCAGGTACGAACTCCTCAGCGAGCACAAGGTCTCGGGTCAGGCGCGCGAACTGCTCACGACCCTCCCGAGCCTGCGCCAGGCCCAGTTCGACCCGAGGACTCAGGTGCCGGTGCCCTATCAACCCGCCCAGGCTGGGGGCCCGGGGTACGGGCAGCAGCCCCAGCCCGGCTTCGGGCCAGCCGCGCCCTCCGGCTACCCACAGCCCGCCACCACACCGTACGGTCAGCCGACCGCTCCGCAGCCGGGCTACGGTCAGCCGGGCTACGGGCAGCCGGGCTACGGACAGCCGGGCTACGGACAGTACCCGCCAGCGGCCCCGCAGGCACCGCAGTCCCCGCCCGGGGAGGCCGGGTTCGGACCCGCCGCCGGCCAGCCCGGGCTGGGCGGCAGCCAGAGCCCCTCGACCCCGTCCCCGCAGGGCGCCGATCCCTCGACCGGGGAGGGGCCGAACCCGACGTCGTAATCCAGGTCAGCGGCGGGAGGCCACGTCCCAGCGGGGGGGGTGCGTGCCAGCACGGGCGCTGCCCAGGGCGAGCGGGGGAGCACGTAAGATTGCGGGCCGGGGGCGGGGCCCCGCACGGCGAATCTCGGCCCACCCGTGGTACACCAGCGGCGGACGAGCCACTCCAACAGCACGGTGGACGGTGGAGCAGGTCACGCCTGCGCAGGTCCCAGCCATTGATTCGAGGTCATCGGCGAGGGTAACTCCGTTCCACCCGCAGGTACCACCGCAAGACGAATCACTGGAGGGACCCGCGCGGCTGCCGGACTCGGGCGAACAGCGACCTCTGCCACAGCCACGGCCGCCATTGGCGACGCTCGAACCGGGGCGGCGATCGCGTCCGCCCTCCGGGCCATCAGGCATCCACCTCAGCTGTCGGCCATCTCGCCGGCCAGGAACTCGGCGTAGGCGGGCAGGTCGAGTTGGCCTGAGCCCGACACGCCGATCACGATCACGGGCGACTCGCCGTCCAGGGTCGCCTGGCGAGCCTGACGCAACGCACCGGCGATCGCGTGGTTCGACTCCGAGGCCGGAACGATCCCCTCGGCCCTGGCGAAGAGCACCCCCGCCTCGAACGCCTCGCGCTGCTTGACCGAGATGGCCCCGATCAGGCCTTCGTGGTAGCAGTGGCTGACCAGGGGAGACATGCCGTGGTAGCGCAATCCGCCGGCGTGGACCGGGTCGGGACGAACTCGTTGCCGAGGGTGTACATCTTCAGCAACGGCGTCAGGTGGGCGGTGTCGCCGAAGTCGTAGCGGTACTCGCCCTCGGTCAGGGACGGGGCGGCCTTCGGTTCGCAGGCCACGATCGTGGTGTTGGAGCGCCCCTCCAGGTTCTCCCGGATGAACGGGAAGCTGATCCCCGCCAGGTTGGAGCCGCCCCCCGCGCAGGCGAACAGGAAGTCGGCCGGCTGCTCGTCGAAGAGCTCCAGCTGCTTCAACGCCTCCTGGCCGATCACTGTCTGGTGCAGCATCACGTGGTTCAGCACACTGCCCAGGGAATAGCTGGCGTTCGGGTCCTTGGCGGCGGCCTCCACCGCTTCGCTGATCGCCATGCCGAGCGACCCGGTGGTGTCGGGGAACTTCTCGCGCAGGGCACGTCCGGCCTCGGTCAACTCCGAGGGGCTGGAGGTGACGGTGGCGCCGAAGGTCTCCATCAACACGTGGCGGTAGGGCTTGCCCTCATACGAGCTGCGGACCTGCCAGATGTCACAGCTGAGGCCGAAGATCTGGCAGGCGAAGGCCAACGCCGACCCCCACTGCCCGGCGCCCGTTTCGGTGGTCAGCCGGGTACGGCCGGCGACCATGTTGTAGTACGCCTGCGCGACGGCTGAGTTGGTCTTGTGGCTGCCCACCGGCGACGCGCCCTCGTACTTGTAGTAGATGCGCGCGGTGGTGCCGATCGCCTTCTCGAGCCGTCGCGCCCGGTAGAAGGGGGACGGACGCCACAGGCGGTAGATGTCGTGTACCTCGGTCGGAATCTCGATCCAGCGCTCGGTGGACGTTTCCTGCGCGATCAGGCCCATCGGGAAGAGGGCGCTCAGGTCCTCGGGAACCAGCGGCTGCTGCGTCCCCGGGTGAAGGTGCGGGGGCGGTGGGGTCGGGAGATCGGCCACCAGGTTGTACCAGTGGGTCGGCATCTGAGACTCGTCGAGAACAACTTTGGTCTGCTTGGGATCAGTCACGAGCAGCACTCTAGAACCTCCCACCCCCCGTCGCCCGGAACGTCCGCGCACTGCTCCTGAACGCCCGCCGCAGGCCCGAATCGGCTGCCCGAACCGCCGGCGTCCGGCAGTCGCGGGTGGGACCAGGTGGCCCCGGCGGGTCAGGGACGGGACCAGATTCCGGCGATCCAGGCCTCGACGGCATCCGGGTCACGGGGCAGGTGATTCCGAGAGCACCTCGGCCCCGGTCGGGGTGATCGCGATGTCGTCCTCGATCCGGACGCCGATACCGCGAAGTTCCTCCGGCACGAGCAGATCGGTGCTCTTGAAGTAGAGCCCCGGCTCGACGGTGATCACCATCCCGGCCTGCAGCACCCCGTCCCGGTAGTGGTCCGCCCGGGCCTGGGCGCAGTCGTGGACGTCCAGCCCCAGGTGATGGGACGTGCCGTGGACCATCCACCGTCGGTGGTGACCACCGGTCACCGGATCCAGGGACGCGGCGGCCGTCACCGGCAGCAGCCCCGCTCCTCGAGATGACGGGCGATCACCGCGACCGCCGCAGCGTGGACGTCGGAGAACTCGCTCCCGGCCGCGCCGCGTCCATCCCGGCCTGTTGGGCCTCGAGCACTGCCGTGTACACCCGGCGCTGGGCGGGGAGAAGAGCCCTGAGACCGGCAGGGTGCGGGTGATGTCGGCGGTGTAGAGCGAGTCCACCTCGACCCCGGCGTCCAGGAGCAGCAGGTCGCCGGGCGCAGCTCGCCATCGTTGCGGATCCAGTGCAGGGTGTTGGCGTGGTCGCCACCGGCCGCGATCGTGTCGTACCCGATCGCGTTGCCCTGGTGGCGGGCATGCAGCCCGAAGATCCCCTCGACCCAGCGTTCCCCCCGTCCCCGCCGGACGGCCTCGGGCAGGTCGGCGACCACCGCCTCGAAGCCCACCGCGGTCGCGGCGCAGGCCGCCCGGAGCTCCGCGAGCTCGAAATCGTCCTTGGCCAGGCGTTGTTCCGATAGGGCGACCAGCAGGTCGTCGTCGGCGACCCGGGCCTGGACCACGTCCACGGCGTGCTCGGTGCGCAGGCCGTCCAGGGTGACGGTGAGGTCGGCGTCCGCCGTCCGCACGATCCGGACGGACACCGCATCGAGATTCTTCGCCAGCGCCGCCGGGAGCTCCGAGATCGGCGCGCAGGCCAGGCCGGTGAGTGCAGCCATCTCGGCCAGCGACTCCCGGGTGCCCACCCACATCTCCCCGTAGCGGGCGTCGGCGTAGAACTCCGGATCGGTGCGGGAGCGCGCGGCGAAGTACAGGGTCGCTGCGGGGCCTGCGTCCGTCGGCTCCAGCACCAGGACCGACCCGGGCTCCCGGTCGCGCCCAGACCCGACAGGTGAGCGAAGGCCGAATGTGGACGGAAGCGGTAGTCGGTGTCGTTGGCGCGCGGCTTCAGTTCGCCGGCAGGAATCACCAGTCGTTCCCCAGGAGGCAGCGGCGATCGCGTCCCGGCGCTGCGGCGTCAGACCGCGGCCGGAAGCGGGTTCGGCAGCGCGTCGGGGTACGGGGCCCAGCCCTGCAGGATGAACTCGCGGAACGGCTCCGAGAACGGGTTTGTCGATTGGGGAGCTCCACGGTTGGCTCGGGCGCTGCTCGGTCCATCTCCTGATGCTAATCCCGCTAGAGTCGGTCCCCACACCACAGGAGGCGCGATGAAGGCTGCCGCAGCGGCACAGCGGGGTTGCTCGACCTGCAGGCGATCGACACCGTGATCGCCCAGTTGGAACACCGTCGCCGCTCGCTGCCAGCATGCCCAGATCGCCAGGGGCCACAAGCTGCGGGCGTCCCTGGGGGAGTCGCTGGTGGCCGCCCGGACCCTGGTCAGCGACCTCGAAGCGGAGATGGACAAGGCCGAATCCGATCTGGTCCCGGTGAAGGAGCGACGGGCTCGGGACCAGCGCCGCCTGGACGGGGGGACCGTCACCGACCCCAAACAGCTCAGGCCTGATCGAGGAGATCGACCACCTGAAGCGGCGGATCTGGCGGACCTGAGGACATCCAGCTCGAGGTGATGGAGCGACTGGAGACCGCCACCGGGATGCGCGACAGCCTGCAGGAGGAACGCACCGAGGTCGAGCATTCCCTGCGGGCGTTGATCGCCTCCCGCGACGCGCTCGTCAGCCAGATCGACGACCAACTGGCCGAGCAGCGCGCTCGGCAGGAGGCTGCCGCGGCCGCGTTGCCCGCCGAGCTGGTTGCGCTGTACCGGCGGATCGCCGCGCGCAGCGGCGGGCTCGGCGCAGCTCCCCTGAACGGACGGCGGTGCGGCGGCTGCCAACTGGAGGCGACCGCCACGGCGCTGGCGGAGTACGCTGCCGCTGCCGAGGACGAGGTGGTGCGCTGCGAGTGCGCGCGCATCCTGGTGCGTGGTGGCGGCGCCTGATGGCCCGCCCGCCCCGGTTGCCGCAGCTCGGCCGTCCTTCTTCGACGCCGAGACGCCGGAGACCGCCGCGCCGGCCAGGCCGGGACCCACGGCGCCTTATCGTCCGGGCGGACGGTGGATCGCGCGGTAATCCTGGCCCCGCGGCCTACGGGGCGTTGGTCCGTGACGCCGATACCGGGGAGTTGCTGAACT
This sequence comes from Propionibacteriaceae bacterium, assembly GCA_016717345.1. Lineage (GTDB taxonomy): Bacteria > Actinomycetota > Actinomycetes > Propionibacteriales > Propionibacteriaceae > Propionicimonas. The sequence continues at coordinate 126,251 of JADKFR010000013.1, forward strand.
GTGAGGGACGGGCTCCGGGCGTCGCCTCGAACAACGTCGCCGAGGATTCCGGGCTGATCGCCGGGCTGGAGATGGCCAGAGCGATCGACCCCGGCGGGTGAGCTGGAGGTCGGCTGGACTCAAGTTGGTAGTCGAGCAGATGGCCGGACGGTGGCGGGTGAAGCATCCTGACATGAAACCGCTGGCCCTGAAGGCCAGTCGCTGCGGCCACCGAAGGTTCGCTGGACGTGGGTGCCCGTGCTGAGAACAAGGCCGCTGATGCGCTGGTGAACCGCGCGCTGGACGGCGATCCCGTCCCGAGAACCTGAGGCTCACGCCGGCTGCGTGGCGAACCCGTCCGGTGACTGGACGCCGGCCCGCGCCACCTCACCGCACCCGACCTGGTCGGACCACTCCAGGCACGGGACCTGGCGGCCGGGCACTAGGCGCGGCCGGTGATCCGCGCGGGTCCGGGTGAACCTGCCCCTGCCGTCCCAGGCTGGCTGGGTCGCCACCGTTGGCCGCCACCAGGCAGAGAGGTCCCATGCCCTCGCGTTACCTCTCCTGAAGGTCTCTGAGCCGCCCGCGCTGCGCGAGGGCCTGCGTCGCCTGCGGAAAGAGCGTCCCCTCGGGGTTCCCGGCGAGTTTCCAGCTGAGGTGTTGGACGAAGCGGAGCCGGGGTCGAGCGCCCACCCGTCCTGCCCTCGCGGGACTGCACCGACATCGAGTCCGTGACCATCGACCCTGCGGGTTCCACCGATCTCGACCAGGCGTTCCACCTCTCCAGAGTCGGTTCCGGGCTATCTGCTGCGGTACGCGATCGCGGACGTGGCGGCCTTCGTCACCCCCGGCGGGTTGGTGGATGCCGAGGCGCAGCTAGGCGGGGCAAGAGACTCTCCTACGCGCCGACTTCCCGAACTCCGCTGCACCCCGCGGTGCTGTCGGAGGGCGACCAGCCTGCTGCCCGGTCAGGTCCGTCCTGCGCTGATCTGGGACCGGTCGCTGGACGAGTCCGGACGGACGACCGCTGCCAGGGTGGAACGCGGCC